>NZ_JAPPRR010000006.1 GCF_026719705.1 Pseudokordiimonas caeni | reverse complement strand
CCTCTTGTATCAAGCTTCCGGGATCAGTTTGTCCTGACGGCGGATAAGCCTGGCAATGGTGGAGCCATCTATTCAGTGGGTGGCAGTGCTGCTGATTGGGAGGGACGCCTGTCCGCGGACAAAGAGTTTTCGAGCTTCATTGATGCCGGCTATGACCTCGCGGCACTTGGGCTCGATGATGGCAACTATATGTGGGGCAACGGCACCAGTTCCACGGCCCCCATGGTCTCGGGTGTTGTGGCGCTGATGCTGGAAGCATCGGAGAACAATATCTTCGGCAATGAGCTCGGTTGGCGCGATGTGCAGGAGATATTGGCCATCACCGGGAGGCACACAGGGAGCGGCCTTGGTGACGGTATCTCGGGCAACGAGCACCGGCCATGGACAGTGAACGGGTCCGACATGGTGAATGGTACCGGCCTGCATCATTCGACCGATTATGGCTTCGGGATGGTGGACGCGCATGCAGCGGTGCGGCTTGCCGAGACTTGGGGCATGGCCCATACAAGCGGCAACCAGAAGACCGTCGAGATCACCAAGGATCTGGGCGAAAAAACCTTCAGCTATGGCAAGGCCATCACAACGACCTTCAATGTATCGTCAAGCGGCGCCCTTGACCTCGACGTTGCGCAGCTTGCCTTTACCCTGCGCCACGACGATGCCCGGGAACTGCAGATCACCCTGATTTCTCCGTCCGGCACAAAGTCGGTCATCATCGATACGCCGGGCCTGACCTCAAGCCAGGATTTCAGTTATCTGAAGCCTATTGATTTCTATTGGATCAGCACATCCCGCGCCTTCTGGGGCGAGGAGAGTGCGGGCACCTGGACGGTGATTGTCGAGGACATGGTCGATAACGGCAATGGCGGGGCGGTATCGGAACTGACCCTGATGCTGCAGGGCGACACGGCTTCCAACAACGACACCTATTATTTCACTGACGACTGGCGGCTGATGAAATCCTATACGGGCAAGTTCGCCGTGATCGGGGACGCGCTCGGCACCGATGCCATCAATGCCGCCGCCCTGATGGAAGGCGCGCAGATCGACCTCAGACCCGGCCAGACCAGCCTGATCGGCGGGGAAGC
>NZ_JAPPRR010000005.1:2500-5201 GCF_026719705.1 Pseudokordiimonas caeni | reverse complement strand
GATGTTCCTCGCTATTTTGTAGATCTGGCGGCGACCTACTCTTCCGCAGCTTGAGCTGAAGTACCATTGGCACGAGGCCCTTTCACTTCCGGGTTCGGGATGGGACCGGGTGGTTCGAACCTGTCATAACCACCAGATCGACAAAATAGCGATTGTTTTGCGTTTGCGTGTTGTCGAGACATGCTGCTTGATCTTCCATTTGGCTGAGTGAGTTTTGATCACTGGCTATGGAGGGCTCTCAAGCCTATCGAGCAATTAGTACCGGTTAGCTTCATGTGTTACCACACTTCCACACCCGGCCTATCAACGTGGTGGTCTTCCACGGCTCTCAGAGAGACCTTATCTTGAGGGAGGCTTCCCGCTTAGATGCTTTCAGCGGTTATCCCGTCCGCACATAGCTACCCTGCGATGCGGCTGGCGCCACAACAGGTACACCAGAGGTGCGTTCACCCCGGTCCTCTCGTACTAGGGGCAACTCCTCTCAAGTCTCTTGCGCCCACGGCAGATAGGGACCGAACTGTCTCACGACGTTCTAAACCCAGCTCACGTACCACTTTAATCGGCGAACAGCCGAACCCTTGGGACCTGCTCCAGCCCCAGGATGTGATGAGCCGACATCGAGGTGCCAAACACTGCCGTCGATATGAGCTCTTGGGCAGTATCAGCCTGTTATCCCCAGCGTACCTTTTATCCGTTGAGCGATGGCCCTTCCACACAGAACCACCGGATCACTATGACCGACTTTCGTCTCTGTTCGACTTGTCAGTCTCACAGTCAGGCAGGCTTATGCCATTGCACTCGACGAGCGATTTCCGACCGCTCTGAGCCTACCTTCGCGCGCCTCCGTTACCATTTGGGAGGCGACCGCCCCAGTCAAACTCCCCACCACAGAGGGTCCCAGTCCCGGCTTCACGGGACGTGGTTAGACATCAGGAACAACAAGGGTGGTATTTCAAGGATGGCTCCACCGGAACTGGCGTCCCGGCTTCAAAGCCTCCCACCTATGCTACACATGTTATCCCTAATGCCACTCTGAAGTTGGAGTAAAGGTGCATGGGGTCTTTCCGTCTGACCGCGGGTACTCCGCATCTTCACGGAGAATTCAATTTCGCTGAGTCTGTTCTGGAGACAGTGGGGAAGTCGTTACGCCATTCGTGCAGGTCGGAACTTACCCGACAAGGAATTTCGCTACCTTAGGACCGTTATAGTTACGGCCGCCGTTTACCGGGGCTTCAGTTCGCAGCTCTCACCGCTCTCCTTAACCTTCCGGCACCGGGCAGGCGTCAGACCCTATACGTCGTCTTTAGACTTCGCAGAGCCCTGTGTTTTTAGTAAACAGTCGCCACCCCCTGGTTTGTGCCCCCACCAATGAGTTGCCTCAAAGATGGGCCTCCTTCTCGCGAACTTACGGAGGTAATTTGCCGAGTTCCTTCAGAACAGTTCTCTCAAGCGCCTTGGTATACTCTACCAGTCCACCTGTGTCGGTTTGGGGTACGGTCTATAAGGAGGGGCTATTTCCTGGAACACCTTCGCGGCCCGCTCAATCCAATAAGAGCGAACAACTTACAGTATTCGTCACATCCCTCCAGGCTCTGGAATATTAACCAGATTCCCATCGACTACGCCTTTCGGCCTCGCCTTAGGGGCCGGCTCACCCTGCGCGGATTAGCCTTGCGCAGGAACCCTTGGACTTTCGGCGACAGTGTCTCTCACACTGTTTGTCGCTACTCATGTCAGCATTCTCGCTTCCGATACCTCCAGCATGGCTCGCGCCACACCTTCAACGGCTTACGGAACGCTCCGCTACCACTTGATCATAAGATCAAATCCACAGCTTCGGTACTTGTCTTGAGCCCCGGTACATCTTCGCCGCAGGACAGCTTATTTAGACCAGTGAGCTGTTACGCTTTCTTTAAATGATGGCTGCTTCTAAGCCAACATCCTGGTTGTTTTGGCCGTCCCACATGCTTTCCCACTTAGACAAGATTTAGGGACCTTAGCTGGTGGTCAGGGTTGTTTCCCTCTCGACTATGGACGTTAGCACCCACAGTCTGTCTCCCAGGCTCTACTCTACGGTATTCGGAGTTTGGTTAGACTTGGTAAGGCTCGCGCCCCCCGCATCCATCCAGTGCTCTACCCCCGTAGGTAATACCTGAGGCACTACCTAAATAGTTTTCGCGGAGAACCAGCTATCTCCCGGTTTGATTGGCCTTTCACCCCTAGGCACAAGTCATCCCCGTCTTTTTCAACAGACGTGGGTTCGGTCCTCCAGTCGGTGTTACCCGACCTTCAACCTGCTCATACCTAGATCACCGGGTTTCGGGTCTAATCCACTTAACTCAGTCGCCCTATTCAGACTCGCTTTCGCTACGCCTACACCTAACGGCTTAAGCTTGCTAAGTAGACTAACTCACTGACCCATTATACAAAAGGTACGCCGTCACCTCACATGGAGGCTCCGACTGCTTGTAGGCATTCAGTTTCAGGTTCTCTTTCACTCCCCTCATCGGGGTGCTTTTCACCTTTCCCTCACGGTACTTGTACGCTATCGGTCGCATGGTAGTACTTAGGCTTGGAAGGTGGTCCTCCCACGTTCAGACAGGATTTCACGTGTCCCGCCCTACTCGAATCTTCTCTCTCTTCCGTCCCGTACGGGGCTATCACCCACTATGGCCTGCCTTTCCAGACAGTTCCGGTAAAT
>NZ_JAPPRR010000004.1 GCF_026719705.1 Pseudokordiimonas caeni | reverse complement strand
ACTGAATAGATGGCTCCACCATTGCCAGGCTTATCCGCCGTCAGGACAAACTGATCCCGGAAGCTTGATACAAGAGGTGCTGTGATATGAACGTTGGCGCCAAATCCCGAGTAAACAGCCTCACCCGCGCCGTTCGTCATCCCGACCTGAATTTGTTCGAAATTCGACGAGTAAATTGACGCATCATTCGACCAGTCGTCATTTCCCAAATTACCGGCGGAATGAACTAGGATACTGCCCAGGCCGCCCCGTTGCAGGGCTATATTTTCGAGCCTCTCATGTTCAGTTTTGATCAGAGGCTGTTCTCGACCGGCTGCCTCCATGTCAGCAATATATTCAATTCCAGCGAAAGCAGTTCCGCTGCCACCAGAAAAGTTAACCACATCGGGCATGACGAGGGCTGGAGTGTAAGCACTAGCAAGAGGGTTTTGCATTGCGGGAGCGTTTATCCCAGCAACATCGGCGCACCATGCGATTCCGACGATCCCGATACCATTGTTGGCGGCGGCACCAAAAATCGACGTAGTAAGTGTATCGTGAGAGTCGTCTCCTGCCGAGTTTGTGCCAAAGGCTGCATTCGGGGCGAGGTCCGGATGTTTCATCTCCGGCTGTTCGGTTGTGCCGATCAGAACTCCCTTGCCAGAATATTCGTCCCATACAGGAACTACATTGATGTGAGCCACCTGTTCGACGCTACCGTCGGTTTGGAGCGCGTAGCCGAGCACATTCGCCTGAAACGGCAATAGCGGATCGTTGAAGGGCAGCACCGTTCCAGCGAAGGGTCCGTGAGGGATTTTGAAACTCGAACCAGCCATGGATAGGTCATTCCCCGCCGTCGTTGATGGGCTTCAGGGCCGATCCTAACGCTTTGCCGCGTAAAGAAAAACGTAAAAGTTGTGCGGATCACGCCGCCAGATGGCACCAGGCTTTGATGGCGGGTTCGACGCGTTCCATGATCTCGGGGATCAGGGTCGGGCAGGCCGCGACGATATGGTCATGCAGCGGCTTTTCGCGGTTATAGATGAGGCTGTTGCCGCGTCCTGTCATCACCGTGCCGCCGGCTTCGCGCAGGATCAGGTCGGCGGCGGCCATGTCCCAGTCGTTTTTGGGGCGCAGCGTGACGCAGGCGTCGAACTGGCCATCGGCGATCTGGCACAGGCGCAGCGCAATGGAATTGGCCTGTTCCACATACATGCTGTCGGGCCACGGGGTCGGCCACAGCTTTTCGGATTTGAAAGCGCAGGGCTCGCCCATCATGCGGGCGTTTTCCACATGGGCCGTCTGGTTCACCATGATCGGCTTGCCGTTCTTGGTGGCGCCCTTGCCCGCCTCGGCGAAATAGAAGGCGTCTTTCGCGGGCGCATATAGGGCCGCGATCACCGGGCGTTCGTCCTGGATGAGGGCAACGGATACCCCCCAGTCATCGCCGCCGCGCAGGAAGGCGCGGGTGCCATCGATGGGGTCGACGATCCACAGCCGGCCGCAGCGCAGGCGTTCGGGCTGGTCCTCGGTTTCCTCCGAAAGCCAGCCATAGCCGGTGCGGTTGGACATCAGCGTGGTGCGCAGGAATTCATCTACCGCCAGATCGGCTTCGGAAACCGGGTTATCGGGGGATTTGTCCCACGCCCGGCAGTCGCGCGCGAAATAGGAAAGGGCGATCCGGCCTGCTTCTTCCGTCACCTGCCGCACGAGGCGAATATCGTCCTCAAGGCTCCAGGGGCAGCTGTTGTCGTCAAAGGGCAGGGCGGGCAGATACACGACGGATGATCCTCAAGCTTTCTGCTTCACCGCTTGGCGCGTTCAGGCCCCTGCCACTGTCATGCCGTCAATCCTGACGGTCGGGGCGTTCACGGCATAGCGGAACTCAAGGTCTGACGCTACCACCATACGCCTGAACATTTCCTTAAGGTTGGAGGCGATCGTCACCTCGTTCACCGCGCCCTCGATCTGCCCGTTACGGATGCGGAAACCCGAGGCACCGCGGCTGTAATCGCCGGTCACGCCGTTCACGCCCATGCCGATCAGTTCGGTGACATAGAAGCCGTCGGCGATGTCGGCCATCAGTTCCTCGGGCGACAGGGCGCCGGGGGCGAGGTAAAGGTTGCTGGTGGCGATACCCGGCGGGCCGGATGTGCCGCGCGAGGCATGACCGGTGAGGCTTTCCTTCAGCTGCCGGGCGGAGGCGGCGTTATGGAGCCAGCCGGTGAGGATACCGTCCTCAATCAGCGCTTTTTTGCCAACGGCAAGGCCTTCGCCGTCGAACGGGCGGGATTTGAGGCCGCGCACGATGAGCGGGTCATCAAAGATATTCACGCCGGGGGCAAACACCGGCTTGCCTTTCTGGTCCTTCAGGAAGCTGGTGCCGCGCGCCACCGCCGTGCCGGTGATGGCGCCGGTGAGGTGCCCGACAAGGCTGTTCGCCACACGCGGGGAAAAGACGATGGGCATCGAGCCGCTTTTCAGCTTGGCAGCCCCGAGCCGCGCCACCGCCTGCTCGCCCGCCTTGCGGCCAACGTCGGCCATGCCCTTGAGGTCGCTATAATGCCGGGCGGAGGTGAAATCATAGTCGCGTTCCATGCCCGTGCCGGTGCCTGCCACGGCAGAAACGGACGCCGAGAAGCTGGTGCCCCGATAGGCGCCGGCGAAGCCATGGCTTGTCATCAGGGTGACGGCATAGGAACCGGCGCTGGCACCTGCGCCATCCGAGTTCGTCACACCCGCCACACCGCGTGCGGCGGCTTCGGCTTCGGCAGCCATTTCGCCCAGCCGCTCGGCCGAGATTTCGGTCGGGTCATACAGATCCAGCTCGGGTGCCGGGCCTTTCAGTAGCAGTTCTTCGGGCGCGAGGCCGCAAAATTCATCCTCGGGCACTGCGCGGGCCATATCGAGCGTGCGGGTGACCATCGCCTTCAGGCTCTCGGGGCGCCGGTCGGAGGTGGAAACAATAGCCTGACGGCGGCCGATCAGCACGCGCAGGCCGATATCCTCGCCTTCCGAGCCTTCCACATCCTCAAGCCGCCCTTCACGCCATGAAACCCCGCGCGAGGTGGCCTCCACCGCAATGGCATCCGCCGCATCCGCCCCTCCCTTTTTCGCGGCAGCGATCAGGTCGGCAAGGATATTCAGCGTATCGGTCATGAAGGAAGGGTCCTTGAAGGCGGGAATGTAGCGTTGCCGCTACTTTAGCCACAGAAAGGGGGGCGGGGGCAAGGCCCCTCAAAACCCCTTCGTCAGGGTCAGGTAGATCATGCGGCCTTTGGGATTGTGCATGCTGCCGTGGAAGCCGAAGGATTCAGGGGCGAGGGGCGGGTCTTCGTCCAAGAGGTTAGTGACCGAAAGCTTGACCGCCGTGTCCTTCAGCCAGTTGTCGGCGGTGAAGGCATAGCCGAGCGAGGCATTGAGGGTGAGCCAGCTGTCCACCTTCCAGAAGTCGCCGGTTTCATCGTTCACCGAGGTCGTATCGCGGAAGGAGCCGATATAGGTGGCGAAAAGGCCCGCGCTCCAGGGGCCGCGTGCATAGGCAAGGTTGGCGTTCCAGCGCCATTTGGCGCGGCCGTCGAGGCCGAGGATATCGCCGAAGCCTGTGGGCGTCACATCGCCCGGCAGGTCGCCGGCTGCCACGGCATCGAGAAGCTGCTGGCTGCGCTCGCCCGCTTCCTGCTCGAACTTCGTATAGCGCGAGGCATTGACGCTGAGATCGAGCGTCGCGCCGTCCTGCATTTCATGGCGGTAGGACGCGCTGATATCGATGCCCGCCACGCGGCGCGCATCCATATTCACATAGGTGTCGGCCACCGAGAGCACTTCGCCCGCAGGCGTCAGGCCGGTGCCGACAAAGAGGGCGATATCGGCCGCCGTCGGGGCCGCACGCACCACATCGGGGTTTGATGAGCCCTGCAGGCGCCGCAGGTAATCAAGCGCCAGATGGTTCTGGTCCCCGAACACGCCAACGATGCCGGTCTGGCGGATCGTCCAGCGGTCGATACTGAAGCGGAAGCCGGGCAGGGCAACGGGTTCGATCAGCAACCCGATCGAGGTGTTTTCGGACTTCTCGGGCTGCAGCGTTTCCGAGCCCGAACGGGTGGAAAGCGTGCCGGTGGCGGCGCATTGGTCGATCCCGGTGATCTGCCCCTGCTGCACCAGTGCGTCGCAGCGCACATAATCCAGCCGGTTGTTCACGCGGCTGACGCCCGCATCATGGATCTGCACGAGGTTCGGCGCGCGGAAGCCTTCGGACCATGAAGCCCGGAAGGTGAGGCCGGACGTGACTGTCCACGCCCCCGCCACTTTCGGTGTCCAGGTGTCGCCCACATCCGAGAAATGCTCGAACCGGCCGGCGAACTGCAGCGTTGCCGCTTCCACAAGCGGAATGTTCATATCGGGCGAGACAAGCGGCACGGCAAGCTCGCCGTAGGCAGAGGTGACCGTGCGGTTGCCGCCCGTGTCTGCGGTGGGGCTGGAGCTTACCACATCGGATTCGCTGATGGCGCCCGAGACCATGTCGGTGAAGATGATGGTGCCATCCAGCCGGTCGTCGCGGTCGTCGGAATAGCTTTCCCGGCGCACTTCGCCGCCCACGGAAAGCCCCACGCCGCCGGCTGGCAACTGGAACAGCGCATCGTTCGTCAGGTGGATGTCCCCCATCGCGAGCGTGGCGATACCCTTGCGGCGGACATCGATGGTGATGCGGTCAAGCGCTGCAGCCGGGCTTGGGGTGTCGTCGCCTACGGATGGATTGTTCAGGCTGCCGCCGTTGAACGGATTGTAGGCGTTCGGTGTGTTATCGGCGAGGGCCGCCTGAAGGAGCGTGTTCGAAATCCGGTTGTGGGTGATGTCGGTCGTCGTCGCGCGGGAATAGAGCGCGGCACTATCCCAGTTCCAGCTGCCAAGCGTGCCCTTGAGGCCCGCGAGCAGGCGGTAACTGTCGGCGTCGGCATCGATGGTGCGCTCGCCCGTATCGGTGATGCGGTAATTCCGGAGCGCAACATCAAGCCCTTCGTCGGGCACACCCACAAGGCCGGCGATCCTGTTGGGGTTCGGGCTGCCATCCGCAAGCGTTGTGGCACCCAGCGGGTTCCAGTAGTTTTCCTTCGGCACGATCACCCGCGCGTTGGACAGCATCGAGGCAGGCTCGCGGTTGCGCACCGAGCTTGAGCCATAATAGGCGGCCTCGCCGTAAAAGCTGATGTCGTCGCTGATTTCATAATCGACAAGCGCGAGCGCGTTCACGCGCTCCACCTTCGGGATCAGCGTCCAGCCCGACATGATGTCGTAGAAAAGGTTGCGGTCGCCGTCGGCGCTATCGGATGACGAAAGCGTGCCGTCGTCGATACAGATGCCGCCCGAAAGCTGCGCGACGCAGCCGCTGTTGGTGGCAGGCTGGATATGGAAAACGCCGGAGCTGTTGGTGATGGGGGTGCCGTTCAGGGTCGGCACCACATTCTGCACGATATCAAGCTCCGCCCACGGGCTTGAAACGTTCGTCATGTTGAAGCTGCCGTCGCCTTCGAACGGGGTGCCTTCAAGGAATCGCCGCATGTCGGACGAGGCAGCATAATCCCGCGCGCTTGTCCGCACGCTGTTGGCGCGGCTGTAACTTGCATAAAGACTGACATGCCCGCGCCCGCCGGCGAAATCGTCGCCCGCCTTCACGCTGAAATCAGCCTCGTGATAATCGGTGCCGTCCGACAGGCCATAGCGGGCCTTGAGGGTGACACCATCCACATCGTTGGTGAACTGGGCGTCCACGACGCCCGCCACCGCATCGGCGCCGTAAATGGCACTGCCGCCATCCTTGAGCACGCGCAGGCTTGAAAGTGCGTCAAGCGGCAGGCTGTTGGCGTTCGGGGTCATCACCGGGACCAGCGCTTCCGTCTGGAAGGTCGGGTTCATGACCATGCGCCGGCCGTTCATCAGCAGGAGTGTGTTGCCGGTGCCAAGGCCGCGCAGGTTGACGGACGCTGCATCGCCGCGCACCGAATTCACGCCGCCCACGGTATTCTGGTTCTGGAAGCCGACAAAATCGCTCATCGGCAGGGTGCGGAACACTTCATCGGCTGAGAAGGCGCCGGTCGCCTCGATCACGGCGCGGTCCACTTCCAGCACGGGCAGAAGCTTGCCGGCGCCGATCTGGCCAAGCCGGGTACCGGTGACCTCGATTTCCTCCACCACTTCGTCCGTTTGCGCAGCTTGCGACAGCGGGGCGAACAGTGCGAAAAGCGAGACGGTCCCGGTTAAACGAAACTTGTACGACATGAAAAACCCTGGCCCGTTTCAGCGGCCAGTGAAGTAACCGGCTGCTCTAATAACGCTTATTGATTGAATCGAGCGTACCGTCTTCTGACAATCTCGCAATAATTTGTTCGACTTTTGATCGAATTCCCGCATCGAGTGTGGGCGAATAAATCATCCATTGTGGAATTGCAGGCACATCAAGATAAATGACCTTCAGCGGCAACTTGTGTTCCTGAATCAGATATTCAACCCCAAGGTCGTGGTAATAAAAGAATCGGTAGCGGCTTTTCGATGCCAGCAGCTTCAGCGTGGCGGCAACATCAGAAAAACCGTCATCGACCATCAGGCCCGGCACGGCTTTCAACCTGGCGGCTGCAGAGGTGCCGAAAAAGGCCATGACGGGCTCGCCGGTGCCCACGAGGTCTTCAAGGGTTTTCGGTTGCAGCGGATCGTTGACACGGGCGACCAGCACGTTGCGGGTGTAGTAAACGGGGAGGTCAGAATAGGTGAAGGTCTCTTCTCGCTTTTCAGTGGTGCCGGCCCCGCAATAGGCGTCGGCATCACCCCGCATCAGCAATGCAACGATACGCTGGATCGGCAGGCGCTGCGGATTGACCTCCAGATGGACGCCTTCTTCCGCGAGACGCGCGCCGATCGCGCTGTAAATCTCGTCGCATAGGCCCGGTTCGCTCGGGTACAGGCCATATTTCGGCACCGAATCCTGCCGCACAACGCGCAGTTTCTCGCTCGCGGTTTCGTCGGCTACGGAGGCGAAAGACCAGCCGGCGCAGGCCAGCAGGGCAGCAGTCTTGATCAATGTATCAAATGTAAACATCGGGTCCTCGGAACACTGAAACCTTCTGCCGGGAGGCGGGTGACAGCGCGGACGGGCGCACCTCCGCCCGATACAGGCGGTTTGGTCGCGGTCCATGTCCGTTTCTACTGGACATCCGATAATCCCCCGTGAAGGCCCTGTTGACGCCGGGCTCTATCTCTTCCCATCCCTGAAATTCCCGAAGCACTGGCTGACGTGGCAATCTGGCGGAGAATGCAGCCGGGCGATTCGGAACAGGGAACCTAAGCATATGCAGGGTATTGGATCAACCGGCGAAACGAGGGCCGCGGTGCCTCAGCGTTTTTTCCAGATGGAACGGCCACTGCCCGGCAGGCCGAGCGATGACCATAGGGAATCGACCCGGTCCACCACTGCTGCTTCCATCGCAATCTCGCGGCCCCATTCGCGGTCGCTTTCACCCGGCAGTTTGTTGGTGGCATCCAGCCCCAGCTTGCCGCCAAGGCCCGACACGGGGCTTGCGAAATCCAGATAGTCGATGGGGGTGTTCTCAACCGTCACGATATCGCGCACCGGATCCATGCGGGTGGACATGGCCCACATCACATCTTTCCAGTCGCGGGCATCGATATCGTCGTCCACCACGATCACGAACTTGGTGTAAACGAACTGCCGGAGGAAGGACCATACGCCCATCATCACGCGGCGGGCGTGGCCGGCATAAGCCTTCTTCATCGAAACAACGGCAATCCGGTAGCTGCAGCCTTCGGGCGGCAGCCAGAAATCGGTGATTTCCGGGAATTGCTGCTGCAACAGCGGGATGAAAACCTCATTCAGCGCTTCACCCAGCACGCTCGGCTCATCCGGCGGGCGGCCTGTGTAGGTGCTGAGGTAGATCGGGTCTTTCCGCATCGTGATGGCGGTGATGGTGAAGACCGGGAATTTTTCGACCGAGTTATAATAGCCCGTATGGTCGCCGTAAGGGCCCTCGTCACGGTAATCGTCAAGGCTGACATAGCCTTCAAGCACGATTTCGGCCGTTGCTGGCACTTTCAGGGGCACGGTCTTGCAATCGACAAGCTCGACCCGCTTGCCGCGGAGGAGACCTGCGAACTGGTATTCGGAAAGCGTGTCGGGCACGGGCGTGACGGCCGCGAGGATGGTGCCGGGGTCGGCGCCGATCACCACGGCGGCGGGCACGGGCTCACGCTTTTCCTTCTTCCAGCGCGCATATTGCTGGGCGCCGCCGCGATGTTTCAGCCAGCGCATCAGCGTTTCATTTTTGCCAAGCTTCTGCATCCGGTAGATGCCGAGGTTGAAGGCATCTTCGCGCGCGTCCGACGGCCCCTTGGTAACCACAAGCGGCCAGGTGATCAGCGGTGCGGGTTCGCCCGGCCAGCATGTCTGGATCGGCAGTTTGTCGAGGTCGATATCGTCGCCCGTCAGCACCACTTCCTGCACGGGTGCTTTCTTCACGGTTTTGGGCCGCATCGAAAGGACCTGTCTCGCCAGCGGCAGCATCTCGATCACTTGCTTCACACCCTTCGGCGGCTCGGGCTGGCGCAGGAACGCAAGTGTTTCGCCGACTTCGCGAAGCTCGGCGGGTTCACGGTTCATGCCCCACGCGACGCGCTCCACAGTGCCGAACAGGTTGACGAGGACGGGCATCGAGGCCTTCTCGCCCTTTTCGTTCATCACATTCTCGAACAGGATCGCCGGGCCGCCCTCGGCCAGCACGCGGGTCTGAATCTCGGTCATCTCGAGATTGGTGGAAACGGGCGTGGTTACCCGGACAAGCCTGCCCTCGGTTTCCAGCCGTTCGATAAAGTCTCTGAGCGAATCGTAAGCCATGGAAGGCGTTATAAAAGAGTGTGTTTGCCGCCGCCAGCGATTTGATGCTGAGAGTTGCACGAGCGCTGCAAAGCGGTTAATCACAATTGAGGGGAATTTTAAGGGGTTATCGCGTGCGCCTCATTCTTGGCTGTCTGATCATCGCCATGGCGCTTTCGGCTCCGCATGCAGCGGCGCAGGACTCCAGTTCCGATCAGATTACCGGCCCCGATGACGAAAGCTCGATGCTGGAGTTCGAACCCCGCGCACCTGACAATCCCGTTGCGGCTATCCGGGCGCTTCGCGACGTCGAAGATTTCGAAGGGGCCGCGCGTCTTGCCGAAGCCACGCTTGCCGCGAATGTCGACCTGGCGCCTGAAGAGACCGCCTACCTGCATTTCGTGCGGCTTGATGCCCTGCGGGTAAGCGGGCAGAGCGAGCGGCTGCACCGCGACATGAACATGCTGCTTGTCCGGTCACCGCTTGAAGCGCACCTCACCGTCCTGATGCTGACCCGTGACGGCTCTATGCTCGATGAATATGGGGCCAGTTACATGGCCATCATCGATGGCTGGCCGCAATACATCGACCGCATCGCCGCCGTGCCCCTTGCCATGCTGGTGCGTGACCGCGTGGCGGCGGGTTTTGCGCAGGATGCGCTGGCCATTGCCGATCGGTTATGGAAGGCCGGCTACAGCTTCGGCTCGGATGGCGGGCGGATCGATACCCTGTATCTTGATCTTGCGGCCGATTATCTGCGCCGCCGCGAGCTTGCGGACGCCAAGGCGATCCTTCTGGATCAGGTGATGCGCTCCCGGCAGGTGATGCGCATCTGGCAAGAACGGCGTTTCGTCGGCGTGTGGGCAGACAGCGACCTTGCCGACATGTTCGTGCCGCAGAATATGCCGCGCAGGGCCGCACTTGAATTCATCTCCGCCATGGGGAACGCCAGCCGTGCAGACGGCAACCTGGTGCCGGTTGTTATCCTTGGCGAAGCCTTGCTGGCCGCTGGCATGGCCGACGATGCGGCGTCGCTGACAAGCGGTTACCTGCCTGTCCTGTCGCCCACAGCCGATTTCACCCGGTCGGAGCTTGAAGTGGCGATCCTTCATGCCAAGGCGCATCTGCAGGCGGGCAAAACCGATATCGCACTCGCCACTGTTCGCGCGCTCGCTGCCTTCGATTTTGCGGAAGGTCGTGCTGTCGCCTCCATGGGCGCGGAAGCAGCGCAGCTTTTGTGGCTGATGGCAGAGGACAAGGAAGCACTTGAACTGGCTGACCGGCTGGCAGCCCTTGAAGACGCGGCGATCCTGCCGGCTGACCGGGCGCTTGCCGTCGCGACCGGTATCTGCGCGCTTGAAAATATGGACCGGGGCACCGAGGCGCGGCAGCGGCTGGATATTCTGGTCAATTCCGGCGGGCGGGCATACCGCGCTGTTCGTCGTGCCGCCCTTTGCCTGAATGACACGGCCCTTCTCGATCATGCTATCCAGCTTGGGCTGGCGGATCCTGATGGCGCCAGCGAAACCCTTGCGGCGCTCAATCGCTACACCCAGATCGGCGGGGAAACCCCGCGTGCGGCAGTGCTCGCCCAGCGTCTCAGCGAATATTCGGTGCAACCTTTTGTGGAAGCACGGGTGGAACCTGTGGGCCGGATTGGCGACTGGCCGCTGCCGCGTGCCTGGTGGGCGCGGAACTAGAAGTCCTCGCCGTCCTTGATGACCTTCACGGGCTTCACGCCGCCAATCCAGTAAACAAGATCGCGCGGGTGCGATACGGGATAAAGGCACAGGTCCGCGGCCTTGCCTTCCTCGATACTGCCGCGGTCATCCTCGATCCCGAGTGCGCGGGCAGCGTTGAGGGTGATGCCTGCAAGAGCTTCCTCGGGCGTCAGGCCAAACAGCGTGCAGGCCATGTGGGGCATCAGAGCAAGGTCGGCTACTGGCGAGGTGCCGGGGTTCATGTCGGTCGCCACTGCCATCGGCACACCGGCTGCGCGGAGCTTTTCAACAGGCGGCAGGGCCTTCTCCCGCAGGTTATAGAAGGCGCCGGGCAGCAGCACGGCAACGGTGCCTGCCTCAGCCATCGCAGCCACACCGGCGTCGCTCAGATATTCCAGATGGTCTGCTGAAAGCGCGCCGTACTCGGCGGCAAGCGCCCCGCCTTCGAGGTTCGATAACTGGTCGGCATGCAGCTTCACATCCATGCCCTCGGCGATGGCATGGGCGAAGATGCGCTTCACCTGCTCGGGGCTGAAGGCGATGGTCTCGCAGTAAGCGTCCACCGCATCGGCGATTTCGGCAGCCGCCGGGATGATCTCGGCGCAGATATGATCGACATAGGCGTCGGCGCGGTCCGCATATTCGGGCGGAATGGCATGGGCGGCGAGAAGCGTTGTGAGGACCGTCACACCGGTTTCTTCCTCCAGCCGGATGGCAGCCCGCAGCATCTTCAGCTCGTCCTCAAGCGTGAGGCCATAGCCCGATTTGATCTCAACCGTCGTCACACCGCCCGCTTTCAGGCGCATGAGCCGGGGCAGGGCAAGGGCGACAAGCTCGTCCTCGTTCGCAGCTCGCGTAGCGGTCACGCTCGCCTTGATGCCACCGCCCGCCTTGGCGATATCGGCATAGCTTACACCCGTCAGTCGTGCTTCAAACTCGTTCGCGCGGTTGCCTGCGAACACAAGGTGGGTGTGGCAGTCAATGAGGCCGGGGGTGAGGAGATGGCCCGGATGGCTTTCCACCTGCGTCTCTGCCGTGATCGCCTCCCCAGGGATATTGGACACCGGCCCCGCAAAGCTGATCCGCCCATCCGTGATACCGACCGCGCCGTGCTCGATCAGGCCATAAGGCGCACCGCCCCCTGTCATGGTGGCGAGGGTCACATCGCGGATCAGGCGGTCAAACACGGGCATCGGTCACTCCGGTTAGTCGGTTTTCACCTGCCTAGCATGGACACGGCTTGACAGGAAAGAGGCCTTGTATAAACCTGTATATACAAGCGAGAGGGATTCCCATGCCATCCTATTTCTTCAAATCGGCCCTTCTGGGGCGCGACTGGGCCGAAAATGTTCGCCTGCATGTCAAGGGCGGTCGCATTTCCATGATCGAAACGGGTGCGTCGCCAGAGCTTGCCGAAACGGTTTATGGCCCGGTGCTGCCGGCGATGGCAAACGTTCACAGCCATGCTTTCCAGCGCATGGTGGCTGGGCTCACCGAATATTACACGATGGGCACCTCCGATTTCTGGACATGGCGGACGCTGATGTATCAGGCCGCCCGCCTGATGACGCCTGCGGCACTGAAGGATATCGCGGCCGGCCTCTATCTCGAGATGCTGAAAGCAGGCTATGGCTCGGTCGCCGAGTTCCATTATCTGCACCACAGCCATCTGGATCATGCGGCCGAAATGTCGGACGCGATCTTTGCGGCGGCGGCCGAAACCGGCATTTCGCTGCTGCATATGCCGGTGCTTTATGAGGCATCCGACTTTGGCGGCGCAGCACCCACCGACGGCCAACGCCCCTTCCTGCACAGCGCCACCGAGTTCGCGGGTTTCCTTCATCATGTGGCAGGCAAGCAGACTGCACAGGCGAAGGTTGGCCTCGCCTTCCATTCGCTGCGCGCTGTGAAGCCGGATAGTTTCGAGCCGACGATAGCGGTGATGGATGCCCTTTCCCCCGGCGCGCCGGTCCATATCCATGTGGCCGAACAGTTGCGGGAGGTGGAAGCCAGCCTCAAATATTCAGGCAAACGACCGGTCGAATGGATGCTCGATCATCTGCCGATCGATGCTCGCTGGTGCCTGATCCATGCGACACACGTTACGGAGGCGGAATGGAAAGGCATGATCGACCGCGGCGCGATTGCCGGCCTCTGCCCCACCACCGAAGCCAATCTCGGCGACGGACTTTTCCCGGCCTTTGACTATCTGAACGCCGGTGGGCGCTTCGCCATCGGGTCCGACAGTCATGTCAGCGTCGACCCGCGCGAGGAACTGCGGCTTCTGGAATATGGCCAGCGCCTATTCCGGCGCGAACGGACTGTTCTGGCACCCCGCACCGGCGGCCACACGGGCGAGCGACTTTGGGCGCGCGCGGCGGCGGGCGGTGCGGCGGCGCTCGGCATCGATGGCGGCGAGATCGAGGTCGGCAAGCGGGCTGACCTTATCGTGCTTGATGGTGACGCGCCGGCGCTTGCCGGGCCGCGCTACGGGCAGGTGGCCGATGCCTTTGTCTTCCGGGGCGCGCCCATCGGCATCACCCATGTGATGCGGGCAGGCGACTGGCTGATCAGCGAAGGCCGGCACAAACGCGAAGACGAAATCATGGGGCGCTTCCGGGCAACGCTCGAGCGGCTGGCCGCGCTTCTGGAACTGGAGGACTGAGGGATGAGCACACCCAAGTCACGCTATGAAATCGTGAAGAACCATATCGTCACCGCCATCCGCGCGGGCGACTATGTGGCGGGCGACCGACTGCCGAGCGAGCATGAACTGGTGCGCGACCTGAAGATATCGCGCATGACAGTGAACCGGGCACTTCGGGAGCTTGCCGACGAAGGCTATGTGATCCGCCGCGCCGGGCTCGGCAGCTTTGTGGCGCCGGGCCGCATGCGGGGCAAGGCCATCGATATCGTCTCGATCCGCGATGATTTGGCCGCACGCGGGCGGGCTTGGTCGGCTGAAGTCGTCGAGCAGGGCATGATCGCTGCCCCCGTTGACATCGCGAATTTCATGAAAACCGAAAAGCCGCTCGCTTTCCTGCGCGTTGTGCATTTCGGGGACGGCGAACCGGTGGAGTTGGAAGAACGCTGGGTGAACCCGGCCATCGCCCCCGACTTCCTGACGGAAGATTACAGGACGACAACCAGCACCGATCACCTGCTGCGCGTGGCGCCGGTCCTGTCGGCCGAGCATACCGTGCGCGCGGTGCTGCCACTGGTCGGTGACCGTGTGGCCCTGAAGATCGACCGTCACAGCCCCTGCCTTGAAATCACGCGCCGCACCTGGACAGGCGCGGTGCCCGCAAGCTTCGCCCGGCTTCTCTACCCCGGCGACCGTTATGAACTGACCGCCCAATTCACCAATGCGGGCCAACAATTCAAAGTGTGAGTGTTCAGAAAAATGAAAAACCGCCCCGATATCCATGCGCCCACAGGCAGCGACCTCAATACCAAAAGCTGGGCAACCGAAGCCCCCTTGCGCATGCTGATGAACAATCTGGACCCTGCGGTGGCCGAGCGGCCGGAGGACCTCGTCGTTTATGGCGGCATCGGCAAGGCCGCACGCGACTGGCAATCGTTCGATACCATCGTCGATACACTCAAGCGCATGGAAGCGGATGAAACGCTGCTTGTTCAATCGGGCAAGCCGGTTGGCGTTTTCCGTACCCACGAGGATGCCCCGCGTGTGCTGATCGCCAACTCGAACCTCGTGCCGCACTGGGCCACGTGGGAGCATTTCAACGAGCTCGATAGAAAGGGCCTGATGATGTACGGCCAGATGACGGCGGGCTCGTGGATCTATATCGGCAGCCAGGGTATCGTTCAGGGCACCTATGAAACCTTTGTCGAGATGGGCCGTCAGCACTTCGGCGGCTCCCTGAAGGGGAAATGGCTCCTCACCGCCGGCCTTGGCGGGATGGGCGGCGCCCAGCCGCTTGCTGCCACCATGGCCGGGGCTTCGTGCCTTGCTATCGAATGTCAGGCCAGCCGCATCGATTTCCGCCTGAAGACCGGCTATCTGGACGCCAAGGCCGAAACGGTCGAGGCCGCGATTGCCATGATCGAAGCCGCGCATGCGGACGGCAAGGCGATCTCTGTCGGTGTACTTGGCAATGCCGCTGAAATCCTGCCCGCGATGGTCAAGGCCGGTATCCGCCCCGATATGTTGACCGACCAGACATCGGCGCATGATCCGGTGAATGGTTATTTGCCCATCGGCTGGACGGTTGACGAATGGGTCAGCCGCCGCGAGACCGACCCGGCAGGCGTCGCCAAGGCCGCGAAAGCCTCGATGGCGGTGCATGTGCAGGCGATGCTGGACTGGCATCATGCGGGTGTGCCGACCGTGGATTACGGCAACAATATCCGTCAGGTCGCGTTTGACGAAGGCGTGAAGAATGCCTTCGATTTTCCGGGCTTTGTGCCAGCCTATATTCGCCCGCTCTTCTGCCGCGGCGTCGGCCCCTTCCGCTGGGTGGCGCTGTCGGGCGACCCCGAAGATATCTACAAGACCGACCAGAAGGTGAAAGAACTGATCCCCGATAATCCGCACCTTCATAACTGGCTGGATATGGCGCGCGAGCGTATCCAGTTCCAGGGCCTGCCGGCGCGCATCTGCTGGGTGGGGCTCGGGGATCGTCACCGCCTCGGCCTTGCCTTCAACGAGATGGTGAAAAACGGCGAGCTGAAAGCGCCGGTCGTGATCGGCCGCGACCATCTGGACAGCGGTTCGGTCGCCAGCCCCAACCGGGAAACCGAAGCGATGATGGATGGCTCGGACGCCGTGTCCGATTGGCCGCTCCTCAATGCGCTTCTGAATACCGCGTCTGGCGCGACCTGGGTCAGCCTCCATCATGGCGGCGGGGTCGGCATGGGCTTCAGCCAGCATTCGGGTGTGGTGATCCTGTGCGACGGCACGGAAGCTGCCGCCAAGCGCATCGGTCGCGTGCTCTGGAACGATCCGGCGACCGGGGTGATGCGCCACGCCGATGCGGGCTATGATATCGCGCGCGACTGTGCAGCCGAGAAAGGCCTCGACCTGCCGATGCTGGCACGCGGGGAGAAAGCATGATGCAACATCACGTGATGGACCGCGCCCCCGGCACCTTCAGCCTGAAGGACCTGCGTCATATCTATGAACGCCCGACCGAGCTTCGCCTGATTGGCGGCAGCGATGCCCTTGATGCCGCGCGGCAGACGGTGACGGACCTGATCGCCAACGGCGAAACCGCCTACGGGATCAACACCGGCTTCGGGCTTCTGGCTTCCACCCGGATTGCATCCAAAGATGTGCAGCGCCTGCAGGAAAATCTTGTCCTCAGCCATGCAACGGGCGTGGGCGAGCCGCTGAATGACGGCGTCGTGCGCCTCATCCTCGCCACCAAGGCGGCGAGCCTTGCGCAGGGCTTCTCGGGCGTGCGGCAATGCGTGATCGACGCGCTTCTGGCCTTGCTGGCGCATGAAGTGTATCCTCTCATTCCAGCCAAGGGGTCGGTTGGTGCATCGGGTGACCTTGCACCGCTGGCTCATTTGAGCGCCGTTCTTCTCGGCGTCGGCGAGGTCCGCTCCAAGGGCGGCATTAAACCCGCCCGTGAAGGGCTCGCCGATGCCGGGCTCCAGCCCATGGTGCTGGAAGCCAAGGAAGGCCTCGCGCTTCTCAATGGAACGCAGGTTTCCACAGCCCTTGCCCTAGCCGGTCTCTTTGAAATTGAAAACATGTTTGCCGCCGCCATGGTGGCGGGTGCCATGTCGGTCGATGCCATGAAGGGCTCGGACGTGCCGTTCGATCCGCGCATTCAGGCGGTGCGCCGCCAGAAAGGCCAGATCGATGTGGCCGCCGCTTACCGCGATCTTCTGGCGGGCAGCGCTATCCGCGAAAGCCATGCCGACTGCGACAAGGTGCAGGACCCCTACAGCCTGCGTTGCCAGCCGCAGGTGATGGGCGCGGCCCTCACCCTGATGCGGCAAGCGGCAGAAACCCTGCTGACCGAGGCCAATGCCGTGACGGATAACCCGCTCATCTTCGCCGATGAAAAGGACATCCTGTCGGGTGGTAACTTCCATGCCGAGCCCGTGGCGATGGCCGCAGACATGCTGGCGATTGCGGCATCGGAAGTTGCCTCGATCAGCGAGCGGCGCACCTCGCTCCTCGTGGACCCCAAGCTTTCCGGCCTGCCGGCATTTCTGGTGAAGGAAGGCGGGCTCAATTCCGGCTTCATGATCGCGCAGGTCACCGCCGCCGCGCTCGTCTCCGAGAACAAGACGCTCGCGCACCCGGCCAGCGTGGATTCGATCCCGACCTCCGCCGGGCAGGAAGACCATGTCTCGATGGCGACGTTTGCTGGCCGCCGCCTTGCTGACATCGCCTTCAACTGCGATGCAGTGATCGCGATCGAGCTTCTGGCGGCAGCCCAAGGCATCGATTTCCACCGGCCGTTGACCTCCAGCCCGGCGATTGAAGATGGCTATTCGGCGGTGCGTGCGATTGCCGCAACGTACGAGCAGGACCGCTATTTCGCGCCCGATATCGAAGGCGTCAGGAAGCTCGTGGCCGAGGGGCGCTTCAACCTGTCGGTTGACGGCCTGCTGCCGTCCGACCATATGGGCAGTGAGGCGCTTTGATGACCGAACCGTTCGAACTCCATGAAGGTGAAAGCCCGCTTATCGTCTCCTTCCCCCATGTGGGGACGGAGCTTGGCGAGTTCGTGGAGGGCATGACGGCGGCGGCCCCGGTGCTGGCCGATACCGACTGGCACCTGCCGCGGCTGTATGATTTCACCGCTGATATGGGGGCGACGCGCCTCATCGCCCGCTACAGCCGCTATGTGATCGACCTCAACCGTGATCCCTCGGGTGCCAGCCTCTATCCCGGGCAGAATGTGACCGAGCTTTGCCCCACTTCCACCTTCGCGGAAGAACCGCTCTATCTGCCCGGCCGCACGCCGGACAGGGCGGAGGTGGGGCGCCGCGTGAGCCTGATCTGGAAGCCCTATCATGAAACGCTAAAGGCCCAGATTGCGCGGGTGGTGGCAAAACATGGCCATGCGCTTCTCTGGGACGCGCACTCGATCCGCTCCCGCGTGCCGCGCTTCTTTGAAGGCCGCCTGCCGGATTTCAACCTTGGCACCAACCTTGGCGCCACCTGTGGGCACGAGCGCGAACGGCGTGTGGCCTTGGTGGCCGAGGCCGCTGAAGGATACAGCGCCGTGCTCAATGGCCGTTTCAAGGGCGGCTATATCACCCGCCGCTACGGACGGGCGGCGGGGCCGGTTGAAAGCTTCCAGCTGGAGCTCGCCCAATGCACTTATATGGATGAGAGCCAGCCCTTCGGATATGACCCTGCACTGGCAGCCGGGGTGCAGCCGGTGATCCGCCGGATGATCGAAGCTTTTGTCGCCCCCTGAGGGCAAGATTTGACAAAGCTCAAAGAAACGCGTTTCGGCCCGCGTCATAGTGGGCAGGTCAAAGGGGTCCTCCTGGCGGAAATCCCGATGACGTCAGGGGCCGAATACGCACCAGCTTCCCCTAGTCGCTCGGTCCCTGACGGGTGGCATGCCGTGGGTCTTCCCCGGCATGTCACCTGCTCGCAAGCCCGCCGAACCCCGCCTTTCGAATATTTGTCACTCCCCGCGCTTCTGGCGTTGACTTGGGGTTTCGCCTTCTGTATCCACGGCGGCGGAGAGGTGGCCGAGTGGCTTAAGGCGCTCGCCTGCTAAGCGAGTTGGGGCTAACGCCCCTCGCGGGTTCGAATCCCGTCCTCTCCGCCATTCGTAGCGGAATGATTAAAGAAGCCGTTGGTTCGCCAACGGCTTTTTTGCTGTTTGGATTTGCGATGGGTGCCGAGCGGATGACTGTCCTAAGGCGTGACCAACATAAAAAGCGCCCGTAGGCGCTTCGTTAGTAGGTGATTGTTGTTGAGTTCGGCCTAGATTATCAGCTTCGCCTTCTGCCTCTTTACAGCTACCCCAGTAAGGCCAAAGCCCATCAGGAGCATCAGCCAAGTTGCGGGCTCCGGGACGCCAGTTACAGTCGTCAGTTTTGTCATGGTGACGTTAGAGAGGCGGATGTCGCCGAGATTTGTATTTATCTGTCCAGAAGCGCTTGAGTTTACATTGCTCCAGCTGTCAATCTGGTTTGCATTGATGCCAGAAAAGGTAGCTATGTCGTAGTTAAAAGCAATAACCCAGTCGACTAGAATGGTGAGATTGTCAAATGTCTGATCGGATTGCCCTCTAACGAGAACAAGATCGGCAATGGCGCCGGCAACACCATCTCGGATATACACAGCGTCACGATCAGCGTCATATACGAAGTTGCTATAGGTGCCATTGTGGGTCCAGCTTAAGTCACCAATCGACCAGTTGAAGGTCTCGTAGTCGTAGTAAGCATGGTCGTATGTATAGCTGGCGTTACTAAATGTCCCCTCAGGGTGTGCGTCATCGGAGGTTTGATGCTCATCAATTGTAAGCGTTGCGGTAAAGCTGGTGTTGCTGTTGACGCCAAACGCTTCCATAAGGGTGGAGTTATTCTGGAAGTTTGCATCTCCCGTGAAGATATATGCGGCGGCATGAGCCCCACTTGAGAATGTGCAGGTAGAAAAAACACCTGCGACGATCAGTTTGCCAAGAGAGCGTGTCACACTGATGAGCATTAACAGATTCCTCCAGTATCTCTGAATTCAATTTTGATACGCGGCGCCTCGTTTGGCCCGCCAACAATAAGTAGTTGGTGGAGCGCAAAATGCAGTGCTCGCCTGTTGTGTATAGCTGCCCAGCATCGAGTGATCCCGGTAATGGGCGGTTCTGCCTGAAACGCCTTATTCTTATAGGCTGAGATATCATGCAGCGTGTGGCGTCATCAACTTAAAAGTTAATTAAAGGTTAATTCATTCTCTCCTTCATCCGTAGCGGCTTTTTGCTGGTTGGACCGCTATCCATCCCAGAAAATCATTGCAATCAATGCCCTCCGCGCGGCAGCCTGAGGCTATTGCCTTTGGCTTCTGTGGATTGGGGGAATTTCCATGAAAATGTCGATTGCGCGGCCTTTGCCGTTCCTGTTTGCGTTTGGCCTGTCGCTGGCTGCCTGCGGCGAGAAGGCGCCGGAAAGCCATAGTCTGATCATCCGGGGCGGCGAGATTGTCGATGGCTCGGGTGCTGCGGGCTTTGTAGGCGATGTGGTGATCGACGGCGACAAGGTCGTCGCGGTCGTGAAGGGAACAAGCCCCGCGAAGGGCAAGCGCGAGATCGATGCCACCGGCCTTGTTGTGGCGCCCGGCTTCATCAATATGCTCAGCTGGGCGAACGAGTCCCTCATTGCCGATGGCCGCGCCATGTCGGACGTGCTGCAGGGCGTGACGCTTGAGGTCATGGGCGAGGGCAGCTCGATGGGCCCCTTCAACGATGAGATGAAACGGCTGGAGACCGAGCGACAGGGCGATATCAAATATGACATCGACTGGACGACGCTCGGTGATTATTTCAACCGGATGGAAAAAGCCGGCGTCTCGCCCAATATCGCCTCGTTCGTGGGCGCTGCCACCGTGCGGGTGCATGAGTTGGGTGAAGGCGATGTGGACCCGACACCCGAGCAGCTTGCCGCCATGCGCGCGTTGGTGCGCGACGCCATGAAGGAAGGCGCGATGGGGGTGGGCTCGTCGCTCATCTATGCCCCCGGCACCTTCGCGGAAACCGATGAGCTGGTGGCGCTCGTGTCCGAAGCGGCGGCGTGCGGCGGCATGTATATCAGCCATATGCGGTCGGAAGGCACCCAGCTTCTGGAAGCCATCGACGAGCTGATCACCATCTCGCGCGAGAGCGGGGCGCCGGCTGAAATCTATCATTTCAAGCAGGGCGGGCGCGATAACTGGGGCAAGATCGATGCGGCGATCGAGCGGGTCGAGAAAGCCCGTGCCGAGGGGCTGCGCATCACGGCTGATATGTATAACTACACGGCGGGCGCGACCGGCCTTGATGCCGCCATGCCCACCTGGGTGCAGGCCGGCGGGCTGGAAGAATGGCGCAAGCGCCTGCAGGACCCTGATATCCGTGCGCGTGTGGCGGCCGAAATGCAGGCCAAGGGCGACGGCTGGGAAAACCTTTATTACTCGGCAGGCGGGCCGGACCGCGTGCTGCTCGCCGGGTTCAAGAATCCGGACCTGAAGCCTTATACCGGCAAGACGCTGGCCGAGGTCGCGGCCCTGCGCGGCAAAAGCCCCGAGGAAACGGCGATGGATCTGGTCGTGGAGGATAATTCCCGCGTCGGCACCATCTATTTCCTGATGGACGAGGCGAATGTGAAGCGCGCCGTGGCATTGCCCTGGATGAGCTTCGGTTCGGACGAGGCAGCCCCTGCCACCGAAGGCGTTTTCCTGCAATCGAACAACCATCCGCGCGCCTATGGCAACGTTGCCCGGCTGCTCGGCCATTATGTGCGGGACGAAGGCGTGACGACGCTTGAAAGTGCCGTGCACCGGATGAGCGGCATGCCGGCGGCGAACCTTGGCCTCAAGGAACGGGGCCTCCTCACCCCCGGCTATTTCGCCGATGTGGTGGTTTTTGACCCGAAGACGATCAGCGACCATGCGACCTATGACAATCCTGCCCAATATGCCACCGGTGTGCGCGACGTGTTCGTGAATGGTGTGCAGGTAGTCAAGGATGGCACCCACACCGGCGCCAAGCCGGGCCGGGCGGTGCGCGGGCCGGGCTGGACCGGCTGGCCGGATGGCGGTGCCTGCAAATAGGCGGCCTGAACTTTCTGAATTCGGCAGCAAGGATCGGAACGCCTGTGTGCCCGTCCCCCTGTTAGATGTCAGGCGATGCTTGACATCCGACAGGAGGAGACAAGGATGAAACACATTGCCAATCTGAAGGGAACCCTGCTGGTGCCCGCTGCTGACTATGATACCGACGACGCCCGCTGGCGGGCGGTGCTGGCGCGTGATGCGCGGGCCGATGGGCGCTTCTATTTCTCGGTCGCGACGACGGGGGTCTATTGCCGCCCCTCGTGTGCCGCACGCCAGCCACGCCGCGAGAATGTGGCTTTCCATGCCACGATGGCCGACGCTGAAGCTGCCGGCTTTCGGGCCTGCAAGCGCTGCAAGCCGAACGAGACGCTGGCGTGGGACGCGCGCGAAAAGATGGTCGCCCGTGCCTGCCGCTTTATCGAGGAAGCGGAGACACCGCCAACGCTTGATATGATTGCCGCGGACGCCGGCCTCAGCCCCTATCATTTCCACCGCCTGTTCAAACAGGTGACCGGGGTGACGCCGAAGGCCTATGCCGCGAGCCACAGGGCGAACAGCGTGAAAGGCAGCCTGAAGGGCAGCCGCACGGTCACCGAGGCGTTGTATGATGCGGGGTTCAACGCCAGCAGCCGCTTCTATGAAGGGGCGAAAGGCATGCTCGGCATGACGCCCAAGGAGTATCGCGGCGGGGCGGCAGGCAAGACGATCCGCTATGCCATCCTGCCCTGCACGCTCGGGCTCATGCTTGTGGGTGCGACCGACGTGGGCGTTTGCACCATCCAGTTCGGCGATGACGAACAGGCCCTGCAGGCAGCGCTCGTGGCGGAATTCCCCGAAGCCCGCTTTGAAGGCGCGACCGAACGTTTTGGCGACTGGGTAAAGGCAGCGCTCGCCTTTGTGGAAACGGGCGAGGGGGCAGGGAAACTGCCGCTCGATATCGCCGGCACCGCGTTCCAGCGCCGCGTGTGGGCGGCCCTGCAGGCGATCCCGGCTGGTGAAACGGCAAGCTACAAGCAGGTTGCCGAAGCAATTGGCGAACCGGCGGCGGTGCGCGCGGTGGCACGGGCCTGCGCCAGCAACCGGATCGCCGTTGCCATCCCCTGCCACCGGGTGGTGCGGGCAGACGGCTCGCTTAGCGGGTATCGCTGGGGCGTGGCGCGCAAGCGCACGCTGCTGAGCCGGGAGGGCAACCAATGAATGCGCCCGCCAATTTCCCGCTGTCCAGCCGCATCGACGGTATCGACTGGACGGCGGCGCGGACTGCGCTGCTTGACCGCGGCTTTGCCACCCTCGGGCCCCTTCTTTCGCGTGCCGAATGCGAGGGGTTGCAGGCGGGCTTCGACGATGAGGCCGGCTTTCGCAGCCACATCCATATGGCCCGCCACGGCTTCGGGATGGGGGAATATAAATATTACTCCTATCCGCTTCCCAATTTGATCGGCGATCTGCGGGCCGGGCTATACGAACAGCTTGTACCCGCCGCCGAAACATGGGCTGAGCGGCTGGGGGTGGAGGCTGCCTATCCCGCAAGCCATGCGGATTATGCTGCGCTCTGCCATGCGAACGGGCAGGTGCGGCCCACACCGCTCGTGCTGCGCTACAAGGCGGGGGACTATAACCGGCTGCATCAGGATCTTTACGGGGACATTTATTTTCCCTTCCAGGTCGCGGTGCTGCTGTCGGAACCCGGCCGGGATTTCGAGGGCGGCGAGTTTGTACTGGTGGAAAATACCCCGCGCATGCAATCGCGCACGTCGGTCATCCCCCTGCGACAGGGCGAGGCCGTGGTGTTTGCGGTGAATGAACGCCCGCGCCTCGGCAGCCGGGGCTATCACCGCGCCACGCTGCGCCACGGGGTCAGCGATATCGTTTCCGGCCACCGCGCCACGCTCGGGATCATTTTCCATGATGCCCGCTAGGAGGCGTGATGGCTGATCTTTTCGCCGCGCTGCGCCCTGCACGGGAGGTGATCCGGGAGGGTGTCGTATTGCTTGCCGGCTTTGCCGACAGCGACGTGCTGCTGGATGCCGTTGCCCCTTTGGTGGCGGCGGCACCCTTCCGGCACATGACGACGCCCGGCGGCCGGCAGATGCAGGTGGCGATGACCAATTGCGGCGCGCTCGGCTGGGTGTCGGAGCCCGCGGGCTATCGCTACAGCCCCAACGATCCGCTTTCCGGCAAGCCTTGGCCTGCGATGCCCGCGGTGATGGCAAACCTCGCCGCGTGCGCGGCCGGAGCAGCAGGATTCGACGCCTTCGAACCTGATGTCTGCCTCATCAATCGTTACGTGCCGGGTACACGGCTCAGCCCGCATATCGATCAGGACGAGGCCGACAAAAGCTGGCCCATCGTCTCCGTGTCGCTCGGCATCCCGGCCACATTCCAGCTGTATGGCAATGTGCGCGGCGGCACACCGACCGAAATCCCGCTCTATGACGGTGATGTGCTCGTCTTCGGCGGCCCGGCGCGGCATGCCTATCACGGGGTGAAGAAGCTGGCGCCGGGATTCCATGCGCGCACGGGTGAGATGCGCATCAACCTGACCTTCCGCCGCGCCCGCTAGCCCGCCTTTCAGGGGGCATGTTTGCAGGCAAAAAGAAAGCCGGGGCGGGCACCCCGGCTTTCTGTCTCTCGTCAGGACCCTTCCGGCTCAGGCGGACCGGGCTTCCAGCGTGCTGCCACGCCGGCGGGAGACAAGACCAACCATGCCAAAGCCCATGATCATCATGAGCCATGTGGCGGGTTCGGGGATGCCACCTTGCGGCGGGGTGCCGATATCGCCGATGCCTTCATCATCGATCTGGGCGCCGGCGAAAGCCATGCCGCTGTCATAAATCCCGTCTGACCAGTCGGTGACCCCGAATTTCAGGGTGTACATGCCACCAGTGTCGAATGTGTAGGTCGACTTGACCCAGCCAGTGTAGCCGCAGCCGGCATTGTAGCATGAACCGGAATAGCCGCCGAGCGGTGACCAGACAGGGCCGCCCCCGATGATCGGGGTCGATGTCGGGTCAAGGACCACACCCGGTGCAAGGCCCGGCAAGCTGAAGCCCGGTACCGTGTCGCCTGATGTGGTGGTGCGGGCGGTGAAAAGGATCAGGTCATCAACGCCGTCATTGAGGGCTGCCCATGCATAATCTGCATAACCGGCACCATCCGAGGTGACAAAGTTGAAATAGAATTCCAGAACCGACCCTTCATTGGCCGTGAAGCTCGAAGTCTCATACAGTGAGCCATCGGTACCGCCGACACCGTCGATCTGACCGACGCCGCCGATGCCGCCCGAGGAGGAAACATAGGTATAGTCACCGCCGACCGGCGGTGTGGTGACGACGCCATTGGCGCCCAAAGTGCCGCAGTTACCGGTGCAGGTGTCGGCATAGACTGCACCTGAAGGGATAAGGGCAAGGCCAAGCGCCAGCGCGCTTGATCCGAGCAGAGTCTTCAAACGGAGTTTCATCTTTCCGCTCCTGATGTCGGGGCTAAGCGCGCGGGCCAGCGCCCCGGTTGACATTCAATCGGAACTCGGAAAACAGAACTTGGAACTGAGAAGGGATATATTAGTAAACAATTAGTAAATTTTTGTCAATTTTGACCTGTTATCGCATAGATTGCACTAGTGTATTCCCATACCCGTAGTGTTTCAGGGGTAGCTTTTCTACAAAATATTGAAACTGATGGCAGGGGGTGTGTCCGAATATGGGACACTACGGGCGGCAAACTATGGTTTATGCCGCCCGGGCTGCTTTGCGGGGTCGCGACTCCGGTGTTTTGGCTGCTCAGAGGTTGCTGCCGGCGGCAATCAGCGTGACGTTGCCACCCGATGCCGTGGTGTCAGTGCAATGGTGCCGTTCGTGCACATAACGGTTGGGCATGAAGGGCATGTCGATCAGCTGCACGAGCGCGCCATTGCGGTCGGCGAGGGCCAGGCGGAGCGCTGCCGACTGATCATCCGCCCGCGCGTAGGCGACGGCAGCGATGCCGGGAAGTTTCGCCACGCTCGCGGCGTCCGTCTTGCCGTGACGCACCTCGACCGCGAAATCGAGCACCAGTGACATCAGCCCGGTGGCCGTGGGCAAGTCGCTTGCGACCGCCAGGAGCGGGTTGCCGAACCACATTGCCTGGAAGGCTTGCAGTATGAGCGAACGGGCATCGGGGCCAAGCGCCACGATGGGGCCGCGGGCATGGTAGGTGAGGATATTGTCCTCTCCGGCAGGCCCGGGCAGGCTGACGCTTTCGGGGAAGATTTCGGAAAGGTCTGAAACCACGGACGCCAACTCGTCGGCGTGATCCGGGAAGGCCGAGGCAAAGGCGGCAAGCAGCGCCTTGGGATCGGGCCTGCGTGGGCTGCGGCGGCGCGACAGGGCTTCCATCGCCTTCAGAAGCTCACCCTGCGGCAGCGTGTCTGCGGTGGGGATGACAAAAGGCAAGGCAGGCTTGTCGGTGGTGAAGGCGAACAGATAGTTCGGCCCGCCTGCCTTGGGGCCGGTGCCGGAAAGGCCCTCGCCGCCGAAGGGTTGCGAGCCGACAACGGCGCCGATCTGGTTGCGGTTGATATAGAGGTTGCCGACGTGGGCTGCGGCCTTCACCGCGGCCACGCGGTCATCGATCCGCGAATGCAGGCCCATGGTGAGACCGAAGCCTTTGGCATTGATCGCTTCCACCACATCCATCAGCTCTTCGGCCTTGAAGGTGGCGATATGAAGGACGGGCCCGAAAATCTCGCGCGGCATATCTTCGATGCCGCTCACCTTCACCACGGTTGGCGGCACAAAGAAGCCGGCGTCCGGCACATCGAGCGAACGGACGACGCGGCGCGCTGCCGCCTGCTCGCGGATATAGCTCATGATGCCGTCATAGGCTTCGGCATCGATCACAGGACCCACATCGGTGATATGGTGCCAAGGCGCGCCGATCGAGAGTTCGTCCATCGCACCATAAAGCATGGTCAGGAAGCGGTCCTTGATATCTTCCTGCAGGTAAAGGATGCGCAGCGCCGAGCAGCGCTGGCCCGCACTCTGGAACGCGGAGGCAAGGATATCGCGCACCGCCTGTTCGGGCAGGGCGGTCGAATCCACGATCATGGCGTTCAGCCCGCCTGTTTCGGCAATCAGCGGCACGGTGCCGTCTTTCGTGCCGGCAATGGCGCGGTTGATGGCGCGGGCGGTATCAGTCGAGCCCGTGAAGCAGACCCCGCCGACACCGGCATGTGCGGTGAGCGGTGCGCCGACGGTCGGCCCGTCGCCCGGCAGCAGTTGCAGCACGGCAAGCGGCACGCCGGCTTCATGCAGCAGCGAAACCGCAAGGAAGGCGATGAGCGGGGTCTGCTCGGCCGGCTTGGCGATCACCGTGTTGCCGGTGACAAGGGCGGCTGCAACCTGGCCCGTGAAGATAGCGAGCGGGAAGTTCCAGGGCGAAATGCAGACAAAGGTGCCGCGCGGCTTGCGGTAAGTCGGATGGTGGCGGCCTTCCTTCGCATAATAGCGCAGGAAATCGACCGCTTCCCGAAGCTCGGCCACCGCGTCCGGCATGATCTTGCCGGCCTCGCGCGCGAGAAGGGCAAAAATCTCGCCAGAGCGGGCTTCCATCAGGTCGGCGGCTCGTGCAAGAAGCGCGGCGCGCTCCTCCCCCTTGCGGGCGGCCCAGCCGGGGCGGGCGGCTTCGGCGGCTTTGAAGGCTGCATCGATATCGGCGGCGACCGCATCGGTCACCGTGCCGACAACATCCTTCGGGTCCGCGGGGTTGATCACATGATGGCTCGGGCGTTTCACCCCGGCCATGTCGGCGACCAGCGGGCCGGCCTGCCAGTGATGGGTGCGGAAGGCGCCGCGGGCTGCTTCCACCGCATCCAGCGTGGTCGGATCGTTGAGGTCGAAACCTTTGGCATTGACCCGACCTTCACCGAACAGCGCGGGCGGCAGCGGCAGGCTTTCCTTGGGGGCGATGGCTGCCATTTCGAACGGGTCGCTCGCTACCTTTTCGGGCGAGACCTTGTCGTCATAAAGCTGGTTCACGAAGCTTGAGTTCGCGCCGTTCTCAAGAAGGCGGCGGACGAGATAGGCCAGAAGGTCGCGGTGCACGCCGACGGGCGCATAGATGCGGCAGTTGATGCCCCGGTCGCGGCGCATCACGTCATAAATCGACTGGCCCATGCCGTGCAGGCGTTGAAACTCGTATTTGCCGGTATCGACACCGTCGAACAGCTCGAGCACGGTAGCGACCGTGTGGGCATTATGGGTGGCGAACTGGGGGTAGATGCGGTCCAGCATGCCCCTGAGTTTGCGCACACCAGCGGCATAGGAAATGTCCGAATGCGGCTTCCTTGTATAGACCGGGTAACCGGTGAGACCCAGCACCTGTGCGCGCTTGATTTCGGCGTCCCAATAGGCGCCCTTCACCAGCCGCACCATGATCTTGCGGTCGAGCGACGTGGCAAGGTCATAGAGATGATCAAGCACGAACATGGCGCGCTTGCCGTAAGCCTGCACAACGATGCCGAAACCGTCCCACCCGGCAAGGGCAGGGCTCGCCAGAACATGCTCAATGATATCAAGCGAGAGATCGAGCCGGTCGGCCTCCTCTGCATCGATATTGAGGCCCATGTTGGCGGCCTTGGCGGCAATGGCGAGATCGAGCACCTTCGGCGCCAGTTCCGCCATCACGCGCTCGCGGTGCGCCCATTCGTACCGCGGATGCAGCGCCGAAAGCTTGATCGAGATGCCGGGGTTGGAGGCATGGTCACCCTTGCAGATCGGCGTCAGGTGCCGGATCGCCTTCATATAATCCTTGAAGAAGGTTTCGGCGTCGGCAGCGGTTTTTGCGGCTTCGCCCAGCATGTCATAGCTGTAGCGGAAGCCTTCGGCCTCGCGCGTGCGGGCGCGGGTCGTGGCCTTTTCGATGGTCTCGCCAAGCACGAACTGGCGGCCGAGTTCCTTCATGATGAGCTTCACGACCGAGCGCACGGCAGGCGCACCGAGGCGGCGGGCAAGGCCGCGCAGCGTGTCGGTCAGGTCGCTGGTGCCTTCCTCGAAAAGCCCTGCGGTGATCTTGAGGCCGTAGCTCGACAGGTTGACGATGCCGGAAATCGACTGGCCCAGATGGTCGTCCCACGCGCCACCGGCGATCTTGTCCTCGATCAGCTCGTCAATCGTGGTGCTGTCCGGCACGCGGAGCAGGGCTTCCGACAGGCACATCAGCGCCACGCCCTCGCGGGTTGAAAGGCCATATTCCGCCAGAAACGCTTCCATCAGGCCCGGCGTGGTGGTGCCGCGCACCTGCGAGACAAGCTCGGCGCCCGCTGCTGCGATGCGGCCGCGCATCTCGGGCGTGAAATCGGCAATCGAGCGCAGCGTCGTCACCATTTCGGCCTCGGGTGCCAGATAATGGGCGCGGATGGCGGCGCGGCGGTCGGAAAGGCTTGGTTTCTTGTTGTTGTCGGCCATGGCGGTGTCTCCGGTCGGCGGGGAAATCAGGCCGATATCATACCAGAAACATTTAAGTGCGTTTGTGCCATAGTGCGCCAAAAAATGGACGAATGGACCATTGTTGATTATGATGGCGTATATTTTGATCCATGAAAGCGGGCAATATAGTGCAACTTGACAAGATCGACCAGAATATCATCCGCCAGATGCGCCAGAATGCGCGGATCACGGTAACCGAGCTTGCTGAAAAGGTGGGGATATCGAAAACCCCGTGCCTGAACCGCCTGAAGCGGCTGGAGCGGGACGGCTATATCCTCGGCTATACGGCACTGATCAACCACACCAAGCTCGCGGCCGGCCATATCGCCTATGTGCAGGTGACCGTGTCGGACACGCGGTCCGAAGCGCTGAATGCCTTCAACGATGCCGTCCGCAAGATCCCTGAGGTTACCCAGTGCCACATGATGGCGGCGAGCTTCGATTATCTTCTGAAGGTGCGCACCAAGGACATGACCGAATACCGCACCGTGCTTGGCGAGAAAATCTCGTCGCTGCCGCACGTTTCCCACACCTCCACCTTCGCGGTGATGGAAACCGTGGTCGATCCGGGCACGGATTGAGGCCCCCAAAAGCACGAAAGCCGCCCCTTCGGTGAAGGAGCGGCTTCCATATTGGTCGGGGAAAGAGGATTCGAACCTCCGGCCCCTGCGTCCCGAACACAGTGCTCTACCAGGCTGAGCTATTCCCCGATGGTATAGTCGAACTGGGACGAGGGTGCGTGTTAGCGCGGGCGTCTGTATAACGTCCGGGGCGGGGGTGCGCAAGGGGCTTTTTCACCCCGTGCATTGCTTTTCTCAATAGCCCCGTTCGATGCAGAAATCGACGACGCCCATCAGGATCTGTTTGGCGTCGGACGCGGGGAAGATGGCCAGCGCATCCTTGGCCATGGCGCCATAGTGGCGGGCGCGTTCCAGCGTGTCGGCGAGCGCATTGTGCTGGCCCATCAGGTGAATGGCGCGCTCAAGGTCGCCCGGCTGCTGGTCAAGGTCTTCCATCGTGCGGCGCCAGAAGGTGCGCTCGTCATCGGTGCCGCGCCGCCATGCGAGCAGCACGGGCAGCGTCACCTTGCCCTCTCGGAAATCGTCGCCCACGGTTTTGCCGAGCGTTGCCTGCTTGGCGGAATAATCAAGCGCGTCATCAACGATCTGGAAAGCGATGCCGAGATAGCGGCCATAAGCGGCGAGGGCCTCTTCAACCTTCTCGCCCTGCTCGGAAACCACACCGGTTACTTCGCAGGCGGCAGCAAAAAGGGCCGCGGTCTTGGCTGCAATCACTTCCAGGTAGGTGTCTTCGCTGGTCGACAGGTCATTCGCGGTCGTCAGCTGCAGCACCTCGCCCTCGGCGATGATCGAGGAGGCGCGGGAAAGGATGGCGAGGACACGGAGATTGCCGTCTTCCACCATCAGTTCGAACGCGCGGGAAAAAAGGAAGTCGCCCACAAGCACACTTGCCTGGTTGCCCCAGATTTCGTTCGCGGTTTCCTGGCCCCGGCGCAGTTTCGATTCGTCAACTACGTCATCGTGCAGCAGGGTCGCGGTGTGGATGAATTCCACACAGGCAGCGAGCTTGATATGGCGGCGGCCTTCGTAGCCGATCAGCTGGCCCGACGCGAGGGTCAGGAGCGGACGCAGGCGCTTGCCGCCCGAGGCGATCAGGTGGCCGGCCAGTTGCGGGATCAGCACGACCGGGCTTTGCATGCGGTCGATGATTGTCTTGTTCACCTCGCGCATGTCATCAGCCACCAGGGCTTGCAGCGCATCGATCGCGGCAGCGGCGGCTTTGACTTTTTCGGCACTCTGAACGGGCGCAAGGTTGGCGGGCATATTGGGCCTCTTGTAAGCGGTACTGGATGGTTGGCTTCGGGCTGGACAATAAGGCTGCCGCCCGCGCGTTGCAAGAATAAGCGGCCAAGCTGCGCGCCATTGCCGCAGTGTCTGGTGCTGTGGCCAGCGCGAGTTGCCTTTGACGTGCCCGCCTTTCAGGCTACACTCCGGCCAAGCATCAATCTTCCGCGAGGACCTTCTCTCCGTGCCCGATACAAGGCTCGCAAGTGACGACGAAAGCCGCCCCGGCCTCGATGAGGCAGGGGCTTCGTTCGATTATCTTTTGGGGGGTGCCATCCGCATCCTGCAGCCGCGCGATGGCTACCGCGTTTCGATGGATACGGTGATGCTGGCCGCCACGGTGCCCGCCAAGGCAGGCGAACGGGTGATCGAAGGCGGGGTCGGCACTGGCGGGGCGTCCCTTTGCCTCGCGCGCCGGGTGCCGGGGGTGATGGTGGACGGCGTTGAGCTGCAAGACGAGATGCTCGCCTTCGCCAGCCGCAATATCGAGCTGAACGGATTGGGCGGCCAAGTGAGGGTTCGCAAGGGCTGTATCACCGACCTTTCAGGCCCCGAAGGCGTTTACGACCATGCGATGGTCAATCCGCCCTATCTGGCTGCGGGCAAGGCGATCCGCTCACCGGAGACAAACAAGGGCCTCGCCAATATGGAACTGACCGGCAGCCTGAAAGACTGGATCCGGTTCTGCCTGCATCATGTGAAGCCGAAAGGCACGATCAGCATCGTCTACCGGGCTGACCGGATGGACGAGGTGATCGCGCTGCTTCACCGGCAGGCGGGGGACCTGACGATCTTTCCCATGTGGTCGAAGGCGGGTGTCCCGGCGAAGCGCGTGATCATTCAGGCGCGCAAGGGCACGCGGGGCGTGGCGCACCTGCTGCCCGGCATGGTGATGCACGGCGCCGACGGGTTGAATACGCCCGAGGCGGAATCAGTCCTGCGTCAGATGCAACCGCTGGACCTGAAAGCCTTTGCGAAGGGCCGACAAAGCGGCTAATCAACTCTCATGCAGGAACATGTTGACGATAGCGGCTCCGATCTGCCGCAAACCCCGTATGAAAAGGCCCGCGACACGGTGAAAGGCCTGTGGCGCGGCTTTTTTGGCGAACCGCGCCCGCGCGTGGCGGTTCTGCGGCTCACCGGCGTGATTTCGCCCGGCGGCGGTCGCTTCCAGCGCACGCTCAATATCGCCGGCCTCGCCCCGCTGATCGAACAGGCCTTCTCGACCTCCGGCCTTGCCGCTGTGGCGCTTGTCATCAATTCCCCCGGTGGCTCGCCGGTGCAGTCGGCGCTCATCGCCCAGCGCATCCGCGCCATGGCGGTTGAAAAGAATGTGCCGGTCATCGCCTTTGCCGAAGATGTGGCGGCCTCGGGCGGCTACATGCTGGCGCTTGCGGGCGACGAGATTTTCGCGCACGAGGCGTCCATCGTCGGCTCCATCGGGGTTATTTCCTCGGGCTTCGGGCTGAAGGCGGTGATCGAGCGGTTCGGGATCGAACGGCGGCTTTACACAGCGGGTGAGCGCAAGGCCATGCTCGATACCTTCTCCGAAACGAAGGAGGAGGATGTGGCGCGGCTGAAGGACATCCAGGCGGCGATCCACGAGAATTTCAAGGCGATGGTGCGTGACCGGCGCGGCGCCCGGCTGAAGGGCGCACGGGCGCAAATCTTCTCGGGTGACGTGTTCACGGGGGCGGAAGCCGTCAAGCTCGGCCTCATCGACGGGATCGGTGATGTGCGGAGCCTGATGCGCACGCGCTTCGGCAAGCGGGTCCGTTTCCGCGTGATCGGCGAGCGCAAGCCGCGCCTTGGTGCGCTTTTCGGGCTCGGCTCCTCGTCACGCGAAGCCCCCGCGCCAGCCGACTGGGCGGGCGGGCTTCTGGCCGCCATCGAGGAACGGCTTTTCTGGAACAGGTTCGGACTATAAGGCAGGTTTTATGCAGGAAGATCACCAGCGCAAACTGACAGAATACCGGGAAAGCATCGACAATATCGATGCGGCCCTCGTTTTCATGCTGGCCGAGCGCTTCAAGATCACCAAGAAGGTGGGCTTCTACAAGAAAGAGCACAGCCTGCCGCCGGCTGACCCGGCGCGGGAGCAATTGCAGATCGAGCGCCTGCGCTCGCTCGCCCATTCCGCCAATCTGGACCCGGAATTCAGCGAAAAATTCCTGCAGTTCATCATCAAGGAAGTGATCCGCCACCACGAGCAGATCCGCGATGGTGAAACGCCATGACGGTTGATCATGACGACGATCTGAAGGGTCTTCGCGAGATCGGCGGTATCTGCCGCGATGTGCTGAATGCGATGGCCGCGGCAATCCGCCCCGGCATCACCCCGCGCGAGCTTGATATCCTCGGCGGCGAGATGCTGAAGGCGGCGGGCGCGCGCTCGGCCCCGATGCTCGCCTATGATTTTCCCGGCTTCACCTGCATTTCGGTGGGTGATGCCGTGGCCCACGGTATCCCGAACGACCGGCCGCTGCAGGCAGGCGAGCTGATCAATATCGACGTATCGGCTGAAAAGAACGGCTATTTCGGCGACACGGGCGCAAGCTTCGGGGTTGGCGCCATCGATCCCGCGCTGCAGCGGTTGCTGGACATCACGAAAAAGACCCAGCGCAAGGCCATGCTGGCCGCGAAAGCGGGTGCGCGGATCAACGAGATCGGCCGTGTAGTCTCCGGCGAGGCGAAAACCGCCGGTTACAAGATTGTGCAGGGCCTGAACGGCCACGGCGTCGGCGGCTGGATCCATGAAGAACCGACCGTTGCGAACGAATATTTCGCCCATGACCGGGGCATCCTCAAGGAAGGCATGGTGCTGACCATCGAGCCTTTCCTTGCGACCCACAGCCGCGATTATTACGAGGATGACGATGGCTGGACGCTGCGGCTTTCCTCCGGCGGACACGGCGCCCAATTCGAGCATACCTTTGTGGTGACAAAGGGTGCACCCATCGTGCTGACAGCGTGACAGGCCCTGTGCCTTTCACGGATTGCCCGGCGATAATACCAAAGCCTTGGGGAACGCCGCCTTCCGGCACTTCTATCGCTTGACCGTCTTGCCTGCGGCGGCTAGGTTGCGGCGCAATAAAAATTTCACCAGAGTCGGTTTTTCTTAAATGTCCAGCGCTCCAGCCAAAGGCGGCATGCCTTTCCAGAAGATCATCCTGACGCTCCAGAATTACTGGGCCGATCAGGGCTGCGTGATCCTGCAGCCCTATGACATGGAAATGGGTGCTGGTACCTTCCACCCGGCAACGACGCTGCGCGCCCTCGGGCCTGATCCGTGGAAAGCTGCCTATGTGCAGCCCTCGCGCCGCCCGAAGGATGGTCGCTACGGCGAAAACCCGAACCGCCTGCAGCACTATTACCAGTTCCAGGTGATCCTGAAGCCGAGCCCGGAAAACATGCAGGAACTGTATCTCGGCAGCCTGAAAGCCATCGGCATCGACACCGCCCTTCATGACGTGCGCTTCGTGGAAGACGACTGGGAAAGCCCCACGCTCGGCGCCTGGGGGCTGGGCTGGGAAGTCTGGTGCGATGGCATGGAAGTCAGCCAATATACCTATTTCCAGCAGGTCGGCGGTTTTGATTGCAAGCCTGTCTCGGGTGAGCTGACCTACGGGCTCGAGCGCCTCGCCATGTTCGTGCAGGGCGTCGATAACGTTTACGACCTCGATTTCAACGGCGCCACAGATCCTAAAGAACGGAAAACGTACGGCGACGTGTATCTGAAAAACGAACAGCAGCAGTCGGCCTACAACTTCGAGCATGCGAATACGGACAATCTGTTCCGCGCCTTTGCCGAAGCACAGGAAGAATGCAAGAAACTGATGGCCGCCAACCTGCCGCTGCCCGCGTACGAGCAGTGCATCAAGGCCAGCCACACCTTCAACCTTCTGGATGCGCGCGGGGTGATTTCGGTCACCGAGCGGCAGGCCTATATCGGCCGCGTGCGCGAGCTTGCCAAAGGGTGCTGCGAAGTCTGGATCCGCTCCAACGGATGGGAGGCGTGATCATGGCCGAGCTTCTGATTGAACTCTTCTCGGAAGAAATCCCCGCCCGCATGCAGGCGAAAGCGGCGGAAGACCTGAAATCGCTGATGACCGATGCGCTGAAGGCTGCAGGCCTGACGTTCGAGGCGGCTGATGCCTACGCCACCCCGCGCCGTCTGGTCCTCACCGTCACCGGCCTGCCGACTGTGACGCCGGACGTGAGCGAAGAACGCCGTGGCCCCCGCGCTGACGCGCCTGAAAAAGCCATCGAAGGCTTCCTCAAGGGCGCCGGTGTCACGCTCGAACAATGCGAAAAGCGCGAGGACCCCAAAGGCACCTTCCTTTACGCGGTGATCGAGAAAAAAGGCCAGAAGACTGCGCAAGTAGTGTTCATGGCTTTACTGAGAGTCCTTTACGAATTTCCCTGGCCAAAATCTCAACGATGGGGAAACAGCAAATTTCGCTGGGTTCGTCCTCTTCGCTCGGTATTGGCAATTTTTGATGGCAAAGTAATCGGCGGCAGGCTGGGATCTGCGGATGACCCCGAGTTCTTTTTTGAGATTGGCAACACCACCTGCGGTCACCGCTTCATGGCGCCGGAGATGTTCGCCGTTGCCGATTTCGCTGACTATAAGGACAAGCTTCTGGCCCACAAGGTGATGCTGGACCCGGCTGACCGCATGGCGCTTATCGAAGATGCGGCCAAGTCGCTCGCCGCCGACAAGGGGCTGACGCTCGTTGAAGACAAAGGCCTTCTCGCCGAAGTCGCCGGCCTTGTGGAATGGCCCGTGCCGCTGATGGGCGGGTTCGACCCCGCTTTCCTTGACGTGCCTGAAGAAGTGCTGATCCAGACCATGCGGAAGGACCAGAAATATTTCGTGGCGCGCGATGCGGCCGGCAAGCTTGCGCCTGTGTTCATCACGGTTGCCAACATCGTGCCGTCCGATGGCGGCCAGATGGTTGCCGCGGGCAACGAACGCGTGCTGACCGCCCGCCTTTCGGACGCCAAATTCTTCTGGGAAACCGACCTGAAGGTAACCCTTGAAAGCCGCCTGCCGAAGCTTGAGGAAATCGTCTTCCATGCCAAGCTTGGCACTGTCGCTGATCGTGTGGAGCGGATGGAGAAGCTCGCAGGTTCGCTTGCGGAAACTATCGGCTTCAATAAGAAACTGCCGGATGCAGAACGTGAAAAGCTGATTGTTGATGCAAAGCGTGCCGCTCGCCTCGCCAAGGCTGATCTCGTATCCGGCATGGTTGGCGAATTCCCGGAAGTGCAGGGCGCCATGGGCCGCTATTATGCGCTGTGCCAGGGCGAAAGTGCCGCTGTCGCCGACGCGATCAAGGAACACTACAGCCCACTTGGGCCGAACGACGCCTGCCCAACCGAGGATGTTTCAGTCGCCGTGGCACTCGCCGAAAAGCTCGACACGCTTGTCGGTTTCTTCTTGATCGATGAAAAGCCCACGGGCTCGAAAGATCCCTATGCACTCCGCCGTGCGGCGCTGGGGGTCATTCGCCTGATCACCGAAAATGACCACAAAATTCATCTCGGCAATATTATTGAGACCGCAGTTGACGCTTATGGCTGGACAAAATCCGGTGAGATTTCTGATCTCAAGTCCAGTGTTCGTACCCAGTTGGTCGCTTTCTTCCAAGACAGACTGTCGCATCAGTTCAAGGATGAAGGCATTCGTCATGATCTCGTCAGTGCGAGCATGATCTTCGGGACAGAATTCGATAGCATTCTGACACGCCTGAAGAAGCGCGTCGAAGCGCTTCGCGATTTCCTCGCAACTGACGACGGTGTCAACCTGCTCGCCGGGTACAAGCGTGCTGCCAACATCATCGCGAAATCGGGCAAGGATGCGTTCGCCGAGCCGACCGCCGATCTCCTGCAGATGGATGAAGAACGCGCGCTGTTTGACAAGGCCGTCAACGAAGGTGCTGCGGTGAACGCCGCGCTCGAGACGGAAGATTTCGAAGGGGCTATGAAGATTTTGGCCGGATTCCGCAAGCCCATCGATGCCTTCTTTGATGCGGTGCTGGTGAATGCGGATGACGAGGCCGTGCGTGACAATCGCTACGCCTTGCTCCATTCCTTCAAGAATGCCGTTGACCGGGTTGCTGATTTCAGCCTGATCGAAGGCTAGACTTTATCCGGGCCGAAGAGCGGAACCGCCGCGGTCCATTTGCATAAGACCATCAGACCAATCCACGGGACAAGGGATTGGCGAAGAAGGACTGTCGCGATGACCAAATGGGTTTACAGCTTTGGCGGTGGTGTGTCTGAAGGACGCGCCGATATGAAGAACTTGCTCGGGGGCAAGGGGGCGAACCTTGCCGAAATGGCATCCCTCGGCCTGCCGGTGCCGCCGGGGCTGACGATTACCACCGAGGTCTGCACCTATTATTACGATAACGGCCAGAGCTACCCGCCCGAACTGACGGCGCAGGTGGAAGCGGCGCTGGCGCAGATCGAGGCGTCTGTGGGCGCCAAGTTCGGCGATGTGGCCAATCCGCTTCTTGTTTCCGTGCGCTCGGGCGCGCGTGTTTCGATGCCGGGGATGATGGATACGGTCCTGAACCTTGGCCTCAACGACGAAACGGTCGAAGGGCTCGCCAAAAATTCCGATAACCCGCGCTTCGCATGGGATAGCTACCGCCGCTTCATCCAGATGTATTCGGATGTGGTCCTCGGCGTCGATCACTATCACTTCGAAGAACTGATCGAGATGCTGAAGGAAGACAAGGGCGTCGACCTTGATACCGAGCTGGAAGCCGATGACTGGAAGCAGCTCGCTGGCGAGTTCAAGGCGAAGACCGAGGAAGTCCTTGGCCGCCCGTTCCCGCAGGATGTGAAAGAGCAGCTCTGGGGTGCCATCGGCGCCGTGTTCGGCTCGTGGCAGATCGAACGCGCCAAGGTTTACCGCCGGCTCAATAATATCCCGGAAAGCTGGGGCACGGCCGTCAACGTGCAGGCCATGGTGTTCGGCAATATGGGCGACACGTCGGCGACCGGCGTGGCCTTCACGCGGAACCCTTCCAATGGCACGCGCGAATATTACGGCGAATATCTGATCAACGCCCAGGGCGAGGACGTGGTGGCGGGCATCCGCACACCTCAGTATCTGACCAAGGCGGCCCGCGAGGAAGCCGGTGCCAAGGCGCCCTCGATGGAAGAATCGATGCCTGAGGTTTACAAGCAGCTCGCCGACGTGTTCGACAAGCTGGAGCGGCACTACCGCGACATGCAGGATATCGAGTTTACCGTCCAGCATGGCAAACTGTGGATGCTGCAAACCCGTTCGGGCAAGCGCACCGCCAAGGCCGCGCTGAAGATCGCGGTGGATCTGGTGGAAGAAGGCCTGATCGACGAGAAAACCGCCGTGCTGCGGGTGGATCCGGCAGCGCTTGACCAGCTTCTGCATCCGACGCTTGATCCGACAGCCCCGCGCGATCATTTCACCCGCGGCCTGCCGGCAAGCCCCGGTGCCGCTGCCGGTGTTGTGGTGTTCGACGCTGACGAAGCCGAAACGCTCGCCAAGGATGGCAAGGACGTGATCCTTTGCCGCGTGGAGACGAGCCCCGAGGATATCCACGGCATGCACGCCGCGCGCGGCATCCTCACCGCCCGTGGCGGGATGACCAGCCACGCCGCCGTGGTGGCGCGCGGTATGGGCCGGCCTTGTGTTTCGGGTGCCGGTACGCTCCGTATCGATACCAAGGCAGGGGTCATGACTTCGCTTGGCCGCGAGATCAAAAAGGGCGATTTCATCACCATCGATGGCGCCTCGGGCGAGGTTTATGTGGGGGCTGTGAAGACCCTGCAGCCCGAACTGCACGGCGATTTCGCCAAGCTGATGGTGTGGGCGGACGAGTACCGCAAGCTCCGTGTACGCACCAATGCCGACACGCCGAACGATACGGCAACCGCCCGCGAGTTTGGCGCCGAAGGCATCGGCCTTTGCCGCACCGAGCATATGTTCTTCGAAGGCGAGCGGATCGTTGCCGTGCGCGAAATGATCCTCGCTGAAGACGTGACCGAGCGGAAGAAGGCGCTGGCCAAGCTCCTGCCCATGCAGCGCGGCGATTTCGTTGAAATCTTCAAGATCATGCGCGGTCTGCCGGTCACCATTCGCCTGCTGGATCCGCCGCTCCATGAATTCCTGCCGCGCGAGGAAGACGAGTTCGAGGATGTGGCGAAAGCCATGGGCGTGCCGGTGGAGAAGCTTAAGCGTCACGCTGCTGACCTGCATGAGTTCAACCCCATGCTCGGCCACCGTGGCTGCCGCCTTGGCATCACATACCCTGAAATCTACGAGATGCAGGCCCGCGCGATTTTCGAAGCAGCCCTCGAGGTTGTCTCGTCGACGGGTGATACCGTGGTGCCGGAAATCATGATCCCGCTTGTCGCCACCGAGAAGGAACTGGCGATGCTGCGTGCCCGGGTCGAGAAGGTGGCGGAAACCGTCTTCGCGGAGAAGGGCGAAAAGGTCGATTATATGGTCGGCACCATGATCGAGCTGCCGCGCGCTGCGCTGCGTGCCGGTGACATTGCTCGCTCGGCCGATTTCTTCTCGTTCGGCACCAACGACCTGACACAGACGACCATCGGCATCAGCCGCGATGACGCCGGCCGTTTCCTCGACCAATATGTGAAGCTCGATATCTTCGCGGTCGATCCGTTCGTTTCGATCGATCAGGACGGCGTGGGCGATCTCGTCAAGCTTGGCGCTGAACGCGGCCGCGCCACCAAGCCGGGCCTCAAGCTCGGCATTTGCGGCGAGCATGGCGGCGATCCGGCCTCGGTCGAATTCTGCCACCGTGTGGGACTTGATTATGTGTCCTGCTCGCCCTTCCGCGTGCCGATTGCCCGCCTGGCGGCTGCGCAGGCCGCGCTCAAGGGCTGAGCCCCGACCTATGAATTTTCATAGCTAGGCGAAGGGCCTCGCTTTTCGAATGATAACAGGGCGTTCCGTTTGGGGCGCCCTGTTCTTGTTCAAGGAGAAGAATCATGATCCTTCGCCCTTTATTCACGCTGCTTTCCAGCTTTTCCCTCGCCGGCGTTTCAACTGCTGCCATCATGGCACTTGCTGCCAGCGTTGCGGTTCCTGTGGCCGGGGCCTCGGCGCAGGCTTCGACCTGCTATTCCACCTTCTGGCCCTCCGGCAATCGCGTGGTCGAGATCGATACCTGCGACTATAATAATGGTGGCAGCGGCTATATCGTGAAGGCCAATGTCTCCAACCGGACGATTGATCTGTGCTGGACCCTGCATTTCGATGATGGCAGCACGGAGAAGGGTTGTCACTTCGCCCTGCACCCAGGGGAGGAATCCGCTTCATCCTGCCACCGTTGCAGCCGTAAGAAATCGGGTGGTGTCGTGGATGTCACCTTCCGCAAGGTCGAGGTTGTGGGCTGAGGTGGCGCTAACCTGCCATCGCGAAGACGGCGATCAGGATCACCGCGACCAAAATGCCAAGAATGAGGAGCTGGCGTTTCTCGCCGGCTTCCCTCGTCTTTTGCAGCCTGCTTTTGTGGGTGCGTGACATGGCCTCTCCCTCCCTCAGCCGTCCCGTCGCTCTCTCTATATATAATAGAGATATATAATAGAGTGTGAAACGGGGGCAGGGGCAAGGGGAAGCATCAGCGGATCAGGGTGACCTGCTTGCCATCGGCTGTCAGGGTGTCGTTTTCATATTCAAGCCTGAGCCATGCAATCGCATGATTACCCTGGCCGGAGCGGATTTCGCCGGCCGCCTTGCCGTCTGCGTTCACGATCTCGGTACCCGGTGCCGGGGCGCCGCCGTCGACCTCGACAGGCACAAGGAGCTTTTTCACACTCGTGCGATGCTTCATACGGGCAGTGAGTTCCTGGCCGACATAACAACCCTTGTCGAACGCCACGCCGTTCAGCCGTTCGGCGCCCGTTTCCAGCCAGAAGTCTTTCTCGACCGCCATGTCGCGGCTGCCATCAGGCACGCCGAGCATCAGGCGGTTCTGTTCATAGGTGGCAAGATCGAGGGGTACCGCATCGGGTGTGATACCGGCGTCGAGTACCGCACGCCAGCCGAGATCAGGATGGCGCGGATCGGGGCTTGCGACCGAATCGCCGGCTGAAACATTGCCCATGAGTGACCAGACCGAACGTTCGGTTGCCTCGATTTCCACCGGTGTGCGCAGCCGGTACAGCATCAGCTTGCGGGTCAGGTCCGTCGCCCGGCTGGCTTCCACATCAAGGAGAAGGTCGCCGGTGGCGGCGTCTTCGAATACGATCAGGTCGAAAAGATATTTGCCCTGCGGGGTCAGGAGCCCTGCATAGACGGCTTTGCCCGGCGCCACCTTGGTGATCTCGCTGGTGACAAGCCCGTTGAGGAATGCCTTGGCTTCCGTGCCGCCCAATCGGATCACGGCGCGGCTCTCGAGTTTCACTGCGCGGTCGGCGCGGGGGGCATTGCTCATGGGGCTTCCTTCAATCAAACTGTCATGCCGATCAGATACGCATTCGCCCGCGCCGATCAAGCCCGTTGGAGGCATTGGCCGCATCACGATCCCGATAGAGCGTGATTGTGCGTTTGCCCCCAAAGAGCTAAAAGAGCGCGAAACACCCCTGAAGGAGATAAGCCATGACCGAAACGTATGATCTTGTCATCAAGGGGGCGACCGTTGCCAACCACGCAGGGGTGTTCGAAGCCGATGTTGGCGTGCGCGGCGGCAAGACGGTGGCCATCGGCAGTATTGATGCTTCGGCCGCTGGCGAGGTGATCGACGCCCGGGGCCTGCATCTGCTGCCCGGCGTGATCGACACACAGGTCCATTTCCGCGAGCCCGGCAATACCCACAAGGAAGATCTGGAATCCGGCTCCCGTGCCGCTGTGCTGGGCGGCGTGACGGCGGTCTTTGAAATGCCGAACACCAGTCCGCTGACCACCACCTTCGATGCCATCGCCGACAAGGTGGCACGCGGCACCGACCGCATGTGGTGCGATTTTGCTTTTTACATGGGGGCGACGCCCGACAATGCGAAGGATATGGCCGAGCTTGAAACCGCCCCCGGCTGCTGCGGCGTGAAAATCTTCATGGGCGCTTCTACCGGCAATCTGCTGGTGCCGGACGACGAGAATATTTTCGAGGTGCTGCGCCATGGCCGCCGCCGTGTGGCCGTTCACTGCGAGGACGAGCCCCGCATGAACGAACGCCAGCCGATCCGCGAAACCGGCGGGGTGCATAGCCACCCTGTGTGGCGGGACGAGGAAACGGCCCTGCGCGCTACCACCCGCCTCATCCGCCTTGCCCGCAAGGCCGGCCGCCGCGTGCACGTGCTGCATGTGACAACGGCGGAGGAAATGGCTTTCCTTGCCGTCCACAAGGATATCGCTTCGGTCGAGACAACGCCGCAACATCTGACCCTTTCGGCGCCCGATTGCTACGACCGGCTTGGCACCTTCGCCCAGATGAACCCGCCGATCCGCGACAGTCGACACATGCCCGGCCTGTGGGAGGCGGTGGCGAACGGCGTGGTGGATGTGATCGGCTCCGATCACGCCCCTCACACCCGTGAGGAAAAAGCGAAGCCCTATCCGGCGAGCCCGTCTGGCATGCCCGGCGTGCAGACGCTGCTGCCCGTGATGCTGAGCCATGTGGCGGCCGGCAAGCTTTCGCTGATGCGGTTGGTGGACCTGACAAGCGGTGCCGCCAACCGCATCTTCAATCTGCGCGACAAGGGGCGGCTGGCAGTCGGCTACGACGCCGACTTTACGCTTGTTGACCTCAAGGGTGAATGGACCATCGACGACAGTTGGATTGCCTCCAAATGCGGCTGGACGCCCTTCAACGGCTACAAGGCGACCGGCAAGCCGATGGGGACGATCATTCGCGGCAAGCGCGTGATGTGGGAAGGCAGTCTCGCCAACGCCGCCCACGGCCAGCCCGTGCGTTTCCAGGAAACCATCGGACCGGAAGCCTGACGCGGCAGGGGTTCGGGCGCGCATCCGGCCATGGGGGCTGTTGAATATCTCTTCTGGGGGATGGCTTTCGGCTTCATCCTTTCGGTGCCGGTTGGCCCCGTGAACATGCTCTGCCTGCAACGCGGCTTGCGCGGCCATCCGCTTGATGCCTTCCTGATCGGTGTGGCGGCAGCGGTGGGTGACGCGATCTTCGCCGCCCTTTCCGCTTTCAGTGTCGATCTGATGAGGGGCCTGTTTCTCGCGCACGACCGGATTCTGGCCGTTGCCGGAGGGCTTATCATGATGGGATTCGCCCTGCATATCTGGCGCAGCCACCCGCACATGACACCCGAGGAGGGCTTGAGCGCGAGGCACGGCACCATCCGCTCGATGGTGGCGACGCTCGCCCTCACGCTCAGCAATCCCGGCATTTTTGTTGGCCTTGTCGGCCTTTATAGCGCGGTCGGGATCGGCGACCTCGGGGCCGGGGGCGGCAAGGCGCATTTGGAGGGCTTATCGCTGGCCGCGGGGGTCTTTCTGGGGGCGTCCCTATGGTGGTTGTTACTCGCGTCACTTGCAAACAGGATGCGCGAGCGAATCAGTGACCGGCACCTCGAATGGATCAACCGGGGATCGGCCATTCTGATACTCTGCTTTGCGTTTTTTGCTTTTTTCAGCCTTTTGGCTTGATCCGGAATCTCACTTGGGCTCTAATCGCGTTAGGAAATCTTAACGAGGGGCGGTTTTTCCGCTTCGAGTGAGAAAAAATCGCGCGAGGCCAACGCCTTGTTCCCCGTGTCCTGCTTGATTGTGTTGCGGAGTATCTTTATATTGCAGCGCGACAAGCCTGGACGGTTTCCCGAGTGTCATGCGGGAACTTTCCGGGCTGGGCCAACAACAGAGACGTCAGCAGGGCAAAGGCCCTGTACATTGGAGGAATCCACATGACTGTTATCCGCATGGGCAAAACCATTGCTCTCGTTTCGGCGACCGCACTTATGCTCGCCGCTTGCTCGAAAAAAGAACAGGTTGGTGCTCAGGTTGAAGAGCAGCCGGTTCAGCAAGAGCGCGTCAAGTCCGCCGCCGAGCTCGAGATCGAGCAGTGGGGCCATCCGACCGCCGATGGTCTGGCTTACTATGCCGGTGCCGACCGCGTGTTCTTCGCTTACGACAGCTCGGAACTGTCGAGCGAAGCCCGCATGACCCTCGACAAGCAGGCTCAGTGGCTCGGCCACTATGGCCAGGTCTCCGTGACCATCGAAGGTCACTGCGACGAACGCGGCACTCGTGAATACAACCTTGCGCTCGGCGACCGTCGCGCTCAGGCTGTAGTGAACTACCTCGTAGCCCAGGGCGTGTCGGCTGACCGCCTGAAGTCGATCAGCTACGGCAAAGAGCGTCCGGCAGTTGTTGGCAACGGCGAAAGCGCCTGGAGCCAGAACCGTCGCGGTGTGCTTGCCGTCGACTAAGTCGACACGGCAAGCCTGATCCCATCGATCAGGCGAGGCGATGATAAAGTGCGACCCCGTTTCCGCCTGTGCGGAAGCGGGGTCGTCCTTTTTTCGCCGTTTTTTTCCGGCAAGGGATCGGATGGGGATGAAATCCCTTGTGCGGTCATTGAAAAAGCCATTTCAACCTGCCAAAAGAAGGCAGGGGGCAGGCGAGCCGCCCATAGTTTCGGGATAGCGCCCCAAGGGGTGCGGCAATGGATGAGAGATCAATGGCACTTTCTTCGCGACTGATGAGCATTCTTCTGGCGGTATCGGTTGCCTTCGCCCTGCCGGTGGCGGGTGCGGCGGCGCAGGACCGGGCCGAAATGGCCAAGAAGATCGACAAGATGGAACGCGAACTGCGCGCCGTGCAGCGCCGTGTCTTCGGAGCGGGCGGCGTACCTGCCGAGGCGCCGAGCGATGTGGTGGGCGACAGCGAACAGCAGAAGCTGCTGCCCGATCTCGTGGTACGCGTCGGTGAAATGGAACGCCAGCTCAGCATCCTGACAGGCCGGCTTGAAGAAATGGAATTCCGCCAGCGCCAGGTGGAAGAGGCGATCGAACTGATCCAGCGCAGCCAGGCGATGGGCTCAGCCGTCGCTCCTGCGACCGGTGCCCCTGCCAACGACACCCTGCCGGCGACCGATATGGGCATGGATACGGGTACCGCCAGCGCCCCGGTAGCTCCGGCCGCTGATGTGCAGTTGCCGGAAGGCGACGCTGATACCCAGTATAAATATGCCTTTTCCTTCGTGGCCAAAAACGATCTGGCCAGCGCCACCAAGGCGCTTGAGCTGTTCGTTGGCCAGCATGGCAAGGAAGAGCTTGGCGGTAATGCCAAATTCTGGCTTGGCAAGGTATATGCGCGTCAGAACGAGCTTCCGCAGGCCGCCCGCAACCTGCTGATGCTGGTGGAAGAGCATCCCGGCCATCCGAAGCTTGCGGACGGTCTGGTGGAGCTTGCTGATGTCCTGCACCGGATGGATGCAGACGCTGACGCCTGCAGCACGCTTGCTGAATTCAACCGGATTGCCGGTGATGCGCCCGCGTCGCTGAAGAAGGATGCCGCCCGCATATCGACCGCGGCCAAGTGCTCGTAAAGGGGACGGCCGGTGACCGGGGCCACCCCGCATCCGCCGGTGCCCTTCACCAGCTGCGAGCTTGACGAAACGCTTGCCAGTCACGGCGTGCCTGAGGGCGCGCCGGTGGCCATCGCACTTTCGGGCGGGGCGGATAGCCTGGCGTTGACGCTTCTCGCCGCTGCCACCCGGTCCGTTCTCGCCCTTACTGTCGATCATGGCCTGCGCGCAGAATCCGCCGACGAGGCGGCGCAGGTGGCGCAGTGGGTGGCCGCAAGGGGCATTCCGCATCGCACCCTGCGCTGGGAAGGGGGCAAGCCTGCTTCCAACATTCAGGCCGCAGCCCGCGCGGCACGCTACGACCTCATGGCTGCCGCTTGCCGGGACGCGGGCATCAGCATTCTTCTGACCGCACATCATGCTGACGATCAGGCCGAAACGCTGCTCTTGCGCCTCGCGCGCGGCAGCGGGCTCAAGGGGCTTGGCGGGATCGCGCCGATGCGTGAACTGGCCCCGGGCCTGACCCTTGTCCGGCCGCTCCTCGGTGTGACCAAGGCCCAGCTGGTGGCGACACTGACGGCAATGGGGCAGGACTGGATCGAGGATCCGAGCAATGAAAGCGAGATGTTCGACCGGGTGAAAGTGCGCCGTCTTATCGCCGATCCGCCGCTTGAAGGTCTCACGGTCGAGCGGCTGGCGGCAACGGCGGAACGCTTGCGGCAGGCGCAGGTGGCGCTCGATCATTACCAGACGCTGTGGGAAGCCGAAGCCATCGAGCGGCATTCGGCGGGCCATGCGGTCCTGAAGGCCAGTCGGCTTGGCAGTGTGCCCGAAGAAACCGAGCTTCGGGCACTTGCCGATCTCATCCGTTGGCTCGGCGGGCAGGATTTCGGGCCGCGACTCGACAGCCTATCCCGCCTTTATGCCGACCTGAAATCGCCGGACTTTGCCGGTGCCACGCTTGGCGGTTGCCAGTTTGTGGCGGAAGGGCGCGGCCGGGTGCTGTGTGTGCGTGAAGCAGCCGCCATGACACCGCGTGCGCCATGGGTGCCGGGCGGGCTCTATGACGGTCGCTGGCTGATGGACGGTGAGGCTGAAGGGCTTGAAATTGCCCCGCTTGGACCCGAAGGCTGGCGGGGCCTGCGCGGGCAGGCGCTTTCGGTCAGTGACCGGCTTGAAGGCATGCTGCCGCGCGCCGCGCGCCTTGTGTTGCCTGCTGTTTTTAAAGGCGAAGAACTGGTCGCGCTCCCGTCCGTCGGCATCATGCTTCGCCCCGACATCGGTGTCCGCCTGTCGCTCCAATCGCTCGGCTTGGCGAAAAAGTGACGCGAAATCGACCGAAAGCACTTGCACGGCCCGGCAATCGGCTTATCTCTAATCCCAGAAGGGACGGTCCCCGACGGGGCACGGCGACCAGACCCATGCCATGAACGGAAAGGCAAGAATAAGTGAACAGTTTCATGCGGAACGCGCTCGTCTGGGGCTTGATCATTCTCCTCCTCCTTGCGCTCTTCAACCTGTTTGAAGGCTCGAGCAAGCAGGCTCCCGAGGTCGCCTACAGCCAGTTCATCGAGGCTGTCGAGCAGAACCGGGTGGCGAGTGTGGAACGCACCGGTCAGGATGTCACCGGCACCTATACGAGCGGGGAAACCTTCCGCGTCACGGTGCCGCTGTTTGACGGCGACCTGACCACGATCCTGCGCGAGCACAATGTGGTCCATAAGGAAACCAAGGAAGAGCAGGGCATTCTTGTCGGCATGCTGCTTTCGTGGCTGCCTTTCATCCTGCTGATCGGTGTGTGGATCTTCTTCATGCGCCAGATGCAGGGCCGTGGCGGCGGTGGCGGAGCCATGGGCTTCGGTAAATCGCGTGCGCGCCTGCTGACGGAAAAGCAGGGCCGTGTAACTTTCGAAGACGTGGCCGGTATCGAGGAAGCCAAGGAAGAGCTCGAAGAAATCGTCGAATTCCTGCGCGACCCGCAGAAATTCCAGCGCCTTGGTGGCAAAATCCCCAAGGGCGCACTGCTCGTTGGTCCTCCGGGTACCGGTAAAACGCTTCTGGCCCGTGCCATCGCAGGTGAAGCGAACGTGCCCTTCTTCACCATTTCGGGCTCTGACTTCGTGGAAATGTTCGTCGGTGTCGGTGCATCCCGTGTGCGCGACATGTTCGAACAGGCGAAGAAAAACGCGCCCTGCATCATCTTCATCGATGAGATCGACGCGGTTGGCCGCCATCGTGGTGCCGGCCTCGGCGGCGGTAACGATGAACGCGAGCAGACCCTGAACCAGCTGCTTGTCGAGATGGACGGCTTTGAAGCGAACGAAGGCATCATCATCGTGGCGGCCACCAACCGCCCCGACGTGCTTGACCCCGCCCTTCTGCGCCCCGGTCGTTTCGACCGTCAGGTCGTGGTGCCGAACCCCGATATTCAGGGCCGCGAGAAGATCCTTGGCGTTCACATGAAGAAAGTGCCGCTGGCACCGGATGTGGACGTGAATGTGATCGCACGTGGCACCCCCGGTTTCTCGGGCGCTGACCTGATGAACCTTGTGAACGAGGCTGCCCTTCTGGCTGCCCGTCGCGGCAAGAAGATTGTCGCCATGGCGGACTTCGATTCCGCCAAGGACAAGGTGATGATGGGTGCCGAGCGTCGCTCGATGGTGATGACGGAAGACGAAAAGCGCCTGACCGCCTATCACGAAGGCGGCCACGCGCTCGTCACGCTGCATTGCCCGTCGTCGGACCCGATCCACAAGGCCACCATCATTCCGCGCGGCCGTGCGCTGGGCATGGTGATGCGCCTGCCGGAACGCGACCAGTATTCCCAAAGCCGCGAGAAGATGCACGACAACCTCGCAATCGCCATGGGCGGCCGCGTGGCGGAAGAGATCATCTTCGGCTATGACAAAGTCACCTCGGGTGCATCGAGCGACATCCAGTATGCCACCAACCTCGCCCGTGCGATGGTCACCAAATGGGGCATGTCGGACAAGCTTGGCCCGCTGATGTATAGCGCTAACGAGGAAGAAGTGTTCCTTGGCCACTCGGTCGCGCGCCAGCAGAATATGTCGGACGAAACCTCGAAACTGATCGATCAGGAAATCAAGGCTTTCGTTGTGGGCGCTACCGACCGCGCGAAAAAGATCCTGACCGACCATCTGGACGACCTTCACAAGCTTGCCGGTGCGCTCCTTGAATACGAAACCCTCTCGGGCGACGAGATCAAGGCACTTCTGCGCGGCGAGAAGATCCGCGAAGGCGAAGGCAAGGACAAGGGCAATCCGCCCTCCAAACCCGCCCCTTCAAGTGCGGTGCCGACAACCGGCGTGACCACGACGCCAGAACCGCAGCCGGGCACCTGAGCCCGACTGAGACCAGACCAAAGCGCCCCGGCCCCGACTTGACGAAAGGGCCGGGGCTCTGATTCCAGACCCCGACTTCGGAGGAAAGCCGCGATGCCATCCCTCGACCTCATGACCCTGTCCGCCGACGCGCGGGCCTATCTCATCCCGATGGGCGGCGTGCGGGAGCCGGGGGCAGCAGGCTGGCGGCTTGGCAGCAGCGGCCTGCGCTATCCGCTCGCCCGGTTGATCGTGCGGCTGGACCGTGACCGTGTGGTGGACCGTATCCTGCCTGTGGCAGAGGTCGAAGCCCTCGCCATGCCCGATGCGATGCGTGCGCGGGTGGAGGCGCTGAAGGCGGGCCTTGCCGCCCCGCGTGTGCCGCTGACGCTCGAAGGCGGGCGGATGCTTGCCATGACGCGCCCGCTTGTGATGGGTATCCTGAATGTGACGCCCGACAGTTTCTCCGACGGCGGCAAACATCTTGATCCCGAAGCTGCCATCGCGGCGGCGCGGGCCATGCGCGCAGCAGGGGCCGATATCATCGATGTGGGCGGCGAGAGCACCCGGCCGGGCGCCAAACCCGTGTGGGAAGGCGAGGAAGCCGAGCGTATCCTGCCGGTGATCCGTGCGCTTGCCGGTGATGGCACCCCGATTTCGGTCGATACCCGCCATGCGTCCGTCATGGAAAAGGCGCTCGCCGCTGGCGCCCATATCATCAATGATGTCAGTGCCCTGACGCACGATCCTGAAGCACTGAGAATCGCATCGGAATCGACCGCGCCTGTGATTCTGATGCATGCGAAGGGCGAAGCCGCCGACGTGCCGGATTATGATGACCTGCTGCTGGAGGTTTTCGACTTTCTGGAAGCGCGGATTGATGCCTGCGTGGCGGCAGGTATCGCGCGCGAGCGGATCGTTGTCGATCCCGGTATCGGTTTCGGCAAGGCGGTGCTGAAGGATAATCTGGCGCTCATGAACAATCTGGCGCTTTTCCACACCCTCGGCGTGCCGCTGCTGGTAGGTGCTTCTCGCAAACGCTTCATCGGTGCGGCGACGGGGGTTGAGGAAGCGGACAAGCGCCTCGCAGGTTCGCTCGCTGCCGCAACCCATGCCGCGGCTCAGGGCACTCACATCCTGCGGGTTCATGACGTTGCCGAAACGGTTGAAGCCATGAAACTGGCACAGGCCTTCCATGATGCCGCCATGATGGACGTGCCAATGGAAGATGATTAAAGTGGCGTCAACGCGCGAACCCAGGGACAGTTTCCAATGAGCAAACGCAAGTATTTCGGCACCGACGGCATCCGCGGACGGGTCAATGAAGGCCATATGACACCCGATGTGGCGCTACGCATCGGCCTCGCCGCTGGTAAGGCCTTTGTACGCGGCGACCATGTGCACCGCGTGGTGATCGGCAAGGATACCCGCCGGTCGGGCTATATGTATGAGCCGGCCCTGGCTTCGGGCTTCGTGGCGGCAGGCATGGATGTGATCCTTGTGGGGCCGATGCCGACCCCGGCCATCGCTATGCTTGTCAAATCGCTGCGCGCTGATCTTGGTGTGATGATTTCGGCAAGCCACAATCCGCACGACGACAATGGCATCAAATTCTTCGGCCCCGATGGCTACAAGCTTTCGGACGAGCAGGAACTGGCGATCGAAGCCATGATCGACGGCGACACCAGCGATATCCTGCAGCCGTCCCTCACGCTCGGCCATGCCCGGCGACTGGATGACGCGGGTGGGCGCTATGTGGAATTCGCCAAGGCAACGGTACCTTCGGGTGTCACCTTCGACGGCCTCAAGGTGGTTGTCGATTGCGCCAACGGGGCAGCCTACAAGGTGGCGCCGACCGTGCTTTGGGAACTGGGCGCTGACGTGATCCCGATGGGTGTCAGCCCGAATGGTTTCAACATCAATGCCGAGTGCGGCTCCACACACCCCGAAGCCATGTGCGAACGTGTGCGCAAGGAAGGCGCCGATCTTGGCATTGCACTTGATGGCGACGCCGACCGGCTGATCCTGTGTGACGAGAATGGCAAGATCGTGGACGGCGACCAGATCATGGCGCTGATCACCCGCAACTGGGCGCGGCGCGGCATCCTGAAGGGCGGCGGCCTTGTCGCCACCGTCATGTCGAACCTCGGGCTCGAGCGCCTGTTGAAATCGGAAGGCCTGACGCTGGAACGCACGGCGGTCGGCGACCGCTATGTGGTTGAACGCATGCGCGCCGGAGGCTTCAATGTGGGCGGCGAGCAATCGGGCCATGTGGTGTTGTCGGACTTCACGACAACCGGCGACGGGCTTGTCTCTGCCCTGCAGGTGATGACCGAAATCGTCCAGTCCGGCCAGAAGGCGTCGGTCGCCTGCAAGCAGTTCGAAGCCGTGCCGCAGCTTCTGAAAAGCGTGCGCTACAAGGCTGCTGACCCGCTCTCCGACGCCAAGGTGGCTGCGGCGATCAAGGCGGCGGAGGCAGAGCTCAACGGATCCGGCCGTATCCTCATCCGCAAGTCAGGCACCGAGCCTGTGATCCGCGTGATGGCGGAAGGCGACGATGACGCAATGGTCGCCCGTGTCGTTCACACCATAGCCGACGAGATCGAGGCAGCCCGTTGACGACAGAGAAGCCTTCGGGCCGGGTGCTGATCATCGCCGGATCGGATTCGGGCGGCGGGGCAGGCATTCAGGCCGATATCAAAACGGTGACCCGCTTCGGCGCCTATGCCGCAACGGCGGTGACGGCCATCACCGTGCAGAACACACTTGGCGTATCGGATGTACACCCAATCCCGGCGCCTGTCGTGGCTGCGCAGATCAGGGCAGTGCTCGACGATATCGGCGCCGATGTAGTGAAAACCGGTATGCTGGCAACGGCGGAACTTGTGCATGCGGTGGCCGACGTGCTTGAGGCATCCGGCTTCAAGGGGCTGCTGGTGATCGATCCTGTGATGGTCGCAACGTCCGGTGACAGGCTCCTTGCCGATAATGCGGTCGAAGCGCTGAAAACCCGGCTCATCGCGCGCGCCGATGTGGTGACCCCTAACCTGGATGAAGCTGCAGTGCTGACTGGCCGGCCGATCCATTCGCCCTTCGATATGGCGCGGGCAGGGCAGGAAATTCTCGCCCTTGGCGCCAGGGCGGCGATCATGAAGGGCGGGCATCTGGAAGACGAAACGGTGACAGATCTTCTTGTCACCGCCGACGATATCAAAAGCATCGAAGGCGCGAAGGTCGATACGCGCCACACCCACGGCACCGGCTGTACGCTGGCAAGCGGCGTGGCGGCGGCGCTGGCGCTTGGGGACGATCTGCCCACCGCCTTTGCCCGTGCGCGCGGCTTTGTGGCAAACGCGATCGCCGCTGCACCCGGCTTCGGCAAGGGGCATGGCCCGCTTGGCCACGCGACAGCCGAAGTGCCGGAAGGGGGCGATGCATGAACGAGCTTTTCACCCGTGTGCGCGGCGAGGGACCGGTTCTCCTCATGATGCACGGCCTCTTTGGCTCGGCAGATAACCTTGGGGGCATTGCACGTATTCTGGAGGAAGACTTCAGGGTCATATCTGTCGACATGCGCGGTCATGGCCGCAGCCCGCATGGCGGTGATATCAGCTATCCCCATATGGCAGCCGATGCAGCGCGCGTGCTGGATGCCCATGGCGTGGACAGCGCCTTTGTGTTCGGCCATTCGATGGGTGGCAAAACGGCGATGCAACTGGCGCTTTCGTATCCGGAACGTGTGTCGAAGCTTGTCGTTGGCGATATCAGCCCCGTCGCCTATCCGCGCCATCACGAGCGCATTCTGGAAGGCATGAAGGCGGTGGCAGCGGCAGCCCCCGGCAGCCGGGCGGGGGCAGAAGAACTGCTCGCGCCCTATGTGGACGAGCCTGAAGTCCTCAGTTTTCTCCTCACCAACTGGCGCCGCCGCGAGGGGGGAGACGCATGGGGATGGCGACTCGACCTTGACGGAATCGTCAAAGACTATCAGAATCTGATGGCCGGCAACGAGGGGGCGCCTTATGCCGGCCCCGTTCTGTTCCTCAGGGGCGGTGACTCGGATTATATCCAGCCGTCGCACAGGGAAGCGGTTCTCGCGCTTTTTCCGGCGGCTGAGGTAAGGACGATCACCGGCACCGGTCACTGGCTGCATGCCGAAAAACCGGACCTTGTTGCGCGGACGATCCGCAAGTTTTTACTGGGATGAAACCTTTTGGCCTCAATGTAAGGCCATGTGCATCGAGTTAGGGAGGACGCGCGTCGTGCGGGTCAAGGGCTTCAGGAACATCATGCGGGCTGCTCTTCTGGGTGGTCTTTCGCTGGCGGTGGCAAACACCGCGGCAGCCTTGCCGCTGGGCGAGGCGATCAGCCGGTTCCAGGGCCAGTTCAGCGACGAGATGCGACAGGCCGGTGCGCCGGGGGCAGCCTGGGTGATCGTGGAAGGCGACCGTGTTGCCGGCATGGGCACCTGGGGCATCAAGGCGCAAGGGAGCCCGGAGCGTGTCACCGAAAACACCGTTTTCCGTCTCGCCTCCGTATCGAAAACCTTCGCGGCCAGCCTGACGACGATCCTTGTGAACGAGGGCCGCATCTCGCTTGATGCGCCGGTGGCGGGCTATGTGCCGGCGTTCCAGACCAAATATGCCTCCACGAAATCGGCACTGACGCTTCGGGACGTGCTGTCGCACCAGACCGGTTATGTGCATAACGCTTATGACGGCATGATCGAAGGTGGTCGCACGCTCGACCAGATCCTGCCTTACTTCGGCACGCTGAAGCCGAACTGCAAGCCCGGCACCTGCTACGGCTACCAGAATGTGCTTTTCTCGATTGTCGAGCCGGTCGTCGAGAAATCGACGGGCAACCCCTATGAAAAGCTGATCCGCGACCGGCTGTTCATGCCGCTTGGCATGAATACGGCGTCGGTTGGCTATGATGGCTATCTGCAGTCGCCCGACAAGGCGTCGCCCCATGTGCTGATCAAGAAGCGCACCTACCGCAAGACGCGGGTGAAGGATACCTATTATCACTTCAACCCGGCGGCGGGGGTGAATGCCAGCATCACCGACATGTCCAAATGGCTGTCGGCCCAGCTTGGCACCCGCCCAGATGTGCTGCCGGACGGCCCCATCAGCATGATGACGAAGAAGGAAGTCCGTACCCTTCGGGAAATGTCCAAGCGCCGCTGGCGGCCCTATCTCACGAACGCGCACTATGGCCTTGGCTGGCGCATCTATGATTTCGGTGATGATACGCTCGTTTATCATTATGGCGCAGTCGAGGGCTTCCGCGCGCTGGTCGCCTATTCCAAATCCCGCAATGTGGGCATCTCGATCCTCACGAACGGCGGTTCGAACGAGATTGACGAGCTGAACGTGGCCTTCTGGGCAGCCTTGCAGGCGAACGAGGTGGCCGACGCCACCCCGATCCCCGTCAAGCAGAAAGCAGTCATCAAGGTCGCTGCTGCCGCCCCGGCCAAATCCCGTTTCCCGGCAGTGCTGCCGAAAGCGAAACCGGCGCGACCCTGATCACATCGGTGGCATCACCGTAAAATCCGGCAGGTCGACCCTGATCTCTGCCGGGATATAGCCTTTCCCTTCAAGGAAACTGTGGATCGCCAGATGCACATCGGGTGACGCCATGAACAGGTTGTGGCCGGCATTGCGGACGGTGACACGCGTGGCGTTCGTGAGGCCCGCTGTGGCCTCTTGCTGGCTTTCCGGATAGGTGCGGCCGTCCAGTGTGCCGCTCAGCACCAGCACCGGCGTGTCGCCCGCGGGATTGGTGCGGAAATCGTCACCCAAATCCAGCCCCGGCCATACGCCTGCCACCTGCGGCATCGGGAAATTCAGATAGTCGGCCAGAAGTGATGACTTCGCCTGTTCGCGGACAAGCGTCAGGCGCGCTTCACTGACGCCCGATGCCATATCCATCGCGGTCGGCATCGCCGACATGCCGATGGGCGGGCGCGGATTGAAGAAGCGGAAGATCAGGTTGGCGGCAAGCGTCGCGTCGCCCGCGTCGACCATAGAATAGACGGCAAGCAGGACAGCAATATTTTCGGGGTCAGAAATCAGCGCGGAGGCCAGCGATTGTAAATGCCCGCGCTGCAGAAGGAAGGTGGTGCCTTCTTCACTGGGAACGGCGACGATCATCGGTTCCCTGTTGAGCCGGGCATGCACGCGCCGCATCAACCCTGCGATATCGGGATACAGTGCCTTCGCCTTAGGCTGGGTATTGATCGCCGCCTGTACCCGCGCGAAATAGGCGTCGGTGCGCTCCGGCAGTTTCACGGTCTGGTCAAGCCCTTCGACGCTCGCCAGAATCGCGCGGTCGACCTCATCCGGGATTTCCTTCAGGGCAGCAAGCGCCAGGTGCGTGCCATAGGAAATGCCCCAGAGCGTGATCCGCTCCGCCCCCAGTTCCCACCGGAGGGCGGAAAGGTCCTGCACGCTTTCAAGCGTTGTGTAGCCCGCGAGGTCGATACCCTGATCCCGCCAGAAGGTGCCGCATTCCGCCGTCGCCGTGCGATACAGGGCCATATAGGCGGCGTCGCTCACGGGTTCATCAATCGGCACAGTAACCGAGGACGAACAATGGGACAGGCGGGTGGACTGGCCTGTGCCGCGCTGGTCGAAGGCGATCACATCCCCATGCTGGCGCAAGGCCATGAACAGGGGGAAGCGCTGTCGCTCCGCCGTGCCGCTGCCCGGCGCGCCCGGCCCGCCTGCCAGATAGACGATGGGATTGCCGTGCTTTTCACCGGTCGCTGGAAAGCGGATGTAGGAAAGGGTGATCTTGCGGCTCTCCGGGTTGGCCCGATGCTCCGGCACCTCGAATGTGCCGTGGAAAGCTTCAACCTTCTCGCCGCTCCCTGCGGTGAAGGTGATGGGCTCTTCCGCCGCCTGCGCCGTGGCGGCGATAGCGCAAAGGGCTATGGCAATCAGGGTGTTTCTTGTTGTCGGATTCATGCTGTCGTTTCCCAGTGTGATGTTGGATCGCAGCCCCAACCAGACCGGGAAAGCAGCCCTCATGCACGTGCCCGCCGGTGAACGGCGGCGTGGGGTCGGTCAGCGGTCGTGACTATCGGTGGGCGGCAGGCTAGGGTCCGTGAATGATCAGACGCATTCTCACACCGCTCTTGCTGCTCCTCGGGGCCATGCCTGTCTTCGCCGACGCCTATGTGATGATTGACACAAGCCATGTGGATGCCTGCCCGGCGACAGGAGAGAGCACTCCGCCCGATTTTGCCGGTGAGGACTGCCGGCAGGTGTCCTTCTGGGACATTGATCCGCAAGCAGTGCACCTGTGGCTCAGGGCGCGGGTGGTGCTTGGCGACGAGCAGCTTGGGGCCGATGTGCCGCTCGGGCTTTATGTTTCAGGCAAGGCATCGAGCCGGGTGTGGCTGAACGGCGTGAAGCTGGGCGAGAATGGTGTCCCCGCAAATACCCCTCAGGCAGAAGTGCCGGGGCAGATGGATGCCGTTTTCTATGTGCCGCAGGCGATGCTCAAGCGAGGCGAGAATGAAATTGTGCTCGAGCTTTCAGGCCACCACGGCCTTCTGCATCTGGTGCAGCCGCTGCACTTCATCATCGTCGGGCCCTATTCGGACGGGCCGGGGATCGCTGTTTACACACCGTGGGGCAGCCTTGTTGCCTTCGGCATCCTGATCGTTGGCGGGCTTTTCTTTCTGGTAAGCGCTGTACGCGGGGAAGACCGTGAAGGGTCTGTCCTGCTTTCTGCAGCTTCCTTTTTTGCTGCATCCCAGCTTTTTGCGGAGATCGGCCGCAGCTTCATCGCCTATGCTTACCCTTGGCACGACGTGCGGTTGATGGCGATCCTTGGTTGCGCGTTCCTTTTCAGCCTTTGTCTGGCGGCCAATCTTCTGCTGCGGCTGACCGGTCTTTCAAGGACGAGGCGTTATCAGGCGCTCGCTGGTGTTGCCGCCTTGATGCTTGCCATGGCGGCGGCTTCGCAAGGCTTTGATGGCATGACGCTCGCTGTCCTCACCGTGCCGATCCTTTTGGGGTTGGGGCTCGGCATCTGGCAGGCCTTCAGGCGGCGGCGCGGGGCCATCTCCTATGCACTGGCGTTCGCGGTGTTGGGGGTGCTTGTCTGGTGGCAGCCTGACCGGTTCCTCGATGCCTATCTCTATTATGCAATCGCGGCGCTTCTTCTGTTTCTCTTTTACCGGCAGGCCATGCTGCTCGCAGACCTCAGACGGGAACGGCGGCAACTGGCGCGGCGGACCGAGCATCTGGAGTTCGTGCTGGCGCAGGCGGAGCAGAAAGCGGAACCCGTGCGGCTTGAAGTCACGTCAGGTGGCCAGACACGCTATGTTTCCACCGACCGGATCGTTCAGTTCAAAGGGGCGGACGATTATGTGGAAATTCATTTCGAGGACGGCACCACGAGCCTTTTTAACGGCACGCTCGCAGCACTTGAGGAAATGCTGCCGGAAGCCTTCCTGCGCATTCACCGCTCGCATATCGTCAATACGGCTTATGTGCAAAGCCTGACCCGCGACAGCAACGGCGCGGGTCAGATCGAGTTTGCAAACGGAACATCAGCCCCGGTCAGCCGCCGGATATTGCCGAAGGTGAAATCGGCGCTGGCTGCATCCTAGAAAGGTTCGGGCTCGACCTGCGGCTTGCGGCGGTTCTTGTCTTTTTCGCGCGGCTGTATGTCGAAACGGGCGGTATCGCGCATCAGGGCGGTGAGTTCCTCGTCGGAAAGGATGCAGTTCTTGTCGATATCGGCCGCGAGGAAAGTGTTGTCGGCGGGTGCGGCGAACTCCGGCAGGTCCAGTACCTCGTCCCCGTTCTTGTCCAGCAGTTCGAACCGGTGGAACACATAGACGCGGTCTTCGAACGGGGCGGCGCGGAATTCGTCTTCATCGAGCGTGCGGGAGCCGTCGGTGTCCAGCTGTTCGAAAAGCTTGCGGCGCGCGATGGCCGTGTCGTCGCAGTCGGCGATGCCGTCGCCGTTCTGGTCGAATCGTTCCATCAGGCTCGCCTTCAGTGACTTCGCAACCTCGGGCGGGATCGGGCGGGGCGGCGGGCCTTCGCGGCGGCCACCACCACAGGCGGCAAGGCTGAGGGCGAGGAGGGTGGAGACTGCAAGACGCTTCGAGACCAAGACGGGCCCTTTCTTCTGAGTGACTTGCCCCTGATACGGCAACGAGGGGTTTCGGCCTTCGGGGCAGTGAAGACCAAAGCGCCGCGCCTGTCACGCAATAATCTGCGCTCGGGCGTCGGGCTCGCGCAAGATAGTGATTGTATCGGTTTTGCCTTTCGGATAGTGTCCGCCGCGGACACATCCCCCGACTGGGATGCCGCCGTCTGGAAGGTCGGCACAAACCCCGGGACACGCTGCCCCAACGCAGCGCTCCTATCTGTAAGGATAGACCAAAATGACTACGGCAACCAACGCCACCAAACCGACCAAAAAACCGGCTCGCCCGGAATTCTCGTCCGGCCCCTGCGCCAAGCGCCCTGGCTGGACCCTCGATGCCCTTGAAAATGCCCTCCTTGGCCGTTCGCACCGTTCGAAGCCCGGCAAGGTTCGTCTCAAGGATGCCATCGACAAAACCCGCGAAATTCTGAAAGTCCCCGCCGATTATCGCATCGGCATCGTCGCCGCCTCCGATACCGGTGCGGTCGAGATGGCCATGTGGTCGCTTCTGGGCGCCCGCGGCGTGGACATGCTCGCCTGGGAAAGCTTCGGCTCAGGCTGGGTCACCGATGTGGTGAAGCAGCTGAAGCTTGCCGACGTGCGCAAGTTTGAAGCCGGCTACGGCGATATCGTTGACCTTGCCGCGGTCGATACCGACCGCGATGTGGTCTTCACCTGGAACGGCACCACCTCGGGCGTGAAGGTTCCGAACGGCGACTGGATCAAAGCTGACCGTCAAGGCCTCACCATCTGTGATGCCACCTCGGCGGCCTTCGCGATGGACCTGCCTTGGGACAAGCTCGATGTTGTGACCTACAGTTGGCAGAAAGTGCTCGGCGGGGAAGCCGCGCACGGCGTGCTGATCCTGTCCCCCCGCGCTGTCGAGCGGCTGGAAAGCTACACGCCCGCATGGCCGATGCCCAAAATCTTCCGCATGACCAAAGGCGGGAAGCTGATCGAGGGCATCTTCACCGGCGAGACGATCAACACCCCTTCGATGCTCTGCGTTGAAGACTATATCGATGCGCTTGATTGGGCGGCTGAAATCGGCGGCCTTGACGGCCTCATCGGTCGTTCGAACGCCAACCTCAAGGTTCTCGAGGACTGGGTTGCCAAAACGGACTGGGTCGATTTCCTCGCCGCCACCCCCGAGACACGCTCCAACACCAGCGTGTGCCTGAAGGTCGTGGATGCCGAAGTGGTTGCGGCCGACGCTGAAAAGCAGGCGGCTGTGGCCAAGAAGATCGCTTCGCTTCTGGATGCTGAAGGTGTGGCCTACGATATCGGTGCCTATCGCGATGCCCCGGCGGGTCTGCGCATCTGGGCCGGTGCCACGGTGGACGCGGCCGACCTTGAAGCGCTGACCCATTGGCTCGACTGGGCCTTTGCCTCGGCCAAGGCATCCGTCCTCGCCTGATTTCCAGCGATTGCCGCGGGGCTGCTGATGGCCCCGCCTTTCCCGTAGAGACATATTTCCGAAAGGATGAGATCATGCCCAAGGTGCTGATTTCCGATAAAATGAGCCCGCTTGCCGAACAGACCTTCAAGGAAGCAGGCGTTGAAGTTGACTACAAACCCGGCCTCACCAAGGAAGAGCTGGTAGCGATCATCGGCGAATACGATGGCCTCGCCATTCGTTCGGCCACCAAAGTGACCCCGACGATTCTGGCCGCCGCCAAGAATCTGAAGGTGATCGGCCGCGCCGGTATCGGTGTCGATAACGTCGACGTGCCGGCGGCCACCAACGCCGGTGTGGTGGTGATGAACACCCCCTTCGGTAACTCGATCACGACGGCAGAACATGCCATTGCCCTGATGCTGGCGCTCGCCCGTGAAATCCCGCAGGCAAATGCGTCGACGCACGCCGGCAAGTGGGAAAAGTCGGGCTTCATGGGGGTGGAGCTGACAGGCAAGACCCTCGGCCTGATTGGCGCGGGCAACATCGGCTCGATCGTGGCTGACCGCGCGCAGGGCCTGAAGATGAAGGTCGTAGCCTTCGACCCGTTCCTTTCGGCCGAACGTGCGGCTGACCTTGGTGTGGCGAAGGTTGAGCTTGACGAACTGTTCAAGCGCGCCGACTTCATCACGCTTCACACCCCGCTCACCGACCAGACCCGCGGCATCATCGGCAAGGCGGCCTTTGAGAAGATGAAGAAGGGTGTCCGCATCATCAACTGTGCCCGTGGCGGCCTGATCGATGAAGCAGCCCTCAAGGACGCGCTCGACAGCGGCAAGGTGGCCGGTGCCGCCCTTGACGTGTTCGCCGAAGAACCCGCAAACGAGAACGTTCTCTTCAACCATCCGAAAGTGATCTGTACCCCGCACCTTGGCGCTTCGACGACCGAAGCACAGGTCAATGTGGCGCTGCAGGTGGCCGAGCAGATGGCCGAATATCTGATGACCGGCGGCGTGACGAACGCGCTGAATATGCCATCCGTGTCGGCCGAAGACGCACCGAAGCTGAAGCCTTACATGGCGCTTGCCGGCCAAATCGGTTCGTTTGCCGGGCAGCTGACGGAACACGGCCTGAAGAAGATCACGGTGGAATACGAAGGCCATGTGGCGGAACTGAACACCAAGCCGCTGACTGCCGCTGTGCTGCAAGGCCTCCTGTCGCCGCTGATGACCAGCGTCAACATGGTCAACGCGCCCGTGATCGCCAAGGAACGCAATATCGACGTGACCGAGACGAAGCACGACCGCGAAGGCGACTATCAGACCCTGATCAAGCTGACGGTCGAAACGGAGCACCAGACCCGCACGGTTTCGGGCACCCTGTTCGCGAACGGCGCGCCTCGCATCGTGGAAGTGAACGGCGTGCGCATGGAAGCCGAGCTGGCGCCGAACATGCTCTATGTCATCAACAATGACAAACCGGGCTTCATCGGTGCACTCGGCACGCTTCTCGGCCATAATGGCGTCAACATCGCCACCTTCGCGCTCGGCCGTCGGGTCGAAGGCGAAGAAGCAGTGTGCCTTGTGGCGGTGGACCAGCCGATCAAGGACATTGTACTTGACCAGCTGACCGCTCTCGCTCATGTACGTCAGGCGAAGAAACTTTCGTTCTGACATAGGGCTTACAGGGAGGCAGGGTCTGTCATGACCGCTCCGAAAGACAAGATGGCGGGTGTTCAATACGCCCGCCTCGCACTTTTACCGGATGGATTCCGCGACACGCTGGCGCCCGCGGCCGAGCATGAAGCCTCGGTCGTGCGCGCGCTTGTGGACGTGTTCCAGACCTATGGATACGCGCGCGTTTCGCCGCCCCTTGTCGAATATGAAGACAGCCTGATCGCCGGACCAGGGGCTGCGAAGACAAAGGCAATGTTCCGCCTGATGGACCCCGACACCCAGCGCGTGATGGCGATCCGCACCGATATGACCGTGCAGGCCTCGCGGCTTGCCGCCACGCGGCTTGCCGATGCGCCGCGGCCCTTGCGGCTTGCCTATGCCGGCAGCTGCCTGCGCGTGAAAGGCAGCCAGATTCGCCCCGCACGTCAGTTTTTCCAGGCAGGGTTCGAGCTGATCGGTTCGACAAGCCTTGAAGCCGAGGTCGAGGCCCTGGTGCTGGCGGTCGAATCGCTGCATGCCGTTGGCATCAACGAGCTGACGGTTGATCTCACGCTCGCCCCCATCATCGGGGTGCTTGCTGAGCAGTTCAAACTCGAAGGCGACGCCCGCGACGCGGCCGTCGGTGCGCTTGATGCCAAGGACATCGGCGCGCTTGACCTGTTCGACGGCGCCGTGCGCGAAACCTTTGCAGGGTTAATCTCGGCCGCAGGCACTGCGGCACATGCCTTGCCGCGGCTTGAGGCGCTGTCCCTGAAAGGGCATGCAGGCAAGCTGACCGCGCGCCTCGCCCGGCTCGTGGACGCGATCCAGACCCGCCTGCCGGATGTAGGCATCACAGTCGATCCGTGCGAGACCCATGGTTTCGAATACAAGACCGGCATCGGATTCGCGCTGTTCTCGCGTTCGGCACGCGGCGAGCTTGGCCGGGGCGGGCGCTATCTTGTTTCCGCACCCGATGGCTCCACCGAGGAAGCGGTCGGCTTTTCGGTCTATCTCGATGTGCTGATGGCGGCACTGCCAGCACCGGCGCAGACCGATCTTGTTTATGTGCCTTATGAGGCAGGCCACGCGGCGGCCGCAAAGCTGCGCTCGGAAGGCTGGCGGGCCATTCAAGGCTTGACAGAAGAGGCCGATCCGCTCAAAGAAGCGCGGCGCCTCGGCTGCACACATGTGCTTGCCGGGGACAAAGTCGTTTCTGTCTGACATTTTCAGCGCGAAATCCGGCCCGTATCGGGCCTTTCCAACGGTGATAAGGGGTATAGTCATGGGCAATGTGGTAGTCGTCGGGTCCCAGTGGGGCGACGAAGGCAAAGGCAAGATTGTCGATTGGCTGTCCGAACGCGCCGACGTGGTTGTGCGCTTCCAGGGCGGGCATAATGCCGGCCACACGCTGGTCATCGATGGCAAGGTCTATAAGTTGTCGCTGCTGCCTTCGGGCATTGTGCGCGGTGGCAAGATCAGCGTTATCGGCAACGGTGTCGTTGTTGATCCGTGGGCGCTCCTGAAGGAAATCGAGGCGATCAAGGGGCAGGGTGTGGATGTATCCCCCGCCAACCTGCAGATCGCTGCCAACGCCACCCTCATCATGCCCTACCACCGCGATCTTGATGGTATTCGTGAAGACGCCACCAAAGGCGTGAAGATCGGCACCACCCGCCGCGGCATTGGCCCCGCTTACGAAGACAAGGTCGGTCGCCGCGCCATTCGCGTGTGTGACCTGCAGTCGCGCGAGATCGTGGAAGCCCGCCTTGAAGTCGCGCTGACACACCACAATGCGCTGCTTCGCGGCCTCGGCCATCCGGAGATTGATGCGAAAGCCATCGCCGACGATCTGATGGCGCTGGCGCCGAAGATCCTGCCCTATGTGTCGAACGTCTGGCGCACGCTGGATGAAGCCCAGAAGGCCGGTTCGAAAGTCCTGTTTGAAGGCGCGCAGGGTACGCTTCTGGACGTCGACCACGGCACCTATCCATTCGTCACCTCGTCGAACACGATCGCGGGGCAGGCCTCGGGCGGTTCGGGCATGGGGCCGGGTTCGCTCGGTTACATTCTCGGCATCACCAAGGCCTACACCACTCGCGTGGGGTCGGGCCCGTTCCCGACCGAACTGAATGACGAAATCGGCCAGTATATCGGCGAGAAAGGCCGTGAATTTGGCACAGTGACGGGCCGCGCACGTCGCTGCGGCTGGTTCGATGCCGTGCTGGTGCGCCAGTCGCTGACCATTTCGGGCGTGCATGGCATTGCGCTCACCAAGCTTGACGTGCTTGACGGCCTTGACGAGATCAAGGTTTGCGTCGGTTACAAGCACAAGGGTGAGGTTGTCGATTACCTGCCCTATGGCATGGAAGATCAGGCCGCTGTCGAGCCCGTTTACGAGACCCTCGAAGGCTGGAAAGACAGCACCTATGGTGCGCGTTCGTGGGCCCAGCTGCCCGCTACGGCAATCAAGTATATCCGCCGGATCGAGGAACTGATTGGCGTGCCCGTGGCGCTTCTGTCGACGAGCCCCGAGCGCGACGACACGATCCTCGTGCGGGATCCCTTCCTCGGCTGAGGCTATAGGGCAGCCTTATTAACCAATTGCATCGTCACGGCGTTTCCGCCAAAGTACCGACCATGTTTGGGCATCGGTTTACTGGCGGCGGGGGGCGCCGGCAGAGACCGCTGTCTGGCGCAGCGGAGATGGCGTGGTGAGTAGCGAACAGGTTCCGGTGCCAAACGAGGCGAACGCGTTCAGCGAACGCTTCCGCATCGATACATCGAAGCCGCTGCCCGAGTTTTCAACCCCGGGCGGCGACGCCTATATGGTTGTGGATGCCGAACATCCCGACCGGGCCTATTATGCGCTTGTGCACAATCCTGCCATTTCGGTCCGCAATACGGTTTTCAAGTATCTGTCCGATGATCCTGTTGCCTCGCTGATCTGCCCGATCGAGCGCGGTCTGATGAATGTCGATCTGCCGGGTGGACTGAAGCAGCGGCTTGTCACCATTTTCGAGCGCCCAACCGGCGGTGCGCTCCTCGGTCCCAAGGGTGAGGTCCATCCCAAACTCAACACGGGCCGCCTGCGCCAGAGCATCGCACTGCAACTGCTGAAAGCGCTCGCTGGCCTTCACAAGCGCGGCGTCTATCACCGTTGCATCCGGCCAACGGCTATCTATTTCGCCAACAAGGAAGGCGAGGATATCGTGCTCGGCGAATGCTACAGCACGCCGGCCGGCTACAAACAGCCCATGGGGCTTGAACCTTTGGAACTTGCCTTCGCACAGGAAGCAGGGCGCGGGCAGGGCAGCGAAGCGGCGGACTATTACCAGCTTGGTGCCACCCTGCAATGTCTCTATTTCGGGGAAATGCTTTGGTCCGGCAGGGATAGGGACAGTCTTCTCACCGCACGGGTCAACCAGGGCTCCTTCTGGGCGCTCTCCGGTGGGCGGGACGTGCCGGGTACACTTGGGGTTCTGCTGCGTGGGCTGATGGCGGACGAGCCCGAGGCCCGCTGGATTGCGGCGGATGTCATCGGCTGGTACGAGGGCAATACCGCCCCGAAGCGCACCCCGATGAAGTCGTGGGCGATGAACCGGCCCTCCAAGTTTGAAGGCACAGCCTATGTCGATCGCCGCTTGTTGGCCGACGCCTTCGGGCGGAACCCGCTTGCAGCGGCCAAATTTCTCCGCAAGCTCGATTTCCCGATGTGGGTGCAGCAAAGCCTGCGTGATGTGATCTTCACCGAGAAGCTGGACCGAGCCCTTGCTGTGCGCCCCGGCGACACGATGGGCGCCGGCCGCAATGCCGAGTTCGAGATGGTGGCGCGGGTCTGCATGTTCCTCGATCCCACGGGACCTGTCCGTTACAAGTCTTTGTCGCTGTTCCTCGATGCTTTTCCGGCCGTCGTTGCCGATGCCTTTGCACGGGACGATAAGGATGCGCTCGCGGCCCTTGACGAACTTCTTGATTCTGCCTTCATCGCCACCCTCGTAGATATCGCGGCGGACAAGAGTGGCCGCCTGCATGGTCATTCGACGGCGCTGCGCAAATATTTCGACATGTCCAGCAGCCGCCAGCTCGGCAAGGGGATGGAACGGGTCCTGTACGAGCTTAACTCTGCCTTGCCCTGCCAGTCTTCGCGGTTCAAAAGCGTCTGGATCGGATCTGTCAGGCAATTGATCATGGCGCTTGACCGCCTTGCCGGTGCCGGCGGCGGCGACACGGCCATGTATGACCGGCATATCGCCGCCTTCTGTGCTGTGCACGGGCTGGATCTCGAACGTTACATCAACCAGATGGCGGCGGCACAGGGTGACCCCGCCCGCTTCAACACCATCGTGGCCGAGTTTTTCGGAACCCTGCAGGCGCAACTCAAGATACCATCACTGCCAAACCTGACAGCCAAGGTGACGCAGGGGCTGGGGGCGGCGATCAAGAAGCTGCGCAGCAAGTCGCGGCGCGAGGCAGTCGAGAAGCTTGTCGAAAAGGTCAAGAAGAGCGGTGATATCGCCCGCCTTGTGCGTGAGGTGAACGTCAGCCGGTTGAGCCATGAGGATGCAGCCGAATTCGCACAGGCGCGTCAGGCCATGATCCAGATCGAGCGGGACCGCATGCGCCTTGCCCGCAAGATGACGGCGGCAGACCCGGAAGCCCAGCAAAAGGGCCTGAAGGTAGCCCGCCTGATTGCCACGGCGCTCGCGGTTTTCGGCCTGACACTGGTGATCCTGTAAGGAGTTGAATGGATGGCGCGCAGAGGCGGCAACAAGCAGATCAGGATGCGACGGGTGCCCAGCGTGGGTGCGCGGTTGATGCCGCTGTTTCTTTTACTGGTGGCAGGCCTTGCGATCTTCAGTATGCCGGCCGCCACGCTTCTCTGCTTGGGCATGATCCCGACGATTGTGATTGTCTATACGGCGACGGGCATCTATGCCGGGCTTAAGGCGCAAGTCGTCGGCCTGTCGAACTTAGCGGGTGTTCTGGCTGCTATTTCAGGCCCAAGCCAGCAGGTGATGAATCCGCCAGTCTTTGACACATATGGTCTCGCGCTCGCTTTTGCCGGCGCCGCGCTCGGCTATATCCTTGTTTTCATGGGGCCCGTTGTGGCTGCCATCGTCCTTCAGAGCTTTTCGCAAGAACGGCTGCGGCAACTGACAAAGCAGCGCCAGACGCTGATTGAGCAATGGGGCGGCGAAATCCTGGCCGGCCCTGCAGAAACGAAACCCGACCACGAAGGGTCGGGTTCCTGATCATTTGAATTTTGCGGGTGCCGCTCAGGCGTCGACCAGATTGCCGGTGCCCGTCGCCTCAGCGGCTGCCCGGATCGCCTTCTGCACTTTCTCGAAGGCGCGGACCTCAATCTGGCGGACGCGTTCGCGGCTGATGCCATATTCCTGGCTCAGGTCCTCAAGCGTGGTGGCGGGGTCGGTCAGGCGGCGTGCGGTGAGGATGTGCCGTTCGCGCTCGTTCAGATCCTTCATGGCATCAACCAGAAGGGCACGGCGCTGGTCCATCTCTTCCGCTTCGGCCACGATCGTTTCCTGATCGGGGCTCTCGTCCACCAGCCAGTCCTGCCATTCACCTTCCGTATCAGCCTTCAGGGGCGCATTCAGCGAATGGTCCATTGCCGAAAGGCGTCCGTTCATGGTGATGACGTCATCTTCCGAAACCGCAAGCTCGGTCGCGATCTTGGTGATCTGTTCGGGCTTCAGCGTGGAATCGCTTTCGTCCAGTGCAAGGATCTTGCCCTTCAGGCGGCGCAGGTTGAAGAACAGCTTTTTCTGCGCGGCGGTGGTGCCGATCTTCACGAGTGACCAGCTGCGCAAGATATATTCCTGAATGGCGGCGCGAATCCACCACATGGCATAGGTGGAAAGGCGAAAGCCCTTTTCGGGGTCAAAACGCTTCACCGCCTGCATCATGCCCACATTGCCTTCGGAAATGAGGTCGGCAATCGGCAGGCCATAGCCGCGATAACCCATGGCGATCTTGGCCACCAGCCGCAGATGCGAGGTAACGAGCTTGTGGGCAGCCTTGCTGTCCTCATGTTCGGCCCAGGCCTTGGCAAGCATATATTCCTCGCCCGCATCCAGCATGGGGAAACGGCGGATTTCCTGCAGATATTGGCTGAGGCTTCCTTCCGGGGACAGGGTCGGCAGATTGCTCTGAATCGCTGTCATGCTTGGTTCCTCTCTTGTCGCAAACGCTTCGGTTTCTGACCGAATTTCTTCTCATGACCATGCAACAAGCCACCGTCTCCGTCAAATCACCTTCCGATGATCGGCGGGCGGGGTGGCTTCTTTCAGGTATCGCTGAGGCGCAGCGGATCAAGCGCGCCGAGAAGCGACATCATGTCATGTGGGAGTTCGCTTTCAAATCTCAAGGTCTCGCCGGTCACCGGATGCACAAATCCGAGCACACGGGCATGCAGCGCCTGCCGGGTGAAGCCAAGGATGGCGCCGCGCGCCGCCGCAGGGGTGGTGGAGGGCAGCTTGTGGGTGCGGCCGTAAACAGGGTCGCCCACAAGCGGATGGCCGATGTGGGTCATATGTACGCGCACCTGATGGGTACGACCCGTTTCCAGCTTGCATTCGATGAGGACTGCCACAGGATGACCGTTGTGGGCGAAGGCATGGATGGTGCGATAATGGGTCGCAGCCCATTTGCCGCCCGTCGGCGTCACCGCCATGCGTTTGCGGTCCACCGGGTGGCGGGCGATATTGCCCTCGATGCGGCCGGCAACGGGTGACGGAATGCCGCGGCAGATAGCGGCATAAAGCCGCTCGATACTATGGTCGGCGAACTGTGCGGCCAGCCCTGCGTGGGCCTTGTCATGCTTCGCCATTACCAGAAGGCCGGAGGTATCCTTGTCGATCCGGTGGACGATGCCGGGACGCTTCACGCCGCCGATGCCCGAAAGGCTGTCACCGCAATGGAAGAGGAGCGCATTGACAAGCGTGCCATTGGGGCTGCCTGCGGCTGGATGCACCACCATGCCCGGTGCCTTGTTGACGACGATCAGGTGTTCGTCCTCGTAAACCACATCCAGCGGGATATCCTCGGGCAGTGGCAAGGGTGCTTCGGGCGGCGGAATGACAACCGAGAAAGTCTCGCCGGGTTTGACCGCGCGCGAGGCGCTGAGTATGGTGCCGGGGGCATTGGCGCCGTTGAGGCGCACATTGCCTTCCTCGATGAGGGCCTTGATCCGCGAGCGTGACAGGTCGGCGAAGGCTTCGGCCAGAAACCGGTCCAGCCGGCCGCTGCCACCTTCGGGCACCGTCGCGCTCAGGCTGGTTGCTGCGGCGTCGGCGCCGTCAAGCTCATCATCGTCGATTTCGTCGTTCGGCTTCTCGTTCATGGAGACACTATATGGCTGCTGCCGACCCAAAAGTCACGTCCGGTGAGGATGTTGAGTATGACCGTCCGCCCATGTGGCTGAAGGTGCTCGTCATCGTGCTCGGCATCGCCATCGTCGGTATGCTCGTTGCCATTGTGACGAAGATCATGACGGGGCTCGGGGACGAACCCTTGCCGCCCGAAACAGCCGGCCCGACTGTCTCCACGCCGGTGGTGCCTTTGGCCACCGGCGAAATCAGTGTCAGGCGCCCGGCAGGCACGATGCTGGTTTCAACCGCCCTTTCAGGTGACCGGCTGGTGCTGACCTTCCGCGGGGAGGACGGCGACCATATCCTCGTGCTTGATCAGGCAACCGGCGCCGAACGTTGGGTCCATATCCCGAAATGAGCGTAAAGCTGGCGCCGGGGCTTCTCGAGGCGCTCGAGACGCTGGCGCTGCAGGCTGCGCCGCATGAAGCGTGTGCCATGCTGATGGGCGCGCCGGATCATGTCGTGGGCCATGTGCCAAGCCCCAACGTGACCGAAGGCGACCCTGCCCGACATTTCGAGATCGATCCCGCCCTTCTCCTGCGCCTGCACCGCGAGGCGCGCGAAGGCGGCCCGGCGATTGTAGGTGTTTGGCACAGCCACCCGGGCGGCCGGCCTGAGCCTTCGGATGAAGACCGCGCCCGCTCGGTGGAGCCCAGCTGGGTCTGGCTCATCACCGCCGTTCAGGGCGGCCGATGCGAAACACGGTGCTGGCGGGCGTCGGAGCATCAGCCCGGCGATCTCGTTGAAGTGCGGCTTGCCGGTAACGCCACAAAATGAAAAAGGCCCAGACATCGCTGCCGGGCCTTTTCGCATATGGTCTGAATGATCTTCCTCAGAAGGGCACCCAGCGGCGCTTTTCGGTGATGTTGAGGTAGCCGAGCGAGGCTTGCGCCCGAAGGCCCACACCCACCCGCACCATGGCAATCGTGAAATCCTTGTTGCCATACATGCTGATGCCAAGGCCGCCGACATAATAGAAGCTGCCTTCCATGGCGCTGATGCGGCGGTAGATTTCCTGCGTGTCATAAAGGCCGTAAACAAGCGCGAAGACCTTCACGGCGTCGGCACCAGCATCAAGCCCGATCGATGGGCCGGTCCAGTGCACCTTGCGCTGGCCCTCAATCTTGTGATTGAGCATGCCATCGCCGTACCGGAGGCCCACGATCAGGCCGCCGCCCGCTTCCGAGCCTTCGATATAGGCGTTGGGGCGACCGTTCTTCTTGAAGATGCCCTCAAGCGTCTTTGCCATCACTTCGGCGCCTTCGCCGAGGTAGGCGGAGCCTTTTTCAACGATGGTGGCTTCGTCGTAGGTGTTTTCATCGGTCGATTGCGCTGCAGCGGCGATCGATGCGACGAGGACGGCGATGAAGCCGATCATCAGAAGGGCCAGCCAATGACCCTGATGGTGCCACGAACGAGGTGACGTGCCTGACATGATTGAATACCCCCGATTCTGTTCCGAACCTTGCGGTGCCCGGATTTCGGGGGCGAGCATAACGCTCTTTCCCCATGCCGGGCAACTGTCTGTCATGGCTAATAGGCCGCTGTGGCAGGATTAGGGCAATCAAGTTTCTGTCATGTCGCTTTCTCTTGAAAGCCCACGGCCTGTATCCCAATATCGCGTCGGGGAAAATATGCACGAAGGGAGGTATGACTGGCGATGCTCGGTCTCATGCAAAACTGGCCGCTTCTGGTCTCGAAGATTCTTACACACGCGGAAATCAATCACCCGAAACGCGAGGTGATCAGCATGCAGCCCGAAGGCGGGCAGGTGCGGATGACCTGGGGCGATGTCGCCCGCCGCTCGCGCCAGTGCGCCGAGGCGCTGGCGAAGCTTGGTGTGAAGCAAGGTGACCGCGTGGCCACGCTCGCCTGGAATACCAACCGCCATGTGGAAGCGTGGTATGCCTCGTCCGGCATGGGGGCGGTGAACCATACGATCAACCCGCGGCTTTTCCCGGAACAGATTGTCTATATCGCCAATCATGCCGAGGACAAGGTCCTCATGTTCGATATCACCTTCCTGCCGCTGGTTGAAAAACTGGCGCCGATGATGAAGTCGATCGAACATTACATCATCATGGTCGGCCCCGAGCATATGCCGCAGACCAGCCTGCCGAACGTGCATTCCTATGAAGCGCTGCTCGCCGCCGAGCCGGGTACCTTCGAATGGCCGGAGCTGGATGAAAATACTGCGTGTGGTCTTTGTTACACATCCGGAACGACGGGGCACCCGAAGGGGGTGCTGTATAGCCACCGTTCGAACTTCCTGCATACCCTTGTCTGCCTTTCGACCGACACGTTGAAGATCAGCGCCGTTTCGACCGTGCTGCCGGTGGTGCCAATGTTCCATGCGAATGCATGGGCGATCCCTTATGCGACGGCGGCGGCGGGTTCCAAGCTCGTGCTCAATGGTCCGCACCATGATCCCGAGACGCTGCATAAGCTGATCAAGGACGAGGGCATCACAGTGACGGCTGCAGTGCCGACCATCTGGAACGGTATGCTCGCCTATATCAAGGCAAACAATCTGGACATGAAGCCGCTGGAACTGGTCACCATCGGTGGCTCGGCAGTGCCGCGTTCGATGATCGAAACCTTCCAGAAGGATTATGGCGTGCGAGTCAACCATGCGTGGGGCATGACGGAAATGAGCCCGCTCGGCTCCGTTGGTTCGGAAAACGGCGCGATCATGGATCTGTCGGCAGAGGAAAAGCTCGACTATCAGGTCAGGCAGGGCCGCCCGCCGATTGGCGTGGAGCTGTGCATCAAGGACGACGACGGCAACATGCTGCCGCGCGACGGCAAAACCGCCGGTCGCCTGATGGCCCGTGGCCCGTGGGTGATCGACAGCTATTACCGCGCCGATGAAACCGCCCTTGACGATGGCGGCTGGTTCGACACGGGCGACGTGGCGGCGCTGGATCCCGCCAGCTATATCCAGATTACCGACCGCTCGAAAGACGTGATCAAGTCGGGTGGTGAATGGATCAGCTCGATCGATCTTGAAAACGAGGCCGTGGCGCATCCGGACGTGACCGAAGCTGCCGTCATCGGCGTGCGTCACCCGAAATGGGAAGAACGCCCGCTGATGATCATCACGGTGAAGGAAGGCAAGACGGTCAGCCGCGACAATATGCTCGAATTCCTCGACAGCCGCTGCGCCAAATGGTGGCTGCCGGATGATGTGGTGACGGTGGACAGCATTCCCCACACGGCAACCGGCAAGATCTCGAAGAAGGATCTTCGCGAACAGTTCAAGGACTATCAGCTGCCGACGGCCTGAGGGGGAAACAACATGAGTGCCGGCTTCAAGGATCATTTCTCAGGGTCGGCCGGCACTTATGCCGAGGCACGGCCGGACTATCCGGATTCCCTGTTCGAATGGCTCGCCGCCCAATGCTGCGCGCACGATCTGGTGTGGGACTGCGCCACCGGGAACGGTCAGGCGGCTGTAGCGCTTGCCCGCCATTTCGCGCAGGTAGTGGCCACAGACGCCAGCGCCAAGCAGATTGAAGCGGCGAAACAGGCACCGAATATCAGCTACCGGGTCGCCCCGGCGGAAGCGAGCGGGCTTGGCGCCGCCTCCTGCGATCTCGTCACCGTCGCGCAGGCGCTGCACTGGTTCGATCTCGATGCCTTCTACGCTGAAGTCCGCCGGGTGCTGAAACCGGGCGGTGTTCTCGCTGTCTGGACTTACGCGCCGCTCCATGCGCCCGAGGATCCGGCGGTGGATGAAGCCTTCCGGCATTTTCAGGATGTCACGCTCGGCCCCTGGTGGCCGATGGAACATGATCATTGCCGCAACGGTTATGCTGATCTCGAATTCCCGTTCGAACGTATGATAACACCGAAACTGGTGATCGAACGCCACTGGGGCATCCGGGAACTGGCGGCCTATGCGGCCAGCTGGTCATCAACGGCCGCTTTCCGCAAATCCGAAGGCCGCGATCCGATCCCCGATCTGGTGGCTGCACTGGAGGCTGCGTGGGGCGAGCCCGAGAAACGCTGCCGCATCCTCTGGGATATCACCATCCACGCAACGAGACTTTGAAAGGACCGCGCCCATGCTCACTGTCCATCATCTGAACAACAGCCGGTCCCAGCGGGTCCTCTGGATGCTCGAGGAACTGGAAGTCCCTTACGAGATCGCGAAATACGAACGCGACAAGGTAACAAACCTTGCGCCCGCCGCGCTGAAGGCGGTCCATCCGCTTGGCAAATCGCCGGTCATCACCGATGGCGACGCAACGATTGCCGAAACCGGTGCCATCGTCTCCTATCTCCTTGAGAAATATGGCAACGGTCGCCTCGCCGGGAGTGATCCGCACGCGCTGACCTACTGGCTGCATTATGCCGAGGGCTCGGCCATGCCGCCCCTCGTGATGAAGCTCGTTTTCACCCGCACGGCGGAAAAGACACCGGCACTGTTGCGGCCGCTGGCCCGCAAGATCGTGACGGGGGCGCTGGCCGGCTATATCGATCCGCAGATCAGCCTGCACGCCGGTTACTGGGAAGAGGCACTTGCCGGTACTGGCTGGTTCGCGGGAAGCGAAATGAGTGCAGCTGACATCATGATGAGCTTCCCGCTCGAGGCCGCTGCCATGCGTGGTGGCGTTGGCCCGAAGGCGCGGGACTTCCTCGCCCGCATCCATACCCGCCCGGCCTATCAGCACGCGCTGGAAAAAGGCGGACCTTACGCCTTCGCCTGACCCCACGCCGCCTCCACCGCCGCACGGAAGGCGCGGACGGTGGCAGGGTCGGTGATGTTGCGGGCATAGCCGGCATCCTTCGCCATCAAGGGCACATCGGACCCGTAGGCGGATGCCTGCACGACCTTGCAAGAGGCATGGATATCGGTGACACCCGGAATGCTGGCAAAGGCTGCGACATTCGCGGCGGTTACGCCTGCGCCGGGCATGATGGCGATGCGGCCCTCGGCGGCAGCTGCCACCGCCGTCAGCCGTTCGATCCCTTCCAGCGCCGTGAAGGCGCCGCCCGAGGTAAGAATACGCTCGAACCCCAGCCCGATGGCAGTCTCCAGCGCTTCCATCGGGTCCGGCATCACATCGAAGGCGCGGTGCAGGGTGACGCCAAGACCTTCGCACTCGGCGATCAGGCTTTCCATCGCCTTCACGTCCGGCGCACCGGTCGCAGTGGTGACGCCGAAAACCACACCATGCAGGCCCGCGTTGCGGGTGGCCTCGATATCGCGCTTCATCTGGTCAAGTTCTGCAGGCGTATAGATGAAATCCCCGCCGCGCGGGCGGATCATGGTGTAAACTTTGCCCTTCAGTCCCCGGCACATTTCCATGGCGCCCGGTGTGGGCGTCAGGCCGCCTGCTTCAAGGGCCGTGCAAAGCTCGATCCGGTCGGCGCCGTTTTGAAGGGCAGCGAAGGCGCCATCAATCGTGTCGACACAGACTTCGATAGTGGGCAGGCGGGTCATGATCAGACATTGCTCCGGATAAGATCGAGGAAGGCGTCACCATATTTGTCGGCTTTCTTCTCGCCAACGCCGTTGACGCCAAGGAGTTCACGGCGATTGGACGGCCGCAGCCGGGCCATGTCGGCCAGTGTCTTGTCCGCGAAAATCACATAGGCCGGCACGTCGGCAGCGTCTGCGAGGTCGCGGCGCAGGGCCTTGAGCGCCATGTAAAGCTTACCGTCACCGGCTGACAGTTCGACCGGCGTGACGGTCGATTTCATCTTCGGTGTCGCGCGCCGCGGCAGGCTGTCTTTCAGCGATACCTCAACGCCGCCCGCAAGGATGGCGCGGCCGCGTTTGGTCAGCTTCAGGGCGCCGTAGCCTTCGAGATCAAGGCTCAGGTAACCTGCGGCCAGCATCTGGCGCAGGTAGCTTTGCCACTGGTGACGGTCGCGCGGGCGCCCAGCGCCGAAGGCGGGCAGTTCATGATGGCCTGCCGCCTTGATCTTGGCGGTCGCCGCCCCCATCAGGATATCCAGAAGGTGCGCCTGCCCGTAGCGTTCGTCGGTGGCAATCAGCATTTCGGCCACAATCTCGGCTTCGTGCGTGCCATCAAATACACTCGGTGGGCTGTCGCACACATCGCAGTTGCCGCAGGGCTCGGATGCTTCCCCGAAATAGGAAAGGATCATCTGGCGGCGGCAGGTGACGGCCTCGGCATAGCCCAGAAGCACATTCAGCCGCTGCCATTCCACCCGCTTTCGCTCGTCGCCCGCGTTGCCGCTGTCGATCATCGCGCGGCGGCGGCCGATATCGCCAAGGCCGTAAAGCATCACGGCGCGGGCCGGGTTGCCGTCGCGCCCTGCCCTGCCGATTTCCTGGTAATAGGCTTCCATATTGGCAGGCAGGTCCGCATGCACCACGAACCGCACGTCCGGCTTGTCGATACCCATCCCGAAGGCGATGGTGGCGGTCATGACAAGATCAGGTTCCGACAGGAAGCGGTTCTGGTGAACATGCCGGGTGTGGGCATCCATCCCCGCGTGATAGGGAATGGCTTTGATGCCAGCTGCATTCAGCCGTTCAGCCGTTTCCTCCACCCCCTTGCGCGAGAGGCAATAGACAATCCCCTGCGCGCCGCCCGCGGAGAGTTCACCCACCAGCTTCACAAGCTGCGCCGGGCCGCCGGCCTTTTCGCGCACGTCCAGATGGATGTTCGGCCGGTCGAAGCCGAAGGTGAGGGTTTCGCCATTGCCGCCAAACAGCTTGTCGGCGATATCGCCCTGCGTCACCGTGTCGGCGGTGGCCGTGAAGGCGCCGATGGCAGCCTGCGGAAAGGCTTCGCGCAAGGTGCCAAGAGTCAGATATTCAGGCCGGAAATCATGCCCCCACTGCGATACACAGTGCGCTTCATCAATCACAATCAGCCGGACGGGCAGCTTGGCAAGGGCGGACAGCATCCGGTCTGTCGTCAGGCGTTCGGGCGACATATAGAGGAAACCGGAATGGCTGCCGGCGATGCGGCGCCAGCCATCTGCGTTCGTTTGCCAGTCCCTGCCGCTGTGGATCGCTTCCGCTGCCACACCGTTGGCGGTGAGGGCGGCGACCTGATCATTCATCAGGGCAATGAGCGGCGAGACGACGATGGTGATCCCACCCCGAAGCATGCCCGCAAGCTGGTAGCAAAGACTTTTGCCGGCGCCCGTCGGCATCACGGCGAGCAGTTTGCCGCCTGCTACCAGTCGGTCGACGATATCCTCCTGCCCGGGCCGGAAGGCCGAAAAGCCAAAAACTGAGGCGAGGATTTCATGCTTGTCGGGGCGGGTTCCGACAGGGGTGTCCGGCATCGTCACACCCGCCGGGTTGGCATCAGGTCGTGAAAATCGGGCACATCATGCATTGCCGCCACATGCAGCGCCGTCATCAGGAACATGAAAGCCCCGCCGACGATCATCGAAACCGGCAGTTCGATGGCAGAAGGGGCGAGCGCGACGATCAGCGTGCCGATTGTCATGTTGAGGAATGTGACCATGATGGCGATGAAAGCGAAGCTCGAAACGATGGGACCGCCGAACAGCCGCCCGCGCCGCCATGCGGAAAGGAAGCTTTCGGCCCGGTCGCGCGCGGCGGCCGCGTTCGCGAGATTGACGATGGCCGCGACCATCATGATGCTGCCAAGCATGAGGATAGCGACCACCAATTGCACGAAGGCAGCCGGGATGAACTGCGCGATCCCCACGAGCACAATGATCAGCGAAAGGCTGACGCCTGCACCTGTCAGCATGTGGCCAAAGAGGCGGAAGCCGCGCCGGGCGCTGTCGCCGTAGCCAGCTCCGAGCGGCGCTGGCGCATCGGGTGCCACGGCGCGCGCCCAAGGGGCGACCAGCTGCGCTGTCGCTGCCATCACCAGCACATGGCAGATGACGACGGTGAAGAAGCCGTCACCGAGAATCGCCGCCATGCGTTCGCTGCGCTCTGTATCCGCCAAAGTCTGGTCCGCCATCACGGTGAACAGATCCGATACCACGGGCCATGCGGGCGCATAGAGAAGCCCCGAAACGGCACCGCACATCAGCGACAGCAGAAGCAGCAGCATGGCGCGGGCGCGGGCGGCGCGGAAGGCGGCCTTCAGGAGGCTGAGGGTCGTCGGCGTGCGGAAAGTCATAGGCATCCAAATCTCTCTGGGGGATGGTCTGGTCCCCTTGTGTCCCCTCATGTGTCCTCTTGCCGCACATCGTGTCAAGCCGCTTGCACTTCAATCGGCTTTGGTGCTTTCTCGGGACAGCCACAATCAAGGGAGGATCGGATGGCAGGGCCGCTTGCAGGTGTGAAAGTGCTGGATTTGTCGCGCGTGCTCGCGGGGCCGTGGGCGGGGCAGCTTCTGGCCGACCTTGGTGCCGATGTCATCAAGGTGGAACGCCCGGGTGCGGGCGACGATACACGCGGCTGGGGTCCGCCGTACCTGAAAGACAAGGACGGCAACGAGACCGGCGAAGCGGGCTATTATCTCTCCGCCAACCGGGGCAAGCGCTCGATCGCCATCGATATTTCGAAGCCTGAAGGCCAGGCGGTGATCCACAAACTCGCCCGCCGCGCTGATGTGCTTCTTGAAAATTACAAGGTTGGCGGCCTGAAAAAATACGGCCTCGATTATGAAAGCCTGAAGGCGGAATGTCCGGGGCTTGTTTACTGCTCCGTCACCGGCTTCGGGCAAACCGGGCCCTATTCCGACCGCGCGGGTTATGATTTCATGATCCAGGCGATGGGCGGGCTGATGTCCATCACCGGCGAACGCGACGACAAGCCGGGCGGCGGCCCGCAGAAGGTGGGGGTCGCGGTGTCCGATCTTACCACGGGCCTCTACGGCGTGATCGGTATCCTTGCCGCCCTCCGCCACCGGGACCAGACAGGCGAAGGCCAGCATATCGACATGGCGCTGCTGGACGTGACGCTTGGCCTGCTTGGCAACCAGAATATGAACTGGTTCATCGGCGACGTGGTGCCCAAACGGCAGGGCAATGCCCACGCCAATATCGTGCCCTATCAGGATTTCGCCACAAGCGACGGGCATATCATTTTGGCCGCAGGCAACGATCGCCAGTTCAAGGCTTTCTGCGAAGTGGCCGGCGATCCGGCGCTTGCTGAAAATCCGCGTTTCGCCACCAACCGTAGCCGGGTCGAGAACCGCGATGCCCTCGTGCCACTCGTGGCAGCCCTCATTGCGAAGAAAACGACAGCGGAATGGATCGCCATCCTTGAGGATGTGGCGGTACCATGCGGGCCGATCAACACGATCCCGCAGGCCTTTGCCGATCCGCAGGTGGTGTCGCGCGGGCTGGCGTTCGAGCTGGATCATCCCCTGTCCGGCAAGGTGCCGCAGGTGGCTTGCCCCATCAAGTTTTCGGGCACACCGATCACATACGAGAAGGCGCCGCCGCTTCTCGGCCAACATTCGGATGAAATCCTTGCCGAACTCGGCTTTAATGCCGAGGAAATCGGCGCCCTGAAATCCGGTGGCGCCATCGGCTGAAACTGCATTTCGGGGGAGGAAAGTCATGTTCAGGGACCAGACTGTCTGGATCACCGGGGCGTCGTCGGGGATTGGCGAAGCTGTTGCCAGGGAAATCGCGAAGGAGGGCGGGGCGCTGATCCTTTCGGCCCGCCGCGCGGACGAGCTGGAACGGGTGAAGGCCGCCTGTCTTGCAAATGGTGCAGCGAAGGTGTTTGTCCTGCCGCTTGATGTGACCGACGAGGCCGCTATCGAGAAGGCAACTGCTGAGGCCCATGCCTTCACCGGCCGGATCGACATGCTGTTCAATAATGCCGGTATCTCGCAGCGCGCGCTGGCGGTTGACACCACAATGGCGACCTACCGGAAGCTTTTCGAGGTCGATGTGTTCGGCCAGATGGCGCTGACGAAGGCGGTGCTTCCCCTGATGATAAAGGTGGGCGGGGGGCATATCGCCGTGACCGCCTCGGTCGCCGGCAAGATCGGCGCCCCGCTCCGCACCGGTTACTGCGCCGCCAAGCATGCGGTGATGGGCTTCTTCGATGCCCTTCGTGCTGAAACGGCGGACCAGAATATCCGGGTGACGACCGTGACGCCCGGTTTCATCCGCACCAATATCTCGAACGTAGCCCTGAAGGGCGATGGCACCGAGTTCGGCAAGATGGACGACAATATCGCCGGTGGCATGGATGTGGATGCCGCCGCCCGCGTCATCGTGAAGGGCTTCCACAAAGGCACGCCGGAGATTGCCGTGGGGAAGGGCATGGAAATGAATGCCCTGTGGCTGAAGCGCCTGTTCCCGCGTCTTGCCTTCAAGATGGCCGCCAAGATGAAGGCACGGGCGAGCTGAGCCTTGCCCGGCAAAAAAGCTCAGACTGAAGCGCCGGTCGGTGCTGCGGGATCGAGGAAACGTTCCTTCAGGCTCGCACTTCGGGCGAGGCGTGTCATGGGTTCGAAGGCGACACTTGGTTTGCCCCGGCCGATATCGAAGAAACGCACGGCAGCGATGGCCGAGGGTGTGGGCACCAGTTTTTCCCGAAGCGAGCGATGCGCGGCGGGCCGGTCGCTGACCGAACAGCCCATGATATAGGTGGCGCGGTCCTGCCGGTCGCTGAGCGGCAGGTAAAGCGTGGAAACGGTCGCTTCGCCGCCACCCATGGCTTCGACCTTTTCTTCGACCCACGCGCCGGCCGGCTGCGAGAGAATGGCATCGCAGAAGCGGGCGATATTCTCGCGCATGTCGCTGTCGGCGATATCGAAGGCATTGAACCCGGCCATCCCTTCCGACCAATGGGCGTCGAAGGGGGTTTCCACCATCCCGACCTGGATATCGTACCTTTCGCGGCGTTGCATCAGGGCGACACGCGGCAAGGCGCGGGCAAGGTCACGGGGATTAAGTGCACGGCGGCAGGGCAACAGCGCGCCCGCCTTGCGGGGTAGGGCCCGCCAGATGCCGATGATCTCGTCGAGTGCAGAAGGCAGTGCCATGGTGCTCTCCTCAACCATCTGTCCCATCGTGGGACAAGGAAAGCATGACGCGCCTTTGTTACCGCATCAAGACTTTGAAAAAATTGTCACTTTTCCTGCGGTGCAGCATTTTTTTCAAAGGTTTGAATCTCTTCGGTGAATCGCTTGGCGAGGTCATTTGGCATTGGAAATGTCAAATGGTACTGAACGACCTTCCAGCCAGAATCACCCCGAATCAGGGCGCCGGTACCACGGCTGACGCCGTAAGCATCATTCCAGAGAAGTTCGTCGAACCATGCGGCATTCCCGTCAGGAGAAAGGTCGATGTGCCGTTCTGTCATCGTGTATTTCCAGCCCTTCGTCTCTGCGGCGTAGGAGCGGAAAGTGGGCATGTCCCAGCGCTCGGTCTTGTCGGTACCAAGGAAGGTGGCGTCATCGGTATAAAGGCTGAAATATTCCGGCCAGTCGGCGTTCGCGGCAGCAGCATGCAGGTGATCGAGCATGGCGTTGATGAGTGCCTTGTCCTCATCCGCGTCGCTTGCCCGGGTTGCGGGCGCGACCATCAGGACGAAGGTGAAACAGGCAAGAATAAAGGCGCGCATCAGGCAGTCTCCATTTCAGGGAAGCCCGGCAGCGCGGGCAGGGTCATTTGGCGTCGCGGCCGAGCTGGCGGGTCGCAGGCGGGCGGGCGTCGCCGTTGGCGCGAGCGACCTGCACGTCTTCATCGAAATGCTCAAGGCGGGGCCACTCGCCGGCAGCCAGCGCATCAAGGCTCGCGGTCGTCTGTCCCATCTTCATGCGGTACATCCAGAGGTTCGCCATCACCTTCTCGATATAGTCGCGAGTCTGGTGGAAGGTCAGCGATTCGATGAACAACAGCGGGTCGTTCTGGAAGCGGATATCGCCCATCCAGCGTTTCAGGGTGCCGGGGCCGCCGTTATAGGCAGCCAGAAGCTTGAGGAGATCGCCGCCGACAACATCGTTGTCGTGCAGATATTCCACATAATACTGGCCGACCGCGATATTGAATTCCGGCTCGTACAGGCGGTGCTGGTTGCGCTTGAAAAGCGTCTTGTCGCGGGTCAGGTAACTGGCCGTTGCAGGCATCACCTGCATCAGGCCGCGCGCACCGGCATAGCTTTGCGCCTGGATGCGGAAATCGCTTTCCTGCCGGACCATTGCATAAATAAGCGCCCGGTCGATCCGGAAGCCGTCGACGGGTTCCCAGTCAGGCAGCGGGAAGCGTGCCCCTGTCGGCACTTTCACCTTGCCGCCGCCCGCGCGGCTGAGGCGCATCTGCAGGTTCGGCAGGTTGATCTGGGCGGTCAGCGCCAGAAGGTCGTCCTGCACCGCGGTACCCTGACGTCCCCACAGAAGGCGCAGTTCCTCGTCTGCCAGATCGTCCCTGCCAAGCTCGCGCAGTGCCAGCGCGCGGTGGGTGGACGGGAAACGGTTCAGGTTCTCAAGCCCCTTCGCCGTGAGCGGCGGTAAGGACCAGTCGAATTTCGGCTGGATGCCAAGCTGGCGCGCGGCCAGAAGCCCGTAGAAGGTTTCGGGATATTCAAGCGCCGCGCTTCTGAGGAATTCTTCGGCCTTGTCATCGCGCCCGGTGCGGTAGGCGGCACGGGCCGCCCAGAAACGCCCACCGGCGGCCAGCCAGCTCGAAAGGCGCTTCGATGAACCTTTCATTTCGGCGAAATGCTTGTAGGCGCTTTCATAATCGCCAAGGCGCCAGCTGGCGAGGCCAGCCGTCCAGTCGGCGGTCGGCTCGTTCTTGCGGTCGGTCTTGGCGGCGAGCCCGGCCATGAATTTGGCGCGCTTGTCCTCGCCCTGATAATAATAGCTGGCGGCGATACGTTCCAGAAGCGCGGCCCGCTCGTGGCCTGCCATGACCTTCTTGTCGTCGGTGATCCAGAAAATCTTCTCGGCGCGCTCCGGCTGGCCGGACTTCACGAAAGTGCGCACCTGCGATTTCAGCTGCGCCACTTCGCGGCTAGATGCCTTGGACCGCTTCGGCACGGGCAGGCCCTTGCCGCCTGTGTGGCCGGTCACATTCGGATATTGCGGATCAACCGGCAGGCGCGGCGGCTTGGCCTTGCCCTGACGGCGCTTGGCGAGCTTGTAGATAAGCCATGCATTCGGATGATCGGGGTATTTGTCGAGCCAGCCTGAAAGATCGGCATAGCTGGAGCGATAACCGGTCGGGTGCATCAACTTGCCATACAGCACATGCCCCATCAGGGACTTATCCGTAAGCTTGGCAACTTCAGCGTCAACCGCCTTCCAGTTGGCCGCATTGACAAGCGCGAAGATCCGTTCATACCGCGCGCGGTCCTCGTCCGACAGGGCTTTGGGGACAGGCACGGTGATCGGCATGCTGGCAGCGGGTGCGGTGCTCGCTGCTGCAATGGCGACGGGTGCCGGGGCGTCGGCGCCCTGCACCGGCTGCACAAGGGCTGCGGCGAGGGTCAGGCCGAGACAGCTATTCCGCCAATTGCCGATACGCCACGTCTTCAAAGTGCGAGCCTTTCCCGAATGGTCAGAAGGTCGCGCCATGCCTGGCCTTTCTGGGCAGGCTGACGCAAAAGGAAGGCCGGATGGTATGTGGGCATGGCAGGCAGCGTCAAGCCCCCGGCGGTGATGTCGCGCATCTTCCCGCGGAGGCGGGTAATGCCATCATCACTGCCAAAAAGCGCCCCCGTCGGGACTTTGCCAACGAGGAGAAGGGCTTGCGGTTTCGCAAGCTCGATATGTCGCATCAGGAAGGGCAGGCACATGGCGATCACGGCGGGATCCGGCGTGCGGTTGCCCAAGGGCCGCCACGGTACAACATTCGATATATAGACGTTCGTCTGGCGCGACAGGCCGGCGGCGGCGAGCATGCGATCGAGGAACTGTCCGGAGGCGCCCACGAAGGGGCGGCCTTCGCGGTCCTCGTCGGCACCCGGTGCTTCACCGACGACCATCAGCGGCGCACCCGCGACACCATCGGCGAAGACGGTGCATTTGGCGCCGCGCTTCAAGGTGCCGCCATCGAAGGCCTCGATAGCGGCGCGGAGTTCCTCGAGTGTATTGCAGGTGGCGGCAACACGAGCGGCCTCTGCCGGGCCCGCGCCAATGACGCTTTGCACCGGGCGTGCCTCGACGACGCGCGGGCCTGCCGCCGATGTGGTGGGGGCGACGATATCGGCAACCATGCGCGGGGCATCTGCAGCGGCGGTCGCACGCGGTGCAGCTGGCATGCGGATTTCGGGGGCAGAGGGTGCAGTGAACCGATCGACAGGGTCGAAACCGATGGCTTCGTCCGCGCCCATTTCCACATGCCATGCAAGCAGAAAGGCCGGGTCCATGTCGGCGGTGATCTCAGTGCCCCGGTTCATCATCGAGTTGGATCGGTCCCTGTCGTTCACTGGTACAAATGGCAGGACCCGCCCCCACGGCACCGTCCTTGGGATGACTATATAGCGGCCTCGCGTGCCCACGCACCGCTTTTTTCCAGACCCGCCCGTTCACATAAACGCAGATTTCGCCGCAACCGTTTGACCTTGCTGCCGGAGCGGGGCATAAACACTGAAAATCAAAGGGACAGGGCCGGACACAAACGCGCCGGAATGGGTCAACAAAGGCAGGCTTGCCGTGATTTTTTATTGCCGTTCGGCGAGCCGCCGTTAGTCATTCAGGGGAGTAACACATGGAACGCGAATCCATGGAATTCGATGTTGTGATCGTAGGCGGCGGCCCGTCCGGCCTGTCGGCGGCGATCCGGCTGATGCAGCTTGCAAACGAGAAGGGTCAGGAACTGACCGTCTGCGTGCTTGAAAAGGGCTCGGAGATCGGCGCGCATATCCTTTCGGGCGCCGTGGTGGATCCCATTGCGCTCAACGAACTGATCCCCGACTGGAAAGACAAGGGCGCACCGCTCAACACGCCTGTCACTGACAACCATCACTGGATCCTGTCGGAAACCGGCCATATCGATTTCCCGCACTTCCTGTTGCCGCCCCTGATGTCCAACAAGGGCATGTACACCCTGTCGCTTGGCAATTTCACCCGTTGGCTCGGCGAACAGGCCGAGGCATTGGGCGTGGAAGTCTATCCGGGCTTTGCGGCAGCCGAGGTGCTGTTCCATGAGGACGGCCGCGTGAAAGGCGTTGCGACCGGTGACATGGGCGTGGGCCGCGATGGCACCCATAAGGATGGCTACGAGCCCGGCATGGAACTGCATGCCAAATACACGCTTTTCGCCGAAGGTTGCCGGGGCTCGCTCTCAAAACAGCTCGAGAAGCATTTCAACCTGCGTGACGGTGTCGAGCACCAGACATACGGCATCGGCATCAAGGAACTGTGGGATATCGATCCTGCCAAGCACAAGGCGGGCACGGTGATCCACACGCAGGGCTGGCCGCTGACAGATGTGGCCGGCGGCGGCTTCATCTATCATCAGGAAAACAATCAGGTCGCCATCGGCTTCGTGGTCACGCTCGATTACGCGAACCCCTATCTTTCGCCGTTTGACGAGATGCAGCGTTTCAAAACGCACCCCGCCGTGAAAGCGATCCTCGAAGGCGGTCGCCGCGTGGCGTATGGCGCGCGGGCGATCAACGAAGGCGGCCTGCAGTCGGTGCCGAAGCTGCACTTCCCGGGCGGCGCGCTCATCGGTTGTGCAGCCGGTTTCGTGAACGTGCCGCGCATCAAGGGTACCCACAATGCGATGAAGTCGGCCATGCTGGCTGCCGAAGCGGCGTTCGACGCCCTTGCCGGCGGCTCGGAAGGCGAGAAGGAACTGACCTCTTACGCTGACGCCTTCAAGAATAGCTGGATTTACAAGGACCTTTACAAGGTGCGCAACGCGCGACCATCGCTCACCAAATTCGGGGTGACGCTGGGTACGCTTTATTCCGGCTTTGATATGTGGCTCAACAGCCTCGGCCTTGGCGCGCTGATCCCCTGGACCTTCCGTCATGGCCACAAGGATAACGAGGCCACGAAGAAGGCGAAAGACTGCAAGCCGATCGACTATCCGAAGCCGGATGGTGTTTACAGCTTCGACAAGCTGACCAGTGTTTTCCTGTCGAACACGAACCATGAGGAAGACCAGCCCTGCCACCTGACACTGAAGGACCCGACGATCCCGGTGAAGGTCAACTGGCCGGACTATGCAGGCCCCGAGCAGCGTTTCTGCCCAGCCGGCGTTTATGAATTCGTGGACGGCGAAGAAGGTGGAAAACGGCTGCAGATCAATGCGCAGAACTGCGTGCACTGCAAGACCTGCGATATCAAGGACACGACCCAGAATATCAACTGGGTGGTGCCGGAAGGCGGCGGTGGTCCCAATTACCCGAACATGTAAGAGGACCGGCGGGCCCGCCGGGACAATGATGAAGGCAGTTTTCTTTCCGATGGCCGGGCGCGCATCCGTGCTCGCGGTCTCGCTCCTTGTTGCCGCCTGCGCGGGCGGCAGCAGGCCGGAGCTTGCGCCGGCACCAGCAACTCCGCCGCTTTACAGCGAATTCACCGTCGATGACGACATGGGCGCCACCGACAGCGGCTTCGGGCCGTTCCTGTCGGCGACGCTCGCGCAGGAGAATTCGGAGAATGCAGCGGCGGCGGCCTTCTATCTGGAAGCGCTGGCGCTTGACCCTTCAAGCGCTTTCGTGGCCGAGCGCGCCTTTTATCAGCTGTTGTTTTCGGGCCGGCTTGATGATGCAGCGGCGCTCGCTGCCGAACTGCCGCCCGAACAGGACGACAATATCGTCTTCATGATGCGGGTGGTGAGTGCTTACCGGGCGGCCGACTGGGTTCGGCTGCGCTCGCTTCTGACAGAAGGGGAAGACGACGGCTTCGATCTGGTGCTGAACCCGGTCCTCAAGGCCTGGTCGTATGCGGCCGAGAAGGATCTCGTGCAGGCGGAAGCAACGCTCGCGCCCCTTCTGGCGGACGAACGGATCAAGCCGATCGCCGAGGAGCATCTGGCCTATATCCTTGACTATATGGGCGAGGAAGCCCGCGCCGAGGAAATCTACAAGCGGCTGACCACGGACGAACGCCCTGTTTCGATGCAGCCTTTTGTGGCCTATGCACAGCAGCAGATCGAGCTTGGCAACCGCGATGCTGCTCGCATGATCCTGACGGATGCGACCCAGCGATTCCGCGGCAATGGCTATCTGATGCGCGAAGCCATGCGTCTCAGCCGCATTGGTGCGCCCAGCCAGACGGCGGCGACACCCTTGGGCGGGGCGAGCCTCCTGCTGTTCCGACTGGGGTCCGAGTTTGCGCAGGCGCGCACGGCGCAGGCCGCTGTGGTTTACCTGCGTCTCGCCAGTTATCTGACGCCCGAGGTGGCGGATATCTATCTGCTGCTCGGCGCGCTGTTCGAGCAGGTGAATCGTCCGCAGGATGCGGCGCAGGCCTTCGCGACTGTACCGCGCGGCGACCCGTTGTGGCGCGTCGCTCAGGCCCGCCGCATCGCCGCACTGAAAGCGGCGGGCGAGGTCGACAAGGCCGAAGCGATCCTCAAGGACATGCTGGTGGAAGCCCCGGGTGACCGGGGGTATCTGACCTCGCTTGGTGACCTGAAGCGTGAGGCTTCGGCCTTCGAGGAAGCGATTGTCTACTACAGTCAGGTGATCGACACGATCACGGCGCCGGTACCGGCTGACTGGTTCGTCTTCTTCGCGCGCGGCATCTGTTACGAGCAGCTTGGCCTCTGGCTGGAGGCAGAGACCGACCTGATGCTGGCCCACAAGCTGAATCCGGAAGAGCCGAACGTGCTCAACTATCTCGGTTACAGCTGGATCGACCGAGGACAGAATATCGATGAGGCAAAGGCGATGATCGCCAAGGCCGTCGAAGCGCGCCCCGATGATGGCTTCATCAAGGACAGCATGGGCTGGGTCTATTACCTGACCGGCGACTATGCGCAGGCGGTCGAAACCTTGGAACAAGCGGTGGGGATGGAACCGACCGACGCGACAATCAACGATCATCTGGGTGATGCCTACTGGCGTGCGGGGCGGCAGGCGGAGGCCCGCTTCCAGTGGCGCCACGCGCTGGATGCGAAGCCGGATGATGACTTGAAAGCGAAGCTTCTGGAAAAGCTCGAAAAAGGCCTGCCTGCGATCCCGAAACCGGATACCGGGAAGCCCTGACATGGCCCCGGCCCTGACGGTGACGGCGCCTGCCAAGGTCAATCTGTTTCTGGAAATCACCGGGCGCCGCGCCGATGGCTACCATCTGCTCGACAGTCTTTTTGTTTTCACGAAAGCGGGCGACATGCTCACTTTCGCGCCGGCGGATGATCTGACGCTCGCCATCGATGGCCCGTTTGCAGGCGCCTTGACGGGTGCGGTTGACGACAATCTCGTCCTGCGGGCGGCCCGCCTGTTGGCCGCCGAGGCCCATGTCGAGGCCAAGGCCGCCATCCGGCTGACCAAGAACCTGCCCGTCGCGGCCGGCATCGGCGGTGGCTCAGCCGATGCGGCGGGTGCCCTGAAGGGCCTGAACGAACTTTGGGGGGCGGGCCTCGATGAGGCGGCCCTCGCTCGTCTTGGCATCCAGCTCGGCGCCGATGTGCCGGCTTGCCTTGCCGGGCGACCGATCCTTGTACGGGGTGTGGGCGAGGACTTCACGCCTGTGACCTATGAGGGACCGAAGGGCATTCTTCTCGTCAATCCGGGATTGCCGCTTGAAACGCCGCCGGTGTTCCGGGCTTACCGGGAAGCGCAGGTGGCTTTCGACGCGGAGACTGCGGCAGCGCCAGTCTACGGCCTTGAAGCAATCCGGGCACGCCGGAACAGTCTCAACGGATCGGCCATCGCCGTGCTGCCGGTAGTCGACGATGTGCTGAAAGAACTTGAAGCGCTGGATGGCGTGCGCCTTGCCCGCATGTCAGGCTCTGGGGCCACCTGTTTCGCGCTTTTCGACAGCGAAGTCGAAGCCGAGGCAGCCGCCCGTACCTTTGCTGCCCGCCAGCCGGGCTGGTGGCTGATGGCCGACCGGATTGCTGGCTAGACCTTGTAATAATCCTTGTACCAGGTGACGAATTTCTTGAGGCCAACGCTTAAGGGCGTGGTCGGCTTGAAGCCGAGGTCACCTGAAATTGCCGAAATATCGGCGTAGGTTTCCTTCACGTCGCCCGGCTGCATGGGGGCGAATTCCTTCACTGCCTCAATCCCGAGTTCGGTTTCGAGGATCGAGATCATGTCCATCAGGCGTTCGGGCTCGTTATTGCCGATATTGTAAACCCGGTGCGGGGCCTTGCCGCCGCCGAACAGCGGCTTGCCGTCACTGGCGGCGGGTGGATGATCCAGTACCCGCAGGATACCGTCGACAATATCGTCGATATAGGTGAAATCCCGGCCCATATCGCCGTTATTGAAGATACGGATCTTCTCGCCCTTCAGAATCGCCTCGGTGAACAGCCAGTAGGCCATGTCCGGCCGCCCCCAAGGCCCGTAAACCGTGAAGAAGCGGAGGCCTGTTTGCGGGATGCCGTAAAGGTGGCTGTAGGACTGGCTGAGAATCTCGTTCGAGCGTTTGGTGGCGGCATAAAGCGACACCGGTGTTTCCACCGCGTCACTTTCCGAGAAGGGCAGCTTGGTGTTGCCCCCGTATACGCTTGAGGAACTGGCATAGACAAGATGCTCGATGCCATCGGTATGCCGGGCAAGCTCGAGGATATTCATGTGCCCGACAAGGTTGGAGCGCACATAGGCGTCCGGATTGTCGATCGAATAGCGGACGCCAGCCTGCGCGCCAAGATGTACGATGGAGTTGAACTTGTGCTCGCCGAGCGCCCGGACAAGCCCGCCATCGGTGCCAAGATCGAGCGGCACGAAATGGAAATCGCCCATGTCATGCAGCCGTGCCAGACGGGCGCGTTTCAGGTCCGGGTCATAATAGCTGTTCATATTGTCGAGGCCGACGATTCGTTCACCGCGCGACAGAAGTTCCGCCGCTACGTGCGAGCCGATGAAGCCGGCCGCGCCGGTGATGAGTATCGTCATGGGTAAGCCTCCGTTTTCTCCCCCACTTTAACCAAGCGGGGCGGGCTGGCAAGCGCTTCGGCCAGAGGAACCGCACAGGGGCAGAGACCCTTCCAAAATTTGTTGAAAAGGGGCTTTACAGCGGGGGGCACTTCTAATAAAACCGCGCCACACCGCTGGTGGGGCGTCGCCAAGTGGTAAGGCAGCGGTTTTTGGTACCGCCATTCGCAGGTTCGAATCCTGCCGCCCCAGCCACCACCATCCCGAAAAGTCGAAATGGCATGAAGCTGCACGCTGCGGCTTTGATCGCTTTTTGTCGCTTGTTCAGCGCGACGGCGTTTCAAGAAGCGGCAAGTCATCTTGCGGGGTCGCTTCAAGCCGCTCGAGGATGGCGGGGTCGATGCCCAGGGCGGCAGCCAGATAGTCATCCGAACTGTCAATCGGTGTGATGCAGATGGCGCGAGCGGGATCTTCGCCAAGCGTGTTGAAATTGCTCCGTGCCGTGCTTTTGTAGGCGATGATGAAATCAACCCGTTCGCGCAGCAGCATCTGTTCGAGCGCGGTGGGCACGGCCAGCGGAATTTCCATGATCCGTTCCTCGGCCACACCCAGCTTGCGCGCCACATCGCAGTGCGCTGTCGCCTTCTGGCAGCCGATGAGCGTGTTACCCTTCAGGATTTCCGGCAGTTTCAATTTGGCCTCGGGGGTGGTGTCAAGCGCGATCAGGTGAAGCGCGTCGCTTGCAAACACCTGCATGATCCAGTGGTATTTAGCCTCCCGCTCCGGCGTCCGCAGCAGCTGGTAGATCAGCGCGTGGCGGCTTTCCGCGACCTGTCGCATGGCGCGCGACCAGGGCACATAGTGCAATTGATATCGGAGCCCGGTGCGATCCATGAAGTTTTGCAGTTTATCGATGGCTGCAATGGCAAAACGGTCCTTGTCCTTTCGCACGAGGACGTCGGTTCCGCGGTCCAGATAAATGTCGACAACCGGCAGTGTTTCGATCCGTTTGTCTTCTGCCGATACCGGTAGTGAGCAGAACCAGAGGCTCGCGAGGAGGCGGGTCAGATGGCGTCTGAAAGTTCGCATCGCCCGCGCTTCCTCATTCCTGCGCCGGGCGGCAGGCAATGAGCCCGGCTACGGGCATCACGTAGGACCAGCCCGAAGCATCGGCGAAAGTCAGCCGGCCTTCGCGGATCACCGCGCCGCCGCTGAGGTTGCCATTCAGTTCGGGCACATAACTGACGCTGACGGTCACGCCGCCGGCTTCATAGCGCATTTCAGGGAAGAAGCGCCCGGCAGCAGTGCCAGAGGCCGAAACACGGGTAAGCCATGCGGGCTTGCCATCAATCTGCATCCGGGCATCGGTGCTGGTGGTGTCGGAGACGAACACAAGCCGCCGTCCGGCTTCACGGGCGAAAAGATAAAGCCCACAGGTGCCGCCGGCCAGTTCCTGTGGGGGGAGGGTGCCGATACGGGCAGCCGGGCCTTCCTCTGACGGAGCGGTGGGCGCGGACGCGGCAGGAGCCTGTGTAACGGGCGGTGGCGTGCTGGTGGTGCCAGCGCAGGCCGACAGCATCAGGCCGGCGCCCACCGCCACGCTTTGAAACAAACGCATCCTCAATTCCCCTGCCAGCGACCTTTGATATCGAGCTTAAAGCTATTCCCGGCCGCAACAAAGCCCATATAAGGCAGAAGCCGGCGGATGTCAGCATCAGCCGTTGCAAGGTCGGCAGTAGCACGGTAGCTGCCTGTCGGGGAAATCCATGCAGCGAGGCCGAGGTTGGTGGTACCGGCCGCCCCTTGCAAGCGGAGGGCAATCTGGCCATCCTCGCATGTTGCCGTGCCCACCAGCGGGGGCAGCAAGCCGGCATTACCTTCGAGATCGGCAACAAGGCGGACGCTGCCTGATGCCTCGATGCAGCGGTTGTCCTCGATGCGCGTGTTGAAGTCTGCAAGTTCAAGGCTACCGTCAAGCGGCAGGGGAAGCCGCAATCCGGCAAGCGTTGCCCGAAGGGCCACATCCTCTGCCGCGAGCTCGCCGCTGAGCGCGACGTGCCCGGCGCCGTTCAGGAAGCTGCCGCGTACCCTGATGTCACCTCCGATGCCGCCGCTGAGCAGGGCACCCAGCGAGGGCTCGATATCAACAGTGCCGACCGGCACTCCCTTGTAGCGCACACCAGTGACGCGGCCGCCCTGCCACACCGTGCCGCTGGTGCCGGTATAGCCAAGGCCATCCTGGCCGGTGGCGGGCAGGAAAAGCGACAGCGGCAGGCAGGCAACAAGGCCGACAGCAAAAGCGGCAAGTCCGACGAGAAGAAGCGTCCGCAGGTTCAAGACCCCACCCCCGTCAGCAGCAGTTGTGCGGTGAGGCCGCGGCCATCAGCAGCGCGGGAGATAACGGCGCGTGCCGTGCCGATGCCGTATGTCTTTTCGATTTCCGCAAGCCAGGCATACAGAAGGGAAGGGGTGACGCCCTCAACCCAGACATTGATCCCGCCAGCGGCTTCTGGCTGCAGGCGGCTGATTGGCACCCCGCGGGCAAGCGCACTTTCGGAAATGCTGGCACGCAGGTCGCCGGTCGCCACCTTCTGCCGGGTGGTGCCAAGGGTGGCTGCCTCGGCAATCGCGCTTTCAACGAAGGCGGCGTCGCGCCGCGCGGCTTCCAGCGTGTTGATCCCCTCGGCACGCCATGCAAGCATCGGCGCGGCGACAGCATACCAGAGGATCAGGAGCGCGAGGATGACGCCAAGCCCGCCAAGCATCAGATGCTCACGCGGCGACAGGCCGTTCCACCAGTGGGCAACAGGCTTGAGGGCAGCGGTCATGGCCGGTCTCCGATCGTGATTTCGCTGATGATGCGGCCGTCTTCCTGCCGGGAAGCGCCTTCGGTGAGGGTGGCGCCGCGCTCGGCCACGGCCGCCTTCAGGCGTTCGATATCGCCGAAGCTTGCAGCACTTATGGCGGCCGAAAGGCGGCCTTCGTTCCGGTCAAAACGCAGGCCGTTTACCATCATGCCGTCCACGGTTTCGGCAGCGGCGAACAGGCGGGCCGAGAGCGCAAGGAACGGGTCGGCGCCTGTGCCGCGCAGGGCCTTGAGGCGCGATTGCAGATGCGGCAGGCTGCGCACATCGGGGAAGGCCTCCCGCAGCGCCACCTGTGTTGCCGCGTCAGTCTCATCTGCCAGGCTGCGGGCCTTGAAGCCTTCGGCCAGAACCACGACGCCGGCGAGGACAAGAAGCGCCAACGCAAGCCAAGCCGCACGCTGCCAGACGAGCCAGACCTCGCCCCACGCCCGGCGCGGCGCGAAGGCACCTTGCCGGAAGTCCGGGCCGCTATACCGGGCTATGCCCTCGGCGAGGCGCGAGGCAAGGCCGTCCAGCCGCACAGGCATCAGGGCTTCAGCCGGCAGGTCCGGGTCCAGAAGCGACAGAAGGCTGAGGTCGGCGGCATAGCCTTCTGTCGGCTCCGGCGCTACGCGGATGGCGCGTGCGCCGTCAGCCAGCGCATAGGGCGTGATGGTGTCGGGCAGGGCAATGAAATCGGCGGTGATCAGGTCCGGTGTCAGGTCGCGCGCCTCAAGGGCGGCAAGGCGCGCGGCAAGCGGGGCGGCTTCCGTCCAGTAAACCGTGCGCTCGCCGGCGCCAGCTGCATCCAGCACGAAATGCAGGCTGCGGGCATTGTCACCCAGTTCATCACCCAGAAGATAGGGCAGGGCAGCGCGGGCCTGTGCGTCGGTTTTGGCGGGCAGGTCGATCCGGCGGCCGCGAACGGCTTCGCCCGCGAGCACCAGCACGACACGCTCGTCGCCCTTGCCGGGCAGGCTGGCGCTATCACCGGTGCTGGAGGCAATCAGGCGGCCATCTGCGCCCACGCGCGCCCAGCGCCATGCGCCGGTGTCGATAGGGTCCGCGATCAGGATCAGGACTGGATCGGTCATTCTTCGTCTCCGAACCGGCGACTGACAAGGCGAACATCGTCCTTGCCGGTCGCATCAAAAAGGGCGGTCAGCGTGATGCGGGCATCCGCGTGGCTGACGGCGGCAACAAGATTGAAAAAACGGGAACGCACGCCGGTGCGGGCCTTGATCTCGTCAGGTACTGTGACCCCCCTGAAAGCAGGCAGTCGCCAGAACTCCTCTGGCGCGCCATACCCCGCCGCCGGCCGCATGGCGATGGCATCCATGATACGGCCAAGGTCGGGGTCGGTCGGGAAAAGGGCTGCAACCACCGGCGCAGCAGCAGGCATCAGCGTATTCACGTTGAGGGGGGCGGGATCGATTACCGGCAGTGCGCACAGATAGGGGCGAAGCAGGCCATAGACAGCGGATGTGACCCCCTTCACGGCTCGAAACTCGCTGACATCCGCCATAAGCGTATTGCCGGTGCGGTGGGGCACACCAGCGGCCATATAGTCATAATCCTCAGCCCCGCGCGGATTGGGGCGGGTGTCGCCGTCGACCCAGTCGGCGGTTGCAGCGGCAATCGCCTCCGCTTCGGCGGGATTGAGGCCGAGGATTGCCATCAGCCGGGCAAACTCGGCTTGTGCAGCGGGGTTCGACTGCCTGATGGCTCCTTCCCCGGTCACGAGGCTGTTGAGATTGAAACAGTTGCCGCCGTCCGAAATCCGGCCATCGATGCGTCCCGCTTCGGTCATGAAATGCGCGGGCTGTGCCCAAGGGGCGTCGAGCGTTGTGCGGTTGTTGTTCAGCGCGAAAGATTGGCGCAGCACGGCCTTCGCCAGCGTCTCGGCTGACAAGGCCGCTTCTCGCGCGGCAGAGCCTGTCTCGATGAGATGCTGGCGGGCGATCAGTGCCGAAACGCGGCCTGAAAGACCAACGGCGATGACAGACATCAAGGCAACCATCAGGAGGACAGTGATCAACACCGCGCCGCAGTCATTTGGGCTGGAGTCGTTCTGCTTCATCGCCGCACCTCGCCGCTGACGAGGAAAAGCTGGCGCAAGGGACCTGCCTTGGCGTCATTGGTGACAAGCGCCACGGCAATCGGCAAGCCGCCGGTTGTCAGGTCGCCGGCCTTCCAGTTGTCGACCCAGCCGCTGGTGCCGAAAATCTCGAACGAGGCAGCCGACAGACCGGTCAGCAATACCCGGTCGCTTACCGGCGTTTCCGGCGTGGCATCAACGCGGGTACGGGTGCGGCGGACAAGGGTGCCGTTCTCGAACCGGTATTCGACATAAAGAAGGCTGGTGCGATCCTCTGCCATGCCCGGATTGGCGCGGCCCCGACGCACCAGCGACAGGAGCGGTGCATCTGCCTCCACGCTGCCAGCAGAGAGGGAAACGGGTGTCGCGCCGCCGAACCTGTCGCGGGCAGGGCGTGCAACTGCAGAAAGAAGGTCATCCTTTAAAATGGCGCGGGCAAGCGTGAGTTCGGTTTGGGCGTCGGTGGCCTCGCTGACTGCATCGCGGGTGCGCAAGCTTTGCCCGATCAGCGTCGTGGTGCCCGCGGCCAGAATGGCGAAGATGGCGAGTGCCACAAGCGTTTCGATCAGTGTGAAACCGGCGTCTGAAGGCTGGCGTGTCACCGCGATATCTCCCTAAGGCCTGTCGCACTTGCGATCACCTGTTCGCTGCCAGCTTCACGCACCGATACCTCGATCTGCATCACGCCGAAACCTTCAAGGGGACGGACCCGCTCGGCCCAGTCGTAGCGACGACCTCCAAGATCCACCGTGCCCGTGCGCAGCCCGGCGGTGGCGGGCTCAGACGCACTCAACACTTCAACCAGCCGGTTATCGGCCACGATATCGGCGCCAAGGCGCGCATCAAGCGCCACGGCATGGCGCACGCTTTCCCGTGTCGCGGACAGCAGCGCAAGGGCAGCAATCGAAAAGACGGCAAGCCCGACCAGCACTTCAATGAGGGTGAAGCCGCGGTCATTCATGGCATGCGGCCTTCTTCGACAATGCGCATCTGCCCCTGTTCGTCACACGTGAGGAGAGCCGTGTCGCCGTCTCGTTCGATACGGAGGCGGAATGATCTGGCATCACCCGCAGGCGTGAACCAAAGGTCAGGCAGGCGTGGCGTGCCTTCTACACCCCTTTCCGCCGGGATGCCCTCAAGGGCGAGACCCGCTCCTTCGGCGATCCAGCGTGGGCCGGCTTCAATCCAGCGACCGTCGCGGCGATGAAGCGGGGTCAGGCCGCCCTCATTCACCGCCACACCCATGATCTCCCCGCCGATCACCGCGCGGGCGGCGATATCGGTGAGGCGGTCGCGGGTGGCCTCTGCAGTGGCCTCAGGGCTCGGATTCAGGCGTGGCAGGGTGAGGACAACGGCGGCTGAGGCAAGCGCCATCAGGGCGACGGTGACCATCACCTCGACGAGCGTGAAGCCCGCGTCACTGGATGCCCGCCTGCCGTCCATCAGGGGTCATTCCTTCCAGTTGCCGATGTCGGCGGCAAGATCCGCTCCGCCCATGCGGCCGTCCGCACCGAGCGAGAAGATATCGATCGCGCCATGTTCGCCGGGGGTGGCATACTGGTAAGCGTTGCCCCAAGGGTCGTCCGGTAGGCGCTTGATATAGCCACCGGGCCGGTAACGTTCGGGGCGCGTCAGGCCGGCAGGCGGGCTGACAAGCGCCTCAAGCCCCTGATCCGTGGTCGGGTAGGTCAGGTTATCAAGCTTGTACATCTCCAGTGCCTGCTCGAGGATCAGGATATCGGCGCGGGCCTTTTCGACCATTGCCTTGTCCTGGCTTGGCAGCACGTTGATGACGACGACCGTGGCCAGAAGCCCGATGATGACGATCACCACCATCACTTCAACAAGGGTGAAACCCTCGTCCTGTGCGGCCTGTTTCTTCAGTTTCTTCAGCAGCGTTTTCAGCATCTTTCGGTTCCTTGTCGCTCAGCCGAAGGCGAGCGTGTTGAGCTGCAGGATGGGCAATAGGATCGACAGCACAATCAGCGTGACGATCCCGCCCATGACAATGATGATGGCGGGCTCCAGTAGCCCTAGGACGGTTGAGGTGAAGCGCTCGAATTCAGCCTCCAGATAGTCCGCCGCCTTGGCGAGCAGGGTATGGAGCGCGCCCGAATTTTCTCCCGCCGCCGCCATATGGGTGACGATGGCGGGGAGCACGGCTTCACTCCTGAGCGCCGCCGAAAGGCTGGCGCCATTGGTGATGCGGTCGCGCATGGCGCCCACCGCCTGCCGGATCACACCGTTGCCGATAACAGCTTCTGCCGCTTTCATGCCGTCCACCACCGGCACACCGGAGGCAATAAGGGTGGCAAGCGTGCGGGCAAGGCGGGCAGCGGCAAGCGAGCGGATCAGCTTGCCAACCAGCGGCAGGCGCAAGAGGAAAGCGTCGACCTTCAGCCGGAAGGCGGGGTTCTTGAGGGCACGCACGAAGGCGGCAATGGCGATCACGGCAGCCACCAGCAGGAACGGGCCGACCTCGCGCACGAAGGCGGAAAGCGCGATCATGATACGCGTGAGGGCAGGGAGCGTTGCTCCCATATGGCTGAACTGGTCGACTACTTTCGGGACTACAAAGCTCATCAGCATCGTGACCACCAGAAAGGCGGTGACGGCGAGGCAGATCGGATAAACGAGGGCCGCCGTCACCTTGCCGCGCATCGCCTGCGCTTTCTCCAGATGATCGGCAAGGCGTTCCATTACGGGGCCGAGGCTCCCGGAGCCTTCGCCAGCCGCGACGAGCGCCACATAAAGCCGGTCGAACCCGGCGTTCGTCGCGGCAAGGGCGGCGGAAAGCTTGCGCCCTTCGCTCACGCCCGTGCGGGCATCCAGAAGCACGCGCTTGACGAGCGGCTTTTCCGCCTGCTCGGCCACGGTCTTCAGGGCTTCCTCAACCGGGGTGGCAGAGCCGATCAGTGTGGATAGCTGGCGGGTGACGAGCGTGATATCCCGGTGCGACAGGCGGCCCGAGCGTAGCCCGAAGCTTTTTCCCTCGCCGCCGGTTTTGGCAGCGGGTTCGATCTTGACGGGCAGCAGGGCGCGGTCCTTCAGCGCCTTCGCGGCCCCCCGCGCGCTATCGGCGGAAAGGACCCCGCGCTTGACGCGGCCGTCTGTATCCAGGGCTTCGAAATCGAAGGCAGGCATCAGGCATCCCCATGTGCGCGCACGACGCGCATCACTTCTTCGATGGTGGTCATGCCCTTGCGCACCAGCTTGGCACCCGCTTCCGAAAGGGTATCCCGCCCCTTGAAGGCATGGGCGGCGATTTCGGCTTCGGTGGCATCGTCATGGATCAGCTTCTGGATCGTGTCATCCATCGTGATCAGTTCATAAAGCCCGATCCGACCCTGATAGCCTGTGTTGTTGCAGGCGTTGCAGCCACAGGCCTTGTAAAGCGTCAGGTCCTTTTTCTTCGATTTGCCGAGGGCGGCGCGTTCGGCTTTGTCAGCCTCATACGGGGCTTTGCAATGGTCGCACAGACGCCGCACCAGCCGCTGGGCGAGGATCGCCTTCACGCTGGTGGCCAAGAGGAAGGGCTCAACCCCCATATCGCGCAGGCGGGTGATGGCACCGGCGGCACTGTTGGTGTGAACGGTGGACAGGACGAGGTGACCGGTGAGACTTGCCTGCACCGCGATTTCTGCTGTTTCCATGTCACGGATCTCGCCGACCATCACCACATCCGGGTCTTGCCGGAGGATGGCGCGCAGGCCGGCCGCGAAGGTCATGCCGACCTTGGCGTTCACCTGTGTCTGGCCGATGCCTTCAAGCGCATATTCGACCGGGTCTTCGACCGTCAGGATATTGCGGCTGGCGTCATTGAGGAGCGAGAGCCCGGCATAAAGTGTGGTTGTCTTGCCCGAACCCGTGGGGCCGGTGACGAGAAGGATGCCGTTCGGTTCGGCAAGCGCTGCCTTGAAGGCAGTGAGCGTTTCTTCTTCCATACCCAGCGCCTCGATATCGAAGCGGGCGGCGGAACGATCGAGAAGACGCAGCACCACCCGTTCGCCGTGCCGCGAAGGCAGGGTGGAAACACGCACATCGATCACCCGACCACCGAGGGTCAGCGAGATGCGCCCGTCCTGTGGGATACGCTTCTCGGCGATATCGAGCCGCGCCATGACCTTGAGACGCGAGGTGAAACTTGGCGTCAGCCGCGCCGGCAGTTCCATGATTTCGGCAAGCACACCATCGATCCTGAACCGGATTGAAAGGCGGCTTTCATAGGGTTCGATATGGATGTCAGAGGCATGGCGCTTGGCGGCCTCGGCGATCATGCTGTTGATCAGGCGTATGAGCGGCGCATCGTCCTCGCTGTCCAGCAGGTCGGCGACATCTGGCCGGTCGTCGATGAGGCCATCAAGGCCCGGCGCTTCGCTGCCGATTTCATCGGCAAGGGCGGCCCGTGCCATGGTGTCGGCGCCGTAAAGGTCGGAAAGCCAGCGGTCGAATGCGGTGTCGTCGAGTGGCTCCACCCGAAAGGCGCGACCGAGCACCCGGCGGGCCTCGAGAAGGGCCGTGGGCGCCGCCCGCCCGCGCATGCCAAGCCGCATGCCGCCGGTATCGTCGTCCGGCAGGCGCACCAGCCCGTGCGCCTTCGCAAAGGCGTAGCTGAGGCTTGTGGCGGCCATGTCGGTCATCAGTTCTGTTCCCCGCTGCCGATCACATCCTGCATCATGGCATCGAGCGAGGATTCGCCCGTCTTGCTGCGGCTCACCTGCTGGTCCCGCATCAGGCCGTATTTGCGGTTCGTGACAGCCGCAAGGTCGCTGGCGCTGCGCACGATGGTCGGGCGCAGGAAGACCATCAGGTTGGTCTTCTGCTTGCGCTTGCCCTCGCTGCGGAAGGCGCGGCCAAGGACAGGGATATCGCCAAGAAGCGGCACTTTTTCGACCGAGACCCGCTCGTTTTCCTCAATGAGGCCGCCGAGCACGATAATTTCCCCATTGCGCACAGAGACGGTCGTCTTGATCTCGCGCTTGTTGGTGACAAGCTCGGTCGAATTGGCGGCGACGGGGCCTGATACACTCGAAACCTCCTGTTCCAGGTTGAGGCGGATTTCATCGCCTTCATTGATCTGGGGCGTCACGGCCAGTTTCACGCCCACTTCCTTGCGGTCGATCGTGCGGAAGGGATTGGTGTTGGCGCTGCCGAGGGCTTCCCCCGTGGTGATCGGGATTTCCTGGCCAACAAGGATCGAGGCTTCGGCATTGTCCATCGTCATCACCGACGGGGTAGAGAGAATGTTGGAACCGGAGTCCGAGGCGACAGCATTGAGGATCACCCCGAAAAGCGTGCCGTCTTTTGTCTGGCCGGCGATGCCGCCCGCGAAACCGTTCATGCCAAGGAAGCTGTCCACCGCCGCGGTGCCAAGCGCCTTGATGCCATCCGAGAACGGACCGTCTTCGTCGTCGCCGTATTTCTTGTCGAGGACGAGGGCCCCGGTGGCAGCCAGCACATTCGGGGCGGTGTTTGAATAGTTGGTCGCCGTGAAGGGGATCCACGATCCTTCACCGCCCGCGAGGATATATTGCAGCCCCAGTTCCTTGGCGGCGTTATCCGAAATTTCCACGATAATGGCTTCCACCAGCACCTGCGCGCGCGGGATATCGAGCTGGCGGACGACGCCTTCAAGCGTCTGCTGCATCTCGGGGCTCGCGTTGATGACAAGCGCGTTGGTTGCCTTGTGGAAGCTGATGGTGGCGCGGCGCGTGCCGGGTGTTGCTTCCCCTTGTGCGGATGCCAGCGACTGGCTGACTTCTGACAGGATCGGCACCAGCGCCTCGCCGTCCGCATGGCTCAGATAGACCACCTTGAGGTCGCCCTGCGCCTCGTTGCGGTTATCGAGGTCCCCGACCAGTGACTTCATGCGGGAGACGACCTCGGCCGGGCCCTTGAGGATCACGCTGTTGGACGAAGTAACAGGGACGGCTGCAAAGGCGCTGTCAGGTGCCTCGCCATTCGCGCCACCGCGCAGGGTGGCAAGGATATTGACGATTTCTGCCGCCGACGAATGCTTCAGGGGGATGAGCTCCACCACGCTCCTGTCTGCGTCGATCCCGGCGATCAGCTTGGCCACGCGGTCCATGTTCGCGGCATAGTCAACGACCACAAGGAAGTTCTGCGTGCGGTGGCCGATCACCCGGCCTTGCGGGTTCACCACCGGCTTGACGGTATTGAGGGCACTGATCGTGTCGATATGGCTGAGGCGGAAAATCTGGGTGACCATCTGGTCGCCGGTGCCTTTGCCAACGGGCTGCGCATCGAAGGCTGCGCCTTCTTCGGGCACGATCTTCCAGGCACCGTTTGCGGTGGCAACGGCGGTGAAGCCGTTGGCCTTGAGCGCCGAGAGGAACACGTCAAAGACTTCCGCCTGCGGAACGGGGGTGCGCGAGATGACGGTGACCTTGCCCTTCACGCGGGGGTCCACGATGAAGGTCCGGCCCGTGATCATGGCGATATCGTCAATCAGGGCACGCACATCCGCATCCCTGAAATTCAGGAGATGGTCTTCCGCCGCCATCAGGGGCGGGGTCGCCAGCATCAGGGCAGCGAGAAGGGCAGGGCGTGCGAACCGGTGAAGGCGTGTGATCATGCCGGATTGCTTTCTGAACTGAGGGTCAGGGGAATGCGCTTGCCGGCGCGTTCGATTTCAAGGCGGATGCTGCCTGTGCGGTCGATCTCCGACAGGGCATCCGTGAGGTCTTCGGCACTGCCGAGCGTTTCGCCGTTCAGGCTGGCGAGGACATCGCCGGGCTCGAGGCCATAGGATTTAAGGGCGGCTGCACCTGCCGGGCTTCCATCGGTATCGATCTGCCAGCCGGTGATGCGCTGGCCCTCGCGGCGAGGCACAAGCCGCACCTGGCGGAGCACCGATTTCAGGTCGCTGGCGGCGGTCGTCGGGCCTGCGGGGGCAGCCTTGGAAGGTGCCTTGCCACCGAGGATCGGGCCGCTGCCGTCATCCAGTGACAGGGTTTCAATCACGCCGGCGCGGCTGAGGCTGACCCGGTTGTCATAAACCCGGTCGAGTCGCACGCCGGAGAGGATTTCGTCGCCGGGGCGGTAAACGCTCTGGTCCTTGCCGCCGGTTTGGATAATGGCACTGGAATGCGCGGGATCGTCTGAAAGCCGAACCCCGAAAAGCTTGAGATCGAGGCTCGTCTCGGGGGCGGCTTCCGCGCTTTCGGTCACTGGGGCAGCGAGACTGCGGTTGAAGGGATCGAACCGGGTGAGGATGCCGAGGTCGAGCTTTTCTGCGGGCTTCCGGGTGGCGGTTGCGGTTGATTGCAGGCCGGCATCAGGGGCGGGCAGGCGACTCGCCGGGACAATCATCAGCCAGACAAAATGGGCAGCCACGAAGCCCAGCATGACAACAACGCCAAGCTCCACCAACCGGCGGAGGCGGCTCGTCGGGGCCGGTTGCCGAAGGGCTGCTGCGGGTGCTGCCGTCTGGTCTGTCATGAATGATAGATCCGGTTGGTATGTCTCATGTCGGCGCCAACCTGACCGGTCCCTGTTTCAAATTCATGACAGTCCCGGTGGAAATGTCATTTTTTCGAAACAAATTTGCCATCAAAAGCCTTGTCGGGCTGGCGGCGTCCCATAAAGAAGCCCCCCGAAGATTGCTCCGGGGGGCCAGGTTATCCGATCGTGCTTGGACGCGGTTTCGATCAGAACGAATATTTGAAGCCGAGCGAGAAGGCACGACCGAGGTCATACTGTTCGAAGATCCCCTCGCCTTGCGTGCGGCGGTAATCGTCGTTCAGCAGGTTCTCTGCCTTGAAGCTGACTTCGAGCGGGCCGCCGAACACATCGACATTCCGCTTGTAAACGAAGTTCAGGAGGACCGGCGGGTTCTCGTACACGTCCGGTGCCCCGAAGAGACCCGTACCGTCGATTCGCTTGCCCTGATAGTTGAGGACGAGCGAGACGCGCTCGCCGGCCTCGAACTCCTCCCAGCCGATCGAAGCGTTGCCGAGCCACTTGGACGTGCCCTGCAGCGGACGTACGAGCGTCGTTGCCTGGGTGTCCTGACCGGTCAGGTCCACTTCCGAATCGATGTAGGAGATGTTGCCGTTGAAGAAGAATTCGCGGTCACCCACGAAGTCCCAGCCGAAAGCCTCGCGAACCGGCAGGTTGATCTGCAGTTCGGCTTCCGCACCCTTCAGCTTGGCACCAGCGGCATTCTGCAAGCTCTTCAGCGGGCCCTCGCCGAGGATGGTGTAGCTTTCCTCGATGGGGTTCGTGAAGTCCTTGTAGAAGACACCGACCGACGCGAAGTCGGCAGCACCGAAGTACCATTCGATCCGGGCATCATAGTTGTCGATGTCGGCCGTCAGGAGATCGGGGTTGCCGCGGACGTTCTCGCCGCGCTCGTTGACGAAGGTGGCGCGCGACAGCTCGCGGAGCGTCGGGCGGTTCACCGTTTGCGAGTAGGCAAGGCGCAGCTGCAGATTCTCGGCAAATTCCCAGGTCAGGGTCGCGGCGGGGAGGAAATCCTCTTCCGAGCGGCTGACGGGGTCCGGTTCGCCGGTGACGCGGATGAAGGTCAGAAGATCCTGTTCCGATTTTTCATAGCGGCCACCGACAGCGATCCGAAGCACGTCGGAAAGCTGGGCGTCGATCCCTGCATAAAGCGAGGTGATCTTCTGGTTGCCGGTGAATTCGTCCGACGGGTCGGTATATTCGGCGAGCGTGATGCCCGCCGGATCAAGGTTGACCGGACCGAAGACGATTTCAGGAACAAGCTTGCGAAGCTCGATATTGGCACCGGCCGGGAAGACGAAGCCATAACGCAGCATTGAGGACGTATAGTCCTGATCCGACATGTGGGCGCCGAGCTTGAAGTCGACCGGCGTATCGCCGAGCGTGACGGGCTGGAGGATATCGAGGCCACCCGACCAGGTTTCGCTCTTCAGGGCGCCGTAGGACGTGCGGTTGCCGTCCGTACGCGGCGACAGGAGATCGGCCTGTTCGTTCTCGTCGAAATCGTAGGTGAATTCGCGCCAGAACGGCAGGTCACGGGTCGAGCGGGTATAGTTGGCGAGCCAATTGACCTGGGTTTCCTGGAACGTGTCGCTATCGTGCGAGAAATGATGCTCGCCCGATACCTGGTTCCACCAGACTTCACGCTCTTCCCACCAGGTTTCGCTGTTGGTGCGGATCGAACCCGGGTCGGAAGCAAACGAGCCCTTCTCGATGGACGCGCGCTTCGTGGATTTCCTGAGGATCACCGAGGTGGCCTTCAGGGCATGATCGGGACCAAGCTCGGCACCAACGGTGAGGATACCATTGAGGCTGATATTCTGGTTGGTAACGCGGCGGCCGCAATCGGTGGCATCGCCGCTTTCATATTTGCCGCAGGCCTCAGCATTCACTTCGTCGCGGGGTACGAGGCCGGCGTTCGAGGTGGCGTAGGTGTTGCGCTCGCCAAACTCGTTGTCCCACTCGTTCTCATAGTTGCCCGAGATGAGGAAGCCGTAGGCATTATCACCGGATTCGAAACGGTCACCGTAGGTGAAGTCGACCTTGGCGGCAGGAAGGTTGTCCTCCGCATCGATCGACCATTTGTTCGGCAGGGCTTCGGCTGCTGCGTTGCGCTCTTCGGCGGTCATGCCTTCAAGCGTCGGGTTGGCAGCGAGAGCCGCCGGCAGATCGCGCATCTTGCCACCGAAACCGAAGAATTCCGAGTTCGGGCCGTCATAGCTGAGGCCGCTCTTGAACGTGCTTTCGGTGTTCACCTTGGTGCCGATGCCGATCTCGAGGATCTGCTCGTCCGGCACGGCTTTGGTGCGCATGTCGACGACACCGCCGCCGAAGTCGAGCGGATATTCAGGCGAGAAGGTCTTCTGCACGAGGACAGAGCCGACCATTGCGGTCGGGAAAATGTCCAGGGGCACGTCGCGGCGCAGTGGCGACAGCGGCGGGAGGGTCGAGCCGTCGAGCTGGGCGAGCGAGTAGCGTTCGCCGAGACCGCGGACATAGACATATTTGCCGCCAACAACCGAGAGGCCGGTCACCCGGGTCAGGGCCACGGCCACATCGCTGTCACCCGTGCGGGCAAAGGCTTCTGCGTCAAGGATGTTGGAGATTTCCGAGGTCGCCCGCTTTTCGTCAGGGATATACTGGCCCTGGACGACGACTTCCTCGATACCGCTGTCCTGCGTTTCCTGCGCAATCGCTGCAGTGGGCAGGGCGAGCACGGTGGAAGCAAGCAAGGCTCCCTTTAGGCTCATGTCGAATGATTTCATCTTTTGCACCATTCAGGTTCGATTAGGTGTGGCGATGGCGCTGCCGGGGATTGCGGACAATTCCGCATGCCGGCAGCGCCACCCGTTCAGAGGTCCTTACTGGTGGAGCCAGACGGTCCAGCCTTTGGTCCAGTCGTTCGCATCGTCCTTCACGGCACCGATGAAGTCGGTGTTGTCGAAGAAGCTGTCGACCGCGTTCACGTTGGTCGGGGTCACAGAGGACTGGCTGGTGATGAAGTTCTTGCCACCACCGGCCGGAGCCACGAGAACGGTACCCGTGTCGGCTGCAACATTGTTGGTCTGACCGAGGAACCAGGCTTCAAGGTCTGCGTCTTCCGCGCCATCGTCGAAGTTGCCGCTGTCAACGCAGGCCAGCAGGGTCGACTGGATGGTGATGCCGGTCGAGGCATTGTCACGGTTGGCGTAGGTCGGATCGTCGTCGATATCGAGGCACTCTTCGCCGAAGTTGGCGGCAACCGAATTCCAGATACGGGCACCGGTACCAGCGCGGAGCAGGATGCCGATGTCACCGATGCTGCTGTCGCCGGCGCCGTAGAGCGAGACGTTCGACAGGAAGGGACGTGCACGCGGGGTGAAGTCCATGCCGTCGCCGAAGTTATCGGCTTCGATGCCTTGGTCCGAGTTCGGCTGGTTCGGGTTCTGGACGACCACCACATACTGGGCCTTGCCGGTCCAGCCCTGGGTCCAGTCGAGGCTGTCGTCGTCAGCGCCGGTCAGCACAAGGTGCTTCGCATTGACAGTGCCACCGAAGAACTCGATCGCGTCGTCAGCGCCGTTGTGGACTTGCAGGTAATCGATCTCAGTACCCGTGCCGACGCCCTGGAAGGCAATGCCGTTCAGTTCGTCGTCAGAGGTGATCGGGTTACCGGCGTATTTCACGACGGTGTAGAGGATCTGGCCGCTGTCGTCGTCGGAGACGTTACCGCCATAGAGGCCGCTGTCGCCTTCGCCTTCAGCTTCGCAGATGCCGGCGCCGTTACAGGTGTTGATCGGGGCACGGCCGTTGATCACGATACCGCCCCAGAGCGAGGTGTCGGTGTCGAGGTTGGCGGTGGCGTCGTTCGCCGAGGTGAAAGTCACCGGCGAGGATTTCGTGCCGTTCGAGACGAGTTTCGAACCGCGCGAGACAACGAGGTAGGACTGCAGGTCTTCGCCCATCACGGTGACGCCAGCGTCAACGGTGAGGGTCGCCCGTGCAGCGCTGGCCGACGGGTTGGCGCCGTCGCCACCGATATCTTCACCCACAACAACCTTGCCGCGGAGAACATAATCGAAGCCGCCGATCAGACGGACATTCTCGGTTAGCGTGCCTTCGAGGACGCAGGTGTCGGTGCCTTCGGCGGTGGTGCCATCCGGGCAGCTGGCAGCGTCGTTGATGCCATAGGACCAGCCGAGGGTCCAGTTGTCAGCCGTGGAGGCCGAGCGTACGGCACCGGCATAACCGGCGTTGTCGAAGAAGGTGTCGACGGTGCGGACGTTCGTTGCAACGACAGCGTTTTCCTGTGTGCCGTTGATGAAGCCCGAAAGCGACGAGGTGCCGACCTGGTTACGAGCCTGGCCAAGGAACCAGCTTTCAAGGTCGCCGTCTTCCGCGCCATTGTCGAAATTGCCGCTGGTGCAGGCAAGGAGGGTCGACTGGATGGTGATGCCGGTCGAGGCATTGTCGCGGTTGGCGTAAGTCGGATCGTCGTCGATATCGAGGCATTCTTCGCCGAAGTTGGTGACAACCGTGTTCCAGATGCGGGCACCCGTGCCAGCACGGAGCAGGATGCCGATGTCGCCGGTGCTCTTGTCGCCAGCGCCGATGATCGTCATGTTCGACAGGAACGGACGCGCACGCGGGGTGAAGTCCATGCCGTCGCCGAAGTTGTCGGCTTCGATGCCCTGGTCCGAGTTCGGCTGGTTCGGGTTCTGCATGATGAGAACGTATTGAGCCTTGCCGCGCCAGCCCTGGGTCCAGTCGAGACTGTCGTCGTCGGCGCCGGTGAGGATCAGGTGCTTGATGTTGGCGGTGCCGCCGAAGAATTCGACGGCATCGTCCGCGCCGTTGTGGACGTGGATATAGTCAAGTTCGGTACCGGTGCCGACGCCCTGGAAGGCGATGCCGTTCAGTTCGTCGTCGGCCGTGATCGGGTTGCCGGCATATTTGACCTGCACATATTTCATCGTGCCGCTCGAATCAGCGTCGTCATTGCCGCCATAGAGGCCGCTGTCGCCTTCGCCTTCTGCTTCGCAGACACCCGAACCGTTACAGGTGTTGATCGAGGCGCGGCCGTTGATCACGAGACCGCCCCACTCCGAGGTGAAGGGCTCTTCAAGTGCCGGGCCGCTGTAGCTCGGGCGGGTGTTGGTGATGCCAAGTGCCGAAGCGAGGCCGAGGTCGAGGCCCGAGGTGAAAACGATCGGGTCGCCCGAGGTGCCTTCAGCTTCGATCTTCGAACCCCGCGAGACGACCAGAAGGTCGGTCTTGGTGGCGCCGTAGATGGTGACGCCCGGCTCGATGGTGAGGGTTGCCGGATCGCCGGTGCCGGCATTGCCTTCAGCGCCAACGTCCACGCCGATCACGACCTTGCCGCTCAGCTGGTAAAGGTTGCCCTCGGTCAGCGTGATGTCACTGGTGATGGTGCCGGAAAGACGGCAATGGGTCTGGGTGCCGACAGTTACGCCGGTGGTGCCGGTCGGGCAATCGCCGGTGCTGCCACCGCCATCGCCACCGCCGTTGCCGCCATCGCCGCCACCGCCGCCGGTGCCCGGGTTCGGGCCTTCGTTGCCAGGTGAGGCGAGTTCGGTCGAGCTGTCGCCGCAAGCAGCGATTGCCAGGGCGGCAGTCGCGGCCAATAGCACCGACTTCAGTGATTTCATGCTGGTCATGTTTCTTCCCCGCAAAGGACTTCTGGTTGGGTTGGATCGAAAAAATCCATGCGCCAAGCACCCGAACGGATCAGGGCCAAGCACTGAAAAGCGGCTATAGAGAGCGCCTGTTACAGTTTCTTTGCAGGGGTGAAAGGGGGGTCAAATATTCACAAAACGTTCATACTGGGCCCGAAAAACGCGCTATTGGAGCAGCCAGAGAGCCCAAAATGATAGCGCAATCGCCGGCCCGAAAGGGACGGCTGCAGACGAGTCGAAACGTCCTCCGAACAAAGGCGTTACCAGAAGAGCGAGCAGTTGGCCCGCAGCGGCAAAAAGCAGCAGAAACGGCAGGGATTGCCAGCCAAGCCATGCACCTGCGGCGGCCACCAGTTTGGCATCGCCAAGCCCCAGTCCGTCGCGGCCACGCAGGGCCCGGTATGCGGCACTGATCCCCCAGAGAATGCCGTAACCGGCCACAGCACCAATCAGGCTGTCCGCAAACGGACTGTCATATTGGTTAAGGCCGGCATGCAGAAGGCCAAGCGCAATGAGGGGAAAAGTGACAGCGTTCGGCAGGCGCATATGACGGATGTCATAAAGCGCGAGATAAAGAAGACTGCCGAGCAGGATGAGGCTCGCGGCCAGCCGGGCAGGGTCGGGCATCATATAGACGCACGCCCCGCCGATAGTCACAAAACCTGCCGCGAAGGCAGGCCAGTTGATATCGGCAAGTGAGGCGCGCGGCTCCATCACGGCCTCAAAGGCTGCGCAGGATGGCGCGCACGGGGCTGCCGTCAGAACCTTCGATCTTCAGGGGCAGGGCGATCAGTTCGTAAGTGCCTTCGGGCACGCCGTCCAGCACCAGCCCTTCGAGGATAGCAAGGCCGTGCGCCGCCACACGGCGGTGAGCATCGAGCGTTTTCGAGTCCTGCGGGTCAAGCGAGGGCACGTCGGTGCCGATCAGCTTCACGCCGCGCGCTGCCAGCCAGTCGATCGTTTCCGGGTGGATGGCAGGGAACGCCGGGTCCCATCCTTCATGCGGGAAGGCGGGGAAAAGTTTCAACAGCACCCGTCCAACGCCGTCCTCCAGCTTGCCCTTCAGGTCGTCGCTGGTGACAAGCGCACCGACGCTTGCGGAAAGGTCGATCACCTGCGCGGGGCCTAGATAGGCATCAAGCGGGGTCGAGGCGCTATCAAGCCCGTCGAGGGTATAGTGGCATGGCGCGTCAGCATGGCTGCCGGTGTGGGTGGAAAGCGTGAGGCTTGAAACCTTAACCGGGCAACTGTCGCTCATTTCCCAGGTTTCGGTCATTTCATAGTCGGTATCGCCGGGCCACACCGGGATGCCCGGGCGAAGCGTTTGGCTGATGTCATAGATCACGGGGTGTCTCCCTTGGTCACATCGTCACATCCGCGTCCGCGCGGTCCAAAGCTCGGGGAAGAAGCGCAGATCGAGCGCTTTCTGCAGATAGCTGACCCCGCCGGTGCCGCCGGTGCCGGGCTTGTAGCCGATGATCCGCTCCACGGTTTTCATATGGGCGAAGCGCCATGCATGGAAATGGTGCTCAAGATCCACCAGCTTTTCGGCAAGTTCATAAAGGTCCCAATGGTCGGCGGTGTTGCGGTAGATGGCAAGCCAGGCGTCCTCGACTTTGGCATTCGCCTTGTAAGGCTGCCGCCAGTCGCGGTCTGTCACCTCCGCCGGAATATCGAAGCCACGGCGCGCGAGGAGTTGCAGGCAGAGGTCATAGAAGCTTGGCGCATCCAGCACCGCCTGCAGGCGGGCATAGCGCGCGGGCACATCGCGGTGCGCTTCGGCCATCTGGGCATTCTTGTTGCCAAGCCGGTATTCGACCTCGCGGTACTGGAAGGACTGGAAACCCGACGAATGACCGAGCTTGTCACGGAAGGCGGCATAATCGGCAGGCGTCAGCGTCGACAGGATTTCCCATGACTGCTGCAGGTTTGCCTGAATGCGTGAAACGCGCGCCAGCATCTTGAAAACGGGACCAAGGTCTTCGCCCGCTTCCAGAAGCTTCATGGCGGCACCGATTTCGTGCACGCACAGTTTCAGCCACAGCTCGGATGCCTGATGAATGACGATGAACAGCATCTCGTCATGCTCGTCCGAGACCGGGTTCTGGCAGGCCAGCAGGTTATCGAGATCGAGATAACTGCCATAGCTCAGATTCTGTTTCCAGTGGATGCCTTCGCCGGTCAGGTCGACGCTGGTTTTCGGGGCATTGGTGTCGGTCATTCGCGGTCCATCACTCGGGCGTTTCGGGTGGCGTTTTTCAGTCGACCGTGTCGACGACAACATCAATGGCCCCGGTCGCCACCTTGACCGGTGCGGTAACGATCGCGCAGCCGCCGGTCAGAAGGATCAACAGGGCGGCCAGCGGGAGGCGTAACATGGTTTCACTCGCAACTATTATACGGGCAGGGTTGGTCTCGCAAGCTATCTGCAGCGGGGGGCGGGTCAAGCCTTAAATCTTCGGTGGGCTCCGGGCTTGCCTCTCGCGCGGGCCCTCACTAAGGTTCAGGCGAAACCAACAAGAGGACGTCATGCTCAAGGCCCAGATCATCCCCGTGACCGCTTTCCAGCAGAATTGCAGCCTTGTCTGGTGCGACGAGACGATGGAAGGCGCCTTTGTCGATCCGGGTGGCGAACCGGATAAGCTGATCGCGGCCGCTGAGGCGCGCGGCGTGAAGATTGTGAAGCTGCTGCTCACCCACGGGCACCTGGATCATGCAGGAGGGGCGGCAGCCCTGCGCGAGCGGCTTGGCGTGCCGGTGATCGGCCCCCAGAAGGAAGATGCCTTCTGGCTGGAGCGGATCGAGACAGATGCCGCCAATTACGGCCTGCCGGGCCTGCGGTCCGTGGCACCCGACGAATGGCTGGAGGACGGCGAACAGGTCGGCTTCGGCAACGTGATGTTCGACACACTTTATTGCCCCGGCCACACGCCGGGCCATGTGGTCTTTTTCGAGCCGAACTCGAAGGTCGCTTTCGTGGGCGACGTGCTGTTCAAGGGCTCGGTCGGGCGGACCGATTTTCCGCGCGGGGACGGGCCGACACTCATCAAATCGATCACGGAAAAGCTGTGGCCGCTCGGGAAGGATGTGACCTTCGTGCCCGGCCACGGCCCCTTGTCCACCTTCGGGGATGAGCGGCAAAGCAATCCGTTCGTGGCCGACAGGGTGCTCGCGCGCGCATCCTGACCGGGGCAATTCGCTATCGTCAAAGGGGGGCTTTAGGCGATGCAGGCAAGATACAGGCGGTTTCTCGCGAAACTGAGAAAACCCTTCCGCTATCCCGAACGTCGCCGCCGCCGCAAACTGCGCGCCGCAGTGACGGAGGTGCAGGCGCGCGAACAACGCTGCCTTGACTGCAATACACTGATGGAGGGGCCTTTCTGCCACGCCTGCGGGCAGAAAGAAGGCACGCTCAAACGCCCGCTCTGGACCTTCATCACCGATGCGTTCGACTATACGCTTTCGTCTGATAGTCGCTTTTACCGCACGATGGTGGCGCTGGTGCTGCGGCCCGGCTTCCTGACCCGCGAATATATGGACGGGCACCGCACCCGCTATTTCCCGCCGGTGCGGCTTTATATCGTTGTCTCGATCGGCTTCTTCCTTCTGCTTTCGCTCGCCAATGTGGCCCTGCTGGACCTGAAGCTGGTGCCGAAGAAAGACACACAGGCCGAAGAGACGAGCGAAGGCAGTGGCAGCGAAGCGCCAGCGGACACTGCCCCTGACGCAAATTCAGAAGCACCGCCGAGCGATGGTGTGGAACATGCCACAGAGCCAGCGTCAGCAGAGGCTACGCCCTCCAACTCACCGGAAGTGGAAGCGGTCGTTCAGGACGTCATTTCATCGCTGAACGAAAGCGGTGTGGAACTGAAGCCCGAAGCAAAGGCGGATCTGGAACGTCAGCTACGGGCAAAGGAAAGTGCTCAGGATGCGGCGGACGAAGATGTTGTGATCGCGGCGGCCGGAGGCACTGGTTTTGACCTGCCTGAAGTGCCGTACCGCCTGACTTTGGGCATGTTCGTGCCGGTGAACGACGAGCCCCGTATCAGTCTGACCCCCGAAGAGACCCAGAAGCTGATCGACAGCAAGCAGTTCGATCTCCTCACCGTTGGCGCCATGCGCGGATTTGCGCGCGCCTTCGAGGATCCGACCACCTTCAACAGCCTGTTCAACATCTGGATGCCGCGCGCACTGCTGGTGCTGATGCCCATCTTCGCGCTGCTATTGTGGATCACCCATTGGGGCAAGGGGCGGAACTATGTCCACCAGCTGGTCTTCTCGCTGCATTTCCACAGCTTCCTGTTCCTGCTGATGGCGGCGCTCACCGTGGTGGTGCCCATATATGGCGGGGACATCGGCTTCAGCGTTTTCTGGTGGGGCACGTCGCTTTACATCATCGTCGCGCTGAAGGTGGGCCAGATGCAGGGCTGGATCAGGGCTTTCCTGAAGGCCGGTTTCATCTGGGTCACCTATTTCACCATATTGATGAGCGGCATCATGATCGCCGTGTTCCAGGGGCTGCGCGCCTTGTAAGGGGAGGCGGGCACGCAGCCCCTGGAGGCCCGTCACAAAGACGGCCCGGAGAAAGCCTCAGGCAGCGCGGCGGGCAGCTACCAGGTCTTCCGCAGCTTTCACGGCACCCTTGCGGGCCTTTTCAAGGCTTTCAGCCGCGCGGATCGCCAGCTGGTCGGCAGCGACCACGGTCACATCCGTGATGCCGACGAAACCGAGCACGTGGCGGATATAGGGCGTGGCGAAATCGATGGCGCTTTCAGCCTGCGTGCCGCCCGAGGTGACGAAGATCACCGCTTTCTTGTTTTCCAGAAGGCCAACCGGGCCGTTTTCCGTGTAGCGGAAGGTGACGCCGGCGCGGGCGATCAGGTCGATCCAGGTCTTGAAGGCGGCGGGCGTGCCGAAATTGTAGATCGGCGTGCTGATCAGCAGCACATCCTGTGCCTTCACTTCGTCGATCAGGCTGTCGGACAGGGCAAGGGCTTTAGTCTGCTCGTCCGTGCGCTTGTCGGCAGGCGTGAAGTTGGCGCCGATCCAGGTGGCGTCGATCAGCGGCAGGGCGGTCGAAAGATCACGGGAGGTCAGGTTCACATCGTGGCCATTCGCGGCCAGCGTTTCAAGATACAGGTCAACAAGGGCCTTGGAATTCGAGGTGGCAGGCGTGGCGCTCGTATCGATGCGCAGGATATTCAGGGCTTGGGTATTCATAGCGTTTCTCCGGGTCAGGGGTTCTGTTGACCTGAAGATAAGCGTTGCTGCCTTGCTGATTTAGCCCGATAAAACGGCACCCGAAGTTGCAAATTTCGCGACACGACTTTCGGGGCGTGTCGCGGAAGGGTGTCACCCCTCCTTGGGCTCGAAGTCGAGCGACAGGCTGTTGATGCAATAGCGCAGGCCTGTGGGCTTGGGGCCATCCGGGAAAACGTGGCCAAGGTGGCTTTCGCATTTGGCGCACAGGATTTCGGTGCGGATCATGCCGTGGCTTACATCGCGCTTCTCGGCAACCACACCGTCCGCGATCGGCGCCCAATAGCTCGGCCAGCCCGAACCGCTGTCATATTTGGTGTCACTTGAGAAAAGCGGCGTGTGGCAGGCGGCGCAGGTGTAGGTGCCTGCGCGCTTCTCGTCCCAATATTTGCCGGTGAAGGCCCGTTCGGTGCCGCCGCAGCGGCACACGGCATATTGCTCGGGCGTCAGTTCAGCCTGCCATTCAGCGTCCGACTTTTTTTGCGCGTCGTCCATCGTTACCGCACCGAACATTCAAGGCAGAGCGCATAACGGCCCATGGGGTCGTTGAACTTCACGAGCGCCATGGCTTCGGCTTTCAGCATCATTGCCGTTTTGAACATCGGCGACTGGCTGATCAGGCTGAGGTCATCGACCGGTGCCTTGACGGCGAGGCTGTCGAGGATATCGGCGATGATGGTGTCCAGATTGCTCGGCGCGTCGCGGAAGAAGACCGGCTCGTACGAAGTGACACCGGCCTTGGCGGCGGCGGCGGCGATGGCGTCATCCAGCCCGCCGAGGTTATCGACAAGGCCGATGGTCTGCGCCACCGAACCTGCCCAGACACGGCCCTGGGCGATTTTGTCCACATCCTCGATCGACATGCCACGGCCAGCGGCCACGCGGGTCAGGAACTGGCGGTAGCCTTCCTCGATCGACTGCTGCACCACATCCTTCGCGGTTTCGGACATCGGCCGCGAAACATCGAAGGCACCGGCAAGCTGCGAGGTACCCACGCCGTCCGTGTGCACACCGATCTTGTCGAGCGTGTTTTCAAAGGTCGGGATCACCCCGAAGATACCGATGGAACCGGTGATGGTGGTGGGCTCGGCCCAGATTTCATCCGAAGTGGATGCGATCCAGTAGCCGCCTGATGCCGCCATCGAGGCGAAGGACGAGATGACCGGGATGCCGTCCGCTTGGGCCGCCGCCAGTTCCTGCCGGATCAGTTCGGACGCGAAGGCCGAACCGCCGGGGCTGTCCACGCGCAGCACGATGGCGGCGACATTTTCGTCCGTGCGGGCTTCGCGGATATGGCGCACCAGCGTTTCAGCGGCCGCCACATTGATCGGCCCGTCGCCCATCACGATCTCGCCCTGCGCGGTGATCACGGCAATCGCCTTCTCGCCGCGCTTCGCCATATTCTGGGTGGCACCGAGATAGGCCTGATAATGGATCTGGTTGAAGCTGACGCCATCGGGCGTCGTGCCGTATTTTTCCATCAATTCATTGCGCCATTCGGAGCGCGGCGCCAAGGCATCGACAAGGCCCTGGTCAAGGGCTGCCTGCGCGAAGTTGCCGCCACCGGCCCTCAGCACATTGCTGAAATCGGCAAGCAGGCGGGAAAGCGCGCCGGCCTCCAGCCCGCGGGCGCGGGTCACGGACGATTCGTAGGATTCCCACAGCGAGCCAAGGAAGGCGCGGTTGGCCGTTTTGGCGGCTTCCGACATATCGTCGCGCAGATAGGGCTCAACTGCCGACTTGTAGGTGCCCACCCGGAAGACGTTGACGGTCGCACCGACTTTATCAAGGAGCTGCTTGAAGTGCGGCACATACTGGCCGTAACCGGTAAGGAGCAGCGAGCCCGCCGGGTTGAGGAATACCTTGGTGGCCTCGGCGGCGATCAGGTAGCTCGCCTGATCATATTCCGAGCTGATGGCATAGACTTCCTTGCCGGCCTCGCGGAAGGACCGCACGGCCTCGGCAATCTCGTGGCCGTGGGCCGGGGAAACGCCCCACATATTGTCGGTCAGGATCGCCATGGCGGCGATGCGGCTGTCATTCTTGCCGCGCTCGATGGCGGTCAGGATGTCATGCACGCTGGTTTCGGGCGGCTGCTGGTCGAAGCTGTTGAAGAGGAGCGACAGCCGGTTCGGATACTGCGCCTGTTCCACCACATTGCCTTCGGGCCACAGCACGAGGACAGAGCCATTCGGCACGCCCGGCAGTTCGACCGTGCGGTTCGCAAATTTGATGACGAGGACAAGCCCCAGGATCACAAGGATGCCGGCGACAAAAGTGCCAACCCCCTGGATGGTGTTGATAAGGGCTTTAAGGGCTTTCCAGATGCCTTGCATGCGAACGGGACTCCGGGTCTTGGAATTGCTGGGGCACTATGATTTCATAGCGCCCACTTCTTCAGGTACCAACGTGCGCATCGGCGGGGCTTCCGTCAAGTGCAGCACACCAAAGTTTGTAACCTGAATGAGGCGGAAAAAGGAAACGACAGGAGGATTAAACCATGAGCCAGGTTCCAGACGTGCCGGTGCAGCGCCACAAACGCTCGGCCAGTCTTTCGGACGATATCGATTATGTGATCAAGGGCGCCGAGATGCAGTTCGTGGAAATCGAGCTTGATCCGGGCGAGTCGGCCGTGGCCGAAGCCGGCGCCATGATGTATAAAAGCGCCTCTGTCGGCATGCATGCCGTGCTTGGCGACGGCTCGGGGCAGGACGCGGGCTTCATGGGCAAGCTTCTCTCCGTCGGCAAGCGGCTCATCACCGGTGAAAGCCTTTTCTCCACCGTTTTCACGCACGAAGGGCAGGGCAAGGCGCATGTTGCCTTCGCCGCCCCCTATCCCGGCAATATCCTCGCGCTCCGGCTGGATGATTTTGGCGGACGCCTGATCTGCCAGAAGGACAGCTTCCTTGCGGCCGCACGCGGCGTGCAGATCGGCATCCACTTCCAGAAACGCGTCCTGACCGCGCTTTTCGGCGGCGAAGGCTTCATCATGCAGAAGCTGGACGGCGACGGCTGGGTGTTTGTCCATATGGGCGGCACGGTGATCGAGCGCGAGCTGAAACCCGGCGAGGAACTGCATGTGGACACCGGCTGCCTGGCCGCCATGACTTCGGATGTGGACATGGACCTTGTGGCCGCAGGTGGCATCAAATCCATGATCTTCGGCGGCGAGGGCGTCTTCTTCGTGCGTCTGCGCGGCCCCGGCAAGGTATGGCTGCAAAGCTTGCCCTTCAGCCGTCTGGCTGGCCGTATGTGGGCGGCGATGCCGAAGGGTGGCGGCGCCGACAAGGGCGAAGGTTCGGTGCTTGGCGGTGTCGGCCGGGTGCTTGGTGGCGACAACAGATTCTGAAAACAGCGCCCGGCCTTTCAGGGCCGGGCGATCCCATAAGCCCGCGCGGCGGTTGAGCAGCGCGTCACGCAAGGAGTATCTATGACGCCGAAAGACGGGGGAGCCCCCGAAGGCTATAGTGTGTGGAGCCACAATGACCGGTTCGAACATACGGTCGGCCCGATCTTCATTGCCCCGCGCAGCGACGGGTCAGGCTGGAAAGTGGCGTTCCGCGCCGACGAACGTCATATCAACGGCCACGGCAACCTGCATGGCGGCATGCTGATGACCTTTGCCGACACCGCCCTTTTCGCCATTTCGCGGGACCATCTGGACCATGGCGGTATCACGGTGAATTTCCACTGCGATTTCGTCGGCCCCGCCCGCCCCGGCGACTGGATGGAAGCCCAAGGCGAGGTGGTGAAAGCCACAAGGAACCTGATCTTCGTGCGCGGGCTGATGACCGCGACCGGTGAACCGGTGCTGAGCTTCGGCGGGACATTGAAGAAGCTGGGGCCGAGGAAGTAGCCATTTCGTCACCTCGGGCCTGACCCGGGGTCCATGCCTGCTGCCAGTGCCGCTGGATGCCGGGTCACGCCCGGCATGACGATGGGGGTTAACCCTTCGCCACCTTCACCATTTCGCCGACATCCGTGAATTTCTCGCGCGGGGCGCCGCCGGTGGCGTGGGCGACTTCGGCGGCTTCGATCTTTTTCCAGTCGCGGAAGGTAACAACCGTGAGGCCGCGTTCGCGGATCAGGTCTTCAAGCCCAACACGGCCGGGGCGCAGGGCGGGCTTCACGTCGGCGAGGATGCGGGCGGCGACTTCCACGCCGTCCGGCTTGTTGGTGCCGATGGTGCCGGTGGGGCCGCGCTTGGCCCAGCCGACGGCATAGAGCCGGTCCGATATCCTTCCGTCCACATTGCAGAAGCGGCCCTTGGCTTCATCATAGGGCACATCCTCAATGGGGCTCGACCGGTAGCCGATCGCCGGCACCACGAGGCCGACGGGCAGCACTTCGGTTTGCCCCGTGCCGACGGCCTTGCCGTCCACCACTTTGGTGCGTTCGAGCCTGAGCCCGCAAACGCGTTCGTCCCCCAGCAACGCCATCGGGCGCCAATAGAATTGCAGATGCAGCCGCACGCGCTTGCCCGCGTCCGGCCGGTTCGCCGCCATGCCGCGCAGGATCGGCATGTTCTTCTTGGCCGGGCCTTCAAGGGTGGCATCCACGGCCTCGTCTGGCAGGTCGGCGGGATTCACGAGCGCCACGGCTTCTTCAAGGGCATTCAGTTCCCCCAGCTCCTTCGGGGTGAAGCTGGCATCAAGCGGCCCCCGACGTCCGATCAGATAGATATCGCGGATTGGGCTTTTGTGGATGCAGTCGGCAGCGTGGCGGGCAAGGTCGGTTGCTTCCATCTCGTGCGGGGTCTTGGCAAGTATCCGGGCCACATCGACGGCCACATTGCCATTGCCGATCACGGCCACTGCGGCCACCTGCAGGTCGGGGCAGAGGTCGCGAAAGTCGGGATGGCTGTTATACCAGCCGACAAACGCGCCGGAGCCCACAACACCGGGCAGATTTTCGCCGTCGATCCCGAGCGTGCGATCCTTCGGGGCGCCAGTCGCCAGCACCACGGCATCGTAAAGCTGCATCAGTTCGGCGAGCGTCACATCGCGCCCGAGCCGCAAGTTGCCGATGAAATGCACATGATCGCGGCCCGCGGTGGCTTCATACCGCCGCGAGACATTCTTGATCGACTGGTGATCGGGGGCGACGCCCGCGCGGATCAGCCCGAAGGGGGTGGGCAGGGCATCAATGATATCGACAAGGACATGGTCGCTCTGGTCCGTCAGCGCCTCGGCGGTGTAATAACCGGCCGGGCCTGCCCCGATGATCGCGACCGACAGATTGCTCAGCCCGTTGCCTGTCTCGGCCATACGGTCCTCCCCACCTTGTCCCCTAGGGGGCCAAGAATGCCACGGATTGAGGATTTCGAAAAGGCAGTGACTTCAGGCGCGTTTGCTGCGCATGCCCGGAACGGTCTTGATGTCGGTGCGTGCCATGAAGTCCCTATAGGCATCGGTGCCCAACCCGACGAGAGCGACCTTGCCATCAGGATCATGATGAAGGCCCCAGCCGAACTGTTTCACGAGCGGCGAGGCCCTGAGGCAGGCTTGGGATTTTGCGAAGAAAGCAGCTTTGGCTGCGTCGCGGCCCTTGTCATCGATATTGTTTCGCAGGGCGTAGGTCTCAAATAACAGTTCATCGCTTGTATAGGTGTAAGGCCTGCTGGAGAGAAGGTCATACTGGATCGCAGCGATGGTGCCGGGTTTCCTGGGCACCTCTCCGGCGGTTGCCGGACAATCTGCCGAGCAGGTTATGAAGGTCTCGTAATAGTTGGTTGTCATGATCTACCTCGCGTCGCTTTTGTTATGACAACCAGACTATCGATGATCATGGCGAATGCAAAGGGGCCCGAAAACGGGCCCCAGTCCGGATTTTCAGAATGCCTATTTCTTGGCGCTTTTCATTTCATCAGGGGTCTGATGGTGATGGCCGATTTCGCTCGTCGATTTTGCAATCATGCCATAATAGTCGTCCAGCAGTTTCATGGCTGCTTCCTGCCCGCCGTTCAGGTCGGCGAGGGCCTTCATCCATTTCACGTCATTTTCGCTGGTTTCCCATTCAAGGTCGGCGTAACCGCCCTTGTGGTCCCAGAAATAGGCGGCGTCCCACGGGCCGCTGTCGAAATGCAGGACCCAGGGGCCAGGCGTTCCAGCCTTCTGGCCAGCCGGCACGAAATATTTGTCAATATGTTCCATCGCCTTGCGCCGCATCCCGCCTTTGTATTTCACAAGGACCATGGACATATAGACGGCGTTTTCCTGCTTCATCGGCTTCATCTCCTCCTGCGCGAAGGAAGGAAGCGAAATAGCAGAGACAAGTGCTGCGCCGGTGGCGAGCACGATCAGTTTCTTGAATGGCATGAAAGCCTCCCGATGTTCGTGAATAACTTTAAAAAAGCTGCACTACTGGGAACGGGTTGGGAGGCGGACTATATCACAACAGAAGGGGCATTTCGCCCCTTCTGTCACAGCGCCTGTCAGGCGCTGATTTCTTTTACGAAAGCGCGAATGAGGCGCTCGAGATTGACGGCGGCCTTGGCCGCGAATTCGAGCGTATCGACGTGATTGAGCACCTCGTCCACCATGCCGGCGCCATAGTTGGTGATCGAGGCAACGCCTACGACCTTCATGCCCGCATGGTTGGCGGTCAGCACCTCGGGGATCGTCGACATGCCCACGCAGCCTGCACCCCACGTGCGGAAGGCGCGGATTTCGGCGGGTGTTTCGAAGTTCGGGCCTTTTACGCCGATATAAACGCCCTTGTGGAGCTTGATATCGAGCTTTTCGGCGACCTTGGCGAGCTTCTTGCGGAGCTTCTTGTTCCAGGCGTCGCCCATGTCGGGGAAGCGCGGCCCGAGACGGTCATCATTCACGCCGACAAGCGGGTTCATGCCTGAGAAATTGATATGATCGGTGATCATCATCAGGCTGCCGGGGCCGGCATCCACGTCAAGGCTGCCCGATGCATTGGTGATGAACAGCGTTTCAACACCGAGGGCGGCGAGCACACGGGTCGGGAAGCCCAGCATCTGCTGGTCATGGCCTTCATAGCCATGCACGCGACCCTGCATGCAGATGAGCGGCACGCCCTCAAGCTTGCCGATATAAAGTTTGCCGGTATGGCCGATCACGGTGGTGACCGGGAAGCCCGGGAGGTCGCCATAGGGGAAGACAGCGGCGTCTTCGAGCGCATCGGCAAGGCCTGCGAGCCCGCTGCCGAGGATCACGGCGATCTTCGGCATCTCGCCCTTGTAGGCTTCCCTGATATGGGCGGCGGCCGTCTGGATCTGATCATACATCATGGTCATTTCGCCTCGATCTTCAGGTCGGGCAGGTCGATGCCCTTGAATTTCTTGATGTCTTCACGGGAAAGGTCGGAAAGTTCGTGCGGGAACACCAGCCAGTCGTCGGTTTCCTCGACATAATAGTCAGGCGTCAGCTGGGTCACGTTGCGCGCCGGTTTGTAGAAGACGGTGGCGATCTTGATCACCTCGGGCGTATTGCGGCGGCACTTGGCCTTCAGTCGGTCGACAATCGCCTCGATCGAACGGCCGCTGTCGAACACATCGTCAACGATCAGGAGGCTGTCCTCGGCATTGATATTGGAGATGATATATTCCAGACCGTGGACCTTTACCTCTTTCTGCTGCTGCATGCCGATGTAGCTGGAGGTGCGGATGGCGATATGGTCGGTATGGACGCCGTAATAGTCCATGATTTCCTGAACGGCGATCCCGGTCGGGGTGCCGCCCCGCCACACACCAACGATGAATTTCGGCAGCTCGCCGCTTTTCAGGATACGCAGGCCAAGCTCGAAGCTCTTGTCCAGCAGTTCCTGCGCGGTGACGAAACGCTTCTCAACGGTCATGGGTCAATGATCCTCTGTTCCAAACAGCCGGTCGCCTGCGTCGCCGAGGCCCGGCACAATATAGCCGATATCGTTCAGTTTCTCGTCGATGGCGGCGGTGGTGATCGCCACATCGGGGTGCGCTTCCTGCAGCGCTGCCACGCCTTCGGGAGCAGCCAGAAGGCAGATGAAACGAATGTTGCGGGCGCCCGCTTCCTTGAGGTCCGCGATCGCGCGGATGGCGGAATGCCCGGTTGCCAGCATCGGGTCAAGCACAATCACCAGATTGGTGGTCACATGCGGCGGTACCTTGAAGAGATACTGGCTGGGCTGCAGGGTCACTTCGTCGCGCTTCAGGCCGATGTGGCCCACGCTCGCGCCGGGTACGAGATCGAGAAGCGGGGCGAGCAGCCCTTCGCCGGCGCGCAGGATCGAAATGAAGGTGAGGCGCTTGCCCGAAATGACGGGTGCGTTGAAGGCGGTGACCGGCGTATCGATCATCACATGGCCAAGGGGCAGGTCTTTCAGGGCTTCATAGCCGAGAAAGAGGCCGATTTCGTGCAGAAGCTTGCGAAATTCGGCGCTTGATGCCTCGCGGCGGCGCATCATGGTCAGCTTGTGCTGGACAAGGGGATGGTCAACGACCTTGACGGAGGCTGTCATAGAAATTGGCCTTATGCTGGGACTCGAAGTCGTCTTTTTAGCCTGCACAAAGCCCCTCTGTCGAGCGTCAGCAATCAACGGCGAGACTTGCCCTTTTTCACGTCGTCTGTATATCTGCACGAAACGAAAGGGACGAGTTTCTATGGACAAGCGGTTGATCGATGCTGCGATGGCAGCACGAAACAAGGCCTATGCTCCTTATTCCAATCATCCGGTCGGGGCTGCGATCCTCACCGACGACGGACAGGTTTTCTCCGGCTGCAACGTTGAGAATGCCGCTTCGCCGCTCGGCAATTGTGCAGAGACGGGTGCCGTTTCGGCAATGGTCGCCGGCGGCCAACGCAAGATCGCGGCGGTCGCCATTGTCGGCCCTGATTCCCGCGCGTGCCAGCCGTGTGGCGGATGCCGTCAGGTCTTGGCCGAGTTCGGCGAAGCAGACATGCCCGTTTACCTTCTGGATGGCAAAACCGGTGCGGTTCTCGAAGAATACAAGCTCGTTGAACTGCTGCCGCACATTTTCCGGCGCAAGCAATGAGCCGTTTTTTGCCGCAGGAACTGATCCGTGCCAAGCGCGATGGCGCCCGGCTCGATAAAGCTGCCATCGAAGCCTTTGTCGCGGGCGTCACCGACGGCAGCGTGACCGATGCCCAGATTGCGGCCTTCGCGATGGCCGTTTTCTTCCGCGGAATGGAGCCCGAAGAGGGTGCGTCGCTGACGCTTGCCATGCGGTCCTCCGGCGATGTGATCGACTGGAAGAAGCATGGCTTCGATGCCGGTGCACCCATCGTGGACAAGCATTCAACCGGCGGCGTGGGCGATAAGGTCAGTTTGCTTTTGGCCCCCATCGTGGCAGCAGCGGGCGGCATCGTGCCGATGATCGCCGGTCGCGGCCTTGGCCACACCGGTGGCACCATCGACAAGCTTGAAGGTATTCCGGGCTATGACGTGACCCCGGCGAACGACCTGTTCGTAAAAACCGTGAAGGACATCGGCTGCTCGATCATCGGGCAGACGGCGAACCTGGCGCCTGCAGACAAGCGCATCTATGCGGTGCGCGATGTGACCGCGACGGTCGAATCGGTGCCGCTGATCACGGCCTCGATCCTGTCGAAAAAGCTGGCCGCTGGCCTTCATTCACTGGTGATGGATGTGAAGGTCGGCAACGGCGCCTTCATGACGTCCGTGGAAGACGCCCGCACGCTGGCCTCCAGCATCGTGCGCGTGGCGCGGGCGGCAGGCATGCCGACAACCGCACTTCTCACGGATATGAATGAATGCCTCGGCTTCACAGCCGGCAACAATGTTGAAGTGCGTGAAAGCGTGGCTGCCCTCACCGACCCGGCAAATGCCGATCTGAGGCTAATCGAGATTACGCTCTCGCTCGCTGCCGAGATGCTGGTTCTCACCAAGCTTGCCAAGAACAGGGTGCAAGGTGAGGAAATGGCAGAAGAAGCGCTACATTCTGGCAAAGCGGCAGAGCGGTTTGGGCAAATGGTTGCCGCTCATGGTGGGCCAGCGGATATTCTAGAGGCACCCGACCTGGTCCTGCCGGTCGGCCCTGTCGTCCGCGACGTGCCCGCACCTGTGGCAGGGCGGGTAAGCAAGATCGATACGCGCGGGCTCGGCCTTGCCGTGATTGCGCTCGGTGGTGGCCGCACTGATCCGAAGGTGGCCATTGATCACAAGGTTGGCTTCTCCCATATGATCGGCACTAGTGTTAAACTGGAAGCCGGCGATCCGCTGGCGCGGGTTTATGCTGCTGACGCTGACGCGGCTGATGCTGCGATCAGGGCGGTTCAGAAAGCCTACACAATTACCGACGAAGCGTACTCAATCCGGCCGCTCGTTCTGGAAACCATCACGGAGTAAGTGCCATGGCGCGCGCCTTCATCCTCGTGCTCGACAGTTTCGGCATCGGTGCCGCCCCTGACGCCGCGAAGTTCGGTGATGTGGGTGCCGATACGCTGGGCCATATCGCTGACTGGTGTGCTGCCGGGAATACGGGCAAGGAACGCCCGGAGGCTGGCCCCCTGCATCTGCCGAACCTGACGCGATTGGGCCTTGGTGCCGCCGCCGCGCTTGCCACCGGCAAGATCCCGACCGGGCTTGAAACAGATGGTTCCGGCCACACAGGGCTTTATGCCGCAATGGCAGAACAGTCCTTCGGCAAGGATACGCCGTCCGGCCATTGGGAAATGGCGGGTGTGCCCGTGCGTTTCGACTGGGGCTATTTCGGCCACGAATATCCGAGCTTCCCGAAAGAACTGACCGATGCGCTGATCGAGCGTTGCGGACTGCCGGGTGTTCTCGGCAATAAGCATGCTTCCGGCACTGTGATTATCGAAGAACTGGGCGACGAGCATGTGAAGACAGGCAAGCCCATCGTCTATACCTCCGCCGATAGCGTTTTCCAGATCGCCGCCCACGAGGAAGCCTTCGGGCTCGACCGGCTATATGAAGTGTGCGACGTGGCTCGCGAGCTTGTAGACCCCTACAATATCGGCCGGGTGATCGCGCGGCCGTTTGTGGGCACGAGCGGCAATTACGAGCGCACCGGCAATCGCCGCGACCTCGCGGTGCCGCCGCCTGCGCCCACACTTCTGGACAAGCTGACGGCTGAAGGCCGTGAGGTGATCTCGGTCGGCAAGATTGCCGACATCTTTGCGCATCAGGGCATCAGCAAGAAGATCAAGGCGACCGGCAACCCGGCGCTTTTTGAGGCAACGCTGAAACAGATTGCCGAGGCGCCGGAAGGTTCGCTCACCTTCGTCAATTTCGTCGATTTCGACCAGAATTTCGGTCACCGCCGCAACGTGGCGGGCTACGCCGCAGCGCTTGAATATTTCGACAAGCGCCTGCCGGAGCTGACCGCCAACATGCGCCCCGGCGATATAGTGGTGATGAGTGCCGATCACGGCTGCGACCCCACCTGGCCGGGCAGCGACCACACCCGCGAACATGTGCCCTTCATTGCCTTCGGGGCTGGCGTCAAGCCGGGCTCGGGCGGGGTGCGCGACAGTTTCGCCGACCTCGGCCAAACGGTTGCGGCGCATCTCGGAATCAAGCCCCTTGATGAAGGCCTGGTGATCCTGCCGCTGCACTGAGGCGGCCTTCCCGGAAGCTATTCCTGCCACCGGATGCCAGTGTTGCGTCCGGTGAGATGATTCCTGCCCGCAACACCCACTTCTGTAGCACCTGAGTCGCGGCAGACAATCATGGTTAAGATTTTTAACCTCTGGCAAGCCCCGGCACATGCGGCATTTCTGTCACACTTGGAAAAGAAGAACACAAGCTTCGTTAAACTGTCATGTCGGGCGGTAACAGTGGGACTGCCTTCGATGTCGATTGAAGAACCGGCGTTTTGCGCCTTTTTTTCAGGGATACAGCGGATGTGCTGCCCGAATTCAGCGGCCCGTAACCGGCGGTTTGCGGTGTTGACAAAAAATAATCACCGGTTTGTAACAAAAATGTAACGGAAAGTTTGATATTCGGAAGTCTTGGCTTTTTTTCGGCGCCTGCCCGCAAGGGCGCCGGGAGAGAGGCATGCAACAATAATTATAATCTCCCGTAAAACCATGGAGCTTAGGAAATGAAACGCTCAATGAATTATCTGCTGCTCGGCGCAGCAGTGTCGGCCCTGATGATGGCATCGCCCGCCACCGCACAGGAAACCTCCGCTGATGCACGCGGTGTGGTAACCGCCCCCGACGGTTCGCCGCTCGCCGGCCAGACTGTAACCATTCGCGATACCCGCACCGGCACCACCCGCACGGTAACCACGTCCTCCAGCGGCAGCTGGTCGGCCCGTGGCCTGCGCGTTGGCGGCCCCTACATCATCGAAGTCAAATCGGATGCCTACGCCAACGAGCGTATTGAAGGCATCACGCTGAACCTCGGCAAGACCTACGAAGCCAACTTCCAGCTCGATGAGATTGTTGGTGGTGTGGAAGAGATCATCGTCAGCGCTTCGGCACTGAACACCGCGAGCGTGGCCATGGGCCCGAGCGCAACCTTCAACCTTTCGGACCTCGAGACCGCACCGTCGATCAACCGCGACATCAAGGACGTGGTTCGTATGGACCCGCGCGTTTACATCGACGAGTCGAACAACGATGCGATCCAGTGCGTTGGTGCCAACCCGCGCTTCAACAGCCTGACCGTTGACGGCGTAGGCCTCAACGACCAGTTCGGCCTCAATTCGAACGGCTATCCGACCGAATATGTGCCCTTCTCGTTCGACTCGATCCAGCAAGTTGCTGTCGAGATGGCACCGTTCGACGTTGAGTACGGCGCCTTCACCGGCTGTAACATCAACGCTGTGACCAAGTCGGGTACCAACGAACTGCATGGCGGTGCTTTCTTCGATTACTCCAGCGACAGCCTGCGCGGCACCAAGGTATCGGATCTGCCTGAGCTTGATAACGGTGACTATACAATCAAGCGCTATGGTGCACACCTCGGTGGCCCGATCATCAAGGACAAGCTCTTCTTCTTTGCTTCCTACGAAAAGCTAGAAGGTGCTGATCTTTACAGCCGTCGTCCCGGCACCGAAGATCAGATTTCGCAAGAAACCTACGACCGGATTGCGCAAATTGCGCAAGACAAATACGGCTACACGCCTGGGGAGTTCGTTGCATCGCTGCCGACCGAAGACGAGAAAATCCTCGCCAAGATCGACTGGAACATAAACGACAACCACCGCCTTGCCCTCGTTTATAACTATGACAACGGCTTCCATATGGCGGAATCGGATAGCGATGCCGATGAATTCGAATATTCGGATCACTATTACGAGCGCGGTGCGAAGCTTGAGGCCTATTCGGGTCATCTGTTCTCGGACTGGACCGACAGACTTTCCACCGAAATCCGCGTCTCTTACAACGAACTCGACAACCGCCAGATTTCGCGCGGCAATAACGAGTTCGGCGAAGTTCAGATCCGGACTCCGGAAGGCGTGCTTGTCTATCTCGGTACCGACGATAGCCGTCAGTCGAACGACCTTTACTACAAGATATGGAACTACAAGGCTGCGGCCAACTATGCCTTGAACGACCATGAACTGACCTTCGGTGTCGAGCGTGCTGACCTTGAAGTCTTCAATATGTTCGTCCAGCACACGGTTGGCGAATATCGCTTCACCAGCATCGAAAATTTTGAAGCCGGTATCGCTGACCGCGTCTATTACGGCAACGCTGCCTCGCAAAATCCGCTCGATGCTGCAGGCACGGTCGAGTACTCGATCAACACGGCATATCTGCAGGACGAGTTCTCGATCCCTGATGCAGACCTGACCATCACCGCCGGTGTTCGTTACGACTGGTATGAAAACAGTGGTCTTCCGGCTGAAAACGCCAACTTCATCGCTCGTAACGGTTTCTCAAACGCCACCAACTTCGATGGCCGTGGCGTCTTCATGCCGCGTCTGGGCTTCAACTGGGATGCGACCGATGCCCTCCGCGTCCATGGCGGCGTCGGTATCTTCTCGGGTGGTAACCCGAACGTCTGGCTAGTTAACAACTACCAGAACGACGGCTTTAGCCAGATCCAGCTCAGTGCACGTAACGTCCGCCTCTTCGAAGTTCCGACTGCCAACGGTGGTACGCCGATTAAGGATATTCCCAAGTCGCTTTATGACGACGTAAGTTCTGGTACGGCAAACACTGGTGTGAATGCCTTCGACCCGGACTTCAAAATTCCGACCCAGTTGAAGGTCGCCCTTGGCGCAACCTGGGACTTTGATGCGGGCATGTTTGGTGATGGCTACCGCCTATCGGCCGACCTTCTCTATTCGAAGATGCGCAATGCAGCGAAGATTATCGATGGCACGCTTGTCGCGTTTGGCACCGCACCTGATGGTCGTCCGCTTTACGCTGCGACCGACAAATCGATTCCGGGTTGTGCTGAAAACCCGCTGACTCCCGGATGCGCCCGTTTTGGCAGTTCTGACCTGATCCTTACCAACACCGATGGCGGTGAACAGAAGGTCTTCTCTATCGCGCTGTCGAAAGATGTCGAGGATATGGGTATCAGCTGGTATGTCGGCTATGCTTACACTGATGCTACTGACGTCAACCCCATGACTTCCTCGGTTGCCTTCTCAAACTTCGTGGGTGTGGCGGTATCCGATGCCAACAACCCGGCAGAGGCAACCACCAACTGGGCGATCAAGCATCGTCTCGTCGGTCGCTTCAACTGGGAACATGAGTTCTGGGACGACAACAAGACGACCCTCAGCCTGTTTGGCAGCCTGCAGTCGGGCCGTCCCTACAGCTTCACCTACAACGGTATGGGTGGTTACTTCGACACCACCTACAGCGCGTTTGGTGATACGGTCGACGACCGTCACCTGATCTATGTGCCGACCGGCAAGGATGACCCGCTTGTCAACTTCGTTGGCGATCTGGCCTCCGACGCCCAGCAGGACGCATTCTTCAGCTACCTCGAATCGCAGGGCCTGATGAAATATGCGGGCGAAATCGCCCCGCGTAACGCGTTCGAATCTGATTGGTGGGGCAAGGTTGACCTGCGTCTGGCCCAGGAAATTCCGATGCCGTTCGAAGGTCACAAGATCACGGCCTATATGGTGATCGAGAACCTGACCAACCTGCTCGACAAGGATTGGGGCGTTCAGAAACATGCTGGCTACACCGGCCACATCAACGTCCTGGACGCATCGATCGACCGTGCAACAAACACCTATAACTACAGCGGTTTCACTGACCGTGAGCCGCAGGCAATCCAGACTGCCCCTTCTCAGTGGGAAATCCGCTTCGGTGTGAACTACAAGTTCTAAGCCATCCGGCTGACTGAAAGCTGGCCCGGAATGCTTCGGCGTTCCGGGCCTTTTCTTTTTGCGCTAATCTCACCGGATATCGGGCACGAGGGGAGGAACGCATGAAACGGCTTCCGGTGTTTCTGGCACTGATAATGGCGGGGCTTGCGGGTGTGCAGGCCGAAGGACTTGAAGATCGTCGCATTGTCGCCAAGGCAGTAGTGGCTGCGCCGGTTGATACGGTTTGGCAGGACTGGACGACGACCGAAGGGCTGAAAAGCTTCTTCGCGGAAGGATCGACTATCGACCTGAAACCGCACGGCGCCTACGAGCTTTACATGGCGCTCTCCGCCCCCGAAGGCAGCCGGGGCAGCGAAGGGGCGCGGCTATTGGCGGTAGAGCCGCAGCGGATGCTGTCGTTCGAATGGACCAACCCGCCCCATATGCCATTGGTGCGCGCCGACTATACCCATGTGACGCTATATTTTGAGCCAGAAGGCGAGGGCGGCACCAGCCTCACCCTCATCCACGATGGCTTCGGCCTTTCGCCTGCGTGGGACGAGGCGCTCGCCTATTTCGAAAAGGCATGGCCGATGGTGCTTTCCTGGCAGGCGGCGAAATACGGGAAGGACTGACCTCTCCCTCAGTCTTCCGCGTGCTGGGCCAGGTCCTGTGGCAGCTTGCGGCCCCCTTCGAAAAAGAGCCATGCCTTGATGAAGGCAAGCGACACGGCGATGGTCAGCGCCGCGCGCAGGCTTTCCTCGCCGGTGATTTCCCGAAGCGTATCGCTGATCATGCCGACAACGACCGGCCCCATGCCGAGCCCAATCAGGTTGAGGATGAAGAACAGGATCGCCGACATCAGCGCGCGCATGTGCGGCGATACCAGCCGGTGCGAAACCGAGATGGCGGGCCCCAGATACATGGTCGAAAGTATCGCGGCGATACCGGTGCCCGCGACCATCAGCACTGGGCTGTCCGTCTGATAACCGAACATGGCGAAGGGGATGGCAAGAACGCCTGAAAGGCCGGGAATCCAGAGATACCAGCGGGGGTCGCGCGCACCATATTTGTCGGCCAGTACACCGCCGAGATAGGTGCCGATCATGCCGGTGAGCCCGCCTGAAAGCGAGAGGATCATGCCGACTTCGGACGGGCTGAAGCCATGGTAGCGCACCATCAGCGAGGGCAGAAAGTTGCCGGTGCCGTAAGAAACGAAGGCGGACATGGCACAGCCGAAGGCGAAATAAGGGAAGGATTTGAGCCGCGCGATAACCGCGAGCGTTTCCTTCAGGCTCGCCTGCTGATGGCTGCCGGCGCCGCGAAGGGGTTCCTTGACGCTGAAGCGTAAGAGAAGGGCAATCGCGATGCCGGGCAGACCAAGGATCAGGAAGGTTGCCCGCCAGCCATATGTTTCGCTGAGAAATCCGCCGAGGAGATAGCCGAGAAGTACCCCGAAATAGAGCCCCGCCGAATAGAAGGCGAGGGCTGAAGCCCGCCGCTTGGGTTCGTAAAGGCTCGAGATCATCGAATGCGCCGGTGGGCTGCAGCCGGCCTCGCCAACGCCAACACCGATCCGGGCCAGCAGCAGTTGCAGATAATTCTGGGCAAGGCCCGAAAGGGCCGTCATGCCGCTCCACACGGCAAGGGCCGTCGCGATGATGTTGCGGCGGTTGGCACGGTCGGCGAGCCGCGCGATGGGGATGCCGGCGGTGACATAGAAAAGTGCGAAGGAAAAGCCGGTCAAGAGGCCAAGTTCGGTGTCGCTGAGGCTGAGGTCGGCTTTGATGGCTTCCTGCATCACCACCAGAATCTGCCGGTCGATGAAATTCACCGCGTAGATGAAGGTCAGGAGCAGAAGGATATAGGTGCGCATGCCGGATGAAACACCTGCGAAGGTGCGCACCCCGTTATCCTCGCCCGTTTCCCCGGCCGGTGGTGTGGTCGTCGGCTTCATGGCTCCCCCCCAATCTGTCCGAATTGAGGGGAAGCATTTAGGAAAGTCAGGACCGGGTCAAGCAGAACCGGACGCTCAGGGCTGGGCTGCCGCCTCAACCACGCGCCACACGCGCATCAGGTTGCCCCCAAGGATCTTGGTGATGGCCACCTCGTCGTAACCGCGCGACAGAAGACCATCGACAAGAGCCGGATAGTCGGACACGTCCTTGAAGCCGATGGGCAGGCTGTCACCCACACCGTCGAAGTCCGACCCGATGCCGACCGCATCGATCCCGGCAATCTTCACGACATAGTCGATATGGTCGAGCACGTCATCAAGGGTGGCATAGGGATAGGGATGGGTCATCCGGTAGGAAATCCCGAACGCATCTTCGCCGGCGTGGGATTTTTCCTCGCCCGATGCTGCGAGATGGGCTTCATAAGCGGCGTCGCGTTCCTTGCCCCAGTTGTTGGCCGCTTCCGTGAGGAAGGACGAGCCCGCATTGATCATGATCACGCCGCCCTTCTTGGCGAGTGCGACGATCATGTCGTCGGCCATGTTGCGCTCGAACCCCGGTGTGAAGTGACGCGCGGAAGAGTGCGAGGCGATCGGCGGCACGTCGGTCAGCGCCATCACATCCCAGAAAGCTTCGTCGGACACATGGCTGATATCAACCATGATGCCGAGCGCGTTCATCTTTTTCACGACCTCGGCGCCATATTCGGAAAGGCCGCCGTTCGGGCGTTCGGGATCGTAACTGCTGTCGGCAATCGCGTTGGCCTTGGCGTGGGCAAGCGTCACATAGCGGATACCGCGATTGTAGAAGTGATCCAGAAGGTCAAGATCAGCAATCGGCGAGCCGTTCTCCATGCCAAGCGGCAGGGCGATGACGCCGTCTTTCTGCGCTGCTTCCACATCGGCGGCCGATTTGGCCACACGGAACTTGTCCGGATGTTCAGCGGCGATCTTTTCGACCATCGAGATCAGGTCGTTCGCGAGCACGGTGGCGTCCGGCGTGCCATCGAGCTTCGAAGGGGTGTAGATCGACATGAAGGGGGCATCAAGGCCGCCTTCCTTTGCACGGGGATAATCGAAATCACCGCCTTGGGTTGCGGCCGATATGTCATCCCACTTTTCCTGCAGGCGATAGGGCACGTCGATATGGGTATCGACGATAAGGGCCGATTGCGCGATGCGGACGGCATCCTCGCTCGGGCCTTCGGGTTTGGTCACCTTGTCTTCGCATGCGGCGAGGCTGACGCCGGCGAGCAGGGCCAAAAGTACGGTCTTCTTCATGTCTGTCCCCCTTGACTGGATCCGTGCCGCTTCACATCCCGGCCCGGTTGGGCCAGAGACTAGCGAGCGGAGCGGCCCGAGGGCAAGGGGCAATCCACCCCTTTTTCCTCAGGCGCTGAAGGCGAGCGCGATCCGGTATGTGAGGAACGCGGCAAGATAGGCGAGGCCAAAGAGGTAGCCGATCATCACAAGCGGCCATTTCCACCCGCCGGTTTCCCGCTTGGTGACGGCGATGGTCGACAGGCACTGCGGCGCGAAGACATACCAGGCGAGGAAGGCAAGCGCGGTCGGCAGCGTCCAGCCCGAGGCCAGAAGGCCGACAAGGCTGTCTGCCACGACTTCCTCGTCACCCGACAGCGCGTAAACCGTGCCAAGAGCGGCGACGGCGACTTCGCGGGCAGCAAGGCCGGGCACGAGCGCGACCGAGATTTCCCAGTTGAAACCGAGCGGCGCAAACACGGTGGCAAGGCCTTTTCCGATGATGCCGACGTAGCTGTAGGCAATATCGGGCTCGGTCGCGCCTTCGGGCGGCAGCGGATAGGAACCAAGCACCCACAGGATGATCATGGCGGTCAGGATGATCGTGCCCGCGCGGCGCAGGAACACTTTGGCGCGTTCCAGAAGGCCGACGAAAATATAGCGCAGGTGCGGCACCTGATATTTCGGCAGCTCCAGCAGGAAAGGCTGGCGCTTACCGTCCGACAGCACGCGCTTGAACACGAAGGCGGCAAGAAGCGCGAAAACGATGCCAGAAAGATAAAGGCCGAACATCACAAGGCCCTGCAGGCCGACCATCCCGCCCCAGACGCTTTCGTTCGGGATGAAGGCCGCGATCACGAGCGTATAGACCGGCAGGCGGGCCGAGCAGGTCATCAGCGGCGCGATCAGGATCGTGGTCAGCCGGTCCTTGGGATCTGCAATCGTGCGGGCGGCCATGATGCCGGGGATGGCGCAGGCAAAGCTCGACAGGAGCGGAATGAAGGCCCGGCCATTCAGGCCCACGGACGACATCAGCCGGTCCATAAGATAGGCGGCACGGACGAGATACCCCGAAGATTCAAGCGCGAGGATGAAGGTGAACAGGATCAGAATCTGCGGCAGGAAGATGACCACACTGCCAACACCTGCCAGAATCCCGTCGTTGAGGAGACTGAGAACCCAGCCATCGGGCAGGGTGTCAGCAAGCCAACCCTGCAGGCTGGCGACACCACCGTCGATCATGTCCATCGGCGTTTCCGCCCATGAAAAGACGGCCTGGAACATCACGAAAAGCAGCGAAAAAAGGATGATCGGGCCTGCCACCGGATGCAGGAACAGGGCATCAAGCTGGCGGGTGATCTTGTGGCCGCTGCCTTCCGCAAGCGTCACCTCGCGCGCCATGGCACGGGCGTCGCGCTGCAACTGGCGCAAGGGCGGCAGGTCGGTCGGCGCCTGCTCGGACACTGTGCCAAGCACGCCGATGGCCGCCTTGATTTCGGCAATGCCCGTCTTGCGCACGGCGACAGTTTCGATCACCGGCACGCCAAGGCGCTTCGACAGGCCTTCGACATCGATCTCGATGCCTTCACGGCGCGCGAGGTCGGTCATGTTCAATGCCACCACCATCGGCAGGCCTGTCGCCTTCAGTTCAAGCGCGAACCGCAGGTGCTGGCCAAGGTTCGTGGCATCCAGCACGCAGACAATGCCATCAGGCCGCGCCTCGAAGGCGGAGCGCCCGAAAAGCGCGTCACAGGTGACGGCCTCATCAGGGCTTTTCGGCGTCAGGCTGTAGGTGCCGGGCAGGTCGATCAGCTCGACATATGGCGCGCCGGTCATGCGGCCGCTGTGGCGCTCGACCGTGGCCCCCGGATAGTTGGCAACCTTCTGCCGAAGCCCCGTCAGCGTGTTGAAAAGGGCGGATTTGCCGCAGTTCGGGTTGCCAACAAGGGCGATCCGCAGCGTCTTCACGGTTTCGGGGGCATTCATTGAGTTTTCACCAGAATCAGATTGGCTTCGGCGCGGCGCAGGGCAACGGTCATGGATCCGACGGCAACCACGATGGGGTCGCGGCCGAAGGGGCTTTGATGCAGCACGGTCGCGTCCAGTTCTTCGGCGAAGCCAAGCTCGCGCAGGCGTTCGGCATTGTCGGCGCCGTCCGGCGCGTCGGCCTCTTCGATTGCGACAATCCGGCCACCTTGGCCGGGCGCCAAAGTGCCCAGTCGCATCGTTTCACCTGTCTGTTGCTGCATGTAAAAGCCCTGTCTTGAGAACCATTCTCAAGTCAGGCGATAGCACGCGCGCATTCCCGCTTCAAGGTGAAACCGGATTGTCCGCCAGCGCTTTGCGAAGAGTATCGAGATTGTGATGGCACGACAGCACTTCCGGGCTATCGGCGCCGAGGGCTGCCTCAAGGATCGGCAGGGCACGTTTCAGGTTGGTTTCGGCCTCCGCATACTCGCCGCTGCGGATATAGGAAAGGCCCATATTGTTGATTGTGCGGCCGATATTGACATCATCAGCCGGCAGGGTTGCCTCGAAAACCGGCAGGGCCTTGCCATAATAGTGGCGGGCGAGTTCGCTTTGGCCGCGCTGGTCGGCGATGAGACCCAGGTTATTGAGCGTCACCCCGAGCGTGGCGAACGGGCCTTCGGACGTGGCTTTGAAAATCGCCAGCGCCTGCTTGTAATAATGATAGGCGGTGTCCGGGCTGTCGCGCTCCAGCTCTACGTCGCCGAGATTCGATAGCGTCACGGCGACAGAAGGATGGCCACGGCCGCGTTCCATCCGTGCAAGTTCCAGGGCTTCCTGAAGGGTCTGCGAGGCGAGATCATACTGCCGCATCAGGAGAAGCCCCTTGGCTTCCTGCATCATGGCATCCCATTCGTCGCCGGCCGTCTGGGCTTGCGCAGGCAGGGCCGGGGCGGTGACGAGAAGACAAAGGGCGAAAAACTTGCGGGCACGCATCGGGCTCAGGCCCCGCGCGTTGGCAGGGATTGCACAGATTTTCGCTTGCTGAAGGCTTCGAAAAAGTCGGCAAGCGCGGTGCGGCCCGAGCGCCAGTCGAGATGATCGAACCGGAAATCGAGATAATCTAGCGCCGAATAGGCCGCGATTTCCGCAATCGTGATGCCGCTTTCGTAAAGGGCTTCGCGCTGCAGGGCATCAAGTGCCGCAATGATCTTGCCCGTTTGCGCATCCACCCATTGCTGCCACTGCAGCGGGGCAGGGCGCAGCGCGGTTTCGTAGCGGGTTGCGACGGCTGCATCCATAAGCCCGTCGGACAGCGCCTGCAGGCGCAGCGCCCGCCAGTGTGCATTGCCGCCTGTCGGGAGCAGCGTGCCTTTGCCGACAGTGTTCAGATATTCGACGATAACCCGGCTGTCATAGAGGACCGCGCCATCGTCGGTTTGCAGGGCGGGGATTTTGCCAAGCGGATTGACGGCTGCAATCACCGGGTCCTGCTTGGTGGGCACGGTGTTGACGGTAACGAGTTGCAGCTTGTCGGCGAGGCCCAGTTCAATCGCGGCGATCAGGACTTTGCGTACGTAAGGCGAGGTAGGCGATACAAAAAGCTTCATCAGAACAATCCTCCGGGACGAACGGAGATTAAGTAGCTGATCCGAAACGCGCAAGTGACGAACGTGTGACGGGCGTCACGGCCCGCTCGCATAAAGGCCGAAAACGGCACCCACGAAGCCCCCCGCGACTGCCGTGGAAAGGATTGTGCCATCGGCGCCGGCTATCAGTGTTTGCCACGGCCCGTCCGTTCCTTCGGCATAAAGGAAACTGTAGCTGCCGCCGTTCGCCTCGATCTTCAGGCGCACGGGTGCTTTGGTATCACCCTTCAGGGGCGCACTGGCGAGTGCGATGCCATCCGGTGCTTCTGTTTCGCCGGCACGGCGGCGGAGTTCGACGATCCGGTTGCCGGCCTCGTCCAGCGTTACGGCAAGCGCATAGAAGAAGGCGTCGTTCTGGAAGGCGGCGATCCCCGCACACTGGTTCACATCCGGCTGGAACGTGACGGCGGTCGCGGCACTCGCCGTCATATGCTGCTGGCGGCGTGCGACGAAGGAGGGATTACGACCGCTGCCGAGCCCGTCGGCTTGCGGGGTGAGGATGAGCGTGCCGCCATCAAGCTTTGCCCAGTCCCCATGGCCTTCGCGCAGCGATATCCAGTGGCCGTCAAGCGCAGCGCCGTCGAATTCGTCCCGGTAGCTGAAGTTACCATTTGTCGGCAGGCTTGGCGGCGCCGCTTTCGGCAAGCTCGGGCGTTCGTCCAGATACGGCACCTTGGCGCCGCGCTTCAGGATGATCGGCCAGCCGTCCGGGGTCCAGCGTACCGGCAGCAGATAGGTTTCCCGCCCCGTGTTGTAATGATCCTGCGTGTCATAAGGGCGCACGCCGAGGAAGGTGGCCCACCAGTTGCCCGCATCATCCTGCACATAGTCGGCGTGCCCGACAGAGGTAACCGGGAAGGGCCGGTCTTCGCTGAGGTCGCGCTGGGTGAGGATAGGATTGCCCTCGTAGGGCGTATAGGGCCCGGTCACGGTACGCGACCTGAGGATCACCTGCGAATGGCCGCGCGCTGTGCCGCCTTCCGCCGCGCTCAGATAATACCAGCCGTCGCGTTTGTAGATGTGCGGGCCTTCGATCCAGATCGGTTTTTCCTCGGGCCGTACGCCACCATCGATGATGACGTGTGCGTCCGAGATCGGCTGGAAGGTTTCAGGATCGATCTCGCGTAGCCAGATGGCGCGGTGACCCTCGTAGCGGGGCTCGCCTTCGGGTGCGTCATTGTTCATCAGCCACACTCGGCCATCTTCATCGAAGAAAAGCGACGGGTCGATCCCGCCCACGTCAGGCAGCCACACGGGGTCGGACCATGGGCCCGCCGGGTCCTTCGCCGTGACGATGAAATTGCCGCGGCAATCGACACAGGTGTTGGCGATATAATAGGTGCCATCCCGGTAGGAAATGGTCGGCGCGAACACGCCGCGCGAAAGGCCAAGGCCTGAGAAATCGAGCATACCGGGCCGGTCGATGGCGTGGCCGATCAGCGACCAGCTGACAAGGTCGGTGCTGCGATAGACGGGCAGGCCCGGAAACCAGCCGAAGGTGGAGGTCACCAGATAATAGGCGCCGTCACCGCCGCGCACGATGCCCGGATCAGGGTGGAAGCCCGATAGGATCGGGTTCAGATATTGGCTGTCAGTCGGCTTCACAAAGCGATAGATCGCGTCGTTGCCTTCATAGCCGAACCAGTCGAACCGCGCATCACCGGCAGATGCGGCACCCGTGGCCATCATCAGGGCAGCGCCCAGAAATCCCTTGAAAGTCATCCCTCTTCCTCCGTTGTCACAGAAAATGGCAGCGCTACCATTTTTGAGCAACAGGAAAGGGAAGGGCTTTCGGGAAAATGTCAGGCTTGCACGGTCGGCGGGGTGCCGGGGGCCTTGCGGACGGGCGGGGTTGTCCGGTGTGCGATGCGGCGCAGGAAAGCCGGCAGGTGCGGGACAACAGCCCCGATACGGCGGCTGGCTTCCGGGTGGCGGCCGCGCCAGCGGCGAAAGGCGCGCAACATCAGGGGGTTCAGGGCAAGGACGGCAAGGCCGATCACCATCAGCGGAATGCCAAGCGGAATGGGCAATGGAAACAGGATTGCCCCGATCAGGAAAATCAGGGCGCCAAGCGGCAGGGCGATCCAGCGTTTGAGCGACTTCATCGCGTCGGTCCGTTCCAATACTGGCGGCGCCACGGGGGCCGCTCTATCTTGTGATCGTCACATCTAAAGATGAATTTTGACTTTATGGTGTCAAATGCGTTCAAATTGAACGATCACACCTGACCGGAGAGTTTCCCCATGGCCGAATTTTTTGACGAGATCAGTGACAAGCTCGCCGATTTCATCGCCAGCCAGCCCATGTTCTTCACCGCTACGGCCTGTGCAACGGGGCGGATCAACCTCAGCCCCAAGGGAATGGACACCTTCCGGGTGCTGAACCCGAAGCTTTGCGGTTATCTCGATCTCACCGGCAGCGGCAACGAAACGGCGGCACACCTGAAGCATGACGGACGGCTGACCTTCATGTTCAACAGCTTCACCCGCAATCCGCTGATCCTGCGCCTTTATGGTCGGGGCCGGGTGGTGCGTCCGCACCATGCTGACTTTGCCGGGCTTGCCTCCCATTTTCCGACCGATCTGGCGGGGGCACGGCAGATTGTACTGATGGATGTGGAAAGCGTGCAAACAAGCTGCGGCTATGCGGTGCCTGAAATGGAGTTGAAGGCCGTTCGCCCCACGCTCGTCAAATGGGCGGAAACGAAAGGCGCTGAAACAGTGGTCGACTATCAGGCCCGCAAGAATGTGACCTCGATCGACGGCTTCCCGACCGGGCTGATGGACTGACGATCATGCCGGCCCCGAACGAAGAACCGATTTCACCCGATGAACTGCTGCCGCTGCGCACGGGGCTTGATCCTATGGAAGCGCAGGTCATGAAAAGCGTGCTGGCGTCCGAAGGGATCGACTGTTTCCTTTCGAACGAGAATATGGGCACGCTCGGCTATGGTGTGCGGATCGATCTTCTTGTGAAGGCGGTGGACAAGGTGCGGGCCGAGCTGGCGCTGAGGAAAGTCGCTGTCCTGCCGCGCCGGGTGCATGCGTTGCCGCCGTCGGTGGACGAGGACGATATCGCCTGCCCGCAGTGCGGCTCCATCCGTGTCGGCATCCACACCGGCCCGGTGCCGACCATGATCCCGGGCCTGAAGACGAAACAGAAGCCGGGTGAACGCTGGCGGCATTGCATCGAATGCGGCACCTATTACCCGGAAGGTGCCCGCCGCCATTTCGATTCCTTCTTTCTCGCCATCATGTGGGGCGCCACGCTCGCCGGTGCCACGCTCGGCCTTATGTGGCTGATCCGGTGGTTGCGCTGGCTCTGAAAGTGCCTATCTTCAGGATATTGGCGCGTTTCAGGGGAAGGCCCGCATGTTCGATTTCGGTGATCTTGTAACGCTTCTCGCCCTTTTGGTGGCGGGGGCCTCGATCCTCTGGGGTTTTTCGCAGCGCGGACTGAACGTGCGCGTCGAGATCCGCAAGGTGTGCAGCCATATCGGCGCCAAGGTTGCTACCTGCAACGGCCTGATCGACGACAACGAACACAAGGCCAAGCTACTGCGCGCGGCAGGCAATGTGCATCCGGCGGTGGAACGGGCGAGTGATCAGGAGTACGCCGCCGGCCGCCGCTATTTCTGCGAATGTGTCTGGTCGGACGTGCGCTGGGTCGGGCGCAAGATGATCTGGAAGTTCGGCCCATATCTTGAAGAAGAGCTCGGCAAACTGCACCGCGACATGGCGGACGTGGAGCAGCTTCTGGCGGAGCTTGAGAAGGAAGGCGAAACGCTCGACCGGGAACTGGTGGCCGCAGGCATTTCAGCCGGTCGCACCCCGCACTAGCGCCTCGGCTTCGCCCTTGCCGTCGGTTCGGCTTCCAGCGGATTGTCCGGCCAGTAATGCTTGGGGTAGCGGCCTTTCATGTCGGCCTTCACATGCGCGTAGGCGCCATTCCAGAAACTGACCAGATCCTGCGTCACCGCGAGCGGCCTGTGGGCGGGGGACAGCAGATGCAGCAGCACTGGCACGCGGCCGTTCATGATGGTGGGCGTTTCGGTCGCTCCGAACATTTCCTGCAGGCGGCAGGCAAGGACGGGGACGTCGCCCGCGTCATAATCAAGCGGGTGGCGGTTGCCTGTCGGCACCGTCAGGTGGGTTGGCACCAGCCGGTCCAGCGTTTGGGCGGCGTTCCAGTCAATGAGGCCCTTGAGCGCTGAAGAAAGGTCGATATTGGCAAGGTGCGCCTTGCGGCTGACGCCTGTCAGGTAAGGTGCGAGCCAATCCTCAAGACTAGCCATCAATGCTTCGTCCGAAAGGTCCGGCCAATCTTCGGGTGCATGTTTCGCGGCAAAGCGCACACGGGCGCGCCATGCGGACAGTTCCTTCGTCCAGGGCAGGGCATTCAGCCCCATCGCACGGATGCCGTCGATCATCGCTGCCGCCCTGGCCTTGGCTGAGGCATCCTTCAGCGGCTTTTCCTCAAGTTCCAGCGACCACAGCCGTTTCACGCGCCGCGCGATAACTGTTTCGGTGCGGCTATCCCAATGGACTTCTTCCCCGGTGGTGATCGCGTCCGCAAAATCAGCCTCGATATCGGCGAGATCAATGGGGGCTGCAAGGAAGATGCGGGCATTTTGCCGGTCGCCATCCATATGGGCGACGGCGAGGAATTCCTCGCGAGAAAGCGCGTCGGTTGGAGGCAATATGGCGCCCCTGCCGTTTGACAGGCGGAAATCCCCCTGTTTGCCCCGCTTCATGGCAAGGCGGTCGGGATAGGCGAGCGCGAGCACGCGGCCAGCCTCTGCCGGATCCGCCCCGCTGTTCGCGCTGTCCCCCAGTTGCCGCCGCCAGTCGCGGGCGGATTGTTTGGCACGCTCGAACGCGCCGCGATCAAGGCTGAGGTCAGCGGGTATACGTTCCTTGCCAGAAAGGAGCTCCAGCCGCAGCCGCAGGTCGGCGTCGCGTGCGTCCGGCGGGCCTTTCAGGAAGTCGCGTTCCGACAGGATTGCGGCGATATCGGCGCCGAGGGCGCCGAGGCCATCTTGCCCCGCACGCGCCATCATATGGGCGAGGCGCGGATGGGTGCCAAGCGCTGCCATCTGCCGCCCGTGCGGGGTGGCGCGGCCGTCCGCGTCCACCGCACCCAGCCGCACCAGCAGGTCCCGTGCCTGCGCGAGCGGGGCGGCAGGCGGCGGGTCGAGAAGCGCGAGGCCTGTGCCTTCCGGATCACCCCAGACGGCAAGTTCAAGCGCGAGGCCTGCGAGATCGGCTTCCATGATTTCGGGCGGTGTGTGGGGACTGAGGGCGCGGTTCGCCGCCTCGCTCCACAGCCGCCAGCAGGTGCCGGGGGCGGTTCGCCCGGCCCGGCCTGCGCGCTGGGCGGCGGCGGCGGCCGACACGCGCACGGTCTTCAGGGCTGTCATGCCGCTTGCCGGATCGAACGCCGGGCTTCGCCGGTAGCCGCTGTCGATCACGATGGTGACCCCGTCGATCGTCAGGCTCGTTTCCGCAATGGCGGTAGCGAGTACGACCTTGCGGCGGCCTTGCGCATCGGGCCTCACGGCACGGGTCTGGTCTTCAAGCTTCAGGTCGCCGTAAAGCGGCAGGATCAGGCAATCATCCGCAAAGCCCGCCTCCGCGATCAGCCGTTCGGTGCGGCGAATTTCTGCTTGTCCCGGCAGGAAGACGAGCGCGTCGCCGGGCTGTTCCTTCAAGGCTTGGCGGAGGGCCGAGACAACGCCAGTTTCCATCCACTGGCCTGCGGGTTGATCCACATACTTGAGTGCGACCGGAAAGCTGCGGCCTTCGCTGGTGAGGCGTTTTGCCCCCGGCAACAGGCTCATCACCCGCTCGCCGTCGAGGGTCGCGGACATCACGACAAGCTTCAGGTCATCGCGCAGGCCCTGCTGCGCCTCGATGGCAAAGGCGAGGGCGAGATCGCTATCAAGGCTGCGTTCGTGGAATTCGTCGAAGAGAACAGCAGCCACACCTTCAAGTGACGGGTCGCCCTGTATCTGGCGCAAAAAGAGCCCGGTGGTGACGACCTCGACAATCGTATCCTTGCCGATCTTCCTGTCCTGCCGCACGCGGTAACCGACGCGCCCGCCGACGGGCTCGTCCAACGTCGCGGCCATGCGCTCGGCGGCGGTACGTGCGGCGATCCGGCGGGGCTCCAGAAGGATGATCTTGCCTGCCTTGCCGAGTGTGTCCATGAGCGCCAAGGGCACCCGTGTTGTCTTGCCTGCCCCCGGCGGCGCTTCGAGCACAAGCGACGGCGCGGCCTCGAGCGAGGCGGTAATCTCCGGCAGCAGGGGATCGATGGGCAGCATGTCTTTCATGCTCTGGCTCATACCGGCTTGGCGCCGCCAAGTCCATGTGTCTAAATACCGGCGGGAAATGTGGGAGAGATATATGGACAAGCCGCTCAAGGGCGTTCGCGTGATCGAAATGGCGGGGATCGGCCCCGGCCCCTTCGCCGGCATGTGGCTGGCCGATCAGGGAGCTGAGGTGATCCGTGTCGAGCGGCCGGGCGGTACGCCCGGGGCGGAACGCGATGTCCTGTTGCGCGGGCGCCGTGTCGTGCAGGTAAACCTGAAAGCGCCCGAAGGCGTGGCGCTGGTGAAGGAACTGGTGGCCAGCGCTGATGCGATCATTGAAGGCTTTCGCCCCGGCGTGATGGAACGGCTGGGGCTTGGGCCTGATGCGCTGCTCGCGGTGAATGGAAAGCTTGTTTATGGCCGCATGACCGGCTGGGGTCAGTCCGGCCCATGGGCGCCGACTGCGGGGCACGATATGAATTATATCGCGCTCACCGGTGCCCTGCATGCCATCGGGCGGGCGGGGGAGCGGCCGGTGCCGCCCCTTAATCTCGTTGGTGATTTCGGCGGCGGCGCCATGTTCCTTGTCACTGGCATGCTGGCCGCACTTCTCGCCGTCAAGAACGGCGCCGAGGGTCGGGTGGTGGATGCCGCGATGGTGGATGGTGCCGCGCTCCTGATGGCCATGATGTACAGCTTCAAAGGTATGGGCCTGTGGCGCGACGCAGCAGGCTACAATCTCCTCGATGGTGGCGCGCACTTCTATGACACCTACGAATGCGCCGACGGCAAGTGGCTGTCGGTCGCGCCCATCGAACCGCAGTTTTATGCCGAGTTCCGCCGCCTGACGGGGCTCGATGCCGACCCCGTGCTTGATACGCAGATGGATGCCAAAGGCTGGCCCGCCCTCAAGGAGCGGGTTGCGGCAGCATTGAAAACCCGGACGCGCGACGAGTGGATGGCGGTTTTCGAAGGCACCGACGCCTGCGTGGCGCCTGTCCTTTCGATGACCGAAGCCCCGGCTCATCCGCACATGGCGGCGCGCGGCGTGTTCGCGGAAAATGGCGGCGTGATGCAGCCAAACCCCGCACCGCGGTATGGTGATACAGCTCCCGAGACACCGACGATGATGACACGCGGGCAGAATGACACGCGCGCGGTGCTTGAAAGCCTCGGGATCGATGCCGCGCGTATCGAGGCGCTGGCGGCCGCCAAGGCCGTGGCCCTGTGACGAAGCCGACCGGTATACCGCGCTGGATGACGGCGGAGCGGCTTACGGCCTATCCCGCCATGCTCCTTGCCTTCTATGTGGTGGCGATTGCTGCGTGGATATTGCTGGCTGACGGGATCATCGACCGTAACGGCAAACCCCTTGGTACTGATTTCATCAGCTTCCACGCGGCGGCGACGCTTGCTTTGGACGGCACGCCGGAACTTGCCTATGAAGCCAAGGCGCATCATGCGCGGGAAACCGCCATCGCCGGGCAGGATGTGGGCTATTACAGCTTCAGCTATCCGCCGGGCTTTCTCATGCTGCTCGCGCCCTTTGGACTTTTACCTTATCCGTTCGCCGTTCTCCTGTGGCTCGGGTTGACGCTCGCGGCCCTCCTGTATGTTGTGCGGCAGGTGACGCCCGATAAGGCGGCGATCCTGCTGGTGCTCGCCTTCCCGGCCACTTTCGTCACCTTCGGGCACGGGCAAAATGCTTTCCTGACCGCTGCGCTGATGGGGGCAGCGTTCGTCACGCTAGACAAGCGGCCTTGGGTCGCCGGCGTCTTCATCGGGCTTTTGACCATCAAGCCGCACCTTGGGCTTTTGTGGCCGCTCGCCCTGCTCGCCGGCGGGCATTGGCGCACGATCGTGGCGGCGGGCGTCACCACGCTCTTGCTGCAGGGCGCAACCTGGCTTGCCTTCGGCACAGCCACATGGGTCGGCTTTCTGGAAGGAGGCACGCTGGCCACACGGGTGCTGACCGAAGGGCTGGTGCCCTGGTCGAAGATGCAAAGCCTTTATGCCGGCCTGCGCCTCATCGGTGTGCCGCATGTTGCGGCGATGGCAGTCCATGGCATGGCGGCGGTTATCGCTGCCGTTGCCGTGTGGCAGGTCTGGCGGCGCGGTGCGCCGCTTGGTGTGCGCGCGGCGACCCTTGTGACGAGCGCCCTGATCGTCACACCCTTTGTGCTGGATTATGACCTGATGATCCTTGCCCCCGGGCTTCTGCTTTTTGCACTTCATGGCCGCGAGCATGGCTTCCGCGCGGGCGAGGCGATCACGGTTGCTCTCCTGTTTGTGTGGCCACTCGTCGCGCGGGCGATTGCGGGGGCGACGCATCTTGGCCTCACGCCGGTGTTTCTCTTCGGTTTTCTGGCCCTTTTGTGGCGGCGCACACAGGGCAAGCAATAAAGTTTCAAAAAAAACTGATGCGCCGCAACAAAAGACGCGCTAGTGTCCGCCCTCTGCCGCGACCGGCCCGCGGCATAAAAAAGATATAATAAAGGTCGCCGGGGCCCCGCAAATCGTCATCGCCGTGCAACAGTTGGGAATGAGAGCCAATGACCGACCGAACCTTGTCTGCCGTCCTGATGCCGGTCGCCCCCGATGCCAGGGATGATCGCAACGCCTTTCTGACGCCTGCCCGCGCGCTTGCCGCCCGCATGATCGACGGCAAGGCGGGCCTTGCCGATGTGCATGCCGAACTGCGTGGCCTTGGCCGCCAGCTTCTGAAAGACCGGCTGGACCGGCTGAAGGGCCAGTGGACAGCCAAGGGCCGCAGCGCCAACGAGAAACGCATCAAGGACCTGATCCGCGGCCTAGCGCATGACGCCGATGGCAAGCTGCTGCCCTATGACGCCTTTCAGGCCCTCTTGGAGCGCGAGCTTGGCGGCTTTGTTATCACCGCGCACCCGACCTTCAACCTGTCGGCCGAAGCCGCTCGTGCGGCGGTGCGCTACCTGAAAGGCGAGGCCGACGATATCCCGCGGCTTGATCGCTATCGCTCGCAGCGCAGCCCCAGCCTTGACGAGGAACTGGCGGCGTCCGAGCGCGCCAGTCTCTCGATCCGCCGGGCGATCCGCCGGGTTAACCGGCTGGTGCTTGGCGTGGCGGCGGAGCTGTATCCCGCTGACGCGCGGCTGCTGGCGCCGTCTTTCGTGTCGGTTGCCAGCTGGGTCGGGTTCGACCTTGATGGCCGTACCGATATCGGCTGGTCGACGAGCCTGAAATTCCGCTGCCGGTCGGCGGTTGCAGGGATCGACGAGCTGACTACTTATTTCGGCAGTGTCGAGCAGGAACTGGGCGCCGGGCTCGAAAGGCCGGTGGCAGCGGCCATCGCGGCCGTCAAGAAAGGCCTTGGCGACTTCCGGGGCTGTTTCGCTGACGGGATCGAAAAGCTTGAAACTCTGAAGGACGACATGCCGGCGCTGAACCGTGCCGCCCTCGGCCGCCGGGCCATCAAGGAAGCAGCGCTTGCTTCGATCAATGCCGCCCTTGAGGTGCTGGTGACGGCCGACCTGCCGGCCAAGGCGCATCTGGAGATCGCAGCCTTCCGGGCAGAATGGCGCCATGTAGGGCTAGGCCTCACGCATATCCATTTCCGGCTGAATGCGGAACAGCTTCATAACGCCATCCGTAGCGAAATCGGGCTCGACCGTGCGCCGGACCGCAGCGGTACACGCCGTCATTATCTGTCGGCCATCGCTGGGCTACTTGAATCCATCGAACCCGCCAATGTTCATTACGGAACCGTAGCGGCCGAGCAGACGACGGCGAAACGGTTGTTCATGCTGGCTGCCCAGTTCAAGAAGCATTTCGATGGCCGCACGCCGATCCGCTTGCTGATCGCGGAATCGGACACGCCCTTCACGCTCCTGACCGCGCTTTATTACGCGCGCCGCTACGGGGTGGAAGATCATGTGGAAATCTCGCCGCTCTTTGAAACGGCCATCGGCCTGCAGCGCGGCGACCGGGTGATTGCCGAAGTGCTCGATAACCCGCACTTCGTGGATTATATCCGCGCGCAGGGGCGCTTCTGCGTGCAGCTCGGATTCTCCGATTCGGGACGATTCATCGGGCAGCCGGCGGCGTGCCTTGCCATCGAACGTTTCAAGCTGCGCCTTGTGCGTCTGTGGAAACGCCGGGGCCTCGGTGACGTGCAGCTCTTGTTCTTCGATACCCACGGCGAATCCATCGGCCGGGGTGCGCATCCGGCATCGCTCAAGGACCGTTTCCTCTATACCCATCCGCCACGGGTGCGCGAATTCCTTGACGATATGGACGTGCCGCACAAGCACGAGGTCAGCTTCCAGGGTGGCGATGGCTATCTGTGGTTCGTCGATGAAGACACCGCCTTCAACACGCTCACCGATTTCCTTGATGTGCGCCTGTCCCCTGTGAAAGCCGAGGGAGATCCATTCTATGATGACAGCGGCTGGGCGCTCGATTTCTTCCTGACGCTGAAGGAATATCAGGATCATCTGGTGGAGCATCCGGGCTATGTCCGCCTGCTGGACCAGATGGGGCCGAACCTGCTGTTCCCGACAGGCTCCCGTGCCACCAAGCGGCAGGCAGCCGAAGGGCAGGTCCCCCGACTCGAGTCGGTTTCACAGATTCGCGCGATTCCGCACAATGCCATGCTGCAGCAGCTGGGCTATATGGTGAACAGCGTGGCGGGCTTCGGTATCGCCGTGTCGCGGTCGGCCAGCCGCTTTGCGGAACTGCACGAGAAATCAGACCGGCTGCAGCGTGTGACCGCGCTGGTGGTGGCGGCCCTCGACCGCTCCAACGTGCATGCGCTGGATGCTTACCTGTCGCTTTATGATCCCGGCTACTGGCTCGATGTGGCGGACATTGAGGCCGGTGATCATGGCGGCGAGCGGCGCCTGTCCCGGGCGCTTGAAGGCATGGGCGGTGGCCCCCACATCGGTGCGCTGATCCGCCGTTTGCGCCGCGACGAGGGCGAACTGCGCGATGCGCTGCCGATGTTCGAGGGGCATTCCGCGAACCCGCAAACCACGATGGCGCAGCTTCACATGTTGCGGCTTGCGCTGATGCATTTCGTGTTCCTGAAGGCGATGGAAGTGCCGCGCTTCTCGACGCGGCTCAATGTCTCGCTCGACGAGCTTGTCGAACGTCTGCTGCACATGGATGTGCCTGCCACGATCCAGATGCTGAAGGATATCTTCCCCGCCACCACGAACGGCGACAGCGACGCCGATTTCGGCGAACCTTCAACCGACAGCAGCGAACGTGCGGGCTACAAAAAGGAACGCGCCACGATCTTCGAGCCCATGCGCGAAGCCTATGAGCTGATGCTTGATATCACCGGCCTCATTGGCCTCGAGATCGGCGCCATCGGCTGACCCTTAAAAGACTGACGCCGGGGATTGCCCGGCGTCAGTGTCTTGATCTCAGTGATTGCAGTTCGGCCCGTGCACATGGCCATGATCGTGGTCATGGTCGTGATCATGGTCATGCCCGCAGCCGGGGCCATGCACATGGGAGCCGCGCGCCAGGCGCTTCATATATTTCTGCATGCGGGTGATCAGGAGGTTGCGCTTCACAGGCTTCAGGAGGTCAAGGTAGGACTTGCCCTCCAGATAATCCATCTCATGCTGGATCACGGTCGCGAGGAAGCCATCAGCTTCTTCCACAACCATTTCGCCATCGAGGTTCGTATAGGCGACCTTGATGGCCTTGGGGCGCGCGATTGGGGCTTCGATGCCGGGATAGGAAAGCGAGGCTTCCACCACTTCCTGAAGCTCGTCCGAGGCCCAGACGATCTCCGGGTTGATGTAGGTTTTGGGTGCTTTCACACCGTCGTCCTGCAGGTCGATCACGAAGATGCGCTCCGAGCGGCCAACCATGGGGCCGGCAAGGCCGAGGCCGCGGGCGTCATACATGGTCTCCAGCATGTCGGCGGCAAGCGCCTTCACAGCGTCATCCACCACAGGGATGGTGGTGGCAGGCTTTTTCAGGACCGGGTTCGGGTAGAAGGCAAGTTCAAGAAGTGCCATGGGGGAAACTCCGTATGCGATGCGCGCGGGCACATGCGTGTTCGAATTTCCCCCTCCTGTACGCGCTATAGCGGGCGCGTGCAATGGCTATAAGCGTCAGTCGCGGTAGTTCAGGGCCGGCGGGCGGTCCCCGAGAAGGGCTTCATATTTGAAGTCTTCGCCGCGCTGTTTTTCAAACTCGGCCTTGGCTTTTTCGCGAAGCTCGGGGTTCGTATAAAGCTCTGCCGCGACTTTGGCGAGCGTCTTGGCGGCAACGGTGGCACCCTTGTAGCCGATCGACATGCCGCTTGCGGCAATGGCCTGCCACGAGTGGGCGGGCGTACCCGGAACCCAGGTTGCGGTGCGGATGCCAACGGTCGGTACGGTCATCGAAACGTCGCCAACGTCCGTCGATCCGCTCGACCGCGTGGTGCCATAGGGCAGGACTTCGCGGGCGCTATCGAGGCTGATATCGGCGCCTTTCAGCGTCGCATACAGGGTTTTGGCGAAGGCCTGTTCCTCGGCGTCGTAGGTCACGCCGCCGACTTCACGCATCTTCTCGTCAGCCACCTGGGCCAGCGTCTCGTTGATCAGAAGGGCATGGGTGCCGCCAACGATTTCATAGTCGACCGTGGTGCCGGTGCCCATGGCAGCGCCATTTGCAGCCGCGACAACGCGGTCGAAAATGTCTTTCACCACCTCGGCATCCGGGTTGCGGACATAATAATAGACCTCCGCAAAGTCCGGGACCACGTTCGGGGCCGAGCCGCCACGAGTGATCACATAATGGATGCGGCTTTCCTCGGGCACATGTTCGCGCATCATATTGACCATCATGTTCATGGCCTCGATGCCATCAAGTGCGGAACGACCTTTTTCGGGTGCCGCTGCAGCGTGCGCTGAAAGGCCGTGGAAGCGGAACTTGGCCGACTTGTTGGCGAGGTTCGAACTTGCCGAGGTCATGTTGCGGTCGCCGGCGTGCCAGTGCAGTACGAAATCGACGTCATTGAAAAGGCCCGCGCGGACCATATAGACTTTGCCCGAGCCACCTTCTTCAGCCGGGGTGCCATAAAGGCGGATGGTGCCGGGCGTGCCCGTTGCCTTCAGCCATTTGGCAACTGAAATCGCAGCTTCTACCGAACCCGCTCCAAAGAGGTTGTGGCCGCAGGCATGGCCCGCTTTCTTTTCTTCCAGAATGTGGCGCTCGGGGCTCGCATCCTGACTGATGCCGGGCAGGGCATCGAATTCGGCGAGGATGGCGATCACCGGCCCGCCCGAGCCGTAAGTGGCCTCAAAAGCGGTCGGGATATCGGCAACGCCCGCTTCGACCTTGAAACCGGCCTTTTTCAGCGCGTCCTGCAGAAGCTTGCTGCTTTTGGCCTCCTTGTAGCCGACCTCGGCATAGTCCCAGATCGCGCGCGACATCTTGGCGATATGATCATAATTGACGGCGCCATCCGGCGTGGCATCGGCGGCCATGCAAGGTGCTGTGAATACGCTGGCGGCGAGCGCCAAGGCTGTCAGTTTTCTCATTCGATTTGTCCCCCATTGGATTGGTTTTTGGATTGTGCCATCCAGATGAACAGTCGGCGGACCGGGAAGATCCACGCGATCCCTGCGATGGCATAGTAGATGAACTGGATCAGGACATGCCAGTCGTTCATCAGGTCGCCGATGGCGGCGGCGCCGAAGGCATACAGCATCAGGCCGAAGATCAGCACGAGCGTGCCGATGGCATTGCGGCTGCTGGGGCGGGTCGGTTCCATCAGGCTGCCTCATTCTCGAAACCGGCGGGTAGGGCAAGCCCCCGTCGCCGGGCCGCGAGCGCGATCACGCGCCGCGTTTCGGCCCATTTGAGCCGCCGGAAGGCTTCTTCAAGCGGCAGGAAAGCTGCTTCCACAGCATCGTCTCCTGCTTGCGGCTCTCCCGCGGACACTTCGGCCATATAATCGACAAGGGTATAATGGAAGCGCGGCTTGCCGCCTTCGCCGGGTTCGATGAAATCGACGACATCGATCAGCTCGCCGACCTTTACGGCAAGGCCGGTTTCTTCCTGCACTTCACGTGCGGCGGTCATGCGAGTGCCTTCGCCCAGCTGCTGGCGGCCGCCCGGAATGCTCCAGTCGCCTTCCTTCGGCGGTTTGCCCCGCCGGATCAGCAAAACCTCGCTGCCGCGGAAGGCCACAACACCCACCGCAACCACCGGCCGTTCGGGATTTTCCCGTGCGTCTGTCAAAGCTTGTCTTCCCCTCGTCTCAGGTCGGGCCCTATACTGGTTCGCGATTGACAAGGAGGCAAGGCTGATGTGCGGCCGTTTCATTCTGACTTCGCCGCTGGATGCCATTCGCGCCGTTTTTGCCGTGGAGGCAACGGCCAATATCCCCGCGCGCTACAATATCGCGCCGAAGCAGCCAGTGCTGGTGGTGCGGCATGACGAAAAGGGCATCCCGGAGCTTGTGGCGGTCGAATGGGGCTTCGTGCCCGAATGGATCAAGGAGCCAGCGAAGGAGCCGGTGATCAATGCCCGGATCGAAACGGTTGCAGCCAAGCCTTATTTCCGTGCCTCCATCAAGCGCAAGCGCTGCCTTGTGCCGATGAACGGCTGGTATGAATGGAAAATCGAAGGCGGGCGCAAACAGCCCTATCTGATCGCACCTGCGGACGGCAGCCTGATGGCGTTTGCCGGTGTCTGGTCCACCTGGCATGGCCCGCAGGGTGAACACTGGCTGGAGACGATGGCGATCCTGACGGCCCCGGCGACCGGCCCTTTGTCAACCATCCACCATCGCCGCCCGATGGTGGTGGCGCACGCCGACCATGAGGCGTGGCTCACGACCCATGATCCCCTGCCGCGCCGCTTTCTGGAAGACTTCCCCTTTGTGGGAGAACGGGCGTTCGATGTCCGGCCGGTTTCCACCCGCGTCGGCAATGTACGCTTCGACAGCCCCGAATGCCTTGACCCGCCCGAACACGAGCGCCAGGCGAGCCTTTTCTAGGTGATAGTATGACGAACCTGAACGATCCCGCTTCCCTTATACATATCCGCACGGATGGCCCGATTGGCTGGCTGATGATCAACCGGCCGGACAAGCGGAACGCCATGACGCAGGCCATGTGGGAGGCGGTGCCGAAGGCCGCTGCGGCGCTTGACGCCGATCCCGCCGTTCGCGTGATTGTGGTGGCGAGTACCTGTGATATGGCTTTTGCCTCGGGCGCCGATCTCGCGGAACTGAGGGATATTGCGGAGCATCCCGAGCGGCGGGAGGCCAACCGAAAGGCGATCCGAAACGCACAACGAAGCCTTGCTCGCACGGACAAGCCGACCATCGCCATGGTACGCGGTGCAGCGATGGGCGGTGGCTGCGGGCTTGCCATCCACTGCGATTTCCGATTTGCCGGTACGGCTGCGCGCTTCGGTATTCCGCCTGCGAAGCTTGGGCTTGTCTATCCGCTGAATGACACTCGGGAACTTGTCAATCTTGTCGGCTTCTCTGCGGCACGCCGCATGCTGATGACCGCAGAGGTGATCGATGCGCGCACGGCGCTTGCCATCGGCCTTGTCGATAGTGTGCATGACAATGAAGAACTGGAAGGCGCAGTGCTCGCCTTCGCCGGCCGGGTTGCTGCCAATGCGGCATCATCGGTGCGGGGTATCAAGAAGACGCTGCGGCTGATCGCCGACGGGCAGGTGGATGATGATGCGGTCACCGCCGCCATGTTCCTCGATGCGCACGATAGCGCCGATGCCGCCGAGGGGATTGGCGCCTTCCTCGAAAAGCGCCAACCCGAGTTCAAGTGGAACGGCTGAGCTTCAACCGCCGACGCGCTTCAGAAGATCGTACCAGTAAGCGTTCGACTTGAAGAAGGAACCGACAGGCACGCGCTCATCGAGCCCGTGGGAGCGGTCATCATCAGGCCCGAGGAAGAGGCCCGACACGCCATAGGTCGGGATACCTGCAAGGCGCGACCATTTGCCGTCCGTCGCATAAGGAGCCATGTAAGGCGTGATCTTCACCCCCGGATACTGGGTGTGCAGCGATGCCGTGATCATGCCCATCACATCGTCGCGCAGCGGCGACACCGGGCTCGGCGCCGGCTTGTCGAGCACGGTGACCTCAATCGCACCATTATCAATGGCCTTCTCGATCCTGCCTTTCACCTCGGCGACCGTTTCACCGGGGAAGACCCGGCAGTTGACGGTGCCGACCGCTGACTGCGGCAGCGCGTTTTCGGCGTGGCCGCCTTTGAGGAGCGTCGGGATACAGGTGGTACGGGTGATGCCGACATAGGACGGGTATTTCCAGATCACGTCGGCAGCTTTCTTGTCCGTCGGGTCACTGGCGAAGGCGGCAAGTGCCTTGCCCAGTTCGCCGCCCTCGCGGGTGGCCATTTCCTTCATGAAGGCGACGGTCGTGTCGTTATGCTTCAGCGGGAAGCGGTAAGCCTTCAGTTTCATGATCGCGGCCGCCAGATCGTAGATCGCATTGTCATCGCGCGGCTGCGAGCTGTGGCCGCCCGGATTGCGGGCGGTGAGCGTGAAGCTCATGTAGGTTTTCTCGCCGGTCTGGACACCTGCGCCGAGCGGGTTGCCATCGGCATCCATCGTGCCGCCGCCGCCATCGGTGTTGAGGGCGAACTCGGCGTTGGTGAGATCCAGATGCTTCGTGTAAAGCGCCTCGGTTGTCGCCATATGAGTTTCCTCGTCGCCGGAGAAAGCGATGATCAGCGTGCGGTCGGGCGTATAGCCCTCAGCTTTCAGGCGCAGGAAATTGTGGGTGAGGACGGTGACGCCTTCCTTGTTGTCCATCGTGCCGCGGCCATAGAAATAGCCGTCTTCCTCAATGAGGGTGTAGGGGTCGCGCTGCCAGTCTTCGGGCAGGGCCTCGACCACATCCATGTGCGCCATCAGCACGACGGGCTTCTGGGTGGAGTCGCTGCCCTCATAGCGGACAACAAGGGCGGCGGTATCGTTCGGCATTTCCAGATAGTGGACGTCATCTGCCGGAAAGCCGCCTTTGACAAAACGATCAGCCAGCATTTTGGCGAGCGGACGCATGCCGCCCCGGCCTTCGACCGAACGGAAGCCCACCACCTCCTTATAAAGATCCACCACTGCCTGTTCGTTCGCGGTGCGGTCAGTGGCGAGGGCCATTGGTGAGGCCGCAGCCATAAGCAATGCGGAAATCAGAATTCGTTTCATTTTTTCACTCCCATCCATTAGGCGTGACTATAGGCTGTGGCCAACGCGGGGGAAGCGGAAGTTTCAGCAGTTCGGATGGCGAACGTGGGGGATCGGATGGGAAGTGAAGCGCTGGATAGCATAGAGGTTGCCGTTGTCGGCACGGGCTTTGGCGGCATCGGTATGGCCGTGCGCCTTCTGGAAGCCGGATACCGCGATATCGCGGTTTTCGAAAAGGCCGACAAAGTGGGTGGCACCTGGCGGGAAAACACCTATCCGGGATGTGCCTGCGACGTACCTTCGCACCTCTATTCCTTTTCCTTCGCGCCCAATCCCGATTGGTCCCGCATGTTTTCGGGCTGGCGGGAGATTCGCGACTATATCGAGGACGTGGCGCGCCGGTTTGGCGTGATGGAGCGTATCCGGTTCGGACACGAACTGACGGCCGCCCGTTTCGACGAGGCGACAAGCCTGTGGCACCTCACTTTCGGAAATGGCGAAACCGTCAAGGCGCGGTATGTGGTTGCTGGCCTCGGGCCGCTGCATGAACCCGTGGTGCCCGACCTGCCGGGGCTCAAGGAATTCAAAGGGCCGGCCTTCCACTCCGCCCAGTGGCGCCATGATGTGGACCTGACGGGCAAGCGGATTGCTGTGATCGGCACGGGCGCGAGCGCCATTCAGTTTGTGCCCCAGATTGCGCCGGGCGCGGGGCAGGTTGACCTCTATCAGCGCACGCCGCCGTGGGTGATGCCGAAGCCAGACCGGGAAATCACCGCTTTTGAAAAGTGGATGTTCCGCACGCTGCCCTTCACCCAGCGCCTTTGGCGTTACTGGCAATATTGGACCTACGAGATGCGCGGCATCGGCTTTGTGCGCAGGCCGAGCTTCATGGAACGTGCCCGCCGCATGGGTGAGGAGCATATCGCCGAGCATATTGCGAACCCCGAGCTTCGCGCCAAGTTGACGCCGGACTATCTGCCGGGGTGCAAGCGCATCCTGATTGCCAACGACTATTACCCGGCCTTGGCGCGGGATAATGTCTCGCTTGTCACCGAAGGGATCGACCGGATCACGGCAGAAGGGATCATCGGCAAGGACGGCGTGCTGAGGCCCGCCGATGTGATCATCTTCGGCACCGGTTTCGAGGCCGCCGAACCCTTCCACAAGGGGCTTTTCGCTGGTGTCGGCGGGCGCGATATCAAGGATGTGTGGGCCGAAAAGGGCGGGGCGGAAGCCTACAAGGGCGTCACGGTTGCGGGCTTCCCGAACCTGTTCCTGCTGGCTGGTCCGAACACAGGGCTTGGCAACAATTCGATCGTCTTCATTCTGGAAGCGCAGATCGGCTATATCCTCGATTGTCTCGCCGAAGCGAAGGCGCGGCGCGCCGGGCGTATCGAGGTCACCGACACGCGTCAGGCAGACTATAACCGCGAAATTCAGGAAATGATGAAGCGCACTATCTGGATGACCGGTTGCAACAGCTGGTATCTGAACGCGAATGGCAAGAATACGACGATCTGGCCCGGATTCAGCCTCCAATACCATCTCAGAATGAAAGAATTCGAGGCGGCCGACTATAACTGGTCGTAGGTCTCGGACAGATAGTTACAATTTTAGGAAATTTACACTCTATTAACGCTCCCTCACAGATACTCGAAAGCAGGGTCGAATAGGGTGAGCGTTCGTGGCAGTGCTGAGCCATTTCAGGGAATTCATCGCCTATTGGCAGGAACTGCGAGGCGACAAGCCGGTGCCGAGTCGCGCCGACTTCCGTCCCGTTCGTGTGCGCCATCTGCTGCCCCGTATGATCATCGTCGAACGCGACGAGGCGGGCGAGTTTGTCGTGCGTCTTGCCGGTACCGAAATTGTCGAGCGTCTCGGCGAAGAAATCACCTATCGCAACTTCTTCAAGAATGGCAGCCATCTCGAGGAAGATATCGGCGTTCTGAAAGATCTCTATGACAGCATGCTCAGCTGGCCGATGGGCCTGACCGGCACCCGCGAATGGGTGACCGACACCGAGACCTATGATAGCCATTTCCTTCATCTTCCCTTCTCGCACAAGGAAGGGAAGCCCAACGAACTGATGATCCTTCTGCATTTTGATATTCCCTACAGCACCGCGCTGACCAACCCGGTCGCCCGGATCGGGGACGTGCGCGACCGCACGCTGGTGGATCTGGGGCAGGGCATCGATCCCGCTTACGCATCGATGCCATCCGTACAGCTTATTCCCGCCTGAGCCTGCACACATTGCCGCTAGGGACTGGACGAACCGGCCTTGACCGTTATCATGCGGCATCTTGCCCATGACGAAATCAGTTCCCCGGGGGAAATCCATGTCTTTGATGCGCGTCCTTTTTGTCCTGCTTCTCCTGCCTTTCTGGTCGGTTGCTGCCATCGCGGCAGACGGCGATACGCCGATCATCGATTATACAAGCCGCTTCCATCCGGTTCTGGCCGAGCGTGGCATGGTGGTGTCGCAGGAAGGACATGCCAGCGAAGCGGGGCTTGAAATCCTGAAGGCAGGAGGCAACGCGGTCGATGCAGCAGTCGCCACCGGGTTTGCGCTCGCGGTGACACACCCGCAGGCGGGTAATATCGGGGGCGGTGGCTTCATGATGGTTTACCTGAAAAAGGAAAACCGGGTGATCGCCATCGACTACCGCGAAATGGCACCGGCCCGCGCGCATCGCGACATGTTCCTGAATGCGGCGGGCGACGTGGACACACAGCTTACCTGGTTCAGCAACAAGGCGTCCGGCGTGCCCGGCACTGTGATGGGCATGACCGAGGCACTGGCAAAATATGGCACCATGCCGCTGAAGAAGGTGATGGCGCCGGCTATCCGGCTGGCGGAGGACGGCTTCCCGGTGAGCTATGCGCTGGCGGATTCGCTGGCGCGCTACCAGAAGCGCCTGACCGCCGACCCGGCGACCGCTCGTTATTTCTTCAAGGCAGATGGCAGCCCCTACCGTGCGGGCGAAATCCTGCGCCAGAAGGATCTGGCAAAGACGCTGAAAACAATCGCCGAGAAGGGTGCCGCCGGCTTCTATGAAGGTGCGGTTGCCGACAAGCTTGTTGCCACGATGGAAGCGAGCGGCGGCATCATCACCCATGCGGACCTGAAGAATTACAAGGCCGTGGAACGCACCCCGGTGCGCGGCACCTACAAGGGTTATGAGGTCGTTTCCATGCCGCCGCCATCCTCGGGCGGGGTGCATGTGATCCAGATCCTCAATATCCTTGAAGGTTATGATCTGAAATCGATGGGCCATGGCAGTGCGGCCTATATCCATCGCCTGACCGAAGCCTTCAAATATGCCTATGCGGACCGTTCGAAATATCTGGGGGACCCCGATTTCTTCGATGTGCCGGTCGAGGCGCTGACCGACAAGGCCTATGCCGCCGCGATCCGTGCAAAGATCGATCCCGACCATGCCACGCCGTCGACCGAAATTTTGCCGGCCGAGAAGCTGCCCTACGAAAGCCCGCAGACGACGCATTATTCGACCGCCGACCGTTGGGGCAACATGGTTTCGAACACCTATACGCTGAACTTCAGCTACGGCAACGGCCGCTCGGTCGACGGCGCCGGTTTCCTTCTGAATAACGAGATGGACGATTTTTCGGCAAAGCCCGGCGTGCCGAATGCTTTCGGGCTTCTGGGCGGCGAGGCGAACGCCATCGAGCCCGGCAAACGGCCGCTTTCCTCGATGACGCCGACGCTGGTGTTCAGGAACGGTGAGCCCTACATGGCGACCGGCAGCCCCGGCGGTTCCACCATCATCACCGTGACGCTGGAAACCATGCTGAATGTCATGGAATTTGACATGAACATGATGGAGGCGACCGCCATGCCGCGCATCCATCATCAATGGTATCCCGACCGCCTGCTGATGGAGCCCGGCCATTCCATCGATACGGCCCGTATTCTCGGCCAGATGGGGCATCAGGTGAAGGGTGTGCTCGATGAAACCGAAAGCTGGGACCGCGTGCTCGGCTCCACGCAATCGATCCTGCGCCGTCCGGATGGCGTGCTTGAGGGGGCCGCTGACCCGCGCCGTCCGGGCTCGCTCGCAGCCGGCTTCTAGGGTTCAGGCGCCGGGCGGGTTTCTGAGCCGCTCGGCAAACCACCAGAGATGACCTTCGGGGTCCTTGGCGCCGTAGCCCTTGTCGCACCAGTATTCGGGGCCGTAATCGCTGACGGTGGGCTCCATCACGATCTCGGCGCCAGCTGCCTTGGCGTGCGCATGGTGTGCGTCTACATCGGGCACATGCAGCATGATCGTCTGGGTATTGCCGCCGGCCTCCTTGGGCGAGACAAACGGCACGCCGAACCGGTTGCCTGTCAGCTTGCTGTGGCTGCAGACCATGATGATGGCCTCGCCGTAGGTCAGTTCAGCGTGGATGATCACCCCCGGCTTGTCGCCCTCCACCTTGATCTTCAATTTGAAATCGAAGGCCTTCATCAGCCAGTCGATCATGGCTGGTGCGTCCTCATAAAAGACGGACGATGACAGGCGTGGCCAATCTTTCGGTGCGGGTTTCATATCCGGTCTCCCCCTTGATCGCTGCGGCGCCAGCCTAGCATGGGGCGGGCACAATGAAAAACCGCCGCGTCCGGGTGGGCGCGGCGGTTTCCTGTTTCGTCTGAGTTCGGCTTATTCGGCCTGAACCGGATCCTGCGCCTCAGGCGCCGGCTTGCGGCCGATCAACATGAAGAACAGGGCCTTCAGCTTGCGGCCGATCCAGCGGAAGCCTGCCTTCACATCCTCCCCGATGATGAGGAGCGACGGCACGCAGAAGAGCGTGACAAAGAAGGCGATGGCCACCCCGAACACGAGGGCGATCACGACCGGCTTCAGGAAGGCCGCCTGGATCGATTCCTCCAGCATCATGGGCGCAAGGCCGATGATGGTGGTCAGCGTCGTCAGCAGGATCGGACGGAAGCGGGAAACTGCCGCTTCCACGATGGCCTGTGCCGGTTTCATGCCGCGTTCAACGAGCTTGTTGAAATAGTCCAGGAGCACGAGGTTGTCGTTCACCACCACGCCGGCGGCGGCCGCTATCCCGAAGTAGCTGAAGATCGCCATGGTCGTTCCCGTTGCCATGTGGCCGACGATGGCGCCGACGATGGCGAAGGGAATGGCGATCATGATCACCACCGGCTGGAAGTAGCTGCGGAACACCACGGCCAGCAGCATATACATGCCGAAGAGGGCCATGGTGTAGAGGCTCATCACCTCTTCCATGAAGCGCGCTTCACCCTCAGCCTGGCCCACCGCACCGGTCTTGATCCCCGGATAGCGCTTTTCCCAGTCAGGATAGAAGTTCTTCTCGAGATCTTCCATGATCTGGCCGCGGATATCCTCGGTCAGGTCGGCGCTGATGCGGGACGCACGGCGGCGGTCCCGGCGGTTGATCTGGCTGATGCCCGGCGCGAACTCGAGGTCGGCAACGGCCAAGAGCGGCAGTTCGCGGCCATCGGTGGTCCGCACGCGGAAATCCTTCAGGCTTTCCATGTTGCGGCGGCTGGTCAGCGGATAGCGGACCATCACCCGAACGTCCTGGCCGTCACGTGGCAGGCGCTGGACTTCCTCGCCATAGTAAGCCTGACGCACCTGGCGCGAGACATCGGCAAGCGTGAGGCCGAGCTTTTCAGTGCCGGGCTTCAGGTGGATGCGGATTTCCTCGCTCGAGTCCCGGAGGTTGTCGCGCAGGTTCACAAGGGCCGAGTAACGACGCAGGTAGGTCACGAGATCGGCCGTCGCATCCCGCAGGATTTGAAGATCCGGGTGGCTGACCGAGATTTCAAAGTCCGGGTCGTTGTTGCCAAGCGTGAACTGAACCGACACGGCTTCTGCGTCCGGAATTTCACCGATCAGTTCCTGCAGGCGTTCGGCAGCCTGTTTGGCCGACATGTCGCGCTTTTCAGGCGGTGCCAGCTTCACGATGGCGATCACATTGTCGCGGCGGGACCGGGTGTACCAGTTCTCCACGATTTCCTTTTCGCCGCCCGAAGCCTTTTCGACTTCGTCCACAAGGGCCTGCTCGGCCGCTTGCAGCCTGGCGAGGATTTCAAGGGCGCGGCTGTAGGGCGTGCCGTCCGGCAGGTCCACATTCACGACCACTTCCTCGGCCTCGATATCGGGCATGAAGCTGGTTTTCACCCAGCCCGTGGCGAGAAGGCCGAAGCCGATCATAACCACGACAACGAAGCCGGCGAAGGTGACATAACGGTTGCGCACGGCCCAGTCGCCGAGGGGGCGATAGAAGGTGTGCGCGCTCGCGATAATGCCATCCGACACGCGTTTCTGCATCAGGCTGAAGCCTGCCGCATGCTCGCGTGGCTTCAGTTTCGACAGGTGTGCCGGCAGGATGAACAGCGCCTCAACAAGCGAGAAGGTCAGCGCCAGAATCACCACCCACGTGATGTGGCGGGTGAACTCGCTGGTGCCGCCCGAAAGGAAGATCCACGGCAGGAAGGCGATGATGGTAGTGAGAACCGCACAGATCACCGGCTTGGCAACCAGCTGGGTGCCAAGAACAGCAGCGGTGATCCCGCCACCGGTGCGGTGCGATTCGGTATGGATGCTTTCGCCCACCACAATCGCATCGTCGACGACGATACCGATCACCAGAAGGAAGGCGAAGGTGGACAGCATGTTGAGCGAGATACCGACCGCCGGCAGCAGCACGAAGGCCCCTGCATAGGCGGTGGCGATGCCGACCGTCACCCAGAAGGCCACAATGGGCCGCAGGGTGAGAAGAAGTACGATCATCACGAGCGCCAAACCCTGCAGGGCAGAATTGACGATGGTGGTCATGCGGCCGTTGAAATCTTCGGCCGCGTCGGTCCACAGCGTCATCCGCATGCCAGTGGGCAGGCTGTCGGAACGGTCCTTGATCCATTTGTTGACGGATTCGGACGCCTTCACCACATCCATCGTTTCAGTGGTCATCACCTGCAGGAGGACCGCAGGTTCGCCGTTGAGGGTGGCGAGGATTTCCTCTTCTTCGAAGCCGTCAACCACCTTGGCAACATCGCCCACGCGGATGATACCGCCGTCTGCGGTCTGGCGGATGACGATCTTGTCGAAGTCATGCTCGGTATCCGCCATGTTGCGGGTGCGGAGCGTGTTGGAGCCGGCCTCGGTGCGTACCGAGCCGAGCGACAGGTTGATCGAGTTGCCGCGCACGGCATCGGCCACTTCGGCAAAGCTCAGGTTATAGCGGCGCAGCGCTTCCTCGCTCACCTCGATCGACACTTCCTCGCGGCGGGTGCCAAAGAGCTCGACGAGCGACAGGCCGGGCAAGCCCGCCATTTCGCGGCGAAGCTTCTCGGCGGTGCGTTTCAGTTCGCGTTCGCCCACGTTGCCATGCAGGGCCACGCGGATGAATTCATTGCGGTTCACCCACTGGCGAACCTGCACCTGATCCATGTCACGCGGGAAGGTGGCGATGGAATCAAGCCGCAGCTTCACGTCATTCATGAACTGGGTGAAATCCACCTTGCTGTCGGCAAGGATATAGATGCCGCCGAAGCCTTCGCTGGCCGTGGACTGGACCCATTCGATATTGTCGAGGTCGCTGATCGCTTCCTCGATACGCATGACGATCTGTTCTTCAACTTCCTGCGGCGCAGCGCCCGGCCAGGAAACCTCGATCTCGAGCCCGGAGAACAGGACCGTAGGATCCAGTTCCCGTTCCATGCGGCTGTAGCCAAGGATGCCGGCGATAACGAGGCCGATCATCAGGAGATTGGCGGCTACCGGGTTACGGGCCCACCATTCAATCAATCCATTCATGATGCTTTCCCCCTATCAGCGCGATGCGACAGTAGTGGATTCTGCAGCCGACTCGTTTTCGACGGTGCGAATGATGGGCACAACATGCATGCCATCGAAGGCCGAATGCACGGGCGACACGACAACGCGTTCACCGGGTGCGACACCTTCGGATACAAGCAGCGTGTCCACGGACGTGGAAACGATCTCCACCGGGCGGATTTCAAGCTTGTCGTCCTTGTTGATGACATAGACCTTGTCTTCACCGCGAAGTGCCACGCGGGGCATCACAAGTGCCGAGCGCGAATGGGTGCCGGCGATTTCAGCGTTCACAAACAGGCCAACCGCCAGCGGCATGCCCATATCGGCGCTCTTGCCATAAGGGTCCTGAACTTCGGCGACGGCGTAGATGAGGCGGGTGTCCTTGTCGACATCGGCGAGCGTGCGGACAAGCGAACCTTCCCAGATATGCTGACGACCGCCAAGCGTTGCCGACAGGGTGACGACAGGCGCCGGATTGTTGGCGCTGGCGTTGAAGCCGATGGGCAGGCCAAGCTCGGCGATCTGGCTGTCGGTCAGCGGCAGCTTGATCTCCACGACATCGGTGGCGAACACACGGCCGATGGACGTGCCGGCGTTGACCACCTGGCCGACGCCGATATTGCGGGCAATCACGCGACCGCTGAAGGGTACGGTGATGCGGGTGCGGCTGAGGGCTAGCTGGGCTTCGGCAAGGTCGGCCTCAGCAGCGCGGAGCTTGGCTTCGGCTTCCGCCACCTGCGGCTTGTTCAGCGCGAGCGGCGTGGGTTCACCATCCTTCACCCAGTCTTTCCACTGTTTTTCCTTGATTTCAGCATCTGCCAGTTCCTGATCCAGCTTCACGCGTGCCTCGGCGATGCGGGCGCGGGCGCGGGTCACGGCAAGCTCATAGTCTGCAGGATCGATCTGGACGAGAACGTCGCCGGGGCCGAAGGTGCCACCCGCCGCGAAGGCATCCGCAACCTTCACGATGCGGCCCGATACTTGCGGGATCAGGTCGATCTGCGTTTTGGCGCTGACTTCGCCTTGCGTTTTCACGCCGACGGTCACGGTCTCAGAGCGCACCTCATCGACATAAAGCGACGTGGGGCGGGGCTTGTCTTCGTTCTTTTCGGGTTGCGGCTTGGTGGCATCCAGAACCTGAAATGCTGCCACACCAGCCAGCAGCACCGCGATAGGTGCCGCGACTTTGAGAATCTTCCTCACTGTGTCCTCGCTTTCGCTGTTGCGGACCCTTTTTGGGCCCTGTTGTTTATGTCAGCAGGTATATATCAAATCTATATACATGTCACGACCAAATCTCGGGTCGGCGCTATATCGGATCGATGTATAGGCAGATACTGCCGTCGCCATGTTCGTGCTTCCCTTGAACTGCAAGTCTTTCTATGATGTTGCGATGGGTGGTTGCAATTTTCGAAACCGCCCCCGCGCCAACCCTTTCCGGGGGAGTATCGTGTCGATCGAGTTGGAATTCAGAGACGGTCTCGCCGTCCTTCTCGATTCACTTGCTGAAGGCATTCTGGTCGTGTCGGAAGATGCGGTGCTTTTTGCCAACGGGCGCCTTTACGAAATTCTGGGGCTTCAGGCTGGTGCGCGGAAACCGGCCGATGTGGATCTGCGCCGCTGGGTCCACCCCGAAGACGCTGATGGCCTGCATACCATCCTGTCGCCGGACGGGCGCGACAGCGATGGCGGCTTCCATGAAATCAGGGTGATTGATGGCGACAACCGCCTGCGCTGGCTTTCCTGCGGTCCGCGCGCTACGCACTGGGGTGGCCGCAAGGCCGTCGTCTGCAGCATCACGGATGTGACCGAAACAGTGCAGGAGCGTGAAGGACGGGCGCGCTCGGAAGCCCTGTTCCGCAATGTCTTTCGCCTGATGCCCGACGCCATGTCCCTGTCGAGCCTCAAGGACGGCCGGTTTCTGGACGTGAATCCCAGCTTTCTGAATGTCCTTGGCCGCAGGCGCGATGATGTGATCGGCAAGACGGCCGAGGAAATCTGCATGTGGGCCGACCCCATGTTCAACAGCCGCTTCTCGGAAGAGCTGAAGATGACGGCTTCGATGACCGATGTGCCGGCCACGGTGCTGGCGCGCGGCAATGTGATCCGCCACTTCCGCCTGTTCGCGCAGAAGATTGAAACCGCGCCCGAGCCGGTGTTGCTGCTGATCGGCCGGGATGTGACCGAAGATATTGTACAGGCACAGGAACTGGCCCGCAGCCGCGACACGGCAGAGATCGCCAACCGCGCCAAGTCCGAATTTCTGGCCAACATGAGCCACGAACTGAGGACGCCGCTCAATGCCATCCTTGGTTTCTCGGAAATCCTCGCCGAACAGATGCTGGGGCCGATCGGCATGGCGCGTTATGCCGAATATGCCCGCGATATTCACAACAGCGGCACCCACCTTCTGTCCATCATCAACGATATCCTCGACTTGTCGAAGGTGGAGGCTGGCCGGCTCGAGGCGTCGCTTACCTGGATCGATCCGGTCGAGAGCTTCGATCTTGTGACGCACCTGATGGAACAGCGCGCCGAAAACGGTGGTGTCACGCTGGTGCGCGACATTGACAAGAGCCTCTATGTCGAGGCGGACGAAAGGCTGTTCCGCCAGATATGCCTCAATCTTCTGTCAAACGCCGTCAAATTCACCGAGCCCGGCGGCACTGTGACCCTGAAATTCGAACGCACGCTCGGCCGGGGCGCCGCCCTTATCGTGGAAGATACCGGCGTTGGCATGACGGCGGACGAAATCAGGGTTGCCAAGCGGCCCTTCGGACAAGTGGACAGCGGCCTTGCCCGCAATCATGAAGGCTCTGGCCTCGGCCTGCCACTGGTGATCGCCTTTGCGGACAAGATGGGGGCTACGGTCGGGATCGACAGCGTGCCGCGTGTCGGCACCTCGGTCAGCGTCGTTTTCCCGGGCGACAAGGTGAAGCCCAAGAAATCCAAGCACGAACAGCAGTAGGCCGACAGTCAGACCTCTTTCGGGCGACGCACGGCCAGCGCACGGCCCCATGTCTTGAAGGGATGGGCCAATTGCCCGGACACACCCTTGCCAGCAGCTTCTGTCACGCCGAGGGGATCGCGGCAGGGGCCCGGCACATAATAGGTGCCGAAAAGCTGGTCGAAGATCGAGAAGACAGTCGCGAAATTGCTGCCGACACCTTCGCCTTCACGCACATGATGCCAGCGGTGCATTGCGGGCGAGACGAAGAAGCGCCCGAGCGGGCCGTAGGTCCAGGGCAGGTCGGCATGGATGAACATGCCATAATAGTGCCGGACAAGGCTGTTCGCGACAACGGCCCATGCCGGAAAGCCGAGGGCAGCCAGTACAAAACCGTCGATCAGGGCGGTGGTCAGGCGGTTCACCGGATGAAAACGGAAGATCGCGAGGAAGGTCATGGCGCGGTCGCTGTGATGCATGACATGCGCGGGCCAGAGTAGCCTGCTGTGCTCCAGGCGGTGCCGGAAATAGCTGGTCATGTCGCCGATGAAGATCGCAAGGAAAGCGGTCAGCGGAATGCCGATCAGCGTATAGGTTTCGGGAGCAAGGCCCGGCACCATGCCTTCCGGCATTGCCAGGCGCATCCGGTACAGCAGCACCGCGATCAAGGGGGTCACAAACAGTATGTCGAGGATGAAGACGGTGAGGTTGAACCGAGTTTCTTCCCGCAAGGGGGCGAGCCCGGCACGCAGCGTGCGGCGGTTGAGAAGGAGCCCGAGCGGCACGAAGAAACAGGCCGCCATTAGCAGGTCGAGCGTCGCGCCTTCCAGCCGTTCCCATCCTGCAATCATCAGGTCCATGTGGTGCCTTGCCTTACTTGTCCTCGCTGCCGCGCTGTTTGCGCCGGGCCGTGAGGTTTGCCTTCAAGCGGTCTAGCAGGCCGTCCTTAACAATCGGTTTAGGGGAAAGGTCGTCCGCATCGAGCGACAGGCCGACTTCGGTGATGCGGTGGCGTTCGTCCACTTGCCGGACGATCAGGTCCACCGGGCCGTAGGCGACCCTGTCGGCGCGTTCCAGAAGGCCGTGATGCTCGCGCTTGATGGCGCCCGCCACTGTCATTTCCTCGTCACCCTTCTTGAGCGGGAAGCCATAAAGCCGGGCAACATCGGCAAGCAGCGCTTCGGGCGACAGGATGAAGTCGCCGAAAAGATCACGGTCGTGGTCATCAGCGGCGGGACCGGCGAAAAGCTGGTCCAGAAGCCCGGCGCGGCCGGGTGCGGTGACGACATAAAGGTGATCGCCCGCCTTGATGTTGCCCGCCATGTGCGATTGCAAGAGCTGCCGGTCGCGCAGGATAAGGGAAGGCATGGCCCAACGCGGGATCGTCTCGCCCTTGGCGACCCTGCTTTGCGGATGAACCTTGTAGACAAGGATTTCCTGATCGGTTTCAACGGGCAGGGGCAGGTCGATCCGCTCCACAGGGCCTTCGCGCGGCGGCACCGTCACCTTCAGCCAGCGGGCCACGGGGCCGATGCTCCAGCCCTGGATGGCAAGCGACGCCATCACCACGATGAAAGTGGCGTTGAAAACCATCTGCGCACCTTCGATGCCAGCGAGCAGCGGCACGATGGCCAGCAGGATCGATACCGCCCCGCGCAGGCCTACCCACGACATGAAGGTGATGTCAGCCCGACTGAAATCGAAGAACCACATGCAGGACCAGACGGCCACAGGGCGCGCCACAAAAATCAGGATGATTGTCAGGACAAGCGCGGGGATGAGCACGACGCCGAATTCGGACGGTGTGGCCAGAAGCCCGAGGGTCAGGAACATGCCGATCTGGGCAAGCCATGTGGTCACGCGCTGGAACCGGCGCAGCGACCCGGCGTTCCGAAGCGGCACATTGCCGGCATAAAGCCCGGCCACATAAACGGCAAGGAAGGCACTGCCGCCAAGTGTGCCGACAAGCCCGAACAGGGCTAGCGCCGAGCCCAGAAGCACGATGGGATAAAGGGCCGCATCAAGCTTTACGCGATTGACAAGCTCGACAATCACAAGCCCGCCGCCGACGCCCAGCGCGATGCCGAAGCCGATCTGCTGGAACAGGATCTGCACGAAGCTCCATGCCGTGTGTGCTTCGCCCGCTGGCGCGGCAATCAGCTCCACCAGCATGACGGTGAGGAAGATGGCCATCGGGTCGTTCGAGCCGGATTCCACCTCGATGGTGGATTGCATCCTGTCGCGCAAATGGATGCCTCCCAGCCGCAACAGGAAGAAGACGGCAGCGGCGTCCGTCGAGCTGACAATCGCGCCACAAAGGAGAGCGAGAAGCCAAGGCAGATCAAACAGATAATGCACCGCTGCGCCCATGATGCCGGTGGTCAGCAAGACCCCCGCAGTGGCAAGTGTGATAGCGGGCGTGGCAGCGATCTTGAAGCTCGCGAGCTTTGTTTCAAACCCGCTGTCGAACAGGATCAGCGCGAGCGCGATGGAGCCGATAAAATAGGCCGTCGCCGCATTGTCGAACTGGATGCCGAGCAGCCCGTCTTCGCCCGCGAGCAGGCCGACACCAAGGAACACAAGCAACAGCGGCGCGCCGAAGCGCGAGCTGAAGAGGCTCGTGAACACGGCGATCACGATCAGAAGCGATACGACAAGAATGCCAATGTTGATGGCGTCGATCATAAGGCCCCGGCTGTTCGGTCACGGGCCGCTTGCGCCTGATGCTTGGCGGCCTCTTACCTTATGATCTACCGGGCATTTGCGGTGCGCGCAAATGCTATCGGTGGCTCAAGCCTCGCCGCGTTCCCGCGCTACTGCCCGCCAGCCAATGTCGCGGCGGCAGAAGCCTTCGGGCCAGTCGATGATATCGACAGCGGCATAGGCCTTGGCTTGCGCATCGGAAACGGTTTTGCCGGTCGCTGTTACGTTCAGCACGCGGCCGCCGGTGGCCAGCACATGGCCGCCTTCCGCCTTGGTGCCGGCATGGAAGACATGGGCGCCGGTTTTGCCTTCGGCTTCCGCGATCCCTTTGATCTCGCTGCCTTTCTGGTAGGTGCCGGGGTATCCCTTGGCGGCCATCACGACGGTGAGGGCGGGGTCATCCGACCATTCAACAGCAGCGTTCGAAAGATCGCCGGTGGCGACAGCCAGCAGGAGCGGCACGATGTCGCTTTTCATGCGGGTCATCAGCACCTGACATTCGGGATCGCCGAAGCGGCAGTTATATTCAATGAGTTCCGGGCCCTTGTCGGTGATCATCAGCCCGGCGAAGAACACACCGGTGTAGGGATGGCCCATGTCGGCCATCGCTTTCACGGTCGGCTCTATGATTTCCGCCATCACGCGGTCGCACAGGGCAGGCGTCATCACGGGGGCGGGGCTATAGGCGCCCATGCCGCCAGTGTTGGGGCCGGTGTCGCCGTCGCCCACGCGTTTGTGGTCCTGCGCGGTGGCGAGCGCGAGGGCAGTTTTGCCGTCGCAAAGCGCGAAGAAGCTGGCTTCCTCGCCTTCAAGGAAGGCTTCAACTACGACCTCAGCGCCTGCGTCGCCGAACTCGCCGCTGAACATGTCGTCGATGGCTTCAAGGGCTTCCGCGAGCGTCATGGCGACGATCACGCCCTTGCCGGCTGCGAGGCCATCCGCCTTGATCACGATGGGGGCGCCTTGTTCGGTCACATAGGCGCGGGCCGCAGCGGCATCGGTGAAGCGCTGGTAGGCGGCGGTCGGGATATTGTAACGGGCACAGATATCCTTGGTGAAGCCTTTGGAACCCTCAAGCTGGGCGGCCGCTTTGGTGGGGCCGAAGGCTTTGATGCCCGCAGCGCGGAGGTCATCGATAAGGCCGGCGACCAGCGGCGCTTCGGGGCCGACAACGACCAGTTCGATGGCCATTTCGCGGCAGAAAGCGATGACGGCTGCATGGTCGGTCACGTCCAGATCGGCTTTGGTGGCGACGGCATCGATCCCGCCGTTGCCGGGGGCGGCATAAAGCGTATCGACCATCGGGCTCTGGCGGATTTTCCAGGCAAGGGCATGTTCCCGGCCGCCCGATCCGATCAGAAGAATATTCATATGCCACCTCGCCAGACTTAAAGCGCCCGGCAGGCCGCGCCGGGCTTGAAATGCCGGCCCCTTGTAGCATAGGTTCACCATCACTCAAGCCTTTAAGGGGGAACGGTAGCAATGGGATACGATGACGAAGGCTGGGGCGGCCAAGGCGCGGAAAACGCGACGAATGCCCATGCCTTCACCGTTTCCGAGCTTTCGAACAATCTGAAACGCACGGTCGAGGATATTTACGGCCATGTGCGGGTGCGCGGCGAGCTTTCGGGTGTCAAACGCGCTGCCTCCGGCCACCTTTATTTCGGCCTCAAGGACGAGAATGCGGTGATGGACGGCGTCTGCTGGGCGGGGCAGGCCCGCAAGCTCGCCTTCAATCCGGAAGACGGGCTTGAGGTCATTTGCACCGGCAAGCTGACAACATACCCCGCGCGCTCGAAGTACCAGATGGTGGTCGAGAAGATGGAGCCTGCGGGGGCAGGCGCCCTGATGGCGCTTCTTGAGGAGCGCAAGAAGAAGCTCGCCGCCGAAGGCCTGTTCGAGGTGTCGCGCAAGAAGCCCATCCCCTATCTGCCGCAGGTCATCGGGGTGGTGACGTCGCCAACGGGTGCGGTGATCCGCGATATTCTGCACCGGCTGAGCGACCGCTTCCCGCGTCATGTGATTGTCTGGCCTGTGCTGGTACAGGGCGAGGGGGCCGCAGCACAGGTGGCCGCGGCCATCCGCGGCTTCAATGCGATTGATGGCACTGGCGCTGTACCCCGGCCTGACTTGTTGATCGTGGCGCGCGGCGGTGGCTCCATTGAGGATCTTTGGGCTTTCAACGAGGAAATCGTGGTCCGGGCGGCGGCGGAAAGCGCCATTCCGCTGATTTCGGCGGTCGGCCACGAAACCGATACAACGCTGATCGATTACGCTTCCGACCTGCGCGCACCGACCCCGACGGGGGCGGCCGAGATGGCGGTACCGGTGAAGGCCGATCTGGATTACACACTCGCCGATTTCGGCAAGCGGCTGGCGTTCCAGCGTGGCCGGCTGATCACCGACCGGCGCGAGCGCCTGACGCATCTGGCCCGCGCACTGCCCAAGCCGCGCGATCTTCTGGGGCTCGCCAGCCAACGCTTCGACGAGCTTTCCGAACGCCTGCCGCGCGCCCTGATGGCGGTGGCGCGCATACAGGAATCGCGGCTGAACCGGCTCGTCGGGGCGCTCAGCCTGTCGTCGCTGAAGCAATCGATCCGCTACCGGAACGAACGGCTGACGAGTGTTTCGGCACGGCTCAACCCGGCCTATGCGACAAAGCTTGACCGGCTTGGCGAGCGGCTGGCAGCGCAAGGCCGAATCCTTGAAAGCCTGTCGTTCGAGCGGGTGCTGGATCGTGGCTATACGATGGTGACGGACGCAGGCGGCCATCCGGTGACGGCGGCAGCATCGCTCGCGGCGGGTGACCGTGTCGATGTGCGTTTCCGGGACGGGTCTGTTAGCATGCAGGTGGAAGGCGGCGAGGCGGGCGCAAAGCCCGTCGCTGCCCCGAAGCCGAAACAACCGGCCCCGGCGCCCCGGCGCAAGGAACCACCGGCCGGGCAGGGCAGCCTGTTCTGAAGGCTGGCCGCCTGCCGTATTTTTGCCCGCTTTGCCCCGCAGAGAAGGGAAAACAGGCAGCGAGGAGAGGAAAGAATGACAACACGTTACATGCTGATGGCCATGGCCCTTGCGGCGACAACGCCCGCCGTGCAGGCAAGCGATCTTGACCTTGAAGGCTATGTCGGCGTTGTCAGCGATTACCGCGACCGCGGCATCAGTCTTTCCGACAAGGATTTCGCCGCCATCGGCTCTGTCGCTGCCTATCACAAAAGCGGGCTTTACGGTGGCATGCTGGCGGCGACCTTCGATGACCGGCTTGGCGGGCAGGTGGAAACCGAATTTTTCGCCGGTTACCGCATCGACAAGGGAACCGTGATTTACGATATCTCCGGCGAGCTTGACATGTATCACGGGGACGATGGTACCCGCACGCTGCCGGGCCTGCGGGGTAGCATGGCGCGCGATTTCGGCCTCTTCTTCATCCGGGGCGGACTTGCATGGTCGCCCGAGGGTCGCTGGCATTCGCCGGATGTGGCAAGCCTCTATGCCTTTTCCGATCTTGAGGTGCCGGTCCCCAACATGCCGGAACTGACCTTCATCACCCGTGTGGGTTATGACATGCGCAGCGATGGCCGCTCCAACCTCTGGGACTGGGGGGTTGGTCTTTCCGCCTTCCTCCTCGACCGGGTGGAACTGACGCTGATGTATGACGATACGTCGAAAAACGATCCGCGTGCCTCGGGCACGGTCAGCGTTGGCGCGCGCTTCTATTTCTGAGCCCCGCCGGGGCGGCCATTTTATGCCGCCCGAGGGGCCTCCCAAACTGGACAAACCCTTGTTCCCGGCGTAGGCTCTGCGTCCTTATTTATACTCAGCAGGGGTGCTCAATGATCAGGAAAACGATGGGCCCCGTGGCGGCCGTTTTTGCCACTGTGGCGATGCTTTTTACGCCTTCCGCCGTCCTCGCGAAGGATGTTCAGAAAACCAAAGCGGAAAAAACCGCACAGATTCCGCACTGCGACAAGAAGCTCGGCGCGCTTGCCGTGGTGGAGCCGGAGAACCAGTGGTGGCGCCAGTATGAACTCGGCAGCCCCGAAGCGCTGATCAAGGTCTTCGTGATGAAATCCGGTTGCTTCACCCTCGTTGACCGCGGCAAGGGCATGGCGGCACTGCAGGCCGAGCGCGCGCTCGCCTCGGGTGGCGATCTGCGCCGGGGCTCCAACATCGGGGCCGGGCAGATGAAGGCAGCCGACTATGTGCTGGTGCCTGATCTGGTTTCCTCGAACGCGTCGGCTGGTGGCAATGCCATCGGCGGCCTCGTCGGCGGTCTGCTTGGCGGCCGCACCGTCGGTGCCCTTGCCGGCGGCATCAGCATCAAGAAGAAGACCGCAAACGTTGTCCTCACCGTTACTGACGTCCGCTCGTCCGAGCAGGTCGCGATGGTGGAAGGCCATGCCAAGAAGAAAGACCTCGGTTGGGGTGCTGGCGGCGGCCTCTTCTCGGGCGGCTTCCTTGGCGCGGCTGGCGCGTCCGGCTATGAGAATACCGAAATCGGCCAGGTGATCACGCTGGCTTACCTGCAGGCTTACACGGACCTCGTGTCGCAGTTCAGCGCGCTGCCCGATAATGCCTCGGAAGAAAACTTCAGTCAGGCGGTGAATATGGTGAAGCCGGGCCGCATGTATTCGGCGGCCGATCCTTCAAGCGCGGTCGTGCGCCCGGTCGAGCCCGGCATGATGCTTTACCCCACCGGCAACAAGGAAGGCGTGATGTGGGAAGTGGAAGACGAACTTGGCAACAAGGGCTGGGTTTCCTCGATCCTTTTTGAGCTCGCGAAATAAGCCTTTCTCAGTTAGCTGATCAAAGTGAAAGGGCCCCCGTCGGGGCCCTTTCTTCTTTGGGGTCGTCTTGGGGGGAATCAGCGGAACAGGGCGAGGATCAGCTGCGGGCCCTGATTGGCGATGGCCAGCGCCTGCAGGCCAAGCTGCTGGCGCACCAGAAGGGCATTATATTCGGCCGATACGCGGGCCATGTCGGCGTCCACCAGATTGCCGATGCCGACATTGATGCTGTCCTGCAGCTTGCCGGTGAATTCTTTCTGGATCTGCAGCCGCTTGGCACCGGCGCCAAGTTTGGAAAGCGCCGAGTTCACATTCTCGAGCGACGTTTCAAGGAGGGCCTGCACCGAGGCGGCGTCTGCAATGCTTGAAATGTTGGACGTGAGGCCCAGAAGATTGACCGTATTGCCCTCTAGTGACAGGTCCTGCGCGGCAATGGTGATGACATTGGCGGCCGATCCGGTTGAATCCGTGATGGCCTGAATGGAATTGCCACCGTTTTTCACGGCGTTGCGGCCGTTGAACGTCGCATTGTTGGCAATCGAGTTGATCTGGTCGCGCAGCTGGACGAATTCGTCATTGAGCGATTTGCGGCTGGCGCTATCGAGCCCCGGATCCTTGGCCGCAACCACCAGTTCCTTCATCTCGATCATCAGGTCGGAAATGGCTTCGCCAGCGGCGAGCGCCACATCAACTTCGGACAGTGCCCGGTCGATGGAGCCGCGCGCGGCATTCAGCCCGGCGACCTCGCCCCGCATGCGCTGGGCAATGGCAAAAACGGCGGCATTATCCTTGGCGGAAGAAACCTTCAGGCCTGTCGCAATCTGCCGCTGCAAGACTTCGAGCCTTGCATTGGTTTTGGACAGCATCTGCAGCGCCAGAAGGGCGCTGGGGTTCGTATTGACCGAAAAGGCCATCACGCGTGTTCTTTCGCTTACCGAACATTTTTGTTCTGGCCGGCCTTTTGCCGACCCGGCCTTTCGTGGCCGATAAGGCGGAGATTAGCAGAATTTTCGGGGCGTGGGAATTGGGTGCTTTTTGATGGTTTCGTACAATGATCTTGCTAGAATTCAATCATTGAATGTTTTTTTGGTTTTGTGGAGTGGCAATAAATTTAGCTCTGAACTGTATCGGGCAAGGAGGAAGAATGAAGTCTTTAAAAACTGTGTTAGCTGTTTCGTTATTGGTTCTGCTCAGGGGATTGTTAATCCCAGTTTCAGCGCAGGACGCCGAGCTGAATACGTGCGATCTGTTGGCAGCAGATTATAAACGAGTGGAACAAAACATGGCAGTTAGAATGGCGGAAAGCGTTGGTGATGACAGTGCTCCTAGGGCGACGTTACGTGCCATGGAGGAATTAAATGATCTGATGATGGCTTCGATGACGCTACAATTTATGCGGGAAAATAATTGTGCTTTACCGAAGCGCGCCCCGAATGCGGGCAAGTATCTTGGACGTGCTGTTAATTGCGAGACGCAACGTCTCAGGGGCAGTCAACAGCAGATACACGAGGCGTGCAATAGAGCAAACTGGGTGCCGGGAACGTAGGTAGTCACTGCGTGTCAGCTGCCCGCGAGGGCGGCAAGCGCTTCGCCGTCCAGCCGGAAGATGGTCCATTCGTCCATCGGCTTGGCGCCGAGCGATTTGTAGAACTGGATCGAGGGTTCGTTCCAGTCGAGGACCGACCATTCGAAACGGCCGCAATCGCGTTCCAGGGCGATTTTGGCAAGGTGCTTCAGAAGCGCCTTGCCGGCCCCCGCGCCGCGTGCTTCGGGGCGGACGTAAAGGTCTTCCAGATATAGCCCCTGTTTGCCAAGGAACGTCGAGAAATTGTGGAAGAAGAGGGCGAAGCCCACGTCTTTGCCGTCGAGTGCTGCAATCACCACCTCGGCCTGCGGGCGGTCGCCGAACAGCGCTGCCCCGAGCGTTTCCTCGGTGGCGACCACCAGATGCGACAGGCGCTCATACTCCGCGAGTTCCTTGATGAAGGAAAGGATGACGGGTACGTCGGCCTTGCTGCCAAGGCGAATGTCGATCTGGCTCATAGGTCTCCCTCAGTAAGCGAAGTCTGCAAACACGCGGGTCACGTCGCCGCCCCAGTCGCCGTTGTAGCGGTCCATGAGGATATCGGCGGGTGCCTTGCCCGAACGGGCGGTTTCGAAAAGGTCGGCAAGGAAACCCTGTTCGGTTTCCCCGCAGGTGGAAGCCATGTTGCGGGCCTTGAGACCGCTGTCGGCGATTTTCAGCACTTCAAGCGAAAGGTCCTGCAGGCTGCGGCCCCGGATTTTGGCGGCAAGGCCGTGGGTCGGCACGTCGGCGCGCAGGGCTTCCATCTCGGCAACCGACCAGTCTTTCACGAGGTCGAAGGCTGCCGTCTGGGCGCTCGCATCATAGAGGAGGCCAACCCAGAAGGCGGGCAGAGCACAAAGGCGCGACCACGGGCCGGCGTCAGCCCCGCGCATCTCCAGATAGCGCTTCAGGCGCACTTCGGGGAAGGCGGTGGTCATATGATCCTTGAAGTCTTCCATCGTCGGCTTTTCGCCGGGCAGCGCCGGCAACTTGCCCGCCATGAAATCGCGGAAGGACTGGCCGGCGGCATTGATATATTTGCCATCGCGCTTCACGAAATACATGGGCACATCAAGGAGATAATCGGTGTAACGCTCGAACCCCATGCCGGGCTCGAACACGAAGGGCAGCATGCCGCAGCGGTCGGGATCCGTATCTGTCCAGATATGGCTCCTGTAGCTTTTCATCCCATTCGGGCGGCCTTCCTTGAAGGGCGAATTGGCGAAAAGCGCGGTCGCGAGCGGCTGCAGTGCAAGGCTGAGGCGGAACTTTTCCACCATGTCGGCTTCGTCCGCGAAATCGAGATTCACCTGAACGGTACAGGTGCGCAGCATCATGTCGAGCCCGAGGCTGCCTTTGGTGGGCATATAGGCGCGCATGATATTGTAGCGGCCCTTTGGCATCACCGGCACGTCCTCGCGCTTCAGCACGGGGTGGAAGCCAAGGCCCAGAAAGCCGATGCCGAGTGCCTCGCCGATGGCTTTCACATCGCGCAGGTGCGCCGAGGTCTCGTTGCAGGTCTCGTGCAGGGTCTCGAGCGGGGCACCCGAAAGCTCGAACTGGCCGCCGGGTTCCAGTGTGATGGAAGCGCCGTCCTTCTCGGCGGCGATGACGTGGCCGCCTTCCTCGATCCCGTTCCAGCCGCGGTCAACGAAGGCCTTCAGCACATCATGGATGCCGGGGCGACCGTCTGTTCCTTCATAGGCGAGCGGGGCATTGTCGGCACGATGGAAGACGAATTTTTCGTGCTCCGAGCCGATCCGCCAACTGGCCCGATCCGGCTTGGAACCGCCTTCCAGATAAGCCGTCAGTTCGGCTTTCGATTCAATGACTGGCCCGTACTCTGACATTTCGCTGCCCTCAGGTTTCTATGTTGAAACCCTCTTAAGCGCTGAAAGTTGGCCATACAAGAAATCTTATTTCTCGTCACACGGTCGTGACGAAAGGATGGCTAACCCGTGATCGGGCGCGTGTCAGAAATGGTAAGGCACGTTGATGCAGCAGGGGTCGGTTGAAAGGTCGATCCCGTATACATGCAGGGTCACCGCGCGTTTGGTGCCGCGGTTATACAGCCGGTGGATGCCGCAGGGTTTGGGGTCGACGGCGGCGATGGCGCCTTTTTCGGCTTCGATAAAGTCCGACAGGCGCACCTGATGCGTCTCTTCGTTCACCAGTTCGAACATGTCGCAGCCGATGGTACCCTCGGCCACACCGACACAGCCCCAGGCGCGGTGGCCGTGGATCGCCGTCATGGCGCCGGGCAACCACTCGATAGCGAGCACGCTGAAGCGGCCCTTGGGGTCGGTGTGGACGATGTTGCGGCTGTAGCCGCAGTCATTGGCGGGGGAGGTGAGGTGGGGGGCGAGGTCGATCTCTTCGATCGTGTCGCGCATCAGGGCGGCGACGGTATCCTTCGGGGTGGAGCCATCGGCGTCGAGCGCAGCGGTCAGGCGAACAATAAAGTCGCTGAAGCTCATCTGCAGAAGAATGGTATCGCGCGGCATGGCATATTCCCTGAAATTGCATTCGCATTTTATTGCGATTATGTGGGATACAATACCATCATATATCCGAAAAGTGTTTGCGAAGTTCGAATTGAACTCAGGTTTTTATGGAATGGAATTCTATTTCCAGTCGCCAATCGCGGCCTGCCATAGCGCGACTGCGGCCATGGCTGCTGTATCTGCCCTAAGAATTCGTGGCCCGAGAGAAACGGTTACCGTTTGCGGCATGCGGCGGATCATGGCGCGCTCGGCGTCGTCAAAGCCGCCTTCCGGGCCGATGAGGATGCCCCATGGGCCGGTCGCTTCGCTCGCCGCTTCCCGCAAGGCCTCGACGGCGCTTTTGCCGGAAAGGTCCTCATCGCAGAACATCAGGCGGCGGCCTTCGGGCCAGTCGGCGAGAAGCTTTTCAAGCTTTACGGGTTCTGTATGGGTCGGTACGTCCAGCCGTTCGCACTGTTCGGCAGCCTCCACCGCGTTGGCATGCAGGCGGTCGGTATTCACGCGGCCGGCGTTGGTGCGGCGGGTCATCACCGGCACAATGTGCGACACGCCAAGCTCGGTCGCTTTCTCCGCGATATAATCAAGCCGGGCGCGCTTGATGGGGGCGAAACAAAGCCACAGGTCCGGCGAGGCGGACTGTTCCCGCGTGCGGGATTTGAGGCTGAGCGTGACGGCCTTCTTGGCGATCTCGGCGACCGATGCCTCCCATTCGCCGTCCCGCCCGTTGAACAGAAGCACGCTGTCGCCGATGCGCGCCCGCATCACATTGCCCAGATAATGGGATTGATCGGCTGACAGGGTGACAAGCCCCGCACCCGGCAGGGCGTCTTCCACAAAAAGCCTGATCCCGCTCATGGCGCGCATCTTTGTCTCCTGCTGCTTTTGCCCCAAGAACTGCGACGGGGGCGGGCGCCTGTCAAGCCGTGCTTGACTTAGCGGCAGGCATGGCACAAACGGGCAGGGTATGGAATGGCGAGGGCAGCAATGGCTGTGACAGTGCAAAAAACCGCCGATGCGGTGGAGGGAAGCTGGGTTTACCGGCACGCGCCCGCAAGCTGGCGGCCTTGGCTGAAGCTTGCCCGGATGGACCGGCCGGTTGGCACCTGGCTCCTTCTGTGGCCCTGCTGGTGGGCGCTCGCGATGGCGGCCCCCGAAGGTAGCGGGCCGGATATCCTGTATCTCGCCCTCTTTGCCATCGGTGCGCTCGTCATGCGCGGGGCTGGCTGTACCTATAATGATATCGTCGACCGCGATTTTGACGGGCAGGTCGCCCGTACCCGCAGCCGCCCGATCCCGGCGGGCGAGGTGACGCTGAAAGGCGCGTGGGTCTTTCTTGGGGCACAGTGCCTTGTAGGGCTCGCTGTCCTCCTCAGTTTCAACCAGTATGCGGTGATGGTGGGCGCGGCGTCGCTCTTGCTTGTCGCCGGCTACCCCTTCATGAAGCGGATCACCTGGTGGCCGCAGGCGTGGCTCGGCCTTACTTTCAACTGGGGTGCCCTTTTGGGCGCAGCGGCGGCAACGGGCGAGCTGCCGCTTTGGGCTATCGTTCTTTATGCTGGCGGGCCTGCATGGACGCTCGGGTACGATACGATCTATGCCCATCAGGACAAGGAAGACGACGCGCTCATTGGCGTGAAGTCCACGGCACTGCGGCTGGGGGCCGGCACCAGGGGCTGGGTTACCCTTTTTTATGGCCTCTTTCTCGCCTGCCTTGTCGGTGCAGGTTTGCTTGCAAACATGGGCCAAATCTACTACATCGGCATCGCGCTTGCGGGGCTTCACCTTGGCGCGCAGATCGTGCGCGTCGATATCGATGACCCGGCAGTGTGCCTGAGAGTTTTCCGCTCCAACATCCATTTCGGCTGGATCGTCTTTATCGGCATCGTCGCGGACCGGATGTGGGGTTAGCCACTACCCAAGTAAAGCAAGGATCCTCCCCATGGATATCAGCAAGATCAAGGTTGGCGAAAACGCCCCCTGGGACGTCAACGTCATCATCGAAGTGCCCGCCGGCACCGAGCCCGTGAAATACGAGATGGACAAAGAATCGGGCGCCCTCTTTGTGGACCGCATCATGCACACCGCGATGCGCTACCCCTGCAACTACGGCTTCATCCCGCACACGCTGGCGGACGATGGCGACCCGGTTGACGTTCTCCTTGCCAACCGCACCCCCTTCATGCCCGGTTGCGTTGTGCGCTGCCGCCCGCTTGGCGTCCTCATCATGGAAGACGAAAGCGGCATGGACGAGAAGCTCCTGATGGTGCCGGTCGACAAGCTGCATCCCTTCTATTCGAACGTGAAGAGCTACGACGAGCTGCCGCAGATCTTCCTCGACCAGATCACCCACTTCTTCGAGCATTACAAAGACCTCGAAAAAGGCAAATGGGTGAAGGTCGTTGGTTGGGAAGGCGCCGAGAAAGCCGCCCAACTGATCGAAGAAGGCATGGCCAACAACAAGGCCTGAGCCTCGCTCGCATGATTGAAGAAAAGCCGTCCGGGCGACCGGGCGGCTTTTCTGTTTCTGGGCACCCAAAAAATAGGGCCGCTCGGGGCTGAAACCGGGCGGCCCTTCGCCTTCGGGGGAAGGCGGGAGGTGGGCAAGGAACCTCAGCTTGCCTTTTTCATCTGAACGGCCGGGAAGAAACGGCCAAGGCCGCGTTCCACATACCAGGCAAGGTTCGGATGGCGTTCGATTTCGGCAATCAGCGGCGAGGGCAGGCCCGCCCCCATGATGCTGCCCAGAAGGCTGATGACGACGGCATCAAGGCTCGATAGGCCCGGCCCCATCATCCATTGCTTGTCGCCTAGGAAATCAGCGATGGCGGCAATGTCCCGCGCGCCAAGGGCATAGATTTCCGCCTGGCTGTGGCGGCCAAGGCCGTGGCCGTGCAGGTCGCGCAGGATTTCCTTCTGCACACCGTCTGCCACTTCGTCGCGCATGTCGGCCGGCACGTCATCGAAGACGGCTTCCTTGAGGATCGGCCACACATCCGGGTCCACCCAGCGGCTGTAGACCGCGACCCAGTAAAGCCGTTCCTCTATCATGCGGGCAAAGGCATGGGCCACCGCTCGTTCGCTGCGGGTAAGGGCAGCATCCAGATCTTTCGAAAGCGTGTCTTCCAGATAATGGCGGATGAATTCCGAATCCGGGATCAGCTTGTCGCCGGCCCGAAGCACTGGAAACTTGCCCTTGGGCATTTTCATGAAGTCTTCGGTCTCGTCGATCCGGTAGTTTGCCCCGGTCATCTGCAGCAGGATTTCGGCCTTGATGCAGAAGCAGGAAAGATTGACGGCACCCGGTGCCGTCGGGAATTGCAGGAGGGTGAAAGTCTCGCTTGTCATGTCTCGGGTCCCCTTGTTCTGGATCTTGTGTCGCCGCTGTCGGTGGCGACAAACGGACCATACTGACAGGCTACTGACAGGGCTTGTCAGGAGCCTTAAGATAGGGTGCAGAAAATTGATCCGAGGGGTTCCATGCGCAAAGCAGACCGCCTTTTTGAAACGATCGAGATACTCCGTCGTCACGGCAAACCGGTGACCGCCGATCATATCGCGGCGGAAATCGGCGTTTCCGTGCGGACCGTGTACCGCGATATAGCCGGCCTGCAGGCGGACGGTGTGCCCATCGAGGGCGAGGCGGGGATCGGCTATGTGCTGCACGCGGGCTATCACCTGCCGCCCCTGATGCTGACAACCGAAGAGGTGGAAGCCGTGGTGATCGGCGCCAAACTGGCTGGCCGCTACGGCGACAAGGCGCTGATCCGGGCCGCCGAATCGCTGCTTGCCAAGGTGCGCACCGTGCTGCCTGATGACGTGCGGGCCGACATGGAAGCGACCGCCTATTTCGCCGCACCGATCGATGACCGGCTTGCAGGCCCCATCGACCTTACCCTTATCCGCGGCGCCATCCGGGCGCAGGAGAAGGTGACGATTGCCTATATCAATGAAAAGGGGGAGCGGTCAGAGCGGACGATCTGGCCCATTGCGCTCGTCTTTTTTGGAAACTCGGCAGTGCTCGGCGCCTGGTGCGAGATGCGGCGCAGCTTCAGGAATTTCCGCCCGGACAGGATGGTCTCGCAAAGCCTTGTCGGGGCGCGTTATCCCGGTAGGCGCGACGATCTGGTGCGCCGCTGGTTCGAGGAAGCCAGCCGCGAGCGGCGGGCGGCTTGCCCCGATGACGGCAGAGGTCGCTCCTAGATCTCGTAGAAATCGATCTCGGTCTGGCGCAGGACGCGGCGGTAGGGCACCGGCAGGCGCACGGTCACTGCATCCATCGAACGATCGAAAATGTCTGATTTGCGGCGCGCCCAGCGCACGGCGGTGGCCGCCGAAGGGGTCGACGGAATCAGGAACATCAGCCCGATGATGAAGAAGATGAGCCCAAGCGGAATGGGCGTCAGCATGCCGACTATACCGATCAGACAGAAAAAGGTGCCTATTGTGCGGCACAGGATGCGCATCATGGTTGGTCTCCGCTCGCTGTCGCCGGAATGTGATCCGGCTTTTGTATTTGTTGCCTTCAATATAGGCCGAAATACGGCATATTCAAAGCTACTCCGTCTTGCGTGCAGTGCAAAAAATCGTTATCGATTTTCAACGCTCATTGAAATTTGGCGCCGGCGGTGCCAACAAGCCTGGGGAGTGGCCATGAGAAAAGTGTTTGATAATGCCGGAACAGCGCTGGAAGGCCTGCTGTTCGATGGCATGACCATCATGTCGGGGGGCTTCGGCCTTTGCGGCATCCCGGAGAATCTGATCGCGGCGCTTCTCAAAAGCGGTGTGAAGGATATCACGGTCATTTCCAATAACTGCGGCGTCGATGGCTTCGGCCTTGGTGTGCTTCTGGACGCCAAACGCATCCGCAAGATGATCTCGTCCTATGTGGGCGAGAACAAGGAATTCGAGCGCCAGTATCTGGCGGGCGAACTGCAGCTTGAGTTCAACCCGCAGGGCACGCTTGCCGAACGCATCCGCGCGGGCGGCGCCGGCATTCCCGGCTTCTACACCAAGACCGGTGTGGGCACGCTGATTGCCGAGGGCAAGGAACACAAGGACTTCGGCGGCGAAACCTACATCATGGAAACCGGCCTTGTGGCCGACCTTTCCATCGTGAAGGCATGGAAGGCCGATACCGAAGGCAATCTCATCTACCGGAAAACGGCGCGGAACTTTAATCCGATGATGGCAACCGCCGGCAAGGTGACTGTGGCCGAAGTGGAAGAGATCGTGCCCGCGGGCAGCCTTGACCCCGACCATATCCACACCCCCGGCATTTTCGTGCAGCGCCTGATCAAGGGCAGCTTCGAGAAGCGCATCGAACAGCGCACCGTGCGCAAGAAGGAGACCGCATGATGGCTTGGGACAGAGACCAGATGGCGGCACGCGCCGCCCGCGAACTCGAAGACGGTTTCTATGTGAACCTCGGCATCGGTATCCCCACCCTTGTGGCGAACCATATCCCCGAGGGGATCGAGGTCACTCTGCAGTCGGAAAACGGCATGCTCGGCATGGGGCCTTTCCCTTATGAGGGCGAGGAAGATGCTGACCTGATCAATGCTGGCAAGCAGACGATCACCGAACTGCCGACCACGAGCTATTTCTCGTCCGCCGACAGCTTCGGCATGATCCGCGGCGGGCATATCGATCTGTCGATCCTCGGCGCCATGGAAGTGGCCGAAAACGGCGATCTCGCCAACTGGATGATCCCCGGCAAGATGGTGAAGGGCATGGGCGGCGCCATGGACCTTGTGGCCGGCGTGAAGCGCGTTGTGGTGATCATGGATCACACCAACAAGGCGGGCGAATCGAAGCTCCTGAAGGCCTGCACATTGCCGCTGACCGGCACCGCCGTTGTGGACCGTATCATCACCGGCCTTGGTGTGTTCGATGTGGTCGAAGGCGGGCTCAAGGTTGTCGAGCTTGCGGACGGCGTGACGCTTGACGAAGTGAAGGCCAAGACGGAAGCCACGCTCGTCGGCTGATCTGGCGTAAAGAATTGGAAAAGGCCGGTGACCGCACGGTTGCCGGCCTTTTTCTTTTAGCGGTCGATTTCCGGCCGGTATTTGTAGCCGAGCTTGCCCATAGCCTCGCCCAGCTTGACGATCACCTGCGGGTCGGTCGCCTTGCTGCAGGTGAGATAGATGGGGGCCGGGGGCAGGACGCCATCAATCTTCAGGGCGGAAAGGAATGAAAGGCTCTGGTCCGCGGCCAGCGCTTCCTCCCACTGGTCGAAGGCGATGATCGTATAATCGGCGCGGCCGGCGGCGATAAGCTTGATCACCTGGATTTCGGACCCAGCATCATTGGCGACCCAATGGTCACGGTACTTGATCGCCTTGTCGACCTCGTTGCCGAAGGTGCTGCCGCCGACCATCATCGGGTGTAGGCTGCGGTCATGCAGGAGATCAAGGATATGCGGGTGTTCGGCCACGACTGCAGCCTTTTCAGGCCGGGACACGATAATGTCGCCCGGCAGCCAATCCCATTCATAAGGCACATAAAGCCAGCGCGCTGCGCGCTCATCATTATGCAGGCGCCCGGTGGTGCAGATTTGCCGCACGCCCTGGTCCAGCATCTTGGTTTCGGCATTGATCGTGGTCAGCAGCCAGTGGATCGAAAGGCCGGCGGTTTCGGCAACTTTGACGATCTGATCTACATAGGGGCCGGCCGGGCGGCCATCCACGATCTTCATGGTTGGTGGATAGTCATAATAGGTCACATTGATAGCGGGTTTGTCTCCCGCGGCCAGCGCATGGACACTCAGGAACACTATCGACAGGAGGCTTGTACAAGCTTTCATCGCCCTGCACCCGTCTCCGATGGTGTTTCGGGCGCCCCTTGTGCTACGTCGGGGCCTTTGCGAGTCAGATAGAACCAAGGCACGATCTTCGGGTTGAAGAGCTGTTTGGCATCGCGTTTCATGAAGGGTGGCTCATGGTCGCCCACGATCAGTATTGTGGTCAGATCCTCGTCAGCTCTGGCGACTGTTTCGGCAAGACGGTCTAGGAAATGATGGATGTAATTGGCTTGCTGACAGGCTTGGTAGTCGCTGATGGCGGCGCCTTTTGCACCACAGGCAAATGGCGTATCCGCCTCTGTTGCCACGAAGGGCAGGTGGCCAGTCAGGGTCAGGAAATAGACGAACCGTTTGCCATCGCTGGTGAGTTCCGGTGCTACGACTTTGTCGAGGACATCAGGGTCACAGGGGCCAAGGAAGACGCCCCGGCATTCTGCCATGCCAAGTTTGTACATGTTTTCGTAAAAGCTGGCGCGGGTGATGCCGATCTTCGGATACCAGTCGCGGCGGTCGAACATGCGACCGCGGAAGTTGTGAATGGCCACCGTTTCCACACCGGCTTCCAACAACCGGTGTGGCATGCAGGTGCCAAAGGACGGACGTTCTACATCTTCAAGGTCACTATATTTTTCCCAAGTGCCGCAAAGCTCGCGCATTTCGGCGTCGGTAGTATGGCCAAGGAAGGTGGTCGAACCGGTCTGGATATTGAAACGGCTGCTGATGGTCTCGCTGAAGAGCGGGGCGCTGACAATATCCCTGATGGCGACATCCTTGTATTCACCATAGCTTTCAACCATCACCATAAGAACTTTGCCATTGTCCGGCAGTGTGATGGCCCGTTGCTCGAAACCCGTGTCAAGGGAGGCTGACTGAAACTCTTCCGATGGGCCTAGCGTCTTGCCGAGGTCATAATGGATTGACTGAAGCGAAAAATATTCGCCGCCGGCTAGCGTGAAAGTAATCATGGTGAAAGGCACGGCAAGCCTGTCCGGATTCAAGGGCCGGTAGCGATAGGCCGCAAATGTTAGCAGAACACCTGACAGGATGATGGCAAGGAAAGGCAGATAGAAGGCTATGCCTTCCGACGGGGCGAGCATGGGCAGGAATTTGAGAGCCCCGGCCAGTTCCAGTAGCGTGAAGGAGAAGACACGCGCTCCGGTCGAAAGCAGATCAAGCACCAGTGCGCTCCAAAGAGTGGCGACCAGCCAAGGATTGATTCGCCGCGCCGCAAGGATTCCAAGCACCGTATACAGTGCGATGTAATTCATTCGGGAATCAGTGCCGATGATGTAAAAGCCGACGAACGGCAGGTTGCAGATCACCAGACACGCAAGGATATAGATAAAATTGCCGACAGGGCGGCGGCTGTCGCTCGCCGTCGCCTGTTCGTTCAATTTTGTGTCCGCTGCCGCAGTCCGAGCCATAAATGTGCGTCCCCCAATGCTGTCAACCGGTGCCCAGCGTGCCATGTGACCGTTAAGAAGCGCTTTATAATCGATTAAAATCAGTCAGTTCATATCGCTTGCTGTGCGCCTGTCGTAGGCAAGCCATGGTACCGTGCCGGGATCGAAGAGCGCCCTTGCATCCCGTTTCAGGAACGGGGGGACATGATCGCCCACCAGCAGGATGTGGTCAATCTGCAGGTCTTCGCGCGCCAGCGTGCCGGCCAGATGGATGAAGAAGCTGTGCAGGTAATTCGCCTGCTTGCAGGCCTGAAAATCGGTGATCGGCGAAGCGTCCGTGCCGCACGGGAAAGGTGTATCGTACCGATCGGTCGCAACAAAGGGCAGGTGGCTCGTGAGCGTCAGGAAGTAGACGAGCTTCCGGCCGCCGCTTTTCAACGCTGCCACGACGCTTGTGTCCAGCACGGCGGGGTCGCAGGGGCCGATGAAGACGCCCCGGCATTCCTCAAGTCCTTGCCCTTTCATCTGTTCATAGAAAATGCTGCGCCCGATGCCGATCTTCGGGAACCAGTCGGCCCGGTTGAACATCGCGCTCCAGAAGCCGTGAATGGCGACAGTTTCAATCTCTTTATCCGCGAGCCGTTGCGGCAGGCAGGGGCCGATGGGCAGGCTGTCGGGTGCGCCGATGTCCCGGTATCCGGCCCATGTGCTGCAAAGCTCCCGCATTTCAGCGTCTGTCGTGTGGCCGAGGAACGGTGTCGTGCCTTCGCGGATTTCATAGCGTTTCTGCAAGGCGGCAGCATGAAGCGGGGCCGCAATCTGCGCCCTGATGGCGGGATCAAGATACAGGCCGTAGCTTTCCACGATCACGAGCAAAGCCTTGCCACCTTCCGGCAGCGCCTGAACGCGGGTTTCGAAACCTGAGGCCAGCGCGGCGGATTCGAACGGTTTGTCCTGCCCCATGGCCTTGCCGAGATGATAGCCGCTGAGCGCGACATTCAGATGCTCGGCAGCGCCAAGGGCAAGGGTGATGGCAAAGAATGGCAGGATCATCCGGGCAGGACTGACGGGCCGGAAGCGCAGCGCGCCGATGGTGGCGAGCGTGCCGCACACCAGAATGGCCACGAACGGCAGATAGAAGGCAAAACCTTCGGATGGGCTCAGCATCGGCAGGAATTTTGTCGCCGCCGCAATTTCCTCGACAGAGAAGTAAAAGACCCCCGCTGCGGTTGTCAGCAGGTCGTAAACGAGCAAGGCCCAGAAGGCGAGGAGATACAGGAAACGCGGCCGCACGCTGATAAGGATCGCGAGGACGGTATAGGCAAGGATGAAGCGCAGGCGCGGGGCGCTGCCGATGATATAGAAGCCGATGAAGGGCAGGTTGCAGATCAGGATGCAGGCAAGGATATAGGCAAGGTTGCTGACCGGCCGCCGCGTGTCCGTGCTTGCTTCGTTCAATGCCTTGCCTGCTGCCATGCTGCCCCCTTCAGCGCTGGCCCGCCCCTCAGGGAGCTGGCTCGTACCCCAAGTCCTGCATCGCTTTGCCAAGCGCTTCAATCAGTGCGGGCGGCGTGCCGCGTGTGCAGGCGATGGAAACCGGCGTGCGCGGATACATGCCGGGCAACCGCAACGTGACCAGTTGGCCGAGTGCCGGGTCATGCCGGATCGCCTCGGCCAACTGGTCCCTGTTCGACAAAGTATAGTCGGCGCGGCCAGCCCCGACCATGCGCACCGCCTGTGCCTCTGATTTCACATCAAGATCGCGCCAGTGCGACCGTTTGGTGTTGGCCCCCTCAAAGCCTTCGCCGATGGCGAGCCCGCCGACGAAGGTCGGGTGGAGGCTCGCGTCAGTCAGCAGATCCTTGAGGTGCGGATATGTGGCAATGCGCGCCTTGAGGGCAGGGGTTGTGACGATCACATCCTCGGCCAGCCAGTCATAGACATAGGGCAGGAAAACCCAGCTCTTGCGGCGCTCTTCCGTCACGAGCCGCCCGGTGTTGCACATCGGCCGCTGCCCTTGGTCGAGCATCGCGGTTTCTTCGGCGATCGACGACGGCATCCATTGCAGCCGCACCCCGGCCTTGGCAGCAATTGCTTTCCAGGATTCGACATACGTGCCTGTGGGCTCGCCGTTCAGGATCACCATTTTCGGCGGATAGTCGTAATAAGGCACTGCGACCGGCGGTGCGTCGGCTGCACGGACCGCAAAGCCGGCCAGCAGGCACAGCGTAACGCCAAGCGTGCGGATCATCGGTTGCCCGCCAGTTTCGAAACAGCGCCCGAAATCTCGGCAAGTGCCTCGTCCACGCCGTAAGGCCGGTTCACGGCAAACAGGCCGGAGCCAAGCATGCGGAGGTTCGTGTCGCTGAACATCACCTGATCATGCCACACGCCGGGCAGGTCGGTGCCCTCGAGTGCGTCCAGCATCAGGGTATGGAGGCCAGCCTGCAGGATCGGATACCACAGCAGGATCGTTGCTTCCGGCCATTTGGCATGCAGTTCCTTGATGAAGGAGGCCGCTTCCATATATTCGCTTTTGATCTCGTAGCTCGGGTCGATGAGCACAAGGCCGCGGCGCGGGGTGGGGGGCGAGATGGAAAGAACGCCTTCATACCCGTCCCGGCGGTGGATATTCACGCCGGGTGCGCGGGCGGTTTCGCGGAGCGCCGCATGCTCCTGCGGGTGCAGCTCCATAAGGTGCAGGATATCCCCCTCGCGCAGCAGATGCTGGGCGATAAGCGGCGAGCCAGGGTAGGCGTTTGCCCCATGCAGCTTGCGGGTGGCGGCAACGGCGGTAAGGAACGGATGATCGGCGGGGAGCAGCTTCTTCTTCAGAAGCGGCACAATCCCTTCGCTTGCCTCGCCCGTTTTCTGGGCTTCCATGCCGCCGAGGTCATAAAGCCCGCGCCCGGCGTGGGTTTCCACTACGGTCATGGGTTTGGGCTTCGCTGCCATGGCAGCAAGGAAGATTGCAAGGACGCCGTGTTTGTGGATGTCGGGCAGATTCCCGGCGTGATAGCTGTGCTGGTAGGAGAGCATGGTGGGGTGACTTCTCCGTTCAGGCCGCAGCCGTGCCGCCGACGGTAAGCCCGTCGATGCGCAGGGTCGGCTGGCCGACGCCCGCAGGCACGCTTTGCCCCGCTTTGCCACAGATGCCGACGCCGTTGTCGAGCTTCAGGTCGTTGCCGATCATCGACACGCGCTTCAGCACATCGGGGCCGTTACCGATGAGCGTGGCGCCCTTCACCGGTTCCATCACCTTGCCGTTCCGCACGCGGTAGGCTTCCGTGCAGGAGAAGACGAACTTGCCGCTCGTGATATCCACCTGACCGCCGCCGAAATTGACGGCATAGAGGCCGTCTTTCACACTTGCCACAATCTCGGCCGGGTCATGGCTGCCGGCCAGCATGAAAGTGTTGGTCATGCGCGGCATGGGGCTGTGCGAGAAGCCCTGACGGCGGCCGTTGCCGGTGGGCTTCATGCCCATCAGGCGGGCGTTCAGCCGGTCCTGCATATAGCCTTTCAGGATGCCGTCCTCGATCAAGACCGTGCGTTCCGTGGGCGTGCCCTCGTCATCGACGGATAGCGAGCCCCGGCGCGCCTCGATGGTGCCGTCATCCACCACGGTGACCCCCTTGGCGGCGACATGTTCGCCCAATAGGCCGGCGAAGGCCGAAGTCTTTTTCCGGTTGAAGTCGCCCTCAAGCCCGTGGCCAACGGCTTCATGGAGCAGCACACCCGGCCAGCCGGGGCCGAGCACGACGGTCATCTCGCCTGCCGGGGCGTCGACGCTTTCAAGATTGACGCTGGCCTGCCGGATCGCTTCATGCACCTGCGCCTGCCACTGGTTCTCGTCGAACAGGAAATCGTAGTCGCGGCGGCCTCCGGCGCCGTCGTAGCCGGTTTCCTGCCGGTCGCCTTCCGCCAGCATCACCGAGACATTGAGCCGCACGAGCGGGCGGATATCGCGCACCCGGTGGCCGCCTGCCCGGATGATCTCCACCTGCTGCCAGCTGCCGACAAGGGCGGCAGAGACCTGCTTTACGCGCGGATCGGTGGCGCGGGCAAAGGCGTCGATTTCCTCCAGAAGTTTGACTTTCTTGGTGAAGTCGATGCCGAGAAGCGGGTTATGATCGCCGTAAAGCCGCTTGTTCGAGCGTGCGGGGGCAATTGCCATGGATCCGCTTGTCCCGGTCTGGATCGCGCGCACGGTTTCGGCGGCGCGACGGATGGCTTCTTCGCTCATATCGGTGGAATGGGCATAACCGGTCGACTCGCCGAGTACGGAACGGAGGCCGAATCCCTGCGCGCTGTCGAAGCTCGCGGCCTTCAGGCGGCCGTCATCGAAAGAAAAGGACTCGGCCTGTGTTGCCTCGAAAAACAGTTCACCGTCGTCCATGCCGTGCAGTGCATCGTCCACAAGCTGCAGGGTACGGGCCTCGTCGAGGCCGTTTTCGGCGAAGAAGAAATCGAGGGCAGGGGCGGTGTCGGCCATGAAGGGTCTCCGGTTACTGGGCAGACGCGGATGCTTTGGCACGCGACAAGCCGGTTTCTATCACCTTATAATGGGGTGGGCTCGGGGTCTATGCCAGAAGCGCTGCCGAATTTTAAGCCCTGCGGCAGAAAAATGGCAGCAAGCCCTTGATGAGGCTTGAGCGTGCGTAATCGTCTGGTATAACGTCGCCGCATTCAGGTCTGTCATCGGCACCGGTCTTGGTGCCGCGCAGGCCATTTCGCTTAGCCGGAAAAACGCTTCGGTAACGGCGGAAACCCGTCCCATTGGGTGGAAAAAGAGGAAAGCTTACTATGATCGTCAAAAGGCTATTCGCCGGAATCGTGGCTGCTGTTGCAGCAGCGTTCGGCTTCGCAGCCACGGCGCTCGCCGATGCCGCAGAGCATATGCCCGTCGATGGCGGCCACTGGCTCGTCCCGGCGGCCAACGAGCAGGCCCAGCGGATCGACGACTTCCACATCATGCTGATGTGGATCATCACCGTCATCACCATCTTTGTTTTCGTGCTGATGTTCTGGGTGATGTTCCGGTACCGCGCCAAGGCCAACCCGGTTCCTTCGAAAACCAGTCACAACACGATCATCGAGTTCGTGTGGACCGTGGTTCCGATCCTGATCCTTGTGGTGATCGGCTTCACCTCGCTGCCGCTGCTTTATTATCAGGACGTGGTTCCGGAAACCGAGTTTGCCGTCCGTGTGACCGGCAACCAGTGGAACTGGACTTACAGCTACCCGGACCATGACGGTATCGAGTTCACCTCGGTTGTCGTGCCGGACAGCGCCTTCGTGAACGCAAGCGAGCGCGCCGAATATGAAGCGGCCCTCACGGGCTTCCTCGGCAAGCCTGCAAAGCTCAATGCCCGCCTTCTGGATGCCGATACCCGCCTCGTGGTGCCGGCAAACACCAAGGTGAAAGTGCAGCTCACCGCTTCCGACGTGATCCACGCCTGGACCGTTCCGGCCTTCGGCGTGAAGCTTGACGCCGTTCCGGGCCGTCTGAACGAAACCTGGTTCGAAGCTGACAAGCCCGGCACCTACTACGGTCAGTGCTCGGAGCTGTGCGGCAAGGACCATGCGTTCATGCCGATCGTGGTCGAGGTTATGACCAAAGAAGATTTCGCCAAGTGGGTGGAGCATGCCAAGGCTGAATATGCCGACGCAGGCACCACCGCACTCGGTCGCTGAGTGATCAGGAAAGGATAGAGCAATGGCTGCTCACGGAAACCCGACTGGTTGGCGTCGGTGGGTATATTCCACCAACCACAAGGACATCGGCGTGATGTATCTGTGGTTCGCCTTCATCGCTGGCATGATCGGTTTCGGCATGTCTGGCCTGATGCGGATGGAGCTCGCCGAACCCGGCGTCCAGTTCCTGCCCTCGTTCCTCGGCATCACCGAGGATCATGCCCGGCACATGTTCAACGTGCTGACCACCGGCCACGGCCTTATCATGGTGTTCTTCATGGTGATGCCGGCGCTGATCGGTGGCTTCGGCAACTATTTCGTGCCGCTGATGATCGGCGCGCCGGACATGGCGTTCCCGCGTATGAACAACGTATCCTTCTGGCTGATGCCCCCGGCATTCATCCTGCTGCTGCTCTCGACCATGGTTGAGGGTGCGGCCGGCATGAACGGCTTCGGTGGCGGCTGGACGGCTTATGCACCGCTTTCCACCATCGGCCACCCCGGGCCGTCGATGGATCTGGCAATCTTCTCGCTGCACGTGGCTGGCGCCTCGTCGATCATGGGGGCGATCAACTATATCACCACCATCTTCAACATGCGCGCGCCGGGCATGACCATCCACAAGATGCCGCTTTTCGCCTGGTCGATCCTGATCACCGCATTCCTCCTGGTGCTGTCGCTGCCGGTTCTCGCCGGTGCCATCACCATGCTGCTGACCGACCGTAACTTTGGCACCACCTTCTACAATCCGGCTGGTGGCGGCGACCCGATCCTGTACCAGCACCTGTTCTGGTTCTTCGGTCACCCTGAAGTTTACATCATGATCCTGCCGGCCTTCGGCATCGTCAGCCACATCGTGTCGACCTTCTCGAAAAAGCCGATCTTCGGTTACCTCGGGATGGCCTACGCCATGGCTGCCATCGGCTTCATCGGTTTCGTCGTGTGGGCGCACCACATGTACACCGTTGGCCTTGATGTCGACACCAAGGCCTACTTCGTTGCAGCAACGATGGTGATCGCGGTGCCGACCGGCGTGAAGATCTTCTCGTGGATCGCCACCATGTGGGGCGGCTCGATCAAGTTTGAAGTGCCGATGCTGTATGCCATCGCCTTCATCCTTCTCTTCACCGTTGGCGGTGTGACGGGTGTTGTCCTGTCGAACGCCGGCGCTGATATCGTGCTGCACGATACCTATTATGTGGTAGCGCACTTCCACTATGTACTGTCGCTTGGTGCCGTGTTCGGCATCTTCGCCGGCATGTATTACTGGATTGGCAAGATGTCGGGTAAACAGTATCCGCAGTTCCTTTCGAAGCTGCAGTTCTGGATCACCTTCATCGGCGTGAACACCATCTTCTTCCCGCAGCACTTCCTTGGCCTGCAGGGCATGCCGCGTCGCTATGTCGACTATCCGGATGCCTTCGCCTACTATAACAAGATCTCGTCCATCGGTTATGAAATCACCGCTGTCGGCGTGCTCCTGTTCATCGTGGTGATGGCCAAGACGCTGTTCTTCACGAAGAAGACCGTTGCGGACAACCAGTGGGGCGAAGGTGCCACGACGCTTGAGTGGACCCTCTCGTCGCCGCCGCCGTTCCACCAGTTCAACGAACTGCCGCATATCAAGTAAGACTGCACGGTTCGTTTGAAGGAACTGCAATTGGCTGAGAGTACGACAGCCTTGAAACAAGCCGATCGGCCTTCCGCAACCGGTGAAACCGGCGCGCGGGAGGCCGAAGCGCATGATTTCTTCGCGCTTCTGAAGCCGCGGGTGATGTCGCTTGTCATTTTCACGGCCTTTGTCGGCCTGATTGCGGCACCCGGCACCATGAACCCTGTGTTGGCCGCCACGGCGATCCTCCTGATCGCCATCGGGGCCGGTGCCTCGGGTGCGCTCAATATGTGGTACGACGCCGATATCGACGCGATCATGGACCGCACTGCAGGCCGCCCGATCCCGGCCGGCCGCATGGGGCCTGAAACCGCGCTTGGCTTCGGCATGGTGCTATCGGTGGCGTCCGTGGTGCTGCTTGGCCTTGCCGTCAACATCACGTCTGCCGTGCTGCTGGCGCTGACCATCTTCTTCTATGTCGTCGTTTACACGATGTGGCTGAAGCGCCGCACGCCGCAGAATATAGTGATCGGCGGGGCTGCCGGCGCCTTCCCGCCGGTGATCGGCTGGGCGGCGGCGACAGATACGGTCAGCCTCGAATCGCTCGTGCTGTTCGGGATCATTTTCCTGTGGACGCCCGCACACTTCTGGGCGCTGTCGCTGTTCATTTCGAAGGACTATGCGCGCGTCGGCGTGCCGATGCTGCCGCTGGTGGCCGGCGAGGACGAAACCCGCCGCCAGATCCTTCTTTATGCCGTGCTGACAGCCGGGATTGCCGTGGTGCCGTGGGGCATGGGCTTTGCCGGTGCTGTTTATGGCGCCGTTTCGATCCTCCTCGGCCTGGTGCTTGTGGCGCTTGCCGTGCAGGTCTGGCGCAAGATCGAAAAGGCGGACCGCAAGCTTTTCGCCTTCTCGATCCTGTATCTCTTCACCATTTTCGCGGTCTTGGCCGGCGAGAAGATCGTATCGAGGATGTTTGCCTGATGGACGACTATTCGGAAATGCACGCCCGCATGAAGAAGCGTAACCGCGCCGTTGGCCTTGCACTCGCGGCTCTCGTCATCTTCATCGGCGTTGTCAGCTTCTTCAAGATCGAGGTTCTGAGCCCGTGACTACACCTGTTGACAAATCGATCAGCCGTAACAACCGGGTCGGTATAATTGTCGGTGTTGTGGCGCTCGGCATGGTCGGCGCATCCTATGCCGCCGTGCCGCTTTACAAGCTTTTCTGCCAGGTGACCGGTTATGGCGGCACCACCTCGCGCGCTGAAGGCGTGACCGGCGAAGTGCTGGACCGCACCATGCGCGTGCGCTTCAACGCCAGCCTCAACGGCGACATGCCGTGGCAGTTCAAACCCGCGCAGCATGACCAGACCGTGCGTCTGGGCGAGCAGGCGCTGGCCTATTACGAAGCCTACAACCCGACAGACCGGGCGATCACCGGTACGGCGACCTATAATGTGGCGCCTTTGAAGGTTGGCGGCTATTTCGCCAAGATCGACTGCTTCTGCTTCACCGAGCAGACCTTGCAGCCGGGCGAACGGGTGATGATGCCCGTTGTTTATTTCATCGATCCCGCAATGGTCGAGGATCGAAGTGTGGAAGAAGTGACCGAAGTGACCCTGTCCTACACCTTTTTCGTCAAGGACGAAAAGGAAGTAGCCAGCGGGCGTTGAGGTCAGTATAGGGTATGGAAAAGCCGGCCCCGGCCGGTGCTATTCAAGGAGAGACTTTATGGCGGGCGATGTTCATCACGACTACCATCTGGTAGACCCCAGCCCGTGGCCGGCTGTGGCCTCGTTGGCTGTTCTGTTCATGATGGTTGGTGCCGTCTTCAGCATGAAGCCGGAAGCCACCCTTTTTGGTGCGCAGGGCGCGTCGTTCGGCCACTGGTTCTTTGGTGCGGGCCTCCTTGGCACGATCTACAGCATGTTCGCCTGGTGGAAAGACGTGGTGAAGGAAGCCGAACGCGGCGACCACAAGCCCGTGGTCCGCATCGGCCTGCGCTACGGCATGATCCTTTTCATCGCCTCGGAAGTGATGTTCTTCGTGGCATGGTTCTGGGCCTTCTTCGGCGCGGCCATGTACCCGCTGCACCATATCTCTGACATGGGCACCTTCTGGGACGTGATCAGCACCGATGCGGCATGGCCGCCGGCCGGCGTCGAGACCTTCGACCCGTGGCACCTGCCGTTCATGAACACCCTGATCCTGCTGCTCTCGGGCACGACCGTGACATGGGCGCACCATGCGATCCTGCACGGCGACCGTGAAGGCCTGAAAAAAGGCCTGTGGTGCACCGTTCTCCTCGGCGCGCTTTTCAGCTGCGTGCAGGTCTATGAATATGCCCATGCGGCCTTCGCATTCTCGGGCAACATCTATGGCGCCACCTTCTTCATGGCGACGGGCTTCCACGGTTTTCACGTGCTTGTCGGCACCATCTTCCTTGCCGTCTGCCTTGGCCGCGCCTACCGCGGTCACTTCAAGCCGGATCATCACTTCGGCTTCGAGGCAGCTGCCTGGTACTGGCACTTTGTGGACGTGGTGTGGCTGTTCCTCTTTATCTTCGTCTATGTCGTCTATGGCGGCACGCCGCACTGATGGCTGACGAAAGTCAAAACGATATGATGCACACCGGTCCGGGCGGCAAGCCCGGGCCGGTGTCGCCTTTTAAGGCAGGCCTTGGCTGCCGTTGCCCCTATTGCGGCAAAGGTGCGCTTTTCCCGAGCCTCTATTCGCTGGCACTGAACGAGCACTGCGCTGATTGCGGGCGTGACCTTTCCTCCGCCGATCCCGGCGACGGCCCGGCCGTTTTCGTGATCCTGATCCTTGGTGCCATCGTCACCATTGCGGCGATCATCGTGGAAGTGAAAATCGCGCCGCCCACGTGGGTGCATATCATTCTGTGGCCGGTGTTTGTGTCCGGCCTCGGGCTCTGGATGCTCAGGGTCTTCAAGGGCATCCTTTTTGCCCTGCAGGTCCGGCACGATGCCCACGAAGGCCGTCTGCACGATGACCAGTGAACGCCGTTTCCGTCCGGGCGCCGGGCTCACGGTTGCCACGCTTGTTGCCCTTGCGATCCTTATCGGTCTCGGCAGCTGGCAGGTCGGGCGCATCCCTGAAAAGCGCGCGATCCTCAACCGCATCCATGTAGGGCTGACGACCGATCCGATGCCGCTGCCGGTGCATGTGGATGATCCGACCATGCTTGACTGGCGCCGGGTCAGCCTTGAAGGCACTGTCGCCGATGCTGACCCATTGCCCGTGTTTGCCACGAACCAGGCGGGCAAGGGCGGCTATCACCTGTATCTGCCGGTCAAGACGCGCTTCGGCATGGCTGTCCTGGTCAATTTCGGCTGGGTGCCGATGGACAAGCTTGATGTGCCGCTGCCGCGCGGGCAGGAGATGACCCTAAGTGGCGTTTTCCGCACCAGCGCGGTGCCGGGCTTCATGTCGCCCGAAAACGAACCCGAAAAGCGCATTTTTTACACAGCCGACGTACACGAGATGGCGGCTGTTTTCGGCCTGCGCACCAAGGAATATTATCATTTCCGGGTGATCGCGGACCCGTGGCAGGAGGACCTCTTGCCGGAAGCCGGGCAGGCGCGGGTGGATATCCCCAACAATCATTTCGAATATGCGATGACATGGTTCGGGCTCGCCCTCACCCTTGTCGGCGTTTATGTGGCTTATGGCCTGCGCCGGGCACGGAAAAGCTAAGCCACAGGAAAAGTGGACATTGCTTGCGTTCCCGCGCCTGAGCCCCTAAGACTCTCCCCCGTTTGAACAGCCGATAGTTGGAAGCGTCCAGGCATGAAATATGTATCGACCCGCGGCCTTGCCGATACCCTGTCCTTCGAAGAGGTCACGCTGACCGGCCTCGCCCGTGATGGCGGCCTCTATGTGCCGGCAAGCCTGCCGAAAATGTCCTTCGACGAGATTCGTGCCCTGCGCGGCCTGCCTTATGCGGAAGCGGCGTTCCGGGTGGTCCGCCCCTTCGTGGAAGGCAGCCTGACGGACGCTGAACTGATGGCGATGCTGGATGAGACATACGGCGATGCTTTCCGCCATGCGGCAACCGCCCCCCTCAACCAGATCGGTGCGAACGACTGGCTCCTCGAGCTGTTCCACGGTCCCACGCTCGCCTTCAAGGATTTCGCGCTGCAGCTTCTCGGTCGCTTCTTCGATCATTTCACAGCGCGGCAGGGCAAGCGCCTGACCATCCTTGGTGCCACTTCGGGCGATACCGGATCGGCCGCCATTGAAGCCGTGCGGGCCTGCGAGAATGTCTCGATCTTCATGTTGCACCCCAAAGGCCGTGTGTCTGAAGTGCAGCGCCGCCAGATGACGACGATCCTCGCGCCCAATGTGGTTAATATCGCCGTTGAAGGCACATTCGATGATTGTCAGGCGCTTGTGAAAGCTGCCTTCAACGATCATGCCTTCCGCGATGAAGTGTCGCTTGGTGCGGTCAACTCGATCAACTGGGCACGCGTGATGGCCCAGATCGTTTATTATTTCACCGCTGCCGTGTCGCTCGGCGCCCCTGAGCGGGCCGTTTCCTTCAGCGTGCCGACCGGCAATTTTGGCGACATTTTCGCAGGCTATATCGCTCGTGGCATGGGCCTGCCGATCGAGCGGCTGGTGATCGCGACGAACGCGAACGACATCCTCGCCCGCACGCTCAAGACCGGCTCCTATGCCATGGGGGACGTGCATGCGACGATATCGCCGTCGATGGATATCCAGATCAGCTCGAACTTCGAACGCCTGATGTTTGATCTTGCGGGCCGCGACGGTGCGGCTGTGCGCACCTATATGGATACGTTCGCCGCCAACCGGTCCTTCAGCTTTGCGCCTGCAGAATATGCAGCCCTGAAGGATCTTTTCTCGGCGGCCCGCGTTGACGACAAGGAAACGAGCGCAACGATGCAGGCGGTTTACAAGGCGTCCGGTTATGTTGCCGATCCCCACACGGCGGTCGGTATCCGTGCGGCCGAGGTTTGCCTGCCCGCAACCGGCACACCGCGCGTGACCCTGTCGACAGCGCATCCGGCCAAGTTCGGGGCGGCCGTGAAGGCGGCTGTTGGCGTCGATCCCGTGCTGCCGGCGCACCTTGCCGATCTTCTGGACCGCGAAGAGCGTTACCAGACGCTGCCGAATGATCTTGACGCCCTGAAGGCCCTGATGCGGACCGGAGGTCGCTCTTGACCGCACGCCTGACGCGCCTGCCGAACGGAATCCGTGTCGTCAGCGAAACCCGCCGCACGCTGCAGTCGGTTGCCGTCGGTGTCTGGGTGGATGTCGGCGCGCGCCACGAGGCGGAAGCGCTGAATGGTATCACCCACTGCCTTGAGCATATGGTGTTCAAGGGCACGAAGCGCCGCAGTGCGCGCGATATCGCGTTCGAGATCGAGGCCGTGGGTGGCCACCTGAACGCCTATACGAGCCGTGAGCAGACCACCTTCTATGCCCGCGTGATGCGGGACGACCTGCCACTGGCACTTGATCTTCTTTCGGATATCCTCCTCCATAGCGAGCTGGACCCGGCGGAGCTGACCCGCGAGCAGGAAGTCATCGTTCAGGAAATTGGCCAGGCGAACGATACGCCGGACGATATCGTGTTCGATTATCTGCAGGAGGCCTGCTTCAAGGCGCAGCCGTTGGGGCGTAGCATCCTCGGCACGGAAGAAACGGTCCGCAGCTTCACGCGTGAAAGCCTGATCGGCCATATCGACCGCCACTATGTGGGGCGCAACATGGTTGTCTCTGCCGTTGGCAGCATCGATCATGACGAGTTTGTGCAGGCTGTCGAGGCCGCTTTCGGCCATGTGAAGGCGGGAGAGGCGCGCACCGATCAGAAAGCGCATTTCGTCGGCGGCAAACATCTTGACGTCCGGGACCTGGAGCAGGTCCACCTGACCCTTGGTTGGGGTGGGCCTTCGTTCCATGACGACGACTATTATCCGATGCAGCTATACTCGACTGTACTCGGCGGCGGCATGTCATCCCGGCTCTTTCAGGAAGTGCGGGAGAAGCGCGGGCTTGTCTATTCGGTCTATTCCTTTGCCTCGAGCCACGCCGATACCGGCATGTTCGGTATCTATGCGGGCACTGGCCCCGAGATGGCGGAAGAACTGTTGCCGGTCATTCGCGGCGAGATCGAAAAGCTCGCCACTGACCTGCCGGAAACCGAACTGAACGTTGCCCGTGCACAGCTCAAGGCCGGGCTCGTGATGGGGATGGAGGCGACCACGTCGCGGATGGAACAGCTTGCCCGCCAAATCCTGCTTTTTGATAGGATCATCCCGGTGGACGAGATTCTGGGTGACATCGATGCGGTAACGCAGGAGGCGGTGCAGGCGGTCGCTCGTCGTATTGCTGAAGAAAAAACTCCCGCCATGGCTGTAATCGGCGACAGCATCATCGAAAAAATGCAGTATTAGTGCCAATCGGCCCGACCGTCTTGCCAATAGATTCACTGAGGCGTTGTAATTCATACTGATTCTTGCTTGGCGTTAGTGTCCCATACTGATACACTCCGCGCCGATTGATCAGGGGGTCATCGGGTGCAGGAAACGCAAGAACGCTTTTTGGCGTTATGGAACGCTATTGCCGAGGACGGCGGGATGGCCCGCCTGTCGCGGCTTGAATTGCGTGCCATTGCCTCCATGCTGCCGTGGATCACGATCCTGGAAACCGACGATCAGGGCGACCTGCGCTTTCGGCTGGGTGGCAGCGGCCTTGAGGCCGAGCTTGGCTGTGGCATTCGGGGCCGTCGGATGGCGGAATTTTCGAGCACCACGCGCACGGCAGAAGTTGCAGTGGCCTTCATCAAGCAGGCGATGGCCCACCAGACCGGGCTTTATCTGAAAGGTAGCCTTTCGAGCGCCATTCATCCGGGCTTGCCCTTCTCCTGCGTCGGCCTGCCGTTTCTCGATGACAAATCGTCCGAACGCCCCGGAAGCTGCGTTTTCGTTCAGGTCTGGAAGCCGCTTGAGAACCGCAACCGGGATTTCACCAATCTATGGGGCAAGATCGAGATCGCGATCGACGAAATTTTCGAGGTGCGGGTCGGTCAACCCTTCGACCACGAGGCAATGCCCGCCGATATTCGCCATATGGTGCGCCGTCAGGGTATTTCCATCGGGCGCATGCCGCAGAAACGGCTGGCGGGGCAAGGGGCTGACTGACAGGGTGCCTGCTCAGGCGTGGCCAGCGAGGCTCGACAGCATCGAGATATCGATCCCGAGCATGGCCATGGTGCGCGGCCATTTCTGGTCCACATCCGTATGGAAGATGATTTCCTCGTCCGCTTCGGCGGTGAGCCACGCATTCTGGGTGATTTCGCTTTCAAGCTGGCCAGCGCCCCAGCCCGCATAGCCAAGGGCCAGCAGGTGATTGCGCGGGCCCGTGCCGCCCGCAATGGCTTTCAGCACGTCAACGGTGGCGGTCAGCGCCAGTGTCTCGCTGACAATAAGGGTGCTGTCTTGAACGAAGTCCGCCGAATGCAGCACGAACCCGCGGCCCGGCTCCACGGGCCCGCCGCAATGGATGGGCACTTCGGGCACTTCGGGCGCTGCCGTTATTTCAAGCTGGTCCAGAAGGCCCTCGAAGGTCAGGAAGTCAATCGGCTGATTGATGATCAGCCCCATCGCACCGGCAGAATCGTGCGTGCAGATATAGATCACGCTGCGGTCGAAACGCGGGTCGGTCATGCCCGGCATGGCAAGCAGCAGTTGGCCGCTGAGCGAGAGGGAGGCAGTCATCGGAATCCTTTCCAAAGATGCGCCAAGCTTAACCCGCTTTCAGGGGCGAGGCAAATGGCTCAGGCATCTTCGGGGTGACGCCAATGTGATGCAGTTTGGCTGGATGCGAGGCGGGCTTGAAGGTAAACAGGGCGCGAACGGGCGTTGCCCGCGATGTTTTGCAAGGAGTGGTGTGCATTGAAAAAGCTGGCTGTGCTGATGGCGGTGTGCTTCGCCGGAACGATGGGTGCGACACCTGCGGGCGCGCAGGATGCTAGCGGTTGGCTTGCACACGATTCCCATGTCCGCACCCGTATCGTCGCGGCGGATGTGAAGGGTGAAACCGTTTATGGATGGGAAGCCGAAATGGCGCCGGGCTGGAAAACCTACTGGCGCTCGCCAGGGGAGGCGGGGCTGCCAGTTACCGTTGCCGTGGATGGCAATCCTGTGGAGCCGCTTTATCCGCTGCCGCACCGGTTCGAGCTTTTCGGCCTTGTCACCTATGGTTATGACGGCCGCCTGATCCTGCCCTTCAAGGCGGACGCTGCGGCGGGCGATGCGGTTTCGGTCGGGTTCATGGTCTGCAAGGATATCTGCATTCCCTATGACGGCAGCTATAGCCTGCCAGCAACCGAAGGCGGCGCGACTGCGATCCGCATGGAAGCGGCCCTGAAGGCGGTGCCGGACAGGGACGGCGATGGTGGCGCGGGTCTCGAGATATCAAAGGTGCAAGCAACCGGGCAGGTCGGCCATGAACGCCTGATCGTTACCGTCCGCGGGGCTGATGCCCTTGATGCGGCTGATCTTCTCGTGGAAGGTGACGAAGCCATCCAGTTTGGGGTGGCTGAGCGCCGCCTGATGGAAGGGGGGATGGCGGCCCGTTTCGTGGTGCCAACCGCCCTGACCCGCGCGGGCGAGAAAGCCGGCCTCAGCCTCAAGGGGCAGACGGTGAGGCTGACCTTCACTGACGGTCGGGGCCACGCCATCGACCGCAGCATCGCTATTCCCTGATCGCATACCGGGAGGGCCCGGATAGCGATTGCCAAATTTCCCGAAAGGGTTAGTCTCGCAGTCCGAACATTCAGGTCAGTCAAGGAGAGACATCATGACCATTGCCGTTGGCGATACGATTCCCGCTGTCAAGCTCACCACCATGACCGCCGATGGCCCCGGCCCGGTGATGACCGAAGAATTTTTCAAGGGCCGCAAAGTGGCGCTGTTCTCGGTGCCCGGCGCCTTCACGCCGACCTGCTCGGCCAAGCACCTGCCGGGCTTCATCGACAAGGCGGCCGAGATCAAGGCAAAAGGCATTGACGAGATCGCCTGCGTGGCGGTGAACGACGTGTTCGTGATGAATGCATGGGGCAAGGCCAATACGGCGGATGGCAAGGTCACGATGCTCGCGGACGGTAACGGCGATTTCGCCCGTGCGCTTGGCCTTGAGATGGACGGCACCGGCTTCGGTATGGGCAAACGCTCCAAGCGTTTCTCGATGATTGTCGATAACGGCAAGGTCACCGTGCTCAATGTGGAAGAGCCGGGCGCCTTTCAGGTGTCGAGTGCCGATCACATGCTCGGCCAGCTCTGAGCACCGTTCTCGCGTTACCGGAAACGGGCGGCTTTGGCCGCCCTTTTTCATGAGCCTTGCATCGCCCATAACGAGAGGGCACAGTCAGTCTATCGGGCAAAATCGGGGGACAGTCGCATGGAAATGGATCTGCCGGGCATCATCGTTGCTCTTCTGGCGTTTTTCGCCATTGTTCTCGTCTTTTCGGGCGTCGTGACGGTGCGTCAGGGCTTTGAATATACGGTCGAACGCCTTGGCCGTTATACCCAGACGCTGCAGCCGGGCCTGCATTTCATCTTCCCGCTCATCGATCGGGTCGGCCGCAAGGTCAATGTGATGGAACAGGTGCTGGATATCGTCAGCCAGGAAGTCATCACCCGCGACAACGCGATGGTCGAAGCCGACGGGGTCGTTTTCTATCAGGTGATGGATGCAGCACAGGCGTCCTACGAGGTATCGAACCTCACGCTTGCCATCCTCAACCTCACCATGACCAATATCCGGACAGTGATGGGCTCACTGGACCTCGACGAGCTCCTCTCGAAACGCGACGAGATCAACAGTCGCCTGATGAGTGTGGTGGACGATGCCACTCGCCCGTGGGGCGTGAAGATCACGCGGATCGAGATCAAGGACATCACGCCGCCCCGCGACATTGTTGATTCGATGGCGCGCCAGATGAAGGCCGAGCGCGACAAGCGTGCGGCGATCCTGACTGCTGAAGGCCAGCGCGAGGCTGAAATCCTGAAGGCCGAAGGTGAAAAACGCGCTGCCATCCTGCAAGCGGAAGGCCGCCGCGAAGCTGCCTTCAAGGACGCCGAAGCCCGCGAACGTGAAGCCGAGGCCGAGGCCAAGGCAACGCAGATGGTGTCGGACGCCATCGCCAAGGGCGACGCGCAGGCGATCAATTATTTCGTGGCCCAGAAATATGTGTCGGCGCTCGAATCCTTTGCCCGCTCGCCGAACGAGAAGCTCGTCTTCATGCCGATGGAAGCTGCCAGCGTGATCGGCGCCATTGGCGGTATCAAGGAACTTCTGGAAGATACGGGCAAACCGGCCCGCAACCGCGCCGCGCGCACCAGTGTGCCCGACAGCAACGCTTGAGCCGATAAAGCGAGAGGATAACCGATGGAACAGGAAACCGGCTGGCTCGTGGTCAATGCCCATTGGCTGTGGTGGGGCGCGGGGCTTCTGCTCCTCGCGGGCGAAATGGTGTTGCCCGGGGTCTATCTCCTGTGGATCGGGGTTGCAGGCCTCATCACCGGTGCCGTCGCCTTCGTGTGGCCGGGCAGCGGGCTTGAAGGGCAGGGCGTGGTGTTCGCCATCCTCGCCGGTGCCTCGATCTATATCGCCAGCCGCTATATCTACAGCCGCGACACATCCTCGACTGTGACGAGCGTCAACCGCCGCGGTCAGGGGCATGTCGGCAAGGTCTATGTCGTGGTAGAGACGATCGCCAACGGTCGTGGCCATGTGCAGGTGGGCGACAGCCGCTGGCTTGCCGAAGGGCCGGACGCTGCCATCGGCACGCCGGTGCGCGTGGTGGCGGTGGATGGCACCGTGCTGATCGTCGCGCCGCTTGAAAGCACGGTCGGGATCGACGCCGTTGATGATCGCAGCGACACCAAGCTGCCGGGAGGCGATGCCTCGCGATGAGTTTCGAGAGTTTCGTCAAGGCCAGCGCCGCGAGCTGGATCACCAGCAAGGCGCGGCTCAATCTCCAGCGCGCGGGTACGGAAATCGCCCGTCGTGTCAGGCGCCAGGGCCACGAACTGACCTATTTCCACCGGGTGGACGATCCCTATAGCCAGCTGATGGTACAGGTGCTGCCCGAGCTGAAGGAGCGGTTCGACGTCACGATCCGTCCGCGCGTGGTGGAACGCCTGCCTGCCGCCATGTATCCCGATCCGGCACGATTCGAGGCTTATTCGATTCTCGATTCGGCGCGGCTCGCCCGGCTCTATGGCCTAGGTTTCCCGCATACGGCTTTGGTGCCGGACCGGCTGGCGATCGGCATGGCCAGTCGCTTCCTCGCCGCGAACGAAGACCATCCCGATTTCTTCGGACTTGCCGAAGAATTGGGGGCTGCCGTCTGGCGGCAGGATGTGACGGCAATCCGCAAGCTCTGTGCGGGCGCCGACATGGGCGAGCAGAGGCTTGAGGAAAATCAGAAGCTGCTCCGCTGGCTTGGTCATTACGCCAGCGGAACGATCTATTATGGTGGGGAGTTCTATCCGGGCCTCGACCGGCTTGATCATCTGGAACGCCGCCTGAATGCGCTCGGACTCGGCGACGGGGAAACCCATTTCGAGCTGACCCGGCTGTGGCAATATGCGCTGTCAAACCTTGATCGTTCGATCACCGGTCGCACGGTGGAATTCTTCTTCTCGGTCCGCAGCCCTTACAGCTACCTCGCGATGGAGCAGGCTGCGAAGCTCGTGGAAGCTGCCGGGGTCGCCCTGCGCCTGCGGCCCGTGCTGCCGATGGTGATGCGTGGCCTGCCCGTACCGGCGGCCAAGCGGCGCTATATCGTGTTCGATGCGGCGCGCGAGGCGCGGCTTCTGGGTATCCCGTTCGGCGCGATTGTCGATCCTGTTGGCGCGGCCGCTGAACGCGCGCTTGGCATCGGTATGTCGCTTCCGGATGACGGCAGCGACATGGCCTTTTTCCGCTCCTTCATGACAGCAGTCTGGTCCGAAGGCGTGGACGGAAATTCCGAAAAGGGCATGGCCTATATCCTCGAGGCTGCAGGCCTGCCTGCGCGCCTCGCCCGGATTGAGGTTGATGCCGACTGGCGGATAAAAGCCGAGCGCAACCGGCAGGACATGCTGCATGCCGGCAGCTGGGGTGTGCCCACCTTCCGGGTCGGCGGCACCACGCTTTGGGGGCAGGACAGGCTCTGGGCCGTTGTCGAAGCCCTGCGGCACGACTGATTTCAGGCAACTTTTGACCAATTGACGTGGCACACAGGCGCGTTACGGTCCAATATTTCGTTTCAGAATGAAGACGGGGGAAACCGCAAAATGAAAACAAGAATGGCAATGATGGCGCTGATGGGCGGGGCGATGCTCCTGTCAGCCTGCGCCACCACGGGGGATGCGAAGAAGGCGAGCCACGAGCCCCTTTTCAGCCAGGATCGTATCAAGGCCGACATGGCCTTCCTGTCGGACGACCTGATGGAAGGCCGCCGCACCGGCACGCGCGGTTATGCGCTTGCGGCCAATTATGTGAAAACCCAGTTCGAGCTGATCGGCCTGAAACCCGCAGCCGCTGATGGTACCTATTTCCAGCAGGTGCCGTTCCGCAGTGCCACGATCGATGACGAAGCTTCCTCGCTGACGCTGACGTTGGACGGCAAGGCCGAGACGCTGGCCTTCGGCACCGATTATCTGATGGCGGGCGAGGTGAAGCTGCCGTCGATGACAGCTGCGGGCGATGTTGTTTTCGTCGGTTATGGCGTCTATTCGCCCGAAGCCGGCTGGGATGACCTCGAAGGGCTGGACCTGAATGGCAAGATCGCTGTTGTGGTCTCGGGCGCGCCCAAGGGCCTGAATAGCGAGATCCGTGCGCATCTCGGCTCCGGCAGGTCCAAATGGAAGAATCTGCAGGCGCGCGGCGCCACCGGCGTGATCTTCATCCGCACCCCGCAGGAGGAAGAGCGCCGCACGTTCGACAAGCTGAAAAGCGCCTTCATGGAAAAGTCGTTCGACTGGATCGGCAGCGCCGAGGACGCGAAGACGGCGGTGGTGTCCGCTCTTGTCTCGTCGGACGTTGCCAACCGCATGTTCGCGGGCAGCGGCATCGATATCGCCGCCGTGCTGAAAGCGGCGGACGAAGGCGTGGATGACATGCCGACCGGTCCCTTGAAGGCGCATGTCGATCTTGTCCGCATGAGCAAGCTTCTGGACCCTGTCTCAAGCCCCAATGTGCTGGCGCTCATTGAAGGCAGCGACCCGAAGCTGAAGAACGAGGTCGTGGTGCTCTCGGCCCATCTCGATCATGAAGGCATGAAGGAAAGCGCCGAGGGCGAGGACCATATCTATAACGGTGCCCTTGATAACAGCGCCGGCATCGCCACGATGCTGGAGGTCGCCCGCGCCTATATGTCAAACGGCATCCGGCCGCGCCGCTCGATCCTGTTTGCGGCTGTAGTGGCCGAGGAAGAAGGGCTGCTGGGTTCGGAATATCTGGCGCATTTCCCGCCGCCGGTCGGTGAGCTTGTGGCCAACGTGAACCTCGATATGCCGGTGCTTCTCTATGATTTCGCCGACCTGATCGCCTTCGGGGCCGATCGCTCCACGCTTGGGCCGATCACGGCCGATGCGCTTGCAAAGACGGGTGTGACGCTCAGCCCCGACCCGCTGCCGGAAGAGGGCATCTTCACCCGGAGCGACCATTATCGGTTCGTGCAGCAGGGCGTGCCAGCCGTGATGCTGGCCACCGGCTTCGGCCTCACGGCGGACGGTGTGAAGGGGGCGGACGTGTTTGTCGACTTCCTGAAAAACACCTACCACACGCCTAAGGACCAGATGGACCTGCCGATCCGTTTCGATACGGCGGCCAAATTCGCCCGCATCAACTGGCTGATCCTCAACGAGATCGCCAACCGCAAAGAAAAGCCCGAATGGAACGAAGGCGACTTCTTTGGCGACACATTTGCGGACAAGAAATAGGGCCTGGGACAAGAGATGAAGAAACACACCCTGATCGCGGCCTTGTCCGGCTGCATGCTTACACTTTCTGCCTGCTCCGCCAAGGTGCAGGAGCCGGCCGCAACGGCGTTCGAAGCCGGGCGCATCAAGGCCGACATGGCCTTTCTGGCTGATGATTTGCTCGAGGGCCGCAAGGTGGCGTCCGAAGGGCACGAGCTTGCAGCGCGCTATGTGGCGGCGGCGTATGCCCGCGCCGGGCTGAAGCCGGTGGGCGATGGTGGCAGCTATTTCCAGCAGGTGCCGTTCGTGAAGGCGTCGCTGGTGCGCGAAAACACGTCTGTCACCCTTACCGCTAACGGCACGGCCGAGACGCTGACCTTCGCGGATGACTATCAGATGCGCGGCAGTTCAGCCTTCCCGAAGGTGGATGTGGCGGGGGACCTGGTGTTTGCGGGTTTCGGCGTGCATGCCCCGTCGCTTGGCCATGATGACCTTGAAGGGCTGGATGTGAAGGGCAAGATCGTCGTCCTGATCGCCGATGCGCCCAAGGGCTTCCACAGTGAGGTGCGTGCCTATCAGCGCTCCAACGCCGTGAAGGGCAAGGAACTCGCGAAGCGCGGCGCGGTGGCGATGGTGACGATCCGCACACCCGCCGAGAACGCCCGCTTCGGCTATGATCGCTATCTGGAATTCGTGAACGACCCGAGCTTCGATTGGGTCCGCCCTGAAGGCAGCGGTGAGGCGCAAGGCCTGCCGAGCCTGCTTCTCTCCCCCGCCATGCAGAAGCGCCTGTTCGCGGCTGCTGGCGTAGACCTCGACCCGATCCTCGCCGCCGTGGACGCGGGCACGGACAAGGTGGCCCCGGTTGACCTCGGCCTGCATCTCGCCATCAAGGCGGAAAGCAAGGCGTCGGACCCGGTGACGAGCCCCAATGTGCTCGGCCTCCTTGAAGGGTCAGACCCCGAGCTCGCCCATGAGGTCGTCGTCATGTCGGCGCATCTGGACCATAAGGGCGTGAAGGAAGACGAGGGCGAAGGCCGCAAGGTCTATAACGGCGCGCTGGATAACGCGGCCGGTATCTCGACGCTTCTCGAGGTCGCTCGTGTGTGGAAGGAAAGCGGCTTGAGGCCGCGCCGTTCGGTGCTGTTTGCAGCGGTCACGGCCGAGGAAGAAGGCCTGCAGGGCTCCGATTATCTCGCGCATTTCCCGCCCGCCGGTTACCAGATGGTGGCGAATGTGAACCTTGATATGCCGATACTGCTGTTCGATTTCGCCGATGTGAATGCGCTGGGTGGTGAACGGTCGGACCTCGGCCCGATTGTCGAGGCCGCGGTTGCCAAGGCGGGCCTCGCGCTCAGCCCCGATCCGCTGCCGAACGAGGGTCGCTTCACCCGCAGCGACCAGTTCCGCTTCGTGCAGCGTGGCGTGCCGGCAGTGGCCCTGAAGGTGGGGATATCCCCCGCCGTGGACGGCGCCGACAGCGCAGCGCTCACCGACACCTTCATGAAGAATATCTATCACAAGCCGTCGGACACGATGGACCAGCCGATCCACTTTGACGCCGCCGCCAAATTCGCCCGCGTCAACTGGCTGATCGCCAACGAAATCGCCAACCGCGACGCTGCCCCGCAGTGGAACGCCGGGGACTATTTTGGCGGTGTGTTTGAGAAGCAGGACTAGGCTTTGCATACAACAACTCATAGGGCCGTGAGAGGTTCTGCCCTGTAGATTTATGTAGGCAACGCGTTGCAGGTAGCCGTGATGAAACTTCTATCAAATGCGTTGTTATGTTTCTTGCTGGCAGCATGCAGCGCTGCCAGCAAGAATGAATTTCAATCAGGGATGAATGAGCCGACTCCTCAAGCTATGAAGTATGGCTCTCGTTGGAGCCTCTTGCTGACCTCAAGAGATGGATCGCTGACACGAAGCATGATTGTGGAATTCAGCGCGGCACCTGCAGAAAGCTGTTCCTCCGGAGAGTTTAGGAAACTGAAAATTCTCTCCGAATATCCTGCGAGGGACGCTGTGTTCTTGGGAGAGGCGGCATATGAAGTTGTTGGCGCTGCCATTCTTATCGATTTGTCCGCAAATATTTGTGACGCGGGATATGAACTCCGTGGGCGAATTTCCGAAACGGGAGTTGAAGGCATCCATCAGCCGGTCTCGATGTTCGGCGGTGATGTAGTAGGCCGCTTTTATGGAATGCCGCTAGAGTAACAATACGCCCTTTTGTTGGGCGCCTCTTGGGAGCCGGGTCACCTAGGCTTGAGTGTTGCCCACAACGCCCGCTCACCTTCCGTGAAGGTATATGCATCCTCATCCTGAACGACGATCAGGTCACCCGCTGCGGCTCTGCCGGCGCTGGCATCAAGCATGTAAAGGAAGGCGAGGTCGCCGCCTTTCACCGTGAAGCGGTGGGGCGAGGTGATCAGGGTTACGCTTGCTTGCCAGTCGCGGCGGTCCACCATCACGTTGAAATCGAGGCTCGGGCCTTTCACGCCGACCGCACTCACGGCTGCGTCGCCTGAAAAGGCGAGTGGGGAGAGGGGCGCAAGGGCGTGGCGGGTGCCATCGATCAGCAGGTCGAAGCCTTCGCCGGAGATGAGCGTCAAGGTGCGGTCGATCCCGGGCAGCGGCGAGAAGGGGCCGTCTTCCGATACGGTCGCGACCGACAGGCGCCAGGAAAGGGTGCCATCAGGGCGATTCTCGCGGGCAAGCTCGGTCGTGGTGCCGCGCCCGTTCGCCCAGGGCATCGCGCGATAGTCGGCGGCACCCAGATGGCGGATCATGGTTTGTAGGGCTCCATGCCCATGCGGGCGAGTTCGTCCGCGCGTTCGTTGCCGTCGTGGCCGGCGTGGCCTTTTACCCATTTCCACTCGATCGTGTGGGGGGCTTCAGCATCGAGGAGCGCCTGCCAGAGGTCGGCATTCTTCACGGGCTTCTTGTCGGCGGTTTTCCAGCCGCGCGACTGCCAGCCGTGGATCCATTTGGTGATGCCGTCCTTCACATAGGTGCTGTCGGTGTGCAGGATCACCTTGCAGGGGCGGGTGAGGGCATTCAGCGCCTCGATGGCGGCGGTCAGTTCCATCCGGTTGTTGGTGGTTTCGAACGCACCGCCCGATAGTTCCTTCTCGTGCCCGTTCCATTCCAGCACCGCGCCCCAGCCGCCGGGGCCGGGGTTGCCGGAACAGGCGCCGTCGGTATAGATCACCACCGTGCGTTCAGACGACATACTGGGCGGCGTCCGATACGGTGCGGTGGAACTTCAGGCGCAGCAGATAGTCGCGCGGGTCCTTGGGGCGGACCACGGCGCCGGGCACCGGGTTTAGCCAGTCATAGGCGCGGGTCAGCATGAAGCGCAGTGCCGAGCCACGGGCGAGGATCGGCAGGGCCTTTGTCTCGGCGGCGGTCAGCGGGCGGAGGATATCGTAATTTTCCATCAGCCGCTTGGCGCGCACGGGCGCGAAGGCGTGGGCATCGTCAAAGCACCAGCTATTGAGGCACACGGCGATATCGTAGGCGAGGAAATCGGTGCAGCTGAAATAGAAGTCGATCAGCCCCGTGACCTTGCCACCCAGCATCAGCACGTTATCGGGGAACAGGTCGGCATGGATGGTGCCAGCTGGCAGGCTGCCCTCGGCCGGCCAGTGGGCATCCAGATAGGCCAGTTCCTCGCGGATGAGGGCTGCGAGCCCCGGTTCGATCTCGTCGGCACGGTCACCGATCTTGTCCGCCAGCGTGTGCCAACCGGCGAGCGACAGGTCATTCGGGCGGGTCTGATCGAAATCCGCCGTTGCCTTGTGCATGCCGGCGAGCGCAGCACCAAGGGCGGCGCACTGCTCCGGCCCCGTATCATTGACGCTGACGCCGGTCAGGAAGCTGATGAGGCACGCCGGGCGGCCCTTCAGGGTTTTCAGTGCATTGCCGGCCTTGTCATGCACCGGCAGGGGCGCGGGCAGGCCGGCCTTGGCGATATGTTCCATCAGGGCGAGGAAATAGGGCAGATCCGCCGGGTTGGCGCGCTTTTCATAGAGCGTCAGGATGAAGCGGGCCTTGGTGGTCTCCAGAAGATAATTGGAGTTTTCCACGCCTTCGGCGATGCCCTTGAAGCTCGTCGGCTCACCCACGTCATACTGGCTCAGGAATTCGGCAAGGGTCTGGTCGTCGACCTGCGTATAGACCGCCATCAGGCAACATCCTTCAGGATCGGCGGCACCTTGAAGACGACACTTTCCTCGGCAGTCGTCACCAGTTCCACCTTCGCGTCATAGCGCGTGCGGATGGCATCAATCAGTTCGGTAACCAGCACTTCAGGGGCGCTCGCGCCCGCCGTGATGCCAAGGGTGGTGACGCCCTCAAGCCAGTCCCAGTCAAGATCGGCCGCGCGCTGGATCAGGCGGGCCGGGCAGCCTGCCTTTTCGCTCACTTCCACCAGCCGGCGGCTGTTGGAACTGTTTGGCGCACCGATCACGATCAGCCGGTCGGTCTCCTTCGCCAGTTCCTTCACGGCAACCTGCCGGTTGGTGGTGGCGTAGCAGATATCTTCCTTCTTCGGCGTGGTGATCTCGGGATATTTGGCCTGCAGGGCGGCGACGATATCCGCCGTATCATCCACCGAAAGCGTGGTTTGCGTCACGAAGGCGAGATTGGCAGGGTCCGCGACCTCAAGCTTTTCAACGTCTTCAACCGTTTCAATCAGCGTCATCGAGCCTTCTGCGACCTGGCCCATGGTGCCGATCACCTCCGGGTGGCCGGCGTGGCCAATCATCAGGATATGGCGGCCGAGCCCGTCGTGGCGTTCCACCTCGCGGTGAACCTTCGAGACAAGCGGGCAGGTGGCATCCACATAGATCATCTCGCGCTTTTCGGCCTCGGCGGGCACCGATTTCGGCACGCCGTGGGCGGAGAAGACGACCGGCAGACCTTCGGGCACTTCGTGAAGCTCGTCCACGAACACGGCACCCTGGGCCTCGAGGCCTTCGACCACATAGCGGTTATGCACGATTTCGTGGCGCACATAGACGGGCGCGCCGAACTTCTGGATCGCCAGTTCGACGATCTTGATCGCGCGGTCCACGCCAGCGCAGAAGCCGCGCGGCGAGGCGAGAAGGATACGGATGGACGGATGTCCGCTCATGGGATCAGGGCTCCGGAACATGCTGTTGCCCCTTGCTATCCCTTGGGCGATTGGCGGTCAAGCGCTACGCGGGCGGCAGGGCGGCGAAGAAGTCCTTCATCGCAGTTTTGACAGCGGGTTCCGAAAGGGTGGGGGCGTGGCCGACGCGGGGTACTTCCACGGTCTGCACGCCGGGTGCGGTGGCACCCATGCGGGCCAACGTCTCAGCCGACAGGATATCCGATATCGCGCCGCGCAGCGCCAATACGGGGCGGTCCGCCGCGAGATTGCGGAAGCGTCGCCACAGGTGCCATTCGATCACCGGCATCAGCCAGCGCGGGGCGGGGCGGAAAATGGCGCGGTCATAATCCAGCACCGGTTGACCTTCCGGCCCTTCGGCGAAGGTCCAGCGGGCGAGGCGCTGCCAGTCGGCTTCCGTGAAATCCGGGAAGGCGACGCCATTGATACGCTCGCAGTGTGCGGCGGCACTTTGCCAGTCGGTCACCGGGGCTGCCGTGCCGGCGTAGGATGCGATGCGGGCGATACCGCTTTTGTCGACACTCGGCCCGATATCATTCAGGACAGCTGCCGCTACCCGGTGCGGGGCGATATGGGCCAGTTCCAGCGTGACAAGCCCGCCAAGCGAGGTGCCGACGAGGATGGCACGCGAAAGGCCCAGCGTATCCATGAGCGTGACGATATCGCGGGCATAGGTATCCGGCCGGTAACGGCGCGGCTTCGGGTCGCGGTCCGATTGCCCCCGGCCACGCAGGGAAACGGCGAGGACGCGGTGACCAAGGCTCGCCGCCCACGGTGCGAAATCGCTGAAGTCGCGGGCGTTGCGGGTGAGGCCCGGCACGCAAATGATCGGCAGGCCTTTCTCGCGGCCTTCGGGCCTATAGTCGGCAGCATGGAGATTGAGCCCGTCCTGCGAGCGCCAGAAGAAGTCTTTCATCGTGTCATCCATCCTTGGTGGCGCCGCCGGTTCCTGGGGGACCCGGCGGCACCATGCCCCGGTCAGTAGCGATACTCGATCGAGGCAAAGATGGTGCGCGGCGCACCGTAGAAGCCGATAATCGAATCCCCGAAGGCAAGGCCCGGGAAATTATAGGCACCGGTACGGTAGCGTTCGTTCGTCAGGTTGCGGCCATGGATGCCGACCCGCCACTTCTCGTTTGCCGCCGTCCACACAATGCTGGCGTCCAGAAGCTCGTAAGCCGGCTGGTCGATGGCCGGCACCGGCGTTTCGAACATGTTGATCGAACTGCGGAACGACAATGCCCCGCGCAGTGCGAGCGTGCCGCGTGTATCCATGTCGATCATGTAATTGAGCGCCACGTTGCCGTTCCATTCAGGCGTGTTCTGGAACTGGCGCTGGTCTGCCACGTCCACCTGCACATAGCCGCCGCCGCTTGGGGCATAGGCCAGATATTCATCAAACTCGGCATCCACATAGCCAAGTGCGAAATCGACGCTGAAGGCGTTCGAGAACCAGGCCGTTGCTTCAAGCTCCGCGCCGTTGATGGTGGAAGAACCGACGTTGTCGACAAAGCTGACCACGCCCGTGCCGGCCTGGTTCACCTGCTGGCTTGTCACCTGCTGGCCGTCATACAGGGTGTGGAAGATGGCGCCCGCAAAGGAGAGCCGGCCATCGAGCACATTGCCCTTGAGGCCGATTTCGAAGGAATCGACCGTTTCGGGCTCATAGCCTTCCTGGGTTGCCGGGGTTGCGGTGGCATCGCCCCGCATGTCGAAGCCGCCCGATTTGAAACCGCGGCTATAGGCGGCATAGACATTCATATCATCGGCAAGCGCATAGGACAGGCTGACGCGCGGGGTGAATTCCTCGAAGGTCAGCTCGCGGGTGTAATCAGTCAGCGTCTGGATCAGGATGCTGCTATTGACGCCCGAGATGGGCGAGCCAAGGCCCAGATAATTGGCCTTGAAGACAGTGCCTTCTTTCTTGTCGCGCGTCCAGCGGCCACCGAGAGACAGGTTCCAGCGCTCGCCGATGTCAAAGTCGAAATCGCCAAAGAGGGCGATGGACTTGGTATCAACCTCACCGCTGGTGCCTTGAGTCAGGTGCGGTGTCGGCACGCCGGGGATCGCAGCCGCTCCGATGCCGAGGATGGTGTCATACTGGCCGGTCGCCAGTGCATCGAGATAATAGGCGCCAAGAATGCCGCTCCAGCTGTCGCGCTGGATCACCAGTTGCAGCTCTTCCGAAAACTGGTGGTCGTCATAAACCGTGCCGCCCGCACTGATATCGAGGATCGGGGCAGGGGTGCCGTCGAAATCAATGCCGGTGCCGTGGGTCACACCGTCGCGGTAAGCGGTGATCGATTTGAAGGTCAGGCTGTCGCTCAGCGTCCACTCGACAAGGCCCGAGAGACCCTGCGTGATCACTTCGCCTTCATCACCGAGGCCGGCCCAGGTGTCATACTTGTTGGCCTGTACCGGGAAGGCGCCGGCGGGTACCGGCTCAGCCGAAGGGCTGTAGCCCGGCAGGACTGCCGGCAGCACCGCCCAGTCGGCAGGAACAGCCGCTTCGCGGTGGCCGTGGTTGGTATTCGAATCGTCGTCTGTCCTGTCCGCGCTCAGGCGGAAGAACAGGTTTTCGCTGGGCGTTGCCTCAAGGGTGAGACGAGCGGCGAAAGACTTCTTGTTGTTGGTTTCCGCGCCCGTGAAATGGTTGGTCCCGTAGCCATCGCGGTTATACCAGCCGACAGCCGCACCGAGCGCCACCTTGTTGCCAAGGGGAACCGAGCCCGAGGCCACCAGATCGCGTTGCTCGTAATTGCCGAGATTGGTGCGGACCTTGAAGCTCGGCTCCTGCCCGAGCCGCCGGGTGATGTATTTAACGGCACCGCCGATGGTGTTGCGCCCGTAAAGCGTGCCCTGGGGGCCGCGCAGGACCTCGATCCGTTCAATATCGAAAATATCAAGGATCGCGCCTTGCGGGCGGGCGATATAAACATCGTCCACATAAAGGCCGACACCGGGCTCGAAGCCCCACAGGGGATCCTGCTGCCCCACACCGCGAATGAAGGCGGTAAGCGTGGAGTTGGTGCCGCGCGAAACCTGCAGTGTCAGGTTCGGCGTGTTGCGCTGCAGGGCGGTGATATCCAGCGCCCCGCGCATGTCCAGCTTGTCGGCGTCGAAAGTGCTGACGGCAATCGGCACTTCGACAATCGATTCGTCGCGGCGCCGGGCCGTAACGACGATGGTATCGATGGTGAGCGCCTCGTCGTCGCCCGTTGTATCCTGTGCAATGGCCGGCATGCCGGTAGCAAGTGCCGCTGCCGAAGCGCCGGCGAGCAGAAGCCGCGCCGGCAGAGTCCGTTGAACCCTGATCATATGAAACCCTCCCGTTTTCAGCCCGGACGTAGCGTCCTGAGGCGGGCGCCCTCCACGCGCCGAGCATCAGGCTTGCGCCAAACCGGGTTGGTGTCAATTTATTTATTGATCGATCAATAAATTTAAGTTGGGACTTGTCATGATCGGGCGGGCAGGCCAAAGTGGCGCCAACAAGAGGGGACAGGGATGGCGGCAGTATCAACCGCGAAGAAACAACCGGTACGGCGCCGGCAGGCGGACCGGCGCGAGGAATCGCGGGAGCGTATTCTGGACGCTGCCGAGGAACTGCTGGCACGGCGCGGCTATGACGGCGTTACGATGCGCGAGATCGCCTCCGCGTCGGGGACCGATACGTCGCTCCTGCATTATTATTTCAACACGAAGACCGGGCTGTTCGATGCCGTGATCGCCCGCCGCGCCGGCCTTGTGAACGAAACCCGGCAGACATCGCTCGATGCCTACGCGGCGGCGCATGCGGGCAAGATGACGGCCGAGGGCGTGGTGCGGGCCTATCTGGAGCCGACCTTCCGTTTCATGATGTCGGGCGAGCCCGGCTATCTGAACTATGGCGCGCTGATCGCCAAGCTGAACAGCACCACGATGGGCGGCGATGTGGATACGACCCACACGCCATTCGATCCGGTGGTGCGGCGGCTTGTGGAGCTATTGGCTGAAGTGCGCCCGGATGTGAAGGAAGCCGATATCTACTGGTTCTATCACCTGATGTCGGGGGCGATTTCCCTGTCGCTGGCGCAAACGGGGCGGATCGATGTGCTGTCGGGCGGTCAGTGCCGGTCCGGCGATTTCGCAGCGATCCTCGACCGCATGACCCGCGTGTTCGGGGAAGGCTTCAAGGCGCTCGGCAAGCCGGCCTGAGGAGGGGCTTCAGGCCAGATCGAAGGCGTGGACAAGAAGTCCGACCGCCATTGCCACCATCATGGTGCCGACAAGGGCATCAAGCACTTTCCATGCGGCGGGTCGGGCGAAGAGGGGCGACAGAAAACGCGCGCCGAAACCAAGTGCCGTGAACCAGATGATACTGGCAGTCAGGGCCCCGGCTACAAATACGGGCCGCAACTGTTCGGCGATGGTCGAGCTAACGGCCCCCATCAGCAGCACCGTATCGAGATAGACATGGGGGTTGAGGAAGGTGAAACCGGCGGCCCCGGCGAGGGCTGCGGCAAGTGTTTTACCTGCGCCGCCTGCCACCTGCATGGAGCTTGACGTTGCCGCCCGGCGGAAGGCCACGGCCCCGTACCAGCCAAGGAAACAAGCGCCGCCGAGCGACAGGAAAAGCGACAGGCCGGGGACAAGCTCAAGCGCTGCTCCCATGCCGGCCACACCGGCACTGATCAGGAGGCCGTCGGACACCACACAGAACAGGACGATCGGCCCCACATGCTCGCGCTGCAATCCTTGTCGCAGCACGAACATATTCTGGGCCCCGATGGCCATGATGAGGGCGGCGGTGATGGCAAAGCCATTGGCGAATGTTGAAAGGATCTCGGTCATGGCGCCGTTGTAGCGCTGGCCCGAATATTAGTGTATCTCAATTATATAATGTGAATTAAGGAATGCTAATGTGCTTGATTATGCGTCCCTCTCCGCCCTTGCGGCCATTGTGCGTGAAGGCAGCTTCGAGCGGGCGGCGGCTGCCCTTGGCGTAACGCCGTCCGCCATCTCGCAGCGCCTGAAGCTCCTCGAAGAGCGCCTTGGCACCGTACTGGTGGTGCGGGAACAGCCTTGCCGCGCCACGGCAGTGGGTGCGCGGCTCTGCGCCCATGTCGAGCAGGTCCGCCTGATGGAAAGCGAGATGGTGGGGGAACTGCCGTCGATCCTTGGGCAGCAGGCGGAGGAACGCCCCACCATCCGGATTGCGGTCAATTCCGATAGCCTGAACACATGGTTCCCGGCGGCGCTTACGAGCTTTTCCGAAAAGACCGGTGCGCTGTTCGATCTGGTGCTGGAGGATGAGGGACATACTGCAGAGCGGTTGCGCTCCGGCGAGGTGCTGGCGGCGGTGACCGCCGATCCGACACCGGTACAGGGCTGCCGCACCGTTGCGCTTGGCGCGCTGCGCTATCTGGCGGTAGCGAGCCCCGCTTATGTCGCGAAGCATTTTCCGAGCGTGGTTGATGAGGCAAGCTTAAAGGGCGCCCCGGTGCTGCGGTACGACCGGATGGACCATCTGCAGGCACGCTGGGCGAGGGACCATTGCGGGGTTGATCTGGCCTCGCCGCGGCACTGGGTGCCGTCCACACAGGCCTTCATCGATCTCACACTCGCCGGCCTCGCCTGGGGTATGAACCCCGAGATGCTGGCGGCGCCTTATGTGAAGTCTGGCCGGCTGGTGGAACTGCTGCCGGGCAAGGTGACGGAAGTGCGGCTTTACTGGCAGGCGTCCCGCGTCGGCGCCCGGCTCCTTGAGGCCCTGACCGGCGATGTGCAGCGGGCGGCGCGCAAGGTGTTGCGACAGGTATAGGCAGGTATAAGGCGAGGGGGTTAATCTTCCCGCGCCGGGCCGCGCCGCATCGCCTTGATGCCGGACCGGTGTCCCTTGGCCTCGAGCCGCTTCTTCTTCTGCGCTTTCGAGGCTTTGGTCGGGACCCGGTATTTCTGTTTGATCGACGCCGCCTTGATCATCTCGATCAAACGGTTTGTCGCGTCCTCGCGGTTGGCCTCCTGCGTGCGGAAGCGGTTGGCGGTGATGACAATCTCGCCTGCCGTTGTCAGTTTCGAGCCCGCCAGCTTTTCAAGCCGCGCCCGCACATAGGGCGGCAGCGACGGCGAATGGCGCGCATCGAACCTGAGCTGGGCGGCCGTTGAAACCTTGTTCACATTCTGCCCGCCGGGCCCCCCGGCGCGGATGAAAGTGAAGCTGATTTCGGCTTCATCAAGCCCTATGGTATCGGTGATCTGGATCATGGGGGCGGAGCCTATCCGCTCACCCGGAGCGATGCAACGATTGGTGCCTTGCGCCTGCCTAAATGCCACCCTATGATCGCGGCGCTTCGGGATGCTTTGCTTCCCGCGGCGATGAGATTGATCGAAAGGGAATACATGATCGCGCGTGCTCTTGTCCTTGCCGGGCTTTGCCTGATGGTTGCAGCCTGCAACAGAAACCCGCTCGAGGTGAAGATTTCACGCTGCTCCGCCATTGCCGTGGTTGGTGACGCCGGCACGGTAACGCGCTTCGCCGGCAGCGGCCGCACCGATCAGGATGTTTCCTACACCGCCACCATCATGAATGTGGTGACGGACTGCGACGAGCCTGACGACAAGGAAAGCGGATCCGTGGTCGCCACCACCCGCTTCGTGGTCGGCGCCACTGCCGGCCCTGCGCTCACGAGCCGCACGGTGGATATTTCCTATTTCGTGGCAGTCCTCAAGGACAACAGCCGCATCATCACCAAGCAGACCTACCCGGTGACCCTGAATTTTGATGCCGACGGCAAGGCCTCGAGCGCCCAGACGATCCGTCATGTGGTGCCCTCGATCGAGCAGGCCCGCCGCTACGATTATGAAGTGATCGTCGGCTTCCAGCTGAGCCCCGACGAGGCGGTTTACAATATGGAACGCAGCTGAGCGTTTCTGCCCTGACGCAATCCTGAAAAAGGCCCGTCCCACCATCTGGAGCGGGCCTTTTTCTTTGTCTTTGTCACAATTGTATCAAGAAGACACTTTTGCGATTGAAACTGCGAATGGATCGCATATAAGAAGGCGTTCGTCGGTTCATGAGAGTGAGTTTCAGTTTCGATTGCACCGACATCCCCATAACAAAATCGCAGGGATCGAAATGTCCGGTAACAAGCAGCCTCTTTCACTGAGGAAAGTTGCAGTGCGCCATGCCGCGCGCGGCACGGTTGGCCTTCTCTCGGCCGCTCTCGTCAGCTCTCACGCCTTCGCCGATACAGCGGACGCGAAGAAAAACCCGAAGAATGACGATATTGAGGAAGTTCTGGTCGAAGGCCGTCAGGCCGGCTCCAACCCCTATGCCGACCCGATGGCGCCCTACAAGATCGACCGTTCGGCTTCCTCGAAGCTGACGCAATCGATCCTCGATGCGGCCAAATCGATCACGGTTCTGCCGAAAGAGCTGATCGACGACACCGGCACCAACACCTTCCGTGATCTGATGCGCATCCAGCCGGGCGTCACGCTTGGCACCGGAGAGGGCGGCAACGCCTTCGGTGACCGCGTCTTCATCCGTGGCTTCGATGCCCGCAACGATGTTTATATCGATGGCGTGCGCGATCCGGGTGTTACCTCGCGCGAGACCTTCGCCGTTGAGCAGATCGAAATCTTCAAGGGTCCGAGCTCGGCCTTCGGCGGACGCGGTACCACCGGCGGCGCCATCTCGATGATCTCCAAAGCCCCGCAAGCCCAGGATTTCGGCGATGTGGAAGTGACTGTCGGCACCGACGATACCAAGCGCGTGACGGCCGATGTGAACCGCCAGCTCAGTGACAAGCTCGCTGTGCGCGTGAACGGCATGTATCACGACAGCGAAACCGCCGGTCGTGACGAGGTCTTTAACGAGCGCTGGGGCGTGGCCGCAGCCGCCGCTTACCAGATGAACGAATCCGTTGAGCTCGGCCTTGATTATTATCACCTTGAAACCGACGGCCTGCCAGATTGGGGCGTGCCCTATGACGTGGCGAACAACGAGCCCTTCAAGGTGGACCGCAACAATTTCTATGGCCTTGTGAACCGCGACTTCCACAAGAACAATATCGATATCGTGACCGGCCAGATCCGCGCTGAGCTGAGCGACGGCAAGGTGCTGCGTAGCGTCCTGCGTTATGGCCACACCTGGAACGGCTATGTTGTTTCGGCGCCCGAGCGCCCGGTGACCACCGATCCAGACCCGGCCAACTGGACCGTATCGGCAAGCCCGAAGAACCGGAACCAGACGAACAAATATCTCGTCAACCAGACGGACCTGACCTGGAAATCCGATTTCGGCGGCGTCGAGCACACCTTTGTGGGCGGCTTTGAATTCTCGAAAGAGAAAATCCACAACAACCCCTACGGCTTCCTCGATTCCGAAGACCCGTCCACGGGCGGTTCGCCGACCCCGGCCAGCACCTCGGTTTCGCAGAATCTGTGGAACCCCGATCCGCACCTGCCGTGGGATCTTTTCGCCGTTCCGGGCACGTCCTACACCGAATCCGAAATCTCCACGAAGGCCTTCTTCCTGATCGACACGATCGAGCTGAATGACCAGTGGCAGGTATTCGGCGGGCTGCGTTTCGATGATTTCGGCATCGATTACACCAGCATTGGCGGGCGCGGCGGCGACATGCAGCTTCGCAGCGACGACAACTTCTTCAACTGGCATGCCGGCGTGACCTACAAGCCCGCCGAAAACGGCAACGTCTATGTCGCCATCGGTTCGTCCTCGAACCCGCCGGGCGAGCAGGTGGACGGCGGCGGTGCGGCCTATGGCGGCATTTCCGGCAGCAGCCAGAGCATCGATGCCGAACGCAACATGAACTACGAAATCGGCACCAAATGGGCCGTGTTCGACGAGCATTTCCTGGTGAGCGCTGCGCTCTTCCGTATCGAGAAAACGGCTGGCCGTTCGGTCACCGGTTCGGGCTCGTCGGAAGTCACCACGCTCAACGGCGAACAGCGCGTTGACGGCTTCGAGATCGGCCTCTCGGGCAATGTGACCGAAAAGCTCAGCCTGTTTGGCGGCGTCACCCTTCTCGATACCGAAATCCTTGCGTCGGACAACGAAGTGGAAATCGGCTCCAAACTGCCGAACGTGGCGGAAACGAGCGCGACGCTCCTTGCCAAATATCAGGCAACCGAGCGCTTCAGCTTCGGTGGTACGGCGGTGTATGCGAGCAAGATTTACGGCGGCACCACTTATGTCGGCACCACCTATCTGCCCTCGCACTGGCGCTTCGATGCCTTCGCGCATTTCGAGCTGAAGGAAGGCGTGGAAATCTCGCTGAATGTGCAGAACCTGACCGACAAGGTCTATTACGACAGCCTGTATCGCAGCAGCGCGCCCTTCACCTATATCGCGCCGGGCCGCTCGGCCACTGTGACGCTCGACATCGACTTCTGATCCGGGCAGTCTGGCAAATGAACCATCTTGTCCGCCGGGTTCTGCCCGGCGGATTGCTATCCAGACGAGGCCGCCGATGCTGATCTGCATTCCCGATGTCCTGACCCCTGACGAGGTGAAAGCCTGCCGCGCCCTTCTCGAAGCCGGCGACTGGGTGGACGGCAACGCCACCTCGGGCGCGCAGGCTGCACGCGCCAAAAAGAACGAGCAACTAAGCGAAGGCAGCGAAGCCGCCGTGCGGGTGGGCGAGGTGATCCTTGAGGCCCTATCTCAGAGCCCGCTGTTCCTGTCGGCCGCCCTGCCGGACAAGATTTTCCCGCCGCTTTTCAACCGCTATTCGGGCGGTCAGAATTTCGGCACGCATGTGGATAATGCCATCCGCCGCATCCCCGGCACGCCCATCAAGATGCGCACCGACCTTTCCGCTACGATCTTCTTCGCGGGCGCGGACGAATATGAAGGCGGCGAACTGGTGATCGAAACGCAGTACGGCGCACAGGAAGTGAAGCTCGATGCGGGATCGATGGTCCTTTACCCCTCCACCAGCCTCCATCATGTGAAACCGGTGACGAAAGGCACGCGCCTTTGCAGCTTCTTCTGGCTGCAAAGCATGGTGCGCGACGGCGCCGAGCGGGAACTGCTGTTCGATCTCGACCAGTCCGTGCAGGACCTCGCCGCAGAGAAGGGCCTCGATGACCCGACAACCGTGCGGCTCACCGGCATTTACCACAATCTCGTCCGCCGTTGGGCGGGGGTCTAGATCATTTTTTGCACTTCATGATTGCATAAATCCGCCCTTCAGGGGAACCTGTCGCTCAGGTTGTCTGATTGCTCGGGATGCGGTCGATGGATTTCATGGTAGCGCGCCGGGCGGGTGAGGCGTTTCCTGAGTGGGGAAGATTGCCGGACTGGCCCGGATTAAGCCCGGTAGACGGGGCGATTCAGGAAGTGCGGCTCGGCAGCTTCCTTATTGTAGTGCCCTCTATTTCGCGGAATCGTGGCCGTTTCCAGTTCTTCGATGGGCATGCAATCGCTGGTGGGCGTGCATACAGTGCGGCCGTAGGCGCGACGCCCGCACCTGCTGATTCCGTAACATTGGAAGGCACCGCAGCGGGGGTATTTGCCCTTGCGGATATCGACTTCGTTTCGGGGCGTCTCAAGGTCAGTCTTGACCCTCTTTCCCAATACAACCTGTTCACGGCAAACGTCGGCGGTGTGCAGGTGGTAGCGACCAATGTGTATATGATCGAGGCCCTGCTCAAGCGGATGGGGTTGTCGCTGACCCGCACGTTCCGTGTCGCCGGATTTGAGGCTGCGCTTGGCATGGGGGCAGGGGTGCATACTGGTTTCGGCGAAGTGTCACTTTTCCCTGCTGACTGCCGACTTGAGGCTGACATGTTGGCGGATACCTGGAACGTTGTTCGCACAGGCAGGCTCAGCCGGTTCCTTGCCGCCCGCGATGTGACTGCTGGGGAAGTGGCGGAATCTCTCTCTGCCGATATGGCTGTGCTTTCGCGGGCATTTGACGGTGCAACCATCCTGCATGACCTGACAGGCGGACTTGATAGCCGTCTTGTGCTGGCGGCATCTCGCCACGCGGGATTGCGTCATCAGGCAATCAATCGATCACCGGAAGGATCGCCAGCCGACATAATCATTCCTGATATGATTGCCGTACTCTTGGGCCTGAACCATATGGCTTGGCCGGGCAATCATCAGGGAGAGGAACTGGATGCCGCTGAAGGGCAGCGCCGCAACATTTTCTGTGGTCAAGGTCATTATCTGGGTTCGATGGCCGATCTCGGTTCATGTCGCCTGACCGGTATTGTCCATGTGCGCGGTGGTCTTGGCGAAGTTGGCCGTTCTTTTTATCGGCCCGCGCCACCCCTGCGCGGGGTGCCAGCATTGCTGCCCTGGCGCAAGGGATATGCAGCCCGTGTCAGCCGCCTGCTTATGGGGCGCCGTTTAAAACACGAAGCAATGTTCAGCAGCGCGTTCAAAGCGGAGGCCCGGCAATCCTTGCAGAGCCAACTTGTCAATCTTCAGGAAAACGGGATTGGCCGGGAAAATCTTTTAGATGCCCTGTATCTGACTGATCGCTGCCGCCGCCATTTCGGGTTTCCCTCGCAAATGCTCAATCGCTCCCGCCCGGCGTTCGAGCCGCTTGCGCGGCCGGATTTGCTGGCGCTTGCAGCGTCCTATGAGGCATCGGCGCGTGCCGCGGGGGATGCCATCCATGATCTTCTCGGTCGTCTGGACCCTGTCCTGCGGGATATGCCAATCGATCCTGCTTCAGTTCGCTGGTCGAAACGGCCTTATCTCCGGTTTACGGGAGACGGCACCGTACCAACTCCATCAGTTCAGCACTTCGCTCCGAACGGTACGGTAAGGCTGACCGGGAGGGATGCTGCACCGCGCGAGGACTTCATGGGGCGCGCCCGTGACCTGCGGGCGGATCATATAATCTGGGATGTTCTCGACAGACGGACACTGCTGGCAGAAAAAGACCTGCCCGAAAGTCGCGCGTTTTTCTCGTTGTTGCTGAATGGACTGATGTGGGTGGAAAACGAGACTGCGGTTTCAGTGATTGATCGTCATGTGGCTGTCAGCCCCATGCCCCAAACCCCGATTGACTCTTTTCCCTCTGCCACTATGATCGCGGCCACTGATTCAGGTCTTGCGGGGGCGGGCTAATGCTCCCCGTGGTGACTGTGCGGGAGAGACCGGACTCCAAATTCCGGCGCCGAAGGAGCAACCACCCCGGAAACTCTCAGGCAGAAGGACCGCACGGTCGGCGGACAACTCTGGAAAGCAGGCGGGCGAGGGCAACCTTGATCGCCTCACCGACGGGGTAAGCCGTCTGGCGCGATGATCCGCGCGGACGGCGAAATCTCTCAGGTCCCATGACAGAGGGGGTTTTGGGCCGGTTCACCCCGGCGTCAACCCACGCCTGCGGAGTGCCTGCGCCAATGACCGATACCCCTCTCCATAAAACCCCGCTTTATGATCTGCATGTCGCGCGCGGCGCCAAGATGGTGCCTTTTGCTGGCTATGACATGCCCGTCCAGTATCCCCTGGGGATCATGGGGGAGCATAATCACACGCGGGAAAAGGCCGGTCTTTTCGATGTGTCGCACATGGGGCAGGCGATGGTGCGCTCGCGCGATGGCAGCGACCCGGCCGCCGCCCTTGAAAAGCTGATGCCCGGTGCCCTCCAGTCCCTGCAGCCTGGCAAGATGCGTTACACGCTTCTCCTGAATGATGAAGGCGGGATCGAGGATGACCTGATGGTCACCCGCACGCATGAGCCCGATGGTGCCCTGTATGTGGTCGTCAATGCCGGCTGCAAGGACAAGGATTACGACATTGTCGAGGAAAAGCTCGGCCACCTGATCACGCTTGAACCCCTTGAAGACAAGGCCCTGATCGCGCTGCAAGGCCCGAAGGCGGAAGCAGTCCTCGCGCAGTTCGCGCCGGAAGTGGCCGAGCTCGGCTTCATGGAAGCAACGTCCGTGACGCTTGAAGGCGTTGTCTGCTGGATCAGCCGGTCGGGTTACACGGGCGAAGACGGCTACGAGATTTCGGTGCCGGAGGAGGCGGTTGTTTCGCTCGCCGAGCGTCTGACTCGCCACCCGGATGTGGAACTGATCGGCCTTGGCGCGCGCGACAGCCTGCGCCTTGAGGCGGGCCTTTGCCTGTCAGGCCATGATTTCGATGCAAGCGTCAGCCCGGTTGAGGCTGGCGTCACCTTCGCGCTGGGTAAAAAGCGCAAGGAAGCAGGTGATTTTGCGGGCGCGTCGCGTATCCTGAAGGAACTGGCCGATGGCCCCGCCAAGGTGCGGGTCGGTATCCGCCCCGAAGGCCGCGCGCCGGCCCGTGAAGGCACCGAGATTGCCGACGAGGCAGGCAACGTGATCGGTGTGATCACCTCCGGCGGCTTCGGCCCCACGGTGGGTGGCCCGGTTGCCATGGGCTTTGTGCCGCCTGCGCTTTCGGCCGTTGGCACGAAGCTCAACCTGATGATCCGCGGCAAGGCGCATCCGGCCACGGTCGCCGCCCTGCCGTTCGTTACCCTGCGCTACAAGCGCAAGACTGCCTGATATCTTCAGCTTATTTCGATAGGGGACCTGACATGCTGAAATTTACCGAAGATCACGAGTGGATCGAATATGTGGACGGCATCGCCACCGTCGGCATCACCGATTATGCCCAGCAGGCGCTGGGGGATGTGGTGTTTGTGGAGTTGCCGGAGGTTGGCGCCACTTACTCGAAAGGCGACGAAGCCGCAGTGGTCGAATCCGTGAAAGCCGCGAGCGAGGTTTACGCCCCGCTCTCGGGCGAGATCAAGGCCGTGAACCATGACCTTGAAGGTACGCCCGCGCTTGTGAACTCCGCCGCCATGGATGCCGGCTGGTTCTTCAAGATGAAGCTTGAGGACGAAGGCGAGCTCGACGACCTGATGGACGAAGACGCCTATAACGAGTTTCTCGCAAGCCTCGACTGAGGCTTGCCCCCGCTTTTCCGCGCCCGGAGCCTGACCCAATGCGTTATTTGCCGCTGACCCCTGCCGACCGGCAGGAGATGCTGACCAAGATCGGCGTGAAGGGCATCGATGACCTGTTCATCGATGTCCCGAAGGATGCCCTTAACCCCGTGATCGATCTGCCCGCGCACAAAAGCGAGATGGAGGTGGAACGCCACCTCTCGCGGCTGGCGGCAAAGAACGTCCCGGCTTCCAGTGTGCCCTTCTTCGTGGGGGCCGGTGCCTACAAGCACCATGTGCCGGCGACCGTCGATCACATCATCCAGCGCGGTGAATTCCTGACGGCCTATACGCCCTATCAGCCCGAAATCGCGCAAGGCACGCTGCAGTATATCTTCGAATTCCAGACCCAGGTGGCGATGCTGACCGGCATGGATGTGGCCAACGCCTCCATGTATGACGGCTCCACCGCGTGCGGCGAGGCCGTGATGATGGCGCGCCGCGTGACCCGCCGGAACAAGGCGATCCTCGCCGGCTCCCTGCATGGTCATTACCGCGACGTCGTCACCACCATGACGCAATATACGGAAGACGAGGTTGTCTCGCTGGCCGCCAATCCGGCGGACCCGCACGGCGAACTGAAAGCCGTGATGGACGCGATCGACGACAGCACGAGCTGTGTGGTCGTCCAGAACCCGACCGCTTTCGGGGAAGTGCTCGACCTCCGCCCCGTGGCTGAAAAGGCGCATGCGCACAAGGCGCTGCTTGTTGTGGTTGTCACCGAAGTCGTGTCCTTGGGCCTCGTGATGAGCCCCGGCGAGATGGGCGCGGATATCGTGGTGGGCGAGGGCCAGTCGATCGGCAATGGCCTCAATTTCGGCGGGCCGTACCTTGGCCTTTTCGCCACCAACCAGAAATATGTGCGCCAGATGCCGGGCCGCCTCTGCGGTGAAACGGTGGATGCCGATGGCAAGCGCGGTTTCGTGCTGACGCTTTCAACCCGCGAGCAGCATATCCGCCGCGAGAAGGCGACCTCGAACATCTGCACCAACTCGGGCCTTTGTGCGCTCGCCTTCACGGTCCATATGTCGCTTCTGGGCGACAAGGGCCTGACGGGCCTCGCGAAAGTCAACCATGCCCGCGCGCAGGCGGTCGCCAAGGCGCTTTCAGGCGCTGGCGTCGAAGTGCTTTCGAAGCGCTTCTTCAACGAGATCACCGTTCGCGTGAAGGATGCCGCGAAGGTGGTTGATGCCCTCGCCGAGAAGGGTGTGCTCGCCGGTGTGCCGGCCTCGCGCCTTTATCCCGGCGAAGGCTTCGATGACCTGCTGATCATTGCCGCCACCGAAACGGTGACGGGGGACGATATCAAGGCCCTTGTGAACGGCCTGAAGGAGTATGCGGCATGAGCATGAATAGCGAAGGTCGGCCGACGACCCCCAATGCCGTGACGACCGACGAGCACAAGTATGAAAGCTTCTCGGGCCATGTCGGTCTGCGCCTGGCCGAGCCGCTGATCTTCGAGATCGGCTCCAAGGACCGCACCGGTGTGGACGTTGAGGAAATCGATGGCTTTGTCTCGAACCTCGGCGCGCTTGAACGCACCGGCGGCACCGGTTGCCCCGGCCTCGCCGAGCCCGATGTGGTGCGCCACTATACCCGCCTGTCGCGCCGCAACTATGGCATCGACATGGGCGTTTTCCCGCTCGGGTCCTGCACCATGAAGCATAACCCGCGCCTCAACGAGAAGATGGCCCGTCTGCCGGGCTTTGGCGACATCCACCCGCTGCAGCCGCAATCGACCGTGCAGGGCGCGCTCGGCCTGATGGAAGAACTGTCCCACTGGCTGATGGAACTGACCGGTATGCCGGCGGTGGCCCTGTCGCCCAAAGCCGGTGCCCACGGCGAGCTGTGCGGCATCATGGCGATCAGGAAGGCCTTGGAGGCCCGCGGTGACGCCCGTGAGGTGATCCTTTGCCCGGAATCGGCGCACGGCACCAACCCGGCGACTGCGGCTTTCTGCGGTTACAAGGTGAAGTCGATCCCGGCCAAGGAAAACGGGCGCGTCGACATCGAAGCGCTCAAAGCAGCGCTTGATGATACGGTGGCAGCGGTGATGGTGACAAACCCTAACACCTGCGGTCTTTTCGAGAATGAAGTGCGCGAGATTGCCGATGCCATTCACGCCGCCGGTGCGCTTTTCTACTGCGATGGCGCCAACTTCAACGCCATCGTCGGCAAGGCCCGCCCCGGCGACCTTGGCGTGGATGCCATGCATATCAACCTCCACAAGACCTTCTCGACCCCGCATGGCGGCGGCGGCCCGGGTTCCGGCCCTGTCGTCTTCTCTGACCGGTTGAAGGATCATGTGCCGCTTCCCTTTGTGGTGAAAACCACTGAAGGCCTTGTGCTGAAAGAGCATGAAGATGGGGATAACGACCCGAGCTTCGGTCGCCTCGTTGCCTTCCATGGCCAGATGGGCATGTATGTACGCGCCCTTTCCTACATGCTATCGCACGGCGTGGATGGTTGCCGCCAGGCCAGCGAGGATGCGGTCCTCAATGCCAACTATATCAAGGCCTGCCTTGATGACCTGATGACCGTCTCGTTCGAAGGCCCGTGCATGCACGAAGTCCTGTTCGATGATGAGTTCCTGAAGGGCACCGGCGTCACCACGCTCGATTTCGCCAAGGCGATGATCGACGAGGGCTACCATCCGATGACCATGTATTTCCCGCTCGTTGTGCACGGTGCCATGCTCGTGGAGCCGACCGAGAGCGAGAGCAAATACAATCTCGATCAGTTCATCCGCTCGATGCGCGGGCTCGCCGCTGCTGCCAAGGCTGGCGAAACCGAACGCTTCACCGGCGCGCCTTACTTTGCGCCCTGGAAACGGCTGGACGAAACGCAGGCAGCGCGAAATCCCGTGTTGCGCTGGTCGCCAGAGGCGGAAGCAGCAGAATAAGCGAGAGAATAGGAAGGGGGCGCGATGCCCCCTTTTTCATACCGGTATATGCGGTGAGGATCAGCCTACGCGGTCTTTCACGCGCTCATAGTAAACGCGCATCCGTTCCATATCCGCGAGGATGGCTTCGTCGGCACGGTCGAAACGCCGGACGCGGTTATAGTCCCTGAGCGCCTGCCAGCCTTCCGGGTCGTCATGCATGTTCCCGAGGGCCGTAATCAGCCGCGCTTTGAGTGCAGGGTCCATGTCCCGGCGCAGGAGCGTGACGGCCCGCAGGAGCGGCTCACTTTTGGCGATCACTTTCATCCGCACGCGGGCCATTTGGGCTTCGGCTCGCGGGGAAGCCCAGTCTTCGTCGCTCAGTGCCCCGGCGACGGCCTTGCCATCGGCAATATAGCGCGCGGCGGCACCATCCTCATGGGTGAAGATATAGCCGATCTTGCCGGCCGGCACCGGGTCGCTTGGGGAGGCGAGCTCGACGGTTTGAAGCCCTTCGCCCCTCAGCATCGAAAGCGGAAACAGGAAAGCGGAGGTGGAGCCCGGTCCTTCAAAGGCAACGACCTTGCCAACAAGGTCTTCGAGCTTTTTCACGCCAGACTTTTCCGACGCGATGATCAGGCTGTGATAGGCGGTCACACCGTGGCGGCGCTCCCGGAAGGTGATTTCGGCATTTGTACGATCGATAATGCCCCATGCCGCCAGCGGCGTTTCCGACACGAAATCCACCTTACCTGCATTGATCGCCGCCGACATGGCCGGGATATCGGGCAGGCGCGCGGAATCGATGGTCAGGCCGGGGATATCCGAAAGAACGGATGCGAGATAATCGATCACCAACCCCTGCCGGTCGCGCAGATCCTGCGTGTCGTCGCAGATGCAGCCAAACACCAGACGGCGTTCATCGCCTGCCGCAGCGGGCAGGGCGGTGCAAATGGCCGCCATCAGAGCGACTATAGCCGGCTTCATCAAACGCATCGGGTACTTTTCATGTGTCAGAATACAGGCCGCGTTCAACGCTTTACAGGACGCGGCAGCACTTTCTAGGGCACCTTTTCGGGAATTGCCACCTTCATTTGACATGTGGCCGGCGGACTTTATAAACTTTCTCACCAGCATTTCAGGGTTTTCAGCATGGATGACGATCACACGAGTGGCATTGGCGGCAGCGACCGCCCGGTGCCTGCATTGGCGCTTTAGGGCGAGGCAGAGATGGAAATCCTGCTGCTGATCGGGCTCATCATCCTGAATGGTGTCTTCGCGATGTCGGAGATCGCCATTGTCACCGCCCGCCGTGCGCGGCTTGCCAAACGCGCCGAGGAAGGTGACAGGCAGGCCGCTGCTGCTCTCAAGCTTGCTGAGGAACCGACCGGTTTTCTCTCCACCGTGCAGATCGGAATCACCTCGATCGGTATCCTCAATGGTATCGTGGGTGAGGCCGTGCTCGCGGACGATTTCGCACGGTGGATGACGGGGCTCGGGACCGATCCAGAAACGGCAGCCATCAGCGCCACCGTGATGGTGGTGGTGGCTGTGACCTATCTTTCCATCGTCGTGGGCGAACTGGTGCCTAAGCGGATCGGGCAACTGCATCCCGAAGGCATCGCCCGCCTTGTGGCCCGGCCGATGCAGATTCTCGCCTTTGCCAGTCGCCCCTTTGTGGCGCTCTTGTCAGTTTCCACCACGACCCTTCTCACGCTCCTTCGTGTACGGCAGGACAAGATCGACCTCTTGACGGAAGAGGAGATCCATGCCGTGCTCGCCGAAGGCTCGGACGCCGGCGTCATCGAGGCGCACGAGCATGCGATGGTGCGCAATGTGCTCAGGCTGGATGACCGCCAGCTTGGCTCGCTGATGGTGCCGCGCGGCGAGATTGTCTGGGTGGACCTTCTCCGGCCGCTTGCTGAAAACCTGAAGCTCATGATCGAAAGCGCGCATGAGCGTTTCCCGGTGTGCGAGGGCGGGCCGGGCAATGTGCTCGGCTACGTGCAGGCCAAGCATGTGCTGGGCGATGTGGCGTCGGGCAGTGCTGACCTCCGCGCCCGTATCCGCCCCGCCGTTTACGTGCCTGAAACGCTGACCGGGATGGAGCTTCTGGAGCGTTTCCGGCAGGGTGCCGATCATTTCGCGCTGGTTGTTGATGAATACGGCGAGATCGAGGGTCTGGTCACGATCCATGACCTACTCGAAGCGCTGACCGGTGATTTCGCGCAAACCGAAGGCACGGGCCGCGCGATGCTGCGGGCCGATGGTTCATGGCTGCTGGATGGCAGCCTGCCGCTGCCGGACCTGAAAGATTGCCTCGGCATCCGGTTTGTGCCCGAAGAAGGGCGCTATCACACGCTTTCCGGCATGATCCTGCGGCTTTTGGGACGCATCCCGGAAGAAGGCGACACTGCCGTTTGGGAATCCTGGCATTTCGAGGTGATGGATATGGACGGCAAGAAGATCGACAAGATACTTGCCCTGCCGGTCGCGAGCGTGGGGGATGGCATTTATGTGGATGCCAAGGACCCGGTGATGTGACGCATCTCAGAAAAGCTTGGTAACCGAGACAGCACCGAAGAACTGCCCGCCTTCCTGCCCGTGGAATTCCTCGGTGCGGAAGGTGTGGGTGTAGGCCAGCCGCCAGTCCCCCGCGAACATGACGGCGCCAGCCACGATATCAGCCACCCAGTGATGCTTGTCGACGCTTTGGCTATCCCGGAACAGGTTGCCGTCGAGGAAAGCATTGCGGGCCATGAACCGCCCTTCTGCTCCCACGAAGAAATAGCCGGTGAAACTGCCGGGTGAAAACCAGTCGCTGCCGGGGGTGGAAGGCTGGATGCGGTTCGGCGTCACGATCTCGCGGTCGCGGCCCCAGCCGATGCGGGCGGTGCCGCCGACGCTGACATAATCATAAATGGTGCCGATGGCGATGGAACCATGCGGCGTGATATCGAAGCCGAAGCCATTGGCCTCGCCGCCGGCGTCATGCCGGACAAGCTGGCTCGCGATCATATAGGTCATCACAAAGCCCGGTTCGTTGCGCAGCTGGTTTCGCCAGCCTTCCGGGTGCCGGGTGTTGACGATATCATGCCAAGCCGTCTGCACTTCCTTGCCAAGTGCCATCGGCCCCATCACGCCAACATCCAGTTCGATCACCTCGAAAGAACGCCCTGTCTGGCGCGCGACCGAGCCACCGGCATAAAGCCATGCGGCATAGGGGCGGTCGTCGGGCTGCGGGGTGCTGACTGTGATGTCCTTGGGCGTGTAGATATTCTGGCCGAAGAAATATTGCTTGGTCCGCACCGAGGTGTCGCCCTCACCGCCACCCAGAATGCTGAGGCCGTTATCGTCGATCCAGTCGAAGATGAAGAAAAGATCCTCCTCGCGCTTCAGCGTCAGGCCAAGGCGCAGGCCTTGGGTATAGCCCCTGTCACCATCGAAATCGGGTGCATCGGAATCGCTGTCGGCAAGCCCCATGAACTGGCTGAACAGATCGTTTTCCACCTGCAGGGTCCAGCTGCGGTCAGGCTCTGCGGCAGGCTCTGCCGCGCGCACGGGCAGGGCCAGCGCGAGGCTGGCGGCGAAAAACGAAACAGCTCTGTTCAGTCGGGCATGGATCATCATGAGGCTACAGTTTCAAGAAAAATGGGCGGCACCGTGGCACCGCCCAGATTTATCACGCTTGGAAAAGGCTTAGAATTCGCTGCGGAAATTCACGCCGAAGGTACGGGGCTGGTTGGTGGTGAAGCCGACCCGTGCGGCGCCGCCACGCTCCAGATCGAGCGAAAGATAGGCACGCTCATCCCAGATGTTGTTCACATAGAAGGATACTTCATAGTGGCCGCGACGTGCGCCGATACGCAGGTTGCCGAGCGTATAAGCAGGCATCTTCGGATCGAAATTGAAGGTGTCGATCGTCGGATCGCCGAAGTCCCGCAGTGCGATCGAGCCGAAGCCCGGTGTCTGATGGGCAATCAGCGAATAGTTCGAGCCGATATGCTGGACCGAAGCAGTGAGGAAGCCTTCATAGTCGGTGCCGAACTGCCAATAGTAGTTCATCACCGCCGTCATCTGGAGTTTCGGTGCAGTCGGCAGGCGAGCGCCTGATTCCGCGCCGGCAAGGATATTGCCGTTCACATCCGTTACGTCCGAGCGAAGCTCCGCATCGATAACAGTTGCACCAAGGCTGATATCCAAATTCTCGGTTACGAGATAGTTGAACTCTGCCTCGATACCCATGCTGCGCGCCTTGGGCACATTGAGGAGAATACGCGACGAGCAGTTGCCAGCGGACACCGGCATCTGCAGATTCTTGATGTCGGTATAGAAACCGGCAACGTTGAAGGTGCCGCGGGCGCCGAGGTTGGTTTTCGCACCCACCTCATAGTTCCAGACGGACTCATCGGAGAAACCCGGGTGTCCGCCATAGGATTCGAGGTCGTCGGCACTGCAGAGCGGCTCGTTGAGCGGATCATTGATACCACCAAGACGGAAGCCCTTGGCGACCTGCGCATTGAGCGTCACATCCTCGGTTGCATCGTAAGAAAGGATGAAGCGGGGTGCGAAGCCATCAGCACTTGCCTCGCCCGGTGCATTCGTCGGTACAGCAAACGCACCGTCGAACTTCAGCACACGGCTTTCATCATAATCGTACCAGCGCAGGCCGGCGGTGAAATCCAGAGCGTCGGTGATGGCGTAGGTTGCTTCGCCGAAAATGGCCTTTTGCTTGAAGTCCATGTCGATCACGGACCAATAAGGCTGGTCTTTTTGCGAGCCGACCGTGCCGACGTTGGAGAGACCGGTCAGATCGTCCCAGCCCGGCGCGTTCAGGATCTGGCTGTAGCCGCGTTTCCAGTCGGTGTAGAAGGCGCCAATCACCCAGCTAAGCGGGCCATCGCCATTCGAGGTCAGGCGCACTTCCTGTGTCCATATCTCAAGGTCTGAAGTGTCGGCCAGCGGGGAGGAAATCCGCGCACCCTCACCCAGTTCGTATCCAACCGGTCCAGCGAGATCGTAGGTCACGCTGCCGGTAAGCTGGGAGGCGTCGCGCAGCACAAGCACTTCACGGTCGGTGTAGCTGGTGACCGAGGTGAAGGTGACGGCATCGCCTTCCCATTCAATCTTTGCGTCGGCCAGGAAGAAGTCGTCAGTGAGGCCTTCCTCCAACTGAGTGAACTGGCCGCGTTCGCCGAGATCGAAAGCCGGCTCGGTCGTGGTGTAGGGGTTGCCGAGAATGTTCCACACGTCAATGCGCGGGAAGCCATCGGTGTCCAGCTTCTGGAACAGAATGCGCGGCGTGATGGTCAGGCTTTCTGTCGGCTGCAGCGTAAGCGCCACCCGGAAACCGGACCGCTCGCCGTCATTCACGTCTTTGTCGACGCGGCCGTTGGGTTGTGTCGCGTCAATAAAGCCAGGATAGCTGGTATGATAGGCCACAGCGCGCAGGGCGGCTTTGTCTTCGGCGATCGGCAGGTTGACCGCCGTCTTCAGGCTCCAGCCGAAGCCACCACCGTCGACCTGATTGACGTCGGCCTCAACAACAGCTTCCGAGCTGTTCATTTCCGGCATCTTGGTGATGTAGCGGACGGTACCCGATAGCGAACCCGCGCCGAACAGCGTGCCTTGCGGCCCACGCAGCACTTCAACGCGTTCGAGGTCGAAGAGGTCGACATCGGGGGTGAACAGCGCGACCGAGATCGGCGATTCGTCAAGATAGACGCCAACCTGTTCTTTCACGTTTGCGAGGTCGCGTGCGGTCTGGCCGGCGGCGACGCCGCGAATGGCAATCTGGCTCTGGCCGGGCCCGAGGTCGGTAATGGCAAGGCCCGCCACGTTACGGGCGAGGTCGGCAAGGCCGGTCGCACCGGAATTGCGGAGCTGTTCTTCGGTCTTGGCGTTCACCGAGAAGGGGACGTCCTGCAGCGTTTCGGAACGTTTGCGCGAGGTAACGACGATTTCTTCAAAGTCAGCCGAGCGGGCGGTGGTATCCTGCGCCGACGCCGCGGTGGTCATCGGTACGGCGACAAGCGCGACAATGGACGTGGCCCGCAGAAATTTGCTGGTCTTCCCTTGCATTGATATTCTCCCTGGACGGGCATCTGCTTAAGCAGTGCCGTCGATTATGTTTTTTGGGTTCAGACCTTTCGAGAGGTCAGGATTGAAATTATCGACGCCTGATGACCATCTTCAAGAAATATAGTTGCCATTAATAATGGTTAACGTCGTATATGATTCCGTCTGTGGCGGTTATGTTACATTCAGAGTGTGAACCCCTTGGAGTGATATTACTATCGTATTAGGTGTGTTGTTCTATTCCGGCTGGCCAAAAAGCTTATTCTGTGGCGCAGGCTTGCAGCAAATTCACACGCAGCCGGCGAAAGTCAAAAAATGTCATCACGCGGCCTTGAAGCCGTAACACAGGTGGCTTACATAGGCGGCGTGTTAGCACTCATGCGAATTGAGTGCTAACAGCTCATTTGACGCTTTATCAGATATGGAGACACATAATGGCTCTTCGTCCGCTTCATGACCGCGTACTGGTCAAGCGTATTGAAAGCGAAGCTAAAACTTCGGGCGGCATCATCCTGCCGGATACCGCGAAGGAAAAGCCCTCGGAAGGCGAAATTATCGCTGTCGGCAACGGCGTGCGTGGCGACGACGGGAAAGTGACCCCGCTCGACGTCAAGAAGGGCGACAAGGTCCTGTTCGGCAAATGGTCGGGCACCGAAGTGAAGGTCGACGGCGTCGATCTCCTCATCATGAAAGAATCCGACATCATGGGCATCATCGAGTAAGCAGCCCGCTTGCTCTGACCCATCTGTCATTCCTTTAAGACCCATTCAGTTCAGGAGGCCAATATGGCTGCCAAAGAAGTAAAGTTCCGCGAAGAAGCCCGCGCCAAGATGCTGGCGGGCGTTGATATCCTCGCCAATGCTGTGAAAACCACCCTCGGCCCGAAAGGCCGCAACGTGGTTCTGGAAAAGTCGTTCGGCGCACCGCGCATCACCAAGGACGGCGTCTCGGTTGCCAAGGAAATCGAACTTAAAGACAAGTTCGAAAACATGGGCGCCCAGATGGTGAAGGAAGTAGCAAGCCGCACCAACGATGTGGCTGGCGACGGCACCACCACCGCGACCGTTCTGGCCCAATCCATCGTCCGCGAAGGCATGAAGTCGGTTGCCGCCGGCATGAACCCGATGGACCTGAAGCGCGGTATCGATATCGCGACCACCAAGGTTATCGAAAGCCTGAAGTCGCGTTCGCGTGACGTGACGACCAACGAAGAGATCGCCCAGGTCGGCACCATCTCGGCCAACGGCGAAGCCGAAGTTGGCAAGATGATCGCTGAAGCCATGGCGAAAGTCGGCAAGGAAGGCGTTATCACCGTTGAAGAAGCCAAAGGCCTCGACAGCGAGCTGGACGTCGTGGAAGGCATGCAGTTCGACCGCGGTTACCTGTCGCCTTACTTCATCACCAACGCCGAGAAGATGATTGCCGAACTCGACAATCCGCTGATCCTTCTCCACGAGAAAAAACTCTCGAGCCTGCAGCCGATGCTGCCGCTCCTTGAAGCTGTCGTTCAGTCGGGCAAGCCCCTCCTGATCGTTGCCGAGGACATCGAAGGCGAAGCACTGGCCACCCTCGTTGTGAACAAACTGCGTGGCGGCCTCAAGATCGCTGCCGTGAAAGCACCGGGCTTCGGCGACCGCCGCAAGGCCATGCTCGAAGACATCGCCATCCTCACTGGTGGCCAGGTGGTTTCGGAAGACCTTGGCATCAAGCTTGAGAATGTCGGCCTCGACATGCTCGGTACTGCCAAGAAAGTCACCATCACCAAGGAAGACACCACGATCGTTGACGGCGTTGGCGCAGCTGACGACATCAAGGCCCGCGTCGAGCAGATCAAGGCCCAGATCGAAGTCACCACGTCTGACTATGACAAGGAAAAGCTCCAGGAGCGCCTTGCCAAGCTCTCTGGCGGTGTGGCCGTGATCAAGGTTGGCGGTGCGACCGAAGTGGAAGTGAAAGAGCGCAAGGACCGCGTTGACGACGCCCTGCACGCAACCCGCGCAGCCGTCGAAGAAGGTATCGTTGCCGGTGGCGGCACCGCGCTTCTCTATGCAACCAAAGCCCTCGAAGGACTTGAAGGCGCCAATGACGACCAGACCAAAGGCATCGACATCATCCGTCGCGCCCTGCAGGCTCCGGTTCGCCAGATCGCTGAAAACGCCGGTGTTGACGGTGCGGTTGTTGCCGGCAAGCTCCTGGAGCAGAACGACACCAACTTCGGCTTCGACGCCCAGAACGAGGAATATACCAACCTCGTTGCCAAGGGCATCATCGACCCGACCAAGGTTGTCCGCACCGCGCTGCAGGACGCTGCCTCGATCGCCGGCCTGATGATCACCACCGAAGCCATGGTGGCTGACGCACCGGAAGACAAAGCCCCGGCTGCCCCGATGGGTGGCGGCATGGGCGGCATGGGTGGCATGGACTTCTAAGTCCGGCTCTCAGCCACACGATATAGGCTGTCCTCGGATGGCCTGGCAAACCCCGGGAAGGTCTCTTCCCGGGGTTTTGTTTTTTGGCGTGTGCTATTGCTGGGTGCATAAATTTTATTAAATTATTTACGGACTTAGGATAATCTCCTCATCTGACGGGGGAACAATCCACCGCATGAGAACGAGCAGGCGGGCAATTACGCACCGGTTGCCATTTCGACCAAAGGGAGCTGTCACTTGAAAACCCGCGCCTCAGGGCGCTGGCAGGAGGACACTCATGTCGGTTATTTCCATTTTCCAGAATCTCAAGACAGCCATCCGCGTTTTCACGCTCGTCGGGGTGGCGGCACTTGGACTTATTGCCATTCTTGTCACTGATTTTATCGGATCGTCGCGCATGGAAGCGGCGCGAGCGGAAGCGGCGCGCTATAACGAGCTCGGCGACCAGGCGGCGGAACTGGAAATCCAGTCGTTGAACATTCGCCGCCGGGAAAAGGATTTCCTTCTGCGCAATGACCTGAAATATGCGGAACAATATAGCGAATCGTCTGACAAGGCGCTCGCAACCCTGAAGCGGATCAAGGCGCTCTCGGACGATGGCGCCGTTCAACGGGCCGTGACCGCTCTTGAAGAGATACTGCCCGAGCATCGCACCCAGTTTGAAAAGGTCGTTGAGCTGAAAAAGGCGGTCGGCCTCTCAGAAACCGAGGGGCTGCAAGGCGCGCTGCGTGCGGCGGTTCACAATATCGAAGAATTGCTGAAGGAGTACCCGAGCGACAAGCTGCAGATTCTGATGCTGATGATGCGGCGGCATGAGAAAGATTTCATCGCCCGTCTGCAGGAGCGTTACATCGGCGAGATAGCGACACGCGCATCAGAATTCCGCACGGCACTTGCCGCAACCAATTTCCCGGCTTCGGAAAAGGCGGATATCGAGGCACGCCTTGCGAGCTATGTCGAGAATTTCAATGCCTACGCCAAGGACCGTCTGCAGATCGAGGTTGAGGTCGAAACGCTGAGCAGCATTTATTCGCGCACGGCGGAGCATTTCGCGCTGGTGCGTGAAAAGGCAGAGGCAGGTGTGGCGGCAGCGAATGCATCCGAGCAGGCAACCTATGACCTGATCCAGAATGTCGTCCTTACCGTTGTGGGCATCGTGCTGGTTGCCACGGGCCTTGTTGGCTGGCTGGTGATCCTGACGACGGTCGGGCCGGTGGTGCGGCTCGAAGCCGCCCTCGGCAAGATCGCGGAAGGCGACTATAAAACCGATGTGCCGGGCACTGCGCAACGGGATGAGTTCGGCAGCATGGCGCGCGTGGCGCTCAATCTGCGCGATGCGGCTGCCGAGCGGCTGAGGCTCGAGGAAGAAGCCCGCCGGATGACCGAGGAAAAGGCGAAGCAGGATCTGGCCCTTGCCGAGGAACGCGCTGCCGCCGAACGCGAGAAGATGGAAAAGGAACGGGCCGAAGCGCTCGCCCGGCAGGAACGTGCCCGCCGGCTGGAGGAGCTGGTGCAGCAGTTCGATAGCCGCATTACGGCGGCTGTGGCCGATCTGGAGAAAGCATCAGTTTCGATGAATTCAACGGCAGGCGACATGGTCGGTGTGGCAGATGCAACAGGCCGGCAGGCAGCGAGCGTTTCGTCGGCGGCCGAACAGATGCGCGCCAATGTGGCGACCACGGCTGCCGCCATCGAGGAAATGGCGGCTGCCATCCGCGAGGTAAACAGTCAGGTCCATACGGCTACCCGCTATTCAGGCGAGGCGGTGACGGCAGCGGGTCAGGGCGGGGTTGCCATCGACCGGATGGCCGAGAATGCCCACCAGATCGAGGATGTGGTACGGCTCATCAATGATATCGCTGAACAGACCAATCTTCTCGCCCTCAACGCCACCATCGAGGCCGCACGGGCGGGCGACGCCGGCAAGGGCTTTGCCGTTGTGGCAAGCGAGGTGAAAAGCCTTGCGAACCAGACGGCGCAGGCAACCGAACAGATCACCGGCCAGATCCAGGACATGCAGTCGGTTACGGCATCCGTCGTCAGCGCGATCAAGGCCATCGAGCGGACGATCGATCAATTCTCTTCCGTCATGTCCAGTATCTCGGCGGCTGTCGAGGAGCAGGATGCGGCAACGAACGAGATCAGCCGTAACGTCCAGTTCACGTCTGAAGGGGCGGAGCGTGTGACCAGCGACATCCGCGACGTGTCGACCGGGGCCGAACGTACCGGCAAGGCTTCCTCGCATGTGATGACGGCTGCTGAAAAGCTCGGTGAGCTTGCGGCTACCATCAAGTCGGAAGTAGGAGTATTCCTCAGCGGCGTTCGCACAGTCTGAAGCATTTCGTGACACCGGCCAGCGCTGCCGGTGTCATCTTTCTTACCGTTTGATGACTGAATTATGACGTTTGTCATGAAAATGTAACACGTGCGTCATAAACAAGCGCCCATGCAGCCTTCGGGCCGCGTTTTGCCCGCCGGGCCGGGCCGCAACAAGGACAAGACAGAATGATCAGCCAGAAACACCGTGCCGGAACCCTGCGCAGTGCCACCGCCGTTGCCGCCCTTGCGGCCTATGTGTGGGGTGTGCCTGCTTCAGCCCAGTCGATCGAGGAGCTGAAAGAACAGCTCGCGCTTCTTGCCAAGCGCATCGAAGAACTTGAGAAGAAGCAGGAAAAGACCGTTGTCGTGAAGAAGGAGGAGCCTGCCTCCGAGCTTGGCTTCGCGGCTGGTGACTTCACCTTCAACGTGCGCGGCCGCATCTTCGCCGATGCTGCATGGGCGTCCGACAAGGACAATGCGATGGACCTTTCGGCCACCGAGCTGCGCGCCGCACGCCTCGGGATCGAAGGCAAGGCAGGTGCCCGCACCGGTTACAAGTTCGAGGTCGATTTCGCGGGTGACGAGGTTGAGCTGAAGGACGCCTTCCTGTCCTACAAGGCCGGTCACGGCGTAACCTACCAGCTTGGCCAGTTCAATCCGCCGACCTCGATGGAAGAACTGACCTCCAGCCGTCACACCACGTTCATGGAACGCTCGTCCTACACCGATGCCTTCGGCTTCGCGCGCCAGATCGGCGTGTCGGCCACCATCGGCGGTGACAATTATTCGGTGTCGGCCGGCGCTTTCCGGGGCAGTGCGGGCACGAGCGGCGAGAAGGAAGGCGAGACCCTCGCCATTCGCGGTCACTATGGTGACAAGATCGGCGACGGTGCGTGGATGCTCGGCGCGTCGGTCCGCTACCGCAATCTCGATGAAGGCGCCTTCCGCTATCGCCAGCGTCCGCACCAGCATCTCAGCACCCTGCGTTTCATCGACACGGGCAATGTGACCTCGAAGGATGTTCTTTACGGCCTTGAGGCTGCCTATGTGCAGGGCCCCTTCCACGCGACCGGTGAGTGGGCTTTTGTGTCGGCGGATAATGTCGCGGCCGACGGCGGCAATGCCAGCTTCAACGGCGGCTTCGTTGAAATCGGCATGTTCCTGACCGACGAACAGCGTGCGCTGAAACTGGGCCAAGGCGTATGGGACCGCCCGAAGGTCAATAACCCGGTGGACGAAGGCGGCTTCGGCGCCTGGCAGATCGCTGCACGGTTTGACCGGATCGATCTCAGCGACAAGGGCGTCTTCGGCGGCGAGATGGATACCTACCTCCTTGGCGTGAACTGGTACCTCAACCGCTATGCCCGCATGATGCTGAACCTTAGCCGCAGCGACATCGAAAACACCTTTGGCGTGGCCGCCAATGGCACGGACGGTGAAAACAGCGTCGACGCCCTTGGTCTGCGCTTTCAGGTCGACTGGTAAGGCGACGCTGACCATCTTGTAACTCATTGAAAAGGCGTCTCTTTGGTTAGAGGCGCCTTTTCATTTTTTCTATTTTCGTATGAATGGAAAAACCGCTTGTGTGAGGGGGGTGATCATCATATTTTCACGCCTCCTAAATGAAAGTGTCATCAAGACCATGCTACTGACCCGACCTGTTACTACGGTGATTTCGCTGCGACGAAGATAAGCGTTTCCTTGAGCAAACGTTTTTCTCGGTTGTAGCGCACATGCGTACGACAGGATCGACATCCCGGGCATAGAATCCGGGTTTGAAGGGCAGTGCAGATGATCACTTATGGTCCGGAACGGCCGTTTGAAGACGGCCAGATCGATCAACTTCTCGACAAGGCATTCGGCCCCGCCCGGCTGATGAAAGCCTCCTACCGCTTGCGGCAGGATGTCGCCCCCGTTCAGCATCTCTCAATGGTGGCCCGCGACGCGGATGGCCGTGTTGTCGGCACCATCCGTTTCTGGCCCGTCACCGTGCGCGATATGCTCACGGGCCGCGAAAGCACGACGCTGTATTTGGGCCCGCTTGCTGTGGACCCGGAAACGCAAGGCTCGGGCATCGGCTCGTCGCTCATGAAAAAGGCGCTCGCGAAAGTCGACCGCCTTGGCTACCAGCGCGTGATGCTGGTGGGTGACGCTGCCTATTATGGCCGCTTCGGTTTCGTGCCGGTGAAGCCGTGCCATATCACGCTTCCGGGCGGTGCTGATGCTGACCGCCTGCTCGTCCGCCAGCGTGGCATGATTGCCGCCCTGCCGGCAGTTGGTCAGCTCGTACGCTTTGCCCCGGCATCCGACGAAGCTGTCGCGTCGCTGGAACCCGCCCGCCTTCGGGCAGCAAAAGCAAGCAAATCGGCCAAAGCCGTGACTCCGGCTGCCGCCTGATCGCGGCGGTTCCTTTCCGAACGGTTGTTTCTCCGCCCGGCTGCGCGTTATCATCGCAGCCGGTATGGAGGATTCTCAGTCAATGAACGACCGCCCGCAATCTGCTTTCAGGCTTGAAGAGATTATCAAACAGGTGGAAGGCCAGCGCCATCCACCCGTGGAGCGCTGGAATCCCGACTTTTGTGGCGATATCGACATGGCGATCCTGAAGGATGGCAGCTGGACCTATATGGGAACGCCCATCGGGCGCGAACGGATGGTAAGGCTCTTCGCCTCGATCCTTCGGAAAGATGAAGACGGCAAGACCTATCTGGTCACGCCGGTCGAAAAGGTCGGCATCCGGGTCGAGGACGCCCCCTTCTTGGCGATTGCAGTTGAAGATGTCGGGGAGGGAGACGAGCGTGCCTTCGCTTTCACAACGAACGTGGGCGACACGGTGATCGCAGGTAAGGATCATCCGATCCGGGTGGAAACGGATGATGAAACCGGCGAGCCGCGCCCCTATATCCTGATCAGGGGCCGGCTGGAGGCATTGATTGCCCGTCCGGTCTTTTACGAACTGGTAGCCGCTGCGAGCCATGTGGATGTCGGCGATGGCCGGGTGGCATTGCGGCTGACAAGCCAGGGCGAGGCGTTTGACCTTGGCAGTGTGAGTATGGAGGATCTTTCGGATGCGTGACTGGCTGGACAGGGCGCTTGCCCCCGGCAACAGCGCGGCCCGCGGCCTGCGCGGCGACGGGGACCTCGACCGCAGCGACCCTGTGGCGGTCTCGGCGCTTGCCGGCAAGCCCCTGCGCCCTGCCGCCGTGCTGATCCCGATCATCGAACGGTCCGAGCCGACCGTGCTGCTGACCAAGCGCCATGGCGGCCTGCGCGCACACGGCGGGCAGGTGAGCTTCCCCGGCGGCCGCATTGATGACACCGACACTGGCCCGCTTGCCGCTGCACTGCGCGAAACGCAGGAAGAGGTCGGCATCGGGCCGCATTATGTGGATGTGCGGGGGCATCTCGATACCTATTGCACGGTGACCGGTTTCCAGATTTCACCCTTCGTGGGGCTGGTGCAGGAAGGCTTTCACCTGATCCGGGCTGAAGACGAAGTCGACGAAATTTTCGAAGTGCCGCTGGCACACCTGTTGGACCCGCGCAACCATCAGCGCCAGTCTGCCGAATTCAGGGGGCGCACCCGGCACTTTTATGTCATCCCGCACGAAAAACATTATATCTGGGGCGCAACAGCGGGCATGATCGTCAATCTTGCCGATCTGATGCGCGCTACTGCCGATACAGACGATCCTGCCACCTTTCTGAAAAGGAGCCTCGCCGGGTGATTGCCATTTTCTTCCGCTTCGTTCTGCTGGCATTGCCGCTTGTTGCCGTAGTCTTCTGGTTGCGCCACCGCGCGAGGGCTGACCGCACGGAAGAAGAGCTGGAGGCCGATATCCGGCGGCTGCGGAAGATGCTCGGCGCCTGTGTTGTGGGTATGCTTGTGGCGGCCATCGGGCTTTATCTCACCGATGACCGACGCAGCGACGCCCACACGCGCTATATCCCGCCGCACATGGAGGGCGACACGCTGGTGCCCGGACGCTTCGAACCCATGGAGGAGCCGGAAGGCGACGAGAAGGACAATGGCGAACGTGACGGGCGCCCCTGACCAGCCTCAGGAAGAGGCTGTCCTCGACCTCCATCCCGACTGGCTGGATCTTGATGTTGTTCGTGCCGTAACGGCTGCCCTCGGGCCCGGCAATCTGCGCTTCGTGGGCGGTGCGGTTCGCGATACCTTCCTCGGCCGCCCGGTGCTTGATCTTGACGCCGCCACCCCCCTGAAGCCGAACGAGACCCTGTGGCGATTAGAGGCGGCTGGTCTGCGTGCCGTGCCAACCGGGATCGACCACGGTACCGTCACCGCAGTGGCTGAGGGCAGGCCTGTCGAAATCACGACGCTGCGCCGGGACGCGGAAACCGATGGTCGTCATGCCCGCATCGAACATACAGATGACTGGGCGGAAGATGCCGCCCGCCGTGATTTCACGGTGAATGCGCTGTATCTGGACCCCGAGGGTCGGCTTTATGATCCAGTCGGGGGGCTGGCGGACGTGCGCGCGCGGCGCCTGCGCTTCATTGGCGATCCCGCCCGCCGTCTCGCGGAAGACCGGTTGCGGCTTTTGCGCTATTTCCGTTTTATGGCAGTGATGGGGGGCATGGAGCGGGATGAAGCTGCACTTGCCGCCATCCGGGATGCGCTTCCGGGGCTTGCGGGCCTTTCGGCAGAGCGCAAGCGCGACGAGTTCCTGAAGCTCCTGAAGGAGCCTGCAGCCCCTGCCGTGATCGGCCTGATGCAGGAGCAGGGTGTGCTGAAGGCTCTTTTCAGCGGCCTTGATACCGGGGTTCGGTGGCGGTTGCTGATGGGTCTTGAAATTGCAACCAAAAGTTATGCATCAGTGATGATCCGGCTGGTTGCCCTTCTGGGAGGCGACAGGGAGCGGATGCGAGTCTTTGGTGATTCGTTCCGGCTCAGTCGCAGTGAGGCACGCTTTCTGGATGATGTGGCGAAGGCGCTGGTACTGCCGGAAAGGCCAAGGCTGTCCAGATGGCAGGAAGCGGCATATCGGTTCGGCAGGAATGTGGCCCTGGCTGTTGTGTGGTTGTCAGAAGTGCATGAAAAACATGGAAAAAATGCCCTTGAGGCCTGCACGGACTGGGATATTCCGGCGTTTCCGGTGAAAGCGGCGGACCTTATGGCAGACGGCATTCCGGCTGGCCCCGCACTCGGCAAGCGCTTGAAAGAACTGGAGGAGCGCTGGATCGAAAACGGGTTTTCCCTTGGCTGAAACCTGCCGGACTGATGTGTGTGTAGTTCTCAAGCGCTTGATCTGAATTCCTTCTATAGTTGTACCCGTGTGAGTGAAACACGCCGTTTTTCGGCCAACACAGTCTGGGGGTAGCAATGATTCAAGAAGTTCCGGCTACGGCGGACCGTTCTGCCGAGCGTCTCGGGTTTTTCCTGATCGATGAAGAAACGCGGCAATCGCTGGCGGCGCATGGGCCCGCCATTCTGGCTGAGGTTCCGGCCATTCTCGATGCCTTTTACGAACATTTGTGGAAGCACGATGAAACCCGCACAATCCTCGGCTCTCGTGACCGGATCGGGCCGCTGAAGCAGAAGCAGGCCGAGCATTGGGGCGTGCTTTTCTCGGGGCGCTTCGATCAGGATTACTGGCAGCGTGCCTATGCCATCGGGCAGGCGCACAATCGGATCGGCCTCCGGCCCAACTGGTATATCGGCGGCTATTCCTTCGTGATGTCGGCGCTCACCGCCGTGATCGAGCGTGTCTGTGGCAGTTCGGCAGCGCCGGTCTCGAAGGCCATAACCCGCGCCATCATGCTGGATCTCGAAATTGCGGTGACCACCTATCTGGATGCGGCAGCGTCAGACAAGCAGGCGTCGATGATGCGGCTTGTGGAAGGGCTGGAAAGGGAAGCCAACGCTGCATCCCAGAAACTCGCCGCTACGAATAGCTCACTGCAGCAGGCAATCGGGGACGTGGGCGCGACCATCGAAAAGATGCGGGGCGGCGCCGAAAGCGTGGCAGCGGCCTCAGAACAGGCGAGCGTGAATGTGGACGCGGTGGCAGCCGCGACCGAGGAAATGAGCACGTCGGTTGCCGAAATCGGTCGTCAGGCCGAACAGTCCCGCCTGATCAGCGACCGGGCGGTGGAGGAAACCGACAGGGCAACGCAGGTGATCGGCAGCCTTGCCGTGACCGCTAGGGAAATCGGCAATGTCGTGAAGCTGATCGATGATATCGCAAGCCAGACCAATCTTCTGGCGCTCAATGCCACGATCGAGGCCGCCCGTGCAGGCGATGCCGGCCGTGGCTTCGCCGTAGTCGCAAGCGAAGTGAAAAGCCTTGCCAACGAAACCGCCCACGCGACGAAAACGATCGGGGACCAGATTTCCAGTATTCAGGAAGCCGCGCTCAATGTGGAAAAGGTGATCAAGGCGATCCAGTCGGTGATCGGGGACGTGAAATCGAACGCCGATGCCATCGCGGCAGCGGTGACGGAGCAGGATGCCGTCGCCTCTGAAATCAGCCGCAACATTCAGGAAGCCGCCCTTGGCACCAGGGATGTATCAAGCCATATCGGCAATGTGGCGGAAGAAACCGCACAGGTGGACGATCTGGCTGGCCAGATGGAAACGCTCGCCGCATCAACACAGCAAACCGCCGATCAGGTCATGCATGATCTGGTGGCGGCCCTCAGGAAATCGGTGGCCTAGGCGATCAGTGGGTGATGTCGAACGTAAATTTGTATGTCACATCATCCGTTTCTACCGGCGCGCCATCGACAAAGCGGGGAGCGTAGCGGAATCTTTCGATCGTCTTCAGTGCCGCTTCTGCGAAAGAGTCGCTACCTTCGACCTCAAGAACAATGGGATTTCGGGCAAACCCATCTTTGTCTACGGTCACAGACAGGAGCGCATGGCCGGTTATACCCGCTCGTAATGCGTTGGACGGGTAGGTAGGCATTGCTTTGTAGACGGGCATATAGTCCTGATCTGGTTTCACAGGGGTGGCTTGGCCGATAGCAAGACAATGCTCGGTCGCCTCATTGCGCATCCCGCGGCGTTCATAGGCTTCAATCAGAAACGCATGGGTAGTCAGGACAATCTGGCTATTTGGCTGAATTCGGTCGAAGGAGTTCAGTGCTTGCAGAAACAGGTCAATGGCTGCCTTTGGTTTGTCTTCTGCAAGGCGGACTTTGGCGATCCAGAATTTTGCCAAGGCTGCCTGAAATCGTGGTGTGTCTCCGTCGATTGTCTCGAAAATGCTGATGGCTTTTTCGAGATAGTGATCTGCGGTGCCGGAAGCGGCGTCCGCTACAGCGATTTCACCCATTTGCAGATGGACCATTCCCATCAGGAAGCTGTCTTCTCCTTCGTGGCGTGTAACGATTTCCATTGCGCGTTGGTAAAGCCTTGTTGACCTTGAAAGCCGCCCTAGCGAAGCTTTTTCCTTGGCGAGAGCCATCAACGGATCTACGAGCTCCAACGCTTCGTTTCCGTATGCTCTTTCCATAATTTCAAGCGCGTGTGTGAGGATGTCTTCGGCTTCGCTTCCGGTGTGCAAACGTCCGTAATTCAGGGCTAGGGCGGCGAGTTGCTTGCTGTCGCCCGGCAGCACTGTTTTGCCGGCTTCGTAAGCCCGGGCTGCTGCTGCTTTTGCGTCGGCGCGTTGGTTGGATGCCATTGCGGTCTTATAGGCATTGTATGCCTCCTTCAGCTCTTGCCGCGCTGAAGTGGTGTCAGCAATAGCTGCAGTGCTGAGCAGTAAGAATGCCAGAAAGTTCGAAAATTTATTCATATTTCCCCCAAGGCTTTGGGGTGAGTGAGCCACAGAATTTCGCTCACTGCAATTTTGAATTGTGATACTCACCTGCCAACCTGTCCACGATCCTGGCAATCGTCGGCGCATCGTGGATTGTCGAGATACCCTGACCCGCTGACCATATATCGAGCCACGGGCGCTTGAAGCCGATGGCTTCGGCATCGGCCGCGGGCAGGCCGGTCATGGGGTCACGCCCGGCGGCTTTCAGGCTTTCCTTCAGGAAATAGCCGGGAATGCCCGAAATCTTGTCGGTATAGAGAAGCCCGTCGGCATCCTCATCGATCATCATCTGCTTGTAGGCGGGGTCAATGCGGCATTCGGTGCTCGCGAGGAAACGGGTGCCCATATAGCACGCATCGGCGCCCAGCATCTCGGCCGCCCGCATGGCGCGGCCATCGCCGATCGCGCCTGCGGCGATGATGGTGCAGTTATATTTCGCCTTCAGCGCCGGGATGAAGGTGAAAGGGCTGATGGTGCCGCCATGGCCGCCCGCGCCCGCGCACACGGCAATCAGCCCGTCCACGCCGGCGGCGGCAGCCTTGGCTGCGTGCTTGAACGACAGCACGTCATGGAAAACCACGCCGCCATAATCATGCACCGCCTCCACCACCGGGGCGGGATCGCCAACCGAGGTGATAACGAGCTTCGGTTTGTGCTTCAGGATCAGCGCAAGGTCCGCATCGCGGCGATTGTTGGTTTTATGGAGGATGAGATTCGCGCCCCACGCGGCGTCATCGGGCCCGAGGGCAGCGGTGATTTCTTCCATCCAGCCTTCAAGGATTTCGGGCGAGCGCGCATTGAGTGTCGGGAAGGTGCCGATGATCCCTGCCTTCGCGGCCGCGATCACCATCGCGGGGTTCGAGATGACGAACAAGGGCGCCATGATGACCGGCAACCGGAGATTCACGAGAAGCGGGGCGGGCAGGGTCATTATACTCTCCTGGAATGGGTACCACTTGGCGCCTTTACTGCAATATCAGCGGGCTATTTCATACGTGAATTCGGATTCGACCTGCGCTGTGGGGACAGCTTTGCCGTTTTCGAAACGGGGCGCGAAGCGTTGTTTTCTCGCGGCTCGTAGTGAAGGTGCAATCAGCAATCGGGAACCGGTGAGAGTTTTGACCTCCGGGTCTTTCACAAAGCCTTGCTCGTCAACGGTCATCGAGACCACGACTTCGCCCTGTGCTCCTGCGTCCAGCGCTTGCGAGGGATAACCAGGCGGCACCTGATAGATCGGCCCATACTCTCTCATGTTCGGGATGCCTCCTGCCGCGCCAATCCACAGGCAGTGTTCAGTCGCTTTTCCTGATTGGCCTGTGGTCTCGAACGCAATCACAAGCATTCTTCTGGTCTCCATCATGTTGTCACCGGATGGTGCGAGTTCATCCAGAATAGCCAGTGAGCGTTCTAGGTCTTCAATGGCGCGCTTGACCTTTCCTCTCTCGAATAGTGCCTTGGCTCGCCACAGGTAGGCTTCTGCGAGTAGCTTGCGGGCCTCGCTGTCGGTGGTAGGCGCAAGAACCTCGATTGATTGGTGAAAGGCCTTTTGGGCTTCCTTAAAGTACAACGTCGCATACGAAAGCTTGCCATATGCGATCTTGGCGCCCGCCAATTCTGTCGCAGGGACAAGGTGTTCCATTTTGGCTTCCGTCAGCTCTTGGCGATACTTCTCTTTAGCTGCTTTCAGGGTTCCATGCTCGATCAACATGGGTGTCAAACCGACTATTGTTTCGAGCGTGCGTGCGCCCCGGTAGCCGCGTTTTTGCGCAAGTATCGACATGACGCGGTCCTGAACAAGGTCGGCTTCCTCGTCGTTGTCAGTCCACAGGGCATAATTCATCGCCACGGCCAGAAACGCTTCATCGCCGGGAGAGAATGTGTCTGACGCCAGCAGAAACGCTGCTCCTGCCTTGACTTTGGCGGTCTCACGGTCGCCTGATCGGCCCGCCTCGTTCGAGGCATTGTATGCTTCGAGGATGGCAGCGCGGTCTGCGGGCATGGCAGCAGATGCAGCGTAAGACGCAAACAAAAATAGAATGAAGCCAAGAGCCCGACGCATGAATTCCCCCCAATCCATTGATTGGGACAGTTCTTCACATCCGGCGAGATTATGCAATCCTGAGGTGCCAATCCCCTGCGAAAATTCGGCCTCTCAAATCGGCGAAGGCCACTTGGCTTCTGGCGGCAGGGACATCAGGATGGCGTCTACATTGCCGCCGGTCTTGAGCCCGAATGTGGTGCCGCGGTCGTAGACAAGATTGAACTCGGCATAATGGCCCCGGTACACGAGCTGGGTTTCGCGCTCGTCCGGGGTCCAGTCCTCGTTCATATGGCGGCGCACGAGGGCAGGATAGATGGTGTCGAACGTGGTGCCCACGTCCTGCGTGAAGGCAAAGTCGGCTTCCCAGTTGCCGGTGTTCAGGCCGTCATAAAAGATGCCGCCTTCGCCGCGCGCCTTGCCCCGGTGCGGGATGTAGAAATATTCGTCGCACCATTTTTTGAAGCGCGCGTAATAGTCGTCGCCGTGGCGGTCGCAGGCGCCCTTGAAGGCCGCGTGGAAATCGGCCGTGTCCTCGGCCACCGGCAGGGGGGCGTTGAGGTCAGCGCCACCACCGAACCAGTGCTTTGTGGTCACGATGAAACGGGTGTTCATATGCACGGCCGGCACGCGCGGGCTTTGCATATGGGCGACCAAAGAGATGCCGGTCGCGAAGAAGCGCGGGTCTTCGTCCGCCCCCGGAATCGATTTCGCGAATTCGGGCGTGAAGGTGCCGTGGACAGTGGAGATATTGACCCCGACCTTTTCGAACACACGTCCGCCAGTCATGATCGACATCACGCCGCCACCGCCGGGCTGGCTGTCGGCCTGGTTGGTGCGCTGCCATTCCTGACGCTTGAAACGGCCGGGGGCGAGATCGGCCTTCGGGCCTTGGTTATCGTCCTCGATGGCCTCGAAGCTCGCGCAGATGCGGTCGCGAAGGGTGCGGAACCAGTCGGCAGCTTTCGCTTTCTTGTCTTCGATGGTCAGTGCGTCGCTCATGACTGTCCTTTCGTGAAGGGCTTGTATCCGCCGGTTTGCCGCATCGCTTCGCCGAGCACCATGGCCAGCGACACCGCCACATTCAGCGAGCGTACCCCGGCCTTCATGGGGATCAGGACGCGAGCATCGGCCTGCATCGCAATATCGTCCGGCACGCCTTTCGATTCCCGCCCCACCATCAGGATATCGTCGCCCTGAAATGCGAAGTCATCATAGGGGAGGCTTGCCTTGGTGGACAGGAGAACCAGTCGCCGCCCGGCACCCTTGCGCCACGCATCGAAGGCCTCGTAGCTTTCGTGCCGGGCGAGGGAAACATGGTCGGCATAATCCATCAGCGAGCGCTTCATCGCCTTGATCGAAAAGGGGAAGCCGCAGGGCTCGATGACATGCGCCGTCACGTCCATGCAGGCGGCAAGCCGCAGCATGGTGCCGGTGTTCTGGGGCAGGTCTGGTTCATAGAGGGCGATGTCCATATCCGGTGGCATAAGGAATAGCCGCAAGGAGCGCAACGGGCTTTCGATTTCCTACCCCTTGAAACATGGCATTTTTTTGGTCGGGGCAGGCATAAAGCCTTGCCTCTTTGAGCGAGCACGATTAAACCGGAGCCAACGCGCGGGCGCCTGTTTTGCCCGGGCGCAGGGGCGCTTGGCGGCGGCCTCGCGGCTTTTCGTCGCATCGACACCGCCAGGTTAGGGTAGAAAAGTGCGGTTGCCGCCTCGGCGAGGACCAGTCGGCCCGCATGATTTCCGGCCAAGGATGATTAAATGAGCACAATCGAAAATACGGTGGAAGGTGATGACGGCGTCAATCGCCGTGATTTCCTCCATGTTGCCGCCGCCGGTTTCGGCGCTGTTGGCGCGGCCGTGGCCGTGTGGCCGTTCATCGACCAGATGAACCCGGCTGCCGACACGCTGGCGCTGGCCTCGATCGAGGTCGATCTTTCCAAGATCGCCGTCGGCGAAGGCGTCGTCGTCAAGTGGCGAGGCAAGCCCGTCTTCATTCGCCACCGCACGGCGGCCGAGATCGAGGAAGCCAAGGCTGTTGACGTCGGCGCACTCGTCGACAAGCAGACCGACGCCGAGCGCGTTCTGCCCGGCAAGGAAGAATGGCTTGTGGTACTTGGCGTCTGCACGCACCTCGGTTGCGTGCCGCTTGGCACCAAAACGGGTGACGATCGCGGCGAGTTCGGCGGCTGGTTCTGCCCCTGCCACGGTTCGCACTATGATACCTCTGGCCGTATCCGCAAAGGGCCCGCGCCCCGGAACCTCGAAGTTCCGGGCTATGCCTTTGCCAGCGATACCGTCCTCAAGATCGGTTAAGGGAGGCCCAGATGGCTCACGGACCTGCGTTTGAAACGAACAGCGCGGTTGTCAAATGGATTGACGACCGGCTGCCGATCTTCTCGCTCATCCATGGTTCGCTCGGTGCAGGCTACCTTGCACCCCGCAACCTGAATTACTGGTGGAACTTCGGCTCGCTCGCCGGGCTCTGCCTCGTCATCCAGATCGTGACCGGTATCGTGCTAGCAATGCACTATACGCCGAACACGCTGATGGCCTTCGACAGCGTCGAGCGCATCATGCGCGACGTGAACTATGGCTGGCTCATTCGCTACATGCATGCGAACGGCGCTTCCATGTTCTTCATCGCCGTCTATATCCACATCCTGCGCGGTCTCTATTACGGGTCCTACAAGGCCCCACGCGAAATGCTTTGGATGATCGGCCTTGTCATCTTCCTCCTGATGATGGCGACCGCCTTCATGGGGTATGTGCTGCCGTGGGGCCAGATGTCCTTCTGGGGTGCAACGGTGATCACCAACCTCTTCTCGGCGATACCGGTGGTGGGTGACCATATCGTGACCCTGCTGTGGGGTGGCTTCTCGGTCGACAACCCGACCCTGAACCGCTTCTTCAGCCTGCACTTCCTGCTGCCGTTCGTGATTTGCGGCGTTGTGATCCTGCACATCTGGGCGCTGCACCTGCCGGGTTCGAACAACCCCCTCGGCATCGATGCCAAGGGCAAGGGTGACAAGATCCCGTTCCATCCTTTCTATACCGTGAAGGATGCGTTCGGTGTGGGTGTGTTCCTGATCTTCTTCAGCCTGTTCCTGTTCTATGCACCGAACGCGCTTGGCCACCCGGATAACTATATCCCGGCCGACCCGATGGTGACCCCGGACAGCATCGTGCCTGAATGGTACTTCCTGCCCTTCTACGCGATCCTGCGCTCGATCACGTTCGATATCGGCATTCCTTTCACCGATATCGTGATCATCCCGGCAAAGCTTCTGGGCGTTCTGGCCATGTTCGGCTCGATCCTTCTCCTGTTCGCGCTGCCGTGGCTTGATACGAGCAAGGTTCGTTCGGCGAAGTTCCGTCCGACCTACCGTATCTTCTTCTGGTTCCTCGTGGTTGACATGGTGATCCTCACCATCGTTGGCGGCAAGAAGCCGGAAGGTATCTGGCCGGTGGTCGGCCTTATCGGCACCGCTTACTATTTCCTGCACTTCCTGGTGGTCATGCCGCTTCTTGGCAAGATCGAGCAGACCTTGCCTCTGCCCGAAAGCATCGCCAAGGCATGTGTGAAAAAAGCCTGAGCCGGGGGATTGGACAAATGAAAATGATCAAGAATTTTGCCCTTGCCCTGACCGCGGTTGCGGGTCTGACCATGGCGGCCAATGCAGCGACCGCCGGGGCACACCCCAAGCAGGTTGAATGGCAGTTCGAAGGCCCCTTCGGGACCTTCGACAAGGCCTCGGCCCAGCGTGGCTTCCAGGTTTTCAAGCAGGTTTGCGCCTCGTGCCACAGCCTCAAATATTTCAAGTTCCGCAACCTTGCGGCGCTTGGCTACGAAGAAGACATGATCAAGGCCTTCGCCGCCGAGTATGAAGTACCGGGCGAGCCCGACGAGTTCGGCGAACCGACCATGATCAAGGCCCTGCCGCAGCACGGTATCCCGGCTCCCTTCGCCAACGAGAACGCCGCGCGCGCCTCGAACGGCGGGGCTCTGCCGCCCGATCTGTCGCTGATCGTCAAGGCCCGTCATGACGGTGCCAACTATGTCTATAGCCTGATGACTGGCTACGAGGACGCACCGGCCGATGTGTCGGTAACGCCGGGCAAGAGCTACAACCCTTACTTCAAGGGCGGCCAGATCGGCATGGCACCGCCGCTTTCCGACGATATCGTCGAGTATGAGGACGGTACCAAGGCTACCCAGGACCAGATGGCCCGCGACGTGGTCAATTTCCTGACCTTCGTGGCGGAACCCCATCTCGAGCAGTCCCATTCGATGGGCCTCAACGTGATCCTGTTCCTGCTGGTACTGACCATCATCCTCTACTTCTCGATGAAGAAAGTTTGGAAGCCGGTGAAAGAAGGCAAACACTTCGACTAAGTCGAAGGTCCTTCGACCAGAAGACAAAAGGAAAGGCCGTTCGTTTGAGCGGCCTTTTCGTTTTCAGGCGCCGTGGCTCCGATTGCCCTGCATCACGCAAGGTGGTATCATGCAACTTATCATGGTTTCCCGCGAAGTGACGGCCCTATCAGCAGCAGGGGGGCGCGATGAAGCTTGTATTTGTGCATGGCTGGAGCGTGACCGATACGGAGACCTATGGCGATCTCCCCGAAGCCCTTGTTGCGCGGTCCGGCGTCCCGATCGATGTGCAGCATATCCATCTCGGGCGCTATATCAGCTTTCATGATGAAGTCTCGATGGATGATGTCACGCGGGCCTTCAATGCGGCCCTCGTCGATACGCTCGGGGATGGGGCCGGGAATATCGCGCCCTTTTCCTGCGTGACCCACTCCACCGGCGGCCCAGTGGTCCGGGAATGGATCCGGCGGTTCTACTGGCATCTGGGCGCACCCATCGTGCCCTTGCAGCATCTGGTCATGCTGGCGCCGGCCAATCATGGCTCCAGCCTCGCCGCGCTTGGCAAGAAGCGGGTAGGCCGCATCAAGGCATGGTTCCAGGGCGTGGAACCGGGCCAGCGCATTCTGGATTGGCTCTGCCTCGGTAGCGAAGGGCAATGGCGCCTGAACGAGGAAGCGCTTCTGCACGCGGCCGGAGCCGAGGGCTTCTATCCTTTTGTCCTGACGGGGCAGGCCATCGACCATAAATTCTATGACTTCCTGAACAGCTATCTGGTCGAGAAGGGATCGGACGGGGTTGTCCGGGTGGCGGGCGCCAACATGAATTGCGGTTTTCTGCAATTACAGCAGACGGACCATGCCCTGTCTGAGGATCCCCTTGTCTATAGTCTCGTGCCTGAGGGAGGTCTCCGCCGCCCCGCGCCCATACCGCTTGGTGTCGTGCCAGATGCCTCGCATTCCGGGGCTGATATCGGGATCATGAACAGCGTCACGGTCGCCAATGCAGGCGAGAAACCTGTCGTCGACGAAATATTGAAATGTTTCGACGTGCAATCGCCCGGCGATTATCAGCAGCGCCTGCAGGATCTGGCACAATTGACAGCAGCCTCGCAGCAAGGTGGGGCGCGCTATTTGATGGTCGTGTTTCAGGTGCGGGATGACAGGGGCGAGACCATCCGGGATTATGACCTGCTGTTGCTTGGCGAAGGCTATGCGCCGGAGAGGCTGCCGAAAGGCTTTTTTGTGGACCGCCAGTTCAACGCCCTGTCGGGCCGGCTGGTCTATTATGTGAACGCCGACCTGATGCGTGAGATGCCTGCGCTCGGGTTCCGGGTAGAGGCGAGACCCTCGGAAGGATTCTCGCACTATGCTATGGCCGAGTTCCGCTCGGATGGTCTGAACGTGGCCGATATCCTGAAGGCCAATGAAACCCTTTATGTGGATATCGTCCTGCGTCGTCGCGTCTCGAAGAATGTCTTCGAATTCGGGCCGGTGTCAGAGAAGCCGTTCAGCTTCAAGAAACTGAAGCCATCCACGGACCTGCTGCCCTGACCGCGACGACCGGCTCAGCCTTCGTTCAGCACTGACTGGACGTCGAAAATGCCGTCCGGCTTGGCGATGACCCTCAGGAGTTCCCCGTTCGAGATATCGAGGATGAGGCCTTCCACATTCAGCGTGCGGGCGGCGACGCGCTCGGCGATGAAGGGGAAGGTCATCAGATTCTCGACCGACAGGTGCACGGCCGCGCGCTCCAGAAGGCGGGCACGGGCAGTCGGGTTTTTGGGGATCAGGTCGTCATGGCGGTGCAGCCATTCGCGCAAGGGGCGGACCCAGCGGCCGACGAAGCTTGTCTCCTTCACGCTGCCATCGGCTACACAGCCGACCCCACCGCATTTGGCATGGCCCATGACGATGACATTCTTCACGCCAAGGCTGGTGACGGCGAATTCGATGGCGGCGCTGGTGCCATGATAGCCGGCGTCATCCTCAAAGGGTGGCACAAGGGCTGCCACGTTGCGGACAAGGAACATGTCGCCTGGCCCGGCGCCCAGCACATGCTGGGGCAATACGCGGCTGTCGGAGCAGGCAATAACAAGTGTATGGGGGGTCTGGCCTTCTTCGGCGAGCGAGTGATAAAGCTCGCGGTCGCGTTCGAAGTCGGTCTCGAGAAAGCGTCGGTAGCCGTCGATCAGGCGCTGATCAAGGGTCATGCATCAGTCTCCTCGTTTGTTCTGGCGCTGCCGTTTAGCATGGCCGCGACAGGGCAACAAGCCAGTACCGTCGAGTCCAGAATGAACGAGGCCTATTTCTCGATATGCTTGAGGACGCTGTCGCGCTCGTCATCATCGACGATATTGAGGAGCACTTCCCAGAAGCCCGCCACGGCCTCGGGGCCAGCGACCTTATAGGCGCGGGCCACGCGGTCACGCTGGCTTGCAAACAGCTGGCGCTCGAATGCTTCGCCCTTGTCGGTGAGGTAGAGAAGCCGCTGGCGGCGGTCCTCGGTGCCTGTTTCCTGCCGGATATAGCTTTGCTCGACCAGTTCACCCAGCACCCGCGACAGGCTCTGCTTGGTGATACGGAGGATGGAAAGGAGCCCCGAAACCGTGATGCCGGGGCTGCGACCGACGAAATAGAGCACCCGGTGATGGGCCCGCCCGAATCGTGATTTGGCAAGGATCTCGTCAGGGTCGCGGGTGAAGTCCCGGTAGGCAAAATACAGAAGCTCGATCCCGCGCCGCAGTTCCTCTTCCCGAAGGTACAGATTCGATTGCGGAATTTTTCGCGGTGTCATGGTCTGGATGTGCCCTCTTGCTGAAAAAACGTTGCCGGCATATGTCAGTGTTGTTGACATATATGCGACATAATGTTACGTCGGGCAAGCCGAAAACGAACTTTTCTTTTAAATTCAGTGGTTGGAGACGAAAATGAGCACGGCGCCCTATGATGATCGGGACGGTTGGATCTGGATGGACGGCGAGATGCGCCCCTGGCGTGCTTGCAAGGTCCATGTGCTCACGCATGCCATGCATTATGGCAGTGCGGTCTTTGAAGGCCAGCGCGCTTACAATGGCACTATCTTCAAGCTGAAAGAACATACCGAGCGGCTGTTCAAGTCGGCCGAGATCCTTGGCATGAAGGTTCCCTTCACCCAGCAGCAGATCAATGACGCCTGCTACGAAGTGATGAACAAGGCGGGCTACAAGGATTGCTATTTCCGCCCGATCATCTGGCGTGGCAGCGAGATGATGGGCGTGGCTGCCCAGAAGAACACGATCCATGCGGCGATCGCCTGCTGGGAATGGCCGTCCTATTTCTCGCCCGAGGCGCGCCTGCGCGGCCTGCGCCTCGATATCGCCCAGTGGCGCCGCCCGGCCCCAGATACCGCGCCGACCGCTGCCAAGGCTTCAGGGCTTTACATGATCTGTACGCTTTCGAAGCACGCTGCGGAAGCCAAGGGCTATGACGACGCCCTGATGTATGATTATCGCGGTCAGGTGGCGGAAGCGACCGGCGCCAACGTCTTCTTCGTGAAAGACGGCAAGCTCCACACGCCGAAGCCCGATTGCTTCCTTGACGGCATCACGAGGAAATCGGTGATCGATCTCGCTCGCCGCCGGGGCATCGAAGTGGTCGAGCGCGCCATCATGCCGGACGAGCTGGAAGGGTTCGAGCAGGCATTCCTCACCGGCACCGCCGCCGAGGTGACCCCGCTTTCGGAAATCGGGCCGTTCCGGTTCGAGGTTGGCGAGATCACCAAGTCGCTGATGTTCGACTATGACGCGCTGGTGCGCGGTCAGCTGCCGGCCTGACGACGGACGAACTGCGACTGGCGAACCGCCATCAATAATTCGCCGATTGCCTTGTCGATCGGATCAAGGGCGCTGGCTGTCTCCGGCGCCCTTGTGCTTTCCGGGGTGTCGAAGAACCATTCGACCGGCTTGTGCAGGTATCTGGCCAATACCGAAAGCGTGCCGCAACTGATACGGTTTCGGCCGTTTTCATACTTCTGGATCTGTTGATAACTGACCCCTGCCGCCTGCCCGAGCGCGCTGAGGCTGAGGCCCTGTTCACGCCTTGCTTCGGCCAGACGGGAGGCCACGTGCGCGTCGATCAGGGCGGCGTGCCCGAGGGGTGTGTCGGCGGTCATGATTTCGCCGTTTTCTTCGCTCTTCCTGCTCATACTCAATCCTCGTGCGGTAAGGGGCGATTCGTCGTTGGCTGGGCCGCCGGACCTGTGCTAGAGGATGACCCGGCCTTCATTTTGCGCAGGACTTCTCCTGTGCGCGATGGTTGAAAATTATATTTATAATTCTACCTGCGGCAACGGAAGACTGGCGTCGCGGCGAGGGGAAGTGACTGGTATGGCGATGAAACGGCTGAAACTTGCATGTCTCGCGGGGTGTCTGGTGGCGCTTTCCGCCTGCGGTGGCAAGGATGAAGACACCTATATCGCCCGCGATGTGGAAGTTCTGTACAACCTCGCGCAGGATCGGCTGGACCGGAAACAGTACCGGCAGGCCGCCGCTATTTTCGACGAGACCGAACGCCAGCACCCCTATAGCGTCTGGGCCCGCCGCGCGCAGCTGATGGCGGCCTATTCCAACTATATGGCCAATAAATATGACGACGCGGTCCTCGCGGCGCAGCGCTTCCTGCAGCTGCACCCGGGTAACCGCGGCGCACCTTATGCCTATTATCTGATTGCCGTCAGCTATTACGAGCAGATCAGCGACGTGGGCCGCGACCAGGACCAGACCCAGAAGGCGCTGGATTCGCTGACCGAGGTGGTCCGTCGTTTCCCTGACACCGATTATGCGCGCGACGCGAAGCTGAAGATCGACCTGACCCGTGACCACCTTGCCGGCAAGGACATGGAAGTCGGTCGCTTCTACATGCAGCGCAAGGAATATCTGTCGGCGGTGATCCGCTTCCGCAACGTGGTGGAAAATTTCCAGACCACGAGCCACACGCCCGAAGCCCTGCACCGGCTGGTGGAATGCTATCTGGCGCTTGGCATCTATCCGGAAGCCCAGATGGCAGCTGCCGTGCTCGGCCACAACTTCCCGGGCAACAAATGGTACCGTTATTCCTATGCGCTTCTGAACAACCAGTCGCTGGAGCCGGAAGTGCATGAAGGAAGCTGGCTCAGCAAACTGTGGCCGTTCTGACGCGGCACGCGTGAGGGGGAGGCGGCAATGCTGGCGAACCTCAGTATTCGCGATATTGTCCTGATCGACCGGCTCGACCTCGCGCTTGGAGCCGGGCTCAATGTGTTGACCGGGGAAACCGGCGCCGGCAAATCCATCCTTCTAGATGCCTTGGGGCTGGCCCTTGGTGCCCGCGCCGACCGTGCGCTGGTGCGGCAGGGGGCGGAGCAGGGCAGTGTGACCGCTGCCTTCGATCTTGCCCCCGATCATGTTGCCTGCGGGCGGCTCGCCGACAACGGCATGGACCACGGCGACGGCCAGTTGATCCTGCGCCGCCAGATCACCACCGATGGCCGCAGCCGCGCCTGGGTGAACGACCAGCCGGTGAGCCAGACGCTGCTCGCCGAAATCGGCACGCTTCTCGTTGAAATCCACGGTCAGCATGATGACCGCGGCCTTCTGGACCCCGCCGCTCACCGCGACCTGCTGGACGCTTTCGCGGGCAACGGCGACGCGCGCGCCGAGGTGGCAGCGGCCCACGAGGCGCTTCGCCACGAAGAAACGATCCTGATGGACGCCGAAGCCTCGCTCGTCGAAGCGCGCCGGGACGAGGACTTCCTGCGCCATGCAGTCGAGGAGCTTGTCACGCTCGACCCCGAACCCGGCGAAGAAGAAAAGCTGGATGAAGACCGCACCCTTATGATGCAAGGCGAGAAGCTGATGGAGGAGCTTGGCACCTTCCATAGCGAACTGACGAAAGACGGCGGTGTGGATGCCACCGTGCGCGGGGTGCTGCGCCGCATGCTCAGGCAGGATGGCCCCCTGGCCGTGCGGCTGGAGCCGGTGAGTGCTGCCCTCGACCGTGCCGCCATCGAGCTTGGCGAGGCCGTGGCGGGCCTTGAAGCCCTGCAAGCTGATCTGGAATTTGATCCGGCCGCCCTCGAGCGGATCGAGGAACGCCTGTTTGAAATCCGCCGCCTTGCCCGCAAGCATGGCTGCCCGGCGGGTGACCTGCCGGGGCTGAAGGAACGTTTGCAGGCGAAGCTCGCGGCCCTTGATGCTGGCGATGAAGCGGTGCTCGCCGCGAAGGGCAGGGTGGCTGCGGCGCGGGCAGCACTCAAAGACAAGGTGGCCGGCCTTTCCGCGCGCCGGCAGAAGGCAGCGGCGGCGCTCGACGCGGCTGTGATGGCCGAACTGCCGCCCCTGAAGCTTGAAAAGGCCCAGTTCCATACAGCGATTGAAGCGCTGCCTGAGCATCTTTGGGGGGCGGCCGGCGGCGATAGCGTCGCCTTCGAGGTGAAGACCAACCCCGGCACACCCTTCGGGCCGCTGGTGAAGATCGCCTCGGGCGGCGAACTGGCCCGGTTCATCCTTGCGCTCAAGGTCGTGCTCGCCAAGGGCTCCAGCGCACCGACCATGGTATTTGACGAAGTTGATCGCGGCATCGGCGGCGCCACGGCAGATGCGGTGGGCGAACGCCTGAAGCGGCTGTCGACCGAGGCACAGGTGCTGGTCGTGACGCACAGCCCGCAGGTGGCGGCGCGCGGCGGCGTCCATTTCCGGATCGAGAAAGCGGATATCGCCGGTGGCACCCGCACCAGCGTTGTGCCCCTCGCCATCGAGGAGCGCCGCGAGGAAGTGGCCCGCATGCTGGCAGGTGCCGAGATCACGCCGGAAGCCCGCGCGGCGGCCGACCGGCTTCTGGAAGCGGTTTGAGAAGAATGCCCGGACTATTCGACATCCCCGTTGAACATCTGACTAAAAGTGAAGCGAAGGCGGAGCTGCAGCGGCTGGCCAATGAAATCGCCCGTCACGATGCGCTGTATCACGGCGAGGATGACCCCGAGATTTCGGACGCCGACTATGATGCCCTGAAGCGCCGCAACGATGCCATCGAGGCCCGCTTCCCCGAGATCAAACTGGCGGATAGCCCGAGCCTGAGGGTCGGTGTAGCGCCTGCGAGCGGCAAGTTCGAGAAGGTGACGCACAAGCGGCCGATGCTGTCGCTTGAGAACGCGTTCGCCGATGAGGATGTCACCGAATTCGTCACCCGTGTGCGGCGCTTTCTGGGCTTGAATGACGCGATAGCCGTCGCCATGACGGCCGAGCCCAAGATTGACGGCCTGTCGTTGGCGCTGCGCTACGAGCGCGGCGAACTGGTGCAGGCGGCAACGCGCGGCGATGGCACGGTGGGCGAGAATGTCACGGCAAATGCCCGCACCATCAAAAGCATCCCGCAAAGCCTCGCGGGCACCGACTGGCCGGAAGTGCTGGAAGTGCGGGGCGAGGTCTATATGTCCAAGGCGGATTTTCTGGCGCTGAACAAGGCGCAGGAAGCGTCTGGCGGCAAGATATTCGCCAACCCGCGCAATGCAGCGGCCGGGTCGCTTCGGCAGAAGGACGCCACGATCACGGCGTCCCGCCCGCTTGAGTTTTTCGCCTATGCGTGGGGGGAGATTTCAACCCTCACCTTCAATACGCAGATGGAGGCCGTGGGGGCCTTCAAACGCTGGGGCTTCAAGGTCAATCCGCTGATGGTGCGGGTGGAGGATGCCGCCGGCGCGCTGGCGCATTACCGCAAGATCGGCGAGGCCCGCGCGACGCTTGACTATGATATCGACGGGGTCGTCTACAAGATCGACCGGCTGGACTGGCAGGCCCGCCTTGGCATGGTCGCTCGTGCCCCGCGCTGGGCCATCGCCCACAAGTTCCCGGCCGAGCAGGCGATGACGATCCTGAAAGATATCGATATCCAGGTGGGCCGCACCGGCGCGCTGACGCCCGTGGCCAAGCTCGAACCCATTGGCGTGGGCGGTGTGATCGTTTCGAACGCCACACTGCATAATAGGGACGAGATCGCCCGGCTGGATGTGCGGATCGGCGACACGGTGGTGATCCAGCGTGCCGGCGACGTGATCCCGCAGGTGGTGAAGGTGGTGACCGAGAAGCGCGCCGCAGACGCAAAGCCGTTTGTCTTTCCCGAGCATTGCCCCGTCTGCGGCAGCCCGGCGCTTGCCGAAGGTGAGGATGTGGTGGTGCGCTGCACCGGGGGCCTCACCTGCAAGGCGCAGCGCGCCGAACGCCTGAAGCATTTCGTCAGCCGCAATGCCTTCGATATCGAAGGGCTTGGCGAGAAGCAGGTGGAAGCTTTCCTCGGGCGCGGTTGGCTTGATAGCCCGGCTGATATCTTCCGCCTGAAATCGCACAGGGCCGAGCTTCTGATGATGGATGGCTTTGGCGAAAAGTCGGTCGAGAACCTGATGACAGCGGTCGAGGAACGCCGCGCCATCGATTTCCACCGCCTGATCTTCGCGCTCGGCATTCCGTCCATCGGTTCGGAAACCGCCAAGATTTTCGCCCGCCATTTTGAAACCCCCGCCGCGATGGTCGACTGGCTGGACAAGGCCGAAGAATACCGCCAGCAGATGGTGGAAGCGATTGGCGAGCAGGAATCGCTGGATCTTATTACCATCATCATGGAATCCAGCAAGCTGCAGGGCTTGCAGAAAATCCTGACGATTGAGGACGAGAAGGAAGCTTCGAACGCGCTTCTCCTGTTTGCAGCAAACAAGGGACGCAAGTTTGATGAAGAGGTGCAGTTGCCGGTGGCACAGGCGGCAGCGCTGGAACAGCATAACCGAGACCTGATGGCACTGGACGGCATCGGTGTTGATGCTGTGCTCAGCCTTGAGGATTTCTATCACGACGAGCGCAACAGGCAGGTGGTTGCCGATCTTCTGGCCGAGCTTTCCGTGAAGCCGGTGGAAGCGCAGGCGACCAACAGTCCGGTTTCCGGCAAGACGGTCGTTTTCACCGGCTCGCTTGAGAAAATGACCCGCAACGAGGCCAAGGCCCGCGCCGAGGCGCTGGGAGCCAAGGTTTCGGGCTCGGTCTCCAAAAAGACGGATCTTGTGGTGGCGGGGCCGGGGGCCGGCTCGAAGCTCAAGGACGCCGAAAAGCACGGCGTGAAGGTCATTTCGGAAGACGAATGGCTGGCCCTTGTCGGTGCTTGACCTGACGGCCCCGATCCTTGAGGGTCATGGGGCACAAGCATAGGGGGCGGGCATGTCGATCAAGAAGCTTGAAATCACGGCACCGGTGGCAACTGAAGAAAGCCTTCGGAAGCTTTCCCGCGAATTCGGCGCTGTCTCCTTCCGCCGGGAAGAAACCTTTGAGGACGGCCTGGCGCTCTATTCCATGCTGGCACCGGGCGAAGGGCGGCAAAGTCTGATCGACAAGCTATATGGCATCCTCGAGATGTCCGATTATGCCCGCATCGTCATCACGCCTGTGGATGCCACCATCCCGGCCATTGAAACGGAAGGGGCGGTGGACACGCGGGAAGAGCTGTACCAGAAGCTCAATGCCGGTGCGTCCATCAACCAGAATTACCTGATCCTCACCGTTCTCTCCACGCTCGTGGCGCTCATCGGCCTTATCCAGGACAATGTGGCTGTAGTGATCGGCGCCATGGTGATCGCACCGCTCCTCGGGCCGAACCTCGCTTTTGCCTTCGGCACGTCGCTCGGCGACAAGGCCTTGATGAAGCAAGCAGCCTATACCGCTTTTGTCGGCATGGCCGTGGCGCTGGCCATCGCCGCCTTCACCGGCTGGGCGTGGGGCGGGGTGCCCCAGTCGCACGAGCTGCTGGCGCGCACCGAGGTGGGTATCGCCGCCGTTGTGCTGGCGGCCGCTTCCGGCATCGCGGGCGTGCTGTCGCTGACTTCGGGCCTGTCGACCAACCTTGTGGGCGTCATGGTCGCTGTTGCCCTGTTGCCGCCCGCCGCGACCGCTGGCTTCCTGTGGGGGGCAGGGGAAATGCGGCTCGGCATGAGTGCGCTGCTCCTCCTTGGCGTCAATATCGTCTGTGTCAATCTGTCGGGCCTTGCGGTCTTTCTCGCCCGCGGTATGCGCCCGCGCGAATGGTTCGAACGCCGGCTTGCCAAGCCCTATGTGCTGACCGGCATGCTGTTCTGGCTGCTGCTACTCGCCACGCTTCTCGGCATCATTGCCGTTCGCTGACACCGCTTCCGCCTCAAAGCTGCCATATTCTGTATTGTGTGCACCGCAACAGTCATGCGTTTAACGCATGGCTCGTTTGCTTTTTGCCCCACTACTCCGGCAGGGTTAACAGCGTTACATAAGCGTCACAAACAACCTGAATGACAGCGATCGGCGCCACAGGGGCGCGACACTGTTGCCGGTTAAAGTGTTACGGAGACGAAAAATGGCACTGTTGGCAGCACAAGAAAAACTCTCGTATGAGACCCCGTTCATGGACATGCTGGCCCTGAAGGGCATGGCACCCGCTAACCGCCCGACCTTTGCGCCGGCCATCGAGATGGTCCGTGAAGCAGTCGGCACTATCAAGGCGCAACTCGCCTCGCTGGAGCCCACGGGCGAAACCGACGGCGCTTTCTTCGCGCTGATGGTCTCGAAGGGCCAGATGCGCACGCTGCGCCGCCCGACGGTTGGCGAAATCGTGAACGACATCCAGTCGGTTTATGCCAAGACGGCACGCATGGTGCGGATCACCCGCCCGGCGTCGCTTGGCGGCGGTGCCTACGCGCACTGAGCAGGTTTCTGCCCAACGGACGGCGCGGGACAGGGCTCCAACCCTCCCCCTCCCCCCCTTCCCAAGGGGTTCTGTCTCGCCCGTCCGACTGAATTCTAGTTCCGAACAAGCTGGAGCGCGGCCCAATCGCCGCGCTCCAGTTTTTTCTCGAGGGTAAGGCCTTCGGCCACATAGGCCGCCAGCACTTCATCCGCCTGCGTTTGCAGGATACCCGACAAGATCACCTTGCCACCCTTGGCGGTAACACCCGTGATACCGGGTGCCAGGAATATCAGGGGAGCCGCCAGGATGTTGGCGGTGACAAGGTCAAACGGGCCTTCCTCGGCAAAGGCGGGGGCATCAAGCCCGTCCGCCACCAGCGGGGCAATGCCGGGCCGGTCCTCACCGATTCCCCTTTCAATCGCCCGATTCACGGCGAGATTCTCAACCAGTACTTCAACCGCGATGGGGTCGATGTCGCTCGCCACCACGCGGGCATCCGCCCACACACGGTGGGCGGCAAGGGCAAGGACGCCCGAGCCGGTGCCGAGATCGAGGATGGTGGCCGGTGCATAGCCTTCGTTGCCGAGCGCGTCGATAAGGGCGAGGCAGCAGGACGTGGTTTCGTGCTGGCCGGTACCGAACGCCTGGCCTGCCTCGATCAGCAGGTTGACGGTATCATCCGGTGCTTTGTCGGCGTCGTGGCTGCCATACACAAAGAAGCGACCTTCGCGGACGGGGGCGAGCAGGCGTTGGCTTTCACTCACCCAGTCGCGGTCCTCTACCGGGGCGCAATCGTAAGCCCAGTCGGTAAGCCCGGCTTCGGCGAGGACGGCAGTGACCAGATCGGGCTCGGGCTCGCCCACGAAGAACATCTGGGTCATCCAGACCTTGCCGTCCTCCACCTCGAACGAAGTAACGGTCGGCGGGATCATCTCGACCGTGTCGGCTGCAATCTCCACCACATATTCAAGGGCTTCCGCCTTGTCGCGCGGCAGAATGCCCGAAATGCACCAGACCGTATCGTCGCTCATTTTCTTTGTCCTTTTCGGGCGTCTCGAAGGGTGTAATATCGGGTTCAGGCCCGACTAATGAAATTGTCCATTACGCGCTTGGCGCCGGCTTTCTCGAAATCCACAAGCAGCTTGTTGCCCTCGACGTCCTCGACCGTGCCATAGCCGAACTTCTCATGGAAGACGCGCTCGCCCACCGCAAAGTCGCTGACTGTTTTGGTCTCGCTCTTCTTCTGGGCGCTGAAGGTGGCGCCACCGGCGCGGGCACCGGCAATCTTGCGCACAACGGGTTTGTCGCTTGCGGTTTGCGATTGTCGCCATTCGCGGGCGCGCTGCCAGCCGGGGCCGTAACCCGTGCCTTTCTGTTCGGGCTGCTCGGCGAAGGTCCAGTCGCTGTTCCAGCCGCCAGTGCGTTCGTAACGGGAGCGGTACAAACCCTGTGCGGCTTCCACCTCGGTATGCTGCTCGGGCAGTTCTTCCACAAAACGGCTGGGCAGGCTTGTCTGCCACTGGCCGAAGACCTGCCGGTTAGCGGCATAATAGACCCAGGCGCGTTGCCGGGCGCGGGTGAGGCCGACATAGGCGAGCCGCCGTTCTTCCTCCAGCCCCTTCACACCGCTTTCATCAAGCGTGCGTTGGCTCGGGAAAATGCCTTCCTCCCAGCCCGGCAGGAACACATTATCGAACTCCAGCCCCTTGGCGGCATGCAGCGTCATCACCGTGATCTTGTCGGTACTGTCGTTGTTGCTGTTTTCCATCACGAGCGAGATATGCTCAAGAAAACCACTAAGGTTTTCGAAGTCGCCCATCGCGGAGACAAGCTCCTTGAGGTTTTCAAGGCGGCCCGGCGCTTCGGGTGATTTGTCCTTCTGCCACATCTCGGTATAGCCCGATTCTTCCAGCACGATTTCGGCAAGCTCGGTGTGGCTCGTGGTCGCCAGCATCTCACGCCAGCGGTCGAAATCATCCAGAAGACGGGCGAGCGAGGTGCGGGCGGCAGCACGAAGCCCATCCGGCATGCCGCATATCAGGCGCCCGGCACGGGTGAGGGGAATGCCCCGCTCGCGGGCTAGTGCATGCACTTTCTGCAGGCTCGTTTCCCCAAGGCCGCGTTTTGGCAGGTTGACGATTCGCTCGAACGCCAGATCGTCGCTTTCCTGCGCAATGACGCGGAGATAGGCCATGGCATCGCGGATCTCGGCGCGTTCATAGAAGCGCGGGCCGCCGATCACGCGGTAGGGCAGACCGAGCGTGATAAAGCGTTCCTCGAACTCGCGGGTCTGGAAACCGGCGCGCACCAGCACGGCGATTTCCTTCAGGGGTTCCCCCTTCACCTGCAGGGCTTCGATCTCGTCGCCGATGGAACGGGCCTCTTCGGGCGCGTCCCAAACGCCGCGTACCCGCACGGCATCGCCGTCACCGGCGTCAGTCCAGAGCGTTTTTCCAAGCCGGCCCTCGTTCGAGGCAATGAGGCTCGAAGCGGCCGCGAGGATATGGCCGGTGGAGCGGTAATTCTGCTCCAGCCGTACGATCTTCGCGCCGGGGAAATCTTCGGAGAAGCGCAGGATGTTGCCAACCTCGGCGCCGCGCCAGCCATAGATCGACTGGTCGTCATCGCCCACGCAGCAGATATTGTTGTGCCCGCGCGCCAGAAGCCGCAGCCACAGATATTGGGCGACGTTCGTATCCTGATACTCGTCCACCATGATGTAGCGGAACTGCGCGTGATAGCGGTTGAGGATATCCGGGTAGGCCTGGAAAATCGAAATCACATGCATCATCAGGTCGCCGAAATCGCAGGCATTCAGCGTTTTCAGGCGGTCCTGATAGGCACGGTAAAGCTTGGCGCCAAGGCCGTTCGCAAAGGCCTGCGCTTCGCCATTCGGTACGCGGTCGGGCGTCAGGGCCTTGTTCTTCCAGCGGTCGATGAGGGCGGCCAGCTGGCGGGCAGGCCAGCGCTTGTCATCGATATTCTCGGCCGATATCAGCTGCTTCAGGAGGCGGATCTCGTCATCGGTATCGAGGATCGAGAAATTCGACTGCAGGCCCACAAGTTCGGCATGGCGCCGGAGAATCCGCACGCAGATCGAATGGAAGGTGCCGATCCACATGCCTTCGGTCGGGGCGCCGATCACGCGGGCGACCCGGTCCTGCATCTCACGGGCGGCCTTGTTGGTGAAGGTCACCGCCAGAATGTTCCAGGGCGCGGCGAGGCCGTCCGCCATCAGGTGGCCAAGGCGTGTGGTCAGCACGCGGGTCTTGCCGGTGCCGGCGCCCGCGAGCACCAGGAGCGGGCCTTCGGTTGCCAGCACGGCTTCGCGCTGCGGCGGGTTGAGACCCTTCAGGTAAGCGGGCTCACTCCCTGCCTGTGGGACATTCAGGGGCGCGGGGGTGGGCGGCGGCGCATCGCTCGCCCAGTCGCTGAGGTCGAAGGGATCATTGGTCATGGCCGGTCTATAGCACCCGCTGCGGTATCAGGCCAAGCGCCATTCAGCCGCTTTTCGCGGGCTCCTCCGGGCTCTGGATTCTCGCGAGGAAAAGTTCGGCCAGAATCTGGTAGATGCCCTCTTTCACGATCAGCTTCGATGCCCCCGTGGCGATCAGGCAGCACAGCATGATCGGCAATACGAGCGCGTGGTTGTCGGTCATCTCCGACACGATCACAAACGAGGTGATGGGCGCCTGCACGACGCCGGAAAGGTAAGCCGCCATGCAAAGGATGGCGAGCGTGCTGATCGGCACATCGGGCATCAACCAGTGAAGGTCCGCCCCAATCCCGGCGCCAACCGCCAGTGAGGGCGAGAAGAGGCCACCCGGAATGCCGCTGATCGAGGAAAGCGCGGTGGCCGCCAGCTTGGCAGGGCCAAAGAGCGGCGACAGGTGCGCCTCGCCGTCGATGATCGAGCGGGCTTCCTCGTACCCCGTGCCGAAGATGCTGCCGCCGCTGGCGAGCCCGCACAGGCTGACGCCGCCGCCACAGAGCACAGCGAACATCACCGGATGCGCCTTGATCCAGCCGCCGAAAACGCCGGGCACGCCGCGTGCGAACAGGGCGAGGATACGGCTGAACAGCCCGCCGGCGAGCCCGCAGACAACACCCGCGACACCCACCGCGATCCACGACGGGCCGATGGGCAGGATGGCACTTGAATGGCCGAAATAGGCATAATGCCCGACGATGGCGAGCGAGGTGAGGCCGGCTGCGATCACGGTGCCGAGTATGAGGCCCGAGGTGCGGACCTCGAAGGAGCGACTCATCTCCTCAATCCCGAACACGATCCCGGCAAGCGGCGCGTTGAAGGCGGCGGCGACCCCGGCAGCGGAGCCGGCGAGCAAGAGCCCCGGCTGGCGGCGTGGGCTGAAACGCCCGAAGGCGAGCATGATGGCGGCGCCGACCTGGATGGTCGGTCCCTCGCGGCCGATGGAGGCGCCACAGAGAAGCCCGATCCCCAGAAGAACGATCTTGCCGAAGGCCGCCGGCAACGAAACGAACCGTTTGCGAAGTTCCGGGTCTTTCAACCGCCGCGCCGCGATCACCTGCGGGATACCGCTGCCCTTGGCAAGCGGGAAAAAGCGGATGGTGACGAAGGTGATGGAACCGAAGCCAATGGGAGGCAGAAGGTAGGCGATGAAAGGCCACGATTTGTGGATGCCGTCAAACACCGCATAGGCCTCGTCCGCGATCACCGCCATGGCTACGGCAGTGGCACCAACAGCGATCCCGCCAAGCACGAAGAGAATGCGCCGGGTCCAGCGAGTCATCAGGATCTTGCGACCCCGGTGGTCGGTCAGCTGGTGCAGGGTGTGAGACTTCATAAAATTTCCGATCTGCGGTCGGGGATCAAGACGGGATAGCGTACCGCGGGCGGGCGGCGGAACTCATCTTGGGGAAGGTCAGGATTGTTACGGCGATCCTAACAGTTAAGTGACCGCCGTCAACATGGACAGGCCAGCTTTTTCCGCCATATGCTTGCCAAATTCGATTGTTACTCCAATCAGGTGGATGTGCTGGCCCGAAGGCAGGGCGCAGGCACGGCAGTTTCAGGCAATAGTGACGAGGGTTCAGACGTGAAACAGGGCAGACTGGCGAAGACAAGCATGTGGGTGGCAGGCGGCCTTGTGGGGCTCGTCGTCATTGCTTCGGTCGTCCTCAGTTTCATGGACTGGAACCAGTATCGCGGCCGCATTGCGGGGCTGGCGAGCGATGCGCTTGATATGGATGTTGTCCTCAATGGCCGGGTGGCGGTGTCCCTGCTGCCACGCCCTGCTGTTTCAGTGGAAGGGGTCGAGGTCTGGCCCAAGGGCATGGGGGCGAGCGGCGATTCCAAGCGGCTCGTTGCCGTGGCCGACCGGATCGCCGCAAACGCCAGCCTCGTGCCGCTTCTCACCGGTACGCTTGAAGTCGGACGGCTTGATCTCGAGGGTGTTGCCGTGACGCTCGCGCAAGGTGAGGACGGCGCATGGGGATTGAAAGGCTGGCCGGCATCTGCGGAGGCCACCGAGCCGACTGCGGAGGGCGAAGCATCACCGCTTTCCATCGGCAAGCTTGCGCTGCGCGATGGCCGCGTGACGCTGGAGCCCAAAGGCGCGACCCCGACCGTTATCAACGATATCGATCTTGACCTTGAAGGCACGCTCCCCGATGGGCCGCTCGATTTTGGCGGCAGCCTGAAGGTCGCTGACCGGCCAATCGATCTTGAGGGGCGGTTGCGGCCCGGCAAGACCACAGGCGACCGCGCCGGACGGCTGAAAGTATCGCTGAAGGGTGGATCCGCTACGCTTTCGGGGCAGATTGAAACCACAGGCGCCATCACCGGCCGGGTGGAGGCGGGCGGCGATGACCTGTTCGCCTTCGTCAATGACCTGATGCTGGCCGCAGGGCAGGGCGAAGCGGTGCAAGGCCCGGCCAAGCCTTGGACGCTTGATATGCAGATCAATGGCAACGACAAGCTGATGAAGCTCACCGGCCGCGACCTGCAGGCTGGTAGCACCCGCGGCCGGTTCGACCTCACCCTTGTGCCGGGCGAGACGCAGCGCCTTGGCGGCTCCTTCGGGCTTGGCATCATCGATATGGCTGATTGGGCCGATGTTACGCCGGTTGCTTCCGATGCACCGGCCAGCAGCGAATGGCCGCTGCGCGGTGCTGTTGAATTCAGCGTTGAGGGTATCAAATCGGGTGAGGCGTTGGCGCAGCGCGTGGAAGGTCAGGTGGATTTCGTCGCAGATGGTGTCAGCCTGCCGAAGGTGCAGGCGCTGCTGCCGGGGGCGACAACCCTTGTGGTGTCGCGCGGCCAGTACAGGCTCGCCGATGGCAGTCTTGCTGCCAACCTGAAGGCAGAAACGGGCAGCCTGCCCACGCTTCTCAAATCCGCTGGTATCGTGCTTGAAAACGTGCCAGCCGGGCGATTGGCGACGGCAAGTGTTGACGGGCGGCTTGGCTACGGGGCCAGTGGCTGGCGAGTTGACGACCTTGCAGGCAAGCTGGATACGACGAGCTTCACAGGATCGGCCGCCGGGCGCGCCGATGGCAGCCTCACGCGGCTGAACCTCAGTCTTGATACTCTCAACCTTGACGCCTATCTGCCGGCGGTGCCTGCAGCGGAAGGAGAAGCCGAACCGCTCGCCAAGACACTCGCGGACGCTCTGGGCCCGCTCGGGGATGCGGGCAGCGATATCAATGTCGCGGTCGGCAGCATGATCTGGCAGGGGCAGGCCGTGAAGGACATGCGCCTCGCCGCCAAGGCCGCCCGGGGCCGGATTGACGGGCTGAATGCCCGCTTCACGTCCGGCAGTGGCAGTCTCGCGCTTGCCGGTTCCCTCCGGGGTGATGAGAAAAACTGGACGGCGGACCTGAAGGCCTCGCCCGTGAATTTCCCGGTCAGCGTTTTCACCGCTTTCGCGCCGGATAGCGCGCCATTGATGGATGCCCTGAAGCTGAATACCCTGACCGGCGACGTGACGCTTAGTGGCCCGCTCGACAAGATGCGTATGAGTGCGTCCCTTGCAGGCGCACCGGGCACGAAGGTGGAAGCATCGGGTGCACTGGCGCTGAATGCGGCGGGTGACGGCCTTTCCCGCATCGATATCCAGGGTAATGCCGAACATCCCGATCTCGCGCCCGCAGTTGCGCTTTATGGTTGGGATGGCGCGCGGAAACTGCCTGCGAAGCTTACCTATGCCGTATCGCAGGAAGGCGCCACAGAGCCCTACAAGCTGCGCGTCGGTGGATCGGTCGCGGGCGGCAAGATTGTCGCTTCCGGCTCAGCGGCAGCCGATGGCAGCGGCACTTACGATCTGTCGTTCGAGCATGCAAAGGCCATCGAGGCGCTTCGGGCGTTTGGGCTTGATGTCGCGCTGCCAGCCCCCAACCAGCCCCTGTCGGCCAAGGCGACGCTTGGCATGACGGCGGACGGCGGCATGGAAATGCGCGACATGGACCTGAAAAACGGCCCGTCAACCCTTGGCGGCTCGATACGGATCGATGGGCAGGAACGCATTTCGGGCGCGCTCAAGGCTGCCAACTGGTCGCTTGATGGCCTCATCCCTGAAGATGACGGCAGCGCCAAAACTGCCGCCCCGGAAGCAACCGAACCTGCCAGCCCCTACAGTGGCAACATCAGCCTTGCGCTCACCGATATCACCTACAAGGGCCAGAGCCTGACTGCGCCGAACGCGCGGGTCGTTTTTACCGACAAGGGCTCGCGTCTCAATTTCGGTGACAAGGCATTGCTGAATGCCAAACCGCTTGCCGGCCAGTTCGTGCTTGGCAACGGCCGGAAACCGCGCATGGTTGTCAAGCTTGATGCCGATCTTGTGGATATCGCCGGGGCACTGGTCTCCAGCGGGCTTTCCTCGGTGATCGATGGTTCGGCCAAGGTATCGCTGGATCTCACCGCACGCGGCAATGATATGAAATCGATCCTGAAAACGCTGAAAGGCACGGGGTCGATCGATGCCTCCTCGGGTGCCCTCAAGTTCATGGCGATCAATGGGCTTATCCAGGATATCCGCAATGCGAAAAGCGGGCAGTCCTTCCTTGGCCTGATCGGTCAGCGCTTGCGCACCGGCACGACCGACTATTCCGGCCTCAAGGCCAGTTTTTCGGTGGATGGCGGCGTGGCGCTCATTGAGAATTTCGAAGCGTCGGGCGGTTGGGGCAAGCTGCATCTGGATGGGCAGGCCAACCTTGTTGACCAGCTTCTGGACCTCAAGGGCGAGCTTGCAATGAGCGAACCGAAGGATGCCACCCCGATGCCGGTTTCCTACAAAGGGCCGATGAATGCGCCGGTTTCGTCCTTCTCCAGCCGGTCGCTCGAAAAACTGGTGTTGTCGGATATCGAGCGGCGCTTCCGTTCAGGCGTGTTCAAGGAACTTGAAGCGACCGACAAACAGGATGCCAGCGACAAGGCACCGGGGGCGGCTGTGCTTGGCACCGCGTTCGACCTGTTGTCGAAGCTGAAGAAGAAACAGGAAGCCGAGAAGAAAGAAGAGGCAGAAGAGGCGGACCCGCCCAAATAAGCGCACCTGTGATGGCCGGTCCCCGAAACCATGACTTGCCAGAGACGGTCTCTCTCCCCATAGTCGGCCAAAATCAAACTGCCTGCCGCATGGGGGAGCCCGCCTTTGATCGCCGTCCTCGGGATTGTTGTCCTGCTCGTTATCGCTGTTCTCCTGTCGACAAATCGTCGCTCCATTTCTCCACGCACTGTTGTGGCGGCCTTTGCCCTGCAGCTCTTTATGGCGGCTTTCGCGCTTTATATCCCCTTCGGACAAAGTGTGATGGCGACCATGTCGCACGGGATTTCTTCGGTGATCGGCTATTCGCAGGCCGGGATCAGCTTCCTCTTCGGTGCGCTCGGCACGCCTGAGGGTGTAGGTTTCATCTTCCTTTTCCATGTGCTGCCGGTGATCGTCTTCATGTCGGCGTTGATGTCGGTTCTTTATCATCTGCGGATCATGCAATGGGCGGCCGTGCTGCTGGGCGGTGCCCTGAAGCGCATCACGGGCACGACCTCGATGGAATCACTGGCGGCCGCCGCCAACATCTTCCTCAGCCAGACCGAAGCGCCGCTGGTGCTGCGCCCCTATGTGCGCGGCCTGAAGGATCACCAGTTCTTCTCGCTGATGGTGGTTGGCATGTCGTCGGTCGCCGGGTCGGTGCTTGTCGGCTATGCCGCCATGGGGATCGAGCTTAAATATCTGATCGCGGCGGCCTTCATGTCGGCTCCCGGCGGGCTTCTGATGGCGAAGATCATCTATCCGGCCGATGGTGGCCCCGACGAGCAAAGCGTCTCAGACATCCTGAATGTGAAGATCGAAAACGACGAGGGTCTGGCGCCTTCAACCGTGATGGAGGCAGCGGCCGACGGCGCCATCATCGGCCTGAAGCTCGCCGCCAACATTGGTGCCATCCTTCTCGCCTTCGTGGCGCTGATTGCGCTGATGAACGGCCTGCTTGGCGGGATTGGCAGCTGGTTCGGGCAGGGCGACCTGAGCCTTGAAGCGATTCTTGGCGGTATATTCGCGCCGCTGATGGCGCTCCTTGGTGTGCCGTGGGAAGAAGCGTCGATTGCCGGCAACCTTGTGGGGCAGAAAACGATCCTCAACGAATTCGTCGCCTTTTCCTCAATGCGCACCCAGCTTGAGACGATGAGCCCGATGACGACTGCTATCGTCACTTTCGCGCTGTGCGGCTTTGCGAACTTTTCGTCGCTTGCCATCCAGCTCGGCGGTCTCGGCGCCATTGACCCCGCCCGCAAGCCCTTCATCGCGAAGCTTGGCCTGCGCGCCATGGCAGGCGCCACGCTTGCGAACCTGATGAGTGCGGCGATGGCGGGGCTGATGATCTCGCTTCAGGCCTGAGGTGTGCTGAGCTGGCGTTCCAGATTCTGCAGGACATAAGCCCTGAGTGCGCCGGAAAGCGAGCCCGTGCGGGCCTCGTCAATCAGTCGAACGAGTTCGTTGATCGCCAGGCCTTCCTCGTCGGCCAGCCGCCGGAGATGTCGCCAGAAGCCGCGCTCCAGCGAGATGGAGGTGCGGTGACCGGCGAGCGTCACGCTGTGCTTTTCGAGGGTGGCGTCGTTGAGATCGAGCATGGCACCATATTGCGCGGTGGTGCGCGGCGGTCAAGCGTCCGGCATCGGGGACATGAATTGTCGTTGGTGTCTGTCAGTCTTTGCCGGTAGGCTGTATACAAAGCAATAAGGGGGCAATATGGCGCTGGACTGGGATTTCATCGGCTATGAACCATTGAACCGAAAGCCGCTCGATCGGCTGCACGGTTATTGGCAGTCCCTTTCGGGTGGCGGCGTGCCGAAGAAAAGCAGTTTCCGTCCGACCAATGTGCCCGAACTTCTGCCCTATCTTTCGATCATCGAGAAAACCGACGACGGCGACCTGATCTACCGGCTGTTCGGTTCCGGCCTGCGCGCCCGCGTGGGGTTTGACCTCACCGGTGTTTCCGTAATGATGGCCTTCCCGGATCCGGCGAAAGAGTTTTTCGAGCGGGCCTTCGCCCTGATGCTTGAAAAGGGCCAACCCGCCTGCCACCGCATGGACATCCACACCGAAGACGGCGGCGTATTCGCGGAAGACCTGCTGTACATGCCGCTGGCGGATGATGAAGGAAAACATCGCTTCGCCCTCGGGATCTACTGGATGGAAAGCGAGCAGGAGTTTCTGCGGATCGACCGCAAGGTGAGCGGCTATTTCGTCTATCCGTTGCGCTTCTGGATCGATGAAGGGGGGATGCCCCTCGTGATGGACATCCCGTCCTATGACGTCAGCGACGCTGTCTACAGGAAATAGCCTCAGATATCCTTGAAGAAGTCGTTGCCCTTGTCATCGACGACGATGAAGGCGGGGAAATCCTCAACATCGATCTTCCACACGGCTTCCATGCCGAGATCGTCGAAATCCAGAACCTCGACCTTGCGGATATTGTTCTTGGCAAGGATCGCGGCCGGGCCGCCGATGGAGCCGAGATAGAAGCCGCCATATTCCTTGCAGGCGTCGGTCACGGCCTTGGAGCGGTTGCCCTTGGCGAGCATGACCATCGAGCCGCCGAGCTTCTGGAAGGGGCCGACATAGCTGTCCATGCGGCCGGCGGTCGTCGGGCCGAAGGAGCCGGAGGCGTAGCCTTCGGGCGTCTTGGCGGGGCCGGCATAATAGATGATGTGATCCTTGAAGTATGACGGCATTGGCTGCCCGGCCTCAAGGTTCGCCTGGATACGGGCATGCGCCAGATCGCGCGCCACCACGATGGTGCCGGTGAGGCTGAGGCGCGTCTTGATCGGGTGCTGGGTCAGTTCCGCCAGAATTTCCGCCATCGGGCGGTTCAGGTCGATCTTTACCACATGGTCCGACAGGTGATCGTCCTCGACCGCCGGCAGATAATGCGCGGGGTCGGTTTCGAGCGCTTCAAGGAAGATGCCTTCGGCCGTGATCTTGCCCTTGGCCTGACGGTCGGCCGAGCAGGAAACGGCGATGCCCACGGGCAGGCTGGCGCCGTGGCGGGGCAGGCGTATGACGCGGACATCATGGCAGAAATACTTGCCACCGAACTGGGCACCGATGCCCATGTTGCGGGTCATTTCGAGCACTTTTTCTTCCATCTCGATATCGCGGAAGGCGCGGCCGGTGGCATCGCCCTCGGTCGGCAGGGTATCGAGATCGCGGGCCGAGGCCTTTTTGGCGGTTGCCAGATTCTGCTCAGCCGACAGGCCGCCGATGACGATGGCAAGGTGATAGGGCGGGCAGGCCGAGGTGCCGAGCGTTTTGATCTTCTCGTCAAGGAAGGCAAGCATCCGGTCTTCGCGGAGCGTGGCGGGCGTCTGCTGGAACAGGAAGGTCTTGTTGGCGCTGCCGCCGCCCTTCGCCATGAACAGGAAATGATATTCATTGCCCTTGTCGGCATAGATATCGATCTGCGCCGGTGTGTTGTTCTTGGTGTTGACCTCCTTGTACATGCTCAAGGGGGCCATCTGGCTGTAGCGCAGGTTGGTTTCGGTGTAGGTGCGCATCACGCCCTTGGACAGCGGCGCTGCATCGTCGCCTTCCGTCCACACATACTGGCCCTTCTTGCCAACGATGATAGCGGTGCCGGTGTCCTGGCAGGACGGCAAGACGCGGCCGGCGGCGATATTGGCGTTTTTCAGGAGTTCGCGGGCTACGAAGCGGTCGTTGTCGCTGGCTTCCGGGTCCTTGAGGATATTCGAAAGCTGCTCCAGATGGCCGGGGCGCAGGAGGTGTGCGATATCGGCCATCGCTTCGCGGGCCAGAATTTCGAGGCCCTCATTCGCCACATGCAGCACGGTCTTGCCGTTCACTTCGCTCGTCGAGACATGGTCGCCGGTGATCTTGCGATATTTCGTGGTGTCTTCGCCAAGCTGGAAGAGCTTCGAATAGGTGAATTCGGTCATGGGAACGTCTCACATAGGAAAAGAGCGCACTCTTCTGGGTGCGCTCCGGGGCAGGGCTTATTTCTTGCGGAAGGCATCCAGCGTGACGACATTGTCACCGGGCTCGCCCGCAGGCGCCGTGGGCGCGTAGGCCTCGGCTTCGGCGTCCTTGATATCGTCATCGGAATCCGCTTCGAGTTCGTCCTCGTCATATTCTTCGAGAATATCGAGGTCGGCACCTTCATCGCCATGGTCATGGAATTGCAAGGCGAACTGCACGCTCGGATCCACAAAGCCGACGATGGCCGAGAAGGGGATGACCAGATGTTCGGGGCGCTGGTTGAAGGAGAGGCCGACCTCGAACCGGTCGTCATAAACCTTGAGGCCCCAGAATTTGTGCTGCAGCACGATGGTCATCTCGTCGGGGAAGCGGCTTTTCAGGTGCGCGGGGATATCCACGCCCGGCGCCTGGCTCTTGAACGCGATGTAGAAGTGATGGTCGCCCTGCAGGCCTTCCACAGCCGTGTCCTCCAGCACCGAGCGCACAACCCCGCGCAGGGCTTCCTGGACTTTGGCATCATAGTCGATATGGTTTTCGCTCATGGGGAAGCGGTCCTTCACAGGCAGAATAGATATCAGGCGTCGGCCCAATGGGGCGCATCTGGCGCCTTTATAGTCAATGCGCGGGAAGGGGTGAAGGATAAAGTCACACCTTCGGAAAAAGAGGAAAGTGGTCCGTTCTGTTGCTAGGTGGACCAGACCCCACCGCGAGGCGTCAACCCCCCGGAATTTAAATGCAGTTCACGCGAGCTGCTTACGCAGCCAGAGCGAACTCGACGTCGTTGTCGTTGGCATTTATCAAGTTTGGCCCATCACGGCGGTACCATCCCGAGCGAAAAGCAAAACACCCTTCAATCCACGTCGATCCTATTTCGCCCCCATCAGCAGAAGTTCCCTATATTCAAGGGATATCGCCGTGAGAACTCCTCCTGGTGGAGGCGCCGGGTACCGCCCCCGGGTCCGCAAAACCTACTAAGTGCGCCGTTTATCGCCATAGCTGGCAAGCCAGCACGTTACATATAGGTGAGGTGTATGCGAATTGAAAGCCCCCTGTGGGCAAGCGGCTTTTTTAAAACGCTATCATGCCCATCAAATCATGGCCCGGGGGCAAGAAACAATTGCGTCCGGGGCCGCAATTGTTAAGAGTGTGGCTCGAGTATATTCGCGGGAATATGGAAATGACTGCCCTCCCGGAAAAGGGGTGGCGGCCGCGAAACGATTGGGGGACTGGTTCCGGATGTGGCGAGTCTATAGCTGTCTGGTATACGAGCACGACCCATGGCTGGTGGTGCTGGCTGCGGTGATCTGTGTCTTCGGTCTTGCGGTGACGATGAACCTTGCCGCAGCCTCATTGCGAGAAAAGCGCCACAATCGCTGGCCGTGGCTGACCGGTGTCACCGCTGGTGTCAGCGTCTGGTGTACCCATTTTGTCGCGATGCTCGCCTATCAGACCGGGCTGCCGATCTATTTCGACCTCGCCCCCACGATCCTGTCGCTTGTCGTCGGTATCGCCGTCATCACGGCGGGGTTCCACGCGGCTTTCCGCTACCGCAAGCACCGCGCCATGATATTGGCCGCTGGTGCGCTTGTCGGCAGCGGTGTCAGCGCGCTTCATTATGTCGGGATCGCTGCAATGGAGCTGCCGGGCGATTTCCGTCTTGCTTCCGACCTGGTGCTGGCGTCGATCCTGCTCAGCATTCTCCTTGGTGCCCTTGCCTTTGACATGGCCTTCAAGTCGGAGGCGATCATGCGTCTGCGCCTCGGTGCGGCAGGGCTTGTCGCCATGGTCGTCGCGTTGCACTTTACCGGCATGGGCAGCATCGAGCTGTCGCTCGGGGATGTGGCTGAGTTTAACCACAACGGGGTTTCGCGCGCCTGGCTCGCTGGCGTCATTGCCTCCTTCGCCGCCATTCTTCTCATTGCCGTGATGGTGTCGCTTCTCGTCAGCCGTCAGGTCAGCCGCAAGCTTGCGGTGGAAGCCAGCCGGTTCCGCACGCTCGCCGACAGTGCCTTCGAGGCCCTGTTCGTGCATCGCAGCGGTCGGATCGTTGACGCGAACCAAGCGGCCGTTTCAATGGTCGGTGCTTCGGACCGCACCATGCTCAAGGGGCGCATCCTTGACGACCTGATCCTCGTGCCGGGCGGCGTCCGCCTGTTTGGCCCTGATGGCAGCACGGCGAAGGCGATCGATCTTGCCACCCTGCGCCGGGATGATGGCCCGTCGCTGCCGGTCGAGATTCGCCTGCGCAAGCTTGAGGACGCGGGTGAGGCAGGCTCCGGCCTCGTTGCCATCCGCGATATCTCGGCCCGGATCGAGGCCGAGCAGCAGATTTCCCACCTTGCGCTGCATGACATGCTGACCGATTTGCCGAACCGCCGCCTGTTCGTGGAGCTGGCCGAGAAATTCGTCGGCAAGGCGCGCCGCGGTGAAGAGAAATTCGCCGTGTTCGTGATCAACCTTGATGGCTTCAAGGGCGTGAACGACCTTTACGGCCACGATGCCGGCAACACGCTCCTGCAGCATATTGCCGGACGCCTGAGCGACGGTGTGCGGGATTCGGACGTGGTGGCGCGGCTTGGCGGCGACCAGTTCGCCATCCTGCAGTCGTCCAACTACCAGCCGGTGGACGCGGCCGTGCTTGGCACGCGTATTGTCCAGCAGGTTCAGCAGCCGGTCGAGATGGAAGGCACGTTCGTCTATACCGGCGCCTCGGTCGGTATCGCCATCTTCCCGAACGATGGCGATGACCCTGAAGTGCTGCTGCGCAACGCCGAAACCGCCATGTACCGCGCCAAGGCTGACGGGCGGGGCACCCTGCGTTTCTTCGAAGCCGCGATGGACCAGGAACTGGAGCATCGCCGCCGCCTTGAAGGACGCCTGCGCCACGCTGTGAAGAACAAGGAAATGTCGGTGCATTTCCAGCCGCTCGTCGACAGCAAGACCCACTATCCGAAAAGCTTCGAGGCCCTTGTCCGCTGGACGGACGAAGAGCTTGGCCCCGTCTCGCCCGCAGAATTCATTCCCGTGGCTGAATCTGCTGGCCTCATTATCCAGATTGGCGAGTTTGTCATGGAAGCTGCGTGTCGCACGGCAGCATCGTGGCCGCTGCCGGTCAACGTTTCGATCAACCTGTCACCCGTGCAGTTCAAGCGGCCGGGGCTTGTGGGGCTCGTGCAGCGAATCCTCAAGAACACCGGCCTGCCGGGATCGCGACTCGAGCTTGAAATCACCGAATCGACCCTTATCGAAAACCGGGACGAGGTGCTTTCGACCCTTAACCAGCTTCGTGATCTGGGCGTCAAGATCGCGATGGATGATTTCGGCACGGGCTATAGCTCGCTCGGCTATCTGCAGAGCTTCCCGTTCGACAAGCTGAAGATCGACCGCGTGTTTGTGACGGATGTTGAAACCTCCGACCAGAAAGCCTCCATCGTTCGGGCCGTTGTCGCCATGGGGCACAGCCTGAACATGCGCGTGGTTGCCGAAGGGGTGGAAACCGACGCACAAGCCGCGCTTCTTGACCGGCTGGAGTGTGACGAGTTGCAGGGCTTCTATTTCTCGCGCCCGCTGCCGGAGCCGGCTGTTCTCGATTTCCTCGATCGTTTCGTGAAGGCTGAAGCCGCCTCCAAGTCCTGACCCTCCGCCGGATGTGATCGGCTTTCCGCGCTCGTTGTGGCATAATGTGCCGGTGGAACGAGGGCGGAAAGGAGGACTATCATGGCCGAACTCGAACACTGGGACTGGTCTGCACGTCGCGGGCCACGTGGCAACCTACGCGAGGCGGTTGCCGTTTTCGATAGCGAAGCCGATATGCAGGAAGCGGTGGACGAACTGGAAAGCCACGGCTTTTCAAACGCCGCCATGTCGCGCCCGGCGAGCCCCGAGGAGATAACCGCAGCCCTTCGCCACGAAGTGAAAAGCGTGAAGGAGCTGGAGGACGATTCCGCGGTGCCACGCGAAGCCTATATCGACAAGGACAGCCGCTCGAGCGCGCTTCTCGTGCTTGTCCTGATCCCCTTCTATGTGCTGGTGCTTGTGGGCGTCGGCCTTGCCGTCTCTCAAGGCATCGGAACTTGGGAAACGGTCGGGCTTGTTGTCTTCATGGGTGCCATCGGCGCTGTGGGCGGCGGCTATTTCTCGTTGAAACTGTTCCGCCGTATGCAAGGCCGCATGGCGCTTGAACGGGCCATCGGCGGCCTCCTGTTGTGGGTGCGGATCGGTAGCCGCGAGCAGGAAGCCAAGGCGATGCAGATTCTCGCTCGCCACCGCGCGCGCGACCTGCATCTGCACGGACCGGCCTTCTCGGCCTGAACAGGCCGAGACGATACCGAACAAACCGCCCGGCCTGATCCCGGGCGGTCGCAGGTTTTCTTTGTGTTGCTCCCGGAACAATTCGAAAGAACACTCCGGTGGGTTCGCCGGCGATGGTCTTGCTTGAATTGTCGTGCCAAGGTGCCTATTCGAATATCAGACCCTCCGGCCTGAAGGATTTGTATGCACCAGTATCTGAACCTCGTTCGCGAAATCTTCGATAACGGCTCCTGGCAGGCCAACCGCACCGGTATCCGCACGCTCAGCATCCCCGGCGCCATGATGAAGTTCGACCTGCAGGAAGGCTTCCCGGCGGTGACGACCAAGCGGCTCGCCTTCAAGTCGGCGATTGGCGAAATGGTCGGTTTCATGCGCGCACACCGGAGTGCTGCCGATTTCCGCGCACTTGGCTGCAAGGTCTGGGACCAGAATGCGAACGAGAATGCCCAGTGGCTGGCGAACCCTTACAGGCTTCAGGAAGATGATCTTGGCCCCGTTTATGGTGTCCAGTGGCGCGACTGGCCAGCTTACAAGCTGATCGACCCCGCCGACCCCAAGGGCGAAGCACAGATCGCAGACGCCTTGAAGCGTGGTTACACGCAGATCGGTGTGGTTGAGGACCCTTCAGCGCCCGAAGGCGGTCCGCGTGTGCTGCTGTACAAGGCGATAGACCAGTTGCGGCAATGCCTTGATACGATCATGGAAGATCCCGGCAGCCGCCGTATCCTGTTCCATGGCTGGAACTGGGCGCAGCTTGAGGAAATGGCCCTGCCGCCGTGCCATCTGTTGTATCAGTTTCTGGTCAATCAGGCGAAGGGCGAGATTTCACTTTGCCTCTATATCCGGTCGAACGACGTGGGGCTTGGCACACCTTTCAACCTTACGGAAGGGGCGGCACTTCTGCATCTTGTCGGGCGGCTGACGGGCTACAAGCCACGCTGGTTCACCTATTTCATCGGTGACGCGCATATCTACGAAAACCATGTGGACATGCTGCAGGAACAGCTTCGGCGTGAGCCCTTCCCCGCGCCGAAGCTTGTCCTGTCGGACCGTATTCCCGATTATGCCGTCACCGGCAAATATGAGCCCGAGTGGCTCGAGAAGGTGGAACCCGGCGATTTCCAGCTTGAGGGCTACCAGCATCACGCGCCGCTGACAGCCCCCATGGCGGTCTGATCAGGGGGCAGTGGCCTCGCTATAGGGCCCTTTGCCGCCTTCCTCGATCAGGCGGCCGATCCGCCTGTCGATCACTGGCAGCGGCACCGAGCCGAGTTCCAGCACAGCATCATGGAAAGCGCGCAGGTCGAACTTCGGCCCCAGCGCCTTCTCTGCGCGCTTGCGGGCGTTGATGATGTGCAGTTCACCCAGATAATAGCTGAGCGCCTGGCCCGGCCACGCGATATAGCGGTCGACCTCGGTTTCAATCTCATGCTCGGCAAGCGCCGTGTTGTCGTGCAGGTAGCGTTGGGCCTGCTCGCGGCTCCAGCCGAAGGCGTGGATGCCTGTATCCACCACAAGGCGTGACGCGCGCCAAGCCTGATAGCTCAGCATGCCGAATATGTCCCACGGCGTTTCATACATGCCCATCTCTTCACCCAGCGCCTCGCTATAAAGCGCCCATCCCTCGCCGTAAGCCGAGATATAGGTATCGCGCCGATAGGCGGGCAGGCTGGTGTTTTCGGCAGCGAGCGGCATCTGCATGGCATGCCCCGGAGCGCTTTCATGAAGGGTGAGCGCGACAAGCGAATAGAGCGGCCGCGCGGGCAGATTGTAGGTGTTGACGAGATAGATGCCGGGCCCGCCGCGTCCGCCCGTGTAGAAGGGGGCGATATCATCGGGCACCGGCTTGATGGCAAACCGGCGGCGGGGCATGCGGCCGAAATAATCATCGGCCTTGGCATCGAAGGTCTTGGCGAGCCAGGCCGCCCGGTTCAGCAGTTCCTGCGGGGTTTTGGCGTAAAACTGCGGATCGGTGCGCAGGAACGTGAGGAAGGCGGGAAGATCGCCTTCGAACTTCACTTCCTTCATCACCGCATCCATGCGCTGGCGCAGGCGGGCGATTTCATCGAGGCCCGTCTGGTGGATTGCCTCGGGTGTCAGGTCCAGTGTCACAAATTCGCGGATTTTGGACCGGTAATAGGCCTTGCCGTCCGGCAGGTCATAGGCCGCAAGGCTCGTCCGTGCGCCCGGGAAATATTCGTCATTCAGGAAGGTCAGGAGCGTCCGGTAAGCCGGCAGCACCTTGTCGCGGATCGCTGCCCTGGCCTTTGCCTGTAAAGCCGTGGCCTTTTCTGCCGGGATCGAGGTGGGCAGTTCCCGGAACGGGGCATAATAGGCAACATCCTCGGGGGATTGTGCTTCCACCACGCTCCGCACCGCCGAATCCCGGCCAGTGAGGGTGATCTTGGGCGGGGTGAAGCCGCGCTTGAGACCCGCGCGCATGTTGGTGATCTGGTCTGCGAAATGGGCCGGGATGCCATCCAGCATGGCGATATAGCGCTCGGCTTCCTCTTCCGTGCGGAGGCTTTCGCGGGCATAGCCCACGAGGTCGCCCCAGAAGCTGCTGTCGGAATTCAGGGGTTTTTCATAGTCGCGGTAGCGTTGGGCTTCAGCCAGCGTATCGACCTGTGCCTTATAGACCATGAAGTTGACCTGATTGGCAGGCGACAGGCTGTTCTGGTTGATGGTAGCGAGCGCGGCCTGCGTTTCTTCCCAGCGCTTCAGGCGGGTGGCCTGCGCGGTAGGGCCCACATCCGGCATCCGGAACAGATTGCCGCCGGGGTTATCCTCGCCCATCGGCAACTGGCTCTTGCGCCACTCATATTCGTCCGATGAGAGCTTTTCGAAGGCATTGTCGGCCTCGCTCGGTGCTTCGGTGGCGTTGCTCGAAGCACATTGGCAGTCACCCGAAAAGGCGGCGCTGGCAGTATGCGGGGCCATTGCCACGCTGGCGAGCAGCAGCAGAAGTGCCGGTTTTGATATCATTGTTTCGTCCCCCCTTCGTCTCTTTCGCTTAAACAGGTATGTCGATGGCCGGTTGCGGCCCGGTGAACCATTTGGCACCGGCTTCGGTGACATGGAAATGATCCTCCAGCCGGACGCCGAAACGCGCCGGCACCACGATCATCGGCTCGTTCGAGAAGCACATGCCGGGTGAGAGTGGGGTCTTGTCACCGCGCACCAGATAGGCGGGTTCGTGGATCGCAAGGCCGATCCCGTGGCCGGTGCGGTGCGGCAGGCCGGGCAACCGGTAATCGGGGCCTAGGCCGGCTTTTTCAAGCACACGGCGGGCGGCGGCATCCACCTCCTCGCACGCCACACCGGGCTTCACGGCCTCGAAAGCGGCCTGCTGGGCTTCTTTCTCCAGCTGCCAGATCGCTTCTTCTTCCGCGCTGACTTGGCCAAAGGCGTAGGTGCGGGTGATGTCGGAATGATAGCCCTCGACCCGGCAGCCGGTATCGATCAGTACGAGTTGGCCTTCTTCAAGCGCCTGTTCGCCCGGCAGGCCGTGTGGATAGGCAGTGGCATGGCCGAACTGGGCGATGCAGAAGGTTGATCCCGCCGACCCGATGGCGCGGTGCGCTTCATTGATGAAACGCTTCACTTCGTTCGTTGTGATGCCCGGCTGCAGCATGCGAGCGGCGCGGCGATGGACTTCGAGCGTCATCGATTTTGCCTGTTGCATCAGTGCAAGCTCGGCTGGCGATTTGATCATGCGGCAGCCATCAATGGCGGGGGCACCGTCCAGAAGGTGAAGGTCCGGCAGGGCTGCCCTCAGCTTTTCGCCGTTCGCGAAGGAAAGGAGCGGGTCGATCGCCAGCCGGCGTATACCAAGCTTGCCAAGCGCACCGGCAAGCAGGGCGACTGGCGCTTCATGCTCTTCCCACAACAGAAGTTTCGTCTTCACTTCGAGTTCGGCGGAAAGCGAGCCTTCCTCGAACGCGGGGCAGATGATCATGGGGTCACCGGAAACCGGCAGCAGGAGCGCGATCAGCCGTTCGCTTGGCTCCCACGTCAGGCCGGTGAAATAGCGCATCGCGGTGCCGACATGAACAAGCAGGGCATCGGCGCCAAGGCCTTGGGTCAGGGCGCGCGCCTTGTCGAGCCGCGCCAGCCGTTCAGTCTGCGCAATCGGTGCGGCGCGATCCGCCCACGGCTTGATGGCTGCGAGTTCTGTCTGAAAGTCCGATCCGCCGATAGTCATGCTGTTTCCTTTCGAAACCCGAAACGCTCCACCGCCAGCGGCGCAAGGTCAAGCCGTGGGCTGGTGCCCGAAATGATATCCGTGACGAGCCCTGCAGTGACAGGGGCGAGCGTCAGGCCCAGATGCTGGTGGCCGAAGGCGTACACCAGATTGTCGGCAAGGTTGCTGCGCCCGATGGCGGGCAGATAATCCGGCAGTGTGGGCCGCGCGCCGATCCATCGTTGCAGCCGCGTGCCGAAGGGCAAGCCGAGATCCGCGATATGACGTTCAAGCCTATCCCATTTGGCGGGGTCGGCGGGCGCATCCGGGCGGCCGAATTCCACGAAGCTCGCCGCCTGCACGCAGTCGGCATAGCGGGTGACGATCATCGAGCGGTCCTCGAAAACGAGCGGGGGCATGTCGGCTGGCCAATCTTGGGCGGAAGCCCTGATATGATAGCCGCGCTCGGCGATGATGGGCACCCGGTGGCCAAGGGCTTCCATGATCTGCCCCGCGCCGACGCCGGCTGTGACTAGGACTGTCTCGGGCGCCAGGGTTTCGCCGCCCTCAAGCCTTACCCTCGCGCGGTTGCCGTTCCGTGCGAGGGTCGCAGTGCCGGTAATGGTCGTGCCGCCGAGGCGCTCGAAATGAGCGCGTAGCGAAGCCTGCAGGCGCGTAAGATCGCTAATCTGGCCGGTGTGGCTGAACCTTATACCGTCCGCGAGCGTCACGCCACCGCGTACCAGTGCCTGCGCGTCCATCAGTGTTCTGGCGTCCAGATGGTCGAGTGTCGCGGTGCCGATGTCTTCGCCCTGCCATGCCGCATAGCCGCGCGCTGCGCTCTCTGGGCTTTCCCATACAACGATATGGCCTTCATCCCGTACCACGTCCGGTGCTTCGATGGTGGCTGCCATATCTTTCCACGCGGGCAAGGCATCCGCGAGCAGGCCTTTCAGTGCGCGGTGGCCAGCGGCGAAGCGGGCTGGGGTGGCGGCGCGCACCAGCCGGGCAGCGAAGGGTGCCCAGGCGGAAATGGCATTGAGGGGTAAGCCAAGCGCGCCGCCAAGGGAGAAAAGTCGTTTGGGGGCCGAGCGGATCATCGCGCCGGAAGCGAGTGGAGCAGTTTGCTCCACGGCAATATGGCCGGCATTTCCCCACGAGGGGGGCTGAGGCGTGTTGAAGGTGTGGGGCCCGCTTCCCAAAGGCGCGCCCGGGGCTTTGTCGACAAGCGTGACACTGGCGCCCGCTTCCGCAAGCCGCACGCCCGCACACAGGCCCACAACGCCACCGCCGACAATGAATATTTCGCCCAAGGTCCCCAGCCTATTGTTTTCGTAAATCGAATATCGTATACGATATATATCTTGAACAACGAACGCAAGGTCTAACCAGATGTCAATCACATGGAAGGGTGTCTTCCCCGCAGTCACAACCCAGTTCAAAGAAGATATGTCCATCGATCTCGCCGATACGCAGCGGGTGGTGGATGATCTGATCCGGGACGGCGTCAATGGCGTGATTGCGCTCGGGACCGTTGGCGAAAACAATTCGCTCGAAATTCCTGAAAAGGTCGAGGTGCTGAAAGCCATTGTCGAGGTGGTGAAGGGCCGGGTGCCGGTGATCACCGGTGTGTCGGAATATGACGCGAAGCGCGCTTCCGCCTATGCTGTGGCGGCCGAGAAGGCCGGGGCTGACGGCCTGATGCTGCTGCCGCCGATGGTCTATGTACCGAAACCGGCCGAGCTTGTGGCGCATTTCAAAACTGTTGCTGCCTCGATGGGCCTGCCGATCATGCTCTATAACAACCCGCCCGCTTACCGCACGGTGATCGATACCGCCGTGCTGGCCGAGCTTGTGGATGTAAAAAACATCGTGGCGATCAAGGAATCGGCGCCCGATACCCGTCGCTTCACCGACACGATCAATGCGGTCGGTGACCGGTTCGTGGTGTTTGCAGGGCTTGATGACGTGGCCTTCGAAGGGCTCGTTCTTGGCGCGCGCGGCTGGGTCTCGGGGCTGACGAATGCCTTCCCGAGGGAATCGGTGGAGCTTGTGGCCGCTATCGATCGCGGCGACATGGACACCGCCCTTGCCATCTATCGCTGGTTCATGCCGCTGCTGCATCTGGATGCCGAGCATGACCTTGTGCAGTCGATCAAGCTTGCCGAGCAGGTGATGGGTCGCGGGTCGGAGCGTGTTCGTCCGCCGCGCCAGCCGCTGACCGGCGCACGTCGTGCCGAGGTGATTGCCATGGTCGAGAAGGCCGCCGCTACCCGCCCGACGCTGAACAGCAACCGGGCAGCATAAGGGGCCGCCATGCGCCATACCTTCTTCTGCATCGATGGACACACCGCTGGTAATCCAGTCCGGCTGGTGGCAGGTGGTGCACCGCTCCTCAAGGGTTCTACCATGTCGGAACGCCGCCAGGATTTCATGGCGCGTTTCGACTGGATCCGTACCGGGCTCTGCTTCGAGCCGCGCGGTCATGACATGATGTCGGGTGGTTTCCTGTATCCGCCGACCCGCGAGGACTGCGATGTTGGCATCCTCTTTATCGAAACCTCGGGCTGCCTGCCGATGTGCGGCCACGGCACCATCGGCATGGTGACCTTCGGGCTTGAACACGGCCTGATCCAGCCCTCGACCCCCGGCAAGCTCAGGGTCGAGGTGCCGGCAGGTGTGATCGAGATCGATTACAAGGCGGAAGGCGACAAGGTCACGTCGGTCAAGATCCGCAACGTGCCGTCGTTCCTTGCGGCCCAAGGCATCAGGATTGATGTGCCTGATTTCGGACCGCTTTCCATCGATGTCGCCTATGGCGGTAATTTCTACGCCATCATCGAACCGCAGGGGGCTTACACGAGCCTCGATGACCTTGGCGCATCGCGCATTGTGAACCTCAGCCGGGAAATCCGGCGCCTCGTTCGGGCGACCTATGAACCCGTTCACCCGGAAAACGACACGATCCGGGGTGTCAGCCATATCCTTTGGGCGGATGTGCCGAAAGGTGAGGGGGCAGACGGTCGTAATGCTGTTTTCTACGGCGAAAAGGCCATTGATCGCAGCCCCTGCGGCACCGGCACCTCGGCCCGGCTGGCGCATCTGGCGGCCACCGGCAGACTCGCCAAGGGGGATGCCTTCGTTCACGAGAGCTATATCTGCAGCCGTTTCATCGGGCGGGTCGAGGATAAAACTACGGTCGGCGGTCAGGCGGCCATCGTGCCCTCCATCGAAGGATCAGCGATTGCCACCGGCTTTAACACCATCTGGATCGACCGCGCCGATACCTTCTGGCAGGGGTTCCATGTGACATGAGCACCCTGCCGCAGGTGGAAGCCGAGCCCGGCCAGACAGGCCTTGTGGTCCGCACATTGGCCGAGCGTGTGTTCGAGATCATGCGGGAGCGGATCGTCACCGGCCGTATCCCGACAAGCGCCCCGATCCGGCAGGATGTACTGGCCGCCGAGCTTGGCATCAGCAAGATCCCGCTGCGCGAAGCACTGGCCCGGCTGGAGCAGGAGGGGCTGATCGTCAGCATGCCCAACCGCGGCTATTTTGTTCGCGCCATGAGCGCCGACGAAGCCGATGAGATTTTCGCCCTGCGGCTGGTGATCGAACCCGCCGCCGCCGCTGCCGGTTGCCTTGCCGCGACCGAACCGCATCAGGCCGCAGCGCGTGAAGCGTTCGAGGCGCTGGACAGGGCAGCCGCCGATAATCTGGGCGAGGTTGCCGCCCGCAACCGGGCCTTCCACACGTCGCTTGTACGCCCGGCTGGCCGGATGCTGACGACCAATCTGGTGGAACGGCTCGAAATCCTGTCTGAACGCTATGTGATTGCCCACCTGCAACCCGCCGGCCGCGAAGACCGCGCCCATCTGGAACACAAGGCGCTTCTGGATGCCTGGCTCTCGCGCGACGGAAAACTGACAGAAAGCCTCCTGACGGCGCATATCGAAGGCACGCTGAAGGACCTGCGGCAACAGCTTGCCGCCCGGTAGACGATGCTCAAAGTTGCTGGCGCTCCAGTCATCGGTTATGCCATACCGGAATAGCCGGGAATGGTGCCGCCGTCTTTTCGTTTCGGCTGTGCCGTATGAAACACAATCCCGAGGTGACAGCCCGGCTCAACTTTTGTTACTAAGATGTTTCGTTTGAATATTATTCGCCCCACGCGGCGGCAGGATGCCTTGAAAGGGCTCCATGCAGATGCGGGGCGGTTTGTTGGGGTAATTGTCCTTGGCGGAGCGCCAGAATAGAAACGTGCGCAGTCTGCTGGTTCACGCGGCCGTTGTTCTGGTGACAGCGGCAATGGCGGCCATCACGGCACGCGAGGCGCTGAATGTGTCGCGGGAGGTGGCCGAGGCACGCTTTCAGGCTGTCTCGGGCGTCCTTGCCGAACGCCTGAACGGCCAGTTCGCTTCAAATCTGCGGGCAGCCGGCAACATTTTTGCCATCTATAACATTGTCGACCGGCTGGACGCCGACCAGTTCCGACGTTTTGTCGGTAGCGAGGCGGCGCTTTCGAATGGCCGGGCCTTCGTGATCGCGGCCCTGCGTGCCACCTCCGATTCCGACGAAAGGGTGAACGCGCTGGCGCGGGAGTTGAAGGTCGAGAATTTTGCGATCCGCGACATGCCGGCAGCAACAGAAAGCAGTTTCCGCTTCCCCGCCTTCTTCGTATGGGGGCGCGACGCCGAAAAAGCCAAAGATATGGTCGGGATGGACCTCGCTGGCTTGCCGCAGGTCCGCCACATGATCGTGGAGGCTAGCGCAGGCCGGCGTATCCTGGCGGCCCCGCTTGACCGGCAGGCTGCCGACTATTTCGGGGTTGAATACGGCGTACTCCTGATCACGCCCTTCAGTTCCGAAAAGTCCCGCCTTGCAGGCGCCATCCTGCAGATCATCGACATGGCGAACGTTTCAACCGAACTCCTGACGGATTCGCGTTTCGAAGGTTACGGCCTGCAAATCGATGGCGTCGGCATGCCGGAAAGCTATGGGCTGTCGCTCGTGGTGCGCGGCGACAAGCTGGAACCTGTTGACAGGAATGCCTGGAAGCCCGGCGACTATATGTTCCAGACAACCCGCATGATCGGCAGCGGCGAATGGCGCATGACCCTGTGGGCACCTGCGCAATTCTTCCCGCTCGATTACAGCCGGCCTGTTGCTGTGGTCATCACCTGGATCATCATCGGCTGCCTGCTTCTGGTGATCATCGGTTCGCAGTCCCGCCGCGCCGAGCGGATCGTGGAAATCGTCAATCGCCGCACGCAGGCGCTGAAGGACGCGCACCTGGAGCTGGAAGAGCATTACAAGCTTCTGCAGCACCTGAACCAGGATCTGGATGACGCGCGCCGCAATGCCGAAACGGCGAACACGGCCAAGTCCGAGTTTCTGGCCACAATGAGCCATGAACTGCGCACGCCGCTCAACGCCATTCTCGGCTTTTCGGAACTGCTGAAGAACCAGTCGCTCGGTGCCATCGGCGATCCCCGGTATGTCGAATATGCGAACGATATCCACGTAAGCGGGGCGCATCTCCTGCAGCTTATCAACGATATCCTCGATCTCGCCAAGCTTGAGGCCGGCAAGACGGTGATCGAGCGCTCGCCCCTGTCGCTTCATGAAGTCGGCAACCGCATCATCTCGCTGCTGGGCCAGAGTGCCGAGGAAAAAGGGCTTGAACTCAGCCTTCAGGTTGATCCGAACCTACCCCCCCGAATCATGGGCGACTCGTTACGGATCAGGCAGATCCTGATCAATCTGGTGACGAACGCCGTGAAATTCACCAATCATGGCAGCATCCGTATCGCCTTCACTGCCATTGAGCGTGCGGACGGCCCCGGCTGGCGCATGTCGGTCCAGGATACCGGGATCGGTATTCCGGCTGAAAAGCTGCCGACACTTTTTGAACGGTTTTCTCAAGTGGACGGTGCCCGCACTCGCGCGTTCGGCGGCGTGGGCTTGGGCCTCGCCATCTGCCGCGAGCTTTCAACCCGCATGGGCGGTGCGATCTCGGTTGAAAGCAAAGTCGGCGAAGGCACCACCTTCTGGTGCGATTTCCCGCTGATCGCGGTGGAAAACGACCCCGAAGACAGCGATATGTCGATGATCTGACGCATCGACCTGATCCGGAAAGTGAGTTCCATGACCCTTGAAATCGTCGTCGCCATGGCGGCCAACCGCATCATCGGACGCGACAACGGCCTGCCGTGGCACCTGCCGGCAGACCTGAAGCATTTCAAGGCGGTCACGATGGGCAAGCCGGTGGTGATGGGCCGCAAGACCTTCGAGTCCATCGGCCGCCCCTTGCCCGGTCGGCGCAACATCGTGGTGACGCGGAATGCCGGCTGGCAGGGCGAAGGCGTGGATGTGACAACCAGCTTGGACGCGGCAATCGCGCTGGCGCATGAGGCCAGCGAGACGGTGATGGTGATCGGCGGCGCCGACATCTACCGGCAGGCCCTGCCGAAGGTCGACCGCATCCATCTGACCGAAGTGGAAGTCACGGTTGACGGCGACGCCAGTTTCCCCGAGCTTGACCCCACGGAATGGCACGAAGTGGCTCGGGAAAGTTTTCCGGCAGAAGATGGGCGCCCGGCTTACGCCTTTGTCACGCTGGAACGACGCTGAGGCTCGCGGCCACGGCCTTGGCGATGCGTTTGTAGGCGGCGGCTTCCGGGCTTTCGGGCGCGCTTTCCACAATCGGTTTGCCTTCATCCGCACTCAGGCGGATTTTCATATCGAGCGGAATACCGCCCAGGAAAGGCGCGTCCAGTTCGGCTGCCGCTTCGGCCGCACCGCCATGGCCGAAGATATGGGCTTCATGCCCGCAAGCCGGGCAGAGATAGCTGCTCATATTCTCGATGATGCCGAGGATCGGCACATTCACCTTGCGGAACATGGCGAGGCCCTTGCGGGCGTCGATAAGGGCAAGATCCTGCGGGGTCGATACGATCACAGCACCCGAAAGGGTCGCCTGCTGCACCATGGTCAGCTGCACGTCACCGGTGCCCGGCGGCATGTCGACAATCAGCACGTCCAGCGGTCCCCACGCCACTTCCTTCAGAAGCTGCTGGGTGGCGCCCATCACGCGGGGGCCGCGCCATACCACCGGCTGGTCATTGTCGATTAGGAGGCCGATCGACATGGCCTTCACGCCGTGGCTGAGGATTGGCTGGATCATCCCGTCCTTGAGGGAAGGTTTTTCGGTGATGCCGAGAAGCATCGGCAAGCTCGGCCCGAAAATGTCGGCGTCCAGAATGCCGACCGAGAGGCCGAGGTCGCGCAGGGCAAGGGCAAGGTTCACCGAGGTTGTCGACTTGCCGACGCCGCCCTTGCCGCTTGCCACCGCGACGACGTGCCGCACACCGGGAATGGTCGTCGGCTTCGGTGGCGGCGGGGTGCCATGGGCGCCGAGCTTCATGCCGCCAGATGGCATGGCGGGTGGCGTCTTGGCGGCTGTCATCACCACATTCACCGATGCCACACCGGGCATTGCCTTCACGGCGGCTTCGGCGCGGGCGCGCACGGCAGCGGCGTCGGTGGGCTTGTCGCTGCCGAAATCAAGGACGATGCCGATATTGCCGTCGTCGATGACGATGGCGGCGATGGCCTCGCCCCGGATGACGTCGGAAAGGGCAGAACGGATGGCAGATTCGGAAAGATCGGACATGAAAGGCTTTCCTTGCATGGGATTCTTGGCCGGCAAACATTGCAGCAGGCTGGTGCCTAACATATATGTGGGGGCAGTACATATATTAAGTGCTTGCCATATAATCTGTCGGGGCGACGCGTCGCCCCCATCTGGAGGGAGAAAACTATGCCTTGGCAATCGAACGGTGACGGCGAAAGGCCGAACCCCTGGGGCGGCGGCGGACCGCGCCGACCGGGTGGCGGCGGCTCGGAGCCGCCGCAGCTCGACGATCTGATCCGCAAGAGCCAGGACCAGCTTCGCCGCGCATTGCCGGGCGGCAAAGGGGGCGCAGGCATCATTTTCCTGGCCATTCTTCTCATCTGGCTGATGTCGGGCCTCTACCGTGTTGGCACCAACGAGCAGGCAGTTGTCCTGCAGTTCGGGAAATGGACGGAATCGGCCGGCCCCGGCCTCCATTGGCACCTGCCATTCCCGATCGAGACCGTGGAAGTGCGCGGCGTGACCGACGAGAAAACCATCGAGATCGGCAGCCGTGGCACCATGGGCCGTCCGGGCCTGCGGCAGGTTTCTTCGAGTGCCACCGACGAAAGCCTGATGCTGACGCAAGACGAGAATATCGTCGATATCAAGTTCAACGTCGTCTGGCGCATCAAGGATCTTGGCAACTATCTTTTCAATATCAGCGATCCCGACGGCACCGTGAAGGCGGTTTCCGAGAGCGCGATGCGTGAACTGGTGGGCCAGAACAAGATCACCCCGATCATTACCACCGCACGTGGCCAGATCGAAGCCGATGCCCTGCAACTGATCCAGGATACGGTTGACAGCTACAAGGCCGGGATCGAGGTCCTGCGTGTTCAGATCATCGAATCCGAAGCGCCAGCCGAGGTAAAAGACGCCTTCCTTGACGTGCAGCGCGCCGAAGCCGACCAGCAGCGCATGAAGAACGAGGCGGATGCCTATGCGAACAAGGTCGTGCCAGAAGCCCGCGGTACTGCCGAGCAGATGAAGCAGGAAGCTGAAGCGTACCGTGCCCGTATCGTGGCGAATGCGCAGGGTGAAGCCTCCCGTTTCACCAGCGTCTACAACGAATACAAGCTCGCGAAGGATGTGACGCGCAAGCGCATGTATCTTGAAACCATGGAAGAAATCCTGACCGGTATGGACAAGATCGTGATCGACGAAAACGCAGGCTCGGGCGTCGTGCCCTATCTGCCGCTGAATGAACTGAGCAAGACGAAACCGGCCGATGCCGGGAAGGCGGAGTGAAGGCCATGAATGCAAAAGCCATTTCGGGCGTTGTCGTCCTCGTCCTCGGTGCCCTTCTGATCGGTGCCTCGATTTTCACCGTCAATGAACGGCAGCAGGCGATTGTCGTGCAGTTCGGCGATCCGCAGCGCACGGTTATCGAGCCCGGCCTGCATTTCAAGACGCCGTTCGTGGAGCAGGTCATCTATCTCGACAAGCGCATCCTCAGCCTTGATGTCCGCCCGCAGGAAGTGTTGGCCTCTGACCAGCGCCGTCTTGTGGTGGACAGCTTTGCCCGCTTCCGCATTGCTGACCCGCTGAAGACCTATCAGGCGGCCCGCACGGAAACGAATGCGTCGGATCTTCTCGAGAAGATCATGCAGTCCTCGATCCGCCAGATGCTAGCCAACGAGCGCATGACGGCCATTGTTTCGGGCTCGCGTTCTGAACTTATGAAGCGGATTTCCGAACTGACCAACGAACGCGCTGCGTCGCTTGGCCTCGAAGTGCTGGAAGTGCGCCTGAAGCGCGTCGACCTGCCGGCGGCCAACAGCCAGTCGATCTTCCAGCGCATGGAAACCGAACGCCAGCAGGAAGCGGCTGAAAAGCGTGCAGAAGGTCAGGAGCAAGCCCTTGCCATCCGCGCTATCGCCGACCGGAAGGTTGCCGAAACACTTGCCGAAGCGCGCCGCGAAGCCGCAATTGTCCGCGGTGAGGCAGACGCCGAAGCAACCCGCATCTTTGCCGAAGCCTACGGGCAGGATCCGGAATTCTTTGAATTCTACCGGACCCTTGCAGCTTATCGGACCACGCTCGGTAAAGCGGATACCCGGCTTGTGCTTTCGCCGGATAGCGAATTCTTCCATCTGTTCCTTGATCCGAACGGGAACAGCAAGCGCAGGAAGTAACGCGAGGGCCTTGTGTTCTGGACCTCGCTCGTCGCAGCAATCGGGCTCGCCCTCTTTATCGAGGGGGCGGCCTATGCGCTTTTTCCGGAAGGAATGCGCAAGGCGCTTGTCGCAGTTCTGGCACTGCCCGCCGCAAAGCTTAGGTTCGCGGGCTTGACCGCAGCCGGGTTAGGTGCACTTCTTATATTCATGGCGCTGGGTTGAAGCTTGCTTTCACCCCGCCGCAGCCTCCCGGGGCCAACACGGGACTTTGACTGATCAAAGGAGAGATGTGCGTGAGCACCTACGAAAACAGAAACCTGACAGCGAAGAATGGACGCCGGATGACCTTGCGCTCGGCGCTTATGGCAGTCGCTGCCGTCTCGACCCTGGCCGTCGGGATCAGCCGGGCCGAAGCGCGTGGTACGCCGGAGAGCTTTGCCGATCTCGTGGACGAACTGTCACCCGCCGTCGTGAATATCTCGACCGTGCAGACGCTGCGCGGCCCCGGCCGCCGTGCGCTGCCGCAGTTGCCTGAAGGCATGCCCTTCGGCGACCTGTGGGAAGAATTCCGCGACCGGATGGATGAAGAGGAAGCCGAGCCGCAACGCGCCCAGTCGCTCGGGTCCGGCTTCATCATCGACAAGGCCGGTTATGTGGTCACCAACAACCATGTGATCGAAGATGCCGACGAAATCACGGTCATCATCAAAGACGGCGAGGAATTGCCGGCCAAGGTGGTGGGCCGTGACAGCAAGACGGACCTTGCGCTTCTCAAGATCGAGGATGGCAACGACCTGCCGTTCGTCCGCTGGGGCGATTCCGACAAGGCCCGTATCGGCGACTGGGTGATGGCGATCGGCAACCCGTTCGGCCTTGGCGGTTCGGTAACGGCCGGGATCATCTCGGCTCGCAACCGCCCGGTCGGCTCCGCTTATATCGATTTCATCCAGACCGATGCGCCGATCAACCGGGGCAACTCGGGCGGTCCGCTTTTCAACATGGCCGGTGAAGTGGTTGGTATCAACAGCGCCATCTTCTCGCCGTCGGGCGGCAACGTGGGAATCGGCTTCGCCATTCCGTCGAACGATGCCCGCCGGTATATCGAGGAGCTGAAAGAGCATGGCAAGATCCGCCGCGGCTGGCTGGGTGTGACCATCGAGCCGGTGACCGAGGAAATCGCCAAGAGCCTTGGTCTCGATATCAAGGAAGGCGCCATCGTCAACCGCACCTTCGATGACAGCCCGGCCAAGGCCGCAGGCATCGAAGCTGGCGATATCATCCTCGCATGGGACGGTAAGGCGATTTCCGATACCCGCAGCCTCAGCCAGGAAGTGGCTCGCACCGAGGTCGGCAAGCCCGTGAAGGTGGATATCATCCGCCAGGGCAAGCGCATGTCGATCAATGTGAAAACGGGCGAACTGCAGGACGACGTTGCCGAGAATGACAATAACGGACCTGACGGCCCGCGTGGCCCCAATATGTCGGACCGTGAATTGGTGCAAGGTATGGAGCTTGCGCCGCTGAACGGCGACCTGCGGGGTCGCTACCGGATTGCCGACGATGTGGAAGGCGTTGCCATCGTGCGCGTCGACCGCCGCTCGGAAGCTTTCCAGGCCGGTATCCGCGCCGGCACGGTGATCATGCGTGTCAATCAGGAGCCGGTAACTTCGATCACCGATGTTGCCGACAAGATTGACGCCGCCGAGGCGGAAGGCCGTGAAAGCGTGCTGCTGCTTGTTCACTTCCGTGGCAATACGGTCCACATTCCGCTGACGCTTGAAGCGGAATAAAGGCAAAGCGCCAGGAAATATGAAGAAAAGGGCCGGTATCCACCGGCCCTTTTTGCATTTGTTGGCGATCTGGGCCGAATTGTATATTCTGCTTGAGGGGCTCGAATTTTTGCCAATAGGGGACCAGGGGTGTCATCTTCTTTCGATATCTACGAGCAGGGGCTTGTGAAATCGGGTGATGGTAACCTGAGGATCGCTTGGCATTGGGTCTCGTCACCGACCGACCTTGAGGACGAGGCGCGCGTTGTGCAGGCAGCGCTCGACAAGCGCGCTGCGGGGCGGGGGTTCTATCGTCGGTCCGACCTCGTGCCCACCGATCTCCTGAAACAATTGCCGATGATCGTGTTGATGGATGTGGTGCGGGACGGCGATCGTCAGCCGTTCGACCTGCTGATACGGCTGATTGGTACCGATGCCGAGGCCTATTACGGCAAGGTCACCGGCTGGCTTGTCTCCAAGGTGCCGATGCGCGAAGCATCCGACCGGGTCATGGCGGCGGCCGGCAAGGTTATCGAAAATGGCCGATGCGGGGTTTCCACGGCTTACGGCTTGACGCAAGGCAAGGAATATCTGACCGTTGCTGCCAGCTATTTCCCGTTCATGGATGAAACGGGCACGGAGGTGCGCGGGTTGCTCATCCATATCAATGTGACCCGTGGCCGCCCGGCAGAGGGTGTTTAGGCCTTGTGGTCGGAGTTGGTGCCATCGTGACGACGTCGTTCCAGCCAATGATACATGATGAAATCCTGCAGCAGACAGGCGATCTGCGATCCGAATGGCGTTGGGTCGTAGACCGCATCCGTCTTGGCAAGGACAAGCAGGCTGTTCTCGCAGCGCTTGACGCGGCGGCAGGTGAGCGTGGCTTTTACGTGAAGGCCGATGTGCGGCCTTCGGCACTTGCGCCCTATCTGCCGAAGATCTGCCTCTTCGATCCGATCTATGGCGAGGCTGGCGCACCGCCCGTGGATGGTCAGATCCGACTGATGGGCACATGGGTCGAACGCTTTTACGGCCGCCGCACCGGCCGGAAATTTTCAGAAGCTGTGCTGCAGGAGGTCGGGAAGCGCCAGCTTGCCGCCATACAGGCGTCCTGGCATGGCCGCAAACCGGGCCGCACGCTTGCCTGGGGGCACAGCTATCAGGGCGTCAACCTGGTGGTCGATGCCATGTATGTGCCGCTTCTGAATGCAGGCGGCGACGAGGTGGTCCAGTTTCTCGTGCATGTGGATGTCATCCCCGAAACCCAGTTCGAGGATAACTGAAGTCTCACGCCCGGAATTCGTCCCTCCGGTATCCCTGAATGTAAAGAAGGGCCGTCAGGTTGCCGTGGCGGATGGCGGCGCGTGCGGCGGCCTCTGCCTTCGGTTTGGCGCGGAAGGCGACCCCCATGCCGGCGGTCTGGATCATCGGGATATCGTTGGCGCCGTCCCCCACCGCCATCGTTTCGTCCGGAGTCAGGCCAGCGGCCGTCCTGAGTTCGATCAGTGTATCGACCTTGGTACGGGCGTCCGAAATCGGTGGGATAACCTCGCCCGTCAGCTTGCCGGCCCGGAGGCCCAGAACATTCGCCCGGTTGATTTCGAACCCAAGCTCGGTGGCCACCCGGCCGGTGAAGAAGGTGAAACCGCCGGAGACCAGTGCGGTGAGCGCGCCGTTCCCGCGCATCGTCTGGATCAGTGTGCGGCCGCCGGGTGTGAATTCGACCCGTTCGTCATAGCAGCGCTGCAGCGCGGCTTCGTCCAGCCCTTTAAGGAGGGCAACGCGCTCATGCAGGGCGGCGATGAAATCGAGCTCACCCCGCATCGCCGCTTCGGTCACGGCGGCGACCTTGTCCTTGATGCCGGCGAAATCGGCGAGTTCATCAATGCATTCGATGGTGATCATGGTGCTGTCCATGTCGGCCACCAGAAGTTGCTTGCGCCGGCCGGCGGCATCCTGCACCACATGGTCGACAGGGAAGGGGGCAAGCGCCTCCGTCACCGCGTCGCGCAGGCCCGTGCCGAAATCGGCGTCGAAGGGCAGGTCCAGCGCCTCACCGTCCGACAGCCAATCCGCCTCGCCCGAGGGCAAGCCCCGCTCGCCAAACAGGCTGCGCGCCGCGGCGAGGGCACCATCAAGGGCCTCGCGGCGTTCGGAAGCCGCATTCTCGGGGTTGACGATCAGGGTCAGCACCAGTTTCATGTCACACCATTCTGATTGAAAAGCCGGGGAAATATGTCGCGCGTCATACTTATTGCAGGTCCAACCGCGAGCGGCAAGTCGGCTTTGGCCTTGCGGCTGGCTGAAGACCTGGGTGGTGTTGTGATCAATGCCGACAGCATGCAGGTTTACGCAGGCCTCCGCGTGCTGACCGCCCGGCCAAGCGCTGCGGACGAAGCCCGCGCCCCGCACCGCCTGTATGGCACGGTTGCCGATGACGTGGCCTATTCGGCTGCAGACTGGGCAGCGGCAGCGATGGCGGAGATCGAGGCAGCCCACGACGCCGGCAAGGTGCCGATCCTTGTGGGCGGCACCGGCATGTATTTCAAGGTGCTGCTTGGCGGCATCGCCGAGATACCCGAGATACCTGAAGACATCCGCGCCCGCGTGCGGGCCAAGGTGGCGGCAGAGGGAAGTGTTGCCGCGCACGCAGAGCTTGCCCCGCTTGACCCCGTAGCGGCCGCGCGCCTTTCTCCGGGTGACAGCCAGCGGGTCTCAAGGGCACTTGAGGTCGTGCTGGCGACCGGCCGCCCGATCACCGACTGGCAGGCGGATACGAAGCCCGGCCCGCTTGCACCGCTTGATGCTGCAGGACTTGTCGAGAAGATTGTCCTCGATTGGCCGCGCGAGGAGCTTTACGCCCGCTGCGACCTCCGGTTCGAACTGATGCTGGGGGAGGGCGCCCTCGCCGAAGTCGAGGCGCTGATGGCCCGGAATCTGGATCCGACCTTGCCGGTGATGAAGGCTTTGGGGGTGCCGACCCTTGCCGCCTATCTTGACGGCGAAGTCGATCTTGAGGCCGCAAAAGCTGAAAGCCAGATGCAGACCCGGCGGTTCGCCAAGCGTCAGCTGACATGGTTCCGGAACCAGTTTGGCGACTGGCCTCGCTGGAACGCGCAATATTACGAAAACATTTACAGTGATTTTGTAATTAAAATATCAAAATAGCGGTTGACTATGAAATTTCCGCAAAATAAGGTGCCACTCCCGGCGCCGGATTCGTGCGGCGCGGGTCTTTGTCGTCGGGTTTGAAGTTCTGGCGGCAAGGATGAAGGGACCCACCCGTCGGCCAGAAGAGCCTCCTTAACAATCCGGGTCGCTTCGATCTGCGCGCGTGCGCGCGGAAACCACAAATGTTGAATGAGCGGACAGAAAAATGACGACGACCGATACCCAGATCCTCCCCGCGGCGGCTGAAACCGCTGAAATGCTCTCCGGCGCCCAGATGATCATGCGGGCCCTTGGTGAGCTAGGGGTCGAGGTCATTTTCGGGTATCCGGGCGGCGCTGTCCTGCCGATCTATGACGAGATTTTCAAACAGAACAGCATTCGCCACATTCTGGTGCGGCACGAGCAGGCCGCCGTTCATGCGGCGGAAGGCTATGCCCGTTCGACCGGTAAGCCCGGCGTTGTGCTGGTGACCTCCGGCCCTGGCGCCACGAACGCGGTGACGGGCCTGACTGACGCCCTTCTCGATTCCATTCCGGTTGTCTGCCTTACCGGGCAGGTCGCCCGCCACCTGATCGGCAACGATGCCTTCCAGGAAGCCGATACCGTTGGCATCACGCGCCCTTGCACCAAGCATAACTATCTGGTGAAGGATCCGGCGCTGATCCCGGACATCATCTATGAAGCCTTCTATGTGGCAACGAACGGTCGCCCCGGCCCCGTTGTGATCGATCTGCCGAAAGACGTGCAGATCGAAAAGGCACCCTACAAGCTTTCGGGTCAGAAGGCACACCGTACCTATCGGCCGCAGGTTGAAGGGGATGAGGAAAAGATCCTCGATGCCATCCGCCTGCTGGCGAAAGCCGAGCGGCCGATCATCTATTCAGGTGGCGGCGTGATCAACGCCGGGCCCGAGGCTTCCGAGTTGCTGGTTGCCTTCGCCCGTGAAACCGGCATTCCGGTAACCTCGACCCTGATGGGCCTTGGTGCCTTCCCGGCGTCCGACAAGCAATTCCTTGGCATGCTTGGCATGCACGGCACATGGGAAGCCAACCATGCGATGCATGACTGTGACGTGATGCTGGCCGTTGGTGCACGCTTCGATGACCGGGTGACCGGTCGCACCGACGCGTTCTCGCCGGGCTCGAAGAAGATCCAGATCGATATCGACCTGTCGTCCATCAACAAGAATATCCCGGTGGATGTCGGGATTGTGGGCGATGCGGCAAGTGTCCTGAAGCGTATGGTGACCCTGTGGCGCGACCTGAAAGCCAAGGATCACCAGCCCTCCCTCGATGCATGGTGGAAACAGATTGCTCATTGGCGCGCCAAGAAGTGCCTCTCCTACACCGACAGCACCGATGTGATCATGCCGCAGAAGGCGATCGAACGCCTGCAGGCACTGACCGCCGACAGGAACCCGGTGATCTCGACCGAGGTGGGCCAGCACCAGATGTGGGCGGCGCAGTTCCTCGGGTTTGACCGGCCGAACTGCTGGCTGACCTCGGGTGGCCTTGGCACCATGGGCTACGGCCTGCCGGCCGCCATCGGGGCGCAGGTTGCCTTCCCGGACCGTCTTTGCATCGATGTGGCCGGTGAAGCCTCGATCCAGATGAATATTCAGGAAATGTCGACAGCCAACCAGTACAAGCTGCCGGTCAAGGTCTTCATCCTGAATAACGAATTCATGGGCATGGTGCGTCAGTGGCAGGACCTGACCTACGATGGCCGCCGTTCGGAAAGCTATTCCGATGCGCTGCCTGATTTCGTGAAGCTCGCCGAGGCTTACGGCTGGAAGGGCATTCGTGTGTCTGATCCCAAAGACCTGGACGCCGCGATCCTGGAAATGATCAACCACGACGGCCCTGTGATGGTGGATTGCCTTGTCTCGAAGATCGAGAACTGCTTCCCCATGGTGCCGGCGGGTGCCGCGCATAACGAAATGCTGCTCTCGGGCGATGTCGTCGTGCAGCCTTCTTCGGACGAAGCTCGTGCTGTTGTTTAATCCCTCAGAACCCCCTCAAAGAAAGGCGGAAAGCACCATGCAAGAGCAGGGAACCATTGCGCGTCACACCATCAGCGTGATCGTGGACAACGAAGCGGGCGTGCTTGCCCGCGTGATTGGCCTGTTTTCGGGCCGTGGCTACAATATCGAAAGCCTGACCGTGGCTTCCGTGGACGCCGAAGCCAAGCGCTCGCGCATCACGGTCGTCACCACCGGCACCCGTATGGTGATCGAGCAGATCAAGGCCCAGCTTGACCGGCTTGTGCCTGTTCACAAGGTCGCGGACCTGACGGTTGACGGCAAATTCGTCTCGCGCGAGCTGGCGCTCGTGAAAGTGCGGGGCGAGGGCGAGAAGCGCGTTGAGGCGCTGCGGCTTGCCGATGCCTTCCGTGCCAATACGGTGGACAGCACCAGAACCAGTTTCGTGTTCGAGCTTACGGGCTCGGCCGACAAGATCGACGCTTTTGTCGAGCTTATGAGCGAACTTGGCCTTGTCGAGGTTGCGCGGACCGGGGCGGCAGCCCTGTCGCGCGGCGCCGACGGCCTTTGATAACAACCGACCATTTCCCCCAGAACTCGAGGAATACTGAAGAATGCGTGTTTATTTCGATAGTGATGCCGACATCAACCTGATCAAGGACAAGACCATCGCGATTGTCGGTTACGGCAGCCAGGGTCATGCCCACGCGCTGAACCTGCGCGACAGCGGCATCAAGAATGTGATCGTCGCCCTGCGCCCCGGTTCGGGCAGCGCCAAGAAAGCCGAAGCTGCCGGCTTCACCGTGAAATCGGTGGCCGATGCGGCCAAGGAATCGGACATGATGATGGTTCTGGCGCCCGATGAGCATCAGGCTGCTATCTACCGGAACGATATCCACGCGAACCTCAAAAAAGGCGCGGCGCTGATGTTCGCGCACGGCCTGAACATCCATTTCGGCCTCATTGAGCCGCGCGCCGACCTTGATGTGATCATGGTGGCCCCGAAGGGCCCCGGCCACACCGTGCGCAACCAGTATCAGCAGGGCCGCGGCGTGCCGTCGCTCATTGCTGTACATCAGGACGTCAGCGGCAAGGCGCATGACCTTTGCCTCGCTTACGCTTCGGCCAATGGTGGCGGCCGCGCCGGCATCATCGAGACCAACTTCCGCGAAGAGTGCGAGACCGACCTCTTCGGCGAACAGGCTGTTCTTTGCGGCGGTATCTCGGAACTGATCAAGGCGGGCTTCGAAACACTGGTTGAGGCGGGTTACGCGCCCGAGATGGCTTATTTCGAGTGCCTTCATGAAACCAAGCTGATCGTCGACCTGATTTACGAAGGCGGCATCGCCAACATGCGCTACTCGATCTCGAACACCGCCGAATACGGCGACTATTCGACCGGCCCGCGCATCATCACCGCCGAAACGAAAGCCGAGATGAAGCGCGTTCTGGACGACATCCAGAAAGGCAAGTTCGTGAAGGACTTCATGCTGGATAACGCCGCCGGCAACCCGGTTCTGAAAGCACATCGCGGCCTCGCGGCCCGTCATCCGATCGAGGAAGTGGGCGCCAAGCTGCGCTCGCTGATGCCGTGGATGAAGGAAGGCAAGCTCGTCGACCGCGAGCGCAACTGATTGAAGATTTGACTGATCCTTAGACGCTGCCATAGCACAGTGTCGCGGACTGGGGTGGGGCCGATGGCTCCACCCCGTTTTCTTTGATGCCTCTGCCGGCCATTAAATGATTGCCTTACCAAAAACACTATTATAGGTAGTGAATAATCTCGATTTTGGCAGGAATTGTGACAATGAAACTATTTAAAATTGTATCCGTTGGGCTTTCAGTACTTGCTGTTGTGGGCTGCGCTTCAACGACCCGTGGGCCTTACGAAGCGCTGGTGCTGGATAGCAAGCCCGGCAAGGCAGAGGTCGCGCTTTCCAACGGACGGGTTTGTACCACGCCCTGCAGTATCGAGATGTGGCGGAAACATGGTGTGGTGGCCAGTATCAGCCGCCCCGGCTACCAGACTGTGAATGTAACCTTTTCTGCCGGGATGGACGTTGATGGCGGGGTCGCCCTGTTTGCGGGTAATCTCGCCATATGCTGTGGCCTTGTCGGTGTCGTTGTGGACCTTGCCACGGGGTCAAATCAGAGCCTGTCGCCCAATCCGGTCGTTCTCGAGCTTACCCGGCTTGCTGATGGCGAGGCCCTTGCGGAACCCGTGGTGAAGCCGGGCGAGAGTTTTAGTTTTGAACCCTTTATCAAGGACGGGCTGAGGGAGCCGCTGACGCAGCGCGAGCAGCAAGCCGCTCTGATGACCGTTACAACACCACTGCCTGAAAGCAACGAGGACCCCGATGACGATAGGGTTTGCAGCCGGACGGCCTGCATGGATCAGGATTGATCCGATCAGAGAATCTTTCCGGAACGGTCGCAACGCTTAAGTTTTTAGCAAGGAAGTTGCGCTAATTTTGGCTTTGCGAACATCTTTCGATCTGCTAATCCTGATGTTCTGTGCTGGATTCGATCCAAGCAAGCATGAAGATGCAAAGGCCCGGGGCCAGTGCCCCGTAACGCGAACGAAGGAAGACCATTGGTTCAACAGCGGAAAAAGGCAAAGGCGATCGCCATTTCCCGCACGATGCAGGCGGCAACGCACGCTCGCATCGCGACCATGACCCTTCCGCTTCTCCTAATCGCGCTTATTCTCGCCGGGGCCGGGCGACTTATTGGCCCTTGAGCATTGCAGGCGAAGGCGCGGTAGTCGCGCCCGATGCTTAAGGGACCATCGCCATACAGAAACGGACCGCTGACCCCGAAAAGGGCGTCCATCGGCGCCGTTTCATTCGTTCATATGCATTCATGTAAGCGGGATGAAACCCATGTCAGGTAACGACGCAAACCGAATCCGAATTTTCGACACCACATTGCGTGATGGTGAACAATCCCCCGGCGCCTCGATGACGCTGGAGGAAAAAATCCGTATCGCCGAAGTCCTTGAGGCGATGAAGGTGGATATCATTGAGGCAGGCTTTGCCATTGCCTCCAACGGCGACTTCGAATCCGTCTCGAAGATCGCGGCCCAGATCAAGAATTCCACCGTCTGTTCGCTGGCGCGTGCCGCCACAGCCGATATCGACCGCGCTGCCGAAGCGCTTCGTCAGGCCAGAAGCGGCCGTATCCACACCTTCATTGCCACGAGCCCTCTGCACATGCGCGTCAAGTTGCAGATGGAACCCGAAGCAGTGCTCGAAGCCATTCACCGGTCGGTGAGCCATGCCCGCAGCAAGATCGGCGATGTGGAATGGTCGGCCGAGGACGCCACGCGCTCGGAAATCGATTTCCTGTGCCGCGCGGTTGAAGCCGCCATCAAGGCGGGCGCCACCACCATCAACCTGCCGGACACGGTCGGCTATGCCACACCGGCAGAATATGAACGCATGTTCCGCACGGTGATCGAGCGTGTGCCGAACAGCGACAAGGCGATCTTCTCGACCCACTGCCACAATGACCTCGGCCTCGCGGTCGCCAACAGCCTCGCGGGTGTTGCAGGCGGCGCGCGCCAGATCGAATGCACCATCAACGGTATCGGCGAGCGCGCGGGCAACGCGGCGATGGAAGAGATCGTCATGGCGCTGCGTACCCGCCACGATGTGATGCCCTGGTACACCAATATCGAGACGACCGAGATCATGCGGATCAGCCGGCTGGTTTCCACCGTCACGGGCTTTGCTGTGCAGAACAACAAGGCCATCGTCGGCGCCAACGCCTTTGCGCATGAAAGCGGCATCCATCAGGACGGCGTTCTCAAAAATGCCGAAACCTACGAGATCATGACCCCGGAATCGGTGGGCCTCAATAAATCCTCGCTCGTCATGGGCAAGCACTCCGGTCGCCATGCCTTTGCTGACAAGCTGCGCGAGCTTGGCTACGAGCTTGGCGACAATGCCTTTCAGGAATGCTTCCGTCGCTTCAAGGAACTTGGCGACCGCAAGAAGCAGATTTATGACGAGGATATCGTTGCGCTTGTGGACGACGAAGTGGCGACGAGCGAAAACCGCATCCAGGTGGTCAGCGTTTACACGCATTCGTCCTCGAACGGCCGGGCAGTATCGGACATGACGTTGCGGGTGGACGGCGAGGAAGTCTCGGTCGTCACCTATGGCTCGGGCCCTGTGGACGCGGCCTTCAACGCCATCAAGCAGATCATCGGATTCGATCCGCACCTGCAGCTTTTCCAGGTGCACGCGGTGACGCAAGGCACCGACGCGCAGGCCGAATGTACCGTCCGGCTTGAGGAAGATGGCCGCACCGTGAACGGACAGGGCGCCCATGAAGATACCGTTACGGCGGCAGCGCGCGCCTATGTGTCGGCGGTCAACAAGCTGACGCTGAAGCGCCAGAAGACGGCCCCCCAGCCGATGGTTGCCAGCTGATCGTCAACGGGATCAAGGTTTTAGGGAAGGGCTCCGCTTTGCCGGGGCCCTTTTCTTTTGGGCAAATCGCCGCATAACGGTCACATTCCGGCACGTTTTCTCCACTTCATCGCCGCATTGGCGGCTCAGGCTTTCCATCGGTTCGGCCCGTATGGACGACAGCATCACGGGCCATATGCCGGTGCATCCATAGTCTGAAAACAGAATGAAGGAGGCAAAATGATGCTCAGTAAAACGATCCTTTTAGTGCCCGTGATGGCGATGGTTTCCGGGCCCGTGCTGGCGCAGGAGAAGCCGTTCGATGGTTTCTACATCGGCGGTGAAATCGGCCGGTCCGACTTCGATCTCGAGCTTGAACCGGGTGATGAGGCGGTATCTTTTGATGATAGCGGCATGATTTATGGCGGCGTTATCGGTGCGCGCTCACAATTCGATTCCGGGCTGGTGCTCGGCGTTGAAGGCCGTATCGCCGAGCCTGACTTTAACCTGAGCCTGACAGATGGTGCCGATGTCGTCTCCCTTGAGCCGCGTATGCAATATGGCATTGATGGCGTTGTTGGCTTTGTGCCGGGCGTGATGCCGAATACACTGTTTTTCGGTAAGGCCGGTTACACACGTGCCCGCTCTCGGATGACCTTCCCGGGCGGCGAGACCGAAACGGACGGCACTGATGCCTTCCGCTGGGGTGGCGGCATCGAACAGTCGCTGTCGCAGAATATAAGCCTTAGGGCACAGGCCGTGCGCACCAACTATGACACGGTTGATAACATTGATTTGAAGGACTGGCAGGTAACGGCAGGCCTTCTGTTCAAGTTCTGATCACGCCCTGAAAGCCTATCGCCGCCGCCTCGCCGCATGCCGGGGCGGCGGCATTGATTCTGGCACACACACCGGCACTTCATGCAGCAAGGCCAGCGAAAGTTCTGTTTCTATATCAGTCGTTTATGGTGATGGTTTCACATTTGTGACGATACATTCTTTTGCCGCGCGTCTGCCACATCTCAGCCACAATCGGAGCCGATTTCTCGCTCCCGGCGCCTCACCGCTCAGTCACTTTAATGTGGATTGTCACCGGTTGCGGCGTCGCTAGTAGATACACGGCCCGGTCCCCAAGCCGGGCGCGTAAATGTACAGAAAAAAGGTGGCATTATGATGCTCAATAAAACGATCCTTTCGCTTTCGATGCTGGCAGTTGCTGCTGCGCCTGCCATGGCGGCAGACGAGAAGCCGTTCGATGGTTTCTACCTTGGCGGTGAAATCGGCTATTCCGATTTCAGCCTCGATATCGATGCCGGCGACGCGGAAGTTTCCTTCGACGACAGCGGTCTTGTTTATGGTGGTTTCGCCGGCTGGCGGAAGCAGTTCAACTCCGGCCTCGTGCTCGGCCTTGAAGGCCGTATCTCGAAGCCCGACTTCGATCTGACCCTCACCGACGGCGACGATACGGCAACCCTTAGCGCCAAAGAACAATATGGCATCGACGGCGTTGTCGGCTATGTGCCGGCGGCTCTTCCGAACACCCTGTTCTATGGTAAGGCGGGCTATACCCGTGCGCGCGCTCGCGCCGTGCTGACCGGTTCGGTCAACAGCTCGGAAACAGATAGCGGCGACGCTTTCCGCTGGGGCGGCGGCGTTGAACAGGCGCTGACCCAGAATATCAGCCTGCGCGCCCAGGCCATCCGCACCAACTACGAGTCGGTTGACGGTGCAGACCTCAACGACTGGCAGATGACCGGCGGCCTGATCTTCAAATTCTGATATTGAAGGCAGACGTCTATCCGGCCGCCGCTTTGCAGCAATGCAAGGCGGCGGCCTTCGTTTCGGATGCATTATGTTCCAATCCGGGGCAGTGAATGGCCCCGCCCTGAATAAAACATATTCCAGCGCCAAAAGACGCGTCACAGCCCTTGTATCGCGGCGTCTTCTGTCCCATAACCGGCATTCAGGACTCGCCTGTACTCGTGGAGGGCGAGGTGCCGCACGGGCGGCAGGGTTATGAATTAAGGGGCCACTATGCTATCCAAGCTTCTCGGCATGTTCTCGTCGGATATGGCAATCGATCTCGGCACGGCGAACACGCTTGTCTATGTCAAGGGACGCGGTATCGTCCTCAATGAACCGTCAGTTGTGGCGATCAAGAGCGAAGGCGGGCGGGACAGGGTTCTGGCCGTTGGTGATGAAGCGAAGCTGATGCTGGGCCGTACCCCTTCGGGCATTCAGGCCATCCGGCCACTGCGCGATGGCGTGATCGCCGATTTCCATGTCGCTGAACAGATGATCAAGCATTTCATCCAGAAAGTGCATAATCGCTCGTTCGCGAGCCCCCAGATCGTGGTTTGTGTACCGTCGGGTTCGACCGCCGTTGAACGCAAGGCCATTCAGGAATCGGCCGAGCAGGCTGGCGCCCGCAAGGTCTATCTGATCGAAGAGCCCATGGCTGCCGCCATCGGCGCCGGCCTCCCGGTCACCGAGCCGCAAGGTTCGATGGTTGTCGATATCGGCGGGGGCACCACCGAGGTGGCCGTTCTGTCGCTTTCCGGCATCGTCTATGCCACCAGCGTGCGCGTGGGCGGCGACAAGATGGATGAAGCCATTATCGGCTACACCCGCCGCAACCATAACCTCCTGATCGGCGAAGCCACGGCCGAGAAGATCAAGAAGGAAATCGGCACCGCGCTTATCCCCGAGGACGGCGTTGGCCAGACCATGATGATCCGCGGCCGCGACCTGATGAACGGCGTGCCGAAGGAAATGGAAATCAATCAGGCCCAGATCGCCGAAGCTCTGTCGGAACCCGTGTCCGCCATCGTCGAAGGTGTGAAGGTGGCGCTGGAACAGACTGCCCCCGAACTCGCGGCTGACATTGTCGACCGTGGTATCGTGATGACTGGTGGCGGCGCGCTCCTCAAGGATCTGGATACGGTGATCCGCCGTGCGACCGGCTTGCCGGTTTCGGTGGCCGACGAGGCGCTCACCTGCGTAGCGCTTGGCACCGGCCGCGCGCTGGAGGATGAATTCCTCCGTCAGGTTCTGACCGAAAGCTACTGATCCCCGGACCGCTTTTCAGAAAGATGCGGACGAAGGAGGCTGACCGCTGAATACCCGCATACTTTTTCCCGGCGAACGACGCTCTGCCCCCGCTGCGGCCACCCCGACGGTTCGGGGCAGTCGCGGGCGCTGGCCGTTCTATATCTATATGGCGCTATCGGTGACACTTCTGGTGCTGGACGCTTCGGGGCTCGGTATCCCCGTGCGTATTCGGGCGATGGCATCCGATATCGTGGCGCCGCTTCTGGATATCCTCGAGCGCCCCATCCGCGGCACACAGGCGGGGCTTGAACGGCTGGCGGGTGTTTCGGACATCTATCTCGAGAATGAAAAGCTCCGCAAAGAGAACGAGATGATGCGCGAGTGGCGCGATGCAGCCCTCAAGCTCACCCGCGAGAATGACGAGCTGCGCGACCTTCTTGATGCGCCGGGCCGCACGGTGCCGACGGTGGCAACCGGCCGTGTGATCGGCGTGGGCGGCGGCGCGTTTGAGCGCAACGTGGTACTGAATGTCGGCACCGGCGACGGCGTCGCGCTCAACCTGCCGGTCGTTGACGCTACCGGTGTGGTGGGCCGCACCATTCAGGTGGGCCGCCTGTCAAGCCGCGTGCTGCTGGTGACCGACATCAACAGCCGCATTCCGGTGCGGCTTGAAGACAGCGGCGCGCTGGCGATCATCGAAGGCCAGAACAGCCGCGAACTGCGCCTGAACTATGTGCCGATGGGCACCGAGATCAAGGTGGGCACACGGGTGCTGACCTCCGGCCACGGCGGCATCTTCCCGCCGGACCTGCCGATCGGCCGGATTGTCGAGGTGCGCGAGGACGCGGTGATCGTGGAGCCTGAAAGCCTGCTCGACCGGCTGGATTTCGTGAAGGTGCTGGCCTATGTGCCGCTGACACCTGAAACCGAGCCCGAACCCCTTGTGCCGCTTGAAAAGGCGCCAGCCACGCAAGCGGAGGCGACCGAGTGACCTTCCGCCGCCCCACGCTTTCCCGGTTCGGCCTATCGGGCTATCTGCCGGTCATCATCACCTTCATCTGCGCCTTCATCATGTTGCTGCCGCTTGGCACCAGTGCAGCCAATGTGACGGTTCCGCATCTGGCGCTGGCATCGGCCTTCTACTGGCTGTCGTCGCGACCGCTCTTGATGCCATACGGCGCCTGTGCGCTGATCGGTTTCTTCCTCGATCTCTGGCTTGATGTGCCGATGGGCCTCAATATCGGGCTCTTGGTGCTGACACGATTTTTCGTCCTCAATCAGCTGAAGCATTACAAAGGGCGCAGTCGTATCGTATATTGGGCCGTGTTCACCGGCCTGTCGTTTGCGCTCTATGCCATTGCCTGGGCCGTGACATCGATTGTCAGGGGTGATCTGTGGCCGCTTGTGCCGATCCTGACGCAATGGGCGGTCACCGCCGTCTCGTTCGGACCGCTGGCCCTTGTGTTTGGCCGGATACGCCGGTCCGTGATGTAGGAAGTCATGGCACGCGAAGGATTAAGGTATCAGTTGTTCAGCCGCCGCGCCTTCATGGTGGCGGGGGCCCAGTTTCTGGGGTTCGCCGCCCTTGGTGCGCGGCTCTATTATCTGGGCGTGGTGCAGGGCGACGAATACCGGGTGCGGGCCGACAAGAATCGGGTCTCCTTGCGCCTCATCCCACCGGTGCGGGGGCGCATTCTGGATGCGCGGGGTCGGGAGCTCGCCACCAACCGGCAGGATTTCCGCGTCTTTCTGGTGCCGGAACAGGCCGGCAACGTGGCACTGACGCTGGACCGGCTTGGCCGGATCGTCCAGCTTGATGACCGCGATACCGCAAGGCTCCTGCGCCAGATCAAGCGCCAGCGGCGCTTCTTGCCGGTGACGGTCGCCCAGGGCCTCAATTGGGAAACCTTCTCGCGCGTCAATGTTTCCATCCCTGAACTGCCGGGCGTGGTGCCGGATTCCGGCATGTCGCGCGCCTATCCCGCAGGGCCGAGTGTCGCGCATCTTGTGGGCTATCTTTCAACGGCCGGTGAAGACGAGATTGGCGACAATCCATTGTACCAATTGCCGGGCTTCAAGATCGGCCGTCAGGGGCTGGAGCGCCAGTATGAAACCCGCCTGCGCGGCACCGCCGGCACCCGCAGGGTGGAGGTCAACTCGGTCGGCCGCGAAATCCGCGAACTGCCGGGGCGGCAGGAGGCCACGCCGGGCGAGGATATCCATCTTTCGGTCGATCTGGAGCTGCAGAATCTGGCTGCCGAAGTGATGGGCGAGCATTCGGCAGGGGCGGTTGTCATCGATATCCGCACGGGCGAGATTGTCACCCTTGCCTCGAGCCCGAGCTTCGACCCCAACGATTTCGCGCTTGGCATCAGTCAGGCCAACTGGTCGGCGCTGATGAACGACCAGCGCAAGCCGCTTCTGAACAAATGCCTTACCGGTCAATATCCGCCGGGCTCCACCTTCAAATCGGTGGTGGCGCTCGCCGCCTTGGAGGCCGGGGTGATCACCGAAGAGACCGAGTTTTTCTGCAACGGCAGGCATCCGCTCGGTGACCATGTTTTCCACTGCCACCTGCGGCGCGGCCACGGGCGCGTGAATGTCACGCAAGCGCTTTCCAAAAGCTGCGATGTTTTCTTCTATAACGTTGCCCACAAGCTCGATATCGACAAGATTGCCGAAATGGCGCGTCACTTCGGGCTTGGCCACACGCTCGATATCGGGCTTGAAGGTGAAAAGCCGGGTCTCGTGCCGGACCGCGCCTGGAAACGCGCCGTGCTTGGCCAGCGCTGGAACCTTGGCGAAACGCTCAATGTCTCGATCGGGCAGGGCGCCATGCTCACCACGCCCCTGCAGCTTGCGGTGATGACGGCGCGGCTGGCATCGGGGCGTCTGGTTGAGCCGACGCTCGAGCAACGCCCCTTCGGCGGTGACTTCATGTTCGGCACCCTGCCGGTGAAGCCCGAAAATCTGGCGCTCGTCCGGCGCGGCCTTGAAATGGTGACCGAGGTTGGCGGCACCGCGCATGATTATTCACGCGGCAAGGGCAAGGCGAAGCTGGCGGGCAAGACCGGCACTGCGCAGGTGCGCCGCATCACCCGCGCCGAACGCCTGACGGGCGTGATCAAGAACGAGGACCTGCCGTGGGAAATGCGCGACCATGCGCTTTATATCGCCTATGGCCCCGTTGAAGCGCCAACCTATGCGGCGGGCATTCTGGTCGAGCATGGGTCCAGCGGCTCGAAAGTTGCGGCGCCCATCGCCCGCGCGCTGATCGACCGCGCGATCGAGCTTGAAAATGGCACCGTGCCGCGCGAGGGCGAGGAAGTGGCCGCCGTGCCCGCGATGCTGCGACCGCAAGGGGAAGTGTCATGAGGGGCGCGTCCCGTATGTTCGGCCCGAGCCGGGTGAACAAGTCCCTGTGGCAGCGGCTGCGGGGCCTTTCATGGAGCATGGTTCTCGTCAATGTGCTGATTGCCTGCATCGGCTTTGCGATCCTTTATTCGGTCGCCGGTGGCAGCCTCGATCCGTGGGCTTCGACCCAGATGAAGCGTTTCGGCATCCTTTTCGTGGCGATGATAGTGATTGCTGTCGTCGATATCCGGGTATGGATGGCGCTTTCGTATCCTGCGTGGTTTGCGTGCCTGATCATGCTTCTCGCCGTGGAGATTGCAGGCGCGGTCGGCATGGGCGGGCAGCGCTGGCTCGATATCGGGCCCATGAGGGTGCAGCCTTCCGAACTGATGAAAATCGCCGTTGTGATGGCGCTTGCCCGTTATTTTCACGGGCGGGACTTTTACCAGAGCCGCCGCCTGACGAGCCTGATCATCCCGGCAATGCTGATCCTGATCCCGGCGTCCCTTGTAGTGATCCAGCCGGACCTTGGGACGAGTATCACGATTGTGGGCGGCGGCGTGGCCATCCTCTTTCTGGCCGGCCTGCCTGCATGGATCTTCTGGTCAGCCGGGATTGCGGTGGCTGCAGCTGTGCCTGTCGGCTGGCAGTTCCTGCATGACTATCAGAAGAACCGGGTGCTGACTTTCCTCAACCCTGAATCCGATCCGCTCGGCGCCGGCTACCAGATCACCCAGTCCAAGATCGCGCTCGGCTCCGGCGGGCTTACCGGCAAGGGCTTTCTGGAAGGCACGCAAAGCCAGCTGAACTTCCTGCCCGAGATGAAAACCGACTTCATCTATACCGTGCTCGCCGAAGAGTTTGGCCTTGTCGGCGGGATCATTCTCCTCGGCCTCTATATGGTGGTGCTGACCTACGGTCTTCTCACCGGCATCGGCAGCCGCAGCCAGTATGGGCGGCTTTTGGCGGTCGGCCTTTCCTGCACGCTCTATTTCTACGTCCTCATCAACGTGGGCATGGTGATGGGGTTGTTGCCGGTGGTGGGTGTACCGCTGCCGATGGTATCCTACGGCGGATCGGCGATGATGACATGGCTGATCGCCTATGGCCTGATCCTTTCCGCCGCCTTGCACCGGCACGTCAATCTGGCGCCCAAGGGCAGCGGGCTCGCCTGATGGGCAAGGCTGTCGTACACGACCACCGCGCCTGTATCGGTACCGCTCTTGCCGAGGCAGAGCGCCTTTGTGCGGCGCGCGGCAAGCGTTTCACCGAACTGCGCCGGCAGGTGCTGCGGCTTGTGTGGCAGGGCCACAAAGCGGTGAAGGCCTACGATCTCCTGGACATGCTGCCGCCAGAGGCCGGCTCGCCGAAGCCGACGACCGTTTACCGCGCGCTCGATTTCCTGATGAAGGAAGGCTTTGTTCACAAGATCGAATCGCTCAATGCCTTCATCGGCTGCCCGCACCCCGGCGACAGGCATGTCAGCCAGTTCCTGATCTGCGATACGTGCGGTAATGTAGCCGAGGTGACATCACCGGGCCTTGATGCGGCAATCATGGCGGCGGCCGGCCCCGCAGCCTTCTCGATCCGTCGCCAGACGGTCGAACTGCATGGTCTTTGCGCGGCCTGCCGTCAGAATTGACTCGTGTTTTGCGCGGGGCGGGGATAAACGGCAAACCCTATGGCAGACCTGATCGACATCAAGCAGGCTGTCCGCGAATTCCTTGACCTTGGCAGGCGCCAGGCGGGCGCGGGGCAGATCGAAGAAGCGGAACGCACCTTGCGCGCCGTGATCGCGCTCGACCGCAAGTCGCCCGAGGCATGGCATATGCTGGGCGAAGTCCTGTCGGCCTTGCCGGGGCGCCGGGGCGAGGCTGCCGAAGCCTTCTCCGAAGCCATGAAGCTGGAGCCGACCAATCAGGGCGCGCGCGAAAGCCGGGCCGCCCTCGGGTTCCGCCCCACGGTGCAGCCGACCCGCGACCGGCCCGAACGCAATCTGGTGCTGCCGCAGCTCGCGGGCGAAGACGGCAAGGAAGCCCTGATCGCCGCCGCCCGCGCCGCTGAAACGAATGGTGATTTTCTGGCGGCCCAAGGCCACTGGGAACGCGTGATCGCGATTGACCCGAGCGATACTTGGGCCTGGACCCAACACGCCCATAACCTGAGCGTCAACCTGCAGGACTTTGAAGGCGCTGAAGCCGCTTACCGCCGCGCCGTGGACGAAGACCCGTTCGACGACTGGGCATGGGGCAAGCTCGGCATCATGCTCGCCGATTTTCTGGGCCGTGTGGAAGAAGGCCAGTCGCTGCTACGGCACGCCATCAGTCTTGATGGCAGCGAGCCCTATTATCACGGCTGGCTCGGCTGGACGCTTTACCGACAGAGCGAAGATCTCGATGCTTCCGAAGCGTCGCTCATGGAAGCTGTGCGCATCTGGCCGGACTATCAATGGGCTTGGTTCCATCTTGGCTATGTGCGTTACCTGATGGGCGACAAGGCGAGTGAAGCCGAAGAAGCCTTCCTGAAGGCGCTGGAACTGGAACCCGCCGACGTACCGGCCCTGTTCAATCTGGCCTCGCTTTATGAGGAGCAGATGGCGAAGCCGCGCCGCGCACTTCAGTATTTCCAGAAGGTTCTGGCGGTGGAGGCCGGCGACCCGGCGACGCTTCGCCGCATGGCAATGCTGTGGCAGGGGCCGCTTGGCGACCCGAAAAAAGCTGAAGCCGCCTACCGCGAAGTGCTCGTGGAAGTGCCGGACGATTACGACGTGCTCACCCGGCTTGGTTGGCTCCTGTGGGAGCATATGGACAAGGCGGACGAGGGCATCAAGCTTCTGGAAGAAGCGGCCCGTGTGGCGCCCGATAATGCGTGGGTGCTGACCCATGTGGCGCAGGCATGGCACATGGCCAAGGGCGATTCCGCCCGCGCGGTTGACTGGGTAGCCGAAGCCCTGAAGGTCGATCCGGCGTTCGACTGGGCCAATGCCTATATGGGGCTGATCCTTGCCGAGAATACGGAAACGCGGGCGGCGGCCGAGGTTTGCTTCAAGCGGGCCGTGACGATCAGTCCGGACTATTCATGGGCGTGGCACCAGCTGGCACGTTACTATCTGGGCGAAGACGCAACCGCGCATCTGGCGTGGGAACCGCTATCGAAGGTGCTGGAGTTCGCGCCCAATCATGTGAGCGCGCTTTACGATATTGTCTGGCTTGGCCTCTATCACCTGCACCGCGCTGACATCGTGGCCGACGAGGCGGCTCGTCTGATCGAGCTTGATGAGGAAAGTGGCTATGCACTTTCGATGGCTGGCCGGGTGCTGCGCCTGACGGGCGGCGATGAAGCCGATATCGAGACGCTGTTGCGCCGTGCCGTCAATGTGGCGCCGGACGACCATTTCGCGTGGCATGAGCTGGGCGAATTCCTGCTTTATGATGTCGCGGACCTTGAGGCGGCGGAGGAATCGCTTCTCCGTGCGCAGCAACTGGATGCGAGCTGCAAGAGCATCGATCTCGACCTCGGTCTTATCCGGCTGGTGCAGGGACGTACACGGGCGGCGCGGGAACATTTCGAACGCGCGCTTGAAATCGATCCCGATAATGGCGCCGCATGGGCGGCCTATGCGCGCTTCCTGTATCTGACCGACGCGGACCGCGGGCTTGTGGAGCAGGCTTTTGACCGCGCGCTGCAGCTGGAGCCCGACTTTTTCGAGGGCTGGGCGCTTTATGCGGGCTATCTCGCAGCCCTTGAAGGCCACGAGAAGGAAGCCGAAGAAGCGCTCGAGCGCGCCCGCACGCTGGCGCCTGCTACACTCGACCTCCATAAATGGATCGAGCGGCAAGTTCGGCCGCTCGTCTTAGATCTCTGAATTTTCAGCCCGCCTCAGATGTGGCAGTGGCTGAGGCCGCGCTTTGCCAGATATTCCTGGTGATAATCTTCAGCCGGCCAGAAGGTCTGGGCTTTCGTCACTTCGGTCACGACCGGTTTCTTGAAACGGCCTGAGGCGGCAAGGGCTGCCTTCTTTTCTTCGCCGATCTTCTTCTGTGCGTCGTCATGATAGAAGATCGCCGACCGGTACTGGGTGCCTTCGTCCGGTCCCTGACGGTTCAGTTCGGTTGGGTTGTGATTGTCGAAGAAGATATCGACAAGCTCGCCGTAACTGATGAGGTCGGGATCGAATTCAACCTGCACGACCTCGGCGTGGCCGGTCTTGTCTGTGCAGACTTCTTCATAGGTCGGCTTCTCGGTGGAGCCACCCATATAGCCCACTTCGGTGTCGCTGACGCCGTGGGTGGTACGGAACAATTCTTCCACGCCCCAGAAACAACCGGCGCCAAATGTTGCAATTGCCATCTTTTTGTCCTCTTCTCTGAACAGGATGCGTGCCCATATATGGTGGAGCCCCGACGGCTTGTCGAGAGGGGCTGTATCACGGTTGAGAGAGAAGGACCGGCTGCGATGAAAGTGATGACCCTTGGAAGTGCCCTGCGTTCGCTCGCCTTTGCGGGTCTTGTGGCGGCCGGTACGTCGGCGATGGCAGCCCCCATTCCGGAGGATCTTCTCGCCGTCGACCAGCAGCGCTGCATGAAGGGTTGCGTGCCGGGTTACGGTGAAGCGACCTGCAAGCCGCTGTGCGATTGCACGGTCCGGGAGTTCAAAAACCGGCTGGATATGGACAAATATCTGAGCCTCTCGGTCGAGCTCAGCAAGAATGAAGTGAGCGACACCAACCGCACACTACTCGATGATATCGCCAAGATGTGTGCGGCCGAGATTGAAAAGGCCAATATCCCGGTGGGTGAGCCACAGGCCGAAACACCGCAGCCCTAAGGTCGCCTCACGGCTGGTCGACGGGGCGCGGCTGGCCTTTGTCGTCCACAGCCACAAAGATATAGTGGCCGGAGGTGACAAGGATCGTTTCGTTGCCGATGGTGCCCCGGTCGGCCGTCACTTCCAGAAACACGTTGATCGAGGTCCGCCCCACCTTTTCGATGCGGGTGTGGATATTGACCACGTCACCAAGTTCGATGGGGCGGTGGAACTTCATGCCCTCGACGGCAACGGTGGCAACGCGGCCACCGGCGCGGCGTGCGGCGACAATACCGCCGGCGATATCCATCTGCGAAAGAACCCAGCCCCCGAAAATGTTGCCGTTGATATTCAGATCGGCGGTGCGGGGCGCGGTGCGCAGGGTCAGCTGCATCGTGTCAGTCATCGGAACAAGCCTCGTTTGCGGGAGATTGATGACTTTTTCCTAGCCCAGTGTTCGTCCGATGGCAAATGCCGGAATCAGTCCTTACCGCGGTCCATGGCATCGCCCGGCAGTGTTTCAACATAGATGGACTGGCTCGGGAAAGCGAAGCTGGCGCCGTTTTCCTCGACGATTTCCTTGACCTTCAAAAGCAGTTCTTCCTTCACCGCCAGCCATTCCAGCCAGTCGGTGGTGCGGGTGAAGCAATAGAGGAAGAGATCGATCGAGCTGGCCGAGAATTTGTCGATCCGGACCATTGTCGCCGTTTCGATCGGCTTCACGAAATCATCGTTGGATTCGATGTAGCCGGCGATCTCATCGCGGATCGCGCGCAATTGCGCTGCTGTGGTGTCGTAAGTGAGGCCGATGTTCCAGCTGATGCGGCGATAGGTCATCCGGCTGAAGTTGATGAGCGCACTATCCGCGAGCTTGGTGTTCGGCACATAAACCGGTGCCTTGTCGAACCGGCGGACCATGGTGGTGCGGAAACCGACCGATTCGACCGTGCCTTCCACCACGCCGTCCACAAGGATCCAGTCGCCTATATGCAGGCGGCGCTCCCCGATCACGAAAAGCCCGGCGATCAGGTTTTTGAACAGATCCTGCGCACCAAGCGCCACGGCAACGCCGAAAAGGCCAAGCCCGGCAATCAGCGGGCCGACCTCGATCCCCCAGATTTCGAGGATGGCGGCGGCGCCGATCAGCACGAAGGCGATCCTGAGCGCTTTTGCCACCCATTCGATCATTTCGGAGGTCAGGAAATTGGCGCCCTTCTGCATCAGGTCGCCAAGCGGCTTCGAAAGGCTGTAGAGAATCCAGAAGAGCGTGAAGACAACGAGCGTGCGGTTGATGAGTCCCGCAAGCTCCAGTCCATCGCCTTCAAATTCGAAGATGCTGAGGGCGAAGAAGATACCCATCACGACAGGGATGAACCGAATCGGCGGTTTCAGCGCGTCGACAACGGCATCGTCCACTTCATTGGTTGTTTTCTCCGCCCAACCATGCAGGCGCGACAGGACGAACCGGGTGAAGAGACCCCGAAAGGCCATGAACAGGAGGAAGACACCAAGCGCTGTGAGGATGGTGCCGACATCATATCCGAACGCGCCCTGATTCCAGACTTCGACCACAAGGGCCCAGAAATCGGACAGCGTTTCGAACTTGCTCATCGGTCTTCATCCCCCTTGTTCGTGAAGTCGCGGCGGGCATCGGGGCCTGCCGTCTCGTCGGACGAGAGGTCGTATTTGTGGGACGCCTCGTCGTGGCCGTGACGCGCACTATAGAAAAGAAGCGCCATCAGGCCAAACCCGATCAGGCAGGAAAAGAAAATGCCTAGGCCGGCGGCGATATAGCCGTGCGTACTGAGGCCCGCGCCGCCTTGCAGCGACGAGACCACATCGAACGACCATGCGCCGGCAGCGGCGAGAATCGCGGTTAGAATTACAACGAGGGCGATTTTGGCGAGCATGATTCCTGGCTCCTTTCATGTCTCGGGGCGCTTGCCCGACCCTGTGATGCCACACGAATCGCCCGATTGCATGCCATGATCCTTTGCCGCGACGAAAAGTCACGGCATAATGACGGGCGGGGAGTATGGCCCGCAAGGGTACGCAATCGGGAGGTTTGTATGAACGTCAAACAGATTCTCGGCTCCAAGGGGTCCGAAGTTGTCTTCGTGGCGCCGGGCTGCAAAGTGTCCGAAGTTTCCAAGGTTTTTGGCGAGCGACGCATCGGGGCGGTCCCGGTGATGGACAAGGGCCGGCTTGTCGGCATCGTGTCGGAACGCGATGTGGTCAGGGGACTCGCAATCCGCGGGGCGGCGGTCCTTGATGACGCGGTCGATACGCTGATGACCCGGTCTGTTGCCACCTGCACCGGCGAAGCCACGCTTCATCACCTGATGGAAATGATGACCGAACGCCGCATCCGCCACGTGCCTGTGGTGGAAGACGGCAAGCTGATCGGCATCGTTTCGGTGGGTGACGTAGTGAAGGAACGCCTGCAGGAAACCCAGCAGGAAGCCGACGCGCTGAAGGAATATATCGCGACGGCGTGAAAGGACGGGGGAGAGGAAAGGCGGCGCGGGCCGCCTTTTGTGTCTCCGGCCTCAGGCGTTCAGGCGGTGATTGATGATGGCATGCACGTCCCGGATATGGGCGAGCTGCGCATCGAAGGCTCGCGCGCCTTCTTCTATAAGCTCATCCGCGCGGTGAAACTCCAACAGGCCGACATGGCCGACAAGCGGTGCGATGGTCACTTCCGGCGGGTCGCCCGCAAGGCGCGAGCGGCTGAGCCGGTTCTGCATCACATTCAGGCTCGCCACCATGTTGGTGAACAGCGAAGGTGCGTCGTCCTTGCGGCTGAAAAGCTTCTGGAAGACGTCACTGCCGAGCTTGCGGCCCACAACGCTCGGGCTCGCCATGATATCGGCAAAGACGCCGAAATCGCTGTCGTCTTCTTCCGCCTCCCGCACCACCAGTGCACCGGCTTTGGTGGCGCGGCGGCGGCCGTACAGATCCTCGGCCAGATTGACGGCAATCACCATGTCGCAGCCGGCGGCACGGCACACCGAAACAGGGCAGGGGTTCACAAGCGCCCCGTCAACCAGCCAGCGGCCGTTGATCTTCACGGGCTCGAATACGCCGGGGAGCGCGAAGCTCGCCTGGATCGAATCAGAGATGCGTCCCTCGGTCAGCCACATTTCCTGTCCTGACTTCAGTTCGCAGGCGACCGCCGTGAAGGGCAGCTTCAGCACGGAAAAGTCGAGATCGCCAAAATTCTCCACCATCAGCTTGTTGAGCCGGGTGCCGCCAAAGAGCCCGCCCCGGCCGATCTTCAGATCTAGGAATCGGAAGAAATTCTGGGATTTCAGGCTGCGGGCCCAATCTTCGAGCGAATCAAGTCCGTCCGCCGCGATGGCGCCGCCCACCACCGCGCCGATAGAGGTGCCGGCAATATGATGAACCTCGATCCCTTCATCGGCGAGGCGCCGGGCGATGCCGATATGCGCCCAGCCGCGCGCCACACCGGCGCCGAGCGCGAGGCCAACCTTGGGCTTGCGCGGTTCAGCCGCCGGGGGAGGCGAGGCGGGTTTTGCGGGCGCGGCTTCGCTGCGGGCCTTGCGGCCGAGCTTGGTCACCACCTTGTTCAGTCGTTCTGTGATGGGTGTCATGGCGGTGATCTCAGCCTGTTCAGGGTTCATATTCAAGGATATCGCCGGGTTGGCACTCCAGATGGGCACAAATCGCCTCGAGCGTCGAGAAGCGGATACCCTTCACCTTGCCGGATTTCAGGAGGCTGAGATTCGCTTCGGTGATGCCGATGAGGGTGGCGAGATCCTTGGATTTCATCTTGCGCCGGGCCAGCATCAGGTCAAGGCGGACGGTAATGGGCATGACTGTCCTCCTTATATGATTTCGGCCAGTTCGTCGCTCTGGCGGCGGGCGGCCTCAAGCGCACGGGCAAAGAAGAGGAGGACAAGCGCCACCAGAAGCCCGACCCATTCCCCCGAATCGCCGATGGTGAGGGTCAGCTCCCGCGTGCCCGGTGCCTTGTGAAAGGTAAGCGCCACCGAAAGCATCGGCTGGCTGATGAGCGCCACCCCTATATAGAGGAAGAGCATGCGGGCGGCCCGATTGGTGCGCGACACGGTTTCTTCGGCAAAGAAGAGCCCGGCCTCGAACGCCTGGATCAGATGCTTGATGTGCCACATGGCACTGAGGATGGCGGCAAGTGACAGGCTGGTGATCAGGAAGCCGGCGATTCGTTGCGGTGCGCCCAGTGTTTCCGGTGCATACTGGCGTGCCTCGGCTATGCCGGGGCCGGGGAAAGAGGCCGGATCGATCCAGAACCACAGGTTGGCAAGCGGCATGGTGACAAGAAGGAACCAGATCGCCCCCATGGTCCAGCGATAAAGGGAATCGCGGGCGGGCCTGGGGTTTTCGGGGCGGATGTCCGGGGTTTCGGGCATTTCACGGCTCGCAAAATTATTGTTTTACAGAAATAAATGTCCTCTCTATGATAAGCCGCGTTCCCCGGAGAGGGAAGCTATAAAGGAAACGACCCGTGCCAAACCCGGTGTCACGACAGCAAGACCTTCCCCTGCGCCGCACGCCCCTGATCATGCGGCTCGGTGCATGGGGCCTTCTGTTCGGCGTTTCCCTGTGGGGCCTTGGCCGTGTGCTGGCCGATGATGCAGCGGACAATCCGCCCGACGAAGGGGCCGCCCCGCTCGTGGTACCCGTCTATCCGCGTGGCGCAGAGCGGCCGCAGGCCCCGGCTTCGCCTGACGGGATGCCGACCCTCGGTATCGAAGACACCTATATAGTGCTGGAAGACGGCGCCGTCGTCAGCATGGCCGACTGGGTGCTTGCCGCCATTCGCCGCGGTACGCCGGGCGCGGGGATGAGCGACTATGAGAATCGTTTCTTCCTCGGTCAGGTCGCCCGCGCCATGGTGGGGGAAGACCAGAAGATGGTGTCCCGCGCCCGCACGCTGCCGGCTACCCCCGGCGATGCGCTCGGCCCCGCCTATAAGGGAATGAGCTGGGCCGACCTTGCCGCCGCCTTCCGGCACACACCGTATGCGAAGCCCGAAAGCGGCGGCGCCTATACAGGCGGCATCGTTTCTACTGCTGGCAATGCCTTCATCACGCCGGGATCCGAGGCGCTGGCCTCGCTTGTAGCCAATCCTCTTGAGGAACTGGCGGGCCGCCAGATCGATGAATGGCGGGAAAAGGGCCTCGCAAACCGGAAGATCGAGGACGCAAAAGCGGTCAATACGGGCGATTAACCGCCTGTAAACCGGCCTCATGCAATATTGTTGCTCTTGGGTGCTCGTCTACAACATTTTGTGTGTCAAAACGGGCTCCAAACCAGTGTTTTCTGTTTTCTTCATGAAAATGCAAAAAAGGTGTTTACAGGGTGCGGAACCACCCCTATAACCCGCCTCCACCGACGGGGCGCAACGCCGAAGCGAACGCGACGCGAAACGAACCGAAGGTGCAGCGAGCCGGTTGATCCGGTTGGATAAAATGGCCCGCTGATTTGCTCTTTGACATTGTGATTTGGAAGGGAGATGCGGACGGTGGTCCGGCCTGGTACTGGATACTGGGCATGGGAC
>NZ_JAPPRR010000003.1 GCF_026719705.1 Pseudokordiimonas caeni | reverse complement strand
ATCAATGCCGCCGCCCTGATGGAAGGCGCGCAGATCGACCTCAGACCCGGCCAGACCAGCCTGATCGGCGGGGAAGCGGCCTTCAAGGTGGCGGCGGGTGCGGTGATCACCAGTGCCATCGGCACCGATCAGGCCGACCGGCTGATCGGCAGCGCCAAGGCCGACACGCTTTATGGCATGCAGGGCGATGACAACCTGAACGGCGACGCCGGCAATGATACGCTGATCGGGGGCGCCGGGAACGATATACTCGTCGGCAAGGCCGGCGCCGACCGGATGGAAGGCGGCGACGGCAATGATCAGCTCTGGGCCGGGGCCGGGGACGACATGGCTGATATTGTGCTCGGCGGCAAGGGCAACGATACCCTTGGCGGCGGGGCTGGGAATGACCTGCTGGTGGGCGGTGCGGGCACCGACCTCATTTATGGCAGTGTCGGGGATGACACCATCTGGGTGGGGGACGAGGACAGCCAGTCCGAGACCACATCCAACACTTCATGGGGCGGGGACGGAAATGACCGTATCCATGGTGGAGCCGGGGCTGACACGCTCGCCGGCGGCAAGGGCGACGACACCCTGATCGGCGGCGACGGAAACGATATCTTCTATGGTGGCAAGAGTGACGATACTGACACCGGCCGCAACGATGTGATCGAGGGCGGCGCCGGCAACGACACGGTCTATGGGGGCGGCGGGGCCGATGACATTGATGGCGGCGCTGGCAACGACCAGCTCTGGGGCGGGCTTGGCAACGATACCCTGACCGGCGGCAGCGGGGACGACACCTTCGTCTTCCAGTCCGGCACCGGCAGCGACACCATCACCGACTTCAAGACAGGCGACGACATGCTGGACCTTGCCGGCACCAGCGCCGCCATCACCACGACCGCCGCGCTCAAGGCGGCTGCAAGCAGCGTATCAGGCGACATCACCATCGACCTCGGCGGGGGCGACAGCCTGACCCTCAAGGGGCTGACGATTGGCGACCTTGATGATGTGGTGCTCGTGGGGTGATTAACCATCTTTCGCGCTTCCCATATCTGTACTCATCGGTCTAGGATACCCGCCGGGAGAGTGGGAGGTTTTCTTGGAACGGGCAGTCGTTGAACTGGGTGCCGGGGCGCAGGCCCTGATGGCCTTTTCAATCGCTTTCACGATGTTTTCGGTGGCGCTTGGCCTGCGGCTGGCGCATTTCCGGCCGCTGGCGGCGCGCCCGCATGCGCTTCTCGCCGGCTATGCCACACAGCTGATCGGCCTGCCGCTCCTCACCCTCGCGCTTGTCTGGCTCATTCGCCCGGACCCGAGCCTCGCCTTCGGGATGATCCTGGTGGCGAGTTGCCCGGGCGGCAATGTCTCCAACTTCTACACGCTGATGGCGCGCGGCAATGTGGCCTATTCGGTGACTCTGACCGCGCTTTCAAGCGTGCTCGCTGCCCTCACCGTGCCCTTGTCGGTGCTGTTCTGGGGCGGGCTTTACCCGCCGGTTGCCGCCCTTCTGGATGAAATCGATATCAACGGCGCGAGCTTCCTCATGCAAACCGCGCTGATGCTTGGCCTGCCGCTGGTGCTCGGCATGACGCTCGCCGCGCGCTTCCCGAAGGCGACCGAACGCCACCGCCCGCTCGCGCTGCGGATCTCGCTCGCGCTGCTCCTTGGCATCGTCATTTTCGGGCTTTATACAAACGCTGGCCTGCTGGCAAAATACTGGGCAGATATCGTGCCGCTGACGGCGGTGCATAACCTGTTGGCCTTTGCGCTCGGCGCTGGCGCGGGTGCGCTGTTCCTGCGTGACGCGGGCGACCGGCGGGCGCTTGCCTTCGAGGTCGGCATCCAGAACAGCGCGCTTGGCCTTGCCATTCTCATGACCCAGTTCGGCGGCATCGGCGGCGCCGTGATGCTGACGGCGACCTGGGGCATCTGGCATTTCATCGGCGGCTTTATCACGCTTGCCCTTTACCGTTTGGCGGATGCGCGCTTCACGCGCCCGCTTCCTGCGACCCAAGGAGACTGACCCATGTATGACCTTCTGATCACCGGCGGCACGATTTACGATGGCACGGGGGCGGCCGGCCGCAAGGCCGACGTTGCCGTGAAAGACGGCAAGATTGCCGCCATCGGCGAAAATCTGGGCGCGGCCAAACGCACCATCGATGCCACCGGCCATATCGTCACCCCCGGCTTTCTGGATGTGCATACGCATTATGACGGGCAGGTCTCGTGGGACGACAAGTTTGAACCCTCCTGCTACCACGGCGTGACCACCGCCGTGATGGGCTCGTGCGGCGTCGGCTTCGCGCCCGTTCGCCCTACCGACCACAAAAAGCTGATCAGCCTGATGGAAGGTGTGGAGGAAATCCCCGGTGCGGCCCTTGCCGAAGGCCTGACCTGGAACTGGGAATCCGTGCCAGATTATATGAATGCCATCGATTTCCCGCATGCCATCGATTTCGCGGTACAGGTGGTGCACGATCCCTTGCGCATGTATGTGATGGGCGACCGTGCGGTGGTGAACGAACCCGCGACCCCCGCTGACATTGCCGAGATGAAGCGCCTGACGCGTGAAGCACTCGAAGCCGGTGCTGTCGGCCTTTCCATCGGCCGGTCGGACGTGCACCGCACGGCGGAAGGCCAGTGGACGCCCTCGTCCGAAGCCGGGAAGGAAGAACTCGCCGGGCTCGCCGAAGCTTTCCGAGGCCTTGATCACGGCGTGCTGCAGGCGGTGAACGATTTCGACCTGGAGCGCGGCAATCCCGAGGCTTTCGACTATGAATTCGACCTTCTGGAAGCCTTTGTCGAGGCATCGGGCGGGCGGCCCTTCTCGATGTCGCTGATGCAGCGCGACTTTGCCCCCAAGCAGTGGAAAGATATCATCGCCCGCGGCGAGGCCGCCAAGGCCCGCGGGCTGGACATGCATTTTCAGGTGGCTCCGCGCGGCATTGGCGTCACGCTTGGCCTCACCTGCACCTTCCATCCTTTCATGGGCTTCCCGAGCTACAAGAAGATCAGCCACCTGCCCATCGAGGAACGCGTGAAGGTGATGCGCGACCCCGCCTTCAAGGCACAGATGCTGTCGGAAAAGCCCGATCAGCTGGCGGGCGACGGCACGCCGATCCCGCCCTTGGCCGACAAGCTCCTCGGCATGATCGATTTTGTCAGCTGCAAGCTTTTCCGGCTGGGTGACAATCCGGACTATGAACAGTCGCCCGAAACCTCGGTTTACAAGCTGGCGGTCGCGGACGGCGTGAAGCCGCTGGAGAAAATCTATGATCTTCTCCTTGAGGACGACGGCCACGCCTTCCTCTATTTCCCGATCTATAATTACACCGATCTCAACTTCAATGCGGTCGAGACGATGCTGAAGCATCCGCAGTCGATCATGGGGCTGTCGGATGGCGGCGCCCATGTTGGCACGGTGTGCGACAGCAGTTTCCCAAGCTATATGCTGGCCCACTGGACGCGCGACCGCAGCCGGGGTGGCAAGCTCGAACTCGCGGAAGCCATCCGCAAGCTGACCTCGCAGCTTGCCGACTATATGGGCTTTGCAGATCGCGGCCGGATCGAGGTGGGCAAGAAGGCTGACCTCAATGTCATCGACTATGAGGGCCTCAAACTTCTGGCCCCGCGCATGGTTCATGACTTGCCTGCAGGCGGCGCACGCCTTATCCAGAAGGCCAAGGGCTACAAGGCAACCATCGTCTCGGGCGAAGTGATCGTCGATGACGGGGTGCTGACCGATGCCCGGCCAGGCCGTCTGGTACGTGGCGGCACACAAGGAAAAGAGAAAGCCGCCGCCTGATGCAGGATATGCCGTTTGATGTTGTTTCCGCCGTCTTCATGATGGCGGCTGTGTTCCTGTCGTCCATCCTGCGCGCCTTCACGGGCTTCGGTTTTGCGCTTGCCGCCATCCCGGTGCTCGCGCTTTTCCTGCCACCTTCGACCACCGTTGTGGTCGTCGCGTCGCTCACGCTGCTTGTCAGCCTGCAGACGGTGAAGGAATTCTGGGACCCGGTGGAGGTAAAACGCTCCGCCGGGATGATCGGCGCCAGCATCCTTGGCACGGCGGCGGGCGCTGTGTTCCTCGGGATGCTGTCCGTTTCGCTCTTCCAGCTGATCGTCGGGGTCACCGTGATCGCAGCGAGCCTGATGCTGAATTTCGCGCATCCGAAGGAACGTGAAGTCGGCAGCGGCCTGAAGGCTATGATCGGCTTCCTGTCGGGCATCATGAACGGACTTCTGGCCATTCCCGGCCCGCCCGTGATCATCTATGCCCTGTCGGCATACGCGACACCGGCGCGCAGCCGCGGCTTCCTGATGATCTTCTTCCTGTTTTCAGCAGCCTTCGCGCTCACCGGTTTCGGCGTGCAGGGCTTCATCGGGATAACCGAGCTGATGTATATCGCCGCCGCCTATCCGGCCATGTATGCCGGCAACCGTTTCGGCAACAAATGGTTCCAGACCCACGGCAGCGCCACCTACCGCCGCATCGCCAACGCCACCCTGCTGCTCATCGGCATCAGTGCGGTGGCGAAGGCAATGGCGGGGTAAGGATCAGGCTGCGAGAGCCCGGCGACGACGAACAGCAAGGCCGGTAATGCCGAAGCCCATGATCATCATCAGCCAAGTGGCGGGTTCGGGAATACCCCCGATGGGACCAAGAATTGGGGTCAGGACAAATGACCGCCTAAAGGATTCGCCACTTCCGTCCCGATAGGTTCCCCAGCCTGTAATCTGGCCCACTTCATTGATGGCCATCGCGATACCGGCGGTGTAATCGAGGTCGGAGACAATAAGATCATTCAGATCGACCATCCCCGTCTCGCGCTCCCAAATGAAAGCACTCCCACCTTCCGTCGCTGAAGGACTCGACCCCACTACCTGCCCAGCATCATTTATGCCGTAGGCCCAGCTATAATTGTCTCCGCCCGGGAAGTCCCCAAGATCGATTATCTCGCCATCATCCCAGAAGAAGGCACGATACTCATACTCCGTGGAGGCAATCGTGCTTGCCCCTATCACTTGACCCAAATTATTGATACCCGTTGCGAGGGCGTTGACGCCGGTTCCAATATCAGGAAGGGAACCAATGTCAGTGAGCACACCGTTCTCCCAAATTACGGCATGATCACCAGCCAGACCGGCATCGCTTTCACCCACAATCAGGCCAGCATTGTTGATGGCATAAGCTTGGCTGCTTTCAGCGCGACTGGCCAACGCGCCTAGATCGGTCATTATTCCGTCCTCCCAGAGGAAGGCGTGAAGTTTGCCGTTGCCCGTATCTGCCCCGGTATAGCTTGAACCCACAATCTGACCAGCATCATTGATGGCAAAGGCTTCGCTACGATCCCAGCCGCCGGGCAGATCGCCAAGATCGGTCATCACGCCGTCTTCCCAAAGGAAGGCACGCTGACCGCTCGCACTCCCGCTAACCCCCACAATCTGGCCGGAATTATTGATGCCATTCGCTCGGCTATAACCGGCTTCACCGAGCAGAACGCCGAGGTCAGTCATCACACCGTCTTCCCAAAGGAAGGCACGCTGACCGCTGGCAGAAGAGCTATAGCCGACTACCTGCCCAGCATCATTGATGCCATAGGCGTAGCTATGATCATAGCCGCCAGGAAAATCATCAATCAGGGCGAGGCTGTAAGTGACGGCATGAGCTGCCCCTGCCGGCACCATGAAACAAAAGGAGACGGCAAGGATTGCACTAGTGACGGCTTTGACAACGGTCTGGTTCACGGTTGTTTCCTTCATTCAACATGCCTGAAAACAACCGGCGATACTCAAGATGAGAACTTCAACTCAAGATATGTAAAATCCCATCTGAAATCTACCGCAAAGAATAGCCTAGCCTGTGATCTGCCCCCTACACGCTCAAGAGCAGATGCTCGCGCTCCCAGCTTGAGATCACCTTGTTATAGGCGGCGATTTCGAGCGATTTAACCTCCACGAAGGCATCCACGAAGCGGCTGCCGAGCATGGCGCGGACGGCGTCTGATGCTGCCATCCGGCCCAAGGCTTCCGGCAGGTAGCGCGGCAGGGTGAAGGGCAGTTCGTGCGCGTCGCCCGGCACCACTTCTTCGGGCTCGATCTTTTCGATCAGGCCGATAAGGCCGCAGGCGAGCGTGGCGGCAAACGCGAGATACGGGTTGCTATCCACCCCCGGCAGGCGGTTTTCCACCCGGCGGGCATTGGGGCTCGAATGCGGGACCCGAAGGCCGCAGGTGCGGTTGTCGCGGCCCCAGTGCAGATTGATCGGCGCGTCGCTTTCAAGCCGCATCCGGCGGAAGCTGTTGACGTTCGGATACATCAGCGGCGTCACCGCGGCCAGATGCTTCTGCAGGCCACCGATATAGTGATAGAGCGCCGGCGTATCCTCGCCCTTTTCATCGGCAAAGATGTTGCGGCCGGTCTTGATGTCCACCAGCGACTGATGCACATGCATGGCCGAGCCCGGCTCGTCCTGGTGCGGCATCGCCATGAAGGTGGCATACATGCCGTCTTTCATCGCCGCCTGACGCACCATCCGTTTGAAAAGGAAGACCTGATCGGCAAGTTCCAGCGCGTCGCCGTGGGTGCAGTTGATCTCCAGCTGCGCCGGGCCTTGCTCGTGCGCCATGGTGCCGATCTTCTGGTGCATCACCTCGGCATAGTCATAGATGCGGTTCACGACGGGGTCGAAGTCGTTGGCGGCTTCGATGCCATAGGGCTGGCGCCCAGCCTCGCGGCGGCCGCTCAGGCCCACCGGCGGCACCAGCTTCAGGTCCGGGTCGATATTTTTTTCGATGAGGTAGAATTCCAGCTCCGGCGCCACGATGGGCTTCAGGCCGAGGGCTTTGTATTTCGCGAGGATATTCTTCAGGAGGCTGCGGGCCGCGAAATCGACAAGCTCGCCATCCTTGTTCTTCACGTCGCAGATGATCTGCGCCACCGGCTCGTCATACCAGGGCACCAGCCGCACGCTCGAAGGATCGGGGATCATGCGGACATCGGCATCGATGGTTTGCGCGACAGATTTTTCGTAATCATAGTCCCCGGTCACCGACTGGACGAGGACGGCCTCGGGCATGCGCAGGCCTTCGCTATCAAGGGCGGAGATGAACTCCTCGCGCGGGACGATCTTGCCGCGCATCACGCCGTTGAGATCGGGGACAAGGCATTCAACCTCATCAACCCGGTGGCTGCGCAGCCACTGGATCAGGGCGGGGTTGCTGGTTGGGAAAGCCGGCGCGTCAGAAGACTGGGCATCGGCAGCAGATTGGTCATTCACGGAACACCTCTCGTGTGCGAGCCACCGAGCCATTTCGGCGGCTCCGGGTACGATAGGCGCACCAAATGTGATCACAATCAAGCAAATCCTTCTTAACGATCACCGTGAAAGCCTTGCATCACGGGCTGTTCAAGCCTGCCTTTCCCCGGTATGAAAGGCCAAAGACCCAGAAGGATTTGCACACCCCATGACCCGTCCGCCTATCCCGTTTCCGCCGGCTCTCACCAGCACCCAGAATGCGCGGGTGAAGCATGCGAAGGAACTGCGGCTGAAGAAATACCGGCAGCGGCACGGCGAATTTGTGGTGGAAGGCGAGACCTTCCTGCGGCAGGGCCTGAAGGCCGGCTTCACCTTGAAGCAGGCTTTCGTGCTGGATACCGCCTTCGATAACCGCCTGATGGCTGACCTGTTCGAACAATCGGTGCTGGCGCCCAGAAATACGGTGCTGACAAACAGCCATGTGCAGGCGGCGGTGGCGGGCAAGGATAATCCTCAGCCGGTGATCGCCATTTTTGCCGAGCCGAAACCGGTGCTGGATGATCACCCGCTGGAGGCCGGCCAGCTGTGGGTTGCGCTGCAGGAGCCGCGAGATCCCGGTAATGTGGGCACCGTCATCCGCACGGCGGACGCGGTGGGCGCGGACGGTGTGATCCTCCTTGGCCCTAGTGCCGATCATTGGAGCAGCGACTGCGTGCGCGCCTCGGCGGGATCGGTCTTCTCACTGCCCGTGATTGGCGCGAGCCTTGAAGATTTCAACATCTGGCGCGCCGGTGGGCCCGAAAGCCAATGCCTCGGCCTCGCGCTCGCGGGCAGCGAGCCTTACCTTAAAGCCAGCTATCGCGCGCCCCTCATCCTGATGGTCGGCAGCGAAGGCAGCGGCCTGCCAGACCGCTATAGGGAAGCCTGTGACGGCCTCGTGCGCATCCCGATGCCCGGCATGGCGGAATCGCTCAATCTCGCGGTTTCAACTGCCATTGTGCTTTATCACGCAGCAGGGGCGCTCGGGCGGCTGGACAGCGACGGCGTGAAGCGCTCTCCTCTCGCCTTCAAAAACACCAAATAAACGAGCGGAAACCGGTGGCCATTTAGCGCCTATTAACCGGTTTTCTGTATGCTTCGATTCGGACCGGGGGGTCGGGATTGTTGCACATCGTTTGTTTGTCCGGTGTTTACCTTGGCCAGTCGTTTCCTTAAATTCCTCGCCGCATGGCAGAAAGCCCGCAAGGGCAAGATCGCCCCTTATCGCGGCGACCTCAGCGTCCTCAACATGATTGATGAATCGCGCCAGATCATCACGATCGACATGTCTCGCCGCTCTCCCCGCATCATGTTTGCGGGCTCGATTGCCTCCAAGGGGTTCGAGATGGACCCGATCGGCGAAGAGATGCGCAAGGTGATGTCACCCGCGCTGATCGAACCCATCCTTGCCGATTTTGAAAAGATGCGAGCGGGGGATACCGGCCTTGTCGGCACGTTCGGATATGCCAGTGAACAAAAGCACGCCACGATGCATTTCATCGCGCTGCCGCTGATGAACCACAAGGGCGAGACCAACCTTGCCATCGTTTACGGCATCCTGAGTGAAGCCGTCGCCAACCGCGAAGACCTCTTTCCGCTGATGGCCAAGGCCAATATCTATCAGGCCGAAACCTTCCCGATCGAGCCGCCCACGCGCCAGCGCAAGGCAAGTTGATCCGCCAGCCTCCACACCCCTGTTGACCCGCCCGCCTTCCTGTCAGACGATGCCCCCGACCTGACAGCAAGGATTCGACTATCATGAGACCCGTTGAAATCGTCGAGGTGGGTGCCCGCGACGGCCTGCAGAACGAAAAAGCCCATTTCACCACCGACCAGAAACTGCAGCTGATTGGCGGTGCACTGAAGGCCGGCGTGAAGCGGCTCGAAGTCGCAAGCTTTGTCCACCCCAAACTGGTGCCCCAGATGGCTGATGCAGAAGCGGTGATCGCTGCCCTGCCGGACCTCAAGGACGTCACCTATATCGGGCTTGTGCTGAACAAACGCGGTCTCCTGCGTGCCTTCGACACGCGCGAAGGCAACAAGCGCGGCGTTGATGAAGCCGGTGCAGTGGCGGTGGCGACCGATACGTTCGGAGCGAAAAACCAGGGCCAGACAAGCGCTGAATCGGTAGCTGTGACGAAAGAGATCGTGCGCCTCGCCCGCGAGAATGGCATGGCCGCGCAAGTCACCATCTCCACCGCCTTTGGCTGCCCGTTTGAAGGCCGGGTTGACCCTGCCAAGGTGATCGCGATGGCAGAGGATATTGCCGAAGCAGGACCGCGCGAAATTGCGGTCGCCGACACCATCGGGGTCGCCAATCCACGCGCTGTGTTCGATATGGTCGCAGGGCTGCGCGAGCGCCTGCCGGGCTTGCCGATCCGGGCGCATTTCCACAATACGCGCGGCAGCGGCATCGCCAACGCATGGGCCGCCTATCAGGCTGGCGCAGAAGTGCTGGATGCCTCCATCGGCGGGCTTGGCGGTTGCCCGTTCGCGCCCAAGGCCACCGGCAACATCGCCACGGAGGACCTCCTCTATATGCTCGAAGAATGCGGCATTGAAACCGGCGTCGAACTGGAAACCCTGATCGAAACCGCGCGCTTTGTGGAAGGTGTCCTCGGCCGCCCGGTGCCTGCGGCCGTCACGCAGGCGGGCGGATTCCCGGTGCCGCGTCTCGAATGAACGCCGTCACGAAACTTTCCTATTCGGAAGCCTTGCAGCTCATTCGCGCGGCGGCCCGCCCCTTGCCCGTGATCACCGCGCCGCTTGGGCAAGCGACCGGACTGGTGCTCGCCGCCGACGTGGTGGCGCTGAACGCCAACCCGATGTTCGACAATTCGGCGATGGACGGCTTCGCCCTGCGCGCTGTGGACACGGCGGATGCTTCAGATACCCATCCTGCCCGCCTCGCCATCACCGGCACCATTGCGGCAGGTGATACGGCGACACCGGCGCCGGTCGGTGCGGGAGAGGCCGCCGCCATCATGACGGGCGCGACCATGCCCAAGGGCGCCGATACGGTCGTGCCTGTGGAAGATACCGAACGCGAGGGCGATACGCTGGTCCTGAAAGCCCCGCTCGAAGCCGATCGCCACATCCGCAAGGCCGGATCGGACTTCAGGGAGGGCGATTTGCTGCTATCCACCGGCAGCCGCATCACCGCCAGCACCATCCCCGCACTCGCTGCCGCTGGTATTGGCCGGGTGCACGTCACCCGACGCCCGACGCTTGGCTGGATATCAACCGGCCGTGAACTGGTGGACGATCCGGATGCACCGCTCGCCCCCGGACAGATCCGCAACAGCTCCGCCCCATACGGCGCCGCGATCACCGCCGCCTTCGGGCTCGATCTCGCGCTACAGCGCACAGTTGGCGATGACGGCGACAGTTTCCGCACGGCGCTTGAAGCCATGCAGGAAGCGGGCGTCGATATGGTCGTCTCCACCGGGGCCGTATCCGTTGGCCAGTTCGATTTCGTGCGTAGCGTGCTCGAAGCCATGGGGGCCGAAATCCTGTTGCACCGGGTGAAGGTTCGCCCCGGCAAGCCCGTGCTGTTCGCGCAACTGCCGGACGGACGGCCCTTCTTCGGCCTGCCCGGCAACCCGGCCTCCACCGCCATGGGCTTCCGCATGTTCATGATCCCCTATTTGCGCGCTGCCTTGGGCCTGCCGGTGGAACAACCCCTCACCGCGCGCCTGACCGCGGCGGCAGCGGCCTCCGAAGGCCTGACCGTTTTCCTGAAAGCAAGGCTGGAAGGCGGCGCCGATGGCATGCTGGCGGTGACGCCCCTTGTGGGTCAGGAATCCTACCGGATCGGCTCGATGACCGGCATGAATGCCTGGCTCGTCCATCCTGAAGGCTGCGCCACGCTCACGCCCGGCACGCTTGTATCCTGCTATCCCGCCACCCCTGATTGGGCGACGGGGTAAAAAGCCGCTGGCCTTTGCCCTAAGCGCTTACTAGAGTGGACGGAAACCGTTTACCTTGGGGCAGGGACTTGGCCAGTTCAGACGAAAAGCCGGATGATTTGGATACCGGACAGGGGCGCCCCGGCGCGCGCCGCAAGCCCAAGATCACCATCAATGACATCGCCCGCATGGCCGGCGTTTCCAAGAAAACCGTTTCGCGCGTCATCAATGATGCCACAACGGTAAAGGCCAGCACGCGCGACAAGATCAAGGCCCTGATCAAGGAATATGATTTCTCGCCCGACCCGCAGGCCCGCGCGCTTGCCTTCCGGCGGTCCTTCCTTGTCGCGATGATCTACGATAATCCGAGCCCGCAATATATTGTGAATATGCAGCGCGGCATTCTGGATGCGCTGGCCGGTTCAAGCTGCCAACTAGTGATCCGCCCGTGCGACCGGAATGCCCCCGACTTTTACGACATGATCGGCGAATTTATCGAGCAGCAGCGCCTGTTTGGCGCCGTCTTGCCGCCTTCGGTTTCCGAGGATGACCATATCGCCGAAATGCTGAAAGAGGCCGACTGCCCCTATGTGCGGATCGCATCTGTGGAGCTGGACGAGCCCCACCGCATGATCCGCACGCGGGAAGCTCACGGGGCCGCCGAAGCTGCACGCCATCTGGCGCGGCTCGGCCACCGGCGTATCGCCCATATCAGGGGCCCTGAAAGCTTCCGGTCCTCACACGAACGCCTGCGCGGCTTTCAGGACGGCCTTTCGGAGTTCGGCCTGCACCTCAAGGACGATGACATCGTGTTTGGCGGCTATACCTACGAGACCGGCTATGAATGCGCCCGGCAACTGCTGGCGAAGCCCGAACGCCCGACCGCGATCTTTGCCGGTAACGACGAAATGGCGCTTGGCGTTTACAAGGCCGCCCGCGAACTTGGCCTTTCAGTGCCCGCCGACATTTCCGTTGTGGGTTTCGATGATACGCCGATTGCATCCCGCATCGCGCCCTACCTGACGACCGTGCATTCGCCCATTCGCGATATCGGCTATCTGGCAGGCAAGCTGCTGATGGATGGTCCGAAGGGCCCCAAGGGCGCGATGACCTCGATCACCCCCGAACTTGTCGTTCGGGAATCGACAGCCGCCCCGGCCTTCTGATCCTCTCGCCCCTCAGCCCTTCAACAGGTGCGGCAGCCACAGGCTGAAGGCCGGCACGAACGTGACCGCCATGATCGCGCCGAAGTGGGCGAAATAGAAGGGCCACACGCTTTTCACCACCTGCTCAATCCGCACCTTGCCGACCGAGCAACCGACGAAAAGCGCGGTACCCACCGGCGGGGTGATGAGGCCGACCCCAAGGTTCATGATCAGCATCACGCCGAACTGCACAGGGTCCATCCCGAACTTCATGGCAATCGGCAGGAAGATCGGCGTGGTGATGATGATCAGCGGCGCCATATCCATCACGGCACCGAGCATCAGGAGCGCGATATTGATCATCAGGAACATCACAATCGGATTGTCGGTGATGCCGCCCATCAGGTCGCTGACCATAGTCGGCGCGTCCGATGCGGCGAGCACCCAGCCAAAGGCCGATGCCGCGCCGATCAGGAACAGGACCGATGCCGTGGTGCGCGCTGCATCGCGGGTGGCAGCCATGAAAGCGCGCCAGTCAAGCTCGCGGTAGACGAAGGCGGTGATGGCCAAGCCATAGATCACCGCAACCGCGCTTGCCTCCGTCGGTGTGAAGATACCAAGCCGGATACCGCCGACGATGATCAGGATCATCATCAGGCCGGGTACTGCCGCCACAAGGCAGCGCAGCACATTACCCCAGCCGCCGAAGGGCTTCACCGGATAGCCGCGCTTCACCGCGATCCAGTAGGCAGCGATGGCAAGGAGCGCGGCGGTCAGGATGCCCGGCACAACACCCGCAAGGAACAGGTCCCCCACGCTGATGCTGCCGCCCGCGGCAATCGCAAAGAGGATCATATTGTGGCTTGGGGGGATGACGAGGCCGAGGACGGAGGAAGCGACCGTCACGTTCACGGCATAATCGGCGCTATAGCCTTCCTCTTTCATCTTGGGGATCAGCACACCGCCCACTGCCGAAACACCGGCGATGGCAGACCCGGAAATCCCGCCGAACAGGAGTGAGGTCAGCACGTTCACCTGCCCCAGGCCCCCACGCTTGTGCCCGACCAGCGACTGCGCAAAGGCGACGATCCGGTCAGCCGCCCCGCCGCGCAGCATGATTTCCCCCGAATAGATGAAGAAGGGAATGGCAATCAGCGCAAAGACACTGAAGCCCGATGACATGCGCTGCAAAACGACTAGCGGCGACAGGTCCATGAACAGGATCGCGGCAAGCGACGACAGTGCCAGCGAAAAGGCGATCGGCATCCCGATCACAAGAAACACGACAAAGGCGATGGCCAGAACGACAAGGCTCATGACTGGTTATCCCGGTGCAGATGGGCTGTCAGGAAGCGGCGCGAGGCGATCCGGCGCAGCGTGAAGAGAAGCATCATGGCCCCGGCAATCGGGAAGCCCCAGTAATTGACGGACCGTGAAAAACCGAGTGTCGGTACAGTCCATGCCTCTACCAGCACGGCCATGCGGGCGCCGTAGACGATCATCAGCACCGCAAAGGCGAGGATCAGCAATTCCACGATCAGCCGGCAGGCAATCTGCAGCTTCACCGGAAACTTGGCAAGAAAGGCATCAAGCGCAATGAGCCCGTCGTTGCGCACCGCCACTGCGGCCCCGATGAGGGTCAGATAAACCATCAGGATGCCGGCCAGTTGCTCGGACCATTTCGGTGTATCGTTGAGGACAAAGCGGCCAAACACCTGCCAGCCGACAATCGCGGTCATCACCACAAGGCTGGCAACAGTGACAAGCTCGGCACCCTTCACGATCAGGCGGTCGGCGCCCTCGCCCGCGACGGGCTTTTCGGAAATCTGGTCGCTCATTCCGTTTCCTCCGCGCGGCGCACAAGGTCCGCGAGGCGCGGCGTGCCGGCAAAGCGTTCATAAAGGGGCTGCAAGGCCCGGCGGAAAGCCTCGCGGTCCGGCACGTCATTCACCTTGTTGCCGGCTCCTTCGACGCGTTCGCGCGCTTCCTGCACCTGCGCCTTCCAGAGCGTCGCCATATAGCGCGCACTTTGGCGCGCTACTTCGCGCACGCGTTTCTGGTCCTCGGGCGAAAGCTTGTCCCACGTCAGTTTGGACATGACGAGGATTTCAGGCGTCATCGAATGGCCGGTCAGGCTGTAGAAGGGCGCAACCTCAAAGTGGCGGGTGTCGGCATAGGACGGCCAGTTGTTCTCGGCGCCGTCCACCGTGCCGTTCCGGAGCCCTTCATAGACCTGCCCCAGTTCCATCGGCGTGGCATTGCCGCCCAGAAGCTCGATCATCGCGACATTCATGTCAGAGTTCGGCACGCGGATGCGCAGGCCCTGAAGGTCGGCGGGCGTCAGGATCGGGCGGCGGGTGTTGTAAAAATTGCGGCTACCGGATTCGTAGAAGGTGAGACCGATCAGGCCGTAAGGCTCAAGGCTCGCCAGTATCTCATCACCGACCGGGCCATACAGCACCCGGTCGCGATGTTCTTCCGACCGGAAAAGGAACGGCAGTGACGGAATGATTGTCTCTGGCGCCACATTCTGGAGGGCAGCCAGAAACACCCGGTTGATATCCACGGCGCCAAAGACTGTCTGTTCCAGCGTGTCCCATTCCTCGCCAAGCTGGCGGCCCGGATACATGGAAATGCGGATGCGGCCCTCGGTCGACTTCTCCAGAAGCTCACCCATATGCTGGACGCTTTTCACCGTCGGATAGCCGTAGGGGTGGGTATCCGCCGCGCGCAGGACAAGATCGGCAGCAGCAAGGGGGGCAAGCCCCGCCATCAGCGATACTGCAGCCGCCAGGAACAGACGATGCATGGCTCAGGTGCCCTTCGCAGTGTAGCTGTGATCGAGTACAGCCGGGTTTTTCGGCTCCATGGTGGCGAGATCCCAGTCATCAGGATTGAACGGGCGACGGGTCTCCGGCATCACCGGATAGCCGCCAACCTCGGTTTCGCGGTCGATGATCTTGCCGCGACCTTCGCCGGCATTCATGATGATGCGGCGGTCCTGTACATCACGGTCCCACGGGCGGGCGCCGACATCTGCGAGCACACTGCGCTCCAGTTCATCGGTCGGCATCACCTCAAGCCCTTCGGGCCAGACAGGCGGCTTTTTCACTTCGATGACCTTGGCGGACGACATGGTGTAGCGGCCGATCATCGGCAGCGGTTCACCGATCCGGTCTACCGCCACGTTGTCCTTGCCATAGTAGCGCAGGTCGCCGTAGCCTCCGATCATCAGGAAGGCGATTTTGGGCGCCGTGGACGGGCCTGCCCGCATAACGTTGCCGACGGCGCTCAGGAGTCCGTCCTGATATTCATAACCCCGCCATTCTTCCTCCATCAGATTGTAATGGATGGCGCGCTGGCCGGGGTCATAGATGATATTGTTCACAACAGCTGCGTGAACCCCGCCCTTGAGGTGCGGGTTGCGTTCATAATTGTGGGCGTAAAGGTTCCGGTAGATCAGCACGTTCGCGACATTGTCGTGAATGAGCGACCCTTTCGAATGCTCGAACTTAGCATGCGTGGCATTGGCCAGCCCTTCCGCGATGATATTGTTCGAGAAGGTGATGCTGTGCGAGGCATTCTTGCGCCATTCATCGGGCGTATCGCCGATGAAGCGCTTGCCCGAGGCGGAAAGGTTTTCGTCCGTCGCCCACGTGAGCGTGCAATGGTCGACAATCACATTCGAGGCGCCAAAATTCGAGATACTGTCGAAATCCACGCCGCTGAACTGTTCGGCACCGGCCCAGCCGGGGCGCACACGAAGGTGACGCACGATCACATCGTGGGTGGTGATATCGATGCCGCCCTTGACGAGCGTGATGCCCGGCGACGGCGCCGTCTGGCCGGCGATGGTGAGATAGGGTTCCTCAACGCGCAGGGTTTTCTGCCCCAGATCAATCACACCGCCCACCTCAAATACGATGATGCGCGGGCCCTTGGTTTGCACGGCTTCGGCGAACGAGCCGGGGCCATCGGTATTGAGGTTGGTCACCCGGATGATCTGGCCACCCCGCCCGCCCGGCGTATGCTTGGCCCAGCCAACAGCACCCGGAAAGGCAAGCTCGGCGCTTTCAGCGGCGGTCGCGGCCGGCAGCGCGGCAATGATCGATGAAAACACGAAGGCAGCCGCAACAAGCGGGCGCCCGATAACACTGGTTACTGACATCCAGAAACTCCCTCTTCCAGCCGGATCACCTCACGGTTTTCCTGCTGTCTCTCTCCCTGTCATTCAAAATGACACCGGTTTCCTTTCGGCGCAACCCCCAAGTCCCGCCAGAAGGGTGAAAAGCTTCAATCCCTTGAGATTGCGGCCTGCCGGGCGCTGCCCCACGCAGCATCCGGCGCGCCATCCTGCCACAGAAAACGGGATTCGAGCACGATATCCCGGTCACCCGGCACGGGCACTGTCTGCCGGCCCGGCCATGCGCAATTCTGCATGCTCAGCTCGTTCCTGAGGATCCAGCGGGTGACGGGCACGCCGTCCACGGCGCAGGTCATCAACGCTGTCCAGTCAGAATGCTCGAACTGCATCCAGCCGGATGCAGTCACCGCATTCATTTCGGCTTTCACCGCACCCTGCCCGCTTTCAAACGACAGGAGGGGCGCATCGGGCAACCGCCACGAGGGGCCACCATAGCCGCGGTCATTGTCGCTGCCACCAATCGCCACCCCCGGCAACAACGCCTTGAGGCGAACTTCCGCGTCCATCCGGCGCACGCCGTCGTGGGTCGCATGGATGGTGAAATGATCTTCTTCGCGGATCAGCGCGGTGCCGCCCTTCAGCATCCAGCGCAGCTCGACGCTCAGCCGCACGGCATCGCCCGTAACGGTCGCGTCCAGCCGGTCAACCACCCAGTCGATACCCTTCATGTCCCAGCCGTCAGCGACCTTGACGCCGCCCTTGACGACCTGATGCCAGGCCCAGAACAATCCCCGATGATGCGGATGATCTTCGGGCGCATTCAGCGTGAGCGCCGTACCCGAAGGCGTCAGGATCGGATGGAGATAGGTGCCGCGTTCGGCAGGCGCCCCACCAGGCATGGGGGCGCCGTGGAAAAAGAGGAGGGGGGCGCCGTCTTCCAGCACCCAGACGCCGTCACTTTCGGTGCGGGTTGTCAGCTCCCCTGCAGCACCGGGCAAGCTGCCCGCTGCGAGAAGCAGGATGGCAGCCAGTGCGCGCATCACTCGGCCTTGGCCGCTGTGATCCGGCAGCCCACACGGAACTCGTTATCGAACACGGTTTCAACCTCGTCACCCGGCTTCACATTGTGAACGCCGGTAATGGCCCCCGCCGATACCCAGGTGCCCGGCTCGATCCGGCGACCGCGGCGCGCCATCAGTTCAAGGAGGAAACGAACCGATCCAAACGGGCCATCAAGCATCGTGGCCATGCTGGCCTCACCGATCACCTGACCGTTGATCGCAAAGGATACCGGCATGCCGATCAGGTCCCGGCGCTGCCAGTCCGGCACTTCGGGGCCAAGCACGAGGCCGTTGTTGTTGCCAAAATCGGAAGCCGTGACCGCGGCACCGAGATCATTGATCGTCGGCAGCGGCGAGGATGCAATCTCGATCCCGACACGCACCGATTTCACAAGTGCCCTGGCGGCATCAAGGGTCCAGTGCAGGCGGGCCGGATCCGGTGCTTCGCCAATCTCGAGAAGAACCTCAGCCTCGGCGGCGCCGAAGCCATCGGGGAAAATGCTCATATCAAGCTTGCCCACGGCTGGCGCGGCGACGATGCGGTCGGTGAAAATCGGGCCGGCGAGGCGCGTTGCCCCCAGCCGCTCGGATTGCGGTGGATGGATACGCCCCAGTTTCCAGCCACCGACTCGGCCACCGAAGAGGCCAATGGCGATATCCTGGATGGCATATGCCTCCGCCAGCGTATCGGGCTGGGCGCCCGGATAGGCCGGAAGGCCGCGGGCCGCATGGCGTGCGTCCACGAAAGCTTTTGCAATCGAGCTGAATTGATCGCGCTCTTCGACGTGCGACATACTGCCCCCTCGGTGCTCAGAAATCTCTCCCACTCCGGAAGATGGCATAAAGGAAACCGGTGTCATTTTCAAGAGGGCAGCGAAATTTCACGCATTTTCCCGATCTTGCGGCGGTTTCCTGCGGGTTTCATCTTATCGATCGTGTGAAGGACTCACCCGATCAGGCTGCATTGGGCCATTCATTCCCATATCAGCCTTGCAATCCATTTTGACACCGGTTACCTTTTTCAGCGAGAGGGGATGGTCAAACGCATGCCGCTGAGGGGTGGCATCCGTGTTTTTGCCCGTCAGAAAGGTTATGCTGACCCGGTTGCCGGGCCGTTCCCCATGTCCATTGACCGCCAGAGAAGCCGGCTGGTTGGCCTGAGCGCCCACCGCCAGCCCACGAAGGAGAGACCATGTTCCAGAAAACCTTCTATGCGACGCATCCCGACATGATGGACTGCGCCACCAATGACGAGCTGCGCGACCGCTATCTCGTCACCGGCATGTTCGAGGAGGGCGAGATCGTCCTCAACTACAGCCACAATGAACGCTTCGTAATCGGCGGGGCCGTGCCGGCAGGCAAAGTGCTGCCCCTGCCCGCCCAGACCGAGCCAAAAAGTGCGGCCGGCCATCCGTTCCTAGAGCGCCGCGAAATGGGTGTGGTCAACATCGGCACCAAAGGCAAGGTCACGGTTGATGGCCAGGCCTTTGATCTCGACAACAAGGAATGCCTCTATGTGCCTATGGGTTCGAAGGATGTGACCTTTGAAGGCAATGGCGCGCGCTTCTATATCGTGTCGCTGCCGGCCCACAAGGCCTGCCCGATCAAGAAGATCACCCTCGCCGAAGCGAACCCGCTGGAGCGCGGCGACCTCGAGAATTCGAACCACCGCACCATCTATCAGCTGGTGATCCCCGGCGTCTGCGAAAGCGCGCAACTGCTTCTCGGCCTCACGGTTCTGGAAACCGGCAGCGTATGGAACACCATGCCGCCGCACCTGCATGACCGTCGCAGCGAGATTTATCTCTATTTCGACCTGCAGGGCGGCGACCGCGTGTTCCATTACATGGGCGAGCCAGACGACATGCGCCATATCGTGATCCAGAAGGAAGAGGCCGTGATCAGCCCGCCGTGGTCTATCCACATGGGTTCGGGCACCAAGTCCTATGCCTTCATCTGGGCGATGGGCGGGGAGAACCTCGACTATACCGACATGAATGTCCTCGATATCTGTCAGCTGAAGTGATCCGATGAGCCATCCGTTTGATCTGGCCGGCAAAGTTGCCGTCATCACGGGCGCCAACACCGGCATCGGTCAGGGCATCGCCCTGGCCCTTGCCGCAGCTGGCGCCGACATCGCCGCTGTCGGGCGCACGCCCGCCACCGAAACCGTCGAGAAAGCCCGTGCCCTTGGTCGCCGCGCCGAAGTCATCTCGGCCGATCTTTCAACCATCGACCCCGTGGGCCGCGTGGTGGACGAGACGATCGAAAAGCTCGGCGGGCTCGATATCCTTGTCAACAATGCCGGGATCATCCGCCGCAACGATTCGCTCGATTTCACGGAAGAAGACTGGGACGCGGTGATGGACACCAACCTGAAGTCCGTCTTCTTCCTAGCCCAAGCAGCGGCGCGCCATATGGTCGCGCATGGTGGCGGCAAGATCATCAACATCGCCTCGATGCTGACCTTCCAGGGCGGTATCCGGGTGCCGAGCTATACGGCCTCCAAATCCGGGATCGGCGGGTTGACGAAACTTCTGGCGAACGAGTGGGCATCGAAGGGCATCAATGTGAATGCCATCGCGCCCGGCTATATCGCCACCAACAACACGGCGGCCCTTCAGGCAGACGAAAGCCGCAACCGCCAGATCATGGAGCGCATCCCATCCGGCCGTTGGGGCAGTCCTGACGACATGGGCGGGGCCGCCGTGTTCCTGGCCTCCCGCGCGTCGGACTATGTGCAGGGCCATATCCTTGCCGTCGACGGCGGCTGGCTCGCACGCTAGGGTAAGGGCATCATGGCTGAAAAGACCGCCTTTTTCGGGGAGCTGCTGTTGCGGCTCACCACACCGGGAAACGAGCTTCTGCTGCAATCCCCTTCCCTTTCCGTCCATGTGGGCGGGGCGGAAGCGAATGTTGCCGTCGGGCTCGCCTCGCTCGGCCATGATACCCGCATGATAAGCCGCGTGGCGGATAACCCGCTCGGCCGCGCCGCCCGTGGCGAAATCCGCAAACATGGGGTGGATTGTTCCACCGTCAGTGCCGCTGACGGCCGCATGGGACTGTATTTTCTGACGGTCGGCGCTGGCTGGCGCGCCTCTGAAGTCGTTTACGACCGCGCGGGCTCCGCCTTCGCAGCCGCCGATCCCGCAAGCTGGAACTGGGACAGCCTTCTTGACGGCTGCGCCCGCCTGCATCTTTCGGGCATCACGCCGGCCCTCGGGCACGGCCCGGCAGCGGCGGCCATCGCGGCGGCAGAGGCGGCCACGGCAAAGGGCCTGACCGTTTCGTTCGATGGCAATTACCGCGCCCGCCTATGGGAAGCGTGGGACAGCAAACCGCGCGAGATCCTGACGAAGCTCGTCAGCCTCACCGACATCCTGTTCGGCAACCACCGGGATATTTCGCTGCTTCTGGACGAGCCCTTCTCGGGCGACGGCCCGGCGCGGCGGCGCGAAGCAGCCGAGGCTGCCTTCGGTGCCTTCCCGCGTCTCAAATATATCGCCTCCACCGCCCGGCAGGCGGACGGCGCCGACAGCAACCGGATTGCCGCCCGGATCGACACACCCGACACGTTCGAACAAACCGACGAGATCGAGATTTCGGGCATTGTCGACAGGATCGGCGCGGGCGATGCCTTCGCCGCCGGCGTGCTGCACGGGCTACTTGACGGCCAGCCGCTTGAACAGACAGTTCAGGCAGGCCTCGCACTCACCGCGCTGAAACACAGCCTGCCGGGCGATGCCAGCCTCTTCACCCGTGCCGACCTTGCCGCTTTCGAAGTGGGTGGACTCGATGTCCGGCGCTAGGTTCCCGATAAGCCGCCGTCACCTGCTGGCGGGCGCCGCTGCCCTGCCCTTTGTGGCCGCACGCGGCCGCGCGTTCGCCGCCGGCGACCCGGAAGTCGATACCGCCGAAGGGCGCGTCCGGGGCATCCGCGAAAATGGCGTGCTCGCCTTCAAGGGCATCCGCTACGGCGAAGACACAGCGCGCTATCGCTTCCGCGCACCCGTTGCGGCAAAGCCCTGGAATAGTGTCCAGAGTGCACAGGCCTTCGCACCGATCTGCCCACAGCGCCGGGCGGGCAGTGAGCCGACTAGCGAAGATTGCCTGTTCCTGAATGTGTGGACGCCAGAAGCCCACCCGCGCGCCAAGCGCCCTGTCTTGGTTTATTTCCACGGCGGAGCCTATTCGAACGGCACAGTGACCGATCCCCTGACCCACGGCCAGCATCTGGCAGCGGGCGGCGATGTGGTGGTGGTGACCATCAACCACCGGCTCAATGCACTGGGTTACCTTTATCTCGCCGAGTTCGACAAACGCTTTGCCGACAGCGGCAACCTCGGCCAGTTTGACCTGATCCTTGGCCTTCAGTGGGTCCGGCGTAATATCGCGGCCTTCGGGGGCGACCCCACGCGCGTTATGGTTTTCGGCCAGTCAGGCGGCGGCGCCAAGATCGCCACCCTGATGGGCATGCCCGCCGCGAAGGGGCTGTTCCACACAGCCGCGACCATGAGCGGCCAGCAGGTGACAGCTTCTGGCCCCGGCAATGCGGTAGCCCGCACGCGCGCCTATCTCTCGACCCTTGGCCTTTCGGACGAGCAGTTCGCGAGCCTTCTGGACATCCCGATCGAGAAACTGGTCGAGGGGCTGCAGGCCCATGACCCGATCCTTGGCGGCAGCCTCTATTTCGGACCGGTTCTCGATATGAAATGGCTGACCCGTCATCCTTTCTGGCCGGACGCGAACCCGCAATCGACCGATATCCCGATGATCCTTGGCAACACACGCGAGGAAACCCGCGCCTTCATCGACCCGCGCGGCGACAAGCTCAAAGGGCTCGATTGGGGTAATATCGCCGCACGGATGCGGCCCGAATTGAAGATCGATCTCGATCCCGACTGGATCGTCAAATCCTACCGCGGGGAATTCCCCGACTGGGGCCCGGTGGAGCTTTTCTACCGGGCGACGACCGCCGGGCGCAGCTGGCCGGGTCAGGTGATCGAGGCAGACGCCCGCGCCTCCGCTGGCGCCAAACGCACCTGGGTTTACCAGCTGGACCATGATTCGCCGGTCGATCCCTTGCGCAAGGCAGCCCACACCGACGATATTCCGTTCGTGTTCGGTACGCTGGCGGCCGAGGGATCCTATTCCGGCACCGGGGAAGCCCAGTGGAAACTGAGCGACCGGATGATGGGCGCCTTTGTGGCACTGGCCCGCTCCGGTGACCCCAATCACGCCGGACTGCCTGAGTGGCCTCATTACGAATTGCCCGAACGGGCGACCATGCGTTTCGGCCTCGACACCCGTGCCGAGAACGATCCACGCCGCTTCGAACGGGAGCTTTTCGCCCGTGCGCCCTATATCCAGCCGGGCAGTTGAGGCGGTTTCAAACGAGTTTGCGTTAGGGACTTGACAGATTGGTCTTATGGTAGCAAGCTAACAATGACACCGGTTACCATACGGGACAGACGGCTGAGGGGCCAGACATCCGCGATACCGGTTGTTGGGGAGAGTGGCCCGATTGGGCAATGTGTGAAATCTCGAGCGGCATAGAATCGGCCTGCCAGCCAAGCTGGAGGCCTCGTTTGAATGCCGCATTATTTTGCGCCACTAGGTAACCGGTGGCATAAACAGGGAGTACCGCCGGGGAGGCGGTTGGAAGGGGAGACACCATGGAAAAGATTTCCGGCAGTGCAGCCGTTCATTTGCGCATGACGAAGCTGCTTGCAGCAGCGTCCTTGATCAGCGTTGCCATCAGCGGCGCCGCAATGGCCCAGGACACGGCAGGCGCAGCAGAAGAAGAGCTTGATGTTCTCGACGAGATCGTCGTGACCGGTTTCCGCCAGTCGCTGACAGCTGCCATCAATGTGAAGAAAAACTCGACCTCGGCAGTGGATGCCATCGTGGCCGAGGATATCGCCAAATTCCCGGATCAGAACCTTGCCGAATCGCTGCAGCGCGTACCGGGCATCTCGATCCAGCGTGACGCAGGCGAAGGCCGTTCGATCACGGTTCGCGGCCTTGGCGCGCAGTTCACCCGCGTTCGCCTGAACGGGATGGAGACGATCACGACCTCCACCGATGGCGCATCGGCCAACCGCGATCGCGCCTTTGACTTCAACGTGTTCGCGTCTGAACTGTTCAACTCGATCGTCGTTCGCAAAACCGCTGAAGCCTCCCTTGATGAAGGCTCGCTCGGCGCTGTTGTCGATCTGAACACGGGCAATCCGCTTTCCTACAAGGAAGGCACGACGCTCGTGGCTTCGGCCAAGGCCCAATACAATGACCTCAGCGAAGACCTTTCGCCCCGCATCGCCGCTCTCGGCGCCTGGGTGAATGACGAGAAAACCTTCGGCATTTCCGCGTCGCTCGCCTTCTCGGACTATGAAACCCTTGAGATGGGCAACAACAGCGTACGCTGGCAGCAAGCCCGCTTCCGTTCGGTCGGCGGCGAATCCTGCGCAGAAGCAAGTGCGGCTTGCGACGAGGTTGCCGAGGCCTTCCACCCGCGTATTCCGCGCTATGGTGAAGTCGGCCATGACCGTCAGCGTCTCGGCGCCACCGCGTCGATCCAGTTCGCACCTTCGGAAGCCACCCAAATCTCGATCGATGGCCTTTACTCGAAGTTCAAAGAGACCCGGACCGAGAAATGGGGCGAAGTGCTGTTCCGTGGCAACGAAGGCACCATGGACATCCGCGACTATGTGATCGAAGGCACCAACATGATTGCCGCCACGGTCGACAACGCATGGGTGCGGATCGAAGATTACCGCCGCGACAGCTCGACCGAGTTTCATCAGCTTTCGGCCAAGCTGGAGCAGGACATTACCGATACGTTCCGCATCGAGCTTCTCGGCGGCTTCTCGCAGTCGGACGCCGATATCCCGCTTGAAACCACGATCATCTTCGATGACCGCGACACCACGGGTTACAGCTACGACTATTCGAACATGAAGACCCCGGTCCTCTCGTTCGGTCCTGGCATCGACGATCCGACCGCCTTCCAGTTCGCTGAATTCCGCGATCGTCCGTCCTTCTTGACGAACAAGTTCCGCAACCTCGCGCTCGATGCCGAATGGGACGTGAACGACAATATCCAGCTTGTCGGTGGCGCCATGTACCGCCGCTTCAGCTTCGATACCGTCGGCTATCGCCGCGATAGCACCTATTGCTCGGCCTTCACCTGCGCCGATGGCACCTACGGCGCTCCGGTCACCGCTGACCTCGCTGACACGTTCGAGCTTGGCGATGCTGGTCAGCCTTCGGGCAACACCAACAGCTGGGTTGTGCCGAACATGGCAGCGGCCGCTGACCTGATCGATCTTTACGGCCGCGAGGCAGTCCTGCGTCAGGCGGAAGATCGCGGTGTGATCGAAACTGTGAAGGGCGGCTTCCTGCAAGCCAACCTGACCGGCGAAATGGGCGAAATGGCCATTTCGGCAAATGCCGGCATGCGCTACGCCCACACCAAGCAGTCGTCGACCGGCTTCAATAACGGCACCGAAGTGACAGTGGAACGCACCTATGACGACTGGCTGCCCTCGGCAAACATCGCCATCTTCCCGACGCCGGAATTTGCGATCCGTGCCGCTGTAGCCAAGGTGATCACCCGCCCGACCCTCGGCAGCCTTACCCCTGGCGGTTCGGTTGACGGCTTCAACTACCGCGTCACCTCGGGCAACCCGTTCCTGACGCCTTACCGCGCCACGAACTATGACCTGGCGTTCGAATGGTACTTCATGGACGACGCGATCGCTTCGGTCGCCCTCTTCAAGAAGGACATCAAGAGCTTCCCGATCAGCACCACGACAACCGGCACCTATGCCTCGACCGGCCTGCCGCTGTCGCTGATCGATCCGGGCTCACCGGCTGCTGCCAACCCGGAAGGTCGTCCGTGGGAAATCCGTTCGACCGGCGATGGCCCCGGCGCCAACGTGAAAGGTGTCGAATTCTCGGTTCAGACCCCCTTCACCTTCCTGCCGGGTGTCTGGTCGAACTTCGGCACGATCCTCAACCTGACCCTCGTGGACAGCGACGTGGATTACGAGATCGGCGGCAACATCTATACCGAGCCGCTGCTCGGCCTGTCGAAGAAGGCAGCCAACGGTACGCTCTATTATGAAGACGACAAGTTCTCGGCCCGTGTCTCGGTCGCCTACCGTAGCGGCTATCTTGATGGCACCAGCGCCACGAATAACATCTTCGAGGGCTACAACAGCTCGATGAATGTCGACGCCTCGATCCGCTACGAGATCATGGACGGCCTCGAGGTCTCGCTTGAGGGTATCAACCTCACCGACGACTATCGCGACCGCTACACCGACCTCTATGAGCAGCGGAACTACGAATACAACCACTATGGTCGCGTGTTCATGCTTGGCGTCCGTTACAAACTGTAACCCAGATCCCTCCCCCCTCAGGTTTTTCCCTCCAGAGGGGCCACGGCCGGGGTGCAACGCACGGTGCACCCCGGCCTTCTTTTTTCTGGCCAACCGGCCATAGAATGGAACCGGAAAGGAGTGTTTCCCCGTCATGTCGATCGAACGCCGGACTTTGCTGAAATTCCTGATGGGCGGCACCGCCCTCGCACTGATGCCCGCCAGCCTGATGGGCGGCACTGCCTTCGCGCAGGGCTCGCGCGCCATATCGTCGCTGGACCCGTACGCGGACATGCGCTGGGGCAAAGGTTTCGAAGGGCAGCGCAAGGCCGACCTCGGCAACGGCACCTTCCTGAATCCCGTCTTTGCGGGCGACCATCCCGATCCCGCGATCCTGAAGGACGGCGAGGATTATTATCTGACCTTCTCCAGCTTCGACAGCTATCCCGGCATCCTGATCTGGCACAGCCGCGACCTTGTGAACTGGACGCCGCTGACGGCCGCGCTCACCAAGCCCATCGGATCTGTATGGGCGCCGGACCTGATCAAGCATGACGGCCGCTATTACTGCTATATCCCGGCGCGTTTCCCCGATTACCGTTCGATCTATGTGATCCATGCCGACAGTATCGAAGGCCCGTGGTCGGACCCCATCGACCTGAAACTGCACAAGCATATCGATCCCGGCCATGCGGTTGCCGAAGACGGCACACGCTACCTGTTCCTGTCCGGCGGCGACCGCGTGAAGCTCACCCCCGATGGCCTCGCCACCGTCGGCGAGGTTGAACATGTTTACGAGCCCTGGCGCTATCCGAGTGACTGGGTGGTCGAGACCTTCGCCCCCGAAGGCCCGAAGCTGATGAAACGCGGCGACTATTACTATGTCGTCACCGCCGTTGGCGGCACCGCCGGCCCGCCGACCGGGCATATGGTGATCATGGCGCGCTCCAAGTCACTCGACGGGCCGTGGGAAGACGCACCCAACAATCCGGTGATCCGTACCGAAAGCGCTGCCGAGAAATGGTGGTCGCGCGGGCATGCCACCATCTTCGAAGGGCCGGACGGCAACTGGTGGATGATCTATCACGGTTATGAGAACGGCTACTGGACACTCGGTCGCCAGACACTCCTCGAGCCCGTGGAATGGACAGCCGACGGCTGGATCAAACCGCTTGGCGACGACCTGTCATCGCCGATCAAAAAGCCGGTCGACCTTGGCCCCCAGCCGCACGGCATGCCGCTCAGCGATGATTTCTCGGAAAACCGCTTCGGCGTTCAGTGGGCCTTCTATGACCCGGCACCGGACGAGATGAGCCGCGTGCGTTATGGCGACCGCAGCCTTGCCCTCAAGGCCAAGGGTACCTCGCCTGCCGACTGCGCCCCCATCACTTGCATCTGCGGGGACCAGTCCTACCGGATCGAGATCGATCTGGAGATTGACAATGCGACCGAAGCGGGCTTGCTCCTTTTCTATAACCGGCGCCTTTATGCGGGGCTCGGGCTCGGGCCCGATGGTTTCATGATGCACCGCTATGGCCTCAGCCGCCCGCGCGGCGCCATCCCGGGCCAACGCGACCCCGGCAAACCAGCCAAGCCCGTCCGCGCCATGCGCCTACGCCTCACGAACCGCCAGAATATCCTGACGATCCACACGAGCCAGAATGGCGGCCGCACATGGGAAAAGTTCGACGTGCAGATGGAAGTCTCCGGCTATCATCATAATGTGGCCTATGATTTCCTGAGCCTCAGGCCCGCCTTCTATGCCGCCGGCAAGGGCGAGGCCCGGTTCCGCAACTTCACCTATGAGGCCCTCCATGACGATTGAGCAATATCTTCGCCCGCTCGCCCTTTGCCTCGCGTTGGTATTCACCCCGACTGTGAGTGCACAGACCGCTGCGCCCACGACATCGGACGCGATGCCGACCGCCACGCCTGACCCCATAGAGACAATCGACCTGTGGCCGGTGGGCGCCCTGGGCATCCCCGCCGGCCTCACCGAAGCGGTGGACGAGCGCAGCGTGGAAGCCGGGATCAGCGACCGGGCCGTGAAGGGCATCAGCGTGCCGCGCATGGTGGTCTTCCGTCCCAAGGTGCCGAACGGCGATGCGCTCCTGATCACGCCCGGCGGCGGCTACAAGCATGTGGTTGTCGACAAGGAAGGCTATGAGGTCGCCCGCGAGCTTTCCAAGGAAGGCGTCACCGTCTTCGTGCTGTTCTACCGCCTGCCCGGCGAAGGCTGGGAAAATCGTTCGGATGTGCCGCTTGCCGATGCGCAGCGCGCCATGCGGCTGATCCGCGCGCGGGCAGCAAGCTACGGGATCGATCCTGAGCGGGTCGCCGCCATGGGCTTCTCGGCTGGCGGGCATCTTTGCGCTGATCTCGCCACGCGCTTCGACGCACAAGTCTATGCCCCGGTTGATGCGGCTGACGAGCAGTCGGCGAGGCCGCTGTTCGCGGCCCCCATCTATCCGGTTGTTTCGATGAGCGCCCCGGACGCCCACATGGGCTCGCGCCATTTCCTGATCGGGGACGATGCGACGAAGGCACAGGAAGAAGCACATTCACCGCAGTTTCATGTAACTGCAAAGGTTCCGCCAGTCTTCCTCTTGCATGCGGAAAATGACGAGGCCGTGCCGGTGGAAAACAGCCTGATGTTGCGCGCCGCACTTGTGGCGCAGGGCGTGCCGGTTGAAACCCATCTTTTCGAAAAGGGCGGCCACGGTTTTGGCCTGCGCAAGGCGGCCGGCCTGCCGGTTGCGGGCTGGCTCGATCTCTTCCGGGCCTTCGCCCGCGACCATGGCTGGCAAACGCCTGATAGCGTTCACAAATAATTCACAGGACTGAAATCTGACCGCAACCTGACGCGGTGACGGTCGCTCCCGAAGGCGGAGGATCAATCGATCCTCCGCCCAACTATATATCAGGGAGCCCATCCATCATGTCGAAGATTATGTCGCGTCGTCGCGCCTGGCTTGCCGCCACGGCTTTGACCACCGCCATCGTTGCCACCCCCGCCGTCCTTGCCGGTACGGTCACCGGGAAAGTCATCGATGCCTCAGGCACCAGCGCCCTGCAGGCAGCACAAGTCACCATCGTTGAACTGCGCCGTGTGACGAACACCGCAAGCGATGGCACCTTCCGCTTCGTGGACGTTCCGGCCGGCACTTACACCGTGCGCGTACGCTACGCCGGCGCAGGTGAAGAAACGCAGCAGATCACCGTCAGCGAAAGCGGCGACGTTTCGGTGCAGGTGACGCTTGCCGCCGCCAGCAACGGCGATGTGCGTGAAGAGATCCTCGTTGTTGGCCAGCGCGCCAACCTCCTGTCCTCGCTCGCCCGCCAACGCGCCTCCGACACGGTCGACAGCGTGCTGACCCGCGACGCCATGGGCCAGTTCCCCGACCAGAACGTAGCGGAATCGCTGCGCCGTGCGCCGGGCCTCAACATCCTCAACGATCAGGGCGAGGGCCGCTTCGTTTCAGTTCGCGGCCTTGACCCGAACCTCAACGCCGCCTCGATCAACGGCAGCCGCGTACCGGCGCCCGAATCCGATGTGCGCTCGGTCGCCCTTGATGTGATCCCGTCGGAACTGATTGAATCGATCGAAGTGAAGAAATCGCTGACCCCCGACATGGACGGCGACACGATCGGCGCCTCGATCGAGATCAATACGACAAGTGCGTTCGACCGTGAAAAGCCCTTCGTGACCGTAAAGGCCGAAGGTTCCTACAACGACCTGCGCGACACCGCGACCCCCAAGGGCAGCGTTGATTTCGCGACCCGTGTTGGCGAACGTTTCGGCATCGCGGGCGGTATCAGCTATTACAAGCGCAAGTTTTCCACCGATAACGTCGAGATGGACGACTGGGAAGAAACCGACGACGGCGCGGCCTATGCCGAAACGCTTGAATACCGCGACTATGACGTCAACCGCGAACGCATCGGCGCCACCCTCTCGCTCGATTTCAAGGCAAGCGACGACACCACCCTTTTCGCCCGTGGCCTTTACAGCCGCTTCGCTGACCAGGAATTCCGCCGCCGCCTGACCATTCAGGTGAATGAGGAACCATCGGCCGTCAGCGGCAACACCGCAACCTTCCTGTCGGATGACGGCGAGATCGAAGTCGAGCGTGACCTGAAGGATCGCTTCGAGGTCCAGAAGATCGCCTCCTTCACCGCAGGCGGGAAAACGGTCAGCGGCCCGTGGGAATTCAAATATGAAGGCAGCTATTCGGAAGCTTCCGAGAAGGAAAACGGCTCGGTTGACCCTGTTGTCTTCAAATCCAGCTGGGAAGATCCAGGCCAGCTTGGCGTGATGTTCGATTATTCGAACCTGCAACGCCCGACCTATTCGATCCTGAATGGCGGCGACCTCTTCACCGACGCCTCGTCCTACGAGTTCGACGAACTGGAACGCACCACGCTCTCGGATTCGAAAGACCGCGAATATGGCTTCAAGATCGACATGAAGCGCACCTTCGTGCTGGATAGCGGCGAGTTCGACCTGCAAGCCGGTGTCAAGCCGCGCTTCCGCAAGAAGCGCTATGACGCAAATATCGATGTGTTCGACGGTTACGACGGCGACCTGACGCTCGCCGATGTTGCTGGCCAGCAGAGCTACAGCCTTGCCGATATCGAGCCGACCATCGGCACCGATGCATGGCGCTCGTTCCTTGACGCCAGCGGCTATGGCGCCTTTGAGCTCAACCAGTTCGACACCGACGCCGCCTCGGCCGAAGCCGATTATTCGGCCAAGGAAAACATTCTCGCCGGTTACCTGATGGGCCGCTTCGACAATGAAACGATCCGCGTGATCGGTGGCGTGCGCGTCGAACGCACCAAGACGACGCTGACCGGCAATGTCCTCGAAATGATCGAGGAAGGCGCTGTCGTAGACGGCGTGCCGCTTGAGGAAGATACCGTCTTCGTCACGCCCGTCTCCTTCAAGAATGAATATACCGACTGGCTGCCGAGCCTGAACATCCGCGCCAATGCATCGGAAGACGTCGTCCTGCGCCTTGGTGCCTACAAGTCGGTTGTTCGCCCGAACTTCGGCCAGATGGCGCCGCGTTTCCTTGTCGAAGAAAACGACGAGAACGAGCGTGAAGGCGAGTTCGGCAACCCCGACCTGAAGCCCTACAAAGCCTGGAATTTCGACGCCAGCGCCGAATATTATTTCGACAAGAACGCAGGCATCACCGCCGGCATCTTCTACAAGTCGATCAAGGACTTCATCGTGGATGCCGAGTTTGAGGAAGTCACCTTCAACGGCGTTTATGCCGACGAAGCGCTGATCCGCATCAACGGCGACAAGGCGAAGGTCAAGGGCTTCGAATTCTCGTACCAGCAGGCCTTCACCATGCTGCCGGCGCCGTTCGACGGGCTGTTGACCAACATCAACTATACCTATACGGACGCCGAGGGTGACGTGCTGGACCGCACGATCTCGCTGCCGGCCGCTTCGAAGCACACCTTCAACATGGTGCTCGGTTACGAGAAGGACCGCCTGAGCCTGCGTGTGGCCGGTACCTACCGTGACGAATATCTCGATGAACTGGGCGGAGATCCGGAAGAAGACCGGTATGTGAAGGATCACTTCCAGATCGACGTCAGTGCCAAGTATGAGATCATGGATGATGTCCAGCTCTTTGCCGAGCTCGTGAACCTCAACAATGCGAAATACACGGCCTACCGCAAGGGGCCGGGAGCTGACCGCCTGCTGCAGTTCGAAGAATATAAATGGACGGCCAAGTTCGGCGTGCGCGCCACCTTCTAAGCTGTTTATGATCTGAAGAGTTACGCCACCCCCTGCAACGCTCGGGGGGTGGCGCAGCCTTATCCTCAAGGGGAAGATAATGTTTTCGAAACAGACGATGATCGATCTGGCAACCGCAGCCCTCCTTGCCGGGCTCGCCAGTGCTTGCATGCCGGAAGACGAGCATAACCATTTTGCCGTCGACCCCGGTGTCGGCGTGCCGGCGGTGGTTGAGACCGCGCCCGTGGAAGCGGGCGACGACGCGGCTGACGATCCGGCCATCTGGGTGAACCCGGCTGATGCCTCGGCGAGCCTTGTGCTTGGCACCAACAAGAAGGGCGGGCTCTATAGCTACCGTCTGGATGGCTCGGTGCACCAGTTCCTGCCGCTCGGCCGCCTGAACAATGTGGACCTGCGCCCGGGTGTGACGGTCGGCGATGCCATCATCACGCTCGTCGCTGCCACCAACCGCACGGACCAGAGCATCACGCTCCTCTCGCTTGACCCTGCAACCGGCATGATGGCGGACGCCGCCGACGGCGTACAGGCCACCGGCTTTGCCGACCCCTATGGCCTCTGCCTCTACACCAGCCGCACGTCGGGCAAATCCTATGTCATCGCGAACGACAAGGACGGCAGCTACAAACAGTGGGAAGTGACCGCAGGCAGCGCAGGCAAGGTGAAGCTGCAAGAAGTGCGCACCTTCGCTGTGGGCAGCACCGCCGAAGGCTGTGTGGCGGACGATGAAACCGGCATGCTTTACGTCAACGAGGAAGATGTCGCGCTTTATGCCTACAAGGCCGAACCGGACGCCGGTAACGAGCGCAGCGTGATCGCAGCGGTTGCGGGCATGGCTGTCCTCAAGGACGACCTTGAAGGTGTGGCACTTTATGACGCTGGCAACGGCGAGGGCTATATCGTGGTCTCGAGCCAGGGCAACAACAGCTACGCGCTTTTCGACCGCAAGGCCCCGCACGCCTATGTGGGTTCGTTCCACGTAACGGCAAGCGCTGACGGCAAGGTGGATGGCACCTCGGAAACCGACGGGCTGGAAGTCACGTCAGCGGCCCTCGGTGATGCCTTCCCCGCAGGCCTGTTCGTGGCGCAGGACGGCCTGAATACCGACCCCGATGCCCGCCAGAATTTCAAACTGGTATCGTGGGCCGGGATCGCCGCGGCGCTTGCAAACGCCGGGCAATAATTCCGGGCTCAGAAATTCAGAAACGGCGCCCGCGATTGATCCGGGCGCCGTTTCTGTTGGTGGTCAGAACCAGTCCTTGAAGGTCACCTCAGTGCTTCCAGCGGGCAGCGAGACCGCCATGCCATCTTCGGCCACGCGGATCGTGCCACCGAAGTGCGCACCCGCCTCCCCTACAAATGCCGGATACAGGATTTTGGAGGGCAGCGCAGGCACCACATGGCTCAGGACCAGCGCCCTCGCCCCTGCCACTGTTGCCGCGTCTGCGGCCTCTTCAGGGGTTGTGTGATAGTCAAGGATATCGCGGGTGATCTTGGCGAGCCGTGTGTTGCCAGCCGCCTCCGCGCCCTCGGTCAGATGCGCCACCAGCTTCGGCTGCAGCGCCTCGACAATCAGGAGGTCCGCCCCTGCCGCTACGGCCTTGAAGCCCGCAGAGTTTTTGGCGTCAAGATCACCGCTGATAACCAGCGACCGGCCGCCATAATCGAAGCGGTAGGCGACAGCAGGCTTTATCGGATCATGGTCCACGAGCACGGCATGAACGGTGAGGCCACCGGCATCATACACGATGGCCGGCGCCGTGCCCTGCAAGGTGAAAGACCGCGCCACCATCCCCGCGCCCGATGGCGGCACGATATCTTCGCCGTGATGAGCCGGACGGTAGATATCGTCCAGCGCATAGGCCTTGTTGAAGCCTTCGACTACGCCTTCTACCCCCTCCGGGCCGTAAACGGGCAAGGGTGCCGTGTTGCCCGTGCCGACCCAGCGCTGCATGGCAAGGTCACCAAGGCCGCCGATATGATCGGAGTGATAATGGGTCAGGAACGCCGCCTCGATCCGTCCGGCAGGAAGTCCCATCATCAGTATGTTGGCCGTGCTGCCCGCCCCTGAATCCACCACAAAAAGATGCGTTCCGGCGATCACGAGGGTGCAGGCCGGGGCGCGTGTGGGATCGGGGAGCGGCGATCCCGTCCCGCAGAAGGCCGCATGCAGGCCGTCCTTAAGGCCCGCCAGATGGTCACGCCCCATGCGTTCCTTCACCTGTTTCGCATAAAGCCGGTCAGCGATCGGCGCGCGGTAGTGATGGAACACCGCGCCCGCCACCACGGCCACGGCAACGATACCGATGATCAGCCTGCCCATCTTCATGCCTTGCCCTCCCCTTTCGCCGCGATCCGGGCGAGTTCTTCTTCCACGAGCCACAGCCGGTCCTGCCCCCAGACGGCGAGATCGCCGACATGGAAGGACGGCACGCCCCAAAGACCGAGCGACAGAAGCCGCGCCCGGTTTGCTTCCGCTACCTTGCGCCAGCTATCGTCGGCGAGGGCGGCTTCCACCGCGGGCCAGCTGATCCCGGCGCGAGCGGCAATCCGCTTGAGGCCGGTGTCCGATCCCGCGTCGATGCCTTCGGCCCAAACCCCTTTCAGGAAGCTGATCAGGAAGGCCTGCCCCCTGCCTGCCGGGATGGCATGATGCAGCACGGCAAGGCCACGCTCGGTCGGGCGGCCCACCGGATCACAGATATTCCCGAACGGCAGGCCGAGCCTTTCGGCTTCCCGTTTGGTGTCCACGAGGAAATAACGGCCCTTGCGCGGCGGCACCGGCAGGTTGCGCATCACCATTGGCAGCACGAAACGGATTTCGGGCGTCGCACCCCATCGCTCGGCAAGTGCGAAGGCACGCTCCATCGCGATCCATGTGTAAGGGCTGCGCAGCGACGGATAGATTTCGAGCACCACCCCGCGCGCATCCCCCTGCGCCTGCGTTTCCAGAAGGGCGGGGGCGAACGGTGCCGCGGCTTCCCGACCCTGCCGCCGTACCTTCAAGCTGTCCAGCCGGGCTTCCAGATAATGCAGCCGGTCCGCACCCCAATACCATTCGCCGCCATAATGGATGCTGCCCGCCTGAAAATGGCCGAGCCCGTTGCGGCGTTCGGTCCCTTCAGCCACGGCCATTGCCGCTGCCTCCGGGCTCGCTTCGCCGTGACGGTGCGCGAGTTCGTCAAGGGCTGCCGTGTCGTCGGCCCATACCGCCCTATCAAGGGCGGCAGCGGCGGCGAGCGGATCAGGCCCGGACAGGGCGGCCACCAGAATGGCCGTCGCGCGGGCCATCAGGGCCGCATCGGGCGCGTGGCCCGGATCGGTGAAATCGAGCCCGAACTTGCGGGCAAGCCTTGCGGCATCCAGCCGGGCATAGGCGGTCAACCTTTCAGGCTCCGGTGCCACGGCTAGCTCGGGTGCGTCCACCGGCATCAGGTCGACTTCGATATCGTACCGTTCCCTGAGCGCCGCCACGAGGCCAACCATCAGGGCGCTGGTCGGGTCCCCGAACCGGTGGAAATAAGCGATGCGGTGGGCTGCACCTTCCCGCCGACGGCGCCTTTCGGCTGACCAGTGCCGGAACGCGCGACGCCTGCTGCTGGTCAGCAAGCGATATACCTGACGGCGGAGCCATACTTTCGGTCGTTGCATGTCAGTTCGCCCAGTTCACATAGTCATCCTCGGGCGTTTTTTTCTCGAGGATATTCTTGTCGATATAGACGGGCGGGGCGACAAGGCTCGGCCAGATCGGCGCGGCCTGCTCGGCGTTCAGGGCATCAAGGGCCGCCCGCATTGCGGTGAGCCGTTCGGGCTCGCGATCCGCCAGATTGACCTGTTCGGTCGGGTCTTCATTCAGGTTGAAAAGCCAGGTCTTTTTCGGCAGCTCCGATACCTGCAGTTTCCAGCCCTTGTGCAGCAGCACACGGTAATGATCAGACCGCCAGAAAAGAGCGCGGTCGGCGGGCGGGGCATCGGGATTGGCGATCCGCGCCAGCATGTCCTGCCCGTCGATCTGCCGGTCAGTCGGGAGCGGTGCTCCGGCCGCGGCGGCAGCCGTCGCGAAGATATCGACATGGGCGGCGGGCTCATCAATCACAACGCCCGCGGGGATGCGATCCGGCCACGAAACCAGCATCGGCACCCGGATACCGCCTTCAAAGAAGCTGGCCTTCCAGCCCCTGTAGGGCTTGTTGATATCGGGGAAGCCGATATAGCTCGCCCCGCCATTATCGCTCGTGAAGATCACCATCGTGTTGTCGGCAATGCCTGCCTTATCGAGTGCCGCCTCGACCTTGCCGACGGCACGGTCCACGGCGCGGATCATGGCGCCGTAAACGCGCAGGCGGTGATCAGCGATGCCGGACAGGGCGTCATAATCCGACTTCAGCGCCTGCAGCGGCGTGTGCGGGGCATTCAGCGCCAGATACATGAAGAAGGGGCGCCCGGCATTGGCCTCGATCGCTGCCGCGGCCTGATCGGCCAGATAGTCGGTCATGTAGCTGTCCGGATGGAAGCGTTGCCCGCCATTGTGGCTGACCGCGTAGGTCAGGTTCGCCCAGAGGAATCGGTCGATGGGGTCAAAATCATGCACCGAATTGACCACATCGGGGTCATCTTTCGGCAGGAACATCGCAGCACCGGGCATGAAGCCCAGCCATTCGTCAAAGCCCTGATTGTGCGGCCGGAACTTCTCGGCCCCACCCAGATGCCATTTGCCAAGGAACAGGGTGCGATAGCCCTTCTGCTGCAACAGCTCGGCGACGGTGATTTCCTCGCTCGGCAGTCCCTGATCATCCAGCGGGATCGTGTCGGCCTCGCGGTCAGCGTGGTAAACGGCCTGCTGTGGGCCATAGTCGAAGGAGCCGAGCAGCCGGTGGAATGGCACGGGCGCGGGCGTGAACTCAAATCCGAAGCGGGTTGCAAACCGCCCTGTCATGATCGCCGCACGTGACGGGGCGCAGGTAGCGTTCCCGGCATAGCCCGACGTGAAGGTCGCGCCTTCGGCCGCGATGGCATCGATACTCGGTGTCTGCACGGCACCGTCCGCAACGCCGCCGCCAAAGGTCGAGATATCGTTGATGCCCAGATCATCCACCAGAACGACAATGATGTTGGGCGGGCCTTTCTCGCCGGTCGGCGTCGGGCCTTTTTCCCAAACCACCGGCTGGTTATCAGCAATCGGGTCGCTGATCCTGTCAAGGATACCGGGGATGTAGATGCGATACTGGTAAAGCGCGCCAAGCCCGGCGGCGACGACAAGCGCCGCCCCGGCCAGCCACGCGGTGCGGTTACGGGTCATGGGGCTATTCCTTGGCGTCGCCGGTATTCACAAGGGTGCGGGCCTGTTTGACGAAGGCATCCGTCTTTTCCTCTTTGCTGGAACCCGCCGAGGACAGGAGCGCCGACATGTCGTAAGGCACCTTGATACCGGCCTGAGCTGCCGGGCGTTCTGCAATCTCGGCGATCCAGCGTTTCATGTTCGGGAAAGGATCGGTATCGACCCCCGACCACGCTGCCGTGCGCGCCCAGCACCAGTTGGCGATGTCGGCAATCGAATAATCACCGGCCAGATACTGGTGATCGGCGAGCCGGGCATCCAGAACGCCGAAAAGCCGGGCGACCTCGCCCTGATACCGCTTGATGGCAAGGTCTATCTTTTCCGGCAAATAGCGGTAAAAGACATTCGCCTGCCCCATCATCGGCCCCACACCGCCCATCTGGAACATCAGCCATTGGATGACGGTCGAGCGGCCCTTCGCGTCCGCGGGCATCAGCTTGCCTGTCTTCTCGGCCAGATAAATCAGGATGGCACCGGACTCGAAGACCGCAAAATTGCCTTCTTCTCTGTCCACAATGGCAGGAATGCGTCCATTGGGATTGATTTTCAGATAGTCGGGAGCCCGTTGCTGACCTTTCATCAGATCGATGGCATGCACCTCATAGGGCAAGCCGGTTTCTTCAAGCATTACCGAGGCTTTCCAGCCGTTCGGCGTTGGTGCCGTGTAAAGATCAATCATCGCTTCTTCCCTCCCGATCCGGTCAGACGGGACCCCTCCCCATACCGGTCATGGGAAGAACGATAAATTATGTCATAGCATGTGTCAATTGTTTGACGTGTGCAAGCGAGCGCGTTAAAAGTAACCTGTCGCGCCACAAGAAGGAATGAGTATGACCGACCTGCAACAAGCCCGCGTGAACACCGTAGATCTCGCCGATATAGAAGACGGGCGCAACCGCCGCCGCGCCGCCAACCGCGACAAGATCGTAACAGCTTTCCTGACGCTGGTGCGCGAAGGCAATCCGACGCCGAGCGCGCAGGCCGTGGCCGAGCATGCCGACGTCAGCCCGCGCACCGTTTTCCGTTGCTTCCAGGATATGGAAACGCTGTACCGGGAAATCTCGGTCCTTCTGCGCGAGGAATTCCTGCCCCGCGCCACGCTCAACCTGAACACGCCCGACCGGCGGGAACGGCTTTCCCGGCTGGTGACGAACCGTGCCAAGCTCTTTGAGGACATGCGTCCCTTCCGGCAGGCAGCAGAAGCGCAAAGCCACCTGTCCACCACCCTCGCCACCGACAAGGCCTTCGTGACGGCGATCGAGAAGGAACGCCTGCGGCAGGCTGTCAATCCCGATGGCAAGATGGACAAGACCCTGATGGACGCGCTGACCGCCGCCACCAGCTTCAATTACTGGCTGCGCCTTAGGGCCGAGCAGGGACTTTCGCCCGAAGAGGCCGCCAAAGCCATGTCCTTCGCGGCCTTCGCAATTTTCGATGCGGGTGGGGACGCCGGCCCCATCGCGCTATAGAAAGACACCCGGATGACTGATCCCTATATCCTCTACGGCGTGCCCGCTTCCTATTATACCGGCAAGGCCCGCGCCTATATGCGCAAGCAGCGTATCGATTTCGAGGAACGGTCATCCGCCCACCCGGCCTTCGCAAAGGACATCCTGCCAAAAACAGGGCGCATCCTGATCCCGGTGCTGCAAACACCTGAAGGTGATGTCATCCAGGATTCGGACGATATCATCGGCTGGTTCGAGGATCGCGGCCTGTATCGCGCGAGTGCGCATCCGGCGGGGCCGGTGCAGCGCATGCTGTCGCATGCTTTCAATCTTTTCGGCTCCGAGGGGATGACGCGCCTTGCCATGCATTATCGCTGGAGCGTGCTAGGCCAGCAGGAAGCTTTCATCGCGGCCGGTTTCGCCCATGGCGTCGCCCCGGAACTGAGCCCCGAAGCCGCCCTGCAGATGGCGCGGCCGGTGATGGACAAGCTGGCCGGATACCTGCCCTTGCTTGGCGTGACCCCCGAAACCATCCCGCTGGTGGAAGCCGCTTACGATGAAATGCTTGGCATCCTGCAGAAGCATTTCGAGAAACATCCCTGCCTCTTCGGTGCGTGGCCATCACTTGGCGACTATGGCCTTTACGGCCCGATGTTTGCCCACCTCGGGCGCGACCCGGTGCCGGCTTTCGAGATGAAGACCAAGGCAAGTGCGGTGTTCCGCTGGACCGAACGGCTGAGTGCGCCGAACCTCGATATCCCGGAATTCCCGAGCTACCCGGTGACCGGCTTTTTGCCGGACGACGAAGTGCCCGCCACCATCGATGCCTTCTGCTGCTTCATGGCGGATGAAATGCTGACCGAACTGGCCGATCAGGTCGCAGCCCTCGCACGCTGGCTGGAAGCGAACGAGGCGACGGAAGGCGCGCCGGTTGTCGACAAACCCCACAAGCGCTCCATCGGCCGCGTCGAGACGCACTATCGCGGCAAGCCCATCACCACGGGCCTGTCGCCTTACCGGATGCTGCTGTTGCAGAAGCTGCAGGATGCCTTCGACGCCCTGACGGCCGATGAACAGGCGAAGGTGCGGGACTATTTCGAGAAGGTGGGGCTTACCCCCGTACTGACCCTGCGCCCGGCCCGCCGGGTGGAGCGGCGCGGCAATATCGAGATTTGGGGGAAGGCGGCCTGAGCCGCCCTCCCGTTCGCTCCCTTGAACTAGTGCCGGCGGATCAGCCGGACGATCCCCCAGACCAACAGGCCCAGAAGCCCTAAAGCGCCGGCCAGGACCAGCGCGAAAAACCAGCCATAATATTTCAGCTGCTTCAGCATCGCATTCTTGGCGATCTGCTTGTGGATATTGTAGCCGGGCGGCAGTTCCTGCACGCCGTTGGCTTCGGCATAGGCCGCATAGTCGGCATGCATGGCAGCCACCACATCCGGGTGACTGTCGCTCAGGTCCGTTGTCTCGCCGGGGTCGGTCGCCATGTCGAAGAGATGCCACTGGCCATCCCCCCATGGCGGCATGTTACGGACGAGCTTCCAGTTGCCCTTATAGAGCGCTGCGTTGCCTGAAACTTCCATCCCGACTGCGTCGTCAGGGCCGTAGGCATGGCCGCCATCGGTGACGACCGGGCGCAGGCTGCGGCCTGTCATGTCGCCCGCCTGTTCGCCAGCCCCTGCGTAATCAAGAAGCGTCGGCGCGATATCGGTGACAAAACCGAGCGCCCCCGTACGCGCGCCGGGCGCCACGCCGGGCCCCGCCATCACGAAGGGCACCCGCATGCCGCCTTCGGATGCATAGAATTTGAACAGGCTGAAAGGCGCTGCGGCCGCCGTCGCCCATTCCGGCCCGATGAAGGCGTAGCTGCCCTCTTCGCCGAGATTATCGAGCCTGCGGTCGTAATCGTTGAAATACATCCAAGTGGTGAAGCCCGTCTGTGCCACAGGGTTGCTGGGCTCGGGCCCATTGTCCGACGTGACGATCACGACCGTGTTTTCCAACTGGCCGGTGGCGCGCAGGTGATCGATCAGGCGGCCGAGATGATGGTCCATCGCCTCGATCATGCCGGCGTTCACCGCCATCGAGCGGGCATAGAGGGCACGGTCTTCCTCGCTCAGATCCTCCCACTTGCGCAGGCGCTCGGGCATCGGCTTCAGGGTTGCACCTTCGGGTGCCAGCCCCAGTTCGCGGGCGCGATTGAAGCGCGCCTCGCGGAGGCTTTCCCACCCCGCTTCATAAACGCCTGCGTACCGGTCCGTATATTCCTTCGGTGCCTGCACGGGGATATGGACAGCCTGAAAGGCAAGATAGGCGAAGAAAGGTTTGTCCTTGTCGGCGCCCGCTTCATCCAGATAATCGATCATCTTGTCGACAAGAAATTCGGACGAATAGAAATCATCCGGCAGGGTGGCGCGCTCGCTGCCCTCAAACCAGTCGGCCGTCTTGTAATAGGGCATGTAGGACTTCTGTTCCCAGTTGTCCGCCCCCGAAGCATCAAGGATGAAGGACCTGTCGAAGCCATGGTCCACCGGCAGGTCACCCTTGTCGTGGCCGAGATGCCATTTGCCGGTCATAAGGGTGCGGTAGCCGGCCCCTTTGAGCCGCGTAGCGATTGTCGTCACGCCGGGCTCCAGCCGCATGGCATAGCCGGGCTTGCCGACATGCTCGGGCGGCAACACCTCCGGGATCGTGGCAAGCCCCGTGCGGTGGTTATCAAGCCCGGTCAGCAGCATGGCGCGCGACGGGGCGCACAGCGGCGACGTATGATAGTTGGTGAACAGGGTGCCGTGTTCGGCAATCTCGTCGATCGTCGGCGTGCGTGCCTCGCCGCCATAAGTGCCAAGATCCATATAGGCAGCGTCATCGATCAGCACGACCAGAAAGTTGGGGCGCTCGGGCTTCCCTTCCTCCGCCACCACACTTCCGGCGAAAAGAAGCGCCATCATCAGCCACGCCAGCCAGCCACGTGTCATCCCTCATCTCCTCCTTGTTCTCCCGGCGTCAATGTTATGTCATATAGTGTGACAATTCAATCCCGCATGTCCGCCTGACAGCTTCGTGACACAAGGGGGCTGGATTTGACGGCCAAGGTCCGCCATGCTCGCGCCGGGAACCCGGATAGCCGGGAGTGGAAACGCGACGACACGCGAGGGAGATCTATATGGTTCAGGAAAAAGCCCGGAGCCCGCATCTGGTGCTGGCGATGCTGCTCCTTGTTTATATTTTCAATTTCCTGGACCGGCAGATCCTCGGCATCCTCGCCCAGCCCATCAAAACCGATCTCGGCCTCACGGATACCGAACTTGGCGCACTCGGCGGCATTGCCTTCGCGCTCCTTTATTCCGTGCTGGGTGTGCCCTTCGCCGTGATTGCCGATAAAACGAGCCGCAGCGGCGTGATCGCCATTTCGCTCGCGGTCTGGAGCGGCTTCACCGCGCTTTGCGGCATTGCAACCGGCTTCTGGCAGCTTTTCCTGTTCCGCCTTGGCGTCGGCATCGGCGAGGCTGGCGGCGTTGCGCCTTCCTATGCGCTGATTGCTGACTATTTCCCGCCGCACCAGCGGGCGCGGGCATTGTCGATCTATTCGCTCGGCATTCCTCTGGGGCTCGCGGGCGGTGCCTTCTTTGGCGGGTGGATCGCCGAAACAGTGGAATGGCGGGTCGCCTTCATCGTCGTCGGCATCGCCGGGGTGCTGATCGCACCTGTCTTTAAATATCTGGTGAAGGACTTGCCCCGGCCGGCACCTGCGGCCGCTGCCGCGCGCGTGCCGGTTTCCACCGTGTTCAAGATCGTCGCCAAGAAGCCGAGCTTCTGGCTGCTGGCCTTTGCCGCATCGTGCAGTTCGCTTGTCGGCTATGGCCTCGCCTTCTGGGTACCGTCGGTGATGATCCGCTCCTTCGGTTTCAGCCTTCTTGAGGCCTCGCAATATATGGGGTCGCTGCTGCTCGTGGGTGGTACGGCCGGTGTGTTTGCAGGTGGCTGGCTTGCCGACAAACTGGGCGGCAAGGACCGCGGCGTTTATGCCCGCCTGCCGGCCATCGCGTGGCTCATCTGCGCGCCGCTTTTCGCGACCGCACTTCTTTCGGATTCGCCCCTCGTCGCCTGGTTCCTGCTGGTGATCCCGAACGGGCTCAACCTTCTGTGGCTTGGCCCCGTGACCACGGCGATCCAGCATCTGGTGCCACAGGCGATGCGCGCCACTGCCTCGGCAAGCTTCCTGTTCATCAACAATCTGATCGGCCTCGGCCTCGGGTCGCTGGTGATGGGCAAGATGTCGGACATGATGACGGTGCGTTTCGGCAATGATGCGCTGCGCTACAGCGTCGTGGCTGCAACCACCTTCTATCTCCTCGCCGCCATCCTGATCCTCTTTGCGGTCAAGACCCTGCGCAAGGACTGGGAAGACGAGCCGCAGCAGGCCTGACGCAGGTTATCCGGCAGCGGCCCGGGCAGCTGCCGGATTGGCTTCGAGCCCACCAAGCATCATGGTGACGATGGTGCCTTCAAGGCTTTCGACCGTCAGCCCCTCGACCGCCGGAATCCATTTCGCGAGCCAGATGACCATGCCGATAATCAGCTGCGCGGCGATCCGCGTGTCGCAAGGCACGATGGAACCGTCCCTGATGCCATCCTTCAGGATATGTTCAAGCATGCCTTTCAACCGGTCGGCCCATTGGGTGATCTTCCGGCGCTGCTCGTCGCCAAGATAGGAATAGTCCCCGAAATAGAGCTGCGGGCCGTTTTCGAACTGGTCTTCGAGGACGCGCCTGATCAGACAGCGCATGCGGGCCGCGCCCGTTCCTTCGGCGTCTTCCGCATGCTTCAGAAGTTTCTCGAACCGCTCGAACGACCGGCAGTGACAGGCATAGGCCAGCGCCACCTTGTTCGGGTAATAATAGTAAAGCGTGGCATCGCGCAGATTAAGCGACGCTGCAATTTCCGACATGGTCGCCCGTGCGAAACCCTTGGCGTTGATCACGCCAGTGGCCGCATGAACGATTGAGTCGCGCTTGCCGTCAGACTTCCGGCTTCGCGAAACGGCCATGGGCATTCCCCTCCCCGACAGCCCTCCCCGGCCGTCAATTGCCCTCTCTCGACGCCGACTTTCCCTGATTTCACGGGTGATTGGCAAGCCAAAGTGTGGGGCAAACGAAAATTCTTCTAGTCAACATTAGAATTTAAGGCTCTAATCAGGGCATCGCGTCGTGGGGACGACGCAAGGGAGGAATTCATGATCAGGAACCAGTATTTCGGGGCCTCCATGCTCGCGCTTGCCGCCAGCATGCCGGCTTTCGCTCAAGACACTGCCGGTCAGGCCGGCGATAATTTTGCCATCGACGAAATCGTCGTAACCGCCCAGAAGCGCGAACAGACCCTTCAGGATGTTCCGATTTCGGTGGCCGTGACCAGCCAGGCGACGATCGAAAAAGCGCAAGTGCGCGACATGATCGACCTGCAGACGGTCGTACCCTCGCTGAGCGTTTCGCAGCTCAATGCCACGGGCCAGACCAACTTCAGCATTCGCGGCTTCGGCAACGGTAACGGCAACGACGGTATCGAAGCATCGGTCGGCGTCTTCATCGACGGCGTTTACCGGTCGCGCACCTCGTCCGCCCTTGATGACCTGCCGGAAATCGAGCGCGTCGAAGTGCTGCGCGGCCCGCAGTCGACCCTTTTCGGCAAGAACGTGTCGGCCGGCGCCATCAGCATCGTAACCGCCAAGCCGCAGTTTGAATTCGGCGGCAAAGCCGAAGTCAGCGTCGGCAACCTTGACCAGCGCCTCGTCAAGGCCTCGATCACCGGCCCGCTCAGCGACACCGTGGCTGTCCGCGTTTCGGGCAACGTCAACAAGCGCGATGGCTATTTCGACAACGTGACCACCGGCACGGATGTTAACAACCGTGACCGCTGGTCGGTTCGCGGCGACCTTCTGTGGAACCCGAACGAAGATTTCACCCTGCGTGTCATCGGCGACTATAACAAGATGACCGAACGCTGCTGCGGCGTGGTGACGATCCTGAACGGCCCCGCCACCCAGTTCATCGGTGCACCCGCACCCTTCGGGCTCGGCAAGCCGATTGGCGACCCGGACGCGATTTTCGACCGCGACGTGATCTTCAACGCCGATCCGGCCAACCGTCTCAGCGGCAAGGGCATCTCGGCCCAGGCTGACTGGCAGTTTGACGGCATGGCGCTGACCTCGATCACCGCCTGGCGGAACCAGAAGAACGCCTCGAACCAGGATATCGACTTCACCGGCGCCTCGATTTCCGAGAACGCCACCCAGAACGATATCAAGACCTTCACCCAGGAACTGCGCCTGACCTCCACGGGCGACGGCCCGCTGACCTGGCTGCTTGGTGCCTTCTATCAGGATGAGAAGATCAACACCGGCCGCGACATCACCTATGGCTCGGACATCCGTGCCTTCGCTGATGGCCTCTCGGGTCAGGTTCCGGCAACGCTGCTCGGCGCCCTGCCGCCGCCGCTTGCGGCTGCGCTCAATGGTCGTTCGAACATCTTCGCACTCGAATTCCTGCAAAGCCTCGTGAATCCGGGTGTTGTGCCGGGTGCGACATACTTCCAGGAAGGCGACGGCATCCACGATTTCTACGACATGGACCAGCGTTCCTATTCGCTGTTCGGCCAGTTCGATTATGAAATCACCGAGCGCCTGACCTTCACCGGCGGCCTTGCCTACCTCAACGACCGCAAGGAAGTCGTGTCGGATGTGGTGCTGAACGACCCGTTCTCGTCGGTCAACCTGCAAGCCGTGCCTGAATTCCCGTTCCTCGGCCTGCCGGGTAACATCTATGGCGGACTTGGCGCGCTGCAGTTCTTCTATGGCAACACGCAGAACCACGCGCCCGTCAACTTCCCGAACTCGGATGAAGACGGCATCCTCAAGGGCGACAAGGTCACCTATGCGGCCCGCGTTTCCTACGACATCGGCGATGTGAACACCTACGTCAGCTACGCCAAGGGCTGGAAAGCCGGCGCCTACAACCTGTCGTCCGACAGCCGTCCGGCCGATGCGAACGGCGTTGGCCGCTCGGCTGGCCCAGAAGATGTGACTGTGATCGAAATCGGCGCGAAAGCCCGGTTCGAACGCGGCTTCATCAACGTTGCCCTCTTCGACCAGCAGATCAAGGGCTTCCAGTCGAACGCCTTCACCGGCCTCGGCTACAGCCTTGTGAACGCCGGCAAGCAGTCGACGAAGGGTGTCGAGGTTGATGCCTCGTACTTCCCGGTTGACTGGATCGCTCTGACGGGTGCTGTCACCTACCTTGATCCTACCTACGACAGCTTCCCCGGTGCCGCCTGCGTATCCTACGACACCGTCCGCTGTCCGGTTGACCCGGCGACCGGTCGCCGTCCGAACTTCCGTGACCTGACCGGCGACACGCCGGCCGGTATCCCGGAATGGACCTTCTCGACTTCGGCCACCATCACCCGTCCGATCACGGACACGATGGAAGGCTTCATGCGCGTCGAATACTATTATGTCAGCGACACGCACCTGACCGAGACGACCCCGCCGGAAGTTGCCACCTACGGCACCAACCAGATCAACGCCAGCATCGGCGTGACCAACGAGGAACTTGGCCTCGAGGTCATGTTGTGGGCGCGTAACCTGACGAATGACGAAGCGCTGATTTCGTCCTTCCCGACGGTTGCCCAGGATGGCAGCTACAGCGGCTATCCGAATGCACCGCGCACCTGGGGCGTGAATGTGAAGAAAACCTTCTAAGCGGTTTCAGCCTCCGCTGGAGAAGAACCGGCCGCCCTGAGACACTCAGGGCGGCCGGTTTGCATTTCAGGGGATGATCCAGAAGAGAGATCAGGCCACGGCGGGTTCCTTGACGATCCAGCCGAGCGAGCGGGCACGTTCCGCGGCCAGCGCCGGTATGTCGGTCGCGATCAGCTTCTTGTAGAGGATCTGGACGCCCATCATGTGATTGAGCATGGCATCAAGCTGCACAAGCCGCGCCCGGCTTGTGTCTTCGGATTGGGCCTCATTGAGGAGGCGGCGCACGCCAGCCGCGTCCAGAAGGCCGCTATCGAGGATCGCCTGATCATTCAGGTGATCCTGCGCGAGTTCCATCATCGCGGACCACTTGTCCTTGTTGGTGGTGGCGGGCGGCGCCATGAAGGCGAACTTCTCGCGCTCATAGAGCGTTTTCGGCAAGAGGCCCTTCATCGCTTCCTTCAGCACATATTTCTCGCGCCGGTCCTTGATCCGGTGGAGCGGCGGAATGCGCGTTGCGGCCTCGGCCAGATGATGATCGAGGAAGGCGGGGCGCGCCTCCATCGAGTTCGCCATGTCGACCCGGTCGCCACCCCAGGTGAGGATCTGGCCTTCAAGCATCGTCTTCGACCAGACATATTGCGCCCGGTCGAGCGGGTGACGGCCATCGAGCTTGGCGCGGTCCAGCCGTTCGGCAATCGCGAGGCCGGGCTTATAGTCGGCAAGAAGGCCGACCCGGTCGCGGTTGAGCACGCCCCGCGCCGTCTCCTCGCAGGCGAGCCACGGCTGCAGGCAAGAAGGCGTGAAGCCGATCCTGTCAGTAAGGAACGGATCATCGAGCGCATCATCCGCCAGCATCGCGCCCTTGAAGAGCTTGTTGCTCTCCCCGAGCATGGCCTGCCAGCGCTGGCGCTCGGCTTCCGGCAGGTCGTCGAGCCCATGCAGGAACAGATCACGCCGGAACGAGGGGTAGCCCGCAAACAGCTCGTCCGAGCCCTCGCCGGTGACCACCACCTTGTAGCCGGCGTTGCGCACGTGGCGGCTCATCAGGAACTTGGCGACGGCGAGCGTGTTATAGACCGTGCGCTCGGTGTGCCAGATCGTTTCCTCAAAATGGCCGTAAAGCGCGCTGCCATCCAGCCGCAGGATATCGTGATCGGCACCCGTGGCCGCCGCCATTTCCTTGGCAATCGGCGTTTCATCGTAAGCTGCGTCCATGAAGCCGATGGTGAAGGCCTTCACCGGCTGCTGGCGCATCGCGGCGGATAGCCCGAGGATCGAACAACTGTCGACCCCGCCCGACAGATAGCAACCGACCGGCACATCGGCCTCAAGCCGCAGGCGAACCGCTTCGGTCAGCCCCTCGCGGACGGTTTCGATGCTTTCCTCTTCGCTTTTCAGGCCCTGATGGAAGCTCGCGTCGGGGAATTCAAAATCCCAGTAGGGCCGGTCGACAATCTCGTACCCCAGCCCCTGCCGGCGGAAGGTCACCACATGGCCCGGCTTCACCTGCGTAATGCCTTCATAGGCCGTGGTGCCCGGCACCATCACCTGCATCAGCTGGTGCAGGAGGCCTTCATTATTGAACATGCGCGGCACCGCCGGGTGCGCCATCACCACCTTGATCTCAGACCCGAAGACAACGCCCTCGTCACTTGCATGATAATAAAGCGGTTTGATACCGAACCGGTCGCGCACCAGATGCAATGCATCTTCCTTGGCGTCATAAAGCGCGAAGGCAAATTCGCCGCGAAGGCGGCGCAAGGTTTCATCAAGCCCGAAGCGCGGGAACAGGTGCAGGATGATCTCGCTGTCCGATTTGGTGCGGAAGCGGGCACCCCGGCTCGTCAGGTCGGTACGAATGCGCTGATAATCGTAAAACTCGCCATTATGGGCAAGGAGAAGCGATCCGTCGGCACTCTTGAAAGGCTGCCGGCCCCGGTTCTGGTTCAGGTCAATGATCGAAAGCCGGGCATGGGAAAAGCCCACACCCTTGCCATTCATCGTTTCAACACCGAAACCATCAGGGCCGCGGTGATACTGGATCGCTGCCATATTGGCAAGCAACTGGGGATCGACAGGTTTTTCAGGCTCTCGGTGGAAAATACCGGCAATGCCGCACATGGGAGACCTTTCTTGTTGTTATTCCGTGTGATTCAGGGGTTGGACAGGCGCTCAGACAATGTCCATGACCATTTCGGTGCGCTGCACCATGCATGTGAGCAGCGCCATGCGGATGAACACGGCGCCGCGCGCCTGCGCGAAGTACCAATTGTGGGCCGTGTTATCGAGCGAGGTGCAAAGCTCCGGCCCGCGCGCCAGTGGATGCAGCACAATCGCGCTGGACTTGAGCGGCGAATTGGCATCAAGCCTCAATTCCTCGCCCATCACCTCGAAGCTGTCCTTCACCCACGCGATGGCATTGATATAAACGACATCAAGGGTCGGAAGGATCTCGTTGAGATCCGTCGTTTCGCTGATTTTCAGCCCGTCCCGCATCAGGTTTTCGCGCTGTTCAGGCGCAAAAAGCGGGTCCAGCTTGCCGTCGTGGATCACGACCACTTCCTCGATCGCATCGGAGAAGCGGCTGAGGAGCGTCAGCAGGCTGCGGACCGTGCGCATCCGGTCCGGCACACCGATGATACCGATGCGGATCGGGTTTTCCGGCTTGTCAGCCAAGAGGTCCGGACGCCATTTCATGATGGCATAAAGATCGGCCAGCGCCTGTGTCGGATGCTCGTCGCAGCCATTGCCCGCATTGATAATCGGGATGCGCAGCGAGTTCATCATTTCCATCACGGATTCAGCCCGGCTGTCACGCAGGACAACGCAGTCGCCGTAATTGTTGAACATCTCGGCCACATCGGAAAGGCTTTCACCCTTGGCGATGCCGGTCGTCGAGCGGTCGGTGATCGACATGATGTCACCGCCAAGCCTGTGCCACGCGCTTTCAAACGAAAGCCGTGTGCGCGTAGAGGGCTCGTAGAAAGCGCTGATCAGCAGCTTGCCCGCCAGTGGTTTCAGGGGCGTGCCGTAGCGTTCCGGGTTGGCCTCGTATTTCGCGGCGAGGCGGAACAGCTGCATCAGGAGCGGGCGTTCGAACTGCGCAGCAGACGCGATATGGCTGTGCGCCAGTGCACGCAGATAATCATGCTCCTCATGGATCGCCCGCAGCAGGTCGCGCGGGTGGGCATCACCATATACGTCCGGCCGCGTCGGCTCGAACGAGGCGGCACCTTCGAAGATTGCTGCTTCTGCCCTTACCATAGCTTGTTCTCCTTCACGTCGCGCCAGACAAGGGTGACAAGCACCGCGGGCGCAATTGCCGTCATCACAAGGGCAGGCATCACGAGGGATGCGAGGGTCGAAGCGGAAATCATGACATGTCTCCTGTGGAGCTTTGGCGGGCAGCCGTCAGGTTTGCCCAGTCGAAGGAAGGCCGCTGGAGGAAGGCAAGTGCCATCACGGCCATCGAAATGCCGGCGGACACAAGCGCCGCGACATAGAAACCAATGGTGAAATAGGCGGCAAGGCCACCGGCGGACCCGAGCACCATGGCAGCAGTGGCATGCACGCCGTTGCCGCGCTTGTAGAGAAGGCCGACAGCGATCGGCCAGATCGTGCTCGCCACAAAGGCACCTGTGAAATGCAGGAGCGACCCGAGTGTCGCCAGCCGCATCAGGCTGAGCGCCCATGTCATCGCCCCAAGCCCGAGGATGATCCAGACCGCTGCTGTCCTGAGTTCCCTGTCAGAAGCGGCCGGACGGATATGGCCCTTGTAGATATCCTTGACGATCAGGTCACTGGTGGCCGCAAGAACGCTATCGAGGCTCGAGGCAAGCGCTGCGAACACCACAACAAACACAAGGATACCGCCGAACAGGCCGAACAGTTTGCCGGCGACAAGCGGCGCCACCATGTCGGGCGACGGCACATTGATGCCAAGCGCCGGAGCCGCAAGGGCGATGAGCCCGGCCACAATCGGGATCGGCAGCCAGAAGACACCGGCAGTGAGGTAAGCCCGGAAGCCCACGCCCGGCGCAAACGCAAAGGCGCGCGACCACCAGACGTTCGAATGGAAAATCTCCCCCACCCCGAAGAACAGGTTATTGAACAGGAACATGATCGATGCCGGCAGCAGCATGTTCAGAAGCTCCGGCCGCTCTTCGGAAAGGGTGGCGTGGATCGTATCGAACCCGACCTTGTCGACCACCAGCACACCAAGGGCGACGACGCCCACAAGGATCAGGATTGTCTGGATGAAGTCGGTGCCGATCACCGCCTTCAGGCCGCCGAACACGGTATAAAGCGTGCAGATCGCCACGATCACCGTCATCCCGTAAGCATAGGGAATGCCGGACAGCGCGTTGATCAAGAGCCCGCCCGCCATGCCAAGACTGATCAGCCAGCCAAGGCTGTAGAAGAAGGAAATCGCCAGAAACACGCGCCATGCGGTACGGCCATAACGCAAGCGGATGAAATCGCCGCTCGTATAGCCTTGCGGCATCAGCGTGCGGATGCGCCGGGCGAGCGGCGCGAACAACAGCAGTCCGACAGCGCCGAGCGAATAGCCGACCATGCCCCATATCCCGAGCTGATAGGTCAACTGCGGCGCGGTCATGGTGGTGTTCGATGTCACCCACGTGGCCATCGCGGTTGCGACGGCAAAGCCCATCCCGACCTTGCGGCCGGCGAGCATGTAATCTTCAAGCGAATTGTTGTTCCGCCCGAGCCACCAGCCGATCAGCACCCATAGCACCGAAAAGGCACCGATGATGATCCAGGCGTCGTGGGCGGGGAGCACCGCATTGGCATTCATGAGGGCTCTCCTTCGTCGCCTTCATGCCGCCGCGCACCGACAACAAGCAGCACAATGAGCACAGCCAGCATCACGGCACCTGCCCCGAAGAAGCCGAAGGCCCGCGAAAGCGGGTGGTGGGCCACCGTCAGGTCAAATTCCGGCCCCGGCGCACCACCATCGGCACTGAGCCGGAAACGGTAGGAGCCATCCACGAGGCCGCTCAGGGTCGTCGCCCGGTCACCGCCTTCATAGATAGTGTGCCATTCATCCCCTTCATATTCTTCGAGAAGGAAGGAGTTACCATCGACCGCCGCCCACGCGAGAGTCGCATAGCCAGCGCTCCTGCCGTCATCCGCCAGCGTCAACGTCTGACCAAAGGCCAGCGGCGCCGATGCCGTGAAAACGGTCATTAGCATAAGAATTCTAAACAACATTGGACTTTGAAAGCTCGCTTTCCATTTCCCTGCTATCAGGCGAAAACAGCGCCATAAGTCCTCCCCATGGCGCTGCGTGCGAGCCAGCATCATACACAAATATACTTCGTTTTCAAAATATTTGTTCTGGAAATAGGCCGCCTGCTCCGGCAGAGTCCGGCACGAGGGGCCTGAACAGAAAGGACGGACAGCCATGCCAGCCGTTTCAATCGACCGCATCGAAAATGACCTGATGACCCTTGCAAAGATCGGCTTCAACGAACAGGACCGGGGGGTATACCGTCAGGGCTTCTCGGATGCCGACATGGAAGCCCGTCGCTGGCTGATGACGCGCATGGAAGATGCCGGCATGATCGCCCGGCTGGACGGCGCCGGCAACGTGGTCGGTCGCATCGGCCCCGAGGATGCGCCCGCCGTGATGATTGGCTCGCACCTCGATTCCGTGCCCGCCGGCGGCATCTTCGATGGCACGCTCGGCGTCATCGCCGGACTCGAATGCATCCGTGTGGTGCAGGAAGAAGGCATCCCCCTCAATTGCGCCATCGAGCTTGTCGCAACAAGCGAGGAAGAAGGTCGCTTCGGCGGCATGCTCGGCGCGCAGGCCCTGGCCGGCTGCGTCACGCTCGACTGGCTGGAATCGGCGAAGGATTCGAAAGGCAACAGCCTCAAGGACGCCATGGCCGCCCAGGGCCTCGATCACCGCGCCGCCCTTCATGCGCGACGTGACCCCGAAAGCCTGAAAGCCTATCTCGAGCTTCATGTCGAACAGGGGCCGGTGCTGGAAGCTGAAGGCAAAACGATCGGCGTCGTCGAGGGGATATCGGGCGTGTTCAAATGGATGGTCCGGCTGATTGGCAAGGCGGACCATGCAGGTACGGCCCCCATGAAACTCCGCAGCGACGCCTTCCAGGGCCTTGCCGACTTCGCGCACGAGATCAACCGCATCATCGAAGAGGACGGCACCGACAAGTCGCGCATTACCATCGGCTATGTGCAGCTCAAACCCGGTTTTGCACACACGGTGCCGGGTGAGGTGGATTTCACCATCGTCGGCCGGGACCTCGACCCCGAGGTGATGAAGGCGCTCGCCGCCGCCTGCCGCCGCGTCCTTTCCGCCATCGCACGCCGCCACCGGCTGATGTTTGAATATGAACAGATGAGCTGGCTGGAGCCGCAAGCCTGCACCCCCGCCATCGTCGACCTTATCGACAGGAAGACCAAGGCCCGTGGGTACAGCCACATCAAGATGCCCTCAGGCGCCGGACATGATGTGCAGTTCCTCGCCCGTGTCACCGATGCCGGACTCATCTTTGTGCCGAGTGTCGGTGGGGTCAGCCATGCCCCCGACGAATGGACCCATTGGGGCGATGTGGAAAAAGGCGCCAATGTCCTGCTTGATTGCCTGATCGATCTCATTGCCGATGACAAGGCAACGTGACGCCGCCATTGCCTCCGGCCCGCCCTTTCGGCTAGATGGGGCAATGAGCGATTATGACGACATCCTGATCTCAATCCGCCGCATCATGCGCGCGGTGGACCTGCAATCGAAGCAGCTGATGAAAGCCACGGGCCTTACCGCGCCGCAGCTTGTCGTGATGCAGGCCATCCGCAAGATCGGCAAGGCAGCGCCGTCCAATGTCGCCCGTGAAGTGGCGCTCAGCCAGCCGACGGTGACGACAATCCTCGAACGTCTGGAAAAGGGCGACCTCATCCGCCGCGAACGCAGCGAGGATGACCGCCGCGTTGTCTATGCCTGCCTAACTGCCGAAGGCCAGAAACGGCTGGAAGAAGCGCCGGAGCTTTTACAAGCCGGCTTCCTGCGCCGCTACCGCCGCCTTGACGAATGGGAACGCACCATGCTCGTCAGCGCCCTGCAGCGCATCGCCGCCATGATGGACGCCGAAGACCTCGACGCCTCGCCTATCCTTGATACCGGCGAGATCATCGAGAAACAGGACTGAAGAAGGCGCCCGGAAGTACCGCCGGGGTGTGTTCGGGCACGCTCTGCGCGTGGTCACGATGCTTCAAAGGCAAGGCAAAGCAGGCCTTACGTTTCAAGCGTGACCAGACCGATTTTGGTCAGATCGCCTCCCTCGATAAAGAGGCGATCACCACCTGCGAGGTCGATACGAATCCCGTCGCCCGTAGCATGGCTGGCAGCCTCAAGGGTCGCTGTGGTTATAATGCCGAAAGCAGCGAGATCCAGACTATCGACACCGAATTCAAAATCTTTAATGGTGTCCGCGCCAGACCCCTTCACGAAGCCAAAGTAATCGATTCCAGCCCCGCCGGTCAGCTGGTCGTCTCCCGGGCCGCCCCACAGTGTGTCATTGCCAGCCCCGCCAATGAGGGTATCGTCCCCCGCCCCATTGAAGAGCACATCGTGCCCGTCATTGCCATCCAGATGGTCGTTGCCGTCGCCTCCATAGACTTTGTCGTCTCCGGCACCAGCAGTTATCCTGTCGCCCCCCAGACCGCCGCCAAGTGTGTCTGCTCCGTCCGAGCCATAAAGTGTATCGCGACCACCCCCTGCCCAAAGAATGTCGGGTGCAGCATCGTTGCCCCCCTCGATAGCGCCCCAGATCTTGTCATCGCCCGCACCGCCATAAACAACATCCGCACCGGCGCCGCCCTGCAACCGGTCATCACCTGCACCGCCGCCTAACGTATCATTGCCCGCTCCCCCGAAAATCACGTCTTGGCCGCGGTCATCCGCACCTGCCCAGACGGTGTCGTTTCCCGGCCCGGCCGAAACACGGTCCTTGCCTGCGCCACCTACAATCTGATCGTTGCCCTCCCCCCCATTGAGAAGGTCGTCACCCGCCAGCCCGTACAACTGGTCATCCCCAGCATTTCCCTCAAGGGAGTTTGCCCCGCGAGTGCCCGACAGCCTGTCAGAAAAACGGGAACCAATCAGGCTGTTGACGAACAAAAGATAGTCCCCTGCAGCATCGCCGCCTGCTGCAGCCCCAGTGGAGAGATTGATGGAAACCCCGGCAGGTGAGGTCGAATAACTGGCGGTGTCTTTACCGCCCAACCCAGCCCCATGCACACTATTCTGTCCACCGATAATCTGATCAGCGCCAGCCCCGCCCTCTATGAAGTCATCACCGCCACCGCCGTAAATGGTATCGTTGCCAGCCCCGCCGTAATAATATTGTATCGCACCCTGAGAACCGGCCAGCAGGTCATCGCCGCCGTTTCCATTGAGTACAAATGTGCCAATTTGCTCAAGGGCGATAAATTGATCCGCACCGTTCCCGCCACGGAAGGTTCGAATGTTCAGCCCCAGATTGCTGTTGAACTCCACGTCCAGATCATATTGATAGCCGAGATAGGACGGGCTGCCGCGCAGATCGGGCGGGATATAGGCATCGGGCTGGTCAAATAACCGGAACATGAAGTATCCGGCGTTCGACTGCTGATAGTCGTGCCACCCGTGCTTGTCATAGACCACATCTCGCGTAAAAGGTTGATCCACTTTAAACGGGTCAGGATTATAAGGCGCGCCCCTGACGTCGATATCTTCGTTTGCGGCGCTCGCATATCCGAACCCTTCATGCTCAAACAGGCTGATACTCGGGCTCTCGGTGCTGAAAAGATAGTACTTGCCCTCAGACCGTCCCAAATAAGCCGTGCCTTCGGCGAACCCTCCCTGCCCATCCGATACGATGTAACTAAAGGCACCATAGCCATTGCCACCAGGCGCGAAGGTGAACTCTACGGCATTTCCGAGAACCTTTGCCGATCCTGCTTTTTCGCCCGAAACCGACAAAATCGACAGGGATGCCCCATCGGGATCGCCATCATTCTTTAACAACTCACTGAACGGAATCGAAACCGCCCCCCCTTTGTGGTTCGGGAAGTAATCGTCACGCGTGTAAGGCGTTTCGTTGCCGCTCAGGAAAGGGTTGGCGGAAAGATAGGGCGTTTCAGCATCCGCACTATACCGCTGTTGTGAGGTCTCGATTTCCCAGCTCAGGACATGAGAGCCATCGGCCGACATGATCGCACCATTGCCAATCGAAACCCTTTCCCCGGTGGCGAGATCAATCAGCGTCCCGCCCCATACATCCTCGAACGCCGGGGTTTGGACATAGGTCAGGAAGCTGCCGTCACCGGACAGGATCGGCATGGCCCCCACGGGATTGTTTCGCTCAACACCTGAAGAAACGAGGGCGAAGTCACCTGACGCAACATCATACAGATAGATATCATCGACATTGTTGACATCTGAAGGGTCAATCTTTGTGGCAGTCTGAATAGCAATTGTTGCGCCATCGTCGCTGATCGACACATTTTTATATGCGAAGCCGAATCTCGCCGTTGCAAGGCTCTGTCCGTCAAATTGCAGCGGTTCTATCGTTTGACTACCGAGGTCGACCAGATAGATGTCCGCCTGACCATTTTTGTCCCCGCCAGCCAAGTCCCTGGCAACCTCAATCACAGCAAATCGGTGATCCGGCGTGACCGCCAGCAATTCCTGGACGTCTCCCTGGTCAACCACTCCTTGCAGAAGGTACGACTTGGCGCCGGTTTCGACATTGATCGCCGTCCCCCTGTTGTTGATCAGATGTACACCATCGGGTGAAAAGCGAAGAGTGTCGCTACTCGATTGAATGCGATAATCAAGCTCCTTGTACGTACCTGCCTGCGTATCGAAAACGATCACGTTTTCAGATTTGTACTCAAAAGCCGCGCTGTAATACAGGGCGACATAAGCACCGTCTTGCGACATGACGGCCCAATTGTAGAAGCTGGAATGCTGGCCGGTTTCCTGCGGTGTTGGCAAGAGGATCTCTGTCCCGGCAATTGTATCGACAAGGACAAAGCCGTTGCCAAGAAGGTCGGCTTTGAGCTTCATGAGGACATACTGCCCCCCGTTTGATACCGCGACGGATTCAAGGCTGCCCTCTGGAAACACGGGCACAAAGGACGAAAAATCGCGATAGTCCCCATCCGGAAGGGAGACGCTCGCCTTGCCATCCGACAGATATACAGTCGCGGTTGTACTGGACGTTTGCCCGCTCGCGGCCTTGAACGTGTAGGTCAAGTCCAGCTTGTCAAGTTGTAGACCAGGCAAGCTGACGACGATGTCATCACCGTCGATCATTGCTGCAACACCGCTTGTCGCCGAACCGACGCCAGTGATCTTGCCACCTGATGTGCCTGGCAGCACGTCGTTCTTCAGGAAATCCGCGATTGGAATACGCAGCGTTTCCGACGAATGATAGATGAAATGATCGTGAGCCGCTTTGGATGCTGACCCACCCTGACTGCCCTGATCCGTTAACGCTTGCTCGAACGTTTTGGCACCTCCGTTGCCAAACTGGATCTTTTCGTTATCGCCGTGAATCAGATCCTGGTCGCCATAGGCTTTGTGGGTAACGAGATAATCATTGTGTATCTGCTGGATCAGATAGTCGGCAGCGCTCCCCTTGTAATAAACTGTGTCGACGCCAGCCCCGCCCTTGAGCGTATCGTCGCCCCAATTGCCATACAGAAAATTGCCGGAATCATTGCCAATGATGAAATCGTGAGCGATGCTGCCGTAGGCATTCTCAATAACGGCACCATGGGCGATCGCAAGGCTCGGACCGGCGTTGTAATCTGGAGCGTGCACAAACGACCACTGCCCCTGCGCATCAGCCGCATAGCTGCCCGTGATAAATTCGCCGAGCGAATAGCTCACACCGCCTTCCCGCAAGTCGATTACAACGGACGCGGGATTGGTCGTGAAGTCAATCGTGTCATTCCCGCCCCCATCCCATATGGCAAAAATGCCTGGAGAGTCGTCAAAATCGGGAATGAACCCATGGAGCCTGCCATTGAAGGACTGCAGCGAATAGATGTCGTCGCCGGTTCGGGTCTCGTGGTTCGCACCATATAGCTCCTGGGCTACCAGGATATCCAGCGTGAGAGGCGTTGCAGCGTCAGCCAAGCCATCGCCGGAAAACATCCTCGAGGTACTAACCGGCGTGATCAAGTCATTAGGAAAATGATCAAGGCCAAGCAAGGCATGGCCTAATTCGTGAATTATTGTATTCCACCCATATTGCCCGGGCTGCATCGAGCTCAACGTATCCGAATGAAGCCAGATATCTCCCGCCTCGGGTGAGGTTCCTGGATAATTGGCATAAGCCCCTATCGAGTCAGGCAGTGCGCGGGAGGCCGAGAAACGGATGATTGCATCTGCAACCTCATCTCCCCTGAGCTCGACGAAAGTGATATTCGCAACATCAGAATACAGCTTGAGGATCGCGCGCACCACTTCCTGTTCGCTATAGTCCAGCGCAACAAACCCCGCGAACAGGGCCTCCGCCCCCACCCAGCCTCCACCGGGCCGCGCGTCGCCATCATATGCCTCCGATGACTGGGGGAAGGAGAAAGTGATCGTCAGGGGCTGCCCCGGCGTACCCCAAACAGCGTTTGTCGAAAACGCGTCAATATACAAAAAGTCGGGGTCTGAATGCTGCGGTCGCGTGGAGACGATTGCCATGAAACACCCATAACCTGTTGTTAAAGCCGAAGCAGAATAGCCCAAAATGTCATCCGGAAGTTTTACAAAGCAACCTGGAATATGCAATATCATTGCACCTTTGGGCCGGCGCTGAAGAATTCAGTATACATGTTCCCGAATTCGTAGAATCCGCAATTCGTCGGGTAGCCTGCCGAACAATCAAAAGGCCCTGACATTCTGTTGCAGCCAACTGAGCAAATGACCGATGAGTCCTCGCAGGTGTTAGGCTATCGCCGCATCCGACCATGCGCCCTCAGCCGGCCCCAACTGCATATTGTCATGCATAATGGCCGCTAAGACAGACCAGCATCTGTCATCCAAAAAGACTATCCTTATAGGGGATGGGTCAAGCTGGCGGAGAGAGAGGGATTCGAACCCTCGAAACCCTTGCGGGTTTAACGGTTTTCGAGACCGCCCCATTCAACCACTCTGGCACCTCTCCGCGCCTCGCTTGAGCTGTCGCCCATGGGGTTGGCGACGGGGGCGGAACCTATAGCAACAAAGGGGGTGCCGCAAGAGGAAAAATGCGCTTTTTTGACGCCATGCTTTTCCTTGCTTGAAGCGCCCTTCAGGCTCTGCGAGGCTCGCCCCACCAAAGCCCCCGAGGAGCCCCCGCCATGTTGCCCGAAACGAGTATCCTGATCCCTTTCATGCTGGCCGTTTTCGCGCTGTCGGTCACGCCGGGCCCGGACATGACCTTCGTGGCGACAACCTCCGGCCGCAGCGGCATGAAAGCGGGGCTGATGGCCGCCTTCGGCGTCGCCACCGGCTGTCTGGTGCACGCAGGGCTCGCGACCTTCGGGATCACGGCGCTTCTCGCCACCCTGCCGGGCGCGCTCACCGTCCTCAAGATCGCCGGGGCGCTTTATCTTGGCTTCATGGCCTTTCAGATGCTGAGGCCGGCGAAGAAAACGGAAACGGCAGAGGCCGCCAAGGAAGCCGCCCCCGTACGCAAGGGCAATCCGTTCCTGCAAGGGCTGATGGTCAATCTCCTCAATCCAAAGGTCGGGCTTTTCTTCCTCGCCTTCATCCCGCAGTTCGTGCCGCATGAGGCTGCACACCCGGCGCTGATGACCATGACGCTCGGCCTGCTGTTCAATCTTTCCGGCACCGCGGTGAACGCCACCGTCGCCATCGTCGTCGCACGTTCCGCCGCCAAAATCGCCGCAACCCGTCGCGTGAAGGCGGCGCTGCGCTATATCACCGGCACCATCCTTGGCGCCTTCGCGGTGCGGCTGGCGGCGAGCGACCTTTAGGATGAACGTCAGCCAGCAGGCGTCAGCGCCAGCATTGTCGTGTTCTTCACCGCCGTCAGCGCGATCGAGGAGCTGATCTCGCGCACGCCGTCAATCTGGCTGAGCTTGGTCCAGAAAAAGGTTTCATAGGCCGTCACATCCTTCACCCGGATCTTGATGAGGAAATCAATGTCGCCCATCAGGGTGTGGCATTCGATCACTTCCGGAAACTCGCGAACCTTCTCGAGAAAGTGCGGCAGGCTATCGCGACTATGCGCCTGCATCTTGACGCTCGCGAATACCATGACGCCGAGCCCCACCTTCTCGGGGTCGAGGATCACTGTATAGTTCTTGATCACCCCGTCGGCCTCCAGCTTCTGGATGCGCCGCCACACGGCCGAGCGCGAGGAAGCCACCTTTTCGGCCAGATCATTCAGGGGGATCCGCGAATCTTCCTGCAGGGCTGTCAGGATGCGGGTATCGAGGGCATCAAGCGTCATGACACATATTTCTCATATATGAATACTTACCGAGACAATTTCTCACAAGACGGCCGATTATCGCCTCATTCAGGGACCTTTTCCACCACAAATGTGCTTATGATCCCGGCCATGACGAGAAGCGCCCCGGGAGAGCCCGAGGGCGGCAGCGAGCCAGAGAAGGAGATAGTCATGGTTTTCACGAGCAACACCCGCGCCCGGTTTTCGGTGCAGGCCGAATATGAGCCCTCGACGCTGGCGCGCATTCTCGAGATTTTCAACGTCAAGGGCGTGCCCTGCGACAGCCTGATGGCGCGCATGAGCGAGGACGGCCAGCAATATATCCAGCTGGATACCCATGATGTTGCCGACGATACCGCCACCAATCTCGCCAACAAGATGCGGCAGATTGTATCGGTCCGGAGCGTCCGCTCCGAAATCCTGGTTTGCCTGCCGAAAGCAAGCTGACCGCTTTCCTTTCTATTAAAAACCCCAACCTTGAGGGCGGTTTCGGCGCACGGCCGGCACCGCCCCTCTTTTTTGGACTTGCCGCCTGCCCCGCCCCAAACTAGCCTCGTGGCAATTACTGGTCAGGGGAGTTTGATAAATGTCGATTGCCGAGAAACTGAAAAGCCGGATGCGGCTGCCTGTCATTGCCTCGCCCATGTTCATCGTGTCGGGGCCCGAACTGGTGATCGCCCAATGCAAGGCCGGTGTGATCGGCTCCTTCCCTGCCCTCAACGCGCGCCCGCAGCCGGTGCTCGAGGACTGGCTGAAACGGATCGAGGATGAGCTTGGCGAATGGGACGAGAAAAACCCCGACCGTCCCTCGGCACCCTTCGCGGTCAACCAGATCGTCCACAAGACGAACGACCGGCTGATGGAAGACGTGGAACTATGCGTGAAATACAAGGTGCCCGTTATCATCACCTCGCTCGGCGCCCGTGAAGATGTGAATGAAGCGATCCACAGCTATGGCGGCATCGTGCTGCATGACATCATCAACAACCGCTTCGCCAAAAAAGCCATCGAGAAAGGCGCTGATGGCCTGATCGCCGTGGCATCGGGTGCAGGCGGCCACGCAGGCACCCTGTCGCCCTTCGCACTCATTCAGGAAATCCGCGAATGGTTCGACGGCCCCCTTGCCCTTTCTGGCTCCATCGCCACGGGTGGTGCCGTGCTTGCCGCCGAGGCCATGGGCGCCGATTTCGGCTATATCGGCTCAGCCTTCATCGCAACCGATGAAGCCAACGCCGACCCGGCCTACAAGCAGATGATCGTCGACAGCATGGCGGACGATATCGTCTATACCAACCTCTTCACCGGCGTGCATGGCAACTATCTGAAGCCCTCGATCGTGAAAGCCGGCATGGACCCCGAAAACCTGCCCGAAAGCGACCCTTCGGCGATGGCCTTCGGCTCCGGCGGCGGCTCGAAATCGAAAGCATGGCGCGATATCTGGGGCTGCGGCCAAGGGATCGGCGCGGTGAAGGCCACCGTCCCGGCGGCCGCACTTGTCGACCGACTCGCCGACGAATATGCCGCCGCCAAGGCGCGCCTCTGCAAATAAATTCTGCAGCCCGGTCAAAAATTGGTACTTGAGCCTAATTTCTGCCGAATTGACTCCTTAACCTTTCATTAACTGCCGCCGCCGGATCGTCATCCCCACACGGGACACTTCCGACGAATGGCAGTTTCGCATGGAGGCGTCAGTATCAATTTATCGGAGACAGATGATGGCAGACATCGAAGGCACGAGCGGCGACGACACCCTTGCCGGCACGGCCGCGAACGAAAAGATTGAAGGTGGTGATGGCCACGACGTGATTTCGGCGCTCGGCAGCAACGACACACTCGAGGGCCAGAGTGGCGACGATACGCTGACTGGTGGTGACGGTGCCGACAAATTCGAGTTCGGTGCTGGCCATGATGTGATCACCGATTTCAATATCGCAGCGGGCGACATCATCGACTTTGATGGCCTTGCCGGTATCACCAGCTTCGAAGCGCTCATGGCAACCGGCGCCGACACCGATGGCGGTGTCGTTTTCACCTTCTCGGACACGCGCAGCCTGCGCCTTGAAGGGCTGACGCTTGCAGACCTCACCGCAGCAGCATTCGACTTCGATGATGAAGACGAAGATGAAGACGACGGAGACGAGCTTCATTTTCAAGGCACCAGGGGCGATGACGAGTTTACTGGCACCGATCTTGACGAGATCGCCCTCGGCAACGGCGGTGACGATTACATGGACGGCCAAGGCGGCGATGACAAACTTTGGGGTGGCGCCGGCGACGATACCGTCCTCGGCGGCGCCGGCGATGACCGGATCGCCTCCGGTTCCGGTGCCAAAACATCGAACGACATCTATGCCGGTGGGGAAGGCGACGACATCCTGAACGGAGGTCACAGCAACGACATTTTGGTTGGTGACGATTTCGGCAGCAATGCCGGCTCCGGCTTCGACCAGATATATGCCGGACTTGGTGATGATTTTCTGGTTGCGGGTAACTGGACCGATACCAATGGCGACAAAAAGGTCGACATGGATGAAATTGACTTCAGTGAGACCGCCGAAAACAAAATGTTTGGCGGCAAGGGTGACGACACCCTCGTCGGTAGCGATGGCGACGACGTCCTCGGCGGCGGCCTCGGGAATGATATCTTCATCGGCAATGGGGGAAATGATGCTGTCTTCGGCTCGCTTGGCGACGATCTGCTGATTGGTGGCAGCTGGGCAGATACGAACGGCAACGACCAGGTCGATCTGGACGAGATCATAGCGGGCGATACGGTCGGCAACCAAATGTACGGTGGACAGGGCGATGACACGTTGGTCGGCAGCGACGGCGACGATCAACTCGGCGGCAGCTGGGGCGAAGACATTCTGTTGGGAAATGATGGCAACGACGGCCTTTATGGATCCGATGGCAATGATTCAGTCGACGGCGGTGCGGGCGACGACACGCTCTATGGCGGCAAGGACGACGACACACTTGTAGGCGGCGAAGGCGCCGACCTGTTCGTCGTCACCCGCGCACCGGGTGACGACTTGATCCTTGACTTCGAAATCGGCGTTGACACACTCGATCTCTCGAACAGCACGCGCGACTTCGAAACCCTTGAAGACCTGCTCGCCAATGCCGAGGAGATCGATGTGGACGGGGCGACTGCCCTTTCTGTCGACACTGGCGGCAATACGAGCATCGTCCTGATGGGGCTGACACTCGAAACCGTGGTCGACGCGGACATCATCTACTGATCCGCAACAGGCATATCTGAAAAGACAGGGGCGGCAGGAACATATGAATAGTTCCGCCGCCCTTTTCACAGGCTCTTGCCCGATCAATCCGCCATGCCTAAAACTGGTGGCTTGAACCATATGATCCAGAATTCATTGATCGGACTTTTCCATGAACACCAAGCTTGATTCCCTGACATTCGCCGGCGCGTTCCTGCTCGTGCTTGGCTGCTTCGTACCCATGTTTGATTTCCGCATGGTCGGCACCGTCAGCTATTATGACATCAACAATCCCGATGTTTATGTGCTGCTGGTGGCTGCGGCCCTGGCGCCCGCACTTATCCGCCTGCGCAAGCGGTCGCTCGCGATCCTCGGCCCCGCGCTTGCGTGGGGTGTGCTTCTGTGGCCGATGCTGAGAGACATGGGCAAGGAAGACAATGCCCTGATGGACAAGCTGAAGGACGCGGTTTCCGATCCGCTGCGCCAGTATGCCGGCAACATTTTCGAGCATATCGATGCCGATGTGCTGGCATGGGGTGGCTATGTCTTTCTGGCGGGACTCCTGCTCTACACGCTCGCCGGTGTGCTTGTCAGCGCCACAGCGCGCAAATAAGCACCAAATAATCCCCGCTCTCGCTTGACTTTGGGGGCGTTATCCGTATAGTCCCGCCGGTTAGCGACGGGGCACTTGTGTACCCGCCGCTGCTTTTGCTTTGAAAAAGGCCTGCGGAAACCGCCCAAAGTGCGGGGGCGCCCGGGAGAAATCCCGGCAACCATCAGGGTCCGAGACCCGCCCGGTTTGCTGCGGCGATATATGGAAGGAACAGACATGTTCGCAGTCGTAAAGACGGGCGGTAAGCAATACCGCGTTGCCGAGGGCGATGTGATCAAGGTTGAGAAACTGGCAGGCGACGCTGGTGCAACCATCACCCTCGATGAAGTTCTGATGGTCGGTGACGACAAAGGCGTGAAGGTTGGCGAACCCACCCTCAAAGGCGCTAACGTGACCGCTACCGTTCTTGAGCAGAAGAAAGACAAGAAGATCATCGTCTTCAAAAAGAAGCGCCGCCAGAACTACCGCCGCAAGCGTGGTCATCGTCAAGAGATCACCGTTCTGCGCATCACTGGTATCGCTGGCGCTGCCGCCAAGAAGACCGCAAAGAAAACCGAAGAAGCTGCAGCTGAATAAGCGGCTGGGATTGAAGGAGTAACCAAATGGCTCACAAAAAAGCTGGTGGTAGTTCCCGTAACGGCCGCGACTCTATCGGTCGCCGTCTGGGCGTGAAAAAATTCGGCGGTGAAAATGTTCTCGCCGGCAACATCCTCGTTCGTCAGCGCGGTACCAAATGGTATCCGGGCGACAACGTCGGCATGGGCAAGGACCACACCCTGTTCGCGCTGATCGAAGGTCAGGTGAAGTTCTCGAAATCGACGGGCGGCAAGTCCTACGTTTCGGTTTACGGCACCGACGCCTGAGGCGCGCGCTGCTTCGGCAGCACCTGAAGTTTCGGAAGGGGTGGGCAAACGTCCACCCCTTTCCTTATGATACGGGAGCGATGCGCCCCGAGTACCGGATGGAACCCACGCCATGAAATTTGTCGATCAAGCGCGAATCTTTGTGAAAAGCGGCGATGGCGGCAACGGCTGCGTTGCCTTCCGGCGCGAGAAATTCATCGAATATGGCGGCCCCAATGGCGGCGATGGCGGCAAGGGCGGCAATATCATCGTCGAGGCCGTGGACGGCCTGAATACGCTTGTCGACTATCGCTACGCCCGCCATTTCAAGGCCCGCAAGGGCGAGAACGGCTCGGGCCGCGACCGTACCGGTGCCTCGTCCCCTGATGTGATCCTTCAGGTACCCGTCGGCACCCAGATTTTCGACGAGGACGAAGACTTCCTGATTGCCGACCTCGACAATCTTGGCGACCGCATCGTGCTTTGCAAAGGCGGCGACGGCGGCCTTGGCAACACCCATTTTAAAACATCGACAAACCGCGCACCGCGCAAGGCGACCCCCGGCCACCCGGGAGAGGAACGCTGGGTTACGCTGCGCCTGAAGCTGATCGCGGACGCCGGTCTTGTGGGCCTGCCGAACGCCGGCAAGTCGACCTTCCTGTCGGTCGTATCTGCCGCCAAGCCGAAGATCGCCGATTACCCCTTCACCACGCTTGCCCCGCAGCTTGGCGTTGTCGGCTTCAAGAGCCACGAGTTCGTGCTCGCCGATATCCCAGGCCTGATCGAAGGCGCCAGCGAAGGCGTGGGCCTTGGCCACCGTTTCCTCGGCCACGTGGAGCGCTGCGGCGTTCTCCTGCATCTGATCGACGCCACGCAGGATGATATCCAGGGTGCGTACGAGACGATCATGGAAGAACTGGACCTTTATGACGCCGGCCTTCTGGACAAGCCGATGATCATCGGCCTCAACAAGTGCGACGCCATCCCGGAAGAGTTTATCGAGGAAAAGATGAACGAGCTGGCCGAGGTCACCGACTGCGAAGTTATCCCGCTTTCGGGTGCCACCGGCTTTGGCGTGCAGAAGGTGCTCGCGGCCCTTTGGGAAGTTGTTGCGGATGACCGCGCCCGCCGGATCGCCGAACGTGCGGCCAAGGAAGGCGAAAAGGCAGTAAAAACAGTCGGTGAGGACGAAGATTCCTCTGGCGGCTGGTCGCCCCTCTGATTAGGCTGTGCCCCCGTAATTTCGAGGGGCCACGGCCAAATGACCACATTCAGCGACAGACTAAAGGACACCCGCCGGATCGTCCTGAAAATCGGCTCGGCTTTGCTGATCGATGGCAACCGCAGCGTCGTGCGCGAAGCGTGGCTGAACTCGCTGGCCGATGACGTGGCTGCCCTCAAGGCGCGCGGCATCCAGGTGATCCTCGTATCCTCCGGCGCCATCGCAATGGGGCGTGAAGCCATCGGCTATTCCACGCGTCCCGACCGGCTGGAAGACGCGCAGGCCGCCGCCGCTGTCGGCCAGATCCGCCTCGCCGGTGCCTATCAGGACGTGTTCGCCAAGCGCGATATTGTGGTGGGGCAAATCCTCCTCACCCTTGATGACCTTGAAGAACGGCCGAGTTACCTGAACGCCCGCAACACGCTTGAGACGCTCCTCGATCGTGGCATTGTCCCTGTCATCAACGAAAACGACACGGTAGCGACGACCGAAATCCGCTTTGGTGATAACGACCGCCTTTCAGCGCGTGTTGCGCACCTCACAGGTGCCGATCTCCTGATCCTGTTTTCGGATATCGACGGCCTCTATGAAACCGACCCGCGGAAGAGCCCCGATGCGCCTTTCGTTTCGGTCGTTGAAAAGATCACGCCTGCAATCGACGCGATGGCGGGCCCGCCGGGGGCGACAACCGCCGGCACCGGCGGCATGATCACCAAGCTTGCCGCCGCCAAGATTGCCATGGCGGGCGGCTGTTCGATGATCATCGCCAAGGGCGAGGCCGAACGCCCGGTCGGGCGCCTGATTGACGGTGAACGCCACACGATCTTCATCGCCAGCGAAGACCCGCTGACCATCCGCAAGCGCTGGATCCGGGGCCTGATGGCGCCGCAGGGCTTCGCGCATCTGGATGACGGCGCCGTTGCCGCCATCCGGGGTGGCGCCAGCCTGTTGCCGGCCGGCGTGACCGGCGTTGACGGCAATTTCAATCGCGGCTCGTTGATTGCCCTTCTGGACCGCCACCAGCATCTGGTGGGGCAAGGGCTCGCAGCCTATGGTTCCGTCGAGGCGGACAAGATCAAGGGCTGCCAGATCAAGGAAATCAGCAGTATCCTTGGCTACTCGGGGCGTTCTGCCCTCGTCCACCGCGACGATATGGTGATATTCTAGTCCGGATTTTGAGGAGGCGACCATGACTGACGCTGCAACCACCGTGGATATGGAGGCCATGGGCAAACGTGCCCGTGCCGCCGCACGCGTGCTTGCAGACGCGCCAACGGAAGCCAAGAACCTTGCCCTCATCGCCGCCGCCAAACTGATCCGGCAAGGCAAGGCAGACCTTTTAGCTGCCAACGCCCGCGACTGCGCCGCCGCTGAAGCCAAGGGCCTGACACCTGCGATGATCGACCGGCTGAAGCTGGATGATGCACGCATCGAAGGCATCGCCAAGGGGCTGGAGGCCATCGCCCACCTGCCTGATCCGGTTGGTCAGGTTACCTCGAGCTGGACACGCCCTAACGGCCTGAATATCGCACGCGTGCGCACCCCGCTCGGCGTGATTGGTGTGATCTATGAAAGCCGCCCGAATGTGACTGCTGATGCCGGCGCCCTATGCCTGAAGGCCGGGAATGCCGTGATCCTGCGTGGTGGCAGCGAAAGCTTTGAAAGCTCCAAAGCCATTCACGCCAAGCTCGTGGAAGGTCTTGGCCACGCCGGCCTGCCTGAAGATGCCATCCAGCTGGTGATGACGCGCGACCGGGCCGCCGTCGGCGCCATGCTTGGCATGTCCGATTATATCGACGTGATCGTGCCGCGCGGCGGACGCTCGCTTGTCGACCGTGTGCAGAAGGAAAGCCGGGTGCCCGTCTTCGCGCACCTTGAAGGCATCTGCCACGTTTATGTGGATGGTGCCGCCAACCCCGACATGGCGGAGAGAATCCTTTTGAACGCCAAGATGCGCCGCACCGGCATTTGCGGCGCCGCTGAAACACTGCTGATCGACCGCCGCGCCCGCGATTTCGCACCGCGCCTTGTGAAGGCGCTGCTGGATGCAGGCTGCGAAGTGCGCGGCGACGAGGAAGTCGTTACGCTTGACCCCCGCGTGAAACCGGCAACGGATGAAGACTGGCGCACAGAATATCTGGACGCTATCATCTCGGCCAAGTTTGTGGGCGGGGTGCCGGGTGCTGTGGAGCATATCGGCGCCTGGTCGTCGGGCCATACCGAAAGCATCCTCACCGAGGATATCGCCGCCGCCGAACAATTCCTGAAGCAGGTGGACAGTGCCATCGTGATGCACAATGCCTCTACGCAGTTTGCCGATGGCGGCGAGTTCGGCATGGGCGCCGAGATTGGCATCGCCACCGGCCGCATCCATGCACGCGGTCCGGTGGGACTGGAACAGCTGACGAGCTTCAAATACCAGGTGCGCGGCACCGGGCAGGTCCGTCCTTGAAAGGCGGCTTATCCCTTTACCGTGATGCGGCCCGGTCGCGCGGTCGCACCATCGGGCTTTATGGCGGCAGCTTCAACCCGGCGCACGACGGTCACGCCCATATCGCGAAGGCAGCACTCACACGCCTCGGCGTTGACGAAGTGTGGCTGATGGTCAGCCCCGGCAACCCGCTGAAGGATGCGGCGAGCGACATGGCCCCATTCCCGGCACGGCTGAAATCTGCGGGCAGGATTGCCCGCCCGCCCCGCATGCGCGCCACCGATATCGAGAAACGCCTCGGCACCCGTTTCACGGCGGATACGATCGAGGCATTAAAGGCCCGCATGCCGCTGACCCGCTTCGTGTGGCTGATGGGTGCCGACAATATGGCAAGCTTCGACCGCTGGCAGCGCTGGAGCGAGATTCCCCACGCTGTCACCATTGCGATTTTCGACCGTCCGGGCTATGCTCGACACAGGCACGGAGGCGGGATTGCCCGCCGTTTTGGCCGGTTTCTTGTGAAGCCCCAAAGACTTGTCCGTGCCCGGCCGCCCGCATGGTGTTTTGTAACACTTCCAAGGCATCCTGCATCGGCCAGTGCCATCCGCCGCCAGTCGGGTCCAAAATGGTATGCGGAGGCTTTATGAAAGGAGAACTCATTGCTCGCCAACATGGAGACGCTTAGCGTCAACAACGGCCCGGTCCTTTCCACGAAGGACATCCTCAGCACCGTCATCGACTGCCTTGATAAAAACAAGGCGACCGAAATCAACGCAATCGACCTCAAGGGAAAAACCTCCATCGCCGACCATATGGTCATCGCGAACGGGGGCTCGCAGCGCCATGTCGCCGCACTTGCCGATTATGTCGTCAAGGGCCTGAAGGCGATTGGCCACAAGGACCTTGCCGTCGAAGGTCTCGAGCAGGCCGATTGGGTCCTGATCGATGCCGGCGATGTGATCGTGCATATCTTCCGCCCTGAAGTTCGCCACTTCTACAATCTCGACAAGATGTGGGCGACCGATCTTGAGGGCAGCGACGCGATCAACTGACGCGGTCGCCAGTGGCAGGAAGGAAACGGATGCCGCAGCAGGCGGCACCGAGGAAGACCCGATTGCCACGGAGAGATGAGACGTGTTCATTACCCTGATAGCCGTCGGCCGCATGCAACGCGGGCCGGAGCAGGACTTGGTTTCGACCTATCAGAAACGCCTGCCGTGGCGGCTCGATATCCATGAAATTGATATCAAGAAGCCCGCGCAATCCGCCGACGAGCGGAAAGCGCGCGAGGCCGAACGCATCCTCGCCGCCGTGCCGGACGGCGCGGTGGTGATAGCCCTTGACGAGCGCGGCAAGCACCTTTCCTCCCGCGATCTCGCGAAAAAGTTTGACGGCTGGTCGGGTCAGGGCTTTAACAGTCTTGCTGTCATTATCGGCGGTGCCGACGGCCTTGATGAAAGCGTGCGGCAGCGGGCGGATCTCACCCTCGCGCTTGGCACGCTCACCTGGCCTCACATGCTGGTGCGCGCGATGATTGCCGAGCAGCTTTACAGGGTGTGGTCGATCACGGCCGGGCACCCGTATCACCGGGACTGAAGCCCGGGAACGAACAGGGGACGGCCCCTCCCCGCCGTCCCGAACGAGGAGAAATGACCGTGGCTTACAAAACGGTGGTTCTGTGTATTCTGGATGGCTGGGGCTACCGCGAGGAAAGCGCCAACAACGCAATCAAGCTTGCCAAGACCCCGACCTACACCCGCCTTTGGAACAGCGTGCCACGCGCATGGCTTGCCACCTCCGGCCTCGCCGTCGGCCTGCCGGAAGGGCAGATGGGCAACTCGGAGGTTGGCCACATGAACCTCGGCTCCGGCCGCGTGGTGATGCAGGACCTGCCCCGCATCGATGCCGCGATCGCCGATGGCAGCCTCGCCAAAATGCCGGTGCTTGATGATTATGTCGCCAAGCTCAAGGCCTCGGGTGGTGCGGCCCATGTGATGGGGCTGCTGTCACCCGGCGGCGTGCACAGCCATCAGGACCATATGGTGGCGCTCGCCAAGGTACTGTCCGCTGCCGGTATCCCGGTGCGCATTCATGCCTTCCTTGACGGCCGCGACACACCACCGCGCTCGGCCGAAGCCTTCCTCGCGGATTTCGAAGCCAAGATCGCTGGCTGTGCCGACACCGCAATCGCCACCGTCACCGGCCGTTATTTCGCGATGGACCGCGACAAGCGCTGGGACCGCGTTTCGCAAGCTTACAATGCCATGGTGAAGGGCCAGGGTATCCACACGACACCAAGCGCGCTTAGCGCCCTGTCGGCTGCTTACGCGCGGCAGGAAAATGACGAGTTCGTCAAGGCAACCGTGATCGGCGATTATTCCGGCATGAAGGACGGCGACGGCCTCCTGATGGCCAATTTCCGCGCCGACCGTGCCCGCCAGATCCTCACCGCCCTTGTCGATCCGGCGTTTGACGGCTTTGATCGTGGCCCTATCGTCAAGTTCGCCGCTGTTGCCGGCATGGTCGAATATTCGGTGGCGCTGAACGAATTTGTGCCTGCCATTTTCGCGTCCGAGGAACTGACAAACAGCTTCGGCGAAATTCTGGCGCGCAACCATATCCCGCAGCTCCGCATCGCGGAGACCGAGAAATATGCCCATGTCACCTTCTTCTTCAACGGCGGCTCGGAAGCCGTGTTCGAGGGCGAAGACCGTATCCTGATCCCGTCGCCGGACGTGGCGACCTACGACCTGAAGCCCGAAATGTCGGCTCCCGAAGTGACCGACCGGCTGGTGGAAGCGATCGAAAGCGGCAAATACGGGGCCATCATCGTCAATTACGCGAACGGCGACATGGTCGGCCACACGGGCGACCTTTCGGCCGCCATCAAGGCTGTTGAAGCCGTGGATGCCTGCCTCGCACGGCTGGAGACTGCAATCAAGAAGGTGGACGGCGCGATGATCGTCACCGCCGACCATGGCAACTGCGAGGAAATGCTGGATGAAGCAACGGGCCAGGCCCACACCCAGCATACGACAACCGATGTCCCTGCCCTTCTGGTGAACCGTGACGTGGCGATCCATGACGGGGCCCTGTCGGACGTCGCCCCCACCATGCTCGCGCTCATGGGGCTCGACCAGCCTGCCGAAATGACAGGCAAAAGCCTGATCGGCGCCAAGGCCGCGAGGGCCAGCGCCTGACCATGCTGCAGCGCCGCCTCGCCCTTCTGTTCCTCAGTACCGGCCTCGCGGCGCTTGGCAGCCTTTCGCTGCCTGCCACGGCGCAGGAAAGCGGCGACCCGGCAAGCAAACTGAAAAGCATCGAAGGCGAGATAAAAACCGCCGAAGAACGCAAGGCGGCGCTTGAGAAAGCAGCCGCCAAGGCGGAGCGCGAGGCCGCGGAACTGGCCGCCCGGATGGTGACCGTTGCCAAGCGTATCCAGACGACCGAGTCGTCGGCGACCGACCTTGAAGACAAGATCGCGCTTCTGGAGGTCGAGGAAAAGAACAAGCGGGAAGCCCTTGGCAAACGGCGGGACGAGCTGGTGGGCCTGCTCGCCGCCCTTGAACGCCTCGCCCTGAAGCCTCCCGCCACCGCCCTTCTCCAGCCCAACGAGGCAATCACAACAGCGCGCAGTGCCGCCGTCATGGGTACACTGGTGCCCGAGATCGACCGGCTGGCCGGTGCCCTGAAGGCCGAGCTTGAAGCCCTGAATGCCGTGCAGGCCGATCTCTCGGCCGACCGGCTGGCGCTCAAGGGTACAGTGGAGAAACTGGCGGGTGAGCGCGCCGAGCTTGCCACGCTCCATGAGGAACGCGCCGCTGTGGCCGCCGAGGCTAGTGCGGCCGCCAAAAGCGAGGCTGCCAAGCTCGCCAAGCTGGCGCGCGAAGCCACGTCGCTGCGCGACCTGATCGAAAAACTTGAAGCCAAGGCGGCGGAGGAACGCGCAGAGGCCGAGCGCCTCGCGCGCCTGCAGGACGCCCCGGTGCCGGTGCCGCGCCCCACCGCCCCGCTGGATGGCAAGGAGTTTGCGTCGGCCCAAGGCACCCTTCCCTACCCCGTCACCGGACGGATCAAGGTCCGCTTCGGCGAGGTCGAGGGCGTGGGTCATGCACGGGGTATCCGCATCGATGGCCGGGCGGGCGGACAGGTGGTTGCCCCCCATGACGGCCAGATTGTGTTCGCCGGACCCTTCCGGGGCTATGGGCAGCTCTTGATTATCGCCCACGGCGGCGGCTACCATAGCCTGATTGCCGGGATGCAGGTCCTGACGGCCGAGGTTGGCCAGAAGGTGCTGAGCGGTGAACCGGTCGGAACCCTTGGTGACGGGACCAGCGGACCGACGGAATTGTATCTGGAACTGAGGCAGGGCGGGAAGCCGGTGGACCCCGAACCCTGGCTCGCCAAGCGAACGGCTGCGGCCGGGCGGGGCAGACGCTGATCCTCCAGGGATCAGGGCGCCCTCAAGAAGAAAGAAGGTAGTAGGCAATGAGGACTTCATTCAAACGGGCAGCAATCGCGCTGATGATGGCGCCCATGGCCCTTGGCGCTTTCCCGGCGATGGCCGAGGAAACAGCCACCGCCAAATCCTCCGAAGATGTCTATGAACAGCTTGACCTTCTGATGCGCGTGTTCCAGCGCGTCCGCAGCGAATATGTGGATGAAGTCGACGACAAGGAAGTGATCGAGGCCGCGATCCAGGGCATGCTGCGCTCGCTCGACCCCCACTCCACTTACCTGAACCCCGAAGTTTTCCAGCAGGTCCGTGTGCAGACCGAGGGCGAATATGGCGGCCTCGGCCTTGAAGTCCAGATGGACAACGGCCTTGTGAAGGTTGTCTCACCCATCGACGATACCCCGGCCCAGAAAGCCGGCATCAAGGGCGGCGACTATATCACCCATATCGACGGCACATCGGTGATCGGCAAGACACTCACCGAATCAGTGAAAGAGATGCGCGGCCCCATCGGCTCGATGATCAAGATCACCGTGGTACGCGAAGGCGAGGAAGGCAGCCATGATTATGAAATCATGCGCGACAAGATCCTCGTCCGCTCCGTGCGGCACCGCGTGGAAGATGAGACCATCGGCTATCTGCGCATCACTACCTTCAACATGCAAACCGGCGACGGCGTTGAAAACTCGATCAAGGAACTGAAAGCCCAGCTTGGCGACAAGATGGACGGCCTGATCATTGACCTTCGGAACAACCCGGGCGGCCTCCTGAATGAAGCGATCCGCGTGTCGGACGATTTCCTTGATCGCGGCGAGATCGTCTCCACCCGCGGACGTCGCCGCCAGAACAATAACCGCTGGTACGCCACCGCCGGGGACATGCTGGACGGCATGCCCATCGTGGTGCTGGTGAATGCCTATTCGGCGTCCGCGTCCGAGATCGTGGCCGGCGCGCTGCAGGATCACCGCCGCGCCGTGCTCGTTGGCGACCAGACCTTCGGCAAGGGCACGGTGCAAAGCGAAATTCGCCTTGGCCGTAACGGCGATCAGGCCCTGCGCCTGACCACGGCGCGCTATTACACCCCGTCCGGCCGGTCGATCCAGGAGCGCGGGATCGAGCCCGACCTTTATGTGTTCAATGATGGCCACCGCCCCAACCTGCGGCGCGAAGGCGACCTGAACAACTCGATCCATAACGAGCAATCGACGGTGGACCGTGCGGGTGAAGAGGAAGAAGAAGATCCGAAGCTGAACCCGATTGCCGCGACCGAACCCGCTGAGGGCGACGCAGCAGAGGGGGAGGCCGCCACCCCGCCGGTGGACCGCCAGCTCAAATATGCCATCAAGCTCCTGAAGGATATGTCGGCGCTACCCACCCCTCAGGTGGCGGACGCCGGCCCCCATGACGAACAGGGCTGACAAGCCTAGCCCGAAGCTGCCAGCCAGAAGGAAGCCTGCCGCGTGCCGTCCAGCCTCAACGCCATCCTGATCGCGTGGGCGCTCAGCCTGATCCTCGTCGTTGGCGGGTTCATGGGGATCGAGTTCCTCGCGACCCCGCCCGCCGCGCACGAAGAACCGACACACGAACCGACATCCAAGCCTGAAGCATCTGCCCCGGCAGACGAGGCAGACGACCATGCCGCACAGCCGGAAGAAACACCTGCCGGACACGAGACAGCGGACACAAGCCATACCGAACCCGCATCCACACCCGAGCCCGCAGGGGTAACGCTTGTTGATGACGCGCTGATCGAGCAGAGCCCGCTCGGCCCGCTGCCCAAACGCGGCAGCGACGGCATGACCCCGATGGAACGGTATGCCAGCCCGCACCCGGCGGATGAGACAACGCCGCGGATCGCCATCATCGTCAGTGAAATGGGCCTGCGCGCCAAAACAACCGAAGCGGCAATCACCGGCCTGCCCGGCGCCGTCTCCTTCGCCTTCTCACCTTATGGCAGCGACCTTGACCGCTGGACCAAGGCGGCGCGCGAGCACGGCCATGAAACCCTGCTGCTGCTGCCGATGGAGCCCATCGAATATCCGCAGATGGACCCCGGCGCGCTCGCGCTCCTCACCGGGAACAACCTGCGCCAGAATACCCGCCTTCTCGAGACCAGTATGGCCAAGTTCACCGGCTATGTGGGGGTCCTCAACCAGATGGGCTCGCGCTTCACGGCAGCGGCCGACTCGCTGAAACCGATCCTCGAGGCTGTCGAGCGGCGGGGCCTCCTGTTCGTGGACGCCCGCACCACGCGCTATTCCCGTGCAGCCAGCATGGCCCGCGGCATGAGCCTGCCGGTTGCCATCAACAACGGCTTTGTGGACGAAACGCTCGAGGCCGCTGCCATGCGGCAGGAACTGCTGCTGCTGGAGAACCGCGCCCGCACCGTAGGCGCAGCCCTTGGCATCGCGCGGCCCTATCCGATCACCGTCGGTGTCTTGAAGGAGTGGGCGGACGGTCTTGCCGAGCGCGGGTTCATCCTCGTGCCGGTCACCGCGATTGCCGACCGCCAGCCGGTCAATTGAGGATCTTCCCATGAGTGACCTGCCCTATCGCCCCTGCGTGGGGATCATGCTGATCAATGACGAGGGCAGGATTTTCGTCGGTGAACGGATAGACACGCCGGGCGCGTGGCAGATGCCACAAGGCGGGATCGACAAAGGCGAGGAAGCGGATACAGCTGCCCTGCGCGAGCTTGAGGAAGAGATCGGACTTTCCGCGGCCGCCGTCGAAATCATCGCCCGCACGCCAGCCCCGCTCGCCTACGACCTGCCCCCGCATCTTCTGGGCAAAGCCTGGGGCGGCAAATACAAAGGCCAGATCCAGCACTGGTACCTGATGCGGCTCACCGGCAATGAAGCCGACATCAACATTGATGCCGAGCATCCCGAATTCAGCCGCTGGCGCTGGACGGACGCGAAAGCACTCGTCGACGAGATTGTTCCGTTCAAACGCCCCATCTATGAGGCGCTTGTGGACGAGTTCGGGGCTTTCCTGAAATAAACCTGCCCGTCATGCCGGGCCTGACCCGGCATCCGGTTGCAGTGACAGAGAGGCTGGACCCCGGATCATGTCCGGGGTGGCCATTTTCAATGATCAGAGATTATCGATCAGCGCGACAATCGGCCCCTGGTGGAAGCCGTTGAACTGCGTGGTCATGGTGAGGCCGTAGGCTCCAAGCCCGATCACCTCGACCCAGTCGCCTTCCTGCGCGTCGGCGGGCAGCATGAAAGGGCCTTCCATACGGTCGATGCTGTCGCAGGTGGGGCCGAAGAAACCGAAGGCTTCCTCATCGCCCTCCACCAGCTTGCCGTCGCGCCACAGACGGGTCGAGAAACGCCACCGCGGCGTACCGGCATCGAAAAGACTGCCATAGACACCATCGTTCAGATACAGCATCTGGTCGCGCCGCATCTCGATCCGGGCGAGCGTGGCACCGCCGTCCGCGACAAGCGCCCGGCCGGGCTCCAGCGCCAGCGACAGGTGCGTGAGGCCTTCCTTCTTCACCGCTGCCTCAATGGCATCGAAATAGTCCTGCAGGGGCGGTGGGGTCATACCCGGATAGGTGACGGGATAACCGCCGCCCACATCCAGCATGTCGACCTTCACACCGGTCACCCGGATCAGCTCGGCCGCAATGGCGATGGCGGAGGCATAATCCTCGGGGATCATGCACTGGCTGCCGACATGGAAGGTCAGCCCCAGCCGCGCAGCAAGCGGACGGGCCTTTTCCAGCAGCAACTGGGATTCCATCACGGTCGCGCCGAACTTGCCGGCAAGCGCATAGGCCGCGCCCGACGAGCGGGGTGACAGGCGGAGAAGCAAGCCGAGGTCCTTGGCCCCACCCGTTTCTTCCACGATCTTTGTCAGCTCGTCGATATGGTCGAAGGCAAAGTCGCGCACACCAAGCGCATAGGCCCGGCGGATCGATTGCCGGGATTTGATCGGGTGCATGAAGCACATGCGGGCTGTGGGGAACAGGCTGTATACCAGCTCGATCTCGCCCATCGAAGCAACATCGAAGCCGCGCACGCCGGCTTCCCAGATGGTTTGCAGCACGGCCGGGTGCGGGTTGGCCTTCACGGCAAACAGCACCTCTCCCGGCGAACCGGCCACAAAGGCACGGGCGCGTTCGGCGATCACATTCGGGCGGATCACATGCACCGAATCATCATCGGCCACATCGCCGATTATTTCGGCTACGGAATGATAAAGCGGCGCACCGTGATAAAGGGCGCGGCGATAGGCATTCACTCGGCGGCGGCTGCGTTCGGACTGAAGGGCATAAGCCATGGCATTCTTTTCCTGGACCGGAGTTATCTTTTGTGGGGTCTCATGCCCCTTTCGAATGGTCGGCAGCTCACGCCGCCTGGGTGCCCGCCGCCTGACAGCAGGCGGTGGCACTATAGAGCGCATGCATGAGACCAGTATAACGCGCAAATCCGTGCGCGGTACCGCCCATGGCAGATTCCTGACCTGAAAAGATGACGGGATCAGGGCAAGCAAGCCCTTTGGCAAGGATCGGGGACACTACGGGGCCTCCAAAAATCAGACCGGCCAAGTGGCGACCGGAACCAACTCGCGAAAGCTCGCCGTGTCGTTGCCCGTACTGACCTTGCGGAAACTAAGCGCCGTGGCACGTGCACTTTGAGATACCCCGCATATGGGGCAAATCACCCTCCCTGACAAGAGTCATTTTCGGGTTGGCTCAAATTGTGTTCACCCGGTCGGATTTGACACCGGGCGCATCTTTCTGGATCATATCCGCCAAGGCGGGAGATACTTATGGCCGCGAAGGCAGTCCATCTGGCCCATCGCACACATTGGGTCGATTTCGACGACAATGAAATCCCTTGGTCGGCCGGCCAGGATTTTTTTCGGTTATGGTGCGAACGCCGCGGCGAACGCGACTGCCCGTCACGGGCCGACTTCACACCGGTAGAGCTAAAGCGCTGGCTGCCCCATGTTGTGCTCCTTGATTATCTGCCTGAAAAGAAGGATTGCCGCATTCGGCTCGTCGGCACAGCAATTGCCGAGCTCTTCCCGCGCGACCCAACGGGGATGCTGATCAGGGACCTGCACAATGGCGACCAGACCATGCTCGGCCTTCAAGCTGTCATTGATTGGCGCATACCGATCATGGCGAAGGACCTGAGCATCGAATGGGCTGATCGTTCGTACCGCATTTTCGATTCGGTCAACCTGCCGCTAAGCCGGACCGGTGAAGCTATCGACATGATTCTGATCCTGATCAACCTCAGGCCGTTGCAGGTCTGACTATTCCCCTGAAACAGCTTCGTGATCCTTTCCTGAAACGGCAATATGCGGTAGGACTCTGATATGAGCCCCAGCCGTCCGCCGGCCCGGGTCACCTTGTGCGAGAGAGTTGGAGTTCGTTCATGATCAGACGCTCGGTTGAGGTAGCTGGCGGCATCATTCATACCGATTTCGACGCTGAAGACCTGCCTTGGGCGGGCGGCGCTCATGTCTTCCGACTATGGTGCGAACGCCGGGGTGATCGGGACATGCCTTCGCGCGCCGACTTCTCGCCGCACGACATGGTGCCCTACCTGCCCTTTGTTGTGCTGGTGGATGTGCTGCACGATCCGCTGCGATTCCGCAACCGGTTGGTCGGTACGGCGCTCGCCGAGCTCTTGCCAAACGACCCGACCGGTATTTTCATGGATGAATTGCCGAACGGCGAGGTCACTGCAGCCCGACTGGCACTGACGGTGAACGAACGCCATCCCACATTCAGCACGGACCTGCCGCTTGACTGGGCGAACCGCGATTACCGCAGCTTCGATGCCATCGGCATGCCGCTTTCGTCGGACGGCCAAACGGTCGATATGATCATGACAGTGATGAGCCTGAGGCCTGCAACACAGGCAGCCCCAAGGGGCAAGGGCCCGGTGAGGCACAAAAGCTGAAAGCAAAAAGGGCGGCCACCGGGACCGCCCTTCTTCATTTCATCAGGCTGAAGCCTCAGGCTGCCACTTCGGCAAGCGCCAGCATCCAGTCCAGTTCTTTTTCGAGATGCGCCTTCGCGAGCTCGTCCTTGGCGTCGGCGATATCCTCGCGGGTATCGGCGATCTTCTTGGCGAGCTCTGCAGTGTCCACACCGTCAAGGCTGATCGTTTCCTCTGCGAGGATCGTCAGGCCCTTGGGGCTGACTTGGGCGAGGCCGCCCTTGACGAACAGCTTCTCGGGGGCGGCGCCTTCAGAGGCATAAACCGCCACAACGCCCGGGCGGATGGTCGACATCATCGGCGCATGCCCCGGCAGCACGCCGAAATCGCCGTCCGCTCCCGGAACCACGATCATGGCCGCTTCGGCGTCTTTCAAAAGACGCTCGGGCGACACGATTTCATAATGCAGGGTATCGCTCATGATGTTCCCTTATCCGCGGGCCGCACTCAGGCGGCGTCGCGTGCGAGTTTTTCAGCCTTGGCGATTGCCTGCTCGATGGTGCCAACCATGTAGAAGGCAGCTTCCGGCAGGTGGTCATATTCGCCGTTAACGATGGCCTTGAAGCCCTTGATGGTGTCTTCAAGCTGGACGAACTCACCCGGCGTACCGGTGAAGACTTCGGCCACATGGAACGGCTGGCTGAGGAAGCGCTGGATCTTGCGGGCACGGGCCACAACAAGTTTATCGTCTTCCGACAGTTCGTCCATGCCGAGAATGGCGATGATGTCCTGCAGCGACTTGTACTTCTGCAGCACTTCCTGAACCTGACGAGCCACTTTGTAGTGCTCTTCGCCAAGAACGTTCGGCGACAGAATACGCGACGTGGAATCGAGCGGATCCACTGCCGGGTAAATGCCGAGCTCGGCGATCGAACGGTTCAGAACCGTCGTTGCGTCAAGGTGGGCGAACGAAGCAGCCGGAGCCGGGTCGGTAAGGTCATCCGCGGGTACGTAAACGGCCTGAACCGAGGTAATCGAGCCCTTCTTGGTCGAGGTAATACGTTCCTGCAGCGCACCCATGTCGGTGGCAAGCGTCGGCTGGTAACCCACGGCCGAAGGAATACGGCCAAGGAGAGCCGACACTTCCGAGCCTGCCTGGGTGAAGCGGAAGATGTTGTCCACGAAGAACAGCACGTCCTGGCCTTCCTGGTCGCGGAAATATTCAGCGAGGGTCAGACCGGTCAAGGCAACGCGGGCACGGGCTCCCGGAGGCTCGTTCATTTGGCCGTACACAAGGGCCACTTTACTGTCGCCTTCGAGGTTGATAACGCCCGAATCGATCATCTCGTGGTAAAGGTCGTTCCCTTCGCGGGTACGCTCACCCACACCGGCGAACACGGAGTAACCGCCGTGGCCTTTCGCGATGTTGTTGATGAGTTCCTGAATGAGAACCGTCTTGCCCACGCCGGCGCCGCCGAAGAGACCGATCTTGCCGCCTTTAGCGTAAGGCGCCAGAAGGTCCACGACCTTGATGCCGGTGACGAGCACTTCCTGCTCGGTCGACTGGTCGGCGAAATCAGGAGCCGGCGCGTGGATCGGCGCGGTCTGCTTGTGGCCGATGGGGCCGCGCTCGTCAATCGGCTCGCCGATCACGTTGATGATGCGGCCAAGCGTTTCCGGGCCAACCGGCACGTTGATCGGCTTGCCAAGGTCACGAACGGGCTCGCCGCGGACGAGACCGTCGGTGCTGTCCATGGCGATCGTGCGAACCGAGTTCTCACCGAGGTGCTGGGCAACCTCGAGAACAAGGCGCTGGCCGTTGTTTTCGGTTTCAAGCGCGTTCAGAATAGCCGGCAGTTGGTCGTCGAACTGAACGTCGACAACGGCGCCGATGACCTGGGTAATGCGGCCTGTATTGGTGGTGGCAGCCATCGCTACACTCCTTCGTGCAAACTTTAGAGCGCTTCAGCGCCCGAGATAATTTCAATCAGTTCCTTGGTGATGAAGGCCTGACGCGTCCGGTTGTAGGTCAGCGTCAGACTGTCGATCATGTCGCCCGCGTTCCGCGAGGCGTTATCCATGGCCGTCATCCGGGCACCCTGCTCGGACGCCGCATTCTCAAGGAGACCGCGATATACCTGCACTGCCACGTTCCGCGGCAGCAGGTCGTCGAGGATCGCGCTTTCGTCGGGCTCGTATTCATACACCGCCCCGCCAAGCTCGTCCGTCATGTTCTCGTTGGCAGCTTCCGGAAGCGGCGCCGGGATCAGGCGCTGCTTCGTGGTGATCTGCACGAGAGCCGACTGGAACTTGGCATAGAAGAGCGTTGCCACATCGAACTCGCCGCGCTCGAACATGTCGAGGACGTCAGTAGCGATAGCCTGCGCGTCTGCGAACCCGAGGCGTTTCACACCGGCAAGGTCTTTGGTGCCGATGATCTTCGAGGCATACTCGCGGCGCAGGACGCCGTAGCCCTTCTTGCCGATGCAAAGGATCTTCACGGTCTTGCCAGCAGCGGTGAGGCTGTTGATATGCGCGCGCGCAGCCTTGACGATGTTGGTGTTGAAACCGCCGCACAGGCCCCGCTCGGAGGTGGCGACAATCACCAGTTCAACATCGTCCTTGCCGGTACCGACAAGAAGCGGCGAAGCACCAGGCTGGTCCTTGACGGCCAGCCCGAGGCCCGCGAGCACTTTTTCCATCCGCTCGGCATACGGCCGGGCAGCTTCCGCCGCCTCCTGAGCACGGCGCAGTTTCGAAGCCGCCACCATCTTCATGGCTTTGGTGATCTTCTGCGTCGACTTGACCGACTTGATCCGGACTTTCAGGTCTTTAAGGCTTGGCATGTGTCCAGCCCTTCTCCATTGGATCCGTTAACTTAGCTGAACGACTTCGAGAAAGTATCGAGGATCGATTTCAGCTTGGTGATGGTGCCGTCCGACAGCTTCTGCTCGCTGCGGATGGTGGCGAGCACGTCAGCGTGCTTGCCGCGCATCTCGGCGAGGAAACGCTCTTCGAAGCGGGTCACGGCCGAAGTCGGGATCGCATCGAGATAGCCGTTCACACCAGCGAAGATCGACACAACCTGCTCTTCTACCGGCAGCGGCGAGAACTGGCCCTGCTTCAGCAGTTCCGTCAGGCGAGCGCCACGGTTGAGAAGTTTCTGGGTCGAGGCATCGAGGTCCGAACCGAACTGGGCGAAGGCTTCCATCTCGCGATACTGGGCGAGTTCGAGCTTGATCGAACCTGCAACCTGTTTCATCGCCTTGATCTGAGCGGCCGAACCCACGCGGGATACCGACAGACCGACGTTAATAGCCGGACGGATACCTTTGTAGAACAGTTCGGTCTCAAGGAAGATCTGGCCGTCGGTGATCGAGATCACGTTGGTCGGAATGTAGGCCGACACGTCACCAGCCTGGGTTTCAATCACCGGCAGAGCGGTGAGCGAACCAGCGCCGCTTTCATCCGACATCTTCGCAGCGCGCTCAAGAAGGCGGCTATGGAGATAGAATACGTCGCCAGGGTAGGCTTCACGTCCCGGAGGACGACGGAGCAGCAGCGACATCTGGCGGTAAGCAACAGCCTGTTTCGACAGATCGTCATAAACGATCACGGCATGCATGCCGTTGTCGCGGAAGAATTCACCCATGGCCGCACCGGTATAGGGCGCGAGGAACTGCAGCGGAGCAGGCTCCGAAGCGGTTGCAGCCACGACGATCGTGTACTCGAGAGCGCCTTGCTCTTCGAGCGTCTTCACGATCTGGGCAACGGTCGAACGTTTCTGGCCGACGGCGACATAGATGCAGAAGAGCTTCTCTTTGTCATCCTTGGCGGTCTTGTTCACCGATTTCTGGTTGATGAAGGTGTCGATGGCTACAGCGGTTTTACCGGTCTGGCGGTCACCGATGATCAGCTCGCGCTGGCCACGACCGACGGGCACGAGGGCGTCAATTGCCTTGAGGCCGGTCTGCACGGGCTCATGAACCGATTTACGGGGGATGATGCCCGGCGCCTTGACTTCCACGCGCTGGCGAACAACGTCCGTCAGCGGGCCTTTGCCGTCGATCGGGTTGCCGAGACCGTCAACCACGCGACCGAGGAGGCCACGGCCAACGGGCACGTCCACGATGGCGCCGGTCCGTTTTACGGTGTCGCCTTCTTTAATACCGCGGTCGTCGCCGAAAATCACCACACCGACGTTGTCGGTTTCGAGGTTGAGGGCCATGCCCTTCACACCACCGGGGAATTCGACCATCTCACCGGCCTGAACCTGATCCAGGCCGTAAACGCGGGCAATACCGTCACCAACGGAGAGAACGGTACCAACTTCGGTCACTTCGGCCGAAGCGCCGAAATTTGCAATTTGGTCCTTCAGGACCTTGGAGATTTCCGCGGCACGGATATCCATCACTGAACCCCTTTCATGGCGATTGCGAGGTTTTGGAGTTTGGTCTTGAGCGAGCTGTCCACCATACGGGAGCCCACTTGTACTTTGAGGCCGCCGAGAAGGCTCTCGTCAACGCGGGCGTCGATGGCGACATCTTGGCCCGTGGCGGCTTTGAGTTTCTTCGACAGCGCGTCGAGCTGCTTCTTCGTCAGCGCGCGGGCGCTTACGACTTCGGCGCTGACTTCACCACGATGGGCAGCAAGCAGCGCCGCGAAGGCTTTGATGGTGCCGGCAATCGCCGAGAGGCGGCGATTCGCTGCCAGAACACCCAGAAACTTGAGGGTCAGGTCGCTGACCTTGCCAAGCTTGCCGATGGCCTCGATGCCTTTCAGCTGTTGATCGCGGCTGTAGAGCGGCGAAGCAACGAAGGCGCGGAGGTCGGCGCTTGTCTCCAGCATGGCACTGAGGGTTTTAAGGTCGGATTCGACGGTATCCAGCGCTTTTTTCTCGACAGCAAGGTCGAAAAGCGCCCGGGCATACCGGCCCGTAATCCCTGAAACGTTGGCTTGTTGCGAGGCCACGTCTGGCGTCCCCTTGTCGATGGCCTGAACCAGGGTGTTGGTCCAGAACCAGTTGACGATTGCAAACCGGCGAAATGCCGCCTGCGTGATGTTAATATCGAACGGTCATGTGCGAAGATCCGCGAAATTCGCGGCCACAAGCGACTGACCTGTCAAAATGCGTGCTCCGTCTAGCACAAGGAAAACGAGGGGGCAAGCGACTATCGGCGCGGGTTTCCGATTCTTTCCGGGGCTTTCCGAAGGGCCTTGGGAAGTGGCATCATGGGCATCCCTTGAACACCCGTTTTACCGAAGCCGGATACCGTTCAAGAAGGGCGGCGGCGCGTGTGGGGCGCGACAATAAGTCGCCCCCGCAATTGGGGCAGCGGCCACCAAGCTTGCCTTCCGCACAGGCTGCGCAGAAGGTTGCATTCGAAGCTGCAGATATAGGCACCCGGCGCATCCGCCGGCAGGTCCTTGTCGCAGCATTCACAGCCGGGGCGCATTTCAAGCATGACGGGCTCGCTTCCCTATCCTGCCGCCTATTTCATATAGATGCCGAAGAAACGGCGGCGGCGTTCTTCAAGCAGCGTGCCCAGAATGCCATTGGCGCTGATCGTTTCAAAGCATTGATGGACACGCGCCCCGACCGCCACATCTTTGAAAACCCAATGCGCCTGTGTTGCCGGGAACAAGGCTGCCACATCGAACCGACCCTCCGCCTGCCCGTCGAGGCCCGCCTGTGCACCCAGAAGATTGGTATAGGCCGCGAAGATCAGCTTGTCGGCAATCACAGCATCCACCCTGCCGGCCATGATGAGGCGACTGTGAGCGTCCTGATTGGCAATCTCCATATAGGTCGAGAAACTGCCCCGCACAGCGCCAAGCCCCGGCAGGATCCGCGCCGCGCCCGGAAAGGATACGACCCGCATGCCGGCGAGATCCGAGAGATGCTCTGGCTTTGCCATGCGCTCACGCAACGTGATGACGCTGTTCTGATAGGATGAATAGACAAACTGGTACGCGACATCAGCAGGCGCGGAAATGACCGTGACTGCGGCCTCCACCGAGCCATCCTGCAGGAAGGATTCGAGGTGGCGACCAAAGGGTTGCAACTGGATCACCGGCTTCAGTCCGCACTCGCCAAGCGCGGCAATCACAATCGCCTCTTCAACCCCGCCGCCATTACGCTCATAGAGCGGATAAAGAAGCGGTGCCGCGATCACGAGGCTGTCGTCATCTGCCCTTGCCATACATGGGGCGAAACACAGGCTGAAAGCGAGCAAAGGCCCCGACAGAGACCGCCCCGGAAGCACCCAAAGCTTTCCCACTGACTGCGCTGCGCGATTTGCAACGGCCCGCCAGCGCCACCCAGTATCGCTCAACAGCCTGACCCCCAAGGTTGCAAGCTAACGCCCGTGCGCAGCATTCAAATTTCAGTCGGCACCGTCAGTCAATTCAGGAATGGAAAAAATTTCCACTATTCGACAGCCGGAAGCCCTTCATGCGAAGTTTTCATCAATATATCCAGCAAATCCGGATCGAGATTCTTCGGCGCTATCAGATAGCCCGGATATCGGGCAACTTCGCCAAGCGACGCAGTCTCATCTTCAGCCACGCCAAGATCGGCCATGTTGCGGCTGAAAATCTTTTCGGTGCTGACGATGAAGTCGGCCCGGCCGGCCAGAAGCAGCCGCTCAAGCCCCGTTGTCGCAGTCAGCGGTGTGGCCACCATATGCGCGTCATCGATTCCGAGGGTGGCCATGACTTCGCAGCCGATCGCCTGAAACTCGCAGGCACCAACGAAGCCGCCCTCCTTCAGATCGGCGAGTTTCACCCCGGCCGCGCGGCTTGACCGCAGCGTATAGACCCGGAGGCTGTAGTCTTCGCGGATCGGCAATATCCAGTGATATTTGTTTTCGCGTGCCGGGGTACGCAGATATTCGAGATACAGCGCCTGTTCCTGCCGCAGCAGGAAAGCAGTTTTACGCGGGCGCGGCAGAAAGCGCATTTCATACGGGATGCCGGTGCGCTCCATGAAGGCCTTCACCCGGACGATGATTTCCCCCATCTGCCGTGCCTGCTCCTCGCTTTGCGGATGGATGTGCCAGTCCTCGCCATAAACGATCATCGGGTGGCGCCCGGCGGGGCGCACGACTTCCTCAGCCAACAGGGGGCGAGCCAGCAACGCCAGCAAAAAACTCAAAACCAGAACACGCAACATATACACCATGGGTAGATCGGGGTGCCAATCTAGGGACCAACCCTTCAACGGATCGTTAAGAATTGGTCGCAATTTTATCGGCTCACCCAACAATCGCCCTCTCTGCCCTACATGAAACTGTAGGGGTCGATATCCACCCTGATCTTCACGGCACTCGCCGGTTTGACCCGCCCGAGCCAACCCGCCACCAGATCCTGTATCAATGTGTCACGCCCCGTTTGAACCAGCATGCGATGCCGGTGCAGCCCGCGCAAGCGTGCAAGTGGCGCCGGCGCCGGGCCCAGCACATGAATGCCCTCGCCCGCAGGGGCAGCCCGCGCCAGCCTGCGCCCGGTCTCGACGACCGCCGCCAGATCCGGCCCTGAAATCACGAGCGCTGCAAGCCGCCCGAAGGGGGGCATCCGGAAGCGGGAACGCTCGGCTTCCTCCGCTTCCATGAAGGCTTCACCGTCGCCCGTAGCAATAGCGGCGACCACCGGATGGGCGGGATCGTAGCTTTGCAGGAAGACCGTGCCCGGCTTGTCGCCCCGCCCCGCGCGGCCCGCCACCTGAACAAGCTGCTGCCACGTGCGTTCGCCCGCCCGCAGGTCCCCGCCGCGAAGCCCGAGATCGGCGTCAATCACGCCAACGCAGGTAAGATTCGGGAAGTGATAGCCCTTGGTGACGATCTGTGTGCCGATCACGATATCAAGCGCCCCGCTTTCGATCATCGCCACCATCCGCGCCATATCGCCGGGGCGGGTGAGCGTGTCGGATGTCATCACCGCCAGTCGGGCGGTCGGGAAACGTGCAGTCACTTCTTCCTGCAGGCGTTCCACTCCCGGCCCGCAGGGGACGAGCGATCCGGTATCGTCGCATTCCGGGCAATTGTCCGGCGTGCGCATCGAATGCCCACAGTGGTGGCACACCAGCCGCCGCTCGCTGCGGTGTTCCACGAGCCACGCCGAGCAGGCCGGGCATTCGATCCGGTGGCCGCAGGTCCTACACAGCGTGAGGGGCGCGTATCCCCGGCGATTGAGGAAAAGCATCGACTGCTCGCCCCGGCTGAGCCGGTCCTCGATGGCGCTCGCAAGCGCTGGCGCGATCCACTCGCCGCTGGCCGGGCCCTCATGGCGCATGTCGATCACCCGCATGGCCGGCAGCTCGGCGGCACCATGCCGTTCGGTCAGGCGTAGTTCGCTGTAACGTCCGGCCTTCGCATTCACCCGGCTTTCCATCGACGGCGTGGCGCTCGCCAGCACCAACGGACAGGCCTCGAACTTGGCGCGCACCACGGCCATGTCGCGGGCGTGATAGATCACACCTTCTTCCTGCTTGTAGCTCGGGTCATGTTCTTCATCGACGACGATGAGCCTGAGGTTGCGGAACGGCAGGAACAGCGCGGAGCGTGCCCCAACCACCACGCGCGCCCGGCCTGCCGCGATCTCACCCCAGGCGCGCCGCCGACCCGCCTGCCCGATATCGGAATGCCAGACCACCGGCTCCACGCCGAAGCGGCTGGCGAAGCGGTCGAACCATTGGGCGGTGAGCGCGATTTCCGGCAGCAGCACCAGTATCTGCGCCGTCGGGTCCTTCAGCGCCTCGACCACGCCTTCGAAATAGACTTCCGTTTTGCCAGAACCTGTGATGCCGTCCAGCAGGAAGGGCGCGAAGTCATGCTCTGCAACCGCCGCACGGATCGCGTCCGCCGCCGCCTGCTGTTCGCGTCCGAGGACGGGGCCCTCTGCCTTTGGTATCGGCACGGCAAAAGGCTGGTCCACCGGACGCAGTTCAGCCATCAGCGCGCCCTGCTCTTCCAGCCCTTTGATGACCGCTGCCGACACGCCGGCCAGCTCTGCGATCTCGCCGGGTGTGCGGGCGATGCCGTCTGCCATCAGGGTGAGGACTGCCTTGCGCGCCGGCGTCAGCTTGTCTGGCACGGCCAATCCGTCGCGCCAGAAAAGATGCTTGCGCACCGGCACGCCTTCAAGCGCTTCGGGAACGCTGAGGCACATTTTCAGGATCATGCCGGGGGCGGACATCGTGTAGGCCGCAACCCAGTCAACAAGCTTCATAAGGGCGGCATCGAGCGGGGCCGCCTCCACCGCGCGGATCGCCGGTTTCAGCTTCGATAGCGCGACCTGACGGCCCTGATAGCGCCCACCGTCCCACACCGCGCCGATCACGCGGCGCTTGCCAAGCGGCACTTCCACAAGTCGGCCGGGGGCCGGGGCCGGCATATCCCCCGCCCACAGATAGTCAAGCGGGCCATCAAGGGGCGCGGGCACCATCACGCTGATCCGCCTTGCTTCCCCGATGTCGTCCAATTCAATCGTCACGCCTGCCATGCCCTTGCCACTTTCTGGCACCATAACGAGAGGCACGAGGAAAAGGCAACGCGCACGATCATGACACCGACCCTTACCCCCTTTGCACTTGCAAAAAAGCCCCATCGGCGCTAGGCAGGCGGCCAATGACCGACCTCCAGACATGGTAAGGAGCGACCCGATGAAATTCTTCCTCGACACCGCCAATATCGACGAGATCCGCGAAGCGAATGCGACCGGCCTGCTCGACGGCGTGACCACCAACCCTTCGCTGATCAAGAAATCCGGCCGCGACTTCTTCGAAGTCATCACCGAGATCGCCAAGGAAGTGAAAGGCCCGGTTTCGGCTGAAACCGTTGCGCACGATCACGAAACGATGCTGAAAGAAGGCCTGAAGTGCGCCAAAATCGCGGACAATATCGCCGTGAAAGTGCCGCTCACCATCGAAGGCCTCAAAACCTGCAAGGCGCTCCGCGCTGAGGGCATCATGGTCAATGTCACCCTCTGCTTCTCGGCCAATCAGGCCCTTCTCGCAGCCAAAGCCGGTGCGACCTTCATTTCGCCCTTCGTCGGCCGTCATGACGACATCGGCTTCGATGGCATGGACCTGATCCAGGACATCCGCACCATCTATGACAATTACGAGTTCAACACCCAGATCCTGGTCGCAAGCGTGCGTCACCCGGTGCATATCCATCAGGCTGCCCTGATTGGCGCCGACGTGGCCACTTTCCCGGCCGACGTGATGAAGAAGCTTGCCAACCACCCGCTGACCACGAACGGCCTCGCCGCTTTCGACAAGGACTGGGCGGCGACGGGCTTCTCGATCCTTTAAGGAAGGAACCGAATGGCGCAGCGCCTGATAGAGGATTCCCTGCTGGCACTGCGCCGGGCCCATCCGTGGCCCGAACGGAACGACTGGGCGGTCATCCCGCCCTGGCCCTACGCGCTGGGCGGCGGCGGGCGCGAGCTCGTGGATGCGATCATCCGGGTCAGCCGCCCACGCCTGATGGTGGAAATCGGCGTCTTCCTTGGCGCCTCCACCAAGCGCTGGCTGGATATATCCCCGCGCCTTACCGTTATCGGCATCGATCCGTGGGACGAGCTGCGGCTGATCCCGCAATGCCGGCGTTATGTCGGCCGCCCCGCGCTCACCCGCGCCTATCCCGACCCGGAAATGCAGGAACGCTTTGCCGTCGATATCGCGGCGAACGGCGTGCGCCTGACCGCACTATCGCTGCTCAGGCCCTACCGCGACCGCTTCATCCCGATGCAGGCGACAAGCCCCGACGGGCTGCATGAAATCGCCGCGACCGGGCTGAAGCCCGATCTCGTTTATATCGATGCAGACAAGAAGGCAGAGGACCTGGAGGCCGCTCACCGCCTGTGGCCCGAAGCCATCATCGCAGGCGACGACTGGCACTGGGGCCGCACCAAGGGCTATCCGATGCGCCGGGTCGTCGAGGAATTCGCAGCGAAAAACGGTTTTGCCATCACTGCCGACCACGGCACATGGGTCCTGACCCGTCAGGGCCTTACTGCTTGAAAACCTCATTGAGGTAAGCGGCAATCCGCACGCTGGCCATCGACAGGCGCTCTTTCGCCGTGCCGATATGGTCATAGCCATATTGCCACGACAGCATCTGGTTCTGCGGATAGACGCCAGGGCGCAGCGTGGCACTTTCCTTGATCCAGACCTTGGGGTCCGTCACCGTCCATGCCTGCACCTTCTCAGGCGTGATGCGCGCGGCAAGCCATGTGGACATTTCGGTGTAGGAAAGACCCTGATGGTTCAGCAGGTCCTCATCCCACACCATGTGCAGGTTCGAGGGTTTTTCAAACCACATGACCTTCACATCGTTGCCGCCGCGGTCGCTGCCGTCGCCGGTGTGCATCGGCTGGTGCAGGTCGCCGACGATATGAACGATGAAACGCAGCGCCCGCTGCCGGTCGGCAAGGCTCGCGTTCTTGTCTTTCAGTGTGGCGGTGAAGGTGGCAAGTGCGGTCATCGCATCGCCCTGCGGCGGTGCCATCGACGCGTCATAGTCGGTGCCTTCGGGCATCGTCACATAATGCCAGGGGGTTGCCTGCTTCTGCCAGAATTCGTCAGGGTTGGAGCGCTGTTCATCGGGCCATGTGGAGGCTTCGGCGAGCGTTTCGACACCGAGAAGCGCCTCAACCGCAGCTTTCGCCTCGGGCGTCAGGTAGCGCTCGGCGAGCGCCCCGGTCACACGGTGGCCAAGCGGCCCCCATGCGCTTGCGGGCGTGGTGGCAGCAGCCAGCATCAGGCCGGCGATCATCAGCTTTTTCATGGCATCCCCCATCTTCTTTTCAGAAAGCCCCGGCGCGGGGGCCGGTTTTTCCCTGCCTAGCATGGCTTCATGCAGGAAAAAAGACAGGGGTGGTGGGTGCGCCTATTTCTCTTCCGGGCGGAAGCGTTCGACCCAAGTCACATGGCCCATCTTGCGGCCGTCGCGCGGGTCAAGCTTGCCATAGTGATGGAAGTGGGCGTTGGTATCGGCCAGATACTGCTCGTACTCGAGGATATCCTTGCCAAGGAGGTTCTTCATCCGCACTTTGCCAAGCGCCTTGGTGGGGCCAAGCGGCAGGCCGCAGATGGCGCGGATATGCTGCTCGAACTGGCTGGTTTCAGCCCCTTCGATAGTCCAGTGGCCGCTGTTGTGAACGCGGGGTGCGATCTCGTTGACGATCACTTCGCCCGTCTTGTCGTTCACGAACATCTCGACCGCCAGCACACCGACATAATCGAGGGCGTTGGCGATGCGGGTGGCCATCACCTTGGCCTTGGCCTCCACCACTTCGGTGATGGTGGCCGGCACGTCCGTGGTGTCGAGGATATGGTTGGTGTGCACATTCTCGCCCACCGGGAAGGCCGCCACATCGCCTTCCACACTGCGGGCCACGATGGCGCTGATTTCGCGGTCGAACGTTATGAAGCCTTCAAGGATCGAAGGCGCACCGCCGGTAACCTCAAGCACGCGGTCGATATCCTGCCGGTTCTTGATCAGGATCTGGCCCTTGCCGTCATAGCCCATGCGGCGGGTCTTGGCGACGGCGGGGCGACCGATCACGCGCAGCGCTGCGGTCAGCTCTTCTTCCGTTTCGAACGGCTGGAAGGGGGCGGTGGTGACGCCGCATTCGTTGAGGAAGGTTTTCTCCAGCAACCGGTCCTGCGAGATTTTCAACGCGCGCGCACAGGGGCGCAGGGTCGAATGGCGCGCCACGATCTCGGCGGTCTTGGCCGGCACATTTTCGAATTCGTAGGTCACAACGGCGCAGCTTTTGGCGAACTCGGCCAGTGCTTCCTCGTTCTCATAGGGCGCGATCGTGAACTGGCGCGCCACATGGAAGGCGGGGCTGCGCTCGTCCGGGCAGAAGATATGGGTGCGGTAGCCAAGCTTGGCAGCGGCGAGCGCCAGCATGCGGCCCAATTGCCCGCCGCCAAGGATGCCGATGGTGGAGCCGGGTTTCACTGCAGTCATGACTCAGGCCTCGTTCACAGGTACATCGGCAACCGACGCGGTTTGCGCGGCGCGGAAGGCATCCAGTTTGTCGGCAACGGCCTTGTCATGCAGCGCGATCACGCTGGCCGCCAGGATGCCCGCATTCTTCGCCCCGGCCTTGCCGATGGCAAGCGTACCGACCGGCACACCGCCCGGCATCTGCACGATGGATAGAAGACTATCCTGCCCCGAAAGGGCAGCGGACTGAACGGGTACCCCGAAAACCGGTAGCGGCGTCATGGCAGCTGCCATACCCGGCAGGTGGGCGGCACCGCCCGCACCGGCGATGATCACATGCAGGCCGCGCTCGCGTGCTGTTGTCGCATAGTCGACAAGCCGCGCGGGCGTGCGGTGGGCAGACACGATCCGGGCTTCGTAGGGAATCCCGAATTCTTCAAGCATGTCGGCTGCATGTTTCATGGTCGGCCAGTCGGACTGGCTGCCCATGATGATGCCGACAATCGGCTTCGCGTCACTCATACACACACCTCGGGTCTGAGAGGACCGGGCGAACGCCCGCGATATAAAAAGGCCGGTGAATGAACCCGGCCAACTGCGCGCGCATTATAGGCGGGAAGCCTTTCAATGCAAGCAAAGCCGTTGCCGGGTGCGTCTTTCGTACCGTGCGATCAGGGATTCACACCAGCGCCCATATGGGATAATGATGGTAGGATAAGTTAGGTTCCACACGATCACGGGCTGACACCGCATGAAAGTGACCAACAGTTCAGGGGTGACCCGTTATGGCCCCACGGGCGGTGTGCGCCGCACCGGCAGCAGTGAGAGCACCCCGAGCGCCAGCACGGTCCGCCGCGTGGAAGACAGCGTCCAGATACTGGGCGTATCCCCCGACGAGATCAGCCCGCGCGTCCATCAGGCCATCCTCAGCCTGATGCAGGAGGTGGAAAACCTGCGGCGCGAGCTCGAAGAATCGAATCGCCGCCTGCGCGAGATGGAAGACCTCGCGGACCTTGACGCCCTCCTGCCGATCCCCAACCGCCGCGCCTTCGTGCGCGAACTGAACCGGATGATCGGCTTCGCCCAACGTTACGGCACGCCTTCGACGCTCATCTTCATCGACCTGAATGACATGAAGCTGATCAATGATGAATATGGCCACGAAGGGGGCGACAAGGCGCTCCTGCACCTCGCCCGCCTGCTGATCGACAATGTGCGTGGCACCGATGTGGTCGCGCGGCTTGGCGGCGACGAATTCGGGGTGATTCTGGCGCAAGCCGACGAAACGACCGGTCAGGAAAAGGCCAAGGCGCTGGCAGAGGTGATCGCCAATTCACCCATTGAGCTTGGCGGCAAACCCTACCAGTTGAAAATGGCCTATGGCACCTACACGATCAAACAGGACGACGAGCCCCATGAAGCGCTCGATAAGGCCGACAAAGCCATGTACGAGAAAAAACGCGAGATGAAAGGCGAAGGCAACGTCCGCTAAGGGTGGCCGATTTTCAGGCGATGATGTCAGGCAAAAGAAGATCGCGGAGCTTGGCCATCTGGTCCTTCAGGTGCAGTTTCCGCTTCTTCAGGCGTTGCACCTGAAGCTGGTCGAACGTCGTACCGTGCTCAAGCGCCGTGATGGCGTCGTCAAGATCCCGATGCTCCTCCATGAGAAGCGCCAGTTGCGCCCGAACATTATCTTCGTCCATAAGTGAAGTATCCCGCCCTGCCTACTCGGAAATTTGCGCAGTATAGCACCATGAACGATATGAGAGAAGCAAGCGCCACCGCCTTCTGGCACGCATCGAAGGCCCTTTACGACAAGCCCGAGGTCATGCGCCTTGCCCTGAAAGCACAGGATAGTGCCGGGCGCGACGTGAATGTGATCCTCCTGCTGGCCTGGCTTCATCAGCGCGGCCTGACCCCCGATGCGGACGGCTGGAAGCAGTTGAAAGCCGAATCGGACAAGGAACGCAAGACGCTCGAAATGATGCGCGCCTACCGTCGCAGCATGCAGGGCAAGGGTGGATACGAAGAGGCGAAGTCCATCGAGCTTGATGCCGAACGTTCGGTGCAGGAGCGCCTGATCGACGCGATGGGCACACCGGTCAAGGGCGATCCCGTGCCGCTTCTGGCGGCATATCTGAAAGGCTTCCGGGAGGCTGGCGCGCTTATGAAGGCGCTTGGTCTTCCGCCTCGCGCCAACGCTTGACGTCCGGGTGATCGAACCCGAATAGATCCAGCACCCGGGCAACCGACTGGGTGACGATCTCGTCAATCGTTTTGGGCTTCGTGTAGAAAGCCGGTACCGGCGGCACGATCACCGCCCCCATTTCAGATAAAGATGTCATGGTGCGCAGATGTCCGGTGTGGAACGGCGTTTCGCGCACCATCAGCACCAGCCTGCGACGTTCCTTCAACACCACGTCTGCCGCGCGCGAGACGAGGCTGGTAGTCACACCGGTCGCAATCTCACCCATTGTCTTGATCGAGCACGGGGCGATCAGCATGCCGCGCGTGCGGAACGAGCCCGAGGCAATCGCCGCCCCGATATCCTTGACCGGGTAGATGGTGTGGGCGAGCGCCTGAACGGCCTTCAACGAGACGTCGGTTTCTTCGCCGAGCGTGCGCTCGGCGGCCTTCGACATCACGAGATGCGCCTCGGCGCCAAGGTCGCGCAGCATCTCGAGCGCGCGGATGCCATAGACAATCCCGCTCGCCCCCGTGATGGCCACGATCATCCGGCGGTCCTGAGTCTCGCTCATCGGGTGAAGGTCCTTTTTCCCATGCGGCATTCTACGGCAAAGAATCCCACTTAATACGATGGAATGTTACACTTTTTCGATTGGTAACAAAATTTTCCGTGACAAGCCCGCCGTTCGGATGTTGGAATCAGGGCCTCTTTGAAGCAAACAAGAAGGAGAGACGGGAATGAGCCTTCAAACGCATGTCGACAGCCTGACTGCGAAACACGCCGAGATCGAAGAGATCATTACCCGAGAAGAACACCGACCTAATCCCGATACCATCAGACTCATGCAGCTGAAGCGCCGGAAGCTCCGCATCAAGGAAGAGCTGAGCAAGCTCGCGGTGCGGCACTGATACGCCTCCCGGTCGGGACCTTATGAAAGAAAAAGCGCAGGATTTCCTGCGCTTTTTGCATTTTAAAGGTCGATATGGCCAGCGGATCAGGCTTCGCCTTCGCCTTCCGGCATTTCAGCAGCAGGTGCTTCAGCCCCGGCTTCCGGCTTCACATCCGTTTTCTTGCGGCGCTCAGCCGCAAGGCGCACGGCGGCATCAAGTTCGCTCTGCTTGCAAAGGCCAAGGCCAACAGGATCCTGCGGCTTGATATTCTGGGCGTTCCAGTGGCTTTTCTCGCGGATCGCCTGAATAGTCGGCTTGGTGGTGCCGACAAGGCGGCTGATCGCCAAGTCCGAAAGCTCGGGATGGTGACGCACCAGCCACGCGATGGCATCGGGCTTGTCCTGACGCTTCGAAACCGGCGTATAGCGCGGACCCTTGGTGCGCGGCAGGGCTTTCACGTCATCCTCGCGCAGTTTCAGGCGCGCGGTCTCGTCCGCGGCACAGCGGTCGATCTCAGCCTGCGTCAGCTGACCGTTCGCGGTCGGGTCCTGCCCCACGATATGGGTGCCGACGGTGCCGTCCGCGATGCCTTGAATCTCCAGCTCATGCAGGCCGCAAAACTCGGCAATCTGGCGGAAGGTCAGGGCTGTGTTGTCAACGAGCCAGACGGCGGTTGCCATGGGCATCAGGGGTTGGGTCATCTGTCTCTATCCTGTTTCAAGTTTATCGGCCGCTTAACCCCAGGGCAGCACGAACAAGCCATGCGTCCGGGCCCAGACAAGCTTTCCCTTGCCTGCCTCCAGCGCGATACTCTCTGTCCGGAGGGGTGAAACGGCGTTTCACTGACCTCTCTTTATCAGCTTGGGGGCGGCGTGTCATGGCCTTATGTCGTGCCTCTGGAAAGAAATTCCAAGGGGTAATCAGCCGGCCGCAACACGAAGCACGATCTTCCCCATATGGCGTGACGATTCCATCAACGCATGCGCATCCGACGCCTTTTCAAGCGGCAAAACTGTATCGACAACCGGCTTGACCCTGCCAGCCTCGATGAGCGGCCAGACCTTCGCCCGAAGCGCTGCCGCCACCGCCGCCTTGAAGCCGTTGTCGCGCGCCCGGAGCGTGGAGCCCGTCAGCACCTGTCGTTTCAGCATCACCTGCATGATATTGAACTCGGCCTGCATGCCACGAAGCGCTGCGATGGAAACATGTCGGCCTTCCACCGCCAGCGCATTCAGGTTGCGTGGCAGATAGTCGCCGCCGACCATATCCAGCACCACATTGACGCCCTTCCCGCCCGTTGCCTTCAGCACCGCTTCCACAAAATCCGCCTCGCGGTAATTGACGGCAAGGTCAGCCCCGAGCTTTTCAACGAACGCGACCTTGTCCGCCGAGCCCACGGTCGTCGCGACCTTGGCACCAAACGCCTTGGCAAGCTGGATGGCAGTCGACCCGATCCCGCTGGATCCACCATGAACGAGCAGCCACTCGCCGGGCATCAGCCCCGCACGGTCAAACACGTTGGACCAGACGGTGAAGAAAGTTTCAGGAATGGCCGCCGCTTCCGCCATCGCCAGCCCTGCGGGCACCGGCAGCACCGAGCCCGCAGGCGCCACCGCATATTCGGCATAGCCGCCACCGGAGATGAGCGCGCAGACGGCATCGCCTTCCTTGAAGCCCGTGACCCCTTCGCCCACCGCAGCCACATGGCCAGCGATTTCAAGCCCCGGAATATCGCTCGCGCCCGGTGGCGGAGCGTAGAAGCCCTGCCGCTGCACCACATCGGGCCGGTTGACCCCGGCTGCCGCCACCTTGATCAACACCTCGCCTGCCCCTGCCACCGGTACGGGCCGCGTCGCCGGCTTCAGCACTTCCGGGCCGCCGGGCTTCTCGATCTCGATCGCGGTCATGGTTGCAGTCATTGCGTCTCTCCCTCCTGTACTTTCGGGGCGAAGTCTAGGCGTGTGTCTTGACCGGTGACAAGTAAAGACACCTGCGGCAAGATCACAAGAAACGGAGATGCCCCATGGATTTCGATGACCTGCCCCGAAAGAAAACCGGTCCCCTTTTCGACCTTGAAAAGGAAGACATCAGCACGCTCGGTGTCGAGGAACTCGATGACCGCATCCTGCGCCTGAAAGCCGAAATTGTCCGCGCCGAGACTGCAAAGGCCGCCCGCAGCGCCTCTCGCTCCGCCGCTGAAGCGCTGTTCGGGAAAAAGTAGCCCTCAGCCCTTGTAGAAAATGCAGGCTGCCCCCGCCGCGATCAGCGAGAAGCCAAGTGCGTGGTTCCAGCTGAGCGGTTCCTTGAGCACAAGGATTGAAAAGACGGCGAAGACGGTCAGGGAGATCACTTCCTGTATCGTCTTCAGTTCTGCGGCGCTCATCACACTGTGGCCGATGCGATTGGCCGGCACCTGCAGCAGATATTCGAAAAAGGCGATGCCCCAACTGATCAGGATGACCGTGATCAGCGGGGCCGCCTTGTATTTCAGGTGGCCGTACCAGGCAAAGGTCATGAAGATGTTGGAGAGAAGCAGAAGGCCGATGGTGACGGCCGGCACAGGCAGGGCAAGCGCCATGATGAACTCCGGAGAGGGACAAGCTGGCGCCAGAATATAGCCGTGTGTTCGGAAAGAGAAGCGGGACGCGGGGCCTTCGCAAGGGGGGAGGGGGAAAGAAGGGCCGGCCGCGTCCCGCATGAAGGTGCGAGGAAACGTGAAACAGGGAAACTATCAGGGGTTCCCGCCGCCCTGCCGTTCAGGAGGCAACAATTCCGGCAGGGCAGCGGGGCTGGAGAAGGCTATGCCTCAGGCAGCGTCGGCCTCGATGGTTTTCGGGGTCGATTTCTCGCTGCCGCGGATGGCAATCTGGCGCGGCTTCATGTGATCGGGGATCACACGCTTGAGGGCGACCTCAAGGAGACCGTTTGCAAAGGACGCTTCACCGACCTGAATCGTGTCCGCCAGCTCGAAGCGGCGCTCGAAGGCGCGCTTGGCGATACCACGGTGCAGGAAGGTGCGCTCGGCTTCTTCTTCACGGCCACGGCCGGAAACGATAAGCGTGCCCTTCTCGACGGTGACAGTCAGTTCGTCAGGGGCAAAACCGGCAACGGCCAAGGTGATCTTGTAATCATCGTCGCCCAGTTTTTCGATATTGTACGGGGGGTATGCTGCCTGGGTCGCGTCGCCCTGGAACGCCGAATCAAGCAGGCGGTTCAGGTGGTCAAAGCCGACAGAGCGGGACAGGAGCGGGGTCAGGTCGAAAGTACGCATGGTTTAGTCCTCCAATAGAAGCAACTGTTTGCATCATGGTCCGCCAACTGGCCGGACCTTCGGTGTCGCCGGCCCTCATTCGAGCAACCGGACAATTGAGATGTAAGCAGCCAAACGAGAGCTTCAAGGGGGACAAAATGAAAAAGGCGCCATCAAAGGCGCCTTCTCCGAATTCCGCGATTGTCGCGAACGACTTACTTGTTGAGCGAGAAGCTGCCGAAGCGCTTCTTGAAGCGCGCAACCTGGCCGCCTTCACCAACCGTACGGGTGCCACCGGTCCAGGCCGGGTGCGACTTCGGGTCGATCTCGAGCGTCATGGTGTCGCCTTCAGCGCCCCAGGTGGAACGCGTCTCGTAGGTCGTCCCGTCGGTCATCACGACTTTGATCGTGTGGTAGTCGGGGTGAATACCTTGTTTCATGGCCTAGTCCTCCAAAAACGAGCCCCGCGTATAAAAGGATTCATCGGGGTTGGCAAGGGTCGAAACGCGATAGGCCTGCATTTTTGCCATACGGGCTTATTTTGTGCTCGGGCGTTGGCGATCCGGCGCCAATGGCTTATATGAAGCCCAATCGTCCGACGAAATATAGAAAGACCGGATATCCGATGACCGACAGCGCCGTCCGCCTAGAGCATGAAGCCCCGAAAGCCCCGGTTCGCAAGGTGAAGGGCCTTTGGCGCTTCATCCGCCCCTACAAGAAGGAACTGGCGCTGGCGTTTCTGTTTCTGGTGATTGGTGCCGCCACCGTGCTGGTGCTGCCCTCGGCGATGCAGGGCATTGTCGATCAGGGCTTCTCCACCGAAGACGCCCACACCGTGGACCGCTATTTCTTCATTTTCATCGGGCTTGTCGTGGTGATGGCGGCCTCCACGGCGTTCCGATTCTATTTCGTCACCTGGCTTGGCGAGCGGGTTGTCGCCGATATTCGCAAGGCGGTGTACGAACGGCTGATCACGCTCAGCCCCGAATATTTCGAAGAGAATCGCCCCGGCGAGATCGTGAGCCGCCTGACCGCCGACACCACCCTTGTGCAGAATATCGTCGGTTCGTCGGCAAGTGTGTGGGCACGAAATCTGCTGATCGCCGTTATCGGCACGGTCTGGCTGTTCATCATGTCGCCAAAGCTGATGGCCTCGATTGCCATCGTCATCCCGATTGTCCTTTTCATTCTCATCTGGGTCGGCCGCAAGGTCCGCACCCTGTCGCGCAAGAGCCAGGACCGAGTGGCGGATGTGGGGGCGCAGGCCAATGAAACGCTCGGCGCCCTCAATATCGTGCAGGCATTCACCCGCGAAGACACCGAAGCCCAGCGTTTCGGGCGGCGCGTGGACGATGCCTTCCGTATGGCGCGCCTGCGCATCATGGTGCGCGCAGGCCTCACCGCTGCGCTCATCTTCCTCATCTTCGGGGCCATCACACTCGTTCTGTATGAAGGCGTACAGGATGTGATCCAGGGCACCATGACCGGTGGCCAGATCCTTGAGTTCATCATGCGCGCCATCTTCGTGGCCGGTGCCTTCGGGGCGCTGTCGGAAGTCTATAGCGACCTGCAGCGCGCCGCCGGTGCCGCCGGGCGGCTGTCCGAGCTTCTGCATGCCGAATCGAAGATCGTGGTGCCCGATAACCCGATGCCGATGCCGCCCAAAGTGCAGGGCGATATCGCGTTCGAGAATGTGACCTTCGCCTATCCGACGAAACCGACCATACCGGCCCTCAAAGACTTCAACCTGCATATCAAGGCGGGTGAAACCGTGGCGCTTGTCGGCCCCTCAGGTGCGGGCAAGACGACCGTCCTGCAGCTTCTGTTGCGCTTCTACGATCCGCAATCGGGCCGCGTGACCATTGACGGCGTGCCGATCAACGAAACGCTCCCGGCCGATTTCCGCGCGCATCTCGCTTTCGTGCCGCAGGAGACGATCATTTTCGCCGACACAATCGCGGAAAATATCCGCTACGGCCGGCTTGACGCGACGGACGAGGAAGTCCGCGAAGCCGCAAGGGCAGCGGCTGCCCTCGACTTTATCGAGAAAAGCCCCGAAGGCTTCGATACGGTTCTGGGCGAACGCGGCACCCGGCTCTCGGGCGGCCAGCGCCAGCGCCTTGCCATCGCCCGCGCCATCCTGCGCGATGCCCCGATCCTGCTCCTCGATGAAGCAACCTCGGCGCTTGACGCTGAAAGCGAGTTGAAAGTGCAGGAAGCGCTGGAGCATCTGATGCAGGGTCGCACCACGCTGGTGATCGCGCACCGGCTGGCCACAGTGAAGAAAGCCGACCGCATCATTGTGATGGACGACGGTGGCATCATCGCCGAAGGCACGCACGAGGAGCTGTCCCGCACAGACGGCCTCTACAAGCGCCTCGCTGACCTGCAATTCGGGGAAGTGGCCTAGATCACTCGCCGGCTAAACCGGCGAATGACGATTCATTCATTTAACAGGGCGGGGATGATTTCCTCGCCCAGCATCCTCATCGGCGTGAATTGTTCGGGCTTGTTGTAGTTGCGGCCTGTGAAGGCGGCAACAAGGTCGATCTCCGGCACGATGATGATGAAATTGCCGCCGTTGCCGTGGGCATAGGTGATGCTCACCGGCTTGTCTTTCACCCTGCCCTCGTTGCGCCACCAGAGATAGCCGTATGTTTCGCGGCGGTCGAAGATGCGGGTCTGGAAGCCGGTCATCGCCTTGATCCAATCGGCCGCTATCAGCTGCTTGCCTTCCCACACACCGCCCGCATGCACCAATTGGCCGATCTTCAGGAGCGCTCCGATCTCCAGCCGCAGATGGCCACCGGTATCGGTATGGCCTTCAGGTGTGCCCTCCCATTTGGCATTGCGGATACCCAGCGGATGAAACAGCCGCTCGTCCGCGAAGGTCGGCACGTCGGAGCCCGACAGCGCGTCGATCACGCGGCCCAGAAGCACGGCACCGCCGGTGCAATAGCTGAAATGCTTACCTCGCTCATAAGCACGCGGCAGACCGACCACAAAGGCACTCCAGTCGCTAGTGCCATACATGCGTTCCTCATTGCCAAGCGAGGCCGGCACCCAGTCGTTGCAGGCAAGGCCCGAGCGCATGGTGAGCAGGTCTTCCACCGTGATCTCTCGGCGCGGGTCGGCCTTGTCCATACCCTTATAAAGATCGGGCAACAGCTTCGAGACGGGCGTCTTCACGCTTTTGAGGCTGCCATCCTCAATCAGTTCGCCCACGAGGATCGCCGTGATGCTTTTGGTGGCGGAGCGGATATCCTGACGGCTTCCGGCAAGCGCCGCCGCATCCGGCACATCCAGCACCAGCTTGCCACCCACCGAGACAAGCGCGCCTGTCACCCCCTTGTACTCGCCCTTCTTCAGCCGCGCGGCGACATCATCAAGTGTTGTTTCGGCCATGGCCGTTGCCGAAAGGCAAAGGGCCATCAGGGCAGCAGCTATGCGTTTCATCGCTGATCGAGTCTCATTTCGATGCGGCGGTTGCGGGCATAGGCGAAGGTGTTGTCGGCCGGGTCCAACGGATGATGCTCGCCGAAGCCCGCTGCCGCCAGCCGGTGCGGTTCGACGCCCTGCTCCACGAGAAATTCGACGACCGAAACGGCACGGGCGGTGGAAAGCTCCCAGTTGTTGCGGAAGCGTGCTGTGCTGATCGGGCGTTTGTCGGTATGACCGTCCACCCGGAGAACCCAATCAAGGTCCGACGGCAATTCGCGCGAGATGGTGAGGAGCGTTTCGGCAAACTTGCGCATCTCCGCGCGGCCTTCGGGGCCAAGCTCGGCCGAACCGCTTTCAAACAGAAGTTCGGACGCAAACACGAACCTGTCGCCTTCGATCCGCACCTCGGGCCGGTTGGCGAGCACTTCCTTCAATCGTCCGAAAAATTCGGACCGGTATCCGGCCAGTTCATCGACCTTGGCGGCGAGCGCCCGGTTGAGCCGGCGGCCGAGATCGACAATCACCGCCTGATTGCGCTGGTCGCGTTCCTCGCTCGCCTGCAGGGCCGCCTCAAGGCGTGCCAGCTGCTCGCGAAGAGCCGTGATGCTCCGCTGCAGGGTTTCAACCTGCCGCCGTGCGCTTTCGGAAAGAGCTTTCTCACGCTCCAGCTCTTCGCTGGCGGTCGCGTATCGGGATTTGAGGTCTGCGGCTTCCACGCCGAGCGCGCTTGCAGCGGCATCCAATTCGGCAAGCCTTGCGGTTGAACTGGCGAGGGCCGATTTCGTGCTTTCAAGTTCGGCGCTCAAGGCGTCCCGGTCCTTGTTCGCGGCTTCCAGAGAGGATGAAAGCTCGGCCATGCTGTCGCGCAGCGCCGCCGAGGCCTGCTGCTCCATCTTCAGAAGGTCCCCAAGCTCCAGCACCTGCATCCTGAGTTCGGCCAGCGCCTTGTCGCGGCCCGAAAGAGCCTGCCCGAGAAAGAACTGGGCCAGCACAAAAAGCGACAGGAGGAAGATGATGACAAGCAAGAGCGTGGACAGCGCATCCACAAAGCCCGGCCAGACATTGTCGCCGGAATCACCACCTAGCCGTCGCCGGGCGCCGATCATCAGTTATCGTCCTTTTCACGCTCGGCGACGAGCGGCCGCGCGCGCGGTTGTTCGTTGCCCGTCGCAGGGCTCGCGGGGGCCGTGCCTTCACGCTCGCCAAGGCCGGCGGAAAGCGTGCGGGCCAGCAGGCGGATTTCACCCCGCAGGCCTTCGTTCAGCGTTTCGGCGGCGCGGGACTGTTCCTCGATCAGGCGTTTGATGCCGACATCAAGGTTACGGATATGCTGGCGGGTCGCTTCGTCCAGTGCACCGGCATTGCTGGCATCCGCCATGCGCGTGCCAAGCCCTTCGATGGCGCGGGCCAGCGCGCGCGAGGTTTCATCCCGCGCACTTGCCTCGGCCTGCGTTTGTGCACGCTGGGCATCCAGCCGGTCGGCGAGCGTCGCCAGATGCTCGGCCACCGCCGACATGGCGGCATGCGCTTCGTGGCGGAAGGCGCTTTCCTCGCGGATCGTGCGGGCGAGCTTTTCGATCCCGGCCGCCGATTGTTCCATCAGCGCAGTCATATAGGCGTCGGGCGCGCCGCCGCCGCCCATGGCCACGCCCTCGACGGCATCGCCGCCGCGCGACAGGTGGGTAACAGACGCCAGCCAGTCTTCCACTTCGTTATAGAAGCGCGTCTGGGCCTGGCTCGCCTGCAGGTCAAGGAAACCGAGGACAAGGCTACCGGTGAGGCCGAAAAGCGAGCTTGAGAAAGCCGTACCCATGCCCGAAAGCGGTGCTTCGAGGCCGGCTTTCAGTTCATCGAACATCAGGGCCATGTCGGTGCCATCCACGGTCAGCCCGCTGATCGTGTTGCCAATCGCGCCGATGGTGCCCAAGAGGCCCCAGAAGGTACCAAGAAGGCCAAGGAAGATCAGAAGCCCGGTGAAATACCGGCTGATCTCGCGGCTTTCTTCAAGCCTTGAGGCGATACCATCGAGGACCGAGCGCATGGAAAGGGCGGAAAGCCGCACGCCGCCCTCGGCCTGCGTTGCCAGAAGCTGGGCAGCAGGCGCCATCAGGCGGGGGGCGGCGGGCACACTGCCCGCATTCTGCACCCGGCGGAAAGCGGTGATCCAGCCGATCTCGGGCGCCAGATCCAGCACGCGCCGCCATGCGTAAACAGCGCCGACGACCAGCATCAGGAGGATGACGCCATTGAGCGCCGGGTTCGCCGTGAAAGCTGCGACAAGCGCCTTCGAGAGCACTGCCGCCACTGCAATCACCGCGAGGCAAAAGACCGTCATGCGGATGATGAATTTCTGGGGTCGTGTCATGGTCGCATCCTGCCTTCCCGGCCCGATCAATTTCTTCAACAGGTTAGCCGCATATTAGGGGCCAAAATCGGGCAAAGGAAGGGCAGAGTTGCGAGAGTTTACCGGAGGCTGGACCAGCGCCCGCACCCGCGCCATAGTAGCGCCGCCCGTATCTGGAGTGAGCCTGATGCCTGTTGAAACCGCCCTGCCCGGTATAACCCGCGAGCCTTTCGGCACCCTGAGCGACGGCCGCCCGGTGAGCCTTTATCGCCTGTCAGACGGTTGCGGCTTCACCTTCGGCATCACCGAATACGGTGCCCGGATCGTCTCGCTGACAGCGCCTGATCGCGACGGCACGTTTGCCGATGTCGTCCTGGGTTTTGATGCAATCGCGGATTATGAGGCCGACAGCACCTATATCGGCTGTGTGGCCGGGCGTTATGCCAACCGCATCGGCGGCAGCCGCTTCACGATTGACGGCACCGAATACCGGCTTACCGCGAACGAAGGGCCAAACCAGCTGCACGGCGGGCCGGACGGTTTCGACAAACGGTTCTGGACCGCCGAAATGCTGGAAGGCCCGGCCTTGCGGCTGACGCTTACAAGCCCCGACGGCGACAACGGCTTCCCCGGCACGCTGCATGCCAGCGTCACCTATCGCATCACCGCACCCGGCACAGTCGCTGTCGACTATGAGGCGACAACCGACAAGGCCACGCTCGTGAACCTCACCCAGCACAGCTATTTCAATCTGGATGGGCATGCGGCGGGATCGGCGCTCGGACACCAGTTGATGATCACCGCCGATCGTTACCTGCCGGTAGACAGCGCAAATCTGCCGCTGGATCCTGAAACGGTTGCCGGCAGCGGCTTCGACTTCCGGGAAACACGCATGGTGCACGGCCAGTATGACCACAACTGGATCGTCGCGGACCGGTTTGCGCCCGGCGCGGTCCATGCCGTGGCCACGCTTGTCTCCCCATCAAGCGGGCGCCGAATGACGGTCCTGACCGACAAGCCTGGCGTGCAGTTCTACACCGGCCAGCATCTGAAGGGCGTCAAGGGCAAGGGTGGCGCACTTTACGGCCCCACTGCCGGTCTCTGCCTTGAAACACAGCTGTTCCCGGACAGCCCACACCATCCGGAATGGCCGTCGGCGATCTTGCGGCCTGGCGAGAAATACCGCTCACAGACTGTATTTGCCTTTGATACAGTAACTTAGAGTTGGACACATCACCTTCCAGCTTGCCGGATCACCTCCCCTCCCCCTATGCTAGGCACGGGGGGTCGCTGGAATGGGGTTTTCCGGCAATGGCTAGGCTTTGGGTTTGGGCATGGGCGATCATGGGGTGCTTTGCATCCCCGCTTCATGCTGCCGACCCGCTGACCATCGCCTATCCCGAGCGCAAGCCCTATCACTTCACCAACGAGAGCGGCACCCCGACGGGGCTGTTGACCGACGTGCTGAAGCAGGCACTGGCGACCGCCGAAATCGACGCGCGTTTCGTCATGATGCCAACCCAGCGCGCACTGGCGCTGGTGCAGCAAACCGATCCCTTCTGCACCATCAGCTGGTTCAAGACACCCGAACGGCAGCGCCACGCCCGTTTCAGCATCCCCATATGGCAAGACGCCCCGCATGTTCTTGTTGCACGCGCCGAACACCGTGATCTTCTCACCCGTTTCAGCCTGATGCGCGACATCCAGTTCGACAGGCCGGTGAAGATCGGCATTGTCGACAATGTGTCCTACGGTCCGTTCCTTGACGATATCTTCCAGCTGCAGGGGCGCGGCTTCACCCTCGTGAAGCTCGTCAACAATGACGCCAACATGTACCGGATGCTGGATCAGGGCAGGTTCGACCTGATGGTCGCCTCCGAGCTTGACCTCGCCGCCGGGCTCGAATCCGCCGGGCTGGACCCCGCCACGGTCACAGCGCAGGGGTATCCCGATATCCCGCCGGGTGGCAAACGCCGCATGATGTGCTCGAAAGCCGTGGACGCGGCCCTGATCGACCGGCTGGACGCAGCCCTGAGGCCGCTGGTGCCACCCGAAATCCTCGACTGATCCCTCAGGCCGCAGACTGGCGCTCGGCAAGATAGGCGTCGATCGCGCCCTGCATTTCCTTACGGCGCGTTGTCATGAGCGTGTCCGAAAGCGCATGCAGGCGGGCGAGCGGTTCGGCCTCGAAGCAGCGGTCCCGCCAACCGGCGACCGTCGGCCAGCGGGCGGCATCAACCTCAAACCCCGCATAGCGCGCATTCAGAAGCATCGTCGACATGGCAAAGTCCGCCATCATAGGCCGGTCACCGAACAGGAAACCGACCTCCGGGAGCACGCCTTCAAGATAATCGAGCGCCGCTGGCAGGGTTTCCTCCTCCGCCTTGCGGATCATTTCCTTGTCGCCTTCTTCCTTCAGCACGAAGGGGCGGATCACTTTCTGCATGAACAGGCAGAAAACCACGTTCCGGCCAAAATGGTCGTCGGCATATTCCTCAAACCAGCGGGCCTTGGCGCGCCAGCGCGGCTCCGCGGGGTAAAGCGGCGTGCCGCCGTGGGTTTCTTCCAGATATTCGCAGATGACGGACGAATCGTTGAGCACGAACGGACCGTCCAGATACACAGGTACCCGGCGCAGCGGGCTGATCTGGGTAAACTCCGGCGGCGTCAGGAACGGGATTTGCGGATCGATCCGGTACGGCACGCCTTTGACTTCAAGCGCGATCAGCGCCTTCCTGACATAGGGTGAAACCGGGCTGCCGATGATGGTGACGGGTTCGGACATCTGCTGACTCCTCTCGCTGTTCGCGGCGGATTGGAACAGAGCCCAAGGCCGTGTGCAAATGAAAATGGCTGCCACACGCGCGTATGGCAGCCATTCAGATTTGTTGACGGAAGGACGGGGTCAGGCCGTCTTGGCAGCACCGCGGCGGGCGCGTTTGATCACCCGTTCCATCGGGGCATGCAGGCGGTCGTTCGCGGCGATGACCGAACCGGAATTCAGCATGTCCTGCCCGCCGGTAATATCGGACACATAGCCGCCCGCTTCCTTGACGATCAGGATGCCGGCCGCAATGTCCCATGACTGCAGATTGTCTTCCCAGTAACCGTCGAAACGACCAGCGGCAACATAGGCAAGATCAAGGGATGCGGCGCCGAAACGACGGATGCCGGCAACGTTCGGGGCGAACTCGGCAAGCTCGGCCTGGAAGGTGTCGTGGCCGTCCTTGCCCTTGAAGGGAATGCCGGTGGCGAGAAGGGCGGCTTCCATCTTGTCGCGGCCCGAAACGCGCAGGCGCGTGTCATTGAGATAGGCACCCTGGCCCTTTTCGGCCCAGAAAAGCTCGTCAACGATGGGGTTATAGACAACACCGGCGACGATCTCGCCTTTTTCTTCCACGGCCACGGAAAGCGCGAAGTGCGGCAGGCCGTGCAGGAAGTTGGTGGTGCCATCAAGGGGATCGATGATGAAGCGCACGTCATCGCGCTTGCCGGCGATTTCGCCATGTTCTTCCATCAGGAAGCCGAAATCGGGGCGACCGCGCGAGAGTTCTTCATAGAGGGCTTTTTCAGTGCGCTTGTCCGCAGCGGATACGAAATCCGCCGGGCCCTTCTTGGAGACCTGCAGTTGCTCCACCTCGCCGAAATCGCGGCGCAGGTTACGGCTCGCTTTCATGACGGCGGAAACGATGACATTCATCAGGGGAGAACGGCGCGACATGGGATAATCCCTCCTTTAAGGGCACAACTCGGACACAACATTAGAAAGAGCGAAAGCCGCCCCGGCCGCAACCGGGGCAGCGGAAACGGATGTTATTCGGCGCGGGTCGAATATTCGTGCGTTTCAGTCAGCACGACGATGCGGTCACCGATATTGATGAAGGGGGGTACCATCACACGGATGCCATTGTCCATGATCGCGGGCTTGTAGCTCGAAGCGGCGGTCTGGCCCTTCACGACGGGCTCGGTTTCGGTCACTTCCAGAACCACCTTCTCCGGCAGCGAAACGCCGAGCGGAGTTTCCTCGAAGAATTCGATCACGGCGATCATATTGTCCTGCAGGAAGACCGAAGCCTCGCCGATGTCTTCGGCGGTCAGTTCGATCTGGTCGTAGGTTTCCTGGTTCATGAAAATGAACTTTTCACCTTCGGCATACAGGAACTGATAGTCGCGCTGCTCAAGGGTGACGCGCTCGACCTTGTCTGCCGACCGGAAACGCTCGTTGAGCTTGGTGCCGTCGCGCAGGTTCTTCATCTCGACCTGCATGAAAGCGCCGCCTTTGCCGGGCATCGTGTGTTGGGTTTTGGTGACGCGCCACAGGCCGCCGTTATGCTCGAGCACGTTGCCGATACGGATCGAGTTGCCGTCGATCTTCATGGGGACTTCCTCACAAGGTCTAATAAAGCCAAAGAACGTTCGGCCCGAATGTGGCACAATCCGAAAGCTGCGCCGGGGCCGGGTCGGCGCCGCATGTATCAGATTTTAGGATGGGGGGCAATGGGGGATTGGCGAACGCCATTGGCATGGCGTTCGATATTTAGCAACACAGCCTATACATTTGTATGGCTATCCCTTCAACGTACCCAACGTCATATTCCGGATCAGTTGAACAGCACGGCGCGGCCACAGGGCCCGCTGACAAGATAGACAGATACGGAGACCAACAATGACCACCAAAGCACAAATCTTCGGCGCCACCCTGCCGGTTCCCTCGATCGAATCCATCGTCGGCAAGTTTTCCGACCATGCCGATACCCTTGTCCGCGTTGCGACGGGCCTTTTCCTGATGCCCCACGGCGCCCAGAAGCTGTTCGGCTGGTTCGGCGGCTACGGCCTTGAAGCCACCGGCCAGTTCTTCCAGACCCAGATGGGCTTCTCGAACGGCTATCTCGCAGCCCTCGGCGCCGGTTCGGTCGAGTTTTTCGGCGGGCTCCTTCTCGCCCTCGGCCTCTTCACCCGGCCCGCTGCCATCGCTGTCCTCGTGATGCTTGCGGTTGCCAGCACCTTCCACCTCGGCGCCGGCTTCTTCTGGACATCGGGCGGCTGGGAATATCCGGTTCTCTGGGCGATCCTCGCGCTTAACTATGCCGTGAAAGGCGGCGGCCGCTTCAGCCTCGACAACGCCCTCGGCAACCGCATCTGAAGCCGGTAACATCATCGTCAAGGAAACGTGACGGGACTTGGGTCCCGTCGCTTTCTATAAGCAGCCGGTATGTTCTAGGGGAGATTGACATGCGCCTTTTCACCGCCCTCTATTTTCTTCTGATGATCGTTACCCTGCCCGCGCGCGCCGATGCGCCGGATGACCTCGGGCCCGCCGTCGGCACCAATATCGCCGCGCTCATCAAAGCGCCGGACCAGAATGGCAAGCCCCGTGCCTTTGCCGATCTCGTGGGTGAGAAAGGCGCGGTTGTCGTCTTCTTCCGTTCGGCCAAATGGTGCCCTTATTGCCAGCTGCAGCTGATTGACCTCAACCTGCATGCCGAGACCATGGCGGCGGACATGGGCTATAACCTCGTCGGCGTCAGCTACGACACCGAAGACAATCTCGCCACCTTCACGAAAAAATGGCAGGTGAATTACCCGCTGCTGTCGGATGAAGGCTCCAAGATCATCAACGAGATGGGTATCCTGAACGACGAATTCCGCCCCGGCCACTATGCCTACGGCGTACCGCATCCGCTGATCGCCATCACCGACAAATCGGGCAACATCCGCGCCAAGCTGCATGAGAAAGCCTACCGCGACCGCCCGCAGATCGAGGCGATCTTCGAGGCGATCAAGGGGCTGAACTAGGCCAGCCGGAACGCCGGCAAAGATTGAAGCGGGAGGGGCGTATCAGCGCCCCTCTTTTGCATTCCAGACATCGACCTTCGCCTTCGTCTCTTCCAGCATCCGGTCAAGCGCCGCGCGGTCATGGAACTGGCCGCGCAGGATCACGGCGCGGATCGCCTGTGTGGCGCGGATATCGGCCAGCGGGTTGCGGTCAAGGATCACCAGATCCGCCGCCTTGCCTGCCTTGATGGCACCGTATCGATCCAGCTTGCCGAACCATTCAGGCCCGGTGCGGGTAGCCGACGCCAGTGCCACAGCGGGGGTCAGGCCTTTTTCCACATAATAGGCGATCTCGTCATGGAGGCCGGGGCCGGAGTAGATGAAGGAATTCAGGAAGCCCGCATCGGTGCCCGCCAGAATTTTGACCCCCGCTTCAGCAAGGAGCGGCATCACCGCCGCCACATGCTCGTGATGGGCATGGCGGAAAGCGATCTCTTCCGGTGTCGCCTTCGCGGCGCGGTCAACCCGCCACTGGTAGGTCGCCCGAAGCTTCGGCCCGATATAGGCGAGGAAGGGGTCGTCCACATGGTCGTCCTGATCCAGATAATCGAGGATGCGGCCACCGTTCAGCGTGGGGCTGACAAACACGCCCTTCTCGGCGAAATGGCGATAGGCCTTCATCGCGGTGTCGCGGTCGAACCCGGCATCGAGGCGGCGGGTTGCGGCTGCCCGGTCGATCTTGCCAGCCGCATAATCGGCGGCAATCGCGGCTTCATCCTTCACACCGGCCTTGAAGGCATAATCCAGGTGCTCGATGGAGCTGATACCAGCGTCCACCGCCTGCCCCACCGTCAGCGCCATCGGGATGTGTCCCGATGCATTGAGGCCGGCTTTCCGGGCCGCACCCACGGCATAAAGGAACAGGTCGGGCTTCAGGGTGCTGTCGGTGATTTTCACGAAATCGACCTTCAGGCCCTTAAGTTTTGTAACTGCCGCGTCGACTTCGGCTTCCGAACCGGTCTCGATCGTGCCTTTCCACAGCGGCTTCAGCCCTTCGATCTTGGGGCCGGAGGACAGGAGCGTGGGACCAAACAGCTTGCCCTCGGCAATTTCCTGCCGCCACGCCAGCACGTCATAAGGCAGATCGCCGGAGGCATCGCGGATAGTGGTGATGCCGTGTGCCACATAAAGGGGCAGAAGTGCCTTGTTCTCGGCAATCAGGTCCGGCCCGCCACCGAAATGCACATGCATGTCCCACAGGCCGGGGATCAGGTAGCGGCCTTCGCCGTCAACTGTCTCGGCGGCCTGCCACTCAGCTGCAATCTCGGCGTCCGGCCCAACGGCGAGGATGGTGTCACCCGCTGTGGCCACCGCTTGGCCAGCAACAAGGACGCCCTTTTCAACATCGACGATGGTGACATGACGCAGAAGGAGATCAGCGTCCGCCGCGATAACGGGCGTAGCGGCGAGGATGGCGGCAAGCGCGGCGATCAGTGATTTCATCGGATCAGCCTTCAAGCGCCGCGACATATTCCTTCACGGCAGCCGCCGGACCCTTGGGGTGGCCCCAAACGCCCGAGCAGACGGCGATGAAATGCGCGCCGGCGTCGGCGAGCGTCTTTGCATGCTCCGGCTTGATGCCGCCGATGGCCACGCAGGGGATTTCGGTGACTTCGTCCCAGGTGGTCAGCAGCTCCAGATCGGCGCGGTGCTCGGTCTGTTTCGTATCGGTATCGAAAAAGGCACCGAAGGCAACATAGTTGGCGCCCGCCTCGCCGGCCTCATAGGCCAGATGCAGGCTGCCATGGCAGGTGACGCCGATCTCGCGGTCCATCCCCAGCATCTTGCGCGCACTTTCCACCGTGCCGTCGGCCTGCCCCAGATGCACGCCGTCGGCGTCTGCCGCAAGGGCGAGGTCAGCGCGGTCATTGATCAGGAAGGCGACTTCATGGTCATGGCAGATCGGCATCAGGTGCGCGGCGGCATCCAAAATCGTGGCATCGTCCACATCCTTCAGGCGCAGCTGCACGCAAGCAACGGGGCCGGCGCTCAGGGCCGCTTCCAGATCTTTCCCGAAGGCTTCAAGATCAGGGATCGCCGGCGGCGTGATCAGGTAAAGCTGGCAAGGCGGCAGGAAGGTTTCTTGGCTCATGGTGTCGTCTCGTCTCTGAAAATGAAAAGGCCCCGCACCCGAAGGTGCAGGGCCTGATCCGCATCCGGGTTTGGCCTACTATTAGGCCTTGCCCTTGAAGATGTCGATAATATTGGAAAGCATGGCAATCGCTTCCTCGCGCGGGCGCTGGAAGGTGTTGCGGCCGATGATGAAGCCGCTGCCGCCACCGGCATAGATGTCGCGCGCATCCTGATAGACGCTGTCGGTGCCCTTGGTGGCGCCGCCCGAGAAGACAACGAGACGACGGCCATTGAAGGACGACTGCATCACATGCGCCACACGCTTCGCCTGCGTCGAGATATCGATCTTGCCGGCCTCATAAGCCTTGCGAGCTTCGGGCTGTTCCAGATGTTCGGACGGCAGCTTCACCTTGATCACATGCGCGCCGAGCGAGGCGGCAAGGTGAGCCGAATAGGCGCAAACGTCCATCGCGGTTTCGCCGGCTTTCGAAAGCTCGCCGCCGCGCGGGTAGGACCACAGCACAACGGCAAGGCCCTTGGCCTTGGCTTCCTCGGCGATCATGGTGAATTCTTCAAACAGGTCCAGCGCCTGATCCGAGCACGGATAGATGGTGAAGCCCACAGCCGCGCAGCCAAGGCGGATGGCATCATCCACGCTTGCGGTGACCGACTGGTCCTTGGTGGTGGCCCAGCTGTTAGAGCTGTTCATCTTCAGGATGGTAGGGATTTGCCCCGCAAAGGTGTCGGCGCCAGCTTCCAGCATGCCGAGGGTCGAGGCATAGGCATTGAGGCCTGCATCGATCGCCAGCTGGAAGTGATAGTGCGGGTCGTAAGCGGCCGGGTTCGGCGCAAAGGAGCGCGCGGGGCCGTGTTCAAAGCCCTGGTCAACGGGCAGGATGACCATCTTGCCGGTGCCGGCGAGCTTGCCGGTGGAGAGCATGCGGGCGAGGTTCGCCTTCGTGCCCGGATTATCGGACTCATACTGGGCGAGGATCGCCTTGACGGTTTTCGAGACTTTCATTGGGGGCCCCCTGAATTATTTATGAAAAGGTGGGTCGATTGGTATTGAGTGCGCCTTTCATACACAAAGGCGGTTCCCCGCGCAACTGACTAAGCCACCAAAAACAATTGGTATCATTGGTATTAGGGGTCTCATTCCGCAGGTGAAACACACCCCTCTCCCGCCGTTACCGGATTGCAGCGCACACTGCCGCCGCCCGGCAGATGCACCTCGTATCCGGTGCCGAAGCGGGTGTCGGGTTTGTAATAGTCGGTCGTCACGATCTGGGCGCCGCTTGCGAACGCTGCATCACGGCGGCCGGTATCACCGTTCCGGGCTTCCATCGTGTCAGCGTCGGCGCGGGTGCGGACGATCATGCTGCGCTCCAAAGCCTCGGCGATGGCGTCGGCGTCCTTCACCGGGTCATTCAGCACAGTGATTGCGGCGGCGGGGTCGTCCATGGGCAGCGTCATGAACATGGCCCGGCCACGGAGGCCGATATGGTCGCCCGCCGCATAATCACGGCGGAGGTCCGCGTCGGTTTCATCAATCACGAAGATAAATTTGCCGCGAAGGGCATCCACGGTTGGCCAGCCTATCACATCCAGCACCTTGGCGATGCTCGGTGCGTTTCCGCGCAGGTCATCGGGCGTGAACAGCCGGTGCGCCCCGAGTGTATTGACAAGGGTTTCATCCAGCAGTTTCAGGGCCGCCAGATCGGGCTTGGGTGCCGCGGGGCCGCCCTCGATGGGGGATGGGCCGCTTTTCAGGTTCATCGTCACGATCACCGGCACATGGCGCGGATGGGCGGCGGACCATGTGGCAAGATCCGTGAGGCAGGCTTCAAATGTGGCACAGTGGCTGCGGAAATCCACGTCCTGAATATGCAGCGTCTTGAAGCCCGGCACATCCAGGCCAGTGGTATCGTGGGGCAGCAGGCCCGTCGCCCCTTCCGCTTGCAGCATCCGGTAGCCCAGCGGGTTGGCATAGAGGCCGCCTGCGGGGTCCCACGCCACATCGAGCTCAAGATTGCGCATGCCTGCGTCCAGCTGCTCGGCCAAGGGGGCATGCCAGTAATCAAGGGTTTCGGCGCGGGCCGGGTCCTGCATCGTCATGCGGGCGAACAGCATTGGGTCAATCTGCGCCTTGTAGCTATTGTGGGTCCCCACAAACTGGATTTCATTCAGGCGCGGACTCACCGGGGCCTCGTCTGCACAGGCGGCAAGGCCGAGGCCGAGCATTATCAGGCTATGGTGCAGTCTCATCAGCGTTCCCCTTGGCACTACCCCCCGAAAAGACATCGGGCCGGCACCCATGATGCCAGCCCGAATGTTACATGCCTGTTGCGGCGCGTGAAGCCCTTAGCCGAGGGCCGCCACACCCGGCAGCTCGCGGCCTTCCATCCATTCAAGGAAGGCGCCGCCCGCCGTGGAGATATGGGTGAACTGGTCTTTGACGCCAGCATGCGCAAGTGCGGCAACCGTATCGCCGCCGCCAGCAACCGTCAGAAGGCTGCCCTTCACTGTCAGGTCGCCTGCCGCTTTCGCAAGTGCCACGGTGGCGGCATCAAACGGGGCCATCTCGAACGCACCAAGCGGGCCGTTCCAGACGAGCGTTTTCGATGCCTTCAGCACATCGGCGAGTTCCGCAACAGTTGCGGGGCCTGCATCGAGGATCATCTCGTCGGCGGCTACATCACCCGCTGCGCACACGCGGTTGTCGGCGTGGGCCTTGAATTCCTTCGCGACCACGACATCGGTCGGCAGGTGGATCTTGCAGCCAGCCTCGGCGGCTTTCGCGAGGATCGCCTTGGCGGTGTCGGCGAGGTCCTTCTCGCAAAGGCTTTTGCCGGTGTCGATGCCCTGCGCATAGAGGAAGGTGTTGGCCATGCCGCCGCCGATGATCAGGTGATCGACCTTGGCAACGAGATTTTCAAGGACCGCGAGTTTCGAGGAAACCTTGGCACCGCCGACCACAGCCACCACCGGGCGCTTCGGCGCACCAAGGGCTGCCTCGAGCGCCCTCAGCTCGCCGCCCATCGTGGCACCGGCATAGGCGGGCAAGAGGCGGGCGATGGCTTCGGTGGAGGCATGCGCGCGGTGCGCAGCCGAGAAAGCGTCGTTCACATAAACGTCGCCGTAGGCCGCGAACTGCGCTGCAAGCTCGCCGTCGTTCTTCTCCTCGCCCGGATGGAAACGGGTGTTTTCAAGAACCACGACCTCGTCGGCGGGAAGCGTGTCACCAAGCTCGATAAAGCCGACCGAACGGCCAAGCGTTTTGGCAAGTGCGGGTATCACCTGACGAAGCGACATCTCGGGCACGACCTTGCCCTTCGGCCGGTCGAAGTGCGCAAGCAGCACCGAGCGGCCACCCTTGGCGGCAATCGCATCCACGGTGGGCTTCACGGCCTCAAGGCGCGTGAAATCGCTGACAGCACCGTCCTGCATCGGCACGTTCAGATCGACGCGGACAACGGCAACCTTGCCGGTCATGTCGGGGAGGTCATCAAGGGTCTTGAAGGTCATGGGAGGTCTCCGGTCCTTTAAAACAAAGGGCGGCACAAGGCCGCCCTCCGGTATTCTGTCTCAGCCTCAGCCGAGCTTGGCCATCGCCACTGCCGTATCCGACATGCGGTTCGAGAAGCCCCATTCGTTGTCGTACCACGAAAGGACACGCACGAACTTGCCGTCGATGACTTTCGTCTGGCTGGCGTCGAAGGTCGAGCTGTTGGCGCAGTGGTTGAAGTCGATCGAAACAGCCGGGGTGTCTTCGTAGCCGAGAACGCCCTTGAGCGCACCGTTCGAAGCTGCCTTGATGGCTGCGTTGATCTCTTCCGCCGAGGTCTCGCGGCCGGCATCGAACTTCAGGTCGATCATCGATACGTTCGGGGTCGGTACGCGAACGGCCGAACCGTCGAGCTTGCCTTTGAGCTCCGGCAGCACGAGGCCAACGGCTTTCGCGGCACCGGTCGAGGTCGGGATCATCGACAGGGCAGCCGCACGTGCGCGGCGCGGGTCACTGTGGAGCGTATCAAGCACCGGCTGGTCGCCAGTGTAGGCGTGAACGGTGGTCATGTAGCCACGCTCGATACCCACGAGGTCGTTCAGCACCTTGGCAACGGGTGCCAGGCAGTTGGTGGTGCAGGACGCGTTCGAGACGATGATGTCGTCTTTGGTCAGCAGGTGATGGTTCACACCGTAAACCACGGTGCGGTCTTCACCCGTGCCGGGCGCCGAGATCAGCACCTTCTTGGCGCCGGCATCGAGGTGCAGGCGGGCTTTTTCAGCCTTCGTGAAGATACCGGTGCATTCCATGGCGATATCAACGCCTTCCTTGCCCCACGGCAGGTCAGCCGGGTTGCGCTCGGCGGTTACGCGGATACGGTCGCCATTCACGACGATGCTGTCGCCGTCCACGCCGACTTCACCACGGAACGGGCCGTGGACGCTGTCGCGACGCAGGAGATAGGCATTCATCTCGACATCGCCGAGGTCGTTGATGGCAACAACCTTGATGTCCGTGCGGCCGCTTTCATAGATAGCGCGCAGCACGTTCCGGCCGATGCGGCCAAAGCCGTTAATGGAAACACGAACCGTCATGGGTATTCCTCCGGGTTAGATCGTGGTCTGGGGACCAGAATTGCTGTTTTTTATTAGAGCTTGTTTTTGACAGCCGCAACAAGCGCTTCGGCAGTCACGCCGAAATGATCGTAAAGCTGTTCTGCCGGGGCCGACGCACCGAAGCTGTCGATCCCGATATTCACGCCGTCAAGGCCGGTGTAACGCTGCCAGCCGAAGGTCGACGCGGCTTCGATCGATGCTTTCAGGGCATCCGCCGGCAGCACGCTTGCCTTGTAGGCAGCGTCCTGCTTGTCGAAAAGCTCGGTCGACGGCATGGAAACAAGGCGGGTGGCAATACCTTCGGCTTCGAGGATGTCGCGGGCTTTCGCCGCGATCTCGACTTCCGAACCGGTGCCGATCAGCACGACCTTCGGCTTGCCGCCGGTGGCCTCGCGGAGCACATAGCCGCCCTTGGCGCAGAGGTTTTCAGTCGTGAATTCGGCGCGCAGCTGCGGCAGGTTCTGGCGGGTCAGCGACAGGATGCTCGGCGTTTCCTTGGCTTTCAGTGCCAGTGCCCAGCATTCAGCCGTTTCGACCACATCGGCCGGGCGGAACACATTGAGGTTCGGCATGGCGCGCAGCGACGCCAGATGCTCGATCGGCTGGTGGGTCGGGCCGTCTTCACCAAGGCCGATGCTGTCGTGCGTCATCACATAGATCGCACGCTGCTTCATCAGCGCCGCCAGACGGATCGCCGGGCGGGCATAATCGGTGAACACGAGGAACGTGCCGCCATAGGGGATATGCATGTTCGAGAGCGCGATACCGTTCATGGCAGCGCACATTTCGAACTCGCGGATGCCGTAATACATGTAACGGCCAGAGAAATCGTCAGCGGTGATCGCGCCCATGCCTTTGGTGAGCGTGAGGTTCGAGCCCGTGAGGTCCGCCGAGCCGCCGATGGTTTCGGGGAGCACCGCATTGATCACTTCAAGCGCCATCTGGCTCGCCTTGCGGGTAGCGACCTTCTGGGGTTCAGCCGCAAGCTTGGCTTTATAGTCGTCAATCGCCTTGTCGAAGCCGGCCGGCAGGTCCTTGTTCAGGCGGCGCTCCAGATCGGCTTTTTTAGCAGCATCGAGGCCATCGAATTTCTTTTTCCACGAAGCGGTGAGCTTGGCACCGGCCGCACCGACCTTACGCCAGTTGGCGAGCACATCTTCAGGGATCACGAAGGGCTCATGCGGCCAGCCGAGTTCAACGCGCGCGGCGGCGATTTCGTCAGCACCGAGCGGCGAGCCGTGGGTTGCCGAGGTGCCCTGCTTGTTCGGGGCGCCGAAGCCGATCACGGTGCGGCAGGCGATCAGCGAGGGGCGCTCGTCTTCACGGGCAAGCTCGATGGCGGTCTCAATCGCTTCCTCGTCATGGCCGTCCACCGACTGCACATGCCAGCCGGCAGCTTCGAAGCGCATGTGCATGTCTTCGCTGGTCGACAGGTCGGTCTTGCCGTCGATCGAGATCGAGTTGTCATCCCAGAGGACAACCATCTTGCCGAGCTTCAGGTGACCGGCGAGCGAGATGGCTTCCTGCGAAACGCCTTCCATCAAGCAGCCGTCACCGGCGATCACATAGGTGTGGTAATCAAAGAGGTCGCCGCCAAATTCCTTGTTGGCAAGGCGTTCGGCAATCGCCATGCCGACCGAGGTGGCAAGACCTTGGCCGAGCGGGCCGGTGGTCGTTTCAACGCCCGGGCACTCGCCGAATTCGGGGTGGCCGGCGGTCGGGCTGTGCAGCTGACGGAAATTCTTGATGTCTTCCATCGTCGGGCGCTCGTAGCCCGTCAGGTGCAAGAGCGAATAGATGAGCATCGAGCCATGACCGGCCGACAGAACGAAACGGTCGCGACCCGGCCAGGTCGGCCATTTGGGGTCAAACCGCAGGAACTTCGAGAACAGCACGGTGGCCACATCAGCCATACCCATCGGCATGCCGGGGTGGCCGGAATTGGCTTTCTGCACCGCATCCATCGAAAGGGCGCGGATGGCATTGGCCATGTTCTTGTGGATCTGTTCGTCGGTCAGCTCGATCGGGGCGTTCATTTTTAAGCGGCTTCTTTCTGTGAAGAATGAGACAAGCGGGCGCCTCGGGGGTGCGCTCGTCTGCCGCCCCGGCGCCGAATGGCGGCAAAATGGCGAGGAAGCCTCTCTGAGTCAACCGAAGAAGGGCCGCGATGCGCCGATTTCTGCCACTCACGACACACTTCCACCTGCCCGATTGACCTTCGTCCAAGGAAAGCCCTATCCTCGCAGGCCTCAAGGGCGGGCAAAAGGAAAGATACAGTCATGGCCGCAAACCACCGACCGGACGAACTGGAACGCGCCCGCGCGCGACTCGAAGGGGCCTTGTCGCGCCTCGCCCAGGGTGTGGCGAGCCAACGCGAAGCCATCGCCATGGCGTCTGAAATCGTCGAGGAAAAGGACGAAATGTCCCGCCGCGTGACGCGGCTCGAGACGGAAAACCTGAAACTGCACGAACAGATCGCCTCCATGGCGCTCGCCCCGCAAGGCGGTGGCGAGGAGCTGGCCGAGGAACTGCGGCTGGTGGCGGAAGAAAAAGCGGCGATTGAAAAGAATTATGCGCTCCTGAAGCGCCAGTATGCCCAGTTGCAGGACCAATATGACGCGGCCGGCAGCCAGATGGACGACAATAGCGACCTGATGGTGGAAAACCGCACGCTGCGTTCGGCGCTCAACCGCCTGACCGAAGAACGCGACGAAATGAAAGCAAGCCTCGATGCCGCGATTGCCGAGCTTGAAAGCCTGATGGCAGAGGTGTGAGATGGCCCAGATCAATGTGAATATCAACGGCAAGCTCTATCCCCTCGCCTGCGCCGACGGCGAGGAAAGCCGCCTTCATGACCTTGCTTCCTATGTGGATAGCAAGGCCCGCGACCTGACAGTGCGCCTTGGCCATGTCAGCGAAGCGCGGCTCCTTCTCATGGTTTCGCTGATGATTGCCGATGAATTGCAGGATGCGCTCGAATCGGGCGGCACCCCCGGCATCGTCGGCACTTTCAGCGCCGATGACTTCGCTTCCGTCCTCAATGAAGTGGCCGCAGAAGTGGAAGGCATTGCAGAAAGGCTCGAGAAAGCTTAAATAAGCGGCGCGGGTACTGCGCTGTGCGCGCGATATGCAGTAATTCCCCGGGGCTATAAGTTCTTCCAGGGAGCTGTCCCTGAGCTGGATCGTGGTCCGGCACATACGGCACCCACCTGCATTGCAGGTTCCGGAGGATACAAACGTCAGACGGCAGAGGCGGTCCCGCACCCTTCTCTTTCGGCCCCACCACCCGAGGACCGGCCAATGGAAAACGCAGATAAGACGGCTCTTCGCGCCGAGGCGCGCCGCATCCGTGCCGGGCTTGCCAAGATGTATGGCTATGCCGCAGCTGAGGCGATTGTCGACCACGGCCTGAAGTTCCTGATGGCGCGCCCCAAGGGCAGTGTGATCGCCGGCTACTGGCCAAAGGGGGACGAACTCGACCCGCGCCTCCTGATGATGGCGCTGGAGCGTGCCGGGTTTGAAATCGCGCTTCCCGTGGTGCGGGGTGACGACGAGCCCCTCACCTTCCGCCGTTTCGGCGAAGGCGACCCGCTGGTTGAAGGCCCCTATGGCATCATGATGCCGGGCGGCGATGCACCGGTGGTGACACCCTCGACGCTCATCGTGCCGCTTCTCTCGTACGACGCCGACTGTTACCGACTGGGGCAAGGCGGCGGCTATTATGACCGCACACTGGCAGCGATGCCCGGGGCATCCGCATTCGGCTTTGCCTATGCCGGCCAGTTCGTGAACTATATCCCGCGAGAGGTGCATGACATGCCGCTCCATGGCATCATCACCGAAACGGGCATCTATGTGCCCCAACGCCACAACAAGACCTGACGAAAAGGAAAGGCCCGCCCATGCGACTGTTGTTTCTCGGAGACCTGATGGGACGGAGCGGCCGGGACGCGGCCGTGGCCGCACTGCCGGACCTCCGCCAGAAACTCAAGCTCGATTTCGTCGTGGTGAACGGCGAGAACGCAGCGGCAGGCTTCGGATTGACTGACAAGATCGCCAACTCGGTCATCCAATCGGGTGCCGATGTGATTTCGGGCGGCAACCATACGTTCGACCAGCGCGATATCATGAGCGCGATTGACAGCGATCCGCGCATCCTCCGCCCCATCAACTATCCCGAAGGCACACCGGGTCGCGGCTGGCATATCTATGAGGCCCCGCGCGGCAAGAAGGTGATGGTGATCAACGCCATGGCTCGCACCTTCATGAACCCGATGGACTGCCCCTTCCGCGCGATTGATAGCGTGCTGAAGAACCACCGCCTGGGTGTCACCGTGAATGCGATCCTTGTCGATTTCCACGGCGAGGCGACGTCCGAAAAAATGGCGATGGGCCATTATCTGGATGGCCGGGTGAGCCTAGTGGTTGGCACCCACAGCCATATCCCGACCGCTGATTGCCAGATTCTGGATGGTGGCACCGCCTACCAGACGGACGCGGGCATGTGCGGCGACTATAACAGCGTGATCGGCATGCAGAAGGACGAGCCAATCAGCCGGTTTCTCACCAAGATGAACAAGGAACGCTACAGCCCGGCCGAAGGCCCCGCCACCATCTGCGGCACCTTCGTTGAAACCGACGACCGCACGGGCCTTGCCAAACGCATCGAACCCGTCCGCATCGGCCCCCGCCTGATGGAACATATCCCGGCGGTGTAGAATACTGGCCCTTGCCACGGCACCTGCAAAGCAGAAGTCCAAAACCACACTGCCACCTGAAGTGGTTATTCAGGTACCGTTCATCCCGCATGCCGTTTCATGGGGTCCGCCATCTTCGGATGGCACCAAACCCACATGAATGAAGCAAGGGGACCTATCATGCGATTCATGAGCAGAATGGAGGGCAAGGGGGCTTTGCCCTCGCTGAGCGAAAAGCCGGCGGCCGAGGAGGCGGATGGCGGAGAATTTCACATTCTTCCCTGGTACGGCGATGAAGACACCGGCTACGACTTCACGGATGGCATCGACTGCGGATTTGCCGACGGTGCCACCCCGCCGACCGTCGAGACACTCCTCGCCAAACTGGCAGACCCGGCAAGCTGGGATCTGGCCGGGGTGGAGATCGAAGGCGAGCCGTGGCTGGCTTTCGAGAAAGCCCTGGAAAGCGGGGAGCTTGCAGGCTCCTACGATGCCATTGGCGACGGTGCGTGGCAGGCAATCCATGACTGGGCCTTGGGCGCCGGCATCGATCTTCCCATGGACGACCGCCCGGCGGTATCTGACCCGGTCGACCTTACCGGCAACGGTGGCGGTTTCGTCGGCATCGAGCCCTGGCTGATGGGGCCCGACGCCCCACACGTGGGCTGGTAACCCCACCCTGCACTCAGGCCGTCTCGCTTCCTGCGCGGGACGGCCATCATCCCCTCACGCCGGTGTACGCCGGGCATTGAGCCCGCGGCCACGCGCCGCCCTGCCCGCAAGGCCGAAGCCCATCAGCATCATCAGCCAGGTGGCCGGCTCCGGCACCGGGCCCGCGGATTTGACCATGCTGATGGCATAGAGATCGACCTCGCCAAGGTCAGTCCAGATCATGCTGCCTTCCACCGAATTCTGCGCAAGGATCGGCCACTGGTCGAAAAGGATCATGTCATTGCCGGATATGAGCGTCTCATCAAGGCTGAAGGCATTGACCTGCGCGAAGGTAATGTTGAGACCGCCGAGCGATACATCCGTCTCACCCTGTGCGCGCATGAAATCATAGATATTGGTGGTGCCGTCGCTGATGCCATCGAAAATCCCGATGAGATTGCCGATGGTATCAGTGACGGGGCCGTATTCCCAACTCCGGTTGCCCAGTTCCCACTTGAAATAGCCATAGGAATAGCGCGCCTGCTGGGCCACATAGTCCGTGTCATCGTGCTGGCCCTTGAAGAAAGCAGCAGACCGCACGAGACTGTCGTCGGTCCATAAACGGGCGGTGAAGGTTGCAGGGTCGGCAAGGCTATAGCCAAAAGCGGTGGCAAGCGCCGCGTTCCCCTGAAAGTCGGCCGTGCCGGTGAAGGTGTAGACCACAGATGAGGCCATGGCCGCACCCGAGGCCGCCGCGCCGATCGCCCCCGCCACACCCATCCGGCGCACCTGTCTTGAAAACCAGCCCATGATCGCACCTCCCGCTATCTTGCAGATGCTTTCCTCTACCAGCTTTCGGGAGACGGTTCCTTGACCCGGATCAGCCTTTTGTCATTTCCACCAGCGGCACGCCGACAGTGCCGACCATCACGGTTTCCTCGCGCACGGGTGTGTAGCCGCAGGCTTCATATAGGGGCACGCCCGCCATCGTCGCCATCAGGGTGTAGCGCGTGAAGCCCTCCGAGCGGGCAGCAGCTTCGCAAAGCTCGATCACCTGCCGGCCAATGCCGCGCCGGGCGTGGGCGGGGTCGGTGTACATGGCGCGGATGCGGGCGCGGTCCCTGGCGGGGTCCAACAGTGCCGCATCACGGCCTGCGGTGTGATTGCCGCCATAGAGCGTCGCCCGGCGCGACCAGCCCCCGCAGCCGACGATCACGTCGCCGTCCAGCACCACCACATAGGTGCCATCCTCGATCAGCTGGGTATCAAGCCCCATCAGCGCGCGCGAGGCCGTCACCTGCTCTGCGCTCAGGAAGCCCGGCAAAAGCCCGCTGATCGATGCTTCCATGATTTCGGTGAGGCGCGGGATATCGGCGGGGGTGGCAAGACGATGGGTGAAGGGCATGGCGAACAGTGGCTCTTGTTTTCGGTGGCCGGAGCATGCCCCGATCCGCCACGCGCCGGAAGCAAAAACAAAGGCCCCGTCGTCCCGGCAGGGCTTTCGTGATGGGCCGAGCGCGCCTCAGGCCGCCAGCCATCTCCGGCGCCGGGCAGCAACGCCTGCGAGGCCAAAGCCCATGATCATCATGAGCCATGTGGCGGGTTCGGGGATGCCGCTGACCGAACCATCGACCCTGGTCATTACAACATTGTACAAACCTATGTAACCCGGCTGCAGGTCTATACCAATTGCTCCTCCAGCACGAAGCCCCGGCGCAACCAGTGTTGTCTCAATGTCATTCCAGTTGTCCAGCTGCGCAATATCCGAGCCTGAAAATATATGCTCATTGTCGTTCTGAGCATAAAGAGCGCTTCCAGTAATGGTTATACCCGGTAAGGCAACCTCTTCATATCCCTCCACATTTAACCCATCTAAAGTGCCATAAATACGGTCTTCAATCCCGTCTATGACGACGATCTGGTTTTGATCGTACGTATTTCCACCGTAAAATTCCCAAGACTTATTCCCCAAAGTCCACTGGAAAATCGAATATTCGTAGAACGACAATTCATCATGAAGATATTCAGAATCAATAAGGAAAGAACTGGTTGGATGTGGATCGTCGATAGTCAGTTTCGCATGGAAACTATAGGTTCCCATTGAAGAAAAGCCAAAATAAGCGGCCTTGTCCGCCGAAATCAACGCATCTCCCGTGAATTCGTAGACAGCTGCATTAGCACCGGTCGAAAGCGCTCCAATCAAAACTACAGCAGCGAACGCTGCTCGGACGCCGGAAAGAAGACGGATCATGAACAACCCCCATTTGATAATCCCTAGAGGGATTGGCCAGTCGCCTGCCTGTTCAAAGCCCTCAAAAACCCTTCCGAATATTATGGAAAGGCAATGACGCGATCCGCATCGGGGAGGCCCGGTCGCCGTCGGCCCGCCTGATTTATCCCCCAAGAATACAATCTTGCGTTTAGCCGAAAGCCGACATCGCGTCCAATTAAAATTTAATGAAAAGTTAATGATCCTGAGTAGCTATTGGCTACAAAGCTCGCAGCCACTCTATCGCCACCCCGGACCTGATCCGGGGTCCATGCTGACCGTAAGACCCGCTGGATGCCGGGTCAGACCCGGCATGACGGCGGCCACACATGCACCGTTCGGTCTGAGGAGAGGCAAAGCCTCGTCTCGAAGACCGGGAAGGTGGCACGCCCTTCGAGACGCCCTTCGGGCTCCTCAGGGCGAACGGGGGTTAAAGAAACCGTCCCAGCACGTCCTTGTAGCTGCGGCTGACCTTCAGTTCCTTGCCACTCAGCAGCGTCAGGAAGCATTCGCCGTTCGAGTGCGGGCGGACTTCCTTCACGCGTTCAAGGTTCACGATGGTGGAACGGTGGATGCGCTGGAAGATTTTGGGGTCCAGCCGGCGTTCCATCTGTTTCATCTTCTCGCGCAGGATATGGGTCTTTTCGCCCACATGGATGCACATATAGTCGCCGGCGGCGTCGATATAATCGACCTCGGAAACCGGCACGATGGTGATATGGCCGCGGTCCTTGATCCGAAGGTGCGGATCGAAGCGGTCGTCGCGGGTTTCAACCGGCGCCTCGAGGATGGCGGTCAGCGCCTCCTTCGGCGGGTTGTCCATATTATCCAGAAGCTCCATCAGCTTCGCGGTCTGCTCCACCGCTAGCCGCTGGGCCAGCGCCTCGCGCACACGGACGATGGCTTCGGCGAGGCGTTCTTCCTCCACCGGTTTCATCAGGTAATCCAGCGCATGGGCCTTGAAGGCTTCGAGCGCATACTGGTCGAACGCGGTGACGAAGATGACGATGGGCATTTCGGTTTCGCCGATCAGCGACCGCATCACCGCAAAGCCATCAAAGCCCGGCATCTGGATATCGAGGAACACGAGATCGGGCTTCAGTTCCTTGATCTGCTTCACGGCATCGCGCCCGTTGGCGGCGGAACCCACGATCTCGATATCCTCGTAAGGCTCCAGCCTGATTTTCAGGCCGCGCACGGCAAGCGGTTCGTCGTCAACAAGCAGGGTGCGGATTTTCGCGCTCATGGATGGTCTCTCCTAGTAACTGCGCGCCATGGCCGGTGCTTCGCGCTCCGACGGGATATCGATGGTGATCGACAACCCTTGAGGAAGCAGGTTGGTGATCCGGAAGACATGGTCACCGGGATAAATCTGCGCCAGCCGCTCGCGCGTGTTGGCGATGCCGACACCCGATCCCGACTGGCTTTTGATATGTTCGATATCCTGAATGCCGGGGCCGGTATCCGAAAGCTCGATCACCAGCCGGCGGCCATCCACCATCGTGCGGGCTTTCACCGCAATGGTGCCGCCATCCATCGATGGCGCGATGCCATATTTGATGGCGTTTTCAATGAGCGGCTGCAGGATCAGGCTCGGGATCAGCATCGGCTTGGCGCGCTCGTCGATATCATACTCGATTTTCAGCCGGTCCTCGAAACGCACCTTCTCAATATCGAGATACAGGCCAAGGGCATAAAGCTCCTGCTCCAGCGTCACTTTCTGGGTCGGCTGGTTGACAAGCGTGTACCTGAGGAAAGCAGAAAGCTTCGTCACCATCTTGTTGGCGTCGTCGCGGGCGTTCTCCAGCACCATCGTGGAGATGGCATTCAGCGTATTGAACAGGAAATGCGGATTGAGCTGGTAGCGCAGCATCTTGAGCTGCGCCTGATGCGCCATCGCGGTCGCCTTCAGCGCCTGTTCCTGCTGTTCCTGAAAGCCGGTGTAATAGTGATAGCCGAAATAGATGGCCGTCCATGCGAACAGGGCGGTTGCCTCAAACATGGCGTTGCCAAAGCGGGCAAGACCCACGGGCGGCTCAAACCCATCCATCAGCATCGGCACAATTGCCGTTTCGATAGACGAGAAAAGCAGCCCCAACACGCTGCACAGGACAATGGAGGTAACCAGCACCACAGGCAGCGAAAGGCCGCGCACCAGATGGTAAACCCGGCGCATGCCGCTCGTCATCAATAGGCCGATGGCAATGGCGACGATGATCAGCTTGTAATAGTCGGCCATCGGCTGGCCCACGGTCATGCCGTGGAACATCCGGACCATCCCGTAGCCAAGCCAGCCGACCGACTGGAAGATCCAGAAAGTCCGGCCACGGTCGATAAAGAGTTTATTCATGGACACGGCTGCCCCGTTTGCATTCCCCCTGCCGCCGCCCTCACGGGCGGACGCATCGGCATTATGGGGGGATGGGGCAGCCGCGCCAATCATTTTCGCTGGTCGCGTCAAGGCTTACTCGCCACTCCGTCAGTAAAGCTCGGCCAGATCGGCTTTGACCTGCACGTCCTGCCCCGGGCGCAGGCGTTCGCCGCCCCGCACCACGATACGGTCGCCAGCCGTTACGTCATCGCCTTTCAGGGCGATGCGGGCACCATCGGCCGCACCGGTTTCCACAAGGATCTGCTCGGCCTTGTTCTCGCCGTTGATGCGATAGATGTAAGTCGCGTCCGACCGCAGCACGAGTGCATCGCGCGGCACGGCGACGACCCGTTCCGGCGTGCTTGATGGCAGGGCGATCTGCACCGGGCTGCCGACCACGAAGCCTGCATCCGCTGGCACCACAGCCCGCACTTCCATCGTGCGGCTTGCGGTATTGCCCACGGGTACGATGGCACGCAGGCTGGTGGCCACCAGTTGTTCACCGTTCCTCAGCGTCACGGCAAGACCATCCTCCAGCACGTGCGACAGGCTGACGGGTGCCTGTGCCGTCACTTCCAGATGTTCGGTATCGACAAGGCGGACAATCTCGCGCCCCGGCGTTGCATATTCACCGATCTGGGCGAGGCGGGTCACTACCCGACCGGGGAACGGGGCGCGCACGCGGGTGCGGTCAAGGTCCACCTTCGTCTGGTCGCGCACGATGCGCGCTTCGGCCAGTTCCTGCTCAACCATTGCAAGGTTGCTGGTTGCTTCCTCCACGCGGCTTGTCGGCGTGTGGTTGGTGGTCGCCAGTTCCTGCAGGCGGGCGAGATCGAGCTTCAGGTAACCAAGCCGTGCTTCCAGCCGCTTCACCTGTGCCTCGTTACGGCCAAGGGTGAGGCTGAGGTTACGGTCATCAATGCGGGCAACCTCATCACCCCTTTTCACGAGCGTGCCTTCAGGTGCCACCCAGGTGACCCTGCCGCTGATTTCGGCCGCGATCCGGCTGTCCCCAAGGCTGACGACCGTGCCCGGTACCGTGATCACCGGGGCCATTCGCTCTTCGGTCGCCGGTGCCACCTCGACAAGCGCGGGCGGCGGGCCGTTCTGCGCCATTGCGGCGGTCGGCACCAGGGCATGCATCAGTCCCACGATCAGGGGAATCCGGAAGGTACGCATTTGTTTGTTCCTCGCTGTAGTCATTTCTGTGTCTGTTCTTTTTAAGGTGGGGGTGCCGATCACTCGGCAGCCCCGTAAGCTTCGCTGCGGCGGAACAGCCGCTTCAGGCTGCCAAGGCCTTCGAGCTTCAGGAGGCACGGCAGCAGCACCAGCGTGAAGATGGTCGAAACCGCCATGCCGCCAACGATGGTGGTCGCCATGCCGCGATAGATTGCACTGCCGGCGCCGGGGAACAGCACGAGCGGCAGCATGCCCATGATGGTCGTCGATGTGCTCATGAAGATCGGCCGCAGACGCAGGGCAACCGCCTGCTCCACCGCCTCGGCGCGCGAAAGCCCTTCGGCCTCGCCGCGGCGGGTACGATCCACCAGAAGGATCGCGTTGTTCACCACCAGCCCCAGAAGGATGATGAAGCCGATCATGGTGAGAAGATCGAGCGGCGTGAAGGTGACGAGGTTCATCAGCTGCAGGGCCGCCACGCCGCCGACAGTGGCGAGCGGAATGGTGATCACCACCATCACCGCATCCTTCGGCGAACGGAACAAGCCGGCAAGGATCATGAACAGGAGGCCAAGCGCCAGCACAAAATTCATGCTGAGAGAGGTCACCGCACGCTCCAGCGCATCGGCGCTGCCGCCATAGGTGATGGTCGCATCCGCCGGCATATAGGGCCGGAGCGCCGGTTCCACCTTCGTCTTCAGGATTTCGACCATGTCTTCAAGGGCCATGCCGTCCGGCTGGCTGATATTGAAGCTGACGCTGCGGCGACCTTCGATCCGCTGGATGAAGGTGGGGCCAACGCCCCGCTCGATATTCACCAGTTCGCCAAGGGGCACGGTGCCGCCAAGCGGGGTGACGAGCGGGATGCTCATCAGGTCTTCGGGGCTCAGCTCGTGATCGGCCTTGAGGATCATGTCGACGCGCTTGTCGCCGTCGAAATGCTCGCCAAGCCACAGGCCGTCACCCAGTGCACGCACGATGGCCGCAAGGTCATCCCGGCGCATGCCCACTTCGGCCAGGCGGCGGTCGTTGGGCGATACTTTCAGCTCCGGCGTCACCACGTTCGGATCGGGGTTCGGCTGGGTCTGGGCGCCGGGCAGATGTTCATTGATCAGCGCCATCGCCTGTGTGGTGGCTTCCCGCAGGCCATCAAGATTGCGGGACTGAATCGCCAGCTCCACCGCGCCGTCGCCGCCGAAGCCGCCAAACAGGTTACCCTGCTGGGCGAAGGCGAAGATATCCGGGAAGCCTGCAAGGATTTCGTTCTGCACGATTTCCTGCAGTTCTTTCACCTTGTTCTGGTCCTTGGCGCGCACACCAAGGGTACCGCCCTGCCCGTTCGGGAAGGTGATGATATAATAGTTCCTGAGTGCCGGTTCCTTCTCGCCCTTCATATAGGGGTCGAGCCGCTCGACAATCACATCCACCACTTCCTTCTCGATCATTTCCTGATTGGCCCCTGACGGGAACAGGATGAAGGCATCAACCGCATCGCGCTTGATCGGCGGCAGATAGTTGAGGTTCGGCAGCATCACCCACGAAAGGCCAAGCGACCCACCGATGAGACCGACGATCACCACACCCCGACGCAGCGGCGTGGATGAAAGCTTCATCAGCCGGTGCGAGAAACGCGCCGCCCGCGCCGAGCGTTCGTCCGCCGGCGGCATTTTTTTCAGCCAGCGTTCGGCCGCAACCGGCAGCACGGTCACGGCAACGATCAGCGACAGGCCGACGCCGATGGCGATGGTGATGGCGAGGTCAGCGAAAAGCTGGCCTTCCACATCCTTCAGGAACAGGATCGGCACGAAGATCGCAACAGTGGTGGCGGTGGAAGCCAGAAGCGCCCCCCAAACCTGCTGCGCGCCCAGAAGCGAAGCCGCAGTCGGCTTTTCGCCCTTCTCGCGCAGTCGCACGATATTTTCGAGCACCACAATCGCTGCGTCCACCACCATGCCCGAGGCGAAGGCAAGCCCCGCAAGCGAAATCACATTCACCGACCGGCCAAAGAGGCCAAGCACGATCATGGTAGCAAGGAGGCAGATCGGGATCGTCATGGCGATCACAAGGGTTGCCCGCATCTGGCGCAGGAACAGCCACAGGATGCCGATAGCAAGAATGGAGCCGATGAAAAGGTTACCGCTGAGGAGGCTGATCGCGCGGTTGATGAAAACGGATGGGTCGAAGGACTTGGCAATCGTGATGCCCTTTTCCTTCAGGGGCCCTGCATTCATCTGATCGAGCTTTTCGGTGAGCTTGTCGATGGTCGCCAGCACGTTGGCACCGGATTCGCGGACGATCCGCATGCCGATGGCCGGGCGGCCATTCTGGTAAACCACCTGATTGGTCGGTGCCGGGCCGGTTTTCACCGTGGCGATGTCGCCAAGCCGCACCGGGCTGCCATCGCGCCAGTCGAGGATCAGCGCACGCAGTTCCTCGGGCTCGTAGCGGCCCTGGAAATTGATCATGTAACGCCGGCGGCCCACATCCATGAAGCCGCCCGAACTGTCGACCGTGCGACCAACGCGCGCAGCGATGTTACGGATGTCGATGCCAAGGGCGGCGGCGCGCTCGGGATCGAACTCGATCTGCAGCTGCTCGCCAAAGCCTGCGCCTGCTTCCACCGAAACGTTCGCAACGCCTTCGATGGCCACAAGCTCCGGCACCACATAATCATCGATGAAGCGGGTATATTCATCCGGCTTCAGGGTGCTTTCGTCGCTGAACTGGGTGAAAAGATAGATAAGCGTCTCGCCTGACGGGTCGCCGCCGTTCATCAGCACCTGCGGGCGGTCGGCGTCGGCCGGCAGCGGGGGCAAGCGGTTGATGCGGCTGATCACCTCAATGAGCGCGCGGTCCATGTCGGCTTCAAGCGTGAAGGTCAGCGACACAAAGCCGAACGTATTGTTGGAGAAGGTCCGCATTTCATCGAGCCCGGGCATGCCCTGCATGACATCCTCGATCGGCTCGATGATTTCGGATTCGATTTCAGCCGGGCTCGCGCCGCGCCAGAAAACCTGAACGCCCAGCTGCGGCCGTTCGATGTTCGGAAATAGCTGCACAGGCAGCCGCGTCAGCATCAGGACGCCGAGCGCTGCCACCATCGCGGTAATAACGGCCAGAATGGCCGGATTCTTGAGACTCTTCTCCGTCAGATTCATCACGTTTCCCCTCGCTGCCCATGTCTCGGGCTTATGCGGAGGGGTATGCGCGCAATAGGGAAGAGATTACAGCCGATTGCGATAAAATGCTCGGCAGGTGCGACAGGCCGCCCCGTCGCGGGGCGGCCTGTTTAAAGGCTTATATCTGCGGTTTATTTGCCGTCTGTATCGGCATCGGTGTCGGCATCGGAATCGACCGTGCCGTCCTCGGCCGGGGTTTCGCGGCGCTTCATCACCTGAAAATCGGCGAGGCCGCAGCTTGCCCAATCACGACCGAAACTGTCGATCACCGTGATGATATCGTGGGAACACAGGGACCCGAGCGAGGTCTTGTAGGCGAAGCGTTCCTCGAAGGCGAGGCGCGGGCAGCGGTTGGCCATCTCGACAAGATAGCCACGGGCATTATTGGTCCGGAAGAAAATCGTCTTTTCATCCAGGATCGAAGATGACCGAAGCTCGCGCAGCGGCACGCAGCGCTTCACCTCTCCCGTCCGCTCATATTTTTCCATCACGGCAGCCTTGCGCTTTTCGAGCCGGGTCGGCTTGTTGTCATCGTCAGCACCCATCACGGGTGCGGCAAGGGCAAGAGCGAGGGCCGACAGGGTGAACAGTCCAGTCACATTGCGGAACATTCGTTTCATCAGAAACAATCCTCTATAACGAAGCTTGCACACAGACTATCGGGCCGCTCCTGAACGATGGCTGAACATAATTGCAACATAAAGGTTAACAGACTTCCGAGGTTAGCATGCGATCCGCCGCCGCATCACGGCATTCCCGAAGCGCATTTTCAAGAAGCGCAAGAGCCCGCCGCTCGGCCTCGCCGATCATGCGCGGTGCTCCTTCAAACGCAAGTCCGTGCACCTGCGCCAGCTGCACGAGATAGGCGATATAGGCATCGCTGCGGGCCTCGATAATCCAGCGCGCCGACCGGCAGGACACGCCTTCCTTACGGCAGGCCGCGATGAAACGATTGTAAAGCTCGGGCAAGAGGCTCGCCCCCACATGGCGCAGGCCGACACAGAAAGCTTCGAAGGGCGGCATCGCGTCGTTGGCTGCCGAAAGGCGCGGTTCATCCTGCTGGCAGGAGGCGATCCGTTCCAGTTCACCGACCATTTCAACAAGCACGGCATCCATTTCCGACGCCAGCCGTCCGGCCGAGTCGGCCTCGATGCCACTCTCGACAGCCACGGAATCGCCGGAAGCAGCCTGTTTTTCCAGCCGCCGGGCCACCAGATCGATGATATTGTCGGTTTCTTTCATCTGCGTCCTGTCCATGGTGAATCGCAGCATGCCCGGAACCGGCGCCGCTGAAAAGACCCCAAGCACGTTATAGTGCCTCGCAATCGCTTGACCCGTCCGATTGGCACTGTCACATTTTCTTCGTACGAATTGGGGAATTCGCTGTGGAAATCGTCAGACGCGCGCCTGAGGATATCTTTGACCATTTTCTTTCCGCCTGGCATGCATGGCCCAAGGCGCCCGAAAGTGGTGTGCCTTACCGCGCTGCGCTCAATCCGATGCGACACAAGGATTACATCCCTTTCGTCAACCTGTGTGACTATGAAGGCGACGGCTGTGTTCGCCTGCGCCTCGTTGGCACCGCCAATGTTGAATTCCTCGGCAACGACCCGACCGGTACGTCAACTGCGGATCAGATCGTGGTCGAAGACCCGCAGGTCAAGCTGCACCGCAAAGTGGTTTCAAACATTTTCGAACATTCCTGCGGCGTGCATGTGGTGCGGCGTGTGCCCAACCAGTTTTCCCGCGAGTGGATCTATGAAACCCTCTCGCTGCCTCTCGCCAATAGGGAAGGGGCCAGCAACATAGCGATGATCGCCGCACAGATCCGCACGACAGATGGCAAGCCCCATGAATATCTGCCGGGATCGTTCCGGCTCGATGAATCACGCATCTGCAGCGTGGACTATATCGATCTCGGCACCGGCGCACCGCCACCGGAAATCGTGCCGGCGCGGTCCGAGGACGCTGCATAAGGAAAAGGCCCGGCGGATCGCACCACCGGGCCTCCCTGTTTCTGGCGTGTAAGCCGGTCAGAGCGACTTGACGATTTCCTCGACCATCTTCTTGGCATCCGCAAACAGCATCATCGTGTTGTCGCGGAAGAAAAGCTCGTTCTCGACCCCGGCATAGCCCGAGCCCATCGAACGCTTGATGAAGAGAACCGTCTTGGCCTTTTCAACATCCAGCACCGGCATGCCGAAGATCGGGCTTGCCGGATCGGTCTTCGCTGCCGGGTTCGTCACATCGTTCGCGCCGATCACGAAGGCAACGTCGGCCTGTGCGAACTCGCTGTTGATGTCTTCAAGCTCGAAGACCTCGTCATACGGCACGTTTGCCTCGGCCAGCAGCACGTTCATGTGCCCAGGCATCCGCCCGGCCACCGGGTGAATGGCATATTTGACCTCGACGCCTTCCTTTTTCAGCTCTTCAGCCATTTCCTTCAGGGCGTGCTGGGCCTGTGCCACCGCCATGCCGTAACCCGGCACGATGATGACCTTGGCCGCATTCTTCATGATGAAGGCCGCGTCCTCGGCCGAACCCTGCTTCACAGGCCGGTCTTCAACAGCCCCGCCAGCCGCAGCAGCCGTATCGCCACCGAAGCCGCCAAGGATGACCGAGATGAAGCTGCGGTTCATGCCCTTGCACATGATGTAGGAAAGGATCGCCCCCGACGAGCCGACAAGCGCACCGGTCACAATGAGCGCGGTGTTGGCAAGCGTGAAGCCGATGCCCGCCGCCGCCCAGCCGGAATAGCTGTTCAGCATCGAGACAACGACAGGCATGTCCGCCCCGCCGATCGGGATGATCAGGAGGAAGCCGATCAAGAACGACAGGCCGATGATCCACCACATCAGGTCACCGCCGCCCGAGGCTGCGCCGTCCGACAGCGTGAAGGCCACGATCAGCCCCACGATGCCAAGCCCGAGGGCAAGGTTGATCAGGTGCCGCATCGGCAACATGATCGGCTTGCCGGACATATTGCCGTTGAGTTTGGCGAAAGCGATGAGCGAGCCCGAGAAGGTGATCGCCCCGATGGCGGCGCCAAGGCTCATCTCCACCCGGCTCGCGGCAAAGATCGCCCCGGTGGCATCGACGATCCCGAAGGACGACGGATGCATGAAGGCGGCAGCTGCCACGAGGACAGCGGCAAGACCGACGAGCGAGTGGAACGCGGCCACAAGTTGCGGCATCGCGGTCATGGCGATCTTGCGTGCGATCACGAAACCGATGGCGCCGCCGATGACAATCGCCCCGATGATCCATTCGTAGGAAACGATCTCCGGGTTGAGGATGGTGGTGATGACGGCGATGGCCATACCGACCATGCCATAGATGTTGCCCTTGCGGCTGGTTTCAGGGCTTGAAAGCCCCCGCAGCGACAGGATGAAAAGGACCGCGGCCACGAGATAGGCAACGGCGGTCATGTCCGCATGGAACTGGGTCATGATTCAGCGCTCCCTACTTCTTTTTCTTTTTGTACATGGCGAGCATGCGGGCGGTGACGGCAAAGCCGCCGAATATATTGACCGCTGCAAGCGCGATGGCGATGGAGCCAAGGATTTTGGCGGCCGAAAGGCCTTCGGGCCCGGCGGCGATCAGGGCACCCACGATGATCACGCTCGAGATGGCGTTGGTGACGCTCATCAGCGGCGTGTGCAGCGCCGGCGTTACCGACCACACCACATAATAGCCGATGAAGATGGCCAGCAGGAAAACGCTGAACTGCTGGATGAACGGATTGACGATGATGTCATGCATATCAGCCTCCCTTAACTGGCGGGCGCGAGGCGCGGGTTGACGACGGCGCCGTCTTTGGTGACGAGGCTTTCCTTGATGATCTGGTCTTCCCAGTCAAAGGCAAGCACCCCGTCCTTCACATGCGGCGTGATGAAATTGAGGAGGTTCTTGGCGAACAGGAGCGACGCATCGGCCGCGAGGCGCGACGGCACGTTCCGGTAGCCGACGATCAAGACACCGCCCACTTCCACTATCTCGCCGGGCTTCGAAAGCTCGCAGTTGCCGCCAGCCTCAACCGCCAGATCGACAATCACGCTGCCGGGACGCATCGATTTCACCATTTCGGCGGTGATGAGGCGCGGCGCCGGACGGCCGGGGATCAGCGCCGTGGTGATGGCGATATCCTGCTTGGCGAGCGTTTCGGCAATCAGCGCCGCCTGCTTTGCTTTGTAAGCGTCACTCATTTCCTTGGCGTACCCGCCCGACGTTTCGGCAGCTTTGGCTTCCTCGTCATCCACCATCACAAACTTGCCGCCAAGGCTTTCAACCTGTTCCTTGGCGGCGAGCCGCACGTCGGTGGCGGAGACGATGGCGCCAAGGCGCTTGGCGGTGGCGATGGCCTGCAGGCCGGCCACCCCTGCCCCCATGACCATGACCTTGGCGGGCGGGATCGTGCCAGCAGCCGTCATCATCATGGGGAAGGCACGGCCATAGTGCGCGGCGGCATCAAGGACGGCTTTGTAACCGGCGAGGTTCGATTGCGAGGACAGCACATCCATCGACTGGGCGCGGGTGATTCGCGGAACGAACTCCATTGCGAAGGCTGCGAGCCCCGCTTCGGCGTAAGCCTGAACCCGCTCGGGCTCGGCAAAAGGGTTAACGAGCGACAATTGCGCGGCGCCCTTTTTGGCGAGCTTCGCGTCCTTGCCCTCGATCCCCTGGACCGAAAGAATGATGTCGGCGTCGCCGATGGTGGCCTTCAGGTCCTTGGCGATCGTGGCCCCGGCCGCCTCAAGGGCGCTGTCCAGCAGCGAAGCCGCTTCACCGGCGCCGGCCTCGATCACGACGTCGAAACCTAAGCCCTTGTATTTCTTTATAGTATCTGGAGACGCAGCGACCCTTTTCTCGGCATCGCGGCGCTCACGGATGACAGCAATCTTCATCCTGTTCCTCCTGACTGATGTCTGCAGGTCCGCGGCTTCTGATGGCCGCTGGATCAATGCCCCCGAACAGACCCGGCCCTTCCTTTGAAGGTGCCATGGAACTGTTACCGATCGGCCTTCAAGACTCAAGGCAAATACAAGGATTTAGGAACAATTTTATGCAATTTAGCAGGCAATTTTACCTTTAGGTTTCCATTAACCGGCGTCCCGAAATGATACACCCGACTCAGGACAGGAGTGTCTCGAAATGGGAATGAAACGTGTACTGCTGGTAGAAGACGAAGCCACCCAACTGCATCTGTTGCAGTCGATGGTTTCGCGCGCCGGATACGAGATCGAAACGGCCACCAACGGGCAAGAGGCGGTTACCCGCCTGATGCGCGCTGATGCACCGAAGATCGATGTCGTACTCCTTGATCTTATGATGCCCGGCATGGACGGGATCGAGGTTCTGCAGAAGATCCGCCCCTCGATGCCCGGCATGCCCGTGGTGATGCTGACTGCACATTCCTCCATCAAGACGGTGGTGGAAGCGATGCGGGCCGGTGCCAACGACTTCATCTCGAAGCCGGCGAGCGCCGAACGCATCCGCACGGCCATCGCTGCGGCCATCGAAACCTCGTCGCTGGTTGGCGAGATTGCCCCGATGACGGCAAAACTGAGCCGCCCCAAGGAAGGCTTCAAGAACCTGATCGGTGCCAGCCGCCCCATGCTGCATGCGGTGCATCTGGCCGAGAAGGCCGCGTCTGCCAGCATCCCGGTGCTGATCGACGGCGAATCCGGTGTGGGCAAGGAAGTCTTCGCCCGCGCCATCCATGAAGCAAGCGACCGCCGGAACGGCCCGTTCGTTGCTGTGAACTGCGGTGCCATCCCCGAGAATCTGGTGGAAAGCATCCTGTTCGGCCACGAGAAGGGGTCCTTCACCGGTGCGATCGAACGCCGCGTGGGCAAGTTCCAGGAAGCCGAGGGCGGCACCCTGTTCCTTGACGAGGTCGGCGAACTGCCCCTCGACATGCAGGTGAAGCTCCTGCGCGTGCTGCAGGAAAAGGAAATCGACCCTGTTGGCGGTCGTCAGCCTGTGAAACTGAATATCCGGGTGATCTCGGCCACCAACCGCAATCTGGCGGACCTCGTGGCGGCCGGCACCTTCCGTGAAGACCTCTACTATCGCCTGAATGTCTTCCCGATCAATCTGCCGTCCCTGCGCGAACGCATGAGCGACGTTCCGGCCCTGGTCGATCATTTCCTCGACCAGATTTCCGAAATGGAGCAGATGCCGCGCAAGAATGTCTCGCCGGCAGCCCTTGAAATGCTCACGGGCTACAACTGGCCGGGCAATATCCGCCAGCTGCAGAATGCCATCTTCCGCGCTGTCATCATGTCGGAAGGCAAGGAGCTGCAGCCGGCTGACTTCGCCCACATGATCACCTCGCCGGCCGAAATGAAGGGGGGCAACAACACCATCCCCTTCCCGACGCGGCCGACCATCGCCCATTCGGGCCCCGGCGCGGGTGTGATGCTCGATATCGCCGGTGATGACGGCCATATCCGCAGCATGGCGGAAATCGAGGCCGAAGTGATCGCCGCCACCATCGACCGCTACAATGGCCGCATGGCCGAGGTGGCGCGGCGGCTGGGCATCGGCCGGTCGACCCTTTATCGCAAGGTCGCCGAATACCACATCGACCTCGCCGCCGAATAGGCACAAAACCCACTCCTGTTTCGAGCGAAAGACCGCGCGGATGGCACACGTCATCCGCGCGTTTTTGTCCGTTAAGCGAACATTCATCTTGACTGGGGCACGAAGGGCGGGTCTCTGTCTTGCCGTATTTACAAGATAACCGACGGTCAACGCCGACCATACTTTGAAGGACTCCCCATGTTCGACTATCGCCGCATGGCCTCCCGGCCCTCGCTGATTGCGATCCTCACTGCCCTTGCCTCCGTTCCCGCCACCGCCACCGACAAGGAAATCACCGACGACCGCACGTCGAAAATCACCTCGACCACGGAAATCGGCACCGCATCGGGCACCCTGACGCTCGGCAGCGAAGGCAGCGTGGACGTCACCAGCGGCACCGCGATCGAAGTGAACGGGCCTCACCGTCTGGTTGTATCCGGCAACATCACATCGGACGGCAAGACCGACGGCCGCGGCATCTGGTTCAACTCCACCGCCGCCCGCCAGAACGCCTCGCTGAGCCTGACCGGTGATCTCGTGATCGGCGACACGACCGATAATTTCGATCTGGACGCGGCCACGAATGTGCGCGGGCTCGAACTCAGCGGCTTGGGATTTGTTGGCGATTTCATGATCAACAGCGGCTCGTCAATGACGGTCAATGGCGCTGACGGCCGTGGTGTGCTGATCGATGCGCCGCTGACCGGCAGCTTCATCAATAACGGCAGTATCAGCATGCAGGGCAATCGCGCCATCGGTATCGATATTGTTGGCGATGTTTCCGGCGACGTGGAGAGCTGGGGTGCGGTTGCAGCGCGCTATGCCGACACCTATGGCATTCGGGCACAGGGCGAGATTGGCGGGGCCTTCACCCTCGGCGGCTCGGTTCAGGTCGGCCGCGCCTCCTACACCGATGCAGATGATGAGGTGCAGCCCGCATCAGGCGCCAAGGCAGGCGTCTATTTCGGCAACAACGTCGATGGCGGTATCGTCTTCCAGGGCATCGGCGCCAATAACGACCTGGACTTCAATGACGACGGCACCGACGACATTACAGGTGATTCTGCGATTATCACGACTGGCGGCACGGCGGCCCTCGTTATCGAAAACACCCGTGCCGACAAAAGCGACCAGGTCATCGGCCTGATCGAGGGCGAAACCGACCTCAGCATTGTCAACCGCGGCAACTTCAGCGTGACTGGCGGCAGTGCAGGCGTCAGCGCCACCGGCATCATCCTCGGTGCTTCCGGTGCCAATGTCGGCAAAACCGTCTTCGAGGGCGACATCTCGTTCGACCTCGGCACGCTCGCCGTCACCGCGCTCAACGGAAAAACGACCGGCATCCACATCAAGGGCGGCGTCGATCTGCCGGGCATCCTCAACAGCGGCCAGATCGCGGCAGCCACCACCCGGACGACGACGACCGCCGACGATGGCACCGTCACCTATGGCGCGGGCGGCGATGCGACGGCGATCCTGATCGAGGCCGGAAACGACGTGTTCCGCATCAACAACTCGGGCCGCATCACCGCAGATGCCGCCGGTGAAGGCAAGGTGGCGACCGCCGTTCTCGACAAATCCGGCACCATCACCAATTTCCAGAATACCGGCACCATCACGGCAATTGCAGCGAACGGCACGGCCAATGCCATCGACTTCCGCGCCAACACCGGCGGAACATGGCTGAAAAACACCGGCACGATCACCGGCAATGTGCTTCTCGGCAGCGGCAACGACAGCGTGATTGTCGACGAAGGCACCATCGACGGCGACCTTTCCTTCGGCTCCGGCCGCGACAAGCTGCAGCTTCTCAACGGCGGTGCCATTTCAGGCTCGATCGACTATGACGGCTCACTGGCCTTCATCGTCGACAGCGGTGACCTTTCCATCGGTTCCACGTCGGTCCTCAATGCCACGACCGCCGATTTCAAAGGCGAAGGCAACATCACCATCGCCGTCGACGCCGCGAACAATACCGCCGGCCGGATCGCGGTTTCCGACATCATCAGTGTCGGCAACAAAGTGACGATCACACCGGAACTGGATTCGTTCGTGCGAGAAGCCCATTCCTTCGACCTGATCACCGCCGGCCGCATCGATTTCGCCGACGCGAATGCCTCGCTTGAACTGGCCGAAACGCCTTATCTTTTCGATGTCGAGCTGGATGCAAGCAACACGTCGGTCACCCTGAACCTTCGCCCGAAAACGGCGGCGGAAATGGGCCTGACGAACCAGCTGGCAGTCATCCATTCACAGCTTCTGGGTGACACCGATTTCGATACATCGCTTGAAAGCTATGTCGCGAACCTGAAAACAGCAGGCGAAGTGAACAATACCTTCCGCGCCCTGATGCCCGACGTTTCGAACGACAGCTACAATATCATGCTGCTTTCGGAACGCCGCACCAGCCGCATGATCAGCGAACGCCTTGAATCTGTCGGCACCACCCGCAACGACGACGGCTCGATCTGGGGTGCCCAGCATTTCGAACGCCTCACCTCGGGTGATGACGGCGCGATGCTGCCCGGCACCGTGACATCCACAGGCCTCACGCTCGGCATCGATCAGTCGGTCACCGATAGCTGGCTCCTGGGCCTCGCCGCCGGGTTCGTGCTGGACCAGACCGACCGCAAGGAAGAGATCGGCAGCGAAATCTCGATGTTCTCGCCGTTCCTCACCGGCTATGCCCTTGCCCGCTACGGCAACGCACACCTCGCCCTTACCACGAGCCTGCGCTACACCGACATCTCCCGCGATCGCACCCTTGTCCTCGATATCGAGGAACGGGCCGTCACTAGCGACACCACGGGCCTCGGCATCAGCGGCTCGGCGGAAATCGGCTATGACCTCGCCCTTGGCAATTTCCATTTCAAGCCGACCGGCCTTGTACGTGCCCTGCATTACAAGGAAAGCGGCTACACGGAAGAGGGTGGCTTCAGCGCCGGCTATGAAGTCGGCAAGCGCAGCATGAGCCGCGTTGAAGGCGAGCTCGGCGCCCGCCTGCAGTATGAAATCGAGTGGCGCCGCGGCAACAGCGGCTCGGTGAAGCTGGTGCCGGAAATCCGCGCGACCTATGCAAAGGCGATCAGTGGCGACGAATATACCGACATTTCGGCGCGGTTCGAGAATGCCGAAGAAGCCTTCATCATCCAGTCCGACAAGCTCTATGACAATCTCAAGAGCTTCGGTGGCGGCGTCGCGCTCTTCGGTAATGGCGCCACAGGCCGGATCGCCTATGACTACCGCGACTATGGCACCCTCACCGGCCATTCGGCCATGCTGACCGTGTCGCTTTCGTTCTGACCCTTCAGGTTCCGCGCGGGCGGCCCCGGCCGCTCGCGCTTCTCGGACTCGTGATTACTGGACACGTGCATCGTGCATGAAGCCGCGGCATATTGACCTCCCGTTCCTGAGGTACCTTCACAATGTCCGCCCATCACCCCGTCATGTCCGCCCGCGAGTGGGCCTTGCTGCTGGCCCTGTCCCTTGTCTGGGGTGGTTCCTTCTTCTTTGTCGAAATTGCCCTGCGCGACTTGCCGCCCTTCACCATCGTGGCCGGCCGCGTGACCTGCGGCGCACTTGCCATCCTCGTGATGCTGCGCCTGATGGGCAAACGCCTGCCCGCAGGGCGCGGCGTCTGGCGCGATTTCCTCGTGATGGGCTTCATGAATAACTTCATGCCTTTTTCACTGCTTGTCTGGGGACAAACCCAGATCGGCAGCGGGCTTGCCTCGATCCTCAATGCCACCACCCCGATCTTTGCCGTGGTTGTCGCCCATCTGTTCACAACAGACGAGAAGATGACCGGTAACCGCCTTATCGGTGTGGTCGTCGGCTTCGCGGGCGTTGTCCTGATGATCGGGCCCGAGGCCCTGCAAGGCCTTGGCGGCAATGTGTGGGGGCAGCTTGCCTGTATCGGCGCGGCCATTTCCTACTCGCTCGCGGGGCTTTATGGCCGACGTTTCAAAAAAGCGGGGATCGACCCGATGGTTGCAGCCGCCGGGCAGATCATGGGATCGGGCATGCTGATCATCCCGACGATGCTGATTGTCGACCAGCCCTGGACCCTGCCGATGCCCCATATGGCCACCTTCGGCGCCATCCTGTTCATCGGCATCTTCTCCACCGCCCTTGCCTACACGGTCTATTTCCGCCTGCTGGCGAGTGCCGGGGCAACCAACGTGATGCTTGTGACCTTCCTTGTGCCCGTCAGCGCCATCCTCCTTGGCACTGCCATCCTCGGGGAAAAGCTTGCAGGGGATGCCGTTCTCGGCCTCGCCTGCCTCGGGATCGGGCTTGCCGCAATCGACGGGCGGATCTTCTCATATTTCCGCCGCAAAGGCTGGTCAGGATAGGCCCCGGGCGCTAGAATGCCCGGCAATTAAAGATTTGGGGGAAATCCCGATATGATCGGCCTGTTCGATTCCGGTTCCGGTGGCGTAACGATCCTTGATACGCTTGTCAAACGCTTCCCGAAAGAGAAGTTCCTTTACTTGGGCGATCACAAGAATGCTCCCTATGGCCACCGATCGAACGCCCAGATTGTGGACCTGACCGAAGCCGCTGTTGCCCGCCTGATGGATGAAGGCTGCAGCCTTGTGATCCTCGCCTGCAACACGGCGGCGGCTGTGGCCCTGCGCACCCTGCAGAAAAGCTGGCTGCCGCACCATTATCCCGACCGCCGCATCCTTGGCGTGCTGGTGCCGATGGTGGAAGCCGTGACCGGCGTGCCATGGTCGGTGGAGGAAGCCCCGGCCCACCAGCATCCGGCCCGCAAGGTCGCCCTTTTCGCCACCAAGAAAACGGTGGAAAGCGGCGCCTATGCCGAAGAGATTCGCAAGCGCGCGCCGCATCTGGCCTTGACGCAGAAGCCCTGCCCCGGCCTTGTCGATGCCATAGAAGGCGGCGCCGGCAAGCGCCCGCTTGACGGCATGATCGCCGGCTATGTCGCCGAAACGCTGGAAGTCACCGGTGGAGCACCCGACGCAGCCATCCTCGGCTGCACCCATTTCCCGCTTGTCAAAGCCGCGTTTGAGGCGGCCCTGCCACCCGAGACCGAGATTTTCTCGCAGCCCGATATCGTCGCTGCCGCCCTTGAGGCCTATCTCGCGAACCACCCCGAATTTCGCCTGAACGATGCCCCGATCCTTGGCGAACGCGTCACGCTGTGGACCACCGGCGACGCCGAAACCGTGAACGGCCTTGCCGACTATCTGCCCGAGGGCCTGCGCCGGTTCGAACATATCCCGCCGCCGCCACGTTCCTTCGCGGTCGCCTGAACGACACACATCCGGACACACTGAAGGGCGCGGCCAATGGTCGCGCCCTTCGCATTTGTGATCCGATTTATATTGTGTCTGATAATCATTCTTATTAAAACGCCCTCAGCCGATTCCCGAGACGGGCCCGCAAAAGAGGCACCGTGAACCATCGGCCCAGAGGAGTTTTCCAATGTCATTCCGTTCCCCCCTCATCCTGTCCCTCATGGCTTCCGCCTGCATCGCGCCGATGGCCGCTGCCGACACGGCCGACGTGGAAGAGCTTTATGTCTCCGCCACCCGCACGCCGAAACCGGTAAGCGCCATTCCGAACATGGTCAGCGTGATCAGCACCGAAGACATTCAGGAGCAGATGACCGTCGTCACCGATATCTCGAGCTTCCTTGGCCAGCTGGTGCCGGGCTTCAGCCCCAGCCGCCAGAAGATGAGCGGTGTGGGTGAAAGCTTCCGGGGCCGCAAGCCCCTGTATCTGATCGACGGCGTCCCGCAATCGACCCCGCTCAGGGATTCGAGCCGCGAGGGCTACACGATCGATCCGGCGGTGATCGAACGCATCGAGGTGATCCACGGGGCCAATGCCATCCAGGGCCTTGGCGCGACCGGCGGCATCATCAATTTCGTGACCAAGAAAGCCGACACGAGCGGCGACCTGCAGATCGGTGGCCGCGCCTCGATCACCGCGGCCGACGGCTTCAAGGACAATGGCTTCGAGGAACAGATCGCCGTCTATGCCGGCCAGAAGATTGGCAAGTTCGATTATCTGGCGTCAGCGAGCTTCGTCAGCCGCGGCCTTTTCTATGACGGCGAGGGCCGCAGCATCGGCGTGGACGCCACGCAAGGCGACCTTTCTGACAGCGACAGCCGCGACTTCTTCGTCAAGCTCGGCTTTGAGCCCGACGAAAACCAGCGCCTGCAGCTGATGATCAACGACTATGAACTCTCCGGCGACGGCGACTATAGCACGCTTGAAGGCGACCGTGCCGAGGGCATCCCGGCAACCGCCGTGAAGGGTGCCCCCGAAGGCGAGCCCGCCACCAACGATGTGACCACCGTTTCGCTCGATTACAGCAACAAGGCCGTTGCGGGCGGCACGCTCAGCCTGCAGCTTTACCTGCAGGATTTCCGCGCGAGCTTCGGCGGCGGCAATTTCGCTTCCTTCCAGGATCCCGCCATCGCCCCCGTCGGTACGCTTTTCGACCAGTCCGAAAACAATTCGGAAAAGAAAGGCGCGCGGCTGACCTGGGACCGCGTGGATGTGATCGTGCCCGGCCTGCATCTGTATGGCGGTGCCGACTATCTTGAGGACACGACCTACCAGCGCCTGCGCGAAACCGACCGCAACTGGGTGCCGGAAACCAAATTTGAAAATATCGCCCCCTTCGTGCAGGGCGAATATGAGCTAGTGGAAGGCCTCACCCTTTCGGGCGGCATGCGCTTCGAGAATGCCAAGCTGAAGGTCGACGACTATCAGACGCTCGCGGCCAACACGCCGGACTTCACTGTCCTCACCGTCGGTGGCGGCTCGCCCTCCTTCAGTGACCTGATCCTGAACGCAGGGCTTGTGAACAAGATCAACGACAACTGGACCATCTATGCCTCCTATTCGGAAGGCTTCACAATGCCGGATGTTGGCCGTGTGCTGCGCGGTATCAATGTGGCCAACAGCTCGGTCGACGATCTCTTTGATCTGGAGCCGGTGAAGGCCGACAATATCGAGATCGGCGCCACCTTCACCTACGGCGTCTTCCACGCTCAGGCGAGCTATTACGAATCCCGTTCGGATGCCGGCGTCCGCTATGTGGCGGACAGCGACGGCTTCCTGCGTGTTACCCGCGAAAAGACCCGCATCCGCGGCCTTGAAGCCATCGTCGAAGCGTCCATCACCGATGAACTTCGCCTCGGCGGCAACCTTGCCGTCCAGCGCGGCCGCGTGGACACGAACGGCGACGGTGATCTTGACGCCGATCTTGATGCCGCGAACATCGGCGCGGACCGCGCCAACCTGTTCGCAAGCTACCGGAGCGGTGATATTTCGGCCCGTGTGCAATGGTCGCATCTCTTCGACCGCGACTTCACGAACGCTGCCGATGCCATCGCCGCCGAGTTCAAGGGCTACGACACCGTCGACCTGTTCGCGAGCTACAAGCTTGATGTCGGCACCGTCAGCCTCGGTATCCAGAACCTGATGGACAAGACCTATATCACCTACTACGGGCAGGCTGGCTCCAACCGCGACGACCGCTATTTCGCCGGTCGCGGGCGGACCTTCACCCTCGCCTTCCAGACCGCCTTCTGAGGCGGTATCGGGGATTGCCGGCGATGCGCCCCCTGATCAGACGGCTTCACGAGGTCATCGGCCTCGTGATCGCCGTTTATATGATCCTGATGGGCGTGACCGGCACCCTCCTTACCTTCCGCGAGGATATCCTCGCCGCCAGCCTGCCGGGGCTTGATACCCCGGCAGCGGCAACCGATCAGGCGACGATCGATCGCATCGTCGCAACATACGCACCCGCGGGCCTGCGCACGATCAAGTTGCCGAAGGACGGCTTCAATGCCTACCGCGTCTATCTGCCGGATCACCGCGAGCTATTGCTAGATAGCAGTACGCTCGAGCCCGTAGCGGACCCGCTGCATCTTGATGGCTTTTTCATCACCCTCTTTGACCTCCATCACCGCCTTACCTTCGGCGAGGCGGGGGAAGAGGTGATCGGTATCCTCGGCCTCACCACGCTGTTCATCGCGGTCAGTGGCATTTATCTCTGGTGGTCGTGGCGACGCGGCTTCAGCCTTGCCCGCATGCGCCCGCGCGGGGAAAGTGCCGCCGCCTACAGGACCGCGCACCTCACCAGCGGTATCGTGATCGCGCCCTTCCTGCTGATGAGCGTGGCGACCGGCAGCGCGATGATCTATTCAACCGCCGTGCGCGACGGCCTGACTGCCTTGTTCGGCGGCGAACGGCCCGTGGCCTCTATGCCTGCCGGGAATACAGGCAGCCTCATCGACGATGTCAGCACCGCCCTGCCCGGCAGTCGGCCTGTTTTCTATATCCTGCCGAGGGGCGGCGCGGTCGAGCCTTCGATGCGTGTCAAGATGCCTGCCGAGTGGCACCCGAACGGTCGATCCACGCTTGCGAGAAACGAAGATGGAACTCTCGCCGTCTATGACGCGACCGGTTCAGGAACAGGTCACCGGATCGCGGACGCCGTCTATCCCCTGCATTCCGGCAAGGTGGGCGGCCTCGCCTATCGCCTGCTCATCGCTGCAACCGGCCTCGCCATCATTTACCTGAGCTATCTGGGGCTTGTGGCCTATATACGGCGCTTCCGGAAACGGCGCACTTAATCAATCACATGCAAGAGGTGGCAGATCTGCCTGCGACGTTGCCGCCAGACGATCGATCATTGCCGCGTCCGCCGTCTTGTCTGCAACCAGATAGATCGCCGACGAATCCTTCAGCCAGATTTCCCGAAATACCTCAAGGCCATATCCAAGCCTTTTGAGGTTGGTCTTTGCAAATCCCGGCGACTGGACAAGATAGCGGACACGCCCCGAGAGCAGCAGCCGCTCAATCTGGCCTTGCGCCCCCTGCGGCACTGCCATCAGTTGCGAGGCCGGCACGCCAAGCTCCAACAGATATTCACATTCGTAGCTTCTGAGATAGCAGGCGATCATGCCCTTCGTCGGCATGCCTTCCTTCACCGCCTCGGGGTCACCCATACGTGCATAAAGCGCCAGCTTCAACGGCTTGGTCAATTGCAGGACCCAGTGATATTGGTCTTCCAGCCTCGGGCGGCGACGTACACCGAACACCAGGCTTCGGGGATCAGCGGCGGCACGCTGCAGCGTCCGCCCGAGCGGTGCTACAATCTTTTCGGGGGATAGACCGGATCTCGCCAGAAAGGCTTCGGTCCGTGCCATCATCGGGGTCACGATCGGATCACTGGCATCGAGCATTTCGCGCGATTGCCCGGACATGTAGAGGCGGATGTCTTCGGCGTGTGCGGCGGCCGGCCATAGGGAGACCAAAATCCCTATACACAATAAAAAGATAGGCGCACATCTCCGCTGCAAGACCATCTCCCGACTACACGAAACAAGATTCCTTCCTACCAGCAAGCAGGTGGCACGTCATCCTTCTATTCGCGCATTCCGCGAAATCGAACGAAATTCTGGGCCGGCCAGCATCTCTGCCAATGCTCTGAACCCGTATTAATTTTACTTGGATTTGCCACAGCAGCTGCAGCTGCATTCAGGCTTCATTGGGTGAATGTGTGGCCTTGAAGTCCCGGTCGAGCAGTGCCCGTGCAGCCTCACGCGCCGCCAGCGCCACGGTCGGGTCACGGCGGAAACGGCCATAGACGATGGCACCTTCGAGGAGCACGACAATCTGCCGGGCAAGTGCTGCAGGGTCGGCCGCCCCGCCCTCGGCGCACAGGCCGGTGATCACAGTCTCGAGATCCTCGAAAAAGCCGTCGCAGGCGGCCTCGATCCCCGGTTCCTTGCCGTCATATTCAAGCCGCGCATTGATGGCGAAACAGCCGGAGAAATCACCGGCGGCAATCGCCTCGCTCTTGATATCGAACATCGCGAGGATGCGGCCCCTCGGGTCATCCGCCCGGCGCTCGATTTCATCCGCGATCGAGGCAAGCGCAGCATGCCGGTAATAGGTCACTGCCGCCTCCACCAGCTCTTCCTTCGTGCGGAAATATTTATAAAGCGTGCGCTTCGAAATACCCGTATCCGCCAGCACGGCATCCACGGGCGTTGCCAGAAAGCCCTTCTGATAGAAGGTGCTGAAGGCACTGCGGACGATCTCGTCCCGTTTGGTTTCCTGCATGTCGAACTCCATTACTGAAATTTTTATAGCAAGGCCTGTTGACAATGTAAACTGATGAGTTTACTTACAGCGATGTAAACCGATCAGTTTACATACAATCGCAAACGAACAACCCGATTCATCGACAGCTTGAAAGGAATTCAAAATGGCTCGTATCACACCCGCAACCAACCCGTCGGAAAAATCCCAGGCACTCCTCGCCGAAGTTAAGAAGAAACTCGGCGGCACGCCCAACCTCTTCACCACCCTTGCCCATTCGCCCGCAGCCCTCGGCTTCTATCTGGCCGGCGGCGGCGCCATTGGTGACGCCAAGCTTTCCGCTTCCTTGCGCGAACAGCTCGCCCTTGCCATCGCTGGCGCCAACGGCTGTGACTATTGCGCCTCGGCCCACACCACCATCGGCAAGATGTTCAAACTGGATGAAGCAGAGCTTGCCCGCAACCTGAACGCCGCTTCGTCGGACGCAAAGGTGAACGCAGCCCTCACCTTCGCCCGCAATGTCACCCTCACCCGTGGCCGCGTGAGCGACGCCGAGCTTGCCGCCGTCCGCAACGCCGGTTACAGCGACGGTGAAATCCTCGAAATCATCGCCGTCGTCGCGATCAATACCTTCACCAACTATGTGAACCATATCGCCGATACCGAAGTGGACTTCCCGCTGGTGACGACCGAGGCCGCCAGCAAAGCCGCTTGACCCAACCGATGCCCCGCCTTTGATGTCTCCTTCAAAGGCAAAAGTGCGCCCGACCCCTTCCCCCGGGGCCGGGCGCATCCTTTTTTCGTAACCGCCTCAAAACTGTCATGAAAGGGCTGGACGCCTCTGATCCGACTCTATAAGAATGCAAATCATTCTTAATATCTGATAAGGCACCCACTCCCCAACGGGCGCCAAGGAGGAAAGGTCCGATCATGTCTTCTCTTACCCCCCATCACTCCCGCCATGCCCTGATGCTTTCGCTGATGGCATCCGCTGCACTCATCACCGTCCCCGCCGCAGCACAGGATGCTGCTGGCACCGATGACGCAGGCATCGAGGAAATCATCGTCGAGGGCAGCTACACGACCAACGAGCTGCTCGATTCCGCGACTGGCCTCGGCCTTTCGCCGCAGGACACGCCACAGTCCGTGAGCGTCATGACCTACCAGCGCATCGCCGACCAGAATCTGGATTCGCTGACTGATATCGTGATGAACGCCGTTGGTGTTTCCGCCAAGGAACTGGACAGCACCCGTTTCAGCTTCTCGGCGCGCGGCTTCGCGATCCAGAATTACCAGCTGGACGGTGTGCCGCTGGCATGGAGCCCCGGTGGCGATTCCGGCGAAACTCAAATCGACACCGCCCTTTATGAACGGATCGAAATCGTGCGCGGCGCCACCGGCCTCCTCACCGGTGCCGGTGATCCCTCGGCCTCGATCAACCTTGTGCGCAAATCCGCCAGTGCGCGCGAGTTCACCGGTTTCGTGTCGGTTGACGCCGCCAGCTGGGACACCTACGGCATCCTTGGCGATGTTGCGACACCGCTGAACGAAGCCGGCAGCATCCGCGCCCGCGTCGTTGCCCGCTATCAGGACGGTGACTCGTTCCGCGACTGGGGCAGCGACAAGAAGACCGTGCTGTATGGCACCATCGAAGCTGATCTTGCGGACAACCTCCTGCTGCGCGCCGGCGCCAGCTATCAGGACAACGATCCGCTTGGCTCCACATGGGGTGGCCTGCCCACATGGTATGCGGACGGCAGCCGCACGAACTGGGACCGCAAGAAATCGATCGCACCCGACTGGTCCTTCTGGGCTTCAGAGCGAACCAACTATTTCGCCACGCTCGACTATGATTTCGCCCCGGACTGGAGCCTGAAGCTCAATTTCAACCGCAACGAAACCTCGGCCGACCTGAAGCTTCTGTATCTTTTCGGTGTCCCGGACCGCGAAACGGGCGTCGGCCTTGGCGCTTCGCCGTACCGTGCCGATACGGAAAGCAACCAGGACAGCATCGATTTCCAGCTGCAAGGTGCCTTCAGCCTGTTTGGCCGCAAACATGACCTGGTGCTCGGCGGCCTGCACAGTAAACAAGCCACCGAAGGCTATACCTACGCCGCCAGCAATGTTTCTGCGATTGGCAACTTCAATGAATGGGATGGCTCCTACGCCGAGCCGACCTGGGGCAGTGAGGGCAGCCTCAGCGGCGACTATGACACCAAGCAAACCGGCTTCTATGCTGCGTCCCGCCTGAATGTCAGCGACGCATTCAAGATCGTCCTTGGCGGCCGTGTTTCCAAATGGAAGCAGGAAGGCGTCCTTTATGGTTCCACGCTCGACTATGGCGACAGCGGCGTCTTCATCCCCTATGCAGGCGCGCTTTATGATCTGACCGAGAATCACACGCTCTATGCCAGCTATACCGAGATTTTCGAGCCCCAGAATGCGCAGGACCGCAATGGCGACTTTCTGCCGCCGCTCGAGGGCAAGAACTATGAGATTGGCCTGAAAAGCACCTTCTTCGACGATGCCCTGCACACCACGGCAACCTTGTTCCTCGTACAGCAGGACAATCTGGCCCAGCCTGACCCCGGCCACCTGATCCCCGGCACCATTTTCGAGGCCTCCCGCGCCGCCAAGGGCACCGAAAGCAAGGGCTTCGAGTTTGAAGCCGTGGGTGAACTGGCAGAAGGCTGGAATGTCAGCCTCGGCTATACCCAGTTCAAGGCCGAGGATGCGGACGGCGTTGCAGTGAACACCTCGCAGCCGCGCAAGCTCCTGAAAGTCTTCTCCACCTACACCTTCCCGGGTGACTGGGACAAGCTGACCATCGGCGGCGGCGTGAACTGGGAAGGCCGCAACTACACCGACACCACAAACCCGGTGACCGGCAATGCCGAGCGGCTGGTGCAGAAATCCTATATCCTCGCCAACCTGATGGCCCGCTATGACATCTCGGAAGCGCTGTCGCTGCAAGCCAACGTCGAGAATCTCTTCGACAAGACCTATTACAGCCAGATCGGCTTCTACAGCCAGCTCGCTTACGGCGAACCGCGCCGCTTCACCGTCCGGGCCCGCTACTCCTTCTGAGCGGCCTGAAAACCAAACAAAAAGCCCCGGACAACATATCAGTTCGGGGCTTTTCCTATGGGCCTCCAACTTCTCAGCTGCGGCCACGTTAACGCTTGCTTTTCCTGTTCGCACAGGAGAGTCTGCAATCAGCACTCGTAATGATAGTAAGGACACTGGTTGATGACATTTCTCTCCCGACTCGAAGCCGTCGCGGCCGACCTGCGCTCTGGCCCGGTCTACCTATATGGCGCCGGCGGGATGGGAGCTGATTTCCTGGATTTTGCGAGAGAGAACAATACCGACATCGCGGGCTTTATCGATAGCAATCTGGACCGCGTCGGGACCGTCCATCATGGGCTGCCGATCGTCGAGCTGGAAATAGCGCGAGCAGCAAATGCGCATATTGTGATCACAACCTCGAAACATCTGGAAGTGCGTGCCCGGCTCGCGGACTATAGTGTCGGGCATGTGCTGCACACCAAGGCCGGTGCACTCGCGCTCTCGCCTGATACAATTGCACTTTACGACTACTTGGCCGATGAAGCGTCGCGAGAGACCTTAGCTTCGCTATTCGACTATTTTTGCGGGCATATTAGCCGCCCTGCACACAGTCTCTATCCCCAGTATCAGCATCCGACGCTCGACTTTCCGAACATCCGCACGATTGTAGATGCAGGGGCCTATGACGCCGGTGTATTCCGTCGCTTCCAGGGAATCTGCTCCGACAGAATGAAAGCCTATCTTTTTGAGCCCATTGCCAGCAATGCGGTCACCATACGCGCCACGATCGGCGATACCGAACAGGCCGTCGTGGTTCAGAAAGGCCTGTGGTCACACGAAACCGAACTTGTCTTTGAAGAAAGCCTGGCAGCCAGCAGGGCGCGCGCGGATCTTGACGACGGCATGCGGCTGCCGGTTGTCAACTTGGACAGCCTTGTTCTGGACGTCGATCTGATCAAGATGGATATAGAGGGGTCCGAGCAAAAGGCTCTCGAGGGTGCGGCCAAAACTATCAATCGTTGCTCACCCAATATGGCGATATCAATCTATCACAACTTCCGGGATTTCGTAGTTATTCCCAAGCTGCTAATCGAAAAGCTGCCGGATCACCGTTATTTTCTCGGCCATCACTACTCCCAGTCAGCCCCCTCGGGATATTTCATGGAATATGAGACCGTATTCTATGCCTTAAGAGCGGCATGAACCCAGCGACGTGTCTCAGACGCCTACGTTCAGTGTGGTGCACCTGACTCGCGGCGACATGGAGCGGCAGCAAAACCCTCATGATCGAACTTTGATTACCCAGCGCTTATCTTCATTCGCTCAGGCGCGCTGCGTGCGCCAACTGATCAAGAGGATCAGTATCCAGGCCGCGAGGCTCATGTAACCAAGCCAGCTAATAACCCCATAAGCCCAGCCAAGCGACCATGTTGCCTGCAAGAAGGATAGCCCCAACAGGCAAAAGCCGGTGAGCCGTAACGCACACACCCCGCCTTCCGACAAGGCCCGCCCCAGAAGATCACGCTGGTGGCGTGGCATCGCGAGGCAAAGGGCGATAAAACCCGCAAGCGACAGGATGGTGCCGACGATATGGCTCATGACAGCGCCTCCGCCGGCTTGGCGCCACGAACACGCGGGGTTCGCTCTCGGGGCCTGTGCAGGGCGAGCCTGCGGGCCGCTAGGCCGATAAGCACTGCAAAGAAAAGCATGCTCAGATCAAAGCCCGCAAACACCCAGTCGCCCTTCGTCAGGCTGGCCAGCAGATGCCGGCTGGTCGTCAACGCATTGACAAGCGGAACAGCGGCATAGAGGCAGGCGCCAGCCGCCATCACCTCAACCCATGCCCGCTTCACCGGGCGTCCGACGGCCCAAACAAGGCTCGCCCCCCACAGGATGAACAGGCAGTGGATTTCCCATTCGGCACGGGCTTCGAGATCAAGGGGCAGCAGCCAGTTCGCGATAAAATAACCCGCGACAGCAGCAGGCAGCCCGGCAACGGTCGCTACATTCAGCCGTTCCACCAGCCGAAAGCCGAAATGAGGCCGGTCGGGATCCTCCAGTTTCTGGCGGCGCTTCACGGTCCAGAGCACAAGGCCGCTGCCGACCATGATGGTGCCACCAACCCCGGACAGGAAATAGAGCCAGCGCAGTGCGGGGCCGGCGAACCGACCGGCATGTAGCCCCACCATCACACTTTCGGTTTCGCGGGCGGCGCCCCGCGCGGGCGGCGTCGAAAGAAGCGCCCCTGAAACCCCGTCGAACACCAGCCGTTCCGCGCGCGTGCCAACGGTATCACCCGGCGAGCGGAAAACCATGATGCGCGCAGCCGTGTCGCCGGGATTGCTCACCTGTGCGGTACCGAGATGTCCGTCCGGCCAATAGGAAAGGGCGTCTTCCAGCACCGGGCGCAGTGGCGTGAGGGGTGCTGCAACACCCGTTGCCTCCATAGCATCCTGCGGGAACAACGCTTCGAAATAAGTGCCGCTATCCGCATAGTTGGCGGCAATCGCCCAGGGCATATAGAGCGTCGCGAGGGTGACGAGACCGGTGTAAGTGATCATCAGATGGAACGGCAGTGCCATCACAGCCGTGACATTATGGGCATCAAGCCAGCTGCGCTGCCCCTTGCCGAAGCGCAGCATGAAAAAGTCAGCGAAAATCTTCTTGTGGGTGACCACGCCCGACAGGATGGCAATCAGCATGAACATGGCAGCCACGCCAACCAGGTACCGCGCCCAGATGACCGGCATGTAATGCAGATCGAAATGGAACCGGTACAGGAAATTGCCGCCGCGCGTATCGCGCAGCTCAACTTCCGTGCCCTGACCATCGAGCGTTGCACTGCGGCCACGCCCGCCTCCCTCATCGCTCGGCGCCGGACGCCAGAAGACATTCGTCACCACCTGCCGCTCGCTTGTCGGCGTGATGAACCAAGAGGGCGAGTTCGGCGCCTTTTCCCGCAAATAGGCAGCCGCACCTATCGCCGAGTCAATAGGGTCTGCCTCACCCTCAATTTCGGGCTGCATCCACCGTGTGATCTCGTCGTTGAAATAGGCGGCGGTACCGGTCAGGAACATTGCAAAGAGCAACCAGCCAAGCAGGAGCTCAGTCCAGGTGTGCAGCCATGCCATGGATTGCCGCAGGCCCGCCTTCATAGCCGCCCCCATGCCCGAAGCGAAAGCCAGAGGATAACGCCGAGCAGGGCCGACCAGCCTGCCATCAGAACATAGACCCGAAGTACCGACCTGGCCGCAAAGACCCACATGGCGAGAAGAGCAAAGACCAGAAAGCAGGAAAGCGTCGCCGTCATGCTCGCCTCGCTCGGGGCGAACGGCAGCAAGCGCGCCATCACGCCTGCGATGAGCGAGGTCAGAAGGTAATTGCCGCCGGTCGCAGCAATCGTGCGCAGTATCACCTGCCAGACCGCCAACCACCGCACGATTGCAGACTGCCTGCCTGACACTGCTGCTCTTGCCACCTCTGTTTGCTCCGTCCTGTCACACTAACGGGCCGACCATATAGCTACTGATAATCATTTGCAATATATGATCCACCCTCCCCTCGCAAGGACACCAACAAAAAGGGCACCCGAAGGTGCCCCATCTCGATTCTCTGCATAGATGCCGCGACAGACGAGCTTATTCAGCCGCGTCGGCATCCATGTCCATGTCATCGGCTTGCGAGGGTGCCGTACGGGTCGGCAGGTCGCCGCCTTCGATGGCGTGCAGGTAAACGTCAATCAGCGATTCCTGCTCCTGACGGTCGGCCGCATCCATCTTGCGGATGGAGATCACCTTGCGCATGATCTTGGTATCGAAGCCCACGGCCTTGGCCTGTGCATAGACTTCCTTGATATCCTCGGCGATGCCTTTTTTCTCTTCTTCAAGGCGTTCGATGCGCTCGATATAGGAGCGGAGCTGTTCGCCCGCGACGCCGCCTGCTTGTACCATGGTCATACTCCTTGAAAGGCCGTGTTCTCAAATGTTGGCGCGCACCATAGCGGGTGCCGGGATGGGCTTCAACGGCCTTCCCGCATCGCCTTGTTTTTAGCCACACTCTCGTCCATCAGGGCGAGCTGTTCGGGGGTGGCGGGCGTCTGGTAGGCTGCCTTGTAGGTGTCGTAGGGCATGCCATAGATGGCCTCGCGTGCCGTATCCTTGTCCATCGTCACGCCCATCGCATTGGCGGCCTCGGCGTACCAGTCGGACAGGCAGTTGCGACAGAAGCCGGCGTGCCCCATCAGGTCGATATTCTGCACATCGGTGCGGACCGAGAGATGCTCGATGAGGCGGCGGAACACGGCGGCTTCGATCGATTTCTGTTCATTCACGGTGGGCGTCATGGAAATACTTTCGGGGTGATGAGATCGGGGCGCGTCATGCACTCGTCCAACAGGTCGGCAAGGAGCGCCGCCCACTGGTCGATCTCGTGTTCATTGGCCATCAGGTCCTGCCTGATTTCGATGGTCGTCTGCGCAAGGCCGCGATCTGCACCGTGGCGCTGCATTGTATAATAAAGGGCCTTGCCGGAGTAAGGCTCGTTGTCGCCGACAATAAGGCCGGTCTCGCGCTCCACAAGGCCGATCATGGCCTGCGCCAGCCGCGGATCACGGTTCCACAGGAAGCCGATGGCCCACGGCCGCGGCGCGCCGTTCATCGCGGGCGTGAAACTGTGGATACCAACAACCAGCGGATTGACGCCGGCCTTCTGGTGCGCGTCGATCACGCTTTCGCACGCCGCATGGAAAGGCCGCCAATAGGCATCGATGCGGGCCGCACGGGCGGCGCCCGAAAGGCCCTGATTGGCCGGCACTCGCACCCCGTCGCTGACCTCCGGGATAAGGCCAGCCTGACCCGTATCCCGGTTCACATCGATCACCAGCCGGCTCACTTTCTGGATGACACCGGCAACCCCCATCATCTCGCACATCCGGCGCGTCACGGCCTCGGCGCCGATGTCCCATGCGATATGATCCTGCATGGCAGCCGCAGGTACGCCCAAATCGCCGATTTCTGCGGGTACCGCGTTCGAAGCGTGGTCACATAGAAGCACCAGGGGCGCCTTCGCATCGAAGTTGAGGATTTCCGGGGAGATGGGGGTCAGTTGCATCAGGGCCTGTCCTGCAATTGGTCTTATTGTCACCCCTTAAGCCCCGGTGCTGACGCCAGAATTTCACTGGACCGACGGGGCGTTTGGCGGCAGCATAGCGGCCAAATTAGCCGGCTGATTCGGCAAGTCAACACCCGCCCCTTCTGCCGGCCTTTCCGGAGGCCATATGTCAGCGATCACACCCCTTATCCGCCGCCAGCGCAAGACCCGCATTGTCGCCACGCTCGGCCCGGCGTCTTCGAGCCTTGAGCGTATCCGCGCCCTGTTCCTTGCAGGCGTCGATGTGTTCCGGCTGAACATGAGCCACGGCGAGCATGAGGACAAGATCAAGCTGATCGACGCGATCCGCACGGTGGAGACCGAGTTTTCGCACCCGATCGCCATCCTGGCGGACCTGCAAGGCCCGAAACTGAGGATCGGTTCCTTCGCTGGCGGCAAGGCGATGATCGAGGAAGGATCGAATTTCCGGCTTGACCTCGACACCGACAAGCCGGGCGACGCCACCCGCGTGAGCCTGCCCCACCGCGAGATTTTCGAAGCCATCAAGGTTGGCACCCATATCCTGTTGGATGACGGCAAGGTACGGCTTGAGGTGAAGGATGTGCTGCCCGATCACGCCAACTGCCGCGTGCTTGTGGGCGGTCAGCTTTCCGACCGCAAGGGCGTGAACGTACCCAACGCCATCCTGCCGCTCGCCGCCCTCACCGACAAGGACCGCCGCGACCTCGCCTTCGCGCTGAAGCATGGCTGCGACTGGATCGCCCTTTCTTTCGTGCAGCGCGCCGACGACGTGGCCGAGGCCAAGAAGCTGGTTGGCCGCAAGGCTGCTGTGATGGCCAAGATCGAAAAGCCTGCAGCCGTCACCTCGCTTGACGATATCCTCGATCTCGCGGACGGCGTGATGGTGGCGCGCGGTGACCTTGGCGTTGAAGAACCGGCCGAGAATGTGCCCGGCATCCAGAAACGTATCGTGAAGGCCGCCCGCCTTGCCGGCAAGCCGGTGGTGGTGGCAACCCAGATGCTCGAATCCATGATCAAGTCGCCGGTGCCGACCCGCGCCGAGGTTTCGGACGTGGCAACCGCCGTGGCGGACGGCGCCGATGCCGTAATGCTGTCGGCGGAATCGGCCGTGGGTGACTATGGCGACGAAGCTGTGCGCGTGATGGACCGCGTGGCTCGCAAGGTGGAAGGCGAAGCTGATTACATGAACAGCCCGTCGGATCTTCGCATGAACCCGAATTCGACGAGCGAGGACGCTATCACCGCCGCCGCGCGGCAGGTGGCCCGCACCGTGGGCGCCAAGGCGATCGTGACCTTCACCTCGTCGGGTGCGACCGCCCTGCGCGCTGCCCGCGAACGGCCGAGCGTACCGATCCTGACCCTGACCCCGAAGATCCAGACCGCCCGCCGGCTGGCCCTCGGCTGGGGCCTGCACTGCGTGAAGACGCAGGATGTGGACACGTTCGAGGAAATGATCGGCAAGTCGAAGCGCATGGCGCTCCGGCACGATCTGGCCCAGCCAGGCGACCGCATCGTGGTGACGGCTGGCGTGCCCTTTGGTACCCCCGGCGCCACCAACGTGCTGCATATCGCGTGGGTCGGCCATGACGAGTTGAAGGGCCGCAAGCAGTAGCCGCAGGTTCTGCACCAACGGTCAACCGCGACCTTATCCGCTGTATCGGCGCCTACCACAAGGCCGGTACGATCTGGATGCGGGATGTCTTTACAGCGATTGCAGCAAGGCTCGGGCTTGATTTCGTCAACACGCCCTCAAGCGCCATTGGCACGGCCGCGCCGCAGCGCGGTATGATCTATTTCCAGCGGGACTGCCGTTTTCTCGATGCGTTTGACAGGGATGACGTGCGCGGCTTCCGCATCGTCCGCGATCCCCGCGATATCGTGATATCCGGCGCGCATTATCACATGAAATCAGCCGAACCCTGGCTGCATGTGAAGAAGGATTGCTTCGGCGACCGCAGCTATCAGGAAATGATCAATAGCCTTGCCGGTCAGGACGAACGCTACCGGTTCGAGATGAACAATTTCAGCCGCGGCACGATCCGCAGCATGGCCATCGCACGCGGCAACAGGGCAATGCGCGACCTCATCGAGCGGCGCTTCCTGACGGTGCGGTATGAAGACCTGATCGAGGATGTGGAGGCGACCACATTCCGAAGCATCTGCACCCACCTCGACCTGCCCTTTGATATCTGCGCGCCGATTCTTGTGGAAAATTCCCTGTTCGGGCAAAGCGTCAGGAAAGACCATGTGCGCTCGGGCAAAAAGGAACAATGGACCGGTGCTTTCACCCGCGATTTCGCCCGCGAGTTTGCAGACGCGCACCAGCCCGCGCTCGAAAAGCTCGGTTACGAGAAAAACAGGGACTGGATCGAGCGCTGCCCCGACAAGGCCTGACGCGCCGTCAGATGAGACCTGTTTCTGCGAGCGTCGCTTCCAGCCCTTCGGGCCCCGTGAAGACATGGCCCCGGAAACCGAGCGCCTCGGCAGCCCTCACATTCTCGTCGCGGTCGTCGATGAAGAGCGTTTCGGCAGGGGTGAGGCCGTAGCGGCTGGCGAGCCGCTCGAAGATCGCGGGATCGGGCTTCACGAGGCGTTCCTCGCCCGAGACGACCACACCATCAAACAGTTTCACGAAGGCATAATCGCGGGCGAACGCCACCCATTTCTCGGCGGAGAAATTGGTGAGGCCGTAAAGCGGCACGCCCTTCGCCTTCAGCCGTTCCATCAGAGCAACGGTGCCTTCGATGACCGGCCCGATAGTCTCGTCCCAGCGCTCGTCAAAGGCGCGGATCAGGTCGGCATGGTCAGGATGTTGTTCAGACAAGATACGGACACCTTCGGCAAAGGGTCGGCCCTTGTCGTGGTGTGTGTGCCATTCGAGCGTGACGATATCGGTGAGGAACCGGTCAAGCTCCGCCGCATCGGGAATGAGCTTGGAATACAGGAGACGCGGGTCCCAGCGGACCAGCACATTGCCGATATCGAAAACAACAGCGGTGATTCGCACGTCTCAAGCCCCCCTCAAATGACGACGCCGCGCGACTCGGTTGAGACGCACGGCGCGAAAACCTGCCAGCAAAAAGCTGGCGGCGTCGGCTCAGCCCTGGCGGGCTTTGAAGCGACGCTGGGTCTTGTTGATAACGTAGATGCGGCCTTTACGGCGGATCACGCGGTTGTCGCGGTGACGGCCTTTCAGCGACTTCAGGCTGTTACGGATCTTCATAATGTATCTCTCTAACTCTGCAGTTGACAGAACCTTCTGAACCACCGCCACTTTCGGCCGCTATCCGGAAGGCAGGACCTGCATCGCTGCCGATCCTCGAATCCATTGGCGGCGGACCATATAGGCGAGCCCCGGTACTGTCAAGGGTCGGAACCGGTGAAAAATGACTGCTGGCGCACGGGCTTCATCCCGCTGCCGGCCCCCGGACAAAATGGAGGCGTCCCCCATGCCCGGCAGGACGCCCCAATTCCCCCGTTCAGATAGCGGGGGTGTCCGCTCACGCCTTAGCGTCAGTAACGATGATAGTACCAGAGCGGCCCTAACGAGTCACGGCCTTTCGCCCGGAATTCTGCGCCTTTCCGCAATTGACGGCGGCGGCGCGGCAGGCTAGCAAGACGCATCGGACAGAAGAAAAGGAACGGTCCATGATCATCACCAGCGCCTTCGATAGCGGCAATATCGAGGTCATTCAGGCAGATAGCCCTTCGAACATCCGGCTTGCGATCCGCAAAGACCATATGTCCGATTTCCAGCAATGGTTCCATTTCCGCCTGTCCGGCGTTGCCGAAACGCCGTGCAAGCTGGTGATCGAAAATGCAGGTGATTCCGCCTATCCCGAAGGCTGGCCCGGCTATCAGGCGCGCGCGTCCTATGACCGCGAAACCTGGTTCCAGATCCCGACAAGCTACGCAAACGGCAAACTGACCTTCGAAATCGAGCCCGATCAGGACAGCGTCTGGTTCGCCTACTTCGCCCCCTATTCGATGGAGCGCCATGCTGACCTCATCGCCGAGGCCGCCCAGTCGCCGCTCGTGAAGACGCATGTTCTGGGCCTCACGCTCGACGGTCAGGCGATGGACCTCATCGAGCTTGGCCACGGCGCAGAAGGCCGCAAGAAGGTGTGGCTGATCGCCCGCCAGCACCCCGGCGAGACAATGGCCGAATGGTGGATGGAAGGGGCACTCGACGTGCTTCTCGACCCCGACAATCCGGTCGCCGCAAAGCTCCTGCAGAAAGCGCATTTCTATATCGTGCCGAATATGTGCCCGGACGGATCGAAGCGCGGCCACCTGCGCACCAACGCGGCGGGCGTGAACCTCAACCGTGCCTGGGCTGAGCCCGACATGGAAACGAGCCCCGAGGTATATCTGGTGCGCCAGAAGATGCTGGAGACGGGTGTGGATATCCATATGGACGTCCACGGCGACGAAGCGCTGCCGGTGAATTTCCTGGCGGGTTACGAAACGATCCCGAACCTCGATCCCGCGCATTATCAGCGGTTTCTCGATTTCGAGGAAAGCCTCTGCCTCATCTCCCCCGATTTTCAGCGCGAGCGCGGCTATGAAAAGGGCGAGGCAAATTCAAGCGACCTGAAGAAATGCACCGACTGGACGGCGCACCAGTTCAAGGCGCTCGCCATGACGCTTGAAATGCCCTTCAAGGACAATGACCTGCTGCCAAACCCCGACGAGGGCTGGAGCCCGGCCCGCGCCATCGCGCTCGGTCGGTCCTGCATGTCCGCAGTTCTCGAGGCCGTGGAACGGGGCTAAGACCCTGCTGTCATGCCGGGCTTGACCCGGCATCCAGCGGTGCCTGCATCAAGCATGGACCCCGGATCAAGTCCGGGGTGACGGGCTTGCCAGCTTGTACACCCCGAGCGCGAGAAACGCCCCCACAAGCTGGGCGGCGATGAAGCCGACAACATCGTTCGGCGCTATCCCCGAGAAGGTATCGGTGAAGCTGCGGGCGATGGTGACGGCAGGGTTCGCGAAGCTTGTGGAAGCGGTGAACCAGTAGCCAGCGGTGATAAAAAGGCCAACGGCCATGGGCACAGCCTCGGGCCGGGCGCGCGCGACCCAGAGGATCGTCGACAGAAGGCCGAAGGTCGCCACCCCTTCACTCAGCCAGATGGCGCGGCCAGTGCGGATGTGCTGGCTTTCCTGCAGGATAGGCATATCGAACATGGCGTGGGCGATGATAACGCCCGCCACTGCCGCCATCACCTGCACAAGCAGGTAACCCGCCATTTCAGCCCGGTTGATGTCGCCCCGTGCCCGCATCACCAAGGTGACGGCGGGGTTGAAATGCGCGCCAGACACCTGCCCGAACATCAGGATCAACACCACAAGGATAGCGCCGGTTGCGAGCGTATTGCCAAGGAGGGCGATGGCGTCGTTTCCATCCGCCAGCCGCTCCCCCATGATGCCGGAACCGACAACGGTAGCGAGGAGAAGCGCGGTGCCAATGGCTTCGGCCGTCAGTTTGCGGGCAAGCGACATCAGGTCAGCCCTCCACCGGTGCAAGCTGCACCAGAAGGTCGCGCCGCTCGGCCGCGTTCATGCTTTCCAGCGGATGCGACAGAAGCTCGGCCACGCGGCCCGAGAAATCCTTGTAAAGCGCATCGAAGGCAGCCGCCTTCGCGGCCGGGTCCGGAATATGGGCGGGGTCCGGGTAACCCCAGTGTGCGCGCACGGGTGCCCCCGGCCACACGGGGCAGGCCTCACCCGCCGCAGACGAGCAAACGGTGATCACCATATCCATTTTGGGGGCGCCTTCACCTGCGAACTCGTCCCAGCTTTTGGACCGGAAAGCGGACGTATCGATCCCGGCTTCCACGAGCCGCGCGATGGCCGCCGGGTTCGGCTTGCCGGTCGGCTGGCTGCCGGCGCTGTAGGCCCGGATGCGGCCCTGCCCCAGATGATTGAAGACCGCTTCGCCGACGATCGAGCGCGCGGAATTCCCGGTGCACAGCACAAGGACATTGAGCATCTTTTCGGTCACGATGGTTTCCTCACGGGCATTTGCAGGCAAGTGTATCGATGACGGGCTGGCAAAGCTCCGGCTTGCCGCCGCAGCATTCCTCCATGAGGAAGCCCAAGAGCCCCCTCACCCCGTCGAAATCGGCAAAATAACGGATCGCGCGGCCTTCCCGCTCGTTGCGGATCAGCCCGGCGCGCAAAAGTATACTCAGGTTGGTGGACATGGTGTTCTGGCGCACGCCCAGCCTGTCGGCCACCTCGCCCGCTAGCATGCCGGCAGCCCCCGCCTGCACCAGCAGGCGGAAGACCTCCAGCCGGGTTTCCTGGCTGAGGGCGGCGAAGGCAGAAAGGCTCTGATTAATATCCATATATCAAGATATATAGATATTAATGGCAAAGGCAAGTGCCTTCCGGTGCCCTGCGACACCAGACAGCGATATTGATTTCAAACCGTGATCAGCCTTCGCCGGCGAGACCCGAAGACGGCGCTGCATTGTCGTTGGTGCCGTGGGCGCCTTCGACATAAAGCTTGCGGGCGATATTGAGGAAACGCGGCGCCATCGCCTTTGACACGCCAATCCGTTTCATCAGGTCCACAAAATCCTGCGCCTTCTTCAGGTTCAGGGCTTCACGCACCTGGATGATCGGCAAGCCGGCCTCCAGCGCGAAAGAGCTTTCAAGGAAAGCGGCACTGCCACGCTCGGCCATTTCGGCGACCAGAAGGTGGGTCAGGCGCTTCTGCTTGCGCATGTCGTTGACGAGCGCATGCACTTGCTGCGGAGCCGCGTTCGCAATCTGTTGCCACAGCGCCTCGATGCGGCTGCCGCCGGCGATCTTCTCGGCGAGCGTGCCATCGACGGCATAATGCTGCATCAGCGTGTCGCGGCAGTGATCGGAAACCTTGTCGATGATCTGCTCGACCACCACAAGCGGCAGGTCGGCCCGCGCTGAAAGCTGGTCCATCAGGCGGCGGTCGCCCCCGAAGCGGCCAACCACGGCATCGCAAGCTTCCTGGGTGAGGCCGACACTGTCGTTTCGCACCAGCGTGGTCACGCCCGGCGCTTCGGAATGCTCGGCCAGCGCCTTGACGGCAAGGCCGCCAAGATCGGGCCGGCGGGCAATCGTCACGCGGGCATGTTCCGCCAGCGACGGGATGAGTGCGGCCAGCGTTTCATCATTGAAAGCATGGGTCGAGGAAAGGAAAGGCGATGCCACATCTTCCACATCGCGGGCAATCTTTTCAGCGAGATCAGAGGGCAGAACATCGCAGTGACGCAGTTCGAACGCCAGCACCTCACGCACCTGCGTGGAAAGATCGCGGGCCAGAAGGCGTGCAACATCCTCCACGGCAATGCGGTCGTCATCGGACTGCGAGCCATTGAGGAACTTGGCCACACGCTTGGCCAGCATCATTTTTTCAAGCTTGACGGAATCGATCAGCATTACCCTGCACCGTTCTAAAGTTCGCCAACTTTTGCCTGAAATAGCGCTTTGCGCTGTTCTATTTCGAGACACATACTGGCACAGGGAAATTAATATTTCGCGTACAGGTCGATAAAAAACGAAGAAAAAACCGGCGACCAGTTGTGGCCGCCGGCAAGTGGGCGAACCCCGCTAGGGAAACGTCATTCGTAGCGGAGCGCGTGGATCGGTTTGGCGCTGGCGACCCGGATGGCACGGCCCGCCACGGTGCCCCAGGCGATAAGGAGCGCGACGAGACCCGCCACCACGGCGGCGACCAGAATGTAACCATGCCCCAGCCGGTATTCGAAACCCTGCAGCCAGTCGACCATCAGATACCAGGCAACCGGCCATGCGATCAGGTTTGCAACCACAACGGGCTTCGAAAGCTGCCAGACAAGCAGCCGGACGATATCCCGCGTGCGGGCCCCCATCACCTTCCTTATCCCGATTTCCTTGGTGCGGCGCTCGGCAGTGAAATGGGCAAGCCCATAAAGGCCGAGGCAGGCAACAAGGATCGCGAGGCCCGAGAAGGCCGCGAAAAGCGTGCCCTGCGCCACATCGTCAGCATACTGGGCGGCAATCATGTCATTCAGGAAGCTCATGTCCATCGGCACGTTCGGGGCCACACGGCGCCACGTACCGCCAATGGCGGAGACCAGCGACGGCAGATCAGCGGTGCGGTAGGTGACGGTCGCCACATCCATGTTGGTCGGCTGAACGAAATAGACGCTCGGCTGCTTGCCGAACCGGATGGAGCGGAAATGCACATCCGGCACCACACCAACGATGGTGAGGTCATAGGGACCGGCGCGATAGACCCCCGCCCGCAATACACGCCCCACCGCGTCGGCCGCATTGCTGAAGCCAAGGTTGCGGGCTGCCATCTCGTTGATCACGACAGAGGCCGAGCGGCGGATGCTGTTGTCCTCGAGCGCGGCCTCGATCACTTCATTGCCGCGGGAACGATCAAAGGTACGGCCGGCAACCGGGTCGATGCCATAAGCCTCGAAGAAGCCGAAATCGACCGAGAAATAGTTGATGATCCGTTCCTCGGTGTTGGCCGAGGTGTCACCTGCTGCGGACAGCAGCTGGAAGCCGGTGTTGTTCTCATTGTCATCCGTCGGCACTTCGGACGAGAAGACGACGCTTTCAACACCGGGGAGAGCCGCCAGTTCACGGCCGATCGATTCCCGCTGTTCGGCAATCGGCGCGGACGTGAAATTCCGCATCACGATCTTGCCCTCGGTTTCAAATCCGAGATCCATCTTCTGCGCATACATGGACTGGCCGTAAACAACCGCCGTGCAGATGGCGAGGCCGATGGATACGGCAAACTGGATGACAACGAGCAACATACGGAGGCGACCGGAGCCTTCGGCATCCGAAGACTTGTTGGCCTTCAGGATACGTGCCGGCGCAAAACGCGACAGCACGAGTGCAGGATAGCTGCCGGCGATCACGCCGACGAGCACTGCCACCCCCAAAGCAAGGGCCATAAGCCCGCCGTTCGTCGCGATGGTCATCTCAAGCGAGCGGCCAAGAACATCATTGTAGGCGGGCAAGACCATCTCGACGCCCATCAGGCCGAGCATGAGGGCAATCAGCGACAGCATCACCGCCTCGCCCAGAAACTGCAGGGCAACCTGTGTGCGCGATGCACCGAGAACCTTGCGCAGTGCGACCTCGCGTGCCCGCTGGGTTGCCCGTGCGGTCGACAGGTTCATGAAGTTGATGCAGGCGATGGCGAGGATCAGGAAGGCCACGGCCGAGAAGGTATAGACGAAACGGATATCGCCCATCGGCCGCATGTCGCCGAAATTGCCGGCGTCAGGACGGGCATGCAGATGCAGATCCGGCACCGCCATCACATTCGGGCGAATGAAATCGCTCGGCTGGCCGTCCATGCCCGCATCCGCCGTCATCTTGCGGAAGGGGCTTTCGCGGTCCAGCCAGTCATAAACGCGCGCCTTGAAGCCCTCGACGGTCGCACCCTCTTTCAGCTTGAAATAGGTGAGCGTGTTCACGCTCGTCCAGGTCTTCAGGATGTTCGGCGCGAAGTCGAACATCGGAGGATCGAGGAACACGAGGAAATCGATATCGAGATGGCTGTTCTCAGGGATGTCCTTGATCACGCCCGAAACACGGACATCCACTTCCTGGCCCTGAACGCAGCAGACCGTGAGCGTTTCACCAACCACGTCGATGCGGCCAAAATATTTGAGGGCCATTTCCTCGCTGACGATGAAATCCATCGGCTTCGAGAAGGCGCTCGCCGCACTCCCTGCCACGAACGGCAATTTGAAGATGTCGAAGAAGGTGCTGTCGGCGAATACCAGCCGCTCGTCAAATACCTTTTCGTCCTTGATGATCGTCTGGTTGGTACGCACCAGCCGCACTGCCGTTTCAACGTCCGCTGCGGCATAGGCCGAGATGGCATCCATCCAGAAGCCGGGAGCGGAAACCGTGCGGAACGCTGGCCGGTCGGGCGACAGGAAGGCACTGTGTAGCCGCACGATGCGGTCGCCTTCCGGCAGCCAGTCATCATAGGAAAGCTCGTCTTCCACAAACAGGAAGATCAGCATGCAGCTCATCAGTCCGACGGCGAGGCCGAAGATATTGATGAAGGAAAACAACCTGTTCTTGAACACATGCCGCCAGGCGGTCAGGAAATAGTTGCGGAACATCGTCTCTTCTCCTCGCTTCTCGGATCAGTCTTATTCGTAGCGCAGGGCATTGATGGGTTTGGCGCGGGCCACCAGGTATGCCCGTCCGGCAACGGTCGCCCAGGCGATCAGGAACGCGGCCAGCCCTGCCGCCATGCAGGCAGGCAGCATCAACCAGCTGTCGATGCGGTTCGGATACTGTTCCAGCCATGACGACATGGTGAAGAAAGCCACCGGCCATGCGATCAGGTTGGCGACGATCACGGGCCGCGAGAATTGCCAGACCATCATCATCACGATGTCACGCACCCGCGCACCCAGCACCTTGCGGATGCCAATTTCCTTGGTACGCCGCTCGGCCGAAACCGCCGCAAGGCCATAAAGCCCCATGCTGGCGATCAGCACAGCGAGGCCTGAGAAGAAGGTCAGGATTCTTGACATCTGCACTTCTTCCTCAAACTCTTCAGCCACCGCGTCATCGACGAAAGTGAAGACAAACGGGGTGAAGGGCGCCAGTTCCATCCATACCGAACGAACGGCCTCGACGACCTCGGTCGGCGACCCGCCGAAACGGACGGTCAGGTTGTAGCCCCGGTCCCGTGTGAAATAATAGACTTCCGCGCGCTGCGGGTCGTTGATGTCCTGCAGGCGGGCATTCTTCGCCACCCCGACTATCCGCAGCGGACGCGTGCCGTTATAGACCAGCGCACCGATGGCGGCGTCTGGCGACGCAAAACCCATCTGTTCAGCCGCAAAGGCATTCAGCATGACCCGGTTTTCAACCGGATTTTCATCCGTATTGTCCTGAAACTCGTCAGCTTCATTGGTGCCTGAAAAATTGCGGCCTGCCGCCATCTCGATCCTGTAAGTGTCAAAGAAGGCGTCATCGATCCAGATCTCGCCCATGTTGATCTGTTCGTCCCGGACCGGGGTCGGGCCAAAATTGCCGCCGCTGTTGTTGCCATCCGATGGCGTTTCCGACGACATGCTCGCCGCACGCACCATCGAAAGCTTCCGCACCTTGTCCCGGAGGGTCGCCCGCTTGTCCTTCATGTCGCCGCGGTCGACACCCTGAACGACCAGAAGATTGTTGCGGTCATAACCGGGGTCCATGTTGGTCACGAACCAGGTCTGGCCATAGATGATGATGGTGGACACGATCAGGATCACCGACACCGCAAACTGGAAGGTCACCAGCACCTGCCGAAGGATGATGGTCCCCCGGCTTTCTGCCGACTTGTTGGCCATGAGGATCCGCCCGGGACGACTGCCGCTGATGGCGAAGGCCGGATAAAAGCCGGCAAGGCCACCCACGACCAGAACGGTCGCAATCAGCGACGCCCAGAAGACGCCGTCATCATAGGAAAGCTCAAGCGGAGCATCCAGAAACTCGGCAAAGGCTGGCAGGCTGAATTCCAGCAGCACCACCGCCAGCATGGCGGCGATCAGGGTGATCAGGATCGATTCCGTCAGGAACTGGACAATCAGTTGCGGCCGCCCGGCGCCCAAAACCTTGCGCAGCGCCACCTCACGCGTCCGGCGGATTGCCTGCGCGGTCGCCAGATTGACGAAATTGATGGCGCCGACCAGCACAAGAACAACCGCGATGGCGATCAGGATCTGCATCTTGGCCATCACCGACATCTCGTCGAGCGTGACAAAGTGGGCATGATAGTCCGAGAATTTCATCCCGTTCATGGCAAGGAAAGACGACCCTTTGCCCGAGCGGGTTTCGACAAATTTGTCGAGTAGCCCCGGCATCCCGGCCTGGATGGTCGACCACGAAGCGCCGCTCTTCAGAAGCACATATTGCTCGACGCTCGTCGATCCCCAGTTCCGAAGGAGCCAATGCGGCTCGGCGAAGGCTTCCTCGTCCATCAGGGCAACAGCCGGAATATCCAGCTCGCTGTTTCTTGGCAGGTCCTCATAGACAGCGACGATGCGATAATCGCGGTCCAGATTGTAGACTTTCAGGTTCAACACACGGCCCAATGGGTCCGCGTCCCCGAAATGGTTTTCAGCGAAGGTACGACTGACAGCGAGGCTCGATTTGTCGCCAAAGGCAGCCTTCATGTCGCCTTTGAGCACCCTGAACTGGAAGATTTTCAGCAGATCCGCGTCCGCCCATTGCACCAGTTCGTCCGTGACCTTGTCGCCGTCGCGGATCGTCGGCTCCAGGGCGCGCAGGCGCGCGGCGGCCTCGATCTCCTCCGGGAAGGTGCTCAGCATTGCCGCCTGCAGCTGCCCGGAAAGCCGGCGCAACCGTGCCTTCGGCTCGGGGCCGGTCAGGAAGCTCGTATCCATCCGGTACAGACGGTCGGCATTCGCCCATTCCTTGTCGTAGGAAAGCTCGAACCGGACAAACAGCAGGATCAGGAACGCCGCCATCAGGCCAACGGCCAAGCCGCCGATATTGATGGCGCTATAAAGCCTTTCCTTGGCAATGTTGCGAATGGCGCTGCGAAGATAATTGGCAAGCATGATGGCGTCCCTTTCACTCGTACCTGAGGGCTTTGATGGGATTGGCGCGGGCGACCTGCGCGGCGTTACCGCCGACCGTTGCCCATGCGATGCCGAGCGCGATGAGGCCGGCGATCAGGCACAGCGGCGCCAGCATCCAGGCCTCCATCCGGTAGGGGAAATTTTCGAGCCACGAAAGCATCCCCCACACCGCAACCGGCCATGCCACCAGGTTGGCGATCAGGACGGGCTTGGAAAATTGCCAGATCAGCAAGCGGACGATATCGGTCACGGTGGCACCCATCACCTTGCGGATGCCAATCTCCTTGGTCCGGCGCGCCGCGGTGAAGGCCGCAAGGCCATAGAGGCCGAGGCAGGCGATGACAATCGCGAGGCCCGAAAAAACGCCAAGAAGCATTGACTGGCTCTCTACCGCCTCGAACTCCTGCGCCATGACCTCGTCCACATAGTCATAGGCAAAGGGCACCGTGCTGATCATTGATTTCCAGGACTTTTCGATCTCGGCAACAACCGGACGCGGATCGCCGATATAGCGCACATTCAGGTTCGAGAAGCCGAACGAAGCGAGCATATAGACTTCCGGGCGCATCACTTCCTTCAGCGACTGGAACTTGATGTCCGGAATGACCCCGATGATGGTGAATTGAGCCTGCACATCGTTGCCCACACTTGCCTTGACAACGCGGCCGATCGCTTCCTTTGGCGTTCCGAAGCCGAAACGACCAAGTGCGCCCTCGTTCACGATGATATTGCCTTGCAGCAGATCCCCCGGCTCGGCGGCAAAGCCGTTCGGGGTTACATCAAGTGCATTCTGGCGATTGTAGGCTCGCCCGGCGAGGAACGGGATTTCGTAGGTTTCGAAGAATTCATAATCTACCCGGTGGACCCCGATCAGCACGGTGCGTTCGCCGTCATCATCGGCAACACGGACCGAAATGTTGCTCTCGTTGCCGCTGGCTGGTGCATCGCTCGAGAAAGCTGCATCGACAACCCCCGGAATCCGCAGGACCTGCTCCTTGAAGGCGTCCCGCTTGCTCACGGCGCCGGAGTTCGACGTATTGCGAACGACCAGGAGGTTTTCCTTGTTGAAACCCGGGTCAAGTCGCGTCGCGTAAAGCTTCTGGCCATAGACCGTACCGGTGGAGACGATGAGCGTGATCGAAATGGCGAACTGCATCACGACAAGCGCACTGCGAAGCCGGGCCGAGCCGCTCGATTCCGCGGACTTGTTGGCCTTGAGCACGCGGGCCGGGCGGTAGCCTGAGAGGACGAGTGCCGGATAGAGACCACCCAGAACCCCGACCACAACCATCAGGCCGGCAAGAACGCCAATAGTGCCTCCGTCGAAATAATCGAACACCAGATCCTTGCCGACAAACTCGCTGAAGAAGGGCAGCGCCACTTCAACGAGGACGAGACCAAACATCAGGCCGATAAAGGCAATGACGGTGGATTCGCCAAGGAACTGGATCACAAGCTGCCGGCGATTGGCACCAAGCACTTTCCGGATTGCAACCTCACGGGCCCGCTGGGTGGATTTGGCGGTGGCGAGATTGGTGAAATTGATGCAGGCGATCATGAGAATGAGGGCCGCAATGGCGGCGAAAGCCATCACCGTACCCATGTCGCCCGTCGGCTTCATTTCCATATCCCGGGCACCAGCCTGGTTGAGCTGGATATCGGTCAGCGGCTGAAGGCTATATTGAACATAGGTCGACGACTTGGCGTTGCCGATGGCGGCGGGTGGCTCGATATAGGCGTCGACGAAATCGTCGAGGCGATCTTCAATCGTCCGGATTGACGCGCCGGGCTTCAGGGTGAAATAGACATAGTTGTTCACGCTGTACCACTGGCTGAATTCCCAGTTCTGCTTCGTGAAGTCGTTTTCATCGATCTTGGCGAGCCCTTGGAAATTGAGCACGGAATTATGCGGCAGATCCTTGTAGACTGCCCCGATCCTGTAATCCCGCTCGATATCCATCAGATTGATGGTCACGGTCTTGCCGAGCGGGTTGCCTTCGCCGAAATGCTTTCGCGCGAAGCTCTCGTTGACGGCGAGGCTGGCGTTGTCCTGCAACGTCTGGCGCAAGTCACCGGCGACAACTTCGAGATCAAAAATGTCAGCGGTCTCGGGATCGGTCCACATCAGGATTTCGCTGAAGACACTACCGTCCTTGTTCATCACCACTTCCATGCTGTTGAAGCGAGTGACGGCTTCGATCTCTTCCGGAAAATAGGCCTTCAGTGCGTCCTTGGTCGGCCCTTGCGCCATCACCGTGACCATCGGTTCGCGACCGGGAGTGTTGAAGGTGGTATTCAGGCGATAGATACGATCAGCATTCGACCAGAACTGGTCGTAGGAAAGCTCGTCCCGCACGAAAAGCGCAATCAGGACGCAGGCTGCAAGGCCAATCGCCAGCCCGGCGATATTGATGAAGCTGTACAGCTTGTCTTTCACAAGGTTCCTGAGCGCGACGCTGACATAATTGCTGAACATGGTGGTCTCCCTGCTGTCGTTCTGCATGTCGGGGCCGGATGCATCGCCCGGCCCCGTTTATGATCATTCGTAGCGCAGCGCCTTGATCGGGTTGGCGCGAGCCACCTGCGCGGCATTCCCGCCGACCGTCGCCCAGGCGATGCCGAGCGCGATCAGGCCGGCGATCAGGCACAGGGGCCCCAGCACCCAGGCTTCCATCCGGTAGGGGAAGTTTTCGAGCCACGAAAGCATGCCCCAAACCGCGACCGGCCAGGCGATCAGGTTGGCGATGATCACGGGCTTCGAGAATTGCCACAGCAGCAGGCGGACGATATCGGTCACCGTTGCACCCATCACCTTGCGAATGCCGATTTCCTTGGTGCGGCGCTCGGCGGTGAAGGCGGCAAGACCATAGAGACCGAGACAGGCGACAAACACAGCAAGCCCGGCAAACAGCGCCAGCATGGTGGCCGTTGCTTCTTCCTGATCGAATTCCTCGGCCAGAGCCTCATCGACAAATTCATAGGAAATCGGCACCCCGGTCACGAGCGACCGCCAGATATTCTCAACGCCAGAAACAAGCGCCTTCGGATCGCCCGTGAAGCGGACAGTGAGATTGCCATAATTGTCGGCATCAAGCGCGTACATCTCCGGCCGCTTCACAGTCTTCAGCGACTGGAAATGCACATCCGGCACCACGCCCACGATGGTCAGCGCATTCTTCACACCGTTGCCACGGCCGATCATGAAGACCTTGCCCAGCGCTTCTTCGGGGGTGCCGAAGCCAAGGCGATTCAGGACGCTTTCATTGACAATGATGTTGCTGTTGACCACATCGCCTTCCTTCAGCCCTTCCACGCTCGGCTCGGAATCGCCCGCATACTGGCGGTCATAATCGCGGCCGGCGATGATCGGAATCTGGTAGGTCTTGAAGAAATCATGGTCCACATCCTGCACACCGATGAGGATGGTGCCGGTGTTTTCCTGCCCCGGAATCTCGACCGATGTGTTGTTCTCGTCCGAGCTGCCCGGCGTATCGCCCGAGAAGGTAGCCGATACCACGCCCGGCAGGCGCTGGATTTCCGCCTTCAGCGCGTCCCGGCGTTCTTCCGCGCCCTTGCGGTTGATGCGGTGCAGGACGAACATATTGTCCTTCGTATAGCCGGGATCCATCGTCGTCGCGTACTTGAGCTGGCCGTATACGCCGGATGTACCAACGATCAGCGCGATCGACACGGCGAACTGGAAGATTACAAGACCGCTGCGCAGGGCTGCCGAGCCTGAAGTTTCCGCCGACTTGTTGGCCTTCAGCACCCAGGCCGGGCGGAAGCCCGAAAGGATGATGGCCGGATACACACCGCCCACCACGCCAACCGTGGCAACGAGCCCAGCAAGGATCGCGAGCGTCATGCCATCGGTATAATCGAAGCTGAGGTCACGGCCGATGAATTCGCCGTAGAATGGGAGTGCGGCTTCCACGATCACAATCCCGGCGACAAGGCCGATGAGCGCGATCAGCACCGATTCCCCGATGAACTGGACGATCAGCTGGCCGCGGCCGGCGCCCAGCACCTTGCGGAGCGCCACTTCACGCGCCCGCTGGGTCGATTTGGCCGTCGCGAGGTTCATGAAGTTGATGCAGGCGATCACAAGGATGAGACCGGCAATCGAGGCGAAGATGATGACGGTGGCGATATTGCCCGTGGGCTTCATCTCGCCAAGGCCGGCCGGATGCAGCTGGGCGTCCACAAGCTTCGTGGTGCCGAACTGCACAAAGGCCGAAGCGCCCTTGCCGCCGGTCAGTTCCGCAGGCATTTCGATGCTGTTGTCGGCAAAAGCATCGAACCGGCTGGTGACGCTGCTGATATCCACGCCCGGCTTCAGCGTGAAAAGCACCGTGTTATTGACCGAGAACCAGCTGTCGAAGAGGAAGGCCTGATCATGCCAGTCGTTCTCGTCGATCATGGCGACCATTTCAATCGCCAGCACCGTATTGTGCGGCAGGTCCCGGAAGACCGCTGCTACCCGGTAATCACGCTTCAGGTTATAGTTGGTGATGGTCATCACCTTGCCCACAGCCGGCTGGTCGCCGAAATATTTGTGGGCCATTTTTTCTGAAAGCGCGATGGAGGCATTGTCGGTCAGCACGGCTTTCATGTCGCCGGCCACCACGTCGAAATCGAGGACATCGCTCGCGGTCGGGTCCGCAAAAATCATCTCGTCGGTGTAAAGCGCATTGCCGATCTCGATGACCGGGGTCAGCGATTGCAGGCGCACGACCTTGTCGATCTCCTGCGCAAAAAAGCGCTCGAGTGCGCCTTTCGATGGCCCGGGTGACACCACGGTCACGAAGGGCTCGCGGCCGGGGATCGAGAAAGTGGTGTTCAGGCGGTAAAGCCTGTCAGCCTTCGTCCAGAACTGGTCGTAGGAAAGCTCATCCCGCACAAAGAGCGTGATGAGGATGCAGGCTGCAAGACCGATGGCGAGCCCGATGATATTGATGGCGCTATAGAGCTTGTTTTTCACAAGGTTCCGGAGCGCGACGCTGACATAATTGCTGAACATGGGATTTCCTCCCCGCTGTCGTGTTCGGTTTTTTGTTTTGTGTCAGTCGGCTGCGCGTCTTATGCGGCGCGCAGGTTTTCCGTTACCACCTGGCCATCGAACAGGTTGATGGTGCGGCGGGCATAGTCGGCATGGGCCGGGCTGTGGGTCACCATCACGATGGTGGTGCCTTCTTCATTCAGGCCCTGCAGCATTTCCATGACTTCCTGGCCGTGGGCGCTGTCAAGGTTACCGGTCGGCTCATCCGCAAGGATCATCGACTGGTTGCCGACCACGGCACGAGCCACTGCCACACGCTGTTGCTGGCCGCCCGAAAGCTGGCTCGGCATATGCTTGGCGCGGTGGGCAATGCCGACCTTGTCCATCACGGCGGCCACGCGGTCGCGGCGCTCGCTGGCGGCGATATCGTGATAGAGAAGTGCGAGTTCGATATTCTCGGCGACCGTCAGTTCATCAATCAGGTTGAACGACTGGAAGATGAAGCCGATGTGGCGCTTGCGGATATTGGCGAGCTTGGCTTCCGAATAGCGGGCCACATTTTCGTCGAAGAAGAGATAGTCGCCTTCCGACGGGTTATCGAGCATGCCGATGATGTTGAGGAGCGTCGACTTGCCACAGCCCGAAGGCCCCATGATGGCAACGAACTCGCCGGAATTGATCTCGATATTCACATTGTTGAGGGCGATGGTCTCGACCTCGTCGGTGCGGTAGATTTTCGAAAGATTGTGCATCTTGAGCATGTTTTTTCCTTCCCGTTTATCGCTGTCGTCACTCTGGCCGGATTTGGCCGTTTTCTCGCTTTTCAGACCTTATTTTTCACCGAGCTTCAGGCGGTCCATGTCCTTGAAGTTCGTATAGGGCGACGTGATCACCTTCTCGCCAAGGTCGAGACCATCAAGGACTTCGATATGGCGGGTGTTGCGGCGGCCGAGGCGCACATTGCGCTTCACGGCTTCGGTGCCATCGGACGAGACGACGAAGACCCAGTGGCCGCCGGTATCCTGGAAGAAGGCGCCGTTCGGGATGAGGCGGGCTTCGGTCGCATCGCCGAGCGTCAGTTTCAGCTGGATCGTCTGGCCGCGGCGGATGGCTTTGGCTTCTTCGCCGTCGAACACAAGGTCAACCGTGAAGAGACCACCTGTCACCTGCGGATAGATTTTGGCGACCTGCAGGGCATAGTCGCTGCCACCCTGCTCGAACGTGGCAATCTGGCCAAGGTCCACACGGTTCAGGTAAAATTCGTCAATCTCGGCTTCGAGCTTGAAGCGGTTCGGATCATCAATCTGGCCAAGACGGCCGCCGCGTTCGATGCTCTGGCCGATTTCCACATTGAAGCCGGAAAGCTTGCCGTCAACAGGCGCCTTCACCTCAAGGGCTTCAAGGTTGCCACGGGCGAACTCGAGGCTCTTTTCAAGCTGTGCGCCGGCTTTCTGCAGGAAATCGAGCTGCTGCTTCTGCATGCGCATGTCGGTCGCCTGGCTTTCAATCGTCACTTCGCGCTTGGCGATATAATAGGCGAGCGCATCTTCGGTATCATCGAGCTTGGCCTGCGACACCGCACCCGTCTTGATCAGGTCGCGCTCGCGCTCGGCCTGACGCGACAGGCGCGTGATCTCGTAATTGATTTCAACAAGGTTGCGCTTGTGGTCCAGCCGGTTGCGCTCCAGCCCCAGTTCGGTGGTGCGCAGGTTATTCAGCTGCTCGGTGACGAGCGCTTCGTTCTGGATCACTTCAAGCTGCAAGGTGGCGTTCGAAAGCTCGACGATCGGGTCGCCGGCCTTGACGACGGCGCCGTCTTCCACCAGCACGCGCTCCACCCGGCCGCCTTCGATGGCGTCAAGGAACACGGTCTTCAAGGGCGTCACGCGGGCACGAACGGGGATGAAATCCTCGAACGTGCCGCTTTGCACCTCGGAAATCTCCAGTCGGTCCTTGCCGATCTTGAGGGAGCGGCCACCGGTTGCCTGCATTGCAAGCGCGGCGGCAACCGCCACAAAAAGGACGCCCCCGCCGATCCAGCCGATCTTTTTAAGCGGTAGTTTCTTTTTTTCCACACGGCGGTCCATGCCGGACCCCGATACGGCACCCGAATGCGGCCTCCCTGAGCCCGGGTTCGGATTGTTCTTCGGCTGTTTCGACGGATTTTCCATATTCGTGACAGTACCCATTTCTGTTTCCGTTCGTGCTGTGCCCCGTTTGTTTTTTTGGGGTCCTCGCTGTCGTGACCACCCCTTATCCGCAAGCGGCGTGCCAGTTTATAAATCCGCAGATTTCTGCGGCATTCAGATGCCAGTGTTCGATATCGAACATTTTTGTGTGTACGATATCGAACAGTTGCGATAGGCTCGCGACCAACCGGACAAGAGGGGTAGACAGGCGTGGCGGAAAAGGCGGGCAGCATTCTGATTGTGGACGATGACGAGGATATCCTTGTCGCCGGACGGCTGCTCTTGAAGCGCCATTTCGACCGGGTGACCACGACCAACCGCCCCGCCGATATCCGCGAGCTTCTGGCCCGTGAAAAGTTCGATGCCATCCTCCTTGATATGAATTTCGGCCCCGGCGAATCGTCGGGCGAAGAGGGATTCGCCTGGCTGAAGGTGATTCTGGAGCTTGATCCCGAAGCGGTCGTCGTGATGATCACGGCGCACGGCGGGGTGGATACGGCGGTGGAGGCCATGAAGCTTGGCGCCACCGATTTCATCGCCAAGCCATGGCAAAATGAAAAGGTCGTGGCCACCCTTTCGGCTGCCGTCAAGCTCGGCCAGAGCCGGGACGAAACCGCCCGCCTCAAGGGCGCCAACAAAACACTCGCGGCCGCCAGCGTGGGCAGCGCCCCCACCATCATCGGTGACGCCCCGCCGATGCAGGACCTGATGCGCCTGATCGCCCGCGCCGCGCCCACGGATGCCAACGTGCTGATTCTTGGTGAAAACGGCACGGGGAAAGAGCTTGTCGCCCGCGAACTTCATAGGCAATCAAGGCGTTCGAGCGCCGTGTTCATGGGGGTGGACCTTGGCAGCATCGCGGAGTCGCTCTTCGAGTCGGAGCTGTTCGGCCACAAGAAGGGCGCCTTCACGGACGCGAAAGAGGACCGCACCGGGCGTTTCGTGGCGGCCTCGGGCGGCACCCTGTTCCTTGACGAGATCGGCAACCTGCCCCTGCATCTGCAGGCCAAGCTGCTGACCGTGCTGGAACGCCGCGAAGTGACGCCCGTGGGTGCCACGCGGGCCGTACCCATCGATGTGCGGGTAATCGCCGCGACCAACATCGCGCTTGACCAGTTGCATGATGAAGCCCGCTTCCGGCAGGATCTGCTGTTTCGCCTGAATACAGTGACGCTGACCCTGCCCCCCTTGCGTGACCGGCGCGAGGATATCCCGGCGCTTGCCACCCATTATGCAGCTTTCTATGCCCGCAAATATGGCAAGGCGGAAAAGCCCTTCTCGCCCGATGCACTGGCCGCGCTCGCCACGCAGGACTGGCCCGGTAATGTGCGGGCGCTGCGCCATGCCATCGAGCGCGCGACAATTCTTTCGGATACGGAACGATTTGAAGCCCGGGACTTTTCCGACGGGGCCCCGACAGCCGCGCCTGCCCCGACAAACGGGGACGCGGCGGCACCGGCGCTTGATGACCTGAACCTTGAGCGGCTGGAGCTTGCCGCCATCAGCACCGCGCTCAAGAAGCATCGCTACAATATCAGCCACGCGGCGAAGGATCTGGGCCTGACCCGCGCCGCGCTTTACCGCCGGATGGAAAAACATGGGCTTTAAACGCTTCAGCCTTTATCTCGTCCTGCGGCTCGGCATCATCGCCCTGCTGCTTGCCGCTTTCGTGGCGCTATTGATCACGCCGGGCTATCAGGTGGCAACCCTTGTGGCGCTGGCAGCAGCCGCGTTTGCCACCATGGAAACCCACCGTTTCATCAGCCGCACGAATGCCGAACTGAATCGTTTCCTCGATGCCGCGCGCTACGGCGATTATGGCCAGCGCTTCAACCTCACTGGGCTCGGTGCCGGGTTCGGGGAACTGGGCGAGACCTTCACCGCGATCCTTGATCGCTTCCGTGCCGAACGCACGGGACAGGAAGAAGAACTTCGCCACCACAAGGCCCTGATCGAGCATGTCCCCGTACCGCTGATTTCCGTGCATGGCGACGGGCTTATCACCGTGTGGAACAATGCCGCCCGGCGGCTGTTCGGCAGCCACCATCCGCGCCGCATTTCCGACCTTGAAATCTTCGGGGAGGAATTCAAGCGGCAGGTGACGATCATTGAGCCCGGCGAGCGCAAGCTGGCCCCCTTCAACGCCGACGGAGCCGAAGGCCAGGTCGCCATCGCAGCGACGCAGATCATGATCGGCGGCAAGCTGGAGCGGATCGTCAGCCTGCAGGATATCGGCAGCGAGCTGGATCAGGCCCAGCTTGAAGCCTGGCAGTCGCTGGTGCGCGTACTGACACACGAGATCATGAATTCGATCACGCCTGTCGCATCGCTCGCCAAGACGGCGGCGGATCTCGTAGAGGATGCCGCCGGCAAGGTGACGGACCACCCCGAAGCCGTGGCGGAGCTTGAAGACGTGCTTGATGCCGTCAACACCGTGGCGCGGCGCTCGGACGGGCTGATGCAGTTCGTGCAAAGCTACCGGCGCCTCACCCGCCTGCCCCCGCCCGAGAAAACCCGCCTTTCGGTTAAAACACTGCTTGAGGAGGCAGCCCGTCTCGCCGCCCACGACTGGGAAGCCCGCAAGATCGGCCTTCTGATCGATGTCGAGCCCGCGTCACTTGAGGTGATGGCTGACCATGACATGCTGATGCAGGTGCTGATCAACCTGTTGCAGAACGCAGCACAGGCGCTCGTGGGCGACGATGGCCCGAAAGAAGGAGCAGAAGTCACCCTGTCCGCCCGGCTCAACCGTCGCGGCCGCGTGGTCGTCGAGGTGGCGGACAATGGCCCCGGCATCCCGGATGCCATTGCCCGCCAGGTTTTCGTGCCCTTCTATACCACCAAGCGGGATGGCTCCGGCGTCGGCCTGGCGCTCACCCGGCAGGTAATGATCGCCCACGGCGGCGGTGTTTCGCTCGCCACCCGCGAGGGCGGCGGGGCGCTTTTCACCCTCACCTTCTGATCAGGCAGCAAGCTCGGCGAGGAAGCGTTCCTTCAGCCCTGCCATCGCCTCTCGGTAGGGCCGCGGGCCATAGCTCGCCCGCGCGACACCAAGCGCTGCCATCTCGGCCACCGTGCCGATGCCGCTGAACATCATCACATTCACCGGCAGGGCGACCGCCCCGCATACGGCCCGGATGAGGGTAGGATCAGCAAGTGCGGGCACGAAGAACCCATCCGCCCCTGCCGCCTTGTAAGCTTCGGCGCGCGTGACAGCCTCGGCAATCAGGCCCTGATGCTTCGCCCGGTCGCCTTCCTGCAGGAAAAGGTCGGTGCGGGCATTGATGAAAAGGTCAATGCCCTCGGTCTCTGCCGCCGCGCGCACCGCCTTGATGCGGGCGGCTTGCGCCTCAACCGGATAGACACCGCTGCCGCCCACCACCTGATCTTCGAAATTGATGCCGACAATGCCGGTCTGGACCGCGCGGCGCACATTCGCCGTCACGCCCGCCGGATCTTCGGCATAGCCGCCTTCGAAATCGAGCGTGAAGGGCACATCCACCGTGCCGGCGATCCGTTCGGCGATGGCGAGGAGCGTATCAAGCGGGATTTCCTGCCCGTCCTTGTAGCCCTGCGCATCGGCGACCGACCAGCTGCCGGTGGCTACTGCTTTGGCGCCTGCCTCCGCCACCGCGCGCGCACTGCCAGCGTCCCAGATATTATAAAGCACCAATGGGTCGCCCGCCTTGTGCAGGCTGCGGAATAACCGGGCACGATCCTGTTGGGTTGGCATGTCATATCCTCCTGTCCGTTTCTTGTTTGGGTATCCCTTCATACCGGACAAGCGGACAGGTGCGCAGGCGGAAATCGGACATCAATATGATTTGATGTCCGACCCGCCAGTCAGGACGCGAGAGATCAGACCGGCGCGGTCACCTTCGCCAGTTCTTCCTCGATGCGGTCGGTGATCAGCTTGTTATCGGGCCCGACGATCGAGGGCCAGAAACCCGCAAGCTTGCCATCCGTGCCGATCAGATATTTGTGGAAGTTCCAGCGCGGCGGGGCATTCACACCGCCCTCGTCTGCCAGCCATTTGAAAAGGGGAATGGCGGCGTCCCCCACCACATGCGCCTTCGCCGCCATCGGAAAAGACACACCGTAATTCACCATGCAGAACTGGGCGATCTGATCGGCGAGTGCAAATTCCTGCTTGGCGAAATCGTCGGACGGCACACCGATCAGCGCGAGGCCCACCTTGCGGTACTTTTCATACAGCGCCTGCAGGCCTTCATACTGATTGGTGAAACGGCATTTGGAAGCGGTGTTGATCACCAGCACAGGCCGCCCGCGATAATCGGCAAGGCGGATCGGGGCAGCCCCGGTGAGCGGGGCCAAGGAAAACTGATAGGCACTCATAACATATTCCTTCTGGTTGCCTTGACTATCGGCCCCGACAGAAAAGCAGAAGGATGTGACCCAGTGAAACGAACAAAGCCGATGTCTCTGTTCGGTTTACCCATTTAAAATTTTAAGAAGGGCCGCCGCTATCCGGCGAGCTTGTCCAGTGTCTGCTGCATGATGCCCATGCCGGTCGCCATCACGGCATCCTGATGGGGTGCGGCGTCATCGGGCAGGAAGTCGACCGTCCAGGTGAGCCTCGTCCCGTCCGGTGTTTCAGACACCTGAACCACCGCATTATAATGCGTCATGTGGATCCCCTCGACCGACCAGACAAGCCGCCGTGCGTCGTCATCAAGGGTGATGATAGGTTCGCGCACCACCAGCCCGTTGGCGAAGGTAACGGTGCGGGCGCCGGGTTCGACGACTGTGTCGACAACAAAGCCGGGCACCAGCCGTGTATGCAGCGCGCCGACATCGCGCACCGCATCCCATACGGCCGCCGTGCTGGCCTTTGTCACGATTTCCTTTTTGATTGTCGCCATGTCGTTCCTCCCCCATCGGTGCGGGGAGAGTATCAGGAAGCCAACCTGAAAACCTCAGGAAAAGACGTTCCGGCAGGAGGCCGCCAGCCCGCCTGAACTGACGGGCTGGCGTGGCAATTGGTGCAAGATCAGCCCTTGGCAGCCTTCTTGGCGGCCTTGGCTGCTTTCTTCTCCTTGGGCGAAAGCAGCGGCTTCTTCTTCTCTTCCTTCTTGACGTCCTGTGATTTGGCCATGGCGTGTCTCCTTGATCAGCACTGGTGACACAATCATACCGCGCCACCCGAATCGCCGGAAGATGTGTCGGAACAAGGATTTCTTATCGTTCCACCTTGGTGGAAAGGATGACCGCCGATTGCGTGCGCTCCACCCCCTTCAGCCGCCCCAGCGCATCCAGCGCCTGATCGAGCGCGGCGGTCGTCTCCGCGCGGAGGATAGCGGCAAGGTCGAACTCGCCCGAGATCGTGTAAAGCGACAGCAGCTCTTTCAGCTTCTTCGCCTGCGCCACCACCTCGTCCTGCGCTTTCGGCACGATCTTCAGGAACACATGAGCGCGCACATCGCGTTCTGTCATCTGCTCGTTGAGCCGCACGGTGTAGCCCGCAATCACGCCGCGTCCTTCAAGGCGCGACAGCCTGTCCTGCACCGTGGAGCGCGACACGCCCATGCGGCGGGCAAGCTCGGACAGCGGTAGCCGGGCATCAGCTTTCAGCAGGTCGATCAGCGCGCGGTCGGTATCATCCAGCAAGTGGATCGGCATTTTCACGAAAACTCCGTTAAATCGCACAATAATATCGGTCGAATTGGGCAGCCTGTCCATTTATTTCGGCGGATTGGGCCCCTATCCTTAGGGGCGAAGGGTGGGGATCCGGACAGACCGTGCAACCTCGCCAGAAATCCGTATGGAGGGACATTCAAAATGAAAAACATTCTTCTCATGGGCGCCGGCAAGATCGGCGAGATGATTTCCACGATGCTCGCCATTTCGGGCGACTATCATGTGACCGTGGCTGACCGCGACGAAGCAGCCCTCGCCCGCATGCCGAAGCATGACGGCATCTCGACGCTGAAGCTCGATGCCACCGATGCAGCCGCCATGGACGCCGCCCTCAAAGGCAAGTTCGCCGTTCTCTCGGCCTGCCCCTATACCATGACGAAGATCATCGCACCCGCCGCCAAGAAGGCCGGCGTGCATTATCTCGACCTCACCGAAGACGTCGCCTCGACCCGCCTCGTGAAAGAGCTGGCCGAAGGTGCGAATTCGGCCTTCATCCCCCAGTGTGGACTGGCGCCGGGCTTCATCTCCATCGTCGCTTACGACATGGCGAAAAAGTTCGACAAACTGCGCAACGTTCACATGCGCGTTGGTGCGCTCCCCAAATATCCGTCCAACGCGCTCAAATATAACCTGACCTGGTCGACCGATGGCCTCATCAACGAATATTGCAATCCTTGCGAAGCCATCGTGAACGGCCGGCTCACGGAAGTGCCGCCGCTTGAAGAAGTCGAACATTTCTCGCTCGACGGCATGGAATACGAAGCCTTCAACACCTCGGGCGGCCTCGGCACGCTTTGCGAAACGCTTTCGGGCAAGGTTGACAACCTCAACTACCGCACCGTGCGTTACCCCGGCCACCGCGACATCCTGAAGCTGCTCCTTCAGGACCTGCGCCTCTCGGAGCGTCAGGACCTGATGAAAGACATTTTCGAGCATGCCCTGCCGATCACCCTGCAGGATGTGGTGCTGGTGTTCGTCACCGTCACCGGCATGAAAGACGGCCGCTTCACGCAGGAAACCTACGCGCACAAGGTTTACGCCAAGGATATCGGCGGCAAGCGTTTCTCGGCCATCCAGATCACCACGTCGGCCGGCATCTGCACCGTGCTTGACCTGCTCGCCCACGGCAAACTGCCGCAAAAAGGCTTCGTGCGTCAGGAAGACGTCAACTTCGACGATTTCATTGTAAACCGTTTCGGTTCGGCCTATGCACAAGCGGTCGAGGTGGGCGCCTGAGGCGCCCATCCACCACATTCAAAGCGACGCGAACTGGGGAACGGGGACGGTATGAGCGACGGGATGGTGACAGGCGGACAGGCGCTGATCGAAGCGCTGATTGCCAATGGTGCGGATCTGGCCTTCGGGGTGCCGGGCGAAAGTTATCTCGCCGCCCTCGATGCCATGCATGATGTGGGCGACAAGTTCCGCTTCATCACCACCCGGCACGAGGCCGGTGCCGCCAACATGGCGGAAGCCTACGGCAAGCTGACTGGCCGTCCCGGCATCTGTTTCGTCACCCGTGGCCCCGGTGCCACCCACGCCACCATCGGCCTTCACACCGCCTTCCAGGACAGCACGCCTATGATAATGCTGATCGGGCAGGTGGCGGCCGATCAGGTGGAACGCGAAGCCTTCCAGGAAATCGACTATCGCCGCTTCCTTTCGGAAGTGACCAAATGGACGGCCGAGATCAACGATGCCTCGCGCGTCGCCGAATATGTGGGCCGCGCCTTCCGCGTTGCCACCTCCGGCCGCCCCGGCCCGGTGGCGCTCGCGCTCCCCGAAGACATGCTGACGCATCTTGTGAAGGCGCAGCCTTCGGTGCCCTATACGCCCGCCAAGGCGCATCCGGGTGCTGCCGACATGGCGGAACTGAAGCGCCTTCTGGACGGCGCCAAGAAGCCGTTCCTGCTCTTGGGCGGTTCGGGCTGGACACAGGAAGCCGTCACCGAGATCGAAACCTTCGCGGCAGCCAACAACCTGCCGGTCAGCGTTTCTTTCCGCTGTCAGGACCGGTTCAATAACGATCACCCGAACTATGTGGGCGACATGGGTATCGGCGCGAACCCCGCGCTTGTGAAGCGCATGACCGACGCCGATGTGATCCTCTGCCTTGGCCCCCGCCTTGGCGAGATGACGACCGGCGGCTACACCCGCCTTTCAGTGCCGGTTCCGACGCAAACGCTCATTCATGTGCATCAGGGTGCCGAGGAACTCGGCCGCGTTTACCAGCCCGCCCTTGCGATCAACGCCACGCCGACGACGATTGCGCCCTTGCTTGCCAATATGAAGCTCGTGAATGCGGCTGACTGGGCAGCGGACACGAAGGAATGCCGCGCGTCTTACGAGAAGTGGCAGCAACCGACCGCGATCCCCGGCAATGTGCAACTTGCCGAGCTTTACCTGCATATGCGCGAAAAGCTCCCCGAGGATACGATCTACTGCAACGGCGCCGGCAACTATGCGATCTGGCTGCACCGGTTTAACCGCTGGCGCACCTTCCCCTCGCAGCTTGCCCCGACCTCGGGCGCGATGGGCTATGGCGTCCCTGCCGGGATCGCCGCCAAGATCATGTACCCGGAGCGCACGGTGATTGCGGCCGGCGGCGACGGCTGCTTCATGATGAGCGCCATGGAGCTTGCCACCGCCGCACGCTACAATGCGGCTGTCATATTCCTCGTGTTCAATAACGGGATGCTCGGCACCATCCGCATGCATCAGGAACGCGAATATCCGGGGCATGTCTCCGGCACCGGCCTCACGAACCCCGATTTCGTGAAGTTCGCCGAAAGCTTCGGCGCCCATGCCGCGCGTGTGGAAAGGACGGAGGATTTCGCCCCCGCCCTTGACGCCGCCATCGCATCGGGCAAGCCGGCGCTGATTGAAATCATGGTCGAGCAGGAAGCGATCACGCCGGTGGCGACGCTTTCCTCGCTTGGCAAACGCTGAAGTACAAGAACAGGAGTTTTCCATGCAGGCTCGCGTTAACGACCTTCTGAAAGAACTGGGCATCGATCCGGCCACCATGCATGGCGGCGACCTCGAGGTCTTTTCGCCCATCGACGGCAGCCTGATGGGCGCCGTGAAGACCGACCGCAAGGAACAGGTCGACGCCAAGATCGCTGCCGCCCACGAGGCTTACCTCAAGTGGCGCACCGTGCCGGCCCCGCGCCGGGGCGAGCTTGTTCGCCTGCTCGGTGAAGAGCTGCGCAAGCACAAGGATGCCCTTGGCGCCCTCGTCACTGCCGAGTGCGGCAAGATCCTCGAGGAAGGCAAAGGCGAAGTTCAGGAAATGATCGACATCTGCGATTTCGCAGTCGGCCTTTCCCGCCAGCTTTACGGCCTCACCATCGTGTCCGAGCGCCCGGGCCACCATATGCGTGAATACTGGCAGCCGATCGGCCCCGTCGGCATCATCTCGGCTTTCAACTTCCCGGTGGCCGTCTGGGCATGGAACGCCGCCCTCGCGCTTGTTTGCGGCGACAGCATCATCTGGAAGCCCAGCGAAAAGACCCCCATGGTCGCGCTCGTCTGCCAGGCGATCCTCGAATCCGCCATCAAGAAATTCGGCGCCGACGCCCCCGAAGGCCTGTCGTCGGTGATCATCGGCTTCGCCGACGTTGGCGAGCAGCTGGTGGACGACCACCGCGTGCCGCTCATCTCCGCCACCGGCTCCACCCGCATGGGCCGCGCCGTTGGCCCGCGTGTGGCTCAGCGCTTCGGCAAGTCGATCCTCGAGCTTGGCGGCAACAACGCCATCATCGTGGCACCGTCGGCCGATCTTAACCTCGCCATTCCCGGCATCGTGTTCGGCGCCGTTGGCACCTGCGGCCAGCGCTGCACCACCACGCGCCGCGTGATCGTGCATGAAAGCCTGAAGGACACGCTCGTCGAGAAGCTGAAGAAAGCCTATTCGGGCATCCGCCTTGGCGATCCGCTTGAAAAAGGCACGCTCGTTGGTCCGCTGATTGATGAAGCTGCCTTCAACGGCATGGAGCATGCCCTTGGCAAAGCCAAGGCCGAAGGCGGCAAGGTAACCGGCGGTGGCCGCGCGCTTGCCGACAAGTTCCCCGGCGGCTTCTATGTGAACCCGGCGATTGTCGAGATGCCGGCACAAACCGATGCCGTGAAGGAAGAAACCTTCGCGCCGATCCTTTACATCCTCACCTACAAGACGTTCGACGAAGCGATGGCGCTGCAGAACGGCGTACCGCAAGGCCTGTCGTCGGCAATCTTCACCACCGACATCCGCGAAGCCGAAGCCTTCGTCGCGACAAGCGGTTCGGATTGCGGTATCGCCAACGTCAATATCGGCACCTCGGGCGCTGAAATCGGCGGCGCCTTCGGCGGTGAAAAAGAAACCGGCGGTGGTCGCGAGAGCGGGTCGGATGCCTGGAAGGCCTATATGCGCCGCCAGACCTCGACCGTGAACTTCAGTCGCGAACTGCCGCTCGCCCAGGGCATCAAGTTCGACCTGAACTAAGCTCAGGTCAGACAGCGAGACATGAAAAGGCCGGCTCCCGATGGGGCCGGCCTTTGCTTTTGGATCGTCAGGCGGCTTCGGGTGTGTGCCGGAAGAGGCCAAAACGCGCCCCTGTGCGCTTGCCGATGCGGGTCAGCACGAAAATGGCGATCAGTGTCAGCGCTACATCGCCCACCGGCGACGATAGCCAGATGCCACGTTCACCGAGCGCGAAGGGCAGCAACAGAATGAGCGGCAGCGAGAAGAGATACGGCTTGGCGAGCCCCATGAAGGCCGCCATACGCGCATCCCCGAGCGCCTGGAAATAGCCGGACAGGATGAAGCACGGCCCAAAGATGAAGAAGGTGAGCATCATCAGCGGCATAATCCGGCCGACCTCGTTGATGACCGCAGCGTCCGACACAAAGATGCTGCCGATCCACGGCGCACCGGCGATCATCAGGCCTTCCATCAGCGCGCAGTAGCCGAGTGCGGAGGCGAGCGCCACGCGCAGTGCCCCGTCCGAGCGGTCATAACGTTCCGCCCCGAAATTGTTGCCGACAATGGCTTGCGCCGCCATCGAAAGCCCCAGAAGCGGCAGGAAGGTGAAGCCCGAGATACGGGTGATCACCCCGTAGGCCGCGACACTGGTGCCGTAGCCATCCCCCGCCCAGCCCTGCAGCGCGAAGATGACAAGGCCGGAAACAAGGCTGACGCCAAGGAAGCTGAGGGACGGCGGCAGGCCGAGCGTCAGGATCCGCTTCCACAGGCCAAACACATCCCCGTGCGGCACCGCAATGAAGGGCAGCTTCATGTTGCCGCGCTTGCGCAGAATATAAACGAGCACAAAGGCCACACCCTGCGCCATCAGCGTGCCGATGGCCGAACCGAAGACGCCCATCTGCAACTGCACGATCAGGATATAGTTGAAGACGCCATTGAGGAACGTGGCCGCCACGGCGATCAGCGTGGTCGCGCCGACCTTACCCTCCGCCCGAAGCGCATCCCAGTGCACACCCACGAAGAAGTTGAGCACAGCGCCCACAACAAGCGGCCCGATATAATCCATGCTGAGCCCGGCAAGTGCAGCATCGCCCGCTGCCATGGCAAGGATCAGCCCCTTGCCAACCGTGAAATAGAGAAGGTTCAGAAGGAGCCAGATAACGACGGTGAGAAGCTGTGCGGCCCCGAATGTATCGCGCGCACCTGCCACATCGCCGGCACCGAGCCGCCGCGCCACGATCGAAACCATGCCGCCACCCACAAGGTTGCCAAGGGCCACGAAGAACATGAAGACAGGGAACATGAGCGTGACAGCCGACAGCGCCTCCGGCCCCACAAAGTGACCGATGAAGGCGGCGTCCACCACGGTGTAAAGCCCGTTGATCATCATCACGAGGATCATCGGCAACGCGGTTTTCACATAAAGCCGCGACAGCGACCCCTCAAGATATGGATTGGCAGCCTGCTGCTGCGCTTGGTCTGACATGATATCCTCGCCTGTTTTATTTTTACCCGGATAAATAAGGTCATCGCTGACCGATAGTCAAGCATGGATCGCAAATGCCCAGAAGTGTTTTGACGTCGCTTCCCGGCGGGCATAGCTTCTCACCCGACGACAGGGAGACATATAATGACCAATCCAATCCTCAATATTGAAGACATCGCCTTTTCCGACTTCGGCCACGGCCACGAAGAACCCGGTATGGGCAAAGCGAACGAGAAGTATGCCGCCCGCCTCGGCAGCGTCAGCACAATGATCGGCGCACGCGACCTTGGCTACAATGTCTGTATCATCAAACCGAAGTCGGCGGCCTTCCCTTTCCATGCCCACGCGGCAATCGAGGAAATGTTCTTCATCCTTGAAGGCGTCGGCGAACTGCGCCTCGGCGACAAACGCTATCCGGTGCGCAAGGGTGATTTCATCGCCTGCCCTACCGGCGACAAGGAAACCGCCCACCAGATTTCAAACACATCCGAAACGGACAATCTGACCATGATTGCCGTCAGCACCATGCGCTATCCGGAAGTTTGCCAGTATCCTGACAGCGGCAAGGTGCTCACCATCGCCCGGTTCGAAACGCCGGAAGGCGAGCGGAAGGTGCTGCGCCGGATGGTGATGGAAGACACGAATGTGGGTTACTGGGAGGGGGAGTGACACCCCCACAAAGGCGAAGCCCGCCGCCGATTGCTCGGCCGCGGGCTTCAGGTTCTAACGCTTGACCGGACGAACCGGCTGTAGCGAGTGATCAGCGATTATGGCTCATGATGCCATCGCGTTCCATACGCTTGCGCTCCAATTTACGGGCGCGGCGGACGGCGGCGGCTTGTTCACGTGCCTTCTTCTCCGAGGGTTTCTCGTAGAAACGGCGCATTTTCATCTCGCGATAAACGCCTTCACGCTGAAGTTTTTTCTTCAGAGCGCGAAGCGCCTGGTCAACGTTGTTATCCCGAACGACAACCTGCATAGGTTGCTCACCCCTTTCTAATGGTTAGATTGACCGGCGACTAGTCGGGCGCACACCGGTCGTACCGAAGGCGCCCATATAACAAAACCCGCCAAGTCACACAAGGTTTTTCACACGAAAGAACCGTCCCCGCCAAAAGGCCGGCCAGCTTCCCCCGCGTTCATGACTGCATCATAGCAAAGCCTGGACGTCCTTGCAATGGCGCGGCCTTTCCTCGGCCACAGGTGCGTGTTAGGAATAGAGACTGACTTTTTGCGAGGATGATCCCCATGGCCAAAGCCGACCTCACGCCCGAAGAAATGCGCAAGCCCCTTCTTGACGCCATGCTGGCCCATGTGCCCTTCGATGGCTGGAGCGACAAGGCGCTGAAGGCCGCAGCTGAGGACACTGGCGTATCGGCAGGCATCGCCGAACTCGCCTTCCCGCGCGGCGCCATCGAAGCGCTTGAGATGCATCTGGCGGACGCCGACGCCCGCATGGCAGCTGCCATTGCCGGGCTTGACCTCCCCGCGATGAAAATCCGTGACCGGGTCACCGCCGCCATCCGCATCCGGCTGGATCAGGCGGAAGGCCACCGCGAGGCCGTGCGCCGCGGTCTTGCCACCCTTGCCCTGCCCGCCCACGCCGGCCTCGGCGCCAAGGCGCTGTGGAACACCGCCGACACCATCTGGCGGTCGCTTGGCGACACCTCGACCGATCACAACTGGTACACCAAGCGGATGACGCTTTCGGCCGTTTACTCCGCTGTTCTTCTTTACTGGCTGTCGGACGAATCGGAAGGCTATGCCGACACCCATGCGTTCCTTGATCGCCGGATCGAGGACGTGATGAAGATCGAAAAAGCCAAATGGGAATTCCGCAAGGCGAAGGAAAACATGCCCTCCATCGCCCGCTTCCTCGGGCGGCTGCGCTATCCCGGGCGGGCAGCGTGAGCGATAGCGCCGCGCCTGAAGACTTTGTCGGCGCCCCGGCCCTTGCCTCATTGGACGACAACCTTGCCGCTGCCGTGCTGCGCTGGCGGCGCTACCTGACCAGCGAAAAGCGCATGTCGCCCCACACGATTGCCGCCTATGGCCGCGACATGGGCGATTTCCTGACCTTCATGAGCGGCTACAAGGGCGGGATGCTGGGCCTCGCCACGCTGGCGGGCCTCCATGTACGCGAGTTTCGCGCCTTTCTGGCGGCCCGCCGGGGCGACGGGCTGTCCTCACGCAGCATGGCCCGCACCCTTTCCGCCATCCGTAATTTCTACCGCTATCTGGACCGCGCCGAAGGCGTGCATTCGGATGCCATATCGGCCATCGAAGCACCGAAGCTGCCGCACCGGGTGCCCCGCCCCTTAAGCGAAGCCGACGCACGCCGCGCGCTTGAAACGGTCGCCGAGATGGAAGACGAGCCCTGGGTGGCGGCACGGGATGCGGCGGTCCTCACGCTTCTCTATGGCTGCGGCTTGCGCATCGCCGAAGCCTTGTCGCTGACCCCGCGCGATATCCCGGAAGGCGATACGATGCGGGTCACCGGCAAGCGCAGCAAGGAACGGATCGTGCCGCTGTTGCCTGCCGTGCGCGAAGCCATCAACGATTATATGAAAGCCTGCCCCTACAGCCTCGGCGCCGACGAGCCGCTGTTCAGGGCCAAGCGTGGCGGGCCGCTGTCGCCGCGGGCCATCCAGGCCGCCATGCAGCGCATGCGGGCAGCGCTCGGCCTGCCGGACAGCGCGACACCCCATGCATTGCGGCACAGTTTCGCTACCCACCTGCTGTCGCGCGGCGGCGACCTGCGCACCATTCAGGAACTACTGGGCCACGCCGATCTTGCAAGCACACAAGTTTATACAGAGGTGGACGGCGCCCGGCTTGAGGCCGTATATGCGGAAGCCTTCCGGAGACGCTGAAAGACCATGACACCCCATCACGACCCACGCATCGAAGCGCTTCGCGGCTATGGCCTCACCGCCCTCTATGCCTCGCTCGGCCTTTTGGCCCTTATGCTGGTCTTCGCCGCCTTCCGCCTGTGGCCGGCCGCCCACAGCGCCGACGCCAATATCGAAGTGATCGTGCTGGTGCTGGCGGGCGGGGCGACAGCGCTCGCGTCCGGCCGCACCACGATCCTTTACTGGCGAGGCCTGCGCGCCAAGCCGCCGGCCTGCCCGCCCCTGAAGCTCGCGCCCTTTTACCTGATGGCCTTCACCCTGCTGATCGCCAGCGTCTATTTCACGGGCTTCTGAGCTTCCCGACAGAAGTCCGAAAATCGCGAGTGATGATGGCCGACTTCCGCTATCATCCCGCCCATGACCGAAGACCGACATATTCTTTATGAAGCCCTGCTGCACCGTGACGAACGGTATGACGGCAAGCTCTTCTTCGCGGTGACGACGACCGGCATCTATTGCAGGCCGATCTGCCCGGCACCCAAGCCAAAGCCGCAAAATGTGCTGTATTTCGCAAGTGCCGAGGACGCACAGGGAGCCGGCTTCCGCGCCTGCAAGCGCTGCCGCCCTGAAACCCGTCCCGGCAGTCCGGCATGGGAAGGCAGCAAGACAACGGTCGTGCGCGCGCTGCGCCTGATGGCCACGGGCGACGCCCCCGAAACGCTCGCTGAACTTGCCGACAAGCTCGGTGTCACGGACCGGCACCTGCGGCGACTTTTCGCGACCCACGGTGAGGAAAGCCCGGTGAAGAAGGCACAGGAAAACCGCCTGTCGCTTGCCCGCGTGCTGCTGGCCACCAGCGACGCGCCGATCGCGGATGTGGCCTTCTCGGCCGGATACAAAAGCCTGCGCCGGTTCAACGAAGCCTTCAAGGCGAGCGAGGGCATCAGCCCCACCGCCTGGCGCAGCAAACAGACGAACCAGAAAAAGGATCCCGGGTCATGACAGCCCTTGAACGTACTTTTATCGAAAGCCCTATCGGCAACATCACGCTGGTGCTGGAGGATGGCAAAATCGTCATCTGTGAATTCAGCGACCGCGACACCCGTGTCGTCCGCCAGCTTGCAAAGCGCTATCCCGGCAGGCCGGTTGTCGAAATCGATGCCCCTGCGCCTGTGAAGACTGCCTTCGACGCCTATTTCAAAGGCGACCGTAACGCACTCGACATCCTGCCGAGCGCACCGAAGGGCACGCCCTTTCAGGAACAGGTCTGGGCAACGCTCAAGCGCATTCCTGCGGGCGAGGTCTGGAGTTATGCCGATCTCGCGGACGCAGTTGGATCACACCCCCGCGCGGTTGGCGGTGCGAATGGCGCCAATCCCTGTGCGCTCCTTCATCCCTGTCACCGGGTGATCGGCGCGGATGGCAACCTCACCGGCTATGCTGGCGGCCTGGAGCGCAAGGCATGGCTACTCGCGCATGAGGAGTATCAAATAAAGGCCTGACTCTCCGTGCTTGCATCAAGACTTGTTCCTGTTTAGGAATCCAGATAGCCAAGTGTATGAGTAACAGGATGGGGACGGCCCTTGTCCATGCGACAGTATCTAGTAGGGAAAAGCGCCCTTATCGCTTTCAGCAATCGTCAACTTGCCAAACTTGTGCGGGATTTCCTGCGGTCAAACGGTGTTGAATATTGCGCCATAGCCGAAACATCACAAGCTGCGGTTAGCCTAACCGAGGCCCGACCGGTCGACCTTTTCTTCGTCGACTATGATCTTGAACCGATTGGTGGAATCTTCTTCGTAAAATTTCTGCGGATGCAGCCGACCGCCGTGGCGGAGGCCCCTTGCGTGATGGTGATCCCCTCCCCTTCGAAGGAAAAAGTGTGGGAAGCGCGCGATGCTGGCGTCAACGAAATCCTCGGCCTGCCGCTTACGGCCGAACTTCTGAAAAGCCGACTGAGCAAGATATATACAGAGCCACGCCCTTTCATCCGGGCATCCACCTATATCGGGCCGTGCCGGCGGATTCGGCAGGTGCAGATATATCACGGGCAGGAAAGACGGAAGCAGAAGGGCGGCAAGTAGCTCCCCGCATCTGCCGCGTATCATAACCCTGGGTTATCCTAGCCCCTTGCCATTACAGGCGAGTACCGCTAGCCTTGCCGACGATCAGCATGGCCCGCCGCCCCGATGGAGCGACAATGTCGGTTCGCCCTTATGTCGAGAAAAAAACTGCGCTCATCATTCTGAAGAATGATCATCTGGCGCTTTTCGTACGGCACTTTCTGCGGGCCAATGGCACCGATCAGACCACCATTGTCTACAGTACCCGCGAAGCGCAGGAAGCGATGCGGAACTATGATTTCGATCTCTTCTTCATCGATTACGACATGGAAGAGCCGACGGCGGTGGAATGGGTCCGCGCCCTGCGCCTTTCAGACGGGCCGGGCTCGGAAGTGCCGGTCGTGATCATCATTCCTGCTGCTTCGAAGGAAAAGGTGTGGGCAGCGCGCGACGCTGGGGTGAACGAGATATTGGGGCTGCCGATCACGTCGAACCTGCTTGAGGCCCGCCTCACCAAAATGTACGCTCACCCCAAACCCTTCATCCGCGTGCCCACCTATATCGGCCCCTGCCGCCGCCGCGAGGTGGTGCAGATTTATCACGGCGACAACCGCCGGGGCGGCAAAGGCCGGAACGGCGAGGAGAGCCTTCTCGGGGATGACTTCGATACCGCCGCGCTGGTGGCAGCCTCCGCCGCCGATATGCCCTCTCTGGCCCGAGAAATAAAAGGCCCGGCGCGATTGAACACGCCGGGCAAGCGTCAGGACTGATCCCCTATAACCGATCAGATGTGGATCGGGCGTCCGTGCACCGCGAGGGCGGCTTCCTTCATGGCTTCCGTTTCGGTCGGATGCGCATGGCAGGTCAGCGCGATATCCTCGGCTGAAGCGCCAAACTCCATTGCTGTTGCCGCCTGCGCAATCATGTTGCCGGCGTCAGCGCCGATGATATGGACGCCGAGCACGCGGTCGGTCGTCTTGTCGGCAAGAATCTTCACGAAACCTTCGGTCTGCCCGTTTGCCTTGGCGCGGCTGTTGGCCAGGAAGGGGAACTTGCCGACATTATAGGCCACGCCAGCGGCCTTCAACTCTTCCTCGGTTTTGCCGACAGAGGCAACCTCGGGCGAGGTATAGACGACACCCGGAATGATATCGTGGTTCACCACGCCGTGCAGGCCGGCGATATTCTCGGCGCAGGCCACGCCCTCGTCCTCGGCCTTGTGAGCGAGCATGGGGCCTGCGATCACGTCACCGATGGCCCAGATGCCCGGCACGTTTGTCGAGAAATCGTGACCGGTTTTCACGCGGCTACGGTCGTCCATCGCCACGCCAACTGTTTCAAGACCAAGGCCGTGGGTGTAGGGACGGCGGCCAACCGCCACCAGCACCACGTCACAGTCGATCGTCTGGGCGTCGCCGCCCTTCACGGGCTCGAACGTCACCTTCACGCCCGACTTCGACTTCTTCACCTCGGTCACTTTCGAGGAAAGATTGAGCGTCATGCCCTGCTTCTTGAGGATCCGGCCGAACTGCTTGCGCACCTCGCCGTCCATACCCGGCAGCACTTCATCCATGAATTCAACAACGGTGACCTCAGCACCAAGGCGGCGCCACACCGAGCCAAGCTCGAGCCCGATCACGCCGCCGCCGATCACCACCAGATGCTTCGGCACCTTCGGGAGCGACAGGGCACCCGTCGAGGAGACGATCTGCTTCTCGTCGATCTCGATACCCGGCAGGTTTGCGACATCAGAACCCGTCGCGATGATCGTGTTCTTCGCGGTCAGGGTGCGGGTGCCGCCGTCATTCAGGGCAACCTCGATCTTGTTTTTGGCGGTGAAACGGCCGGTGCCCTTCAGCCATTCGATCTTGTGCTTCTTGAAGAGGAACGCAATACCGCCGGTGAGGCCGGTAACGGTGTTGTCCTTGTGGGCCAGCATGGCAGCAAGATCCAGCTTCACACCGGTCGCCTTGATGCCGAATTTTTCGAACTCGTGATTGGCTTCCTCAAAGAGGTGCGAAGCATGCAGCAGCGCCTTCGAGGGCATGCAGCCCACATTGAGGCAGGTACCGCCAAGCGTGTCGCGCTTGTCAATACAGGCCACCTTAAGCCCAAGCTGGGCACCACGAATGGCTGCCACATAACCGCCGGGGCCGGCACCGATCACAACGAGGTCGAAATCATCAGACATTGCTCTTGTCCCTTACTGATACCGTCATGCCGGGCCTGACCCGGCATCCAGTCCTAGCTTTAAAAACTGGACCCCGGATCAAGTCCGGGGTGACCAAGATTTTTTACCAACCAGCTTACATATCCAGCAGCAGGCGGGTCGGGTCTTCCAGCGCTTCCTTGACGCGGACGAGGAAGGTAACTGCCTCGCGGCCGTCGATCAGACGGTGGTCATAGGAAAGTGCGAGATACATCATCGGGCGGATCACGATCTGACCATTTTCCACAACCGGGCGGTCCTGGATCTTGTGCATGCCAAGGATACCGGACTGCGGAGTGTTGAGGATCGGGCTCGACATCAGCGAACCGAAGATACCGCCGTTCGAAATGGTGAAAGTACCGCCCTGCATGTCTTCCACGGTCAGCTTGCCGTCCCGCGCCTTCTTGCCGTAATTGGCAATCGCGAGCTCGGTATCGGCGAAGGACATGTTCTGCGCGTCCTTCAGGACGGGCACAACAAGGCCGTTCGGGGCCGACACGGCAACGCCAATGTTGGCATAGTTGAAGTACACGACTTCATCGCCATCGATCTGGGCGTTCACCGACGGGATTTCTTTCAGCGCCAGGCAGCAGGCCTTGGTGAAGAAGCTCATGAAGCCGAGCTTGATACCATGCTTCTTGGCGAACAGGTCCTTGTAACGCTCGCGCGCGGCCATCACGGCCGTCATGTCCACCTCGTTATAGGTGGTGAGCATCGCGGCGGTGTTCTGGGCTTCTTTCAGGCGCTCGGCGATCCGCTTGCGGAGGCGGGTCATCTTCACGCGCTCTTCGCGCGGGCCAGTCGAGGCAGCCACTGCACCACCGGCAGCGGGGGCCGAAAGGGTCTTGGCCGTACCGCTTTCGATGGCAGCGAGGACGTCGCCTTTCGTCAGGCGGCCGTCCTTGCCGGATGCCGGGATGGTCGACGCATCGAGGTTATATTCCTCAACCAGACGGCGCACCGCCGGAGCGAGCGGCATGGCATCCTTCGCAGAACCACCGCTTGCGGCAGGTGCTGCAGCCGGTTCAGCCTTGGCTTTCGGGGCCGGTGCTTCAGCCTTCGGGGCCGGAGCAGCTTCAGCTTTCTTTTCAGGCGCCTTGGCAGCAGCAGGTGCAGCAGCCGCACCCTTGCCCGACGTGTCCACACGGGCGATCAGCGCACCGATTTCCACCGTATCGCCTTCGGCAACCAGCGTTTCAATCAGAACGCCCGCCACCGGGCTCGGCACTTCCATTGCAACCTTGTCGGTCTCGACCTCGACGATCGGCTCGTCGGCGGCAACAGCGTCGCCCACCTTCTTCAGCCAGGAGCCGATGGAGCCTTCGGTGATCGATTCACCAAGCTGCGGGATTACAATATCTTCGATAGCCACCTTAACGGTCTCCTACCCTGTTAAATCGTGAGTGCAGCGTCAACGAGCGCGGCCTGTTCAACCGCGTGTTTCGACGCCAAGCCCGTTGCGGTCGCGGCACTTGCGGCCCGACCGGCATAAACGGGACGTTTGACCTTCATATCGAGCGACACGAGCGACGCTTCAATATGCTCATTGATATAGCTCCAGGACCCCATGTTACGGGGTTCTTCCTGGCACCAGACGATCCGCTCGGCATTCTTGAAGCGGCCGAGCTCCTTCGCCACGGCATGCGCCGGGTAAGGATAGAGCTGCTCCACACGCAGCAGATAGGTATCGGTCTGCTCGCGCTTGTCGCGCTCGTCGAGCAGATCGTAATAGACCTTGCCGGTGCAGAGGACGACGCGCTTGATCTTGTCGTCCGCCTTAAGCTTGAGGGGCGAGTTGCCGCGCTCGGCATCATCCCACAGCACGCGGTGGAATTCCGAACCCGGACCGAAGTCTTCAAGCTTCGAAACCGCCATCTTGTGACGCAGAAGCGACTTCGGCGTCATCATGATGAGGGGCTTGCGGAACTTGCGCAGCATCTGGCGGCGCAGGATGTGGAAATAGTTGGCCGGCGTGGTGCAGTTCGCCACCTGCCAGTTATCCTCGGCCGAGGCTTGCAGGAAGCGCTCGAGACGCGCCGACGAATGCTCCGGCCCCTGGCCTTCGTAACCGTGGGGCAGCAGCATCACGAGGCCCGACATACGCAGCCACTTGGCTTCGGCCGACGAGATGAACTGGTCGATGATGATCTGCGCGCCGTTCACGAAATCGCCGAACTGGGCTTCCCACAGGGTCAGCGTCTTCGGCTCAGCGAGCGAGAAACCATATTCGAAGCCAAGCACGCCAAACTCCGAAAGCGGGCTGTCGAACACGTCGAATTTCGCATTGCTCGAAACATGATCCAGCGGGATATGACGCGCCTCGGTTTTCTGGTCCACAAACACGGCATGACGCTGGCTGAAGGTGCCACGGCCAACGTCCTGCCCCGAAAGGCGGACGCCGTAACCTTCACGCAGGAGCGTGCCGAACGCCAGTGCCTCGCCGGTTGCCCAGTCGAAGCCCTCGCCGGTTTCGAACATCTTGTCCTTGGCTTCCAGCACCCGCTTCAGCGTGCGGTGGATATTGAAGGTCTCGGGATATTCGGTGAGCTTGTGGCCCACTTCACGCAGCACCGTCTCGCCGACGCCGGTTTCAGCGCGGCGGGCTTCCGGGTCCTGGGCTGCAAGGCCAAGGCCCTGCCATTTGCCTTCAAACCAGTCGGCCTTGTTGACGCGGTAATCCTTCGCGGCCTCGAACTCGTCCTCAAGATAGCTGATGAAGTCGCTGCGCATCTTCTCCAGCATCTCGTCGGTCAGCACGCCTTCTTCCTTCAGGCGCTTGGCATATACGTCCACCACGCCCGGATGGGTCTTGATGGCGGCATACATCAGCGGCTGGGTGAAGGCCGGCTCGTCGGATTCGTTGTGACCGAAGCGGCGATAGCAGATCATGTCGATCACGACGTCGCGCTTGAAGGTCTGACGGAATTCGGTGGCAAGCTTCGTGGCAAAGGTCACGGCTTCCGGGTCGTCGCCATTCACATGGAAGATCGGCGCCTGCACCATCTTCGCAACATCGGACGGGTACGGGGACGAGCGGGCGAACTGCGGGCTCGTCGTGAAGCCGATCTGGTTGTTGACGATGAAGTGGATCGTGCCGCCGGTATTGTAGCCCCGAAGGCCCGACATGCCGAAACACTCGGCCACAATACCCTGGCCCGCGAAGGCGGCGTCGCCATGCAGGAGGAGCGACGCCACCTTCGTGCGGGTCAGGTCATCACGCTGCGCCTGCTTGGCACGAACGCGACCGATAACCACGGGGTTCACCGCCTCGAGATGCGAGGGGTTGGCATTGAGCGTCAGGTGGACCTTGTTGCCGTCAAATTCACGGTCGGCACTGGTGCCGAGGTGATATTTCACGTCACCCGAGCCCTGAACATCATCAGGCTTGAAGCTGCCGCCATGAAATTCGTTGAAGATGGCGCGGTAAGGCTTCTGCATGACGTTGGCGAGGACGTTCAGGCGGCCGCGGTGCGGCATCCCGAGCACGATTTCCTCAAGGCCATGCTGGCCGCCGGTTTTCATCACGGCTTCAAGGGCCGGAACCATGCTTTCGCCGCCGTCGAGGCCGAAACGCTTGGTGCCCGTATATTTGCGGCCCAGGAATTTCTCGAATTCCTCGGCTTCGATCAGCTTGTTGAGAATGGCGAGCTTGCCCTTCTCGGTGAAGTGGATTTCCTTGTCACGGCCCTCGATATTGCGCTGGATCCACGCCTTTTCCTCGGGGTCGTTGATATGCATGAACTCGACGCCGATGTTGCCGCAATAGGTGCGGCGCAGGATCGTGATGATCTCGGCGAGCGTCGCTGTCTCGAGGCCAAGGACGCCGTCCATGAAAATCTTGCGGTCCATGTCCTTCGGACCGAAGCCATAGGTCTCGGGCTCCAGCTCCACATGCAGCGGGCGTTCCTCAAGACCGAGCGGATCAAGATGGGCCATCAGGTGGCCACGCACCCGGTAGGTACGGACCAGCATCAGGGCACGGATACTGTCGATGGTGGCGTTGCGCACGTCGGCGGCGGAAAGACCGCCCCCCTTGGCGTCGACCTTCGATTTCTCAGCCTCGATGAACATGTCACCGGCGTCGAGCGCCTTGAACCGTTCGTCTGCGGGCTTCAGCGGCCAGTCGCTGCGCGCCCACGAGGGGCCTGCGGCGCGAATGCCGGCTTCGAGTTCCTCGAAATAGCGGGCCCAGGTCTGGTCAACCGAGAAAGGGTCGGCCTGATACTGGTCATAAAGGGATTCAACGAAGGCGGGGCTGACACCCTCGAGGGCGGAAATGCGGTCGAATTCTGCACCCATGTCCCAAACGCTCCTTTGGCGCGATGCGGCCTTGACTGTTACGTGGCCTTGTAACGGTTACAGGGGCGGCCCCGAAGCCACCCCTGCCGGATTGGTTCCTCAGGCACCCATGGCCTTGAGGAGGGTCTCGCCGAGGGCTGCCGGGCTGTCCGAGACAACGATACCGGCCGACTTCATGGCCTCGATCTTGTCTTCGGCGCCGCCTTTGCCGCCCGAAACGATGGCGCCGGCGTGGCCCATGGTGCGGCCCTTCGGTGCCGTGCGGCCAGCGATGAAGCCTGCAATCGGCTTCTTCGTCTTGGACGCTTTCAGGAATTCGGCTGCCTCTTCCTCGGCCGAACCACCGATCTCGCCGATCATGATGATCGCTTCGGTTTCCGGGTCGCCCAGGAACATGTCGAGGCAGTCGATGAAGTTGGTGCCGTTCACCGGGTCGCCGCCGATACCGATACAGGTCGACTGGCCGAGGCCGGCTGCGGTGGTTTGCGCCACGGCTTCATAGGTCAGCGTGCCGGAACGCGACACGATACCGACCTTGCCACGACGGTGGATGTGGCCGGGCATGATGCCGATCTTGCACTCGCCGGGGGTGATCACACCCGGGCAGTTCGGGCCCACAAGACGGGTGCCCGAGTTTTTGAGCGCGCGCTTCACACGGACCATGTCGAGGACCGGGATACCTTCGGTGATGCAGACAACGAGCGGCAGCTCGGCGTCGATCGCCTCGAGGATCGCGTCAGCCGCGAACGGCGGCGGCACATAGATGACCGAGGCATTGGCGCCGGTTTTGGAGACGGCATCGGCCACGGTGTCGAACACCGGCAGGTCCAGATGCTTGGAGCCGCCTTTGCCGGGGGTCACGCCGCCGACCATCTTGGTGCCGTAAGCGATTGCCTGCTCGGAGTGGAAGGTGCCCTGCGCGCCGGTGAAGCCCTGGCAGATGACCTTGGTGTCCTTATTGACGAGAACAGCCATTTACGCGGCCTCCTTCACTGCTTTCACCACCTTCTCGGCGGCGTCATTGAGATTGTCGGCGGCAATGATCGGCAGGCCGCTGTCGGCCATGATCTGCTTGCCGAGCTCGACGTTCGTGCCTTCAAGGCGCACGACAAGCGGTACCGAAAGTGCAACCTCGCGGGCAGCCGAAACTACGCCCTCAGCGATAACATCGCAGCGCATGATCCCGCCGAAGATGTTGACGAGGATGCCTTCAACGTTCGGATCCGACAGGATGATCTTGAAAGCTTCGGTCACGCGCTCTTTGGTGGCGCCACCGCCCACATCAAGGAAGTTCGCGGGTTCGCCGCCCTTCAGCTTGATGATGTCCATGGTGGCCATCGCGAGGCCTGCGCCGTTCACCATGCAGCCGATGTTGCCATCGAGGCTGACATAGTTGAGGTCGTATTTGGAGGCTTCGATCTCTTTCGGATCCTCTTCCGACTCGTCCCGCAGCTCTTTCACATCCGGATGGCGGAAAAGCGCGTTGCCGTCGAACGACATTTTGGCATCAAGGACGACCATCTTGTCGTCTTCGGTCAGCACCAGCGGGTTGATTTCAAGGAGCGAGGCATCAAGCTCGGTAAAAGCCTTGTAGATGCTGGAGATGAGCTTGATGCATTCCTTGGCGGCATTGCCTTCAAGGCCGAGGCCGTAAGCAACGCGGCGGCAGTGGTAAGCCTGCAGGCCGGCAACCGGATCGATGGTGATCGTGTTGATCTTTTCGGGGGTGTGCTCGGCCACTTCCTCGATGTCCATCCCGCCTTCGGTGGAGGACACGATGGCGATGCGGCTGGTGGCGCGGTCAACGAGCAGCGAAAGATAATATTCTTTCTTGATGCGGCAACCGTCTTCCACATAGATCCGCTTGACTTCCTTGCCCTCGGGGCCGGTCTGGTGGGTCACCAGCGTCTTGCCGATCAGTTCCTTGGCCATCGCCTCGACATCGTCGAGCGACTTGACGACCTTCACGCCGCCAGCCTTGCCGCGGCCGCCTGCGTGGATCTGGGCCTTCACGACCCAGACCGGGCCGCCGAGCTTCTTGGCGGCATCCACCGCTTCGTGCGGCGTGTAGGCAACACCGCCATCAAGGACCGGCGCGCCGAACTTCTTCAGAAGGCCCTTGGCCTGATACTCATGGATATTCATTGTCCCTCAACTCCTGTTCGAAGGGAGCCCCCGCCCTCAGGCGAGGGTCGGATCGATTGCTTTACAGGCGTCCATCAGGCCCTTCACGGCATTCACCGAATGATCGAAGCCCGTCTTTTCTTCGCCCTGGAGGTCGATCTCGACCACTTTCTCGATGCCGCCTTCACCGATGATCACCGGTACGCCGACATACATGTCCTTCAGGCCGTATTCGCCCGCGAGGAACGAAGCGCAAGGCAGCAGGCGCTTCTTGTCCTTCAGGTAGCTTTCCGCCATTTCGATGGCGCTGGTGGCCGGCGCATAGAAAGCCGAACCGGTTTTCAGGAGGCCAACGATCTCGGCGCCGCCGTCACGGGTGCGCTGCACGATCGCGTCGATCTTTTCCTGCGTGGACCAGCCCATCTTGATAAGGTCCGGCACCGGGATACCGGCCACGGCCGAGTAGCGGGTGAGCGGGACCATCGTGTCGCCGTGGCCACCGAGCACGAAGGCGGTGACGTCCTGAACCGACACATTGAATTCTTCAGCAAGGAAGTGGCGGAAGCGGGCGCTATCCAGCACACCAGCCATGCCGGTGACCATGTGGGTCGGCAGGCCGGAGAATTTCTGCAGCGCCCAGACCATCGCGTCCAAGGGGTTGGTGATGCAGATGACGAAAGCGTTCGGGGCATATTTGGCAATGCCTTCACCCACCGACTTCATGACCTTCAGGTTGATGCCGAGAAGGTCGTCACGGCTCATGCCCGGCTTGCGCGGCACGCCGGCGGTGACGATCACAACGTCGGCGCCCTTGATGTCGGCATAATCATTGGCGCCTTTGAGTTTCGCATTGAAGCCTTCAACCGGACCCGACTGCGCGAGGTCCAGCGACTTGCCCTGGGGCAGCCCTTCAACGATGTCGAACAGGACAACATCGCCCAGTTCCTTGAGCGCAGCGAGATGCGCGAGGGTGCCACCGATCTGGCCGCCGCCGATCAATGCAATTTTCTTACGTGCCATGAGAATGCTCCAGCTTAGCGTGTGAGGCCCATTGGGGATGAGGCCATACCACTGAAAACAGGGGAATAATAAGGGTGGTTCCTAGCGCGTTTGGCATGCACTGGCAACCGGGAAACCGCTTTCCGTCCCAAGTTTCAAAGTCAGCCGGACCACTCTAAGCCCTGAGGGACGAAAAGCACGTTCTTTTTTAAGGGGTCAGCCATGTGCCGGACGCATGGAACGACAAGGCCCGCCACCGGACCAATCGGCAGCGGGCCTTATCAATTCCGCGTGAAAGCCACCTCAGGCCGCCAGCACCACCCGGCGGCGACGCACCGCGACACCGGCAAGGCCAAAGCCCAAAATCAGGGTGAGCCATGTGGCGGGTTCGGGGACGGCGGGGGCGAGGGACATGGTGATGTTGGTAATATTGAGACGAGTGCGTTCTCCACTCTCTGCCCACAAATCGTCATACCCGTGGCCATACAATCCGTCAGAGATCGAGCCCCCATCGAGAAACTCGTAAATACCCGCAGCGTCGCCACTCTCAAAAAGATGCTCATTTGAACCGGACTTCAAATCAAATCCGAAATAAAGGTCTTCGTATTCGCTGCGATATCCATTGTTATATTTCAGATACGGCGTCCATATGCTTACACTATCCCCAACATCGTAAATACCATCCTGGATGCCGTCCAAGAAATATATAACGACCTCGTCATCTCCAAAAGAGAAATCCAGACCACCAATCATCATAGTCAAAGATTCTGCCTGGTAGTAAATCTCCCTGAACTCGTACAGAAATTCTCCATGAACTTCTCTATACACGTGATCGACACCGAGCGCGTCAGCCAACGTCTGGCCAGTATCAAGCTTTAAGACTGCGCTGAATTGGCCGAGAGTTGAGCCATGCACTCCGAACGCTTCCGCCATTGCTGACGTGCCAAAATCGACATCACCGCGAAACACAAACGTCTCAACGGCTGCCTGCGCTCCCGCGCTTAATCCCGTTGCGACCAGCACCGCAGCGATGGCTTTCTTCAGAACAGACATGAAGACCCCCGAAATGGATTCTTGAAAAAAAGCGCCGTGGCAACACCACCATGACGCACACCGGGTGATTTGCACACGCAGGGGGCGTATCGGTCAATCGAATTTTAATGAAGTTTTAACTGTAGGCCCCGTCTGCATAATTTCGGCGGAATTTTCATGGCATGCAATGGCATGACTGTCCCGATTTGGGACATGCGTGCTTCATCTCGCGAGCGGAAATCACAACCACAGATGAATCTGCGGCACTGCCTTGCGTTCAGCCCTGCGCCTCCGGCACGCCGTGGCCGCGGGCGAGATAGTCTTCGGATTGCATTTCCATGAGGCGCGATACGGTGCGCTCGAATTCAAAGGCGCCGTCGCCTTCGGTATAAAGCGCTTCGGGTGGCACCTCGGCGTTGCACAGAAGCTTCACGCCGTGCTCATAGAGCGCATCGATGAGCGTGACAAAGCGCCGGGCCTCGTTCCGCTTGGCGGGGCCGAGCTTCGGGATCGCGACCAGGATGACGGTGTGATAATGCCGCGCGATGGTCAGGTAATCGGCAGGGCCAAGCGCCGAGGCGCACAGCCGCTTGAAGGAGAAAACCGCCACGCCCTTCGCCGCCTTCGGCACGAAAACTGTGCGGCCAAGCACGGTCAGTTCCTCGGACGGCACCTTGTCGCGGTCCGATACGTCGCGGTCAGTCAGTTTGAAGAAGGCGGCCGAGAGCCGGTCGGTGGTTTCCTGATCAACGGGCACCAGATAGGTCTCCACACCCTTCATGCGGTCCAGCCGGTAATCGACAGGACCATCGAGTGTCATCACGTCAAACTCGGCCTCAAGCCGCGCGATGAAAGGCAGAAAGAGCTGGCGGTTGAGGCCATCTTTATACAGGTCCTTCGGCGGGCGGTTGGAGGTCGCCACGATCACCACGCCGCGCGACATCAGGCCTTCAAAAAGGCGCGACAGGACCATGGCGTCGGCAATATCGGTCACCTGCATTTCATCGAAGCACAGGAGCGTCGCCTCATAGGCGATCTGGCGGGCAATCGGCGGGATCGGGTCGTCTTCAGTGGCGCGTGCGCCCATCTTCAGCCGTTCGGCCGGGCTCATCTGGCGCCAGGCATTGAGCCGCGCATGGATATCCAGCATGAATTCGTGGAAATGGACCCGCTTCTTGGCTTTCACCGGGGCGGTCTCATAGAACAGGTCCATCAGCATGGATTTGCCGCGCCCGACACCGCCATAAAGGTAAAGCCCGCGCGGCACCTTTTTCTCGTTATTGCCCCAGCTGAAAAGCGTGGAAAGCCGCCATGACCGCACACTGAGGCCGGCGGCATGCCCCGAAAGCTCGGGATAGTCCTTCAGTTCGCGCCACAGCCGTTCCAGCCGCGCCACCACCCGCGCCTGATCGCCATCCGGTCTGATCTCGCCTGCCGCCTGCAGGGCCTGATAGCGGGCGGTTGGCCCTGAAGGGTCGAAACTGGCTGTCACACACGGGCTCCCCGAGTCTCATCGTCTTTCCTGTGTCCTAGCATGCGCCGAAAGCCGCCAGCAACGCCAAAGCGCGGTATGCGGCCCGCAGGGCCCGCCCTGTTGACAGCCCCCTGCCCCGCTTCCACACTGGAGCCAGAACAGGAAAGAAAAGATGCCAGAAAGCCTAGACCTCCCGAGACGACTGATCCCGCTGACCGGCGTGAAGAATTTGCGCGACCTTGGCGGATACCACACATCGGACGGCCGCCAGACCCGCTGGGGTACGCTGTTCCGGTCCGGCCACCTTGCTGACATGACCGAGGAATGCGGCACCGAAATGTGCGTGCGGGATATCGAGACCGTGATCGATTTCCGTACCGACCACGAAAAGGTGCGCCATCCCGTCCACTGGCCCTGCATGTGGACGCCGCGCTATCACGCCGTGCCCATCGGCGGCAATGTGGCGGCCCGCATCAAGGAACTTTTCGACAGCCTTACCGCCGGCAGCGTGTTTCCGGCGCACGAGCTGGACGAAGGCTTCCGCGCGGCGTTCGAGACGATCCCGATTGCCAACGCATCCGGCCTGAAGCGCATGATGGATGTGCTGATCGACGATCATCAGGGCAATGCCGCCCTCATCCATTGCACCGCCGGCAAGGACCGCACCGGCATCGGCTGCGCGCTTGTCCTCACCGCCCTTGGCGTGGACGAGGATGAAGTGATCGAGGATTTCGTTCTGACCAACAGTGCGGTGGACCGCGACGCCGCCACAGAACGCATGTCCGATTATATCTTCGCGAAATCCGGCCACCGCGTGGCGCCGCGCGCGCTGCGCCCGCTTGTGGGGGTGGAGGCCGACTGGCTGATGCGGGCCTGGCATGCGATGGAGCAGAGCTTCGGCTCGGTGGATGGTTATCTGCTAACCGCCCTCGGGCTGGATGATACCCGGCGCGAGAAGCTGCGCGAGCGCTTCCTCAGCCCGTGACGCCGCTGCCTAGTGCGCCTTGCTCGCGCGCAAGGCCGTGCCGATCAGCGCATCGATCCGCCCGTCCGATTTCATGCGGGCGATGGCGGCATTGAGCTGCGGCAACTGGTCCGCATGATCCTTGTGCACCCGGATGCGCAGGCCATAACGCTGGGTGACCGGGCCAAGGACTACCGGCAACCGGTTGGCCGCCTGCATCCGGAAAAATTCCTGCACGCCGAACACGGTCACGTCCGCCCGGCCATCGGCAAGTGCGGCAAACGCATCCTCGATCGTGTCGACCGGCACCCGCAGGCGGATCTGGTCATCGAGCGTATAGTTGAAACCCTTCACCGCGGCGAACCGCAGCCCCTCGAGATTGAGGGGTGCGCCTTCTGCGGGCTTCTTCACATTAGGGCCAAGGATCAGGTGATCGGCCGCTACGAAGAAATGGTCGCTGAAAAGCTGGACTTCGGCTTCGTCGGCCCGGGTGCGCCATTCGGGGATGGAACAGCAATCCATATCCAGTTCGCCGCGCACAAACTGCTCACGCAATATATCAACGGTCTCATGGATGATTTCGGCTTCGAACCCGGCTTCCTTGACGATGGCGACAATCGCATCGTCATAGATGGTGCTGTCGATCAGGCCGACCCGCAAGGGCTCGGCCTGCGCGGCGGGCACGAATGCCAGCGGCGACAGCAGCAGGGCCGCGAGCCCCGCAGCCATGTTCGAATTTCCCCACTTCATCAATCGGCACCACACTTCAAAACACAGGGGCAGTGCCTGTCTGCCCGATCCCTGGCGCCTTTATCCGCGCCAACCCTTAAAAAATCCTAAAAATTTATTGAATAAGCGTAAACGCCAGAAGGCTTCCGGCCTGGCCCGACACAAAGAAAAAGGGCCGGCGAAAGCCAGCCCTTTGATCCGGTTGATGAAAGGCCGAGATCAGCCCTTGCGTTCCACCATCATCTTTTTGATTTCGGCGATGGCCTTGGCGGGGTTCAGTCCCTTCGGGCAGGCGTTCGCGCAGTTCATGATGGTGTGGCAGCGATAAAGCCGGAACGGATCCTCAAGGTTGTCGAGGCGGTCGCCGGTGGCTTCGTCGCGGCTGTCGATGATCCAGCGGTAAGCCTGCAGGAGGATAGCGGGGCCCAGATATTTGTCGCCGTTCCACCAGTAGCTCGGGCAGGAGGTCGAGCAGCAGGCGCAAAGGATACATTCGTAAAGACCGTCGAGCTTTTCGCGGTCTTCCACCGATTGCAGGCGCTCTTTCTCCGGCGTCGTCGATTGCGTCTGCATCCACGGCTTGATCGAGGCGTACTGCGCATAGAAGTTGGTCAGGTCCGGTACCAGATCCTTCACCACCTCGAGATGCGGCAGCGGGGTGATTTTCACATCGCCCTTCACGTCCTCGATGGCGCGGGTGCAGGCCAGCGTGTTCTTGCCGTCGATATTCATCGCGCAGGACCCACACACACCCTCGCGGCATGAACGCCGGAAGGTCAGCGTGCTGTCCATCTCGTTCTTGATCTTGATAAGGGCATCAAGAACCATCGGGCCGCAGCTGTCCATGTCCACCTCGTAGGTGTCCATGCGCGGGTTTTCGCCGTCGTCCGGGTTCCAGCGGTAAACCTGGAACTTGCGGATATTCTTGGCGCCCTCAGCGGCCTTGACGGTTTTGCCCTTGCCGATCTTCGAGTTTGCAGGAAGCGAGAATTCAGCCATTTGTTTTCATCCCTTCCTTAGTACACCCGGGCCTTCGGCTTGATATAGCCGATTTCCTCGGTAAGCGTGAAATCATGGACCGGGCGATCGCCAAGCGTCACCTTGTTGCCGTCGAACCAGCAAACGGTGTGCTTCATCCAGTTCTTGTCGTCGCGGTCAGGGAAGTCCTCGTGCATGTGGGCACCGCGGCTTTCCTTGCGGTTTTCAGCCGAATGCATGGTCAGCACGGCCTGGCCGATCAGGTTCTGCAGTTCCAGCGTCTCAATGAGGTCGCTGTTCCAGACAAGGCTACGGTCGCTGGTCTTCAGGTCGCCCATGCCGGCGGCCACATCGTCGATCAGCTTCACGCCTTCCTCAAGGACTTCCTTGGTGCGGAACACCGCGCAGTTGTTCTGCATGGTGCGCTGCATCTTCAGGCGCATCTCGGCGGTCGGGGTCGAGCCCGATGCGTAGCGAGCGGCGTCGAGGCGGCTGAGCGCCATCTCGGCATAGCCTTCGCTGAGAGCCTTCTGGGTCGCACCCGGCTTGACGATCTCGGGCACCCGTTTGCCGACGGCGCGGCCGAACACCACAAGGTCAATGAGCGAGTTGGAACCCAGGCGGTTGGCCCCATGCACCGACACGCATGCCGCTTCACCAACTGCAAAGAGGCCGGGCACAACAGCGTCCGGATTGTCCTTCGTCGGGTTGATGACCTCGCCATGATAATTGGTCGGGATACCGCCCATATTATAGTGGACGGTCGGCAGGATCGGGATCGGCTCCTTGGTCACATCGACGCCCGCGAAGATTTTCGCGGATTCCGAAATGCCCGGCAGGCGCTTGTGCAGCACATCGGCCGGCAGGTGCTCAAGGTGCAGGAACATGTGATCCTTGTTGGCACCAACGCCGCGGCCTTCGCGGATCTCGTTCGAGATCGAGCGCGAAACCACATCGCGCGAAGCCAGATCCTTCGCCGACGGGGCATAGCGTTCCATGAAACGCTCACCTTCGGAGTTGCGAAGAATGCCGCCTTCACCGCGGGCACCCTCGGTGATCAGCACGCCAGCGCCGTAGATACCGGTCGGGTGGAACTGGACGAACTCCAGATCCTGCAGCGCAAGACCGGCGCGCAGTACCATACCGCCGCCGTCACCGGTGCAGGTGTGGGCGCTGGTTGCCGAGAAATAGGCACGGCCATAACCGCCCGTCGCCAGAACGGTTGCCTGCGCACGGAAGGCATGGATCGAGCCGTCTTCCATATTCATGGCAATCACGCCGCGGCATTCGCCGCCTTCCATGATCAGGTCGATGGCGAAATATTCGATATAGAAGTCGCTGTCGTATTTCAGCGACTGCTGATAAAGCGCGTGCAGCATGGCGTGGCCGGTACGGTCGGCGGCAGCACAGGTGCGCTGGGCCGCCGGGCCTTCACCGAATTTCGTGGTCATGCCACCGAACGGGCGCTGGTAGATCTTGCCCTCCTCGGTGCGGCTGAACGGCACACCATAGTGTTCCAGTTCGTAAACCGCTGCCGGAGCCTCACGGACCATATATTCGATCGCGTCCTGGTCACCGAGCCAGTCGGAGCCCTTGACGGTGTCATACATATGCCACTGCCAGCAGTCGTCGCCCATGTTGCCGAGCGATGCGGCAATGCCGCCTTGCGCTGCCACGGTATGCGAACGGGTGGGGAAAACCTTGGTGATGCACGCCGTCTTGAGCCCGCTTTCAGCGAGGCCCATGGTCGCGCGGAGGCCCGAGCCACCGGCGCCGACAACAACGGCATCATAGGTATGAAGGGTAATGGGATAGGCCTTGGACATCACTTATCCCCCAAAGGCGATCTTGAGAATGGAAAAGGCGCCAAGCGCCGCGAGCAGGACCGTGCCGAAGGTGATTGCCGTCATCACGATAATCTTGTTCATCTTCGTGTGGACATAGTCTTCGACGAAGACCTGAAGGCCGAGGCGCAGGTGCCACGTCACGTTCAGCACGAAGAGCAGCATCAGCACGGCGACGAGCGGCTGTTGCAGCCACGCCACCCAGTCAGCATAGGGCTTGCCTGCGTTGCCGATGAAGGAAGTGACGACAAACAGCGTCAGCGGAATGTTGGCTACACCGCTCATGCGTTGCACCCACCAGTGATGGGTGCCCTCTTTGGCGGAGCCAAGGCCGCGGACCTTGGCGAGGGGGGCTTTGAAATCGCTCATGATCAGATCATCCCCAACATGCGGTAGCCCATCGCCCAGATCACGACCGTGGCGACGGCAGAGAACACGAAGGTAAATTTGGCCGAGGCCGCATTGACCTTCAGGCTATACATACGGCCGCTGTCCATGATCAGATGCCGGACACCGGATGCAAAATGCTGCATCAGGGCCCATGTGAGGCCGAAAAGCACGAAACGTCCCAGAGGGCTCGCCAGACAGGTCATCACGGTTTCGAAGCTGTCGGGCCCCGAAGCCAGAGCCATGAGCCACCAGACAAGGATGACCGCCCCCACCGCGAGCGCCGAACCGGTCGCACGGTGAAGGATGGAGGCTGCCATCGCGGCGCTCCAGCGGTAAACCTGCAGGTGGGGAGAAAGCGGGCGGTTCGCCTGTGCCATGAGAAATCCCCTAGAAGAAATACAATGTTGAGGCGGGCACGGCCCTCGATCCGGGCCCGTCATCGTCCGACGCCCCTTTTAACGCCGCGCTGCCTTGTTCCGCAAGGCGGATATTCAACAAACGCCCAACTTTCGCCACGCTTCGGGTGACGCGAAATTTTCACAACCCAAACGATTGCGCATTGAAACTTTGGTTGGTAGCTTCGATCGATAAAATTGTATTCATGGATTTCATCTTCTATGCGCCACTATCTGCGGCCCCTGGCCCTTGCCTTCGCCCTTTCCCTGCCAGCCCTTGCCGATGAGACAATCGCACCGCCGCCCCTTTATCCGGTGGAGCAGTTTGCCGCCCTCGCCCGCGTGAACCAGCTGACCGTCTCGCCGGACGGGGAATTCATCGCCTATGTCTCGCCGCTTGACGGTCGCCAGCATGTGATAATGCACCGGCTGGGAGAAAAGGATTTCAATAAGATGGTCATCCTGCCGCCGATTGACGAAGGCCGGCTGACCGCCGACGTGAGCTGGATTGGCTGGGCCAACAATGAGCGGCTGTTTGTTTCCTACCGTTTCACGAACGACGATGCCTTCAGGCGCTATGTCCGCACCGCCATGTTCAGCGTACCACGCGAAGGCAAGATGGAATGGGTGGACATGGCAAAGCCAACCCGCGAGCAGCGGCAACAGGGATACAAGGCTTCGCCCGCCCAGTTCAAGGATGACATTATAGATCAATTGCCGGACGAGCCGGACTTCGTTCTGCAGGCTATCGATGCCGACCGCGATGGCAGCGCCGAAATCCGCAAGGTGAATGTCCGCAACGGCAAATATTCCGTGATCACGGAAGGTCGCAGCGACATTCAGAACTGGCTCGTGGACGCCAATCACGAACCCCGACTCGGCTGGGGGTTTGACCAGTATTCCAACAGCAAGACGGTGTACCGCAGCCCCGAAACCGGCAAGTTCATCGACCTGACGGACACCGAATGGCTTGATGCCGAGCGGATCGACCCGATCGGCTTCACCGAGGATCCGCGCATTGTCTATGCCCTTGAAACCATCAGCGATACGGCCAAGCGGCTGGTGACGTTCGATGTGCTGAACGGCAAGGTGAAAAGCATATTGTTCGAGCGCGAGGGCGCCACGGCTACCGGCCTGCGCCGCCACCCGGTCAATGATGCCGTCATCGGCTATACCTACATTGATGAAGATGGGGGCGACACCTTCTATACCGACCCCTTCCTGAACAAACTGAAAGCGCGGATCGATCAGCTGCTGCCGAACGGTCATAACCGGATCGTCGATTTTGTGCCCGCGCGGAACCAGTTTTTCATCCTGCACAGCAATGAGCGCAACGACGGCACCTATTATATCCTCGACCTGAAAGCCAAGACGCTTACGCCCGAAATCAACCGTCGCGACTTCGTCCCGGAAACCATGGCCGAAACTGTCAGCTACACCGTGACCGCCCGCGACGGGCTCGAGTTCGAGGCCATGCTGACCCTGCCGGTCGGCCGCAAGGCTGAAAACCTGCCGCTCATCGTGATGCCGCACGGCGGCCCGCATTCGCGCACCCCCGGCGGCTTCCAGTATCAGCGCCAGTTTTTTGCCAACCGCGGCTATGCGGTGCTTGAGCCCGATTTCCGCGGCTCCACCGGTTATGGCAAACAGTTCATGGAAGCCGGCTTCAACGAATGGGGCGGCAAGATGCAGGATGACGTGACCGACGCCACAAAATGGGCGATCAATGAGGGTATCGCAGACCCCAAGCGCATCTGCATCGTCGGCGGTTCCTACGGCGGTTATGCGGCCCTCATGGGCACCATCGCGGCACCCGGCATGTATGCCTGCGCCGTCAGCTTCAACGGTGTGGCCGACATCCCCGGCATGCTGCGGTTCGACCGTTACTTCCTGGGTGGCCGCGAGTGGAACAAGAAGATCATCCCCGAAGGCCGCAAGGCGGAGGATATCTCGCCGGTCGACCGCGCCGGGGAAGTTTCGGCCCCCGTGCTGATCATCCATGCCAAGGACGATCCGGTCGTCCGTTTCGACCAGGGCAAGGGCATGTATTCGAAGCTCAAGTCGCTCGGCAAACCTGTCGAGTTCGTCGAACTGAAATCCGGTGACCATTATCTCGATACCGCCGAGGCCCGCCTCACCACGCTGACCGCGATGGAGGCGTTCCTGAAAACACATTTGGGCGCCCCGGCGTCCTGATCCCAATTTATACATTCGGAGACTTTATGAAATCGTCCCATGCCGTGTTTGGCACATTTGCCAGAAGCACCATCCTCGCAGCCGCACTCGCGGGCCTTTCCCAGGCTAGCGCTGCCGATGCAGTCCCAGCCCTGATTCCGGTTGAGCGTTTCGCAGAATTGCCATCTGCGCAGCATTTCAACCTTTCACCCGGCGGCGACTATGTCGCCTATGTCTCGCCTATCAACGGGCGCCAGCATGTGTTCATGCATCCGATCGGTGACACGAGCCCCGAGACGCTTGTGGTCCTGCCGCCGATCGATCAGGGGCGGATTACCGCCGACATTTCCTGGATAGACTGGGCCAACAATGAGACGCTTCTCATCGCCTATCGCTTCACCGACCGCATCCGCGGTGAAGAATTCACCCGCACGGACATGTTCAGCCTGAACCGCAAGAAGGGCTCGAAATTCATGAGCATGGCGCGCCCCAGCAAACGTGAGAAAGACGAAGGCCTCACGTCCTCGCGCGCCCAGTTCAAGGACCGGGTGATCGACATGCTGCCGGATGACCCCGATCATATTATGACCACCCTCGACCCCGAGATGAACGGCAAGTACGAAATCCGCAAAGTGAAGGTGAAGAACGGCCAGTTCAGCGTGATCAGCGATGGCATGCACGGCATTCAGCAGTGGATGACAGACCAGAACCACGAGCCCCGCATCGGCTGGGGTTACGACCGCACCGAATTCCATATCGTCTACAAAGACCCGGATACCGACCGCCTTGGCGACATTCAGGATTCGGGCATGATGGCGAGCGGCGAGATCGAACTTCTAGCCTTCACCGAGAATCCCAAGGTCGCCTATGCCCTGCATCTGCAGGAGGACGGCAACCATACGCTTGTCACCTACAACATTCCCATGGGGCAAATCGTCGAAACCCTTTTTGCGCCAGAGGAAGGCGATGTGACCGGCCTGAAGCGCGACCCCGAAACCGACGCCATCATCGGCTATCGTTATAACGACCCGGACGGCGGGCGGGTTCACTATATCGACAAGCAGATTGCCGGCCTGAAGGCCAGCATCGACAAGCTGCTGCCGGACGGACTGAACGAGATCACCGATATCGTGCGCAGCCAGAAGATGTTCCTGATCCTGCACAGCAGCGTGCGTGATCCGGGCAGCTACTATCTCCTCGACCTGAAATCGAAGCAGCTGGCGCCAATCACCCGCATCCGGAATATCGACCCCGCTGCGCTGACCGATATCGAGGTGCAGAAGATCGCCGCCCGTGACGGATTGGAATTCGAGGTGCTGGTCACCAAACCAGCTGACCGCGAGGCGAAGAACTTGCCGATGGTCGTTTTCCCTCACGGCGGGCCGCATTCACGCAGCTCCATCTCCTTCCACTATATGGCGCAATTCATGGCAAACCGCGGCTATGTGGTGCTACAGCCGAACTTCCGGGGCTCAACCGGGTACGGGGATGCCTTCATGGAAGCCGGCTACAACGAATGGGGCCGCAAAATGCAGGAAGATGTGACCGACGCCACCAGGTGGGCGATTGAACAAGGGCTTGCCGATCCCAAGCGCATTTGCATCGCCGGTGGCTCCTACGGCGGCTATGCAGCCCTCATGGGCGCTGTTACCGAACCGGATCTTTACGCCTGCGCCATCAGTTTCAACGGGGTGGCCGATATTCCGCGCATGATCGAAGCCGACAAGGGCTTCATCGGCGGGAAATTCCGGGTAAAGAAAATCATCCCCGAAGGGATGAATAAGGAAGACATCTCGCCGGTGCACCGTGCTGGCGAGATCAACGCGCCGATCCTGCTCATTCACGCGAAGGACGATCCGGTCGTGCCGTTTGACCATGGCCGCGCCATGAACAGCAAGTTGAAAAGCCTGCACAAGTCGGTCGAGTTCGTGGAGATGGATTCCGGCGATCATTTTCTGGAATCAGCGGAAGCGCGGCTCATGACCCTGAATGCTATGGAAGCCTTCCTCGCCCGCCACATTGGCGGGGTGGCGGCGGGGCGCTGAGCCCCGCCAGTCATCTGAATTCAAAAATCTGCCCGGTGCCTCAGGCGCCGCGCAGTTCTTTCAGGAATATCTCGACCCGCTCGCTGAGCGTTTCGGCTTCGGCCGACAGGCTTTCCGCCGCCAGGCCAACCTCACTGGCGCCGCGCTCGGTTTTCGCGGAAGCCGTGCTCACGCTTGCCACATTGTGGGAAACTTCCTGCGTGCCCTGCGCCGCTTCGCGCACGTTGTTCGATATCTCGCCGGCCACCACGGTCTGCTCATCCACCGCGCTCGCGATGGTACGTGCACTTGTGCCCACGTTGGCGATGCGGGTGTCGATGGTGCGGATGGCTTCGGCGGTTTCGTCTGATGCGGTCTGCATCGCGGCAACCTCGGCGGTGATTTCCATCGTCGCCTGGGCCGTCTGGTTCGCGAGGTTCTTCACCTCGTTCGCCACAACGGCAAAGCCCTTGCCGGCCTCGCCTGCACGCGCCGCCTCGATGGTGGCATTCAGCGCCAGAAGGTTGGTCTGGTCGGCAATCTTGCGGATGAAGGTCAGCACGCCGCCGATCTTTTCAGCTGCTGCCGCCAGCCGGGTCACGGCTTCGGTCGCAGCACGCGAGGCGGTCACGGCCTGTTCGGCGGCGCCGTTCGTCTCGGCGACCTGACGGTTGATCTCGGTGATCGAGCCCGAAAGCTGTTCGGTCGCTTCCGCCACCGTCTGCACATTGGCCGACGCCTGCTCGGACGCCGCCGCCATCGCAACCGCAAGGCCGCTCGTTGTCTGGGCGTCTTCCTTCAGGGCGCTTGCAGTTGCATCCAGCTGCGCGACAGATGCCTTCAGCGTGGAGACGACCCCCATCACATGGGCGTGGAATTCCTGTGCCAGCGTCTCGCGGCCAGCCTGCTCCTCCGCTTCCATCTGTTGCATGCGGGCTGCGGCCCGGTTGATGATGGCAGCCCCCCGGCCGAACGCGCCGCGCATGCCGGTGGTCAGGAACTTGCGGTGATAACGTCCTTCAACCGCCGCATCGAGGGCCGCCGCGCTTTCACGCACATAGGCGTCCGTCAGGTCGAGCATATGGTTGAGGTCGCGCAGCACCTCGGCATGGGGGCCGTGGCTCTGCCAGCCGATGATGCGGGCCTCGCTGTCGCCCTGACTGAAGCGACCGGAGACGGCCGCAATGGCGTTGAAGGCCCGTTCATAGTCCGCGAGCTTGTCTTCCAGATCCCGCACATAGGCCGGATCATATTTCGGGGCGCTCGCTACAGTCTTGTCTTTCAGAAAACCGATCATCTTCCTCTACTCCTGCAGCGACCAGACAAATTCGTCATAAGTGACACCCGCATCCGCAAGCGTCTTCACCAGCAGCGCTTCACCGGCTGCGAGCCCTGCCTTGGGGTCGCCGTGGCGCTTCTCTTCCGCCAGAAGCGCTTCATAGATTTTGGAAATCTGCGCGACCGCCTTTTTCGACGGTACCCGGCGGTTTGAGTGATAGCCGATGATCTCGCCGTTCTGATCCAGCGTCGGGGTCACATGGGCAAACACCCAGTAATAGCCACCGTCCTTGGCGATATTTTTCACAAAGGCGAAAATCTCGCGCTTCGATTTCAGCGTTTCCCACAGCAGTTTGAAGACCGTCCGCGGCATGTCCGGATGGCGGATCAGGCTGTGCGGCTTGCCGATCATCTCGTCTTCACGGAAGCCCGAAATCTTGCAGAAAATGTCGTTGGCATAGGTGATCCAGCCGCGCGGGTCGGTTTTGGAAACGATGATTTCGTCATCGCCGAAACGATGCTCGATATTGGTCGGCTGGATAGGATGATGATCCATTGAATGTTCCCCAAAAACATTGCCAAGTATGTGTAGAATCACAGTACGGGCGAGAGCCCGCATCCTGCACACCAGTGGTTAACGCGGAGTTACCCCAGCGAGCCCGCCGCGCGCAAGAACGCGTCGTGCCTCCTCCACATGCAGGGCTTCGATCATGCGGCCATTATGCACGGCAACGCCCTTGCCTTCCACTGCGGCGCGTTCGAAAATTTCGACAAGCTCTTTCGCTGCCTGCAGCTCGTCAGCAGACGGTGAAAATGCCTGCAGAAGCAGCGGGGTCTGCGCGGGATGGATAAGCGATTTGCCATCGAAGCCGAACTCCAGCGCCTGCCGGCATTCGGCAGAAAAGCCGGCTTCATCGCGGAAATCGGCGTAAACCGCATCGATCACGCCGATCCCGGCGGCCCGTGCAGCCGTCACCACCTGCCCCATGGCATAGAGGAGCGGCGCCCGCCCCGCCACATGCCGCGCCCGCATCTCCTTCACCAGATCATTGGCCCCGAGGATCAATCCGGCAAGGCGCGGCGAGGCGGCAGCAATGGCGACAGCGGCCAGCACGCCCTTCGGTGTTTCGATCATCGCCCAAACGCGGGCAGGCGATTGTGCGACATCAAGTCGCACGGTGAGATCGGCCATCGCAGCCGCCGTTTCCACCTTCGGCACAACCAGATGCCGAGCGCCGGCCTCGATCACGGCAGCGAGGTCCTCTCCGCCCCACGGGGTATCAAGCGCATTGATGCGGATCGCTACAAGCCTGTCGCCGAAGCCCCCTTCGCGAACAGCCGCCACCGCCTGTTCGCGGGCAATCGCCTTGGCATCGGGGCTTACGGCGTCCTCGAGATCAAGGATGATGGCGTCTGCCGACAGTCCCCGCGCCTTCTCGATCGCGCGGGCGTTAGAAGCGGGCATGAAAAGCGGCGCGACCGGGATTCTCGTTTCAGGTGTCATAGTTGCAATCTTCCGACTTCGTCTGGTTGAATATTGCTAATTCTTTGGAATTACTCGATCAACCATCCCTGATTGAATTTTTTCTTGTAGGCATTTCTGCCGATCTGAACGATACTTCTGTCATACATGGATGACAGAATCATATGAATTCCGGCGTATCTCATGACCTTCATCGCCCCGATCAGCAGCAACAGGGAAACGGGTGACAGCTTGGTTGCCTCTTTATCAGACCTTGGCGGCATGAGCTATATGACAGCAGCCCTTGGCGCTATCGGCAAGGCCGTTGACGCGCGCCTTGTGGTGCTGATGCCCCCGGCCCGCGCGGCGGATGAACTAGCCGTCAGCCTTGCCGCCGTGGACCGCGACGGTGCCACCGATCCGATCAAGTTCCGCACCCTGCCGAGGGAAGCCGACTGCCGCTATATGGTCACGACCGAGAAGCTTGCAACATGGGAAGCTGCCGACAGCGTCTATCTTTCGCTTGAAGATGCCGACTACCAGCCTCTCGGTTACATCATCGCGCTGACGGCCAAACCCGCCACACACAAGATGCTCGTCGATGCCGTCAAATCGCTCGGTCTGCGCTTCATCGAGGAAGTCCGGCAGCTCGAACAGCTCGCCCGGCTGGAGCTTGCGTTGCAGAACGAGCGCTTCACCAACCAGGCCAAGTCGATCTTCATGGCCAATATCAGCCGCGAAATCCGCAACCCCTTAAGCGCCATCATCGGTTACGCCAGCCTCCTGAAGGGGCACGAACTGCCGCCCGAGGAAATCCATGAATTCGCGCTCGAAATCGCGCAGACCGGTGAACAGCTGCTGGCGCTGATCAGCGACATTCTCGATCTTTCGACCCTCGACCTTTCAAGCGGCGTGGCCAAGCAGGAAAGCTTCGACCTCAGCGAGGTGGCCCGCGCCGCGCGCCGCATCATGCTGGAACAAGCGGCGTCCCGGCATCTGGATTTCCCCGGCAGCGAACGCGGCGAACCGCTGTGGGCGCTCGGCGACATGGAAATGACCCGCAAAGCGGTGCTGGTGCTGGTGTCGAATGCCATCAAATACACCAACAAGGGCGAGGTCAGGATCGACCTTGAGGAACGCCCCGGCGGCGAGGTGGCGCTCATTGTGCGCGATACAGGCGTCGGCATGACGGCGGAGGAGCTGAAGCAGGTGACAACGCCCATCGGCGCCCTCGACACCGCCTATAGCGTCCATAGCGACGGCTCGGGCCTCGGCCTGCCGCTGAGCTTCCTGTTTGCAGAACGCCAGGGCGCGCGCATCGTGATCGACAGTGAAAAAGGCGTTGGCACATCCGCCGCCATCATCTTCCAGCCGGGCAAGGCGCCATCGTCGGATGAGGACAGTTTCATCTGACGAAAAAGGGGGCCATGCGGCCCCCTTCTCATGAAATCTTTTCGGTGCGTCTTATGCAGCGGCCTTCAGGAGACCCTGATTTACGAGGCTTTCTGCAATCTGCACCGCATTGAGCGCAGCGCCCTTCCTGAGGTTATCCGACACGACCCACATGTTGAGGCCGTGTTTCACGGTCGGGTCCTTGCGGATGCGCGAGATGAAGGTTGCATAGTCGCCAACGCACTCAACGGGGGTGATGTAGCCGCCGTCTTCGCGCTTGTCGATCACGAGGCAACCCGGAGCCTCGCGCAGGATATTGCGGGCCTGCGCATCGGTGATCGGGTTCTCGAACTCGATATTGAGCGATTCCGAATGGCCGACAAACACCGGCACACGCACGCAGGTGGCCGTGACCTCGATATCGGGGTCCAGCATCTTGTGCGTTTCGGCGATCATCTTCCATTCTTCCTTCGTATTGCCGTCTTCCATGAAGACGTCGATATGCGGGATGACGTTGAAGGCGATCTGCTTCGTGAACTTCTCGCGCTTGATCTCGTCATTGACGAAAATCGCCCGCGTCTGGGTGAACAGTTCGTCCATCGCCTCGTTGCCTGCACCCGATACCGACTGGTAAGTGGACACAACAACGCGCTTGATCTTGGCGGCGTCATGCAGGGGCTTCAGCGCCACCAGCATCTGCGCGGTCGAGCAGTTGGGGTTGGCGATGATGTTCTTCTTCTTGTAACCGGCCAGTGCGTGCGGGTTCACCTCGGGCACCACGAGCGGCACATCGGGATCCATGCGGAAATGCGAGCTGTTGTCGATGACAACGGCACCGGCTGCAGCCGCCTTCGGGCCATATTCCTTGGAAACCGAACCGCCAGCGGAGAAGAGCGCGATATCGACGCCTTTGAAATCGAAGGTATCAAGGGCGACCACCTTCAGTTCCTTGTCGCCATAACCCACGGTCTGGCCAATCGATTTTCGCGACGCAATGGCGATAATCTCGGTGGCCGGGAAGTCCCGCTCCGCCAAGATATTCAGCATTTCGCGCCCGACATTGCCGGTTGCGCCTACGACTGCGACACGAAAACCCATTTTATTTCTCCATAGTGGGTCGTTTGGGAAGTTGTTCAGTTTTTCTGAAGCTCGGCGAGGATAGCGTCGCCCATGCCTTTGGTGCCGACACGGGTCATGCCCTCGCTCATGATATCGCCGGTGCGGAAGCCTGCATTGAGGGCGCCGTCCACGGCTTTCTCAATCCGGTCGGCGGCCTCGCCAAGGCCGAGCGAATAGCGCAGCGCCATCGCCATCGACAGGATCATGGCGATGGGGTTGGCCACACCTTTGCCCGCGATATCGGGGGCCGAGCCATGCACGGGCTCGTAAAGGCCCGGACCACCGTCCCCGAGCGACGCAGACGGCAGCATGCCGAGCGAGCCCGTAAGCATCGCGGCCGCATCCGAAAGGATATCGCCGAACAGGTTATCGGTGAGGATGATGTCATATTGCTTGGGCGCGCGGACAAGCTGCATGGCGCAGTTGTCAGCCAGCACATGCTCAAGCGCCACATCGGGATATTCAGCGTCGCGCAGCTTGGTCACTTCTTCGCGCCACAGCACGCCGGATTCCATCACATTCGCCTTGTCGGCCGACGCCACACGGCTGCCGCGCTTGCGGGCCATTTCGAACGCCACGCGAGCCACTCGGATGATCTCTTTGTCGGTATAGCGCTGGGTATTGATACCCACACGGCCACCTTCCGGCAGGGCCTCGATCCCGCGGGGGGAGCCGAAATACACGCCGCTTGAAAGCTCGCGCACGAAAAGGATATCAAGGCCCGCGACCAGATCGCGCTTCAGGCTGGAGGCATCGGCGAGCGCATCGAAGCAGATGGCAGAGCGCAGGTTGGCGAATACATCAAGTTCCTTGCGGAGCTTCAACAGGCCGGCTTCGGGGCGCTTGTCGTAAGCAACCTTGCCGTCCCACTGCGGCCCGCCGACCGAGCCCATGACGACCGCATCCGAGGCCTTCGCCTTGGAAAGGGTTTCATCCGCGAGCGGCACGCCGTATTTCTCGTAGGCACAACCGCCGATCAGGTCTTCGCTCACATTGAAGGTCACGCCATAGGCGGACGCCGCCCAATCGAGCACGCGGCGGGCCTGGTCCATGATTTCAGGGCCGATGCCATCGCCGGGCAGCAGCAGCAGATTGAAAGTCGTCATCAGGCATTCCCTCCAAACAGCCAGGGCGTCTTCGCGGCCTGTTTGGCCTCATAGGACTTGATAGCCGGGCTTGCTGCCAGCGTCTGGCCGATTTCATCCAGCCCCTCAAGCAGCATTTTCTTGTGCACCGGGTTAAATTCGAACGCGTAATGGGCGTTGCCTGCCGTCACGGTCTGGTCTTCAAGGTCCACCGTGATCGCCACGCCGCCTTCGGCCGCCAGCACAAGCGCGTCGACTTCTTCCTGCTTCAGCGTCACGGTCAGCAGGCCGTTCTTGATGCAGTTGCCGGCGAAAATGTCGGCAAAGCCCGGTGCAATCACCACACGGAAGCCCATGTCGGCAAGCGCCCACGGGGCATGTTCGCGGCTTGACCCGCAACCGAAGTTGCGGCCGGCGATCAGGATTTCGCTGCCCGCATATTTCGGGGCATCGAACACGTTATCGGCGATATGGCTGCCGTCCGCCCGGTAGCGAACGGTTTCAAACGCATGCTTGCCAAGGCCTGAACGCGTGATCGTTTTCAGGTGTTTGGCCGGAATGATGATATCCGTATCCACATTCATCCGCGGGAAGGGCACAGCCTTGGCGGTGACTTTGGTGAAAGCGCGCATGAATCTTCTCCCTTCCCTTAAAACTTGCGGACGTCGACAAAGTGGCCGGCAATGCCTGCCGCCGCCGCCATCGCGGGGCTGACAAGATGCGTGCGCGCACCCGGCCCCTGACGGCCCACAAAGTTGCGGTTCGAGGTGGAAGCCACCCGCTCGCCCGGCCCGGCCTTGTCGGGGTTCATGCCAAGACACATGCTGCAGCCCGGATCGCGCCACTGGAAGCCGGCGTCGGTGAACACACGGTCAAGGCCCTCGGCCTCGGCCTGTTCCTTCACAAGGCCCGAACCCGGCACCACGATCGCCTCGATCACATGGCCCGCGAGCTTGCGGCCCTTGATGACGGCAGCGGCGGCGCGCAGATCCTCGATCCGGCTGTTGGTGCAGGAGCCGATGAACACGCGGTCCACCTTCACGTCGGTCATGGGCTGGCCTTCGCTGAGGCCCATGTATGCGAGTGCCTTTTCAGCCGCGTCGCGCTTGTTCTCGTCTTCGAAGCTCGCGAGTGTGGGCACAGCGCCCGTCACCGGCACCACGTCCTCGGGGCTCGTGCCCCAGGTGACAAGCGGCACGATTTCGGAGCCATCGACCGTCACTTCACGGTCGAACACGGCGCCCGCGTCCGATTTCAGCCCGCGCCAGAAAGCAACGGCCTTGTCCCACGCTTCGCCTTTGGGCGACATGGGGCGGCCTTCCAGATACTCGAACGTCTTGTCATCGGGCGCCACGAGACCTGCGCGCGCACCGGCCTCGATCGCCATATTGCAAACGGTCATCCGGCCTTCCATGGAAAGCGCCTCGATCACCGGGCCTGCATATTCGATCACATGGCCCGTGCCGCCGTTGGTGCCGATTTTGCCGATGATGGCAAGCGCCACATCCTTGGCCGTGCAACCTTCAGGCAGCTCGCCCGTCACCGTGACGCGCATGTTGGCAGCTTTTTTGAGGAGCAGCGTTTGCGTGGCCAGCACATGCTCCACCTCGCTTGTGCCGATACCGAAGGCGAGCGCGCCGAAAGCACCATGCGTGGAGGTGTGGCTGTCGCCGCAAACGAGCGTGACGCCCGGCAGCGTGAAGCCCTGCTCCGGCCCGATCACATGGACGATGCCCTGCCGGCGATCATCCATGGGGATATAATTGAGGCCAAACTCTTTGGCGTTCGCATCCAAAGCGGCAAGCTGGGCGGCAGACATATCGTCCGGGTTCGGCCTGTCGCGGTCTTTCGTCGGCACGTTATGATCGGGTACGGCAAGGATGCTGCTCACACTATGAACGCCGCGGCCGGCCGCGCGCAGGCCATCGAATGCCTGCGGGCTTGTCACTTCATGCACTAGGTGGCGGTCGATATATAGAAGTGCGACGCCCTCGCCCCGGTCTTCAACACGGTGCAGGTCCCAGATCTTGTCATACAGCGTCGTCGCCATCTTCTATCTTCCTCAAACAGTTGTCGGCCCCGTTCAGGCACCCTTGTAAAGGTGTCCGGCTGGCTCTCGCCTATTGAAAGGGATCAGGCCCCTGAAGGCCCGCCCCGGCTTCATATCCGCCCCGGCAAACAAGCGCAACAAAAAATCGCCGGAACGCTGATTGTTGAAATTTATGGAAAGTTTCCATATCCAACAATCCAAACAAAAAGGCCGCCCGGTGGGGCGGCCTTTGCAGTTCTTGCCTTGGAAACCGGGGGCGCCCCGGCCCCTCGCGTTACTTCGTATAGTCGCGCTTCTCGGTAATACGAGCCGCCTTACCACGAAGGTTACGGAGGTAGTAAAGCTTGGCACGGCGCACTTTACCGCGACGGACAACGGTGATACCGGCAACGGTCGGGCCATAAAGCGGGAACACGCGCTCAACGCCTTCGCCATAGGAAATCTTGCGAACGGTGAAGTTCGACGAGATGCCTTTGTTCGAACGGGCGATCACGACGCCTTCGTAAGCCTGGATACGCTCGCGGGTACCCTCGACCACTTTCACGTCGACGCGCACGGTGTCACCAGCCTGGAAGTCCGGAATGGTCTTGCCATCGGTGAGCTTGGCGATTTGTTCTTGCTCGAGTTTTTGAATGATATTCATCTTATTCAGTCCTTTTGTTTCTTGTCCCGGACATAGGTCGACCACAAATCGGGCCGGCGTAACCGGGTGAGCTCTTCACTTTGTTGTCGCCGCCACTCGGCGATTCTCTTGTGGTGCCCACTGGTGAGCACCTCCGGGATTTCCCGGCCTTCCCAGACCACCGGTCTGGTATAGTGCGGATACTCAAGGAGCCCGCACTCGAAACTTTCTTCATGCAGCGTTTCGGCTGCACCCATCACGCCGGGCAGCAACCGCACCACCGCATCCAGCATGGCAATCGCCGCCGGCTCACCGCCCGAGAGGATGAAATCGCCAAGGCTGATTTCTTCCACGCCACGGGCATCCAGCACGCGCTGGTCGACCCCTTCGAAGCGACCGCAGATCAGCGTCACCCCGCCGGCATCCTTCCAGCGCACCGCCTCATTCTGGTCGAAGCGGCGGCCGCGAGGGCTGAGATAAAGGAGCGGCCATTCAGGCGCTGCTTCAGCCCGGGCCGCATCGATCGCCATGCCCAGAATATCGGCGCGGAGCACCATACCGGGGCCGCCCCCGGCTGGGGTGTCGTCCACGGAGCGGTGCTTATCGCTCGAAAAATCCCGGATGTCCAGCGTTTTCAGCGCCCATTTACCCTCATCCAGACCCTTGCCTGCAAGGGACTGGCCAAGGGTTCCCGGAAACATTTCCGGGTAGAGGGTCAAAGCCTGCGCCGTGAACATCGGATTCATGCGTCGTCCCCGTCCTCGCCCTCTTCGGACTCCGGCGCGAACCCGCCTTCTTTCATGGCTTCCACCCAGTCGGCAAAGGCGATGACAACGCGGCTGCCCCTGATATCCACCACGGGCACGAAAATCTTGCGGAAGGGCACGAACGCGAAGCGACCGATGCCCTCGACAGGCGCTTTCAGCACGATCTCGACAAGGTCTTCGGCGCCAAAGTTTTCAACGGCGCGTACGAAGCCGATCTCGGTGCCGTCCTGATCCTCGGCGGTCAGGCCGATGAGGTCAGCGAGGTAAAACTCGTCTTCGTCGGCGAGGTCATCAAGGGCCTCGCGCGGCACGAAAAGCTTGCGGCCCTTCAAGGCCATCGCATCTTCGCGGGTCTTCACCCCCTCGACCGCGACAACGAAGCCGTCGTCCTTGTCGTCGCGCTTCTTCTTCAGCTTCACGAGCGGACCATTGGCGCCGCGGTGCAAGGCCTTGAAGGCGAAAAGGTCGGTCGGGTCTTCGGTGAAGGCGCGGACCTTGATGTCGCCGTGCACACCGTGCGCGGGGCCAAAGGCACCCACACAGACCCAGCCTTCTTCAAGGCCCTGGTTGCGGCGTTCGGTCGAACCGTTGGACATGGCGATCAGATCCCATAGGGGGCCACAAACACATCATGCCGGGGCTGGCCCGGCATGATGGTATTCAGTCGGAAGTCGCAAAAAGCCTCAGGCTTCGGTCGCTTCTTCAGCAGCAGCTTCAGCAGCCGGAGCTTCCTCGGCGGCAGCTTCTTCAACGGCCGGAGCGGCAGCAGCAGCGGCCGCAGCTTCAGCGGCGTCAGCAATCTTCTGGGCTTTCTCTTCAGCGCGCTCGACAGCTTTCTGGCCCGGCTTGCCCTTGTTCGGGTTGTTGCGGGTCTTGGCTTCGATGACGCCGGCCTTTTCGAGAAGGCGGGCAACGCGGTCGGTCGGCTGGGCGCCTTTCGACAGCCAGTGCTGGATGCGCTCGGTCACGAACTGGGCGCGCTGGTCGCTGTCTTTCGGGAGCATCGGGTTGTAGGTGCCGACTTTCTCGATGAACTTGCCATCGCGCGAGGCACGGCTGTCAGCCACGACAACGCGGTAGTAAGGACGCTTCTTCGCGCCACCACGGGCGAGACGGATTGCAATTGCCATTTTAGTCTTCCTTTCAAAGTGCCGTCCTTTTTCCTGATAATTATGGACGGCGGGTCGTTAGGTTAGCGGTCTCTCCTGGCCTCGTGGCGCGAGATCAGGGGAGAAACTTGTCAAAACCCGGTGGCATCGCCCCCGGCATCATCGGCATCCGTCCGGATTTACCCATCTTGGACATCTGCTTCATCATCTTGGCCATCTGCATATGTGCCTTGAGGAGCTTGTTCACCTCGGACACTTCAACACCGGCCCCCGCAGCGATCCGCTTCTTCCTCGAAGCATTCAGCACTTGCGGTTTCTTGCGCTCGGTCGGCGTCATCGAATTGATGATCGCCTCCTGGCGCCGGAATACCTTGTCGTCGATGCTCGCGCCGGCCATCGCCTGCTTGATCTTGCCCATGCCGGGCAGCATCCCGAGGATCGACTGAACGCCGCCAAGCTTCGACATCTGGCGAAGCTGGGTGCGCATGTCATCCAGATCGAATTCGCCCTTGGCCATTTTCTTGGCCATTTTTTCGGCGTCTTCTTTCTCGATCGTCGCTGCCGCCTTCTCGACAAGGCTGACCACGTCGCCCATGCCAAGGATACGGCTTGCCACGCGCTCGGGATGGAAATCCTCAAGCGCGTCCATCTTCTCGCCGAAGCCCGCAAGCTTGATCGGCTTGCCGGTCACGGCGCGCATCGAAAGCGCAGCACCGCCACGGCCGTCGCCGTCCATACGGGTCAGCGCCACGCCGGTGATGCCGACCTCGCCGTCGAACGCCTTGGCCACATTCACCGCGTCCTGACCGGTCAGGCTGTCGGCGACGAGCAGCGTTTCAAGCGGCTGCGACGCATCGCGAACGGCCTTCACCTCGGCCATCAGCTCGGCATCCACGTGCAAGCGGCCGGCAGTATCCAGCATCAGCACGTCGAAGCCCTGCAGGCGCGCGGCATCCATCGCGCGGCGGGTGATATCGACCGGCATCTGGCCCGCAACGATCGGCAACGTCTTCACGCCGATCTGCTCGCCCAGCACCTTCAGCTGCTCCTGTGCGGCCGGGCGGCGGACGTCCAAGGACGCCATCATCACCTTCTTGCCTTCCTTTTCGGTCAGGCGTTTGGCGAGTTTGGCGGTGGTCGTCGTTTTACCCGAGCCCTGCAGACCGACCATCAGGATCACGACAGGCGGCACACCGAGAAGGTTGATGCCGCTGGCTTCAGCACCCAGCATGGCGACAAGTTCGTCATGGACGATCTTGATGACCTGCTGGCCGGGCGTCACCGATTTCAGGACCGACTGGCCAATGGCCTTGTCCTTCACGCGGCTGACGAAATCCTTGACGACGGGCAGTGCCACATCGGCTTCAAGGAGGGCGACCCGGACTTCCCGAAGCGCGTCGGAAACATCCGATTCCTTCAGCGCGCCACGGCGCTTCAGGCCATCGAAAATTCCGCTCAACCGTTCGGAAAGGCTATCGAACATAGGGTCGCGTATCCTTGACTAAACTCTTGTTTCAACACCCGAAAAACCGGCACAGACCAAACCAAGCAGTAATGGCACCAGTGTGCGAAACTCGCTGACTGGTGGGCACCCTCGGGCGCGCGATGGTCTATGGGCTTCTCAGGAAGCGGAGCCGGAAGTAAGCCAGAACGGCAGCAGAGTCAAGTCAGGCCTTGCTTTCCATCGCTTTTTCGATGGCGGAGAAAAGCGCCTCGCGGCTGATCGGCTTCCCGATCACGCCGTCGATCCCGACATTCAGATATTGTTCCATGTCGTCGTCCGACACATTGGCGGTGAAGGCGAGGATGCAGACGTTGCCGCGTGTGCCCTCGATCGAGCGGATGCCCTCGGCGGCCTCGACCCCGCTCATCCCCGGCATCTTGATATCCATCAGCACGAGATCAAAAGGCTGCTTGCTGAAGCGCACGGCATCAATGGCGTCGAATCCGTTCGACACCATATTCACCTCGAAATTCCCAAGTTCAAGGAAACGGCGGATAAGGGCCTGATTGATCTTGTTGTCTTCGGCAACCAGCACCCTGCAGGAGCGCTTTGCAACTTCGGGGTAGCGTGGCACCTCGACTGGTTCGAGAGATTCCATATAGCCTGGCCTTAAACTCTATACTCAACCCCCGCTGTGCACTTTACCCTAAGCTGTGCCTGACGCCAACAGGCTTCTGCCGGCCCTGCTTCCACGCGGGCTTGATCGGCGCGACCCTTGCCCCTAGTGTCGGCCCGTGAGGGGAGATTTGCATCGATGACAAGCCAACAGGCGCCGGCCGCCGCAGCCGACCGTCCGCTTTACCAACGCATCGGCCTCGTGGCCGGGCCGCTTCTCTTTGCGCTGATCCTCCTGATGGATGCGCCCGAGGGGATGAGCAACACCGCATGGAAGACTGTCGCCGTCGCCACATTGATGGCGGCCTGGTGGGCGACCGAAGCGATCCCCCTGCCGGTGACGAGTCTGTTGCCCATCGTGATGCTGCCGATGCTCGATGTCGTGCCGATGAAGGCGGCGACCGGGCCTTACGCGGCACCCGTCATCTTCCTTCTGATGGGCGGTTTCATCGCGGCGATGGCGATGCAGCGATGGCACCTGCACCGGCGAATCGCGCTCGCCATCCTCTCGCTTGCCGGCGACAAGCCGGGCGCCCTGATCGGTGGCTTCATGGCCACCTCCGCGATCCTTTCCATGTGGATTTCGAACACGGCAACCGCGCTTCTCGTGGTGCCCATCGCCATTTCGGTGGCGGAAACCATCCTCGGGCCCCGCGTGGAAGGCCACCGTTTCCTGATCGCACTGCTGATCGGCTGCGCCTGGTCGGCCTCCATCGGCGGCCTTGGCACCTATATTGGCACCCCGCCCAACCTGTTTGTTAAAGGCTTCATCCTTGACGCCACCGGCCGCGACATCCAGTTCCTTGAGTGGATGGCCTTCGCCATTCCCGTCGTTGCCGTCATGGTACCACTGGCGTGGTTCGTGCTGACCCGTATCTGTTTTCGTTTCGATTCCGAAACAGCAACGGGTGGTGCGGCTGTCATTGCCGATGAACGCGCCGCCATCGGCGGCTGGACGAAACCGGAGCGCCGCGTTGCCCTCGTGATGGGTGCCATGGCCTTCGCCTGGAGCTTCCTGCCCTTCTTCAAGGATGTCCTGCCCTTCCTGTCGGGCGTCGACGATACCCATGTGGCGGTTGCGGGTGCCATTGCCATGTTCCTTGTGCCGTCGGGCAACCGGGACGGCAACATGCTCCTCGACTGGCCGACTGCGGTGCGCCTGCCGTGGGGGGTGATCCTCTTGTTCGGTGGCGGGCTCAGTCTTGCCGCTGCCGTGCAGGCGACCGGCCTTGCCGAATGGCTCGGCACCAGCATGAGCGGCATCACGGCCGCGCCGCTCATCCTCATCATGTTCTCGGTGACACTGTTGGTGATCTTCCTGACGGAACTGACCAGCAACACCGCAACCGTGGCCGCCCTTGTGCCGATCATGGCCGCATTGGCGGCGAGCGCACATATCGATCCCCTTTATCTGGCGGCCCCCGTGGCGCTGGCGGGATCATCCGCCTTCATGCTGCCGGTGGCGACAGGGCCAAATGCGGTGGTCTTCACCACGGGATACCTGCATGTGCCGGACATGGTGAAGGCGGGGCTGATCATGAATGTCCTCGGCACATTCGTCATTACCGGGCTCTGCTTCTGGCTGTTGCCAATCATCTTCCCCTGAAGATTCTGTCAATAGACTCTTCACCCCTGCGGCTTTATAAGCACGCGCATGAGTGAACGCGCGCCACATACGCCTTTTCTGAAGATGCATGGCCTCGGCAATGACTTTGTCATTTTCGATGCGCGTCGTCGCACGCTCGATTTCGATGCCGGCCTCGTGCGCCGGCTGGCGAGCCGGCGGCGTGGCATCGGGTTCGACCAGATGATCGTGCTGCGCCCGTCCACCAGGGCAGACGCCTTCATGGAAATCTGGAATGCCGACGGCAGCGAGGTCGCGGCCTGCGGCAATGCCACGCGCTGCGTGGGCAAACTGCTGATCGCTGAACATGGCGGCGACAAGGCGACGATCGAAACGAAAGCGGGGCTGCTGTCCGCCGTGCGTGCGGACGAACGGATCAGCGTCAACATGGGCCCTGCGCGGCTGGACTGGCAGGAAATCCCCCTGGCGCACGCCGCCGACACGCTGCATATCCCCTATGCGATGGGCATGCTGGATGATCCGGTTGCCGTGAACATGGGCAACCCGCATGTGGTGTTCTTTGTGGAGGACGCCGATGCCGTGCCGCTTGGTGAACTCGGCCCCCAGATCGAAACCGATCCCCTGTTCCCCGAACGGACGAACGTGTCGGTCGCCAGCGTGAAGAACGGCCATATCCGCCTGCGCGTCTGGGAACGCGGGGCCGGCATCACCGAAGCCTGCGGCACCGCCGCGTGTGCTGCCACCGTTGCCGCTTTCCGCCGCGGTCTCACTGACCGGCATGCGACCGTCGAACTGGACGGCGGCACACTTGAAGTCGTCTGGCTGCCCGATGGCAGCGTGCAGATGACCGGCGACGCCGTGCTCACTTACGCGGGCGAGGTAGCGCTGTGAGCGAGAAAGTGGACATCGTCACCTTCGGCTGCCGCCTCAACGCTTATGAAAGCGAAGTGATGCGCCGCCACGCCGAAGCCGCGGGCCTTGAGGATATCATCATCATCAATACCTGCGCGGTGACCGCCGAGGCGACCCGTCAGGCCCGCCAGTCGATCCGCAAGCTGAAGCGCGAGCGCCCGGACGCCAAAATCGTTGTCACCGGCTGCGCGGCGCAGGTCGACCCCGGCCAGTTCGCCAGCATGGAAGAAGTGACAAGCGTGATCGGCAATCAGGAGAAGCTCGAGGCCAAGTCCTTCGCCTCGCTCGCCACCAACGGGCTTGAGCGTGTGGCGGTAAACGATATCTTCTCGGTGAAGGAAACCGCCGGCCACCTGATCGACGGCTTCGGCGAGCGCGCCCGCGCGTTTGTGCAGATCCAGAACGGCTGCAACCACCGCTGCACCTTCTGCATCATCCCCTATGGCCGCGGCAACAGCCGCTCGGTTCCTATGGGTGAGGTGATCGACCAGATCAAACGCCTCACTGATCGTGGCTTCAAGGAAGTGGTGCTGACGGGCGTCGACATCACCTCGTTCGGCGAGGACCTGCCGGGCACGCCGTCCCTCGGCGCGCTTGTGCAGAAAATCCTGAAACTGGTACCGGACCTGCCCCGCCTGCGGATATCGTCGATCGACAGTATCGAGGTCGACGAGCCACTGTATGACGCCATCACCGGCGACGCCCGCGTGATGCCGCACCTGCATCTGTCGCTGCAGGCGGGCGACAATATGATCCTGAAGCGGATGAAACGCCGGCACTTGCGCGAAGATGCCATCGAGTTCGCGACCCGCGTGCGTGCCCACCGCCCCGATATGGTGTTCGGCGCCGATATCATCGCCGGTTTCCCGACCGAGACCGAAGGGATGTTCGAAAATTCGCTGAAGCTTGTGGACGAGTGCAACCTCACCTGGCTGCATGTCTTCCCCTATTCCGAACGCGAAGGCACACCCGCCGCCCGCATCCCCGATCAGGTACCCAAGCAGATCCGCAAGGACCGCGCGGCCCGCCTGCGTGCGGCTGGCGAGAAAAAGGTCGCCGAGCTTTTCGCCGCAAGTGTCGGCCGCGAAGCCATGGTGCTGGTGGAGCGCTCCGATGCCGATGGCAAAGCAACCGGCCACAGCGAACAATTCATCCCCGTCGTCCTCGACCGCCCGGCCGAGCCCGGCGATCTGGTGAAAGTGCGCCTCTCCGCGCTTTCGGATGCCGTGATGGCGGGCACAACAGTTTAAGCCGTCACGCCGGGCTTGACCCGGCATCCAGCATGTTGCAACACCCTCTGGACGCTGGATCAGGTCCGGCGTAACGAAGGACCAAAGGATTTCCATGTCGGACACGCAGAAGAAAAGCTGGTTCCAGCGCCTGAAGGATGGCCTCAAACGCTCCACGGGTGCAATCTCGACAGGCATCGGCAACATCTTCACCAAGCGCAAGCTGGATGACGACACGCTTGAAGAGCTGGAAGACCTGCTGATCACCGCTGATCTTGGCGTGTCGGTGGCAGGCAAGCTCACCAAGGCGCTCGCCAAGGGTCGCTACGACAAGGAAATCGATGAGGAAGAGGTGAAAACCGTCCTCGCCGCCGAGATCGAGGCAATGCTGGCGCCGGTCGCCAAGCCGCTTGATGTGAACAAAGGCCATAAGCCCCATGTGATCCTGATGACCGGGGTGAACGGGGCGGGCAAAACCACCACCATCGGCAAACTGGCCAAGCAATATCGCGACGCCGGCAAGCGCGTGATGATGGCCGCCGGCGATACGTTCCGCGCCGCCGCCGTTGAGCAGCTTGTGGTGTGGGGCGAGCGCGCAGGTGTGCCTGTTATCACCAAGGAAATCGGGTCGGACGCTGCTGCCCTTGCCTTCGAGGCGGTGGAGCGCGCCATTCAAGAAGGCGTCGATGTGCTGCTGATCGACACCGCCGGCCGTCTGCAGAACCGCCGCGAACTGATGGATGAACTGGCAAAGGTCGTTCGCGTGATCGGCAAGAAGCTCGACGGCGCCCCGCACGATACCGTCATCGTGCTCGATGCCACCACAGGCCAGAATGCGCTGCATCAGGTGGAGGTTTTCAAGGAAATCGCCAAGCTGACCGGCATCGTGATGACGAAGCTGGATGGCACCGCGCGCGGCGGCGTTCTGGTCGCCTGCGCCGAGAAATTCAGCCTGCCTGTCCATGCCATTGGCGTGGGCGAGGGGATCGAGGACCTGCAGCCCTTCTCCCCCCGCGATTTCGCCCGCATGATCGTCGGACTGGAATAAGACAAAGCCCCTCCTCCCTTTGCGGCAAATCAAAAAATTGCCGCCGGCTTGGGTTAGAGTTACCCTCAAGGTGAACTCTGGGAGGGGTAGACATGAGCACCAGCACAACCAATCTGTCGAAGCAGCCGATCACCGGCCCGGCGCTGAACCACATCACGCTTGAAAGCCCGTGGAAATGGCTTGCCGCCGGCTGGAAGGACCTTTGGGCCAACGCCAGCCTCAGCCTGATGTATGGCGCACTGTTTGCCGGCGTTGCCGTGCTTCTGTTCTTCGGGCTGATGTCGGTGGATATGACGGCGCTCATCCTCGTGCTCGCCGCCGGCTTCCTGCTCTTGGGCCCGATGCTCGCCGTCGGGCTTTATGAAGCGAGCTGGCGGATGGAAACCGGCCGTCCCGTCACCTTCGCCGACATGCTGATCGTGCGCACCAAGTCGCCCGTGCAGCTTGCCTATATCGGCCTCACGCTCGCCTTCATGTTCCTTGCGTGGGTGCGGATCGCGTCGCTCCTTTACGCCATCATGTGGGGGGACCAGCCTTTCCCGCCGATTGATGATTTCATCCCCACACTGCTGAATACCGCGCGCGGGGCGATCATGCTGGCGCTTGGCACCATCATCGGCGGCGCCATCGCCTTTGCCGTGTTTGCGGTGAGCGTGATTTCGGTACCGATGCTGGCGCACCGCAACACCGATTTCATGACGGCCATCATCACCTCGATCCGGGCCGTGCGCGAAAACTTTTGGCCCATGGCGCTCTGGGCATGGCTGATCGCGCTTCTCTCGGCCTTCGGCATTGCGTTCCTGTTCGTCGGCCTCGTGATTGTGTTCCCGCTTGTGGGCCACGCCACGTGGCATGCCTACCGCGATCTCGTAACGGCGAACGACTGAACGAATTGCAGATAGCCTTTGGCTTAGGCCGCCGCTAATCTTCCCCCACAGCTTTTGTGGGGGAATTTTCATGCGCCAGACCATCCTTGGTGCCGCGTTCGTTGCGGTGCTTGCCATCCCGTCCCATGCGGACGACGCCCTTCCGTTCAAGGAAGCCGATCTTGACGCCAGCGTCGCGGCCGCCATGCAGGCCTTTGAAACACCCGGCGTATCCATCGGCGTGGTGAAAGACGGCAAGCTCGTCTTTTCCAAAGGCTATGGCATTGCCAATGTGGAAACAGGTGCGCCCGTCACGCCCGATACGATCTTCGGCATCGCCTCGCACACCAAGGCCTACACCGCAGCGGCCCTTGCCATGCTGATCGATGAAGGCAAGCTCAGCTGGAACGACCGGGTGATCGACCATATCCCCGAGTTCCGCATGTCGGACGCGTGGGTGACCCGCGAGTTTACCATCAAGGATCTTCTGACCCACCGGTCGGGGCTCGACCTTGGCGCCGGCGACCTGCTCATTTTCCCCGAGGTGGAAACCGGCCGTGACGAGATCATCAAAGCGATGCGGCACCTGAAGCCGGTCTCGTCCTTCCGCGACAAATATGATTACGATAACCTCCTCTACATCATCGCGGGCGAAGTCGTCGGTCGTGTGTCCGGCATGCCATGGGAAGACTTTATCGAGAAGCGCATCTTTGCGCCCCTCCATATGGACAGCTGCCGCGCGCTGCCCGAGAACCTGCCGGCAGATGCCCCGCGCGCCTATCCGCACATGACGGTGGACGGCAAACTGACCGTCACCAAATTCGACAAGGGCGACCCGACAACAGCGGCGGGCGCCATCAATTGTTCGCTCACCGACCACGCCAAATGGGTGGCCGTGCAGCTGAACGGTGGCAAGATGGCCGACGGCACCCCGCTGTTCTCGGAAGCGCGCCATAAGGAAATGTGGACGCCGATCACCCCGCTGGGCGGCGATGCCTTCGGTCGCCCGCCCTATAACACCCACTTCAAATCCTATGGCCTTGGCTGGTTCCTTGATGACATGAACGGCCAGCTGCATGTCTATCACTCGGGCGGGCTCATTGGCATGGTGACCTATACGAACCTGCTGCCTGAGGAAAATCTCGGCGTCATCGTCTTCACCAACAATATGAACGGCTACACGATGCGTTCGCTGACGAACGAGCTTCTGGACGCTTATCTTGGCGTTGATAATGGCGACTGGGTCGAGCAATCGAAAAAGGATTATGCCGAACGGCTGGCAAACGCCGACAAGGTGGTGGCGGAAGCCAAGGCCGTAGCCAGCGGCGCCAAGTCGAAAGCCCAGAAGGCCGATGCCTACACCGGCACCTACCGCGATGCCTGGTACGGCGACATGGTGGTGACGGCCGAGAAGGGCAAGCTTCGGATGACTTCAAAACGCAGCGCGCAACTGAAGGGCGACATGGTGCATTTCAACCGCGACACCTTCATCGTGCGCTGGGATGACCGCACCCTTGATGCTGATGCCTATGCCACCTTCCAGTTCGGCCCGGACGGCAAGCCGACGAAAGTCGAAATGAAGCCGGTCTCACCGCTCACAGACTTCTCGTTCGATTTCCAGCATCTGGATCTTCAGCGGGTTGCTGACTGATCGCTGTCTTTACCTTCGGGCGCATCCTCTTCATCATCGATGAGGATGCGTTCGGCGGCGCCGTCCAGATCATCGAACTGGCCGGACTTCATCGACCAGAGGAAGGCGGCAAGGCCAAGCCCGCCCAGAAACAAGGCGATAGGGATGAGGAACAAAAGGGCGCTCATGCAGCTTCCTCCCCCGCTTTGGCGCGCCTGAGCCGAAGCGCATTTGCCACCACCACGATAGACGAACCCGACATGGCAATCGCCGCCACCATCGGCGTCACATGGCCCAGTACGGCAAGCGGCACGGCGATCACATTATAGCCGATGGCGAGGCCAAAGTTTTCGAGCGTCAGCCGCTTGGTGCGCTTTGCGATCGACAGAAGCAGCGTGACAGCCTTCAGGCTCTTGCCCTGAAACACAAAGTCCGCCGCCGTCTGCGTGACATCCGAGCCGGACGCCGGCGAAATGGAAACATGTGCTGCCCGCAGGGCCGGCGCGTCATTGAGCCCGTCACCGACCATCAACACCTGCGCCCCCTTGGCTTTCAGTTCTTCCAGGGCCGCTATCTTGTCGTCAGGGTGGCAGCCGCCGCGCCAGTCAGCGATGCCAAGCTCGCCCGCGACCTTTTCGGCGACCTCCGCCCGGTCACCAGAGAGGAGCATAACATGGATGCCCTGCGCCTTGAGCGTCGCGATGGCTTCAGCCGCACCGGGGCGGATATCATCGGCGAAGGCGAAATGCACGGGGGCAGCGTCCCCGCGTTTCAGCCAGAGTTCCGGGCCGGTTGCGGGGAGGGCATCGTCGCCGACCCCCACATGCTTGCGGCTGCCAAGGCGCACTTCGCTGCCCTGATGGAAACCGACGATGCCCGCACCCGGTATCTCGCGCACGTCATCGAACATCGGCATGCGGCCCTTCGATGCCGCCTTGTTGACAGCAACCGCCAGCGGGTGGCGACTGGCGGCGGCAAGCCCGCCTGCGAAGGCAAGATCGGCGGAGGCGATGGCGGTGGGATCAAGCAGTGTCAACTCCCCCATCGTCAGCGTGCCGGTTTTGTCGAACACGACCGTATCGATGGTGGCAAGGCGCTCAAGCCCGTCTGCCGCCTTGATCAGCACCCCTGCCATCAGGAGCCGCCCGGCAGCCACCACCTGCACCACGGGTACTGCAAGGCCAAGCGCACAGGGGCAGGTGATGATCAGCACCGCGATGGCGCGCATCAGGCCGGTATGGGCGTCCAGAAGCCCCCACCATGTGAGGAAGGTGATCGCGGCAAGAACGTGAACAACCGGGGCATACAGCCGGGCCAGCCTGTCAGCGAGCCGCACGAAGCGCCCCCGGCCCTGTTCGGCGGCTTCCATCAGGCGGACAATTTCAGCAAGCAGCGTGCTTTCACCGCGCCCTTCGACCCGTACCTTGATCGGGGCATTCAGGTTCAGCGTGCCCGCAAACACCTTGGTGCCCTTGCCCGCCGTCACCGGCATGGTTTCCCCGGTCACGAGCGAGGCGTCGATATCGCTGGTGCCGTCCTCGACGACGCCATCCACCGGCACGCGCATGCCGGTGGCGACAAGCACGAGTGCGCCTTTTTCCACCTCGTCCGCCGGCATGGTCCGGTGGGTGCCATCGGCTTCGATCACCGTGGCGGGCACAGCCTTCAGCGCCAGCAGGTTCTGGGCGGCGTCTGACGCCTTCGCGCGCATCCGGTGATCGAGATACCGACCGATCAGCAGGAAGAAGAGCAACATCACACCGGCATCGAAATAGACATGCTCGGCCCCGCGCATGGCCTCCCCGATGCTGGCGAAATAGGACAGGATCACCGCAAGCGAAATCGGCACATCCATGTTGGTGTGGCCGGTGCGCAGAACTTCCCAAGCGCTTCGGAAGAAGGGCTGGCCGGCCACCGAAATGCCGAGAAGGGCGATGAGCGCCGACACCCAGTGGAACAGCCCGCGCGTGCCCATATCCATCTCGCTGCCGTCCCATACGGACACCGAAAAGAGCATGATATTCATGGTGGCAAAACCGGCAACCGCGAGCGCAATCAGCAGCCGGCGGGCCTCGCGGTCCGTGCCCGCCTTGTCGACCGCTGCCCGGAAGGGTGTGGCCGGAAAACCGAGCGCGCCAAGCTTGCCGACAAGCCCGTCAAGATCGAGCGCCTTGGGGTTGAAGCGCACGCTGACCCGGTGGGTCGTCAGGTTCGCCCGTGCGCGGTCGATCCCGGCTTCGCCGCCAAGCCCCTTCTCGATCCGGGCGATGCAGGCCGCACAGTGCATGGAAGGCACCAGAAGCTCAGCTTCCGCGAGTCCCCCCTCCACAGGGCGGATATAGGGATTGAGAACAGCTTCACTCATAACGTTTCAGCGACCGCCTATTCACAGCGGATCGGCATGTTTTCGCCGATCATCACGGCATCGTCCTGCCGGAAGACGACCTGCCCGTCGCGCTCGAACTCGGTGCGCAGGCGCCAGCAGCCTTCAAGCGGCATTTTCGCCACGCCTTCATAGCGGCCTTCACCGGTTGGCTGCAGGGTGATGATCTCGTCCAGATCCTGCCGCGCCGGGCGGCGCACCAGCACCTTTCCTTCGCGGAAGAATACGGGGTCGTCCGCCTTGTCGCGCAGGCGCACAGCGATTTTCACCTGCCCCGGCCCGCCGACGGTCGAAAGCCCAAGGCGCCAGCCAAGCGCCGCCTGCGTTTTTGCTGATTCGATCTCGCGGTTATAGTCGCGGCCGCGCTTGTAGGCCTCGTCCGTTTCAAGGCCTGAGAAGCTGTCGATCGCTTCAAAGACCATCATCCCGTTGGCGAAAAAGACGACGCCGAAGAAGGCAAGGATGGCAATCAGCGCATGGCGGCCGGTGAACCGGCCTTTTTCTTGAGGCTCCGACATGGAAATCATGACCTTGGTCCGTTGAAGGGGGCATTCTGCCGCGAGATGACATGGCCGTCCATATCGACAATCTCGAAAGTGATTTCGCCTTTGCCAGATGTCAGTACACCCTCGCCTATCGCTTCTGCCGGCAGCACAGCAAACACCTTGAAGGCAGCCGAATCGTCAGGCGGCAGGCTGACCTGCAATTCCTTGCCTTCCGCATGGTCGGTCGACCGCAGCGTCAGCCCCTTCAGGCCGCTCGCCCGGATCGTCAGCGGCCGATCGGCATGCTGCTTGTTCATCAGGCGGATCACATAGCCGTTCCGCACATCGCCCGAAGACAGGCGGACGAAAAGCGGGTTCCGGTCCTTGATGATATTCACGTCAAGGTCCGCCCGGACAATGAGCGAGGCGAGCATGATGCCGCCCACAAGCACAATAAGACCCATATAGATGAAGGTACGGGCGCGGAAAATGAGGCCCGTGCCTTTCTTCGTCACGTGCTCCTCGGGCGCGTAGCGGATCAGGTTGCGGGGCCGGTCGATCTTGTCCATCACACCGTTGCAGGCATCAACGCACAGCGCGCACTGGATGCATTCAAGCTGGAAGCCGTCGCGGATATCGATACCTGTGGGGCACACGGCCACGCACTGTTTGCAATCGATGCAGTCGCCCAGCACTTCGCCCGCCGCTGCCGCCTTCAGGCTGCCGCGCGGTTCGCCGCGTTTCTTGTCGTAGGAAACAAGCAGGGTGTTTTCATCGACAAGCGCGCCCTGGATACGCGGCCACGGGCACATGTAAATGCACACCTGCTCCCGCGCGATGCCGCCCAGAAGATAGGTCGAGAAGGTGAGACCGCCTGCGAACAGATAGCTTGTAAGCGGCGCGGTGCCGGTGAGGAATTGTTTGGCGAGCGTCGGGGCATCGCCGAAATAGAAGACGAAGGCGCCGCCGGTAAGTGCGGCCACCACAAGCCACGCAAGATGCGTCGACACCTTCAGCAAAAGCTTCTTCACGCCCCACGGCGATTTGTCGAGCTTCATACGCTGGTTCCGGTCGCCCTGTATCCAGCGTTCGATATGAACAAAGAGGTCAGTCCAGACCGTTTGCGGGCAGGCATAGCCGCACCAGGCACGGCCGATGGCCGATGTGGTGAGGAAAAGCCCGAGGGCGGCGAGGATCAGGAGGCCGGTCGCGTAGTAAACCTCCTGCGCCCAGATCTCGAGCCCGAAGAAATAGGCCTTGCGGGTCGGGAAATCGATCAGGAAGGCCTGATCGGGCACACCGGGGCCGCGATCGAACCTGATCCACGGCAGCAGATAGTAAACCGAGAGCGTCAGGGCCATCACGACCCATTTGATCATCCGGAACTGGCCGTACACCCGCCGCGGGTAGACCTTCTTGCGGTCGGCATAAAGCTGGTCGCGCTGGTCAGCACGGTTGACGGCTGCGGCATCCGGGGTGCCGAGGGGGCTATTGATCGGATTCAGTTTTTCCATGGTTTTCTTCCACCTGGCTTCGAGGCCATCGGCCCCGTCGGAAGATCGCGGCGGCACCCCTCAATGCCGCCGCAACCGTTGGCTATGCGGGAAAGCCTCAGCGGCTTTCCATGCTCTCCACCGGGGCGGCTTCACCGCCACCGAGGCTGTAGACATAAAGGGCGAGCTGCTTGATGGTCGCCTCGTCCAGGCGGCCAGCCCATGCCGGCATCACGCCGCGCCGGGCATAAGCCACCGTCTCGTAAACCGCAGCCCGGTCGCCGCCGTAAAGCCAGATGGCGTCGGATAGCTTCGGCGCACCGAGATCATGGCTGCCTGCACCGCCTTCCATATGGCAGGCCACACACTGCTCTTCATAGATTACAGCGCCGCGGGCAACGCGGGCTTCATCTTCGGCCTTGCCCGACAGCGACAGGACATATTCGGTGACATCAAGCACACCGTCACGGTCCAGAATGCCATCCGCCAGGAAGCGGGGCATGTCGCTGAGGCGGGTTTCGGGATCGGTTTCCGACCGGATGCCGTGCTGGATCGTGGTATAGATGGCGTCGATAGTGCCACCCCACAGCCAGTCATCGTCATTGAGGTTCGGGAAGCCGGTGAAACCCTGTGCGCCCGAGCCATGGCAACCGGCGCAATTGTCGCCGAATGCCGCCTTGCCGCCCTGCAGGGCGAAGTCGTGCAGTTCGTCGTTCGCCGTGATGGCGGCGAAGTCGGCGCTGCGGATCTCGTCCACATATTTCGCCTGCTCCGCCTTCACGGCGCCGATTTCCTCCGCCACATCCGTGCGCTGGGCATAATCGGCCGTGCCTTTCACATAGGTCCAGCCATCACCCGACGGGAAGGGCCAGGACGGATAGACGATTGTGTAGCCGATGGCGAACAGGATGGTGGCATAGAAGGTATAGAGCCACCATTTCGGCAAGGGATTGTTGAGTTCCTTGATGCCGTCCCATTCATGACCCGTGGTCTCGACACCCGAGATCTGGTCGATGTCCTTTTCATGCTTGTCGCTCATGACCGGTCTCCTTTGCCGCCGGGGGCGGCAGGCATGTCATCATCGTCGCGGAGCGGCGCGGACGCCGCCCGGTTGAACTTCGCGCTGTTGCCCGGCCAGAGGGCGTAGAAAACCGCGACCACGAAGAGGGTGACCAGAAGGACGAGCCCTCCCGTTTCCGCGAAATAGATGGCGTCTTGATAAGTCATCAGAGCCTCCCGTCAGCGCGCGTTCTCTTCGGCCTTGTACAGGTCGAAGTCGACAAGCGTGCCAAGCATCTGCAGATAGGCGACAAGGGCATCAAGCTCTGTCGGGCTACCCGGCCTGGTGTCGAAGTTGCGGATCTGCACCTTGTCGCCGTAGCGGCCGACAAGGCCGTCATAACCCTCCGAGAAGGGATCAAGCTGGGCTTCAAGGTCTTCCTTGCCAGCCTCGACCATCTCGTCCGAATAGGGCACGCCCACGGTCTGGTGTGCCTTCATCAGCGCTTCGACATGCTCGTACTTGAGCGGCGTGGAAGCGAGGAAGGGATAGCCCGGCATTACCGTTTCCGGCACCACGCTCGAAGGTGCTGTCATGTGCAGGACATGCCATTCATCCGAATATTTGCCGCCGACGCGGGCAAGATCCGGCCCCGTGCGTTTTGAGCCCCACTGGAAGGGATGGTCATACATGCTTTCCGCCGCCAGGCTATAGTGGCCGTAACGTTCGACCTCGGCCCGAAGCGGGCGGACCATCTGGCTATGGCAATTGTAACAGCCCTCGCGGATATAGATCTCGCGCCCCATCAGTTCGAGCGGGGTATAGGGCCGCATGCCCTCCACCTTTTCGATCGTGCTTTTGATAAGGAACAGGGGAACGATCTCCACAAGGCCGCCGATCGCCACGACGATCAGGACAAGCACCAGCATGAGGATCGAGTTTCTCTCGATGGTTCCGTGATTGAAGGCCATGATGTGCGCCCTCCTATTCTGCGGCCGACAGGGCGGGTTCGATAACTTCCTCGCCCTTCCTGACGTCGCCCTTGATGGTCTTGTAGATGTTGAAGGCCATGATCAGCGAACCGATCACAAAGAGGAGGCCGCCGCCGGCGCGGATCACATAGTAAATGTGCATCTGCTCGACGCTCTCGACGAAGCTGTATTTCAGGAAGCCGAGGTTATCGTAGGCGCGCCACATCAGGCCCTGCATGATACCGGCAACCCACATCGACGAGATGTAGAGAACGATGCCGAGCGTCGAGACCCAGAAGTGCCATTCAACAAGACGGGTGGAATAAAGCTGCTTGCGGCCCCAGCACCATTTGGCAAGGCAATAGATGGCACCGAAGCTGACATAGGCCACCCAGCCAAGTGCGCCAGAATGCACGTGGCCGATTGTCCAGTCCGTATAGTGGCTGAGGCTGTTCACCGCCTTGATCGACATCAGCGGACCTTCAAAGGTGCTCATGCCATAGAAGGCGATCGAGACGACCATCATGCGGACCACGGGGTCGGTGCGGAGCTTGTCCCAAGCACCCGAAAGCGTCATCAGGCCGTTGATCATGCCGCCCCACGAGGGCATCCACAGCATTACCGAGAAGACCATGCCGAGCGTCTGCGACCAGTCGGGCAGCGCCGTATAGTGCAGGTGGTGCGGGCCGGCCCAGATATAAAGGAAGATCAGCGCCCAGAAGTGGATGATCGACAGCCGGTAGCTATAGACCGGGCGACCGACCGCTTTCGGCACGAAATAATACATGATGGCAAGGAAGCCGGCAGTGAGGAAGAAGCCCACCGCATTGTGGCCGTACCACCATTGAATGAGCGCATCCTGCACACCCGAGAAAAGCGCGACCGAACGGCTCGAGAAGGGGCTGATCGGCACCGCGAGGTTATTACCCAGATGCAGCATGGCGATGGTGACGATGAAGCCGAGATAGAACCAGTTGGCCACATAGATATGCGGCTCCTTGCGCTTCATCAGCGTGCCGAGGAAGACAACAAGATAGGAAACCCAGACGACGGTCAGCCAGAGGTCGACGTGCCATTCGGGTTCGGCATATTCACGGCCCTGGGTCGCACCCATCAGGTACGAGGTTGCAGCCATCACGATGAAGAGCTGGTAGCCCCAGAAGACGAACCACGACAGGCCGTTGCCGAAAAGGCTGGCCCGGCTGGTTTTCTGCACGACATAGAAGCTCGTCGCGATCAGCACGTTACCACCGAAGGCAAAGATCACCGCGCTGGTATGCAGCGGCCGCAGGCGCCCGAAGTTCGTGAAGGACGTATCCAGATTGAGGGCCGGGAAGGCCAGTTGCAGGGCGATCACCAGCCCGACAATGAAGCCGACCACACCCCAGAAAGTGGACGCGATCACGCCCGCGCGGACGACCCGCTCGCGGTAGGCGCCTTCGGGCGTGTTAAGCGTATCGCTGCCGAGGAAGACCACGGCACCCACGCAGAAAGCGGCAAAAAGAAGCGCATGCAGCTGCATCACGCTGTCCCAGGCCCCCGCCGAGACAACCACGCCGCCGAGCGCCAAGACTGAAAAAAGAATGGTGAAAATCAGGGTCGAGGCTGATTTGCCCCGCCCGGTTCCCACCTCGGTTGCTCCATCGCATCCCATCGTTTGTCCCCTAGCTCAAGTGTGAAGGGCAGGCCGCCCCAATAGGGAGCCGCCTGTCGATGCTCCCTTGTCGCCTGATTTGCGCGACAGTCTATTGATCAGGATCAAACTTTCGCTGCGGCAGGCTGTCGCAGAGGCGGAACGTCGCACCACATGTCGCACTTCGGGGAAAGTACAACAAATTGAAGAATATGGGAATTGGGGGTTGTAAGCGTGGGCGGATCAGCCGAAGCCAGCCGCCAGTTCCTTCACCCGCGCCCATGCGGCCAGAACATCGCCCCGCGTGGTGCGGAAGGCACCGACGGAGACACGGATGACGGGCCGCCCTTTCACCTTGGTGCGGGTGAGATAGGTGAAGCCGTCGCTGTTGACGGCCTCGAGCAGCGCCTCGGTGCGCGCATCGGCATCCTTGCCCGTAAGGCGGAAGGTCAGAAGCGCGAGATTGGGGCCGGTGACCAGCTCAAAAGCCTTGTCGGCCCGGATGAGGCCGGCAAGCTCTGTGGCCCACGCCACATGGTTCCGCACCATCTGCGCGATGGCCTCGGTGCCGTAGGAACGCAGGACAAACCACAGTTTGAGCGCGCGGTTGCGGCGGCCGAGCTGGATGCCCCAGTCTCGGTAATCGGTCACACCTTCCGTTGATTTCAGATACTCGGGCAGGATCGTCAGCGTGCGGATCAGGGTTTCCTTGTCGCGCACGAAATGGGCCGAACAATCGAAGCCCACGCCCATCCATTTGTGCGGATTGAAGGCATAGCTGTCTGCGACCTCAAGCCCGTCCATCAGGTAGCGGAACTCGGGCGCAATCATCGCCGTGCCCGCCCATGCGGCATCGACGTGATAATAGCAGCCATGCGCCCGCGCGATGATGCCGATGGCCTTGAGGGGATCACACGCGCCAACGCCCGTGGTGCCCACGCTTGCCACCACCATGGCCGGCTGGATGCCGACGGCCTTGTCTTCCTCGATCATGCGGGAGAGAGCCCCGGGATGCATCGCGAAACTGTCGTCCGTCGGCACAATTCGGAGGCTCGCCTTGCCAAGCCCCGCCATCTTCACCGCTTTTTCCAGGCTCGAATGGGTTTCGGCGGAGGTATAGATACCAAGCTTTGGCCCTGCATACAGGCCTTCCGCGTTCACCTTCCAGCCCGTGGCGCGCTCGCGGGCGGCAAGAACGGCACAGAAAACGGCGGAGGAGGCGGTGTCCTGAATAACTCCCTGCCAGCTGGCCGGCAGGTCCATCGCCTGCTTCAGCCATTCCATCATGCGTTCCTCCAGCTCGGTCGCCGCCGGGCTCGTTTCCCAGATCATGGCGTTCACGCTCATGGCTGCCGTCAGCATGTCGGCGAGGATCGAGGGCGGTGTCACGTTCGAGGGGAAATAGGCCAGAAAACGTGGATGCTGCCAGTGTGTGGAGCCCGGAACGATGATGTCCTTGAAATCCTTGAAGATGGCACCGAAAGCCTCGCCTTCCGTGGGCACTTGCTTACCGAGCTTCGCCGCAATTTCGCCGGGGGCAACCTGCGCCCGCACCGGATAATCGCGCACGCCCTCGAAATAGTCGGCGATCCAGTCGACAAGGGCATGGCCCTGACGTTTGAACTCTTCGGCGTCCATATCGCCCTCCCCCTTAACCGCTTTCTCACACATTTCTGCTAGCACTGGCGCGCCCCGGCGCTTTCGGTTATAAGCCGCGCGCCTGACCGTAGAATAGAAAGCACACGATGAACAAGCCTTCCAAAGTGGGTTTCGTTTCCCTTGGCTGCCCCAAGGCCCTTGTCGACAGCGAGCGCATCCTGACGCAGCTCCGCTCCGAGGGCTATGAGATTGCCGCCGACTATGACGGCGCCGATGTTGTTGTCGTCAACACCTGCGGCTTCATCGACAGCGCCAAGGAAGAGAGCCTTTCGGCGATCCGCGAAGCCATGGAAGAAAACGGCCGGGTGATCGTCACCGGCTGCCTCGGCCCCGAGGAAGAGAAAATCCGCGAAGTGGCGCCGGGCGTGCTTGCCGTCACTGGCCCCCATCAGTATGAGGCCGTGGTGAACGAAGTCCACAAGGCTGCCCCCCAGCCGCATGACCCCTTCACTCATCTGGTGCCGCCGCAAGGCCTGCGCCTGACGCCGCGCCATTATGCCTATCTGAAGATTTCGGAAGGCTGCAACCACCGCTGCAAATTCTGCATCATCCCGTCGTTCCGCGGCGATCTAGTCTCACGCCCCGTGCGCGCAGTGCTGCGCGAGGCTGAAAAGCTGGTGGAAGCCGGTGTGCAGGAAATCCTCGTCATCAGCCAGGATACCTCGGCCTACGGGGTCGACAAGAAACACGCAGCCGAGAAATGGAAGGACAAGGACGTCCGCGCCCACATGACCGACCTTTGCGCCGCGCTTGGCGAAATGGATGTCTGGGTGCGGCTCCATTATGTGTATCCCTACCCGCATGTGGACGACGTGATCCCGCTGATGGCGGAAGGCAAGATCCTGCCGTATCTGGATATTCCCTTCCAGCATGCGAGCCCCAAAGTGCTGAAAGCCATGAAGCGCCCGGCCAACGAACAGAAGGTGCTGGAACGCATCCACAAGTGGCGCGATATCTGCCCCGAGATCGTCATCCGCTCCACCTTCATCGTCGGCTTCCCCGGCGAAACGGAAGAAGACTTCCAGTATCTCCTCGACTGGCTGAAAGAAGCCCGGCTCGACCGTGTCGGCTGCTTCAAATACGAGCCCGTTGAGGGTGCGGCCGCCAACGAGCTGCCGGATCAGGTGCCTGAGGACGTGAAGCAGGACCGCTGGAACCGCTTCATGGAAGTGGCGCAGGCGATCTCGGCCGAGAAACTTCAGGAACGTGTCGGCCTTGAAATGGCTGTGCTGATCGATGACGTGGACGACGAGGGTGCCGTTGGCCGCACCTATGCCGACGCCCCGGAAATCGACGGCAAGGTCTATCTGCCCGGCGCCACCGACCTGATCCCCGGCACCATGGTGATGGCCTATATCACCGAGGCGACCGACTATGACCTGATCGGCGAAGTTGTATTTGATGACGAGGACGAAGACGACGACTGGTAAACTTTAAGCCATTGATTCTTCGAAAGGTTGACAGTCGTATACCCGACGCGTTCTAGTAAGCTCGGGGTAGGTAACAGGCAGGCATGACCGTGGCTCGCAAGCGCCGCCATCTCTCAGCAGCATTCGGGCTCGGCCTTGTGGCCCTGCTCGCAATTCCCGCAGCCGCCGATGAGGCCGCCTGCACCCCCATGACCGTGGCGGTGCCCGAAGCGCTGGCCGCCTCCCCCCTTAATACAGTGGTCGAGCGCGCCTACGGGATGGCGGGCGTGGATGCCGAATTTCGCGTCCTCCCCAACCGCCGCACGGCAGCGAGCCTTTCGGTCGCCGAGGTCGATGCCATCCTTATTTCGGCGGAACCCCGCATCGAAGACGCCGAGAATTTCCTGCCCGTGCCAGTGCCGGTCGCGCGGGTCACCTATTATCTGGCGAGCTATTCGCTTGGGCCCAATGATGTGAAGACGCTCGAGGACATCACCCGCTACCGGCTGGTGCTGCCATCGGGCTTCACCCATCTCGCCAATCTCCTCGGCCACCGGCGCTGGGTGGAAATGGGCACCTATGACGCCATCCTGAAACTGCTGAGGCACGACCGCGCCAATCTTGCCCTCGGCACGCTCAGCTTCGCGCGCTACGCCGAAACGCAGGATACGGACCTCAACATCTTCCCCGCGCCGATCACCCCGCGTTTTGGCTATCACATGGTTCGACCCGCCTGCAGCGATGCGTTTGCAAAACTGCACGCTGCGCTTCGCACCCTTGTCGAAAATGGCGACATGGCTGCCATGTATGACGCACAAGGTGCACCCGAGTCCGCTATCACGCCTGAAATGCTCGATACCCTCGGTCCCACGGGCGGACTGGAACCCGCGCTTGCAGGCGAGACCGAAAAACTGCTGCAAGCGCCGACCCCTGAAGGGGACGCCGACCCGGATCCTACAAGCTCTTGATTTTCATACGAATCCCGTGGGAGAATCGCGGCGATCTACTCGCTGTTCGTCAACAACGACAGAAAAGACACTGGATCATGCGCTTTACCGGGATTGCCATTACCCTGGCGTTTACAGTCTTCACGACCGGGGCCACCCTGCCCGCCGTCGCGGAGCAGCCGGTCATTCGACTGGCCGTTTCAGAACTGACGACGGACGCACCGGTCATTCGTGTCCTCGAGCAAGCTTACGCGAAACTCGGGATGAGACTGGAACTTGCCCACCTGCCCCGCAAACGGGCGCCGGCACAGGCGAACGAAGGCGTTTATGACGGCTTGCCGGTCGCCCTTGGCATGGGAGCTGTGGCCTATGAAAACCTCGTGCCCGTTCCAGTCCCGCTCTGCAAGATCGGCTTCCGGCTCTATACCACCCGGCCGCTGCCATCGCCGGAGATGACCCTCGCCGACCTCAAGGCATACGAGGTCGCCACCATTCGGGGCGTTCGCATGCTTGAACTCAGCCTTGGCGACCTCAATCTGATTGAGGCGCCAACCTATGGTCACCTGTTTGGAATGTTGCGGCGCGGCCGGATCGACATTGCGCTTTCGCCCACCAGCCTGCAGCTTCTCGAACAACATATCCCCGGCGGATTCCATAGCCAGCCGGCTCCCTTGAACCCGGCTTTCTGCTATCACGTCCTGCACAAGTCCCACGCGTCCCTGTTGACGGACGTGGCGGAAAGCCTGCGCGGGATGATCCGTTCGGGCGAACTGGCCGCCGTGTACGCGGCCGCAGGCGCCCCGGAAGCGGCGATCACGATGGATGATCTTGATCGGCTCGGCCCGTCCGGCGGTATCGACCAGCTGAGGGAAGACTGGCGCACCACGAACGATGCGCCAGCCGATTGATCAACCCGCGTCTTTCAGCAGATAGATCGCCAGCGCCTCGCGCTCGGCGTCCGAAAGTTCATACGTGGGCATCGGGCCAGGCGGGTTGGCCAGCAGTTCCTTGAGGCCTGCGATATCGAACCGGGCTTTCAGGTTTTTCAGTTCCTTCACGGCCACCCCTTCGGGTGCGGCCTCCTGCACATGGCAGGACGCACATTCGTTGCCGATGAACAGGAGCTTGCCAAGCCCGGCGCGTTCCTCGATCCGGGCGGGATCGATACCGGCGAGCGGATCGGTCGCATCCGCCGCCGCGCGGTCCATGGTGCCCGCCTCCATGCCGCCCCAGGTGACGCGGTAGATGGTGCCGGAATAATCGTCCGACACATAGATGGCGCCGTCCGGTCCCTGCACCACATCGACCGGGCGACCGATGACATCCTCATCCTTCTCGAAACCGGTCATGAAATCGCGTTCGGTGATTTTGCCATCCGGCCCCCAGTGCAGGCTGACAACCTTGTAACCAACGAGGACCGAACTGTTCCACGAGCCGTGCTCTGCCACCAGCGCCGCCCCTTCATAGCCTGCAGGCTCCCGCCCCGGTGTCAGGAACCGCATGCCGAGCGGTGCGCGGTGGGCGCCGAAGCCATGCACAGGCGCGATGGAGCGCGCAACATCCGCCTCGTGCCCCTTGCCCATGTCGGGGTCGATTTCCTTGTCGTTATTGGCGAAGGGCCAGCCATAGAAACCGCCGTCCACAACCTCGTTCAGCTCGCAGTGGGGATAGTTGTCACCGAGCAGGTCGCGGCCATTGTCGGTTGCGAACAGCTTGCCGGTTTCGGGCTGCCAGTCGAACCCGACCGAGTTCCGAAGCCCCGTTGCATAGGTGCGAGCCTCCGAACCATCCCGGTTCATCACGATCATTTCAGCGCGGTAAGGCTCGGTTTCGATACAGACGTTGCAGGTGGACCCCACAGTCACATAAAGGCGCCCGTCTGGCCCAAGTCCGAGCGTGCGGGTGCGGTGGTTGCCGCCGTCCGGCATGCCGGTGAAGATGGTTTCCATCTTGCCCATCGTGCGGGTGGCAGCGTCAAACGGCGCCCGGCTCACCTGCGTTTCCTCGGCGATATAAAGATACTCGCCGTCGAGATCGATGCCCGACGGCAGGTCGAGTCCGTCCGCCAGCAGCGTGCGCCCGTCGGCACGGCCGTCACCGTCCTTGTCAGCGTGCAGCAGCACGATCTTGCCGTCGCGGTGCGTGGCGACGATCATGTCGCCCGCTGCCGTGAAGCGCATCATGCGGGCCTTCTCGACCCCGTCGGCATAAATGCCGACCTTGAAGCCTTCAGGCACTTGCAGACGGTTGTTCGCGGTTTGCTCGTCAACCGCACTGGCTTCCTTGCCCGTCAGGAAATCGAGGAACGGGCCGTTGATCGTCGGCGCCGCCCACCAGAGGCCTGCCACCGCCACACCAACAACAGCACCAGCGCCGATAATCCATTTCTTTTTCGACATAGCATTTTCCCCCGGTCATTCGTGGGGCGAGACTATCGCCGTGAGCCCCTTATCGCAAGGAAAGGCGGCGTGACGATGGCGATTCGTCAGAGAGCGGATGGATGAGCGAGGCCAGCAGTTCAAGACTGTCCACGAGGCGCGGGCCTGGCCGGTTAAAGAGGCCATTGCCATCAACGATCCGCACCCTGGTGCCGGCGTGTTCAAGGGCGGCGAGCGCTGCGGCAGCTTCACCGAGGGCTGCATCGGCGCGGGTGCGGGCGGGCTCGAACCCGCACATGGCGAGGATCAGATAATCGGGCTGCAGGGCTGCTACCTCGTCCCAGTCCGTACGGCGCGAGGGCGCCCCTGAAAGACCCGACACATCGACCCCGCCCGCGAGCGTGATGAGGTCTGCAATCCAGTGGCCTCCCATGAAGGGGGGATCGAGCCAGTCAAGCAGCAGCACGCGCGGGCTGGTTTCATGCCGGGCGACGCGGGCAACGACCCTGTCGATCCGCGCATTCAGCCGCATCACCAGTTGCTCGCCGCGTTCGGGCACGCCAGCGGCCACTGCCACCGCATGGATGGTTTTCAGCACATCGGCAAGGGTGACAGGCTCCAGATTGACAAGCCGGGGCTTTGAGGCAATCGCACCAAGGGCGGCTTCCACATCCTCGCCAGAAACCGCGCACACGTCGCACAAAGCCTGCGTGACGATCAGGTCTGGCTGCAGCTTTTCCAGAAGATCAGTATCGAGCGCATAGAGGGCGGCGTTATCCGCCAGATGCGCACGCACGATCCGGTCGATCTCTGCCTGCGGGGCCGCCTTGTCAACGACGCTTGAGGTCAGCACCGGCAGGCCTTCAACGCCTGCCGGATAGTCGCAGCAGTGTGACACGCCGACGAGATTGCCCCTGAGCCCGAGAGCGGCGATGATTTCGGTAGCGCTGGCGAGAAGAGAGGCGATCCGCATGGGCTCCGCTTCCTCAGGCCGCGTGGCCGCCTTCATTCCGTCGGGCTTCCCGCATGTGGGCGATCGCGGCCTCCCCACCGAACAGCAGGGTCGCATAGACGGCATCGCCGGCAATCGAGGCCATGAGCATCGGCAAGCCGGCCACATAGCAGGCCATCAGGTCCGCGAAGGTCGGCGGATAGAAGGCGATCCAGTTGCCGATGTTGGAGATAAGATAAAAGGCGATGGCATTGACGAGTACGGCAGATGCCACCGGCACGACACCCCGCCGGGCGCGCAGCATCGCCCGCCCGATCAGGGGTCCGGCCAGAAAGCCGATGTAAACGGCAATCAGCACACGGGCGTCATAGAAGCCCGTGATGATATTGCCGACAAGAAGCGCGATGACCGGCAGCGCCAGCGCCTGCAGGAGGGGCATCCGTGCCCCGGCAAAAAGCCCGAAGGCACCGATGGGCGTGAAGTTCATCGGGTGCGGCAACAGCCGCGCCACCACCGCAAACAGGATCAGGAACCGGGTCATCGCGCTTCTCCGTCTCTTAAAGGGCGCTTAAAGGGCGATGCGGAGGCCGGCGTAAGCCGCTGCCCCCGGTGTCGCGAAGCCGACGATATTCTCGTACTTCTCGTCGAAGACATTCTCGACCCGCGCCGTGACGCTGACATGATCGTTGATGCGGTACGCGCCCGTCACACGGGCGAGCACATAGGATTTCAGCGTCAATGTTTCAGAGGCGAGCGGCCACGGCGGGAAGAAGGTATCAAGCGCTTCACCGGTGTAGGCGGCACTCGCCGTCAGGGTTAGCGCACTTGTTGCTTCCCATGTGGCGACGATGCTGCCGCTATGCTTCGGGCGCCGCAGTTCACGCTGGTAGCCACCCGCACCATCGGGCTCCTTCGCATTCACGAAGGCATAGCTCGCCGAAAGGCTGAAGCCATCCACCGGGCGGGCGTCGGCGGTCAGTTCAAAGCCGTCCCGTTTCGATTTGCCGTCCACATTGCCAGCGGTATAAAGCCCGCTTGCAGGATCGAACACGAAACCGTTGATCTCGTCCTTCAGGCGGGTGCGATAGACGGCGGCACCGAGCGTCAGCTTCTCGGGCACCAAATCGAACGAACCGCCAACCTCGACCGAAACACTGCGTTCGGGCGTCAGGTCCGGGTTGCCGACAAACTGGTCGGAATAGAAACCGAAGCGTTCCACAAAGGTCGGGGCCTTCTGGGCGCGGGCCGCACTCGCATAGACCTTGCCGCGACCGTCCATCAGGTCCTGCGACAGGGCAAAGCGCCAGCTGGTGAAATTCCTGAAGTCGCTGTTGTCATCGTGGCGGACGCTGGCATTGAGCGTAAGACCCTCCAGAACATCACCCTGATAGGCGGCCACAAAGCCCGTCACATCCATCGAGCGTTTCTGGTTCGGATCACCCCACGGCTGGGCGATGCCTTCCTGCGTGAAATCGGTGTTTTCATGATCAACGGCAAACGTCAGCGTATGGCCTTCGCTGAGCGTGAAGGCTGCATCGGCGTAAAGGCCAAGGCGCTGGGCGCTCGTGGCGCCGTCCGCTGCTTCACCCACATAATTGTCGATCGATGTATCAAGGAAGGTGACCCGCAGGCCCTGCTGCCAGCGGCCATCCAGCAGGCTGATGCGTGCGGCGGCACCCAGGGTGGTCGAGTGGTTTTCCGTGCGGTTGTCGCTGTCCGCCGGCAAGCCGGTCGCGAAATCGGTACCGTCGAACTCGCTTTCAGCGTCTGTGTGGCGCAGCGTCAGGTCCAGCCGGAAATCCTCGCTCGGGGTCACGCCGATGGCGCCCGAAACGGTGAGGTTCTCATAGCCGTCATCCTCGTCTCCCGTGCGGGAAACATTGGTGCCGTCCGATTTGCCGTAACCGACAGCAAGTCGGCTCGTGAAGGTTTCGCTGCCGGCGCCCACGGCGCCGTACAGGCGTTTGGTGTCGAACGCGCCATATTCGCCGCCCACATGGCCCTGCACGCCCTCCTCGGCACGTTTGGTGATGATGTTGATCACCCCGGCTACGGCATCGGAACCCCAGACGGCAGAAAGGGGCGCACGCGCCACTTCGATCCGTTCAATGTCAAGGCCCGTCAGGTGTTCGAACTGGACTTCATCGCCAGCGGCGGGGTCGTTCAGTTCCACGCCGTCCACCAGCACCAGCACCTGGTTGGCTTCGGCACCGCGCAGGCGAAGCTGCGTCTGCCCGCCGACCGAGCCGGCGGTGGCGGCGGCCATGCCCGGCACTTCGGCCAGCACATCGGCAAGGCGGTAAACCTGCCGGTTTTCAAGCGCGGTGCCATCGATCACGCTGAGGCTGACACCGGCGCGGGAGAGATCACCCGCGCGGACGGCGGTCACTTCGATGGTTTCCACCTCGCCGGCCGCGATGGCGGCGGGGGTGAGAAGGGTGGAGAGAAGCAGAAAAAAAGTCAGTTTCGTCATCGTCAAATAGCCTTGTTCCCGGCCGAAACGGCCGGATGGACCCAAAGCCGTGGCGGAAAGGACTGGCGCTGATGACGAAGCAAAGGTCGTCTCGGCGGGCCCGACGCACACGGCAACACATACGTGTCGCCGGTACGGATACCCGCTCCCTTGGACTGACCCGGTCCCGGGATCGACGACGTGACGGCAGGCTTCCTGACTATGCGGGTCTCGGCTTCGGTCCGCCTTCCCGGTTTGCACCAGTGGCATTTCGGACCATCGCTCGCCGCTTACAGTTGCGGGTACAGTCGGGGATTTCCACCCCGTTTCCTTTTATCCCCTCTCCCGAGGGGCACCGTCACGCATTGGTATAGGGGGGAATATGGGCGGGGGCAATATGCCATTTCGTCACCCCGAACCTGATCCGGGGTCCATGTCGGCCACCTGTACGACTGGATGCCGGGTCAAGCCCGGCATGACGGAAGGGGTGGCCAGCTTACTCCACCACCCAGGTCTCGCCGGCCTTCATGATGTCCTGCAGGCTGCGGCGGCCCTTGGCGCTGGCGACGCGACCGAGGACGGCTTCGGTGTAGGTCTCACCGCGTGGCGCGGCGTAGATCACCCCCATGGCGACCGGCTCGCCTTCCTTGTGGCCGAGGCGGGCGACCATCTGGGCGAGCGGCAGGCTGGTTTCGTCATGCACCTGGATATGCTCAAGGTCGACGCCGTTGCCGAGCGTGACAACCTCAAGGCTGAAGGTCGCGGGGTTGAAGCGAATGCCCTTCTCATTGTCCTTGCCGAACAGCATCGGCTTGCCATGCTCCAGATGCAGCTGGTGATCGGGGGCCGAGGCCTTGTCGGTCACCTTCGCCCAGACATCATCGTTATAGACAATGCAATTCTGCAGGATTTCCACGAACGCCGTGCCCTTGAACTGATGGGCGCGGGTGAAGACGATGGGCATATGCTTCTGTGCCGTATCCACCGTGCGGGCCACGAAGGGCGCGTTGGCACCGAGCGCGAAACTAATCGGATCAAGCGAAGGGTCAAGCGAGCCATCGGGGGTGGAGGGCGAGCGGGTGCCGACGTCCGATGTCGGGCTATATTGCCCCTTGGTGAGGCCGTAAATCTTGTTGTTGAAGAGCAGGATCTTGAGGTCCACGTTACGGCGCAGCGCATGCATCAGATGGTTGCCGCCGATCGAAAGCCCGTCGCCGTCCCCCGTGACGACCCAGACATCCAGATCGTTGTTGGCGAGCTTCAGCCCCGTCGCAATCGCCGGCGCGCGGCCGTGGATCGTGTGGAAGCCGTAGGTATTCATATAATAGGGGAAGCGGCTGGAGCAGCCGATCCCTGAGACAAACACGGTGTTTTCGCGCGTCACGCCGAGGTCCGGCAGGGTGCGCTGCATGCATTTCAGGATCGCATAGTCCCCGCAGCCGGGGCACCAGCGCACTTCCTGATCGGTCGCAAAATCGGCGGGCTTCAGCGGTTCATTCATCTTGGCGGCGCTCATGTCGTTCATGGCTTCGCTCCCTCGATTATGCGCCGAGCATGGCGCGAATGCCATCCAGGATTTCGACAATCTTGAACGGCTGGCCGGATACTTTTGTGAAGGGCTTGGCGTCGACAAGATAGGTGTCGCGCAGCACCGTCTTCAACTGGCCATGGTTCATTTCCGGCACCATGATCTGTTTGAAGCCCTTCATCAGGTCCCCGAGGTTCGCCGGGAAGGGATTGAGATAGCGGATATGGGCGTGGGATACCTTCAGCCCTTCGGCGAGCGCGCACCGCACGGCTTCCGAAATCGGGCCGTAGGTGGAACCCCAGCCGACGACCAGCAGGTCGCCCGTCGCCTCGCCCTGATCGATTGTTTGCGCCGGGATATCGTTCGCGATACCGGCAATCTTGTTGGCGCGGGTATCGGTCATCTTCTGATGGTTGGCGGGGTCGTAGGAGATGTGCCCCGTCGCGAAGCTTTTCTCGATACCGCCGATCCGGTGTTCGCAGCCCGGTGTGCCGGGGATCGCCCAGTTGCGGGCCAGCGTCTTCTCGTCCCGTTTGAAAGGGTTGAAGCCCGCCTCGCCCGGCTCGGTCACGAACTGCACCTTGAAGGGTGCGTAAGTGGAAAGATCGGGGATCTTCCACGGCTCGGCAGCGTTCGCGATGAAGCCGTCGGTGAGCAGCATCACGGGGGTCATGTATTTCACGGCCAGCCGGCAGGCCTCGATGGCGGCATCGAAACAGTCACCGGGGGACGAGGTGGCAACGACCGGCAGGGGCGCATCGCCGTTGCGGCCATAAATGGCCTGATAGAGGTCCGACTGTTCGGTTTTGGTCGGCAGCCCGGTCGAGGGGCCGCCGCGCTGGCTGTTGATGATGACGAGCGGCAGTTCGGTCGAGATGGCAAGCCCGATGGCTTCGCCCTTGAGCGCGATACCGGGCCCGGACGAGGATGTGACACCAAGCGCCCCGCCATAGGAGGCCCCGAGCGCGGCGCAAACTGCCGCAATCTCATCCTCCGCCTGGAAGGTGACGACGCCCAGTTCCTTCATGCCGGAAAGTGTGTGCAGCACGGGCGATGCCGGGGTGATGGGATAGGAGCCGAACATGACATTAAGCCCGGCAAGTTCCGCCCCGGCCACGATGCCCCACGAAATCGCCTGACTGCCTGTGACGGTGCGGTAAAGGCCGGGTTCGGATTTCACCGCGTCGATCTGATAGCGCTTCAGGGTGGCCGAAAGCTCGGCCGTTTCTCCAAAAGCGTGGCCGGCGTTGAGCGCGGCGATATTGGCGTCAGCGAGCGTCGGCGCCTTCGAAAATTTCTTCTGCAGCCAGTTTGTCACCGGCTCGCGTTTGCGGCTGAACATCCAGAGCATCAGGCCGAGCGTCCACATATTCTTGCAGCGCAGGGCCTCCTTGTTGCCAAGGCCGAAATCCTTCACGGCTTCGAGCGTGAGCTTCGAGATATCGATCTCGATCAGCTGGTAATCCTTCAGGGTGCCAGCCTCGATCGGGTCGGCATCATAGCCCGCCTTCTGCAGGTTGCGCGGGTTGAAGGTGCCGGTATCCACCACCAGCACACCGCCCGAGCGCAAATCGCCAAGATTGGTCTTCAGGGCTGCCGGGTTCATGGCCACCAGCACATCGGGGCGGTCGCCCACCGTCATAATCGCCTTGGCGCCGAAATTGATCTGGAAGGCAGACACGCCGAAGGTGGTGCCGACGGGCGCCCTGATCTCGGCGGGGAAATCGGGGAAGGTCGCAAGGTCGTTCCCCGAGAGGGCAGTCGTGGCGGTGAAACGGCCGCCCGTCAACTGCATGCCGTCACCACTATCACCTGCGAAGCGAACCACGGCGGATTCTAGATGCTGGATCTCTGCACTCATATGGATCGTCCTTGTTTTTTACTACGGCACAAATACTAAAGCCGGGCCCCTCCCTTCCGTCGTACCTTGAATATCGTTGAAAGGCGACGGAGAAAAACTAATAACACTCGCCATATGCGCTTGTCGCGGGCGATATTGCCGCACCCCCCATGCTGCGGCCTGATGCCTAATTGCTGCGCGGCGTGCGCATCAGTACAAATTCTTCGGCCGCCGACGGATGCACCGCCACGGTGCGGTCGAAATCGGCCTTGGTGAGACCGGCCTTCACCGCAATCCCCACCCCCTGAATGATTTCTGCTGCATCCGCGCCGATCATGTGAGCACCAAGCACCTTGTCGGTTTTCCGGTCGACAACGAGCTTCATGAAAGCGCGCTCAACGCCGCCGGCGAGCGTCTGTTTCATCGGCCGGAAGTCGGACACATAGACCGTCACCTCATGGCCCATTGCAACGGCATCTCCTTCCGACAGGCCGACCGTGCCGATGGGCGGCTGCGAGAAAACGGCGGTCGGGATCGCGTCATGCTCGGGCGATGTCGGCGTGTTGCCATAAAGGGTCAGCGCGAAGGCGTGGCCTTCCTTGATGGCGACAGGGGTCAGCGCCACCCGGTTTGTCACGTCGCCCACCGCATAGATCGCCGGGTTGGTGGTGCGGCCATATTTGTCGACAATCACCCCGCCCGCATCATCAAGCGCGACACCGGCCCGGCGCAGGCCCAGATTTTGCGTATGCGGATTGCGGCCGGTGGCAAACATCACCGCACCCGCGTCAAGCGTTGAACCATCGGTGAGCTTCAGGTGCACACCCGACGCGGTCTTTTCGATTTCGGTAACATTGACCCCGCACCGCAGGTCGATCCCCTTGGCTTGCATCTCGGTCGCCAGCCGGCTGCGCAGGTCATCATCGAAACCGCGCAGGATCTGTTCGCCCCGGTAAAGCTGGGTGACCTTCGCGCCCATGCCGTTGAAGATGCCCGCGAACTCGACCGCGATATAGCCCCCGCCCACGACCACGACATGGTCCGGCAGGTCCGGCAGATGGAATGCCTCGTTCGAGGTGATGGCATGCTCGGCCCCCGGGATATCCGGCACGGTCGGTGTGCCGCCGGTGGCGATGAGGATGGTTTTGGCGGTGACCAGCTTGTCGCCCAGCGTCACTTCATGCGGACCGGTGATGACGGCGCGGCCCATCATGATCTCGACACCCGCATTCTTCAGCGTCTGGATATAAAGGCCGTTCAGCCGGTCGATCTCGGCATCCTTGGCGGTGATAAAGGCTTTCCAGTCGAAGTGGGCCTCGCCGACCTTCCAGCCAAAGCCCCTTGCCATTTCGAACTCCTCGGCGAAGTGCGAGGCATAGACCATCAGCTTCTTCGGCACACAGCCGCGGATCACGCAGGTACCGCCAACGCGATATTCCTCGGCCACCGCCACGCGTGCACCAAAGCCCGAAGCGATCCGCGCGGCCCGCACGCCGCCCGAGCCTGCACCGATGACGAAAAGGTCATAATCAAAACTGTCGGCCATGTCTCATATCCTTCTCAAATCCGGCTTCAGCCTATACGGCAGCGCACCCCATTTGCAAACGCACGGGCGTTCACGAACGGGCGAGGCTCCCTGATATGCCCCATCCGTTATGGCTGCTGCGGCATTTGCGTCTTGTTAGCATGGCTAACTGTTCCTAATGTGACGCCAGTTCAGGAATTTGGAGGATACGGGAATGGTACGTCGGCTGATTCTGTCTGTTGTGGCGCTTCTCGCGGTTCTGGCCGCCGTCATGGTTGGCCGCACACTGATGGCGCCGGGCATGCCCGCACCTGTCGCTGCCCCCGAAGCCTTCGCGGTGAACGAAGAAGAAGCCGTCGCCAAGCTCGCCAAGGCGCTGACTTTCGAGACCATCTCGCGCGCGCCCGGTGCCCCTTATGACACCGAAGCCTTCGATGCCTTCCACGCCTGGCTTGGCGAGGCCTTCCCAAATGTTTTCTCGCAGCTGAAGGTCACCCGCATCGCGGGCCACAGCCTCCTCATCGAATGGCCGGGCAAGGACACAAGCCTGCAGCCCGCCATGTTCCTCGCGCATATGGACGTGGTGCCGGTGGACCCCGCCACACTCGGTGAATGGACCCACCCGCCCTTCGCCGGCACGGTGGCGGATGGCATGATCTGGGGTCGCGGCGCGCTTGACATGAAAGGCCCGCTGATCACGCTTCTGGAGGCCACCGAGACGCTCCTTGCCCGTGGTTACACCCCCGCCCGCACCATCCTTCTGGGCCTCGGCCATGACGAGGAAGTTGGTGGCTCAGGCGCTGTCGCCATTGCCGCACACCTGAAGGAAACCGGCATACGGCCGGCCTTCGTGCTCGATGAAGGCGGCGCTGTTGCGACCGACGGCCTGTTTGGCGGCACCAGCGAACCGGTCGCGCTGATAGGCGTTGCCGAAAAAGGCTATATGAGCGTGAAACTGACAGCGCGCGGCCAGGGCGGGCATTCGTCGCGCCCCGGCAAGGATACGGCGATCAGCCGCCTTGCGAAGGCCATCCAGCGGCTGGAGGGTTACGAGTTCCCGAACGATGCGCGCTTCCTACGCTCCACGCTTGAGCCCGCGATGCCGCTGTTGCCGTTCGGGCAGCGGCTGGCGGTTGCCAACCTGTGGCTGACCGAACCGCTTGTTGTGGCGCTGATGAAAGAAGCCCCCGACATGGCGGCGAGCCTACATACAACGAAGGTGCCGACGATCCTTTCGGCCGGCATCAAGGATAACGTGATCCCGACCGTGGCCGAGGCCACCGTCAACCTGCGCCTTTTCCCCGGCGACGCGCCCGAGGCCGTCCTTGCCACCCTGCGCGAGGTGATCGCGGACGACATGATCAGCGTGGAGCCTGCAAGCAGCGTGATGACGCCAGCCTCACCCGTCAGCCCCACCGATAGCGACGCTTACCGGCTGATCAGCGACACGATCAAGGGCATGACCCCCGATGCGCCGCCGCCGGTTGCCACCATGCTGGTGCTGATGGCCACCGACGTGCGCCATTATGCGGGCGTCAGCGATGCGCAATACCGCTTCAACTATGTGCCGATGACCCCGGCGCTGATCAGAACGCTGCACGCCGAAGACGAGCGTGTGCCGGTTTCGGCGATCCCCGACATGGTCCGCTTCTTTGGCCGGATGATGCTGGGCGCCGGAGGTTAAAGGTCCAGCACCCGGTCGATATCCTTCGGCAGGCTTTTCGGCTTGTCGAGCAGCGACACGATGATGAAAAGCGTGAGGGACACGAGAAGGGCCACAAAGCCCGGATCCATCCCGTGGGGCGGTCGCACACCGGCGAGATAGAAACCGATATTGATGGCGAGTGCGGCAACGATGGCCGCCACCGCCGCCCTCGCCGACGCGCGCTTCCAGTTGAGCCCAAACATCACGACCGGCAGCAGTGCCGAGGCGAACGTGCCCCAGCCGAACACGCCAAGGAAGCCGATCAGGGCGCCGTTTTCATAGAAGCTGTAAAGAGCGAAAAGCGTCGCGAAAATGCTGAGCCCGATGGTCGCTGCCCGCGCCCAGAAAAGCTCGGCAGTGAGCGACCGGCCTCGGATCGCCTTCGGGATATCATGGATGATCGCCGCCGCCCCGATATTGAGGAAACTGTCGGCAGTGGACATGATCGCCGCAAACAGCCCGGCAAACACGATACCTGCAAGGATCGGGTTGGCAAATTCGCGCAGGAACACGGGGGCCGCTTCATCGGGCGCGCCAAGCGGGGCATGCATGTCGCCAATCACCAGCGCGCGCATCACCATGCCGATCGATACCCAGAGAAGGGCCGCGAGCACGTAGCCGATCACGGTGATGGGCACGACGATGCGATTATCGGAAAGCCGGCGGTTCATCATCATCTTGGTCGTCACATGCGGCTGGCCGGACAAGCCGAAGCCAAAGAGGAAGAACCATGAAAGCGCCGCCATCGGCCCCATGGTGCCAAAGGGCAGTGCCGATTCCGGGTCCTTGTCCATCAGGATCTGGCTCGCCTCGCCAAGCCCGCCATCGAACACGCCGATGGCCGCAATGACGACGAGCACACCGGCCACCATCATCACGAAACCCTGGATCAGGTCGGTGTAAACGGACGCAATGATGCCACCCGTGACGCAATAGAAGATCAGCACGGCGGACGAGATCGCCGCACAGGCCGCAAGGCTGATCCCGGCGAACATGGCGGTATCGGCAAGCAGCGATTGCAGCACCATCGCCATCGCAAGGATCTGGGTTGCCAGATAGCCGATGACACCCAGAAGGATCGTCAGCGCCGAAAGGCCCCGCGCCCAGTTGCTGTCATAGCGCGCCATCACAAGGTCGGGCAGGCTGACCGTATCGCGCAGCTCCGCGATCATGCGGATGCGCTTGGCGATCAGATAATAGCCGATCCCGAAGCCGAGGGCCGACACGGTCGCCATCCACATCGAGGAAAGGCCGGTGGCATAGACAAGCCCCGGCCCGCCGACGAACCCGAAACCCGACAGGGTGGAGGAGAAAACGGCAAGCGATACGACCCACGGCCCAAGGCCGCGACCGGCGACGAAAAAGTCCCCCGCCGTGTGGGTGCGTTTCATGGCCCAAAGGCCAACCCCGATACAGAAGACCATGTAAAGGGCAACGAAGCCGAGGATGATCTCGTGTGCGTAAGCGTCCATCACGCGCCCTCCCCGCGTTCCGCCTTCATCTCGGCGACGAGCGCGGCGAAGGCGGCTTCATCGTCTGCATGCAGGATGAAGCGACGGAAACCCCACACATAGAAAAGATCGAACGCAAGCATCGATCCCCAGACACCCCAGATGGCGACGGTGGAAGGCCACGGGAACCCGAGCACAATTGCCGGCTCGTCACCGCCAACCGCTGCGCGGTAGCCAAACCAGATGGCCGTCCAGACAGCAGCTGCCGCAAGCGCCAGCAGGGTGAAGCCGACGCGCGCGGCGCGAATGCGGCGGTGTGCGGGCAGCGAGAAATCATAAAGGATCGCGACAAGCGCGATGACGATCAACTGCATGAAATAGGGTGCGTTTCCGAGCGCATCGAGGCGCGCAGCCGCGTCACCGCCCACCTTCATGCCATCAATCGTGGCGTGTGGCAGGCCGGTCGCCCCGGCGGTCAGCGGTGCTTCCCATACGAAGGCGACAATGCCCAGAAGGACAATCAGCAAACCAAGGATCAGATAGATATGCCGCACTGCTCGCCCTCCCCCTGACTGACTGCGCGGGGGCGAGAGTGGCACGGCAGGGCACCGGAGCGCAAGACGCTCCGATGTCTTAATTCAACAATTGTTGAAAATTAGCGACCGAGTTTGGCAACCGCCGATTTGGCAAGCTCGCCAACTGCAGCCGGATCGATCTTGCCGTCGCTCCCGCGCGGGGTCAGCCACGAGCCACCGACAACAGCAACGTTATCAAGCGCCAGATAGCTCGGCGCTGAGGCTTCGGTCACGCCGCCTGTGGGGCAGAAAGTAAGGTCCGGCAGCACGGAGCCGACAGCTTTCAGGAACGGCACACCGCCTGCAACTTCGGCGGGGAAGAATTTCAGCTCGCTGAAGCCCCATTCGCGCGCCTGCATGGCTTCGGAAAGCGTCGCCACACCCGGCAGGAAATCGAAACCGAGCGCTTTGACGGCATCGGCAAGCGTCTCGGTCAGGCCCGGGCTCACGCCGAACACGGCGCCAGCGTCCTTCGCCTGTTTGGCAAGTTCGGGCGTCAATACAGTGCCGGCACCCACCACGGCATCCGGCAGCGCTTTGGCAACCGCCGAAATGCTTTCAAGCGCCGACGGGTGACGCAGGGTAATTTCCAAGACCTTCAAGCCATTATCGTAAAGCGCTTTCGAGACGGCAACAGCCTCCTCGGCACTTTTATAATTCAGCACCGGGATCACGGGTGCGAGCGTCATGATGGTCTTGATATCGGTCATGGGTCGAGGTCCTCAGAAAGCCTGATGGGTGAATACGCTGGCGCCTTCGCCCGCGGGGGAAACAAGCGCGCGGAAGCCGGTGAACAGGTCTCGGCCGTAGGTCAAGGGTTGCTCGGGGCCCTTCGATGGCGTGCGGGCGGCAAACTCGTCCGCATCCACCAGAAGCTCAAGCGTGCCTTTCACGGCGTCGAGCCGGATCATATCGCCATCCTGCACGCGTGCAATAGGCCCGCCCATCGCAGCCTCGGGGCTGACATGGATGGCGGCCGGCACCTTGCCAGATGCGCCGGACATGCGGCCATCGGTCACAAGTGCCACCTTGAAGCCCTTGTCCTGCAATACGCCAAGGGACGGCGTAAGCTTGTGAAGTTCCGGCATGCCGATGGCTTTCGGGCCCTGATAGCGGACCACGGCCACAAAATCGCGCTCCAGCTTACCAGCCTTGAAGGCGGCCAGAAGATCGTCCTGATGCTCGAACACGATGGCCGGTGCCTCGATCACCCGGTGTTCGGGCTTCACGGCGGATACCTTGATCACACAGTCACCAAGCGGCCCTTCAAGGATTTCAAGCCCGCCTTCGGCCTGGAAGGGGTTGGTGGCGGGGCGCAGCACGGTATCGTCACCAGGCGTCGCAGGAAGCGGCTTCCATGTGGCGCGCTCACCTTCAAGCTCGGGGAAGGTGCCCCATGCTTCAAGGCCCTTGCCGAGGATCGTTTCGCCGTCGTTATGAAGTAGGCCAACCGACAGCAGTTCCTTCGTGACCCACGGCGTCCCGCCCGAGGCATGAAAGGCATTCACGTCGGCGAGCCCGTTCGGGTAAACGCGGGCAAGAAGCGGCACGATCTTCGAAAGGTCTGCGAAATCACCCCACGTGACCTTGATGCCAGCGGCTGCCGCAATCGCCACGATATGGAGCGTGTGGTTGGTCGACCCACCGGTTGCCAGAAGTCCGCAGATGGCGTTCACGATGGCGCGTTCGTCCACCATGTCGGCCAGGCCCTTCGGCTTGTCGGCGGCAGCCAGCGCCACAGCGCGGGCGGAGGCGGCATCATTGAGCGCGGTGCGCAGGTCGGTGTTCGGCGCCACGAAGCTCGAACCCGGCAGTTGCAGGCCCATCATTTCGAGCATCATCTGGTTGGTGTTGGCGGTGCCATAGAAGGTGCAGGTTCCGGGGCTGTGGTAGGCGCGGCTTTCCGATTCCAGAAGCTCGGCGCGGCCAACCTTGCCTTGGGCGTATTCCTGACGGACCTTGGCCTTCTCGCTGTTCGAGATGCCGGTCGGCATCGGGCCGGAGGGCACAAACACGAACGGCAGGTGGCCGAACGAAAGCGCACCCATCAAAAGGCCCGGCACGATCTTGTCACAGATGCCCAGAAGCAACCCGCCATCGAAGACATTGTGGCTCATGGCGATTGCCGTCGCCATCGCGATCACATCGCGCGAGAAAAGCGACATTTCCATGCCCGGCTCACCTTGCGTGACGCCGTCACACATGGCGGGCACGCCGCCCGCCATCTGGGCCACACCACCTGCATCGATGATCGCGCGTTTCAGCTCGGGCAGCATCGTGTGATAGGGCTGATGGGCCGAAAGCATGTCGTTATAGGACGAAACGATGCCGATGTTCGGCACCTTGCCATCGGCAATCTGGTGCTTTTCCGCTTCGCCGCAGGCAGCAATCGCGTGGGCGATATTGCCGCAGGACATGCGGCCACGCTGCGGGCCGGCATCACGCATCGCCTGGATGCGCGCCATATAGGCGGCACGGCTGGCGGTCGAGCGTTCACGGATACGGTCGGTTATCTTGAGAAGGCGGGGGTCGGTCATCTCTTCAGTCCTTGGGTGTTCAGGGCGGATCAGGCCGCCCAATAGACGCTGAGCCTGTCGCCCAGCGCCCGTGCAACGCGCCCGATGGGCAGGTTGCTTGAGGGGTCGGTTGCGGCATCATACACCGCTTTCTTGTCGTCCCCCGTGATCATCAGCTGTACGGCGCCGGCGCGGGTGAGCGCACCAAGCGTGAGGGTCAGGCGCAGCACCTCATCCCCCGTCACCTCACTGCGGTTGGCACGGATCGCCCGCACGGTCGCCGCACCGTCGGGCTGCATCGCGGCTTCAAGGCCTTCAGCTGCCGGGAAGAGCGAGGCTGTGTGTCCGTCCGGCCCCATGCCGAGGAGCACCAGATCAAACGGATCAAGCGCCTTGTAGGCAGCGTCCACTTGCGAAGCAGCGGCAAACGGGTCATCCCCCGGCACCTTCATCGGCGTGAAGGCAGCATCTGCCGCCTTGCCCGTCAGAAGCGTGCGACGAAGGAACGCGGTGTTCGAGCGGGCATGATCGGCTTCCACCCAGCGTTCGTCAACGAGCGCGACCTTCACATTTTGCCAGCCGAGATCAGCATCCGCCATTGCAGCAAAGAGCGGTGCGGGCGTCGAGCCACCGGAGACAGCCCAGCGCGCTTCACCACGTTCTCCGAGGGCGGCTTCAAGCCGGGCGCGTGTGTCGGCGGTGATCGCCGCCACCATCGCCTCGCGACTGTCGAACGACAGGAAGTTTGCCACCCGCCTTACTCCGCGCTGCCGTCGTGATACCAGGTGCGGCCATCGCGCGACATAAGGTCGTGCGCCTCATACGGCCCCCATGTGCCAGCCGAATAGGTCTTGAGCGTGGCGGGCTTGGCCTGCCAGTGTGCGATGATCCGGTCGACCCAGCGCCAGGCGTGGGCGACTTCGGCACGGTGCACAAAGAGGCTCTGGTCGCCGCGGGCGGCATCAAGGATGAGGCGCAGGTAAGGCCCCATCCGCATCGGCCCCTTGGCGCCGACGTCATCAAGCCGCAGCTCCACCTCTTTCAGTTCGTCCGACGACGAATCGTGGTTTTTCATCATCACGCGCAGCGCCAGATGATCCTCGGGCTGCAGGCGGATGATGAAACGGTTGGGGTTGATGCTGGCGCCCCACGCCGCGTTCGGCGAGTGCGGAACATCCTTGAACTGGATGACGATCTCGGCAAAGCGCGCGGGCAGCCGCTTGCCGGTGCGCAGGTAGAAGGGCACGCCGGCCCAGCGCCAGTTCTGCAGGTGGGTTTTCAGCGCGATGAAGGTTTCGGTCTGACTTTTTTCCTTGAGGCCAAGGTCAGCCGCATAGCCCGGCACAGCCTTGCCGTTGACTGCCCCTTCAGCATATTGCGCGCGCACCACGTTGCGGTCGATGGCGTCGCCTTCGAGGGGCTCGAGCGACTTCAGCACCTTCAGTTTTTCGTCGCGGATGCTGTCGGCGTCCAGCCGGGCGGGCGGCTCCATCGCCACGAGGCAAAGAAGCTGCAGCAGATGGTTCTGCACCATGTCGCGGATCGCACCGGTGCCTTCATAGAAGCCGGCGCGGCCTTCAACGCCGATATTCTCGGCAGCCGTGATCTGGATATGGTCGATCGTGCGGTTGGACCACAGGCGTTCAAAAAGGATGTTCGAGAAGCGCAGGGCCAGAAGGTTCTGCACGGCTTCCTTGCCGAGATAATGGTCGATCCGGAAGGTCTGGTTCTCGCCGAAATGACGCGCCACGTCGGCATTGATCGCCTCTGCGCTGTCATAATCATGCCCGAGCGGCTTTTCGAGCACCACGCGGGCGCGCTCGCCGTTCAGGCCGTTGGCGCCAAGCTGGTCGCACACGCTCGTGAACAGAGACGGCGGTACAGCGAGGAAATGAACAAGCGGACGGTCATCCTGCTTGTTGATATCAGCGGCGAGTGCCTTCCAGTCATCCCCGCCCTCGGCGAGATTGAGCTGCACGAAACGCACCATCGATGCGAAAGCAGCGAAATGATCGTCCGAAATGTAGCAGGCTGGTGCTGTTTCGGCGAAAACCTTGGTCAGCCAGCTGGCGACCGTTTCGTCCGACGCCGAACGCGAGGTGAGATAGATCCGGCTTTCCGGGCTGACCCGGCCCGCCACCACACCGGCAATGAGCGCGGGCAGCAGCTTCTTGCGCGACAGGTCCCCCGTGCCGCCGAAAATCACCAGATCGAATGTCTTCACCATAACGTGCCTCTTGAAGCCTTGCTGCGCCTGAAGTTCAATGACAGCGCAGGACAAAAATGAGCTTATCAACGGTACCACTAAAGCACAACATAGAACCAATGTCAAAATTGGTATTTCATTGGTTCTTAAAATATGCTAATCAGTGAGGACAGGAAACCTATGGGGAGCTTTAAGCCCATGTCGCTCAAGGAGATCGCCGGACCGCTCGATGAAACGAGCCGCCTGCCGCTGTATCAACAGCTGCAACGCGCCATCCGCAAGGCGATTGAAGAGAGCGCCCTTTCCCCGTCGGATGCCCTGCCGCCCGAACGCGACATAGCCACGGAATATGACGTTTCGCGCATCACCGTGAGGAAGGCGCTCGACGGCCTTGTGCAGGACGGGCTTCTGGCCCGCCGTCAGGGGGCTGGCACCTTTGTCACCGCCCACCTTGAAAAGCGCCTGACCCGGATTTCAAGCTTCTCGGAAGACCTCGCAGCCCGCGGCTGGGTCGCGCGCTCGAAAGTGCTTGAACGCATCAAGGGCACGGTCACCCCGGAAGAATCGCTGAGCCTCAGCCTCGCCCCCGGCGAAGGCGTGTTCCGCTTCCGCCGCATCCGCTACGCGGACGATGCGCCGATGGCGATCGAAACAGCGGTTGTCCCCGCCTTCTGCCTCAATTCGATCGAGGATGTGCAGGGCTCCTTATATGACGCGCTGGAGCGCACCGGCAACCGCCCGGTCCGCGCCCTGCAGCGGATCAAGGCTGTCGCCTTTTCCGAAACCAATGCCCGGCTTCTGGGGATCACCCCCGGTGCGCCCGGCCTGCTTCTTGAGCGGCGCGGCTTCAATGCCGAAGGCCGCGCGGTGGAAATCACCCAGTCCTATTACCGCGGCGACGCGTACGACTTTGTCGTCGAACTGACCGCATAGAGACAAAACCCCGGCCCCCTCGCAGACTGAACGGACAGAAGGGCGCCGTCCAGACAAGGATGACAACGATGTCAAAAAAACTTCAGGATAGCGACACCAAGATGTTCGCCGAGGCCGGCACCGCCGGCGCTGTGGTTGCCCGGCAGATTGCCGCCACCGCCGGCATCCTTGCAGACCTTGGCGCCAGGCTCCGCGAGATGAAGCCGCGGGCCGTTGTCACCTGCGCGCGCGGCAGTTCGGACCATGCCGCGACCTATGCCAAATATCTGATCGAGACGAAGCTCGGGCTGCTTGTTTCCTCCGCTGCCCCCTCGATTGCATCCGTTTACGCCGCCCGCCAGATGCTGGAAGGCACCCTTTTCATCGCCGTGTCGCAGTCCGGCAAAAGCCCTGATCTGTTGCTCACCGCCGAAGCAGCCAAGGCGTCAGGCGCCTTTGTCGTGGCGCTTGTGAATGTGGCCGACAGCCCGCTTGCCAAGCTCGCCGATGTGGTGGTGCCGCTGTCGGCGGGGCCGGAACTGAGTGTAGCCGCCACCAAAAGCTATATCGCGACGCTTGCCGCCATCCTTGGCCTTGTCGCGCACTGGAGCGCTGACAAGGAGCTGATGGCAGCCCTTGAGGCCCTGCCCCGCAACCTTGAAGCCGCCTGGGGCCTTGACTGGTCGGGCGCTGCCGAGCGGCTGATTTCGGCCCGCAATATGTTCGTCATCGGGCGCGGGCTCGGTTTTGCCGTCACGCAGGAAGCCGCGCTCAAGTTCAAGGAAACCTCCGGCATCCATGCTGAGGGTTTCTCTGCGGCCGAAGTGAAGCATGGCCCGATGGCCATCGTCGGCCACGGCTTCCCGGTGCTGGTGATGAGCCAGAAGGACGAAAGCCGCGCCGGCATCCCGGATCTTGTGAATGATTTCGAAGCGCGGGGTGCGGCGGTGATGACAGCCGGTGTGGGCCTGAAGGGCGGGCTCGAACTGCCGGTCATTGAAGGCGCGCACCCGGCCACCGAACCCATTCTGTTCATCCAGAGTTTCTATCGTATGGTCAATCGACTGTCGGTGCTGCGCGGGTATAATCCTGATACACCGCCGCATCTGAACAAGGTTACGGAGACCGTCTGATGCCTGAAGAATCGACCCTGATCACCGGCGCCCGCGTTCTGCATGCCGGCCATTTCCGCGAAGGGCTCGCCGTGCGCGTCAGCGGTGGCCGCATCAGCGATATCGGCCCCGCCGACATGCTGGACACCCACGACGACACCAACGTGATTGAGGCCGACGGGCTGACCCTCGTGCCCGGCTATATCGACGTGCAGGTGAATGGCGGCGGCGGCGTGCTGTTCAACGACGAGCCCACAAAAGCGGGCGTTGAGGCCATCATGGCTGCCCACCGCACCTATGGCACCACGGGCATGCTGCCAACCCTGATCAGCGACGACTTCTCCGTGATGCGAAAGGCGCTCAAGGCGGTGGATGACGCCATCGAAGCGGGCATACCGGGCATCCTTGGCATCCACCTTGAGGGACCGTTCCTTTCGGAACCCAAGAAGGGCGCACATGACGCGAGGCATTTCCGCCCCATCGACGCGGAAGCTTTCGAAATCCTGACGAGCCTGAAACGCGGCGTGACCCATGTGACGCTGGCGCCCGAGGAAACGAACCCGGAGACCATCGCCGCACTCACCAAGGCCGGCGTCATCATCTCCTTCGGCCACACCAACGCCACTTACGAGCAGGCGGTGGCCGGTATCAGGGCGGGGGCGACCGGCGTGACGCACCTTTATAACGCAATGACACCGACAACGAGCCGCGCCCCCGGCGTGGTCGGCGCCGTGCTGGAAGACAATGACATGTTCGCCGGTATCATCGTCGATGGTTTCCACCTGCATCCGGCCAGCATCCGGGTCGCCATGAAAGCCATGGGCGCCGACCGGCTGATGCTGGTGACGGACGCCATGCCATCGGTCGGCATGCCGGAAGTGGATGGCCGCAAGGAGTTTACCCTCACCGGGCGCACCGTGCATGTAGTGAATGGCCGCTGCACCTATACCGATGGCACCCTCGCCGGGTCGGACCTCGATATGGCAGCCGCCGTGCGCAACGCGATCCGCGATGTGGGCGTAAGCCCTGAGGTGGCGGTGGCGATGGCGAGCCACAATCCGGCGAAGTTCCTGCGGCTGGATCGCACCCATGGCCAGATCGCGCCGGGCTATTTGGCGGATTTCGTGCTGGTGGACGATCAGTGGAATGCGATCAAAACCATCATCAGCGGCGAGGTTTACTGACCCGCCGCCCCGTTTCGGATGTAACAATTCTTTCTTTTGCGATGCAGCATCGATGTGCTAGCAAAGCAACAACAAAGATAAATATTGCCGTCCAGAAAACCGGTTGCCCAAAGAGGCTGCCGGCGCCCTGTTTTCAAGAGCAAAGAGTACGGCAACCATGATAAATGTACGTCCCGGGGACGCCGCCAATGCGGCAGAGGACACCACCATCGACGAGATGGACCCAGCCCAGATCATCGCGCTGACCGCCGATGTGCGCGGCACCACCGACAGCAAGATCACCGAGATCCAGGCCGTCACCGGCCGCACCAAAATCCTCGCCCTGAATGCGCTGATCGAAAGCGCGCGGGCGGGTGAAGCGGGGCGAGGCTTCGCCGTTGTCGCGAACGAGGTGAAAGGCGTCTCCGAGGAAATTGCCGAGATTGCCGTCACGCTGCGCAACGAGCTTTCCTCGAAGGTCGCGCTTCTCGATCTGATCGGCCGCAATATCGTGGATCACCTGCGCGGCCAGCGCATGGTGGACCTCGCCCTCAACGCCGTCGAACTGATCGACCGCAACCTTTATGAACGCACCTGCGATGTGCGCTGGTGGGCCACCGACAGCGCGGTCGTCGATTGCCTCGCCGCGCCCTCCCCCGAAGCCTCGGCATATGCCTCAAAGCGCCTCGGGGTGATCCTGTCGGCCTATACCGTTTATCTTGATCTCTGGATTGCCGACACCAAGGGCCGTGTGATCGCCAACGGACGGCCCGGCCAATACAAGGTCGAAGGCGCCTCGGTTGCCGATGAAAGCTGGTTCCGGGAAGCCATGGCGACAAAATCGGGGGACGATTATTCGGTGGCGGACATTGCCCGCAACCGGCACCTCGATAACGCGCCTGTCGCCACCTATGCCGCCGCCATCCGCGCGGGCGGCGAAGCGGACGGAGAAATCCTCGGCGTTCTCGGCATCCATTTCGACTGGGGCCCACAGGCCCGTACCATCACCGAAGGCGTGCGCTTCTCGAAACAGGAAGCCGGCCGCTCCCGCGCGCTCCTCCTTGATGCCTCGATGCGGGTGATTGCCGCGTCGGACGGCAAGGGGCTGCTGACAGAGAAAATCGATCTGGACACGAAGGGCGAAACCGCGGGCCATTACAGCCTGCCCGATGGCACCATCATCGGCTTCCACCGCACACCGGGCTACGAGACCTACGAAGGCCTCGGCTGGTACGGCTGCATCATTCAGGCGCCGTGATCCCAAAACCCGTCACCCCGGACCTGATCCGGGGGCCATGCCTGCAGCAAACACCACTAGATGCCGGGTCGAGCCCGGCATGACGGCGTGGGTTATTCCGCGGCTTCCGTTTCGGCTTCTTCGTCGAGCCCAAGGAAACCGCCCGACTGGCGGGACCAGAGACGGGCATAGATGCCATCCTGCGCGATCAGGTCGGCATGGCTGCCTTCCTCGACGATGCGGCCCTTGTCGAGCACGATAAGCCGGTCCATCGCCGCGATGGTGGAAAGCCGGTGCGCGATGGCGATCACCGTCTTGCCTTCCATCAGCTTCGAAAGCTGGCCCTGGATCGCAGCTTCAACCTCGCTATCAAGCGCCGAGGTCGCTTCATCGAGCACAAGGATCGGCGCATTTTTCAGAAGCACACGGGCAATCGCGACGCGCTGGCGCTGGCCGCCTGAAAGCTTCACGCCGCGCTCGCCCACATGGGCGTCGTAGCCCGTGCGGCCCTTGGCGTCTTTCAGTTCCATGATGAAGTCGGCGGCTTCGGCCTGTTCAGCGGCGGAGAGCATTTCCTCGTCCGTCGCGTGCGGGCGGCCATAGGTGATATTGTCGCGCACCGACCGGTGCAGCAGCGACGTATCCTGCGTGACAACGCCGATCTGGGCCCTAAGCGAATCCTGCGTCACATCGCGCACATCGGTGCCATCGATGGTGATGCGCCCGCCATCGAGATCATAGAAGCGCAGCAGCAGGTTCACGAGGGTCGATTTGCCCGCCCCCGACTGGCCGACAAGGCCGATCTTCTCGCCCGGCTTGATGGCGAGATCGAGCCCGCAGATCACGGCTTTGGTCGGGTCGTAATTGAAGACCACATCCTCGAACCGGATTTCGCCCTTCACCGGCGGCAGCAGTTTGGCGTCCGGCGCATCATTGATGACGCGCGGCAGCGAGATGGAGCCGATGCCGTCCTTCACCGTACCGATATTTTCAAAAAGCGCGGAGACTTCCCACATCAGCCACTGGGACATGCCCATGATCCTGAGCGCGAGTGCCATGGCGATAGCAATGGCCCCCGTGGAGACCGCCCCCAGCTGCCACAGCCAGATGCCGAGCACGGCCAGCGAGAAAACGGTGCCATAGTTGAGGCAGTCCCGCGCCGTGTTGAACCAGGTGACAAGGCGCATCTGGCGGTGAACCGTATCCAGAAACTCCCCCATGCCTTCGCGGGCATAGGCTTCTTCGCGCTCGGAATGCGAAAAGAGCTTCACGGTGGCGATGTTCGTGTAGCTGTCGACGATCCGGCCGGTCATCATCGAGCGGGCGTCGGCCTGCTCCTGCGCCACCTTGCCGAGGCGCGGTACGAAATAGACCATCAGAAGCCCGAAGATCACGACCCACGCTGCAAACGGCATCATCAGGCGCCAGTCGGCGGTGGCAACCACAAACAGGGTGCCCGCCATATAGACGATCACATAGTTCGCCACATCCAGCACCTTGATCACGGTTTCCCGCACGGCAAGGGCCGTCTGCATCAGTTTGGTGACGATGCGGCCAGCAAACTCGTCCTGGAAATAGCTCATCGACTGATGCACCAGATAACGGTGCACGTTCCAGCGGATGCGCATCGGGAAATTGCCGAGAAGCGTCTGGTGAATGACCGCCGACGACAGGAAGCTCATGATCGGCATGGCAACGATCAGCACAAAGGCCATCAGCGCCAGCTTGCCGCCTTCTTCCGCAAAGAAATCTTCGGGGCTGTGCGCTTCCAGAAGATCGACGATGGAGCCGAGGAAGCTGTAAAGCGACACTTCGGCAATCGCGATCAGCGTGGTGAGCACCGCCATGAAGGCGAGCCAAGGCTCGGTGCCACGCATATAATGGCGGCAGAAGGCATAAAGCGTCTTGGGCGGCTGTGTGGGCAGTTCGCGCGGGAACGGATCAAGGCGGTTTTCAAACCAGCGGAGCATGTCGTGACGTCTTTTCTTATTTCATGATTTGGGCCGGATACTTTAGTCCCGAATGCCTGGAAGTCATGACATTTTTGCGAGCAGACGCCGCCGACGTGATCACAATTGCGCTAGATTGTCACCCGATGCGCAGTTGCCGCCCCCGCCGCCGCACCGCCATGCCCGCGAGCCCGAAGCCTATGATCATCGTCAGCCAAGTGGCCGGCTCGGGGATGGCAGGGGCACCGATCTCGGTAATCTCTGTCACCGACATTTTGAAGAAGTAGACGGTGCCAAGTTCCGTGTCGAAAAACCCATTGGTCTCGAATGCAGGACTGATCAGGGACCCGATACTTGCAATATCGGTGCTTGAGATATTGTCTCCGCCTTGTGCGAAAGCCCATGAATTGAAATAGGAGACCGTAAGACCGTTGCCCGTCAGGACATCTTCCGTCGCATTAAAATTGATTTCTTCATAGCCGTACTCATAACCATCCGTCCGGTCGAAGATTTCGGCATAATTGCCAGGGTCCACAATGCCACCAGAATACTGCCAAGTTTGATTACCCACTGTCACCTTCATCGAGGTGTAGTGATAGGCAGCAAAGTTGCCGTATGCGTATGACTTGGTTCGCACGGCATCGTCGTCTGTCAGATAGTCAGAGAACTCAAGGTCAATAGAAATTGTACCCATCTTGCTCTGGCTCTCGCCAAATTTGTTCGCCAGAGCCTCGGAATCGTACCACGCAATATCGCCTTCCAGATGGAAGTTAACAGCTGCGCTGGCCGCACCCGACCAACCGGCAACAGCTACGCAAAACACCAAGAACAGATACTTCATCTCGCGACCCCCAAGATTGCGTCAGAGCTGCAGATCGGTGCCGCCCCTTTAAACTCCCGAGTTTCAGGAAGTGATGACAAGGGTGCCGCTCAAGCGCTCAAAAAGTTAACAAATCATTAACGGTTGTATATTTCGTTAACGGATAGAATGCAAGCTGCATTCTGTCGGAAACCATCGCTTTCAAGCCCACTTTTCCCTTGCCTCCGCAGCCCAAAGACTTCATATTTGTGACAACGTTGTCAAACATCAGCAATCCCGGACGCCGTGGGGGCATGGCGGGGTGGCTGTTCACACTTTCCGGGGAGGGGTGCCTTGCATCTGACGGCTCTCGACTGGGCGATTGTTGCCCTTGTGCTTTTCGGCAACCTTGCGGTTGGCCTTTATGTCACCAAACGGGCGAGTGCGAGTAGCGCCTCCTTTTTCCTCGGCGGACGGCATATGCCCTGGTGGCTCCTTGGCACCTCGATGGTCGCCACTACCTTCGCCGCCGACACACCGAACCTCGTCACCGGGCTTGTCCGCACCGGCGGTGTGGCCGCCAACTGGGCCTGGTGGTGTTTCCTCCTGACCGGCATGCTGACCGCCTTCGTTTACGCCAAGCTGTGGCGGCGGCTCGGCGTCACCACCGATAACGAATTTTACGAGCGCCGCTATTCCGGCAAACCCGCCGCCTTCCTGCGCGGCTTCCGGGCGGTCTACCTTGGCATCTTCTTCAATGTGCTGATCATGGGGAACGTCACGCTCGCCGCCATCAAATACGGCGCCGTACTGTTCAACGTCAGCCCCGTGATGGTGGTGCTGGTGGCGGGCGGCGTGACGGTCATCTTCTCGGCGGCGGGCGGTCTCCTCGGCGTGCTTGTCACCGACATGATCCTTTTTGTGATCGCCATGGCGGGCGCCATCATCGCCGCCCTCTATGCGCTCGATCATCCATCCGTCGGCGGGCTTGACACGCTCCTCGCGCACGCCAATGTCGCCGACAAGCTGCCCATGGTGCCGGACATGAGCGACCCGGCGGTTTATGTGCCGCTTCTCCTCATCCCTCTCGCCGTTCAGTGGTGGGCGAGCTGGTATCCGGGCTCGGAGCCGGGCGGCGGCGGCTACGTGGCGCAGCGCATGCTGGCGGCCAAAAACGAACGCCATGCGGTGGCGGCAACCGTCTTCTTCAATCTCGCGCACTATGCCCTGCGCCCGTGGCCGTGGATCATTGTGGCGCTGGCCTCGCTTGTCGTCTTCCCCGATATCGCGAGCCTGAAGGCTGCCCTGCCGCAAGTGCCGGAAAATATCATGACGGACGACTTGGCTTATCCCGCCATGCTCACCTTCCTGCCCGCCGGCCTTCTGGGCCTCGTGATGGCGTCGATCGTCGCGGCCTATGTGTCGACCATCTCGACGAGCCTCAACTGGGGGGCGTCGTATGTGGTGAACGACGTTTACGTTCGCTTCATGAAGCCGGATGCGACCGACAAGCAGCAGGTGATGGCCGGCCGCGTCGTCACCGTCCTGCTGATGGTGCTCGCGGGGCTTTTCGCGCTGACGCTTGAAAGCGCCAACCAGGGCTTCAACCTACTTCTGTCAGTTGGTGCCGGCACCGGGCTTCTGTTCATCCTGCGCTGGTTCTGGAGCCGCATCAATGCCTGGTCAGAAGTGGCCGCGATGGTCATTTCCTTCGCCGTTTCGATCCTTCTGGACCGCATCGACCTCGGCCTTGCCTCGCACGAGAAATTTGTGCTGGCGGTCGCCATCACCACGGCGGGCTGGGTGATCGTCACGCTCCTGACGCCCAGAACCGATGAAGCCAAGCTCAAGGCCTTCCAGGCGGAGACGAAAGCCTTCACCGAACCCGGCGTGGTCGGCAGCGGTGTGCGCGCCGCCGCGTGGGGCGTGGCAGGCGTTTATTCCCTTCTCTTCGGTATTGGCCAGCTTCTCTATGGCAACCTGACAGCGGCAGGCCTTCTATTGTTCGTGTTCACGCTTGCGACAATGCGAGTGCTCGGCGCGATCAAGCGAGTGCCGGTGGCGGAGGACGCCCCCGCACCCTGACGTATCAGAAGCATAGAGACCGTCTCGCGGGGCTGATCCTCCCCTCCCCTTCCAGCCCCGAGACGATAAAGGCCGCGACATTCCCCTCCCTGTCGCGGCCTTTTCATTTTAGGGAAAGAGCTCGGTCAGACGAGCAGTTCGAAGCCGAAAACCCGGCTCGCCTCGGAAAGCCGCTGCCGGATGTCGTCGGGTGTCTCGCTCAGATCCTGCATCAGGATATCGATGCCGCCACCGGCCTTGCGGTTGATGCGGAGCCTGGCTGTGCCTTCGTTGTAAAGAATGATCTTTTCAACTTCATCCCAGCCCAGTTTGCGGCGCGTGGGCAGGCGCAGTTCGGCCCCCTTTTCCGTCAGCACCAGATAATCGGTACGCACCATGAAGGCGTCCCGCGCACTCCTGAAAAGGAAGACAAGCAGCAGCCCGAAGAGAATGGCGAACAGATAACTCGCACCATTCGGCGGGTCGACCGTATCGCCGAATCCGGCGAGCGAAAGGAACAGATCAGCCGAGAACGCAAGAGCGGCGAGCGACAGAAGCGCGGCCACCACCAGCCGGCGTTTCAGATAGATGACCTTGGCGTGAAGCGTGACAATCATGGGCAGGCTTTGTTTGGCGATTGTGGATCAGGACGCGAGACCGAGCGCACCCGCAAACTCGCGGGGGCTTTCCACGCTCAGGATATAGCGTTTGCCGTCGCGAAGCTCGAAGAAAACGGCGGCGGCGGGATCGGTGACCAGCACGAAGGCAGCCTTGCCGTCCTTCAGCCGGTAGGTGCCAACCTTCAGGTTCGGGAGCCCGGTACCATTCAGCCGGAGCGACAGGCCGAGGGCCTCGTCGGTTTCAAGGTCAACCCGACGGAAAGAGTCAGGCAATATCTCGGCCCGCGGTACGATCTGCTCATAGGGGAAAAGACGGATGTTCAGAACCTTCTCATCCACAAGATAGGCATGCCGCGTGCCATACTGGGCGAACAGCACCAGTGCCGCATAAAGCAGGGCCAGCGGCACCAGCACATAAAGCGACCACATCAGGCTCGGCACCAGATCGACGGCCGGGGCGGAAAAGGCGACTTTCATTCATAACCTCCATCCGAAAGGGTCCCGTGGGGTGACAGGACCCTTGTTGGCGAAGATTACGGCATTTTTGGGCCGACACAATCTTTGGGTGTTATTTCACACCTAATTAGCGATAAGTTCTACCTTGTGAATGGCCCAGAGCGGATCGAATCCCGGCCGGGTGAAGCGGAAGCACAGGGTTTCCATCTCGCCCTGCGGTGCGATATCGGCCTCGATGGCGGCCACGCCGGTCTCGCCGGTGATCGGCGCAAGCGGCAGGGTGGCGATGCGGTCACCGCCACAACCGGGCGCCGTGACGATCAGCTCGCCGCCCGGTGTTTCTTCCGGCATTACCTCCACCGCCGCGATCCCCGAGGCGAGCTCGAAATTGAAGGGCAGTTCCGAGACACTAACACGGATTCTGGTCACGCCTTCCATATCGGCATCTTCGTAAAGCCAGCAAGGCTTCATGATATCGATATTGAGGGGCACGCGCACACCACCAAGCGGGCCGTCGTCTTCGAGCCTGAGACGCAAGGCATTGTCGCAATGCTTCAGATCACCCCCCATGCGGGTGCGAAGGGAGGCGATATCGAGCCCGAAGTCACGCGGGGCGGCAATCTGCACGCTGCCCGCAAAGGTCGCGGCCCGGAGGACACCTTCAAGCGGCAGGTCGAGCGGGGCAGTCACTTTGGGCGAGGCCAGTGTCGGCGCGCTGCCATCAAGCGTGTAGCGGATGTCGCCGTACCCGAGCTGGTTTGTGACCGTCACACTCACCCGGTCGCCGCTGCGGTCCGCCGCAAAGGCCGGCGCGAAGCCGGTGTCGGAAACCCGGACCCCCATGGCCTGCCAGCGACCAAGCTGATCGACAAGGCGCGGCAGGAAGGCTGCAAAATCGCGCTTGCCTTCTTCGGTCCATGCCATTTCGGCGAGCGCTGCAATACGCGGGAAGATGGCGGTTTCAACCCGGTCATCCGTGCGCATATGTTCACTCCAGACATTCGCCTGCGCGCCGAGGATATGGTGGCGCTTGTCCGCCGCCAGTTCGGCCGGCACGGGCTCGAACTCGTAAACCGTTTTCAGCGATTGGGCGATCGGGCGGCCCGGCTGTTCGTCGGCGCGTTCTGTGGCGAGGAAATCGAAATACAGGGTCGGCGACGGGCTCATCACCACGTCATGGCCGTGGCTGGCGGCCTCAAGCCCGCCTTCGGTGCCGCGCCACGACATGACAGTCGCGTTTTCCGAAAGCCCGCCTTCAAGGATTTCATCCCAGCCGATGAGAATGCGGCCGTGCGACGAAAGCCATTTATCGAGCCGTTCGACAAAATAGCCCTGCAGGGCCTCCTCGTCCGTCAGGCCCTTTTCCTTGATGAAGGCCTGCACGCCGGGGCTTGCCTTCCACTGGTCCTTCACCGCCTCATCGCCACCGATATGCACATAGCGACCGGGGAACAGGTCGACGATTTCAGTGAGCACGCCTTCAAGGAAGGTGAAGGTCGGCTCATAAGGGTTAAAGAGCGTCGTATAGACCCCCCATTCGGAGCCTGCATGGGTCGGCGCCGTCACGCCCGGAATATCGTTCACGGCCAGTTCCGGATAGGCCGCAATCGGCGTGGTGGCATGGCCGGGCACCTCGATCTCGGGCACGATGGTGATGGCGCGCTCGGCGGCATAGGCCACGATTTCGCGGATCTCATCCTGCGTATAGAAGCCGCCATAGAGGCGCGGCTTGCCGGTTGCGGGATCGATATCTTCCGCTGCCGCGCGGCCTGCCGGCACGCGCCAAGCGCCAACCTCGGTCAGTTTCGGGTAGCCCTTGATCTCGATCCGCCAGCCTTGGTCGTCCACCAGATGCCAGTGGAAGGTGTTGAGCTTCAAAAGCGCCATCTGGTCGAGCAGTTTCTTGACGAAATCCTTGCCGCGGAAATGGCGAGCTTCATCGAGCATCAGGCCGCGCCAGCCGAAGCGGGGGGAATCCTCGATGGTCAGGGCCTTCAGCTGCACACCAGCCGGGGCGGGCACGTGCCCCAGCAGTTCAAGGAAACTGACCCCGCCATAGAGGAGCCCCGCATCAGTTGAAGCCTCAATCGTGACACCGTCACCGGAGACATTCAGACGGTAGGCTTCTGTCCCCAGGCCGTCACGCCGCACGAAGCGCACGGCACCTTCAGTACCCGTTGTGAGGGTGATGCCAACCAGTTTTTCTGCATAGGTGGCGACGAAGGCCGCAGCTTTTGCCGCCCCCTCGTCGCCCGCTGCCACAGCGATCCCTGCCTTGGGGGGCAGCACGAACAAGCCCTCGTCGGCGAATTGCAGAAGGCCCGGTGTCGGCAGCAGGGAAACCGGCACATCAAGGGGGTCCGCCCCTTTGCCTGCCTCATCAACCCGGTCGCCGCAGCCCCACAGCATCAGTACCGCCACCGCGCCGCCGATCCATTTGCCTGCCTTCATCGTCGCTCCCCCTTCTTGTCCAGTCTCTGCGGGGAAAAATCGGCGGAGCTTCATCCGAAGCCCCGCCCAGTTCCCCAATATCAGCCGGAGAAATCGAACCGGCCGATCCCTGATGGCGCCAGGCATCACATATGCAGCTGGCGCAGATAATCTCCGTGTGGTGCCGTGTTCTTCACCGCCGTGTCGCCCATGCGGGCAAGATCGGCGAAAACAGCTTCCGTCTCGGCCGGGTCGGCGCGGGTCCAGAGGTCCGGCCTGTGATCCATGCCATAAAGGATGTAGCGGTAATTCTCGTCCGTGAAGATGGTCGAGAAACTGCCCGAAAGGTCCGAAAACTCACAGATCTTGTGCCGCCATGCTTCAAGCTGCGCCTTCAGCCACGGGGTATTGTCAACCGTGGCAGGCGCAGCGCGCCAGAAGTCGCTGTCGTCGCGGTCGGTAAGGCAATAATGCAGCACAATGAACTGCTTGAGGTCCTGATAATAGCCGCGCATCAGGCGGTTGAAACTGTCACGGACCGACTGGTCGGGCGCGCCTGAAAGGTGGGTCCCCATCAGCCCCGCCGCCAGATTGATGAGATGCAGGCCGGTCGATTCCAGCGGCTCGATAAAGCCTCCTGCAAGCCCGGTGGCGATACAGTTGCCGACCCAGAATTCGCGGCGGCAGCCCACTTTCATGTCAAGGTGAGTGCATTTCAGCACCTTGCTTTCAGGCCCAAGGAAAGCCCGGAGCTCGGCTTCCGCCTCTTCACGGGTCAATCGGTTGCCATCGTAAACATAGCCCGTGCCCTGCCGGTTCACGAGATCGATCTGCCACGCCCAGCCGTTCGTCAGTGCGGTGGCGGTCGTATAGGGTTTTGGTGCTTCGCCGGGAGCCAGTTCCCGCTGCAGCGCGACCGCGCGGTTGCACGGCAGGGCGTCTTCAAAACTTTCCCAATTGTCGGCCTTCAGCCGGTCGATCAGCAGCCCGCGGAAGCCGGTGCAATCGACAAAGATGTCGCCCTCGAACCGCTTGCCGTCGTTCGTCACAACCGCCTTGATCGCCGCGCCGTCGCAATCGACATCGGCGACTGTTGCCTCCACATGGCGCACCCCAGCTTCAATAGCCTTGCGACGCAGAAAGCGCGCCATCAGGGTCGCATCGATATGATAGCCATAAGGCACCACGCCCTGATAGGCGCGGGAAGTCATGGTCTTCGGCCCGCGCCGCGCTTTCATGAGGGCGGCTGAAAGGCTCACACCCTCGTCATAGCGCTCCGCCCCCGCCCGCTCGCTTGTCAGCCACTGGCTGGAGATATCGAGCGTGCGACCGAGCGGCTGGTGCTCGAACGGGTGGAAATATTCATGGGGTTTCCCATCCACCGGCTTCATCCAGTTGCGGAACAGGATGCCAAGCTTGAAGGCACCGTTCGTTTCCTTCAAAAGCTCGGCTTCATCCAGCCCCATCTGGGCGAAGAAGAAGCGCACGCTGTGCACGGTGGCCTCGCCCACGCCGATGATGCCGATATCCGGGCTTTCGATCACCGTGATATCCATGTGCCGACCGGCCAGATTGAAACGACGGTTGAGATAGATGGCGGTCATCCAACCGGCCGAACCACCGCCCACAATCACCATCGATTTGCGTGCCTCTGCCATCCCCGCCCCTCAGATCGTTTGCAGGCCGTACCGCTTGATACGGGCAATCAGTTCACGGTGCGGCAGCAGTTCGCCGCACAGTTCGCGTGCCTCGCGGCCGATATCATCAAACAGGCGGCGGGCGGCATCGGCCTCGCCGTAGCGTCCGGCGAGCGGCACCATGTCGGTTTCGAACTCCATGCCGTACAGGACATAAAGATAATTCTCGAGATTGAAGATCTCGTACCTTGTGGCGAAGTCATAGGCCGTCGGCGGCTGGTGGCGCCAGACTGCCAGTTGCTCGGCAAGGTGCTCCGGAATGCCATCCTCGCACCGGTTATCCTGCCAGAAATCGCTGTCGGTGCGCTTTGTCAGGCAATAATGCAGCTTGATGAAATCGATCACCCGGTCCCAGCCATAGCGGACCCGTTCGTTGAAGCGACTGGCGACCGCATCCATCGCCGCGCGGGTGCCTGGCATCTGTTCGGCCAGCATCCGGGCCGTAACGTCATAGACAAGGATGCCAGTGGCCTCGAGGGGTTCCACAAAGCCCTGCGACAGACCGATGGCTACGCAATTGCGCTGCCAGAACTTCTCGCGCATGCCGATGCGCATGGGGATACGGCGCGGGGTCACCTCGTCAGCCATTTTGCCGATTGTCGGGCGCAAGTATTCGCGAAGGGCGGCTTCCGCCGCCTCGTGGCTTGTATGCGCCGAGGAGTAGACATAACCGGTGCCCCGGCGGTCGGTGAGGCCGATATCCCATACCCAGCCGGCATCAAGCGCGGTCGCATGGGTGCAGGACGGCAGCGGCTCATCGGGGCTCGCATAAGGCACCTGCACGGCAAGCGCATGCTCGCAGAAAAGCACATCGCTTTTGGGCACGAAGCGGACACCCATGGCGCCTTCGATAAGCTTTGCCGAAAAGCCGGTGCAATCGACGAAAAGATCAGCATCCACCCGCCCGGCGCGGTCGGTTTCCACTGCTGCGATATCGCCACTTTCGGCCATCTCCACGCCCGTAACATTCGCGAGGATATGTTTCACACCGAGCTTTTCGGTCGCGTGGCGCATCAGGAAGGCGGCAAGCTTCGGGGCGTCCAGATGATAGGCATAATTGGTGATGCCTTCATATTCGGGCTGGGTCATCAGCTTGGGGCCAAGATGCTGGTCGATAACCTGCCCCTGCACCGAAACAGCATCCACATAGCTTTTGTCGCCCGCTGCCCCCATCAGCCAATAGGGCGTAGGGTCCAGGCCGTCCACGGCCGGATAATCGAACACATGGTGATAGGCGCGTGTGGGGTGGCTGCCGGGATTGTGGACCCAGTCCACAAAGCGGATCGATTGCTTGAAGGTGGCATCGCATTCGCGGATGAAATCGGTTTCGCGGATGCCGAGATGCTTCAGCGTCTGGCGGAAGGCGGGCACGGTGCCTTCGCCTACGCCGATGATCGGGATATCGGGGGATTCAAGAAGCGTGACGGCGACACCCTCCGGGTCTGTCGCCCGAAGGCGGCGGGCAAGATGGCTGGCTGCAAGCCAGCCAGCCGTCCCGCCGCCGACGATCAGGATATGGCGGATATGGCCATCAGGCCGCATTACGCCCCGCCTTGAGGGAAGCCAGTCGGCGCACCTGCTGCAGCGAGAAAAGATGCGCATAGATGACCGGCAGGATGCCGCGCTTGCGGAGGTCAAGGAACTTGTCGTCCGCCAGTGCGTTCAGTTTGGATTCGTCAATCAGATAGATGCCATCCAGCTGGATGCGCTGACCCTTCACATCAACGCCGAGGCTTTTCTGCACAAAGAGATCGAGATCGACAAAAAGCTTGATGATGCTGTTGGTGATCATGTCCTGCTCGACATAGCTTTGCAGGCCCTGCTTGCGCATCTGCAGATAGTCGGTTTCGGTACCGTTTTCGTAAAGCGCGTCGCCTTCGTCGCCAACCAGCGGGCTCGCGTCATCGATGCCATAGACCAGGCGGCCGGTGCCATCTTCGAGATTCACGAGCTTGAAGGGCATGTTCATCACGATTCGCGGCACATAGACATCGGCCCAGCCATCGGGGCCGGCGAAAAGATTTTCCTTGCTCTCGAGCCCGAGCAGGGCAACTGCCTGAAACTGACCGGTTTCGCCGTTCTTCACAAAAACCACAGGCATGTCGGCAGCTGCGGCCGGAATTTCCTGAATGACGAGCGGCAGAATCTGGCTGTCCAAAATCACTGCGGAACGCGGATCCTTGACCTTGATCTTGTCGTGGATGGTGGCCTGCAGGGGCACAATATTGATAGTCATGGTGTCTCCTTTACCTCGAATGCCGTATTGGTAAAGCTTTGCCCGCTACAGTCCAGAAAAAGGGGAACGTATTCCCCTTTTTCTTTGCTTACATGGTTAATGCTCAGAACTTCACAGCTGCGCCAAGCGTGATACGGCGCGGCATCTCGTACTCATAGAGCGGGAAGCCGTTGGTGAAGCCGCTGTTCGGTGTACGCGCAGCGTTGTTGCCGAACTGCTTGGAGCTTTCCTCGAGGATGTTGTTCACATCCAGTTTCAGCGAGATATTGCTGGTGATGAACCAGGACGCGCTGAAATCGAGGCTGCCATAGTCGTCATGCAGGCGGTTGCCGTAAGAGCCCGACTCACGCAGCATGTAGGCACTGCGCCAGTTGTAGGCGAGACGCGCCTGGAAGTCCTCGTTCTCATAGTAACCGGTCAGGTTCAGCGAGTGCTTGGAGCTGTCCGACAGGATGCGGTTGCGGTCCGTGAAGGTATCGCGGTCCGTCTTGGCATCGGTGAAGGTATAGTTGGCGATCGCGCCGAAGCCGTTGCCGAATTCCTGCTGATACTGGAATTCGAAGCCCTTGGCGGTGGCGGCCTTGCCGTTCACCTTCTCCTGCACCGTCCAGCCGGCAGCAATCTCGTCCGGGCGCAGCACACCCGGGAACGGTACGTCAGCATCGTCGGCATGATATTCGGTGAAGTTCACGAAGTTCTTCACGTCCTTCATGAAGACAGCCGCCGACAGAAGCGAGCCTTCAGCGAAGTACCATTCCACGCCGACATCAAACTGGTTTGCCACGAACGGCTTCAGGCCGACGTTGCCGATGATCCAGTACTGGTTGTTCGGCAGGTCGTCGTTGGAGCCCACAACGTTCGGGTTCACATACATGTCGACATATTGCGGACGCGCCATCACGCGGGCAGCCGAAGTGCGGACGATCACATTCTCCGCCACATCGAAGGCCACGTTCAGGCTCGGCAGGAACTGGTTGTAGCTGCCGTCCGTATCGGTTTCGGTGCCGCCGACGAAATAGGTCGAAGTGGCATCGGTATGGATGAAGCGAACGCCGAAGTTACCGCGGAAGCCGTCACCCTCGAAGGAGCTCATGCCGTAAGCGGCAAAGTTCTTCTCGGTCACTTCCGAATAGGCACCAAGGTCTTCGACTTCGCCGGTGATGCTGGCTTTTGCCCAATCCTTGATCGCCTCGGAATCGAAGCGGATCATCTTGTAATCGCCGGCGCCCACGTCATAGGTGCCGGTGGCGAGACCCGAAGTCGAAAGGATGTTGTCGAAGCCCGCAGCCTGCGTGAACTCGAAGCGGCGGCTCGTGGTATTGTGGTCGGCATATTTCACACCGGCCTTGAAGGTTTTCAGCACGCCAAGATCCAGATCCCACTCGGCATCAGCCTGGACATACCATTCCTTGTCGGTCTTCGGCGTCTTGTTGAAGGCCGAGCCAACACCCATGGCAAGCGAACCCGGATCGTAGGTTTCAAGGTCGAAGCCTGCGAGATCCCACGTCTGGTTGCCATTGCGGAAATCATAGGTGCCGCCGGGGATCGGGGTGCCGCCGGTGCCATCATCCACAACCATCTCGAAATCGGTACCACCGGTCGAGCTGGTGCGACCCACCTGGAACCAGGCTTTGTAGCCTTCGCCCGTGTAGGTGGTCGACAGGTCGATGACATCCGAATTCATGGTCGCTTCACGCGGACGGGCCTGATAATAGGCCACATTCAGCGGGCCGGCGACCGGGGTGCCGAACAGCTGCTCGTCGGGCGCCACATCAACGCCGCACCAGGTGCAGTTGCCCTGCGTCAGCCACAGCGCATAGTTGGTGTTGTCCGCCTTCATCTGCATGTCGGTGGCATTGAGGACGATGTCGAGTTCCTCGGTCGGGCGCCACTGAATGGTGGCGTTGAGCGCGCGACGCTTGCGGTTCTGTTCAAAGCCGACCGGGCCAGCGCCCCATTCCCAGAATGCTTCGTTACCCTGACGCTGCAGGTGACGCTGCTGATACACGCCCGAAACGAGGATACCGAGGGTTTCCTCGGCGTTTTTCCAACTGTACAGGGCCGACGCCTGCGGATCGACCTCGCCCGAATCTTCCTGATACTGGCCTTCAACCGACGCGTAGAAAGAGCCTGAATCCATTTCAAGCGGCTTGCGGGTGTTGATCACAACGGTACCGCCGACGCCGCCTTCAGCAAGGTCAGCCTGGCTCGACTTGTAAACCTGGATATTGCCGACAAGCTCCGACGGCAGCAGTTCATAGTTGAACGAGCGCTTGGCAGGCTCGAGCACGAACCAGCCGGTCGAGGCCACGTTCTGGCCGTTGAGCGTGGTCAGTGTCAGATCCTGGCCCGCACCACGGATCGACACGCCGGCGCCTTCGCCGAACTGCCGCTGGATGGTAACGCCCGGTACGCGCTGCAGCGATTCCGCCACGTTGCGATCCGGGAATTTGCCGATATCCTCGGCCGAAATGGCATCGACAATGCCATCGTTGTTGCGCTTGACATCAAGCGCTGCCCTGAGGCCGCCGCGGATGCCGGTTACGGTGATTTCCTCGAAATCGCCGTTGCCTGCTTCCTGGGCCTGCACCGCGCCAGCGGCCGCCCCGATGAGCGCAAGCGCGCTCACACTTTTCATGAATGACTTCCGTGTAACCCTCATGTCTTCCTCCTGGTTCCCTCGGTAAAGTTTCGCCGCCCCGGCCTTGCCTGGGTCAGCTTCGCCCTTGGTAGTCTCGAGGCCGCAACTTCGGCCCTTCTTCAAACTCCCGGCTTTGATGCCGGGTAACTCAAACTCGCAACTCGGTGTTCACGTACCACCCGGCTGCGCCGATCACGCCCAACTGGCCGTGGTCGATAAGCCGCACCGGGATGTCTTCCAGAAAAGGGCGCATGGCCCCCTTGTCCGCGAACCGCTCCATGAAGCGGCTCGCCAGAAGATAGTCGCGGATCGATGGCAGGATGCCGCCGGCGAGGTAGAACCCGCCGCGCGCGCCGAACGCGAGCGCGAAATCGCCCGCCGCGCTGCCCATCAGTTCGCAGAATTGTTCAAGTGTCTCAGCGGCAAGCTGGTCGCTGCCTTCAAGGCCAGCGGCGGAGACCGCCTCGGGCGTTTCAAGCCCTGCCGCCCGCCCGGTCACATCGGCCATGGCATGGTAGAGGCGCAGCAGGCCCGGCCCCGAAAGCGCGGTTTCGAGCGAGACGAAGCTGTGACGCTTCTTCAGCGCTTTCAGAAGCTCGATCTCGCGGTCCGTCACCGGGGCAAGCGAGGCCTGGCCAGCTTCGGTATTCAGCGCAAGGACAGTGTCGCCGCTGTGCGCCAGCACCGCAGCCCCAAGGCCGGTGCCCGGCCCCATAACGCCGATCGTATCGCGCGGGCTGGTCTTGGCGCCCTTGTTGAGGATCACTGTCTCTTCGGGCTTCAGATGCCGGGTGCCATAAGCGACCGCGACGAAATCGTTGATGGTGCAGATGTCGGCAAGACCGAGCTTGTCGCGGATATCGGAAAGCTTCACCGACCACGGCAGGTTGGTGGCGATAAGGTCATCCCCCACCACATAGCCGGCACTGGCAAGCGTTGCGGCCTTGATGCCGGTCGGGCCGGTGGCAGCGACAAAATCTTCAACGATGGCGGCGAGGCTCGGGAAATCGAGGTTGCGGTATTTTTTATAGTGATGGATCGACAGGGCATTGCCATTCACGTCGGCATCAATCACCGCGAGGCGGGCATGCGTACCCCCTACATCGGCTGCAAACAGACGATAGCCGGACACGGCCTGTGCGTTTGGCCGTTTGCCAGAAATGTCCAGTCCCGTCATGGCCTGCATATGCAAGTCGCCCCTTCACTTCCCGTCGGGCACATCGCTGCGCCCTGTCCCGTTCGCATGGCGGATAACGCCGCGCCCGAAGCCACGCCCCCGCGTGTCATCTGATTGTCATGCTTATTGATTATGACAACGTTGTCTAGTCTATTTTTTCATGTATGCTTACGATGTCATTCATAATGACGACGTTATCATTGAATTATCGTGACGAGTCATGGGGATAGGCCGTACACTGCAACCAGCCCGGTAGCATTGACGCATTCAAAGCAGCCAGCCATAAGGGTGATCGGGGACAAACGACCCGCCGGAAACAGGCGGATGAGTCTCGGCGCCGCACCCGGCGACTGGAGAGGGGAACAAGCTTGAGCAAGGCAACGATCAAGGATGTGGCGCGACAGGCCGGAGTGTCGCTCAAGACCGTTTCCAGGGTGATCAACAATGAACCGACCGTTCGCACGGAGACGCGCGAAAAGGTGCAGGAAGCCATCAATAATCTCGGCTATCAGCCCGATATGGCAGCCCGCAACCTGCGCGGCGCCACCTCTTATGCGGTTGGCCTCGTTTACGACAACCCCAACCCATATTATGTGGTCGATATCCAGCAGGGCGTGCTGAAATGCTGCCGCGAACTTGGCTACGGCCTGCAGATCCATCCGTGCGATGCCGCCTCGCCTCAGCTGATCGACGAACTGGCCGACCTCGTGCTGCATTCGCGCCTCGCAGGCCTCGTCCTTGCGCCGCCGATTTCGGAAAATGACGATATCGTGCAGGCACTCGCCGACCGCGGCATCCATGTGGTGCGGATCGTCTCGGGCGCCGAGGCACCGGGCGGCCCTGCCCCCGCCGTGCATGTGAATGACCGCGCTGCGGCCTACGCACTGACCGATCATCTTGTCCAGCTCGGCCACCGGCGCATCGCTTTTCTTTCGGGGGAAGAGGAACACCGCTCCACGCCCGAACGGCGCGCCGGTTATGAAGCAGCCCTCCGGGCACACGGCCTGCCTGTCGACCCCGCGCTCATTCTGCCCGGCCGCTATACCTTTGATTCGGGCTTCAACCGCACGCAGGCGCTGCTTGCCGGGACCGACCGCCCGACTGCCATTTTCGGCTGCAACGACGAGATCGCGGCAGGCGCGTTGGCCGCCACCCGCGCCAACGGCATGACGGTGCCCGGTGACCTGTCGATCGCCGGCTTCGAGGATAGCCCCTTCTCGCGGCAATCGAGCCCGCCCCTGACGACCGCAGCCCAGAAGACTGAAGCCATCGCCCGGCAGGCCATGCTGCGACTCATCGGCGCCATGCGGCCCCACACAACGGAAGATATGGGTGCCGGCCCCGAGGCAGACGTGTTTGTCCCGAATCTGATCGTTCGCCCGTCAACCGGGCCGGTGACCAGTCGCTAGGCATCGGTTTCACCGCAGGTACATCTGAACAGAAAAAGGCGGCCCACATGGAGCCGCCTTTTCAAATTCATTGGACGTGTCGCTTCGCGTCAGGCGCGGCGGGTTTCCGCCGCGATCGATTTGCGCCGACGGCGCACCATCGAGGCCACACCGGCGAAGCCCAGAAGCATGGTCAGCCAAGTTGCAGGCTCGGGGATCGCAGGGACACTGCCGCCCGGATTGCCACCGCCACCGGGGTTATTGCCACCGCCACCGGGGTTGCCGCCTTCGCCGCCACCAGTCGGATCTTCAGGGTCGAACGGACCATCCGGGCCATCATCGTCGTCACAACCGTCAATCAGGCAGGAGTCGTCAGGAATTTCGATGGTGTTGTCGTCATCGTCGTCATCGCCGCCGGGGCCATCGGGATCGCCGCCACCGCCGCCGTTATCACCATCATCTCCACCGCCGCCCTCGTCGCCGCCACCCTGGTCGCCACCGCCACCATTGTCACCGCCGCCGCCGTTGTCACCACCTTCGCCATCATCTTCATCATCGGGGTCTTCGGGTGAGCCGCCTTCACCAGCGCCGCCACCGCCGCCACCGGGGCCGCCTGCACCACCGCCGCCGCCACCGGAACCGCCGCCGGAGCCACCACCCGAGCCGCCCTCGTCGCCAGAGCCATCGCCCGAACCGTCGCCAGCACCATTGCCGCCTTCGCTCAGGCCCGTGGCGCTGCTATCGCCGCCATCGCCGCCGCTGCCGTCGCCTTCACCATCAGCACCAGCCAGCCGGTCAAGGCCCTCCTCGCCGGACACGGCGTTAAAGAGATAGCTCTCGCCACCTTCTTCACCTGCGCCGACCGGGCGCCGCTCAGCATAAAAGAAAATGTCTTCCCAAGGCTCGCCTGCCGGGTTTGTGCGGCCGAAACCGGCTGCCGGCAGAAGATCGTTGGCAAGGCGTGCCGCAAGCGCCGCGAGATCGAAACCGCCAGCCGAACCGCCCGGGCGCAGCGCGCCGGCATTGCCAGCATTCGGAGCCGTACCGCCGAGGCCACCGCCGCCGCCAAGGCTGATATAGCTGGAGGTCGCCAGAAGAACAACCAGCAGGGCAGCTGCCTTCTTGCTCACACGGCTTTTCGATTTCACTAGCGTCTTACTCATGGTCTGTACCCTTGTACATCCCGCCGGTTACCCGGCGCATCGAGCACACCGCACTTGGGGCGCACTCTATTAAACTTCAGTTAACCTCGGACTCGGGACAGTGTCCACACATTGCCGACATATCACCGAGATACAGTTAACGATTGCCTAAAATTGTATCAAATCGGCACAAAATCAAAAGAAAACAGTTTCTTCCGCCGATTTTGCCAAAAGCTGTGACACGAAACCAACACAAGGCCTTGCCAGAGTCGTGACGCTGAAACCGCACATCTTGGAGGCGAAATCCTATTTGCTTTTATGACAGTTTCATTATCATGGAAGGAGCGGGCGGCCCTGTGGTGCCGTAATCCGGGTTGTTTCCGGTCCGCATGGAGCATGGAATGCCTTTAGCGACGAGTCTGGCCGACCTGAATCAAGCGGCCAATCATTTCACCGGCAAGTGGCCCGTGAGCGAAGTTGTTCTCCTCAATGCACTGAACACCGGTCATTCGGCCGACGACATTGCCAACCGGTTTGGCGTGACGGTCGAGGACGTGGTGCGCCTGTGCGACGAGTATGATCTGCAGAGCTGCCTCGGCGAATCGTGACCCAGCTGGTTCCGCCAACCCTGCGGTTGGCGCCGTTCGTGGCCCCGCTCGGGGTCGACGAAGGCCTGCTTGACGATCTGATAGCCAGGCTGGATGCGGCGGAAGAAGCGACGGAGACCCGGCTTGCCGGGGGCGTCGCAGATCCCAATGTACGAGCCTCCACCAGCCTCTGGCTCGATCTCGACACAATCCCGGATCTCACATCTGCCCTCATACGGTTCGCTTCGGCGACCGTCGATGAAGCTTTTCCTTTTGCCATCGACGGGTTCGAGGAAGGCATCCTCCTGCAGCGCTACCGCGCACTTGGAAGTGCTGCCCCGCTCGGCGACCATTATGACTGGCACGTCGATATCGGTGCGGCCGGCACCACGCGCAGCCGCAAGCTTGCGCTTGTCGTGCAGCTTTCGAACCCGGCCGATTATATGGGTGGCCTTCTGGAAGTGAATCTCGATGGCATGCCTGTCGCTGCCCCCATGGAGCGCGGCGCCGCCATTGCCTTTCCAGCCTTCGCGCCGCATCGGGTGACGCCGGTGACAGTAGGCACCCGCTATTCGCTTGTGGCCTGGATGCATGGGCCGGCGTTTCGCTAAAAGTAAATTCCGCATATCGGAATTTGTGACATAAATAATTTCAAAAACAATAAAGCGCCCTCTTGCCAGCAGCAAGGCGGGCGCTTAGGTTATGGCCAACTTCATCCTTCCCTTTCAGGAGACGATCATGGCGCTCACGCTCAAGGACCCGAGCCTTCTGGCCACCAAGGCCTATATCAATGGCGAGTGGGTCGATTCCGATGACGGCAGCACGTTCGATGTGCTGAACCCCGCGACCGGTGAACTGGTCGCCAAGGTCGCAAGCTGCGGCGGTGCCGAGGCACGGCGCGCTATTGAAGCCGCCAACGCTGCCCAGCCGGCGTGGGCCAAGCTGACCGCCAAACAGCGCGCCGATATCCTGCACCGCTGGGCCGACCTGATCGTTGAAAACGCTGATGACCTCGCCGTCATCATGACCGTCGAGCAAGGCAAGATCCTCGCCGAGGCGAAGGGTGAGGTCGTATATGCCGCGAGCTTCATCAGTTGGTTCGCCGAGGAAGGCCGCCGCGTTTACGGCGACGTGATCCCGACGAACGCCAACGACCGCCGCCTGATCGCCATCAAGCAGCCGGTCGGTGTGGTGGCCGCCATCACGCCCTGGAACTTCCCGGCCGCGATGCTGACAAGGAAGGCCGGTCCCGCGCTCGCCGTCGGCTGTACCTTCATCATGAAACCCGCCAAGGAAACCCCGCTGTCGGCCAACGCCTTGTGCGTGCTGGCTGAACGCGCCGGCATCCCCAAGGGTGTGGTGAACCTCGTGTGCGGCAGCTCGGCAAGTGCCATCGGCAACGAACTGACCGGCAACCCGCTGGTGCGCAAGGTCACCTTTACGGGCTCGACCCCGGTTGGCAAGCTGCTCCTTGCCCAGTCGGCCCAGACGGTGAAGAAGGTTTCGATGGAACTGGGCGGCAACGCGCCTGTCATTGTGTTCGATGATGCCGATCTTGACCGCGCTGTCGCCGGTGCCGCTGCCGCCAAATACCGGAACGCCGGCCAGACCTGCATCTGCGCCAACCGTATCCTCGTGCAGGACACGATCTATGACGCTTTCGTCGAAAAATTCTCGCGCGTCGTGGCGGGCTACAAGGTCGGCAACGGCCTTGATAAAGACACCCATATCGGGCCGCTGATCCACGAAAAAGCCGCCACGGACGTTATCGGCATGGTGGACGACGCTGTGAAGGCTGGCGCCAAGGTGGCCGTCGGCGGCAAGCGCCACGCACTTGGCGGTTCGTTCCTCGAACCGACCGTCCTGACCGATGTGAACCCCACGATGCGTGTCTTCCGTGAGGAGATTTTCGGCCCCGTCGCCCCGGTCTTCAAATTCTCGACGGAAGAAGAAGCCATCCACATGGCGAACGATACCGAGTTCGGCCTTGCAGCCTACCTGTACACCGGCAACATGGGCCGTGCCTTCCGGGTATCCGAAGGGATTGAATATGGTATGGTCGGCATCAACGAGACCGCCATCAGCTCGGAAGTCATTCCGTTCGGCGGCGTGAAGGAATCCGGCCTCGGGCGCGAAGGCTCCAAATACGGGGTCGACGACTATCTCGAGATCAAGCTTCTCTGCATCGGCGGCCTTTGAACTGCCCAGCAAAGCGAGACGTTCGGATGGGGCCTCAGCGGCCCCATCTTTTTTGGGGAGACGACCATTGAAGCTCGCCTATCTCGGTGAAGCGAAAACAGGCGGGGAACCGTGGCATGTGGCAGTACTTGTCATCGCCGACCCTGACCTGCACTGGGCGGCGGTGGATGCGGCCTTCGCGGATATCCGGGAGGCGCACCTCCTGCCCGGGGACCGCACCACCTGCACCTTCAACCCCAAGGAAATCTTCCATGGCTCCGGCACTTTCGCGCGGGACCGCTACGAGTTTGAAACCCGCATCGCGCTCCTTGAAGCCCTGACCGACCTGCCTGCCGCCCTTGGCCTGAAGCTTTTTGTAGCGGCGGTCCCAGCGGAGAATTGCACGCAGGAAGACGCCCGCACGCTTGTCCTTGAAGCCCTCGATACGGATGAAGCCATGGCAGTCGTCACCGACACCGAAAGCAGCCTCAAAGCCAGCCCCTTCGGCCCGCCCCTGATGGCCGACCGCGCCACCAGCCCCCTCCTCCAGCTCGCCGATATCGCCGCCTTCATCGCCAAGCGCGCGGCAGCCGAGAAAGAGGATACAAAGGAGCTGTACGAGCGGCTGCTGCCGATCATTTGCCTTTCAGGCTTTGCCGGTAAGCCCATGTAGAGACTAGGAACATTGCCATCGACCCGGCTAGGTTTACTGCTAACTCGGCATGGCGGGGCTGCGGGCGGGTAGCCCTTTTCCCGGTGCCATGGGAATCTCCTAGCTTGTTTCGAATACTCGCGAGCTGATTTACGACAGCCTGACAGTTCCCAAGAATTGCCTTGAAGACAGGTTCATCATACTGGACCGGGGATAGCTTTAGCTGCTCAGCAGTTGCATTATACAACTTCGGAAGATCGTCTTTGTCACCATATGCCTGCCCAGCATCATCTAAAATATGTTTGCATACGGTCTCTACCAGTGACTTTGCCGCAGTGATGGCCCCGTCCGGATCCATGCTTCTACGCGACAAAGCTTTGTTCCACATGCTGTGCACGCTCTCCTCATCGAAGGTGAACAACGCGTCGGAAATGATTTGATCAGCCGGCATCTGAGCTGCAGGCGTCATTCCCACTACATCAAAGACAGGATACCCAGAGATTGAATTCGTTCGCGTCAGGCAGAAACCATCACGTTCAATTATTTTGTTAATCTCAGACACGATCTCATGCTGCGATTCCTCATCGCGCCTACGAGGGTGAACCACATCTTCTAAAAACCTAAAAATCTTGAACTGCGAAGCTTTATGAAACCCTACAAGCTTCAATACGTATTCGTTTTCAATGTCATAGTTATAAACAGCATGCTGTTGAATAAAGTCAAAGATGCTGGTGTTTTGCTCAGGAGATGCTTTCTCGAATCTAATGTCTGGCCAGTGTTTGGTTAGCAACTCCATTAAATCCTCACTACCCTCCAGCCGAATTGTATCCAGATAGCGCACAAGGTGTTTCCGAGATATTTCGGACAAGTAATTCTTGCCGCCCTTGGTATTACCAAGCGCTTTTTTGAGAGCTTCGGATGGGTGAGACTCCAGCACTTTTGCAGCTACAATTGCGACTTCCGAATTCGTAAGGATCGCCAATCGTTTCGTCACATAACGGCGTTTGCTACTGAATGCCTCGTTCTGAGAGCCACCATCCAGCCCCACTCGTACGCAGACATCTGGCAGCACATACGCGCTCTCGGAATAAAGAGCCTCAACGATTAAACTGCGAAGTTCGGCAGACACAGCGAAATTCCTTGGTAAGGTTTCGAAGTGATCAACGTTACTCACGCATATCAAGTACTGACAAGCTGGGATTTACTAGGTCAGGGGCGTCATTTCATCAAAGCGTCGCCAGAAATGCCCGCAGCGAGGCCTCCAGCCGCGCGACCAGATCGTCGCATTCGGCTTCCGTGATGCTCATGGGCGGGGAAACCATGATCCAGTCGCCGTTCTTGCCGCCGGCGGTGCGACGGGCGTAGATCATGAGGCCATGGTCGAGCCCGAGCGTGCGGACCTTGTCGATCACGTCGGCCTCCGCCGGGAAGGATGTTTTGGTGGCAGGATCAGCCACAAATTCAAGCGCCATCAGCATGCCGCGCCCGCGGATATCGCCGATCATCGGCAGGCGTTTCTGAAGGTCGGTGAGGAGCCCCTTGAGGTAGGCCCCCGTGGTGGCCGCCTTTTCAACCAGCCTTTCGCGTTCGTAGATATCCAGCACCGCAAGGCCGACCGCACAGCAAACAGGGTTAGCCGAATAGGTGTGGCTGACGTTGAACCCGGTAAGCTCGGCAAGCTCATCCACCATCGCGGCGGGCATCAAGGTGGCGGCGAGCGGCGCATAGCCGGCACCAAGCCCCTTGGCGAGCACGACGATATCGGGAAGCGCATTTGGATAATGGTGGCTCGCCAGGAATTTGCCGGTTCGGCCCGAGCCACAAAGAATCTCATCATGCACGATCCAGATGCCATATTTATGACAGACGGCATGCACGCCCCGGAAAAAGGCATCGGGCGCCACGTTGCAACCGGTGGATAGCCCGCCGACGGGTTCGAACACGAAGCAAAGGATATTCTCGGGGCCAGCCGCAACAATCGCGTCCTCGAGCGCCTGCACGCAGTCTTCTGCATATTCCCCGGCATTCCGGTTGCCCGGTACGCGGTAGGTGACAGGGGCGGGGATCTTCACACTCGGGATCGAGAAGCCATCCAGAAAATTCGCATAGGCGTCATCCCCGGTGATCGACAGCGTGCCGATGGTGCCGCCGTGGTAAGACGGCCGGCAGCTGATGACCGTGCGCTTGGCTTTCATGCCCTTGGCGAGCGCATAGGTGCGCAGGAACTTGATCGCCGATTCCATCGCCTCCGACCCGCCAGAGGACAGCGTCACCCGCTCATACCCCGGCCCCGCGAGGGCTGCGAGCCGGGCAGTCAGCTCCATATTCGGGCGGTGGCGGCTGGTGCGGCTGTAGGCGAAGTCCATCGTGCGGGCTTGCGCTGCCATGCGGTCCGCGATCTCGGCCCTGCCGTGCCCGACGTTCGAAACGACAGGCCCCGAGGAGACATCGATATAGCGCTTGCCGTCCTCGCCGATCAGCCAGATGCCCTCGGCGCGCTCGATGATCGGCAAAGGCACCTTGTTCGAGGCCGAATAAAACAGGTCCTGCGGGCCGCCGGGCTCGGCACGGAACGCGCGGGTGATGGCGATGGCGTCGGTCATGGGAAAGCCTCAGACAGCGGTTTCAATCGCATGATTGATGTAAATCTCGCGCAGACGACGGGCCACGGGGCCGGGCGCACCTGCCCCCACCTTGGCGCTGTCGATGCGGATGACGGGGGTGACGAACGTAGTGGCGGACGTGATGAAGGCTTCGTCCGCGCCTTGCGCCTCGTCCACCGTGAAGGGGCGTTCCTCGATCGTCATGCCGGTCTCGGCTGCCAGCGTCACCACGCTCGCCCGCGTGATGCCGGGCAGGAGTGCGGTTGAAAGCGCACGGGTGATGATGCGGCCGTCCTTGACGATATAGGCATTGTTGGAGCTGCCTTCGGTGACATTGCCGTCCGCGTCCACAAACCAGGCGTCGTCCACGCCCGCGTCCGCCGCAGCCTGCTTGGCAAGCACCGCCCCCAGAAGCTGCACGGTTTTGATATCACAGCGCCCCCAGCGCAAGTCGGGCGTGGTGATGACGCGGATGCCGGTTTCCGCCGCCTTCGAGGCCACCAGACTTTTCACCTGCGTGAACATCACGAGGCTCGGTTTTGCAGCCTTCGGGAAGGGGAAATCACGATCTGCGGCACCACGGGTGACCTGCAGGTAAACCACGCCTTCGGTGAGGCTGTTTTTTGCGATCAGCTCTTTCTGGATCGCGGTGATCTCGTCACCGCTTGCGGGGAGGTCGATGGACAGGGCCTTGCAGGAGCGCGCGAGCCGCGCCAGATGCGCCGCATTGTCAATTAGCTTGCCACCGATCACCGAGGAGACTTCGTAAACGCCGTCCGCAAACAGGAAGCCCCGGTCGAAGACCGAAATCTTCGCCGCTTCTTCGGCCAAAAACTCGCCATTCACATAGACCGTCCGGCTCATCGCTTCACTCCCTCGGGCGTCAACACGGGGCGAACCTAGCAGCGCCCCAAGCCCCCTTCAAGCGCGACCCGCCCTTGTGCGAACAGTGGACAGTTGACAGACTGGCTTTGCCGTGGCCCCATGGCGACCGCATTAGTTAGGGAGGCTAATCATGCCGCATATTTTCAGCAGCCGCGATCTCGACTTCCAGCTGAAGGAAGTCCTGAATGTCGAGGAACTCACCGGATGGCCCGCCTTTGAAGGCCATGACACGGAAACCTTCGACGCGATGATCGAAACGGCCGCAAAAATGGCGGAGGACCTCTTTCAGCCGCACGCCGCGAAGGCGGACGCAAACGAGCCGACCTTTGATGGCAAGACGGTTTCGATGATCCCGGAGACCAAGGTCGCGCTCGACGCCTATGTCGAGGCCGGCTTCATGGGCGCAGGCTTTGCGGAAGAACATGGCGGGCTTGGCCTACCCACAACCGTCACTCGCGCCGTCGGCTTCATCTTCAACGCTGCGAACGTCGGCACCTCGGCCTATCCCTTCCTCACGGTGGGCGCCGGCAACCTCCTTGCCGCGCATGCCACGGAAGACCAGAAAGAACGCTTCCTGAAGCCGATGGTCGAGGGCCGCTGGTTCGGCACCATGTGCCTTTCCGAACCGCAGGCGGGCTCCTCGCTCGCCGATATCCGCACCCGCGCCGAACCGCAGGCTGATGGCACCTATCGCCTTTTCGGCAACAAGATGTGGATTTCAGGGGGCGAGCAGGAGCTTTCCGAGAATATCGTCCATCTGGTGCTCGCCAAGATCCCGGGCGGCCCGGCGGGCGTGAAGGGCATTTCGCTCTTCATCGTGCCGAAACGGCTGGTGAACGAAGACGGCAGTGTGGGCGAACGTAACGATGTGAAGCTTGCCGGGCTCAATCACAAGATGGGCTACCGCGGCACCACCAACACGCTCCTCAATTTCGGGGAAGCGGGCGGTGCTGTCGGCTATCTCGTCGGTGAAGCGAACAAGGGCCTCGCCTATATGTTCCATATGATGAACGAGGCACGGATCGGTGTGGGCATGGGGGCCGTGTCGCTCGGCTACACTGGATACCTCCACGCGCTTGACTATGCCCGCGGCCGCCCGCAGGGTCGCCCCCTTGATGGCAAGGACCCGACCGCGCCGATGGTGCCGATTGTGGAGCATGCCGACGTGAAGCGGATGCTGCTCGCCTCCAAATCCTATGTCGAAGGCGGCCTCGCGCTTGGCCTTTATGCCAGCCGGCTCGTGGATGAGGAACATTTCCACCCGGACGCAGCGCGCCGCGCCGAGGCGACAGACCTTCTCGATATCCTCACCCCCATCGTGAAAAGCTGGCCGTCGGACTATTGCCTGAAGGCCAACGATATCGCGATCCAGGTGCATGGCGGCTACGGCTATACCCGCGATTATCCGGTCGAGCGCCTGTACCGCGACAACCGCCTGAACCCGATCCATGAAGGCACCAAGGGCATCCAGGGCCTCGATATCCTCGGCCGCAAGGTACCGATGAACGGCGGCCGCAGCCTGAAGGCGCTGGTCGCCCGGATGACCGATACCATTACGGAAGCGAAATCAGTGCCGTCGCTTAAGGAGCATGCCGCCACGCTTGAAGCCCTGATCGCCAAGATGGGGGCAACGACCGCCGCGCTGATGCAGGCGATGGGCACGCAAGGCCCCGGCCGCGCGCTTGCCAATGCCAGCCTCTATCTTGATGCCCTTGGCCATATCACCGTCGGCTGGATGTGGCTCAAGCAGGCCTTGGTGGCGGAAAAAGCGCTGGCAAACGGTGCCAGCGACGCAGGCTTCTACGAAGGCAAACTCGCCGCCTGCCGCTATTTCTTCACCTATGAACTGAACACCATCCCCGCCCAGTGCGACACGCTGGCGATGGTCGATGATACGAACGTGGTGATGCAGGACGGCTGGTTCTGAAAACGGAAATAAAAAGCATAATAAGGAGAGGCGCCACATATGATCGTGGCGCCTTTTTATTTTACAAAATCCGCGAATTACAAAAATAAAAACAAAATACTCAAAAATGTATAAAAATAAATATGTCAATTCTTTAAATGAATGAAATAATAATCATATACATGAAATCGGCATACACCTGTCGAATTCAGAAAGATAATCAAATGACATATAAAGACATGAGCCAATCAGCGACAGCAGCTAACGACCGGACTTCCAAAGAGGCGCTGCCCGCGGGCGATGTGCCCGCAAGGCCGGTCGAGGGCGCCCCTGCCGCAGCCCCGGTCGAAGTGGCACCTGCGCCCAAAGCCTGACCGGCTATTTCGCCTGCACAGAATTCCAAGGAAGGGCTCTTGCCCTTCTTCACTCTTTCACCCCTTGCCCGGGAGGCAGGAATGACAACACGCACAATCTGCCAGACCGTTTATTTCGAGCATCCCTTCAGGCTGCAGGGATATGCGCGCACCCTGCCCGCTGGCACCTACGATGTCGAAATCGAGGAACTGATCCTCGATACCATGACTGCGCGGGCCTACAGGCAGGTTCAGGGGTCGATGCGCCTCCCGCCCGACCCCGACAGGCCGGGGGTTGAAGAAACACTGACATTCGACCCCCAGTCCCTGGACCTAGCCTTGATCGACGACATGAAACCCGCCTTGCCTGCCGAGGGTCTTCGTGGCCATAAAGCTTCCGGCATTTCTGCCGATATCGACCGCGCGGAGAACGAGGGAATGGCGCTCGCGCGGGTCTCCGGCGGCAGATCGCCCACGCATGACCCATCCCCGGCCAACCTGTTGAAAACATGAAAGAGAGCCCGCAATGACCACCGCCATATCTGTTCAAACAACCATCAGGCGGATGGCATTGCTCGCATGCCTGACGCTCATATCAGCCCCCACTTTCGCGCAGGCAAATGTCCCGTCAATGCCGGACAATGCCCACCTCAATATGGAAACGCAAAGCTGGGCGTGCGACACCGGATTCCGGCGTACCGGCAACCGGTGTAACAAGATCTTCCTGCCCGAAAACGCCTTCGCCACCGGCAAATCCTACGGCGCCGGCTGGGAATGCGAGCGAAACTACCGCAATGTCAGCAACAGCTGCGTGCTGATCAAGGTTCCCGCCAACGGCTATCTCAGCAACGATGTGCAAGACAAGGGCTGGGCGTGTAATCGCGGCTTTCGGGCAACTGAAACCGACTGCGTCGCCATCGATGTGCCGGCCAATGCTTACCTCAGCGACAAGCATTTCGGCGATGGCTGGAAATGCGAACGGGGTTACAAAGCGGCCGACGGAAGTTGCGCCCGGATTCAGGTCCCGGAAAACGGTTATCTGGTGGATGCCGAATTCGGACCCGGCTGGGAATGTGGGCGCGGCTTCCGCCCGGATGGCAACCATTGCCGTGCCATTGCCGTGCCTACCAACGGCTTTCTCAATAATTCAAGCTATGGCAGCGGCTGGGAGTGCGACAGGGGTTTCCGGGAAGACGGTGGCAGCTGCAAGCCGATCAATATCCCCGCCAATGCCTATCTGACGGACACGAACTTCGGGCCGGGCTGGAAATGCTCGCGCGGTTACCTGCCGGAAGGCAACACATGCCGGAAGGTCGAACTGCCCGAGAACGCCCACCTTGGCCGTAGCGGAACGGACTGGGACTGTACCGCCCCCCATGTTCGGCAGGGCGACCAATGCGTCCTGCAAAACTGAGATTTGGGATAGCAACTGTTCTCCATGCATACTTTCCCCTTGCCGGGATGCATGCCCCTCCCCTAGCCTGAGGGCCAATCGGCCAGTCAACTCGGGGGAGGCATCATGGCGGCACAAAACACGGGCAACGGCGCCTATTGGCGCGAGCATCTGAAGCTTCTCGGCATTCTTCTTGTCATCTGGTTCACCGTATCGTTCGGTGCCGGCATCCTGTTTGCCGAACCGCTGAACCAGTTCCATCTGTTCGGCTTCAAGCTCGGCTTCTGGTTCGCCCAGCAGGGTTCCATCTTCGTCTTCGTCGCGCTCATCTTCGTCTATGCCGCCCTCATGCGGCGGCTGGACAAGAAGCACGGCGTGGAGGACTGAGGCCATGGACCAGCAATCGCTTACCTACCTTTTCGTCGGCCTCTCCTTCGCGCTTTATATCGGCATTGCCATCTGGTCCCGCGTCGGATCAACCCGCGAATTTTATGTGGCCGGACGCGGCGTGCACCCCATCCTCAACGGTATGGCAACCGCCGCCGACTGGATGAGTGCAGCAAGCTTCATCTCGATGGCCGGTATCATCGCCTTTGCAGGCTATGACGGCTCGGTCTACCTGATGGGCTGGACGGGCGGCTTCGTGCTCCTTGCCCTCCTCCTCGCACCTTATCTCAGGAAATTCGGCAAGTTCACGGTGCCGGAGTTTATCGGCGAACGTTACTATTCCGACGCCGCGCGGCTTGTGGCCGTGCTGTGCCTTGTCTTCATCAGCTTCACTTATGTGGCCGGGCAAATGCGGGGGGTGGGCATCGTCTTTTCGCGCTTTCTGGAGGTCGATATCGATACCGGCGTACTGATCGGCATGGGGATCGTGTTCCTCTATGCCGTCATGGGCGGCATGAAGGGCATCACCTATACACAGGTGGCGCAATATTGCGTGCTCATCTTCGCCTACACCGTGCCCGCCCTTTTCATCTCGATCATGATGACCGGCAACCCCGTCCCGCAGCTTGGCCTTGGCGCTACCCTCAGCGACGGCTCAGGGATGAGCGTGCTTGAAAAGCTCGATGGCACGCTTGTCGACCTCGGCTTCGCGGCCTACACGGTCGGCGCCAAATCGACGATCGATGTGTTTGCGATCACCGCCGCCCTCATGCTGGGCACCGCCGGCCTGCCGCACGTGATCGTGCGTTTCTTCACGGTGCCGAAGGCGTCGGATGCGCGTATCTCCGCCGGCTGGGCGCTTGTCTTCATCGCGCTCCTTTATACGACCGCTCCGGCAGTCGGCGCCTTCGCGCGGATGAACTATATCGACAGCCTCAACGAGAAGACCTACGCCGAAACCCCCGACTGGATGAAAAACTGGGAAACACTCGGCCTCATTGGCTGGGCGGACAAGAATGGCGACGGTCGCATCCAGGTGCGTGCCGGCGTGCCGTTCGAGGGCGCGCCCGCCTTTGACGACACGGCCCGGGGCCCCTCGGGCGAGCGTGTGGTGACAAATACGCCCACAGCCAATGCCGCCGAGCTTTATATCGACCGCGATATCATGGTGCTCGCCAACCCCGAAATCGCCGGACTGCCGGACTGGGTGGTTGCCCTTGTCGCGGCCGGTTGCCTTGCAGCCGCACTTTCAACCGCGGCCGGGTTGTTGCTTGTTATCTCGACAGCCGTCAGCCACGACCTTCTGAAGCGCACCTGGATGCCGGATATCACCGACTATCAGGAACTGCGGGCCGCGCGGCTGGCGGCTGGTGTGGCCATCATTGTGGCAGGGTATCTCGGCATCAATCCGCCGGGCTTCGTGGCCGAAGTGGTGGCCTTCGCCTTTGGGCTTGCCGCCGCGTCGCTTTTCCCGGCGATCCTGATGGGCATTTTCGTGAAAAGCATGAACCGCGAGGGGGCGATTGCCGGCATGCTGGCCGGGCTCTTCTTCACCGCCGCCTACATCGTCTGGTTCAAGTTCATCTCGCCCGAGACGAACACCGCCGCCAACTGGCTGTTCGGCATCAGCCCAGAAGGCATCGGCTTTGTCGGCACGCTCGTCAATGTGGCGGTGGCCTTCACGGTCGCACGCTTCACCGCGCCGCCGCCTGCCGAGGTTGGCGAACTTGTGGAAGCGATCCGGGTGCCGTCGGGCGCGGGTGGCGCCCACCATCATTGATGCCCTCAGGGACATTCAAGCGTTGCACCGGCGTCCGGCTTCACCAGCCTGACGTCGGCGAGCGACAAGGCAAAGTCACCGCTTGTCGTTAGCATCAGGGGCGCGGTGAAACGCGAAAGATCGGCGCCCTTCTCAGCGAAGCAGGCAAGCGGCACCAGCGTGCGCTGCCATTCCCCCGTTGGTGCCTCAAGGAAGAAGCTGCTGATATCGACAAGGCCCGAACACCCAGCCCCGCAGCCAAGGCCAACCTCCACCTTGCCGAAGGGAATATTGTCGACCCGCCATTCGAAGGCCATGGCATAGCCGGCGGCGAGCTCGCGGCTGAGATCCACGGGCGTCGCCGACGCCAGCGCGATCGTCGTCGGTGCCTGACCCGAGAAAACGATCCCGAGCGCGTCGCCGTCACCTTCTTCCTCACGGTTGGTCACACGGGCGGAAATGCTGCCGTCGCGGCTTGCCACCCAGTCCCCGATGAAGGGGGTGCGGGTGCCATCCGCCGCGATCAGGTCTAGGATATAGGGATAGGTCGGCCGGGCAGCAAAAAAGACGCCGCGGGTTCCCGTGCCGCTTGCCGCCCCGACACCCTCGTCCAGTTGCGGCACGGCGCGGCGCTCCTGATAGCTGAGGCCGTAGCCGACCGGGAAGAGCGGATCATAATCCGCGTCGAACCGGTTCAGCCGGTACTGATCGGCCCGCTTCGGCCACGAGAAGGTAAGCTTGCCGCGAAAATCGTGCCGGATACGGCTGTTTGGTCCGGCCACGATCACATCGGCGATGCCTGCGCCTTCCTGTCCCGGCAGCCATGCCGCGACGAAAGCGTCGGACGCGTTGATTTCCGGGTTCACCCACAGGGGACGACCGGAAAGGAAAACCGAAACCGTAGCGATGCCTCGCTGCCGCAGCCGGGCCAGCAGGTTGAGGATATGGTCGTCGCCGGGGCTATAGTCGAGCGTATCGATCTCGCCCTGGAACTCGGCATAGGGCTCCTCGCCGTACACAAGGATGGCCACATCGAACTTGCCGGCAGCGTTGCCATCCTCGGAAAGCGTGGCTGTGCCGCCTGCAGCCTCGACCGCTGTCCGGATTCCCTCCCATATGGTGTTGACCCCGGGAAGGTCGGCACGGCTTGTGTCCGTGCCCTGCCAGGTGCGGGTCCAGCCGCCGGTTTGCATGCGCGGATTGTTCGCGCCTTCACCAGCCACCAGCACCCGCGCGCCGGCCCGGACGGGCAGGACAGCGCGGTTGTTTTTCAGCAGAACCAGCGATTTGCGGGCAGCTTCGCGGGCAAGCACGCGGTGTGCTGGCGCCCCCACAAGCGCGGGGTCCGCCCCGTTCCGCGCCGAAGGCTTGGCACCCGCCAGAAGCCCGGCCCGCGCCTTGACGGTGAGGATGCGGCGCACGGCTTCATCGACCCGCGCCTCCGTCAGGCGGCCCTCGGCAAAGGCTGTGCGCATGTTGGCATACAGCCGCCGCCAGTTTTCCCCCGCTGCCAGCATGTCGATCCCGGCATTGATCGCTGTGACGCAATCGTCTGCCATGCAGTTCGGCACCTCGGCAATCGCATCCCAATCGCCCAATAGAATTCCATCGAACCCGAGCCCCTGCCGCAATACACCAGTCAGGAGCGGCGCGAAGCCATGCAACGGAATACCCTGCCAACGCGCGGGTGAAGCAAGCAGCATCTGCGCCCCGCTGCCGACGCCCGAGGCGAAGCTCACCCCGTCGCGGTCGATCAGGCCATGTTCATCAAGGCTGATATTACCGCGTTCCTGCCCTCCGCCCGCGAGCCCGTCACCGAGGAAGGTGCGCGGCGCTGAAACAACGCGAGGCCCCCGCAGGAAATCACCGCTGCCAGGCTTGCCCTGCAGGCCCGTGACATAGGCCCCGCCGAGGCGGGCAGCGATCTCGGGCGCTTCGCTGAAACTTTCATAGACCCGGCCGGACCGGTCATCCTCCACCACATTGAGGCGCGGGCTGATAACGCAATCCGGCCCGCTTGCGCCGGTTTCAGCCGCAACGGCCATGGCCACCCGGCGCACAAGGGTTGCCTCCCCCGCGGCACCAAGCCCGATATTGTGCGGGAAGATCGTACCGCCCTTCAGCGCCGTGTGGCCATGCGCCATCTCGAGGCACCAGAAGGCCGGCACACGTCCGCCCCGGCCGGCGGGATCGGTAGCGGCGGCATAAAAATCGTCGGCAAGCGACAACCAGTCCACGATGCCGGCATTGCGGTCCCCCTCCGGGTAGCTGCCGGCCTGCGCGCGTATCATGCCAAAAGGCACCTGCCGCAAGTCGTCGGGCACGATATGGCGCATATCGACCTGCAGCATCTGAGCAAGCTTCGCATCTGTCGACATGCGCGCCACCGCGGCATTCACAGCGCGTTCGATCGCAGGGCTGTCCGCAGGACGGGCTACAGGGGCGGGCCAGATATCGGGATGCAGCATCGGCGGCATCGGCGCCCCGCGCGCGCCAAACTGGCTGGCCCCCGGCACCGACTTGTCTTCGGGCAGCTTTTCCGGCCCCACGGGCTGCCAGTCGCACGCGGCAAGGCCAAGGGCGGCAGCAAGGATCGGCAGGGTGAACAAACGGCGCATGGAGAAGCTTTTCCGAGGTTCGGGGTCAGTCGCGTTCGACCGCTGCCCAAGTAAGCAAACCGGGCCCGAAAAGGGAAGGGTCTTTATTGGCTTCAGGTGTCGCCCAGGCTCGATTGCCGTAGCCGTAGCTCGTGCGGGAAGGCAAGATTGGCGGGATTGTCTGGCTCCGCCGCCCCGGTCAGCCGGGCGATCACGCGGGCTGCTGCCTCGCGTGCCATATCAGCCACCGGCTGGCGCACAGTCGTCAGCGGCGGCCACACCTGCCGCGAAAGGGGACTATCGTCAAAACCGACAATCACAAGATCGGTCGGGATATGCAGCCCCTTGTCATGGGCCACCTGCAGGGCACCCGCCGCCATGTCGTCGTTCGCGGCGATGATGGCAGACGGCGGATTGGTACGCGACAAAAGATCCCGCGCGCCGTGGCGTCCGCTTTCGAAATCGAAATAGCCCTGCACCACCATGGCAGGGTCAATGGCAAGGCCATGCGCCTTCATGGCGGTTTCAAATCCGTCGCGGCGACGCGCTGCGCCCTTGTGGTCCGGGTGGCCGGCGATGAAGCCGATGCGCGTGTGGCCAAGGCCGATCACATGCTCGGTCAGGTCGCGCATGGCGGCACTTTCGTCGATCGTCACCGCAATGCCCGAAGGGCCGGCCTCATCGGAAATCACGGCATAGGGCACGCCGCGTTCCTCCACTGCCGCCATCAGGGCTGGTACATTGCAAACGGGCGGTGTGATGATCAGCCCATCAAGCCGCGCCTGCGCAAGAGCAGCCGACACGGCAGCCGGCATGCCCGGATCTTCATGGTGGCAAGGGTGGAGCGCGAGGCTGTAGTGGCTGGCCTCGCAGGCTTCCAGAAGGCCCGCCTGCACTTCGGCGAGGTAGGCCGGGCTCGGGTTGTCATACAGAAGCCCGATCAGATAGGACCGGCTGCCCGCCAGCCCCCGCGCCGAAAGGCTCGGCCGATAATTCAGCTCGCGCGCGGCGGAAAGCACACGGTCCCGCGTGCGTTCGCTCACGTTCGGTTCGTTGTTCATGACCCGCGATACGGTCTTGATCGAAACCCCGGCGCGCGCCGCCACATCATCGATGATAACTTTGGACATCCAGCCCGTCCCCCGACCTCCAGAATGGTGCAGAGACTAGCCATCTTCTGACAGCGCTGTCAATCGAAGCTCGTGTCCAAACCCCGAAAGTATCACGGAAAAGAAGAAACGGCCGGGCGGATACCCGGCCGTTTCACATCGCGAGACGGGAAAAGGTCAGGCTGCCTTCGCAGCCGCCGCCACATCCACAAGTGCTTTTTCCAGCATGTCGAGGCCTTCCTCGAGCTGGTCATCCGGCACGGTGATCGGGGCCAGAAGGCGGATCGTATTCGCCCAGTAACCGCACGACAGGATGATCAGGCCGTGGCTCAGCGCCTTGGCAACAAGCGCCGAGGTCGCCGCCGGGTTCGGCACGTTGCCACCCTTTTCGGTGACCAGTTCGAACGCCACCATGGCGCCAAGGCCACGGACGTCGCCGATAGGGGCAGTATCGCCCCTGACTTTCATGGCTTCCAGCCGTTCCTTCATGCGGGCACCGATCTTTTCGGCGCGCGCACAGAGCTTTTCTTCCGCGATCACATCCATCACGGCGTGGGCCGCGGCGATACCGATGGGGCTGCCGCCATAGGTGCCGCCCATGCCGCCCGGCAGCGGCGTATCGATGATCGACGCCTTGCCGATAAGGCCCGACAGCGGGAAGCCGCCGGCAAGCGCCTTGGCAACGGTGATGAGGTCGGGTTCGACATCATAATGTTCGGTCGCGAAAAGCTTGCCGGTGCGGGCAAAGCCGGTCTGGATCTCGTCGCAGATCAGGAGGATGCCGTGGTCGTCGCACAGCTTCCTCAGCCGTACCATGAAGTCCTTGGGCGCCACATAGAAGCCGCCCTCGCCCTGCACGGGCTCGACGATGATCGCCGCCACGTCACGCGCCTCGATTTCCACCTTGAAGATGGTTTCGAGCCCGTAGAAGGCGTCATCAACACTCACACCATGGTGCGGCACCGGGAAGGGTGCGTGATAGATGCCGGGGACAGCCGGGCCCGCACCCATGCGGTAGGGCACGATCTTGCCGGTCAGCGCGCCGGTCAGCGCGGTGCGGCCGTGGAAGGCGCCGCGGAAAGCAATCACGCCCTGACGGCCGGTCGCTACGCGGGCCACCTTGATGGCGTTCTCAACCGCTTCGGCACCGGTGGTGAAGAAGATCGTCTTCGCGTCTTTGATGGGGGCAGCTTCATTCAGCCGCTCGGCAAGCGCGATATAGGGCTCGTAAGCCGAAACCTGGAAGGCCGTGTGGGTGAAGCGCTTCAGCTGCTCCTCGACCGCACCGATCACCTTGGGGTGACGGTGGCCGGTGTTGCAGACGGCAATGCCGACCGCGAAATCGAGATAGCGGCGGCCGTCGGCGTCCCACAGTTCGGCATTTTCAGCGCGCTCGGCAAAGATCGGCGTGGCCGAGGCAACCCCGCGCGGCACAGCAGCCTGACGGCGAGCCAGAAGTTCGGCATTCTTCGACATGATACTCTCCATGAAAGCAGGCAAACGGCATGGCGGCCGGGCCCTGAGTCCCCGCCACCATATCCGTTTCGCATTTTTACCGCCAGCAAAATATGGAATTTCAAAGACAGTAAATTCTACTTTTTGAGTATCCGCCTAGAGCGTGTCGAGCGAGATATCCTCCGTCGACCGACTGGCTTTTGCGAGCAGGGCCTTGGTTTTCGCGGCCTCTGCCGTGTTGCCCATGGCTTCCTGCGCTTTCATCAGGCCGTAAAGCGACCAGGCACTGTTCGGATGCTGCACAAGGCTTGCCCGGAAGGCTTCGGCGGCCTTTTCGGCATCGCCCGCCATCAGGTGCACAGCACCGACCGTCTGATCGACGGCCTGATACCAGAAGGGCGGCTCCATATAGGGGATCGATGCCTGCACCTTGCGCGCTTCTTCAAGGGTTGCAAGTGCGGCTTTATAGTCGCCCGCCTTCGCGGCCGCCACGCCCCGCACCATGCGCGACGCAATGTCGAGGACCGCCCCGGCCGGCATGCCACCGGCTTCAAGCGCCGGGATGCTGGCATCGGCCCGGGCTGCCTCGATAGCCGCTGCCTCGTCGGCGGCACGAGCGTCGCCTGCGCGCGCAAGCGCCATGCCGCGGGCATAATGCCAGTGCGCCCGCACGAACGGCCCGACAGCCTCACCCGGATCCGGCAAGGCCATCACTTCATCCAGCGACCCGAAATGCGCCCACGCGAAATAATGGGCAGCCTTCACCGGTGCGATCATCGGCGACACAGCAAGCGTTTCGGGCGGCAGGATCGCATCGAGCTTGCGGCCATATTCAAGGGCGGTTTTGCCGTCCGCCGCCATCTGCGCAGAAACAAGCACGAAATGCACGTTATGGGGATAATAGCCATAACGGTACATCGGGCTCGCGTCCTTGTTGGTCTGCAGATAAGCCTCATCGACCGCTGTTGCCTGCACATTGAGATCGAGCGAATCGATATAGCGCCCGATGCGGAAATAGATATGCGCCGGCATATGCACGAGGTGCCCGGAGCCCGGTACAAGGGCGGCAAGCTTGTCGGCGAAAGGCTCGGCATTCCTCACCAGTGGCGTCGCCTCCACCAGATGGATGTAAAGATGGATCGCGCCATAATGGTCGGGGTTGCGGGCGAGAACGCTTTCGATGGTCGCAACCGCCTTCTCGATACCCGGCCGCGGCGTGATGAAATCCCGCTCCCAATAATACCAGGGGCTGAGGTCCATCACCGATTCCGCATAATGGGCGGCGATATCGTCGTCATCCGGATAGGCCTTGTGAACGGTTTCCATGGCTGCCGAATAGGCGGCATCGAGCGCGGCGCGGTCCGCGTTCGGATCGGGGCTGTAGCGTTTGGCCGCTGCATCGATGAGTGCAGCTTCCTTTTCGCTCGCGTTCGCTTTCAGGGCGAGTGCCTTTGAAATCGCAGCGAAAGCCGGGGCGACTGCTTCGGGCGGCATCGGCATATTGATGTTCGGCCCCCAGGCCACAGCCTCCCCCCAGTAACAGATGGCGCAGTTCGGATCGAGTTCCTGCGCCTTGCGGAAAGCGCGGATCGCCTCGCCGTGATTGAAGCCATAGAGGAGCGCATGGCCCTGGTTGAAATAGGTTTGCGCCTCGGCATTCTTCGTGCTGATCGGGAACTTGCGCTGGTCGAGCCCCGGATAGAGCGGCACATCAAGCTTCGGCTCGGCGGCAGCAACAGAGCTTGAAAGCGCATGCTGCAGATCGGGCCGGAAGAAGACGCCGCGCTGCTGGCCGGCTTTCCCACACAGGGTCCCGGCGATGCGGTTCGGGTCTGTCAGTTCGTCAAGCTGGCGAAGGCCTGCCGAGCGGATTTCTTCGGCCGGATCAACGACCGGGCCAGGCAGGGCGGCGAGTGAAAGAAGGGCGGTCCCGCCGAAAAGGATCGCTGTACGTTTATAGTTTTTCATGGGTTGTCCCCGCCGGTCGCATTAGCCTGATGATTGAAAGACTGGCGCGGAAGGCGCCACTTGGGAACGCGGTACTGGGCTGACCGGCGGCGGCACCATATCAGAAATGCTTTCGCGTTTAAACCAACTAGACTGGCAGTGACGGCCGCTTTTCGCTAGGCTGGCCGCAAAATGCATAAGGAGCAAACCCTTGACCGAGACGGCAGCCTCCCGCCCGCCTTTCCCGCAACGCGCCCGACGCTATATCATCGTTGGCCTTTTCACGCTGGTGCCCCTGTGGCTGACCTTCTGGGCGCTCGGCTTCATCCTTGATTTCGTGCGCGATCTTGCCCAGCCGATGCTGAACCAGATTGTGGTCCGTGTGCCAAACGACAGCAGCGTCATGGGCATGGTGACACACCCCTGGTTCCAGACCGCGCTTGCGGTGGCGGTGCTGTTGTCGCTTTTCTATTTCACCGGCTGGCTGGCCTCGCGCTGGGTGGGGCAGAAGGCGATCATGCTCGTGGATGGCGTCATGGCCCGCATCCCCGTCGCCAAGTCCATCTATAATGCCGTGAAGCGCCTGACCGACGCGATGAACATGACACCATCGGATTTCCAGCGCGTTGTTCTGATTGAATTTCCAAACCCCGACATGAAAACCGTGGGGCTGGTGACCAAGACCTTCAAGGACGCCAACACCGGCCGCGAGCTTGCGGCCGTGTATGTGCCGACAACCCCGAACCCGACCTCCGGCTATCTGGAGATCGTGCCCGTTGAGAAGCTGACCCCCACCAACTGGAAGATGGACGAAGCCATGAGCTTCGTGATCTCCGGCGGGGCCGATGTGCCCAAGAATGTGATCTATGACATGCCCCCGAAGGCCGAACCCAAGGCGGCCAAAAAGAAGGAACCGGAGGACCAGCCATGACCCGCGCGCCCCTCACCCGAACGGAAAAGGACAGCCTTGGCGAGATCGAGGTACCGGCAGACCGCTACTGGGGGGCGCAAACGGAACGCTGCCTTCGCAATTTCCCCATCGGGCGCGAAACACTGTCGCCCGTCTTCTGGCGGGCGCTGGGGCTTATCAAGCTTGCTGCCGCCAGCGTGAACAAGGCGCGCGGGGCGCTTGATGCGAAACTTGCCGATGCCATCGAGGTGGCGGCGAACGAGGTTGCCGAAGGTAAACTGAACGATCATTTCCCCCTGCCCGTCTGGCAATCGGGGTCGGGCACCCAGTTCAACATGAATGCGAACGAGGTGATCGCCGGCCACGCCAACGAGCTGCTCACAAAAAAACGCGGCGGCACCAGCCCGGTGCACCCCAATGACCATGTGAATATGGGTCAGTCGTCGAACGACACGATCCCGACGGCGATGGATCTTTCAGCGCTCCTTATGTGGCACGAGGCCACCCGCCCTGCGCTCGAGCGGCTGATTGCGGCGACCGACGCCAAGGCCGAAGCCTTCCGGGACCTTGTGAAGGTCGGCCGCACCCACCTGATGGATGCAGTACCCATGACACTCGGCGCCGAGTTCGCGGCTTTTGCGGGCCAGATGCGCGCTGCCCTCTGGTCGCTCGACGATGCCTTCGAAGGACTGCTCGATTTGCCGCAGGGCGGCACGGCGGTGGGGTCGGGCCTCAATGCACCCGCCGATTTCGGCGAGAAGGTGGCGGCGGAACTTGCCGCCCTCACAGGACTAAGCCTCACGAGTGCGCCCAACAAATATGTGAAGATGGCGGCTCACCATGATCTCTTCATGGCGTCGGCCGCGCTTTCCGGCCTCGCGACCGTGCTTCATAAATACGCCAACGACGTGCGTATGCTCGGCTCCGGCCCCCGCGCCGGGCTGATGGAGCTGGCCTTGCCGAAAAACGAGCCCGGCTCGTCGATCATGGCGGGCAAGGTGAACCCGTCACAGGCTGAAGCCATGGTGATGGTGTGCGCCCGCGTCTTCGGTAATCACACGGTGATCACCCACACGGCAGCCGGTGGCCAGTTCCAGCTGAATGCCAATAATCCGGTGATGGCCGATGCACTGCTGCAAAGCCTGCAGCTGCTTGCCGACATGATGGACAGCTTCCGCGAACGCTGCATCGAAGGCCTGAAGGCGAACGAAGCGCGGCTAGAGGAACTCACCGCCCGCACGCTGATGGTGGCCACGAGCCTCGTGCCCGTCATCGGCTATGACGCGACAGCGAAACTGGTATTCGAAGCCGAAAAACAGAATGCCCCCTTGCGCGACGTCGCGCTGGCCTCAGGCGTCATCGACGCCGAGACCTACGACAAGCATGTCGATCCGGGGAAAATGGCGCGGGGGTGAAGCCTATCGCAAAGAGTAGTCGGTGCTCAGTTTTCGGAAACGAACATGCAGTTTACCAGAAAAATTTAGATCGCCGCGCTGTACTCGTCCCCATGCCTCAGCGAGGTTGTATTCTGGCCAGAGGAATGAAATGTAGTGCAGGTGACTACCTTCCTTCCAATGATTCCCCTGATCCCGCAACTCCTTGCTATCGTAACAGAAAATATGCCACAGCGAGTGATCAGGTGTATAGAACAGGTGAGCGTTTAGAAGTTTCCGCACCTTGAAAACTTGGTCGACTTTTGACGCGAATTTTATAGCCCGGCCATCTGAGAGAGGTCCAACCTTACTCTTCCCGAAGGCTTCCAGTTCCTCTGGAGTCCAATGGATATCCTCTGGGATGATTTCGGCATGGTGCCTTGCATAGTGATATGGCGGAAGCTGGCCTATGGATGCCATCAAAGCTAGCCCCGCGAAATGATCCTGATATATCGTTACAGATCTAGCGTGCTTCTTCAGAGCGCGCTTATCCCTACAGTTCAAAAAGTAGATTATATCTCTCGAACTAGGCTGCTTTTCTGTCATCGCATGAAGTGCTTCAACCCCGCCGGGCATACGCCTTCCTCAGAAGGTTCTGGAAGTGCCACACGCCGCTTTCGCGTTTGGGGCACAGGCGGCCGGCGGTATAGACGCCGGACTGAAGGCCGATCTGCACATGTTCGCAGATTTCGATATCCTCGGCCTGCACCTCGTCTGAAAATTCCTGGTCGGCGGCGATGCGGGACTGGGTTTCCTCGTCCTGCGCATAATAATAGTCGAATTCCACAATGCAGCGGTCGTTGCCGTTGGGCAGGATGCGGTTGGTTTGCATGCGGCCATCAACGATATTCAGCATGATGTTGGGGTAGATGAAATAATACCAGGCATTCTCGCCGCCATAGATGCCCTCGCCGCCACGGAGCGGCGAATGCTGCAGCGAATACCAGGGGAAGATCTCGGTATCATAGGCGCGGTAATCCAGCACTTTCGACAGGCCGGGATGCACATAGGGCAGGTGATAGCCCTCAAGGAAATTGTCGATATAGACCTTCCAGTTGCAGGCGATGTCGTAACTGTCCCGGCGGGTATATTTCATCTTTGACAGGTCAACCGGCGCGATGCGGTCGGTGATGCCCGCATACACTTCATCGAAGGGCGGCACGTCGTCCGAAAGCGCCACGAACACCAGCCCCTGCCATTCATGCACGCGGATGCCGGTGAGGCGGATATCTTCCTTGTGGAAATCGCAGGCCTCGTTCATCTCTGGCGCCATTTTCAGCTGGCCGTCGAGCTTGTAGGTCCAGCCATGGTAAGCGCAGCGGAGCGACGTGGCGCCGGTGCCGCTTTTCATGGCAATCGGGCCGGCGCGGTGGCGGCACACATTGTGGAAGCCCTTCAGGCTGCCATCCGCCTGCCGCACGATCAGCACCGATTTGCCGGCGATATCGGCCACCACATGGTCGCCCGCATTCACGAGCTCACCCTGATGCGCGGCGAGCTGCCACGAACGACCAAAAACCTCGCGCTGTTCGAACGCCAGCCACGACGGATCGGCATAAAACTCGGCATGCAGGGCAAGCGCGGTTTCAAGCGGGCGGATGGCAAGGGCATCGGCTTTGGTGGCATCGGTCAGCGGGGCGCGGGTATCGGGCATTTCGGTCACTCGAAGATAGCTGCTCGCCAACGGCCCATCCGGTGGCGGGTTCAGGCACCAGACTGTGCCAAAGCTGGCGCCCGCGCAAGCGATCTTGTGTTCCGTACGGAATGCGGGCAAAGGCGGCCTTGAAACCCGCGCAGCTGGCCCCCATGTGTGTGCGAATGTCTGTGTCCCGTCATTAGCCAGCTTGAGCCCCGCCATGCTTTTACCCTTCGCTGCCCTGATTTTCGGCCTTGGCCTCCTTGTGTGGAGCGCTGACCGCTTCATCGATGGTGCTGCCGCCACCGCCAACCATTTCGGCATGCCCACGCTGCTGGTCGGGATGCTTGTGGTGGGCTTCGGCACCTCGGCACCCGAGATGGTGGTCTCCGCCATGTCGGCCCTTGAAGGCAGCCCCGGCATCGCGCTTGGCAACGCTTATGGCTCCAACATCACCAATATCGCGCTGATCCTTGGCATCACCGCGCTTGTCGCCCCCGTGCAGGTCGATTCCGGTATCCTGAAAAAGGAAATGCCGGTACTGATCGGTGTGACGGTCCTGTCGGCCATCCTCATCTATAACCTCGAGATCAGCCGCCTTGACGCGCTTGTCCTCCTTGGTGCTTTCACCATTATTTTCGGCTGGACGATCTACAATGCCCTCCGGGTGAAGAAGAACGACCGGCTGGCGAAAGAAATGGAAGCCGAGGTCGCAAGCCACAAGCTGCCGTTCGGCAAGGCCGTTTTCTGGCTCATCGTCGGCCTTGTGCTTCTGGTCGTCGCCTCGCAGCTGCTGGTTTGGGGGGCTGTTTCGCTCGCCAAGGCCTTTGGTGTCAGCGATCTCCTCATCGGCCTCACCATCGTTGCCATCGGCACGTCGCTCCCCGAGCTTGCCTCGAGCGTCGCCGCCGCGCGCAAGGGCGAGCATGACATCGCCTTCGGCAACGTGATCGGCTCCAACATGTTCAACACCCTGATGGTGGTGGGCATCGCGGGCGTCCTGCACCCGATGGAAGTGCCGGCCGAGGTGCTGACCCGCGACATGGTGGTGATGGGGCTTCTGACCGTCGCGCTTGTCGTGCTTGGCTACGACCGCCACAACCACAAACAGGGCCGCATCTGCCGTCGGCGTGGCGGGTTGCTGCTTGCCACCTATGTGGCTTACACCGGCCTCCTTGTCGCCGACGCCGTAGCCGTCTAGGCCGCCAACAGCGCCTCCCCCTCCATTCTGCGCTTTACAGCGCCGTATCCCTTGTTCTATGCGGATTGGAGGGGGATTTAAGGCGGCAGGGCCCTGCCCGCCCGATCCCGTCGCTTTTCCTGAAGACGGAGTGAACGGCGCATCATGCTACTGGGTTTTGTCATTGCCTATTGGGTGGTCTCGGTCGGGATCGGTCTCTATGCCTCGATGCGGGTGAAAAATACCGCCGACTTCGCCATCGCGGGCCGCCACCTGCCCTTTTACATGGTCACCTGTACCGTGTTCGCCACCTGGTTCGGGGCGGAAGCAGTGCTCGGCATCCCGGCGACCTTCCTTGAGGAAGGACTTTCGGGCATCGTCGCCGACCCCTTCGGCACCGCCGCCTGCCTTATCCTTGTCGGTATCCTTTTCGCCTCGCCGCTTTACCGGATGAAGCTCCTGACCATCGGTGACTTCTACAAGCGCCGCTTCGGCCGCGAGACGGAAGTCATCACCTCGCTCGCCATCGTGGTTTCGTACCTTGGCTGGGTAGCGGCACAGATCACCGCACTCGGCCTTGTGTTCAATGTGGTATCGGGCGGCGAGATCTCGACGCTGGCCGGCATGTGGATCGGTTCCGTCACCATCCTCATCTACACCTTCTTCGGCGGCATGTGGGCCGTGGCCATCACCGACCTTATCCAGATGGTCATCATCGTGATCGGCATGCTTTATATCGGCGGCGAAGTGACCGAGCTGGTGGGCGGCGTTGATGTGGTCATCAACCACGCATCCGAAGCCGGCAAGTTCAACTTCTGGCCGGACATGAATTTCGCCTCGGTGATCGCCTTCGTGGCCGCCTTCGTGACCATGGCTTTCGGCTCGATGCCGCAGCAGGATATTTTCCAGCGCGTGCAATCGGCCAAAACCGAAAAGATCGCCGTCTGGGCCACCATCGTTGGCGGCGGGATCTATTTCCTCTTTGCCTTCATCCCGATGTTCCTGGCCTACGCCGCCACGCTGATCGACCCTGAAATGTCAGCCCGGTGGATGGAAGAAGACAGCCAGATGATCCTGCCGAGCCTCGTGCTGTCGCACGCGCCGCTCGTGGCGCAGATCCTGTTCTTCGGCGCACTCCTGTCAGCGATCAAGAGCTGCGCGTCGGCCACCCTGCTGGCGCCATCCGTCACCTTCACCGAAAACATCCTGCGCCCCATGATGAAGCGCATGAGCGACAAACAGCTCCTCGCTGCCATGCGGACGGTGACGGCGATCTTCACGCTGATGGTCACCGTCTATGCCATCTATTCCGATGCCAGCATTTTCGAGATGGTGGAAAACGCCTACCAGATCACGCTTGTTGTGGCCTTCATCCCGCTCGTGTGCGGGGTCTACTGGAAAGGCGCCACCAAGCAGGGCGCGCTCCTTTCCATGGCAATGGGCTTCATCGTGTGGGTCGGCGTGTCGATCCTTGGCCCCGAGGAACCCCTGATCCCCTCGCAGTTCGCCGGGCTTATCGCCGCCATCATCGGCATGATCGTCGGCTCCTTCGCCCCGCAAATGCTGAAGCATGACCACACGGTCCATGAACGGCTGAAAAAAGGCGAGATGGGCGACGAGATGATCACAGTCCACGAAAACGCGAAATAAGACACGACCCCGAAGGGCCGCTCCTCAAAGAGCGGCCCTTCTTCCTTCAAAAGCCCAGGTAAAGCCCCATGCACCGCCATCTGCCTAAAATAACATTCGCCGACCTTTTCACCCCGAAGCTCGTGACCGTGCTGAAGGAAGGTTACGGACGCGGGCATCTGCGGTCGGACCTTATGGCGGGCTTGACCGTCGCCATCGTGGCGCTGCCCCTGTCCATCGCCATCGCCATCGCTTCGGGCGTGCCGCCGGAGCGCGGACTTTATGCCGCCATCTTCGGGGGCTTCATTGTTTCGGCGCTTGGCGGCAGCCGGTTCCAGATCGGCGGGCCAGCGGGTGCCTTCATCGTGCTTGTCGCTGCCACGGCCACCCGCCACGGGATCGATGGCCTGCTGACCGCCACCTTCATGGCCGGGCTGATGCTGATGGCGGCTGGCTTTCTGCGGCTTGGCAGCTATATCAAATTCATCCCCTATCCGGTGACGGTGGGCTTCACGGGCGGCATCGCCGTGATCATCATGGCCAGCCAGATCAAGGATTTCCTAGGCCTGACGCTGACGGGGCCGGAGCCCGGCGCCCTAGCCGAGAAACTGCCGGTGCTCGCCGCCGCGCTCCCGACCCTCAGCCCCGCAGCCTTCCTCATCGCGCTCATTGCGCTTCTCACCATCGTGGGGCTCAAAAAGGTGCGGCCGCACTGGCCGGGCATGCTGATCGCCGTGGTCGTGGCAACGCTTGTCGCCCTCGCGCTGCCATGGCCGGTGGAGACGATCAACAGCCGCTTCGGTGGCCTGCCGACCGGTATCCCGATGCCGATGCTGCCAGACCTATCGCCCGCGCGGCTGATGACCATGCTGCCCGATGCGACCGCCTTCGCGCTCCTCGGCGCTATCGAATCGCTTCTCTCCGCTGTCGTCGCCGACGGGATGACCGGACGGCGGCACCGCTCGAACTCCGAACTGGTGGCACAGGGGGCTGCCAACATCGCGTCGTCCGTGATGGGCGGGCTGGTGGTCACCGGCACCATCGCACGGACAGCCACCAACGTGCGGGCGGGTGCGCACGGCCCAATCGCGGGCATGCTGCACAGCCTGTTCGTCCTCGGCTTCATGCTGATTGCAGCGCCGCTTGCTGGCTATATCCCGCTCGCCGCTCTTTCAGGTGTGCTGGTTTTCGTGGCCTGGAACATGGCGGAGCGCCACGCCATATTCACCCTCATCCGCGGGCAGAAGGGCGAGGCGCTTGTCCTGCTCGTCACCTTCGGTCTCACCATCTTCCGCGACCTCACCGAAGCCATCGTCGTCGGCTTCGCGCTCGGGGCACTGCTTTTCATCCACCGCATGTCGGAAAGTGTGGCTATCGAGACCGAAATGGCGCTTGTCCCCGAAGACCTGCCGGACAACCCGGACGGCACCCGCACCCCCTATGACGAGCACGAGGCCGCCGACCCCGATATCGTCATCTATCATATCACCGGTGCCTTCTTCTTCGGTGCTGCCGCCACCGTCGGCGCGGTGCTGGACCGGATTTCCGATGGCTACAGGGTGCTGGTGCTGGACTTCAAAAGCGTGCCGCTTCTTGATTCCACTGGTGCCAACACGATTGCGGGGCTGGCCGCAAAGCTTGAACGCGCCGGCACCCGGCTGATCATCGCGGGTGCAGCCCCGGCCCTTCGCCACGCGCTTCTCGTGCACGGGGTACGCCCGCCCGCCGTGAAATATACGCCGTCGGTCGATACAGGCGTCGCCATCGCCCGCCGCTGGCTTTCCGGCAAGCCTGAGCCTAAGGCCTGAGATCCGCTGCCAGACGGTCGAGGATCGCGGCGCGCGCTTCGTCGTCCGGCGCGCTTTCAAGTTCCTGCCGCAGCCGGATCGAAAGATCGGCAAACCGGTTGTGCCAGTCATCCGCCAGCGACGCGCTTGCGGGCAGGCGGTGATGATCTTCTGTGCAGGCCGGGCAACTGCCATCCAGCACATATTCATCATCGATGGCCGGAATCACGATCCGCTCGGGCGCGAGGCCAAGGGCCACCGCATCGGCCTTGAGGGCGGCGAGAGGCTCGGGCTCACCGTGGGTGAGGAAAAGCCCGGCCTTGATCGGCAGCCGCGCCTTGATCCATTCGGCAAGCTCGGCGCCGTCCGCATGCGCCGAATACCAGTCCACGGGCTGGATATGCGCCCGCACACGGATATCCTCGCCCTGGATTTTCACCATCTTCGCGCCGTCCATCAGGATGCGCCCGAGCGTGCCCGGCGCCTGATAGCCAACCATCAGCACAGTCGTTTCCGACCGCCACAGGAAATGCTTCAGATGGTGGCGGATACGCCCGGCCTCGCACATGCCGCTGGCCGCGATGACAATGGCGCCGCCGCTGTACCGGTCGATCGACCGGCTTTCCTGCACGGTTTCGGTGAAATGGAAGGAGGGATGATTGAAATCGTCGGCGCCGTGGTCAAGGTCATGCAAATGCCCGGCGTGGCGGCTGAAAACTCCGGTCGCGCGGATCGCCAGCGGACTATCAAGGAAAACCGGCACCTGCCGCACCCGGCCGCTGCTGATGAGCGCCGCGAGGTCAGCCAGCAGTTCCTGTGTGCGCTCCACGGCGAAGGCCGGAATCAGCAGCACGCCGCCCCGGCCGATGGCATCTTCCACGACCTTCGCCAGTTTGGCGCGACGCTCCTCAAGCCCCAGCCGCTCGCGCACCTTGCCGCCATAGGTCGATTCGCTGATCACATAATCCACCCCTGCCGGGGCTTCCGGGTCCGGATGGAAAAGCTTGTTATCGGGGCCGATATCGCCCGAGAAGACGATCCGCACCTTTTCGTCCCGGCTTTCACGGGTAACGATTTCGACCTCAAGCGAAGCCGAGCCCAGAATGTGCCCGGCGTTCCAGAAGCGCACGCGGATGCCCGGCGCGGGTTCGATCCAGTGTTCGTAAGGTACGCTGCGAATGCGCGACAGGGCATGTTCGCCGTCTTCGGCCGTATAGATCGGCTCCACCGGATCCAGCCCGCGCTGGCGGTTGCGACGATTGAGAAACTCGACCTCCATTTCCTGGATATAGCCGCTGTCCGGCAACATATAGGCCAGAAGGTCGCGCGTCGCCCCCGTCGCCTGCACAAAGCCCTTGAAGCCTTTTTTGATGAGGCGCGGGATCAGGCCCGAATGATCGATATGCGCGTGGGTTAGCAGCACAAAATCAAGCGAGGCCGGATCGAACGGAAAGTCACCGTAATTCAGTTCCTTCAGGGTCTTGGTACCCTGGAACATGCCGCAATCGACAAGGAAGGTCACTTCCCCCGCCGTGACGAGATAACAGGAGCCGGTCACCGTGCCGGCGGCGCCGCAGAAGCGAATACGCGGTTTCATGGATATCTTCCCCAAAGTCGAACTGGCATCATAAGACCAGACTAGCGAGGCACATGCATAGTGCTTTTGATTTCGATCAACATGGCGACATGATCGCCGTGGCACTCACGCGGCAGGAACCTGGTGTGAACAGATGACGCTTGTATCCATTGGCCAACTGATCGGCGGGCTCGGCCTCTTTCTCCTCGCTTTGTCGATGATGACAAGCGGGCTGGAACTTGCCATGGGCGGGCGGCTGAAAAGCGTGCTGGCGGCAAGCCTGCGGCCGGCATGGAAAGCCCTGTTCGCAGGGTTCGCCGCAACTGCCATTGTGCAGGCCTCGGGCGCGGTCTCGGTCGTCACACTCGGCTTCGTGAACGCGGGGCTGATCACCCTTGCCGACGCCTTCCCCATCTTGCTCGGCAGCAATGTCGGCACCACAGTCACCGGCTGGATCGTCGCCGCGCTCGGCTTCAAGGTCGATATCCATATGATCGCCTTGCCGATGATCGGCCTTGGCATGCTGTGGCGCATGGTGCGCACCGGGCACCCCTCCGCCGGCATCGGCACGGCGGTCGCCGGCTTCGGACTGTTCTTTCTGGGCCTTGACGCACTGAAGGCCGGGTTCGATGCGCAGGCCGGCATCTTCTCGCTGAGCCTTGTGGAAGACTATGGCGAGCGCGGCATCCTGATCGGCCTTGTGGCTGGCGCTTTCCTGACTGTGCTGGCGCAGTCCTCCAGCGCCACAATCGCGCTGGTGCTGACGGCGGCGGAAAGCGGCCTCATCGCCGTGCCGACAGCCGCCGCCATGGTGGTCGGCGCCAATATCGGCACCTCGACGACCGCGCTCATCGCCAGCATCGGCGCCACCTCTGGTGCCCGGCGCACCGCCCTTGCCCAGTTTTTCTTCAATCTGGCGACGGGGCTTCTGGCAGCGATCCTCCTGATGCTGTTCCTGCCTTTCTGGGGGAACCGGCAGGTGGCGCACCCGGCCATTGCGCTGGCGATTTTCGATACGCTTTTCAACATCGGCGGTGTCGTTCTTGTCTGGCCCTTCCGACGCCGACTGACCGACTGGCTCGACCGCTGGTACAAAAGTGCGGCCGAAGACCGCCGCCGCCCCCAGCATATCGACCGCAGCCTGATCGCCACGCCGTCGCTGGCCGTCGTCGCCTTGCAGCACGAAGCCCGGCGGCTGATCGATTTCACGGTCCCCATCATCACCCGCCGCCTGCCGCCCTATGACCCGACGACGGACCTGACGCCGCACAGCGCCGACGTCGATATCCTCGCAGGCCAGATTTTCGATTATGCCGCGAAACTCGGGCAGACGGACATGAGCGCCGACAGCCAGCAGATGTTGCTGGATAGCGTGCATGCCACACAGGACGCCCTTGAGGCTGCCACACTGCTGAAGGGCGCGCCGCGCCTTGAAGGGTTCGGGCAAGCCGCCCCCCTCGCCCTTTTTGCCGACGCGATCCGGGCGGCCCTTGCCACGGGGATAGACGGCGAGGCGCTTGAAGCAAATTACCAGGCGCTCCGGCACGCCCTGATCGATGCCATGATCAGCGGCCGCGCCCCGCAGGACGCGGCAAGTGACGCGTTGGAGCTTGTGGGGGACCTTTACCACGCCACCGGCCGCGTGTTGAAAGCCCGGACGCTCACCGCCGACGCGGCGGCAGAGGCCCCATGAATCCGCTTTCCCCCTACCGCCCCATCGGATAAAACACCGGCCAAAGCGCCGAATGACAAGGACCAGAAATATGCCGACCCTTTCCGCCGTCGATTTCACCGCCCCCGATGCCGCCCGCGAGTTTGCGACCTCGCTGCGCGAAACCGGCTTCGGCGTGCTGAAGAACCATCCGATCGACAAGGCGCTCGTCAGCCGGATTTACGAGACCTGGGAAAACTGGTTCAAGACCGGCGACAAAACGGGCTTCGACTTCAGCCGCGACACGCAGGACGGCTTCTTCCCGGCCAGCATCTCGGAAAAGGCGCAGGGCTATGATGTGAAAGACATCAAGGAATATTTCCATTTCTACCCGTGGGGCCGTATCCCGGAAGAGCTGCGCGCCGATGTGGAAGCCTATTATGCAGGCGCCACCAAGCTCGCCGCCACGCTGCTGTCGTGGGTGGAGGCCAACACGCCTGCCGATATCGCGAAGAATTACCGCGTGCCGCTATCGTCCATGATTGCCGACAGCCAGAAGACGCTCCTGCGCATCCTGCATTATCCGCCGATGACCGGATCAGAAGAGCCGGGTGCCGTGCGCGCCGCCGCCCACACCGATATCAATCTCCTGACCATCCTGCCCGCCGCCAACGAGCCCGGCCTGCAGGTGCAGGCGAAGGACGGCAGCTGGATCGATGTGCCGTGCGAGTTCGGCACACTGGTCGTCAATATCGGTGACATGCTGCAGGAAGCCTCCGGGCATTACTACCCGTCGACCAAGCACCGGGTGATCAACCCGACGGGCGAACGCAGCGAAAAGTCCCGCATCTCGATGCCCCTCTTCCTGCACCCGCGCCCCGATGTGGTGCTCTCCGACCGCTACACCGCCGACAGCTACCTGAAGGAACGCCTGCGCGAACTCGGCGTGCTTTAGGGCGTCGGCGCGTCCGCTGCCGGTCCGCGATAGTCGGTAGTGAAACTGGTGCGATAAAGCAGCCAGACCCCATCGGTCTTTTTCGAGACTGTCACAAACCGGCCGACAAAGGCGGTGCCATCGTTGAAATCCTCGCGCAGGCGGCTGCGGCTGATTGCGATGTCGCCGTGGATATCAAGCGAAATAGGAACGAGGTGCGTTGAAACCGCCTTGTTTCCGGCGTCATACCATCCCCTGACAGCGTTCAGATAGTCTTCCCGGGTCATCAGCACGTCCTGATTGATCCAGTTTGTATAGTCCGGATGGAAAAGCGCTGCATAGGGTTCGAATCCGTCGTTTGCGAGCACCAGCGCAATGCTTTCCTCGAGCTTCAACACGGCCTCGCGGTCGGCCGATGTTCCCTCATCCGCAAAGGCTGCCGCAGAAATCGATACGAAGCAGACGCCGACGACAATTCCTTTCAAACGTCTGGATATCACGGAACTTCCTTCCCCTCATAATTCCTGCCCCAGCATGGCTTACCCTGTTTGAACCGGAATGCCTTTGCGACAGGCGGAAGATCGCTTGCGACCGGGCGTGTCATTCAAATCATTTGTTGAGAATGATTATCAGAATCGTTGACAACTAGGTGATGCTCGCCTAGGAGAGGAGCCAATGCGTTGCTGCCGCCCATTCGGCTGACGGCGCTTCCCCGAATAAACGACAAGGCTCAGGAACCATGAAATTTTCGCTGAAAGCACTTTTGATGACCGGCACGGCGCTTGCCGCCGCCCTCCCCTCCGCTGCCGTGGCCGATGAGGCGGGTGGCGATATCGAGACCATCCTTGTGGTGGCGGCGCGCGAAAGCCGCACCTCGAAAGGGGCGACCAACCTGCCGCTCGACCTGATGGACACCCCGCAGTCGGTCACCGTGATCGGTCGCGATTTCATGGAACGCTTCGGCCTGAAAGACGCCAACAAGCTCCTGAACCTGACGACCGGCGTGAATGTCGAGGAAGTCGAGACCGACCGCACCTATTACAACGCCCGTGGCTTTGATATCAAAAGCATGCAGGTGGATGGCATCGGCCTGCCCTTCAACTGGAACGTGGTGGGTGCCCTCGATACCGTCATCTATGAGCGGGTTGAAGTGATCCGCGGCGCCAACGGCCTTCTCACCGGCACCGGCAACCCTTCGGGCACCATCAACTATGTGCGCAAGCGCCCGACCAACGAGTTCGAGGCATACGGCGAAGCCTCCTACGGCTCGTGGGATCGCAAACGGCTTGAGGTTGACGTATCGGGCCCACTCACGAAAAGCGGCTCGTGGGCCGGACGTTTTGTGGGCGCTGTCGAATCGGGTGACAGCTACCTCAACCTTTATGAAAACGACCGCACGGTCTTTTACGGGGTAATCGACGGCCAGCTTGGCGAGAATGCGACCGTCACCTTCGGCTTCACGCAGCAGGACAACAAGTCGGACGGCGTGCTGTGGGGTGCGCTGCCAATGCTGGACGCCAACGGCGAGCAGACCGATTTCGATGTCTCGACCTCGACCTCGATGAACTGGACCTTCTGGAACACCAAGTCGAAAACCGCCTTCGCCGAACTGACCTACCTGCTGCCCGCCGGCTGGGAAGCCAAGGCCGTGGTCACCTGGAACAAGTATGACGAGCCGTCGGAGCTCTTTTACACCTATTCCTCGCCCGCCTATGACAGCGAAACCGGGCTTGGTCTTTATGGCTATCCGGGCAAATATTTCGCGGGGTCCGAACGCTGGCTTCTGGACGCGACGCTGACCGGTGACCTCAATATCGGTGGTCGCGCGCACGAAATGGTCTTCGGGATCAACGCCGCGCATTCGGACAGCATCTACGATCAGGAAGACGCCCCCTTCACCGATCCGGCCTGGGGGGCGCTGCCGTCCTTCCCCGGCTGGAGTGGCAACGAGATTGCCCGTCCTGCCTTCGCGAATGAAACCCGCAAGGGTGAGTGGACCGACAAGTTCGCGCGCTTCTATGGCGCCGGCAACTTCCACCTTGGCGACAAGGTCAACCTGATCGCCGGCTTCAACGCCATCCATGTGGAAACCGACGGCGTGAGCTTCGACGAGCCGATGGACCGAGAGGAAGACAAGATCAGCCCCTATGTGGGCGTCACCTGGTCGGTCCTCGAAAACGTGAACCTTTACGCGAGCTACAGCGATATCTATGAGGCCCAGTCGGAAACCGACGCCTTCCTGAAGCCGCTCGGTGCTGCCGTCGGCAAAAGCTATGAGGCCGGCGTCAAGGCCGAATGGTTTGACAAACGGCTCTATACCTCGTTCGCCATCTTCAAGGCGGATCAGGACAATTTCGCTGAATGGGTCGGCTATAACGCCGATGGCATCGGCTATTACAAGGGCATCGACATCCGCTCCAAAGGTTTCGAGATCGAAGCCGCAGGCCGCATCACCGAAGACTGGACCATTCAGGCCGGCTACACCGACTTCAGCCTGAAAGACCCGGACGGCAACCCGACCCGCACCTTCATCCCGCGCAAGACCTTCAACCTCGGCACCAGCCTTGAAGTGCCGATGATCGAGGGCCTGAGCCTTGGCGGCACCCTGAAGTGGCAGGAGGCCATGTATCTGGAAGCTGCCGGTGGCACCATCCGCCAGAAAGCCTTCACGCTGATCTCGCTGACCGCCGCCTATGACGTGACCGATAATGTCGAGATCGGCTTCAATGTCGAAAACCTGACGGACGAGAAATATCTGACGAGCCTTTACTGGGACCAGGCCTTCTATGGTGCGCCCCGGAACGTGATGGCCCGCCTGAAAGTCCGTTACTGAATGTGGGAGCGGCAGTGATATGAGCCTGACAACCATCCTCCCCATCGCTGCCGCCCTTGGCCTTTCTGCCGGTGGGCTCGTGCTCGCCCACCGTGCCTGGGCCGCCCGTCGCCGTGCGGCGGCGGGTGTTGCCGGCGCCATTGCCCTTTGGGCTGCATCGACCGCCATCTGGGCCGAAACCTTCGGCGCCGAGATCGGTATTGCGCTGGCGCTTGAAACCGGCGCGCTTGTCGCCTTCGCCGGCATCCTCATGCGCGCCGAGCGCCGCCCGGACCGCGACCGCAAGGAACGCATCCTGCCCCCGCCTCCACCCGAACCCGGCCAGCGCTGGCGGGGCTTTGCCCGTTTCATGATCAGCGGGCCGCTTGCCTTCGCGGCTGCCATGGCCGTTTCGGTGCTGATGGCGACCTCGGCCCCCACCGACCCGCAGACACGGCTGGTGATCGCCGGCCTCAGCGTCCCGACGCTCTGGGCCGTCCTCATGCTTTACAGCATGGCCGAGAAGCGTATGCTTCGCAGTAGCATGTACATGAGTATCATTATCGCCAGCGTCACCGCCTATTCCCTGCTGCCGAAGGACCCGACATGAAGATGCAGAATCCGATCACGCCCGTTCTTTCAAAGGCCATGCTCGACGCGCATTCCGCGCTCGGGGTCTTTTTTGGCGCCATTCTCTACATCATCTGCTTCTCGGGCACGCTCGCCGTGATGGTGGCCGAATTCAGCCTATGGGAAGACCCATCGGGGCCGTTCCAGTCGAGCTACAGCCCGGCCCAGCATGAACGCCTGATGGAAAACGCCTATGTGGCCGCCAAGGAGGCAGGTTTCGATCATGCCATCTATGTGGTGGGGCCGAGTGCGGAAGAACCGCGCATCACGGTGACCGGCTATACCGACCTTGGTGACTATAAACAGTGGCAGGCTGATGCCGAGGGCAACCTGTTGCCCATGGCGAACACCGGCTGGACCCAATTCATGAGCTTCCATCATTACCAGCTGAGCCTCCCGCGTCCCTTCGGCCTTTATGTCGTGGGACTCGCCGGCGCCATCATGATCGCCAGCCTGTTTTCGGGCCTCATTGCCCACCGCCGCATCATCAAGGATGCCTTCCGCCTGCGCATCGGCGGATCGGACCGGCTGACGAATGCCGACATCCACAACCGCGTGGGCGTTTGGGCGCTGCCCTTCCACCTGATCGTGGCGCTGACCGGTTCGCTCCTCGGCCTTGCCAGCCTTTTCATCGGCATTGTCGGCTATGCGGCCTATGACGGGGATGAGGACAAGGTTTATGAAATCCTCTTCGGCTCGCACCCCGAAGATGTGGAGACCGTGGCGCCGCTCCCCGATGTTCGCGCGGTGCTCGCCTCGATCGAGAGCACCAAACCCGGCACCGAGATTGTGTGGATCGGCTATGACCATGTCGGCACCGCCGGCCAGATGGTGCATGTTGCAACGGCTGAGCCGGGCCACCTGTCGCGCGCCGAGATGTGGACCTTTGCACCAGACGGCACCTTCCACCACAAGGCGGGTTACACGGATGGCAGTATCGGCATGCGCATCTATGGCATGCTCGCGCCCCTGCATTTCGGCACCTATGGCGGCCTGCCCCTGAAGCTGATCTATGTGTTCCTCGGTAGCGGGCTGACGCTCATTGTGGCGACCGGGGTCAATATCTGGCTGGCGCGCAAGCGGACGCAGGGCTATCGCAAGCCCCGGCTGGAGCGCGCTTGGGCAATCCTTGTGTGGGGCCAGATCCCGGCTTTCGCCCTTGCTGCCCTGACCGAGCTTCTGGATGTCGCACCCGCGCTGCCGGTTTACTGGGCCGTGACCATCCTGCCGCTGGCGCTCGCCTATACGAAGCTTGAGGTGCCGACACTCGCCACCGGCGCGCGGCTCATCGGCGGCATCCTCCTCGTCACTCTTGCGGTGCTGCACGGGTTGATCTGGCGCGACTATCCGCTCGTTGATGCTATGGTCATCGATATCGCGCTTGCCGCCCTCGGCGCCCTCCTTCTGTGGCGCAGCGTGCCCCGCACGAAGGCAGCAGAGCTGAGCCTCAAGGCCGCCGAGTAAGCACCCGGTCTATTTCATATCGGAGCTGGTCCGGTTCCACCGGCTTCGATATGAAACCGTCGATCCCTGCCTTGAAGAAGGCCTCGCGTTCTTCCGGCAGCACGCCTGCCGTCAGCGCGATGATCGGCAGCCGGGCCTTGGCATCGGCGCGGGCGCGGATCAGGCGTGTGGCCTCGATCCCGCTGATATGCGGCATCTGGTTGTCCATCAGGATCAGGTCGAAATCGGCCTCGCCCTCGCGGTCGAGCGCTGCCAGGGCCTCGCGCCCGTCTTTCGCCACCACCACCGTATGGCCGATGCGCTCCAGCATGCGGCCGATCAGCATCTGGTTCAGCTTCATGTCCTCGGCCAGAAGGATATTGAGCCCCGTCGGGCTTTCGATCGGTTGTCCGGCGCTGCCCGCCACCTGCTCGCTCGCGCGTCGCACCGGGATACTGAAAAGGAAAGTGCTGCCTTCGCCCACGCTGCTGATCACGCTGATCTCGCCGCCCATCAGGGTGACAAGCTGCTTGCAGATGGCAAGCCCCAGCCCGGTGCCCGACGCGCGCTTGCCTTCCTCCTGCGAGACCTGACTGAAACGCTGGAACAGCTTGAGCTGGTCGACCTCGGAAATACCGGGACCATTATCTTCCACCCGCACGCTCAGGACCGGCCTGTCACCGCCCACCAGCCGGGCAACCAGCTTGATCTTGCCCATTTCGGTGAATTTGATGGCATTGCCCACCAGATTATTGATCACCTGCCGGATGCGCGCGGCATCGGCCTCGATCCATGTCTGGCAGTCCGGCGAGATATCAAGTGTCAGTTCGTTTCGCTTCTCGGCCGCCACATGGCGCATCAGCATGTAGATTTCCTGAAACAGCCGACCGAGATGGAACGGCGCCGGATGCAGGTCCATCCTGGCGGCCTCCAGCTTCGAAAAGTCGAGGATATCATTGATGATATCAAGGAGCGACCGGGCAGAACTGAGCGCCGCGTCGATCAGTTCACCTCGTTCGGCCGGGTCCTTCGAACTTTGCAACAGGCTGAGGCCCCCGATCACGCCATTCATCGGCGTGCGGATTTCGTGGCTCATGTTCGACAGGAAGGCCGATTTGGCGGTATTGGCGCGCTGCGCCTCAGAAACCGCCTCGCGAAGGCTCTGTCGGCTGGCTTCGAGCTTTTCGGATGCCTCCCGGACAAGAGTTGCAAGCTGGCCGAATTCGTCGGTGCCGCGGACATTGAGGTCAAGCGGGCCGGACTTGCCTTCCCCGAGACTGCGCGCAGCTTTCAGAAGCTGGCTGACGCGTCGTTCCACTTTCCAGGACAATAGCCCGGCAACGCCAACGGCGATCAGAAGCAGCGTCACTGCGAGTATGGTTATGGGGCGTTCGGCGACCGACTGGAAATTGCGGCGGATTTCATCGGCGCTCAGCACATAAACGATGCAGAGCTGGGTCATCTGCCCGCTTTCGACAAAGCCAAGCCCTGCATAACCGGTCAGCCTTCCGCTTTTTTCATCCCGATTGCTGACCTGCTGCCCGGTCAAGAGCGCCCGCTTCACCAGCGCCGGGTCCACCAGAAAGGGCAGTTCGCTCGCCGGGCGCCCCTCATAGGAAGAATTGCTGGCAAGGCGCACCCTCATATCCTGATCGACAAGGGCGAGCCCCAAAACCCCGGGCTTGTTGGCGAGGATGAAGATATCCTGGTTGAGCGCGAGGGTATTGCCCTGTGCGAGCAGCGAATTGTAACGCCCCTGCATGTCTTCAAGCCGCGAATAGAATTCCGCTTCCGTCAGCTCGAAGGCTTTGTCCTCTGCCTCGGGCAGCGCGATACCGATATAGACGCCAAACGCAACCAGCGCGGCCACCAGAAAGCCGAGCGGTACGAAATAGCGAATCGGCAGGTCATTGATCAAGGACCTGAAAATGCGCACATAGCCCCCTTTTCCCGAGATGGACCAGTGTTCCAATCATGTCGAACCATCAGTCAATTGCCAATGATTATTGTCAATGGGGCAGACCGGGACTACCGTGGATGGCATGAAGAGATGGCTCTGTAACACATTGATCCTGTTCGGGCTGGCCTTCTGGCCGGCGCTGGCTGAGGCTCGGGATATCAAGGTTGCCGCGCCGATCCTTTCCGGCCATTTCGATTCGGACGGAAAAGGCCGCAGTCGTGCAGCCCTTGATGCGATTTTCAACGAATGCGGGATGACGCCCGATTATGTGCTGCACCGCTGGGGTCAGCACTGGCTCGCGTATGAAGATGACGAAAGCTTCGATGCTGTTGCGATTGTCTGGGATAGCGCAGATCTCACCGGGCATCGCACCGAAGCCTTCATTCATCAGGCAAACGGCGTGGCTTTCCGGGCCGACCGGCAGCTCAGGATCAGGACGACAGAAGACCTCGCGGGCCTCCGCGTCCTCGGCTTCGGCGGGGCGACCCGGATGTTCCCCTCGCTCGCCCGTGTGATGCCAACGATGAAAAGCTATTGGGAAGCGCCTTCAGGCTTCGCCACCACGCAGGCGCTCGTCAACGGGGATGTCGATGTCTTCCTCACCGACGGGCTCATCTTCGCGATCGATTATATGGACCGCACCCGCAACACTGGCGCCCGCTATGGCGATACCCATTGGCCGGCCATGAGCTTCGTTCGGCTTTTCCCGACGATAGGCGACCGCATGATGTTTCGCGATCAGGCGAAGGCAACCCGCTTCAACGGCTGTATCATCGCCGCCCGCGAGAAAGGCACCATCGCACTTGCGACCGCGCCCTATGTGAGGCCCTACAAGGATATCGTCGGCGACCAGATCCCCGCCGACTGATTACTTCAGGAGCTCGCCCGCAATGATCGTCTGGCGCACCTGATTGGTGCCTGCGCCGATCTCCAGTATCTTGCCGCTCCTATACAGCCGGTTCACTTCCGTCTCGCGCATGAAGCCCATGCCGCCATGCACCTGCACGGCACCATCCAGAATGCGCATCACGGCCCGGCCGGTGTATAGCGCGTTCATGGCGGTGCGCAGATGCACCTGCCCCCGGCCGCCGCCACCGGTTTCAAGGTCGTTGATTTCCTTCATCACCTGATAGCTGATGGCCCTGAAGGTCTCGAGGTCAGTATACATGTCGGCGATAATGCCCTGAATGAGCTGGAAGCCGGCGATGGGCTTGCCGAACTGGCGGCGCTCCTTCGCGTAATCGATGGTGAGGTCCAGCGCGCGGGCGGCGATCCCGACGGACGACGAACACAGGAACGAGCGCTCGATATTCAGGCCGCTCATCACCACTGCCACGCCGCGATTTTCGCCGCCCACCAGATTGGCCGCCGGCACCACGCAGTCCTCGAACACCAATTCGCCGGTCGGACTGCCGCGCCAGCCCATCTTGTCGAGCTTCTGGGCAACCGAAAAGCCGGGCGTGTCCTTCTCGACGATGAAGGCCGAAATGCCGTGCGGCCCGGCGGACGGATCGGTTTTGGCGTAAACCAGCAGAATATCGGCCACCGGGCCATTGGTGATGAACATCTTGCGGCCGTTCAGCACATAGGTGTCACCCACCTTTTTCGCCGTTGTCGCCATGGAGCCGAGCGCGTCCGACCCCGCGCCGGGTTCGGTGAGGCCGAGGGCGCCGATGGCACCTTCCACGAAGCGCGGCAGATATTTTGCCTTCTGCTCTTCGCTCGCGTTCCTGACGATGTTGTTGATGCAAAGATTCTCGCTCGCCCCCCAACTGGCCGAGAAACAATGGTTCCAGTAACTCATGGCTTCTGCGATCAGCGCCGACGACACGAAATCGAGCCCCGCGCCCCCGAACTTTTCAGGGATGGTGAGGCCAAGGAGCCCCACATTCTTCAGCGCCTTGTAGGCGTCTTCGGGGAACCAGTCATCGTCATCCATGCGGGCCAATAGGGGATGCAGCTCCGATTGCGCATAGCGAAACGTGGTGTCGTAAAGCTGCTGGTGATCGTCGGTGAAGCCAAAGGCCCTGAGGTCAGTGCGGATCATGATGTCAGCTCCATGCCATGGCCGTAAGCGCGGCGCGGGTTTCTTCGGGGCTCGTGATACTGCGCCCCGCCTTCCGCGCAACACCCGCCAGTGCAGCGATCATCTGACCGTTCGAAGTCGCCTTGGTGCCATCCGGCAAATAGAAGCAATCCTCGAGCCCCGTGCGCAGGTTACCGCCAAGTTCGGCCACGCGCTGGTGCACCGGCCACACATCCTGCCGGCCGATGAGCGTGGCCTGCCACGGATAGTCGCCGCCCTTGTATTTCACAAGTAGCGGCAACAGGTCGGCGTCGCACGGCATGCCGGAAGCCACCCCCATGACGAAATTATAGTCGGCGTGGCCCACCATCCCGTTTTCGCGGTACAGCCCCACCGACCGGACGATACCCACGTCGAAACATTCGAACTCGGGCACAATATCGTTCGCCTTCATGATGGTGAGCATTTCGGCAACCTTGTCGACCGGGTTCAGAAACACCATCGGCGGCCAGGCCCAGCTGCCATCCCGCCGCGTTTTCAGATAATTCAGCGAACCGGCATTCAGGGCCGCCATCTCGGGCTTGCAATGTGCCAGATACTTCAGCACATCGCCCTGCTCGCGGCCGACCACACCGGTCGTCATATTGATCACCACGCCCGGGCAGGCTGCGCGGATCGCCTCGTTGATCTCGTGCGCCAAAGCCCCGTCCCAGCTCGGGAGATGCCCTTTGCCCGGCGCTTGCTGCCGGTAATGGCAATGCATGATGGTGGCGCCTTCATCGAAAGCGCGTTTCGCTTCTGCCGCCATCTGGGCGGGGGTGACCGGCACATGATGCTCCGTCGGGTCGGTCAGTACGCCGGTAAGCGCGCAGGTGAGGATCACCTTGTCGGCAGCGAGCATGTCAGTCTCCTTCGGATTGGGTGCAGGCGGGTTCGATGCGGGCGAGGAGGGCGCGGCCCTTCACCTGGGTGCCGGGCGCGGCGGTCAGTTCGGCAATCGTGCCGTCCATATCGGCCTTCACACTGTGTTCCATCTTCATGGCTTCGATGGTGCAAACGAGGTCACCCGCCTTCACCCGGTCGCCGGCCTTCACGGCCACCGCCACCACCTGCCCGTCCATCGGGGCGGTGAGACGACCATTGCCCGCTTTCGATGTTTTCTCTGGCGGCGCGAGCGTCACGTCGCGGGCGATGATGTGACCTGCCGGCGTGTCGATCCAGATCGTGTCGCCCGAAATTGCTGCACATGAAAGGCCGGTGAGATCGAAATCATGCTGCGCCTCGGCGCCCGTCACGGTGATGCACCAGCCACCATCGCGGCGCGCCGAAGTGAGGGTGAAGGGATAGCGTTTGCCGCCCAGTTCAATCGCGCGCCGCTCAGGCACATGATGCAGCGTCCGCCAGCCGGCAAGCGACCGCATGGGCGCCCCTTCAAGCGCAGCATAAAGCCGGAGGGCTGCAGCAAGTGCAGCTTCTGCCTCGCCATAACTTTCTGGCTGGTATGGATTTTCATCCAGCGTGCCGGTGTGGTGTGTGGCGCTCGTGAAAGCTTCGCTTGCCAGAATGTCCAGAAGGTAAGCCTTGTTGGTGGTGACCCCGGCGACGGTCGATGCGCGCACCAAAGCTGCAAGGTTCCGGATTGCCTCGGCACGAGTACGCCCGTGCGCGATAACCTTGGCAAGCATCGGATCATAGAAGGAACTGACGCCGTCGCCGTCCTCGAACCCGCTATCGACCCGGCCCGAAAATGCTGCAAGCTCGAACCGTTCAAGCTTGCCCGTCTGCGGCAGGAAACCGGCAGCGGGGTCTTCCGCATAAAGGCGCGCTTCGATGGCGTGACCGGCGAAGGTGATATCCTCCTGCAAAAGCCCGAGCAGCTCGCCTGCCGCCACGCGAAGCTGCAGTGCCACCAGATCAAGCCCTGTGATCATCTCCGTCACCGGATGCTCCACCTGCAGGCGGGTGTTCATCTCGAGGAAGAAGATATCGCCCGATGGCCCGACCAGAAATTCGACCGTGCCGGCACCGCGGTAGCCCACCGCCTTCGCCAGCTCGACCGCCGCCGTATGGAGCTGCGCGCGTGTTCCGGCGTTGATCGTACTGCAGGGGGCTTCCTCGATCACCTTCTGGTGGCGGCGCTGGGCCGAGCAGTCGCGTTCACCCAGATGGATGACATGGCCATGGGCATCGCCGAATACCTGCACTTCCACATGGCGGGCGGGGGCGATGACGCGCTCAAGGAGCACATCGACCGACCCGAAGGCGGCCCCCGCTTCCCGCCGGGCCGATGCCAGCGCGGCGTCAAAATCAGCAAGGCTCATAACTTTACGGAGCCCCCTGCCGCCACCGCCTGCCGTTGCCTTGATCATCAGCGGAATGCCGATCCGTTCGGCCTCGGCCTTCAGGCGCGCGTCCGAACGATCGTCGCCGTCATATCCCGGCACACAGGGCACACCGGCAGCGGCCGCAATCAGCCGCGCCTCCCGCTTGTCACCCATCTTTTCAATCACATCCGCCGTCGGCCCCACGAAGATGAGGCCGGCGTCTTCCACCGCCTCGGCGAAGGTCGCGTTTTCCGACAGGAAGCCATAACCCGGATGGATGGCATCGGCGCCGGTGTCTGCAGCGGCCTTCATGACCGCTTCGATATTCAGGTAGGATTGCGCCGCCGGTGCCGCACCGATGCAGACCGCGCGGTCTGCCAGGCGGGCATGCAGGGCGCCCCGGTCAGCTTCCGAATAGACAGCAACCGTTTCGATCCCCATGGCCTTGGCCGTGCGAATGATACGGACCGCAATCTCGCCCCGGTTGGCGATGAGAAGGCGGCGGATCATGCGTCCTCCTCAGCCCAGCTTGGCTTGCGCTTCTCGGCAAAGGCCCTCATGCCCTCCGCCCCTTCCGCGCTCATCGCTGCCTCGGTGAACAGGAGCGCCGCGCGGTCCAGCATCGCCGCATCCACCTGCACCGCCATTTGGGCGAGAAGGGCTTTCGTGACGAAGGTGGCACCCGGCGCTGCCCCCAGCAGCAGTGCCAGCACCTTGGCAAGCCGCGCTTCGACGGCCTCTGCGCCTGTTTCCACATGATGGACAAGTCCCAGCCGTTCGGCCTCGGCGCCGTCGATCATCTCGCCCGTCAGCGCCAGCCGCCGGGCTTGGGTATGGCCGATACGGGCCACCACGAAGGGTGCGATCTGGGCCGGGATCAGGCCGCGGGTAACCTCCGGCATGCCAAACTTGCAGCCTGCTTCGGCAATCGCCACATCGGCGGCACACAGAAGGCCGAAGCCTCCGCCGAGGGCCGCCCCTTCGGCCACCACGACGAGCGGTTTGGGGAACCGTTCGGCGGCCTCCACCATTTGCCCGAAGCGGCGATTGGCCGTGATGACGCCACCCTTGCCCCCCGCACCCATGCCCTTCAGGTCAGCCCCTGCCGAAAGGAACCCACCCCGCCCACGGATCACCACGACCCGCACCGCGGCATCATCGGCGGCAGCCTTCAGGCCGTCCATCAGGCCGTCAACCATCTCGGCGGTCAGCGCATTGCGCGCCTCGGGCCGGGCGAGCCAGAGGGTGAGGACGCCGCGTTCAAGGCTCTCTTCGATCATGGCGTCAAAGCCCCTTCGATTTATCCATGCCCATGATTTTAGACAGGATACGCAGCATGGTTTCGTCCGACCCGCCGCCGATCGAAGACAGGCGGCTGTCGCGGTAGCTGCGCGCAATCGGGTTATCCCACATGAAGCCCATGCCACCCCAATACTGGAGGCAGGCGTCCGATACCTCGCGGGCGAGCCGCCCGGCCTTCAGCTTTGCCATCGAGGCAAGCCGGGTGACATCGACGCCGTTGATATATTCTTCCGTGGCCCGGTAGATGAGCGAACGGAGGGCTTCCACCTCGGTTGCAAGCTCGGCGAGGCGGTACTGGACGACCTGATTATCCAGCACCGTGCTGCCGAACATCTCGCGCTCGCGGGCGTAATCGATGGTCAGCTGGATCGAGCGTTCCATGCCCTTGGGCCCCAGCATCGCGGCACAAAGCCGCTCTTCCTGGAACTGCATCATCTGCATGCGGAAGCCGTCGCCTTCCCTACCGATCAGGTAGCGCGCCGGCACGCGCACCTCGTCAAGGAATATCTGGGCAGTATCGGACGAGCGCATGCCAAGCTTGTTGAGGCGCGGTGAGAAGCTGACGCCTTTGGTTTTGGTTGGCACCACAATCAGTGACTTGTTCTTGTGCGCGGGTGCGTCGCCCGTGTTGGCCAAGAGGCACAGGAAATCGGCCTGTGTCGAATTGGTGATCCACATCTTGGTGCCGCTGATCACATAATCGTCGCCGTCCCTGACCGCCTTGGTGCGGATCGCGGCCACATCCGACCCAGCATGGGGTTCGGAAACCGCAATCGAGGCGACCATATCGCCCGCGATGGCGGGGGCGAGGAATTCGGCGCGCAGGTCATCCGACCCGAAGCGGGCGAGGGCGGGCGTCGCCATATTCGTCTGCACACTGATGCCCATCGGCACCCCGCCGCAGCGGATCCCGCCGAGTTCCTCGGCGAGCACCATCTCGTAGCTATAATCGAGCCCGAGGCCGCCATATTCTTCGGGCTTCGAGATACCGAGAAGGCCAAGGTTACCCATCTTCTTGAACAGCTCGTGCGCGGGGAAGATGCCGGCTTCTTCCCATTCATCCACATGGGGGTTCACTTCCTCTTCCACGAAGCGGGCGACGGTGCGGCGAAGCTCGTTATGCTGGTCGGTGAAAAGCACGGGGTCTCTCCTTTGTCAGAAACGGCCAACGCCGAAGGTGTTGGGGCGGGTGACGCGCGCATCCGCATCGCGGCAGATATCAAGGATGAAAGCGAGCACACGGCGGGTATCGCGCGGGTCGATGATGCCGTCATCCCAAAGCCGGGCGCTGCCATAAAGGGCGGTGGAGCGGGCGTCCATCTGCTCGGCCGTGGCCTTTTCCATCGCTTCAACCATTTCGATCTGGGGCTCGATCCCCTCGCGCGCAGCCTTTTCAAGCGCGACGATCTTGAGGACCATCCCGGCCTGCGCCCCGCCCATCACGGCGGTCCGCACATTGGGCCACGAGAAGACGAAGCGCGGGTCCACACCACGCCCACACATGGCATAATTGCCGGCCCCATAACTGCCGCCGATATGGATGGAGATGCGCGGCACGCGGGCATTCGTCACCGCCTGAATGAGCTTCGAGCCATGCTTGATCACGCCATCCGCTTCCGCCTGCCTGCCCACCATGAAGCCCGTGGTGTTATGCAGGAACAAGAGCGGAATTCCGGCCTGATCGGCCAGTTGCACGAACTGCGCAGCCTTGGTGGCACCCTTGGGCGTGATCGGGCCGTTGTTGCCGATGATGCCGATGGTCTGCCCTTCGATGGCGGCGTGCCCACACACGGTTTGCCCGTCATAATCAGGCTTGAAATCGAGGAAGTCGGAACCATCCACGAGCCGCGCGATCACCTCGCGCACGTCATAGGGCGTTTTCGCCTCCGCCGGCACCACACCGACGAGTTCGTCCGCTGCATACAGGGGTTCATCGAAGCCCTCGGGCACCGGGCCATTTTTCCACTGCAGCTTTGCCATTATTTCGCGAGCGTAACGAATGCCATCAGCGTCGTTTTCGGCCAGGTAATCGGCACTGCCGGTAACTTCGGCATGCAGCTCGGCGCCGCCCAGTTCCTCGTCTGTTGCAATCTCGCCCGTCGCAGCCTTGAGGAGCGGGGGACCGGCGAGGAAGACCTTCGAACCGCCCCGCACCATGATGACATAATCGGATAACCCCGGCTGGTACGCCCCGCCCGCCGTGGAGCTGCCATGCACCACCGTGATCTGCGGGATTCCGGCAGCAGACAGCCTCGCCTGATTGGCAAAGGACCGCGCACCTTCCACAAACATATCGGACACATGATTGAGGTTGGCGCCGCCCCCTTCCATGAGGCCGACAACCGGCAGCTTGTTTTCAAGCGCGATATTCTGGAGCCGCAAGCTTTTCCAGAGGCCCGAAGGGGCGACCGTGCCGCCCTTCACGGCGGAGTTTGAAACGATCACAAGGCAGCGCTTGCCCGACACATAGCCAATCCCGGCGATGGAGCCGCCCGCGCCCGAGCCGTCCTTGTCGTCATACATCAGGTATCCCGCAAGCGAGGCGAGCTCCAAGAACGGTGAGCCCGGATCAAGGAGAAGTGCCAGGCGCTCCTTAGGGAGCAGCTTGCCGCGCTTCTCGAAAAGCGGCCGCGCCTTTTCCTGCGCGGCTGCCTTCTTCGCTTCGATCCCGGCGATCATATCCAGTTCCGCCTGCATGGCGGCGGCGTTTGCCTTGAAGCTTTCGGAAGCCGGATCGATGGCGGAGACGATGGCGGGCACGATTTCAGCCTTTCAGTGCTTTGGGCGGCGTGTAGCGGTGGAAGCCCTGATAGCTCTCGCTATTCTTCGCGGGCTGCGGCGGGAACATGGGGCTGAAGAGGCTGCCACCCCCATCGACGCGAAGGCTGGCGCCAGAGATGAAATTCGCCCCTTCGGAGAGCAGAAAGACAATCGCGCTCGAAATCTCGGCCTCTGTCGCGATCCGACCTAGCGGCACGAAATTCTTGAGCTGCGGCAGCACCGCCTTCACGCCGGGGTCGGTGTAGGTGTCGAAACCCGACGAGGCCACCCAGCCGGGCGCCACGCTGTTTACCCGGATGCCGAAACGGCCCCACTCCACCGCTGCCGTTTTGGTGAGGTTATCGCACGCCGCGCGCGCGGCGCCCGAATGGCCCATCGTCGGCATGCCGGACCAGAAATCGGCGGTGATATTGACGATGGCACCGCCCGTGTCCTTCATCGATTGGGTGACAAGTTCGCGCGAGACATTGAAGGCACCGACGACATTGGTGCGCAGCACGGTCTCGAACCCGTTTGTCGATATTTTCTCCAAGGGCGCCGGAAACTGCCCGCCAGCATTGTTGACGAGCCCGGTAACAGCCCCATCCTTCAGGATGGCATCGATCCCGTCGCGCACCGCGCCCTCGTCGCGGATATCGAAGGCGCGATGGCTTGCTTTGCCACCATCAGCCGCGATTTCAGCGACCACCTTTTCAAGCTTTTCAACCTTACGGCCGGTGACGATCACGTCAGCGCCGAGGGCGGCCAGTTCATGCGCCGTGCAGCGCCCGATGCCACTGCCGCCGCCGGTGACAATCACGCGGCGCCCGGCAAACAAGTCCGAGCGATAGATAGACCGATAGTCGCTCATGGTTCCCCTCCCGAAAGCATTTCCATAAAAACAAGCAAGCGCTTGGTTGTCAACTACTGCACAACCGGCTAGTCTGGCGGCATGAGTGAAGCCCTTGCCACGACCGACCTGCCCTCCCTTCCGCTTGGCCCCATCAGCCCGGCGAAAGCCCGGATTCTAGCGGTTGCTGTCGATCTTTTTTATGAACGGGGCTATGAGCGCACGACGGTGAGGGATATTGCCGAGCGCGCCGGAATCCTTTCCGGCAGCCTGTTCCATCACTTCAAATCGAAGCAGGAAATCCTTTTTACAGCGATGGCGGCAACGACTCAGGCGATGGGGGAAGCGGCGGTTGCGGCCACGGAAGGTGTGGATGACCCGCGTGGGGCGCTACGCGCGCTGATGATCGCGGAGCTCAGCGCCATCCACCGGGAGGATGGCCACGCGGCCTATGTGCTCGTTGATGAATGGCGGAGCCTCGACACGGAACACCGCGCGGCGATCCTGAAGCTCAGGGATGGCGCCTACGAGCGCGCATGGCGCGATACACTGGATGCGCTCGGGGTCAAAGGGCGCCTCCGCAACAACCCCCGTATCGCCCGGCAACTGATCCGCGGTGCGCTCGCCTGGAGCCGCCACTGGATGCGAGAGGATGGCCCCCTGGACCTCGCCTCGCTTGCCGATGAAGTGTTGAAAACCTTCGTCAGCGACTAGCGCTTTATCTTCCAGCCCAGAAAATGCTGGATATCGCTTGCGGCGTCATCCGCGTGCCCGCGCACATAGGCGTCTTCGTCCTTCAGGGCCGCCTGCACCAGCGGCACCACGACCGCCCTGTTCAGCTCCCCCGTTACCCGCGCCAGATGGCCAAACCCCATGATCGCATTGCCCCGCACATTCGGATGCTCATGATGCGCCAACCGCACGCAGACAGCCTCAACATCCACACCTTCAGGCGGATCGAGCGACAGCCAGACCGGCAGCATACAGCGATCCTCATGTGAATCGCCCGCGATGATGGCCTCGATGGCTTCGTCATCCAGCTCGTTCTCAAATACCATCGATCATTCTTTCTCTTCGGCCTTCCCAGCGCACGCCTCTTGCACGCCTGCCGCCAGCTTTTCCCTGAAATCGTCCGCAAAGATCACTTCTTTTGCGAAGAAGCGCAGGCTGTCGCGATAGCGGCTCGCGACCTCTCCCTGCATGAAAGAGAGCTTTTGGGCGTCGTCCGAAGTGACGCCGTCACCTTTCACTTCCAGAAGCTTGTTCTCGTAAGTGTCGAAAGCCTTCAGGAAGGCCGCCATCTTGGCGGCGGCCCCGTCTTCGGCCTGCATCAGCAGCCGGGTGAGTGCCACCCTCAGGATCTCAGTGTGATGATCCGAAAGCGGCTGCCAGATTGCGCCGTCCTTCAGTTGTTTGATCATCGGCGGGATATCGAGCGGTCGCTCCATGCGCGGAAACAGCCGCCCCATGCGCAGGATCAGGCCTTTCACGCGGTCATGATCGAACGCGAGGCGCTCCACCTGCTTGTCCTGCGGCAAGGCCACAAGCCGGTCATAGCGGCTGCCGCCGGTGACGGCGAGCAGGTGCTTGTCGAGATCGTAATAGCTGTCCTTGAAATAGGTGAAGACGGCCGCGTCCTCGACACTGCTGCAGATATTGCGCTCGGTATCCTCGAAATGGTCAAACACATCGGCGGCAGCAGAGGTGGCCACCAAAAGGGCTGTTGCCACGAGCCCCGCCAGCCTTGCCTTCAAACCGGTCATCACACCCGCCGTCAATGCCATTGCGACCCGCCTTTCTGTTTGTTCGAACCCTGGCCCCGCATATGGGCAGGGCGAAACTATGAATTTTCATAAGGGCCGGAACCAACCAGCCCGGAAACGAAAACGGCCCGCCCCAGAGGGAACGGACCGTTCAAACCGTCCCGTTCGTCAGAACAGGATTGTCATGTCATTCAAATCGGCAAGATCGAGCCCCGCAAGGAAGACACTGTTTTCCCCGCCAAGATCGATCAGCACACCGGTTTGCTCATCCTGCGTGACCTCGGAAGCCGCACCCTGCACATCGGCAAGCGAGGTGAAGCCTGTCTGGGCAAAGGCAAGGTTCAACACATCTTCCGTCACATCGAAGTCGGTGATGGTGTCGTTGCCTGCCAGAGCACCGAAAACGAAGGTATCGGCACCGTCGCCCCCCGAGAGCATGTCGTCGCCCTCGCTGGCCCATAGCATGTCATCGCCGTCGCCCCCCGAAACCGTATCGTCGCCTGCGCCGTTGAAGAGGATGTCATCGCCGGCACCGCCCTCGAGGCTGTCACTGCCGCCGCGTCCCCACATCAAGTCACTGCCATTCCCGCCCGACACTGTATCGTTGCCGGTGCCACCACCGAGCGTATCGTTGCCGTCATCCCCTTCAACCATGTCGTCGCCGTCATCCTCGAAGCCGGCATAGACAAGATCATCACCCGAACCGCCAACGACGCTGTCGCTACCCTGCCCACCGATCAGGAAATCATCATCCCCGCCGCCTGAAACCGTATCGGCACCAAGGCCGCCAAAGATGGTATCCCGGCCATCGCCGGTCGAGACGATATCATCCCCGCCTCCCGGCAGGATGAAATCGTCGAAGCCCGATCCGGTCAGTGTATCGGCTCCCTCCGTACCGTTGACTTCATTCACATCCGCAACCTGGATCGTGAAGCCGCGGTCGCGTGTCAGGCCGGTTGCATCGGTGGCCGTGATCGTTATCTGGACGGTCGCTTCGCTTTCATGGTCTAGCGCAACGCCAGCCTTGAGTTTCAGCGAACCATTCACAATCTCGAACCTCTCGTCCGAAACACTGAAAGTGATCGGCGTGCCCTCGGGGTCGACCGAGGTGACCGTGCCGATCGTGGCACCGGCCGCGTTTTCCGATACCGTCAGGGCACTTAATTGCGGCGACGTCGGCCGTTGATTGGCCAGGCCCAGCGTAACCGTCATCGTGGCCGGTGCCGCCGTGAAGGTCGTGCCGTCGTTCACACTGTAGGTGAAGCTATAGCTGCCTGCCGCATCCCCCGTGTAGGTGAGTTGCGCGATATCCGCCGCGGCAATCACCTGGTTCAGCGTCACATCCACGCCGTTCAGCTTCAACGTGCCCGTTGCCGGCAGCGTATCGATGCGGACGCTGGCCAGCGTGTCGCCGCTGTCCACGTCAGCAAAGGCGAAGTTGGAAGCGGCGAACGTGAGGGCATTCCCGGCCGTGCCCGAAGCCGTGCCGCCTGCCGAGGTCGGCGCGTCGTTCACGCCGGTGATATCGATATTGACGGTGCCAAGCGTGACGTTACCGCCGCCGCCCGAGCCCGTGCTGCCGCCGTCGTTCGCCGTGATCGTCAGCGTCGCGGCGTCATCGCCTGCCGCATTCGCCGCCCCCGTATATTGCACGTTCGACGCGGTGTTGAGCCACGTATCGATATCGCCAATCGTACCTGCAAGCGAAAGCGTGCCGGTGCCGGTGCCTGTCACCGTGACCCCGCCGCCCGTCGAGGCCGTCATGGTGCCGGCATCGACCGAAAGCGTGACGGTTACCGACGCGGCCCCGCTATCGTCACTGAGAGCGATTGCCGAGATATCGAGGTTCGAGGCCGTGTCCTCGGTCACCGTCACATCCGCCGGTACGCCCGTGGCCGCCGGATTGTCATTCACCGGGTCCACATTGATCGTGACGTCCGCCGAGCCCGATGCCGCGTTCGAGCCTGCATCGGTAATGGTGACGCGGATCTCGCGGTCGCCGTCCGTCGGGGTGTCGCCGCCCGTATTGTCATACTGCAATGCCTGCACCAGCGTCTGCACACGGGCCGGCGTTGCATCGGCATTGAAGGTGATGATGAGGTCTTCGCCCGCCCCCCCGGTGGCGCCCGCCTCAATCGTGCCGATGGCGGTGCCGCCGACCGAAACGGTCGAGCCTGCCGTCATGCCGGCCGACAACGTGACCGTACCGGTGGTATCAAGCGTGATCCGGTCTTCATTCTGCTGGCCGGACTGGTAGCCGACCGTCAGGTTACCGCCATCAAAATCGGCCGAATCCGCATCCGTGACCGCCGCCGCTGTGCCAGCATCAAGGGCAACCGCGCTGCCGCCTTCCGTGAAGGTGGCGCTGTCGCCATTGAGGTTGCTGATGACCGGCGGGTTCGGCGTCACCGTGATCGTGAAGGAACCGGCCACGTCCTCGTCGCCGCCATTGGCGGTGCCGTCGCCGTCGTTCAGCGTCAGGGTGAAGTCCCGCGCGCCAAGGCCGCTCGGGCCCGAATAATTCAGGTTCTGGACCAGCGTCTGGATATTCGCCGACGTGGCATTCGCCGTATCGAAGGCGATTTCGAGCATATTGCCGCCTTGCCCGTCGTTCGTGGCATGCACCGTGCCGACGGCGACGCCGCCGACCATGATCGTTTCGCCCGCCGAAATGACGGCGTCCCCGCCCGAGGTGACATTGGTGCCATCAACCGACCAGCTGCCATTCGCGGTGCCAAGCGTTTGGGCGATGGTCAGCGAGCCGCCGTTATAGTCGGCGGAATCGGGGTTCGAGACAGTCGCGTCATCCAGATCAGCCACATTGCCTGCCCCCGTGCCAGCCACCACCTGGCTCGCGCTGTCGCCAAACACATTGCCCACAGCCGGGGCATCGTTCACAGGGGTCAGCGAAACGGTGGAAGCAATCGAGAGCGAGGCCGTATCGTCCCCGCCGCCCGCGGTGCCGCCGCTGTCGGTAATACTGGTGATGGTAACCACCCGGCTTGACCCGGTTGTCGGATTGTCGCTGGTGTTCTGGTAGCCAAGGCCGTCAACAAGAGTGCTAGTGGCAGCCTCACTCATGGTGCCGCCGGACAGGGTCACGGTAGCCGTACCGCCGGTGACCGACACACTGTATGACAGGCTGTTGGTTGCGGTCGTGCCGCTGTTGCCATTCGTGAGCGCTATGGATGTGCCGTCTGCGGCGAGTATTTCAGAAGCCCCGTCCGACAGGTTCGTCACAGTCAGGGTCAGCCCACTGACCGTCTGTCCGCTTTCCACGGTCGACGCCGTCACCGTGTTGAACAGATCGGATGCAACCGCCCCTTCCACATAGGTGGGGTCACCCCCTGTTGCTGTCAGGGTCGGTTCGTCATTCACACCGGTGATCGAAACAGTCGTCGAGCCCGTCACCGTGCCCGGATTGTCGCCCGTGCCTTGCGCGTTGGCGCTGTTGCCGTCGCTGAAGGTCCAGTCGAGCTGCGCGCTGGCTGGCGGAGCGTCGGACGTATTCTGGTAGGCAATAGCCTGCAGCACCGCATCCACAAGCGTCCCCGTGGCATTGGTGCCCGAGGACGTGAAATTGATGGTCAGCGTGCCGCCCGCATTCGTGAAGGTCGCAAACGTCAGGCCGCCCGCCTGCAGGTTGCCGCCCGAGACCGCAAAGCTGCCACTTGCTGCGAAGCCGAATGTGTCGGTCGCGTCGGCGCCGCCGTTGCGGGCGACAGTGAGCGAAGCGCCGGCAAAATTGTCGGCGGCATCAAGCTCCAGGTCTGCGATGGTCACATTGCTATCGAGCGTGACGGCACTGCCGCCCTCGGTGAAGGAAGGCGAGCCATCAAGCCCGGCGAAAGTCGGGGCGTCGTTCACTGCCGTGCTGTCGACATTCACGGTACCAACCGCGATGTCGCCGCCGCCATTGCCATCATTGATGGTGACCGCGATGGTCGTAACATCATTGCCGACTGCATTGGCCGCACTCGTATACATCACGTTCGTCGGCGTATCGAAATAGCTCTCGATATTGGCAACCGTGCCGGTGAGGGTGAAGGTCCCGGTGCCATTGCCGCTAGCTGTCACCGAATATCCCGCCGGATTGGCAAGCCCGAAGGTGCCGGCGCCCGCCGAAACCTTCACCGTGACCGTATCCCCGTCCACATCGGTGAAACTGATACCGCTGAAATCCACCGCCGAGCCCGTGTCTTCAGTCACAGTGATATCCGAGGGCGCGCCAGCGCCGGACGGATCGTCATTCACTGCCGTGATATCAATGTTCACATTGGCAGCCGTTCCATCCACCGTGCCGTCATTCGGGGTGATGGTCAGCGTGGTGGCATTGTCTCCGTTCGCGTTCGAGGCGCCCGTATACTGGATGTTCGATGCGGTATCGAGATAGGTGTTGATGTTTGCGGCAGTGCCCGACAGCGTCATCGTCCCGGTGCCGGAGCCACCAACCGTGACCCCGCCGCCCGAGGACGCTGCCATGGTGCCGGCACCCGCCGCCAGCGTGACGGTCAGGCTGTCACCATCCGCATCCGCGAAAGTGACCGCGGAAAGATCGAGGTTGCCGGGCGTATCTTCGATGACCGTTATGTCGGAAGGCGCACCCGCCACCGTCGGCGCATTGTTCACGACTGCCGGGGTAGCCGCAAAGCTGACAAGATTCACCTGACTGGGCGCTGAGCCACCCGTCACGTCGAAATAGACCTTGAACGAGACAATATTATCCCAATCCGGATCGGTGAAATCTGCCCCGTCCGTGAACGTGACAGTGTCACCGAGATAGCTGGTCGGCACGTCCTTGACTGCTGTTTCCACGGTCGAGGTATCTGCTTTTGTACCGACAATCTTGATATTGTCGAAATATACGCCGTCGGCATATTCGGCGATCACAAGGTTTGTCAGGGAGAAATTCCCGTAACCACCGCCCCCGGTAACCGTGAAATAGCTCCCGGTGACATTGAGATTCGAATGGTCGATGTAGGCACCACCAACGTCCGGGTTGACACCTCGCACACTGCCGCCCGACCATCCGGCGACCGTAAAACCAGACGAGGTGAGATTGTTGCCACCGTCGGCAAAGGTGCTCAGGGTGAAAGTCGCCAGCACATCCGAGAAATCGGCAAGTGCTTCCGCCGTGAAGGGCGCATCGGCCTCGATATCGCCGGTGCGGATTTCAAGATCCCAGTCGCCACCTTTCGAAGCAGCACCGGTGAGATCGTCGGACGCCGCCACATCGGCACCCGTCGCGGCCGCCATCGCATCAATAAACGCCTGTCCCGCACCACCGGTACCGACGTTGCAGCCATAAAGAAGCAGATCGCCATCGTCAGCAAGGGCTGCGCCGATGGTGGCCAGCGCGTCGCTATAGTCTGCAAGAGTGTCGGCCGTCACCGTATCGGTGCCGAAGGCGAGTGCTCCCTCGCCGCCGTGCGAGACGATCTGGATGGATGAGAGCCCGGCGCGCCCGCCGACGGCATCGGCGAGCGCCGCAAGCCCACCTGCACCACCATCGAAAAACAGTACTTCGACGTCCGGCGACAGGCCCGTGAGAAGCGCCTCATAACCGGCGACCGACGTATCGACCGCGACCAGCGCGCCACCACCCGAAACGAGCACGGGTTCCAGCGCTTCCTGTGCCTCGCCTGTGGTGAATTTCAGATCGATATCGTCCGGCATGATGCCCCTCCAACATGTCCGGGCCGTGTTTGCGCTGCCCGGGTTACTCAACAATCTGATGCCGCGGCCTATTCTGCCGCGTCTTCAAGTGTTCCCGCACCGCGGGCCGCACTCGCACCGGCCCCCGACTGCGCCACAATCACACTGGCGCTGCTGCCGGCGGTGTCTTTCCAGAAATCCATCCCCTCGAACTTCCGGAACAGGTCTGGCGGCAGGATCGTCTTGCGCGCCTTGAATTCCACCTTCGGCCGCACTGTGTGCAGCCCCTTCATGCCGAGCGCTTCATCAAAGCGTGGGGCGTCGTATGTCACCTTGTCGAAATCATGGTCCTTGTACCAGTCCTCGCCCAGAAACTGGTACACGAGCTTCAACGTCTTCTCAGGCGCCCGGCTCAGGATTTCGTAGTCCACGATCAGCAGGCGCTTCGAATGCTCGCCGTAAAAGGCTTCTTTCAGCGAGGTCCAGGCAAGGCCGACAAGCCGGTTGTGGCGGGCGAGCGCCTCGGTGCGGCTGTATACGGTTGTCCGCTCGCCGTCGTTTCCGAACATGCGGGTATTCTCGTAAGGGTCCTTGCGGAACATGCGCTCCAAGCTATCCATCACCCACGGCACATCGCGCACGCAGGCGATCACCTTCGCATCCGGGAACATGTCCGCCAGAAGCGGCATCCGCGCTGTCCACTGGCGGTTGGTGTCAAAGAAAATCTCGCGGTCGGTCGTGGTGCGGCAAAAGGCTGCCACCACGGCCTTCAGGATCGCCGGACGCTGGCTTTCCTCAAGCAGAAGCGAAACCTCGGTGCCCGACCCCATGATATTCAGGTTCGCCGACACAAGCGGCGCAAGCGCACTCGACATCGAGGCATGAAAGCGCGGGTTCTGGCGAAGAAGCGCCGAAAGAAGCGTCGATCCCGACCGTGGCAGGCCAGAGATGAAATGCAATTTTTGCGATGCGAGCTTTGCCCGCTGGGCGACAAGCGACACCGGCGACCCCTTCCAGTTCCTCAGTTGCCCAGCCTACACGCACCGGCCCCTGACCGAAACCCCGAATTGCAAACGAGCAAGAGGCGTGAAAAAAACAAAAGCTGCCGGCGCATCTCGGGAACATGGATAATCTGAAAGGGATTATTCCACGAAACGTTCCCGATCCCTGCGGCTGAGCCGCCCGGCCGCGCTCAATTAAGGAACCGGTTGGCGCGCAGCGTGGCAGCCGCCAGATCGATGAACGCACGCACCTTCGCGGGGGCGCGGCGCCCCTCGGGATGGACGATATGGATCGGCAGCGGTGCTTCTTCATAATCCGTGAGCACGGTTTGAAGGCTTCCATCCATCAGGTACGGCGCCACCTGATATGACAGGGGGCGGGACAAGCCCCAATCCTGCAGGGTCGCCTGGATAACCGCCTCGTAGGTGCTAAAGGTCAGCCGCGGAACAACATTGATCGAGGATTTCCGGTTGGTGCCGAACCGCCATTCCAGCGATGAAAACGAACTGGTGCTTGTCACCACGCTATGCTGTGCCAGATCCTGCGGAACGGTTGGCACACCCCGCGCTGCAAAATAGCCCGGCGAGCCGCAGACCACACGCCGGACCGAGCCGACGCGAATGGCGCTGAGGCTCGAGTCCGGCAGGTGACCGATGCGGATGCCGACATCAATCCCCTCGTCAACCATGTTGACGATGCGGTCGACAAACAGCGCCCGCACGGAAACCTCGGGATTTTGGGCCAGATAGTCTGTCAGGATTGGCACCATGAATTTCTGGCCGAAGAGAACCGATGCCGTGACAGTCAGCGTGCCGGTCGGGCGAGCATACATGCCGGCAGCAAACGCTTCGGCCTCCGACACGTCGGCAAGGATGCGGCGGCAATCGTCGACATAGCGCTCCCCGGCCTCCGTGAGCTTCACAGACCGCGTCGTCCGCGCGAAGAGCAAGGTGCCGATCTGGTCTTCCAGGAATTTAACCGCACGGGTAACCGAGGGCGGGCTCATGTTCAGCTGTCGGGCGGCCTCGGCAAAGTTGCCGGTCTCGGCGACTTTGACAAACACCTGCATGGCTTCAAATCGCGACATGGGCGCCCCCTGCTCCGGCCTCGAGGCGAGCCATCATCGGCTAACACCTCGGGAAATCTGACGGTAACAAGTTTATTCCAGAATCTGAAACAGTCCATTCAGGTTTTTCACAATTCAGTCTGTCCTCCGGATCGGCGAGTGTCGTGCCACGACGGCCGCACGACGCGTGATCGCCGACCAGACATCGACCTGAAATGCTGAAGGAGCTTTCCAATGAAACTGTATGTTCACCCGCTTTCCGGCCACGCCCACCGGGCCCATCTCTTCCTGTCGCTTGTCGGGGCGGATTTCGAACTGGTCGAGGTCGACCTTGCCAAAGGCGCCCACAAGGCGCCGGACTTTCTGAAGCTCAATCCGTTCGGGCAAGTCCCCGTGCTGGATGACAACGGGACAATCATCGCCGATTCCGCTGCCATCCTGATTTATGTCGCCCGCAAGCTGGGCCTTGAAAGCTGGGCACCGACCGACCCCAATGGCGCTGCCGCCGTTCAGCGCTGGCTTTCGGTCGCTGCCGGCCAGATCGCCTTCGGCCCTGCAGCTGCCCGCCTGATCACGGTCTTCGGTGCAAAATTCAATGCCGAGGAGGTTATCGGCCGGGCCCACGCCATCCTCAGGCTCATGAACGACGAACTTGCCGACAAGACATGGATCTGCGGCGGCACCAACCCGACCATCGCGGATGTCGCCCTCTATAGCTATATCGCCCGCGCACCCGAGGGGAATGTCGATATCACCCCCTATCAGAACGTCACAGCGTGGCTGGGCCGTATCGAGCATCTGCCAAAGTTCATCCCGTTTGTAAAAACCCCCGCAGGCCTTGCCGCCTGAACGCACCCGCCGGTCCGCCGAGCCCTTGCTCGGCGGGCTGCCCACCCCTTTGACAACGCGAGAGGACGGTCATCATGACGACGAACATACCAGTGGAGCCCCCCTCTCCGTTCCACGCGGGCGAGGTGGAACTGCAGCGCGGTGTCGGCGTTGCCGACCGCATGGACTCGTTCGGCCGTCGCGTGATCCGCGATTTCATGCCGGACCAGCACCGCGATTTCTATAACCAGCTGCCCTTTGTCGTGCTCGGCTCCGTGGATCATGAGGGCGACGTCTGGGCGACCATCCTTGCAGGCGAACCCGGCTTCATGGTCTCTCCGGACCCCCGCCGGCTTGATCTCGCCGCGTTGCCACCTGCTTCCGACCCTATAGCCACCAGCTTGGCGGCTGGTGCTTCAGTCGGCCTTCTGGGGGTCGAACTTCACACCCGCCGCCGAAACCGGATGAACGGCATCGTTTCCGAAACCGGCCCGGATGGCTTCGCCGTCTCGGTCGAGCACAGCTTCGGCAACTGCCCGCAATATATCCAGACGCGCAACTGGCACATGGTGCCGGGCCGCAGAGGTGCCGAGGCGGCAGTGGAAGTGGAAAGCTTTACCGCACTGGATGAAGAGGCGTATGAGACCATCCGCCGCGCCGACACCTTCTTTGTGGCCTCCTACGTTGACCTGCCCGACGGCCGTCGCCAGGTGGATGTATCCCACCGTGGCGGCAAGCCGGGCTTCGTGCGGGTCGACCGCGACGGCATGCTCACCATCCCCGATTTTGCCGGCAATCTGCATTTCAACACGCTAGGCAACTTCCTCCTGAACCCCAGGGCCGGCCTTGTGTTTATCGACTTCACCACCGGCGACATGCTGCAACTGACCGGCACCGCCGAGGTCATCCTGCAATCGCCGGATATTGCCGCGTTTCAGGGCGCCGAGCGCCTGTGGACACTGCGCCCGACCAGAATGGTGCGGCGTCGCGGCATCGTCCCCCTCCGCTTCGATCTGGTGGACTGGTCCCCCAATTCGCTGATGACGGGCGACTGGGCCGAGGCCGCGGCAAAGCGCAAGGCCGAGGAATTGTTGCAGCAATGGCGCCCCTTCCGCGTGGCGCGGATCGAGGATGAAAGCACGCTCATCCGTTCCTTCTATCTGGAGCCGTACGACGGCGCCGGCTTCAACCTGTTCGAGGCCGGCCAGCACCTCCCCATCCGCGTCCAGCTGGCGGGCGAGCCGCACAAAACCATCAGGACCTACACGATCTCAAGCGCGCCGTCGGACGGTTACTATCGCATCAGCGTGAAACGCGAGGGGCTCGTTTCCGCGCACCTTCATGACCGCATCACCGTCGGCAGCATCATCGAAGCGCGACGACCCGCCGGCCAGTTCACGATCGATACGGCGGAAAGGCGACCGGCCGTCATGATCGCGGCGGGTGTCGGGATCACCCCCATCCTGTCGATGCTGCGGCACACGGTTTACGAAGGCCTGCGCACCCGGCGCATTCGCCCGGCATATGTCTTCTATGCGGCAGCCAACCGCAAGGTCAGGGCGTTCGATACCGAGCTGCTGTCGCTGGCCGAGCGGGCGGGCGGCGCCATCCGCCTCACGCGTCTACTGGCCGACCCGGAAGGCGCCGTTCAGGGCAGGGATTATGAGGCCAGCGGCCGGATCGACATGGATCTGCTGCGCGCCGCCCTTCCCTTCGATGACTATGATTTCATCCTGTGCGGCCCGCCGGCCTTCATGCAGTCGATCTATGACGGCCTGCGCGATCTCAACATCAGCGACGCGCGCATCCATGCCGAAGCCTTCGGGCCCGCTTCTCTGAAGCGTCGTATCGCGGCCCCGCACGCCCGCGCCGGTAATCCGCCCGCCGATGTCCCTGTCCCCGTCGCCTTTTCAGAGTCGGGCAAGGAGGCCCGCTGGAAGCCGGGGGAAGGAACCCTTCTGGAGCTCGCCGAAGCGCGCGGGCTGCAACCCGATTTCAGCTGCCGGGGCGGTTCCTGCGGGACATGCGCGACACGCATCATCAAAGGCAAGGTCGCGTATGAGACACCGCCTTCCTTCACCCCGGCCGATGACGAGGCGCTCATTTGCTGCGCTGTTCCAGCCCGGCCAGACGCCGAGCACAACCGACTGATCCTTGATCTTTAAAACAGGAGAAAATCCATGACCCGTCCTCCCCTCCCCCCGTTCACCCGTGAAACCGCCACCGAAAAGGTCCGGCTTGCCGAAGATGGCTGGAACAGCCGCGATCCCCAGCGTGTGGCCGGGGCCTACACACCCGATAGCGTCTGGAGAAACCGGGCTGAATTCCTCACCGGCCGCCCCGCCATCGAGGCCTTCCTGACGCGAAAATGGGCACGCGAACTTGATTACCGGCTGATCAAGGAACTCTGGGCCTTTACCGATAACCGGATCGCCGTCCGCTTTGCCTATGAATATCGCGATGACAGCGGCCACTGGTTCCGCGCTTACGGAAACGAGAATTGGGAGTTCGGCCCGGACGGTCTGATGCGCCACCGCCTCGCCAGTATCAACGAGCATCCGATCAGCGAGAGCGACCGGAAGTTCCATTGGCCCCTCGGCCGCCGGCCCGACGATCATCCCGGGCTCAGCGATTTCGGCTTCTGACACCGGTCAGCCGATACCGATCCGCCAGCCGCGCATAAAATGCCTCGACAGCGTCTGAGCCCTCGCCTGACGATGCTTGTCAGGATCGCCCTGGCGGCGGCCCCCGAAAACGGAACTGCCCGGCCCCTTGAGGAAGACCGGGCCCGCTCAGTTGGACTGAGCGGCGCCGAAATCGATGCCGCCCGCGCAGGGCACAGCTTCGACATTCAGGAAGCGGCTGCAATCAGGCTGGCACGCGCCATCCGACACGGCGACCGGGATGCAATTCAGCCCCTCCTGGAAGCCGCCTCAAGGCTGGGCCTGAGCAATGCCCAGCTCGCCGAAATAACGGCGCTGGCGTTGCACGACTGAAATGCCAGTCCTGACGGGCATTGCAACCCCGCCGGGCGAGGCTGGCGCGGCATCTCACAACGGAAAGGGCCCTGGTGCCAGCAAGAGCACGTTACGACCTCACAATGCTCCCCTAAAAGGCCTGTGGGCTAGAACACCATGTCCACACTTGCAAGGCTGGCGACGGTGAGGCCGGCGATGAAGACGCTCTCGCCACCGCCGAGATCGATCAGCACACCGCTGGTACCGGCCCCGATGCTGTTGCTGGCAGCGGCTTCAACAGCGGCCCTATCGGCAAAGCCACGCGCTGCGAGGTCGAGTATATCCGCATCGATGTCGAAATCGGCGATGATGTCATTGCCGCTATAGACACCGAAAACGAAAGTGTCGGCCCCGGCGCCACCGGTCAGGCTGTCATTGCCGGGCCCCGCCCAGAGCATATCATCACCCTCGCCGCCGTCGGCCACGTCGTTGCCGGTGCCATTATAAAGTATGTCATCACCCGCACCACCGAGCACGCTGTCGTCGCCGGTGCCGCCATAAAGGCGGTCATTGCCGTCCATGCCTTCAAGCGTATCGTTGCCGGTACTGCCGCCAAGCTGATCGTCGCCGTTCATGCCATAGACATGGTCGCCACCCCCGCGTGCCCAGACTTTATCCCCCTCCTCGCTACCCGTCAGCGTGTTGGCGGCCGCCGTGCCGGCAAGCGTGAGGCCGACGTCTGTGTCGAGCACGTCAAAGCTCACGATAGCGCTGCTGCTTACGCCGTCAGCGTCCCTCGCATAGACCCGGACGATCACACTGTCGGCACTTTCAAAGTCAAGGAAAACTCCGTCTTTCAGGTAAAGCTTGTCGCCCTCGATCCTGAACCGGGCATCCCTGACGGAGAAACTCACCTGGCCGCCGTCCGGGTCGCTTGCAGAAAGAAGGCCGATATAGGCGCCTTCCACATTCTCAAGGACACCGTCACTCCGCAGAGAGGGAGCCGTCGGCGGGCTTCCGGTGCCATCGATCGTCACAGTGATCACCTGAATGGTGCCATCCGTCGCCGTGAAACTATGGGTATCCGTCAACGTTGTCCCGTCGGCCGCGTCGGCAAGTGCGTCGGCGCCTGCCGTATAGCTCCAGGTGCCGGCGGTCAGCACGAACTGGCCGTGGCCATTATCGCCAGCTGTCGACCCGACATCGGCAAAGGACGGGTTGTCGTCGGCGTCCACATCGCTGATCGCAAGGTTGCCGGATGTGCTGCTGTCGCCTCTGGCGATAACCCCGCTGAGATCACCCGAAACGACGGCCGCATCCTCTGCACCGTTGATGGTGATGGTGATATCCTGCGTGGTACCGTCAGCCGAGGTGACCGTGATCGTGTCCGTCAGGTGATCCCCCGGATCCATGCTATCCACGGCCGCGTCTGTCGTATCCAGCGTATAGACCCAGTCGCCATTCGCCGCGATGGCAAGATCGCCGTAACTGCCGGCAATCGTATCCACATCAAAGCTTTCTTCCGCTGCCCCGTTCAGGTCACTGATGGTCAGCGTACCCGACACACTGGCGCTGTTTTCATCAATCGTGTCCGCCCTGTCGCCACCGATCGTGGGCGCAAACGCCACCCCGAGGCCGGAAGCCACCCCGGTCGGGTTCGCGAGCCCCACGTAAACCTGGGCGCCCGACGGCAGGGTATGAAGCGTCAGGGTGCCACCATCCCCGGTGATGCCATTGAAGACTTCCGCAAGATCGGTCTCGATGGTTGGCGCGTTGCCGCTATAGGCCACCGCAAGGTCATCCAGCACATTCGAGCCGCTGAAGGTAAGCGTCTGGCCGGTGCCACTGAATGCAACCGACGGGTTGGCCCCTGCGAGAATACTGTTCTCGACCGTTACATCGGCATCTGTCCCGACCTGCAGTTCGGCGCTTCCGTTCCCGGTCAGCACGCTGTTGCTGATGGTGACGGTCATATCCTCGACACGGATACCGTTGCCGCTGTTGCTGGCGATGGTCACGCCGTCGAATGCCGTGACGGTATTATTATTCAGAAGGACACCGTCGCCCGTGTTGCCCGTGATGCTGGTGTCGGTGATCGAAACCGTGCTATTGCGGATATTGACGACGGCACCGGCAGTCGTGTTATTCTCAACCCGCACATCATCAAGCGTGACAGTGGCACCGTCTGCATCAATACTACCCCATCCGTCGGCGGTATTGCCGGTGATGATGCTTTCCCGCACAGTCAGCGTGGCACCGTTGCTGGCATGTATGGCCGTGCCGCCATCAACACCGGTGATGGTCAGGCCGTTCAGGGTGAGCCTGGTGACGCCATTGATATTAAAAAGAGTGGTGCTGAGACCGTCCGCATTCAGTGTAATGTCGGGTCTGCCATCCCCATCGATATCGCCATTGATGGTGATATCACGATCGATGAAGTAGGTGACGGCGTCCGTGATCGAGGTGCCGCTCAGGCCCGCATCGAAGGTGATGATGTCGCCGTCTTGCGCCAACCCCAGCGCTTCGTGGAACGAGAGGCCGAAGCCGTCATCGCTTTCGATCGACAGGTTGCCGCCAGTATAGGAATCGGTTGAACTGGTAGCGTTGGTGTCCACGGTAAAGGTCGTCATGGTCTCGCTCCCTGAAGGCACAAACAATTAAGCACATACAAGGAAACGGCCACTCCGGCCGGGCCGAAGAAAAGCTGGATAATGTCTGACCCCCGTATGCCGCCCGGCTATGGGCGGTGCGATACTCGTGGCAGAGGCATCGCGGACCAGAGTTTTGCACGGGGAAATTGCAGAGACAAGCCCAAGCTTGCCGGCGTCGGACTCTGCGGGAAACTTGAAACCCGAATGGAAGGCGCGATGACCTCTGCAGCCCTTGCCCAGGCAACAAAAAACGGCTTAGACATTTCTGTCTAAGCCGTTGTTTTTATTGGTTGCGGGGGCCGGATTTGAACCGACGACCTTCAGGTTATGAGTTTGTGTCAAGTCATTATCGCCAGCTACGCCAATCAACTCAACATTATCATAACATCATGTTTTTATTGATATTAAATCCATAATAGTTTACGCCTTGTCACGCCACAAGACGCGCCATTTCGCTCCCTTGTGCTTCCGTATTGCTTCCGTGACGCTTCCGTGGAGGGTGTAGATGCCGAAACTGACCAAGCGAATTGTCGATGCCGCCGAGGTGATCCCCGGCAAAGACAATCTGATATGGGATAGCGAGGTGCCGTGCTTCGCCCTGCGCGTTTATCCGTCTGGCGTGAAGTCCTACATCATCCAATATCGTGTCGCTGGCCGAACTCAAAAAATGGTCCTCGGCAAGCATGGCGTGCTGACACCAGACGAGGCTCGTACCCTCGCCAAGGAACGTCTGGTGGACGTTGCAAAGGGTGGCAATCCTTCCCGCGAGAAACGCAAATACGCCCAAGCGCCAACCCTCAATCAGCTTTGCGACCGCTTCCTGACGGAATATGTGCCCGACCGCTGCAAGCCGACAACCCAGCGCGAATACACCCGCAACGTGGAAATGTTCATCAAGCCTGAAATGGGGATGCTGAAGGTGCAGGATATCACCCGACAGGACGTGGCGAAGTTCCACACAGGGCTCAAACATATCCCCTATCAGGCCAACCGGTCGCTTGGCGTCCTTTCCAAGCTTTTCAATCTCGCCGAGGAATGGGGCTTACGCCCTGACGGTTCCAATCCCACTCGCCATGTGAAGAAGTTCCCGGAGGAAAAGCGCGAGCGCTTCCTTTCCCCGGACGAGCTGACAGTCCTCGGCCAGACGCTCCGTGACTGCGAAGCAGACGGCACCGAAAGCCCTTACATGGTTGCGGCCATCAAGCTGTTGATCCTCACAGGCTGCCGCCTCGGGGAAATTCAGACCATGAAGTGGGACTATATTCGCGGCAACGCCCTGATGCTGCCAGACAGCAAGACGGGCGCGAAGAAAGTCTATCTCGGCCAGCCTGCCCTTGAAGTGATCGCGGAAATCGAGCGGCAGGACGATAACCCTTACGTTATCTGCGGCAACATCCCCGGCAATTACCTGACCGACTTCCAGAAGCCGTGGCGTCGCATTCGTGCCCGTGCCGGGCTTGATGATCTGCGCATCCACGACCTGCGCCACAGCTTCGCGTCTGGTGCCGTCTCAATGGGCGAAAGCCTGCCAATGATCGGCAAGCTTCTCGGCCATACGCAGGTGCAGACCACCGCTCGCTACGCCCACTTAGCCGACGCCCCTATGCATGAGGCAGCGGACCGGGTATCAACGGCAATCAACCAAGCATTGAAAGGCAGCACCGGATAGCTGTCCCGTGGTTGGCCAATGTTTATACCTGAGCAGGGGAGCATTTGCAGTGTGGTTCGCATCCGATGAAGAATGGAAACAGGCAGAAGCCCCCATTATCCAATTGGACTCGATCATTTCAGAGTTTGCTTCCTTAAGAGGCCTGAAAATTGGCAAGAACGCCAAAGATTGGCCCGAAAGATCGCTTTCTTGGGGATTAGAGAATCGCTGCCTCATCCAGATTTACCTCGAGAGTGCCGAGGCAAAGACGTTGAACCTTTGGGTATGCGTTTCAGAAGATCGAGGTAGAAAGAGATATTGGAAACAGACATTCCTTCACAAAGCCGTCCCCATAGCGACCTTATTGAACACGCTACACAATGATTTGGAATCGGCCTTTACCATGGCCAACGAATGGTCAGCCAACCCCAACCAGCTCGAATTTGTGACCAACCTTGGCATGTGAGTGAGTAACCGACGTATGATGATGCCAATGCCCGGCACAACTCACCCCGAGTATCGTGACCCTGACCGTGCAGCTTGTGACGCACTTGCCGTTCAATATGGCTTCCCGGACCTTGCCGAGTTTTACGACACGATCTGGCTCATCAATCATGCCTACTATTGGAATCTGGTCATGTGGGATGACCTTCCCAATCCGAGGGAAATGCGCCGCAAGTTTCAATCGATTGAAAAGGCCGCCCAGAAGCTACGCGACATACTCACTGATTTTAGCGAAGCTGACTTCAACTGGTTATGGGGACCACCGCCACGATTTGGCGACCTTGATCTGTCAAAGCACTGGGCGGTGCTCACGCATCTTTCCGAAATTGTCGAACGAGCGGAGCGGGTGCATGCAAATTTCCCCGACGGAAAGGCAGGCCGCACCCATAATCCCGCCGTGGAGATCGTCATCACCAACTGCAAGATTGAATGGGAAAAGCGGACGGGCAAGCCCTACACATTCGATCAGCATGAGGGCCGAGGCATTACTGAGGCCTATGAATTTTCCGAGGCCCTGTGCCGGATAATCTCGCCCAAGATCACACCTCAAAACGTTGCCACAGCCATGCGGAAAGAGATCAAGGGCTAGCTGCCCGCATCAATCTGCCAAAAAGTTGGCAAATTGATGCCAGCACATCTTGGCGACAAGCCGGATAATCCGGATATTTATTACGCTTACCGACAACAACCAACGAGGTAAGCACCTTATGAATCCTTCAGTTACCTATACTACTCACTCGAACCCTAACCGACTGATCGGCGAGAAAGAGGCCGCGAGCTATTTGGGTTTCTCCGTCCGCGCCCTGCAAAACTGGCGCGTTCGCGGAGGCGGTCCCAAGTTCGTGAAAATCTCCGCACGGGCAGTTCGCTATCGCTATTCAGACCTTGATGCCTGGACAGAAAATCGTCTGGTCATTTCCACCTCGGAGGTGGCCAATGACCGCTAATCTGTTCGTAGAAGTGAAGATCGCTGCACAGCCACGCATCAGGAGCCTTGTGCAAGAGCTGCTGCCGCGCGGCAGGCAAAGCGGCAACTATTGGGTGGCACGTAACCCCACCCGTGATGACCGCAAGGCAGGCTCTTTCAAGATCAGTCTGCAGACTGGCTCTTGGGCGGAATATGCAACAGGCGAACAGGGCGACCTCATCGCGCTCTATGGCTATCTCTTCGGGATGCAGCCGCTCGCCGCTGCCAAGCATATAGCGAACCGGATCGGGATGGCCGCCAATGACAACTGAGCTGCCCGCCTACCACCCGAGCCTTGGGGCACCCTCCCGGCTCTATCCCTATCGTGATGACAGCGGCGATACCGTCGCCGCTGTCTATCGCTTCGATCAGGCGGATGGCAAAACCATCCGCCCTTTCGACGTGACGGCAAACGCATGGACCTTTCCTAAGGTTCGACCGCTCTATGGGCTCGACGATCTTAGGGAATATCCTGACAAACCTGTGGTGCTGGTGGAGGGGGAGAAGTGCGCCGATGCGCTTCTATCCCTCGGCTTTCTTGCCACCACCATCATGGGCGGCTGCAAGGCCGTGGCCCAAGCCGATTGGAGCCCGCTGGCGGAGCGTAGGGTTATCATCTGGCCCGACCATGACGGACCGGGCAAAGCTTACGGTCAAGATGCTGCAAAGGCCCTGCATGAGGTCGGGGCTGCAGACGTTCGCCTAATAGACATATCCCTAGGATTTGTGGAGCAAACCCTAGCCAATGGTGACAGGGTTGACCCTACGGATTTCCTAATAGGCAATCCGGTAGAGCGTAGGCTTGGGCCGGGTATTGATCCGACTTCTATAGGAAACCTGATCCGCCAAGGCTGGGACGCGGCGGACGCGGTGGAGGCCGGGTTTTCTGTAGAACAGATTGCCCGCCTGCTCGTGGCGGCACGTCCTATAGAAAATTCCGCATCAGAAGATGCTGCCAATGACAACTGGCCGGAGCCGGATCGGTCGATCCTCATGAATGAGGTCGCCCCGCCACCCTTCCCCCTGTCGGTCTTTCCGCCAGAGGTGGAGCAGTTCGTGCGCCGCTCTGCCATCGCCAAGTCTGCCCCGCCCGATTATGTGGCTGGAGCGCTCCTCACCGCTTGCGGATCGCTTATAGGTACCTCGCGCAAGATATCGCCGTGGGAGGTGGGCGGGTGGAGCGAATATCCGATCCTCTGGACCGCGATAGTGGGGGAGCCGTCCTCAAACAAGAGCCCTGCCATTGATCCGGTCATGACCATCCTGAGGAAGCTTCAGGATGACAAGCTGCCGCTCTATGAGGAGCAGAAACGGATATATGAGGCCGAGAAGCTGAACGCGAGTATCGCCCATGAGGAATGGGTGCAGGAGACAAAGGCCGCACGCAGGTCACATGGGGAAACACAGGTCAACGCGGGTTCAACCCGTGTCGGTTCCGTGTTGCACGCGCGCAACCCGGATCAAACCCGGATGCCTGTCGAACCCGATCCAGAAAATCCGAGCGTTTCCTTGGATTCTAAACCCGGAGCCGGTTCGGAATTTTCGGGATTTCCGAGCATTCCGACGATGCCGGCGGAGGCCATGCCCCCACGTCCGCCAACCCGCCCGCGCCTCACGGTCGGGGATTGCACGATGGAAGCCCTCTTCTCGGCACTCGAAGGCCAGCCCAAGGGGCTTCTGATGTACCGGGACGAACTGCCGGGCTGGCTCAACAGCTTTGGCCGCTATTCTTCGGGCAAAGGCGGGGAACGCGAGTTCTGGCTGGAAGCCTTCAATGGCCGCCCCTTCACGGTGGACCGGGTGAAGAATGGTGGCGAGGTGTTGAACATCGGCCACCTGGCTGTGTCGGTTCTCGGTAGCATCCAGCCCGACAAGCTCGATAGCTGCCTCCTGAAGGGCGACGATGACGGCTTGGCGGCGCGCCTGCTCTATATCTGCCCGAACCGGGTGCCGCGCCGTGCGCCCACGGAAGTGGTGGACGACCGGGCAGCCAATCGGATGATGAAACGGCTCGATGGCCTCGCCATGCCACTTGACGTCGATGGCAAAACGACGCCGCGTGTTGTGATGCTGTCCGCCACTGCCCGGCAATATTTTGCGGCGTGGTGGGAAGCGGACGGCGAGGCCGATCATGGTACAGGCAAGCTCAAAGGCTGGCGTGGCAAGGTGCCGGGCTTCGTGCTGCGCCTGGCGCTGATCCTTGAATATATGGAATGGGCGGCAGGGCCGGAGCGGCCTGAGCCGCATGAGGTGGGGGAGAAAGCCATCCGCCACGCCATCGCGCTCGCGGATCAGTATTTTGCCCCAATGGCTGAACGCGCCTTCGGCATGGCGGCCAAGCCCAAGATCAGTCAGAACGCGCTGGTCATTGCCAATCATCTGCTGGCGAACCCTGCGGAGCGGATTGTGGTCCGCGACCTCTACACAAGTGGCCCGCTAAGGCGGGTATCATCGGAGGAAGTGGAGGATGCTTGCAACGAGCTGGTAGCGCTCGACTGGCTCAAACATGACTTCGTGCGCCGTGGCCCGAATGCGGGCCGCCCGCAGAAGGCCTATCTGGTCAATCCCTACCTCTGAAACTTGGCTGCATTAGCTGCGTTAGCTCTGCCGGATGGGGCTAATGCAGCTAATGCAGCCACGAATTGGCACTACGAATCTTGATCAGGCGTCTTGGCGAGCCGGAAAAATGGATTCGGAATAATTGAGCCTCGCATCTCTTCCAGTTCAACAACCTCACCAAGTTCAAAAGCGATTGTTGCCCGGCGGGGTATCAGGATACGCCGCCCATCCTCAATTTCGAAAATCCATGACCATTTGGCGCCACCTGTCGCTTCAACAGCATGGGCGCCCCGGTATATCCCAGTCAATTTTCGCGCAGGAGAGTACGTGTTGAGATTGACGGCCACGAAATAGGCAAGAAGAGTCGCGACAACCGCATAAGCAGCATACCGCCCGAGGCGCGCCCTCAAGGGCACGAGGTTGCCGTTCTTGTCCCATTCCTGAAAATAACCCATGCCGCACGCCAAATGGCTTTAGCCCCGCATCGTGTGCGGCCAACGCTCAACTGCCCAATTTGCGAGCATCTCAGATCTTTCGGCAACGCTCTCCGGTGACCAATTATCCCATCGATCAGCAAGGTTTCGAGCTGATACAAACATTGATTCAAGCCTATAGCGGGGTTGCTTTCCAGTATATGGCCCTGCTTGCAGCGAAGAGTTTAGCGGCCCTGAGAGGGGAATCAGGTTAGCCCATGTATCTTTAAGCTTTTTATGCTCGTCCTTTGTAAAGACTTCAGACCATGCGCCACCTTCCTCATATTGTTGCGGCAGAACATGCTCAATCGTTGGCGCATCCGTTGGATTATCTCCAGGCAAACTGCGATCGTATTCGACGAGTAGGTATTGACATATATTGGTCGTGGCTAGCGAGCGCTTGCGGACAGCATCCTTAAGTTCCGCATCGTTCGGCCATTGCACCGTAGCTCGCTCGGCGACTGCCCCCATGAACTCTGCAATGCTATAGTTTGCGTGTGATCTCCAAAGCCCTTTAAACAGCGAATGAAGTCCCGTCGGCTCAAATCCAAGAATTGCCCGTCGGACAAGGAAGGACTCTAATGTATCAAGCAGAGAGATAACGCATTCATCATCAATTTCGTCAGCGGCTCTAGCATTCAGCATTGACATAACATACGGGTAAACTGAGCTAGGGCGACCTAGCCGAACCAGCCGGTCCAACCTTATGGAGATTTGCCGGTGGTCGCCAAAGCGCCCCGTCTGATCGATACTCACGAATGGGCCCTGATAAGGCTGCATATGAGAAATGATCTCTTCAGGTGTCAACTTGTCCCACGTCGTCCGCAGTTGGGAGAACAACTCCGATTTCTTAGTGTTGCTGTTCTGAGTGAGACAATAGGGAAAGAAAAATGCCTCTGCACGACCATTGAAGGCATCCTCAAAGGGCCGCCAGATATGATTAAATATCCGGTTTGTCTCGGTCGGATCATTTATCAAATTTGAGAAGACCTCATTTCGAACCAAGTCGACAACGCCGACCTTCACTCCACGGAAATTCAGTCGCTCAAAAATCTTAGTTGCCGATGAAGCGTCGGTCAGCTTTAGCTGCACAAAAGTCAGCTTCCGCGTAGCGATTTCTAATATCTCCAAGAGCGCGGCCTTCTTCGCTTCTCTTTCTGGAGGTACATGACTATTCAGATATCTAATTATCCGATTGTATTGATTTACCAGGCACCCATCAGACGGCCCGTTTGGCGAGGGCGGATGTGGTCGGTCTGCCTCAAGCTCGGCCTGCAAAATTGCCGGGCTGTTAATCTTATCCCACAGAACGCGAAACTGATTTCGATCTGCAAATGATGGAACAATCCGCGTATTTACCTCGAGGCCACGTCGTGACGGTAGCAATAAATAATCTCGAACTGCTTCAATAGCATCGTCTTTATCACCATTTCGCGCCAAACATTCGACGATAGCCATAACAAATATATAAATTGTCATCAGTCGTTGCTGTCCGTCAACGATAGCATGAGAACGCAAACGCCCAACGATTTCCGACTGCCTTGGCCGTTCATACGCGACCACCGCACCAAGGAACTGACAACTCTCAATCCCTGAAGATATTTGCCCTATATCTTTTTTTAGGTCGTCGAACTCCTTCCCTTTCCAGACGTATTCACGCTGGAAGAGTGGGATGTGCACCTGATCTACATCCCTGAAGAGGTCTTCAAAAGACAACTCATCCTGGCTATCGGTGACCAAGTCGGTCATTACATTCCTTTCGCATTTCCAATTTGGGGGGGGAGCCTGAACGACATACATCACCCCAAACTTGCCACGTATGTCGCCCTGGCTACCGCAGCGTATTCACGTTCATCCGAAAGCTCGTTTTGAAAGTCATTCAACAGAAGCTCTTTAACATCAGCATCAGGTGTTCTGGCAATCACATCCAAATGACGAATGATGTTTCGGACTTTTTCTGTTCGCCTTTCTACGAGCGCCGCCCGATTTAGGTCCAATATACGTTCCGTTGCGGCACCTGGATTGCTACCAGGAGCCGCGATAACCAATGGCCCGATAAAACGCAGGTGCTCGGTCGGATCCATCAAATATGGATCAATAAATGTATCGGCCCCACCGTGAAAATCTGATTTCCTAGTGTTGCAGATATCGCAAGCGATCGTCAGGTTAGTCCAGTCAAACCAACGCTCTGGTACATTGCTTTTCGGGACAATATGTTCAATGTCACCGTAGGCGATATGACGTACCTTGCTCTCACAATATGCGCATTTATCGTGGGTTTCCGCGAGGAGTGCCGTCTTGATTTCTTGGTGCCTGTAGCGCCCTTTTTCCGCAGCGGTGATTTCTATGCCTGCCGCCACCTTGGCGACAACGGCTTGCGTCCATGCTTCAGCGTTGATCTGCAATATATTAGGTACCGGACCTTTATGTAGGCTAATCATTTGTCTCTAGTTAGCTCCGCAAGCGCGTCAGGATAAAGTTCTCCATACCCTAACTCAGTCAAATCATGGCGCAGCGACCTCAACGCATCAGAAGTCACAGGCACTTCCCTATACCGCTGCACTAATGACGCAATGCCATCTTCTACCCATTCAGGAATTGTCGCAGGCACTCCTAAAACATCGCGTAATATCTCACTCGCACTGCCCGCTTTATTTATCGTGTCGAGGTATTCACTAACAATTCGACGTGATGGACCAAATTCGGCAACAGGCTCCGATAGATGATGTTCTGTCTCAGCATTCTTATATCTCAGAACATATACGTTTGAATCCCGGACGGACGAAACCATGAAAGGGCTATGTGTCGCGATAATAAATTGCGCAGCGGGAAATGCTGTTACGAGCTTGCGCATCAACGATCTTTGCATCGTCGGATGAAGATGGTTTTCAGGCTCATCTATGGTGACAACAAACCGTTCGTGAGAGCGCGAAAACATGTGCAAGCGCCAGGTCAAGTCAATGAGAGTAAGCAATCCACCAGAAGCAGCATCTAAGATGAACTCTCCTGTTTTAGTCAGAAGAACGACCTCCGGCGGTCGCACCGAAATCCCCTCGAACCCCAACCCTTCGGGTAGAATGATTTTTAACGCTTCTATAAATCCGTTATACGCGTCAAGGATTTCCTGATTTCCGCGGATGTGGCGATTACCTTCACCGAACATCGCCATCGAGGTTATGGCCTCTTTCATTCGGTACATTGGTGTTTTACCGGTATGTCCGCCTTGGTACCTGGAACGAATCTCACCGTTATAGTTATCGTACGCCTGAGAGGCTGAGATTATATTTGAAGGAATCTGACCTACAGCTTGGTAGGGCGATATGGGCTGATGGGCATCTATGTGTATACCCATGACTGGCTGTTGTCCGTGTATTGATACATTATATGCAACGCCACCAGGATCATTTGGTAAGACAATTTCGGCCCCAACCCCATTGGAATAGTGAAGTACACCGATGCGGCTTTGATGAGGGTTTGATTGCCAAACTTTTCCCCACAGGCTTTTAAATAGCCCCGCCACATATGAAAACCCGCCTGCATTGTTAATCTGTGGCGTGGCTAGAAAGGAGAACTGATATCCGAAATGCGAGGAGAAGATTCGCAGGAGTGAACTCTTACCAGCACCGTTTGCGCCAGTTAAAACTGTTAGGCGCGGATGTAGGCGGATATTTACACTATCAAACTGACGCCAGCCTTCGAGTTGCAAGGCTTCAAATATGGGCGTATCAGCGGACATTTGTCGCTACCTTAATCAATTGCCAGTTGCGCGATAGTAGGGGTGGCATAACTCTTGTCAAGAAATCCACCTGACTGAAGCTGTAATCATCAATTTGACTGCTTCCGTATTGCTTCCGCGAAAACAAAAACGGCCTAGACATTTCTGTCTAAGCCGTTGTTTTTATTGGTTGCGGGGGCCGGATTTGAACCGACGACCTTCAGGTTATGAGCCTGACGAGCTACCGGGCTGCTCCACCCCGCGTCAAGAAAGTCGGATCCTGATTTGAACAAAAAGCCGCACGGGCGTCGTGCGGCTCGTGTGTTCAATGATATTGTGTCGATGTTCCTCGCTATTTTGTAGATCTGGCGGCGACCTACTCTTCCGCAGCTTGAGCTGAAGTACCATTGGCACGAGG
>NZ_JAPPRR010000002.1 GCF_026719705.1 Pseudokordiimonas caeni | reverse complement strand
ACTGAATAGATGGCTCCACCATTGCCAGGCTTATCCGCCGTCAGGACAAACTGATCCCGGAAGCTTGATACAAGAGGCGCCGTGATATGGACGTTGGCGCCAAATCCCGAGTAAACAGCATCCCCGGCGCCGTTCGTCATCCCGACCAGGATCTGCTCAAAGCTTGAAGAGGAAACAGCTGCGTCATTTGACCCATCATCGCTCCCGAAGTTGCCAGCCGAGTGGACAAAAATGCCTCCAAGTCCGTCGCGCTGAAGAGCAATTTCTTTGTTCCAGGCATGTTCCAGCAGAATTAGTGGGGAATCATTGTTCCATGCCTCCAAGTCAGCCAGATATTGGACGCCATTGAATGCCGTTCCGCTCCCGCCCGATTGATTGATAATATCGGGTAGTGCTATGTCCAGATTGAAATGACCATATTGAGAGTCCTGCATGGCAGGCGCATTTGTTCCGGCAATATCTGCACCCCAAGCGATCCCGACAATCCCTACACCATTGTTCGCTGCTGCCCCAAAAATGGAGGTGGTCAGGGTGTCATGGGAGTCGGTGCCAGGCTTATTAGTGTTAAATGCAGCATTCGGTGCGAGATCCGGATGCCCCATTTCTGGCTGCTCAATAGTTCCGATCAGAACGTCTTTACCGGAATATTCGTCCCATACAGAAACTACATTGATGTGAGCCACCGGTTCGACGCTACCGTCGGTCTGGAGCGCGTAGCCGAGCACATTCGCCTGAAACGGCAGCAGTGGATCATTGAAGGGCAGCACCGTTCCAGCGAAGGGCCCGTGGGGGATTTTGAAACTGGAACCAGCCATACAATGATCCTGAAACATGCCCTGACCACTTCGGGCATCTGTAACAATATGCATCTCAAAATTGCAGAAACGTGCAATCAGGACAAGTGGCGGCGCTTGTCACCCTTTCGAGGGAAATAGTGTCGAGCTGTTATTCGGCAGCGAGGCGCAGGTCGGTGTCGTAGGTGCGCACCAGTTCGGCGAGGCCGTTGCCCAGTCGTTCGGCCACTTCGGGCATGGCAGGCAGCGGCTCGAGGGTTGCTTCGTCCATATAAAGACTGCGGCACAGTTCGATCTGCAAGGCATGCACGCCGCTGCGCGGGGCGCCGTAATGCTGGGTGGCATAACCGCCCGAATAGGGCACATTGCGGCGTACGGTGAAACCGGCGCGCAGGAAAATGTCTTCGGCGAGCGCGGTCAGTTCGCGGTCGCAGGCCTCGCCCCAGCAATCGCCGAGTACGATATCGGGCCAGGACCGTGCCGGCCCCCATCCGAAACGACGTCCGCCGCTCACATTCTCGGCCGAGGGCATCGAATGGCAGTCAACCAGAATGGCCCGGCCATGGCGGGTGCGCAGCTGATCGAGCGTCGCCCGGACCTTGGCATGATAGGGGGCATGCACGCTTGTCACACGGTGCAGGGCCTCGCGCGCCGGAAGTGGCCCGTCATAGATCGGCGCCCCGCGCGACACGATGGCCGGAATGGTGCCGAGCCCCGCTTTCACGCGCGGCGTGCGGCGAACGGTAGCTTCGTCCAGCACCGGATGGAACATGTCGGGGTCCAACTCATCCGCCGCCCGGTTTAGATCCACATAGGCGCGCGCGTGCGTTGCCACGATCATCGTGGCACCTGTCTCAGGCAGGTCTGCAAAGATATGGTCCACATAGGCATCTTCGCTGAGGCGAAGGCCCGTGCCATCAAGCGGTGAAGCGTCGACAAGGGACGACGGATAAAAGCGGCCGCTGTGCGGCACAGCAATCAGAAAGGGGCGTTCAGCATCCTTCGGGCGGTGCAAATGGAACGGCGGCGGAACCTCGCCCCCCCGGATCGCCTCGAACATCAATGGATCGCTGTTTGCCATAGCGGCGAACGGTACGCCCGTTCCACCCTAAAGTCATGAATTAAATGAAAATTGAATATAACTGACAATTTCGGTCCTGATTCTGTTTCAATTGGAAACAGTCAGCCACTTCAAGGACATGGCAGCGGTATTTATCGGCGCGCCCGCCCACACAGATTTGGGCTTGCATCCGGATGCCCGATTGTGTAGACACCGCTTCGTCGCGCGGGCCCCAAGTGGCACGCGGTGGCAGCCCCAAGCCGGGCGCCTGAATGGCAAGGTCGGTTAGCTCAGTTGGTAGAGCGTTACGTTGACATCGTAAAGGTCGCTGGTTCGAGCCCAGTACCGACCACCATTCTCCCCCTCCCCTTTCAGAATTTCCTGACATGCAACATGCGGAAAACCCACCGCAGCCTGTAACGCATACAATTTTAACAAAAAATCAATTCCTGCAGGCTATCGTGGCGCCAACATATGAAGCGGCCGCAATGGCCGTGTTGATTGTCCAGAGATACGCATCCAGCACTCACATCGCCGCCAGGAGGGGAAGGGAACCATGCGCTATTTCGATGATATGAGAATCGCGGTCAAGCTGCCGGCCGCCGTTGTTCTTTTCCTCCTTCTTCTGGCTACCAGCATCACCGCCGCCGGCTTCATAGAAATAAGAAGCGAGCTTGATGTCATCATCCGTGACAGGCTGCAGGCTGTTGTTTCCTCCAAGCGAGCCTTCTTCGAACACTATCTGAAGACCACCGAGGAAGAAATTTCGGTAACGGCGGAAAGTCCGCTTGTCATCGATGCCCTGAAAGCCATGACCGGCGGCTACGAGGATTTCGGCAACAATGCCGAAAGCACACTCCAGAACCTTTACATCACGAACAATAGCCAAAGCGCGGGTGGGCGATCGAAGCTTGTGAAGGCCAGCGACGGCTCTGCCTACTCCGAATCCCACGGCCAGTATCACCCCTGGTTCCTCAACCTGCAGGAAACGCGCGGCTATTATGATGTGTTCCTGATCGATGCGGCAGGCGAGGTTGTCTATACCGTCTTCAAGGAAAATGATTTCGCCACCAACCTGAGTGTCGGCCGCTACAGCGACACAGGCCTCGCCCGCGTCTTCAAGGCAGCGATGGCGGGTGGCAATAATGCCGTCAGCTTTGCCGATTTCGAATCCTACGCGCCAAGCAACGGCTCCCCCGCGAGCTTCATCGCGCACCCGGTGGTCGACCCGGCCACAGGCGCCAAGATCGGCGTCCTGGCCTTCCAGATGGCGATCGATGTGATGAATGGCATCCTGCAGTCGGCCGAAGGCATGGGCCAGTCAGGTGAAACCTATGTGGTCGGCGCCGACTATCTGATGCGCACCGACAGCCGCTTCGCCAAGGAAAGCACGATCCTGAAGCAGAAAATCGACACCCCCTCCGTTCGCGCAGCCCTGCAGGGCGAAAGCGGGGTTGCCTGGATCGAGGATTACCGGGGAGTCGAGGTCGCCTCGGCCTATGAGCCCATCTCCTTCCTCGGTGCCAAATGGGCGGTCATCGGCGAGATCGATGCCGAGGAAGCCCGTGCCGCTATCGTCTCCACCGGCACGATGATGATCCTGATCGCCTTTGGCGCCATCGTGCTGATGGCCGCCGTTTCATTGTTTGTGGTGCGCGGCCTTACCCGCCCGATCAGCAACATGGTGGACGCCACCAAAGCACTCGCCGAGGGCGACACATCGGTCGCGGTTCCCCATACCGACCGGGGCGACGAGATCGGCGACATGGCCAAGGCCGTGGATGTGTTCAAGCGCGGCATGATCGAACGTACCCGCCTGCGCGACGAGGCCGACAAGGCGGAGAAAGAGCGTCTGGCGAAGGAAGCCGCCGAACGCGAGGCGGAACTGGAGCGCGAACGGGCAGCCGCCCGCGAGGAAGCCGCCCGCGCCGAAGCGCGCGCTGCCAAGGCTCAGGCGATGGCGGAGGCCATCCGCGCGTTCGAGGATCAGGTGCGCGAGCAGCTGGCCGGCGTTTCGGGGGCGGCGGACGACCTCAGCCGAACCTCGGAATTCATGTCGCAGACGGCGAAGGAAACGAACGCCCGCTCGGCCGTTGTTGCCTCTGCCGCTGAAGAGACAACCGTGAATGTGCAGACGGTTGCCGCGGCCACCGAAGAGCTCGGTGCGTCGATTGTCGAAATCGGCCGCCAGATGGCCGCTTCCACCTCCGCCAACATGCAGGCGTCGGAAAAGGCGACCTCCACCGTCACCATCATGGAAGAGCTTGCCGCCGCGTCGCAGGCCATCACCGATGTGATCGACCTGATCAACGACATTGCCGAACAGACCAACCTTCTGGCGCTCAATGCTACCATCGAAGCCGCCCGCGCGGGCGATGCCGGTAAGGGCTTTGCTGTGGTTGCGGGTGAAGTGAAATCACTCGCCAGCCAGACCGCCAAGGCAACCGAACAGATTGCCGAACAGATCAATGCGGTCCAAAGCCAGAGCAGGTCAGCGTCCGAGGCGATGAACGAGATCCGCCGGGCTGTCAGCACCACGGCCGAGCTTGCCTCTGCCGTTGCGGCAGCGGTCGAGGAGCAACAGGCCGCCACGCAGGAAATCGCCAGAAGCGTTCAGGATGCTGCCCAGGGCACTAACGAGGTAAGCGCCAACATTTCCGGCGTGGCTGCGGGGTCGGAACGCACGCAGGAATCGGCCAGCACCGTTGCGGGTGCCGCCACCGAGCTTGCCTCCAGCACGGCCCTTCTGAAGCAGGAAATCGAACAATTCCTGACACGTATTCAGGAAATTGCGAACAACTGAGCCCATAGGGCCGGAATAGATTGTATTTTAACGGAATCTCAAGGGGTCCGGGCTATAGCTGGCCGCATGGTCATGCGCGCAATCAATCAGGCAGCAGGGTTGCTGATGCTTTTCGCCGCCGCAGGAGGGAACGTCTCTTCTGCGGCGGTCTCCGATTCCGTGCCCGCCGCGCCAGCCCCGGCGCAGCATCCGGCCGAGCACCTTTATGCCACCGGGTGGGGTCTCACGCTAAAAACTGACGGCACCGGTTTTTATAACGAACTCATGAAGTTTGTGCTAACCGAGGCGGGCTTCGGGCCCGATTACCGGGTGATGCCCTATAACCGCGCCGTCAGCAGCCTGAAGGCGGATGAAGACGGATGCCTTTATCCTGCCTACACGCCCATCATGCACCCGAACGGGCTTGATGAGCAGCTTGAGATCGGCCTCGAAGCCTCCGAACCGCTCCTCAGGGTCGTGACGCATCTTTTTGCCCAGCCCGGCCAAAAACCGCTCGCCCGGCTTGAAGACCTGAAGGGCAAGCTGATCGGCCACCCGATGGGCTCGCGCATTGCCGATGTCCTAGCCCCCTACGGCGCCCGCTATATGGCCTCGCTTGATGAAACGGCGAAGGCAAAACTGCTTCTCACCGGGCGGGTCGACTATATCTCTGCATCCCTGCCCGATGCGGCCTTTGTGTTTCAGGCGCTCGGCGAGGAATTGCCGCCCTATAATCCCGACCTGTTGCTTGTTTCCGCCACCATCGGCGTGGTGTGCCGGCCCTCGGTGCAGGGCCGTGCCTTCCTTGCCGCCATCTCCACCACCCTTTCAAGGCTGCGCGAAAATGGCCGCCTCGCCGAATTTTTCGAGGGCCGCGGCATTTCGGTCGAAATGCATCTGCCCGCCGACCGGCCGCTTGAAGGCATAGCCGTCAAGTCGCAGCGCTAGAATAAACAAAGGCCGGACTTTCCAGCCCGGCCTTCCCGTCATTCTGAATTTCCTGCCGTATCTCAAGCCAGCCGTATAGCCATCCGGTTGCGGCGGCGGAAGGTGGTGCCTGCAAGGCCGAAGCCAAGCACCAGCAGAAGCCAGGTTTCGGCTTCGGGGATCGCCGAAACGATCACATTGTCGATAAAGCCGCCATATTCGTTGGCATTGCCGAAGGCTTCGAAGCTGAGGAGATAGTCACCGTCCGTACCGATGGTGAAATCCAGGAGATATTGTTCCCACGCCGTGCCGTTGCCCTTCGCCGTGTTGGCGCTGACATCGAAGCCGTTGATCGAGGCGAGGATACCGTTGTCGCCAAACACCGATGTGCGCGGACGGTACCAGAAGGAAAGCTGGTACGAACCCTGGCCGAGGCCCAGCCACTGGCCCATTGCCGTGTTGGTGGATTCGCCCGGCAGGCCGCCGTTCGAGGTGTCGCTGTCCAGTTCGACGTAGAAATTGCCGTCCTGCGCCGTCGTCACCACACCGCTGCCCTGGATCTCGATCCCGGCGCCGTCGATGGTCTCCCACGGGCCAACCGTATTGAACACATGCCAGTTGGCGCCCACGACGCCGTGGCCGTCCTCGAAGCTGCCGTTCGACACAAAATTGGTGGCGGCATGCGCGGCCTGACCGATAAGGAGCGCAGCTGCAAGGCCGATTGTCGCAATCTTGTTCATTTCAAATTCCTTTCCGCTTTCGCGGGGATTTCCATTTCACCCGGGGCGCACGCCAGTCGGGCACACACATCTCGCCTCTTGCGCCGTGCTTTCGCACACCGCAGAGCCTGATCTCACATGCCTGTCTTAAGGGAGCGCCGCTTCAGCGGGCTTATTCGTTAACAATCTGTTAACTTCAATCAGTCGCCTCTGTCAAATCGCCGGACCTTGGCCCGCCGTTCGGGGTGGCGCGATTCTTATGCTGCACCTGCGAATAAGTCAATATTTTGCTTTAATTTTAACTATTTATGCATGCTGAATGGCGGAATTCCGCCCTGTTTCATTATGAAACGCTCCCCCACTGCGTGCATACCTGTTGCGCTGCACCGTGCGAATCGGTCAGCGGCCCATCAGGGCTTGCCGGATGGGGCCAAGGCGCGTATAAGGCGCCGCAAGCATAAAGGGGAGGCTCCGGCTGTGACCGGGGCCTTTCCGCATTTGAAAGACCTTCCCCATGAGCAAGCCGATCCGCAATATCGCGATCATCGCCCACGTCGACCATGGCAAGACCACGCTCGTCGACAATCTCTTCCGCCAGTCCGGCACCGTCCGCGACAACCAGCGCGTTGCCGAGCGCGCCATGGATAGCGGCGATCTGGAGCGCGAGCGCGGCATCACCATTCTCGCCAAATGTACCTCGGTTGTTTGGAACGATACCCGCATCAATATCGTCGACACCCCCGGTCACGCCGACTTCGGCGGCGAAGTGGAGCGGATCCTTTCGATGGTGGACGGCGTGGTGCTGCTCGTCGACGCCGCAGAAGGCCCGATGCCGCAAACCAAGTTCGTGACCATGAAGGCGCTCGCCCTTGGCCTGAAGCCCATCGTGGTGGTGAACAAGGTGGACAAGCCGGACGGAGATCCGGACGCCGCCACCGACGCCTGCTTCGATCTCTTTGTGGCCCTTGGCGCGAACGACGAGCAGCTCGATTTCCCGATCCTTTATGCGTCGGGCCGCGACGGCTGGGCCGTCAACGACCTCGCCAATGACAAGCGCGAAAACCTCAATCCGCTGTTCGCCAAGATTGTCGAGCATGTCGAGCCCCCGAAGCCGACGACCGACGGCTCGGTCGACAAACCCTTCTCGATGCTCGTCACGCTTCTGGACCGCGACAACTTCGTGGGCCGCGTGCTGACCGGGCGTGTGCAAACCGGCCGCATCAATATCGGCGATCCGATCCGCGCGCTCAACGGTAACGGCGAAGTTGTGGAAACCGGCCGTATCACCAAGCTCCTCTCGTTCCGCGGGCTGGAGCGTGTGCCGGTCGAGCAAGCCGAAGCGGGCGATATCATCGCCATCGCCGGCCTGCAGATCGCAACCGTGGCCGACACCATCGCCGTGCCGGAAGTGACCGTGCCGCTGCGCGCCCACCCGGTGGACCCGCCGACCCTCGCCATGACCTTCGCCGTGAACGACAGCCCGCTCGCCGGCCGCGAAGGCAAGCACGTGACGAGCCGTGTGATCCGTGACCGCCTGATGCGCGAAGCCGAAGGCAACGTGGCGATCAAGATTACCGAAGCCGAAAACAACGATGCCTTCGAAGTGGCCGGCCGCGGCGAACTTCAGCTTGGCGTTCTGATCGAGACCATGCGCCGCGAGGGCTTCGAGCTGGCCATCTCGCGCCCGCGCGTTCTCTTCAAGATGGATGAAGACTGCAAGCGCCTTGAGCCTTACGAGACCGTCCAGATCGACGTGGACGAAGCTTATCAGGGCGTTGTGGTGGAAAAGATGAGCCTCCGCAAAGCCGAGCTGAAGGGCATGGCCCCCTCGGGCGGCGGCAAGGTTCGCCTCACGTTTGACGCCCCGGCCCGTGGCCTCATCGGCTATCACGGTGAATTCCTCACCGATACGCGTGGCACCGGCATCATGAACCGCATCTACGATCGCTACGACGCCTACAAGGGCCCGATCGCCGGCCGTCAGCGCGGCGTGCTGATCGCCAACGGTTCGGGCAAGGCCGTTGCCTATGCGCTGTGGAACCTTGAAGAGCGCGGCGTGATCATGATCGAAACCGGTGACGAGACCTACGAAGGCATGATCATCGGTGAACACAGCCGCGACAACGACCTGGATGTGAACGTGCAGCGCGCCAAGCAGCTGACCAACATCCGCGCCGCCGGCAAGGACGAGGCCGTCCGCCTGACGACCCCGCGCAAACTGCCGCTCGAGGAAGCACTCGCCTATATCAACGACGACGAACTTGTCGAGGTAACGCCCAAATCGATCCGCCTGCGCAAACGCTTCCTGAAGCCGCACGAGCGCAAGAAGGCGAAAGACGCATAAGCGTCAGACCGAAACCAGCACAGAAAGGGCGACCCTCTGGTCGCCCTTTTTCTTTACCCCGCCACGTCCTCAAAGAGCTTCATCACACGCCGGGCCAAGGGGCTTTGGGGGCGGTGGCGACGGCGGATGATCTGGGGGCGGGTGGTGGCGGACAAGAAATCGAGCGGCACAATGGCAAGCCCCGTCTCCGCCTCGCCGCCCGCCAGATGCGCCGCCACGCGTGCAGGCGTGAGCACCGCGAGGTCGCTGGTTTTTGCCGCCGCCACCAGCGCGACATAGCTGTCGCATTCCAGCGTCATGCGCCCGGCCGCGCGGGCCGGACCGGTTAGGGCGTCTGCCACCCCTTTCAGGCCCGGCGGGGCGGGCACGCTGCCCATGGGGCAGACGATCAGGTCGGCCGCCGTTTTCGGCGGACTGGCAATCAGCGGATGATGGCTGCGCACCAGCGCCACAATGGGGTCGTCCTTCAGCGGTGTGGCCACGATATCAGGGTCGTGCGGGTCCACCGTGAAATCATAGACGGCGAAATCGAGCGTGCCGGCCATCAGACGGGGCAGCAGGTTTTCGGCGTGGCCGGTCTCGATCAGCAGCGAGCCTTCGATGGCTTCGGTCGACAGGCGCCTGAGCACTTCGGGCACATAGCCCGCCTGCACCGCCGGTCCCACACCCACTGTCACCCGGCCCGCCTGCCCCTGCCGCCACAGGCTGGCGCGGCGTTCCACATCGTCGGCCTCACGCAGCAGGCGCCGTCCGTCCCCGAGGATTTCAGCACCGATCGGGGTCAACACCAGCCGCCGCCCCGCACGCTCGAACATCGGCACGCCCAAGAGTTCTTCCATCCGCCGTACGCTTTTGGTCAGCGCAGGCTGCGTGAGACCCAGCGCTTCCGCCGCCTTCTCAAGCCCGCCATGATCCACAATGGCCGCCAGATGCCTCAGGTGCCGCAGTTCCAGCATTCATATAACTCATAGTTATTTATACTGTCTTTTTTATCACTAATTTTCATCTGATGGCAGCGCTATTCTATCCCTTAAGGGAGAATGGGCCTTTCGGGCCCGGGAAGGGATAGATGTCATGGACGAAAAGATCGTCATCATGCTGATATTCATCGGCTTCGGGGTCGCTGAAATCATCGCCGGACGTTTTCTCAACAAGGATGTGGCCACAAGCCGCGACTGGATGATGGAAGTGATTTCCACCAGCATCATCATGGCGGTCACCATCCCCGCGATCCTTTTCGCGGTGGATTGGATGGGCCATCACTGGTTCGCGGATTATGCCGGTGTGCTGTCCACATTGCCGATCTGGATGATGCTCGCCCTGTTCCTCGTGGGCGACGACATGACCCAATATTGGTGGCACCGCCTGTCGCACTCGGTACCCTTCCTCTATAACCTGCACCGCGCCCACCATAGCGCGCCCTATATGAGCATCCGCATCGTTTACCGGAACAATATCTTCTACTATGCGCTGATGCCGGGCCTCTGGATTTCGGCGGCACTCGTCTTCCTCGGCCTTGAAGCCGTTTATCCCTGGTATCTGATCGTCAAGCTCAGCGTCATTTTCGGTGCGCACTCCAGCGTGCGGTGGGACGAGTGGCTCTACAAGATCCCGGCCCTCGACAAGGTCATGTGGGTTGTGGAACGCACCATCTCCACCCCCGCCACCCATTCGGCGCACCATGGCCTGCACAAGGAAGACGGCGTCACCAACTACAAGGGCAATTACGGCAACCTGCTGTTCTTCTGGGATGTGCTCTTTGGCACCGCCCACATCACCCGCCGCTACCCCAAGGAATACGGGATCGAGGGCTTGCCTGATGTCAGCTGGCAACAGGAACTGATGTGGCCGGTGGTCGGTGCCGGTAACGGCGTGAAATCGGAAGCCCCTGCGATTTCTTCCCCGCAGGAGGCCTGATGAAAGAAAAGGGCGCCCCGATACCCCGCGGAGCGCCCTTTTCAGTCTCTGATTTGCCGTAGTGGATCAGGCGACCTTGCGGTCGCTTTCTTTTTCGTCGTCAGCGCCGCGCAGGCGTACGAGGAACCGCTGCAGCGAACGCTCCAGATTGCTCGATTGCTCGATAAGCGTATCGGAAGACCGTGAAACGACCTCGGCCGCGCCGGCGCTTTCATCCGCCATATCCTGCACGCGGCCAACGCTCACCGATAGCATCTCGGTGCCGTCGCTCGCGCTTTTCGCGCTGCGGCTGATCTCGCTCGTGGAAGCTTCCTGCTCTACGACCGCCGCCGCGATCGCGGAATTGATCGAATTCACCCGCTCGATCGCCGTGCGGATGCCTTGAACGGCCTCCACAGTATCGCGCGTGGCGGTCTGCATCGCGGCAACCTGCGCTTCGATCTCCTTGGTGGCACCCGCGGTTTGCGTTGCAAGGTTCTTCACCTCGCTCGCCACCACCGCAAAGCCACGGCCTGCTTCGCCTGCGCGCGCTGCCTCGATCGTGGCATTGAGCGCCAGAAGGTTCGTCTGCTCGGCAATATCATTGATCAGCGTGATGACCTCGGCGATCCGGCCCGAAGCACCTTCAAGCGTTTCAACACGGCCGCGTGCGCCTTCAGCCGCATTCACGGCTTCGCTGGTGATGCCGTTGGCTTCCTGCACCTGACCGCGGATTTCCCCGATGGCGGACGACAGGCCTTCGGCAGCCGATGCCACCTGCCCCATATTGTCACGTGCCTGATCGCTCGCGCCCGCAGCCGTGCCAACCTCGCGCTGGGTTTCGCCGACCGCACTTGCCATCGTTTCCGATGCCGACTGCAGTTCGGTCACGGCCGTTGCCAGCGCCTCGATCACATGGCTGACTTCGCCTTCAAACGAGTCTGCAAGCTGCATCTGCAGGCGGCGGGCTTCCTCGGCGCGGGCCTTGGCTTCCGCTTCCTTGGCGAGCCGGTCACGCTCCTCGCGGGCACGTTCCATTTCCTGCTGGGCGCGTTCCTCGGCCTCGCGCTCCTCGCGCATGGCTTCGGCGTCGGCTGCCAGCCGGTCTGCTTCAAGCGCGCGCTGGCGCAGTTTTTCAACCGCTCGCGCCATGCCGCCAAGCGCATCCCGCTGGCTGGTCCCGTCCACTTCCTTGTCGATCCGCCCTTCGGCGAGTGCCAGAAGGTCTTCCTCCAGCGCTGCAAGCGGGCGCAGAAAGCTCTGGGTGATCAGATAGCCAAGCAAGGAAATCAGGCCGACCATGACGGCGGTAACGCCGTAAACAATGATCTTGTCCTGATCGAACAGATCAACGGCAACCTTGCCGGCGCCTTTAAGAAGATCCTCGATCGCCCAGTTATATAGGACGATCATTGTGAAAATACCGAGAATACCAAGGCCAGACATGGCCCAGATGCGGTAAAGCAAGCGGACACGCCGCATCAGATTGATCATTTTCCCCCCGATCAACTCAGTGCTTTTTTATGACATTCTTATGAATCTTATTGGCTCCGCGCCGAAAGGCAAGCCTCTTGCGCCCTCAAGCACTTGAGGGCATCCTGTTATCACACGACAGCAACATCATAGTCAGGAGACAATCCATGCGGCTTCTGCTCGCTATCCTCATTCCACCGCTGGTCTTTTTCACAATCGGCCGTCCGTTTCAGGGCATCTTCTGCCTGATCCTGTGGCTCACGCTGATCGGCTGGCCGGTGGCGGCAATCTGGGCGGTCTATAGCCTCAGCCAGTACCGGAACGAGGAAATGCACCGCGAACTCGGCGGTCGTCACTGATCGCAATCCATCACGGATTTTAACCAGGGGGAGGATATCCAGTGATCTATGCACTTCTTATCGGCGGGCTTGCCGGCTTTCTGGCCGGGCAGTTCATGAAGGGTGCCGGCTACGGCATCATCGTCAATATCATCCTCGGGCTTCTGGGCGGCCTTGTCGGCCGTTTCCTGTTCAGCCTGATCGGCCTTGGGGCCAGCGGCTTCATCGGTGAACTGATCACCGCCACCGTCGGTGCCGTTGTGCTGATCTGGGTATCCGGCAAGATCAAGGCGAAGGGCTGACGCCCTTCCGCGCCTTCACTATGATATGAGCCGCGCGGGGGCATAGACCTCGGGGTCCACCCCCGCCGCCACAAAATCATCAGGCAGCGCCGCACCGCGCACAAGGCAGGCGGCGGTTTCCGACCATGCCGGCGATGTCTGGATGCCGAAGCCGCCCTGGCCTGCCGACCAGAAAAAGCCCTCAGCGCGCGGGTCGAAGCCGATCACCGGCGCACGGTCAGGCGCAAAGCTCCTGAGCCCCGCCCACTTAGACCGCAACCTCGCAACATTCGCGCCGACCGCCTTTTCGAAATGATCGATGGCAAGCGCGATATCCTCCATCTCCGGCTGGGCATCGCACGGCTCGCTCGGTGTTTCATCAGCGGGCGACAGGAGGAAGCCTTCGCCCTCCGGCTTGAAATACCAGCTTTCCTGCAAGTCCATGATCACCGGGGCCTCGCGCCTGAATCCGGCAAGCCCCGGATTTTCGATGGTCACGATGGTGCGCCGGAGCGGCATGATGCCGAGAGGGGCAAGCCCCGCCATTCCCGCCACCTTGTCGGCCCACGCACCCGCCGCATTCACGACAACAGGTGCCGCAACCTCACCTATCCGCGTCGCGGCAATCCAGCGTCCACCCTCATAGCGCAGGCTTTCAACGCTCGCGTCCAGAAGGATATCCCCGCCCGCCTTCCGCATGCTGCGCAGATAGGCCTGATGCAGCGCTGCCACATCAAGGTCGCGGCATTCCGGATCATGGATCGCGCCCGCAAACCGGCTGCCATCCAGAAAGGGGGCAAGGGCTAGCGTGTCTTCATGGCCGATCATGCGCACAGCAGGCAAGGCCACCTGCATGTCGGCAAATGCTTTCAAGGCGGCTGGCCGCTCGTCTTCGCGAAACAGATGGATCTCGCCGCGCGGGGTCACCAACGGCACATCGGTGAAGCCTTCGGGCGGCGCCACGAAAAAGGGCTTCGATGCGGTCGTCAACGGCTGCAGTTTCGGCCCGCCGTATGATTCCGCATAGAAAGCCGCCGACCGGCCGGTCGTGTGATATCCTGCCTGCGCCTCGGCCTCCACAAGCGTCACCCGTGCATGCCGCGACAGGAAATAGGCGGCGCCCGTCCCTGCGATACCGCCGCCAATGATCAGGATGTCCGTTTCACGCATTTTGTAACTCATTGTTCCCGTGGCCACCCTTGTGATCTATAGAGAAGGCGAAATCAAGTCACCGCCCTGTGACGCCCCAAGCCCGGAGCCGCCCCATGACCGCATCCCCGCCCGCCCAACTCATTCAGGAGCTTGCCTCCTTCGCCGGGGAGACGGCCGACGCCGCCGCGAAAGTGACGATGGACTGGTTCCGCCGCCCGCTCGATATCGTCAACAAGGAAGACGGCAATCGTTTCGATCCCGTCACGATTGCCGATCGGGGCGCCGAGGAAGCCATCCGCGCCCTCATCGAAGCGCGCTACCCCGATCATGGCATCATCGGCGAAGAGCACGGTGTGAAGGAAGCCCGGTCCCCCTTCACCTGGGTGCTTGACCCCGTCGATGGCACCCGTGCCTTCATCTCCGGCCTGCCTACATGGGGCACACTGATCGGCCTTCTCTACGAGGGCGAACCGCTCATCGGCGTGATCGACCAGCCTTACCTCAAGGAGCGCTATCTCGGCACACCGGGCGCCTCGTTCCTCAACGGCCAGCAAATCCGCACCCGCCCCTGCGCAGATGTGAGGGAAGCCACCCTTTCGACGACCGACGCAGCCCTGTTCAGGGGCACGGACCGCGAAGCCTATGACCGGCTTCTAGCCGAATGCCGCCTCGTGCGCTACGGCCTCGATTGCTATGCCTATGCCATCTTGTCACTTGGATATATGGATATCGTCGCTGAAGCGGGCCTGAAGATTTATGACATGGCGGCCCTCATCCCTGTCATCCGGGGAGCCGGCGGCCACGCAAGCGACTGGCAAGGCGGCAACGACTGGGCCGGTGGCCGTCTTCTGGCGTTGGGCGACCCGGCGCTTCTCGCCCCGGTCAGTGGCCTTCTCGCCCGCTAGGCCTTGTTTGCCAAAGGTCCTGCGCGGTCGGGCCCTCGATCCAGAGCTAGCCCTTATGGTCACCGCTAATCCGGCTATGACTGCGCTTTGTTATGCCCGACAGCGGCCTGTCGCCGCCGTTTCTGCGCGCGCACGATGTAGGGCAGGACGAAGAGATAAATCCCGGTACCCCAGAGGACGAGCATGACAATCCCGCCCGGCAGGAAGATGAAGCGCTTGGCGCCGTCTCCGAAGAAAGAGCCGTCGTGGAGCGATTCGATAATGTCCGAGCGCCGGTAGGCAACCTGCAGGACTTCACCGGTTTCGGTATCTATCTGTGCTTCCCAATTGTTGGCAGCGACGAATTTGACGATCCCGTCCCCCGGCTTGACGTCCACCCGCTGCAGACTGCGCCAGTTTTCGAGGTCGAGTTCCTCGACCTTTTGTGCGGCAGCGAAAAGTTCCTCGAAGCTCAAGGCTGGAACAGCGCTGGCGGCGACACCTGCCTGGGTCGGTGGCTGAATCCAGATAATGTCTTTTTTCAGCATGAGGAAAAGGCCGCTGATCACCACCACCCCGAATGGCAACATGATGAGGAGCGAGCCCCAATGATGCACCTGTCGCCAGAGTTTCTGTGCCTTCATGTCACGTCTCGTAATATTTCGCCGTGATGGTCCGGCAGGTGGTCCCCAATCTGGGGTAGCCGACGTCCCCGCACGGAAGGTCTGTTTGCGGGAACATGGGTTCGCATCGGCAAGCTGACCTGCTTTGGACCGTTTTTGCCGAGCTTTGTCAACAGGACCTATGAGGGAAACTCGCCGCCAAGATCAAGGAAATCGACGATGGCGGCCCAGAGCTCGGCCCGTACCCGGTCGGTTTCCTTGTACATCTCATGCATCGCGCCCTCGATGCGCACCAGTCGGCAGTTGGGCATCCGCGCCGCAAACGCGCTCATTGCCTTGTTATCAACGATCTGGTCCTCGCCCGCCTGCAGCATCAGCACCGGGTTCATGATCGCTTCGGGGTAACCGGGGCTGTTCAGGACATCGGTTGACTTCACGGCCTCAAGGAGCCACCGCCACGTGGCACCCCCAACAGCAAGGTCGCGGTCCACCGTCTGGATGAAATGGTCTTCGTCCAAGAAACGTTCGTCATCGTGGGTGAGCTTCGCGCGCCAGCCCCAGCGCCCTTCCTTGAACGCCTCATGGCCCGGCACATAGCCGTTTTCATTGCCCATCCGGCACATCAGGCCGGCCAGGCCCCGCATCATGAAAACCGGCAGGCCGCCAGAGAAAATCCGTACCATGGGCGAAACCGTGATGGCCCGGTCGATCCGGGTCCCGTGATCATGCATATAACGCAGCGAGGCATGGCTGCCCGCCGAATGTGCCGCCAGAAGAAACGGCCCCGGCGCCCCGGCGGCAACCAGCGCATCAATCACCACGTCCATGTCGCCGATATGCTTGTCGAAGCTCGTGACATAATGTTTCTCACGGTCGGTGCATTCACGATGCGACAAGCCTTGCCCACGCAGGTCCATCCCGGCCACGGCATAACCAAGGCTATGGAACAGATGCATGTCCTCGAACGCCTTTTCGATGAATTCGGTGCGGCCGGGCACGAAAAGCACGGTGCCGCGCGCCTCCGGCCGCAGCGCCGGCGCAAGGCCATAACGAATCTGCGCGCCGTCCGCCGCTGTCGCGAACGCCAGCGCAAAGCCCTGCGGTGCCGTGCGGCGCAGGGGGCGGGCAGCGGCCAGACGCTCCGAAAGCGAGCCACTCAACCCAAGGTCACCCGAATGTATATGGCAAGTATTCATTTTTAGCGGATTCCCCAATTTTGGAAAAAATTGCTACGATCTGTTTACTTCATTGCAAGATGATGAACCTAATATCGGCCGATCAAGCGCAATGGCAGTTGAGCTTTGAGGCAGGCAATGTATCAAGTATTAAATAGACCATCCAGTTCGGTATGGCTTCATAAATTTCTTCAGGCTGATTCAGGCGGCACCCTCACGATGACGGCGATCATGATGCCGCTCATCTTGGGATTTGCCGGCCTCGGGCTTGATTTGTCCTACTGGTATATGGAACGGCGGCAAGTCCAGAACCTTGCCGACATGGCCGCCATCGATGGCGCCCATTCTCAAACCTATTTCGAGGACGCCGATCTTGATGATCAGGTCGAACACTTCCTGAACCAGAACGGCCTCGACCCCGCCCGCGACACCCTGACGCTCAGCATGCCGCCCTTGAACGGCGAATTTGAAGGCAGTAACGGCTATGTTGAAGCTGTCATGGCACGCGAAGCCCCGCTCCATTTCGTGTCAGCGCTTTATTCCTTCATTGGTGGTGAATTCACGCTGACAGTGCGCGGTCGCGCGGTCGCGGCGGCCTTGAAGATTGGCCAGAACTGCATCATCGCACTGGACCCGAGCGCCAAATATGCGCTTGATTTTGTCGGCACCTCAGACGTGACCGCCGACTGCGGTGCCATCGCCAACAGCACCGCCAACCCCGCCGTGCGGGTGACAGGCAACGCCGAGCTGATCTCGAACTCGCTGCAGGCGGTGGGCGAGATCAATATCCAGCATGAGGAAAATGTCACCATTCCGGTGATCGAGCCCTATGCCGCGGCCTCCAAGGACCCCTACGAGGACCTCGTGGCGCCTGACGTGTCGGGTTGCGACTATACCGACAAGGTTACGGCAAACGACTTTGACACCCTGTCGCCCGGCGTTTACTGCGGTGATATCGTTGTGCAAGGCACGGATGTGACTTTCGAGCCCGGTGTGTATCACCTGTATACGACCGGCAATCAGGCGGCGGACTTCATCGCTAACGCAGGGGCCGAGATGTTCGGTGAAGGTGTCACGATCATCCTTAGTTCGCAGGGCAGCTACAAGACAGGTGCTGTGACCATCAATGGTGGCGCGACCATCGACCTGACCGCCCCGACATCCGGCGACTGGAACAGCATTCTTTTCTTCCAGGACAGGTATAATAACGACCCCAACTCGCTTCTGAAATTCAACGGCGGGGCAACGATGAACCTGAACGGTGCCATCTATGCGCCAAGCGCGAAGGTCAGCTTCACGGGCGGTGCATCCACAGAAGACGCATGTCTTCTGGTCGTGTCGCAGAAGATCGAATTTGCCGGAGTATCGAACCTCGGAAACAGCGAGGAAGCCTGTGCTGCTCTCGGCCTGGGTGCCCTGCAGCGGCAGGAACGGGTCCAACTGGTGGAGTGATCGACATGCAAAAGGAAAGCTCCCGACTGATGAAGGCCATGATCCGCAGGCTACGGCGCGACGAGAAAGGCGCCATCGCAGTTGAAACCGGCATGATCCTTTCGATCCTGCTGATCGTAGGTCTCGGCGTGTTCGACTATGGCCTCCTTGCCGCCCACAATATGGGATTGGCGAACGCAGCGCGCTCCGGCATGCAATATGCCCTCGTTCGCAAGCCGCAAAGCGGCGACTTTACCGCCATCATCAATGCCGTGGAAAAGGCGGCTCCAGCCCAAACTGCCGCCGGTGACAGGCAGATTGATGTCTCCATGTATTGCCGGTGCCCCGATGACGACACGGACGTGGAATGCACCAGCGAGGAAGGCGAAGACCTGAGCTGCCCCGACGCAACGCTCCGCGCCGCCTATATCAAGGTTGCCATCAGTGAAACATACCCGATGATGTTCAACATCATGGGCATCGCCGATGACATCCACCTCAAGGAAGACGTTGTAGCGAGGCTGAATTGACCAAGCAGGCCGAAAAAAAATTACCGTCCGCGTTCCTGCATGATGAGCGCGGGGTCGCGGCAATCGAATTCGCGCTGACCTTACCGATTTATCTCGCCATGATCATTTTCATGGTGGAAGTGGCCCGCATGGCGATGACACAAAGCATCATCTCCTTCGCCGCACAGGAAGCCACCCGCTACGCGCTCGTCAATTACGATGCGACAACCGAGGACGTCTCTGCAACAGCGGCAGACGCGCTCATCGGCCTTTCACCGGAAAACCTGAATGCGATCATCGTGACCGCCCCTGTTGATCCGGCCGACAACACCCGCCTTGTCTCGGTCGAAATCCAGTATCAGTACAAGCCGATTCTGCCCGTCGACGCTTTCCTTGCTGGCGACCAGGGCGGCTTTCAACTGACAGGACAGTCCCAGGGCTTCATCACCGAAGAAATTCCTGAGACATGACAGTCGATTACCTCATCGAATCCTTCCCAACCAATCGTATTTGATTACAATTATATTCGTTCCTTTACGTCCTCCGGTTGCTGCACCAGACTGACGGAACGGGATTCTCTGGCAGGAGGCCCGAAAAGGCAGGACAAACCATGGCAGAGTTGAAACGGTATTCGTTTCGCAGGCAGCTCAAGTCGCTCAGGCGGGACGAACGCGGCAGTATGATGCCGATCATCGCAAGCGGGATCATCACCTGTATCGGCGCCGCCGGGCTCGCGATCGACGCTACCCGCATGTTCTATGTGCACGACATATTGCAGAAGTCACTCGATTCCGCCGGCCTTGCTGCCGGTCACGCCATGTATGAAGATCAGATGGAATCGGACGCCAACGATTTCTTCTATGCCAACATGGCCGCCGCCGGCAGCGTGGCGATCGATCCCGATTTCGATATCAATATTTCCGAGAACAACAAGGTCATCTCGGTGACCGGTTCGGCGAAGGTCGCCACCACCTTCATGCGGCTGTTCGGTTACGACAAGATCAACGTCAATGCGAGCACCGAGATCACCCGTGAAACCCGCGGGATGGAACTGGTGCTTGTGATGGACAACACGGGCTCGATGCGCGGCACCGCCATCACGGCAATGAAAAATGCCGCCGCCGACCTCGTGGAAACCGTTTACGGCGATAACGACACCAACCCCAACCTGTGGGTCGGCCTTGTGCCCTATTCGGCGATGGTCAATATCGGTTCCGAGCATGACGACTGGCTGACATGGCAAAGCCGGAACGATATTGCAAACGGGCAGTTCTCCCCGTCATCATGGAAGGGCTGCGTGATGGCCCGCGAGGACGACGGCGACGAAACCGACGAGACGCCGACCGACGCGCCGTTCACCGCTTTCTTCTGGGCCAACAGCTCGGACAATATGTGGAACCCCTGGTCGGGCAAATATTTCCTCAATGAAGGGAATGATGCGCAAAACAACGGGCGCGGTCCGAATCTCGGCTGCGGCCCGGCGATCACGCCCCTTGTTGCCTCGAAGGCAACCGTCCTTGCGGCGATTGACGAGATGCTGCCCTGGCACCGGGGCGGCACGACCAGCAACCTTGGCCTCGTATGGGGATGGCGTGTGATCAGCCCCGCCTGGCGCGGCCTCTGGGGTGGGGATTCCCCCGCGAACCTGCCGCTTGCCTACAACACGCCCTTCATGAACAAGGTTGTGGTGCTGCTGACGGACGGCGCCAACCAGTTTTATGACTGGAACGTCCGCTATTATATGGATGGCAGTAAGCTGAGGACCACGTCGAACAGCACGGCTGGCCCTAGCGGATCGGACTTCACTGCCTACGGCCGCCTCAACGACATGGGCGTGTACAGCCTGCAGGACGGCCAGAACATTCTGGACGCCAAACTGGCCAACACATGTGCAGACATGAAAACCGAAGGCATCATCATCTATACGATCACCTTTGGCTCGTCGCCGAACAGCCAGACCAAATCGCTGTACCGGAACTGTGCATCGAACACGAGTTTCTACTATCATGCGCCGGATGATGCAGAACTGGCCGAAGTGTTTGACACCATCGGCAAGCAGCTTTCTAACCTGAGGCTTTCGCAATGATCCGGCTTCGCCGCACCCTTTCGACCCTCAAGCGACAGGACGACGGCGTCGCCGCCATCGAGATGGCGCTGGCGCTGCCCGTGGTCCTGTCGCTGATCGTCGGCACGCTCGAAATCGCCAACTATTATTTTGTCGCATCGGCACTTGAGCATGCGGTGCTCAAGGCCTCGCGTTTCGGCATCACCGGGAACGAGACCGAAGGTGTATCGCGCGACGATGTCGTCCGCGAGATGATTGCCACCCAGACCTTCGGCCGGGTGGATATGGACGCGGTTGAAATCAGCACCCTCGTCTATGAAAATTTCGAGGACATCGGCGAGCCCGAACCCTATCTCGACGAGAATGCCAACGAGGTTTACGATGAAGGTGAACCCTTCACCGATATCAATGGCAATGGCGAATGGGACGAGGATGTCGGCACGGTCGGCCTCGGCAACGCTGGCGACATCGTGCTTTACCGGGTGGAATATAGCGTGGAGAGCCTGACCGGGATGATGCCCTGGATCGCCAAGGCCCTCCCCGCGGAAGCGGCCGTGGCGGTGCGCAATGAACCTTATTGAACGTACCCGCAATTTGCTGCGCCGCCTGCGCGCGGAGGAAGGCGCCTCGATCCTGACCGAAACGGCGCTGAGCATCCCGCTTTACCTCACGCTCGCGTCTGGAACACTCGAAGCCAGCAACTATCTTTTGCTGCACCTGAAGATGCAGCATACGGTGGTGGCGATCGCCGATCTCACCACACGGGACGAAAAGATTTACGAAAGCGTCGTCACCGACATTTTCGAGGCCGTCCCCCAGATCATGACACCCTACCCGGTAGCCGCTGAATCAAAGATGATTATCAGCGCCATCAGCGAGGTGGAGGGCGAAACGCCCAGCATCTTCTGGCAGCGGGAGGGCTCCGGCACGCTTGCCGTTGAAAGCACGCTCGGGGAAGAAGGTGATCATATCACCATGCCGCATGATCTTGTGGTCAATCCGAATGAAACGGTGATCATCACCGAGTATTTTTACAAATACGAACCGCTCATCTTCGATGTGTTCGGTGAAACGACCCTGCACCGCATCGCCTTCTTCCGCCCGCGGATCGGCTCGCTGCAGACGGTCCTGCCCTGATTCTTTCCCCTTCTTTTCGCGAATCACCGCCTGCAGCAGCAGGCAATTCTCCCGTTCTATCCGCCAGATAGGCACAAATAAGAACCGAGTCGCGCGCGAATTGCCGGCCCGTTTCCAACCGCAGCATTTTGGCCTGCCCCGGCCAGCCCTGGTCATTCGCCTTGATTTGATTCCGCCTTCACCAGCCCGGCCTCAATTCTCCTTAGTTCGTAATGGTTAACCAATTTGCCTAAAATTTTCCTTGTTATTTACACTAAATGCTGGCTAACTATTTGATATCGAAGGGGGGTTTTTAAACGCATTAACCTTTTGTTTAATTCTCCCCCGCATAGTGGGGCTATCCAATCTTGGCAGCTGGAGACCAAACATGACCAAACTTATTCGTAAACTTCGCAAGAATGAAGACGGCGCAACCGCAATCGAATACGGCCTTATCGCCGCCCTGATCGCCGTTGTGCTCGTCGGCACCCTGACCGCCCTTGGCACTGCTCTCGACGATCTCTTCGGTGACGTCGGCAGCAAGATCGAAGGCGCGGGTGAACAAGCCGCAACTCCGCCCGCCACGCCGTAATAATCGGCCGGCGCATCAGGCAATGCGTTTCGCTTAAGAACGGAAGGCCGCCGGAGATAAAGGTCTCCGGCGGCCTTTTCCTTGAGGACCGGAACAAGCCCCCTAAAGGGCAGGCCGGTCCCCGTCAGGGGAAATCAGGCAGGCATGGACGGGATTATCATATCCAAGCTTCTCCTTCTGGCAGCGGTCGGCATTCTTTTGCTGGTCGCCGCCTTCGGAGACATTCGCGAGCGGCGCATTCCGAACAGGCTGATCCTTGTTCTGGCGCTGCTTTTTCTCCCCTACGCTTTCCTGAACTGGCTATCGGGCGTGTCCGCCCTTGAAGCTTTCCTCATCCCTGTCGCCGTGGCAGCGGCTTTCTTCCTCGTCACCCTGGCGCTTTTCGCAGCCGGTGCGATGGGAGGCGGGGATGTGAAGCTGATTGCGGCGACCGCCCTTTTTGTGGGCAGCGGCCAAGCCTTCCTGTTCGCCTTCGTGATGGCGATGACAGGCGGCCTTCTGGCACTGGTGATGGTGGTCCGTTCCTGGATGCGTCGCTCCGGTGTGGCCGTGGACCCACGGGCGGCGCAAGTGCCATACGGCGTTGCCATCGCCTGTGCAGGCTTATGGGTGGAGATCGGCGATGTTCGCGCGCTTTTTAGCTAATTCCCAACGCAATGTTAACTATATGGGGCGCATGATTTCGGCAATATCCGTGCGATATGATGGCCTTGGGGGCGGTCATGGCAGCGCGGCAAAGGCTGAAGGAGCACTGGCAGGTGCTCCCCGGCATGCCGGACCGAGGAGGTTCCTATCATGAATATCCGCGCGATCTTGTTTCTGGCCGTCGCGGCACTGGGTGTGCTTCTTGTGGTAATGGCCACGCGGTCCTATCTGGCAGGACAGACCCAGCGGCCCACCCAGGAAGCGCCAAAGGTGCAGGTTCTGGTCGCCGCGCGCGACCTGCCGCCCGGCACGATCATGGGCGCTGCCGATGTGGTCTGGCGCGACTGGCCGGATAGCGGCATCGATGCCAATTACATCTCGAAGGGCAGCACAAAAGCTGCAACCGCGCAGAAAGACATCGAAAAAGCCAAGACCGAGGAAGAAAAGGCCAAACTGCGCGACCGCGACACGACAAATGGCAAGGTTGTTCGCGTCGGTTTCGCGGCAGGCGAGCCCATCACCCGCAGCTCGATCGTAGCGCCCGGCGAACGCGGCTATGTCGCCGCTGCCCTCACACCAGGCATGCGCGCCACCACTGTGCAGGTCAACAACTACACAGGCGTCGGCGGCTTCGCCCGTCCGGGTGACCGTGTCGACGTGATCCTGACCCATGATGTACAGCGCACGGCTTATGAAAATGGGCGCCAGATTCGCCGCATGCATACGGTAAGCGAAACGGTCATGGAGAATGTCCGCCTGCTGGCCCTCAACGATTCGAGCGAGGCAAAGCCCGCCGACGGCAAGAAGAAGAAAGCGCCAAGCTCGGTGACGGTTGAACTACCGCCAGCGATGGTTGAGCGTATTCTGGTGCTTGATGAAATCGGCGATCTGTCACTGTCGCTGCGCAGTCTTGCCGCCGCCGGCGTACCTGACGGCGACCAGCCCCGCGACGTGAGCGGCTCTTATGCCGTCGATTCGGATATCGGCAACTTCATGCCCAAGATGGGCGATGTTGCCAACGACGACATCATCACCGTCTATCGCGGCAGCAATGTCACCCGGATGGTCCCGCTGGATACCACCCAGAACATGCCGGTGAAACGCACAGGCTCGGGCGGCGCTTCGCTTGTCGGCACGCCGACAGAGGGCGGCCAGGAAATCAACGACGGCGATGCGCCGGCAGACGATGAAGGAGCCAACTGATGCGCACCCGGCTCTCCACCCTTAAACTGGTATGCAAGGCCGCGCTTGTTGCGCCCTTCATGGCCCTGCCTGTCCTCGCCGACGGGGACCAGACCGAGCGCCAGCATGGTGCCTCGATCGTCTCCCCGGCGGCCGGTTCAAAGATTTCGCTCGAAATCGGCCGGGGCCGCCTTATCCGGCTCGACCGTCCCGCGACCGAGATTTTCGTGGCGGATCCGACCGTTGCCGATATCCAGGTGAAATCGCCTCGCGTCGTCTATGTCTTTGGCAAGAATCGCGGCGAAACCTCGCTTTTCGCGCTCGATAGCGAAGACCGCACCATCTATTCGGCACAGATCGAGACGACCCAGAATCTGGAAACGCTCAATGTGGCCCTCAAGCGGATGCTGCCGAAATACCGGGTCGCAACCGCCATCCTCGGCAACAGCCTTATTCTTGAAGGCACGGTATCGAGCCCCGAGGAAGCAGCCCTCGCTGAAAACCTCGCCACCTCGTTCGGCAGCGGCTCGCTCACCATCCTTAACCGGATCGGTGTGGTGCAGCCCACGCAAGTCAACCTGCGTGTCCGGATCGCCGAGGTATCGCGTTCCGCGATGAAGCAGTTCGGCGTGAACTGGGAAAGCCTTTTCGGGACCGATTTCCTCTTCGGGATCGCGCAGGGTGCCGATTATGTCAGCACCATTGCCGACCCGGTGACGGGCCTGCCGGTACAGTCCTTCGCCTTCCCGCAATCGGGCACCCGCACCATATTCAATTATGACGCCCACGGGATTGACCTCAATTTCGCCATCGACGCGCTCGACCAGAACGGTTTCCTGCGCGTGCTGGCAGAACCGAATCTGACCGCCCAGTCGGGCCAACAGGCAAGCTTCCTTGCCGGTGGCGAATTCCCGATCCCGGTGCCGAGCTCCACGGGTGGCGCCTTCGGCATCCAGTTCCGCCAGTTCGGCGTGTCGCTCGCCTTCACGCCGACCGTGCTCGATAGCGGCCGTATCAATATCACCGTCGCCCCCGAGGTCAGCGAACTTTCAACCGCCGGCGCCATCGATATCAACGGCATCAGCGTGCCGGCTATCTCGAGCCGCCGGGCGCAGACGACCGTCGAACTTGGCAGCGGCCAATCCTTCGCGATTGCGGGCCTTCTGCAGAACCGCACCACGCAGGACGCCACCAAATATCCGGGCCTCGGCGATATCCCGATCCTTGGCGCCCTCTTCAAGAGCGACGATTTCCGCCGCAGCGAGACCGAGCTTCTGATCGTCGTCACGCCCTATCTCGTGGAGCCGGTATCGGACCGCCAGATCGTGCTGCCGACCGACGGCTTCGAAGCCAAGGGCGATCTCGACCGTATCACCAGCGGCCAGGCCTATATTGCCAAGCCCGGCGACAAGGCTGCCCCGATGGACCAGCAGACCGGCGTATCCCGCAAGGAACGCGCCGGCTTCCAGATCAATTGAGTGAGCGAGGGACAAGGAGATGACCATGATCCGTAAAACCGCCCGCCTCGGAATGATTTCCGGCTCGCTCTTGGCCTTGGCCGCCTGCGGTCAGGAACAGGTTCCCCACGCCATCGACGCGCCCGTCAGGGCCGAAGTGCAGATGGTCCGCCTGACCCATGTGATCAGCGCGGAAAGCGACGGCACGGCAACCCCGTCGAACGTCACCTATGTCGCCCTCGGTGCCTTCCTCGATGGCATCAAGGCAGGCTACGGCGACCGTCTTTTCCTGGACGGCGCCGCCGCCGCATCCCCCGACCGCATCGGTGCAATTGCCGATTTTGTCCGCGGCCGCGGCCTTGAAATCCAGGGTTTTGCCGCCTTCGGCGAGACGCCGGCGTCCGGCAACCTTGTTCTCTATGTGGAGCGGCATGTCGTCACGCCGCCCTCGTGCAACAACTGGGTCGATACCAAAAGCGATAACCAATTCAACAATACCTCGTCGGGCTTCGGTTGTGCGACCAACGCCAACCTCGCGCTGATGGTGGCGGACCCCGCTGATCTGGTTGGCGGCAGGAAGCCTGACGGCACCCACCCGAACCCGCAGGCAACCGGTCGGGCGAAGACCCATCAGCAGGCAGCAGCAGAAGGTGGCAACACCAGCGCCATTTCGCGCGCGCTCGGCTCGCTGTTCGGCAACTAGGGAAGGCGTGAGATGCAGAAAGCAGGCAACAAGAAAGCGGCCCTCGAGCGCGAACAGTTCGGCGCCTGGGTATGCGATGACCTGACAGGCAAGCTCCTTGCCCCCATCGCGGGCGAGCAGGGCCTTGCGGTCGACATGATTTTCGGGGGCGGCATTGCCGGTGCCGTGCGTGCGCTTGGTGCCATGCCGGTGCCCGAATTCCTGATCGTCGACCTTTCGGAATCGGTCGACCCCCGCGCCGACATGCAGGCCCTGGCCGAAGTTTGCCAGCAGGAAACCATGGTTCTGGCGCTCGGCACCCTGAATGACGTGACGCTCTACCGCGATCTTATCGGGGCCGGTGTGCATGACTATCTCGTCAAGCCGCTTGATCCCGCCCAGTTGCGGGACGCCGTGGTCTCGGCGCTCAATGCGCTTGCCGTGGCGGAAGAAGAACCGGTGCACGCCCAGAAAGCCCCCGGCGACAAACACCAGATCGTGGTGATCGGCGTGCGCGGCGGCCTTGGCGCCAGCACCATCGCCGCGAACCTCGCATGGGACCGCGCCCGGGGCGGCGAACAGACCGTCCTTCTGGACATGGACCTCTATTTCGGTGTCAGCGCACTCCTTTTCGATCTGGAGCCAGGCCGTGGCCTTGCCGATGCGCTTGAGAATCCGAGCCGGGTGGACGGCCTGTTCCTTGAGCGCGCGGTCGTGAAGCCCATCGACAATCTGTCGATCCTCGGCACCGAGGCGCCTGTCGGCTCGCTGCGCGAACCCGACGCCGGCGCCCTTGATCATCTCGTGAAGGCGCTTTCGGAAAACTACAGGACTGTGGTGGTGGATCTGCCCCGCGGCGCGCTCGCCGATCATTCGGATATCCTGCATTCCGCGACCGATATCGTCCTCGTCACCGATTTCAGCCTGCGCTCGGCCCGCGACTGTATCCGCCTGATGTCGCACATCAAGTCGGTGAAACCCGATGCGACGGTCCATGTGGTTGCGTCGATGACCGTACCGGGCCAGAATGAGGTGGAGGAAAAGGATTTCGAAACCTCGATTGAGGCACCGGTCGTAATCTCGATACCGCTTGATGCCAAAGGCCTTCTGATGGCTTCGCGCAAAGGGACGGTGATCATGGACGCTGTACCGGGCTCAAAAATGTCTCAGGCCCTCGCCGCTCTCTCCCGCCGCTTCGATGCAGGCATGGACAGTGGCAAGGGCAAAAAAGCTTCGTGGATCGGGAAATTGCTGAAACGGTGATGGACCGGCGGTTCGTCTGTGGCAGTAGACGGTAGGCAGGTATGAAAGCAACGGCATTCGGGAAAAGACAGCGGACATTCGGACGTCCCGGCGGCTTCGGCAAGGGGCAGGCCGGACAGTCCGATTCGCCCGCGTCCTTCGATGCCTCGGCGCTCCTCGACGAGCCACAGGAACCAGTGTTCGATACACCGTCTGCCGATCTGCCGCCCCCTCCGAGCCCGTCTGGCGATATCGTTGATTATCTGGCGACCCTTGCCGAAGGGCGCTTGCGCGAACTGCTGACCGCGGACGAAGTCCGCATGTCCTCGAAGGCTGAAATCACCACGCGGCTCAGCAAGTTCGTGGCCGAGCTTGCAGCCAACGCCGGGCTGGAGCCAAGCCCACAGGAAAGTGCCGACATAGTCACCTATCTCCTCAATGAGGTGGAAACGACGATCGGCTCCATCGGTGATGAAACGACAGCCGCCCCTTCCGCCGCCAAGGAGAAGGAAGGCCGCAAGAAGCAGACACTGTTCGAGGCCAAGGAAAAGATCCAGCCGCTCCTGATGGAGCATATCGACCCTGCGGCCGCCGCCGAACTGCCACGCCCCGAGCTTGCCGAACAGGTGGGCGAGGTGGTGGGCGAACTGCTGGTGCAGGAAAAGATCCACCTGAATCTCACCGAGCAGCGCGATCTCGTATCGCTGCTCCTTGACGACATGCTGGGCCTCGGGCCGCTTGAGCCCCTGCTCGCGGACGAACTTGTCACCGATATCATGGTGAATGGCCCGAAGCAGGTTTATGCCGAGCGCAAGGGCAAGCTGTCGCTGACCGACGTTACCTTCCGCGACAACCAGCACCTGCTGAATATTGCGCAGCGTATCGTGTCGGCGGTCGGCCGGCGCGTCGATGAAAGCACACCGATCTGCGACGCCCGCCTGATGGACGGCAGCCGTGTGAACGTGATCATCCCGCCGCTGGCCATCGACGGCGCCTCGATCTCGATCCGGAAATTCGCGAAGGACAAGATCACGCTCGACAAGATGCTCGATTTCAAGAGTATCTCGCCGCCCCTGGCCAAATTGCTGAAGATTGCAGGCGCCTGCCGGCTGAACATCCTTATATCGGGCGGTACGGGCTCGGGTAAAACCACCATGCTCAACGCCCTGTCGCGCATGATCGACAAGGGCGAACGCGTCGTCACCATCGAGGATGCGGCCGAGCTGCAACTGCAACAACCGCACGTGGTGCGCCTTGAAACCCGCCCCGCAAACCTTGAAGGCCAGGGCGAGATCACCATGCGCGATCTCGTGAAAAACGCCCTCCGCATGCGCCCCGACCGCATCATCCTCGGCGAGATCCGGGGCGGCGAGGCCATCGACATGCTGCAGGCCATGAACACCGGTCACGACGGCTCGATGGGCACCATCCACGCCAACCGCCCGCGCGAGGCGCTGACCCGCCTTGAAAACATGGTCAACATGGCTGGTCTTCACCTGCCCACGAAGGCGATCCGCGAACAGATTTCATCCTCGCTTGACCTGATCGTGCAGGTGCAGCGGATGCGCGACGGTGGCCGCCGCACCACCCATGTCACCGAAGTGGTGGGTATGGAAGGCGACGTGATCACCACGCAGGACCTGTTCAAGTTCGAATTCACGGGCGAGGATGAAAGCGGCCGCCTCGTTGGCGATTTCAAATCCACGGGCGTGCGTCCCCACTTCCTGCCGAAGGCAGAATATTTCGGCCTTGGCCGCGCCCTCATGGACGCGATGAACGGGTAAGGGGGCAGCAATGGAAACCATGAATTCCCAGATCATGCTGCTCGTCATCGGGCTCACCCTCCTCGTGCTGGTGGGCGGCGGCCTTCTTTTCAGTATGCTCCTTGGCAAGGCGCGCAAGGAAACGCAGGCCAAGCTCGACCGCTTCAAGGCCCGCTTCGTGACGGGCGCCCGCGGCGGTCCCCAAACCGGCCGCTCGATCCGCATCGGGCAGGAAGAAACAGGCCTCGCCGGTATTCTTGCCGACATGATGCCGAAGAAGGAAGAGCTGCAGGCCCGCCTTGTGCGCGCCGGGCTTTCCGTCTCGCTCGGGCGCTATGCCATGATCTGCGGCGGCATCGCGCTCGGCACCCTGCTGATCACGCTCATCCTTGGGGTCAATTTCGTACTGGCCCTCGGTTTTGCTGTGGTTGCCGGTGTCGGTGGCCCGCACTTCACTGTCGGCATGATGATGAAACGCCGCATCGCGCGCTTCACCGACCAGTTTCCCGAAGCCATCGACCTGATGGTGCGCGGCCTTCGTTCCGGCCTGCCAGTCAACGAATGTATCGCCAATATCGGGCGCGAACTGACGGCACCGACCGGCACCGAATTCCAGCGTATCGCGGATTCGATGCGCGTCGGCCGCACGCTCGAGGAGGCCCTCTGGGATACCGCCAACCGGCTGGATACGGCCGAGTTCAAATTCTTCGTCATCAGCCTTGTGGTGCAGCGCGAAACCGGCGGCAACCTTGGCGAAACGCTTGCGAACCTTGGCGGCATCCTGCGCCAGCGCCATGCCATGAAGCTGAAGATCAAGGCCCTGTCATCGGAAGCCAAGGCCAGTGCCTGGATTGTGGGGCTATTGCCCTTCATCATGTTCGGCCTCCTGATGTCTGTGAACGCCGGCTACGCAATGGAGCTGTTCATCAACCCGAAGGGCACGATCGCCCTTGTTGCCGGGCTCATCTGGATGGGTGTCGGGGTCTTCATCATGGCCCGCATGGTCAATTTCGAGGTGTGAAGCGTGCAGGCGATTGAAGATCTTCTCGGCATCAACATGATCGACCTTCTGTCGATCATGACCGGGCTTGTGGCCTTTGTGGTGATGTTCGCCGTCTATCAGGCAGCCCTTGTCCGCGATCCGATGAAGGGCCGTGTCAAAGCCCTGCAGGACCGCCGCGAGATGCTGAAGGCGGGGCTTGTGACCACCAAGCGCCGCACGTCGCAGGTCAAAAAGGCGGATTCGGGCGGCCTGATGCGCGCCCTCGCCGACAAACTGAAACTCCTGCAGAACGAACAGGCCAAGAAAACGCAGGCCCTTCTGGTGCAGGCCGGTTACCGCTCGAACGAGGCGCTTGTCACCTATCAGGTGGCGCGGCTGGTGCTGCCCATGCTCTTCGGCCTGCTTGCCGTCTTCTTCTTCTATGGCCTCGGCGTCCTGCCGGACAAGAAAGCCTTCTATCCGCTCTATTCCATCGGTGCGGTGTTCGCAGGCTACAAGCTCCCCGACCTTCTGGTGACGAACGCCAAGCTGAAGCGTACCGATGCCCTGCGCAAGGGTCTGCCGGATGCGCTTGACCTGATGGTCGTCTGCGCCGAAGCGGGCCTCACGCTCGACACCGCCCTGCAGCGGGTGGCGAAGGAAATGGGCCGTGCCTCGCCGGAGATTGCCGAGGAATTCGGCCTCACCTCCATCGAGCTCGGTTTCCTGCCCGAGCGCCGCACCGCGCTCCTCAATCTTGCTGAACGGGTGGACCTGCCGGCCCTGCGCGGCGTGGTCACCACCCTTATCCAGAGTGAGCGGTACGGCACACCGCTTGCCACCTCGCTTCGCGTTCTCTCGGCCGAGTTCAGGAACGAGCGAATGATGAAGGCAGAAGAGAAGGCCGCGCGCCTGCCGGCCATCATGACCGTGCCGCTCATTCTCTTCATCATGCCCGCGCTTTTTGTCGTGCTGATCGGCCCTGCCGCCTGCCGCATGTCGGATAATTTCATCAACCGGTAGCGCCAAAGTGGAAATTGCGCGCAATGCGCACAATTCCGCCACATTAAACATGGTTAATCCCCTGTTCAGCACAGAGAATCATTGACCCGGCGATACATAGATGTAAATTTAGAGGTGCGAGCGAGCGCTCCTTGCGCTTGCTCCATATTGCGGACGCGCTTCGCGTGACCGCAATATCCTCGCTGTCGTGACTCGGGCCGGGTTTTAATACCCGGCCATTTTTTTTTGCAAAAACTGTTGGAATTCTGGCGTTTTTCGGAGAAAGCATCCGGGGCGGCAGCGCCACCGGTTTCCCGGTGACGCGCCGCCCCGGCTGGGCCGGACCCCGGGCTAGCAAGGGGGCAAACGGGTCCGGCTGGGGGGCTGTTGATTCTTACGCAGGCGCCGGCAAGCGGATCACTTTGCTGCAGCGTTTGTATACTTCGCTGCACAAATTTCTGTCCTCCGCCGCCCTCGGCCGCGCCGAAAGTTCGACGCGGCCTCGGCGACAGCCGCAGCGCCATGGCCCTGCCGTGGCCAGCGAGGAAGCCTTTTCAGGACACTTCGGCACTGCGCTTCATCACCCTGCACCCTGAAGTGCAGGGAATTCCGGTCGGATCGTCGTTTCGCTGTCGTTGATCTTCGACCCTTGTCTTGTGTTCTTGTTGGCAAGTATGCCGCACATGCCTATAATCGATCCAACGAATTGAACCTCTCACTCTGATCGGTAAAGTCGATGATATTTCCGCCCACCTTCAAACAGCTCAAGTATCTGACGGCACTGCACCGCACGAACCATTTCGGCAAAGCGGCCACCCTGTGTCACGTCACACAATCGACACTTTCCGCCGGCATTCAGGAGCTTGAAAGTCTTCTCGGCGCACAGCTTGTGGAACGCACCAAGCGCAATGTGATGTTCACTGCCATCGGGCAGGAAGTGGTGCGCCGCGCCCAGAAAATCCTCAATGATGTGGAGGATCTGACCAGCATGGCCGCCGCCGCCCAGGATCCGCTGACCGGTATAGTTCGCCTTGGCATCATCCCGACCATCGCGCCCTTCATCCTGCCGCGCATCATGCCGGCGATCCGTGCCGACCTGCCGGGGATCGAGCTGCACCTGCGCGAGGACAAATCGTCCGAGCTGTGCGAACTGATCCGCACCGGCGACCTTGACCTTGTTCTTTATGCCCTGCCCTTCGCATGTGGCGAGGTCGTGGAAATGCCGCTTTTCGAGGATCCTTTCGTTGCGGCCTATCCGCCGGGCAAGGCCCCGGGCAAGACCATCCGCCGCGACCAGATATCACAGGAAAAGCTGCTACTCCTCGAAGAAGGCCACTGCCTGCGGGACCATGCACTCGCAGCCTGCGCCCTGATGGGCAAATCGGCCGAAGCCGCACTCGCCGGCACCAGTCTCCACACCATCGTGCAGATGGTGGCAGCAGGCCACGGCATCACGCTGCTGCCCGGCATGGCCGTGGAAGCAGGACTGGCCGCAGATGCGGGGGTCGATGTCGCGACCTTCTCCGACGCAACGCCCGTGCGTACCATCGGCCTCATCTGGCGCCACACCAATCCGCGCGCCACAACCTTCGAGGCCCTGGGCCGTACCATCCAGCGCGTGATGCGTCCGTCAGAGGCGAAAAGTGATCGCACGCGGGGTGCCGCATGATAGGGTCGCGCACAGCAACAGCAATAAGCCTGCACAAACCGGGAATTTCCATGACCGCCATTCTCCACCACCTTCGCCTTGCAACTGTTCTGGTACTCGGCGCTATTGCCCTGCTGCCCGGCCTTGCCCGCGCCGAAACGCCGGACCGCGAACTGGACGCTTACTTGCGCCTCGCGATCGAGCGTTATGGCGTCCCGGGCCTCAGCCTTGCCGTGCTGGTGGACGGCAAAACTTCCTATGTACAGACCTTCGGCACCGCCAGCATCGAGCATCAGGTGCCGGTGAACCGCGATACGCGGTTCCCGCTTGCCACCATGACCCGTTTCTTCAACGCGGCCGCGGTGCTTGAGCTTGTCGAGGACCGCAAGCTGAAGCTTGACGATTCGATTCGCGTGCTGCTGCCGGCGCTGCCTGCCAAATGGGAGGCGATTACTGTCCGGCACCTGCTGACTCGCCGGTCCGGCCTAGCGGATTATGCCAACCCCGCCGTCAACGGCGGTCGTGCGCCTGCGAGCGCCGATGAAGCCGTTCTGATGGTCGCCCGCGCCCCGCTCGTCTTCGAACCCGGCACCAAAACGGCCATCAGCCGCACCGATGACCTGCTCCTTGCTGCTGTCGTCGAAAAAGCCTCAGGCCGCCCGTTCGAAGGTTTCATGAAAGGCGAGATTTTCGAGCGCTACCAGCTGACGGATGCGGCCTATGGCGGCAGCCGGGTGCTGATCCCCAACCGGTCCGAAATCTATCAGGCCCTGCCGCCCGGCCCCGAGGGGCTGACGCTTGAGCGCCGCAGTGACCTTGACCTGCCGCGCTTCGAGTTTGCAACCCTCGGCCTCAATGCCTCGTCGGCAGAGATCGCCGACTGGATGCGTCTGTTGCTGTCCGGCAAGATCCTCTCGAAAAAGACACTGAAGGCCGCGATGACGCCCGAGATGGAAGGGGATCGCGCCCTGCCCTTCACCACCCTTTTCGAATATGCCGCGACCCCGCGTTTTGAAGTGTTCGGCGCCAGTGGCGCAGGGCTTGGCGACATTCGCCACTTCGTGCCGCGCGACGGCAAGGGCAAGGATGTGACCATCATCCTGCAGATCAACGGCTCGCACCTGCCCTTCCAGCTGCCGACGCTGGCGCAAGGGATCGCCACGATCTATGACCCGCAGTTCGGCAACCCGCTCGAAATGATCGGCGACCGGCTCTATGTGCTGATGCGGTCGGGCCAGACGAAAGACGCGCTGGCGCGCTATGATGCCTTCCGGGCCGACCCGAACTTCCAGACGCTATCCACCGAACTGATCATCAACAAGGTCGGCTACGAACTGCTGTTCAAGGGCATGACCGCCGAAGCGCTGACGCTGTTTGAACTGAATGCCCGCGACTATCCGAATTCGGCCAATGTCTGGGATAGCCTTGGTGAAGCCAAGCTCGCCTCCGGCGACAAGGATGCCGCCATCGCAAACTACCAGAAGTCCCTGCAGATCGACCCGACGAACGTGAATGCGGTGAGGGTGCTGGAGCGCCTCAACGCGCCGATCCCGCTGCAGGCGCCGGCTACACCGGAAAAAGACAAGAAGGATTGATGAAGGGCTGGGGCCTCAGGGCTCCAGCCGCATCCGCCAGCAATCGATATCGACGCCCCGTCCGAGCGAGGTGAAGCTGCCTTCGCCGTCAGGCTTGAAGCCGGCCTTTTCAAGCACCCGCCCGCTCGATGGATTGTCCTTGGCATAAGCCGCCACAAGCGTGCCCGTGTGTCCGAAGGACCGGGCAAGCGCGATGGCCGCATGGCAGGCATAGGTGGCAATGCCACGACCGCGCCAGTCGGCATGCACCAGATAGCCGATCTCGATCTCTCCCGCCTTGTTGCGGAAGAAGGTCGCCATGCCGACAAGCGTCTCACCCAGATACACGCCCCGGTCCACCATCTCGCCGGTCTCCGCCTCGATCCGGCGGCGGTCGGCAAGACGCTGCAGCGTCCAGGCCATATCCGGATTCTTGGGAATGCTGCCGGTGTTGCGGGCCACTTCGGGCTCGTCGAGCATGGCACGGAAAGCTTCCGCGTCCTCATCCGGCACCGGCTTCACATACAGGTCGCTGTCATTCTGTTTCATGGTTCCTCCCTCGCTCAAAAAAGGGGCCGCCGCAGCAGCCCCTCCTTCATACCGCGATCAGGCCGCAGTCTTCAGCGCTTGTATTCAGGCGCGCGGCTCACCGGGTGATAACGCTCGGCAAGCTTGGTCTGGCGGCTCACGAGCGGGATTTCCTCGCCCTTGATCAGCACGTGCTCGGGTGCCGACGAAAGCTCCAGCGGATCACCCGACCAGACCACCACATCAGCATCCTTGCCAGCTTCAAGCGTGCCGTAGCTGTCCGCCACGCCGAACATCTCGGCGGGATTCACCGTCATGGCGTCCATCGCGGCTTCCCACGGCAGGCCGTTCGCCACCGCGTTGCCCGCATATTGCGGCATAAGGCGCGCATTGTCGGTACCAAGCCCGACAAGAGCGATCTTGACGCCCGCCTTGTGAAGGCGCGCAGCATTTTCCTGCGTGGCACCCAGCGTATCGAACGAGCCCGGCAGGTTCTGGACCGGGTTGACGATCACCGGAATCTGCGCCGCCGCCAGTTCATCGGCCACACGCCATGCTTCGGCCGCCCCGTAGAGGATGACCTTGACGCCGTAGGCCTTCTTCAGTTCGATCACCTTGCGGATGTCGGAGGCACGGTCCGCTTCCACCAGAAGCGGCTGCTCGCCCTTCAGGACACGGGCCAGCACGTCCTTCTCGGGATCGGGCTTTGCGTCTTTCTTTTCCTTGTCGTCCTTGTCATCCTTGCCGCCGGTTTTCGCGCCGTCGAGCTTGGAGCGTACCGCGTACCAGAGCGCCACACGGCTGCCGCCGTTGCTGGAGGCTGCACCCTCGTCAAGCTCAAGCCCGAGGGCCGCATGACGCTTCACCACAAGGTCGGGGCCGTTGCCCAGATGGATCACCGCCCCCTGGCCAAGCCACATGTCCTTGGTGCCTTCAAGGCCAGTATAGGCGCGGGTCACGCCCTCGATCCGGGTAACCGGGATGAGAACGCTGTCGGGGTTGATGCCATCGGTGGCGTCCAGCGGGATCGAGGTATCGCCCTTGACCGAACCGTCGTCGATCCCGGCCGAGAAGCCGACCTCGGTGAGGCCAAGCGTGGTTTCGGAAACCATGAGGCCGACCGTGACGATCTTGCCTGCGGCATCGATCACCTTGTAGCCATCCGGCACCGCACCAGCGGCGGTCACCGACTGGATCTTGCCATCGGCGATCAGCACTGTTGCGTTTTCAACCTTGCCGTAGCCGCCCTTGGTGTAGGCGGTGCCGCCTGTCACGGCGATATTCTCGGCCATCGCTGCGGTCGAAAACCCTGTCAGCAGCGACAGGGCGAGCATGGAACGGATCATCTTCATTTCATGTCTCCTTCACCGGGCTGGCCGAGCTCGAAGTCCGAAACCGGACGCTTCGCCGGGTCATGGCGGTCATAGGTCACGGCGCCGTCCACAAAGGTGACGTCCGCCTTGGCGTAAACGCTGTAGGGGTTGGCCGACCACAGCACCACGTCTGCATCCTTGCCGACCTCAAGCGAACCGGTCTTCTCGGCGATGCCGAGCGACTTGGCCGGATTGAGGCTGAGCCACTGCCAGGCTTCGGCCTTCGTTATTTTCACACCAGCACGCTGGCCATCGGAAAGGGCCTTGGCGGCTTCCTGGTTGAGGCGCTGGATGCCAAGATCATCATCCGAATGGACGATAGCGCAGGCACCGGCTTCATGCATGAAGGGGATATTCTCGCGGATGCCATCAAAGGCTTCCATCTTGAAGCCCCACCAGTCAGCCCACATGGCGCCGCAAATCTTGTTCTCGGCCAGCTTGTCGGCGATCTTGTAGGCTTCCACCGCATGCTGGAATGACGCGATCTGGTAATTGAATTCCTTCATCACATCGATCATCGTCGCCATCTCGTCGGCACGGTAGCAGTGCATATGCACTAGAATTTCACCGTCCAGCACGCCTGCGAGCGTTTCAAGCTTCAGGTCGCGCTTCGGCGGCAGCACGTTCTTGCCGGCCTTGTAGTCGGCTTCATACTTCTTCCATTCGCGCGAATAATTCTGGGCATCCGCCCAGGCCTGACGGTAGCCCGCCACGTTGCCCATGCGGGTCGAGGGCCGGTGCAACACATTATTGTCGCCGCTGCCGTAAACGCGTTTCGGGTTCTCGCCACACGCCATTTTCATGCCGTAGGGCGCGCCCGGAAACTTCATGTCCTGACCGGTGCGGCCGGGAACGTTTTTCAGGGTAACCGAGCGGCCACCCACAAGGTTCGCCGACCCCGGCAGCAGTTGCAGCGCGGTGATGCCACCCGCAGCTGCGCGCCAGAAGCCCGGATCCTGCGGCCAGTTCGAATGCTCGACCCATGCGTCCGCCGTCACCGGCTCGCCGACCTCGTTGCCGTCGGAATGCGACGACACGCTCGGGCTCGGATAAACGCCGAGGTGGCTATGCACATCGATGATGCCGGGTGTGACCCAGCGGCCGGCAGCGTCGATCACCTTTGCGCCATCGGGCGCCGCGATGGACTGGCCCACCGCCTTGATCTTGCCGCCTTCCATCAGGATGGCGCCGCCTTCGATCTCGCCGCCCTTGCCATCATAGATGTTGGCATTGATGATCAGCGTCGTCTGGCTTTCAAGCGGGGTATAGGTGGACGGGAACGGGTCCTTGTCGATCCCGACGAAGGGCTGACGTTCGCCCTCCGGTGAGCAGGCTGCGAGGGTCACAGCCACGGCGGCAACGGCAATGCCGCCAGCCAGTCGGCGATGTGCCGACGCTTTCCAACGTGTCATTTTCTAGCCTCCCTGTGAGGTCCCTTTTCGGGCACTTCGGATGGCAGCGTAGCAACCACGCAAGCAGCCTGTCATCTACTTCCGTGGTAAACATTGGTTTATCGCACGCAAAGTTGACGCATTCCAAAAAGCAAAGCGGCGGACCCGAAGGCCCGCCGCCGGAATTTCGCATCATGGCGTCTCTTAATGGACGCCGTGCATACCTTTTTTCAGGAGGGGCGTCATCACGAAGATGAAGGCCCCGACCCCGATCGCGATCAGGCCGATGGTGGTGTACACATCCATCGTTGCCGCCATGTCGAGAAGGCCGGCGTCAGCGCCGTGTTCGGCAGCACCTGCAAGCGAGCTGATCCAGCCGGCCGCATAGTTGCCCATCGCGGTGAACAGGAACCAGGTACCCATCACCATGCCAACGATGCGCGGCGCGCTCAGCTTCGTCACCATCGAAAGGCCGACCGGCGACAGGCAAAGCTCGGCAAGCGTCAGCGACATATAGATGAAGACCATCCAGAGGAAGCTCTTCTCGGTGCTGTCATCGAGCCCCATGCCCCATGCGAAGACCACATAGCCAAGGCCGATCAGCAGCATCGAGATGGCAAACTTGGCCGGTGTCGAGGGCTCAAGCTTCTTGTGGTTCAGCTTCACCCAGAGCCACGCCATGACAGGCGCGAAGATCACGATGAACAGCGGGTTCAGAAGCTGTACCTGCGAGGCAAGGAAGGTGATGCCAAGGAAATCGAGATCGAACTGCTGGTCGGCAAGCAGCGTCAGGCTTGCCGCCTGCTGCTCGAACAGCGCCCAGAAGAACATCTGGAACACGATCAGGAAGGTGGCGACCCACAGGCGCTGCCGGTCTTCCTTCTCGCAGTTCATGATGCTGTAAAGGACAAGGATACCGACCATCACGAAGCCCGAAAGCCCCAGAAGCTGGCCGACGAATTCCTGATAATGCATCAGGAACCAGGCAAGGGCGACCATCAGGATACCGCTGAGGTAAATGGTCCATTCCTTGTTGATGCCGATCGGCGACTTCTCTTTCAGGATCGCCGGATTGGAAGGCTCCGCCCGACCTTCGAGAAGTTTCTGGCCGCCAAGGAAGACGAGCAGGCCAAAGAGCATGCCGATACCGGCAAGGCCAAAGCCATAGTTCCAGCCATATTTCTCGCCCACATAACCGACGAGGGCCGTCGAGAGCACCGAACCGAGGTTGATCCCCATATAGAAGATCGAGAAACCGCCGTCGCGGCGCGGATCGTTGGGGCCATAGAGCGCGCCAACGATGGTCGAGATATTGGCTTTCAGGAAGCCAACACCGGTGATGATGAGGGCGAGTGCGAGGAAGAAGATGCTCAGATATTCGCTATGCTGCTTGATGCGAATGTCGTAATCCGCAGTCGCGATCAGGCGATCTTCCTGCCCCTCGGCCACAAGGTTGATACCGGCAGAACGGCCGCTCTCGTCCTTCACCGCATCCACGCGGTACCGCGTGCCGTCCATGGTGATGAACTCGGTCTGGTTCGTCTTGTTGTCGGCCGCTTCAACGAATTCAACCTGATATTCGTTGCCATCAATGGTCAGATACCGTTCGGCATGCGGGCCGTGGGCCGCCATCAGGCTGTGTCCGGCCACCAGCAGGATCGCGCCGTAAGTCACCGCCTTTCGGCTGCCGAGATAACGGTCAGCGAGATAGCCGCCGATGATCGGCATCATGTAAACGAGCCCGGCATAGGCGCCGTAGATCATGCTCGCCTTGCCGGCATCGAACAGGTGATATTTAACGAGATAAAGGACCAGGATGGTGCGCATGCCATAGTAGGAAAAACGCTCCCACATCTCGGTCAGGAAGCAGACCGCAAGGCCGATCGGATGCCCCAGAAGTTCGCGCTCTTGCGAACCGGCACGTTCGGAAAGGTGAGTTTCAGCCATATCATCCCCGAAGTTATTCTGATTGTCGCCGTGGTCTCGCTCCGTCCGCCCCCCGCGGAATCGGTCAGCCGCCCGGCCTGAGCTTTAAAAACCACAGAAGGCGGGCGGGTAAAAGCGGAATCGGTAACGATTTGGCAATAAATCCGGATTCAGAGCCTTGCATCGCGCCACATGCGCCACATGGGCGGGCAGCCCTTGGCCGGCACCACTTCGTCGATCACCTCGAAACCGTGCGCGCGGTAGAAAGGCACATTCGAGGCCTTGGAGCTTTCAAGATAGGCAGGCAACCGGTCGGCGTCCGCCCGCTTCAGCCCCTCGCGCATCAAGGCGCCGCCGAGGCCCTGCCCCTGCCGGTCGGCGCGTACCGAAATCGCGAACAGATAATGATAGCGCGCCTTGGGCTTGCGACTTTTCATGAAGGCATCGAGCTTCAGGATATTGCCGACCGACTTCATGCCGCCATGCTTCAGGAGGTTGCCCGCCACCTGCACCGAGGGCCATAGGGGCAGGTCGAACGAGCTATCGGGCGGCAGCCACAGGGCCCCGGCCGATCCGTCCGGCGTCTTGTGGCCATACCCCCGCGGCAGATACAGATGCCGGGCCAGCAGCGTGAAGACCGGTCGCATGCCCGATGTGCCCTGATAGGCCCAGAGATTGACCGGGTCGTCGGCGAAGCCGTCGGCGATGATATCGCCGATCAGGTCATGCTCGTGCCGCCCCAGTTCCACAATCGCCGCCGACATTGCTGGACTCCTCCGTCTTTTTATTCTGGCCAGCATCGCCTCCGTTTGCGACAATGGCAACGGGAAATGGAGTGGGAAGCAAGCCTATGTCAACTCAGTGGCAGACCCTCAAGCCGTCGGACATCCTGACGAGCGAACAATCGCACCGCCTGCGCCAGCGGTCAGACCTGATGGGTTTCTGGCTCCTCGCGCATTGCTGGGGCGTGATCATCGCCGCTTGGGCGCTTTATGCCCTCATTCCCCATCCCGCTACCTGGCTTCTTGGCTGGCTTCTTGTCGGTGGTCGCCAGCTGGGCCTTGCGATCCTGATGCATGAAGGCAGCCACGGCATGCTCTTCCGCACACGGCGGTTGAACGAGACGCTTGCCGTTTGGGCAGCAGGGGCGCCCGTGCTTGTCGACATGGGCGCTTACCGCAAGCGGCACATGGCGCATCACCGCTTCACCCGCACCGACGAGGACCCTGAAAACTATCTCTACACACCCTTCCCGGTAAGCCGCACCAGCATGGGGCGGAAATTCCTGCGCGATATCACCGGCATCGCCTTCTGGCGCGGCCAGATCGGGCTTTTTCGGTTCGTGAAGGCAAAAGCCGGATGGGCCGGTGTGTGGCACTATTACAGCCGCCCGCTCGCTTTCCATGCCGTGCTATTCGCGTGCCTTGCCGGGCTCGGGCGTATCGATATCTTCCTGCTGCTCTGGCTGCTGCCGCTGATGACCAGCTATCCGCTGGCGCTGCGGGTGCGCAACATCGCCGAACATGCCACTGTGCCCGATCTTGCCGACCCCTTGCGCAACAGCCGCACGACGCTCGCGAACCCCATCGAGCGGGCCTTCTTCGCGCCTTACTGGGTGAATTATCATATCGAGCATCACCTGATGCCCTATGTGCCTTGCTACCGCCTGCCAGAGCTGCACAATATCCTGAAAGCGCAAGGCATCACCGGGCGGATGGAAATCCGCAAAGGCTATATGGATATCCTGCGCCTCAATGCCGGGCTGAAAACGGAAAAGGCGACCTGAAGCCGCCTTTCACCCTGTTCGCCTGAGGTATGCACTCAGTTCGGACTTGGCGCATTCAGCGGCTTGCAGCCGTAGGCGTCTGCCGTGCCGTCCGAATTCTTCAGCACATAAGGCTCCATATCCTTCTGGCAGCCGAAGGTTTCGGTGTCGCCGTCTTTCAGTGTTACGGTCATATAGCCGCCGGGATAACGCTCGGCCTTCCAGTCGCGGCGGTAATCGTGGCCGTCACCGGCATTGATCACACAGCCACCAAGCGCGAGGCCGATTGCGGGCAGAATAAGGGCGTGGGCAAGTTTCATTGTGTCCTCCTGTCGTCGTCACATCGTTTGAACGATTGTTATATCGAATTGATATAGGGACGATAGAGGCAAAGCCCCGGCACGGCAAGCCCTAAAAACGCAGTTCCACCCCGGCCCGCACAAGGCGGCGGGCGGCGAGCGTCTCTTCGCCGTCCGCCGACAGCGCCGAGACGACGCGCGCGTCAAAGAGATTCTCGGCATCCAGCCGCAAGGTCACTGCCGCGCTCGCCTGCCACGCCGCACCTGCATTGAACAGGAGGGTCGATTTCAGCCGCCGGGTCGCGAGGTCGTCGTCATACTGACCGGACGCGTAACGCCCCTCAACGGTCAGCCGCACATCCCCCTCGCGCCAGACAGCCCGGCCCGTCAGCGTATGCCGGGGCGTCAGCGGCTGGGGTTTGCCCACTATGTCGGGGCTCGCGGCCGCCGCCGTCACCCGCGCGCGGGCATACTGGTAAGCGCCGTAAAGGAAGAGATTTGTGTCGAGCGTCATCTCGCCCGAAATCGCCACGCCGTCCGTCACGCTGCGGTCGATATTGGTGCGCTGGCGGAGCGTCCCGCCTTCGGGAATGAAGCCCGCCACCGGGAAGGTGCCGGGGCCAACGCCGATGGTCACATTGCCGACCCCGTCATGGAGCCAGGTGCGGAACAGCGTCACCTCGCCCCGCACGGTCGCAAGCGGCCGCCACGTTAGGCCCGCCTCGATGCCATACAGCGTTTCGGGCGTCAGGGTCGCGTTGGCTTCCGTGATATCGTTCCCGACCCGGAACGGACGGTAATATTCGTTGATCGTCGGCAGGCGCCAGGTGCGATAGGCCGAAGCCTTCATCTCGATCGCGTCGGTTGCGGCGTAAGAAGCCCCAATCCGCCCGGTCCACACCCAGCCGTCCTTGTCTGGCACATCAAGGGCCAATACCGGGTCACCAGTCGCCAGATCGCGCTCCACCCGCTCGCCGTCGTGGGTACGCCAGCGGTCCAGCCGCGCCGTGGCGCTCACCGTCAGCTTGTCCGCCACATGGGTTGCCTCACCGTAGAGGCCGAGGATCGATTGTTCGCCACCCGCCGTGCGTTCCCGCGTGAAACCGCCGCCGAGGTTGCGGAAATATTCATTGACCGTACCCTCCATCAGGCGGGCATCGGCGCCGATCTCCAACCCCGGCATCCGGTAGCGCATGAGCGCGCCATAGCCGCGGGCGGGCACGTCATGCTGGTCAAGCACGGGCCGCGAAAGATCGCGCGCCTCATCAAGCACGGCCACGAACACATTCTCGAAATCCTTACGCTGGGCATAAACCATCGCCTCGATGGCACGGCCTTCCGCCAGGCCATGCACCAGCCGCAGCGATCCCGCCCAGCCTTCGGTGCGGTTGGTGGCGCCGGCAAGGCCATTCAGCCGGTCTTCGGCCTCGTAGCGCAGCGCGAAATCGAGCGTCGTCGCAGGGCCCACATCGGCACTGGCGCGCAATGACGCGTGATCAGCCGAATGCCGCGCCCGTTTGTCCGCCTCTCCGCGCCGGTCGGCATCCACGATATAAAAGCCATCGGTCGCCAGATGCCCGCCCGTAAGCGTGAGGCTTGCCCGCTCGCCCGCCAGATCAAGCCTGCCGGCGATGTCCCGTGTGTCGAAACTGCCGTAGGATGCCGCCACCCGCCCGCCGCTAGTCTCAGGCCGCCGCGATTCCATCAGCACCGCACCCGAAAGCGCCTGCGCGCCGAACACGCCGGGTGTGCCCCCGGCCATCACCGAAACGGATTGCAGGTCCGCCGTATCAATGGCCGACCAGTTGACCCAGCCACCGAAGGGGTCGGATAGCGGCACACCGTCAAGCATCACGAGCACGCGGCCCGCACCGTTCGCCCCCACGCCGCGCATGTTCAGCCCCTGCGTAGTGGGGTGCGCGGTGATGCTGCCGGCGGGACGGAAAAGCCCGACGCCCGGCACGCTGCGCAGCAGGTCATCAAGCCTCAGCGCCGGCATTTCCTCGATCTCGGCCGCAGAAAATCGCGTCGCAGCAATCCCGGTCATCTCCACCGGCAGCCTGAGGCCGACGACCGCCACGGTATCGATCTCGCTGGCAGCCGCAGGCACGGCTACAAATGCAAGGCCCAGAAGGCTCGGGAAAACAAGGCTTGAGGAAAGAAGGCGCGGCACGCGGCACTCCCTGATGCTGGCGACATTTTCGCCACCTTAAAGCGCACCTTCCGCCTGTCAATCAAGGCACGCGGATGCCACGCAATTTCAATCGCCCCTTTTCTGCGAAGGAAAGGTAGCCTAGCTATAGTAAAACCACAGCATGCCCGAGAGATGAAAGCGACCCGATGAGTTTCAACCAGCCCTGTTCCGCCACCCTCGAATTCCTGATGCGCCGCCGCTCGGTGAAGCCGCGTGACATGGCAGGCCCCGGCCCGGACCGCGCCGAGATGGAAACGATCCTGAAGGCGGCAACCCGCGTGCCGGACCATGGCAAGCTCGCCCCGTGGCGCTTCATCGTTCTGGACGGCGACGACCGCGCCCCGCTTGGCGACCTCATCGCCCGCGCGTTGGTGCTTGAACAGGAAACCAGCGAAACGGTCGCCGAAAAAATGAAGGGTTACGCAACACAGGGCCCGACGCTGGTGGTTGCCATTTCCTCGCCGCGCGACACGCACCGCATTCCGCTGATGGAACAGGATATGTCGGTGGGGGCCGCCTGCCAGAACCTGCTGGTGGCCGCCCACGCAGCGGGCTTTGTCGGCTCGTGGCTTACCGGCTGGGCCGCCTATAGCCGCACGGTTGCCGATGGCCTCGGCCTTGAACCGCAGGAAAAGATCGCCGGTTTCATCTTCCTCGGCCGTCAGCAGGACGCGCCGACCGAACGCCCCCGGCCGGAGCTTGACGAGGTCGTCACCTGGGGCTGGCCGCAGCCATGAGCAAAGTCCCCTACCGCCCCGATCCCGCTTTCCTCGCACTTGGCGACGGCTTTGCCGACCCGGTGAAGGCGGCGGATTTCCCGAAGGTGGTCCTGCGCTACAGGAACGACCGGGCGGCGGCGGAAGTGGGGCTGGATCATCTGTCGGACGAAGACTGGATCCGTCATTTCGGCCGCTTCGCCCCGCTCGAAGGCAACCTCGCGGAACCCCTCGCCCAGCGCTATCACGGCCACCAGTTCCGGGTTTACAATCCCGATATCGGCGACGGGCGCGGCTTCCTGTTTGCCCAGATGCGCGATGCACGCGGGCGGCTGATGGACCTTGGCACAAAGGGATCGGGCACCACCCCCTACAGCCGCTCGGGCGACGGGCGGCTGACGCTGAAGGGCGGCGTGCGCGAGATCATGGCGACCGAGATGCTCGCGGCGCTTGGCGCCAATACCAGCCGCACCTTCAGCCTGATTGAAACGGGCGAAAGCCTGCACCGGGGGGACGAGCCCTCGCCGACGCGATCGAGCGTGCTCGTGCGCCTCACCCACGGCCATATCCGCATCGGTACCTTCCAGCGCCACGCCTTCTTCTCGGATACCGAGCGGCTGGAAAAGCTCGTTGATTACAGCCTCAAAACCTACGCAGGCATTGAACCCGCCGGCAGCGCCACCGAGCGCGCCTTGGCGCTCCTCGCCTACGCCACCGAACGCACGGCGGAAAACGCGGCGGACCTGATGGTAGCGGGCTTCGTGCACGGCGTGCTGAACAGCGACAATATCAACATCACGGGCGAGGTTTTCGATTTCGGCCCGTGGCGCTTTCTGCCCGAAATGGACCTCGGCTTCACCGCCGCCTATTTCGATGAAAGCGGGCTTTATGCCTATGGCCGCCAGCCCGACGCCATCCACTGGGATCTGTACCAGCTTGGCGGCGCGCTTGCCGATATCGCCCCGGAGGAAGAGCTGCGCAGCGTGCTCGCCGCTTTCCCGCAAGCCTATATGGAGGCCCTGCGCACCCGCCTCACCCGCCGCCTTGGCCTGAAGCCGATGGAACACAGCGTGGCCGACGCGCTGTTCGCGGCCATGAGCGATTTCATGGTGGCGGAGAAATGCCCCTACGAACGTTTCTTCTTCGACTGGTACGGCGGCCCCTTGAGCGAAGCCCGCGCCAAGGCAAGCCCGATTGCCAAGCTTTACGAGACCGAAAAATTTGCCCCCGTCCGCGCCGCCCTCATGGCCGCCACGCCCCTGCACGCGAATGTGACGGGTCATGACTATTTCCGGGGCGAGCCCTGCACTATGCTGATCGAGGAAGTGGAAGCCATCTGGGCCGAGATCGCCAACCATGACGACTGGCAGCCGCTTCACGACAAGATCGACCGGATCAGGCAGATGGGCGAGGCGCTCGGCAACTGAAGCAAGAAGCAAACGACGGGAGACGCGCGATGCCGGCCACGAAAATCATCTTCAAGGGCAGCCAGGGCCATGATCTCGCCGCGAAGCTCGATGCGCCCGAAGGCACACCCCGCGCCTATGCGCTGTTCGCCCATTGCTTCACCTGCGGGAAAGACCTGAACGCCATCAACCGCATCGCCCGCGCCCTGAATGCCGAAGGGATCGCGCTTTTCCGGTTTGATTTCACCGGACTTGGGCTATCGAACGGCGATTTCGCCAACACCAATTTTTCGTCGAACGTCGCGGACCTGATCGCGGCCGTCGACCATATGCGGGCCGAGCTTGCCGCGCCCGCCATCATGCTCGGCCACAGCCTCGGCGGTGCCGCCACGCTCGTCGCTGCCGGCAGCGTGCCAGAGGTGAAGGCGGTCGCCACCATCGGCGCCCCGGCGGATAGCGAAAATGTGCTCAAACAGTTCGGCCAGCATCTGGAGACGATCGAAACGGAAGGCGAGGCCGAGGTGAACCTTTCCGGCCGCCCCTTCCGCATCAAAAAGCAGTTTATCGAGGATGTACGGGCGCAGTCCGTGCACGACCATATCGCGAAACTCAAAAAGCCCCTTCTGGTGATGCATTCGCCCATCGATGCCACCGTCGGCGTCGATCACGCCCGCCGTATCTTCGATGCCGCCAAACACCCCAAAAGCTTCGTCTCGCTCGACAAGGCCGACCACCTGCTGATGGACCGCGCCGAAGACGGCATCTATGTCGCCCGCATCATCTCGGCGTGGGTAAGCCAGTATATCGAGTAATTACTCGCGCATTTCGATTGCTTCTTTGTTCCAGTCGGCTAGCCTGCCGATTTAGAGCTTATGGAGCCAAGAAACTATATGAGAAGCCCTTTTCCTCAACTCGATATCGAGCTTTCATCCAAGGAAAAACTGATCTGGTCGGGACAACCTGACCAAGGATTGAAGCTGAGGGGACAAGACGCTTTCTTGATTCCTTTCTCGCTCATTTGGCTGATAGTCCCAGTCGGCATCCTGCTCTCAGGAGAAGAGAATGTGCAGAATAATACGCCCTTCCCATTCTCCATTATCCCACTGATTTTTCTGGCAGTTGGGGCCTACCTACTGTTCGGACGGTTTTTACAGGATGCTTGGAGGCGAAAGCGGACGGTCTACGGTTTGACCGATAAACGAGCAATTATCATCAGTCGGTCAGGTACAAAATCTGTCCCGATCGGCCCATCGCTGGAACTGAATTTCAAGCAACATTCAGATGACTTCGGAACGATCCAGTTCGGTGCGGCACCGTCGTTCCTAGCGAGTGCCAACAGTGGGTCCTTGAGCTTCTGGTCAGGCGCGCCGCCCGTTCCAACCTTTGAGTGCGTACCCGAAGGTGCCAACGTTTACCGCGAGATCAAACGGCTGATGGAGCTCTGACCTAACCTTCTAAACCCCGAACACCTCCGCCAGCACGTCGAATGGCAGCATCACGCTGCCCTTGCGGCCGGGGTGGTCCTTGACGGGGGCGAGGAGGGCGAGGTCGGCCCAGGCTTCGGGGAAGTCGGCAACACCGGTGGCCACCATATGGCGGAAGCGGGCGTTGATATCCTCGAACGTGGCTTTATCGAGCCCGATCACGCGCCCGCCGACGATGGCGGCGGTGGCCTGTCCGAGCGCGCAGGCCTTCACTTCCTGCCCGAATTGGGTGATCACCCCGTCCTTGAGGGTTGCATCAGCGGTGAGGCGGCTGCCGCACAGGCGGCTGGTTTTCACGACCGTGATATCGGGCGCCGCCAGACGCTCGGTCAGCGGGATGCGCGTGGTGAGGCGCAGGATTTCCTTGGTGTAAAGCTCGGCCATGGCCAATCCCTTAAAGCCGCTTTGAGCCTTGCACAAGGGCCATCCGCCCCCATATATGAACACACTTGTGTGTGCCGCCGCTTGGAGGCACACTGAAGGTCAGGTAGCGCGCTGCTGCCTCCGGCCTGTTTCGCCCGGCCGGTCATCCATCGTCGGATGGCCTGCGTAAAAGGGGAGACAGGCATTTCGGTCTCTGGTTCAACGCACCGCCAACTTCCCATTTCGGAAGGCAGGCGGTTACCACGAGGCCCTCCGTAGACGAAAGGATATCCGAATGGATGCCGTACTTGAAAGGGTCGAAGACCCTGAACTGAAGGTATTCCCGCAAGGAACCGTATCTCGCCCCAGCCGGGCCGAGGCGGAAGCCGCGGTCCGTACCCTGATCCGCTGGGCGGGTGACAATCCCACCCGTGAAGGCCTTCTCGATACGCCCAAGCGCGTGGTGAAGGCCTATGAGGAATTCTTCAAGGGCTACAAGGAAGACCCTGCCGAAATCCTCGCCCGCACCTTTGCCGAAGTTGAAGGCTATGACGACATGGTGGTGCTTCGTAACATCAAGGTCGAAAGCCACTGCGAGCATCATATGGTGCCCGTGTCCGGCACGGCCCATGTGGCCTATATGCCCGATGGCTCGGTCGTCGGCATCTCCAAGCTCGCCCGCGTGGTGGAGGCTTATGCCAACCGCCTGCAGACGCAGGAGACGATGACGGCGCAAATCGCCAATGCCATCGAAAAGCACCTGAAGCCCAAGGGCGTGGCGGTGGTTGTCGATGCCACGCACCAGTGCATGACCTGCCGGGGCGTGAAGCACGGCGACGTGTTCACCACCACCCGCCAGTTCCGCGGCGTGTTCAAGGAAGAGCGTGTCGAGCGCCAGTTCTGGGATCTCGTCCGCGCGCAACAACCGCGTGGTGGTGCCTGAGACGCCTGATGGCCATCCAAAACGCTGACAGAAGCGACCGTGCTGCGGTCGAAAATGGCCTGACGCTCGCGCTCAAATATGATGAGCGCGGGCTCATTCCCGTTGTCACCACCGATGCCGCTTCGGGCACTGTGCTCATGCAGGCATGGATGAACGAGGAAGCGGTCGAGCGTACCATCGCCACCGGTGAAGCGCATTATTGGAGCCGCTCACGGGGCGAGCTCTGGCACAAGGGTGCCACCTCCGGCCAGATCCAGCGGGTGATCGATTTCCGCACCGATTGCGATCAGGACAGCCTGTGGCTGGTCGTCGAACAAGCCGGCGGCGGCTGCTGCCACGTGGGTTATGAAAGCTGCTTCTACCGTGCGCTGCCCGTCGGCGAAGCGGTGGATGGCCCCGTGCCGCTGACCCAGAAGCTGACGAAATAGCCGCTTCCGCACCCCTCGGGCGCCGGATATGATCGCGCCCATGATCACGGATTATCTTGCCCGCCTCTTCGCCTCTGCCGTGCCCGGCGCGCGGGCCTTGGGGCTTGTCGATGAAGCCATCGGCATTCAGGCGCGGCACCGCCGGCAGGCCGAGGCATGGGCGCCGCACCTGACCCGCACGCGGGACATCATCAGGGATCACCTCGGGTTTGCCGATCCGGCTGAACCCATCGTCGTCCTTGGCGCCGGGCTCGGGCTCGATCTGCCGCTCGGCGCGCTGGATGCCCACCCCGCAGGTGCCCTCCTCATCGATGCCGTGCGCCTGCCTGCGATGCGGAAGAGGCTCAGGGCTTACGATAATCTCGGCTTTGAGCTGCATGACGTGACAGGCCTGATCCGGCCTTACGCGCAGGCGAAGGACGGGGCGGCGGTCGAGGCGCCCGCCCTGGCCCCCGTGCCGGTGGCAGGCGCGGGGATGATTGTCAGCGTCAATCTCCTGTCGCAGCTTGCCCTGCCCTTCATCGACAGCCCGCCCGAAAGCGACGAGGACAAGGCCACCCGGCGCGCCCTCGTCGCCGCGCATCTTGATGCCCTAAAGGCCGCCGATTGCCCGGTGCTGCTGATTACGGATGTGATGCGGGAAGAAACCGATGCACTAGGCCCAAGGCCCCACGAAACCGTGCCCAATGATCTGATCGCCGACTGGCCCGCGGAGGAAATCGCCCGCTGGGACTGGCACCTGGCGCCGAAGGGTGAAAACCGCGACGGCACAACCGTCACCCTGCAGGTCGGTGCCTGGTTCAGGCGCTAGGCCTCAACCCCCGCCAGCGCCACCAGAGCGCCCCATAGAGCATCGCAGCATAAGGCAGCAGCCAGATAACCCGCGCCTGATAGCGGTGGTGTGGTTCCGACAGCATGCCGCACACGGCGCCGTTCATGAGCAGCCCACAGACCAGAAGCCCCGCGAACAGCCGGAACAACCTGTCATCCTCCCCGCCGCCATCGTGCGGGCGGACTGACAGGCAGATGAGACCCGCGAACGCCGCGTAAACGATCCACAATTGCAAGCGGGAGAGGTCAGCCAGCAGCGGCTTCGACGTCACGATCCGCTGGGCGCGGATGTCGCCGGCGAGCGGACCGAAATTCTTCTCGATCCCCGGCACCATCTGCCCGTAATAGAAATCTTCCACCGTGAACATATCCAGCTGGCGCTGCCAGTTGTCGCCGGCCGACGCCAGCACCGCACCGGGCTCGGCCGCAATGATACGGCCGACGAGGGTAAACTCCTCGCGCTCCAGCTGGCGGCGCTCGGCCCGTGTCATGGCGGTATAGACCCGCCGGTCGGGATGCGCGGACCACAGGAACCAGTCGATATTGATCGGCAGGTTCTGCATGTGATCGCACATCACCCAGCCTTCCTCGGGGCAATGCGCCTTCAAGTACCGGTAGCCCGGCCCGTCGGCAATCATGCGGCCAAGGATGAAGGGGCGGCGCATCGGTTCCTCACCCTGGATGCCCTCCATCCCCACGCGGAACGCCACGTCCCCGCCGATCCCGGCAAGCACAACGATCACAAGCGGCACCAGCCGCACCGTGAAGGGCTTCAGGCTCCTGATCCTCCGGGAGAGGGCGAGGGTCGCAAACCCCAGCAGCGCGATGGCCACAAATCCGCCAACGAGGATGAGGTGCGTCTGGTGAAAGAGAACGGCAAGGATCATGACCGCGACAGCACCCGCCCGCTGCATCCCGCTCATCCGCTCGCCGTACACAAGGACCAGCGCGACACCGAGAACCGCGAGCCCGGCATAGACATCCGGCATCGCGTTGATCACGAAGAAGGGCAGCGGCGTGAGAAGTGCGACAACCGCAGTGATGGCTGCGGCTACCCAAGGCCGCCCACGACCCAGCACAAGATCCGCCGTCAGCGCCAGCATATAGGCCGTACTCAGAATCTGCACGGGGGCGAACGGCGCATGGCGTAGCTCCCATTGCATCAGGAGGCCGTAATAGATCGACCGCCCGAGGAAGGAGAGACCGCCCGTCAGGTCCACCCCGCGCAGATGCTTGAACAGTACCTCGGCGCCGCCGAAATAGCCCCAGCTGTCGAAAAAGAAGATAAGCCCGCCATTGACCCCGAGGAACAGGAGGAAAGCGATCACCGCCGTCAGGAAAGCGGCGAGGAAGGTGGAGTTTGCCTTAAAAAACATGACGGCGGCTCATGGTAAAATTCCAGCCAAGGGCAGTGAGCGTACCTGCCACCACCCCGATGATCGGAAAGCTCGCGACAACCGGCAACGTGGCGACAAGCAGCGAATAGACGCTGAAATTGATCAGCCCGCCGATCCCGGTGACGGCAATGAAGCGGCCCCACTGGTGATGGGCCGCCATGCTGCGGCGCGCCTCGAAGGTGAAGCGGCGGTTGAGCCACCAGGTCACGGTTGCCGCCATAAGGATCGATCCGACCCGCGCGAGATAGAAGCCGCAAAAGGGCAGCAGGGCATAAAGCACCCCGGCATCCACCACAAAACCGATACCGCCCACGATGGAGAAGCGGAAAAGCTCGCCAAGGACGGCGCGTCCGCCCGCTGTCATGCGTCCCGGCCTGTGGCGGTCGCCTCGCCAAAGCGCGGCACACCAAGATAAGCGAGCGATCGCATTTCCTTTCGCGCCATGGCCACCATCGCGAGGATAAGGCCGGTGAAAAGGCTGAGAAGCCCCGTCATCATCAGACCCATGCTGGCAATCGCCGTGGGCAGGCGCGGCACGAGGCCCGTTTCCAGAAATTCCAGCAGCACCGGAATGCCAACGATGACAGACGCCGCCGCAAAAATCGCTGCAAGGGTCGAGAAAAACTGCAGGGGTCGTTCAGCCCTTACCAGCCACTGGATGGTGCGAAGGATGCGGATACCATCGCGGATCGTATGCAGCTTCGATTCCGATCCTGCCGGGCGCTCCACATAGGGTGTGTCTACCTCGATCACTTTCAGGTCCAGCTCCATCGCATGGATCGTCAGTTCGGTTTCGATCTCGAAACCCTGCGACAGGGCGGGGAAGGATTTCACAAAGGGCCGCGACATGACCCGGTAGCCGGTCAGCATGTCGCGCAGGTCAGCCCCGAACACCGAGGCGACAAGGCCAGTGAGCATGCGGTTGCCGAAGCGGTGGCCGAAGCGGTAGGCCGCTTCCTCCTCGCTGACGCGCGCACCGCACACCATGTCGGCCCGTTCGCTTTCAAAAACTTCAAGGAGCTTGTGAACCGACGGGGCGTCATAAGTCGCGTCGCCGTCGATCATGATATAGATATCGGCATCCACCTCGCGGAACATGCGCCGCACCACATTGCCCTTGCCGCGCTTGTAAACCTTGTGCACCACGGCCCCGGCCTCGGCCGCCACCTCGCGGGTGCGATCGTCCGAACGATTGTCGAACACATAGATGGTGGCATCCGGCAGTTCGCGCCGGAAATCGGCAACCACCTTGCCGATGGCGGCCTCTTCATTGAGGCACGGGGCCATCACGGCAATACGGGGCTTGGAAAGGAAGGCAGGCGCTGTCATCAAAATGGCATCCGCTTGAGGGCCCGGCAACCGGCCGGAACGTTCGGTGCACGCTATCCGTTTCCCCTTTTCGGGTCAAGGTTGGCCCCTTGGGCGGGCGCGCCATCACATCGGGTTTATCCCGTTGCACCGGGGGGCTTTTTGCCCGTAGCATGCGAGCCCTGTGGGAGGCTCTGCGAAGGAGTTCGGTGTGCTTGAGATCGTCCAGATTCCCGTCCTAAGGGACAATTATGTCTATATTTTGCACGACGCAGTGAGCGGCGAGACGGCGGTGGTCGATCCGGCGGTTGCTGAACCCGTGGAGGCAGCCCTCACGGAGCGGGGCTGGGCCTTGACCCATATCTTCAACACCCATCACCACGCTGACCATACCGGCGCCAATCTTGCCCTGAAGGTGGCGCATGAGGCCCGCATCATCGGCCCCGCGGCGGAACGCGACCGTATCCCGGGGCTCGATATCGCGGTAGGGGACGGTGACATCGTGGCCCTAGGTGACCACGAAGCCCGCGTTTTTGACGTTCCGGGCCATACTTCCGGCCACATCGCCTATCATTTTGCCGATAACGATGCCCTTTTCTGCGGCGACACCCTGTTTTCGATGGGCTGTGGCCGGCTTTTTGAGGGCACAGCCGACCAGATGTGGTCTTCCCTGTCGAAGTTTATAACTTTGCCCGATGAAACCCGCGTTTTTTGCGCCCATGAATATACCGAAGCCAATGGCCGCTTCGCCCTGACCATCGAGCCGCACAATAAGGCCCTTGTCCGCCGCATGGACGAGGTGAAGGCGCTCCGGGCTGCCAACAAGCCCACCGTGCCCTCAACGATTGGTATAGAGAAAGCGACCAATCCCTTCTTGCGTGCCTCAAGCGAAGAATTGCAGGATACAGTCGGCATGATCGGCGCGCCGCTGCCCCGCATCTTCGCGGAAGTCAGGACGCGCAAGGATCACTTCTGACCGCACGACCATAAAAATATTGGGGGGACACCAATGACCATCGCACGCCTGCTGGCCGCCACCGCCGCCGCATGCCTCGTCGCCGCCTGTGAACCGGCCGCCGACACCAAGACTTCCGAAACGCCGGAGACTGCCGCCATGACCGAAGCCGCCGATCCCTATCTGTGGCTCGAGGAAGTGGAAGGCGAAAAGGCCCTTGAATGGGTCACCGAAAAGAACGCTGCCTCGGCCAAGGTGCTGGACGCCGATCCGCGCTATCAGGCCTTCGTCGATGAACTGAAGGCCGATTACGAATCGCCCGACAAAATCACCCCCGCGAGCCTTTCGCACGGCAAGGTCTATGAGCTGTGGCAGGACGACAAGAATGTCCGCGGCCTGTGGCGCGTGGCCGATTGGGCCAGCTACAAAATCGGCAGCCCGGCATGGGAAACCCTTCTCGATCTCGATGCGCTTGCGGAAGCGGAGCATGAAAACTGGGTCTGGAAGGGCAAGGACTGCTTTGGCGACCGCTGCATCCTCAACCTGTCGCGCGGCGGCAGCGACGCGACTGTGCGCCGCGAGTTCGACCTGAAGGCCAAGTCATTTGTAGATGGCGGCTTCGCCACCCCTGAAAGCAAGGGCGGCGTAACTTGGGAAGACGCAGACACATTGCTCGTTTCCGTCGATTTCGGCGAAGGCACGCTCACGACATCCGGCTATCCGCGTCAGGTGCGCCGCTGGAAGCGCGGCACCCCGCTCGATAGTGCTGAACTGGTGTTCGAAGGCAGCGTCGACGATGTATCGTCACAGGCCTATTCGTCCCATCGTTTGGACGGCGAGCATATCGGTATCGTCTCGGCCCCCGACTTCTTCACCGAAGCGCATTGGTTGCTCGTCGATGGCAAGCCGCAGGAACTGAAACTGCCCCGAACCATCGGGCTGCAGGGCTATGTGGGCGACTGGGTGATCCTCACCCTGCGTGCCGACTGGTCACCCGAAGGCGCGTCGGCCAAGGCCGGCGATCTGGTCGCGCTGAAAGTATCGGACGCCCTTGGCGGCACCGCCGGCAACAGCCTCACCACCATCTTCTCGCCTTCCGAAAAGGAATCGATCAACAGCATCGCCCTCGGCCGCGACCGCATCCTTGTCTCCGCGATCGAGGATGTAAAAGCACGGCTGAAGGTAGCGCGGCTGGAAGGCGACGGCTTCACGCTCACGAGCGTTGACCTGCCGGATAATGCCGCCATCACCAGCCTGACGAGCGACGAGGACACCGATGCGACGCTCTTCACGGTTGAAAGCTTCCTGATGCCGACCACGCTTTATGCACTCGATGCCGCTGGCGGTGATACGGTGGCAACAGTGCAAAGCCTGCCGGCTCGCTTCGATGCCGAAAATCTGGTCGCCGAGCAGCATTTCGCCACCTCGAAAGACGGCACCAAGGTACCCTATTTCCTGATCCGCCCGAAAGATGCGCCGATGGACGGCACCACGCCGACCCTGATGTTCGGTTATGGCGGGTTCGAGGTTTCGATCACCCCGCAATATCTCTCCGGCGTGTCGAAACTCTGGGTCAAGAACGGCGGCGCCTTTGCCTTCGCCAACATACGGGGCGGCGGCGAATATGGCCCGGCGTGGCACCAGGCCGCGCTGAAGGAAAACCGCCAGCGCGCCTATGATGATTTCATCGCCATTTCGGAAGACATGATCGCCTCGGGCCTCACCTCCACCCCGCACTTCGGCATTCAGGGCCGCTCCAACGGCGGGCTCCTGATGGGGGCGATGCTGACCCAGCGGCCTGACCTCTTTGGCGCCATCATCTGCGGTGTGCCGCTGATTGACATGAAGCGCTACAACAAGCTTCTGGCCGGTGCTTCGTGGATGGGCGAATATGGCAATCCCGATATCCCGGAAGAGTGGGACTATATTTCCAAATATTCCCCCTACCAACATATCGAGGCCGGCAAGCCCTACCCCGAAATGTTCGTCTATACCTCAACGAAGGACGACCGCGTCCATCCGGGCCATGCCCGCAAGATGACCGCGAAACTCGAAAGCCTCGGCTATCCGGTCCTTTATTATGAAAATATGGAAGGCGGCCATGCCGGTTCCGCGAACCTGCCGCAACTGGCGCGCCGCGAAGCCCTGCAAACCGTCTATGCCCTGCAGAAGCTGAAGGATTGATCCATGTATAAAAGCCTTATGCACACTGCCGCCGTTGCTGCCCTCCTTATCGGGGGCAGCGCACACGCGGCCAGCGATGCCGACATCGCCAAAACCAGAGAAATCCTTGGCACCGCCGTTTCCTTCGAAACCTCGAAAGGCCTTGGCAATGTGCCGAAGCTTGCCGCCTATCTGGCCGGTGAACTGAAAAAGGGCGGCTTCACAGATGAAGACATCGCCATCATCCCCATGGGCGAAACCGCCGGGATGATCGTGCGCTATAAGGGTGACGGATCTTCCGGCAAAAAAGGCATCGGCTTCGCCGCCCATATGGATGTGGTGGAAGCCGACCCGAAAGACTGGGAACGCGAGCCCTTCACGATGGTCGAGGAAGACGGCTACCTGTTTGGCCGCGGTGTGCTGGATTGCAAATTCGGCGTTTCCACCCTTGTCGCCACCTTCCTGAAACTGAAGGCCGAAGGCTTCGTGCCGACCCGCGATCTCGTGCTCGTCTTCACGGGTGACGAGGAAAGCGGGATGGAAACCACAAAGGCGCTTTCCTACGATTATCACGACAAGATCGATATCGAATATATCCTCAATTCTGACGCAGGCGGCGCCGCGCTCGCACCCGATGGCACACCGGTCGCCTATGCGATCCAGGCCGCTGAAAAGACCTATGCCTCGTTCGAGATGACGGTCACCAACCCCGGCGGCCACAGCTCGCGTCCCCGCAAGGATAATGCAATCTACGATCTCGCGACCGCTTTGAAGAAAATCGAGGCCTTTGAGTTTCCGGCCGAAGTGAACGAGATCACCACGCGTTACTTTGCCACGCTCGGCCCCATCGTCGGCGGCGAGACCGGGGCAGCCATGACGGCCTTTGCGAAAAATCCGAAGGACAAAAAGGCCCTCGGCATACTGCGTGCGAGCCCTGAATATGTGGGCACCACCGGCACCACCTGCATTGCCACGATGCTGAAGGGCGGCCACGCCGAAAACGCACTGCCGCAAGCGGCGACCGCCACCATCAACTGCCGCATCTTCCCCGGCACCAAGGCCGAGGAAACGCTTGCGACCCTCAAAGGGGTTGTCGGCAACGACGCCATCGAATGGAAGCTTCTGGGGGATGGCACTGCCTCGCCCGCCTCGCCGCTGCGTGATGATGTGGTGGATGCGGTGACGGCGTCGGTGCATGCAGCCTACCCCGGCCTCACGATCCTGCCGCAGATGGAATCGGGCGGCACCGACGGCAAGCATTACCGCGCTTCCGGCTGGCCGACCTACGGCATCAGTGGCATCTATATGAAGATGTCCGACATGTTCGCCCATGGCCTCAATGAACGGCTGCCGGTGGCCACCATCCCGCTCGCGCTCGATCACTGGCATCACCTGATGACCAATCTCGGCAGCCAGAAATAGGATAGTTTCATGATTTCACGTCTTCTGAAGGCGGCCTCGGTCGCTGCTCTTCTCTCCACCTCGGCTTTCGCGGCCGACACGGACTGGAACGAACGTTTCAAGGAAATCCTTGGAAAATCGATCACCTTCCACACCGCAGAAGGCCATGGCCAGGTGCCGGCCTATGCCGCTTACCTCGCCGATCAACTGAAGGCAGGCGGCTTTGCGGCCGAAGATATCCATATCCTGCCACACGGCGAAACGGCGGCCCTTGTGGTGCGCTATCGGGGCGATGGCTCGGCGGCCAAGAAGCCGATCCTGCTCGCCGCCCATATGGATGTGGTTGAGGCCAAGCGCGAGGATTGGGAACGCGATCCCTTCACGATGGTGGAGGAGAACGGCTATCTCTTCGGCCGTGGCATCGTGGATAACAAGTTTGGTGTCACCTTGCTTGTCACCACCTTCCTGCGCCTGAAGGCCGAGGGCTATGTGCCGAACCGCGATCTCGTTATCGCCTTCTCGGGGGACGAGGAATCCTCGATGGTCACCACCAAGGCCATCGCCAACGATCACCGCGACCTGACAGACGCCGAATTTGTGCTGAATGCCGACGCCGGCGGCGGCACCATCGGCGAGGACGGCAAGGTGCTGAGCTACAGCCTCCAGGCGGCCGAAAAAACCTACGCGACCTTCCATCTGACCGTCACCGATCCGGGCGGCCACAGCTCCCGCCCCACGGGGTCGAACGCCATCTACCGGCTCGCCAAAGCCCTGACCGCGATCGAGAATTACAGCTTCCCGGTCAACACAAACGACATCACCCTCGGCTTCTTCAAGGCCCAGGGCCCGCTCACCGGCGGTGAGCTGGGCGCGGCCATGACAGCCTTTGCGAAAGACCCGTCGGACAAGAAGGCCGTTGCCACGCTCCGCAAGCAGGCGAGCTATGTTGGTGTCACCGGCACCACCTGCGTCGCCACGATGCTGACCGGCGGCCACGCTGAAAACGCCCTGCCGCAATCGGCAACCGCGACCGTCAACTGCCGCATCTTCCCCGGTGAAGGCGTGGCGCTGACGCAGGAACGCCTGCAAAAGGCCGTGAATGACGATCGCGTCGTCTTCACCCAACGGGGTGAGAGTACCGAAAGCCCCGCCTCGCCGCTCCGCGACGATATCATGACGGCGGTCACCGATGCCGTGCATGCCAATTTCCCCGGCCTGCCGATCATCCCGGCCATGTCGCCGGGCGCCACCGATGGCATGCATTACCGCGCTGCCGGCATGCCGACATATGGCGTCGAAGCCATCTATATGAAGAACAGCGACGGCTTCTCGCACGGCCTGAACGAGCGGGTGCCGGTCGCCACCATCCCGGTCGCGATTGACCAGATGTACAGGGTGCTGACGACACTGACCAAGTAAGGCTTGTCGGATTAGCTTCTCTAAAGCCGTGGGGTAACGCCCACGGCTTTTTCGCAGAACCCGGTCCCCGCCGAACCGATATCCTGAGCGACCTCACCGCAGTGATATTTCGTTTCGTTTTTTCATTTTTTATAGATTTTAATTCTTTTAATTCGCATCACATCACGGTTTTGCGATAAATTTTTTCTAGCGAAGCCCCCAACATCTTCTCGTTTGCGACAATGCAGGGCGCGGCCTACATAGGGCAGTGTAGGGGCAAGTTATGCTTTTCTGAAGGGAAGCAAGCAGCCCCCACAAACCCGACCCGAGTGACGACAGCGCTCAAATCTGTTCAGCGAGTGACGCCGCGATGGCCCGAACGGCAAGCGGCACCGAGGAGAAGACACCATGGCCAGCATTCCGGTTTTCCTGACCGCCAGTGCCCAGCGAATCCTGATCGTCGGATCGGATGCCGCCGCCATGGCCAAGGTCGGCCTCCTGAAGGATACGGGTGCGCGCCTCACCGTGATTGCGCCGGGTGCGGTTGCTGCCATCGAAGCCGCCGGTCTTGCCGGTGACGCAGTCACTGCCCATGACCGCCTTTTCGAAACCGCCGATATCGAAGGCCAAACGCTTGTTTATATCAGCCCCGAGGACGACCTGACAGCCGAGCGCGCCCGCCGTGCCGCCAGTGATCGCGGCCTGCCGGTCAATGTGATCGATGTGCCCGCGAAATCGAGCTTCACGACCCCCGCCCGCTTCAGCCGCGGCAGCCTTGAGGTAGCCTTTTCCTCAGGCGGTGCCGCCCCCGTTTTCGTGCGTCGCCTCAGGGCCGCGCTTGAGCGCCTTCTGCCGCCGTCACTTGGCACGCTCAGCCTTGCTGCTGGCGCCGTGCGGGCCCGCGTGAAAACCATCGTCACCGACGCCACCGCCCGCCGCCTTTTCTGGGACGATATCTATGACCGCGCCGGCGAATTTGCCGACCTCGATCAGGCCACCGTCGAACGCTGCCTGATCGATGCCGCCCACCGCGCCCGCGCGACCGAGCTTTCCAAGCCAGCCGGGGCCGGACGCGTCCAGCTTGTGGGCGCAGGCCCCGGCGATCCCGATCTTCTGACCATCAAGGCGCACCGCGCGCTGCAACAGGCCGATGTGATCATCTATGACCGCCTCGTTTCGCGCGATGTGCTGGCCCTTGCCCGCCGCGACGCCGAACTGGTGTTTGTCGGCAAGCGCGAAGGCGACCATGGCATCGGGCAGGATGGTATCCATGCCGCCATGATCACCCATGCCCTGAAGGGGCGGCGCGTTGTACGCCTCAAGGGCGGCGACCCGATGGTCTTCGCCCGTGCGGGTGAGGAACTTGAAGCCCTGCGCGCCGAAGGCATCCAGGTTGAGGTGATTCCCGGCGTGACCGCGCTTTCGGGCATCGCCGCCCGCACCCAGATCCCGCTTACCGACCGCGACTATGCTTCCTCGATCACACTGGTCACCGGCCACCTGAAGGACGGCCAGTTCAAGGATTGGGCACGCCTCGCCGGCGAAGGCCGCACGCTTGCCGTTTATATGGGCCTCAAGTCCGCGGCCGAGATTTCGGCGGGCCTTATCGGTGAAGGTGTTTCCGCCGCGACCCCGGTCGCGGTCATTGAAAACGGCACCCGCGCTGACGAGCGCCGCTTCTATGGCACGCTCGCCAATCTGGCCGAGATCGTGTCCCGCCACGGCGTCGCCAGCCCGGCGCTCCTGATCATTGGCGAGGTCGTGTACCGCGCCGCCGATCTCAACATTGCCGCGCACGGGATCGGCTTTGCCGTCGATGCCGCCCGCGCCACGGCCTGAGGAGGAGAAAGACCATGGCTAAGAAGCTTTCCGGTCCGCAAATGATCGTCGCCAACCGGCTGACGGATGGCCGCGTCCTGTTCCTGACAGCCGAAGGCTGGGCGGTGGAGCCGACCCATTCCATCGTCGCCCATGACGAGGACGAGGTAACGGCCCTTCTTGCTGTCGCCAACGCCGATGTGAAAGCCAATCTGGTGCTGGCGGTCGAGGTCGTCTCCGCCGAGGTTGGCGAAGGCGGCGTGCGCCCCGGCCATATCAAAACACAGATGCAAGCCAGGGGCCCGAGTGTGCGAACCGACCTCGGCTATCAGGTTTCGCCTTTCTGGGAAAATTGAGATGTACGCTTACGACACTTTCGACCATGCAATGGTCAATGCCCGGGTCGAGGAGTTCCGCGACCAGGTGGCGCGCCGCCTTTCGGGCGAACTCACGGAAGAAGAGTTCCGCCCGCTGCGCCTGATGAACGGCCTTTACCTCCAACTGCATGCCTACATGCTGCGCGTCGCGGTACCCTATGGCACGCTGAACAGCCGTCAGATGCGGCGCCTTGCCCATATCGCGCGCAAGTATGACAAGGGCTACGGCCATTTCACCACGCGCCAGAATATCCAGTATAACTGGCCGAAACTGGTGGACGCACCCGATATCCTCGCGGAGCTCGCCGAGGTCGAGATGCATGCCATCCAGACAAGCGGCAACTGTATCCGTAACGTGACGACAGACCAGTTCGCCGGTGCGGCGCACGACGAGGTTGCCGACCCGCGCGCCACGGCCGAAATCATCCGGCAATGGTCCACCTTCCACCCTGAATTCTCGTTCCTGCCGCGCAAGTTCAAGATCGCCATCACCGGTGCGCCGAAGGACCGCGCCGCCGTGAAATGGCACGATATCGGCCTTGTGCTGAAAAAGAACGAAGCGGGTGAGCTGGGCGTTGAAGTGCTGGTCGGCGGCGGCATGGGCCGCACGCCCGTCATCGCCAAGACGATTGCCGACTTCGTGCCCGAAAGCGAGATGCTGTCGTATCTCGAGGCCATCCTGCGCGTCTATAACGAGCAGGGCCGCCGCGACAACAAATACAAGGCCCGCATCAAGATCCTCGTCGAGGATACCGGCACCGAGGAATTCAAGCGCCTTGTCGAGGAAGAATATGAAGCGATCCGGGCAAGCTTCATCGATGTGCCCGCGGAGGAAGTGGTCCGCATCCGCCAGTTCTTCGCCCCGCCGCCACTGCCGGTGCTGGCCGACGAAGACGCCGGGCTTGATGCGCTGGCCGCTGCCGACTTCCGGTTCCGCGCCTGGGTGAAGAATAATACCTTCGCCCACAAGGTGCCGGGCCATGTCTCGGTAACGATCAGCCTGAAGCCGCATGGCGGCATCCCGGGCGACGCCACCGACGCCCAGATGGATCTTGTGGCCGACATCGCCGAAGAATATTCACACGATGAAGTCCGCGTCAGCCACGAGCAGAACCTGATCCTGCCGCATGTGGCAAAACGCGATCTCGTCGCCATCTGGCAAAAGCTCGATGCGGCTGGCCTCGGGTCTGCCAACGTCGGGCTCCTGACCGATATCATCGCCTGCCCCGGCCTTGATTATTGCGCCCTCGCCAATGCCCGCTCGATCCCCATCGCGCAGGCCATCACCAACCGTTTCGACGACCTGAAGCGGCTGGAGGATATCGGCCAGCTGAAGATCAAGATTTCAGGCTGCATCAACTCGTGCGGTCACCACCATGCCGGCCACATCGGCATTCTGGGTGTGGACCGCAAGGGCGAGGAAAATTACCAGCTGCTGCTTGGCGGCTCGGGCGAGGAAGATGCGTCGAAAGCCGCAATCCTCGGCCCCGGTTTCGATGAGCACGGCATTGTCGACGCGGTTGAAAAGGTGGTTGCCGCCTATATGGGCGAGCGCAAGGAGGGCGAGACTTTCCTCGCCGCCTATCGCCGCCTCGGCCCCGATGTATTCAAGGAGGCCGTTTATGGCGCACGTTGATCTTCAAACCGGCGAGGATGTTGCCGTATGGCGCATCCTCGAAGACGGCGCGCTGCCCGACGAGGCTGGCGAGTGGCTGGTGCCGCTCGGCCGCCTGAAGGACGAGGCCGGCAGCCTGCTCGAGGAAAAAGGTGTACGTCTTGGCGTGTTGATTGAAACCGAGACGCCCCACAGCGATCTTGCTGGCATCGGCAATTATGCGAGCTTCGCCGCCATCCGCTTCCCCGGCTTCGGGGACGGTCGGGGCTTCTCGCTCGCGGTGCGCCTCCGCAAGGATTATGGATTCAATGGCGATATCCGCGCCATCGGCCATGTGATCCCCGATCAGGCTCAGTTCCTGCTGCGCGCCGGCTTCAACACCAGCGAAGTGCCCGAAGAACGCCGCGAGGCCTTTGTCCGCGCCGTCAACCGTTACAAACATGTCTATCAAAGCGACGCACAGGGCGGCATCAGCATCCTGCGCCAGCGCCACGATCAGGCCGACACCCGGAGGGTATCGTGACCGCGCTTGCCGCCATAGAAGCCGCGCCCTTCGATGCGGACGCCGAAGCCGCCTATCTGGCAGGCAAGGTGAAAACCGAAGACCCGCGCGAAGTGATCCGCGCCGCGCTCGCCCGTTACGGTGATCGCTTCGCGCTCGTTTCGTCCTTCGGGGCCGAATCGGCGGTGCTCCTGCATCTGGCCGCCGAGGTCTCGAAGGACATTCCGATCCTTTTCCTCGATACCGGCAAACTGTTCGGGGAAACCAAGCGCTACCGCGATACGCTGATTGCAAGCCTTGGCCTGACGAATGTCATCACCCTGACACCCGAGGCATCCGACCTAGCCGAACGCGACCCCAAGGGCATTCTCTGGAGCCAGAATCTCAACGGCTGCTGCTTCATCCGGAAGGTCGTGCCGCTTGAAAAGGCGCTTGAGGGCTATGATGCATGGGCATCGGGTCGCAAGCGCTTCCAGGGCGGGCTGCGCGCCGCACTCCCGCATTTCGAAGCGGGCGACAATCGCGTGAAGGTCAATCCGCTCGCCTACTGGACGAAGGAAGACATCGCCGCCTATATGAAGGCGCATGATCTGCCCGAACATCCGCTGGTGGCCGAAGGCTTCCGCTCCATCGGCTGCATGCCCTGCACCGACCGCGTGGGCGAAGGCGAGGAAGACCGGGCCGGCCGCTGGCGCGGCCAGGCCAAGACCGAATGCGGCATTCACCTGAGCTTTCAGGAAAACGCCGCCCTTGCGAGCTATGATTCAAGCGGCCTCTGATCCCGAAGGGGCCGCTACATCAAGCCTTTGAGAGCAACACATTTCCCCGCTGGACCTCGCTTCGGCAATTTCTTATGATGGCCTGCAATAAGAATATCTAATCCGAAACGCCCAGATCGCGAGAAGGCCCGCCTCATATGAAACGCTCGATGTTGCCCCTCAACGCCCTGCGTGCCTTCGATGCCGCCGCCCGCCACATGAGCTTCAAGCGCGCCGCCGACGATCTGGCCGTTACCCCCGCCGCCATCAGCCAACAGATTCGCTCGCTCGAGGATGTGCTCGGCGTTGAACTCTTTCGCCGCACCAACCGTTCGCTCGTGCTGACCGAGGCTGCGCAGCTTTCGCTGACCCCGCTCCGGGAAGCTTTTGAGAAGCTCGAGGAAGCGGTGAGCGTGCTGACGAGCTCCAAATCCTCGACCGTGATCAAGGTGGCCGTATCGCCGTCTTTCGCGTCCAAATGGCTGGTGCCGCGACTGGCGAGCTATTACGAGCGCCGACCGGATGCCATCGTAAAAATCTCGGCGTCCCTCGCGCTTACCGATTTCAAGGCGGAAGACGTGGATCTCGCCATTCGTTACGGCGCCGGAAAATATCCGGGGCTGGTGGCGGAAGAGGTGCTCCGCGAAACCGTGTTCCCGGTCTGCAGCCCCGATCTTCTGGCTTCCGGGATCAAACTGGACGAACCCGCTGACCTCACGGCCCAGACCCTGATCCATGACGACAGTTTCAGCGAGGACGACAGCGCCCCTTCATGGGCCATGTGGCTGCGCGCGGCGAATGTTGAACTGATGGACGGCATGCCTGCCCTTCACTTCAACACCCACTCGCTGGCGATCGAGGCCGCCGTTGCCGGGCGTGGCATCGCGCTTGCCCGCTCGGCCATTGCGGCCGAAGACCTGAAAGCCGGCCGCCTTGTCCGCCTGTTTGGTGAGGCCGTCCCGGTGGGCTTTGCCCATTATATTGTTTACCCCGCCGACAAGGTCAAAAGCGAACGTGTCCAGGACTTCATCGACTGGCTGAAGGAAGAGACCCAGCGCCCGGATGATGACAGCAACTATTCGGCCTGACCCTATGAAATCAGGAGGCACGCAATGAACGCCCGCCTCCTCTCTTTGGTCTTTTGCTGCTTTCTTGTCGTCTCTGGCGCCAACACAGCAGGCGCCGTCGAGGCGCCTTCCCCCTGCATGCGGATTGCCGTGCCGTCCGAGGAACATGTGGACGCCCCGACCGTCCGGCGAATCATGACCGAGCTTTATGCCGAGGCCGGGATTTGCCTGCAGCTGATCGATGCTTCCCTGACACGCAGCGAGAAGGGCCTGCTGCTTGGCACCTATGATGGGGAAGCCATGCGCTATTCGGGCTACCTGTCATCGCATCCCAATATCGTCGCCGTTTCGACCCCGATGCTCCGCGTTCAGATACACTGGCTGGCGCTTAAGACCGAGGCGGTGCCGGGCGGTGCCGATCTCGGTGAACTCGTCATCGGTCGCCCGGTGGCCATCCCCTCGAGATTCGCGTTCTTCGCGAGCCTTGCCCATCAGTTCCGCATCTCGCCGGTCCCGTATGAAAAGCCCGGTCAGCTGGTGGCGCTGCTGGACAGTCGTCGCGTGCGGTATGGCCTGATGATCGAGGGCAGGCTTGAGACCCTGCCGCGCGACGTGCTGGACCGGATGGATGTCCGCATATTCCGCACCATCCCTTTCCATCATGTGATCCGGCGCGAACAGGAATGGGCCTTGCCGAAACTGGAAGAAGCCGCAAAGCGCCTGCAGGCGGCCGGGCGCCTGCAACGCTTCCGGGACGGCGATGAGCCTTGAGCAAGATCGCGGGCTTCTAGGACTGCCCGCTTTGCGACCGGCCATTCGGGAAAAGGTGGAATGGCACCATCTGGTGCCGAAATCGAAAGGCGGGCGAGCGACGGTGCCCTTGAATCCGATTGGCTACCGCAAAATCAACACACTTTTCAGCGACACCGAACTCACCTGACGCCTTTCTTCCTTCGAGACCTTGTTGGCCGAACCGGCTATCATGGACTTTATCACATGGGTCGGCTCGAAGCCGCCCGACTTCTACCGGCGGACCGAGCCCAAGAGGCGGCGGCGCTGAAACATCAACAAGCAGGGGAATTTCATGACGCCGCCACCGATCGATCTCGACACCTGGGCTGAAGGGGGCGAGCGATTCAAATGGCGCAGCCACCGGATTTTCTACCGGGTGAGCGGCTCCGGCCCTGCCCTTCTGCTGCTGCACGGCTTCCCGACCTCTGGCCACGACTGGGCCTGGGTTGCGCCCGCGCTTGAAAAACATTTCACGCTGATCATCCCGGATATGCCGGATTGTGGTTTCAGCGAAAACCCGCGCGGCAGTGCGGCAAGCGTGCGGCAAACGGCGGAGGCGATGGACGCGCTGCTCCAATCGCTCGGCCACGCCACATATCACGCGCTTGGCCATGATGTTGGCGCCACTATCGTGCAGGAACTGATCGCCCGACAGGCGGAGCGCACCGCCGCCTGCAAACTGCTGTCTGCCTGCTTCCTGAACGGTGGGCTGATCCCGGCGCTGCATCGGCCGGTTGAAGCTCAGCTCAAGCTCGCCTCGTGGCTCGGCCCCTTCTATGCGCGCGTGATGCCGAAGGAGAAGTTCCTTGAGGCCTTCGCCAATGTCTTCGGCGCGGAGACACGCCCCACGGCTGACGAACTTGCCATGTTCTGGAAAAGCATGATGGGTCGCAACGGACGCGGCGCCATCGCGCGGCGCATCCGCTACATCGCCGAGCGGCGCGAACAGGCCACCCGCTGGGTCGGAGCCCTCAAGGGCACCACGATGCCAATGGCTGCGATCTGGGGGCTTGATGACCCTGTATCGGGTCGTCACATGATCGAGGGGCTGAGCCGCATCCTCGTCAAGCTTCGGGTCACGAAGCTTTCGGGGATAGGCCACTATCCACAGGTGGAAGCGCCGGACGCGGTGGTCCGGCACTTCCTGGCGTTTCACAAGATCGAAGCCTGATCAGTCAGGCTTCCTTCGGCTTGTGGACAAGTGCAAGCACCACACCGACGAGCGCGAAGATCACGACATCGACGATCATCTGGGTGACCATATATTCGGTCGGCCATTTGAAGGACATATACATCACGAAGCCGGTTGCGGCGACATAGACGCCGAACATGCCCCCGAAGATGGCCCCCTTCATCAGGTCCTTCGTGCCGAAGCCTTTTTCGAAGAACCAGACGAGCACGATTGTCTGCACAAGATGGCCGAGATAAGCCCACATCATCATCGGATCATCCGGCGCACGCATCAGGTCGGCAAACGCGACCATCATGCCCGGAAAGACGAAAGTCATCGCCACGGTAAAAAGCACCGCAAAGGCGATATAGGCGGCTATTACTGACAGGATAAAACGTCCGATATTCATTTCAGTCCCTCCCCCTCTTGAAAGACCGGGTTGATATAACGTCTGCCGTAACCCTTACTCGTCAGCCTCTTTTCTTAAATCCACAACCATATGCGGATAGGGGAAGCTGATCCCTTCCGCGTGGAACTTGTCCCAGATGCGCATCATCACGGCGCTTGAGATATTGGCGACCCCGTTTTGCGGGTCGTTGATCCAGAAGCGCAGTTCGAGGTCCACGCCGCTTTCGCCGAACCCGCGCAGCAGCGTGCGGGGCTCGGGCACCTTCAGCACGCGGTCCTCTTCCATCGCGGCAGCGGCCATCAAGCTCATGGCCAGCTGCAGGTCCGATTCGTAGGACACCTGCAAGGGCACCTTGCGCCGCACAAGGAGATCGCTATGCGACCAGTTGATCACCGGCTGCGTAATCATGTCCTCGTTCGGGATCAGATATTCGGTGCCATCCCGCGTGATCACGGACGTGTAACGCGCCGCCAGCTTATTGATGATGCCATAGGTGCCCGAAACCTCGATCACATCACCCGGCTTGATCGACCGGTCCATAAGGAGAATGAGCCCGGAAATGAAATTCCCGACCACCTTCTGCAAGCCGAAACCGATACCGACAGAGAGCGCACCGCCGAGAACCGCAAGGGCCGTCAGGTTGATGCCGCTGGCATTCAGCGAGGTCAGAACCGCGATCGTCAGCAGCACGATCCGGCTTGTCTTGCTCATCAGTACCCGCGCGCTTGGCGGGACGCCGTGGATCGTCTGGATGCGGCCGTCAATCAGGCGCGCCAGCACCAGCGCACCCCAGATGAGGAGCGCGAAGGTGGTGATGCCGGTGATGATGTCCAGAAGGCTGATCCCGCCGTCGCCCAGCGGAATGACCGCCGTATCAAGAACCGTGGCGATGGGGGTGAGGAGCCCGACGATATTGAGCGCCGCCACCGTCCAGGCGAGGAAGGCGACAAGCCGGGCAATCTCGCGGCTGCGGATCACACTCACCGCGATGCGGATCACCACCCACGCAGCGATCAGGCTGGCCGCCAGATCAAGCACATAGGTGTGTTTGATCAGCGGTCCGAGCAACAGCTGCGCCGTCCAGATCAGCAAAAGTGTGAATGCCATCGGCGCCACGGAACCAAGCTGCAGATGGCTCAGTTTCTGGACGAAAGCATGGTCCCCGAAGGCTTTCATGACCGCATTGCGGGCCAGCCGCCACAGGACAAAGGCAAGGAGCACAGCGGCAACCACGGCTGCCGCCTCGATGATCCGGTCCAGCTTGAAGACGCTTTCCCGGGCGAAGGCCCAAGCCTGATCGATCAGGCCGGCCAGGTCATCGCCCAAAGCGTCGATTCCCCCGGAATCTTCTGGCGTTTCCCCTTGCATGACAGGAGTTTAGCGCCGCGCCTTGAAAAAGTCTTTCAGAATTTTGGCAGCCCGTGCCTCGCCAATGCCGTCATAGACCTCGGGCCTGTGGTGCGTGGTCGGCTGGTTATAGATGCGCGCGCCGTGCGCCACGCCGCCGCCCTTGGGGTCGGACGCGCCATAATAGACCCGCCGGATGCGGGCAAAGGCGATGGCCTGCGCGCACATGGCGCAGGGCTCCAGCGTCACATATAGGTCGCAGCCCTCCAGCCGTTCGCTGCCAAGCTTGACCGCCGCCTCGCGGATCACCAGCATCTCGGCATGCGCCGTCGGGTCATGGTCGGTGACAACCCGGTTATGGGCGCGCGCGATCACCTGACCATCGGGGCCGGTAATGACGGCGCCGACAGGCACCTCGCCGGCTTCTGCTGCTGCCTCGGCCAGCGCCAAGGCTGCGTCCATATGGGGTGATGCAAAGCTCATGGCCGGAAAGGTGCTGACAACGCCCCGTGGCGTCAAGCAGATTAAGTTGCGACAATACCGGCAAAAGCATATGGTGCGCGCCATGAATGACAGGGACGACATCTCGCCGGAAGACGGCACCGAAGACGCAGGCGGCGAGCGCATTGCAAAGGCACTGGCACGCGCCGGCGTCGGCTCGCGCCGCGATATCGAACGCATGATCGGCGAAGGCCGCATCGCGCTGAATGGCCAGACGCTGAAAAGCCCCGCCCTCAATGTGGCAAGCCTTGAAGGCATCACGGTGGACGGCGAAAAGGTCGGCGAGGTGCGCGAGACCCGGCTCTGGCGCTATAACAAGCGCAAGGGCACGCTGACGACCCACAAGGACCCCGAAGGACGCCGCACGGTGTTTGACCAGCTGCCCAAACATATGGGCCGGGTCATCTCCATCGGCCGGCTGGACATGAATACCGAAGGCCTCCTCCTTCTCACCAACGACGGCGAACTGGCCCGCTGGCTGGAACTGCCTGCCAACGCCATTGTGCGGCGCTACCGGGTGCGCGCTCATGGCCGGGTGGATGAAAAGGCGCTCGCCAAACTCGCCGACGGCGTCACCATCGACGGCATCCATTACGGTGCCATCGACGCGAAGCTTGAAAAAAGCCAGGGCGCCAATTCGTGGCTGACCGTTGCGATCAGCGAAGGCAAGAACCGCGAAGTGCGCCGCGTGATGGAGCATCTGGGCCTTGCCGTGAACCGGCTGATCCGCACGCACTATGGCCCCTTCACGCTCGGCACCCTGCCGGATGGTGCTGTGGCGCAGGTGACGGACGCGCAGCTCCATGACGTGCTTTCCGACTTCTTCAAAACCGAAACCCGCAGTGTGGCAGCCCCGCGCAAGCCGCGTGATCCTTCAAAATGGGCGAAGGCCAAGCCGAAGCCGGTGAAGCCGGGTGCGAAGAAATGGGCAAAAAATCGGGCCCGTGACCGCGACGAGACCGAGCGTCCGAACCGCGGCAAGGGCAAGCCCGGCGTGCCGAAGTCGGCCGCCAAACCGGCACCGACGAGAGGCGCCCCCAAACGCGACGGACAGAAGCCGGCCCCGGCGCGTGGCGCCGGCCCCAAGGCCGGCCCCGCCAGGACAGGCCCGCGGCCTGAGCGGAAACCCAAGCCGTGACCCGCATCATCGCCGGGCGCTTTCGCGGTCGCACGCTTGAAGTGCCCGAGGGCAAGGACGTGCGCCCGACGACTGACCGGATGCGTGAACGCGTCTTTTCGATGCTGCAGCACAGCCGCTATCCCGACATGCTCGAGGCCCGCGTGCTGGATCTGTATGCCGGCACCGGGGCGCTGGGGCTCGAGGCCCTGTCGCGGGGGGCCGCCCACGCCACCTTCGTGGAAAAGGCGCCGGTCGCCCTCGGCGTCCTCGCCCGCAACATCCGCGCGGTGAAGGCTGATGACATGACGGCGGTGATCCGGGGCAGCGCCACCGCCCTGCCGCCCGCCAGCACGCCGTGCGACATCATCTTCATGGACCCGCCCTACCGCGAAGGCCTTGTCCGCCCCACGCTCGATGCCATCCTCAAAGGCGGCTGGCTGGCGGACAAGGGCGTGATCGTGATCGAGCAGGCGACCGACGACCCCATGGACCTGCCGGACACGCTGGCACTGATCGATGAGCGATCCCAGGGCCAGCAGCGCACACTCTTTGTGATGCATACACGCAGCGATTGATTCCAAGACTTTGCAGATCACCGTCTTCATGCTATCGACATGATATGAAGACGCTTTTTCATCAGCTCAGAAGCATTCTCCCGGTCGCCCTGTTCGGCCTTGTTGCCCCCGCTAGCGACGCGCTCGACAGCAAGTTTGCCAACAAGACCAACGATCAGATCTGGCAAGCGGTGGCAAACCCCGCCATGGGCGCGCAGCTCAGCTTGGCAGCGGTGGATGAAATCTGCGGCGACATCATGCCGGACAGCAAGCGAGAGGCGCTTGAAGCCAAGCTCGTAGAAGCAGACACCCCGGCCCCCGGATTTGCCTATTTCGGCAAAATGTATCTTGAAGGGAAATGCGTTTCCGAAGATCGCGTCCTCGGCGGCAAACTGATGCGGCTGGGGCTGATGTCTCTTGTCCCCGCCCTTTATCAGGAAGCGAGGCTTTCGGATACACCTGTCAAACCGATTAGTATCCTGCCGTTCACGCTGGGCACGGACAGGGAAACCCAGATCCAGGCCTTCCTTCCGACGACGGAAACGATGTGGAATGATGAGATTCATCGCTGGCTGGCTGCCAGCCCGGCTGACATAGCGGCTGCCGCTCGGAAATTCCTGTCAGGAGACTATACCTTCTTTCAGAAGGACTATACTGCACCGGCTCCGGAAGCCGCTGTTATCTGGATGCTGGCCGCCGCCGAGACCGCCGAGACGATCGACACGGTCAAGGAGACGATCCGCTGGCTCCATGACCCGGCTCTGGCGCCTTCCTGGGCGAAAGCTACATATACCCAAGGCGAATTTACCGAATCCGTGGCCACCGACCAAACGCAAGGCCTATTGTACCGGCTCGAGCTGCGCGGGTTCAAACCGGCATTCTCGCTGTTCCATTGCCTCACCTTCGACAATGAGAAGTTCCCGCGGCGCCTCAACGCGAAGGCCGAATATATCCATCTGCAGCAGATGAAGCGGCAGGGCATCGATGTCGATGACGCCCTGCTGCAACAAGTGCATGCTTGGATGATCGAACACGGCGATGAGGAACCCTACGTCCCCGCCAAGCCCGACTTTTACAGCCTGACACTTTTCCCGCCGATCCTCGGGCGCTGCGGCCTCTGATCACCGGGTACAGCCGTCAAAGGCTCCCGCGATAGGAACAGCCCGACCGGCCGAACGCCGCGCCGGCATCGACCCGCCGTTGTTGCACTACTTTGTAGTAGGCATTCAGTTCGTCCCGCTCCAGCCAGTGGGCCTGGAGCAAATCTACAGTGCGGCGAATATCCGCCGAGACCTCGCTCAGAAAACTTCCAACGTCCAGGAGCCCCCAGACCGCCGCAGCGGCGCTTCGGGTTACCACATTCCCGGCAATATCGGCGATCTTGGCCCATAGCTGCTGCTCAAAGGAGCCGTTTGCGTTGGCCCTCGCCTCTGCTGCCCGTTCGATAGCGTCGATTTCCCGGTTAACCCGGTCCAGTTCCGCTCGCACATAGTCGACGTGCGCCGATGCCTCGTCGTAGCGCCGTTGCAATTCTTCGCAGCTCGCCTGTTCCTTCAGTGAAAGCGTATGGCGTTTGAGCTGCAGAGTGCGCACCTCAACACGTCGCACAAGGGCACCGAGACTGTCAGCCACCGGGAAAGCAGCCTTGTATTCGAGGCGCAGGGGATTTTGTGACGGGGTCGTCATTCGTTTCTCCAATAAAGAAAGGCCCGGCCGAACAAGTCGGCAGGGCCCTGAAAAAGAAACGCCCGCGGCTCAGAGAGCAGCAGGCGTATCTGTCGATCATCGACACCAGAACGTAGCAAAATCGCTGTCAGGGAGCAAGAAGAAGCAGGCCTTTAGCGCCGGCCGAACAGCTTCTCAATGTCAGTCAGCTTAAGTTCCACATAGGTGGGGCGGCCATGGTTGCACTGGCCGGAATGCGGCGTGGCTTCCATCTGGCGGAGGAGCGCGTTCATCTCCTCCACGCTCAGGCGCCGGCCGGCGCGCACGCTGCCGTGGCAGGCCATGGTGCCGCACACTTCGCCAAGCTTTTCCTTCAGCGATAGCGCCTCGTCCATCTCGGTCAGTTCGTCGGCGAGATCGCGGATCAAGCCTTTGACATCCAATTTGCCGAGCATCGCGGGCACTTCGCGTACCACGATGGCGCCTTCGCCGAAGGGTTCGATCACGAGGCCCATTTCCTCAAGCTCGGCAGCCCGCGCCACAAGCCGTGCGGCGGGGCCTTCTTCAAGCTCCACGACTTCGGGCAGCAGAAGCGCTTGCCGGGCCACGCCGGTCGCCGCCATCGCCTCTTTCATGCGCTCATAAACGAGCCGTTCGTGCGCGGCATGCTGGTCGACGATCACGATGCCGTCCGCCGTTTGCGCCACAATATAGGTGCCATGTACTTGGCCCCGCGCCACACCGAGCGGATAATCGGGTGCGGGTGCCTCGGCCTGCATCGGCGCGCCTGCCGGCACCTCCGGCGCGCTTGGCCGCATCACAGGGTCGCTCGCCTTGAAACTGAACTGGGCGGCGGGTTCGTTGAGGGTGAAGCGCGGCGCATGCGCGTCGAAGGCAGCAGCGAAGCCCGATGGCAGCGAAGGCCGTTCGGCTGCCCGCCCCCACGGCAAGGCATCAACGGGCCGCAGCGACCCCAGCGCCTGCCCCGTCACGGTCGTGGACGCCCGGTGGCCGGCGTCCGCCAGCGCATGGCGAAGGGCCGAGACGATCAGCCCGCGCACCAGCCCGGCATCGCGGAAGCGCACTTCGGCTTTCGCGGGGTGGACGTTCACATCGACAAATTCGGTCGGCACATCCAGAAACAGCGCCAGCACCGGATGCCGGTCCCGCGCCAGATAATCCTGATAGGCCCCGCGCACCGCGCCCGTCAGCAGCTTGTCCCGCACCGGGCGGCCATTGACGAACAGATACTGGTGCGTCGCCTGCCCGCGCGAATAGGTGGGCAGGCCGGCATAACCGGTGAGCCGCAGGCCTTCGCGCTCGGCATCAATCTCGATGGCGTTATCCTGAAACTCGCGGCCCAATATGGCCCCCAGCCGTTCGAGCCGCACGTCGCCCGCAAGCGCGCCGATCGACGGCGCCCGGAAGGCCACCCGGTCACCGTCCGACAGGCTGAAGGCGACCTCGGGGTGCGCCATCGCCAGCCGCTTGATGATATCGACCGCCGCCTGAAACTCGCTGCGGTCGGTTTTCAGAAACTTGAGCCGGGCGGGGGTGGCGAAAAACAGGTCCCGCACCTCGATCCGGGTGCCGGCGGAAAGCGCGGCGGGCGAGACCTGTCCCTTGCGGCCGCCTTCGACCACCACTTTCCACGCCTCCGCCGCCCCTTGGGCGCGGGACGACAGCGTGAGCCGCGCCACCGCCCCGATAGAGGCCAGCGCCTCGCCCCGGAAGCCGAGGCTCATGATATGGACAAGGTCATCGTCCTTGAGCTTCGAGGTGGCGTGCCGCTCCACCGCCAGCGCCAGTTCACCGGCGTCCATGCCGATGCCATTGTCGCTGATATCGATGAGGCTGCGGCCCCCTTCATGGAGCACTACATCCACGCGCGTGGCGCCGGCGTCGATGCTGTTTTCAACCAGTTCCTTCACCGCACTCGCCGGGCGTTCGATCACCTCGCCCGCAGCGATCCGGTTGATCGTGCGTTCGGAAAGGAGGCGGATGATCCCTGCCTTCTCGGGCAGGCTGGTGCGGGATGTGTCAGGCATGGCGCGACCCTAGCAAGCCGCAACGGGCTCGGCAAAGCGAAAGAATGTGAGGCATGAAAAAGGGCCGCCCATCGGGCAGCCCTTGTTTCGGAAACATTGGCGCTTGGGGCTCAGTTGCCCTGCACGCGCTCCACGGTCACATTGTCAGGGCGGTAGGTGCGATCGTCGGCTTCCAGAAGGTCGGCGAGCAGCAGGCGCTTCTTCACCACGTCCAGATTCTTCTGCGCGACGTTCGAACGGATATCCGGGTCACCACCATCAATGCGGCGCAGGAGCGAGAGCTCACCCGAAGACTTCGGCGGCTGCGGCGTGAGCGTGGCACCGGGGAAAAGCGCTTCATAGGCCTGACGGCCCGGATCGATTTCCTGGGCGCGCGGCTCGCCAGGGCGCGGCGGGCGCAGCTCGGATTCAGGCGGGATCACGAGCGGGGCGCGATCCACAACCTCGAACTCATCCGGGGAAAGCTTGCCGTCGCCGCCAAAGATGCCGCACCCGGCGAGGGTCGCACCACAGAAGGCAATCGCGACGATGGAACCGAATTTCATGTATCTATCTCCCTCGGACGTCCCGTGATCGGGCGTCACGTTCCTTTTACTGAGGACCCGCAGGTTTCCCGTTCGCTTTTGTAGGCGCTTCGGGCGCACTCCGCAAGCCGTCGTAGATCATGAAGATCACCCCGAAGGTAATGGCGGCATCGGCAACATTGAAGACATAAAAGCTGTAGTCTTCGACATGCAGGTGCACAAAATCGACGACCGCACCATGAATGAAGCGGTCGATCAGGTTACTGATGGCCCCGCCGATGATGAGCGACAGGCCGACGACCTCGAGGATTCGTTCGGTTTTTGTCAGCCACCGCAACAGGATCGCGGTGATGACGAGCGTCAGGATGATGAGCCCGCTTTTGCCGACCCATTCATCGAGCCCGATGCCGAGCGAAATGCCCTTGTTCCAGATCATGGTGAACGACAGGAACGAATTGACCTCGACGCTGCCCCTTGAAGGCAGGTCCAGCCCCTGCAAGACCCATATCTTCACCAGCTGGTCGATGACCAGTATGGCAAGGGCGCCGAGGATGGCGCGGGTGAAATAGACTTTCGATTTCATGCGGCGCTGTTCCTTGCGTCATGCGCGGCCACGGCCTCGCCGCAGCGATGGCAAAGGTCGCCTTCTTCGGCGACTTCCGGCTTCACGCTCCAGCAGCGCCCGCACTTCTCGCCGTCCGCAAGGCCGGTGACGACGGCAATGTCGGTGACATCTTCAAGCCTGAAGGCACCAGCAGGCGCGTCGGCGAGCTTCAACTCAGCCGCTGACGTGATGGTGATCTCGGCAAGGTCAAGCCCCTTGAGCGCGTCCACATAGGCAGCATCCGCCACATAAGCGGTGGCCGACGCCTGCAGGCTCGACCCGATCCGCTTCTCGCGGCGGTCGACCTCGAGCGCACCGTTGATCACCCGGCGCAGGCGGCGCACCTTCGCCCATTTCTGAGCCAAGGCCTCGTCAGCCCAGCCCGCCGGGGTCGCCGGCCACAGCTGGCGGTGCACGCTCGGCGCAGCATTGCCGAAGCGCGACAGCCACACTTCTTCAGCCGTGAAGGAGAGGATCGGCGCGAACCAGGTGACAAGCCGCATGAAGACTTCATCGAGCACGGTGCGGGCCGCCCGGCGGCGCGTGCTCGCCGGATCGTCGCAGTAGAGGCAATCCTTGCGGATATCGAAATAGAAGGCCGACAGGTCGACGATGCAGAACTGGTAAAGCGCCGTGAAAGCCGGCGTGAATTCATACACAGCCGATTTCGAGCGGATCAGTGTATCGAGTTCCGCCACGCGGTGCAGGATGAAGCGTTCAAGCTCCGGCATCTCGGCATGTGGCAGGCGTTCCTCTTCGGTGAACCCGGCGAGGTTGCCGAGAAGATACCTGAGCGTGTTGCGGATCTTGCGGTAGGCATCCACCTGACCCTGGATGATCTGGTCGCCAATGCGAACGTCTTCCTGATAGTCAACGGACACCGCCCAAAGGCGCAGGATATCGGCGCCGTACTGGTCGATGATCGTTTGCGGCGCCACGGTGTTACCGAGCGACTTGGACATTTTCCGGCCTTCGCCGTCCATCGTGAAGCCGTGGGTCAGCACGCCCTTGTAGGGCGCCGTGCCGCGCGTACCGCAGGATTCGAGAAGGCTCGACTGGAACCAGCCGCGATGCTGGTCCGACCCTTCGAAATAAAGGTCGGCCGGCCAAGCGAGGTCGTCACGGCCTTCAAGCGTGAAGGCGTGCGTGCAGCCGCTGTCGAACCAGACATCGAGAATGTCAAAGACCTGATCGAAATCGGCGGCGTTGTAATCGTTGCCGAGGAATTCCTGCGCGGGAACTGCAACCCATGCGTCCGCCCCGCCAGCCTTCACGGCTTCGATGATGCGGGCATTGACGGCCTCGTCCTTCAGGATTTCGCCGGTTGCCTTGTTGACGAAGATGGTGATCGGCACACCCCAGGCGCGCTGGCGGCTGATCACCCAGTCCGGGCGGTCGGCAACCATGGCCTCGATGCGATTCTTGGCGATGGCCGGATACCAGCTCACATCCTCGCGGATCGCTTTCAGCGCCTTGTCGCGCAGGCCGGTCTTCTCCATCGAGATGAACCATTGCGGCGTGTTCCGGAAGATGAGTGGCGCCTTGGAGCGCCACGAGTGCGGGTAGGAGTGGGTCAGCACGCCCTTGGCCATCAGGGCGCCTGCCTCGGTCAGCAGTTCGCAAACGCGGTCCGCGACCTTGTAGACATGCTCGCCCGCCAGCATCGGCACATGGTCATAATAGCGGCCATCGGCATCCACCGTATGTGGCACCGGGATACCGAACTTGACGTGCGCGACCTGATAGTCGTCGTCGCCGTGGCCAGGGGCGGTGTGCACAAATCCTGTACCGGCCTCGGTCGTCACATGGTCGCCGGGCAGCAGCGGCACATCGAAATCATAACCCTTGCCACGCCACGGGTGGGCGAGAAGCCCACCGGCCAGCGCCTCGCCCTTGAAGCGGGCGATGACGAGATAATCATCAAGATGCGCGCGCTTGACGAATTCAACCATCAGCGCCTCGGCCACGATCAGTCGGTCGCCTTCGCGGGCAAGTGTCGCTTCACCCGCCTTCGTCACCTCGATCACCGCATAATCGATCTCCGGACCGAAGCAAACGGCCCGGTTGCCGGGCATCGTCCAGGGCGTCGTCGTCCAGATCACCACGCGCGCGCCTTCAACGTCGGCACTCGGTGCCTTCACGAAGGGGAAGGCCACATCGATCTGGGTGGAAGTATGGTCGTGATATTCGACCTCGGCTTCGGCGAGCGCGGTCTTCTCGATCGGCGACCACATCACGGGCTTGGAGCCCTGATAAAGCGCCCCCGACATCGAGAATTTCAGCAGCTCTTCAACGATCTTGGCTTCAGCACCGAAATCCATGGTCAGGTACGGATTATCCCAGTCGCCGAACACGCCAAGGCGCTTGAATTCCTCGCGCTGGACATCGATCCAGCCGGCGGCAAATTCGCGGCATTCGCGGCGGAACTCGACGGGGTCAACCGCGTCCTTGTCCATCTTCTTCTTGCGGTATTTTTCCTCGATCTTCCATTCGATCGGCAGGCCGTGGCAATCCCAGCCCGGCACATAGGGCGCATCCTTGCCCTGCATCTGCTGCGATTTGACGATCACATCCTTCAGGATCTTGTTCATCGCATGGCCGATATGGATATTGCCGTTGGCGTAGGGCGGGCCGTCATGCAGCACGAACTTGGTTTTGCCCTTGGCGTCGGCGCGGAGCTGGCCGTAGATATCCTCGGCGGTCCATTTGGCCAGGAATTCCGGCTCGCGCTGCGGCAGGCCGGCGCGCATCGGGAAATCGGTGGTCGGCAGGAAGACGGTGTCCTTGTAGTCGCGTTTGGTGTCGGCGGACATTGTCCTGATATTCCTCTGGGTCACAGGGCGCGCTTGCCATCGGCCACGCAGCCCGAAAGTCACTGGTTTCGGTGAAAAAGCATCTTACCCGGCCGCCCTCAACGGAGCGCCGGGCCAATAATTCGCGTCGCGGCACGGACGGTAGCGTCCGGGCGGCTGCACCATCTGGCAGGGCCGGTCAACATGGCGGCTTTTGTAACAGTGCGCGCGCGGGGTGTCGAGCGGAAAGGACGCCGCAAAGCGGGGCTTTCCACGGACCGGCATCCGTCACCCGGGCGCCCTCAAAATGCCATCCTCTGCAGGCATGACTGTCCTCATGAAAAGGAGGAAACCCATGCAGACCCGCCCCCTTGCCCTGATTACCGCCCTGTCCCTTTCCCTTGCCGCCTGCGAGGCCCCGGAAGGCGAGGAACTCCCTGATAAAAAAGCCACGGCCACCTGGGTGCTCAACTGCGACGGCGCCGGCCACATGGTGGTGCGCGAAGTCCCCGGCAAGGTCTGGCTCTTCCTCCAGGGTGAGACCCTCGAGCTGCCACAAGCCGAAGCGGCTTCCGGCGTGCGCTACACCGACAATCAGTGGACAGCCTGGGCCAAGGGCCGCGACATCATGATGCTGAAGGACGGCAACCGGCTTGAATGCACCAACGATGCCCGCGCCGCCGTGTGGGAACATGCCAAGCTGAACGGGGTCGACTTCCGCGCCATCGGCAACGAGCCCGGCTGGCTTCTGGAGATCAGCAACGGCGACCAGTTGCACCTTGAGGCCGACTATGGCGCGACGATTATCGATGCCTCGCTACCGCTTTTTGCCGAAGATCCCGATGGTCTTGCCACACGCTATTCTGTCGAAACCGATGACCATAGGATCGATATCGAGCTTGTCTCGGCAAACTGCGTGGACGCGATGAGCGGCGAAGCGTTCGAGACAAACGTAACCATCATGCTCGACGGCCAGAAACTCACCGGCTGCGGCAAACCGCTGCACTAGGATTTTGCTGCCCTGCGTTCAGGGTTTGGCAATCATTTACGGCTAGATTCCGCACAAACATGATGCATATCACGGTTTTGGGGAACCGCTGGTTGCGTGACCGCAATCCATTGTACCGGTATCGCAAATCCTATGATTGTACAGATCTGGCACCCAAGCATCCTTCTGTTCCTGACGCTCGCGGCTGTGCCTGTCATGCTCCTGCGCAAGCGGAAGGCTTTCGCCCGGATCGACAACGGCTTCCGCTTCATCCTGCTTGGCTCACTCATCCTCGTGCTCGCGTCGTTTGTTGATTATGCCAAGGTGATGCCATGGGGGATTGCTGCTGCCGACTGGGCCTTCGGCACACCGGACCTGGATCCCACATGGCTCATCCTTCTGTATGCTCCTGGCGCCATCATCCTGGCTGCCGGACTTCTTTCATGGCTACCGGCTGTCCATGCCGTGAGCGTGGAGGTGGAACGCCGCAAGCAGGCCGAGGATGAACTGCGCGCCATGTTTACCGAGATGCGGACGCTCGCTGTCAAGGCCGAGGAAGCCAATCAGGCGAAGGCCGATTTCCTAGCCACCATGAGCCACGAGCTCCGGACTCCGCTTAACGCCATCATCGGCTTTGCTGAAGTGATGCAATTGAAGGATATGTCGCTCGACGAGAGCCGCCGCAGCGAATATGTCGAGATCATTCGCCGCTCCGGCCACCATCTTCTGGACCTGATCAACGACATTCTCGATCTCTCCCGCGTCGATGCCGGCAAACTGTCGGTCGACATGACCGACCTGAATATGCAGGCGGTGACAGCGGAATGTATTTCCTATATCGAACCGCTCGCCAACCGGCTTGGCCTGAAGGTCGAGAACGATACGGAAGCCGGTCTCACCTGCTGCACCGACCGGCGCCTCCTTCGGCAAATCCTGATCAATCTCCTGTCGAATGCCGCCAAATTCAGCAACGAAGGCGGTACCATCCGCGTGTCCTCTGAGGTGCGCGGGCGCTGGCTGAAGATTTCGGTTGCAGACAATGGCATCGGCATGACCGCCGATGAGGCCCGCCGCGCCCGCGAACCCTTTGTGCAAATCCAGACAGGTCTTGCCCGGCCCGTCGAAGGCACCGGACTCGGCCTCGCGCTCGTGGAGCGCTTCGCCGGTATTCTGGGAGGACGGATCGAGATCGAATCCGAAAAGGATAGGGGCACGACCGTCTCGGTCTATCTGCCTTACAGGAGCGACTGCGTCACGATCTGATCAGGCAGGATGCTCGGCAAGATACCGGTCGAGCGTCGGCACACCCAGATGCGAGCGGGCATTTTCGGGCTCGGCCAGAACCGTCCGCGCGGTGCGCGCATCTTCCTGTATCTGCGCCTTCAGGGCATCAAGACCTGAAAATTTGCGCTCTTCACGCAGGAACGCCACCAGTTCAACCCGAACGTGGCGGTCATACAGGTCACCGCTGAAATCGAAGAGATGGACTTCCAGCAGTATGTCGCGCTTGTCGAACGTCGGGCGGCGGCCGATGTTGGCAACGCCCTGATGATAATCGTCCTCGCCCTCGACAATCACCCGCACAGCATAAACGCCAAGCTTCGGCTCCAGGCTGTCGCCAAGCTCCACATTCGCGGTCGGGAAGCCGATGGTGCGGCCGCGCTGGTCGCCCTTTGCCACCCGCCCGTTGATGGACCACCAGTGACCGAGCAACGCCGCCGCCTTGCGGGCCTCCCCCGCCCTCAGCGCGTTGCGGATAAGGGTGGAGCTGTAAATCTCACCGGCAAAGCCTTCGAGCCCGACAGTGACAGGCTCCATGACGGTAAGGCCAAAGCCTTCCATTTCGCCCATCCAGCCAAGCATCGCGGTATCGCCGCCGCGCTTTTTGCCGAAGCGATAATCGTAGCCAACCACGACATGCAGGGCGCCAAGCCCTCCGATCAGGATATCAAGGACGAAATCCTGCGCGCTCATGCTGGCCAAGTCCTTGTCAAACGGCAGGACAAGAAGCGAGTCGACGCCGAACTCCTCAAGCAACTGGGCGCGTTCGCGGAACGGCGTCAGGCGGAAGGGGGGTGTGTCGGGCGCAAAGAAGCGCACCGGATGCGGCTCGGTCACCATCACGGCAAGCGGCACGCCCATGGCGCGGGCGATGCGGCCGGCTTCGCCGATCACCGCCTGGTGGCCCCGGTGGAAACCATCGAAATTGCCAAGCGCCACGACGCAGCCACGGGCCGCTGCCGGAATTTCATCCACATGCCGGATCAGCCGCAAGACGCCCTCCCCGCCTCAGGCCGCGCGGCTCGCGACCATCAGGGTCGCCTCGCCGGTCACCACCTTTGTTTCGCCAACGAAACAGTCTGTCGTGAAAACCGCCCGCTTCCGCGCAAGGTCGATTTCCTTAACGGTCACGATCGTTTCGACCGTATCGCCGATCCTCACAGGTGCGCGGTATTTCGTCGTCTGGCTCACATAGATGGCGCCGATGCCGGGAAGCCGCGTGCCCAGCACCGCGGAGATGAAAGAGCTTGCCAGTGCGCCGTGGGCGATGCGCTCCCCGAACTGGGTTGTGGCAGCGTAGGCGGCATCGAGATGAACCGGGTTATTGTCGCCCGAAACTTCCGCAAAGGCGTTGATGAGCGCCTCGGTGACAGTGCGGCTGAGCTTTTCGGTTTGGCCCACCGCAAGGTCTTCTATAAAATACTGGTTGATCGGCATACCGGCTGTTCCTCGATCATCATTCCCGACACCCATGCCTGCCTGAATTGCATAAAGTTGGCCGGAATGAAAGGGAAGCGATTGCGGAAATGATTTCTTTGAGTTAACCGTTTCTTCACGGGGACGGCGCTAGGGTCCGATCACCAGACATTTCGGGACGATCCCGGACGCGCTCGGCGCGGATCGTCCAATGGGCCATTATCTGTGATCTAAAGGGAAGAATCATGGCGGTTGATTTGAATATGCCAATCCTTATCGTCGACGATTACAAGACGATGCTCCGGATCGTGCGCAACCTGCTGAAGCAGCTCGGCTTCGACAATGTGGACGAAGCAACCGACGGCGCCGAGGCACTTTCCAAGGCCCGCTCCAAGGCTTACGGCCTGATCATTTCCGACTGGAACATGGAGCCGATGACCGGCTACGAACTCCTGAAGGAAGTGCGCGCCGACAACCAGCTGAAGAACACGCCCTTCATCATGGTTACCGCCGAATCCAAAACCGATAACGTGATCGCCGCCAAGAAAGCCGGCGTGAACAACTATATCGTTAAGCCCTTCAACGCTGCGACGCTGAAGCAGAAACTGGTTGCCGTCCTTGGGGACTTCTGATGCTTGCTGATGAACTTCCGCGGCAGATCGAGCTTCTCGTCGATAACCTGCGGAAGAACCGTACCTCCTCCCTTTCGCTCACCGATGTCGCATCGGTGACCGAAGTGCTGATCGGTACGATGAATGCCTTCTTCCGGTCGATCGACACCTCGATCTACAGGGAATGCCGGGCGCTCAGCGAATATATCCAGAATGCGCGCGTGGAAATCGCCTCGCTGCAACCCGGCGACCTCGAGAACAGCCGCATCCCGCGCGCCGGGCTCGAGCTTGATGCCATCGTCCAGCACACGGAAGAGGCCACCAACACGATCATGTCGGCGGCCGAGGAAATCATGGCGCTCGACACCAGCGACATGGACACCTACCAGAATACCGTCAACGACGCGGTGATGCGCATCTTCGAGGCCTGCAGTTTCCAGGACATCACCGGCCAGCGCATTTCGAAAGTCGTTGAAACCCTCGCCCATATCGAACAGCGCGTGATGGAACTGCGCGGCCTCCTCGGGGTCACCGAGGACGATGTGAAGCGCGCCGTCGAGCCCGAAGAAGAAGGCGACAAGGGCCTGTTGCACGGCCCGGCCTTGCGCGGCGAAGGCATCGACCAGTCGGCCGTCGACGCGCTGATGTCGCCGACTGCTGCAGCTCCTGCGGCTGAGCCCGAACCGGCGCCCGCACCCGCACCGAAACCTGCCGCTGCCAAACCGGCGGCCCCCAAGCCCGAACCGCCGAAGCCTGTGCCCCCGCGCCAGCTTGACAAGATGTTCGAAGAAGATTTCGACCCCGTCGCCGATCTCGCCGCCAAGGAAGAAGCGAAAAAGGCCGAGGAAGAGAAGAAAGCCGCTGCCGCTGCCGCCACAGTTGCCGCTGCCGCCACGGCCGCCGAAGCTGCTTCCGAAGAGAAAGAAGAGATCGATCTGCCAGCTGGCGAAGAGGTCAGTCAGGACGATATCGACGCCCTGTTCAGCTAAGGGCGTCGCCACTTCCATCCCTGAAAAAAGAAACTTACCAGGCGAGTTGAAGCATCAGCACGTCGGGCATCACCTTGCCATGGCCGAAAACAGCAGCAAAATCGGCATGCGGAATGGGGGACTGGTGACGCAGGGCCTTTGAAAACGGCCCCATCTCATCGCGGTGGATGCCACCGCCGATCAGCACAGCGCCGTAGCCTGCGGCCCGTGCACCTGCGATATCGGTCACCAGACTGTCGCCCACCATCAGAATCCGCTCACCCGGCGTATCGGCAGGCATCCCGGCTTCGGTGAGGCAGGACTGCATCGCCGCCACAGTCGGCTTGCCGAACCAGTGGACCGGGCCGCCCAGGTCTTCATACAGGTCGGCAACCGCCCCGGCGCAGGGGTAAAGATCGTTCCCCACATGCACAATCCGGTCAGGGTTCGCGCACAGGAGCGGCACCCCTTTTTCAGCGGCCGGCCGGAGCCACGCGGCATGCGGGGCAACATCATTGAAATCGAGCGCGGTGGCCAGAATGACATCCGCCTCGCCCGGCTTGTCTACCAGCGTGACCGGCAGCCCTTCGATCGTATTGTGGTCGCTGCGCGGCCCAAGATGATAAAGCTTCGCGTCCACCCAGTCGCGGCGGACCTCGTCGCGCGCGAGCCCGCCCGAGGTGACGATGAAATCACCCAGCGCCTTCGGCAGTCCCATCGAAATCAGATGTTCGCGCACATGTGCGCGCGGGCGCGGCGCGTTTGACAGGAATACGGTATTGATGCCCTCGCTGCGCAGGTTGATGATCGCATCCACCGCCGAGGCATTGAGCGCGATCCCGTCATGCATCACGCCCCAGAGGTCCGATATCACCAGATCCAGCCCGTCAGTATGGCCCTCAAGCCCGTGCCAGACGTCCACCGCCTGTCCGTTCGTCTTCGTCACCCGTTCGTCCTTCAGAAATCCCGGTTGAAATCAGCGGCCGGGCGCGGCTCGCCAAAGAGATAGCCCTGCGCCAGTTCCATCTCACCATCAAGCGCCATCAGGACGGTTGCTTCGTCCTCGACCCGGCTGGCGATCAGTTTCAGACCGTCGCGCTTCAGCCGTGCCTTCACGCCCGGCAGGTCGCCCATCTCATATTGGGCCGAAAGCGCCTGCATATCGGCCTTGATATATTTGAAGCCATTGTCGGCAAGGCTCGCGAAATCCTCGTCGAAATACATGACCTGATCGAGCGAGAAGGCAAAGCCCCGGCGCGCCAGCAGTGCCAGCCGCCCGCGGACCTCGCGGTCCAGCGTCTGATAGTCCGACTGGTTGATTTCCAGAACCAGCCGCTTGGTGAACTCGCTGGAGGACGTCATGAAATCCACGAACTGTGGGAAAAATTCGGCATCCGCCATAGAGAAGCGCGACATGTTGCAGAAGAAGCGAACCTCGGGCCGGCGGGGGCCCAGTCGCCGCACCAGCTGGATGAGCCGGAACAGCAAGAGGTTATCGATGGTGCCGATTAGGCCCTTCTCTTCTGCGATGCGCAGATATTGGGCCGGCAGCACGATGCGCCCTTCCTCATCCCGCACGCGGGAGAAGCATTCATAGAAGGTATTCTGGCGGCCCGGCAGCGCCACGATGGGCTGCAGGTACAGGTCCACCCTGTTTTCAGAAAGGGATGAACGTATCACGCTGAGGAGCGTTTCCTCGCGCCGGATCAGCCGCACCTCGGGGCCACCGCGTGCGGTGCTGAGGGCAATCTCGCCCGACAGCTCGGCTTTGACCTCTTCCGCATCCTCGTCATCGAACCAGGGTTCCACCCGTCGGCTTGTGTCGTCGTCCGGCTGGGCGGCGGCGATGCGGGCTTCATTAACGGAAAGCTCGTCCAGCTCAAGGACAGGACCGGCATCCGTCTTGGCGGCCACGGCACGCATCTGGCTTTGCAGGGCTTCCTCGCGCTTCATGACCTGATCAAGCAGCGTATGCAGGATGCGCAGCTCGCTCACCAGTTCCTCGCTCTTTTCGCTGGTGCCGTCGCGCTGCATTTCGAGGCGCCGGCGGGTGCGTTCCAGATCGTGCCGCAGGATGGTGGCCGTATCCTCCAGCCGGTTGATGCGTTCCTTGTCGGCGGTTTCCAGACGGTGCGCGATGAACCATGCATGGGCCTGCCACGCACCGAAGAAAACGAAAACGCCAAGGAGGGTCGCAACCTGTTCATCCACCCCGGCAAGACGGGGCGGCAAGAGGGCCGCAGCGAGCCCGAGGACGGCGTAGGAAATATAAAGCAGAACTTGTGTTACCGGAGCCATAAGCGCCCTTCCCCCGATGGGTGCCCCCTGCAGCGGGGCGACTTGTCGCTGTCATGCTGGCATAAAAGCCCCGGCGCGTTAAGGGCTTTATCCGGCGCGATATCGCCCCGCCCTGTCATTCAGCCTTAACAGCGCCGCAAAACAATGCAACCATGCGTCTGAACAACAAGGGAGCCTGATCATGCTCAAGAAACTCCTCATCGGCCTTGTCGTGATTGTCGCCATCGGCGGCTTCATCCTGTACCAGCGGATGGGATCGATCGTGAAATCAGGGGCCGAGACTTATGGTTCGGAAGCCCTGACCGTATCGCTGTCGCTTGATGACGTCAGCCTTTCACCCTTCACCGGCAGCGCCGGGGTTTCGGGCCTTGCCATCGGCCAGCCCGAAGGCTTCCGCGCACCTGACTTCCCCGAAGGCCCGATGCTGGCCGTCGGTGACTTCAAGATGAAGGTCGATACCGACACGCTCTTCAATCCCCATGTCATTGTCGAGAGCATCAATATCGACAGCCCGGTGATCGACGTGCGCATGATCGGCAAGAAAAGCAATCTGCAGGCGCTGGCCGACAAGCTGGCAACCGGCGGTAGCTCGAGCCAGAGCAACATCACCCTGACGGTCCGGGAATTTACGCTGACCAATCCCCGCATCATCGTTTCCGCAAAGGATGGCCCCGTACCGCTCGATGAAAATATCCAGCTGGCCGACATTCGCCTCACCGACATCGGCACCGACGAGAAGGGCCTCAGCCCATCCGAGCTCGCCCGCCACCTGATGGCGGTGATCGAGCCTCAAGTGACGAAGGCGCTTGTCAAGGCAGGGGTCGAGAAGCAGCTTCAGGGCGTGCTCGACAAGAACAAGGACAAGATCAAGGACAAACTCGGCGGGCTGATTGGCGGCATCACCGGCAAGAAGGAAACAACAGAGGAAGAAGGCAACTGAGCTTTCATGTTGATTTCTGGACCATGCCGTCCAATATACGTCCGTACCATTTCCAGCGAGGGAGGAAACCATGACTCTGGAACAGATCACCGACAATATCCGCGGCAAGGTGGGCAGCCATTCGCCGCTCGCCGCCATCATCAAGTTCGATTTCGGCGATGACGGTGTCGTGCGCATCGACGGCAAGGCTTCGCCGACCGTCGTCGACAATGCCAACACTGATGCCGATTGCACCGTGAAAGTCTCGAAAGAGAATTTCATGCAGATCGCCGATGGCAGCCTCAATCCGCAGATGGCCTTCATGATGGGCAAGCTGCGTGTCGAGGGCGACATGAGCCTGGCTCTTCAACTGGGCAGCATTCTCGGCTAAAAGGCTTTGAGCCGACAGTCTCGACCCGGGGCCGGCAACGGCGCCGGGTCTTTCATTTTCAGGACGTGCCCATGATCGACCGATTTCGCCAGATAGCCATCTTTGTCAGCCTCATCGTCATCGTCGGCCTCGCCGTCCTTTACATGATGGTGCAGATGGGGGGTGGCGACACCCTGTTCGGCGACCGCGAAGGCAATCTCGAACCCGTCGATTTCGCCACACTTGCCTATATGCCCGACCAGAACGGCTTCCTGATGTGCGACGAGGCGAGCTGCCCCAATGCGGCAGCGGACGGCCCGACGTTCCGGTTCGAGGCAGATGCCGCGCGCCTGCGGCAGGTGCTGGCCGATTTCACCGATGACAATCCGACCGTGCGCACCCATCGCCTCGATCTCGCCACCAGCCAGTTCGATTTTCTGGAGCGCCTGCCTGGTGCGGATTTCCCGGCCGTTGTCACTGTGCGGGTGGTGGATATGGGGCCGGGCCTTTCGGGCCTCGTGATGTATAGCCGCCAGCCCATCGGCGACAGCAGCAAGGCCGATCATGCCGACCGCATCGCCCGCTGGGCGCGGATGCTGAACGAGCGGCTCGCGCGCTGACGCCCTCAACCGAGGCCGAAGCCGGCCCTGATCGTTGCTTCCACCTGCGCTTGCGCCGACCGGTAGGCACCGGCCGCCCGCCCGGCAGTCGCACTGTCGCCGGTTTCCTCGAAACTGCCGGAGGGCCGGGGGGCAACGCTTGCCCTGGCGCTTGCTTCCCGCGTGCGGGTTTCGGCGAGCAATATCTGCGCAGATGTCGACAGGAGCCCGCCGCCGGGGCGCTGCTCCAGATAAGGGATCTCGACGGATTCGGCCACCTGCAGCGAGGCCTTGTAGGCCAGCTCTGACGCGGCTTGCCCGAAGCTTCGGTGGAAATCGGAAGGATTGAGCCGCTCGGGCTCGGCGCGGCCAAGGTCAAAGACCGATCTGATCGCGCCGACGCTGCGATCACGCCCGCTCGATGCGCCTGACGGCACATTGAAATTCTGCTGCCCGGCCAGCACAGACCCGGTCATGGCGCATCCGTAAATTTTGACCCAGAGCGAGTGTACAGAAGCAGTCCCCGCCATTCAACGCCACAGATTCCGCCGAAGTGACCGAAATCGCGGCTGGCCTTTCCCCTTGGGCCTGTGCTATCGCTCATCGACCATCGGGCAGGCGGCCAAAGGGAAGAGCCGCCGCTTGGGATACTAAGGGGAATACCGGCGCCCCCAGACAGGTGCCGGCGACGAGCTGAAAGAAAGTCCATGGATAACAATACGCTTGCCATCTACATTCACGAGCTTCGCAACCAGATCATGCATACCGAAGCCTCGTTCAATCTTTTCAATCAGGCCATGACGAACCGCGCCGGTCCGGGCGTCCTGTTCGCCGGCCAGATGATTCTGATGCCGGGCAGCCAGATCGCCAGCCTGCTGTGGCCGGCGCGCGCCCGTGCCCGCGCCCGCGGCGAAGCGCTGCGCAAGGTGCTGGGGCTGGAAGAGAAGCATCCGCTTAATGACCGTCGCCTCAGCGAGATCTGGGAACATTCTGACGAGAAGATCGAGGAATGGATCACCGCCACCAAAGGCAAGCGCGTTGTCATCGATTTCGTGGGCAACCCGTTCCAGGAAGGGTCGGGCGTGACCGAAGACGTGATCTACCGCGCCTATAACCCCGAAAGCAAAACCTATTATTTCCGTGGTGTAGGCTACAATCTCGAAGCCGTTGCCAAGGCCATCGGCGATGTGGCGAACCGCGTGAACGCCATCTACCGCCAGATGTTCCCCGAGCGCGCCAAGGCCGAAGACGAAGCCCGCGCCCGCATGATGGAAGCCATGCAGGCCCAGGCCGCAGCAGCGCAAGCCGAAGCCGGCGAGGCCGCGGCGCCCGCCGCCGACACTAGGGAAGAAAAGGCCGACGCCTGAACGGCGGCTTGAAAAGACAATCCGGGGCGGTTTGCATCACTTGCCGCCCCGCCCGTCCGGCGATAAAATGCCGGTCTCAAATCGAAGACAGTATCCGGGATACAGCCGCATGAAGCGTTCTACCTTTGCCTTCGCCCTCCTCGCCGTCAGCCTTGGCGCCCTGCCTGCTGCCGCCGACAATTGTGGAGAGCCGCCGCTTACGGTGCCATCTATCCCCGACGATGGTGGCCAGCTGACTGCTGACGAACTGCGCGAAGCGCGCGACACCGTCATCGCCTATTCGAATTCTGTCGATGCCTATCTCGCCTGCATGGACGAGCGCATGGTGAAGCTTTCGCCCTATATGACGAAAGACCAGTATGCGCGCTGGACGGAAGATTCGAATGCGCTGCACGACGGCCGCCGCGACCTGCAGATCAAGCTGAACGAAGCCATCCGCGCCTATCGCCGCGCCCAGGGCTGATTCTCGCGCCCCGGCAAACCCACCCCGCGCCGCCAGTCTGTTTGACGGGGCGGCGTTTCTCGTGCTAAGTGGCGCGCCGCAACGAGAGGATGACAGGCATGGCTAAGATGAAAGTGACCCTGCAGGCCGAGCTGAAGCGCGGTACCTTCTATTGGGTAACCACCGTGGAAGCCGACAGCGAGGAAGAAGCGCTGGTCGCCGCCGAAAACCTGTTCTCCGCGGAAATGGAAACGGCCAGCGAGTGGGAATTCAGCGACTACGACGTTGAACCCTTCTGAGCCTCTCCGGCCGGGGCTGCGCACCCGGCGCCGCTGTCCCTGAGCCAGCGGTCGAGCGCTTCGAGAGAAACCTCGAGCCGCTCCTCATCATCCCCCGAAACAAGGAACGACATCACCCTTTCCGTATAGGACGAGGGGCGAATCTGTTCGGTCACCATGATTTCGGTCTGGCACTCGCCGCCCGGCACAAGGTCGATGCGCTGGATGCGCGTGTCGGCATCCGACTGCTGCACCGTGCGGTAAAGCCGGCCCGGCAGCACCTCGCGCGTCGCCTCGATCGCCGTCCAGTGGTGATGGCGGTCGCGCCAGAACAGCATGCGGGTGCTGTCAACCTCGCCGGGGTCGCCCATCAGCGGGCTCATGTCCACAAGCTTGGCCTGCCAGCGCGTGCGATTCTCGGCCTTGGTGATCCAGGGCCAGACGGCTTCGGGCGAGGCCGCCACAGTGCGGGTTGCCGTCACCTCGTAAGTGCCACCGTCAATCGCGATCACGGCACGGGCGACCGCGAGTGCCCCCATCCCCCACAGCGCAAAAACTGCCGACTTGTGATACAGGTTCCAGCCTTCAAGCATCTGGTGTCTCTTGCCTTTCATTGACCGTCTGCCAGTTGCGGCATAGGCTTTCCCCACACATAACGCAACCGGGACCAGAGGGGGAGTCTCTCATGCCAATCACCACCATCAGCGCCGGCTTCATCGGCATTCTTTTGCTCATTCTATCCGCCAACGTCACCAAATGGCGGGGCCGCACCAAAACATCGGTTGGCGACGGCGGCAATAGCGATCTCCTGTGCGCCATCCGCGCCCAGGGCAACCTCGTTGAATATGCACCGGTGCTGCTCATCCTGATCGGCCTCATGGAATATGGCCATGTCAGCAAATATATCGTGCTTGCAGTTGCGATCATGACCGTGGTCGGCCGTTACCTGCATGGCTGGGGCCTGACCCGTGGCCAGACCCCGAACATGTCGCGCTTCGTCGGCACGCTCCTCACCTTCATCGCCCTTCTTGTAGGCAGTGTGGCTGCCCTTCTGAAAGGCTACGGCGTCATCTGAGAACGATGGCGCTCGCCGCCGCATCGAGGATGGCATCGACGCCAAGTCGGTAGGTGGCATAAAGGTCCGGGATATCGCCCGACTGACCGAACTTTTCGAACCCGAGGGGCAGCACCCGCTGCCCCCGGACCGACCCGAGCCATGAAAGCGCCGCCGGCGCACCGTCGATCACCGTCACAAGGGCCGCATCCCGTGCAAGGCGCGACAGCAGCCGGGATACATGGCTTTCCTCGCGCCGCGCTTCGGCACCAAGGGCACGTACACTGGCCGTCCAGCCACGATGCAGCAGGTCGGGCGAAGTTACAGCCAGAAGACCCGCCCCCGGCACATCCTCGAGAAGTGCCGCGTGCGCCTCGATCGCTTCCGGGGCTAGGGCGCCTGTGTAAACAATTGCCAGCTCCGCCCCTTCCGCCGGTTCCTTCAACCAGTAGGCGCCCTTCAGCATGTCGGCAATCCAGCCGTCACCATTGCGTTCCGGCTGCTCCAGCGGCCGGGTCGACAGGCGCAGATAAATCGATTCGCCGTCGGGCTTCTGCATGTGTTCGAAACCCCAGCGCATGATGGCGGCCAGTTCATCGGTGAAGGCGGGTTCGAAATAGGCGAGGCCGGGCTGGCTCATCCCGACAAGCGGGGTATGGATCGACTGGTGCGCCCCGCCTTCGGGTGCGAGCGTGAGGCCCGAAGGTGTGGCCACCAGCATGAAGCGGGCGTCCTGATAGCAGGCATAATTCAGGGCATCGAGGCCGCGATTGATGAAGGGGTCATAAAGCGTGCCGACCGGCAAAAGGCGCTCGCCGAACAGCGAGCCCGCCAGCCCCATGGCGGCAAGCGCGATGAACAGGTTGTTCTCGGCAATCCCAAGTTCCATATGCTGGCCGCGTTCGCTGGATGACCAGATTTGCGGCGACAGGACCTTCTCGGACTTGAAGCGGTCTTCGCGCGCCGTGCGACTGTAGATGCCGCGCTGGTTCACCCAGCCGCCAAGGTTTGTCGATACCGTCACATCGGGGCTTGTCGTCAGGATACGGTCGGCGAGCGGACCTTTGCCCCGCCCCAGATCGTTCATGATCTTGCCGAAAGCGACCTGCGTGGACATTTTCGCACGCTCGACGGTCGGGAAATCGTCGCCAACCGGAATGACCGGCGCCTTCAGGTGCCGCTCGCCTGAACGATTGAAGGCAACCTGATCGATGAAGGCCTGCAACGCCTCGGCCTTGTCGTCCTTGCCGGCAAAGGGTTCCCATTCGCGGCCTTCGGGTACACCCATCTGTTCGCGGAAGGTTGCCATCTGGGTCGGGTTCATGAGCCCCGCGTGATTGTCCTTGTGGCCCTGCAGCGGCAGGCCGTGCCCCTTCACCGTATAGGCGATGAAGCAGACGGGCTGGTCGCTGTCGATCCCAAGGAAGGTTTCAAGCAAGAGTTCAAGATCGTGCCCGCCAAGATTGGTCATCAGCGCATGCAGCGCATCGTCGTCATGATCGTCAAGGATCGCCTTGATGCCACGCTTGCTGCCGATATCTGCCTTCAGACGTTCGCGCCACGCCGCGCCGCCCTTGAAGGTGAGGGCCGAATAAAGGTCATTCGGGCAGGCGTCGATCCAGTCCCGAAGCGTCTGGCCACCGGGGCGCGCGAAGGCGGCTTCCAGCTTCTTGCCATATTTCAGGGTGATGACGCGCCATCCCGTTGCCTCGAAAATGTCCTGAAAGCGGGTGAACATACGGTCGCTGGAGATCGCATCGAGGCTCTGGCGGTTATAATCGATGATCCACCAACAGTTCCGAAGGCCATGCTTGCAGCCCTCGATCAGCGCCTCATAGATATTGCCCTCGTCAAGCTCGGCGTCCCCCATCAGGGCAATCATGCGCCCTGCCTTGTCGGCGGAGAGAAGCCCCTTGTCGAGCATGTGATCCTGCACGAGCGAGGCAAAAGCCGTGACGGCCACACCGAGCCCCACCGAGCCTGTGGAAAAATCGACCCCGTCCTGGTCCTTGGTGCGGCTGGGGTAGGACTGTGCCCCGCCAAGCGCACGGAAGCGCTGCAACTGTTCAAGCGACTGACGCCCCATCAGATACTGGATCGCATGGAACACCGGGCTCGCATGCGGTTTCACGGCAACCCGGTCCTCCGGCTTCAGCACACCGAAATAAAGGGCGCTCATCACCGCCGCGAGCGAGGCGGACGACGCCTGATGACCGCCGACCTTGATCCCGTCCCGGCTTTCGCGAATCGTGTTGGCATGATGGATGGTCCAGGCCGAAAGCCACTGGACCCGATCATGAAGATCCTGGACATTGCCGAGCATATCGCGATCAATTTTCGGAGAATTCCGTTCAACGATTGCTACATTTTGCGCTTTCATAGACATTATTTTCTCGTCGCCTGTGAAGGATTGGGACTGATTGACGGCCTGTACCGAGTGTCAGATAAGGGCCCTGTTCATCAAAGTCCATCCGGAAGCGACAGCGGGCCCAGCTTCCCTGTTGCCTGTCTCCAGTCAGTATGCCCGCGAAAATCATGGGATCCAAAAAGTTGATACGGCCACTCGACCTGAGATCGGCGCCTCTGGTGCTGTTGGACGATAGCCGCCCGCTTCACCGGGCGGGACGTTCGCTTGCATTTGTGCAACCGGAAGAAGTTATCGTCGCCGAGCGTCTGGACGAGGTGCCCGCAGCCCTTGCCGCCATCGACAAGGCCTATGCCGCCGGCCTGCATGTAGCCGGCTGGATCGCCTATGAAGCCGCTGCCGCCTTCGAGCCGCGCATAGCGGCTGCCACGAAAACCATGCCCGACGAACCGCTCATCTGGATGATCGCGACAAAGCACCGGATCAGCCTCGATTCGCGCCATGTGACAGATGCCCTGACCGCCGCGCGGCAGGGCCCGGCCCGGCGCAACCTGATGCGTCCGGATACGGCGCCCCATGCAGAGGAAAAGCATCGGGCCGCAGTCGAACGCATCCAGGCCTATATCGAAGCGGGCGATGTTTATCAGGTGAACATGACCTTCCCGATGCACGGGGACCTCGCCGGTGACCCGCTGGCGCTTTACGAAAAGCTGCGCCGCCGCCAGCCCGTGCCATATGGCGCCTATATCGACACAGGCGATATCGACGACGAGGGCAGGCGCTACCGCGTCCTTTCCCTGTCGCCCGAACTGATGATCGCCCGCGATCATGACGAACTGGCCAGCCGCCCGATGAAAGGCACGGCGCCGCGCGGTCGCACCCTTGGTGAAGACGCGGCCATCGCCAACGCCCTCGCCCGCGACGAGAAAAACAGGGCGGAAAACCTGATGATAGTGGATCTCATCCGTAACGACATGAGCCGTATCGCCACCCCCGGCAGTGTCACTGTGGAGGACCTTTTCTCGGTAGAGCGCTACCGCACCCTTCACCAGATGACATCGACCGTGCGGGCCACGGCCGACGCGCACCTCACACCGTCGCGCCTCGTGCGCGCGCTGTTTCCGTGCGGATCGGTGACCGGCGCCCCGAAAATAAGGGCGCAGGAAATCATCGGCGCGCTGGAAACCGCACCGCGCGGCGTTTACTGCGGGGCGATCGGCCATTTCAGCCACCGGATGGACGGCGGGCCTGACTGGATGCTGAATGTGCCGATCCGCACCATCGTCATGGATACGGCAGGGCACGGGCGATTCCCGGTGGGCAGCGGCATCGTGGCCGACAGCGACGCGAAAGCTGAGTTTGAGGAATGCCTCCTGAAGGCCCGCTTCATGGAGACGCCTTCGCTGACCTTCGACCTGATCGAGACGATTCGCTGGGAAGCGGGCCATGGTTATGCCCTCTTGCCGCAGCATCTGGCACGCCTCGCCGCGAGCGCTGCCTATTTCGATTTCCGGTTTGACCGGGACGAGGTGATCGCCTCGCTCGACCAGCATTCGATCCTCATGACCGGCCGGGGTGGCCTGCACCGGGTGAGACTGCTGCTCCGGGCTGACGGGGCCGTCAGCGTGACAAGCGCCCCTTTCACCCCCGCCCCCGAAAGCATTGTGCCGACGGTGGCGCTGAGCCCCGAATCGGTCAGCTCCAAAGACCCGTTCCTCTTCCACAAGACGACGCACCGCTCCTTATATAATAGGGCGACGAGCGAATCCCTGGCAGCGGGACACGCCGACATGCTGTTTTTCAACGAACATGACCGCCTCACCGAAGGCGCCATCAGCAATGTTTTCATCGTGAAAGACGGCGAATGGATCACTCCGCCCGTGGAAGAAGGGCTGCTGCCGGGCATATTCCGCGCCGCTTTCCTTGATGAGCGCGCTGCCGAAGGCCGCCCCGTGACAGTGCGGCCGATCGGCCGCAACGAGCTTTTTGATGCCGATTCCCTTTATATCGGGAACGCCTTGAGGGGTCTGCGCGCCGTGCGGCTGGCCGCAGAAAAGGGCTGATTCCTGCGCTTCCTGTCATAAACGTCATAAAAGCGATTCGCATTAACCGGAAATTTAGGTGTTCGCCGCTAGGGTGAGGTCAAGCAAGCGGGGTCAAATCCCCCGAGTTCGGTAAGATTTTAGTTTAGCCGCCCATGCGGCCTGTAACTTAAAAGGCTGGTCAATGCGTTCAGTACAAAAAGTGTCGCAGAACCTTCATGCGGACTTCGATGCAAGCAATATCTCCGATCACACCCGGACGCTGGCATCCAATCTCTCCCGCCACCTGGGGTTTGATCAGGCCCTGCAGATTTGCGAAGAAAACCAATGGCATGGCGTTCTGGCCGCACTGATGGACATGGACCGCCGCAAGCACTGATTGATCTTCGGTAAAGTTTCATCCTCCTAGACTGGCGTCCCTCGTTCGGGGCGCCTTTTTGTGCTCGCGGCAACCTGGCGGGCATTCAGCGGCCTGCGGGCCGTTCACGGTAAATCCCTTCCGCGACTTAAAATTTCGCGAAACCCCCCTCCCCGGGCAGGAAAATAAAATTTTTGCTTGGAATCGCAGAAGATTCTTGGATGATAGGCCCCGAGCCGGTCCACCCGTCTCGGTCCCGGAGGCTGGAGCCCCATCTGCCACCAATTGGTTTCACCAAGGCCTGGTTGATACTCTGCCGAAGGGATGTTAACGAGCACAGTCGCTACCAATGAACCTACAAAGGTGGCGAATTGATGACGGGGTGACAACGATCACTCCACGGGTCATCGGCAGTCAAAGGGAGAGGGTACGGGAAAACCTTTAGGATGATAGAAGCGGTGTTCAGGCAGGAACCTTCCTGCCGGACTCTTTTTTATCGTCATACTCCCCGAGCATAACCGTGAGGGCGCCCCCGGAGGGCAAACAAGCGGTATCGTCTAAACCGTCGCAATTACGCGGCTCAGTGAAGAACCCAAGTGGGCAGAAAATGGATAAGGCTAAAGTGAAACGTATAGCTGTCTCGACGGCTGCAGTAGCCTCGGTCCTTCTGGCAGCATCCGTGGCCAATGCGCAGCAGGATGCTCGTCTGAAGTCGATCGTCGACGAGGTGAACCAGGCCAATCAAATCGCTCAAGCTTCGCAACAGAAGATTGATGGCATTGCAGACGCGACGGCAAAGCTCGCCGGCGAATATCGCAGCGTCCTGAAGACCAACGCCGGTCTGCGCGCATACAACGCGCAGCAGAAACGCGTGATCGACAACCAGATCAAGGAAATCGAGCGGATCAAGAATTCGATCGGCCAGATTGACGAGATCAAACGTCAGATCACTCCGCTGATGCTGGAAATGATCGAGAATCTCGACGAGTTCGTGAAAGCGGACGCGCCTTTCCAGGCTGAAGAACGTGCCGAGCGCATCACCGCGCTGCGCGACGTGATGGACGACCCGAACGTGAACGACCCGGAGCGTTTCCGCCTCGTTCTCGAAGCCTACAAGGCTGAGGTTCAGTACGGCCGCACCGTGAACGCCTACGAAGGCCTCGACGACACCGGTCGTTCGGTCAACTTCGTCCGTATCGGTCGCGTCGGTTTCTACTACCAGACCAAAGACGGTAACGAGACCTATGCGTGGGATTCGGAAGGCGGCAAGTGGGATCGTCTTGATGACGAATACAACAACGCCGTGAAACAACTCCAGAAGATGGCCCGCCGTCAGGTACCGCTTGACGTTCTCGTTCTGCCGGTCGCAGCACCGGAGGGGAAATAACAATGAAGAAGATTCTTACTGCAGCAGCCCTGATTGCCGGTTTCTCGACCGTCACCCAGGCGCAATCCGCAGACCTCAACTCGCTGCTCAACAAGGTTCGTGAAGGCCGCGTGGCCGAATCGTCCGAACACAAGCAGCGCGAGGCTGAATTCGCCCAGCGCCGTGCAGAACAGCAGCAGATGCTGGATGCCGAACGCCGCACCCAGGCTCAGCTCGAGGCCGAATCGGCCCGCCTTGAAGAGCAGCGCCGTGCCAACGAAACCGAAATCACTGCCCAGGTTCAGATCCGCCGCGACCGTCTCGGTCAGCTGCAGGAACTGTTCGGCGTTCTGCAGCAAGCTGCGGGCGACGCCAAGTCGGTGATCCAGACCTCGCACGTCTCCGTTGACCATCAGGACCGCCTCTCCGGCATCCAGACCCTCGTTGACAAGGCTTCCGACACCGCTGAACTGCCGAGCCTGGATGAAATCCGCGCCTGGCCGACCCAGATGATGCTCGAAGCCATCGAATCCGGCAAAGTCGTGACCTTCGACAAGGAAGTCCGCGGCGTTGACGGCAACACCTCGACCATCAAGCTGACCCGTATCGGTGACTTCGGTCTCGTCGGCGAAGGCAAATACTACACCCTGAAAAACGACGGCGCGGTTGAAGAACTGCAGCGTCAGCCGGCCGGCCGTTTCCTGTCGACCGTTGACGGCTTCCAGTCGGCTACCTCGGGCCTCGCTCCGATCGGTATCGACCCGTCGCGTGGTCAGATCCTGAACCTCGAAGTCGAGAAGCCGACCCTGATGGAACGCGTCGACCAGGGTGGTATCGTCGGTTACGTGACCCTCTCGCTCGGTGCCGTTGGCGTCTTCCTCGCAGTGGTGCAGTTCCTGTATCTCTTCGCTGTGAAAGCCAAGGTTTCGGCCCAGATGAAGTCATCGACCCCGAACACCAACAACCCGCTTGGTCGCGTGCTCGCTGTCTATGCCAACAACAAGAATGTTGACGTGGAAACCCTCGAACTGAAACTCGACGAAGCGATCCTGAAGGAAACGCCCGCTCTCGAGCGCTTCCTGACCATTATCAAGCTCATCTCCGCCGTGGCCCCGCTCTTTGGTCTCCTCGGTACCGTGACCGGTATGATCGCGACCTTCCAGGCGATCACCCTGTTCGGCACCGGCGACCCGACCATGATGGCCTCGGGCATCTCGCAAGCCCTCGTGACCACTGTGGAAGGTCTCGTTGTTGCCATCCCGACGCTGCTGCTGCATGCGTTCGTGGCTGGTGCTTCGAAGTCCGTGATCCACGTGCTCGAGGAACAGTCGGCCGGCATCATCGCCGTTCACGCCGAGAAAGAGCACGGGCATGCTGCTTAATCAGGCATTCGACGCGATCGCACAGTTCATGGAACGGGGCGGCGACGTCCTGTACATGATCCTCGCGGTCACGTTCATCATGTGGGTGCTGATTATCGAACGCATGTGGTACTTCACGCTGGAGTTCAAGAAACAGAAACAGCGTGTGGTTGATGCCTGGGAACAACGTCACGAACGTAAATCATGGTACGCACACAAGATTCGTACGGCCATGATTTCGGAGATCAACAACAACCTCACGTCGGGAGTCTCCATGATCAAGACCCTCGTTGCCGTGTGTCCGCTTGTCGGGCTTCTTGGCACCGTTACGGGCATGATCGAGGTGTTCGACGTGATGGCCTCCCAAGGGTCGTCGAACGCCCGCGCCATGGCGGCGGGCGTTTCGAAAGCAACGATCCCGACGATGGCCGGCATGGTTGCTGCGCTCTCTGGCGTGTTCCTCAGCACCTACATCGAACGGCGTGCATCCCGTGAATCCGAACGGCTGGAAGACAGCCTGACGATGGATCACTAGTAGAGAGCGGAGAACCAACCCATGCGTAAATTTACCAAGGGATCCGAAGAGGCCGAAGTCGACCTCACTCCGATGCTCGACATCGTGTTCATCATGCTGATCTTCTTCATCGTGACGGCTTCTTTCGTGAAAGAGTCCGGCATCGAGATCAACAAGCCCGAGGATACGCCCGCAAGTGACAATCCGCCGCCGCCCGATGATGAAAAGCGCGCAATCGCCTTCACCATCGACAACAACAACCGGATCACCCACGACTTCCGGACCGTCGATATCTCCTCGGTATCGTCGATCATCAAGAAGGAAAGCGTGGAGCGCCCGGAAGCGGCAGTCGTCATTCAACCGATGGAAGGCGCGCATACCGGAAACGTTATCCGGATTTATGACGCGGCTCTCGCGGTTGGCATCCCCGGCCAGAAGATCGTGGTGACGCCCAAGAAATAAGATGGCTCGGCGGTGCCTCCGGGTACCGCCGCCCAACTGGGCGATATGGAGAAGTTTGATGAGAGACCACGCACAGAAGAACAGCCAGGAAGCCAACATCGACCTCACGCCGATGCTCGATGTCGTCTTCATCATGCTGATCTTCTTCATTGTGACCGCGGTGTTCGTGAAAGAATCGGGGACTGACGTACTCAAGCCTGAAGCCGAAATGGGCCTCACGCAAAAGCAGGTCAGCATCCTGATCGCGGTCAAGCCAAACGATGAAATCTGGCTGAACCGCCAGAAGATCGACATTACCGCCGTTCGTACCAACGTCGAAAAACTGCATGCCGAAAACCCGAAAGGGACTGTGGCCATTCAGGCAGACGTCGCATCGAAGGCCGGTCTTGTGCTAAAAGTATATGACGCGGTGCGCGACGCCGGCGTCGAACGCATCGCGATTGCAACGGAGGCTCAATGATGTTTACACGCGTCGCTTCCTCCCTGGTGATCGCTGCTGGCGTGACCTTCGGCCTCTTCTTCCTGATGCAGGGCCTGGTCAGCTTCCGCGACGATGTTGACCTCGGTGAGGACAAACAGCTCCGCTTCATCGACGTGGTGGAAGACATTCCGGACCAGCCGCCGCAGCGGATGGAACGGAAGGTCGAGAAGCCGCCGGAAGTCGAAAAGGCACCGGAGCAAATGACCACTGAAGTCCAGACTTCGGGTCCGAACACTCTCAACGTCGGCATTGGCAAATCCAGCCTTGGTGCCGGTGTAGACCTCGGTTCGATCGATCTGGGGCCGAGCTCGGACGGCGACTATCTGCCGCTCGTCCGCGTGCAGCCGCAGTATCCGCGTCGTGCCCAGGAACGTGGTGTCGAGGGTTATGTGATCGTTGAACTGACGGTGAATGAAGACGGCACCGTGCCGGAAGATTCGATCGTCATCATCGAAGCAGAGCCCAAGGGCTATTTTGAAACGGCTGCCAAAAAAGCTGCCATAAAATTCAAATACAAGCCCAAGGTCGTGAACGGCAAGCCGCAGAAAGTGACCGGTGTAAAATACCGCTTCACCTTCGATCTTGCAGACAATTAAGGCACGGGAGACTGTCATGCGTATGATCAAGACGATCAAAACCCTGCCTTACACCGTGGCGGCGGCTGCCCTTCTTGCGGCCCTGCCGGCAGCGGTTCCGGTTATCGGTTCCTCGGCTGTGATGGCCCAGGAAGCCGCGCCGAAGCCTGCGGCCAAGTCGCGCAAGGTGCCGGCCCTGAGCCTGGATGTGCACAAGCAGATCCAGAAGGCCCAGGAAGCCATCGATGCCAAGAACTATACCGAGGCAGAAGCGATCCTTCGCGAGGTTCTCGCCCGCGAAAAGATCAACGACTATGAACGCGCGGTAGCCTGGCAGATCAATGCCATGCTGGCGTTCGAGAAGGACGATACCAAAGGAACCATTCGTGCTTACGAACAGATCCTGAAGTATGCCGAATCGATCCCCGAGGCGCTGGAACTGCAGATCATGTTCGGTCTGGCACAGCTCTATTTCTCGGAGGAAAACTACCAGAAGGCCCTGCAGTATGTGAAGCAGTGGGAGCCGCGGGCTGAGGTTGTGGGTGCCACCCAGATCCTCTTCATCGGTCAGCTTCACTATGCCCTCAGTGACTACAAGAAATGCGTGGAATATGTGAACCGCGCCATCACCGATGCCCAGAATTCGGGCGGTGGTGTTGAAGTCAAGGAGAGCTGGTACCAGCTGTTGATGAGCGCCCAGTGGGAACAAGGCAATCTCAAGGAAGTCCGCGACATCCTCGAAATCCTCGTGATCAACTGGCCGAAGCCTGTCTACTGGACCCAGCTTGCCGGTATCTTCGGTGAACTTGGCCAGGAAACAGTGTCCTTCTCGCTCACGGAAGCTGCCTACAAGCAGGGCTTCCTTGACGACAAGCCGCAGCAGATTGTCAACGTTGCGCAAATCCAGATCGCCCGCCAGGCACCCATCAAGGCCGCCTGGATTCTTGAAAAGGCGTTCAAGGACAAGCGCGTTGAAAAGACTGGCGACAATCAGAAGCTGCTGGGCCAGGCCTATATGCTGGCATCCGAATGGCGTAAGGCTGTAGCCCCGCTTGAGGCTGCTGCCAAGGCAAGCAACGACGGTGACCTGTGGCTGCAGGCTGGCCAGGTGCTTATGCAGCTGGACAAGTATGCCGAAGCCCTCGAAGCCTTTGACGGAGCCATCAAGGTCTTCTCCGGCCAGCGCGCCGGCGAACAGCGTGACCGCAAGCTGCTGACGGCCCAGATGCAGTCGGGTCAGGCCCATACCGAACTGAAGCAGTTCAAGCAGGCGGAAGCCTCGTTCAGTGCTGCGCTTAAGCTCGCCCGGGCTGACCGTGACCGCAAGACTGCCAACCAGTGGATTGCCTACATGAAGGCCGAGAAGGCCCGTGAAGACATGCTGGAAGGCAAGGGTTGATCGGGTTTCCGACAACGCTTCGTTAAATCGACGGGAACGGCGCCTTCGGGCGCCGTTTTCTTTTGGGCTTCAAGCCTCCCCCCGACAGCGCCGGCATATGGACAGGCATCCTGAAATCGAGCAGGCTGGTCAATCAATCTGCAATCGATTATCATTACTGTATGCAGTGCGTGACGCTGCCGTCAAACGCACTGCTCTTGCGAGAGGAGGCCTTATGACAGTTGCACGTCTCTCTACATCCATGATCGGCGCATCCGCGGTAACCTTCGGCCTTGCATTCCTGATGCAAGGCCTTGTTGTTTTCAGGGATGAAGTGGATCTGAGCGATGGTCCCCTGCGCCCCATGCCGCAGGTTTTCCAGCATATCGTCGAGCCGGTACCCGTCAAAAACGACTGGACGGTTGAAGTCCCACCGACGGTCATCCCGCCAGCAACGGACCCCGATCCTGAAAAGCGGGCGCCCACCATCGATACCACGTTCAGTGTCACTCCTCCGGAGGCACCCCCATTGGGCACAGAGACCGGCCCTGAACTTGGCGGGCTTGTCGATGGCAACGCCCTGCCTATTGTCCGTGTCCAGCCCGTCTATCCCCGCAGGGCCCTCACGCAGGGGGTCGAAGGCTATGCCGTCGTCAGCCTGACCATCAATCCTGACGGCACAGTGGACCCGTCCTCAATCGTCATTCTGGAAGCCGAACCTGCCGGGTATTTCGAAAGGGCGGCGCGGGATGCTGCCGCCAAATTCAAGTACAAACCCCGGGTGGTTGATGGTGTCGCGATCCCGGCCTCCGGCGTGCAGTATAGATTCACGTTCGCCCTGGGCGACAATTGAACCGGCCGCACCGCCCCCTGCCAGCAGAAAGGGCCAGCAGGACTAGAAAAGAAATCGGGCGCCCGAAGGCGCCCGTTTCATTGATCATGCTTTGTACCTGATATCAGGCAGTAGCAATAGCCGAACGACGGCGAGCAGCAAGGCCCACAAGGCCGAAGCCCATGATCATCATCAGCCAGGTAGCCGGCTCAGGAACAGCCGAGATGAACTTGGCAAGAATGATGATGTCGTCGTGGTTGTCGTCGACGCCATTGTCGCAGCAGGTGTCGTCAAAGGCGAACAGCAGCTCGTCATGAGCCCAGGTGCCGCCCTTGCTGATGATGGCGAATTCGCCGTCAACACCAACGTCAGCGGTGTTGCCACCCGAGAAGGTACCTTTCGGTGCCGAGAAATGCAGGTCGGTGATGGCACCAGCGCCGATGCCCATCGAGCCGATCCACTGAGCCGGGCCCCAAGCCGAGTAGGACTCGGTTTCTTTGTAGGTCACCGCGCCGCCATCGGCGGTGAAGGTGTCGCTCCAGCCGCTTTCAGCAGCCATGAAGTAGAAATGGAGCGTACCGGCCGAGGTCGAGAAGAGACCAGCGCCGCCGTAGAAATCGGCAAGGCCACCGGCCCATGCGTTGATTTCGTCTTCGTAGTTGTTGTTCCAGGCAACCGTGGTTACCGGTTCGTTCGGAATGATATTGATAGCTGCCGAAGCCGGCATCGCCAGCCCAGCGGAGAGTGCCATAGCGGCAATCAGTTTTTTCATCTTCAGCCTCCTTGAAGCATTATTAATTCGAAGCGCCCTTCTATCGACCGGACCATCCGGATCAGATCACGAAGCGCAGGACACCGAACACAAAGCGACACGCGACACATGCCGCTTGTCCTCATGCCTGATGATGGGGGGATGCCCGTCCCCTCGACTCGATACCGGGAGCTTTCAGTAAAATGCACCTGATTATCTGTCAGGTTGGCTGCATCCTAGCAGAAAAAATATCCCTAGACCAATCAGTGATTTATGCGTCGGTGACGTAAAAAGTTAACAATTCGTTAACTGCTTGAATAAGCTTAAAATTTTATGAACAGGCCCATCTGGCCCCGCCCTCAACTCTGTCTCATTCTGGGACGGAGGGGCGCTAGGCCTCAGCGAATCGGCTATTCAGTCCGTCCAAGAGTCGTCAACAATCGACCGTTTCAGTCAGCCCTGAAGAATTCAACCAAGGCCTGCATCCGGTGCAAAAATACAATTCGGAAAAGTTGATGGTGCCCCCGGTCCGACTCGAACGGACACGTCCAAGGACACTTGATTTTGAGTCAAGCGCGTCTACCGATTCCGCCACGGGGGCACGCCCATGAAGGTTGCGGCATCATAGCGACAGACCTATCGGCGTCAAGCGGTGTTTGGATGCGGTGCGGGCCTTCGATGAGACGGGTAAAAAGACCCTCCACGGCAAGGTGTGCCGGGTTGTCCGGGAAAGGTGACCGCGGATGAAGTCGCCTGAGATCGAGCATCTGCCTGCCTGCTCGGCCACCGCTTCCCGAACGCTGACCAGAGAAGCAGAATGTGTGCCAACAGACCCTGATCCGAACAGAAAAGGCCGGGCACATTGCCATGCCCGGCCTTGCAAAAAGCTTTGGCGGTGCCTGTCAGCGCGTGATCGCCGCCGTCACCATATCATGGAACTCGGCGCGGATCGGGTAAGCGCCGAAGGGCACATAGTTGGTCATCACGATGGCTACCACGTCATGGTCACGGTCTACCCAGAAGAAGGTGTTGGCCATGCCGCTCCAGTAAAACTCTCCGCCTTTCACCGCGAAATCGAGACCGAAGCCAACCTCCTGTCCCACATCGCTGATCGAGGGAATCGCCGGCGGCAGATGGTTCTCGGTCATCAACGCCACCGTTTCGGGCTTCAGGACGCGCACACCATCAAGCTCGCCACCATTCAGCATCATCTGGGCGAAACGCCAGTAATCGGAAATGGTGGAAACAAGGCCGCCACCGCCCGAAGGGAAAGGCGGCTCAGCCGTGAAGTCCTGCAAAAGGCCACCACGCGCCGGTACGACGCCATCCTTGCCTTCCTCGCGGGTATAGATTTCGGCAAACCGGTCAAGCTTGTCCGCCGTCACCCGGAAGCCGGTGTCTTTCATGCCAAGCGGGCCAAAAAGGCGCTTCTGCAAAAAATCCTCGAAAGGCATGCCCGATAGCAGTTCAACCAGATAGCCCTGCACGTCTACCGCTAGTGAATAAACCCATTTTTCGCCCGGCTGATAGAGGAGCGGCTGCGTAGCCAGCCGCTCGGCCCACAACGCGAAATTATCACCGTCCTTCGGGAAGGTGTCAGGGCGGAACAGGCCGGAATCCTTGTACATCTGGTCAACCGGTGTATCCCCGAACACGCCATAGGTAAGCCCCGCCGTGTGGCGCATCATATCAAGCATCGTCACCGGCCGGTTCGCAGGCTCGGTCGTCACCTTGCCCGTCTCATCCTTGCTGACAAATACCCGGGCATTCCTGAAGGCCGGGATATATTTCTCCACCGGGTCGTCCAGCCGGAACTTGCCTTCTTCATACAGCATCATCAATGCCACGCCGGTGATCGGCTTGGTCATGGAATAGATGCGATAGATCGTATCAGCGCGGATCGGGTCGCCTGCGGCTACGTCGCGGTCACCATAGGTTTCGAAATGGACGATCTTGCCATTGCGGGAAACAAGCGTGGCAAGCCCGCCAAGCTTGCCTTCGTCCACATAGGCCTCGAAATGCGGTTTGATGGCCGCCAGCGCCTCGGCAGACATGCCCGCACTTGCAGGTGCGGCATTGGGCAGCCCTTCAAGCGTGGCCGCACTCGCCGCCACGGGCGCCCACAAGAACAACAGAATGAAACGGACAAGACGCATCGATCTTCCTCCCCCGGTATGATCACCAAGTCCCGATATGGTTAAGGCACGATAGTGTCGATTGACCACGGGAACAAGCCGCCTTAGGGTCGCGCCAGAGGGCACCATTACGCCACATCAAAGACGGGACACTTCATGCTGAAACGCCTTTACGACTGGTCGATGGACCGTGTCGCCCGCCCCTCGGGGGAAAAATGGCTCGCAGGCCTGAGCTTCGCGGAAGCGAGCTTCTTCCCGATCCCGCCCGATATCCTCCTGATGCCGATGATCATCGCCGATAAGAGCCGCGCGTGGCGGCTGGCGCTCATCACCACCATCGCATCGGTGATCGGCGCCGCATTCGGCTATCTGATTGGCCATTTTCTTTATGAGGCCGTGGCACTGCCGCTGATCGAGCTTTACGGCTACGCCGAGAAGTTCGCGGCGTTCGAAGCCTATTATGCCGAATATGGTGTTCTCATTGTTTTGATTGGCGGGCTGACCCCCATTCCCTTCAAGGTGATCACGATTGCAAGCGGCGTGGCGGGGCTTGACCCCCTGTTGTTCATGCTGTCCTGCATTCCGGCCCGGGCGCCGCGCTTCTTCGCCGAAGCGTTGCTCCTGTGGAAATTCGGGCCGCCGATCCGTGCCTTTGTCGAAAAGCGACTGTCGCTTGTCTTCACCCTTTTCGTGGCACTGCTGGTTGGCGGTTTTGTTGCCCTGAAATTTGTCTGAGACCGCCGATGACCGCCTTGCCTGACCGCTATCCCGTCGCCGCCGCCACGCTGGCAGCCATCCTTGTGCTTGGCACGGCTTATGGCTTCCAGTTTGCGGGCTACCCGCCATGCGAAATGTGCTGGTGGCAGCGCTATCCCTATATGGCCGCCATCGCCCTCGGGATCATCGCGCTTGTTGCAGGCCGGGCCAGCGACCGGCGCCTGATGTGGGCCTTCGCCCTCCTTTTCCTCACCACCAGCGTGATCGGCGCTTTCCATGCGGGCGTGGAAAACAAATGGTGGGAAGGCCCGGCCCATTGCAGTGGTGCGCTGAACCTGACCGGCAGCGTCGAGGATGCCCTGGCCGCCCTGCAGGATGCGCCGCTTGTGCGCTGCGATGCGGCAGCTTGGCGCTTGTTCGGCATTTCCATGGCGGGCTATAATGCCATGGTCGGCCTTGCGCTTGCCTTCTTCAGCCTGCGCGCGGCCCGCCGGAAGGACTGAGGCATGACCGAGAAACCCGACACCAAGATGGATGACAAACCCTTCGATCCGCCGCGCCCGTTGCCGGGCGACCGGTCGATGACGACCGAGATCGACCGTATGGTGCGCGTCGATCACGCTGGCGAGTTTGGCGCCGTGCGCATCTATCAGGGTCAGCTTGCGGTTCTGGGCGACCGCCATCCGAAATCCGCCATGATCCGCCACATGCTGGCGCAGGAAGAAGTGCATCTTGATCGCTTCAACAAGCTGATCAAGGACCGCGGCGTGCGCCCCACTGCCCTGGCCCCCTTCTGGGATGTCGCAGGTTTCGCACTTGGTGCGGCCACCGCGCTGATGGGCGAAAAGGCCGCCATGGCGTGCACCGCGGCGGTGGAAGAAGTGATCGATGGCCATTATCAGGCCCAGCGCGACCGGCTGACGGCCACGAACGCCGACCCGGACTTCGAGGAAACCATCGCCCAGTTCCAGGCGGAAGAGGTGGAACACCGCGACACCGCCATCGAGCACGGCGCCGAGGAAACGCCCGGTTACGCAGCCCTTTCAGGCGCCATCAAGGTCGGCTGCCGCGCCGCCATCTGGCTCGCCAAGCGGGTCTGAATTTCGGGGAACCTGATCTCAGGTTTCGAGCTCGACATCCCAGTAAAGAAAGTCGCGCCAGCTTTCATGCAGATAGTTCGGCGGGAAATGACGGCCGTTTTCATGCAACTGGCTGTTGGTCGGGCGGACCGGCCATTCGTGCGGGATCATATGGGCTTCCTGCGGGGTACGGCCGCCCTTGGCAAGATTGCAGGGCGCACAGGCCGTGGTGATGTTCGTCCAGCTGGTGCGCCCGCCCAGCCGCCGCGGCAGCACATGATCGAAGGTCAGGTCCTCCGTTGCCCCGCAATACTGGCAGGAGAAGCGATCGCGCAAGAACACGTTGAACCGCGTGAAAGCCGGAAATTTGGGCGGGCGGACATATTTCTTGAGCGCGATGACGCTCGGGAGATTGAGGCTGGTGGAGGGGGAGTGAACGGCGAAGTCATATTCGGAAAGGATGGTCACACGGTCCAAAAAAACGGCCTTGAGAGCCGTTTGCCAGTGCCAGATACTGAGCGGATAGTAACTGAGCGGCCTGTAGTCGGCGTTCAGCACCAGCGCCGGGCAACTGTCCGGTGACATCGTGCGGGGCAGAAAGTTGACACCCATTCCCTGTTCCCCCATCAGTCGGAACAGAGCCGGCGCCGATCGCCGGCTTCGCCACCCATGCCACACTGGCCGGGCTAGCTCCGACATCTTGAGAATCAAGATACAGTGTTACACGGTCATTACAAACAACTATATTGAGTAGATGATTGTTCCGACCACCCCCGGATATTAGCATGACGATGCCCCAAGGCGACAGACCCTTCATCACCCGTTTCGCGCCGAGCCCCACGGGGCATCTGCACAAGGGCCACGCTTATTCCGCCCTCATGGCGTGGAAGCTCGCAGAGGCTGCCGGCGGCACGTTTCTGCTGCGGATCGAGGATATCGACACCACCCGCTGCCGCGAGGAATTCGTCGCCGCGATCCACGAGGACATGGCCTGGCTCGGCATCAGCTATCCCACCCCCGTGAGGCGGCAAAGCGAGCATATGGCGGACTATGCCGCCGCCCTTGAAAAGCTGAAGGCAATGGGGGCTGTCTATCCCTGCTTCTGTACCAGGAAAGAAATTGCCGAGGAAATCGCCCGCTCCCCATCGGCCCCGCACGGGCCGGACGGCGCCCTATACCCCGGCACTTGCCGGGGGCTGAGCGCAGGCGAACGTCAGGCCCGTATCGAGGCAGGCGACGCCCACGCCTGGCGGCTGGATGTTGCCGCCGCCAGAACCATGGCCGGCAGCGATCCGCTTCGCTGGCATGACGCGCATGCGGGCTGGCAGGAAGCGAAGCCCGAAATGCATGGCGATGTGGTCCTCGCCCGCAAGGATACACCCACGAGCTATCATCTGGCCGTCACGCACGACGATGCCCTGCAGGGCATTACCGATGTGGTGCGCGGGGTCGATCTTTTCGAGGCGACCCATATCCATGTGCTGCTGCAACGGCTTCTGGGGTTGCCCACACCGCGCTATCATCACCACCCGCTGCTGCTGGATGAGCACGGCCAGCGCTTCGCCAAACGCAATCTTTCGGTTACCCTGAAATCGCTCCGCGAAGCGGGCGTGGACCCTGCGACACTTTGGCCCGGCGCCGAGCTTTCGCCTTGCCAGCCCTGAGGTGCCGCCTATAGTGGCCGAAAAGCCAGTCTGGAAAGTATCACATCATGAAATTCCTGATCATCCTCGCCCTCATTTTCGCGCTCATCACGCTCGGTATCCTGATCTTCGGGGTCACGGCGATGGCCAAGGGCGGTGACTTCAACAAGAAATATGGCAACAAGCTGATGCAGGCGCGGGTCGCCTCGCAGGCCATCACCATTCTTCTCCTGTTCATCGTCGCGCTGATGGCGTCGGCAGGCTGATCCGTCATGGTGAAGCTGACCAAAATCTACACCCGCGGCGGCGACAAGGGCGAAACCTCGCTTGTCGATGGCTCGCGCCTCAAGAAGCACGACATCCGGATCGAGGCTTACGGCACGGTCGATGAGGCAAACGCCACCATCGGCCTCATCCGGCAGGCGCTCGACACCGGCGAATCCGCCGAGGCCGCCGATGCCATGCTGATGCGCATCCAGAACGACCTCTTTGACCTCGGCGCCGATCTCGCCACACCGGGTGATGATTTCGCGCCGTCCGAAATGGTCCTTCGCATCATCGAAGCGCAGGTGGAGCGGCTGGAACGCGAGATCGATGCGATGAACGAAGGCCTGAAGCCGCTGACAAGCTTCATCCTGCCCGGCGGCACGCCTGCCGCCTCCTTCGCACACCTCGCCCGCACCGTGGTGCGCCGCGCCGAACGGCTGGCAGTGGCCGCCGCCGAAGAAATGCCGATCAATCCGGCGGCGATCCGCTATCTGAACCGGCTTTCGGATCATCTTTTCGTTCTCGGCCGTGTACTGAACGGCAACGGCCACAATGATATCCTGTGGGTGCCCGGCGCCCATCGGTAAGGGCCCCTAACTATCTTTGCTGCACTGCATTGACAGAGCATGGGCCTTGGGATAACGCTGTTGGTCCCATTTCTTTTGAGGCTCTTTCGTGCGGCTTCCGGGGGGAAGCTTTGAAAGAGGTACGGGCAGAAATGCTGCCCCGCACAATAATTAGGGAGAGGCAACTCCATGAAGATCCTGGTCCCCGTGAAGCGGGTCGTTGATTACAACGTCAAGGTCCGTGTGAAATCCGATCAGTCGGGCGTCGAGCTCGCCAACGTCAAGATGTCGATGAACCCTTTCGACGAGATTGCCGTTGAAGAGGCGATCCGCCTCAAGGAAGCCGGCAAGGCTGAAGAAATCATCGTCGTTTCGGTTGGGCCCAAGGGCGCCACGGAAACGATTCGCACCGCGCTCGCCATGGGCGGGGACCGTGGCATCCTCGTCGAACATGACGGCGAGACCGAGCCGCTGGCCGTTGCGAAAATCCTGAAATCCATCGTTGAAGCCGAAGGTCCGGGTCTTGTGATCCTTGGCAAGCAGGCAATCGACGACGATTGCAACCAGACGGGCCAGATGCTCGCCCAGCTTCTGGGCTGGCCGCAGGGTACCTTTGCCTCGAAAGTCGTGGTGAACGGCAACGATGTCGATGTCACCCGCGAAGTGGATGGCGGCCTCGAGACCGTGAAGCTCACGCTTCCGGCCATCGTGACGACCGACCTCCGCCTTAACGAGCCGCGCTATGCGTCGCTCCCGAATATCATGAAGGCGAAAAAGAAGCCTATCGACGAGAAGACCCCGGCGGACTTCGGCGTGGACATGACCCCGCGCCTCACGACCCTGAAGGTCGAAGAACCCGCCAAGCGCTCGGCCGGCATCAAGGTCGCAAGCGTTGAAGAACTCGTCGCCAAGCTCAAGGAAAAGGGAGTGATCGCATGACCGCCCTCATCATCGTCGAACATGACAATGCGGCCCTGAAGGACGCGACCCTCGCCGTCGTCACCGCCGCCAAGGCTTTCGGTGAAGTCCATGCGCTTGTCGCTGGCTCCGGCTGCGCTGCTGTCGCTGACGCAGCCGCCAAGATCGGAGGCGTTTCGAAAGTTCTGCTTGCGGACGATGCGGCCTATGCCCATCCGCTCGCCGAGGAACTGGCGAACCTCGCCATCTCGCTTGCAGGCTCCTACGACGCGATCATCGCACCGGCCACCACCACCGGCAAAAACTTTGCGCCGCGTGTAGCAGCTGCCCTCGACGTGGCCCAGATTTCGGACATTCTCGAAGTGATCGACACCGATACCTTCAAGCGTCCGATCTATGCCGGCAACGCCATCGCGACCGTGAAGTCCTCGGACGCCAAAAAGGTGATTACCGTGCGCGGCACCGCCTTCGCCAAAGCTGCCGCCACTGGCGGTTCGGCTTCGGTTGAAAAGGTCGCTGCTGCCGCGAAAACCGGCAAGTCCTCCTTTGTGGGCGCCGAGCTTTCTAAGTCCGACCGTCCGGAACTGACGTCTGCCAAGATCATCGTATCGGGCGGCCGCGGCATGGGTTCGGGCGATAACTTCAAGCTCATCGACGCTGTTGCCGACAAGCTCGGTGCCGCAGTCGGCGCCAGCCGCGCTGCTGTGGACGCCGGCTTCGTGCCGAACGATTACCAGGTCGGTCAGACCGGCAAGATCGTGGCGCCGGAGCTTTATGTCGCTGTCGGCATTTCGGGTGCGATCCAGCACCTTGCCGGCATGAAGGACAGCAAGATCATCGTGGCGATCAACAAGGACGAAGAGGCACCGATTTTCCAGGTTGCCGATTTCGGCCTCGTCGCCGACCTTTTCGAGGCCCTTCCGGCACTCGAAAAGGCTCTCTGAAAAAGATTGCGGGGCTGCCCTCGGTAGGGCGGCCCCGTTTCATATGATATAAAAACACATCAGGGTCCGGAACAGAGATTAAGCATGGTTGACAAGGTAGGGATTATCGGCGCCGGCCAGATGGGCAGCGGCATCGCACATGTAGCAGCAGTGGCGGGGCTCGAAGTCGTCCTCTCCGACGTCACGATGGACCGCGCCAAGGCGGGCCTCGAGACCATCGACCAAAATCTCGGCCGTCAGGTCGCTCGGGGCAAGCTCAGCGCCGAAGACATGAAAGCAGCACTCGGCCGCATCGCGCTTGCCGACAATATCCCGGCTCTGTCGGACTGCGATCTTGTGATCGAAGCCGCCACCGAGAACGAAAACGTCAAGACCACCATCTTCAAGGAGCTTTGCAAGACCCTGAAGAAGGATGCGCTGATCGCTTCGAACACGTCCTCGATCTCGATCACCCGCCTCGCCGCCACCACCGACCGGCCGGAGCATTTCATGGGCGTTCACTTCATGAACCCCGTGCCGCTGATGCAGCTTGTGGAACTGATCCGCGGCATCGCGACAACCGACGAAACCTTCGAACGCTTCAAGAAATTCTGCGACCGCCTGAACAAGACGACCGCCGTTTCCGAAGACTTCCCGGCCTTCATCGTGAACCGCATCCTGCTGCCGATGATCAACGAGGCCATCTACACGCTGTATGAAGGCGTAGGGAATGTGGAAGCCATCGACACCGCCATGAAGCTTGGCGCCAACCACCCGATGGGCCCCTTGCAGCTTGCTGACTTCATCGGCCTCGATACCTGCCTGTCGATCATGCAGGTCCTGTATGAAGGCCTCGCCGACAGCAAATACCGCCCCTGCCCGCTTCTGGTGAAATATGTGGAAGCCGGCTGGCTGGGTCGCAAATCGGGCCGTGGCTTCTATGATTATCGCGGCGAAGGCGAACCGACGCCCACGCGGTAATCCAATCGCCTCCTTCCCTTTTTAATCAAATGCGTTAGGGTTGCCTCCCTGTATGAGGGAGGCTTCCATGGCGCTGACGATCGTTATCGGCAACAAGACCTATTCCAGCTGGTCGCTCCGCGGCTGGCTCGCGGTGCGTCACACCGGGCTTGCCTTCCGCGAGATCATGCTGCCGCTGGATACGCCGGAATTTTACGAGAGGATCAGGGATTACAGCCCCTCTGGCTTCGTGCCGGCCCTTATCCATAACGGCACCACCAAGGTGTGGGATTCGCTCGCCATCATCGATTATTGCGCGCGGCTGGCGCCCCAGAAATTCTGGTGGCCGGATAATGACGCCGCCTTCGGCTTTGCGCGCTCAATGACGGCGGAGATGCACTCGGGCTTCATGGCGCTGCGCCGCGCTGCGCCTTTCAACACCAAGGCGAAATACCGTGGCCTCGCCCTGTCGCCCGCAGTAGCGGCCGATGTGAAGCGGATCGATGCGCTGTGGTCAGAGGCCATCGAGCGCTTCGGCGATGGCGGGCCCTATCTCTTTGGCGGTTTCTCGGCGGCCGACATGATGTATGCGCCGATTGTCGGACGCTTTCTTGCCTATGGCGTCAGCCTCAGCCCCGCCGCCACGGCCTATGCCATGGCCGTGCGATCAAACGCCGGTGTCAGCGAATGGTATGACGCTGCGAAGGATGAAACGCTCGTGGTTGCAGCGGACGAAATCGACCCCGCCACCACGATGCTGGGTGATCCCGCTTAGACCGTTCCGGCCTTCAGGGCTTCAAACAGTTTCACAGCCTCAGGCGCATCCCATTTGAGCGGGCCGAGGAAATAGGCGCGCACATTGCCCTCGCGGTCGATGATGAAGCTTGTCGGCAGCGCGCCGTTGGCGAGCTCAATCGCCGATTTCATCGTGGGATCCGCATAGAAGGCGAGGCCTTCGACACCCCATTCGGCAAGCGCGTCCTTGGCCGCCGGGATGCCGCCGCGGTCCACATTCACCGCCACCACTTCAAACATGTCGTCGCCGATCTGGGCTTGCAGCGAGGCAAGTTCGTGCATTTCGGCACGGCAGGGCGCACACCAGCTGGCCCACAGGTTGATCAGCATCACCTTGCCCGTCATGTCCGAAAGCTTGATCGGGCTGCCGTCCTCGCGCATCACGATATGCTCGCTGACCTTACGAGGGGTCGCCTGCAGGGTCAGGCGGGACATCTCGCCCGTCATATAGGATGCAAGCGGATCAGAGATTGTCGCGGGCATGAACAGCCGATAGGATGCCCAGCCAAGCAGCGCCAGCACGCCCACCAGAAGGATGCCGCGCACCATTTTGCCATTCGATCCCATCGTCTACTCCTCTATCGGACCTGAAGTCATGAGCCAAGATCAAACCCATAAAGCGCCCGCGCCCACCCCGCAAGACCACTCGCAAAAAGGTGAGGGCGATGCGCAGTCGATGTGGGGTGGCCGTTTCGGGGCCGGCCCGTCCGCCATCATGCAGGAAATCAATTCTTCGATCGGCGTCGACAAGCGCCTGTATCGGGAAGATATCGCGGGATCGAAGGCGCATGCCAGCATGCTTGCGGCAAGCGGCATCCTTACCGAAGCCGACCGCGATGCGATCCATAAGGGGCTGGATCAGGTTCAGGCCGAGATCGAAGCAGGCCAGATGGTCTGGGATGACGCGCTTGAAGATATCCATATGCATGTGGAAAGCCGCCTCAGACAGCTGATCGGCGACGCCGGTGCGCGCCTCCACACCGCCCGCAGCCGCAACGATCAGGTCGCGACCGATTTCCGCCTCTGGACCCGCGCCGCGCTCGACCGCATGGACGCAGGCCTCAAGGCCCTGCTGACCGCACTTGTCACCCAGGCCGACAAATATGCAGATGCCGTGATGCCCGGCTTCACCCATCTGCAAACCGCCCAGCCCGTCACGCTTGGCCACCATCTGATGGCCTATGCCGAGATGCTGGGGCGGGACCGCGCCCGGCTGGCCGATTGCCGCGCCCGCATGAATGAAAGCCCCTTGGGGGCGGCCGCCCTTGCCGGCACCAGCTTCCCCATCGACCGGCACATGACTGCCAAAACGCTGGGGTTTGACCGCCCGATGGCCAACAGCCTTGATGCGGTCTCGGCCCGCGATTTCGCGCTTGAAATGCTCGCCGACCTCGCGATTGCCGGCGTGCACCTGTCTCGCCTCGCGGACGAAATCGTCCTCTGGGCCACCGCCCCCTTCGGCTTCCTGAAGCTGTCGGACGCCTTCTCGACCGGCTCTTCAATCATGCCGCAGAAACGCAACCCGGACGCCGCCGAGCTCGTGCGTGCCAAGGTCGGCCGCATGGCGGGCGCCTTCACCGGGCTCCTGATCGTCATGAAGGGCCTGCCGCTCGCCTATTCGAAAGACATGCAGGAAGATAAGGAACGCGTCTTCAAGGCGGTTGACGATTTCGAACTGTCGCTCGCCGCCATGACCGGCATGATCGATGACCTGAAGCCCAACCTCGCCGCCATGAAGACGGCGGCCGGTGGCGGTTTCTCGACCGCGACAGACCTCGCCGACTGGTGCGTGCGCGTTTTGAACCTGCCGTTCCGCGATGCCCACCATGTCACCGGCACCATCGTGAAAATGGCCGAAGACAAGGGCGTCACGCTCGATCAGCTGCCGCTTGCCGATATGCGGAAGGTAGAGCCGCGCATCGATGCCAGCATCTTCGATGTGCTGTCTGTTGATGCCTCGGTTTCGAGCCGCATGAGCTTTGGCGGCACCTCGCCCACCCGCGTGCGCGAGGCCGTGGCCGCCTTCCGGGAGAAACTGCAATGATCCGCACCGTCACGCTCGTGCTCGCCGCCACCCTTATGCTTGCCGCCTGTGGCAAGAAAGGCGACCTCGAGCCGCCGACCCGCAGCACGCAGATCATGCAAGGCCGCTGAGCATGGATCATTTCAACAGCCGGAACGGCGTGATGTTCGCCGAGGACGTCGACCTGCGCACCATCGCTGAAGCCGTCGGCACGCCCGTTTATGTCTATTCGTCAGCAACGCTCGAACGTCACTTCAATGTCTTCCACGAAGCCTTCGCGCCGCTTGATCCGCTTGTCTGCTTCGCCGTCAAGGCCAACAGCAACCAGGCGGTGCTGGCGACCCTTGCGAAAGCCGGGGCAGGCGCCGATGTGGTATCGGGCGGCGAACTGAAACGAGCGCTGGCCGCCGGGATCGCGCCTGAAAAAATCGTCTTTTCCGGCGTCGGCAAAACGGCAGATGAAATGCGCCTCGGCCTTGAGGCCGACATCCTGCAGTTCAATATCGAAAGCGAACCCGAGCTTGAAGCCCTGAACGCCGTGGCCGCGAGCCTTGGGGTCGTCGCCCCCGTTTCGGTGCGCGTGAACCCCGATGTGGACGCCAAAACCCACGCCAAAATCTCCACCGGCAAAGCCGAAAACAAGTTCGGCATCAGCTGGCAGAAGGTCGACATGCTGTATGAACGCATGCGGACGATGGCCAACATCAAGGCAACCGGTGTGGACGTGCATATCGGTTCGCAACTGACCGAGCTTGAACCCTTCCGCGCTGCCTTCGCGCGCGTGGTGGAGCTTGTCAAATCGCTGCGGGCTGCCGGTCACGATATCCATCATATCGACCTCGGCGGCGGGCTCGGTATTCCCTATGATCCGGAACAGGCGGCGCCGCCCGCACCGGCCGCCTACGGCGCCCTCATCCGCGAGGTACTCGCCGGGCTCGATTGCCGCATCATTCTGGAACCCGGCCGCCTGATCGCCGGTAATGCCGGCATCCTCCTCACCCGTGTGCTCTATGAGAAGATCGGCGACAACCGCACTTTCTACATCCTCGACGGCGCGATGAACGACCTGATGCGCCCCGCCATGTATGATGCCTTCCATCATATTGTGCCGGTGGAAGATCAGGCGGGCGACAGCTTCGCCGCCGATTTCGTGGGGCCGGTTTGCGAATCTTCGGACGTGTTCGGCACTGGCCGCGCCACAAAGCGCCTGAAGGCGGGTGACCTTGTCGCCATCAAATCGGCAGGTGCATACGGCGCTGTCATGTCATCGACCTACAATACAAGGCCGCTTGTCGCCGAAGTGCTGGTGAAAGGCGGCGAATATGCTGTGGTGCGCCCACGCGTCGAGGTCGAGGACCTGATCGCCATGGACAAAGTGCCGGACTGGCTTTGACAGAAATTCCGTCGCCCCGGACTTGATCCGGGGTCCATGTCGGGTGCAGATACCACTGGATGCCGGGTCAGGCCCGGCATGACGGGGATATATCTATGCCCGGCCCATTTTTCCGATAAAGGGCAGCTCGCGGTAGCGATAGGCCACATCCATCCCGTATCCGATCACGAAGATATCGGGGCATTCGAAGCCAACGAAATCGGGCTTGAACACGGTCTGGCGGCCCTGGCTTTTATCCAGAAGCACGACGCTCGTTATATTGGCGGCCCCGAGCGCCTTGAAATGCGCATGCGCAAAGGCCAGTGTGTTACCGGTCTCGTATATGTCGTCGATGATCAGCACTTCGCGGCCTTCAACCGGCAGGTTCGAGGCGGCGACCAGATCCACCGTTCCCGCCCGGCGGTTTTTGGCGACCTGAATGAAATCCATTTCCATCACGGTGCCACGGGCCGACATGGCACGGGTGAGGTCGGCGGCAAACATCATGGCGCCGTTCATGATCACTTGTGCCACCGGCTCTTCCTCGAACCAGCGGTGCAGGCTGGCGGCCAGTTCTTCGACGCGCTCGATGATCTCGTCGGAGGTGAATATGGGCTCCACGCCGTGGTGAGCCTCGCCTGCGCGGTCCCAGTCGAAGAAAAACTCGGCGCCGCTTTTCGTTTTCTTGCCCATCCCCGTTTCCCCTTCGTGGCCTCAGTTGCCGCGTTCGTAGAGATTGCTGGTATCGGCGGCCTCGGTAGACCGGGTGCCTTCCAGAACCCGCACTTCGGCGCTCGCGGCGCCAGCCGGGATCGGGCTGCGCGGCGAAGAGAAATGCACCTTGCCGCCCCGCGCGATAATCTGCCCCGGCGGGTTCACGACCCACTGGTCCACCACCTGCCCGCTGCCATCGGCGATGCGGATTTCGACCTGCGGCACCGTTGCCGCGCGCGTGCCCTGATTTTCCACATAGCCCTTCACCATCAGGACCTGTTCGCCGTTCACTTCCTCGACACTGCTGGATTCGAGGAAGGCCCCGAGCACGGTGACGGCCTCAGTGATCGGCTTCGACAGCGGCTTGCCTTCGGCTTCGAGCTTTTCCTTCAACGATTCCGCGTCATTCTGGCCTTCGATCCAGTCATAGATCACGGCGGACTTGGGCCAGATCTCCTTCACCATGTCCTTCATGCCAAAGATGGCGCCCGCGAGCCCACCCCAAAAGAGGATCAGGAGAACCCACAGGAACAGAATGAACCGGCGGCGGCGGCCGGCACGGTCAACTTCCGACTGGCGGCGCTGTTCGGCGCGGCGGCGGGCAAGGAAATCGTCGTCGTCATCGTCGCTTTCGACATATTCGTCGCGGATCTCGGGTGTGTCCCGGCGGCGCGACGCAAAGCCCTCTTTCGTCAGGCTCGGGCGCTCTTCCACCTCGCCGCCCGCTTCCTTCATGGCGGCCGCGAAGGCATCGGCAGAGAAAAGCGGCTTGTCGCTCGCCTTCACCGGGGCGCCGGGGGGTGGCAGGTCGTTCACCACTTCGGCATCCGTTGTGTCTTCGTCCTCGAAATTCATTGGCGAGGAAGCAGCCGCCATCGCGGCTTCGGCTTCGTCGGGGGCCGGGCGCGATGCGGGGGCGGCCTCGGCCGCACGCGGGGCCTCGGGCTGGCGGGTCGGCGGCGGCGGAGCGGCGGGGCGCTTCGGCGCTTCCTTCAGTTCATCCGGCGTGGCGTGCCATTCGTGCATGCAGCGCGCACAACGCACCTTGCGTCCCGCCGCCGGGATCGCCCCGGCCCCAACCTTGAAGCGGGCGTCGCACGAAGGACACTGCAGGATCATAAGGCTACTACCCCTTGGCAAATCGACCGGCAGGCAAAACGCAGAACACACCTGCCTCTTGCCTTTAGGCATACCCTATTCACGGCTATACTGTCCATGCTCCAACTGCCAGAAACTGCGTGCGAAAAGGGCGGCTGCCGGGGCTTCTCGGCACCTCTCTTTACGCCAGCGTCCCCATATGCAATTCTCCGCGTCTGAAGTCGCCGTCCTTGGGCCTTCATGGGAGCCTTGTGTGATCAGTTTCGAGAATGTGGGCATGCGTTATGGCATGGGCGGTGAAGTCTTGTCGGACATCACCTTCCGGCTTGAACGCGGCTCGTTCCATTTTCTCGTCGGGCCTTCGGGTGCGGGCAAGACCTCGCTTCTGAAGCTGCTGTATCTGGCGCGCCGCCCTTCGCGCGGGCTCATCCATTTCTTCGACAAGGACCTCGCGCGTATCGAACGCGAGGAACTGCCGCGCCTCCGCCGCCGCATCGGTGTCGTGTTCCAGGATTTCCGCCTGCTCGATCACCTGTCGGCCTTCGACAATGTGGCCCTGCCCCTGCAGATCAAGGGGGCGAAGCGCGTGCAGATCGCCGATCATGTGGAAGAGCTTCTCTCGTGGGTCGGCCTCAAGGACCGCATGCATGCGCGCCCCGCCACGCTGTCAGGCGGGGAAAAGCAGCGGGTGGCCATCGCCCGCGCCGTGATCAACAAGCCCGACCTGCTGGTGGCGGACGAACCCACCGGTAACGTCGACCCCGAAATGGCCATGCGGCTGATGCATCTTTTCGTGGAACTGAACAAGATCGGGACCACAATCGTGATCGCCAGCCACGACCAGCATCTGGTGGAGACAATCGGCGCGCCTGTCTTGTCGCTCGACAAGGGCAATATGACCTATCACGCCGGTGGCAAGCCGCGCGACCCGGACGAGACGGGGGCGCAACCATGAACCTGCCCTTCTTCGGTGAAACACCGGTATTCCTGCCCAAGGATCAGGCAGGCGACGGCCTGCTGCCGTGGGTGATCGGCGTCATGCTTTTCCTCACGGGCCTTGCCACCGCCATGGGCCTTGCGCTTGGCCAGGGGCTCGACCGCTGGTCCGAAGGGCTCGCCACCACGCTGACCGTGCAGATTGTGGACGCCGACGAAGGCGTGCGTGCCCGGCAAACCGAGGACGCGCTCAAAATGCTGCGCGCCACCCCCGGTGTCGCCAAAGCTGAAGTGATGGCCGATGCCGATGTGATGGCGCTGATCTCGCCGTGGCTTGGCGACCTGCCGATCGACGCTGGCCTGCCGGTACCAACCCTTATCCATGTTGAACTCGACAAGGCCGGGGTGGTGAACACGGCGGGGCTTGCCGAGCGCCTGCGCGCCACCGCGAAGGGAGCCCGGCTTGATGACCATCAGGCCTGGATGGCCTCGATCCTCGAGCTTGTCGCCGCCCTTCGCCTGCTGCTGCTCGGGATTGTCGCGCTGATCGTGCTGTCCACCGTCGCCATCGTGATCTTCGGCTGCCGGGCGGGCCTTGCCACCCACCGCGACAGTATCGAGATCATGCATATGATGGGGGCAGAAGACAGCATGATCGCCAGTGCTTTCGACCGTCGCTACCTGCTGCATGGGCTGGTCGGCGGGCTTGGCGGCATCGTCATGGCGATCCTCGTAATCCTCGCTCTCCTGCATCTGGCGGAACAGATGGGTCAGGGTCTTCTGACCGCTTCGCTACCGGGCTCTGGTGTGTTGTGGTGGCTTTTGCTGTTGCCCGTGATCGCCGGCGCGGTCACCATGGGCACAGCCCGTATCACCGTGCGGCGTGCCCTTCTGGAACTGGTGTGAAACCTTCGCCATGACCCGCAACAGATCCGTCTTCTCCCGCCTTGCCGGCACCGCCCTGTTCGTGGCGCTGGTCGCCTGGCTTTCGGGTTTCCTCTATTTCCTGTCGCGCGCCCTTGTTGCCGAACCTGATGACATGCCCGAAGCCCGCGCCGTGGTGGTGCTGACGGGTGGCGCGCGCCGCATCGATGTGGGACTCGCCATCCTCAAAGCCAATCCGGGTGCGCGGCTCCTGATTTCGGGGGTCAATCCCGCCGTCCTCCGGGCCGAGCTTAGCGCCATATCAGGCGAAGATGCCCCCCTTTACGAATGCTGCGTGGACCTTGACCGCACCTCCACCGATACGCTCGGCAACGCGCGTGAGACCGCGCTCTGGGCCCGCAAGAACGGATTCGACCGCGTGATGCTCGTGACCGCCGCCTACCATATGCCGCGCAGCCTGATCGTGCTCCGGCGCGCCATGCCGGAAGTGCGCGTGGAGGCCTATCCCGTGCAGGCCGCAGTTTCGACATCTTATCTGCTTAAAGAATATCACAAGTATCTCTTCACACTGGCGAGCGACGCCGCCGGCATCTGAAAGCGCCGCAAGGAGACCATTCCATGAACCGCCTGAAATATCTTGTCGGCGCCCTCTTTTTCCTGATCCTCGGCTATAGCGGCCTCTGGTGGACAAGCGCCATGGGCGCCGCCAAATCGGTGGAAGCCACTTTCAACCGCTGGGCATCTGAAGGGCACGTGGTGAAGGCGTCGGACGTGGCCGTCTCGGGCTTTCCCTATCGCATCGTCCTCGACACGAAAGACGTGGAAATCACCCGCAAGGGCAAGGCGATCCTCTTCCGGGCGGACAAGGTCACCCTCATCAGCCATCTCTGGACCCCGCGCCACTGGATGGGCGAAGCCGAGGGCGTGAAAGCGTCCGTCGGGGCCGGGCGCATCGCCTTCACCGATGGCAAGATTCGCGGCAGCTGGCGCCAGGAAGATGACGGCAGCGAGATCATCGCCATCGATTCAAGCGGCGACACCAGTGATTTCAGTCTTGTGGAAGCCCCCTATGTCGAAACCCCGACCGCGCTCGCCAACTGGCTGATCTCGGCACGCCTGCATGCCCCGCAGGCCGACGCGGCAACTGGCCTCCATGAAGAAAAAGGTACCGACTTCCGCATCACGGCCGACGGCGCGAATGGTCGCCTGCTGCTGCTTGGCACCGCATCGGGCACCCCGCCCGAAGGCTGGTCGAAGAAAGACCTTGCAGGGTGGGGCAACGCAGGTGGCCTGATCGACTTCACCGAAATCGACCTCATCATTCCGAAGGGCCGCATTCAGGGCAGCGGCAGCATCACGCTTGACGAGAATGCCATGCCGCTTGGCAGCTTCAGCCTGAAGGTGACGGACGGCCGCAACGCCGCCGCTGCCCTCGCAGACGCCGGCCTCCTGATGAAAGGGGCGGAAAATGCCTTCGCCAACCAGCCAGGCACCAAGCCTGTATCGGTGATGCTGCAAGGCGGCGGTATCAGCGCCGACGGTGTGCTCGTCGGCAAGATGACGCCAATCGCGAAATAAACCCTATTCCTCGTGCGGGCGTCCGAAATCGGGCGCCGCACTATCCTGCCCGGCGTCGATGATGCGGCGGCGGATTTCGCGGGTGCGGCTGAAAAGCTCGAAAAGCGCGTCGCCGTCGCCCCAGCGGATCGCCCGCTGCAGGGCTGTCAGGTCTTCGGTAAAACGGCCGAGCATTTCAAGGACGGCTTCCTTGTTGTTCAGGAACACGTCGCGCCACATGGTCGGGTCCGACGCCGCAATCCGGGTAAAATCCCGGAAACCACCCGCCGAATATTTGATGACCTCGGAATCCGTCACGGTTTCAAGGTCCGATGCCGTACCCACGATATTGTAGGCAATCAGGTGCGGCACGTGGCTGGTGATGGCGAGCACCAGATCATGGTGGGCGGCATCCATCATCTCGACTTCGGCGCCGATGGCCGCCCAGAAGCCTTTGAGTTTCGCAACCGCTGCGGCGTCAGCACCTTCGGGCGGGGTGAGAATGCACCAGCGGCCGTCAAAGAGGCTCGCGAAGCCGGCGCCGGGACCTGACTTCTCGGTCCCCGCGACCGGGTGGCCCGGAATGATATGGGCGTGGGCCGGCAATGTCGCGGAAAGCGCCTTCAGGACACTCGCCTTCACCGAACCGACGTCCGAGACAATCGCACCCGGCTTCAATACCGGGGCCATGGCCTTCCCGACCGTCTCCATGGCACCGACCGGCACACACAGGACCACGAGGTCCGCGTCCCGCGCCGCGTCTGCCACATCGCTTTCGTAAGCCTGCCCGAGGCCCAACCGTTCGGCTTCGGCGAGCGCCACGACGTCGCTGTCGGCGATGACGATGCGGCCTGCAAGCTTGCCGCGTGCCACGGCACGGGCAAGCGACGAGCCGATCAGGCCGATGCCGACAATGGCGACGGTATCGAAATGGCTGTCGCTCATTCAGGCGATCCGTTCAGGAACGCCCGCAAGAGTTCCACCACCGTGCGGTTCTCATGCGGCGCACCGATCGTCAGGCGCAGGTGATTAGGGAGGCCCATGCCGGGCAGCCAGCGCAGCAGATAGCCGCGCTCGGTGAGATATGTGTTCGCCTCGCCCGCCGTGAAGGGGCTTTCCTCGGGGAAGCCGAGAAGCAGGAAGTTTGTCTGGCTCGGCACCACGTCAAGGCCAAGGGCAGCGAGTTCCGCCGTCAGCTTGTCGCGCCATTCGGCGTTATAAGCCACGGCTTCGGCCAGATGTGCCTGATCCTTCACGGCTTCAACGGCGGCTACCTGCGCCGGCAGGTTCACGTTGAAGGGCATGCGGATGCGGTTCAGCGCATCGATGATCGCCGGGCCGCCATAGCCCCAGCCAACGCGCAGGCCCGCAAGCGCATACATTTTGGAGAAGGTGCGGGTCATGATCACATTCGTCGACCGCTCCACGAGCTTCGCGCCGGCGTCATAATCCGCAGCCGTCACACACTCGGCGTAGGCGCTGTCCACCACCAGCACCACATGCTCGGGTAGACCGGCATGCAGACGCTCGATTTCCGAAATCGGCAGATAGGCACCGGTCGGGTTGTTCGGGTTATCGACAAATACAAGCTTGGTCTTCGGCGTCACGGCATTCAGGATGCCGTCCACGTCTGCCGCCCATTTCAGGTTCGGTACGGCGACGCCGGTCGCACCCACCGCCTTCGTCTGGATCGGATAGACCATGAAGCCATACTGGCTGAAGATCACCTCGTCACCGGGGCCAGCGAAGGCATGGATCAGCACGGTGAGGATATCGTCCGAGCCCGCGCCGCAGATGATGCGGTCGGCATCAAGGCCGTAAACGCCGGCAATCGCCTCGCGCAGCTCGGTGGAGCCGCCATCGGGGTAGCGCAGCAGCTGGCTTGCCGCTGCCGTGTAGGCCGCCACGGCCTTCGGGCTCGGGCCGCTCGTGCATTCGTTGGCCGACAGCTTGACGGTTTCCTTCACACCCTCGACCTTCGCGCGGCCGGGCACATAGGCAGCAAGGTCCATGATCCAGCTGTGGGGCTTCGGGGCGCTCATGTCGGGTCTCCTCAAGGTGTCCGGGCGTCAAAACGCCAATAGAACTAGCCGCCATGCCCTGCCTTGGCAAAGACAAAGTGAAGCTCCGCGTTGACTTTTCGCCGCGCCCCCGCTTTATGGAGGCAAGCTTTCGATACCATCAAGGATACCGGCCCCGTGCGACCCGCAGCAGGCAAGACAGCGACACTCTTTCAGGACACGCCCCTCGCACTCGATGGTGGCGCGATGCTGTCGCCTGTCACCGTGGGCTATGAGACCTACGGCACGCTGAATGAAGCGCGCTCGAACGCCATCCTTATCTGCCACGCCCTGACCGGCGACCAGTATGTGGCAAGCGAGCATCCGATCACCGGCAAGCCCGGCTGGTGGGAACGTATCGTCGGCCCCGGCAAGCTGATCGATACCGACCGCTATTTCGTGATCTGCTCGAACGTGCTCGGCAGTTGCCTTGGCACCACTGGCCCGTGGGAAGAAAACCCGGCAACCGGCAAGCCCTGGGGCACCGATTTTCCAGTGATCACGATCCGCGACATGGTGCGCGTGCAGGCTGCCCTTCTCGATCACCTGAATGTGGACAGCCTGATGGCTGTCATCGGCGGCTCGATGGGTGGGATGCAGGTGCTGGAATGGCTGGCGACCTATCCCGAACGGCTGCATTCAGCCGTGATGCTGGCCACCGCCGCCCGCCACACAGCGCAGAATATCGCCTTCCACGAAGTGGGGCGGCAGGCCATCATGGCAGACCCCAACTGGCAGGAAGGGCGCTACTATGATACCGGCGCGCGGCCCGAAAAGGGCCTCGCGGTTGCCCGCATGACGGCGCATATCACCTATCTTTCGGAAGACGCGCTGACCGCCAAGTTCGGCCGCAACCTGCAGGGCCGTGAGGCCGTCAGCTTCGGTTTCGACGCCGACTTCCAGGTGGAAAGCTATTTGCGCCATCAGGGATCGACCTTCGTCGACCGGTTCGATGCCAACTCATACCTCTATGTCACCCGTGCGCTCGATTATCTCGATATCGCGGGGCGGCACGGCGGGCGGCTGTCCGACGCGTTCAAGGGGGCGGCCCATGTGCGCTGCTGCGTGATCAGCTTCACGAGCGACTGGCTGTATCCGACGATTGAAAACAAGCGCATCGTCCATGCGCTGAACGCCGCCGGCGTGCCCGTCAGCTTCGCCGAGATCGAAGCGCCCCACGGGCACGACAGTTTCCTCCTCGATGTGCAGGAAATGGATCATATGCTGAGAGGCTTCATCGCCGCCGCTGCCCGTACCCGTGGCCTCACCGGAGGGATCGGCGCATGAACCTGAGGAAAGACCTGCAACTGATCGCCGACCTTGTGCCCGCCAATGCGCGGGTTCTGGATGTCGGCTGCGGCGACGGCGAGCTTCTCGATTATCTCGTCAACGAGCGCGGCATCGACGGGCGCGGCATCGAGCTTAGCCAGAAGGGCGTGAATGAATGCATTTCGCGCGGCCTTTTCGTCGTGCAGGGCGACGCCGATAATGACCTTGAAGAATATCCAGACCAGAGCTTCGATCTGGTGATCCTGTCGCGCACCCTGCAGGCGGTTCACCGCCCGCGAGAGGTGCTGCTGGATCTGTTGCGCATCGGCAGGCAGGCCATTGTCACGATCCCGAACTTCGCCCAGTGGAAGGTGCGGGCCGACCTTCTGTTCCGGGGCCGGATGCCGGTCACCAAATCCATGCCGCAAACATGGTACAATACGGACAACATCCATTTCTGCACGATCCTCGACCTTTTCGACCTTGCCGAGGCGGAGGGGCTGAAGGTCCGCGCCTTCGTGCCGCACATGCGCAATGGCCGCCGGCTCGATATGGGGCCAAAGCTTGCGAACCTGATGGCCGAACAGGCCTTGTTTCTTCTGGAAAAGTAAGCGCCCCTGTCAGAGCGACGGGATCGATTTCGTGACGACGACGCCGTCCTTGTCGGCGGTGAGCCACATGCCGGGTTCGATGATCACCCCGCCGATGGTGACGGCCACGCCGGTTTCGCCCCGGCCGAGCTTTTCGGATTTCTTCGGGTAAAGCCCGAGCGCCTTGACGCCGATATCAGCGGCAATCAGTTCATGCGCGTCACGCACGCAGCCGTGAACAAGGATCCCGGCCCAACCGTTCTTGACGCCAAGGTCCGCGAGGTTACCGCCGACGAGGGCAGATCGCAGGCTGCCACCGCCATCCACCACCAGCACGCGGTCCTCGCCCGGCGTTTCCAGCATGGATTTGACAAAGCTGTTGTCGTCAAGCGTGCGAACGGTGGCCACGGGGCCGGCAAAATCAAGCCGGCCGCCGTAATCACTGAAGGGCAAGGCAACGACCTGAACGGCGTCGCCCATCGCATCGCACACGTCGGCCGTGGCGAGGCGAGGCACCGGCAAGAGCGGCCTTTGCTGCTGCTTGCCCGGCATGCCTCAGTCTTTCTTGTGGATGATGGGCACCAGCATGTCGCCCCAGGCGCCCGCCTCGTTGTGATAGCGCGACGCGCGCATCAGCTCGACAGTGACACCCTGCTGGACCGCGCCGATCACCGCATCATTGAGCCGGTGCAGCGCGTTCGCCACGCGGCGGATTGCGGCTTCCTGATCGGTGCCCATGCTGGGGCCGTCATTCAGATCGTCGCTTGTCATCGTCGTCTCCTCGTCCACTGGCACCCGACCATCCGGGCAACCCTTCCTGTCCCGACCTTATGAGCCGTATCAGGCGCTTGCAAGAGCCTTTCGGAACTTGTGATTCCACTAAATGCCCGATACGGCCTCAACCCCGGCCCTCACAGCCTTGCCCTTCGGCAGCGCGCCGTAAACCTGCTTGCGCGCGTGTACGATAAGCGCACCGCCAAGGTTCTTTCCCATCAGGCGGAACGGCTTTTCACCCAGCCGCAACAGCCGGCCGATACCGGGCAAAGCGAGCGGCGGCACCATCAGCGCCGTGGTCCAGCCGTCGGGCGGCAGCATATGATCTTCCATCAGGGTATAAAGCTGCCCCTTAGAATAGGGCCGGCCGTAACCGAAGGGTGTGCGGTCAAGCGCCGACCACATGCGGCGGCGGTTCGGCACCACAACCACAACCTGCCCGTTCGGCACCAGCACCCGCCACGCTTCCCGCAGAAGCTGGGTCGGCACCTGCGCATGCTCCAGCGCATGGATCAGGATCACCATGTCGGCGGACGAATCGGCAATCGGCCAGTTCTGGGTATCGACAAGCACGGTGCGGCTTTTCGCATGGCTCGGCCAGTGGCACACCCCCTGCCGCGCCGGCATCAGGGCAACGGTGCGGGCGCTGTCCCCGAACCGGGCAAGCACCGGCGGCGCAAACCCGAGCCCGACAATGGTGCCTCCCGCCGGCACGTCCGACAGGCGGGCGATAGTATCACCCAGCACCTGCGCCGCACTGAGGCCAAGCGGTGTGCGATAAAAGCGCGACAGGCTGAGGACATCGGGCCGCACCATGGATCAGCTCTCCTTCAGCCAGTCGGCAAGCGGCGCCCAGAGGCCGGCCTTGGCCTTTGAACCCACGATCATGCCCACATGCCCCGCGCCCGGATCGTGCGTCACCACGTTCGGCAGGCGCTTCGCTACAGCAAGCGCACTTTCCTGCGGCACCAGCCGGTCGGCCTTCGGGGCGGCCACAAACACGGGGGCGGTTACTTCTGCCGGGTCGACCGGCCGGTCCGCCACCATCCAGTTGCCGCGCCCGGGCGCATTGCCTTCGTACCATGTGCCAAGGCATTCCTCGGCGACCGGCCGGGCGAGGGCTGCCCCGCTGTTTGCCCATGTCTCCAGCGCCACAAAGAATCGCGCCGCGTCGCTATTCTGATCCATCGCAGCAAACTTGCGGAACTTGTTGTCTCCGAGCGTGGGGTCGAGGCTCGCAAAAAAAACCTGCAGATAATCGACACTCACCGGAGCACGTGGCGGCATGCCCTGCACCATGGCAGCAAGCGCGGGGGCCATGCGACGGCCAGCGTGGGCACGGCTCACCTCGAAGTCCCACGGGGCGGCCAGCAGCGCGAGCTTCGACAGCATCCCGCCTGCGCGCGCTGCCAGCCCCATGGCGAGCGTACCGCCCATGCAATAGCCGATCACCGGCACCGGCCCGCCCGCGACGGCCGCGACGGCACCAAGCGCCGGCATCAGCCGCGCCATCACATAGGTGCCGGTATCGAAGGCAACTTCTTCGTCGCCCGGCTCGTTCCAGTTCACAAGGAAAGGCCGGAAGCCACGTTCTTTCAAGTATGCCGCCATGCTGCGCCCGGGCATCAGGTCGAGTACATAATGGGGATTGATGAGGCTCGGGATCATCAGGACAGGCGTGCCGTCCCCGCCATAGTCCAACACCTGCATGGTGCCAACTTCGGCGGCAATTGTAGCCTCACTTTCGGGCCGGTTATAGGGATGGGTGAGATAGCGGTTCACCCCTTCCAGAAACTGCGCGGTGCGCGTGGACGATTCCATGGCGACCGCACCGACGAACGCCGGCCAGCCGCCGCTTTTCTCGACCATGGCACGGAGCGACGCAAAGCCGTCCTCAAGGCTTGGATGGATCATCAGGGCACCGGCTGCCAGCGCCCCGGCGGCGGGTGTGGCACCGGCCCATAACCCGAAGGCATTGGCAAGATGCAAGGGCATCGGACGGGGCCCCCGCGAAGCGCGCGCCATGAGGGCAGCGAATTCAAGGCCGGTGGTCACTTGCCGCCCTCCTTCACAGCCGGATCGCCCGCAGCATCCTTGTCCCGCTGCTGGTCAAGCGCGAAGGCCTTCAGGTTGGCCTGCCAGAGGTCGAGGAAAAGGCTTGCCAGCACCATTGCCGGTGCAGCGGCGTTGCCGGATTGTCCTTCGTCCCTGTCGCCTTTCGTCGCCATCGCATCCTCCGGCTAACACTATAAGAAGCCAAGCGTCTCTCCGCCACCGCCATATTTGTGCGGTCGCACAATTTTGTTGCGGCAGTGCGGCGAAGACCGGTACACTGGCCGGAAATCAATCGGCCGGGCGCAGCATTCGCTGCAGCATCGAGCCAACGGTGCAGGAAGAGGAATGGTTATGGCACGCAAAGGGCGGCAACCGGGCGACCCGATCATTATCAAGAAATACGCGAACCGCCGGCTGTATAACACCGCGACGTCGAGCTATGTCACGCTCGACCATCTGGCCGATCTCGTGAAAGATAACGAGGATTTCGTCGTCGTCGACGCCAAGTCGGGCGAAGATATCACCCACAGCGTACTGACCCAGATCATCTTCGAGAAGGAACAGAAGGACGAAAGCACTATGCTGCCGCTGCCGTTCCTGCGCCAGCTGATTTCCTTCTATGGCGACGGCCTGCAGGCCGTGGTACCGGGCTACCTGCAATATGCGATGGAAAACCTGACCAAGAACCAGGAACAGATGCGCAAGGCTTTCAGCCTTGAGGGCGGCTCGGCGAACTTCGTGCCCGTGATCGAGGAAATGACCCGCCAGAATATGGCGATGTTCCAGCAGGCGATGCGCATGTTCACCCCCGGCGCCTATGGCACCACCGGCCCTTCCATGACGGAAGACACTTCCGCCCCCGCCGCACCCGCCGGAGAAGAGAAGGGCGAGAAGGACAAGGAACTGAAGGATCTTCAGGCCGAACTCGCTGCTCTCAAAAGCAAGGTCGACGCGCTGACCCGTTAAGGGTTATAGAAGGCCATCCGGCCCCACGGGGCCTCGCGAACCCCGGGGGCCCGCGCGCTTATGATCGTCATCCTGCTCGCCATCTTTGTCGACCTCGTCGGCTTCGGCATGATTGTGCCGATCCTGCCGTTCCTGACGCTCGAATTCGGCGGAGACGCGCTCACCGGCACCGCGCTTCTTTCCATCTATTCGCTTTGCTCCTTCGTGATGGGTCCGGTGTGGGGACATCTCTCCGACCGGATCGGCCGCCGACCGGCGCTTGCGATCACCTTCTTCGGCAGCCTTTGCGCCTATGTGCTTCTGGCTTTTTCAACGAGCCTCGCCATGGTGTTCGTGGCACGCGCCCTGTCGGGCGCGATGGGCGGCAACGTCGGGATCGGTTCGGCCGCACTCGCCGATATCACAAGCCATGAGGACCGCGCCGCTGCCATGGGCAAGCTTGGCGCCGCTTTCGGGCTTGGCTTCGCTTTCGGGCCCGGCCTCGGCGGGCTCCTTTCCGGCCTTGGCGGCACCGGCTCGGTCTTCCTGCCGGCGCTCGCAGCCGCGGCGCTTTCGGGCGTCGCTGCCATTCTCGCCCTTCTGGTGATGCCGGAAACGCATCCATCCAAACGCAAGGACGCGCCAGCGAGGGACGCGGATGCCGCCCCCACGCCCAAGCCGTCGCTTTCAAGCCTCCTCAAAGGGCAGGGCTTCATGCTGCTGGTATCGATCTTCCTCGTGGCCTCGATGGCACAAAGCGCCAATTTCTCGATCAGCCCCTTCTGGATGGAATCCGCCCACGGCTGGACCCAGCGGCAGGTTGGCGGCTTCCTGATGTTCCTCGGTCTTTCCATCGCCATTTTCCAGTCCGGCACGCTCGGCCGCCTGTTCAAGCGCTACGGCGAACGCAAGGTGGTGCAGACTGGCGCGCTGATCGCGGTGGCAGGCACTCTTGTCGTACTGCTCTCACCGATCCATGTGATCGCCACGCTCGTTGGCCTCAGCCTCATCACCTTCGGGCTGACGGTCGCCTTCCCCGGCATCAATGGCATGATTTCGCATAGTACGCCGCCGGAAGCACAAGGCACCGCGCTCGGTTTCTCGAACGGGGTCGCCGCCCTTGGCCGCGTTGCCGGGCCGCTTGCGGCAGGCCTCCTGTTTGCGGACACGCATCCCGCCTTGCCCTATGCCTTCGTGGGGCTTGCCGCGCTGACCCTGGCCATCTGGGGGTTCAGCAGTCGCCGCAGCGCGTCACAATGACCAACATACCATACATAATGTAAAAACATATTTACATAACGTAAAACATGTCATACATCATGCTGGAGATGCCCCGAGCCACGACAGCAAAGGATGAAGACATGATTTTCGCAGACATGAACAAGCAGGAACGGATCGCCTGGGTGATGGCCGCAGGTCACCTTCTGATCGCCGTCTGGCTGATCAATAACTATATGGCGCTGCTGACGCTGCAGGATGGCATCCTGACAAACTCTCCGGGGCTTCTGCCCCTCAGCCTGAAGGCCATCGGCTTTTCGATTGCACTCGAAATCGCCTGCAACATCATCACCCACAGGAAGGTGGACGCGGTGGACGTGGACGAACGCGATCGCAGCATCGCCTTCCGGGCCAATCATGTTGCCCATCTGGCCTTCGGCGGGCTCGTGTGCATCGCTGTTTTTTCCCTGATCCCCTGGAATGTGGCCAGCATTCAGGCGGTCAGCACCGGCACGATGGGCGGCGCGCTCATCTGCCTCTTTTCCATCGCATCACTCTCCCGCCGCGCGGCGGCAGTCGTGCAATACCGGATGGGCCTCTGACCATGGCCCCCACAGCCCTCACCAACAACATCCGTGCCCTGCGCTTTCAGGCGGGCGAAATGACCCAGCAGGAGCTGGCCGACGCTGTGGGCGTGACACGGCAGACAATCCTTGCGACCGAGGCGGGTAAATATGCCCCCTCGCTCGAGGTCGCCTTCCGGATCGCCCGGGTCTTCGGCGTCACAGTGGACGAGGTTTTCAGCCTGCCGAAGTGAGGCCTATTTGCAGGCCGCCACCTTGTCCTTCAAGCCGGCGGCAAGTTCGCCCGACAGGCCTGCCATCGCACGCTGGAAGGCGGCTACCACGGCAGCAGGCTCGCTACCGGTGAACTCCGCCGTGCGGTCGAACCGGTTGCGGTAAAGCATTTCGCCAGTGTCGAGATGCACGAGCGACAGCTCGAGCCCTATCTCCACGCTGTCAGGCGTGCCGGCTGTGCCCGGTACCATCTCGAAACTCCAGACAGTGATATGGGTGCGGCAGGCTGCGTTGATATCGAGCCCGCCCTCGCCAATCATGCGGGCACCGGTCTGATCTTCCAGCGCCTGCACGAGATAATAGCGGATCATGTCGCTGCTTGATGCGGTCCAACGGCCACCCTTCAGGATATTCTGGCTGCCATCCGCGCCGCGTACCATGATATCGCGCCCGCCAAGGCCTTCCGTCATCACCGGCTCATCGACATAGATGACCGGTGCGCCCTCGGTCGCGAGCGTGCGACCGCCTGAATAACGCAGGCTGAAGGCTGTCGCCGGCTCACTGCCGCCGAGATTGATGAGCGGTGCACAGGCGCCAAGCACCAGAAGGGAGACAAGCGAAAGCGTCCTGAGGCTGGTCATTGATCGTCCCCTTCCTGTTTCGGGCGATTCTTCATGTCATATTGTTCCGGACCCGGTCCGAACAGCGCATCGCCGGGCCGTTGTTCGATCCGCCCGATCAGGCGCGAAAGATTGCGGCTGGCCCGGCGCAGGTCCATCACCATGCGCGAAACCTCAGGGAGCGTGCTGCCGACAAACTGGGTGACGGTACCTTCGTTGGCTGCCACCAGCCCATCAATCCGGGCAAGCATGCCGCGCGCGGCTTCCATCGTCGCGACAGCCTCATCCACCATCCGCTTGCCATCGGATTCAAGGAGCGCATTGCCGCTGTCTGCAAGCTTGCCGAGGTTTTCAGCTGCCACCGCAGCGGCCTGCAGCGTGGCGCGGGTATCAACCAGCAGGCCTTCGATATTCTCGCTGGCCGTCGCCACATTGCCCGACACCTTGTTGAGGTTGGCAAGAGTGTCGCGCACGCTCGCCAGATTTTCGTCAGACAGCAGCATCTGCAGCCGCACCACGGTCATGATCGCTTCATTGATCAGGTTGGGTGCGCTTTCGAAAAGCTCCTGGAAGGCGGAGGCTTCGGACGGGATCACCGGGCGCGGCGCACCGTCCACAGCCTCGATCACCGGACGGTCCGGGTCCCCGCCCTTGATTTCCACATAGGCGACACCGGTAAGGCCCTGGAATTCGAGCCGTGCGGTCGCCCCTTCGTTCACCGGCACGTCGCCATCAAGCCGCACCCAGACCCGCACCTTGCGCGGGTCATTGGGCGCCAGCGTGATATCACGCACCTCGCCCACAGGAATGCCGAGATAATAGACCGTGCCGCGCTTGTAGAGGCCCGAGACCGTGCCATCGAAATAGATGTCATAGTCGGTATATTCCCGGTCCAGATCCACCTTGGCGAGCCAGATGGCAAAGCCGATGAGTCCTGCGATAAAGAGGAGCACGAAGCCGCCGACAAGAACGTGGGATGCGCGTGTTTCCATAACGTCAGACTTCCTTCGCTTGGCCGGTGGTGATGCCGGCAGCACGGGCACGGGGACCGGAGAAATAATCCCGCACCCAGGGATGATCGAAACGGGCAACCTCGGCGAGCGTGCCGATGGTCAGCACCTTCTTCTCGGCGATCACTGCCACCCGGTCGCAGATGGTGTGCAGGGTATCAAGATCGTGGGTCACGAGAAAGACAGTGAGGCCGAGAGCCGCCTTGAGGTCGAGAATAAGCCGGTCGAAGGCCGACGCGCCGATGGGGTCAAGGCCTGCTGTCGGCTCGTCCAGAAAAAGGATCGATGGATCAAGCGCCAGCGCGCGGGCAAGTGCCGCCCGCTTGCGCATCCCGCCTGAAAGATCCGACGGATACTTGCACGCAGCATCAAGCGGCAGCCCCGCCATCGAGATTTTGGAGCGCGCGATATCGTCCATCAGGTCCTCGGGCAGCCGGAAATGCTCCCTCAGCGGCACCTGCACATTCTGGGCAACGGTCAGCGAGGTGAACAATGCCCCATCCTGAAAGAGCACGCCCCATTCCCGCCGCGCCGCCTGCGCCGCTTCACCCGTCAGCCGGTGCTGGTTCACGCCGTTGATCTCGATCTCGCCGTCCATCGGCTTGATGAGCCCGATGATGGCCTTGAGAAGCACCGATTTGCCGGTGCCCGAGCCACCGACCACGCCAAGGATTTCGCCATGCTTCACGTCAAGGTCCAGATGGTCATGCACGATCTGTGGGCCAAAGCCTGTCACCAGACCACGCACGCGGATGGCCGGCATGTCGCTATCCGCGTGCGGTTTGTCGATCAGGTCAGTTTCGGTCGTCATGTCCTGCCCTCACAAATCGATGGCGGTGAAGAAGATCGAGAATAGCGCGTCGAGCACGATCACCAGAAAGATCGATTCGACCACCGCCCGCGTGGTGTGCCGCCCGAGCGAATCGGAGCTGCCCGCGACCGTCAGCCCCTGATAGCAGCCGCTGACCACGATCACGGCCGCAAAGAAAGGCGCTTTCACAAGGCCGACGATGAAATGATCGATCGAGATCACCTCGCGGAAATAGACGAAGAAATTGGCGGGACTGATGCCAAGCTGTACCCACGCCATCAGCGAGCCGCCCGCGATCCCCACCATGTCGGCATAGAAGCCGAGCAACGGCAGCGCCAGCATCAGCGCCATCAGGCGCGGCAGCACCAGAACATCGATCGGATTCATGCCGATCGTCTTCATCGCGTCGATTTCCTCATGCAGCTGCATCGAGCCGATCTCGGCAGTGAAAGCACTGCCCGAACGGCCTGCCACGATGATGGCAGTGAGAAGGATGCCAAGTTCGCGCAGGTGCGAAATGCCCAGCATGTCGATCACGAAAATGTCGGCGCCGAACTTGGCGAGCTGCACTGCCCCCTGGTTGACCATCACGGCGCCGATGAGAAACGAGATCAGCCCCACAATACCCATGGCCCGCACCCCCACCACATCGATCTGGTGGACAAGGGCGGTGACCCGGAGCCGGGTCGGATGCAGGAAAAGGCCGACAAAACGGACAAGCACATTGCCGATGAAACTGAGAAGGCTTGCCGTTTCTTTCGCGAGTCGCACACTCGCGACACCCACATCCTCCAGAAGCCGCAGGTGCCACGGCGGCATGTCCGGCGCGATAGCAACGGCAGGCTGGCGGCAGTTGATGACCTCCAGAAGCCGCTTGTGGCGGGCTGCAATCCCTGTCACCACCGCCGGCGCCTTCTCTTCCAGCGACGCAGCGAAACGACGGATCAGGACGGCCCCTGTCGTATCAAGCGTATCGATGCCGCTGCAATCGATCATCATCGGCCGGTCCTTGGCCTGCCGCGCGGCATAGCGCAGCGCCGCCCGCACGTGCCGGTCGATCACTTCGGCATTGGCGAGCGTCCAGGCCCCGCTCAGGGCCACAACGCATGTCGGACCCGCGTCGCCCACGCACACGAATGTGTCGGGCGGCGGGCCAGCGTCGGCGGCCGACGTGGCGGCATCCTTTTCCGGTGCGGCGGCGATGATGTCTCTCCTCGGAAAGTTTGGGCCGTTTCGCCAATGCTGTGCGTGCGGCCTTTATTCCTTACCCGCAATGGACTAAAATCTGACTGCTTCATGCATCATAACGAACAATCAGAAAAATCCCATATATTCCATGACATTCGATCCAGATAACCCGCTGCATGCGATCGCCCGCTGGACGGCGGAAACGCCCGATGCTTGGTCGCCGCTCGCCCGCACCCGTGCCCGCGATGCTTTCATCGACGTGATTGCCTGCATGGTGCCCGGCGCCCGTGAAGACGTGACCCGTCGCCTGATCCCCCTCGCGCACGACTGGGGCCGGGGCGATTGCCGCACCGTTGGCTACGCGCAGGGCCTTTCGGCACCGATGGCCGCCCTTGTCGGCGGCACCGCCGCACATGCGCTCGATTTCGACGACAATTTCGACCCCGCGAAGGCCCACGCCACCGCCGTATTGGCCCCGGCCCTCCTTGCTGTGGCCGAAGCGCGCGGCATGAAAGGCTCGGCTCTTATTGACGCCTATATCGTCGGCCTGCAGATCATCGGCCGGGTCGGGCAAGGGGTGAACCCGTTCCACCGCAGCCGCGGCTGGCACGCCACCGCCACGGTCGGTGCTGTCGGATCGGCCGCCGGGGTCGCCCGCCTGATCGGGCTCGATGCCGAGCGCGCCGCACACGCCATCAGCATCGCCACGAGCCTCGCCGGCGGCTTCATGAGCCAGTTCGGCACCATGACCAAACCGGTGCACGCCGGCCTTGCCGCGCGCGGTGCTGTGGAAGCGGCGCTGATGGCGGAAGCCGGGATCACGGCGGGTGCGAATACCCTGCACGGGCCCCACGGCATGGGCACGCTGATGGTCGGCCCCGATGTTGCAGACTTGCGCGAGCGCATGAAGACTATCGATGAGTATGGCCAGAAGGTCGAATTCAGCGCGAAGGATATCGGCAATCCGCTGATGATCGAGAAATACGGCCTGAAAGTGAAGCGCTTCCCGAACTGCGGCAGTGTTCACCGCGCGCTCGACGGGCTTCTGGAGCTGCGCGCCAAATACGGCTTTGGCCCTGCGGACGTCGATCATATCCTGGTGCGCGCGCCCGCTGCTCACCTCCGCAACCTGATGTACGAGCGCCCTGTCACCCCGGCAGAGGCCAAATTCAGCCTTGAATACGGGCTTGCTGTGGGGCTGCTGACCGGCAACGCCGGCCTTGGCGACTATGAAAGCGAGGCCATCGCGCGCCCCGAAGTCACGGCCCTGCTGCCGCTCGTTCGCAAGGACTATGTCGAAAAGCTCGAATCCGAGTTTTCAACGCAAGTACATGTCACGCTCAAAGATGGCCGCACGGTATCGACCGAAGTCGATTTTCCGGTCGGCAGCACGATCCATCCGCTCACGGAAGCGCAGCTGTGGGACAAGTTCGATGCCTGTGTTGCAGGTTTTCTGGACGCCGAACGCGGGGACAAGGTGAAGGCCATGCTGAAAGAGATGGACAGCGACATGCCAGTGAGGGAACTTCACAAACAACTGGTTTGACCCATGAGGGGCAGGGAGAGAACCGACATGAGCAAGAACGGTACCGTTACCGCGCTCGTGCTGGCAGCGAGCCGGCGGGGCGCGGAGGATGCTGTGGCGAAACTGCAGGGGGTTAGCCACAAATGCCTGATCAGCCTGGACGGCAAGGTGATGCTGGAACGGGTGGTCGAAAGCCTGATCACGGCGCGGTCTGTCGGCCGTGTCTTTGTTTCCATCGAAAGCATCGATCTTCTGGAAAGCGTGCCGCAGCTGAAGGCTTGGCTCGATGAGGGCCTGATCGCCTTCGTACCAAGCGCCGACAATCTGTTCGCGTCCGTCACCACGGGTGTCGCCGTGATCAGCGACCCCTATCCGCTGATCATCACCACGGGCGACAATCCGCTGCATACACCGGACATGATCGACCATTTCTGCGCCGAGCTTGCGAAAGACCCGGCGGATGTAGCGGTCGCCATGACACCGGCCGACGATATCCTTGCCGCTTACCCGGAAGGCAAGCGCGCCTTCCACGAGCTGAAGGACGGCGGCTGGTCAAGCTGCAATCTTTATGCACTGAGCTCGGTCCGCGCGCTTGGTGCTGCCAGGGTGTTCGAGGGCGGCGGCCAGTTCGGCAAGCGGCCAGAGCGTATCCGCAAGGCATTCGGCCTGTCGTTCATGCTGCTGTATCGCTTCCGGCTCGCGACCATCCACGGGCTTGCAAAGCTCTTGTCCCGGCGCTGGCATGCGACCGTGAAGGTGGTGCGCATGCCTTATGCCGATGCGCCCATCGATGTGGACAATCCGGGTGACGTGAAGCTCGCGGAGAAAATCCTGGCGGCGCGCCGCATGGCGGCCGAGTAGGCCTTTACGTCTTGTAGCGGATTTTCCGGCCTTCGAGCGCCGCTTCGAAGATGAAGCGCTGGCGCTCGAGGCTGTTTGCGATCACCGATTCGACGATATCGCTTTGCTCGTAGCCGAGCAGCTTGGCCGACTGGCAGATTGCCCGCTTGGCGCCAAGGTTGCACGAAACGTTAAACTCGAAGCCCCAGACCTTGCCGGTCGGATCGATGCGATAGTCGAAACGGGCATAATCATAGGGCCAGACCATCGCATTGATCCGCTTCGTATAATCCACGAGCGCCGGATACTTGGCGTGATCCTTGAAAAATTCGATGGGCGGCACCGAGGCAAAGCCGCGCTTCTGTTCGTATGTCACCACGAACTCGCCTTCCGTGGCCGGGTTCATCATCGGATACAGGATCCACGGCTTGCCCGCCCCCACCACGGGCACCGAGACATCGATGCCGGGCACATATTCCTCGACGATCACATCGTGGTTTTCAGCGAGAAGCGCCAGCACCTGCGGCTTCAGTTCTTCCCAGTCTGTCCCCTGCGCCAGCCCGTAGGAGGCCGAGCTGTTGTTGGGCTTCACCACATAGCGTTCGGCCTTGAAATCAGGGGTCGGGGCCGACTGGTTGGCCGTGCGGTAGATCTGCCACTGCGGCGTCGGGATGCCCTGATCCCGGTACATGGTTTTCACCAGATGCTTGTCATCGGCAAAGCCGCGCATCGAAGGTGCGGCACCCATATAGGGCACGCCCAGATATTCGCACAGGCACGAGGCCAGAATCTCGCTGTTGCGGAAGCCGCCGCGATTGAAAAGCGTGAAGACGTAATTCTGGTCGATCTTTGAATGGAACAGCGCTTCATAGCTGTTCGACGCCACCACATCGAGCCCGAGCCCTTCAAGGCAGGACTTGATTTCATCATGATACATCGAATGCGTGCCGTCGGTTTTATCGAACTGGCCGCCGGCGAGCGCATGCTTGGCCAGGAACAGGACCTTCAGGCGCGCCTTGTCTTCAGGCTTGAGGCGGAGGGGGGCACCGCCTTCAAAGAGAAGGTGCTCGACAGCAATACCGGACAAATCGGCGTTCCTTTGTGTCATGTGTGTCAGCTAGGCCACAAATCGCGGCGGGCGTACGTCGCCACAGGCTACGGAAAGCGCAATAGAGCTTGCCCTTCACCCTGTCAAGCACTAGGAAAGGCGCAAAAAACGGACAATAGGACAGCTAGTATGACCACCCCCCGCTTTACCGCGCTGGTGCTTGCCGCCCAGCGCCCCGGCATCGTGAATGCCCTCGCCGCGCACTTTGGCGTCAGCCACAAATGCACCCTGCCGGTCAACGGCACTGCCATGCTCGACCGCGTCGTCGGCTATCTGGCCGATGTGCCGCAGGTCGATCGGATCGCCGTTTCGATCGAGGACCCCGCCATCGCCCTCGCCCTCCCCGGCGTGAAGAAGCTGCATGATGCGGGCCGAATCGTTTTCACCAAAAGCCGCCAGACCCTGTCGCAAAGCGTGGTGGGTGCGATTGACGAGCTTGGCGGCCCTGCCATCTTGCCGCTTTTCGTCACCACCGCCGACAATTGCCTGCATTCGGCCGAGATCGTGTCCTATTTCCTGCAGGATATCATCGACACGGGCGCCGAAGCCGCGTGGGGCATGACGGACGACGCGCTGATCCAGAAAACCTACCCCGGCACCGGCAAAATCACCGGTCGACATGAACTCAGGGATGCTATCTGGTCCAACTGCAATATCTATGCGGTGGTCACCGAGAAAGCGCTCGGCGCCATCGAACTGTTCCGCGCCGGCGGCCAGTTCGGCAACAAGAAGAAGCGCCGCGCGCTGCTGCCCATGGTCGGCCTGTGGTCGTTCCTCCTCTATCGCTACGGCCTCACTACGCTCGCAGGGCTTGAAAAGCGCGCCGGCAAGGCGTTCGGCATCAAGGCCCATTGCGTGCGCCTGCCGTTTGCCGATGCCCCGATCGACGCCGACGACCTTGTTTCCTACGAGTTTATCGAGGAACGCCTGAAGGAACGCGAAGGCGACCGCAGCGTCGCCGCCTGAAGCGCGGCGGTACCCCATCAAGCCCGCCCGGCGCTTGGGGGGCACGTCCCTGCATAAAAAGCCCGCCCGGCGACTGAGGGGCGCGCAACGCACCATCGGCGCAAGTGCGCTTGCGCCCCGCTTCCCCCGCTTTTATGCTGCGAGATAGACCGCAGCGACAAGGAGCAGGGCTTGGACGCCTTCACCATAGAAGAGAGACGCCCTCTCTATCCCGCCATCGAGCCGTTCGCGCGCGAACATGTCCGCACGCCCGACGGGCACGAGATTTATGTGGAACAGTCCGGCAACCCGGATGGCTATCCGATCCTTTTCGTGCATGGCGGCCCCGGCGGCGGCACGAGCCCGATGCAGCGCCGCTTCTTCGATCCTGCGCGTTACCGGATCATCCTGTTTGACCAGCGCGGCTGCGGCCGCAGCCGTCCGCATGCAAGCCTTGAAAACAACACCACCTGGCATCTGGTGGCGGATATGGAACTGATCCGCGAAAAGTTCGGCATCAAGCGCTGGGCGCTGTTCGGCGGCAGCTGGGGCTCGACCCTCGCGCTCCTTTACGCAGAAACCCACCCCGACCGGGTGACGCATCTCGTTCTCCGCGGCATCTTCCTGATGCGCCAGCGCGAGCTTGACTGGTTTTACGGCTACGGCACCCGCGCCATCTTCCCCGAAGCATGGGAACGTTTCAGCGCGCTGATCCCCGATGACGAGCAGGACGATATCATTGCCGCCTATCACCGCCGCCTGACCGACCCCGACTATTCCGGCCAGCGCCTGATGGCCGCGAAGGAATGGAGCCTCTGGGAAGCAAGCTCGGTAACACTGATCCCCGACGAGGGCCAGCAGCGCCTGTCGGTGGACCCCGAGTTCGCCCTCGCCTTCGCGCGGATCGAGGCCCACTATTTCGTGCATAAAGGCTTCCTTGAGACCGACAACCAGATCCTGCGCGATGCCGACCGGCTGGCCCATGTGCCGACCACCATCGTGCAGGGCAGGTACGATGCCATCTGCCCGCCGGTTTCCGCCTTCGAGCTGGCGCAGGCCATGCCGTGGGCGACGCTGAAGGTGGTACCCGCCGCCGGCCATTCCGCCTTCGAGCCCGGCATCCGCCATGAGCTGATCAAGGCGACCGACAACCTGATCCTTCCCTGATCCCCACCCATAGGAGCCACCCATGCGCCGTTTCCTTGCCCCCCTTCTCCTGAGCCTTTCGCTTGCCGCCCCGGCACTTGCGCACGAGGACGGCCATCATGACGGCGTGATGGTGGAGCATCCCTGGGCGCGCACCACGGGCACCATGACCCGCGCCGGTGCGGTGTACATGACCGTGAAAAACGGCAGCCATGAAATGGTGACGCTGACCGGTGTGGCGACCGAGCGCGCCAAGGTCGCTGAAATCCACCAGTCGAGCGAGGAAGGCGGCGTGATGAAGATGCGCATGGTGGAAAGCCTGCCCATCGCACCCGGCGAGACCATCGCGTTCGCCCCCGGCGGCTATCATGTGATGCTGATCGGCCTCACCGAGCCCCTGAAGGAAGGCGACGTTTTCCCGATCACGCTGACTTTTGACAAAGCCGGCAGCGTGCCGGTGATCGTCACCGTCACCGGCATGGACGGCAAGAAAGACGACCACGCCGGCCACCACTGAGCAGAAACCGTTTCAAATGACCGATAAAGTGACCCACACCGGCGGCTGCCACTGCGGCGCCGTCCGGTTCGAAATCGACGCGCCCGCAACGATGGAAGTGCATGCCTGCAATTGCAGCATCTGCAAGAAAACGGGCTTCCTGCACCTGTTTGTCGAAAAGGCCGATTTCCGCCTGCTGACCCCGTGGGAAAATATCGCGGAATACAATTTCGGCACCCGCACCGCCCGCCATTTCTTCTGCAAGACCTGCGGCATCAAAAGCTTCTATGTGCCCCGAAGCCACCCGCACGCCTACAGCGTCCATGCCGGCTGCCTTGAAGGCGATACGGTGACGGAGATGACCGTGGTGCCGTTCGACGGCGCCAACTGGGAGCAGAATGTGGATACGATCCGCTAAGGGCGCTACCCACACCCGCGCGTTTCCCTTATGCTCGCCCCACGGGCATAAGGGGGATCAGGGATGAAACATCTGTTTCTGGCCGCCGCCTTTGTGGCGGCTTTTTCGTTTCCGGCACGCAGTGACGACCGGCCCACCACGGTCGAGATCGACACAAGCACCCTCGCATGGGTGCCGGCGGGCGCCAGCGCCTTCCCGCCGGGCCTGACCCAGCGTTTCATCTTTCAGGATGCCCCCGGCACGCCGGGCGTGGCCATCGTGAAATTCCCGAAGGGCTATCTGGAGCCCCGGCATTATCACACGACAAACGGACACACGGGTTTCATCCTGAAGGGCAAATTGAACTCGGGCGGCAGGATCGTCGGCCCCGGCGCCTTCGTCTATTTCCCCGCAGGCACCCCGCACGGGCCGAATGATGCATTGGAGGAAACCGAGCTTCTGCGCTGGGCCGACGGCCCCTTGGATCTGCATCTCGGTGACCCCGCCACGCCGGGCGCCCCGGTCGTGGCGGTGGATACGAGCACCGTCGAGTGGCAGCCGGTGAAGGCCGAAGGCTTCCCCGAAGGCATGATGGCCGCGCGCCTTTACAGCTACCCGGAAACGGGGGGCGGCGTTGCCCTGCTGAAATTCCCGAAAGGCTTCCGCGAGCCCCGCCACCATCACACCAATGGCGACCACGGCACCTACCTGATCTCGGGCCGGATGCAACTCGGCGACACCATCGCCGCCCCCGGCCACTTCAGCTACGCCGTGAACCACACCCCGCACGGCCCGAACGTGGCCCTTGAAGACAGCCTGCTGCTGATCTGGGGCAAGACAAAGCTCGATCTGGTGGTGGAGTGATTTGGTGTAACATTATGAAAAATAATGACTTTAAAGATACTGAGCCATTAGCATTTGGCGCCATGTTTGGCACTGTTCTAGGTACTATATGTGGGTACCTTGCTGGGACAAAATTACCTCCAATGAGTTTCACAAATTGGGGCAGTATTTCGGACTGGGTACAAATTATTGCAACGATCGTGCTTGCAGTTGTGGCCGCTCGTTTAGCTCAAGATCGAGACGCGAAGAAAATTGCAACAGAGCTTTCGAAAGATCAAAAAGTTATGGCTTCAAGAATGAGCCAAATACTTGAATCTCTAAATGACGTCATATTCTCTCTAAACTTTATGCCACAAGAAACGCTAAATGCAGTTCACGTGGCAAGAGATAACCTCTCAAAACTCAGAGGAGATTTTCATAGGTGCGCTGACTTGAGTCATCCATTAATGCACCCACTTCTATATTCCCGAATTGAAAACCTGCTCGAATTAATCGAGAAACATGCAGAATCCGGCATTGCATACGAAAAAATACCAGATCAACCGCCAATATGGGATGAAGACCAAGAAGACGAGGAAAGCGATTTCCGAAAATTATACGTTGAGAAAACACGGGTAATTTTTGATGTAAACTCTACAACAACAACAAGCCTAAACATTTTTTCATATAACGAGTATGTATATAAAAACTTCAAAGACATTGAATGTAGTATAGAAGATTTAAAAAAATTAAAAGTACCCTATCCTTTGATCAGGGAAAACATCACCCGTAAAAATATATTTGATCTCATATCAAAATATGCTGGGCAAAATAACAACTCATAACCTGAGGAACAGGCCTCCCTTTCTCTCACCCCACCAACCGCTCAATAACGCCCTCGTAAATCTTCGCGAGGGCTTCGATGTCGGCGACGGCCACATGCTCGTCGATCTTGTGCATGGTGGCGCCCACGAGGCCAAACTCGACGACCGGGCACATATCCTTGATGAAGCGCGCGTCCGAGGTGCCGCCGGTGGTGGATAGTTCCGGGGTCTGGCCCGTCACGGCCTCCACCGCTGCCACAACGGCATCGGTCAGCGGCCCGCGCTCGGTGAGGAAACTGTCGCCCGAAACCCACCAGTCGATGGCATATTTCACGCCGGCGCGGTCCATGCGGCGGGTCAGTTCCGCCTGCAGGGCTTCGGGCGTGAAATCGGACGAGAAGCGCACATTGAAGCGGGCCGTCGCCTCGGCCGGGATCACATTGTGGCTTTCATTGCCGACATGCACATTCACGACCTCGAGGTTCGAGGGCTGGAAATGCGCATTGCCCTGATCGAGCGGCTCGGCCGTGAGTTCACTGAGGATTTTCACGAGATCGGGGATCGGATTGTGCGCCAGGTGCGGATAGGCCACATGGCCCTGCACGCCTTCAACGCGGATGATGCCATGCAGGCTGCCGCGCCGCCCGATCTTGATCATCTGGCCGAGCGCCTGCGGGTTTGTGGGCTCCCCTACCAGACAGAAATCGATGGCCTCGCCGCGGGCCCGCAGCCAATCCAGCACCTTGCGTGTGCCGTTGATCGCCGGGCCTTCCTCGTCCCCCGTGATGAGGAAGGAAAGGCTGCCTTTCAGGTCACCCTTGGCCAAGTGCCGCGAAACGGCGGCGGCGAAGGCCGCGATGGCGGATTTCATATCCGCCGCGCCGCGCCCGTAAAGCTGGCCGTCTTTCACGTCTGCCGCGAAGGGGTCGACCGACCACTGGCCGTGCGCGCCCACTGGCACCACATCGGTATGGCCCGCGAAGCATAGATGCGGGCTACCCTCGCCGATGCGGGCATACAGGTTGGCGACCGCTTCCGCGCCTTCTTCCTCGAACACCAGCCGGTGGCAGGTGAAGCCAAGGGGCTCCAGCGCGCGGATCAGCACATCAAGGCCGTCGCCCGTATCGGGCGTGACGCTCGGCTGGCGGATCAGGGCTTGCGAGAGCGCAACCGGATCAATCATTTTTCGGCCTAGTCGCGCAGGAGTTCGTTAGGCGAGGTTTTGGAACGGGTCTTTTCGTCCACCCGCTTCACGATCACCGCACAGTAAAGATTGGGGCCGGGCGTGCCATCCGGCAGCGGCTTGCCGGGCAGCGTGCCGGGCACAACGACCGAATATGCAGGCACGCGGCCCATGAAGACCTCGCCGGTGTTGCGGTCCACGATCTTGGTGGAGGCACCGAGATACACCCCCATGGAAAGGACGGAGCCTTCCTCAACCACCACACCTTCGGCAACCTCGGCGCGCGCACCGATGAAGCAGTTATCCTCGATGATCACGGGGCCGGCCTGCAGGGGCTCCAAGACGCCGCCGATGCCGGCACCACCCGAAAGGTGAACATGCTTGCCGATCTGCGCGCAGGAGCCGACGGTGGCCCAGGTATCCACCATCGTGCCCTCGCCCACATGGGCGCCGAGGTTCACGAACGACGGCATCAAGACCGCGCCCTTGCCGATGAAGGCGGAGCGGCGGACGATGGCACCGGGCACGGCACGGAAGCCGGCCTTGGTGAAATGCCGGTCGGACCAGCCTTCAAATTTTGACGGCACCTTGTCCCACCAGTAGGCGGCGTTGCCGGGCGCGCCCTTGATCAGTTCCATGTCATTCAGGCGGAACGACAGGAGAACCGCTTTCTTGAGCCACTGGTTGACCACCCATTTGCCGTCCTGTTTCTCGGCCACGCGCACTTCGCCATTATCCAGCAGCGTCAGGGCAGCCTCAACCGCTTCGCGCACGGCGCCGCGGGTGTGGGAGGTGATGGTGTCGCGCTCGTCGAACGCGGCATCGATGGTGGCTTCAAGCTCGTGAAGGGACATGGGCGTCTATCCTCGGCGCACAGGGATTTTCTCAGGGTGCGACGACAATAGCGATGCTGCCCCCCAAGTCAACGCCACCTTGGGTTTTCAGGCTGGCAAGCTGAGCTTACGCTTATGGTCAGCTATGGTGCTTTTCCACCGCGCGGCTATAGGCATCGAGCCAGCCGGTGAGACCGTCCGTTTCCGCGTGGATGAGGGCGGGGTCATGGTCAGCCCGGCTCCAGGGGGAGCCGGTGTCGATCCAGACAGTCCCCATCCCCAGCGCATGGGCGGGGATCAGGTTGCGCGCCATATCCTCAAACATCACCGCCCGCGCCGGATTCACACCGTGATCCTTCAGGAAGCGGTGATAGGTTTCGATCACCGGCTTGGGGTGCAGCTCGGCATCATGGATATCGAAAAGGCCGTTGAAGGTGTCACCAAGCCCGAGGCGCGTCAGTACTTCCTCGGCGTAAGGCCGGTCGGCATTGGTGAAGACATATTTCTTGCCCGGCAGCCGGTCGATGGCCGCCTTCAGGTGCGGGTCCGGCTGGATCGGCGAAAAATCGATATCATGGACGGCCGCCAGATAATGATGCGGATCGACGCTATAATTCACCATCAGGCCCTTCAGCGTGGTGCCATGCTCAAGGAGATAGCCCTTCTGCACCTTGCGCGCATCTTCCGCCGACAGCTTCAGAAGGTCCGCCACATAGGTGCCGATGTTGCGGTCGATCTGTGAAAAGAGATCGCACTCGGCCGGATACAGCGTGTTATCGAGATCGAAGACCCAGGTATCGCGCTGGTCGGGGTGAAGGGCGGCGTTATATTCGTTCATATAGTTCCTCGCGTCTCGCATCAGGGGCTTCTATGGCATTGATTTGCCCTCTAGTATCTGATCCTATCGCAGTGCCGATTAAGGCGCACTTAACAATGGGACGGGAAGCAGAAGGCATGACCCAGACCGCCGGAAACAGGCAATATCCGGGGCCGAAGGCATTGAAATCGGCCGATATCATCGCGCTGAGGCTCGCCGCTGACGGCCGCCTTGTCGAGCGTTCGGCTACGGCCGATATCCTCGCTTTTGCCTACGCCAGCCAATCCGAACCCGTGATGCGGGTAGTTCGCCGCGCCATGGAAACCGGCCTGCCCGCCGAGGACCGCCTGACCGGCGAGACAACCGGCAATTATTGGCTCGTCGCCATCCCCGAGGCCGAAGGCGTGCTTCTGGTGGCGCGCGAAACCACGCTTGCCGACCGCACAACAGACGCGCTCATCCACAGCCGCGCGCTCCTCAAGGGGCTTCTTGATCGCACCGTCGATCTGTCGTTCGAGGTGGATACGGACGGCCGCTTCCGCTTCGTGAGCCCGGCCATCGCCTTCGGACAGGAAACCGATGACTGGATCGGCGCCGAGGCACGACCCGTCTTCTGGCCTGATAGCGCCGGCCCCGCGCACAATCCTTTCACCAGCCGCAGCGCGCGCGTGTTCGAGGCGCTGCCTGTCGATGCCTTTGGCGACCGGCTTTATGCCGATTTCGCGGTGGAGCCGATGAACGACAGCGATGGCCGCCCGGCCGGGGTACGCGGCACCGTGCGCAATGTGAGCGCGCGGGTGGACGCCGACCGCGCCATGCGGGTCACCAACCTGCGCCTCACCATGCTGCAGCGGATTGCCGAGCTCCTCAACGAGGTCGTGGGTGCCGATGAACTGCGCGACCGTGCCGCGCGCCTCTGCGCCGATCTTTTCCGCGCCGATACCGTGTGGGTGTTCGAACAGGTCGGCCGCACCTTCCTCCTCGCTGGGGTCGCCGGCGAAACGCAGGTGGAACTTTCCGAAAACTGGGTCGCCGCCGCGATTGCCGCCAAGCCCGACACACCGGTTTTCGACCTTGATGCGCCCGGCCGCAGCCATCTTTTGCTGCACCTTTCGCAAGGCAGTAACGCGCAGGGCGCTGTCGTCCTGTCACGCGACACCGGCGTCAGCCCGTGGGCGGCGCAGGAACGCGAGTTGCTCGCCGGCATCGGCAGCATGCTCACCGCCGCACTTGCCAAGGCTGATCTGGTGGAGAAGCTTTCGCGGCTGTCGTCCTCGGACGAACTCACAGGCCTCCTCAACCGCCGCGCCTTCCGCGACATGGTGAGCCGGCGACTGACAAACCAGTCCCGCACCGGATCGGGCGGCTGCCTTGTGTTTGTCGATCTCGACCATTTCAAGGAAGTGAATGACACGCTCGGCCACGCGGCAGGCGATCAGGCGCTGGTCGCCTTCTCGAAAGCGCTGACCGCCATCATCAGGCCGACCGACCTCGCCGCCCGGTACGGCGGGGACGAGTTCGTCATCTGGCTTGAAGGTGTGGGGGCGGATGTCGGTGCCGAAAAGGGCCGGCAGCTGATCGACTGCATGAAAGGCGTGAAAGCCGGGCTCGGGCAGCCCGATCTTGCGCTCGGTGTGTCGGTCGGCGTATGCGAAAGCAAGCCGGGCGGCGGGGCCGATTTCGACCGGCTGGCGGAAAAGGCCGATCATGCATTATATGAGGTCAAGAAGGCGGGTCGCGGCGAAGTTGCCGTCGCCGTCCTCGATTGAGCCGGGGGTTGGGGTTTATGGGTCTGTTTGACCGGTTGAAATCGTTAATGGGTCAGGATGGCGGCAAGGGCAAGGCAAGGGCAGAAGCGCCCGCTGTGCTGCCGCCCGCACTGACGTCCGAAAAGGAACAGCAGATCCTGAAGGACGGCAGCCTTGGCGAGCGCAAGGCACTGGCCGCGCGCACCGATGCGCGGCCCGAAGTGCTTTATTATCTGGCCGACGACGCCTCGCCGCAGGTACGCCAGATCATCGCCTCGAACCCCTCGACCCCGATCCATGCCGATGAAAAGCTCGCGGCCGACGAGGACGACGAAGTGCGGCTTGAACTTGCCCGCAAGATCGCGCGGCTGGTGCCGGGGCTGGCGCCGGGCGAGCAGACGGCGATCCGCGAACGAGCCATTGATGTGCTGGAAGCGCTGGCTGCCGACCAGCTGCCGAAGGTCCGCGCCATCATCGCCGACGAGATCAAGACGAGCCCCAATGTCCCGAAACCGATGGTCGACAAGCTCGCCCGCGATATCGAGGACATGGTCGCCGCCCCGATCCTTGAATATTCGCCGCTCCTGAATGACGACGACCTGCGCGAAATCATTGCGGCAGGTGCATCGAGTGCGGCGCTTTCCGCCATCGCACGGCGCGCCATTGTCTCGGAAGGTGTGTCGGACGATATCGCCGCCACGCTCGACATCCCGGCGATTGCAGCCCTCCTCACCAACCAGAATGCGCAGATCCGCGAAGCCACGCTCGACCAGATCATCGATCAGGCCAAGGGCGTGGAAGCGCTGCATCAGCCGCTTGCCATGCGGCCGCAGCTTTCGATCCGCGCGATGAAACGCATTGCGGGTTTTGTGGCCTCTGCCCTTGTACATGCGATGGTGGACGGCAGCGCGCTCACCGAAGCCGACGCCGAAGCCCTTCTGGACCGTGTGCGCGAGCGCCTGGCAGGCGAACGGGTCGGCGAGGACGAGGAAGCGAAGCTCTATAAAACGGCGCTCGACCTTTATGAACGCGGCGCGATCAACGACCAGTTCGTGCACCAGCAGATCGAAAGCGGCCGGCGCGAGCTCTTGATCCAGTGTCTGGCGCTGGCGTCCGACCTGCCGGTCGCCACCATCCGCCGCATCATCCATTCGAAATCCGGCCGCGCGGTCACAGCGCTTGCCTGGCGGGCCCAGCTGGTGATGCGGACAGCGTATGAACTGCAGGTGAAATTCGCGCTGGTGCCTTCAGCCCAGCTCCTGCATCCGAAGGACGGTCGCACCTATCCGATCGATGCTGACGAGCTTGACTGGCACCTCAGCTATTTCCTCGACCAGCCCTGAGGCCACGCCTCAGGCGCGGATCATGGTGCCGGCCCCACGTTCGGTGAAGATTTCCAGAAGGATCGCGTGGGTGACGCGGCCATCAAGGATAACAGCACCCCGCACCCCGGCTTCCACCGCCATCAGGCAGGTTTCGACCTTGGGGATCATGCCGCCCGAAATGGTGCCATCGGCGATCAGTTCGTCGATATCCGTCTTGCCGAGCTCGGTCAGGAGGTTTTTCTCCTTGTCCATCACACCGGCCACATCGGTGAGCAGAAAGAAGCGACGGGCCTTCAGCGCGCCTGCGATGGCACCCGCCATCGTGTCGGCGTTTATATTGTAGGTCTTGCCGTCCTCGCCCATGGCAATCGGTGCGATCACCGGAATGATGCCGGCCGTCATGCTCGATTGCAGGAAGGTCGGGTCCACCATGCAAGGCTCGCCCACGAAACCGAGGTCGATCACCTGTTCAATATTGCTGTCGGGGTCGCGTTTGGTGCGCGAAACCTTGCGCGCCATCACCATGTCGCTGTCCTTGCCGGAAAGCCCGATGGCACGGCCGCCTGCGGCGTTGAGATCCGCCACGATCGACTTGTTGATCGAACCACAGAGCACCATTTCGGCGATCTCGACGGTCGCGGCGTCGGTCACGCGCAGGCCGTCAATGAATTCGCTCTGCACGCCCAGCCGCTTCAGCATGTTGCCGATCTGCGGGCCGCCGCCATGCACGATCACAGGGTTGATGCCCACCTGCTTCAGAAGCACCACGTCTTCGGCGAATTGCCGGGCGAGATTGGCATCTCCCATGGCGTGGCCGCCATATTTGATGACGAAGGTTTCGCCGGCATATTTCTTCATATAGGGCAGCGCCTCGATGAGGGTTGCTGCCTTGCGCTGCAGGGTTTGCTGGTCGGTGGTCACGGTAATCATGGGTCCGGTCTTGATTTTGGCGCCAATAAGTTGGCGACTATGCGACCCTGTGGCGCATTAGTCAAATCTGTAGCCGCCCCGAACCTCGGTCGGCGCCTGCGCGCGCAGCACGCCGATAGCCATCAGAAGCTGGCCGCCATAATAGGTGACCCAGATCGCATGCGGGAAGGGCGGCGCCACCTGCAGGAAGCGGTCCATCGCGATCATCGTGTCCGACGACAGGAACAGCAGCGCCCCGATCCCGGTCAGCCAGAAGGGATAGCGGCTGAGGATGGCAAGAGACGCCATCAGCGTGATCACGCCGCTGTAGGCCACGACCGGCCAGCGCATCTCGCCAAGCGACGGCATCAGGAGATAGGCGACGGCACCACTGGCCAGCCAGACAAGCGCCACGATCACCACACGGGGAAGGCCGGTCTCGCCCTTGCCGCGCAGGTTGCGGGCATAAAGAAGTACATAGATGATGTGGCTCACGAGAAAGGCGCCAAGACCGCGCAGGAAAGATCCTTCCAGAAGCACGTCACCGAAAGTAGAGGCCACCAGGGCCGCCGCCAGTATCCAGTGATCGCTCGCCCGCGCATTAAGCGCCGCATAAGCGGCAAGGAAGCCAACGCCGGTAGCTTTCATGATCAGGCGGATCATCGGGTCGTCTGCAAGGGGGTAGGTGCCAAGGCCATAAAGCGCGGCGCCGATCAGCGACAGGACAAGCACCAGCTGGATGGCAATAGAATGGAACGTGGAACGTTTCTTGGCAAAAATCCTGGTCACTCGCTGGCCCCCTTTTGCGGCGGATTGTGTCAGCCACGGCGCGCGGTTGCAAGACCTTGATTTAAGGCCATTTGTGGGCAGCCCAACCGCAGGTTGCCCTCAGGCCAGAAGCCGCCTGTCAAGCGGCCTTAGTGGCAGGATCGCGAGGAGGCTGCCTGCGGCCGTCGCGATCAGGATGCCGAGGCTGTCGAGCCCCGAAGCGGCCAGAAGGGCGGCGATGCCCGCCGAGCCTGCCATGAAGCCGCTGTTGACGATATTGTTGACGGCAATCACCCGCGACCGCCCCTCGCGCGGGGTCCGTTCCTGCAGAAGCGTGTAAAGGGGCACGATCACAAGCCCGCCTGCCAGCGACGTGAGGGTGACAAGCGCCAGCACGAGCCAGCCGTCAATCAGCCCGAGGAAGCCCCAGAAGTCGACAGGAGCCGACCCGAGCGGCGGCGCGGTCGGCACCACAACCGGCAACAGCACCGAGAAGGCGGCCAGGAGCACAAGCCCGGGGATTGCCAGCTTGGCCGATACCTGCCCCTTCAGAAGATGGTTCGAGAGGAAAGACCCGACCCCGATCCCGAGCGAGAAGACGGCAAGAAAGAGGGTGACCACGGTCTCATCCCCGCCCAGCCGGTCATGCACCAGCACCGGAAGCTGGGTGAGGTAAATCGAGCCGAGCGCCCATATCCAGCTGATGCCGATGATGGCCGGGCGCACGATATCACTCGCCCACGCCGCCTTCAGTTCGCGCCGGGTGGACGCAAAGATGTTCGGCGTGATCCTGATATGCGGGGCGGCTGCGCCCATTTTCGGGACGAGGGCACCGCTGATGGTGCCAAGAACCGCGACCACCAGCACGAGGGTTGTGACAGACTCGATCCCTTCGTCGGTGAGGATCAGAAGCCCGCCCACAAGCGTGCCAAGAAGGATCGAGATGAAGGTCCCAGCCTCGATCAGCGCATTGGCGGCAAGAAGGTCCTCGCGTTTCACAAGATCGGGCAGGATGCCGTACTTGATGGGGCCGAAGAAGGTGGACTGCAGCCCGAGACCGGCCAGCACCGCCATCAGGAAAGGCAGGTTCGCCATATGGAAAGCGACACCGCCAAAGATGGCAAGCCCCACTTCCCAAAGCTTGATGAAAAGCACCTGCCGTGCCTTTTCAAACTTGTCGGCAAGTTCGCCTGCAAAGGCGGAGAACAGGAAATAAGGCAGGATGAAAAGCCCGATTGCCAGATTGTTGAGGATCGCCGGCGCCACATCCACATCGTTCGCCAGCCGGAAGGTGATCAGCATGATCAGCGCCGAGCGGAACAGGTTGTCGTTGAAGGCGCCGAGGAACTGGGTGACGAACAGCGAGAGGAAGCCCCGTTCCTTCAGAAGATGGAATGCGCTCCCCGCCACGATGCCGCGGGCCTATTCCGCGGGGGAGCCATGGCGGTGGCCATGGCTTTCGTGATTGTGCCCGTCATGCGGGCCTTCGGCAGCCCGCCGGGCGGTTGCCATGTCTTCCCGCGCGTGGCGCACCACGGCAACCGAGCCCGACAGGAAAAGGCTCGCCATCAGGCCGGCGACGATAAGGTCCGGCCAGCCGGTGCCGGTCGCCCACACGCCGGAAGCCGCAAGGATAACGGCCAGATTGCCGATGGCATCGTTGCGGCTGCACAGCCACACCGAGCGCACATTGCTGTCGCCGTCCTTGAAGCGGATCAGAAGCAGCACGCTCGCCACATTGGCGACGAGCGCCGCCAACCCCACCGACCCCATCACCGGGGCCACCGGTTCGTGGGTCACAAAGACCGACCAGACGGTGGCGACAAGCACGCCGATCCCCATCAGGCCCATGCTGATGCCTTTGGCAAGTGCGGCGGTTGCCCGCACCTTCAGCGATTTGCCGATCACGAGAAGGGAGATCAGGTAGGTGGCCGTGTCTGCCGCGAAATCGAGCGCATCGGCCTTCAGCGCATGGCTGTTGCCGATGAAGCCCGAAGGCATCTCCACGGCGAACATCACGGCATTGATGGCGATCACGGCAATCAGCGCACGGCGATAGGCCGGGCTCATCCCGTCGAACTTCACCTCGGCCGAGCAGCAGTTGGCGCCCATGGTCCTTCCTGAAAATCCAGTGTCTATGGTTCATTAGGCACGCCGGCCGCATCCAAGGCAACCCCAAAGTGGGTCGTGCATACTTGCCATGCAGCGCTTTCGGGCTACCATAGCGGGGAAACTTGGAAAGCCTTTTCATGACGATACGATATCTGATCGCCCTTCTGGTCCTCGCCACCACCTTTGCCACCCCTGCCCGCGCCGCAGCCCTGCCCGGCAAGGATGTGCCCGTGGTGCAAATGATTGCGGCCGCCAGCCTCCCCACCGGGCGTCATGATTTCTATCTCTCCGTCGCGGCGCGCGCCTCCGGCCAGCCCTATCTTGTGCCGGTCATCGTGCTGAAAGGCGCCGAGCCCGGCCTGCGTCTCGGGCTGTTCGCGGCGATCCACGGCGACGAACTGGCCGGTATCCGGGTGATCCATGAGCTTGCCGCGGGGATCGACCCCAAGACGCTGAAAGGCACGCTCCTGATGGTGCCGGGGCTCAATCAGCCGGGGCTTGAAGCCGGTAACCGGCATTTCATCTCGGGTTCGGGATCGGGCTTCCGCACCGACCTTAACCGCACCATGCCGGGCGAGATGAAGGGGGACGCGGCCGAGCGCTATGCCGCCGACCTCTGGCACGGCGTCATGGCCGGTCAGGTTGACCGGGTGGTGGACCTGCATACCCAGACGCGCGGCACCGCCTATCCGCTCTTTGTGTTTGCCGATTTTTCAAATGCTGTGGCGCGCCAGATGGCGTTCGACCTGATGCCCGACATGATCAAGAATGATCCGGGCGAGGGCGGCACGGTGGAAACCACGTTCATGAAATCGGGCATCCCTGCCGTCACGTTCGAGATCGGCGTGCCCGAACGGTTCGACCCTTTGCTGACCACCCGCGCCCATGACGGCATCATCAACCTCATGCGCCGCGCCGACATGATCGCCGGGCGCGCCATGCCGCCTGCCCGGCAGCCGATTGTCGGCTCCGGCTACAGCAATGTTACGACGGATGCAGGGGGCCTCGCCGTCATTCATGTGGCACTTCTGGATCCGGTGAAGCAGGGCCAATTGCTCGCCACACTTTACGATCCGTTCGGGCGTGAAATCGCCACCTACCGGGCGCCCCATGAAGGGCATGTATTATCTGTCGCGACCGACCCGCGGCGCGAGCCGGGCGCGATGCTGGTGCGTATCCTGCGCTGATGCCTCAGGGCGTCAGTGGATCTGGCGCAGTTCCTCCTGGCGGATGATCTGCATGGCGCGGCGCACGCGCTGCCAGTCGGCAACACCCTGATCGTCCGAAGCCTTGTCGAGCTCCTCGATCTTCTGGGCAACATAGGCTTCGGCCCGGTGGCCCATCCGGTCAAACAGTCGGCGGGCGAAGGTGTGAGCATTCTGTTCTTGCATATTAGTCCCTCCTTTTTCTGCTGGTCCTGATGGATAAAGCCTATCATATCGGCACGCGGCACGCGAATCTGCGGCGCGAAATGTGATCCGGCGCTGGCCTTCACGCCGTAAAAGCCGTAAAGAAATCCGCACGATAATCAGCCCGGAAAAGTTTCATGACCGACCCTCTCCGCCCTGCCGATCATCCCGCGACACCAACCGGCAAGACGGGTGTGCTGCTTGTCCATCTGGGCACGCCGGACGCCCCGACCTACGGCGCCGTGCGTCGGTATCTCGCCGAGTTCCTGTCGGACCCGCGCGTGGTGGAAATGCCGAAACCCCTGTGGCTGCCGATCCTTTACGGCCCCATCCTGACCTTCCGCCCGGCGCGGTCGGCGCGGGCCTATGCCAAAGTCTGGAACCGGGAGCTGAACGAATCGCCCTTGCGCACCATCAGCCGCGCGCAGGCCGAGGGGCTGGCGTCTGCGATGGGCGACGGTGCCCACGTGGTGTGGGCGGCGCGCTACGGCAATCCTTCGATGGAAGGCGCGTTTGGGGAATTGAAAGCCAAGGGCTGCGACCGCATCCTGATTTTCGCGCTCTATCCGCAGTATAGTGCCACAACGGTGGCCTCCGTGCATGACGAGGCCTTCCGCATCCTCAAGAAGATGCGCTGGCAGCCAGCCATCCGCACCATGCCGGCCTTCCACGATCACGGGCACTATATCGGTGGCCTGAAGACAAGCGTGGAAACCGCGCTTGCGGGCCTCGATTGGCAGCCCGAAGCGATCCTCGCGTCCTACCATTCGATTCCCAAGGCCTATTGGGACAAGGGCGACCCCTACCCCTGCCAGTGTTTCAAGACAACACGGCTGTTGAAAGAAGCGCTCGGTGCCAAGGGCGAAGGGCTGATCTCCACCTTCCAGTCACGCGTCGGCCCCACCGAATGGGTCGGCCCCTATACCGACCGCAAGGTTGAGGAACTGGCCGCGAAAGGTGTGAAGCGCATTCTGGTGCTGGCACCCGCTTTCCTCGCCGATTGCCTTGAAACGTTGGAGGAAATCAATATGGAGCTTCGCCATACCTTCCTCTCGGCAGGCGGCGAGAAGTTCGATTATGTGCCCTGCCTGAACGCCGACCCCGCCGGGATATCGCTTCTGGAAACACTGACGCGGGAACAGCTCGCTGGCTGGATCTGACCCGGCGGCCAAACCAGCCCCGAAACTGCCCTCCTTTTGCCCCACACCCGGTTCAGCCTGAACAGGTGATGGCAACGGGAAGGCTATGTCATGCAGAAATTACCGAAGCTGACGGACGACCTTTGCCGTGTAGTCGCGAGCGGGGTCATGCCCCTTTATTCTACCGATCCGCGGGCGCGGAGTGCTGCAGCGAGGGTACCATCGTCCAGATAATCCAGTTCCCCGCCAACCGGCACACCATGGGCAAGGGCCGTAACCTTCACGCCCGACGCCTTCAGGCGTTCAGCCAGATAGTGACTCGTCGTCTGGCCGTCGACCGTGGCATTGAGCGCGAGGATGACCTCGCCAATCCCGCCGGCGTCCACCCGGGCGAGGAGCCCGGCAATATTCAGGTCCTCGGGCCCGACCCCGTCAAGCGCCGATAGCGTGCCGCCGAGCACGTGATAAAGCCCCCGGAAGCTTTCCGACCGATCGAGCGCCCAGAGATCGGCCACATCTTCAACCACGCAGATGGTGGCGCGGTCGCGGCGTGCGTCAGCGCACACATGGCAGGGGTCGTGGGTATCGATATTGCCGCAGGTGGTGCAGGTAACGACCCGTTCGGCCACATCGGCGAGCGCGCGGGCGAGCGGTACCATCACGCTGTCTTTCTTCTTCAGCATCTGCAGCGCCGCCCGCTTGGCCGAGCGCGGCCCGAGACCCGGCAGGCGCGAGAGAAGCTGGATGAGGCCATCGATGTCGGCGCCGTGGGAGCGGGGCATGCTGGTGTCAGGCCTTGTCGGACGCCGGCTTGGCGTTCGCCGAGCCGAGTCCGAGGAAATAATGGATCAGCAGGAAATTGATGCCGGTGATCAGCAGCATGATGAAGACCCAGACGAAGCTTTCAAACATGCCATCGAACTGGGTGAAGGGATTGGCGCCGGTACCGGAGATTTTCGGCAGCACGATGAAGCTCATCAGGAGCGAACAGACGGTCGCGGCGACAATTCCGAAAATGGCGATCCGCATTTGCAACGGCTTCTCAAGCGCTGTCTTCTCCCGCCGTACGAAAACGAGCCCGGTGCCGAAGGCTGCGATGATGACGGTGAGAAGCCCGCCAAGCACGCCGAGATCAAGCCCGAGCCCGAAGGCGAGGAAATTCACGAGGACGAGGAGCGCTATATAAAGCCCGGTGAACCAGCCGCCATAAATCAGGACAAGCGGTCGCTTGCGTTCCGTTTGCTGCGTGTAAACGCCCATATTTCCTCCCCCTTATGCTCCCCTCAGAACGGCATCTTGAAGCCCGGCGGCAGGCCGAGCCCGCCGGTCAGTTCCGCCATCTGGGCTTTCATCGCTTCCTCGGCCTTGGCCTTGGCCTGCGCGTGGGCGGCCATGATCAGGTCCTCAAGGACTTCGGCTTCCTCGCCCGAGAAAAGCGACGGATCGATATTGATCGCCTTCATGTCGCCCTTGCCCGAAAGGGTGATCTTCACCATGCCGCCGCCGGCCACGCCTTCAACGGTCAGGTCATCGAGCCCGGCCTGCATGTCGGCCATCTTGGCCTGCATTTCCTGGGCTTTTTTCATCATCTGCGACAGGTTCTTCATCTGCCTACTCCTCAGAAATCGAACTCGCCGGGTTCGTCTTCGACCCCCGGCATATCATCTGCTTCCTCGTCGAGCACATCAAGGTCCGCGAGGCGCGTTTCGCGCACGGCCAGCAGCTCGGCATCGGGGAAAAGGCCAAGGAACGACCGGATGAGGGGCTCGGCCAGCGCCTCGTCCTTCATGATCGCGGCCTTGACCTGCTCCTGTTCCTTCACCGTCTGGGCGCCGCCCTCGTTCGACGTGCTGATCATCCAGTCGGTGCCGGTCCAGCGTTTCAGGCAGATCTTCATCTGGCTGAAGAGGTTCGGCGGCACATTCGGGCCAAGATTGAGGACAAGTTTGCCCGGCGCAAATTCCACGAGCCGCACCTGATCCTTCAGCGTCACGGCGATCACCGGTTCGCGCTGCGCTTCGAAAAGCGCGATCATCTTTTCAAAACTGATCGGCATCGGATGCTGTGGATGGTCACCGTCGCTGCCCGGCTGGAAGGCGAGCACGGTGGCAGAACGACTTGCTGTTGGCCCACCTGCAGACGGCCCACCGGCTGTAGCGCTCGCCATCGCCGTCACATTACCGCCACCGACCGGGGCCTGGGCCCCGCGCACAGGAGCACCGCCGCCCGATTGCATCTGTTTCACGAGGTCGGCAGGCGACGGCAGGTTGGCGGCATAGGCGAGGCGAATAAGCACCATTTCAGCCGCCGCTATCGGCGAGGGCGCCATTTTCACTTCACCAAGGCCTTTGAGAAGCATCGACCATGCCCGCGTCAGGTGCGGCATATCGAGCCCTTCGGCGAGCCTGCCCCCGACAGATTTTTCCGCTTCCGAAACGAGCGTATCGGCGCCTGCCTCGGGCGTCACCTTCAGGCGGGTCAGCCAGTGGGTGACTTCCAACAGATCGGACATGACGACCGCCGGGTCGGCGCCGCGATCATACTGCGCGCGGAGCTGGCCGATGGCGGCTGCCACATCGCCTTTCATCACAGCTTCAAAGAGATCAAGTACCAGCGTGCGGTCGGCAAGGCCGAGCATGGACCGCACCTGATCCTCGCTCACCTCGCCCGCCCCGTGCGCGATCGCCTGATCGAGGAGCGACAGGCTATCGCGGACCGAACCTTCAGCGGCGCGGGCAATCAGCTTCAGCGCGCCAGCGTCGATCTTGCTACCCTCGGCGTCCGCGAGTTTCTGCAGATGTGCCACCAGCACATCCGATTCCACCCGCTTGAGGTCGAACCGCTGACAGCGCGACAGAACGGTGACCGGCAGTTTGCGGATTTCGGTGGTCGCGAAAATGAATTTCACATGCGCCGGCGGCTCCTCCAGCGTCTTCAGAAGCGCGTTGAAAGCGTTCTTCGACAGCATGTGGACTTCGTCGATGATGTAGATCTTGTAGCGGGCGGACACGGGCGCGTAGCGCACGCTTTCGATAATCTCGCGGATATCATCCACGCCCGTGCGGCTGGCGGCATCCATCTCGAGCACATCAACATGCCGCGATTCTGCGATAGCGACACACGATTCGCACTTGCCGCAAGGGTTGATCGAAGGGCCGTCGGTCGCCGTGCAGTTCAGCGCCTTGGCGATGATCCGGGCCGTGGTGGTTTTGCCCACCCCGCGCACGCCGGTCAGCACGAAGGCATGGGCAAGGCGGCCGCTTTCGATGGCGTTCGAAAGGGTCCGCACCATCGCCTCCTGGCCGATCAGCGCATCGAAGTCGCTAGGCCGGTATTTGCGCGCCAGAACGCGGTATTCTGCGGTGGTCGGTGCCTTGGCCATACGGTCGCGAGGTCCCCAAGCTGATGATCGGACGGACGGGTTCGGGTCATGACTAGCAGCTAATCGCGCCCCCGCAAAGGGCGGATTGCAGCACAGCGATGTGATGGGATTTCGGGGATAGGGTGGGAGGGCCAAACGACCCCGGCCTTACTCGTTACGGCTGCTACCTTTCGGTCCTGACCGGATTGGCGAGGGGCCAGTCCGCTGGCTCTCCCGAGGGCTTATATGGGGATTGATAACCCCGCTTGCAAGGAGAATCTTCAGGGCCTAGGCTCGCGCCCGACAAGATTTTCTGTTCTCCCCGCCGAGGTGCCCCCATGTCGCTTGCCGCCATCCAGACGCTCTATTCCGGCAACCCGCTCGACCGCGCGGACCAGCTGCGCGACGACCCGGCGCTGATGACCGAGGGGCCGAAGGAGATTGGCAGCCGGTTCACCGTGATGGCGGGCGACCGCTTCCTCACCCTTGATGCCGGCGGCCTTGCATGGCTTGATTATATCGGCATCGGGCTTTATCCGGCGGAAGAAACCCTGTTCCTCGGTATCGCCGAAGACGGCACCAAACGCTACGCCGTTCTGTGGCCGACCGAGGCAATGGACGCCGACCTGCCGCTTGCCGGATTGAAGTTCCGCGATGTGCGCGGCATCGGCCTGAAGGCCGGCTGGCCGGACCCGGAGCTTGGCATCCTGGCCCAAGCCAAATCCATGCTCGACTGGCATCAGCGCCACCGCGCCTGCGCCCAGTGCGGCGCCCCCACCGATATGGTGAAGGCGGGTTACGAACGCCAGTGCCGGGGGTGCGGCGCCAGCCATTTTCCGCGCACCGACCCGGTCGTCATCATGCTCGCGCTCCATGGCGGCAAGGCGCTGGTTGCCCGCAACGCCAAGATGCCGCCCGGTTTCTTCTCGGCGCTTGCAGGCTTTGTGGAGCCCGGCGAAACGATCGAGGAGGCTGTCGCCCGCGAGCTTTTCGAGGAAGCCGGCGTGAAAGCCACATCGGTGCGCTATGTGGCGAGCCAGCCCTGGCCCTTCCCTTCGAGCCTGATGATCGGCTGCATCGCCGATGTGGCGGACGATAAGGTCACGCTCGATATGACCGAACTGGTAGAATCACGCTGGGTGACGAAAGCCGAGGCCAAGGAAGGCCTCAAGGGCATGGACCCTGCCTTCATGCTGCCCCCCACCATCGCCATCGCCCGCGACCTGATCACCGCGTGGGTGAAAGAAGGCTGAGGGGCGGCCTGCCCTTCAGTCGTTGCCCGCCTTCAGTTTGCCGAACGCCACCTTGGCCTGCCGGTAGCGGTAATACATGGCAAGAAATATAGGCAGCATCACGAGGAAGAAGGACATCAGGGCGCCATTCGACCCCTTCGCGTTGCTCCCGGTCAAAGCCAGTCCTGCGCCGATTGCGAACAGAAGGAAGGCAAGCCCGGTGAGCGCGCCAACAAAGCCGGTCCATTCGGCCTGCGTCGCAAGACCTGCCTCCGTTTCCTGAAGGATATCCTCCCGTATGGCAGGATCGGCCAAGGCCTGCTTCAGTTCGAATTCCATCCTGAGCGCAGCCTTGCGCCGGTAATTGAACAGGTCGAGGAAAAGCGTAATCGTCAGATACCCGCCGATCAGGGCCCCGACGATAGCGAACATCACCCATCCTTCTATGACCCGTTCATATTCGATTGCCTCGACGATCCCTCCGACAACGAAAAAGAGGGCCACGAAGGTCAGCAGCGTGCACCAGTACAGTTCCTTGAAAGTAGCCGGTCTTTCGGTGGCCTCCAGCTGGTCTTCCTTCGGTGTCGGATCCGGCTCAACCATCGTGGTTCCCGACGGATTGATCAGAACGATCCGCACCTGCACAGGTTCAAACGGCAATTCGCCATGCTTGAAGGTTGCGTCCTCCCCGTCTTCGAGCCGCAGCACGGTGCCGCCCGGGAAATGGCGAACCGGCGTTGCCATATGATAGTCGCCTACTGTGCGGCCATTCTTGTGACGTTCCGGCAGGGTCACCCTGCCACGATCAAATAGTATCCTGAGGACATAGTAGCTGCCCGGCAGGCCGAGCCAAAGTGCCACAAAAACCTCGAAATCCCAGTATCCGCTGGTTGTGCCAATGAGGCCTACGAGGAACCCCGCCCCAAGATAGGTCGCAATTCGGATGATAATCCACGCGCCCCGCTCTCCAAAAATGGACGTAAGAAAATAATACTGCCTGAGCGTGGCCAGAAATTCGTGATTACGCTGCCAGTCGTTCGACATTCACGCCCCCAATGCACTTGTAACGAAAGTCGATTGGAAGCGAACCGACCAGATTCTGTCAATGATAATATAAAGTTGAGCCAAAGCGCCCCGGCGCGGCGTTTCGCTCCCCGATAAGTGCTGGCGGCTCAATCGTCGAACGCCACAAGGATCGGGCACGGGCCTTTGTCACTGCCCGAACACGCACTGGCCAACCGCTTCAGGCTATCGCGCGCCCGCGCCAATTCGGCGATCTGTTCGTCCAGCTTGGCCATTCGCGCCTTCGCCAGTTCCCGCGCCCGCTGTCGGTCCTCGCCGGCGTCGAGGTCGATCAGTTCCTTGATCTCTTCGAGCGTGAAGCCCGCCTTCTGCGCCTTGCGGATGAACCGCAGGCGGCGCACATCCTCAGGGCCGTAGCGGCGCATGCCGCCAAAGCCTTCCGGCGTTTCCAGAAGGCCCTTGCGCTGATAGAAGCGGATCGTTTCCACGCCCACATCTGCGGTTTTCGCGAATTTTCCGATGGTCAAATTCATGCCTTGACTCCGTACCATGGTACGGATGTTACGCTTGTCCCGTATGAAGCTCAAGCCATCATAAGAAAGCCGAGATCATGACAGCGAAAACACAGAAACCAACAGCCACCCTTTACCGCATGGTGATGGACCATCATGTTTGCCCCTACGGCCTGAAAGCCCTTCATTTGCTGAAAAGCGAAGGCTTCGAGGTCGACGACCGGTGGCTTACCAGCCGCGACGCCACCGACGCCTTCAAGGCCGAGCACGGCGTGCGGACCACGCCGCAAACCTTTATCGGTGGCCAGCGGATTGGCGGCTATGACGACATGCGCCGCCATTTCGGCAAGCATGTCTCCGACCCGGACACCAAAACCTACACACCTGTCATCGCGCTTTTCAGCATGACAGCGCTAATGGCGCTGGCGGTCAGCCATATCGTCTTCGGCAGTCCATTCACCCTGCATGCCGTGGAATGGTTCATCGCAATCAGCATGGTCGTGCTCGCCATGCTGAAGTTGCAGAATGTGGAGACCTTCTCCAGCATGTTCCTGAATTATGACCTGCTGGCCAAGCGCTGGGTGCCCTATGCCTATATCTATCCCTTCGCAGAAGGGGCGGCGGGCGTCCTCATGCTGGCCGGTGTCCTCACCTGGCTTTCGGTGCCTGTGGCGCTTTTCATCGGCACCATCGGGGCGGCCTCGGTGTTCAAAGCGGTCTATATCGACCGGCGGGACCTGAAATGTGCTTGTGTGGGCGGCTCGGGCAATGTGCCGCTCGGCTTTATCTCGCTGACCGAAAACCTGATGATGATCGCCATGGCAATCTGGATGGGCATCGGCGTCGCCGCCGGCTGATCAGCCGGCGAACGTATCCATCGCCGAGGCAAGCTCGATATCGAGGCGCGTGACGCCGTCCGCGTCATGCGTGGTCAGCTTCACCTCAACCCGGTTATAGACATTGAACCATTCGGGATGGTGATCCATTGATTCCGCTTTCAGGGCGGCGCGGTTCATGAAGCCCCAGGCTTCGCTGAAGTCCTTGAACTTGAAAGTCTTGGAGATGGCCTTGGCGGGTGCGTCATAGGTCCAGCCAGAAAGGCCTTCAAGCGCTTCCGTGCGCGCGGCATCGGGCAGCAGGGTCGGACGGGTCATGACGCTTCTCCTTTGAGCAATTGTTCGACAAGTTCGGGCACAATTTCGCCCGCCTTGCCGTGACGATGTTCGGCGAAGTAACTGACCCCCGCCGAAGGTTCAAGATTGATTTCAATCGTGTGGGCATAGCCCGCCCGGCGCACCTCGGCCACAAAACCGGCGGCGGGATAGACATTGCCGCTGGTGCCTACCGACAGGAACAGATCACAGTCCCCGAGGGCCGCATAGATACGGTCCAGATGATAGGGCATTTCACCGAACCAGACGATATCAGGCCGAAGTCCTGGTGCCACCCCACAGGCAGGGCAACGCGTTGCCTCGGTGCAATCCTCCCGCCAGCCATGCACCGTGTTGCAGGCCGTGCAGCGCACTTTCAACAGCTCGCCGTGCATATGAATGACGTCGCGCGCGCCGCCGCGTTCCAACAGGTCGTCCACATTCTGGGTCACCAGCGTGACCTGGCCTTCAAATTCCCGCTGCAGCCGGCCAAGCGCCGTGTGCGCTGCATTCGGCTGCACGCTCGAAAGCTTCGCGCGGCGCTCATTGTAAAAGCGCTGCACCAGATCGGGGTTGCGGGCATAAGCTTCGGGCGTGGCCACGTCTTCCACCCGGTGGTTATCCCAAAGCCCGCCATTGTCGCGGAAGGTGGAAAGGCCGGATTCAGCACTGAGCCCGGCTCCTGACAGCACCACGATATGGCCGTAGCGTGGCACGTTCAGTGGCCCTCGTCTTCTTCGTCGTCGAAGTCGTGGCCGAAGCGTTCCTCGACGGCATAGAAGCCGCCTTCGCTGGTCCGCCGGCTGGAGAACAGCACAAACTGCGAGACAAGTTCGCTGTCCGACCTGAGCAGTTCGTTGTTCGAAAGCCATTCCGCCACACGCGCATGACTGCCCTTTCCGAACCGGGCGATCGTCACATGTGGCTTGTAGCGCCGTTGGTCGATGGTCACGCCGATCCGTTCAAGCGCATGGGCGATCTTTTCATGCAGATGGATGATCGGTGCGGGGTCGCGCACACCAGCCCACAGGGCCTTCGGCTGGTTGGGCTTGCCAAACACGCCGACGCCTTCAAAGGCAAGCTCGAAAGGCGTAAAGCTGATACCGCCGAGCGTATCGATTATCTCGCGGTACACGTGCCCCTCGACCTCGCCAATGAAGGCAAGCGTCATATGGAACTGGTCGTCGCGTTGCCAGTGCGCGCCTTCCACCCCGCCGCGGGCAAGCTGCAGGGCGGGCCGCAGGCCCAAAGGGACTTCAAGGCCGACAAACAGGCGGATCATGGCGCCTCCGTCAGCAGCTTCACGACCTCGGGGCCGATTTTCGATACGATGATCTCCACCCCTTTTTCATTGGGATGCATGCCGTCCGACTGGTTGAGCGAGGGGTCTGCCGCCACACCATCCAGAAAGAAGGGATAAAGCGTCACACCGTCCTGTTCGGCCAGTGTCGGATAAATCGGGTTGAAGACGGCCGCGTAATCGGGCCCGAGGTTCGGCGGCGCCAGCATGCCGGCCAGCAGCACGGGGATATCTTTCGCCTTGAAGGCTTCAACCATCGCCGCCATGTTTTCCCGCGTGATCACGGGGTCCACGCCGCGCAGGCCGTCGTTGGCGCCAAGCTCGAGGATCACGAGATCGGGTTTGCCGCCGGGCACGCCAGCCAGCGCCCATTCAAGCCGCGAACGCCCGCCCGAGCTCGTGTCGCCCGACACGCCGGCATTGATCACTTTCGCTTCCGGCAAGCCGTTTTCGCGCAGCCACACCTGCAGCCGATCCGTGAAACCCTGCCCCGCCGGCAGGCCGTAACCCGCCGTCAGGCTATCGCCAAACGCCATGATTTTTGGACCGTCCGCATCTGCACGAACGGCCGAAAGCGGTGCGACACACAGAAATGTCATCACGAGAAAACAAAAAAATCGGGGAAGTCGATTGACCGGCAACGGCGTCACTCCTAGCCTTTTTATAGGGTACGAACCGATCCGGGGGCGGTTCGTTTCCGTAAAGGTGGCAGCGAGGAAAGAAAATGACAATGGCTGATAGAACCCCAATCATTCAACTCTCTGGCGTGAGCCTGACGCTCGAATCCGGCGCAGGACCCGTCAATATTCTGAAAAATATATCTTTTTCCATTTCGCGCGGCGAAACGGTAGGGATCATCGGGCCGTCCGGCTCGGGCAAATCGTCGCTCATGAGCCTGATGACAGGGCTTGAGCAAGCTTCGGAAGGCGATGTCGATGTTGACGGCCTTGCCTTCTCGGGTGCCGATGAAGACGAGCTCGCCCGGCACCGACTCGCCCGTATTGGCATCGTGATGCAGGCCTTCCACCTGATCCCGACGATGACGGCGCTTGAAAATGTGGCGGTGCCACTGGAACTTGCCGGTATCAACGACGCGTTCGACCGCGCGGCGAAAGAACTGGACGCGGTCGGCCTTGGCCACCGGATGGACCATTATCCGGCCCAGCTTTCAGGGGGCGAACAACAGCGTGTGGCACTCGCCCGCGCCCTTGTCAGCGAACCACCGATCCTGTTCGGTGACGAACCGACCGGCAACCTCGACAGCGCCACGGGCCGCACCATCATCGATCTTCTGTTCGATCTCGCCAAACGGCGTGGCACCACGCTGGTGCTCGTCACCCACGATGCCAAGCTCGCCGACCGCTGCGACCGTGTCATCTCGATGCGCGACGGCAAGATTGTCGATGACACCGGCAACACGGCAACCGTCGGCGAGGCCGACACCAGCGATCTCAAGCTCGGGAAGTCCAAATGATCTCGCGACATACCGGGCTGCCGGTTTCGCTCCGCTTCGCGCTTCGCGAACTTCGGGGCGGCGTTCGCGGATTCCGCATCTTTGCAGCATGCCTCACGCTTGGCGTGGCGGTGATTGCAGCTGTGGGTTCCCTCACCAAGGCCATCGAGGACGGCATGGCCCGCGAAGGCCAGACAATCCTTGGCGGTGATCTGGAGGTTCGCATCTTCCAACAGGAAGCGGGCCCCGAATTCATCAACTGGGCGGCTACCCAGGGCACGCTCAGCCGCTCGGCACGGCTGCGCACCATGGCCCGGTCGGAGGCGGGCGAAGCGACCCTTATCGAGCTTCGCGCCGTCGATACGCATTATCCCCTCTACGGGCGGCTGGAGACGAGCCCGCAGCTTGAAACGCCGACCATCACCGAACGCCACGGCGATGTCTGGGGCATTGCGGTCGATCCGCTTGTTGCCGACCGGCTGAATGTGAAACTCGGTGACCGGCTGAAGATCGGCAACCTGACCGCCGATATCCGCGCCATGATCACCCGCGAGCCCGACAAGGCAAACCTCGGCTTCCAGCTGGGGCCGAGTGTGATCATCTCGCATGAGGCGTTGATGTCCTCGGGCCTTGTAGTGCCGGGAAGCCTGATCGACCATTATTACAAGCTGCGGGTAGCACCCGCGACCGACCTGAAGGCGCTTCGGGACGAGATCAAGGATGATTTCGAAACGGACGGCTGGCGGATCAATGATCGCACCACGAGCGCGCCGGGGCTCCGGCGTTTTGTGGACCAGATGGGCATGTTCCTGACCCTTGTCGGCCTTTCGGCGCTTGTTGTCGGCGGGGTCGGGGTCGGCAATGCGGTCAAGGGTTATATGGACCAGAAGACCCGCACCATCGCCACTTTCAAGATCCTCGGCGCCGAGGGCGGGCTGATTTTCGCGACCTATCTGTGGCAGATCATGCTGATTGCAGCGGGCGCCATTGCCATCGGCCTTTTGGTCGGGGCCATGCTGCCCGGCGTGCTCGCGAACTTCCTGCCGGAAAGCCTGCCGGTGAAGCCTGATAGCGGCGTGTTTGCCGCCCCGCTTGCCATGGCCGGGCTTTACGGCTTCCTGATCACCGCCGCCTTCACCGCCTGGCCGCTCGGTCAGGCGCGGGACCTGCCGGCCGTGCGGCTGTTCCGAGCACTCGTGGCACCTGATCGCAAACGGCCTCGTCTCGTATATCTTCTGCTCATCGCGCTCGCCGGGGTCGGCATCGCGGCCCTCGCCATCGGCTTTGCGGGTGACCGGATGATGGCAGCCGGCTTTGCGGGAGCCTGTGTCGTCGCCTTCGCCCTGCTTCTGGGTCTTGCAGCCCTTGTCGAGAAGCTTGCCGCCAACAGCCCGCGCCCGCGCAAGGCGCTGCTGCGGCTGGCGATTGCCAACCTGCACCGGCCGGGTGCCGCCACCAGTGCGGTGATCCTGTCTATGGGGCTTGGCCTCACCTTGTTCGCCAGCCTCTCGCTCATCGAAGGTAATCTGACCAAGCAACTGGCGGATGAAGTGCCCTCGGAAGCCCCGGCCTTCTTCATGCTGGATATCCAGAGCCACGAGCGGGATGCCTTCGAACAGGCAGCCAAGGCCGTGCCGGGTGTCGAGGAAGTGATGCTGGTGCCCAACCTGCGCGGCAAGGTGATCGCGCTCAATGGCGTGCCATCCGAAGAAGCGGTCATCGACCCTGAATATAAATGGATCCTGCGCGGCGACCGCGGGCTTTCCTACGGCGACAGCCTGCCGGATACCTCGACACTTGTCGAAGGCGACTGGTGGCCGGAGGGCTATTCGGGAGAGCCGGAAGTCAGCCTCGGGCGCGAGGAAGCGATCGGGCTTGGCCTCAAGATCGGCGATACGATCACGGTCAATATCATGGGCCGCGACATCACGGCGAAGGTCCGGTCGCTACGCCAGATCGACTGGGGCACCTTCGGTTTCAACTTCGTGATCCTGTTTGACCCCTACACGCTGAAGGCCGCGCCACACACCTATATGGCAACGCTGAAGGCGGCGTCAGAGGCCGAGGAGCTGGCTCACCGCACGCTCACCCGCGCCTACCCGGGCGTCACCGCGATCCGCATGAAAGAGGTGCTCGGCACCGTCAATGCCATGCTGCAGGATATCGGGCTCGCCATACGGGTGACTGCGGTCGTCGCGATTGTGGCCGGCATCCTCGTGCTGGCCGGTGCGATCGCCGCAGGGTTCCGCCAGCGGGTCTATGAAAGCGTGATCCTGAAAATGGTGGGTGCTGTGCGCCGCCAGGTGCTGATGGCTTACTTGATGGAATATCTGCTTCTTGGGCTTCTCACTGCCTCTATCGCGCTCGGCCTTGGCAGCATCGCCGGTTGGGTGGTTGTCACCAGTGTCTGGGAAATGGAATTCCAGCTGCTGTGGGCGCCCGTCCTTGGCACGCTGGCGGCTGGCCTTGTGGTGACCATCGGGCTTGGCCTTATCTCCAGCTCGCGGGCACTTGCCGTGCCGCCAAACCGGGTACTGCGCGACGAATAGTGGGGAAATCGGTATGAATCGTGTCCGGTTTCCCTTGCAGGGGGGGCGGACCCACCCCATATTAGCGTTCAAACGGTCCTTGAATATTTGGGGAGCAAAGATGAACAACCGTTACGACACTGTCTATCAGACCGGCGCCCGCACGGGCGCAGCCGAGTTTGATGCCGGCCTTCGCGCCTACATGCTGAAGGTCTATAACTATATGGCCTCCGGCGTTCTTCTGACCGGTATTGTCTCCATGCTCGTGAGCCAGTCCGAAACGCTGATGGCAGCCATCTTCGGCGGCCCGCAGGCCTATATCGTGATGTTCGCACCGCTCGTCTTCGTGATGGTGCTGTCCTTCGGCGTGAACCGCCTGTCGGCCGGCGCCCTGCAGACCCTCTTCTGGGTTTATGCGGGTGTGATGGGTCTGTCGCTGTCGACGATCTTCCTTGCCTACACGGGCGAGAGCATCGCGCGCACCTTCTTCATCACCGCCGTCGCCTTCGGTGGCCTCAGCCTCTATGGCTACACCACCAAGAAGTCGCTGTCGGGCATGGGCACCTTCCTGATCATGGGCCTCATCGGCCTGATCGTGGCGAGCGTGGTCAATATCTTCATGCAATCCACGATGATGGACTTCATCATCTCGGTTGCCGGTGTGCTGATCTTCGCGGGCCTCACCGCCTATGACACCCAGCGCATCAAGAACAGCTATTTCGAGCTCGCCGGTCACGGCGAACTGCAGGCCAAAGGCGCTATCATGGGTGCCCTCAGCCTCTATCTCGACTTCATCAACATGTTCCTGATGCTGCTGCGCTTCGTTGGCACCAGCCGCGAATAGGAACAGCGGACACAAGATAACGACAAGCCCGGCTCCGGCCGGGCTTTTTGTTTGTGCGGGGCCGACACTGAACGCGCCCCTTTCCAACCCAACCCACATGCGATAACCTCCGCCGAAACCGGGGGAGACAACGATGTCAAAACAGCGCCTGATGAGCCTTGATGTGCTGCGTGGCCTTACCGTCATCGGCATGGTGCTTGTGAACAGCGCGGCGGTTGGCGCGGGGGTCTTTCCGGCCTTTCCGGTCCTCCTGCATGCCAACTGGGTTGGCCTCACGCTCGCGGACTTCGTTTTCCCCGCCTTCATCCTGATGGTCGGCGCCTCGATCCCCTTCGCGCTTTCCTCGGCGAAAAGCGACGGGCTGACCGGCGAGCTTGCCTTGCGGCTTTTCAAGCGCGGGGCACTGCTTTTCGTGATCGGGCTATTGCTCACCATGAGCTTCGTCGGCCTGCCGGATGACCTGCGCATCATGGGGGTGCTGCAGCGGATCGGCATCGTCTTTGTGCTCGCTGCCCTTCTGTTCATCAAGCTGAGCCCCCGCCAGATCGCGGCCACAGCCGCCGGGATTCTGCTTGCCTATTGGGGCCTCTGTCTGTTGCCGGTGCCCGATGCGGGGCCTGCGAACCTCCATGTCCCCGGCCAGGATTTCTCAAGTTATCTGGACCGGGTGATCCTTGGCACCCACGTCTATGCCAAGACCGCCCCCCTGCCCTATGATCCAGAAGGCCTGATGGGCACCCTGCCCACGCTCGCGCAGGCGCTGATTGGCGTGCTGGCCGGGCTTTATGTGAAAACGGGTGGGGCGGATGCGCGCCGTGTCACACGGCTGGCCCTCACGGGAGTGACCCTCCTCGCCCTCGGCATCGTCTGGTCCTTCGCCTTCCCCGTCGTGAAATCGATCTGGAGTTCAAGCTTCGTCGCCGTCACTTCGGGCGCCACGCTGATCGTGTTCGCGGTGCTTCTGTGGGCGCTGGACCTGAAAGGCTGGCGGCCCGCCATTATCGCCTTCCCGCATGCTTTCGGCATCAATGCGATCACCGCCTATGTGCTGCACACCTATCTGATGGGGCCAGTACTGGCGAGCGGGGCCGCCAGAGCGCTTTATGACCTTGGCACCTCCATCCTGCCGGACCGCTCAGCCTCGCTTCTCCCTTATGCACTCGTCATCATACTGACATGGGCACCCGTTGCTGTGATGCGGCGGCAAGGCTGGATATTGAAGGTCTAGGCCGACAGAACCCTGAAAATCGCGCCGGTCAGCTTCGACAGGTCATCGGCACCGATGGTGAGCGCGGGTGTGAGATAGACGATATTGCCGAAGGGCCTGATCCACACGCCTTCCGCCACGAATTTCGGCTTTAGGGCTTCAAGGTTGTGGCCTGCTTCAAGTTCCACCACACCGATGGCACCCAGCACCCGCACATCCTTGACGCCCGCCAGGGCACGGCAGGGCTCCAGTTCCACCTTCAATTGGGCCCCAATGGCCCGCGCCTGCGACAGTCGGTCATGCTGCTCAAACAGATCAAGGCTCGCGTTCGCGGCCGCACAGGCCGCCGCATGCGCCATGTAAGTGGGGCCATGCATCAGCGCATGGCCGCCTTCGTCCGAATGGAAGGCTTCATACACACGCGCCGTGGCGATGGTGGCCGATAGCGGGCAGACGCCCCCCGTCAGCGCTTTCGAAAGCGTCACGATATCGGGCACAATCCCGGCAGCTTCGCACGCGAACATTGCCCCGGTGCGCCCGAAGCCTGTGAAAATCTCGTCGAGGATCAAGAGACCCCCCGCCGCATCGCAGGCTTCCCTGAGCCAGCGCAGTGTCTCGCCCCCGTGGAACACCATCCCGCCCGCGCCCTGAACAAGGGGCTCGGTGATGACCGCCGCCACCTGATGCGCCTCCGCCTTCAGCCAGTCTGCAAACCGTTCGGCTTCGGCCTTTGTGCGCGGCAGATCGGCAATCAGATGGTTCGCCAGCATCCCGGCGAATTTGGCATGCATGCCTTCTTCGGGATCGCACACCGCCATCGTCGCAAAGGTGTCGCCGTGATAGCCCTTGCGGAAATGCACAAACTTCGGCCGGCGTTCGCCGCGGTTGAGGTGATATTGCAGCGCCATCTTCATGGCGACTTCCACACTCACCGAGCCCGATTCCGCGAAGAAGACCTTGGTCAGATCCCCCGGCAGCAGTTTGGCGAGCCGCGTGGCAAGTCGCGCGGCGGGCTCATGCACCAGCCCGCCGAACATCACATGCGGCATCACATCATACTGGGCCTTCACGGCCTCAATAATGTGGGGATGATTGTAGCCGTGCGCGGCTGTCCACCAGCTGGCGATGCCGTCCACAAGCGTGCGCCCGTCGGCGAGCGTCAGCGTCACACCGTTGGTGGCAGCCACCGCGAGCGGCGGCACCGCCGTTTTCATCTGGGTATAGGGCAGCCACAGGTGGGGGCGGCCCTCGTCATACCAGCCGGGGTCTGCCATCTCAGGCGGGCTGCAGGCCGAGCTTGTCGAAAAGCTTGCGGTCGCGGCTGTTTTCCGGGTTCGCCGTGGTCAGGAGCTGCTCGCCGTAGAAGATCGAGCTGGCGCCGGCGAGGAAGCACAGCGCCTGCGTTTCTTCGCTCATGGTCTGGCGACCGGCCGACAGGCGCACCTCCGATTTCGGCATCACAATGCGGGCAACCGCAATGGTGCGCACGAATTCGAACGGATCAAGCGCTTCAACGTGTTCGAGGGGCGTGCCGGGCACCGCGACGAGCATGTTGATCGGCACGCTTTCCGGATGCTTCGGCAGGTTCGCGAGCGTCTTCAGCATACCGGCGCGGTCGCGCACGCTTTCGCCCATGCCGACGATCCCGCCCGAACACACATTGATCCCGGCGTTGCGCACACGCTCCAGCGTATCCAGCCGGTCCTGATAGGTGCGGGTCGTGATGATCTCGCCGTAGAATTCCTCGGACGTATCCACATTGTGGTTATAGTAATCGAGGCCAGCGGTTTTAAGGGCACCGACCTGATGGTCATCCAGCATGCCGAGCGTCATGCAGGTTTCCATACCAAGGTCTTTCACACCCTCGACCATCGCAACAAGTGTGTCCATGTCGCGGTCTTTCGGGCTTGTCCAGGCCGCCCCCATGCAATAGCGCGATGCGCCATTTTCCTTGGCCTTTTTGGCGGCGGCAATCACCCGTTCGACTTCCAGAAGTTTGGACGCCGAAAGCCCGGTCGTTTTCGAATGCTTGGCCGACTGCGAACAATAGCCGCAATCCTCGGCGCAGCCGCCCGTCTTGATCGAGATAAGCTGGCTGAGCTGCACCTTGTTCGGATCGTGATACAGCCGGTGCACCGATTGCGCGCGGAACATCAGTTCCATGAAGGGCAGCGCGAACAGGGCTTCGATCTCCTCGACCTTCCAGTCATGGCGAACGGGCGCCCAATCAGCAGCATTCGTGGCGGGATCGATGGGGGTGGGTGCATTCATCTCGTGTCTCCGACAGGCCGGCAACTCGGGGCACCCTTGCCCCTCAGCCCCCGCATAGTCAAGTGAAAAGGGGGTGCTTGACGGCACGAAGACAAGCGCCTAAGCCGGTGCCCATGACCCACAAACCGACACTCAGCCTTGATGCATTCGCGGGCGCCAAGCTCAAGGGCCTTGAAGCAGCGAACCGCCGCCGCGAGCTGACGAGTGCTGCCCGCGGCCCCGCCATGGCGCTGACCGCCGGCGGGCGCGACATGATCAGCTTCACTGATAACGACTATCTAGGGCTTTCAACGCATCCGGCTGTGGTCGACGCGGCCATCGAGGCAACGAAGCGCTATGGGGCGGGTTCGGGTGCCAGCCGGCTTGTTACGGGCAACCACCCGCTTTATGCCGAACTGGAAGCCAAGATTGCTGCCTTCAAGGGCATGGAAGCCGCCATCGTTTTCGGCTCCGGCTATCTTGCCAACAGCGGCATCATCCCGGCGCTCGTGGGCAAATCCGACCTCATCCTCGCGGACGAGCTGATCCATACCTCGATCCACGCCGGCCTGAAGCTTTCGGGCGCCACAGTCCGCTTCTTCCGCCACAATGATGTAGCCCATGCCGCTGAGATCATCGCCGCCGAGCGTGGCCAGTTCGACCGCGCCCTGATGGTGGTGGACGGCGTTTATTCCATGGACGGCGATATCGCCCCCCTGAAGGCGCTCGGCGAACTTTGCGCTGACCATGACACATGGTTGATGAGCGATGACGCCCACGGCCTTGGCACCATTGGCGGTGGCCGCGGTGCCGTGGCAGCGATGGGGGCGGAAGGCCTTGTGCCGTTGCAGATGGGCACGCTTTCGAAGGCCGTCGGCGGTTATGGCGGCTATCTGGCCGCGAGCCGCCCGGTCATTGATCTCATGAAGACGCGCGCCCGGTCGCTCGTTTACACCACCGGCCTGCCGCCCGGCACGGTCGCCGCCGCCGTGAAGGCGCTGGAGCTGATCGAGACGGACGCCGAGATGGTCGCCCGGCCCGTGATGCTGGCCCGGCGTTTCACCGAAGCGCTCGGCCTGCCTGCGCCCGAAACCCCCATCGTACCCCTCGTGATCGGTGCCGAGGCGGACGCGATGGCGGCGTCGGCTGCACTCGCCGAGGCCGGCTACAAGGTCACCGCCTTCCGCCCGCCGACCGTGCCCGAAGGTACTTCGCGGCTGCGCTTCTGCTTCTCGGCAAGTCACCGGGACGAGGATGTGACGGGGCTGATCGCCGCCGTCCGCGCGCTCGGGCTATCGGCCCTTGGAAAGGCCGCCGAATGACCGCCTTTTTCATCACCTCCACCGGCACCGAGATCGGCAAGACGCTGGTCACCGCCGCGCTTTGCCACCAGCTTCGCGCTGCAGGCGAAAAGGTCCGCGCGCTGAAGCCCATCATCAGCGGCATCACGGATGATGACTGGGCGGCAAGCGATAGCGGCATCATCGCCGATGCACTGGGCCTGCCCTTCCATATCAGCACGCTCGATGCCCTGTCGCCCTTCCGCTACAAGGCGCCGCTCGCGCCATCGATGGCGGCAGCCCTTGAAGGCCGCACGCTTGACTATGGCGACCTCCTGAAAGTCTGCCGCGCGTTTCTGGCGCTTGATGGCACCCGCCTCATCGAAGGGGTCGGCGGTGCCTTTGTGCCGCTCACCGGCCGCACGCTCGTCGCCGACTGGATCGCCGACCTGCAACTGCCGAGCCTGATGGTCACCGGCAGCTATCTCGGCACCCTGTCGCACTCGATCGCCACGCTTGAGGCCATGGCAACCCGCGGACTGCCGGTGAAAGCCATTGTCATGAGCGAAAGCGCCGGCGGGGGCCACCCGGATCTTTACGAGAGTGCCGAAGCACTGTCCAAACTTGTGCGCCTGCCGGTGATGGCCCTGCCGCGTCTCAAGGGCGACAAGCCCTGGGCGCAGGCACCCGACCTGACCCACCTTCTGGCCTGAAGGCATGCCGTGCATGCCATGAGGCAAGCTTTGCCCCGCCATCCTTGCCGCCTGCCCGGCAGATTTTGACAAGGCCGTTTGTACCGCACCGCGAAGGATCCAGTGTTTCCGCCATGTGCCATGTTGGCACGCCTGTTGCTCCTCTACCGGCACGATACAACCGCCCAAGAGGAGACGCGCGATGCAACAGCCCCTGCCTTTCGACCCGAACATCTATTATGGCATCGTGGCTGAAAACCTCCTCCGCAACTTCGGCAACCATGCCTTCTTCATGGCCGATCAGGCCCTGCAGAAGATGAAGGCACTGGGCGATGACGAGGGCTTCGATATCTGGCTTTCGATCCACGAGCACCTGAGCGCCAAGGCCACCGAAGCCATCGTCGGCGAAGAGGCGGTTCTTCACTGAGTTTCGGTTTTCCAACCATCCAGTTTGGACAGGGGCGTCACTCAGCACCCGAACCCGCATGACCCTGTCCCTGAGGCCGGCACGACCCATGCCGGCCTCAACCTTATTTTGGGTATCACGGGGCCAGCGTGACCCACGCTGGCCTCAACCTTTTTGTGACGGGTGCCAGCCCTTCATCCCCGCTTCATCTGTCCCTATCTATTAATCCCCTGTTGACCTTTCGGGGTCTAAGCTGAAGGGACGAGTAGGAATGGACCAGATAACGATAATGAAAGAACTCGACACGCGAGGATTGAAATGCCCGATGCCGGTGCTTCGGTTGCGGCGGGCGCTGGACGACCTGAAGCCTGGTGAAAGACTTCACCTCACCGCTTCCGACCCTGTCACTGCCAAGGATATCCCGGCCTTCTGCACCATTGCCGGCCACAGGCTGCTGATGGCCGAGGTGAAGGACGGCATCTATCATTTCGATATCGAAAAAGGCGCAGACGAAACCGCTGGCTAGCGCCGCCCGACAAGGGCTGCGACCCATCCGGCGAGCAGTGCAATCACAACAGCGGTGAGCCCGTAAAAGAAGGGCCATTCGTGCGCGAAACTGTATACCGCGCGCTCGAAGCCTTCCTTGTCGACCGTCATGTCGATGCGGTTGCGGGCCTGCAGCCGCCCCTCCTGAAAAACGAAGGCATCCACCTGATACTGGCCGACCGGCGCATTGGCCGGCAGGCGCACATTGGTGCGGAAAAGCCCCTCGCCGATGATCTTCACCACATCCAGCTCTTCCCTGAGGAGACCGTCCTCAGCCCTGAGCCGCTTAAGGGCTTTCAGGAACTCCGGCGCCGCCTCCGCCTTGCCGGGGCCACCTGCATAGGCCAGCCGCAAGTTCGAAAAGCCGATGCCGGAAGCCGTGAAGATTTCGGGCGTGGCGATATCGGCCAGATGCCGGTTGGCGGCCACGGCATAGTATCCGGGGGCAGACGGCAGGGTGAGCGAGCCATGGTTCACCCAGATGCCGGCGACCCGCTCCTTGCGGCGCAGCTTCGTGGGCGCTTCCGGCCCGCGCACCACAACAACGATATCGATGCCGGACGTATCGGAGCCGAGCACAGTGGAGCCGACAGCACCAAACAGGATAAGATCGGCCCCGTTGAAGCTGTAACGGATTTCAATCCGGCGCTCTGAAATATCGGTGACCAGTGCCGACGCAGGCGCGGTTAAGGCTAAAAGTGCGAGAAGGCCGAGCCAGCGTTTCATGGGCGCTCCTCCGCGCCGTCCATGTCACTGATGCTGTAAAGCTCGGCAGGCTCGATCACCAGATCGACCGCCATGCGCAGGCCGACGAGCAATACGATGAGGGCAAGCAGAGCCCGCATCTGCTCCGGCTTCAGCTTCATCCCGACCTTGGCGCCAATCTGCGCTCCCGTCACCGCCCCGATCAACAGGAGGATGGCAAGGGGGATATCCACGGTTTGCGTGTTCACCGAATGGAAGATGGTGGTCAGCGCCGTCACGAAAATGATCTGGAAAAGGGAGGTGCCGATCACCACACCCGTCGGCATGCCGAGAAGATAGATCATCGCCGGCACCATGATGAAGCCGCCGCCGACCCCCATGATCGAGGACAGGATACCGACCACAAAACCAATCCCGAGCGGCAGAAGCGCCGAGATATAAAGCCGCGATTTCTTGAACCGCATCTTCCACGGCAGCTTGTGGATCCACGCCTTGTGACGCTCCTCGCGCGGCTTCATCGGGGGCGGCGTACCTGCCCGCGCCCGCAAGATCGCCCGCACGCTTTCCACAAACATCAGCCCGCCAACAGCACCAAGGAACAGCACATAGGCGAGCGAGATCATCAGGTCCACCTGGCCCGCCGCGCGCAACAGCTTGAAAAGGAACGCGCCGACAAAAGCGCCGACCGCGCCGCCCGCCGTGAGCACCAGCCCCATCTTGAGATCGACCCCGCCGCGCCGCCAGTGCGCCATCGCGCCGGAGACACTCGCCGCCGTCAGCTGGTTCGCACCCGTCGCCACCGCCACGGTTGGCGGGACGCCGGCAAACATCAACAGGGGGGTCATCAGGAAACCACCACCGACGCCGAACATGCCCGACAGAAAACCGACGGCACCCCCCATGGCAACCACGAGGAAGATATTCATCGAAAGCTCGGCGATGGGCAGATAAAGCGGCATCGGGAACCCTGCGCGAAGCGGCCGGATCGCGGCCGCCGGATAGAACGGGATCGTTCTTCTGTCCTACCCAAAAAACCGCACGGAGGCAAATGGTTGCGAGGCGGATACGGATCGGCTCGCCAACAGTCGTAGCCGGGCTGTGCCCTTGCGGTGACATTTCCCCGGGGAAGCGGGCGGCAATGGAACCGGCAGCCGATTCGGTATATGATACAGCCTTGGGCTGAACACGCACATCGGGGGGTACACATGGCGAATTTCGAGATTGCCGTGGTCGAGGGCGAAGAGCGGCAGGCAATGGCCCGCTTCGTTCAGGAAACCTGCCGTTTCCTTTATGAGTTGACCGAGCTGTCGTCGCTGTTCCAGCGCGTCCTTTTCGACATGCGGGCCCTTCAGATCTGCCGTCAGACGCTAGGCTCCTTCGGCGATCATGCAGGGCGCGCAGTGGAGGCCGTCTATCAGTTATCCGACGCACATATCGAGGCCCATGCCCTGCGCGGGGTTCACCTTGAAGGCAAGATCAGGATGGTGGTGCTTTACCACACCGACTTTCTGGACCTGCTCACGCAGGCGAAGGAACGCCCGCCCCAGGCCTTGCAGGATATCGGCCCCCTGTGGCGTCGCGCCCTCCTGAAGCTGCTTCAGTGTATCGACAACCTGACCGAAAGCATCGGCAGCGGCGCACCCTTTGTGGGCGCCGTCACCGAAATGAAGAAAATGCTGGAAACGGCCATCAGCGACTGATCGGCCATGACAGCATGATCCTGAGCAGTTTCCCAACCCACCCCCGTCTTGACTTCCGGCCTTCAAAGGCCAAACCTGTCAGGCAGCCAGGCAACAGCAAAAGCGGTTTATGAGAAAAGAATCGACTATCTTCGCGGCTTTATTGCTCTCTTTTGCAGCCGCCGCCGCGAAGGCCGAGACCGTTCGGGTCTTGGACTATCATGAGCATCCTCCCTTCAACGTGCTGCAGCCGCTGCCAGGGCTGACGGGCCTCACGGCCGACATCACGGCGCGGCTTGAAAGTGCTGAGACAGAAGGCAAAAACTTCGAGCCCGTTGTCCTTTCCCGCGTGCGGCTGAACCGTGATCTGGCAGGCTGGATCGATGGGCGTTGCCCCGCTGAAGGGGCAACCTGCGAGGATGACTGGATCGTCCTTTGGGTCACGCCCGATTGGGGCTGGGGCGAGGATGCCCAGACGCGCTTCCGCTGGGTCGATCTCTTTCCAGACGCCAATATCCTGCTGGCAAAGCCCGGCATAGCACTCGATCCAGCGCGCCCGGCCAGCTTTGCTGGCTTGACGATCGCTGCCACGCGCGGCCACCAATTGCCCCCACCGCTAGGCCGGATGGCGACCGAAGGCCTTCTGTTCCGGCAGGACGGCGAAGGCACCCATGCGCTGCTCAAGCGGGTGCTGTTCGAGCGCGCCGATTTCACCTATATCCAGCGTTCAACCATCCGCTTCGTGCGCCAGCACCGCGAAGTCATTGCCGCGGAGCTTGACCGCGTGCAGGAAGTCGCCACGCCGCTATCCACCTATATGCTGAAAGCCATGATCCCACCCACGCGGCCGGATCTTGAAGCGCGCCTGAAGGCGCTGACGGAAAGCCCGGAATGGCCGAAGCTTCTGGCGAGATACAGCGTCGAGATATCACCCGGCGAGAATTGAGCGAGCCTCAGGCCCGGTTCACCGCGCCCGTGCCCTGCCCGTACAGCTTTTCGGCGTCTTCAAGCGCGGGTTTCAGGCGGCCGGTCATCCACAGCCACAGCATCTTGTAATCCCCCATCCAGCTCCAGCGCGGATAGGTGAAGGTGGCGGGTTTGTTATGCTCGATGAAAAAGTGGCCGACCCAGGCAAAGCCATAGCCAATGAGGGGATACAGAAGCAGCATCCACCATTGCATGGTGAGGAGTGCGTAGAGCGCCACGCCGGTGCCAAGGATCGTCCCCGTATAATGGAGCGCCCTGCAGGTCGGCACCGAATGCTCGGCCAGATAATAGGGGAAAAATTCCCTGAATGACGTGAACCGGTTGCTGCTCATCGAAACCCCTCCTTGGTGTCCGAGTCGCGCGGCTTCCATGACCACGCTTCCCGGATTATCAAACTCTCCCGTCTAAAAACATAAGCCTATTCAAGCCCCAAGGCAATCGCGGGGTTCGCGTGTTGACGTTTACGTTAACGTAAAGTAGCGTCTCTGCCGGACGGGAAAGGAAGTTGAAGGCCCCATGGGCGAGCTTGCCTACAGCATCAAGGATCTGGCTGCGGAGTTCGGTATCACCGCCCGCACGCTGAGGCATTACGAGGAACAAGGCCTCGTGGCGCCGGCGCGCGTCGGCCAGAACCGTACCTATTCGGCCGCCGACCGGGTGCGGATCGCCTGGATCCTGCGCGGCCGCCGGGTCGGCTTCTCCCTTTCCGAAATTGCCGATATGCTGCGGCTCTATGAGCTCGGCGACGGGCGCGAGACGCAGCGGCAGGTGACGCTGGCCAAATGCCGCGAGCGCATCGCTGCCCTCGAGGCCCAGCGTGCCGATATCGACGAGACGATCACCGAACTGACCGGATTTTGCGACACGCTTGAAAATCTGGTGCCTGCGCCCGGCGGCCGTTGGGTCCGCAAGGACACGGGCGAGCCGCCGCAGCTTCGAAATCCATGGGACGGCTGATTGAAAGCCGCCCGCGATACCCTCTCCCGAACCGAAACAGACTGACCAGACCCTGAGGAAAGAGCCATGCCAAGCTACAAGGCCCCCGTCAAAGACATGATGTTCCTGCTGAACGATGTTCTGCAGATCGGCAACTATTCGAACCTGCCGGGCTACGCGGATGCGACGCCGGATCTCATTGCCGCCATCCTCGAGGAAGCCGCCAAGTTTGCCGAACGCGAGCTGCAGCCGCTGAACCTGTCGGGCGATCAGGAAGGCTGCACCCGCGCCGAAAACGGCGATGTGACAACGCCCAAAGGCTTCAAGGAAGCCTACGCCAAATATGTGGAAGGCGGCTGGGCCGGACTTACCGCCGACCCCGAGTTTGGCGGGCAGGGCCTGCCCCATGTCCTTGGCATCTGCCTTGAGGAAATGATGGTCGGCGCCAACCATTCGTTCGCCATGTATCCCGGCCTTTCGAACGGCGCCATGGCAGCGATCCGCATCGATGGCACGCAGGAGCAGAAAGAGACCTACCTGCCGAAGATGGTCGAAGGCCTCTGGACCGGCACCATGAACCTGACCGAGCCGCATTGCGGCACCGACCTCGGCATGCTGCGCACCAAGGCAGAGCCGCAGGCCGACGGCACCTACAAGATCACCGGCACCAAGATTTTCATCTCGGCCGGCGAACATGACATGAGCGAGAACATCATCCATCTGGTGCTCGCCCGCCTGCCTGATGCGCCGAAGGGCACCAAGGGCATCTCGCTTTTCATCGTGCCCAAATTCCTCGTGAAGGAAGACGGCAGCCTTGGCGAGCGCAACGGCGTCATCTGCGGCTCGCTGGAGCATAAGATGGGCATCCATGCCAACTCGACCTGCGTGATGAACTATGACGAAGCGACCGGCTACCTGATCGGCGAGCCGAACAAGGGCCTTCGTTCCATGTTCATCATGATGAATGCCGCCCGCCTTGGCGTGGGTGTGGAAGGCCTCGGCCATGCCGAGGTCGCCTACCAGAATGCCGTGGCCTATGCCAAAGATCGCCTGCAGGGCCGCAGCCTGAAGGGCCCGCAGTTCCCGGACAAGCCGGCCGACCCGATCATCGTGCATGCCGACGTGCGCCGCAACCTGATGAACGCCCGCTCGTTCGCCGAAGCCGCCCGCGGCATCGCGATCTGGGCAGCCCTTCTGGTTGACCAGTCGCACAATGCACCGACCGAGGAAGAACGCGACGAGGCCGAGGATCTGGTCGGTCTCCTCACCCCCATCATCAAGGGTGTGTTCACCGACCGCGGTTTCGAATCGTCCGTGGCCTGCCAGCAGGTCTTCGGCGGTCACGGCTATGTGGCCGAATGGGGCATGGAACAGTTCGTTCGCGATGCTCGCATCAGCCAGATTTACGAAGGCGCCAACGGCATCCAGGCGCTCGATCTCGTTGGCCGCAAACTGCCGGCCAAGGGCGGCAAGGCCATCCAGATGCTCTTTAAGCTGATCGGCGAAGAAATTGCGTCGAACAAGGCTGCCGGCGGCCTTGATGACATCATCGAGCCGATGGAGAAGGCGCTTGCCAGCTGGCAGCGTGCCACCCTGTGGCTGATGCAGAATGCGATGGCGAACCCGGACAATGCCGGTGCCGCCTCCACGCCCTACATGCACCTCGCCGGGCATGTCATTCTGGGCTATATGTGGCTCAAGATGGCGCGGGTCTCGAAAACCGCCCTTGAAGACGGGACCGACGACCCCACCTTCCATGAGAACAAGCTGGTCACCGCCCGCTACTATATCAAGCGCCGCATGACCGAAACCCGTGCGCTTCTGGCCGAAATCGAGTCCGGGTCGGAAGAATTGATGGCGCTCGCCGCCGAAGCGTTCTGATCCGATACAATCCTTGAGGAGGGAGACCCCAATGACCGAAGCTTTCATCTATGACGCCGTGCGCACCCCGCGCGGCAAGGGGCGGGCCGATGGCGCGCTGCATGAAATCACCCCGATCCAGCTTTCGACCCAGATGCTGGAAGCCGTGCGTGACCGCAACAATCTCGATACCTCGCTTGTTGACGATGTGATCCTCGGCTGCGTGTCGCCTGTGGGCGAACAGGGCGCCGATATCGCTCGCGTTTCGGCCATCAATGCCGGCTACGCTGAAACCACCGCCGGCTTCCAGGTGAACCGCTTCTGCGCCTCGGGCCTTGAAGCCGTGAACCTCGCGGCCGCAAAGGTCATGTCCGGCGAAGCCGATTTCGCCATCGGCGGCGGTGTGGAGAGCATGAGCCGCGTACCTATGGGGTCAGACGGCGGCGCGTGGCCGGTTGATCCGTCCGTTGCCTTCAAATCCTATTTCGTACCGCAGGGCATTTCGGCCGACCTGATCGCCACCAAGTACGGCTACAGCCGCGACGATGTGGACGCCTATGCCGTTGAAAGCCAGATCCGCGCCAAGAAATCGTGGGACGAAAAGCGCTTCACCAAATCGATCGTGCCGGTGAAGGACGTGATCGGCATGAGCGTGCTTGCCCATGACGAATTCATGCGCCCTGAAACCACCATGCAGTCGCTTGGCGCCCTGAAACCCTCCTTCGCCCAGATGGGTGAAATCGGCTTCGATAACGTGGCCCTGCAGCGCTATCCGGAAGTCGAGCGGATCAATCACGTGCACCATGCCGGCAACTCGTCGGGTATCGTGGATGGTTCGGCTGCTGTTCTCGTCGGCTCCAAGGACGCAGGCTCCAAAGCCGGCCTCAAGCCGCGTGCCCGCATCCGCGCCATGGCGTCGGTCGGTTCCGAACCCACCATCATGCTGACGGGCCCGTCGTTCGCCGCTGAAAAGGCGCTGAAAAAGGCCGGCATGAAAGCGTCGGACATCGACCTTTATGAACTGAACGAAGCCTTCGCGGCGGTTGTCCTGCGCTTCATGGAAGCTCTGAATGTCGACCATTCGATCATGAACGTGAACGGCGGCGCGATTGCCATGGGTCACCCCTTGGGTGCCACCGGCGCCATGATCCTCGGCACCGTGCTGGACGAGCTGGAGCGCACGAACAAGTCGACCGCGCTTGTCACGCTTTGCATCGGCGCCGGCATGGGCACCGCCACCATCATCGAACGTATCTGATACCTCGGGGGAGACCATACCATGAGCAAGACCATCCGTTTCGAGGTTGACGGCGACGGCATCGCCCTCCTCACCATCGACCTGCCCGGCGTCAGCATGAATGTGTTCAACGCCGACCTGATTGCCGACCTCGACGAAGCCGTCGACAAGGTGCTTGGCGACGCCGCCATCAAGGGTGCTGTGATCACCTCGGGCAAGCCCGCCTTCCTTGCAGGCGCCGACCTCAACATGCTGGCTTCATCGGGCGACAAGCCCATGACGCTGGAGGAAGAGTTCGAAAACGCCTTCCGCCTGAACAGGATTCTCCGCAAGCTTGAAACCGGCGGCAAGCCGAAGAAGCAGCTGCAGCTTGAAGGCACCAAGCCCTTCGCCGCAGCCGTGAACGGCCTCGCCCTTGGCGGCGGGCTTGAACTGGTGCTCGCCTGCCATCACCGTGTGGTTGCCGACGATCCGAAGCTGCAGCTTGGCCTGCCGGAAAGCCAGGTCGGCCTTCTGCCGGGTGGCGGTGGCACGCAGCGCCTACCGCGCCTTGTGGGCATTCAGGCGGCTGCGCAAGCGATCACCACCGGCGCGCCCTATAATCCGATGACGGCCATGGGCCTTGGCATCGTGCAGGCCGTGGTGCCCGCCGACAAGGTCGTTGAAACCGCCAAGGAATGGGTCAAGAAAACCCCGTCGGTCCTTGCCCCGTGGGACAAGAAAGGCTTCAAATATCCGGGTGGCGCCGGTGCCATGAACCCGGCCGCCGTGCAGACCTTCATCGGTGCCAACGCCATGGCGCAGAAGCAGACCCAGCACAATTACCCGGCCATCCAGGCGATCCTGTCGTGCCTCTATGAAGGTGGCGTCGTCGATTTCGATACCGCGATCCGCATCGAGAGCAAATATTTCCTGAAGCTCCTGAAAAACCCGGTCGCCGGCAACATGATCCGCACGCTCTTCATCAACAAGGGTGCGGTCGAAAAAGGCTCGCTCCGCCCGGCAGGTTTCGAGCGGAAGACGATCAAGAAGCTCGGCATGCTCGGCGCCGGCATGATGGGCGCTGGTGTCGCCTATGTGTCCGCCAAGGCCGGCATGGACGTGGTCCTGCTGGACCGCGACGAAGCTGCTGCCGAGAAGGGCAAGGACTATAGCCGCAAGCTCGTCGAAAAAGGCGTTTCGCGCGGCAAGGTCTCGAAAGAAAAGGGCGAAGCCCTCCTCGCCAAGATCAAGACAACCTCGGACTATAACGATCTTGCCGACTGCGACCTGATCATCGAGGCCGTTTTCGAAGACCCCTCGATCAAGAAAGACGTGACCGAGAAAACCGAAGCCGTGATCGGCAAGGATATCGTGTTTGCCTCGAACACCTCGACGCTGCCGATTTCGGGCCTCGCCAAAAACTTCACGCGGCCGCACCAGTTCATCGGCATTCACTTCTTCTCGCCCGTCGACAAGATGCCGCTCGTGGAAATCATCCTCGGCGAGAAAACCGATGATGCGACCCGTGCCCTCGCGCTCGATTATGTGGCGCAAATCAAGAAGACGCCGATTGTCGTCAACGACAGCCGCGGCTTCTACACCAGCCGCTGCTTCGGCACCTATGTGACCGAAGGCTACGCCATGGTGCAGGAAGGCGTGAACCCCGCGCTCATTGACAATGCCGGCAAGATGGTCGGCATGCCGGTCGGCCCGCTTGCGGTGGGTGACGAGGTTGCTATCGACCTTTCCTACAAGATCGGCAAGGCAACCCGCGAAGCCCTCGGCTCGGCCTATGTGGGCACGCCCGCCGATGCCTTCGTCGAAAAGATGGTAGTGGAACTGGAGCGGTTCGGCCGCAAGAACGGCAAGGGCGCTTACGAGTACCCGGCTGACGGTTCGCCCAAGCATCTGTGGCCCGGCCTTGCCGAGCATTTCCCGGTAGCGGCCGAGCAGCCGACTGTCGATGAAGTGAAGACCCGCCTTCTGGTGCGTCAGGCCGTGGAAGCTGCCCGTTGCTTCGAGGAAGGCGTGCTCATTGATGCGTCGTCCGGCGACATCGGCGCCATCTTCGGCTGGGGCTTCGCGCCCTGGACCGGTGGCCCCTTCAGCTATATCGACACGATGGGCGTTGCCAACTTTGTGGCCGTGGCCGAGCGTCTGGCCCAGGCCTACGGCAGCCGCTTCGCCCCGCCGAAGCTCCTGAAGGACATGGCCGCCAAAGGCGAGACCTTCTACAAGAAGGGCGATCCGCGCGGCAAACTCGCGGCCTGAGGGACGCTGACATCAGAAACCGGAAGGGCCGCGAAAGCGGCCCTTTTTCTAGTTCAGGTCTTCGACCACCAATATCCACTTGGGCGAGTTCTGGTCCGGTTTGAAAATATCGTCAAAACCGCCGCCTCCAAAGTCGGTGCAGCTTGCCCCCGGCACCTGAAAGACGGTCGCCCGCCGACCCAGATTGTGGTTGTAATGATCCCGCGCACCGATCGCATCAGACTCAACATCATAGGTTTCCAGCTTTCCCGGCATCATCTGCTCCTATTGATCAACCAACCGCGCCAAACGCGCGAGGCATTGGAAGTTCTTTTCCTTTGTTTCCGCGAGGAACTGCTTCACGGTCCGGCGGTCATTTCCTTTCAATGCATCGAATGAGCAGCCCGCGACCCCGATCTTGTCGGCAAGCGCCTTGAGAGTTTCGTCCGTCACCGGGTCCGCATCCTTGCCGAGGATCGCCTTGGCTGCCACCTGCCCCTTGTCGATCTGCCCCTCATAGTTTTTGGCGTTCTGCATTTCCTTCTCGATTGCCGCCCGACGTTTATCCGCTGTCGCTGCTGCAGCTTTGGCAATCTCACCCGAATTGCCACCTGCCTGCACAACGTTGGCGCCGCCGCTTTCAGCAAGCAGTTGTGCCGCTACCCCCGTTGCGAAATACTGCGCGACTGTAACCTCTGCCCCGTTGCTTTCCGCGCCGGCCGTAGCTCCGAAACTGGCAAGTACCGAATAGGAATCCCTGTTCTTGCGGTTTTCGCCTTCAACGCTGTTATCCGCGCGGAAATGACAATCGTTGGCATTCGGGACCGGATCGCAGGGGTCGAGCTTGTCCCGGTTGCCAACCTCAGTGTTGGCAAGCAGCGGCACCAGCGCCGCCTCCTGCCGGTTGAACCCGATCTGTATTGTTGGTGTCTGGGTCGCATCCTTGCCGACATTCACGCCAACAGTCGTATTCGTCCCGAACACCAACATGTTGGAATGTCTGCTCATCTGAGCGCAGCCAGTCAGCACAAATGCTAACGCAGCTACTGCGAAACAACTGGCAATTCTCCGTCGAATGAAACCATGCATGGATCGACCCCCTCCAGCCCTTCAAGGATAGACCGGGCGTGGCGCGCCTCGGCCGTTGAACGGATAATGACAACGAGATGGCAAGGAGCTTCCGGGCGACGGCCTGCTGCTGGCAACGGCGCAAGCGGCAGCAACACTTCCTCGCGGCTGGACCAGCCAAGCATGAGGGAAGACCCGATGGAAATCCCCGCCATATCGAGCTTGTAAGCTTCCGGAACACCGCTTGTGACGGGCTCCACAATTTTCACGAAACCGAAGTGCCAGTGCGTTTGTCCCTGTCCTTCGCCGATCCGCACACTGGTGCAACCGCCAAGCGACAAGGACATGACCATCAGACAAAAGGGAACATAGCCGTTTTTCAAGGCAAGCCCCCGCCATCCTGAAATCAACTATGAGATGCAAATACCACCGTTGCAGACTTTTATCAATTTATAAGTGAACCGGGACTTCGAGAGGATGCCCCATATCGTCGCATCAAATCCCTTGATCGCGCCGCGGCCAAAGCCCATCCTGTAGGCACCCTGGCAAAGGGTCAGAAAGGCCGCGAGTGAACAAGTTCATCTATTCGATCGATCCGGAATTTGCCGATTATGGCGTCGAAGTCTGCCTTGGCACTTTCGTGACACAGGTGGCTGTCGCGGCCTCGCCGGAGCCGCTTGTCACCGCCGTGGCCGAAGCAGCGGATGCGCGCCGCCAGTCGATGCTCGGCGAGGCGGCCTCAAGCGACCCCGTGGTCGCCGCCACGCGCCGCGCCTTCAAGGCCTGCGGCAAGGATCCGAGCCGCTATCGCCCCTCCGCCGAACGGCTGATCCGCCGCGCCATCGGTGCTCTTGAAATCCCGTCCATCAGCAATGTGGTGGATGTGTGCAATCTCGTGTCCCTGCAAACCGGCTTTTCGGCCGGCGTCTATGACATTTCATGGACGGTCGGGGAATGCCTGCTGCGCGTCGGCGACGCCGGCGAAGCTTACGAAACCGTCGGCAAAAGCACCGTGAATATCGAGGGTCTTCCCGTCTTTTTCGATGAGAAAGGCCCCTTCGGCAGCCCCTATATGGATAGCCTCAGGACCGCTGTCGACGGGAAGACCGACATCATGCTTTTTGTCCTTTATGGCCTCAACCGCCCGCAGGACGATATCCGCACGGCGACCGAGCTTGCCGCCCATCTCATCGAAACCTGGTGCCTGCCCGAAGGAGCCTGATCGCCATGACCTACGAAACGCTGACCCTGACCATCGAAGGCCCCGTCGCCACCGTAACCATGAACCGGCCGGGCAAGATGAACGCGATGAACGCCGCCTATTTCGGTGAAATGCAGGCAGTGTTTGCAGCGATTGACGACAATCCCTCGGTCCGCGCTGTGATCCTGAATGCGAACGGCAAGCATTTCACCGCCGGGCTCGACCTGATGGATACCGCCAATGTGATGGGCGACACGAGCGGCGACCCGGCCCGCGCGCGTGACCGCCTGCGCCGCCGCATCCATTGGCTGCAGGACGCCATGAGCGTGGTGGAACGCTGCCGCGTGCCGGTGATCGCCGCCATCCACGGCGCCTGTATCGGGGGTGGGATCGACCTGATCGCCGCTGCCGACATCCGCATCGCGACAACCGACAGCTGGTTCGCCATCAAGGAAGTCGATGTCGGTATTGTCGCCGACCTTGGTACCCTGCAACGCGCCCGCCATGTGCTGTCGGACGGCCTTGTGCGCGAGCTGGCCCTCACCGGGCGCCGCGTGGAGGCTGCCGAGGCCCTGTCGCGCGGGCTGGTGACGCACCTCCATGAAGGCCGCGACGCCCTGATGGCTGCGGCGCAGGAAATGGCCGCCCTCATCGCCTCCAAAAGCCCGCTTGCAGTGGTCGGCACCAAGGCGGTGATGAACCATGCCCGCAACCATACGATCGAGGACGGGCTAGATTATGTTGCCACATGGAATGCCGGCATGCTGATCGGGGAAGACCTCATGAAGGCTGCCACTGCCTCGATGACCAAACAACCTGCCGATTTCAAAGACCTGCTGGCGGGATGAACTTCAGCGAACTTTCTGCGCTTGGCAGTGTCTTTCTTACCGCCTTTCTGGCCGCCAGCATCCTGCCTGCCCAATCCGAAATCATGCTGGCTGCCCTGATATCCAGAGGTGCGGCCAGCGTCCCTGCCCTGGTCGCCGCCGCTACCGTCGGCAATGTCCTTGGCAGCCTCACCACCTGGATGCTCGGGCTCTGGATCGAGCATTTCAAGGACAAGTGGTGGTTTCCGGTAAAGCCCAAGGCGCTGGACCGCGCCCGACGCACCTATACCCGCTGGGGCCGCTGGACGCTTCTTCTCAGCTGGGCGCCCTTCATCGGGGATCCGCTGGTGCTCGCCGCCGGCGTGATGCGGGAGCGCTTCCTTGTCGTGCTCGGCTTCCTCATTGTTGCCAAACTCGGGCGCTATCTTGTTCTTGCTGCCCTTGTACCTGCGGGCTGAACGGAACTGTCACAATTCGCTTGCGCGGGTCGCCTTGCCACCACTAGGCTCTGCCCCAACCAAGAAGAAATGACAGCCTGGATACCGACAGAGACCTATGCCGCCACGTGTGAAGATTTGCGGGCTGAAACGCCCTGAAGACGCCCTGACCGCCGCCAAGGCAGGCGCCGATTACCTCGGTTTTGTGTTTTTCGAACGTTCCCCCCGGCACCTGACGATGGTCGATGCCGTGCGCCTGCGCGACCGCCTGCCGCACGGGCCGGAACGGGTCGGCGTGTTTGTCGATCCGGATTTCGCGCTCCTGAGCGCGGCCGTCGATGCGCTTGATCTGGACTGGATCCAGCTGCACGGCGACGAAACACCCAAATTCGCGAGCCTCGTGCGGGCCCGCTTCGGCCTCAATGTCATCAAGGCCGTGCCTGTTGCGACCGCCGGGGACGTGGCCGACGCCCGGCGCTGGTACGGCCATGCCGACGCCCTTCTTTTTGATGCCAAGCCCCCCGCCACGGCGGATGCCCTGCCCGGCGGCAATGCGGTCAGTTTCCCGTGGGGCCTGATGCAGGGTCAGGATATTGCCCTGCCCTGGTTCCTCGCAGGCGGCCTGACGGCGGAAAATGTGGCTGAGGCCATCAGCCTGAGCGGTGCCCCCGCGCTTGACGTTTCGTCGGGCGTCGAATCCGCGCCCGGCGAAAAGTCGACCGAGAAGATTGAGGCCTTCCTAAAAGCTGCCAAAAGCCCTATCTAGGCATGGCATAAACCCAGCGCGACCCTCTCTCCCCGAAGGACGAAACGATGGCGGACGCCCCGAACAGTTACAGGACAGGCCCCGACGAGCGCGGCCATTTCGGCCCCTACGGCGGCCGTTATGTCTCCGAAACCCTGATGCCCCTCCTGCTTGATCTCGAGAAGGAATATGCGAAGGCGAAAGAAGACCCCGCATTCCTGACGGAACTGGCCGAGCTTAACCGCGTCTATATCGGCCGGCCGAGCCCGCTTTATTATGCCGAGCGCCTGACCGAACATCTGGGCGGCGCCAAGATCTATTTCAAACGCGAAGAGCTGAACCATACAGGCGCCCACAAGATCAACCATGCCATCGGGCAGGTGCTCCTCGCCAAACGCATGGGCAAGACCCGCGTAATCGCCGAAACGGGCGCGGGGCAGCACGGCGTGGCAACCGCGACCGTCGCCGCGCGCTTCGGGCTTGAATGCACCGTCTTCATGGGGGCCGTCGATATCGAGCGGCAAAAGCCGAACGTCTTCCGCATGAAGCTTCTGGGCGCTGAAGTCCAGCCCGTCACCTCGGGCTCCGCAACGCTCAAGGACGCGATGAACGAAGCGCTCCGCAACTGGGTCACCAATGTTCACGACACTTTCTACATCATCGGCACGGTTGCGGGCCCGCACCCCTATCCGATGATGGTTCGCGATTTCCAGTCGATCATCGGCCGTGAGACGCGCGAGCAGATCATGGAAGCCGAAGGCCGTCTGCCGAACCGTCTGGTCGCCTGCGTCGGCGGCGGGTCGAACGCCATGGGGCTGTTCCATCCCTTCCTCGACGAGCCCGAGATCGTGATGGATGCGGTGGAAGCTGCCGGCCACGGGGTTGATACCGACCAGCACGCTGCCTCCATCAGCGGCGGCACCCCCGGCGTGCTGCACGGCAACCGCACCTATCTGCTGCAGACGCCCGACGGCCAGATCGCCGAGGCACACTCGATCTCGGCTGGCCTCGATTATCCCGGCATCGGGCCCGAGCATGTGTGGCTGCATGAAGCGGGCCGCGTGAATTATGTGTCGGCAACCGACGATGAGGCGCTGGCCGCCTTCCGCCTGACGGCCGAGCTTGAAGGCATCATTCCGGCCCTGGAATCGAGCCACGCTATCGCCCACATCATCCGTATCGCGCCCGACCTGCCGAAGGATCATGTGATCGTGCTCAACCTTTCCGGCCGTGGCGACAAGGATATCTTCACCGTTGCCAAGGCGCTTGGCGCCGAAATCGACTGAGGACCGCCGATGACCCGTTTGACTGATCGCTTTGCTGCCCTCAAGGCCGAAAATCGCGCCGCGCTCATCCCCTTCATTGTGGCGGGCGACCCCGACCATGCCACCACCTTCGATATCCTGAAGGGCCTGCCTGAAGCGGGTGCCGACATCATCGAACTCGGCATGCCTTTCTCGGACCCGTCGGCCGACGGCCCTGCCATTGAAAAGGCGGCAGGGCGCGCGCTGAAGGCAGGCGCCAGCATGGTGCGCACGCTCGATCTCGTTCGTGATTTCCGCAAGGGCGATACCACAACGCCAATCGTGCTGATGGGCTATTTCAACCCCATCATGGCCTATGGCATCGACGCCTTTGTGAAGGATGCCGTGAACGCAGGTGCGGACGGCCTGATCATCGTCGATCTGCCGCCCGAGGAAGACGCCGAACTGCGCGAGCCTGCAACGGCCGCCGGCCTCAGTGTCATTCGTCTGGCCACGCCGACCTCCACGGACGCGCGGCTTGCCACGATCCTCGATGGTGCCAGCGGTTTCGTCTATTATGTGTCAGTCGCGGGTGTGACCGGCCAGAAATCGGCAGCTTCCACCGATATCGCGGCGGCCGTGGCCCGCATCCGGGCGCAAAGCGACCTGCCGGTGGCCGTGGGCTTCGGCATCCGCACGCCCGAACAGGCGGCAGAGGTTGCAACCCATGCCGACGCTGCTGTTGTCGGCTCTGCCATCGTCTCCCGGATCGAGGCAGGGCTTGACGAAAACGGCAAACCGGCAGATGGTCTCGTCCGCGAAGTGCTCGGATTCGTTTCCGGGCTGAAAGCGGGCGTGGCCCGGGGCCGCAAGCCCTGAGAGCCGATAAGACACCGCGTATAAGTATTCGAGGGGTACCGTCATGAGCTGGCTTACCAACTATGTGAAACCGAAACTCCAGCGGGTGCTGAGCTCCCGCGAGACACCGGATAACCTGTGGCACAAGTGCAAAGCCTGCGGCCAGATGATCTTCCAGAAGGATTTCGAGGCGAACCAGTATGTGTGCGGCCACTGCGATCATCATGACCGCGTGCCCCCTGCCGGCCGCTTCAACGCGCTGTTCGACGAAGGCAAGTTCGAGCTGATGAGCCTGCCCCGCCCCGTGCAGGATCCGCTCAAATTCCGCGATTCCAAAAAATATACCGACCGCATGAAGGCCGCCCGCGCCGACACCGGCGACGATGACGCCATCAAGGTGGCCTCCGGCACCATCGGCGGCACCGAAGCGGTTGTCGCCGTGCAGAACTTCTATTTCATGGGCGGCTCGATGGGCATGGCCGTGGGTGATGGCATCATCGCCGGCGCCCGTCAGGCGCTGAAGCTGAATGCGCCCTTCGTTATGTTCACGGCATCGGGCGGCGCCCGCATGCAGGAAGGCATCCTGTCGCTGATGCAGATGCCCCGCACCACCGTGGCGCTGCAGATGCTGCGCGAAGCGGGCCTGCCTTACATCGTTGTCCTCACCGATCCCACGACGGGTGGTGTTTCGGCCTCCTACGCCATGCTCGGCGATATCCAGCTCGCCGAACCCGGCGCCATGATCGCCTTCTCGGGCCCCCGCGTGATCGAACAGACGATCCGCGAAAAATTGCCCGAAGGCTTCCAGCGCGCCGAGTATCTGAAGGATCACGGCATGGTCGACCGTGTGGTGCACCGCCATGCGCTGAAGGACGAACTTGCCACCATTCTCAAACTTGTCATGGGCGGCCAGTATCGTCGCCGCGCCGCTGCGGAATAAGGGTAAGCTCACCCGACCTTCCGCCCGAACGAGGGCCCGCCCAGATGGATACGACCGGCAGCGACACCGTGCTTGCGCGGCTCATGCATCTGCATCCGAAGCTGATCGACCTGTCGCTCGGCCGGCTGACCCGTCTCCTGGACCGGCTCGGCAACCCTGAAAAGAAGCTGCCGCCTGTCGTGCATATTGCCGGCACCAACGGCAAGGGATCGACAACCGCCACGCTCCGCGCCATTGCGGAGGCCGCCGGTTACCGCGTGCATGTCTACACGTCGCCGCATCTCGTGCGCTTTGCCGAACGCATCCGCGTCGCCGGCAAGCTGATCGAGGAAGACGCGCTGACCGCGCTTCTTGAGGAATGCGAGGCTGCGAACGGCAGCGACCCCATCACTTTTTTCGAGGTGACAACCGCCGCCGCTTTCCTCGCTTTCTCGCGCGTGCCGGCTGACCTGTGCATTCTGGAGGTTGGCCTTGGCGGGCGGCTCGATGCCACCAACGTGATTGAAAAGCCCATCGCCTGCGCCATCACGCCCGTCAGCTTCGATCACCAGCAGTATCTGGGTGAAACGATTGAGGCGATCGCGGGCGAAAAGGCCGGCATCATCAAGGCGGGCGTGCCGGTGCTGGTTGGCCCGCAGCTCGGTGCCGCGAACCAGGTGATCAAGGCAACTGCACAGGGGCTGAAAGCACCGGCCAAATTCTTCAAGACTGACTGGCACGCGGCGCCTGCGGAGACCGGCGACAGCTTCCATTACCGCGACGAGATGGGCAAGCTGATCCTGCCGCTGCCATCCCTGAAGGGCCTGCATCAGATCAACAACGCCGGGCTCGCCGTTGCCATTGCCCGCACGCAAAAGGCCCTGCGCCTGACCGATGCAGCCATCCGTGCCGGCATGGGCTGGGTGCGCTGGCCCGCGCGCCTGCAGGATCTCGCCGGCAGCAACCTGCACACGCTATTGCCCGAAGGCGCCACGCTGATCCTTGATGGCGGTCATAACCCGGCCGCTGCCGGCATCCTGCGCCCCGTGCTGCAGGGGGCGGACCCCGTATCCCGCCCCGTCACGCTTGTGATGGGGATGATCAACACCAAGGATGTGGCGGGCTTCCTGAAGCCGCTTGCCGGCCTTGTCTCGCGCGTGATTGCTGTGCCCATCGAGGGTGAAACGGCAGCTGTGGACCCCGCCTATATCGCCGCCACCGCCACCGACATCGGCATCAGCGGCACTGTGGCGCGCGATGTGCCTGCCGCCCTTGGCATGGTATCGGCCACCACGAAGCCCGGCGAAGCTCCGTTCGTGATGATTGCGGGATCGTTGTATCTGGCGGGTCGGGTGCTCAGGCATGCCGGGCTTTACCCCGACTGAGGCGCCCAACGCTGCGGTCTTCGAGACACGGCTTCGCCGTTCCTCAGACCGAACGGCATTCCATGCTGCACCGCTCGCCCTGAGGAGCCCGAAGGGCGTCTCGAAGGGCGCGTTTCCGTTATAACCGACAGAGAGAGCTTTTAGCTGAAGAGGCTGAGGACCGACTGCGGCGCCTGGTTGGCAATACCCAGCGCCTGCAGGCCAAGCTGCTGCTTCGTCTGGAACGCCTGCAAGAGGGCGCTTTCCTTGGCGAGGTCAGCATCCACCAGATTGCCGATCCCCACATCAATGCCATCCGAAAGCTTGGTCGTGAAGCCCTTCTGGATTTCCAGCCGCTTGGCGGTTGAGCCAAGCTTAGAGAGCGCCGTATTAACGGTATCGATGGCTGTTTCGATCTTGGTCAGGGCATTCCCGGCTGCCTCTGGGCTATCAGCCGAACCAGCACCCGCTGTCGGGTCGCCATTCACCAGATAGGAGGAAGCACCGTCCCTTACCAGATGAATGGTCGAACTTGCGGAGAAATCGATTTCAAAGGGGGAAAATCCGTCTAGCTTCGCCGAATCATACTGATTCGAAACGCCCAGTGCAGCGAAGACGGCGTCCACATAATCGGTGTCGAATGCCTGACCATCGTTGTTGCTGGTGGCGAACGTTCCCGTATTGATATTCTCGCCCCCAAGATTTCCGCCGTTGGCATTCTCCAGATTGACGAGCGCTGCCAGAAAGTCCGAATCCGAGTTGGCAAAAAGATTCTGTCCTGCAAGCGATTCAACGGTTCCGCTGACGGACGTTGCGGGAATAGTCGTCAGGTTTGTCTCGTTCAGGCTGAGGGCGCTCAGGGTGAGTTCCGCGAAGGTACCGGTGATCGTATTGGCAGACGTGCCGCTTTCATCGGTAATGGCTGCGAGACTGTCGCCTGTCAGCAGGTTCGTGCCGTTGAAGGATGCGTTACGGGCTATGCTTTCGATCTGGTCGCGCAACTGCACGAAGTCATCACTGAGCGACGTGCGGCTGTCGGCATCAAGGCCCGGGTCCTTGGCGGCAACTGCCTTTTCTTTCATTTCAATGAGAAGATCGGAAATTGCTTCAGCGCCGGCGATGGCGACATCGAGGGTCGACATGGCCCGGTCAAGCGAGTTTTGAACTGCGCTGAGGCCAGCGAGATTGCCACGCATGGTCTGGGCAATAGCAAAAACGGCCGCGTTATCCTTGGCGGATGCGACCTTCAGTCCGGTGTTCACACGACCCTGGGTGCGGTCCAGAAGGCCGCTCGTCGTGTTCAGATTTTGCAGGGATTTAAGCGCCCCTGCGTTGGTGTTCACCGAGAACATTAAGCTACTGCTCGTTTACCGCGTTCGGCGGCGGGTTGACATTCTGTCTGCGGGGCATACTGCTCCGTTAAAATTTTAAGCAATAACTATGCCGATCTCAAAAAAGTGATTCATTTTCAGATTCCCCGCAGGAATCCGCGCAAAAAGAAACGGGGCGCTGTAACACCCCGTTCCGACTCATGTTTTTCGATATAGGCAATTTCTGCAGGGCGGCAACTTGTGCCACCCACTTCGCAGGCAATTATTGCCGATCAGCCAAGCGCCTTGACCATCACCTCACCTACGCGGCGGGCGAAAGCTGTCGGATCTTCGGGCACTTCGCCTTCCAGAATGCGCGCCTGATCATACACCAGATGCACGGCATCCTTCAGGCTGTCGGCGGCGCCCTTGTCGCCGGCCTTGGCGGCGAGCGCGACGATCAGCGGGTGGCCGGGATTCACTTCCAGAATGCGGGCCGACAGGTGATCGAGCTTCTTGTGCGCCTTCAGCAAGCGTTCGAGATGCATGTCCATCGCGCTTTCGTCAGCGACAAGACAGGCTAGCGTTTCGATGAGGCGGTCGGAAGCGCGCACCTCCTTCACGGTGTCGCCGAGCACTTCCTTCATCAGCACGGTCAGCGCCGTCATCGCGCCTTCGGTAGCCTTGGGTTTGCCGGCATCTTCCGGCTTGTCCTCGCCCTTGATGTCCTTGAGGTCACAGCCGCCTCGGGTGATCGACTGGAAGGCATGGCCTTCATGTTCCGTCACCATCTGCAGCCAGAATTCGTCAACCGCATCAGCGAGCACCAGCACTTCAACGCCCTTGGCCTTGAAGCCCTCAAGCTGGGGCAGGCGGCGCGCGGCGGCCTCGTCGGGGCCGGTGACATAATAGATGGCCTTCTGGCCTTCCTTCATGCGCGAGACATAATCGGCAAGCGTGGTCCAGCCGTCGCCATTCGTCGATTTGAAGCGGGCGAGTTTCAGCAGTTGCTCGCGACGCTCGAAATCTTCGTAGATGCCTTCCTTGAGGACGGCGCCGAAGTTCGCCCAGATGGCCTCGAACTTGTCCTTGTCGCTTTCCGCAAGCTTTTCAAGTTCGCCCAGCACGCGCTTGACGATGGCTTTCGACATGCGGGTGACAAGCGGATTATTCTGCAGCATCTCGCGGCTGACATTGAGCGGCAGGTCCTGGCTATCGACCACACCTTTCAGGAAGCGCAGCCAGCCGGGGATCAGCTCGCCCGTATCATCGGTGATGAAGACCTTCTTCACATAAAGCTTCACCTTGGGCTTGCGGGCGGGATCGAAAAGATCCATCGGCGAGGCGCCCGGAACATACAGAAGCACGGTATATTCCTGCATGCCTTCGGCCTTGTAATGCAGCGTCAGGGCCGGATCGTCCCACGCATGGGCGACATGGTGGTAGAATTCCTTGTATTGCTCTTCCGTCACATCCGCCTTCGGGCGGGTCCAGAGAGCGGAGCCTTCGTTGACGGCAGCGGCTTCCGCCTCTTCCGCCTGGTCCTTCGCCTTCACCGCCAGCGTGATCGGCACGCCGATATGGTCGCTATAGGTGCGGATGATGGTCTCGAGCCGGAATTTCTTCAGGAATTCGTCGGCGTCTTCCTTGATATGCAGCACGATATCGGTGCCGCGTGTGGCTTTCCCGGCCGGTGCCACGGTGTAGGAACCCTCGCCGCTGCTTTCCCATACGTGCGCCACATCCTCGCCGGCACGCTTCGAGGTCACGGTCACCTTGTCGGCGACCATGAAGACGGAATAGAAGCCGACACCGAACTGGCCAATCAGCTGCACGTCCTTCTTGGCGTCACCGGTCAGCTTCTCAGCAAAGCCCGCGGTGCCCGAGCGCGCGATGGTGCCGAGGTTGGCGATCAGGTCATCATGGCTCATGCCGACGCCGTTATCGGAAACCGTCAGCGTGCGGGCCGCTTCATCCACAGTGATGGCGATTTTGAAGGCCGGGTCGTCAGCGGTGAGCGCGGGGTTCGTCAGCGCTTCATAGCGCAGCTTGTCGCACGCGTCCGACGCGTTCGAAATCAGCTCGCGCAGGAAAATCTCGCGGTCCGAATAAACGGAATGCACCATCATATGCAGCAGGCGCGAGACTTCTGCCTCGAAGCCACGGGTTTCTTTGGCTTCTGCTGCCTGTTTTACATCGTCAGCCATATCTGTCCTCGGGTTATCTCGTCAAAAATGGAAAGGGGCCGGAATGGCGTTCGCCACTCCATGCCCCCGATTTAGGGAACGCTTTCGCGGATTCAAGACTGGCCGAGGGAAGAGGTGACCTTCGTCTCGGTCACAAAGCCCGACCGGTCCTTCAGAAGCACCTTGGCGTCAGCCTCGGCAAGCCTGTAAAGCCAGCCGTTCACCCGTGCCTTGATGGCCTCCGCCTCGGCGGCACCATCTTCGGGTGCGTCGGGCAGGATACCGGGCTCGCCCTGATCGCGCGCCGAGGGATCGAAGAAGGCAACCGGCCGTGCCCAGGTGGCGTCATCGAGCGCATAAAGCTCCAGCATGATGGTGAGGCCGTCATAGGTTTTAAGCGACACTGTCTGCACAGGGGCGGCTTCCAGCCCCTCGAACGAGCGCACGTCCGTGGCCGTCAGCGCCGTCAGGATATGGGCAGGTTCGCGCAGTTCCCACGCCCCTGCCGGCTTTTCATCCTCACGCGCCGTCAGCACGCTGAAATCGGTGGCATCAAGGCCGCGCGACAGGGTCACGCCCGAAAGGGTGACTTCCGCCACGCGGCTTTCCTTGATGTCGAACACCTGCGGTTCGATCCAGAAGGCGGGATCGGCCGACACCTCGGCCAGGTCGGTGACGAGCCAAGAACGTTCCTCATCCGGGCGGATCACATAGGTGAGCGACTTGCCATCCGGATGCGCGCGGCGCTTGCCCTGTTTGAAGGTGGCCAGCATCTTGTCGTTCGCGCCCATCACCTCGATGGCAGGCGCGTCGGGCCCGAGGCCCACTTCCTTGAGCCCGCTTTCGCTGCCCGTCTTGGGTTCGCGCCGGGTGGAGGTGACAAGGCCGCGCAGGAAGGTGAGAACCTTGGCGTCGTCCGCCGCATAGCCGCCGCGTTCCTCGATGGTCCAACCAGCGTCACCCTTATTGAGGGTGACATGGCCTTTGCCGTCCTTCGTCCATACCTTGGCCTTCACCGCCTCGTTGATGGTGGCTTCGAGCCCCGGGAAGGTCGGCTCGCCACGGGCGCCATGCTCGCGAGTCGGGTCTTCCCCGAACAGGACCCAGATAGCCGCCAGCACGGCCACAAGGGTCAGCCAGCCAAGGATATTGGTGGTGCGTTCGGTCATCTCTCTTCCCTTCAACCGGTGATCCGGCGGCGCCGGACATAAGCCCGGCCGAGTGCTGCGAGTACCAGAAGGATCGGTATGAGCGCAATGTTGATGAAGGCAAGGCGGTGGCCAAGGCCTTCGATTTCGGTGCGCAGTTCCCGCTTCACTTCCCGCAGCGCCTTGCGGGTATCCACAAGCTCGGTGCGGAAGCGTTCGATCTCGGCTTCCTGCTCAGGCGAGAAGACGGCCTGACCTTCCGGCACTTGGCCCTCGAGCTCGGCAAGGCGCTGTTCGGCGGCCTGCAGCTTTTCTTCAAGCGCCTGCTCCTCCGACCGGTAGCGGGCATCCGCCTCGCGGCGCATTTCCTCCACCTTCACGAAAGGCCGGCGGGCGATGCCGCGGGCGCGCAGGTCAAGAAGCGCTTCGGAGCCCGCGATATGATCGGCAAGGTTCAGCACGAAGCCACCGTTGCCGGCCACCGGCACGGCCATCCGTTCGCCCATGAAATTCTGGACCTGCACCCAGAAGCGGTCGTCAAAAAGGTCGCTGTCCGCCACCAGCACCAGATTGATATTGCCTTCGGCCACGCCGCCGGCATCAACGGTTGGCGCGTCCACCTTCACGCGGTCGGGATAGGCCGATTTCGCGGGGCCCGAGAGGCGAGCGCCGATGATATGGGTTTCCCCGTCCGACACCATGTCGCGCATCAGCCCGTCCGGGTCCGGCATGCCGACGGCGCGGGCAGCATCGAACAGCATCGAAGCCGAGCTCGAGGTGATGAGCGGTGTCACGGTCGTGGTTGCCCCTTCAACCGGGTTCAGCACACCAACGCTTGCCAGATTGAGCGTGTCGATGGCACCGGTGACCACATCGTCGCCGTTCAGGTTCGATTTGCCAATATTCAGCCAGAAAACATAGTCCTTCACCGAATCGGGGCCATAGCCGCCCATCTGCACACGTTGGGCAAGCGCGGCATCACCAAGGACCTTGCCTTCGGGCATGTCCACACCCCAGGCCTTCAGGAGCGGCCCCAGGTTCGAGGGCGAAGGCGCCATGGCCCGCGGGTTCATGGCTTCCGAGTGCGGGTCAAGAAACACCAGCGCCCGACCGCCTTTCAGCACGAACTGGTCGATGGCGAAAAGCTGGTCGTCATTCAAGGCCGGTGGCTGCACGATCATCAGGACGTCGGTTTCAGTCGGGATTTCGGTGAAATCCTCGGCAATTTCCTGCACGTCATAGAATTCGCGAAGCTGTTCATAAAGCACATAAGGCTGCGCCTGACCCGACATCATGGCCTGCGGGCCGCCGGGGCCGAACTGCATGGGCAAAGCCGTCAGGAGCGTCAGCCGTTTCTTGCCGGCGTCCGAGAGCGACCCGATGAGTTTGACGAGATCGTACTCAAGGAACTGCTCGCGTTCCTGGCTGAAGAAGGGGATCGAGGCTTCACCGTCCACCGCGTTGCGCGCGGCAAGGCCCAGATAGAGCGTCGAGCCATCGGTAAGCGGCACACCCTTGAGGCCGGCTTCCACCGCGCGGTCCTCGTCTTCCGAGAAGGGCTCGGGCTCGATCACATTCAGGATGATCTTGCCGCCGGACCGACTGGCAAGTGTGGCCACCAGATCCTCGATCCGCTTGCCGAACGACAGAAGTTGCGGATAGGGCGTGGCGAGCGCGCGGGAGAAATAGAGGTCGAAGGTCACGGGCTCGCCCAATGCCTCGATCGTTTCGATCGTGCCATCCGACAGGGTATAGAGCCCGTCTTCGGTAAGATCGAGGCTGACCCCGCGCAGGAAGCGGTCGCCAAGGATCGTGACCGACAGGAACAGAAGCACCATCAGGGCAATGAGCGCGCCGGGGCGCGTCGTCAGTCTGGACATAAGGTTACCCATCAACCGGCCTCCCGCTTGCTTTCAACGATCACCCGGTTGATGCCGAGCCACAGGGCGATCACGGTGAGGAAATAGACAACGTCGGAAAGGCCGACGACACCCTTCTGCAGATTTTCAAAATGCGCGAGGAACGACAGGTTGGCGACCACGCCGACGAGCGGCCCGGGCAGGATGCCGCCTGCGGTATCCAGCACCATCGGCAGGCCCGACACCATGAAAAGGAAGCAGACGGACACGGCAAGGATGAAGGCCACGACCTGGTTCTTGGTCAGCGCCGACATGGCCGCCGCGATGGCAAGATAGGCACCAGCCATCAGGAGCGAGCCAAGATAGCCCGTCACGATCACTCCGTTATCGGGGTCGCCGAGCCAGTTGACGGTAATCCAGATCGGCAGCGTCATCGCAAGCGCCAGGCCCGTGAAGGCGAAGGCCGCGAGATACTTGCCGGCAATCACCGCGCTCGTATTTACCGGCAGGGTAAGGAGCAGTTCAAGCGTGCCCGACTTGCGTTCCTCGGCCCAGAGCCGCATGCCGATGGCCGGCACAAGGAACAGGTAAAGCCACGGATGGTAGGCGAAGAAGGAGACAAGGTCAGCCTGCTCGCGCTCGTAAAACTGGCCGACATAGAAGGTAAAAAGCCCCTGCATCACAAGGAAGATCACAAGGAACACATAAGCGAGCGGCGTGGCGAAATAGCTCGCGAACTCGCGCCGGAAGATGGTCATCATATCCTTCATGCTGCCTTCCCCGTCGTCACGCTGCGGAACACATCGTCCAGCCGGCCCCCATCAACCGAAAACTGGCTGACATGCCAGCCGTGCTTGGCGACCAGGTCACCGACCGGATCGGCGATCTGGGCTGCGGGCTTGGCGAGGATCGTCAGCCGGGTACGGTCGCCCTCACCCGCTGCTTCCACGCCTGCCACACCATCAAGCGCCTTGGCAGCATTCACAATGGCATCGGCATCGGCCGAGGGCACCAGCATGGTCACGGCACCGACATAGATCGACCGCGCCTTCAGGGCCGAGGGCGTGCCGTCCGCGACAATGCGCCCGGCGTTGATGATCACGGCGCGGCTGCACAGCGCCTCGACCTCTTCAAGGATATGGGTCGAGATGATGATGGCGCGCTCGGCCGACATGGCGCCAATCAGGCGGCGCACTTCATGCTTCTGGTTGGGGTCAAGGCCGTCGGTCGGCTCATCCAGGATCAGCACATCAGGGGAATGCAGGATGGCGGCGGCAAGCCCCACCCGGCGCTTGAAGCCTTTGGACAGCGTTTCGATCCGCTGTTCCATCACCTTTTCAAGCTGCACAGCACCGGCGGCATCGCGCACCGCTTTTTCCGCAACTGCCCCTTCGATCCCGTGGGCGGCGGCGATGAAGGCGAGGAAGCCGGCAGGCGTCATGTCGCCGTAAAGCGGCGCGCCTTCCGGCAGGTAGCCGATGCGGCGGCGCGCGGCGGCATTGCCGGCCGTGACCGTTTCACCGCAAACAATGGCCGATCCGGCGCTTGGCGCCAGAAAGCCTGTCAGCATTTTCATAGTGGTAGTTTTACCGGCACCGTTGGGGCCGAGGAAACCCAGCACTTCGCCCTTCTTCACAGAAAGCGAGATACCATCCACGGCGCGAAGCGGCCCGAAGTGTTTCTTCAGGTCTCGCGCTTCGAGAAGCACATCCATCCGTCTAATCCCCCGATTGACTGTGGGTCGGCAGGGGCCTGCCGCTCTGTTTCGCTAGATAGGCCAAGGCGGGTGGGCTTGCAAGTCCCCACCCCGGTTTAGGCCCGTGTTGCCCGGTTCATCACGCCGCCCATCTCTGCGTCCATGCGGGTACGCCAGTCGGCCACCGGGCCCGCGCCTTCCAGCACGTCAAAGCTGCTCACCACATGCGGCCACATCAGCGTGCCCATCAGGGCGAAGTCGGCGAAGCCCGGCCGGTTGCCGCCAAGATAGGGCTGGCGTTCAAGCGTGGCGCGCACCGGGGCAAGGCCCTTCAGGAACTGGGCATGGGCAGCCTCGCGCCCGGCCTGCGCCTCTTCAAGGCTGCGCCCGAGATACTTTTCGCGAGTCTGGCGGAAATAAACGGCATTTTCTTCGTCAAGAACCGAGGCGATATCGGCCACGATCATCGGGAAGATGCCAAGAACCACGGTACGGTTGAGCCATTCGTTGAAGAAACGCGCAGGTGCGCGGCCTTCTTCCCCGCCAAACACCGTGCGGTCGGGATAGGCGGCATCCAGATAACAGGCGATATCGAAACTGTCGGCAACCCAGCGGGCACCATCCTTCAGCACCGGGACGGTTTTCGATCCGGCGGGCTCGATGCTCGGCTTATCAAGGAAACGCCACGGAACGCCCTCGAAGGACAGTCCCTTGTGTTCGAGTATAAGCCGGACCCGCCACACATAAGGGCTGAAGCGAAGGGCGGGATCACGCCCGCAAAGCTCGAACAATTGACGTACCATGGCTCCCCCGTCGGTCGTTTGCCGAAGCCTAACGGAAAAGCAGTGCCGTCTGAAAGGGAAAGTCGAGAAAAGTAAAACTGGCCCAGCCGGGGGTATGCGAAGATTGAGGGGGCTAGGGGTTCAGTCCTTCGCAAGTGGCTGGGCCAGTCGAGGCCAACGATTGGATGGTCGCCCCGCATTGAGGCCCTCTGCGGGCCCAATTGTGGCAAGATTGGGGCAATTCGTTTTTCTGCCTTCCAAGGACGCAGAAAAGAATTCCGCCAGCGAAGCGGCGAAGCCTCACTGGCGGAAAAATCTTGCAGATCGAACCGGTTATTCGACCGAAACGTCGCCCGAGCCGTTCACGCTGGTTTTCACCTTGGCAGGTGCGCCGGTGATGGTGATATCGCCCGAACCGCTCATCGAGGCTTTCACTTCCTTGGTGGCATGCACGCGGATATCACCCGAGCCGCTGCCATCCGCCACCGCGATCTCGCACTTGAGACCGCTGGCGTCCACGTCGCCCGAGCCGTTCACTTCGGCTTCCACCTCGGTGCAGGTGCCGGACGCATCAACATCGCCCGAACCATTCACCGAAAGCCCGACCTTGCCGACCATGGCATTCTTGAGCGTCGCATCGCCCGAACCATTCACGGAAAGTTCGAAGCTGTCGCCCTTGGCGCCGTCCACCTCGATATCGCCAGAGCCATTCATCGCGGCTTCGGTCAGCGACGGCACGGTGATATCGACCCGAAGCTCGCGGATATTGTTATAGCTGCCGCGCTTCATCTTGATCGTCAGCTCATCGCCGTCAACCTCGGTCACCACGCGGTCGATGATGTCGGCGTCCGCCGTCACCTTGACCGACTGGGCGGGGCCGACCTTCACGAACACATCGAATGAACCGTCAACATCGATTTCAGTGAAACTTGCCAGGTCGCGCGTCTCGGTAACGGCCTTTTCAGCCGCATAAACGCCGGGCGAAGTGATGATAGCGGCCAGAAGGCCGGCCTTGAAAATGCTGGTCATGGGTGATCCTTCCTCAGTCAGCGTCGCTGATGGAGCCGATGCCGTTGATTTCTTTCTTCACCTTGGCAGGCTTGCCATAGATGGTGAGCGATCCGACGCCCGAAATCTCGGCGCGGATGCTTTCGCTCGCATAGATGCGGCCATTGCCGGCACCGGCGATATCAACATCGGCATTCTTGCATTTGAAATCACGGAGATCGAGGTCGGCCGCACCGGCCGCATCCACATCCAGATCCCCGCATTCACCGTCGATCGAAATGTTCACTGCGCCGCCCACATCGATCGAGAATTTGTCAGCCTTGATATCCTTCAGCTTGCCATCAACCGCGCCGCCCACTTCAAGGGCTTCGAGCGTCGGCACAGTGATGGTCACCGTCACGTCCTCCGTGTCGTTGCCGCCCCACCAGCTCTTGTTCCGCTCCATGTCGATGATCAGCTTGCCGTCTTTCACCTCGGTGACGACCTTTTCCATATAGTCGGCCGGGGCCTCCACGGTGACCTTCTGATCCTTGCCGCCGGTCAGATCCAGCGTCACGGCGCCACGCACCTCGATTTCGGTGAAGGCGTCAACATCCCGGGTTTCGGTCTTGGTGTCATTCGCCGCAATCGGGCTGGCAATCAGCAGGGCGCCGACGCCTACAGCGGCCATCAGGCCAACGGCAACTTTGGGCATAGTCATTTCGCAGTCTCCTCGCTTGTCTTTGTGTCTGTCGTTCATACCCGCTTGGGCGGGCTTCTTTATATCAGGTTGATATATACTACGCCCTCACGCCCCGAGGTCAAGCCGAAAGAAGGAAGCCACAACACAGGCCCCGAAGCTTGCCAAACCGGGCTGGTTGCTGCAAACTTTCCATCATCAAGGCCGGACGCCGGCTTTTCGAAACCTGCGGGAGCGTATGGAGGACAGTAACCCGATACCGCTGTTTTCCCACCCGGGCAACGGCCGTGCCGTCGCCCGGGTCTATCTGCTGCGCCCCGAGCTTTCCAAAATTCTTAATTATTATGGCCGCATGGTCGCCGCCGGCGAATGGAAAGACTATGCGATTGACCACCTGCCCGATCGCGCCATTTTCTCGATTTTCCGGCGCGCCAGCGAAATGCCGCTTTATACCATCGTCAAGGAACCCGCCCTTGCCGCCGCGCAAGGCATGTGGCGCATCACCGGCACCGCCGGCCAGATCCTGAAGCGCGGCCACGACCTCGACAAGCTCCTCGCCTATTTCGACGCGAAACTCCTGAAAGCGGTGGACTGACACCCCGACGGCTGCAGTTTGCCGACGGCTGCATTTTTCTGTTGCGCAACCAAATGATTGCATATAAACATGCAACCGATCAGTTGCCAATGAGGTTCCGACGATGAAACGTGACATCTTCCAGGCCATAGCCGACCCCACCCGCCGGGCCATCATTGTGCTGATCGCCGCCCACGCGATGACGCCGAACGCGCTTGCCGACCATTTCGAGGTGTCGCGCCAGGCCATCTCCAAACATATCCAGATCCTCAATGAATGCGGGCTTCTGGATCAGGAAAAGGCAGGGCGGGAAATCCACTATCAACTCAAGCTCGAGAAGATGCAGGAAATCGACATGTGGCTCGAACAGTTCAGAAAGCTCTGGGAAACCCGCTACAGCCAGCTCGACAGCCTTCTCGCCATATTGCAGGAAGAAAAAAGCCATGAAGCCTGATCTCCAGTTCGATTTCCTTGTCGACAGGGCAAAGAACACCGTCACCGTGAAGCGCGAATTTGCTGCCGGCCGCCAGCTGGTGTGGGACTGCCATACGAAAAGCGAGCTGCTTGACCGCTGGTTCGCCCCGAAACCCCTCACCACGAAAACCAAGTCGATGGAGTTTCGCGAAGGCGGCCACTGGCACTTTGCGATGATCGATCCTGAAGGCAACGAATACTGGAGCCTGATGGAATACAGGACGATCAACCCGATCGACGGTTACAGCGCTTATGACGGTTTTTCGGATGAAACCGGCGCCCCGAACATGGACATGCCCCGCTCCACCTGGGACGTGACCTTCACCGAGGTTGCTTCCGACCGCACCATGGTCAGCACGCTTGTGGTTTATGGTTCGCTTGCCGAGCTTGAAACCGTGCTGCAGATGGGCATGCAGGAAGGCCTTACCTCCACCCTTGAGCGGCTCGACGAGCTTCTCGCAACCTTTGGATAAAAAGAGTCATGACAGCGACAAAAATCACCATCGATGCCACCATCAACGCGACACCTGCGAAGGTTTGGGAATGCTGGACGGAACCCGCCCACATCACCAAATGGAACTTCGCGTCCGACGACTGGTGCTGCCCGCACGCCACCAACGACCTGCGCACCGGCGGCAAATATTCCGCCCGCATGGAGGCGAAAGACGGCAGCTTCGGCTTCGATTTCGAAGTGATCTATGATGAGGTCGTGCCGATGAAGCGCATCGCCTACACGATGCTCGATGGCCGCGCGGCGGTCGTCGATTTCGAGGAAACGGGCGGCGCCACCAAAGTGACGACCACCTTCGACGCCGAGGCGCAAAATCCGGCCGAGATGCAGCGCAACGGCTGGCAGGCGATCCTCAACAATTTCAAGAAATATACCGAGGCCTGAGCCTCGCCGACGGCTCCAAAACCCCGAAAAACAAAAGCCCCGCTCGAAAGGCGGGGCTTTTTTGTTCGGGTAAGGAACCGGTCAGCGTTTCGCGAACCCCTTTTCAGAGATGACAATATCGAAGGCATCATTGGGCGCAAGATTGGCGAAGTACCAGTCCTCGGCCCTGTGCCACTGCTTTTCCCAATCCCCGATAGCACCTTCACGCGCCAACAGCCTGCGCATGCGCGTCTCGTCCGAAACCTCGACCAAACAAAGCACGTCAGTAAGGTGCCTAAGTTCCGGGCGGGCGGAATAGGTTCCTTCCAGAATGATGAAGGGCTTTGCCTGCAGGACGATAGTGTCCGCTGCCGGGGAGCCATCGAACGCCTCCCAGTCGAACGGCTGATAGCGCGCCACTCCAGCTTCTTGCAGAGCCTTCAGGATATCGACCTGACGACGCCAGTCGATACAGACATCCGCCAGAACATGCGGCGGATCCGTCCGGATCGTCGTCCCGCCGGCATAAAAGTCATCGCCCGACAAAACAACCGCTTCGAGGCATTCTAGGAGCGCAGCCGCTATTGTTGATTTCCCGGCACCGCTGCGTCCGTCCAGCGCAATCACCACGGGAGTTCCGGGCTGCCGGCTCGCTTCCCTGGCAACGGCCTCAAGATGGGCCGATAGCATGTCGGCAATTTCGTCGATAGTTTGAGTCACCGACAGATCATGCAGGCTGGATGCAGGAGATACAAGATTGAAGGGGAATGGTGCCGCTGGGCAGGATTGAACTGCCGGCCTCGTCATTACCAATGACGCGCTCTACCACTGAGCTACAGCGGCCCGCCGATAAATCGCAGGGGACAAATCCCCGGCAGGCGAAACGCCGCCCTTCTAAGGTTTGAACGCTGCCCCGTCAATAGGCTTTGAAAAGAATCTTGGGCTGCGGGCCCGAAACCCCAGCCGGGGGCTTGTCAATCCGCCGGGCATTGGGCATAGCTTGAGCCATGAGCACTGCAGACAAGCCCGAAGCAAAAGCGACCCTTTCGCACGCTGCCCGCGAGGCCGCCGAGCGTGAAGCCCGGCTCGCCGAAGCGCTTCGGGCCAATCTCCGGCGCCGCAAGGAACAGGCCCGCGACCGCGATGACGTGGACGACGGCAAATGAACGTCTAGAGGGGGAATATCGATGGCCATCATGTCGGACAAATGGATCCGTCAAATGTCGCTCGAGAAAGGCATGATCGAGCCTTTCGCCGACCGTCAGGTGCGCGAGGGCAACATTTCCTATGGCCTGTCTTCCTATGGCTATGACGCCCGCGTATCGCGCGAATTCAAGATTTTCACCAATGTCGATTCGGCCGTGGTGGACCCCAAGGATTTCAATCCCAAAAGCTTTGTGGACCGCGAAACGGACGTGTGCGTCATCCCGCCGAACAGCTTTGCCCTCGCCCGCACGGTTGAATATTTCCGGGTGCCTGAAGATGTGCTGGTGATCTGTCTTGGCAAATCCACCTACGCCCGCTGCGGCATCATCGTGAATGTGACGCCGTTGGAGCCCGGCTGGGAAGGCCATGTGACGCTCGAATTTTCAAACACCACGCCGCTCCCTGCCAAGATTTACGCCAACGAGGGCGCCTGCCAGTTCCTGTTCCTGCAAGGCAACGAGCCGTGCGAAGTGAGCTACAAGATGCGCGCGGGCAAATACCAGGGTCAGACCGGCGTCACCCTGCCGAAACTCTGACATCATGGATGAAACCTCCCTCGTCAGCCTGAAGGCTGCAGCAGATGCGCGAGACCTGAACTATGGCGGGCTGCTTGAAGACGTCCTTGAACTTGCCTACACCGACATTCTGAAACCCGGCGACCGCGTGGTGGATGGCGGCGCCCATATCGGCCGCCATCTCTTCCCCCTGTCGAATATCGTCGGCAAGCGGGGCCATGTCCATGCGGTGGAGCCGCTGCCGTGGCTGCATGAACGCCTTGAGCGTGAACTCAAAAAGCGCCACATCCGCAATGTCAAACAGCATCCGGTCGCCCTCAGCCACAGCCGCGGCGAGGCATCCTTCGTGGCCTTCCGCGACTTCCCGGCCTACAGCGGGCTCGAACGGCGCCAGACGCCCTTTGACGACGCCGAAGGCGGACGCGAGACAATCACTGTCCGTAAGGTATTGCTTGACGATCTGGTGCCCCGCTTCTTCGGCAAGGTGGCTTTCATCAAGCTCGACTTGGAAGGGGGCGAGTTCGATGCCCTGCGCGGCGCAACCCGCACACTCGACCGCTCCCGCCCCTTCCTTGCATTCGAGTGCGGACGGCAGGCCTCCGGCAATCTCTATGGGTTCAACCGCGAGGATTTCTTCGGCTTCTTCGAAGCGCATGGTTATGCCCTGTATTCCATCGGGGGCGTGCCTTTCACGCGGGACGACTGGCGCCCGCAAAGCATCTGCTGGGACTATTTCGGTGTACCGCTCGAGCGGACCGACATTCCGCCCCGCCTGCCACAATATGCGGTAGCAAAACTCGCCAGCCTCTGACACGGCAGGGGTCACACCTGTCACGGGCGCTGGGCGTGAGGCTTGGCTCTGGCTCACTGAAGCTGCAAGTTTGTTGCTTTGCACAACAAATAGTTGCATAAGGTTCCCCTTGGCCAAACGCAAGTGACCGTCGCAGCTGCCTCCATCCGTCACGATTGTCAAAGCGACAGTAAAATCATGCTCCTTACCGACCAGATCAAAGCCTCCGAAGCAGCCCGCCTCGTTCATCATGCCGGCGGCCTTCGCTACCAGACCCTTGCCCGCATCGAAGCCCTTCTGCCCGAAGGCATGAAGCGCACCGCCGAAACCGGCTGCGGGCGTTCGACTATCCTTTTCTCGAACTTCTCCAAGCGTCATACGGTCTTCTGTCTCGACGACCGCGACGAAGGGGACCGGTCGAGCGTGAGATATTTCGAAACTTCGTCTTTCACCAAACCGGCGGTCATCAATCCCGTCTTCGGGCCAACCCAACTGACGCTGCCGACGCATGTGCATGAAGGCCCCTATGACTGCGTCCTGATCGATGGGCCCCACGGCTACCCCTTCCCCGAAATCGAATATTATTATTTCTATCCTCATATCCGGAAGGGCGGCCTGCTGATCATCGACGACGTGCAGATCGCCACCATCGGGCGGATGGCCGATTTCCTGCAGGAAGATGCCATGTGGGATCTGGTCGAGCTGTCGCAGACAACGGCAATCTTCCGCCGCACCGATGCCCGCACTTTCACGCCAACCGGCGACCATTGGTGGCAGCAAAACTATAACCGCCGCCGCACCGAGGCTGACAAGCCGTTCCTCCTGAAGGACGGGGGGGAGCTGCCAAGCTTTGCAGACCGGCTGGTCATGGCATCACGCAAACGCCGCAAGCCGCTCCCCGTCCGGCTGTGGCGCAAGCTGCGACGCGCCCTAAAAGGCTGACAGCGGCCCCGCTTCCGCCCTTGCGCTGCCCCCGTCCTGCCGCTATGTCGGGGCAATGTGCGCGTCGCCAATCAATCGCGCGAGGAGAAGAAACGTGGAAAAGCTGGTCATCAGGGGCGGAAAAAGGCTCGAAGGGACGATCCCTGTATCGGGCGCCAAGAATGCCGCACTTCCCCTGATGTGCGCCCCGCTCCTCACCGAGGAGCCGGTGACGCTGGAAAACTTGCCGCGGCTCGCGGATATCAACACGCTTGCCGACCTTCTCAATCACATGGGGGTGGCGATCACCATCGCTGCCGGCCAGGGCGGGCGCATCCGGGGCCGCAGCCTGACCTTTTCGGCTGCCGAGATCAACGACACGGTGGCGCCCTATGATTTCGTCCGCAAGATGCGCGCCTCGATCATCGTGCTTGGCCCCCTTGTCGCCCGCGCCGGCGAGGCCATCGTCAGCCTGCCCGGCGGCTGCGCCATTGGCAACCGGCCGATCGACCTGCACCTGAAGGCGCTCGCCGCCCTTGGCGCCGAGATCGACCTTGAAGAAGGCTATGTGCGCGCCTCCGCCCCGCGCGGGCTGACCGGCGGCCTGATCCGCTTCCCGTTTGCGTCCGTAGGCGCCACCGAAAACGCCCTGATGGCGGCTACCCTCGCCAAGGGCACCACAACCATCGAAAATGCGGCGCGCGAGCCCGAAATCGTCGATCTCGCCAAATGCCTGAATGCGATGGGCGCAAAAATCACCGGCGCGGGGCACGAGACGATCACCATCGAAGGGGTGGACCGCCTGCATGGCTGCACCCATACGGTGATGCCGGACCGGATCGAAGCGGGCTCCTACGCGGTCGCCGCCCTCATGACCGGCGGCGATGTTTTCCTTGAAGGCGCGGTTGCCCACGACATGGGCGCGATCCTCGACAAGCTGCGCGAGGCCGGCGCCATTGTGGAAGAAAAGGCTGACGGCGTGCGCGTGAAGGCGGGCGCAGGCGGCATCAAGGGTTTCAATATCGTCACCCAGCCTTTCCCCGGCTTCCCGACCGACATGCAGGCCCAGTTCATGGCGCTTGCGACCGTGGCAGACGGTGCCAGCATCATCACCGAAGCCATCTTCGAGAACCGTTTCATGCATGTGCCGGAACTGTGCCGCCTTGGCGCCGACATCACCGTGACGGGGGCAAGCGCCACCGTGCGCGGCGTGCAGAAGCTGAAGTCCGCCCCGGTGATGGCGACCGACCTTCGCGCCTCGATGGGGCTCGCTCTCGCCGGCCTCGTGGCAAGCGGTGAAACGACCGTCAACCGCCTCTATCACCTTGACCGCGGCTATGAGCGGCTCGAAGAAAAATTGCGCGGCGTTGGCGCCGATGTTGATCGCGTGCCCGGCTGACCCTACATTCACCGGCATTCGATACGCTCTGTTCAGGAATTGTAAGGCCGAATGCCCGAAACTTTGAAACTCAGGATCACCGACGGGAAAGACCTGTCCGTCGCCTCCGCGCTGATGCAGGACTGCGTGGTGGCCGCCGTTGACATGGCCTTTGACGCAAAGGCCCGCCGCTTTGCCCTCATCGGCAACCGCTACCGGCACGAAGCGGCCCCCGGCTTCTTTTCCCGCCTTGTCGGGGCAAAGGGGGAGCGCGTGCGCACCGGCTTCCATCTGAATGATGTGACGGCGGCAACAACGAAGAATATCGCCCTTGGCGACCCCGATGCCATCGGCGCCCTTCTCGCCATCGATGCGCAAGCGATTGACGAAGCCTTCGAAATCGTGCTGACCTTCGCGGGTGGCTCATCGGTGCGTCTGAAGGCCGACTGTATCGACGGGCTGATGAACGACCTCTCGGAGCCATGGCCCGCCGGTGCCCGCCCGAACCATGATTGATTGACTGAACGGATTGGAAGAGCCCCCTATGGCCGCCCCGGAAAAACTTGTCCTCGCCCTCCCCAAGGGTCGCATCCTTGATGAAGTGATGCCGCTTGTCCGCGCTGCCGGCATCGAGCCGGAAGCCGCGTTCGACGACCCGAAATCCCGCCAGCTGGAGTTCGCGACGAACGTGCCGGGGCTTTCGATCATCCGCGTGCGCGCTTTCGATGCTGCCACCTTCGTGGCCTTCGGCGCCGCACACATGGGTGTCGTCGGCAATGACGTGCTGACCGAATTCAATTATGCGGATCTTTATTCGCCGCTCGACCTCAAGATCGGCCATTGCCGCCTGTCGCTCGCCATGCCGGTCGAGGAAGCGGACGATGACCCCCGCGCCCATTCGCACATCCGGGTCGCCACCAAATATCCGAACCTGACCCGCGCCTATTTCGCCGGGCTCGGCGTGCAGGCCGAATGCATCAAGCTGAATGGCGCGATGGAACTGGCACCGTCCTTGGGCCTTTCCAAACGCATCGTTGACCTCGTCTCCACCGGCGGCACGCTCAAGGCCAACGGCCTGAAGGAAGTTTCGGTGATCGCCGACGTGTCCTCGCGGCTCGTTGTCAACCGCCCGGCTTTCAAGACCCGCCCGGCGGCCCTCAGCCACTGGATCGAACGTTTCAGGGAGGCAGTCGGTGGCGCGGCGGCTTGATATAAACGAGCGCGAGTTCGAGGCGCATTTCCGCACGCTGCTGTCGCTGAAGCGTGAAAGTGCGCCTGACGTGCGCGACACCGTGACCACGATCCTTGCTGATGTGAAGGCAAACGGTGACGCGGCACTTGCCGCCTACACCCGCCGGTTTGATCGTTTCGACGTCGAAACAAATGGTCTTGCGATTACTGCCGCTGAGCTTGATGCGGCGGTGGAAGCGGTCGACGCTGAAACGCTCGCGGCCCTGCGCCTCGCCGCCGCCCGCATTCGCGCCTATCATGAACGCCAGCGGCCAACCGGCTTTGGCTTCACCGATGACGCCGGCATCCATCTGGGTGAACGCTGGACTGCCGTCGATGCCGCCGGGCTTTATGTGCCGGGCGGCCTTGCGAGCTATCCGTCGAGCGTGCTGATGAATGCGATCCCGGCCGCTGTGGCCGGCGTCGAACGTGTCGTGATGGTGGTGCCGACGCCTGAGGGCGTGACCAACCCCCTTGTCCTTGCCGCCGCGCGCGAAGCGGGCGTGACCGAGATTTACCGGGTGGGCGGCGCGCAGGCTGTGGGGGCGCTTGCCTTCGGCACCGCAACGATTGCCCCGGTGGACAAGATCGTCGGCCCCGGCAATGCCTTTGTGGCGGAAGCCAAACGGCAGGTTTTCGGCACGGTCGGAATCGATTCGATTGCCGGGCCGTCGGAGATTCTCGTCGTGGCTGACAACCGCAACGACCCCGCCTGGATTGCGGCTGATCTCCTGAGCCAAGCCGAGCATGATACCGCCGCCCAGTCGATCCTGATCACCGATGACGTGGCCTTTGCGGACGCTGTGGCCGTAGCCGTTGATGCCCATCTCGCCACCCTGCCGCGTGCGGCCATCGCCCGCGAAAGCTGGGAGGCGAACGGCGCCATCATCACCGTTGATAGCTTCGATGCGGCCCTGCCGCTTATCGACCGGATCGCCGCCGAGCATCTGGAGCTGGCTATCGAGGGCGCAGACGCGTTTGCCGCCCGCGTGCGCCACGCCGGTGCCATCTTCATCGGCCGCCTGACGCCCGAGGCCATCGGCGACTATATCGCCGGGCCGAACCACGTGCTGCCGACCTCGCGCACTGCGCGTTTTTCGTCGGGCCTTTCGGTTTATGATTTCATGAAGCGCACTACCTTTGTCCGGATGAGCGATGAAGGCCTGCAGGCCATCGGCCCCGCGGCCGTGAAGCTCGCCGAAGCCGAGGGTTTGGGCGCCCATGCGCTGTCGGTTGCCATCCGGCTGCCGGAAAAGCAGGGAGGCTAGATGGCGGATCACCGGCTCATCGATGTCACGCTTGACGATTCGACGGTCGCCCGCTGGAGCGCCGATGTCGAGCATGAGCGCCGGATCGCCATCTTCGACCTTCTGGAGGAAAACAGCTTCGCCCTCCTGAAATCGGCAGACGAGACTTACGAAGGCCCGTACAAGCTGCACCTTTCCACCATCGAAGGACGGCTGGGGTTTGACGTGCGCGCCTCAGACGGATCGGACCTCATGAGCTTCCGGCTCGCCATGACGCCCTTTCGCCGCATCATCCGCGAATATTTCGCTATCTGCGACAGCTATTACGAGGCCATCCGTTCGGCCAGCCCGTCGCAGATCGAAGCGATCGACATGGGGCGCCGCGGCGTCCACAACGAGGGCAGCGAGCTGTTGCGCGAGCGTCTCGACGGCAAGATAGAAATCGACATGCAGACGGCCCGCCGCCTGTTCACGCTGATCTGCGTCCTGCACCTGAAGGAAGGCCGAGGCCCGCTATGACATTCCTGCACCCGAAAAGCGTCCTTTTCGTCTGCAACCAGAATTCCGTGAGAAGCCCGATGGCCGAGGCCATCACCCAGAAGCTGGCGCGGCGGCGCATGTTTGTCGAATCGGTCGGCCTGATCGCGGGTGCTGCCGACCCCTTCACCGTTTCGGTGATGGCGGAGGACGATATCGATATCGCCGACCATGCCCCGAAAACGCTATCGGAAGTCGATCCCGCCGATTTCGACCTTGTGGTGGCGCTGACGCCCGAAAGCCACATGAAGCTTGCCCGCACGCTCGGCGCCGATAATCCCAAGCTCGAATATTGGGCGACCCCCGATCCCGGCGACGCCGAAGGCCACCGCGACCGCGTGATAGACAGCTACCGGCTGGTGCGGGATCACCTTGAAGTCCGCATCGCGGATCGCTTCCACTTCAGTTAAGCCCGCGCGGCGCCAATGTGACACATCCCTTGGGCGGCGCGTCACGCACCCTATCCCCGTGTCCGCAAGGCCACACTTTCGGGCGATCCTCTATTGTTGATGCGGGCAGCCTGCGTCCGGGCGCGCCAAAAATGTTGCATTTCTGCCGCAATCGGATCATGTATGTCCCGCGTTTATGAAACTTGAACGGCGTGGGCCTGGTCCCAGCGCCGTTATTGGCACTGTCCAGGAGCAAGAATGGCTAAAGAAGAAGTTCTCGAGATGCGTGGTACGGTAACCGAGCTGTTGCCGAACGCCATGTTCCGCGTCAAGCTTGAAAACGACCACGAGATTCTCGGTCACACCGCCGGCAAGATGCGCAAGAACCGCATCCGCGTGCTGGCTGGCGACGACGTCCTCGTCGAGCTGACCCCCTACGACCTCACCAAAGGTCGCATCACCTACCGCTTCAAGTAACGGGCCGCATCCGGCCATGCCGCCGCGCTTCATCCTTGCGTCGGCCTCGCCGCGTCGTCTGGCCCTTCTTGCCCAGATCGGGGTGACGCCTGATGCCGTCGCCCCTGCCGACATCGACGAAACGCCGATGAAGGGCGAGCTGCCGTTGCCCCATGCCGAGCGACTGGCTGCCGAAAAGGCCGCCGCTGTCGCCGCAGGGGAGCCCGGCACAATCGTGCTGGCTGCCGATACGGTCGTGGCGCTGGGCCGCCGCATCCTGCCGAAGGCGGAAGACGAGGCCACGGCACGGACCTGCCTCAAGGCGCTGTCCGGCCGCCGCCACCGCGTCATCACCGGCATCTCGCTTGTAACGGCAGACGGCAAGCAGCGCACCAAATCGGTCACCACCACGGTCGCCTTCAAGGTGCTGTCGCCCCGTGAGATCGACGCCTATATCGCCGGCGGCGAGTGGCGCGGCAAGGCTGGTGGCTATGCGGTGCAGGGGCATGGCTCCACCTTCGTGCGCTTCCTGTCGGGTTCCTACACATCGGTCGTCGGTCTGCCGCTCTTCGAGGTGAACGGCTGGCTTGTCGCCCACGCGCCCCACACACTCAACGGGATATCCGAATGACTGCCTGCACCCTCATTGAAGCCGGGATCGGCGAATGGCGTAGCGCCGTGATCGACGAGGACGGCCTGCCCGTCGCGCTCGATTTCCATGCCGAAGCCGCGCTCACCCCGCTTCATGCGATCTTCGACGCGCGCGTCACCAAGCTCGATACCGCGAGCGACATCGCTTTCCTCGATCTTGACGGCAAGCGTTCGGGCATCCTTAATCTGCGCCGCGCCAAGCTCATCGTTGGCGGCAGTGCGCAATCGATCGGCGACTGTGTGGCGGAAGGTGAGCGCCTGCGGGTGCAGGTGGTGGCCGAGCCCTCGCTTCTCGACGACAAGGCGCTGCCCGTCACCCCCCGCCCGCGCCTCACCGGCCGCTATGTGGTGGCGGAAGCGGGCGCGAGCCGCCTCAATTTCTCGAAAGACCTTGGCCCCAAGGCGGTGAAGGAGCTGACCGAGCTTCTCTCTCCCATTGCCGATCAGGTGGCGCTGGTGGTGCGCAGCCGCGCCAGCAGCGTAACGCCTGAGGCGGTGGCCGACGAAGCCCGCTGGCTCGCCGAGGCATTGACCGCCCCCCAATCCGAAGGCCTCGTATTCTCCCTCGCCCCCATCGAGCAGGCCCTGCTCGCGGTGGAGGACGGCGACAGCCCGGTGCTCGTCACCGATATCGATGCGCTGCATGCAGCACAAGGCCTCGCCCGCAACCGCTGGCCCGACCTGTTCCGCCGTGTCGCCCTTTATGAAGGCGACCATCCGGCGTTTGAAGCCTTGGGCGTGGAAGAAGCCATCGACGAAGCCCTCGCCGACCGGATCGAACTGCCCTCGGGCGGCTGGATCGGCATCCACCCGACCCCGGCGATGACCGCGATTGACGTGAATATGGGGGCCGCCCTGCAGGGCCGCCGTGCCGTGGACGCCAAGCTGCAGGTCAATCTTGAAGCCGTGCAGGCCATCGCCTTCCACCTGCGTTTTCAGGATATCGGCGGGCTTGTCGTCGTCGATTTCATCGATATGGGCGCGAAGGGCCACGCCGCCGAACTGATGGCCGCGATGGACGATGCCTTCCGGGCCGACAGCGTGCCGATCCAGCATACCGGCATCTCGACATTCGGCCTTGTGGAAATCGCCCGCAAGCGCACGGGGCTCAGCCTGCGCGACCGCCTGACGGTTGCCCGCAAGCCTGCGATGCGGGCGCAGGGTGCAGCGCTGAAGTTACTGCGCGAGGCCCGCCGTGCCGGCATGGGCAACACGCCCGGCCAGATCGAGATCCGCGCCGAGGCGGCGGTGACCGGCTGGCTGGAAGCCCGCCCCGCGCTCACAGAAGCCCTCAGCGCCGCCACCGCGCGGCAGGTGAAGCTCACCACCGCCACGCCGGGCGGTGTGGCTATTGTGAAGGAGTGACCCGATGGCCCAGGGAAAATGCCCCGAATGCGGCAAGCCCGCCGTTGACACCTACAGGCCCTTCTGCAGCAAGCGCTGCGCCGACCTCGACCTCGGCAAATGGTTCAACGAGGACTATGTGCTGCCGGCCAGTCAGGATATCGACCAGGGCATGGAAGACGACAACGAGGACACGGGGCCCACACGCCATTGAAGGCACGGGCCGCGAGCCCCGCATTTTTTTGAATCCAAGGCTGGACAGGCCCGGCAAGATTGGCTACAAGCCCCTTCGCTGACTGACGGACGCACCCCGCGCCCGCTCAAAATGCCCAGACGCCCGGGTAGCTCAGTTGGTAGAGCAGCGGATTGAAAATCCGCGTGTCGCTGGTTCGATTCCGGCCCCGGGCACCACTCAAAACCCGCCCTAACCGGCGGGTTTTTGTGTTTTTGGGCTTTGGTCATGGTCGCTTGCTGCGTGTCAGGCGGCATCAACTGCCCAGCAAAGGGCAACCCCTTTACTCCCCAACCGGTTGCTGTTGATCAATCGCCCCGGTGGCCGGTATCATGTCCTCCTCTGATGGTGATGAGTCCCCACATTTCCACCTCCCCTGCAATTTAAGGCAGGGATGGTGTGACCCGGGCATCGCTCCATCGCGGTGCCCTCCCCGAACCCACAGGAGGCCATCCGTGTTATCCCGCTTCGACAAACTCAGCATTTCCCGCCGCATCGCCGCAGGCTTCGGCGCCGTGATCGCGCTTTTTGTCATCGTCACGCTGGTGGCAAGCATGGAGCTTTTCACGGGCCGCTATGCCTTTGCCGAATATCGCGCCACCGCGCGGCAGGCCGTGCAGGCGGCCCGCGTGCAGGCAAACCTTTTGTCGGCCCGGATCGCCGCCAAGGATTATCTGATCACCGCCTCCGACGATGCTGCAAGCCGGGTGCAGGACCGCACAGCCCAGACACTCCACGCGCAGCAGGAACTGATCGCGATGATGGAGGGCTCGCCCCGCGTCGGCTTCGTAACGGAAGCGGGAAACGATATCCGCGCCTATTCCGAATATTTTGAACAGATCGCGATACTGGAGCGCGAGAAACACCATCTGGTGTCAGAAAAGCTGGACCGGCTGGGGCCGGACCTGCAATCCGGGCTCCTTTCGATCGGCGAGGCTGCAAAGGGCACCAATAACATGGCCCTGATGATCGCCGTCAATGAAGCGCTGTATCCGATGATGATGATGCGCCTGCATGCCAACAAATATGTCCTGTCGGAAAACGAGCATGACTATACGCAGGCGCTGGAACATGCCTCGACGGCGGGAGACAGGCTTTCGGGCATCCATACCAGCCCTTCAGCGGCCCATCACCGGGATGCCGTCACGGCGCTTGACGGTACCCGGCAGGAATATGCTGAAGCCTTCCGGAAACTGAAGGAAACAACCGATGCGCTGAACGGCGTGGTGACGGGCAAGCTGGATGTAACCGGGCGGGCGGTGGCCGATGACCTTGAAGCCTTCAAGCTCGATATCAAGAAGGAACAGGATACCCTCGGGCCCAAAACTGATGCCGCGCTGCAGTTCGGCCTGATCTTCACCATCATCGTCTCGCTGGTTGCCATCGGCCTCGGGCTATGGGCAGCTGTCTTTATCGGGCGCGGCATCGCGCGGCCCATCGTGGCGATCACGGGGGATGTGGATGCGCTTGCCGCCGATAATCTCGATATCCATGTCTCCGGCCGCGACCGGGCGGACGAGATCGGCAAGATGGCAGCGGGGCTCGAGATTTTCCGTGAAAAACTCCTCGATAACCGCCGCATGGCAGAACAGGAGCGCGCAAGGGCCGAGGAAGAGCGACTACGCAAGATCGCCGAGGAAGAAACGCGGGCGGAGCGCGCGCGCGAAAAAGAAGCGCAGATGGAAGCCGAGCGCAAACGGCAGGCCTATATCGATGGGCTGATCCGGGATTTCGACAGTACTGCCATGGCGCTCCTCTCCACACTCGATCAGGCCGGGCGGGAGCTGCAGGACACCGCCTCGCTGATGTCCTCAACTGCTGAAGAAACCGGTACTCAGGCCTCGACCGTGGCGTCCGCTGCACAGCAGACCGCCGCCCATGTGCAGGCCGTCGCGACAAGTGCCGAAGAACTGAGTGCCTCGATCCATGAAATCAGTCGTCAGGTCAATCGCAGCAACGAACTGGCGCAGGTGGCGGCGGACGAAGGCCGAAGTGCGGATGCCGGCATCAAAGGCCTTGTCGAAACGGCCGACCGCATCAGCAACGTGGTGCAACTGATCAACGATATCGCCGAACAGACAAACCTGCTTGCGCTCAATGCCACCATCGAGGCCGCGCGGGCGGGCGATGCCGGGCGGGGCTTTGCGGTGGTTGCAAGCGAGGTGAAATCGCTGGCGCAGCACACCGCGAAGGCCACTGAGGAAATCACCACGCAGGTTTCCGAAATCCAGGCCGAAACCCAGAAGGCTGTTTCCTCGATTGATCGCATCAACCGCACGATTGCCTCGATGAATGAAATCTCGTCGATGATCGCTGCGGCGGTGGAAGAACAAGGGGCGGCGACCAACGAGATCGCAACGACCGTGCAGCAAACCGCCGCCGGCACCGATGACGTCACCTCGAACATCCAGGGGGTCAGTGAGGCTGCACAAACGACCGGCTCGGCAGCCACGCAGGTTCTTTCTTCCGCCAACCGGCTGGTCGATCAGTCCGGCAGCATGAGCAGCACGATCTCGGCCTTCCTCGATAATATCCGCAAGGCATCGTAGGAGATAAGGGGAGATCAATACCGCGCGTAGGCGGCTTCGCGAACGTCATCGAGTCCTGCGTTGATCTCGTTCAGGCGGGCAATGAGATCGGGTGACATGGCGGGGTTGCAGCCCATGCCGATTTCGGTGTGGGTCAGTTGCAGGGCAAGCTCCAGCGGCTCGTGCCCCGAGGCCGCCACAAGGCGCGGTGTATCCCGCGTGCCGTAAATCAACAGCTGCGCCCGGCCGATATAAAGAAGCTCCAGCATCTTTGCCGTCGTATCCACCTTCACGGATTCGATGCCGATACTGTCCACATAGCTTGTCACCGCCACCTGGTTGCGGGTGACGACCAGATATTGTTTCAGATCCTCGACCGAGGTGACGGTGATCGGCGTGCCCTTCAGCTTGAACACCCCCCAGCCGCCGGTGGAGATCGGCTTCACCCACGCGAAGCGATCGGCGCGCTCGGGCGTGTGGTTCATGATGAAGAAGCAGGCTTTGGGGTCCGCATCCACGGCCGCAAGCGCGCGTTCGATCGGCATCTGGATGATGTGATAGGAAACCCCGGCCCGGCGCAGCATTTCGGTGACGATATCGTGGCCGACGCCGCGGAATTTCCCCGTTGCTGCATCGCGCATCGAATGCGGCGGATTGTGCGCGGTATAAAGGGTGATGGCGGGCGTCGCGCCGGCCTCATCCGCATGGGCAATGCCGGCCCACAGGCTGGCGGCGGCAAAGGCCAGCCCTTTCACTGCATTCTGCATGATCGTCCGTCCGGTCATTCCGGCCCCCGGTTCCGATTTTCCAACGCCTCCCCTTCTGGCGGCGCGGCGGACCATGAGCCAAGATGGCCGCGGCGTCAAGACGGCAGAATCCGCCTACTGGAGTGCGGCTTTCATCACCTTGCCTGCGGGCGTCATCGGCAGCTCGGCATGGAACTCGATGATGCGCGGCACCTTGTAATCGGCCAGATGCGTGCGGCAATGGGCGATCAGCTCGTCGGCTGTCGGCGCGCTGCCGGGGCGCGGAATGATGAAATATTTCCCGATCTCGCCAAGGATGGCATCCGGCACCCCGATCCCGGCGGCGATCATCACGGCCGGATGGTCGGCAAGCACATTTTCAACCTCCACCGGATACACGTTGAAGCCGCCCTGGATATACATCTCCTTGCGCCGCCCTTTCAGGAAGATGCGGCCGTCCGCGTCGCGGTAGGCGAGGTCGCCGGTGCGGATCCAGCCACCATCGATGAAGGTCTCGGCGGTGGCACCGGGAAGCGCGTGATAGGCCGCAATGACCGCATCCCCCCGCATCTGCAATTCGCCGATTTCGCCGGGGGGCAGCAACCGGCCGTCCTCGCCCGCGATCCGCGCCTCGAAATCGCCAAGCGGGCGGCCGATGGAGGCGGCGATATGATCCGCACTTTCGCCGGGATCATTCATCACGACGATGCCGGAGGTTTCGCTCATGCCATAAACATTCATGATCTCGGCACGCGGGAAGTGTGCGCGCATGGCACCGATCAGGTCGTGCGTCGGCGCGGCGGCACCAACGAGCGCGAGGCGCAGGTGGCGCATGTCGAGCGCAGCAAAGCCCGGCTGCGCGAGAAGAAGCGTATACATGGTCGGCACCGCGCCCAGGACGGTGATTTTTGTGCGCGTCAGAAGGTCGATCAGCAACGCGGGCGAGAAGCCGGGAATGAGGTGCATCTGTGCCCCCGCCACCAGCGAGGCCATCGCCCCGCACACAAGCCCGCCCACATGATTGAGCGGCAGGACAAGCGGCAGGCTGTCGGCGCGGTTTAGCCCCGTATGCTGCACCTGGGCATAGGCCGAGGCGAGTATGCTGCGGTGGGTGAGGGTCGCCCCCTTCGGCCGCCCCGTAGTGCCGGAGGTATAGATGATCATGCAGGGCGTATCGCCCGTGACCCCGGCATCCGCTGCCGCGATTGCTGCGGCGTCCGGCGCCTTTGCTGCAAGATCGCGGAAGGCGAGCGGCGCCGCATCACCGATGACAATCACCTCCCGGAGATTTTCAAGGCGGTCCTTAAGCCCTTCGAACAGGGCGGCGTAGTCGACCTCGCCAAAGGCCTTCAGCGTCACCACGCCGCGCGCGCCGGACTGGCCGAGGATGAAGGCAATCTCGTCGGGTTTGTAGCGCACGCTGAGACCGACCGCCGTGAGGCCGAGCTTGCAGCACGCGAGAAAGGCAATCAGCCATTCAGGCTGGTTGAGCGCGAGGAGGCCGACGCGGTCCCCCGGCTTGTAGCCGAGTGTGAGAAGCGAGGTGGCGAAACTGTCAACCGCCTGTTTGATGCGGGCGTGGCTCCAGCCGTCATCGCCCAGATACCAGATGACATGATCGGGCGCCGATGCGGCACCCGCCTCGATATGGTCGTGGATGCGCTCGTGAACACTGTGCAAGGCTCGCCCTCCCCCAAGGTTCCGCTCCCCGGCGGATTATTGCCTGCCCGCCCCGGCTTGCCAAGAGGAAGCGGCAATTGCCGCCCAGTCAGCTGTCCCAGCTGAAGTCAATTTCCCGGGGCACATCCCTGACCTCTACCTGTGGTTCGGACGGAGCCGCAGGGAAGTAGTATGTGTTGGCGATACGGTCACACGCCACCTTTTCAAAATATCCTTCGGGATACGCTTCCACAATCTTGCAGTCCGTGGTGGTGCCATCCACCAGCACATCGAAGGTGAGCTTGGCATATCCTTCGATCCCGTCACGATAGATTTCAGGCGTCTTGACGTGCGGCGGCTGGAACACGATGCGAAGCTGCCGTCTGGCACTGCCCTCGGCAGCAGAGGCTGGCCATTCGGAGATTTCGGCCTTGGACAAACGAGCCCGCGTCCTTGCCGCGGCCTCGCCGTCGCCCATGCGATCATAGAGATATGCAAGCTCACGCAGGCCATTCGTCTGATCGTAATCCATTCCGAGAAGCGCTTCGAGGTCAGCTGCAACGGCCGCGAGGTCACCCTGAAGCCAATGATTGACCCGCATCCTTTCGTAAAGCTGCCGGATCTCGAACATGTCCGGATTATTATCGTCTTGCCGGTATTTCAGTATTTCCTGAAGGGCCACGCCTGCCGCAGCATAATCGCCCAGGGCCCCGTGCGATGTCGCAAGGGCTTCCAACAGCAATATATCTGTATGATCTGTACGTTCTTTCAGAAGCCCCAGAAAATGCACTGCATCCTCATGACGTCCCGCTTTCTGGGCTGATTTGGCGCAGTTCATCAGGACAAAATTCACGAGGCCCTTTTCCACCCCGGGCATGTCAAGGAAGGTGGCCACCTCCTGTCGCACCGCCGCAAAGTCGACCGTGAAAGGGGAGCCCGATTTTTCAAAATGGGCAGCAAATCGCTCCTGAACACTGCGCCATCGCTCCGCAGCAGCCTGCTGGTTATTCTCGGCTTCAGCATCCGGCATCATTTCAGGCGGGACACTGACACGGATTTCGCTCGTTCCGTCTTTTCCCGCTGTCCACAATATGACGTTGCTAGCCCGCCAAATCTTGTCAACTTGCTCGTTAAAGGTCGCCACGTCGCGCACTTCAACCTGATCCGCAAGCACATCATACTTATACGAAACCCTAAGCGTATCGCCGAGGAGGCGGCCGGCAATGCGAAAGTCGTGGTAAGCGCTTTTTGCCTCCCGCACATAATGAACATTGTTCATTCCGGGCATATTCACCGTGAGTATCGTCTCGCGCCTTGAAATGCCCGGCAAGCCGACAGGGGTTTTTCGCGCCTCGCTGTTTTCGGTCCACCGAAGCAAATCCACAATATTGCGCGGTCTGAAAGAGAAGCGGGTCACATTGTCTTCGGCGTCATACTCGCCCGGCTGGGGCAATCGATACTTCTCGATGATCACCACTTCGGGCCCATCCAGGTGGAATTGCGTGACCTCTGACTGGTCGATACCTTTGAAACTGCCATTCTGCTGCAACTTGAACAAAGCGTTCGCAAAGGCCGCCTGTCCCATGTTCTCGATGACGAGCCTTGCCTCCTTGGCGGATCTTCCGACATAGGTCGAGCGTCGGGTCCATGTACCTTCTGCCGAGAGCCCGCCCGGCAGGTCGAAGGTGTCCGCCACCCGCACATCGGGGGTTTCCTGGCGCAGGACAGGGTCGGGAATCTCTTCAAGTGCGGTGGCCTTGTCATCCACCACAAGGCCGGTTCCGAAATTACCCGTCAGAAAATCGGCGGCAGCCCCGTTCACAATGGGCATCGTCGGATCAACCCAGACTGTCCCGTCCTCAACATCCACCCGCACGATCAGATGATCAAACGCTGTCGGTGCGGGGCCTGAAAGTTCCACAAGGTGCCGCCCACCGCTGTTCACAAGGACGGGCTTGGCGTCAATGCCGATGCTGTGCAGCATCGCCACCAGCAGCATCGCCTGATCCTTGCAGTCGCCGTACCGACGATCAAGCACCACAGCCGGCGCAAACGGCCGAAATCCGTTGCGGCCGATCTCCATCCCCACATAGCGAATCTCGGCCTGCATAAAACGCAGAAGCCTCTCCAGCTTGTCCCGACGGGTCGTCGCCCCCTCAACCAGCCCGGCCGCACGCGACGCAACTTCCGAATCCACCTCGCCGCCGGCGTTGAAAAGACCTTCAGCCCATTGCCGGACCGCCGCCCAATCGGGGAAGTCACTCATCCCGAAGACAGGCACCTGCGGCACCCAGACCGGTGTGCCAGGTTCAAGGGTCTCCAGATAAAAGCCGGGCCAGTGGGTCTCGTACTCGCGCCAGTCACCCGTCACACGGGTTGTCGGCTCCGGATACCCGGCATAGGTCACCAAGCGGACATCCCTGTCCTTCGGGACGAGTACCCTGTGAAAAACATTCTTCATCTCGACGCCCGGGAAAAGTGCCCCGCTCAGGAGGACATGATCACCAAAAGCCTCGTTCTGGCCAGAGAAGGTCAGGGCATAGTCGATCGTATCGCCACGCCGCACGTCAGCCAGAAACAGATTAACCGCCGTCGCGCCTTCATGCTCGGGCTCGCCTGCTGCAGTCTGCTGCGTCTCGTAGGTGACCCTCGCCGTGGGCAGCATGTCGATACTTTGCCCGTTGCGCACCACATGGACATGGTGGATTGCCAGTTTCTGGAATGCCGGAAAATAGACGATACGCAGGTTGCCAAAGCTCTGGACGGCCTGAATTGTATTCATCCTGAAGACAAGCCGTTGATAGGACTGATTGGGTACTGCACCGGCCCGCATCTGAAGGTCGCTCAGAAAGAAATCTGTGGCCTGCGCGCTATCGACAGGCGCACTGAAGTCCACCGTGCGCTCTTTCACCCAGTCAGGCGGGGGTGACACCTCGAAATCCTCGGCGCTCGCCACACCGGCCAACATTATCAGGGCAAGGAAAAGAATCTTTGGAATTGAATGCGCACCACGCGAAAAAGACGGAAACATATCGGCGAATATTCCCCCTTAAATTGAAGTATTTTTTCTTATAGTAGCGCGCTAACTTCCTTGTCCAGACAATGCCGACAGGCTTCAGGAACCCTGAACCATATGAGCCCCATACCGGGCAACATGCTCGGCTTTGCTGCCGCGCATCAGCACGGGCCGTTCGTTCTGGCGGAGCTGATAGTCATACATGGGGTCGTAATAGTCGCGGAGAAGGCGTTCGATCCAGGCGCGGTGCAAGGCCACGTCGCCAGTGACGCGCTGGTGGGTAAGGGCGTCTGCCATCAGCGCAGCGATTTCGCCATAACGCAGGCCGCCAAGCCGCTTGGCGATGCGGGCAAGGGCATCCTGCAAAAAGCCTGCGAAACGCTCGAACCCCTCGTCGCCGTAGAAGGCCTCATGCTCGGCCAGCATGTCGGTGACATAGTCGCCAAGGATCGTCTCCACCCGCGCCGCGAAAGGTTCCTCGACGACCAGCGTCGGCGCCGACTGGATACGGGCAATGAGCGCAGGCGGCAGGGCGCGCTGGCCGATGCGATTGCCCTCGTCCTCGATCAGGATGGCGCCGCCCTTGGCTTCCGCCCGCAGAAGCGCGATGGAAAGCCGGTTCTCGAAATCGATCTGGCTTGGCTGGTCGCCGGGCCGGCGGCCAAAGCTTGACCCCCGATGCCGGGCGAGGCCTTCAAGATCGACACTGCTGGCGAGATTATTCAGCAAGTGGGTCTTGCCGGTGCCGGTACGCCCGGCAACGACCACAAACTCCGCCTCTCGGCAAATGCGCTCGCCCGTGTCGATCAGGTAGCGGCGGAGCGCCTTGTAACCCCCGGCTACGCGCGGATAATCGACGCCTGCATCACGCAGCCAGCCCTGCGTGATTTCGGACCGGAGACCGCCCCGCCAGCAGAACAGAAGGCCATCGGGGTGAGCACGGGCAAAATCCGCCCAAGCCGCCACGCGGGCTTCTTTCACAGCGCCCGAGACAAGCGCATGGCCGCGTTTGATCGCCTCCGCCTGGCCTTGCTGTTTGTAGGTGGTGCCGACGATGGCGCGTTCCTCGTTCGTCATCAGCGGCAGGTTGACCGTGTGCGGGAACGAGCCCCGCGCGAATTCGCCCGGCGAGCGCAGGTCGATCATTGGCGTGTCGCCCATGAAGATCGCGCGATAGTCCTCGCTGAGGCGGCTTTTCATCGATCAGCACACCCGGATCACCGGCCCGGACGCGGGCGCCATCAGGCGCCCGATCGGCTTGTCATGGAGTCCGCGCGCGCCAAGGCAGGCTTCCACCGCCACCGCCGCACCCGGCCGCACCGCAACCAGCAGCCCGCCACTGGTTTGCGGATCGGCAAGCAGGGCGCGCTGGTTGCTGTCGAGCGTCGCGACCTTATGGCCGTAACTGTCGAAATTGCGGAGCGTGCCTCCGGGCACACAACCCTCGGCGAGATAGTCTTTCGCGGGCGCCAACACCGGCACGGCGTCAAAGTCGATCTCTGCCGTCAGCCCGCTGCCCTCCGCCATTTCAGCCAGATGCCCGAGGAGCCCGAAGCCGGTCACATCTGTCATGGCATTCACGCCGTCGATCCGCGCCAGTTCGCTGCCGATGCTGTTGAGAATACACATGGTATCGCGGGCCAGCGTCGCATGTTCGGCGCGCAGCTTCTTCTGCTTCTGGGCGGTCGTCAGGATACCCACCCCAAGCGGCTTGGTAAGATAGAGAATATCGCCTTCGGCCGCCGTGTCGTTGCGCTTCAGGTCGTCGATGGCTACCTGCCCCGTGACGGCGAGGCCGAAGATGGGTTCAGGCGCATCGATCGAATGGCCACCGGCTAGCGGGATGCCGGCATCGGCGCAAACAGCGCGGCCGCCTTCGATCACCCGGCGAGCGACTTCGGGCGGCAACACATTCACCGGCCAGCCGAGGATCGCGATGGCCATCAGCGGCCGCCCGCCCATGGCATAGATGTCGCTGATGGCATTCGTCGCGGCGATACGGCCGAAGTCATAAGGATCATCGGCAATCGGCATGAAGAAATCGGTGGTCGACAGGATCGCCTGCCCGCCGCCGATGTCATAGGCAGCGGCGTCATCCCGGCTTGAATTGCCGACAAGGAGCGCGGCATCCGGCGGCGCGATCACGTTCGAGGCAAGGATCGTGTCCAGCACCTTTGGCGAGATTTTGCAGCCGCAGCCCGCCCCGTGGCTGAATTCGGTCAGCCGGATCGTATCGGTCGTCATCGTGTCGTCCTCCCTGTTGCCCCTTCATAGCCGCGCCCGCTGCCAAGCGCCAGCTTGACGAAGGCCCGCGCGGCAAACCATTCTGGGCTTCTGTTTGAGGGACAAGGGGACCACATGATGACCGCACGCTGCCTGCCGATCCTGTTGCCATTGATGTTGGCTGCCGCGAGCCTCGGGATGTTCCCGGCCGGTGCCGCCGACGAAGCCGCGCTCGCGCAGCACCAGCCGGAGCCCTATGTGAAATTGACCCATCCCGAATGGGCGAAGAAGGCTGTAATCTACCAGATCAACACCCGCCAGTTCACGCCCGAAGGCACCTTCACCGCCGCCGCGAAACAGTTGCCGCGCCTGAAGGCGATGGGGGTGGATATCCTGTGGCTGATGCCGGTGCAGGAAATCGGCGTGCGGAACCGCAAAGGCACGCTCGGCAGCCCCTATTCGATCAGGGATTATTACAAGGTCAATCCCGAATTCGGCACGATGGAGGAGCTGAAAGCATTTCTGGCAGCGGCCCACAAGCTTGGTCTTCATGTGATCCTTGACTGGGTCGCCAACCATACAGCGTGGGACAATGCGCTCGCCGCCGACCATCCCGACTGGTACGAGCGCGACTGGAAAGGCGATTTCCGCCCCACACCATGGTGGGATTGGGAAGACATTATCGACCTTGATTATTCGAAGCCTGAGGTCCGCGCCTATATGGCGGACGCCATGAAATTCTGGGTTCAGGAAGTGGGCTTCGATGGCTTCCGCTGCGATGTGGCAGGCTATGTGCCCCTCGATTTCTGGGAAAAGGTGCGGGCCGAGCTTGATGCCATCAAGCCCGTCTTCATGCTGGCCGAATGGCAGAGCCGTGACCTGATGGCAAAGGCCTTCGACGCCACCTACAGCTGGGAATGGTTCGATTCCATGAAGGGTGTGGCGCAAGGCAGGGCCGACGTCGGAGCGCTTTTTGGCTATTATTCCAACAATGAAAGCGGCTGGCCCGAAGATGGCTACCGCATGACCTATACCTCGAACCACGACAAGAATGCCTGGGAAGGCACGGACGCCGAGCTGTTCGGCAAGGGCTTCGAATCTGCCGCGGTGCTGGCCATTGTCGGCGAGGGTATGCCTATGATCTATAACGGGCAGGAAGCCGGGCTCGACAAGCGGCTGGCGTTTTTCGAGCGCGACCCGATTGACTGGCCGAAAAAGCTGCCGCTCGAGGCCTTCTATACCCGCCTCTTCAAGATGAAGGACGAAAACCAAGCGCTCTGGAACGGCGCCGCCGGTGCGCGCATGGTGCGCGTGGTCAACGACCGCCCGAGCGAGGTTTTCAGCTTCATGCGCCAGAAGGGCAAGGCGAAGGTCTTTGCGGTGTTCAACATGACCGACAAGCCCGTCAACGTCGGTTTCAGGGAACCGATGTTCGTGGGCAGCTATGCTGAAACGTTTGCGTCAGACCGCGGCCCCGAGGTTTCAACGCCTGCGAGACTTTCCGCCGATACGCGCTTTGATCTGGCGCCCTGGGGATACATGGTCTTCTCCGAACCGGCTGGCGAATAGCCTGCAACCCACTGGACAGGTTGCATTATTTCAGCGGCAGTATAAGCTTCTGTCAGGCTCGGCGATCAGAAGCCGGTCCAACCAAGGGGAAGTAGCGGACCATGATCCCGTCACGCACGGCAGGACGGATCGGACGGACACTGGCTGCAGTTGCGGCTTTCCTGATGTTGGCCGGCGCCGCCCCGGGGCAGCCGACGCCCCTGACCGCCACGATGGCAGACGGGCCGAATGCACAGCCGGACCTGATCGTTTTCGGCAACCTGACCTCCATGGAACATGTGAAGGACGCCGACAGGCTGCAGTCCGAATCCGACCGGCGCCGCATCAGCGCCTATCTCGACGGGACCGGCCTTAGCTATGCCTTCGTCTTCATGCCCTGGGGCCGGGCCTACCGCTCGGTCCAGCAGCGCGACAATGCCCTCATTTTCAACATGCTGCGCACGCCGGCGCGCGAAGACCTGTTCCACTGGCTGATTTCGATGGAGCGGGGCGAGGCCATCCACCTGATCGCACGACGCGGCTCACCGCAGGAAGCCATGACCCGCGAGGACATCATGAAAAGCACCTGCAAGGCCGCCTGCACAGCAAGTTCCGCCCAATGCCAGGCACTCAGGGATTTCGGCTTTTCGGAAGACCGGATCGTCGAAGTAGCAGAGGCGCATCAAGGCCTTGCCGAACAGATGCTGCTGCGCGGGCGCGTGGATTTCTTGTCGGAAATTCCCGGCGACCTGTCCGTCAGGTCCGAGGACGGCGATGCGATTGCCGATCTGCTGGTCGTGCGGATGCCGATCACCGGGCCGAATTCACCCTGGCTTGCCGCACCCAAATCCATCGACCCGGGCCTCTTGAAAACCCTTCTGGCCGGGCTCCCAAAAGCTGACATACGTGGCGACCTGCCCCCTCAATAGTGAGGCGGCTTCTGCGGCGGTGCGATTTCGATATTGTCCTCGATTTCAGCAAGCCGGCCATCGAAGCGGGAAAGCATGCGCTGCAGCCGGTCGATTGCCATCCACTGGTCTTTCACCACGCTATTGAGCGTCTCGATCGTCTCGTCCTGAAAGGCGAGCCGCGTTTCAAGTGTGACGAGCCGTTCCTCGATCTTTTCCCGGTCGTGCATAGGGCTTATCCTTTCGGCCAGTCCAAGGGTTCCGTCCGTATATGGCCGCTGCCGCCGGAGAATGGAAGGGTCATCACTGCATCTTGCGCCGCGTCTTCGGCCGGCCTTCAAGCTTCGGCGGGCTCTTGCGCCGTTCCGTGTCTCCGAAAGCGGGATTGTAGCGGCGGCGGCGATCCGGGCCGAAATATGTTTTGGTGCGCACAAACTGGCGGGGTTCCGCGATAACCAGCTTCAGCCGCTTGAGCAGTTCCTCAACCACGAGCGGCTTGGCAACGATTTCGTCGACGCCCGCCCTCAGCATTTCGTCGATGGTATTGTGATCGATATGGGCTGACACAGCGATAATGGCGATGCCCGGCGCCGGGCTGTCATTGGCGCGGCGCAAATTGTGGCACAGTTCCCGCCCTCCCACCGGCACCATCAGCCAGTCAGTGACGATCACATCGAAAGGCTTGCGCGTCAGCAGTTCCAGTGCCTCGGCACCGTCATGGACAATGGACACCTCTTTGTAACCGACGGCGTTCAGCTGGGCGGCCACAAGCCGCGCCATGAAATTGATATCTTCAACGATAAGGATGCGAGGGGACGCCTTTTCCGTCGTCACGGTTTCCCGGCGTGCGGGCGTGTCCTTCGGTTCGATGCCATCGTGCATGTCAGACCCCTGCCTGAGTTTCACCAGCGCCCCCGGCAGCCATATCACGGGGCGGTAGAGAAAGAGTCAACAGCCCTGACAAAAAGTCTGGTCTCTTGACCCCTTTGCCCCTTTCGCCCTAGCGTCTTTCCCCTCACCTGTCCCGCCTTGAAACGCAGAAGGGAAAAGCCATGAAAATCAACGCTGCCGACTTCTACACGAACGATAGTTTCTCGCGAATCAAGGCTGAGGCCGCCAAACACGAAACACCCTTTCTGGTGGTAGACACCTCAATCATCGGCAAAGGCTTTGACGAGCTGACCTCTGCCTTCCCCTTCGCCAAAATCTATTATGCGGTGAAGGCGAACCCCGCCCCGCAAATCCTGAAGCTGTTGAAGGACAAGGGCTCGAATTTCGACATCGCCTCGCGTTACGAGCTCGACAAGGTGCTCGCCGAAGGCGTGACGCCGGACCGCATCTCTTATGGTAACACGATCAAGAAGGCGCGCGATGTGCGTTATTTCTTTGAAAAGGGCGTGCGGCTCTTTGCCACCGATTCAGAAGCCGATCTCCGCAATATCGCGAAGGAAGCGCCGGGCAGCCGGGTCTATGTGCGCATCCTTACCGAAGGTACGCTGACCGCCGACTGGCCGCTTAGCCGCAAGTTCGGCTGCCAGAACGACATGGCGCTGGACCTGCTGATCCTCGCCCGCGAACTTGGCCTCGTGCCCTATGGCATCTCCTTCCATGTGGGATCGCAGCAGCGCGACATCGGCGCGTGGGACGCTGCCCTTGGCAAGGTAAAGCTGATCTATGACCGGCTGAAGAATGAGGACGGTATCACGCTGAAGATGATCAACATGGGGGGCGGCTTCCCCGGCAACTATATCGTTCGCACCAACGACACCGCGACCTATGCCGAGGAAATCACCCGTTTCCTTGAGGAAGACTTCGGCGACGAAATGCCGGAAATCATCCTCGAGCCCGGCCGTTCGCTCGTGGCAAACGCCGGTATCCTTGTCTCCGAGGTCGTGCTGATCAGTCGCAAGGGCAACACGTCGCTCAACCGCTGGGTCTTCACCGACGTCGGCAAATTCTCGGGCCTCATCGAGACGATGGACGAAGCCATCAAATATCCGATCTATACCGACCGCAATGGCGAGCTTGAGGGCTGCACCATCGCCGGGCCCACCTGCGACAGCGCCGACATCATGTACGAGGATTTCAAATATCCGCTGCCGCTCGACCTGCAGATCGGCGACCGGCTCTACTGGTTCTCGACCGGCGCCTACACCACCAGCTATTCGGCAATCGAGTTCAACGGCTTCCCGCCGCTGCAAGCGCATTATATCTGATCGTCGCGGGCGCCTATTCGACCGTCACGGTCAGCCGCATTTTGGGATGGATGTCGCAGCGCACCTCGAACACGCCCTTCACAGGAAACGGGATCGTGAGCGAGGTGCCGATCGGCTGCCCGCCGGAATCGTAATCCATCCCATCGCCCTTCACATAAACATGGTGCAGGAATTCATCGTCGTTCGAGATGGTGACGGTATCGCCTGCCTTGATCGCAATCTCGCCCGGATGGAAGCGCCGGCCCTGCTGGCTGACCTGATGGTCAGCCGCCCACGCCGCCTCGCCCACCACGAGAGCGGCAGCAAGGCCCAAAAGAACCGATCTAGATAAAGTCGTCATCGTCGAATTCCACCGCCTGCGATTCCTCGCCGTCTACCGGCAAGGCAACGGTCACCATCGTACCGACCCCGAGCTCGCTTTCAAGGATAAGACGACCGCCATTCTGCTCGACGAGCGCCTTGGCAAGCGTGAGGCCGAGCCCGGTGCCCTCATAGTGGCGGTCGCGGCTCGATTCCACCTGCCCGAAGGCGGTGAGCGCCACCGGGATATCCTTGGGATCAATGCCGATGCCGGCATCGCTGATGCGGATATGATGCTCGGTGCCGATATGCGTATCGATGGAAAGATCCACCGCCGCGCCATCGTGCGAGAATTTGATGGCGTTCGACAGGATGTTCAAAAGGCTTTGCAGGATCTGGGCGGGGTCCACTTTGCTCCAGGCTGTGCCGACCGGCTCCTGATAGCGCAGGCGGATGCCACGCGCTTCGGCTTCTGCCCCCATCATGCCCCGGCACTGTTCCAGAAGCGCCCCGAGGTCAGCACGCTGCAGGCGAACCACCACCTTGCCATGATCGTGACGGGTGAGATCGAGCACATTGTTGATGATCCGCAAAAGATGGTCGCCGCCCGACTGGATTTCCCGCGCATGGCCGGTGATTGTCGCCATCTTTTCCTGCTCATGCGTTTCGGTGACGATCACATCAGCGAAGCCGATAATGGCATTGAGGGGGGTCCTCAGTTCGTGGCTCATGTTCGACAGGAAGCGCGACTTCACCTCGTTCGCCGCTTCGGCTTCCTGCTTGGCGACAAGGAGCTGCACCTCGCGAGCCTTCACCTCGGTGATATCCGACCAGAGAGCAAAAAGGCCGCCATCGCGCGTGCGGCTGCGGCTGTGGCGCAGCCAGTTGCCGTTTTCAAGCTGCATTTCGACTGCCGCACCGGGCTCACTGCTTGTTGAAGCCACGGCGACGGCCCGGTCTTCTTCCGCGACCGGCACGCCGTTCGTGTAGAAAAGCCGGTTGAAGCGTTCGCCCACAAGCGGGCCGAGGCGGCTGAAAAGGGCCGAGGCGGTGTCGTTCACCATCACAATCAGGCCGTCCGCATCGACAATGATGATGGCTTCACGGCTGTTGGCGAGCGCGTCGGTGAGCCTGTCTTCCGCCATCTGCTTCTGGTTCTTCTCACGCGATACCAGATCGATGATCGACTTTTGCATCACCCGAAGGGCGCGCAGCAGCCGCCCGGTCTCGTCCGCTCCGCCTTCAGGGATTGGCGTGTCCAGATGCCCCTGTGCAATGCGCGACGCGGACTGTGACGCCGCGAGCAGCGGCCCGAGCAGGAGCCGCGCCAGCAGCAGCGTCACAACAATCGCCAGCACGAGCGCGAGGCCGGTTACCGCCACATTCACCCGCACGGTGGTTGCGATCTCCATCACCGCCTTCTGGCGTTCCTCGAAGCCCGCGACTGACTGCAGTTCAACCACGATATCGAAGCGTTCGATGATGTCGTCCGTGGTGGCATCAAGATTGGCGACAGCGCGTGGATCAGGCGTGATCAGGAGGCCCTTCACCGTATAGACCCAGGCGTCGATATCGAGGCGCAACTGTTCGATCATGCGGCGGGAGCGTTCGGTGAGGGCGCGCTCGTGCGCCACCGCCAGGTCGTCATGAATCAGTTCATGCAGTTCATCAAGCGATTTGCCGCTTTTCTCGCCCCGCTCACGAAGCTTCAGGTAGCGCGCCTGCATCTGCGAGAAATCGAAGCTTGCGGCCCTTGTGAAATTGATCGCCATCAGGGGACGGTTGTAGATGTCTTCCACAATCTCGCCGGCACGGCCGATGGCAAGATAGGCATAAAGGCCGACCCCGACGACCAGCAACCCCATCGCCGCGAAGCCGAGGAAAAGCTTGGCGCGCACGGAAACCAGCATCCGCCGCCACGGCGGCAATCCGGTCTCGGCTGCTTCCCTGTTCACGGCGTGCTCTTTCATCAACGGGTCACGATCTCGCGCTGCATGGGGGCGAGAAGGGCCAGCAGGCGGTTCTGGGTGGCATGGTCGACGCCGCTTTCATCCATTGCCTGCTGCAGATTCTCGACCAGCCGGTTGAAATCGGCATTGGTGAATTTGAAGGGCTTGTGCACCTGCACCATGTCGTTGCCGCTGTATTTGCAGGGGCCACCCGAAAGCTCGCAAATCTGTTCGGCAAGTTTCGCCTTCACCCGCACGAGATTCGATTCCTCCCAGTGCGGGCCGATCAGCGGGTCGGCGGCCGCAATATCGATCGTCCGCTCGGAAATCCGGGTGATCATGTCCATCCCGCCGAGCCGCTCAAACAGCGTATCGGCATGCGCCGGGGCGGCAAGAAGAAGGGATACCGCGATTTGAAAGGCCATACGCATGGTCAGAACCCCATCTGGAGCGAAAGATAAAGCCCCTGCTGGTTATCCTGCAGGGCAATCTCGCCGAGATCGGCATAGCCGACAGTCACGGATACATGCTTCGACGGGAACCACGCGACATAGGCGGCCATGGCGTCTTCTTCCCGAGCGAAGGCCAGATTGTCGGGCTTGGTGCGATAATCGACCCCCGCAACCCAATGATCGGTGACAAGCCAGGCGAGCGAGCCTTCGAACGTGGCGTCATAACCATCATCGGCGCCGCCAAAGCCCAGAAGGCCGAACTGATTGGCCTTGGTAAAGCGCACGGTCGCGTTGGCAAGCAGGCTGTGTTTCAGGAAGATCTTCGTGGCTGCAAGATAGAAATCAGTGCCTGTGTCATGGGAGGCGCCGACGGCGGCAAGGATCGCACCCTGCTTCGCGCGCTTGTGCTGCAGGCCTATGGCAATCTGCGGTAGCCAGCGGTCCTGATCGTAAACGGCATCGCCCGCAACCCTCAGTTTGGCGCCGAAAATATCCTGCCCGAAGGTGAAATCCTCGCCAAGCCCGAGGGCGGCGCCCGTGCCGCCGGTATCGAACCATTGGCGGCTGTAGCTCAGCTCCAGCCGGTCGAACACGCCAAGCGCCAGCCCGGCCGAGCGGAAGGTGAAATCGTCAAGGGGCACAAGCGTGCCATGCGCTGTGAGGCCAAGGCCGTGGTCGCTGCCATACCCTCCGATCAGTGCCCATGTGGTGAGCCCGGCCCCGCCGGCCCCTTCCACCTGCGAAACCCCGCCGGTGGCAAGAAGTTTGCCGCGATCAAACAGGGGTTTCGCATTATCGTTGCCCAGCGCGGGCGAGACACCGAAACAGACCGGAAAGGCCACTGCTGACAGCATGCAAGCGAAACGCCGCATCGTGGATTTCATGGTCTTCCCCGCGCGTTAGAGCATCCAACGCACACCAGACTGCCAAAGTTTGGTGCCGAAGCCAACAATTGCCGAACCGGTCAGCGGATTCGGTATGTCACGGGCAAGGTGAAGCGCAGCGAATCGGTGCCTTCGGGAAGCTCGGGCAGAAGGCCCACCCGGCGCAGCATGCTCATCGATTCCTCGTCAAGGACCGCATTGCCGGACGACTGGATCAGTTCCTGCGACACGATATTGCCAAGCGCATCGACCGCGACCTGGATCCGCGCCGTGCCCTCAATACCCTGATTGTAAAGCGCGACCGGATATTCCTGCACCTTGGCAAAGGCGCGCGCCGCTGCCCGGCGCCATTCCTGCAGCGACTGGGCAGGGTCGGCCACCGCCACATCCGCCGCCATCACGGCGCGGTCGAGCTTGTAGGTGAGCGGCACGACAACCGAAACACCCTGTTCCTGCACCGGCAGCGCCGGCAGCGGGCTGACCCGCGCCAGCAGGTCAAGGACCGAGGCATCAAGGACGGCATAGCCCGACGATTCAACGATCTCATACCCCATCACATCGCCCGAAGGCGCCACAGCGAGGCGGACCTTCACCGTTCCTTCGGCGCTGGCATCGAGGGCCATGCGCGGATAGCGCTGCTTGGCGACGAGCGCCCTCACGGTCGCATCCTGCCACTCGGCAATGTCCGTCATGGCATGGGCGCCGCCCATCCCGCCAAGGAATGCGGCGGCGGCCACAAGACGAAGGCTTCTCTTGATCATCCGGTTTCTCCGTGTTGTCACAGAATTCGGTTGCGCCTTTTTTTAAAGACGCGCATCTGGGGCCTTCATTAACCATCGTTTGTTTAAAAAGAAGTAAAGTCGCCGTCACAGGATCGGGGCCGACAGGCCAGCCGGGTGCGCTTTCAGGGAAGTCTTTTATGACCATCATGATGTTTCTGGACAGTTTCGGCATCTTCGTCTTCGCGCTTTCAGGGGCCATTTCGGCGATCCGGCAGAATCTCGATATTGTCGGCGTGATGGTGATTGCCCTCCTCCCGGCGGTCGGCGGCGGTACGGTCCGGGACCTTGTCCTTGATGTGCCGGTCTTCTGGGTGGAGGACACCCGCGCCATCTGGCTGACGCTCGCCGCCACCATAGTGGCATGGGCGGCCGCCCCCCATGTGGAGAGCAGGCGGGCGCTTCTCCTTTGGGCGGACGCTTTCGGGCTTGCGCTCTTTGCCGTGGTCGGTGCGCAGAAAACCATGATCGTCACCGGTGACCCGCTCATCGCCATCATGCTCGGCACCACAACGGGCGTGGTCGGCGGCCTTGTCCGCGATGTGATCGCCGGCGACAAGCCGTTCGTCTTCCGGCAGGAGATCTATGCGACTGCGGCGATTGCAGGTTCGGCCGCCTATTGCCTCTTTGCCGCCCTCGGCCTTTCCGGCCCCCTCGCGCTCTGGCTCGCCGTCAGTGTGGGCTTCACGATCCGCGCTGCGGGCATCATCTGGGGGTTGAAACTGCCGCAGAACGAGCGCCTGCGCTAAGGGCCCGCATTGACAGGCGAAGAGCGTCGGGTACGATCACGGATGAGGGGTCGGCCATACGGAGGATCGCTGCCGGGATGACCAAGCGCCAACCGACAAATATGCGGAAATGGTTCATCGCCTTTCTTGCCCTTTTCGCACAATGGCCTGCCGCTGCCGAGGAAGCCGCCACCCCCGGCCATATCACCATCGGCATCATGAATTCGGTACCGCCCTATGTGATCGAGAATCCAAGCAGCGGTATCGATATCGACATCATCCGCGCGGCCTTTGCCGACATCGGCACAACCGCCACCTTCATCCATGTCCCGCTTTCACGCCTTGACGGCCTGCTCGCCGACGGGCTGGCAGACGCGGCGGTCAATGTCACCCACCGTCCGGCCTGCAACGCCAGCAAGCCGTTTAACCACTGGCACGACGGACTGGTGGTGGCACGCGATTATGCAGACATCGTGAAAACACCGGCAGATCTGGCCGGCAAACGCTTCGCCGTTTTCCCGAAGGCAGAGGTCGTCCTTGGCCCCCACCTCGGCGAACTGGACCTGCAGAAGGAGCAGCCGATTATCGCGACGGAATATTATATGGCGCTCCGCCTGATCATCCGGGGGCGCATTGTTGCCTATCTCGGGGATTATTGGGCACTCGACCATCTGTGGGCCACGCTTTATGGCGACGACATGGAAAAGCGGCCCTATGTGATCGCCGCTGACTTTCCGCCATCGCCCCACGCGCTCTGTTTTGCCGACAAGACCCTTCGCGACCGGTTCGATACCATTCTCGCCCGGATGGAAAGCGACGGCCGGATCGCGGCCATCATCGACAGTTATCGTCCGGCCAGATAGGCAAGCCGATCCGAGTCGCCCCGGCAAACACCTTGCCGTTTGCGGGCGCCGGACGGAACCACGTCCCATTCCGGGACAAAAAGGCACCTTTTGCCTTCATCCCATGCTTGCATGATCGCGCCACCGGAAGCCCGCGTCGGGAGGTCATGACGCGTCGCGCTCGCCGTTTGTTAACACTTTATTTACCAATGACTTATTCGTAAAATTTTATCTATCTGCGGGGATGGCCGGGCTTTGCGCGGCGGCTGGCACAGGCCATGCAAGCAGGCTTCGTGCCCGAAAAACGCCATGCGATCATACGGTTATTTTTTGCAAATGACCGAGTTTGTTTATACTGCCGGGCAGAGTGGGGTGGCTCGCGGGGGCGAGCACCGCGAAGAACAAATTGGGGAGTAAACCGATGTTCAAGACAACCAAATCAACGCTGATCCGCGCGCTTGCCGGGGCTTCCGTGCTTGCCGCTGCCAGCGCCATGCCCGCCAGCGCCGGCATGGGCTGCAACGCCAGCCTCACGAAGGCACGTGAAATCGCCACCGCCGCCATCAATGGCGACGGCAAGGATGCGGGCGAAACCGTTTCCGCCATGCATGCGAAATATGAAAACGACGCCAAGGCCCGCCTGAAGGCTTATAGCGCTGCGATCGACAAGGAAGCTGCAAACTTCGAAAAGGTCGAAGCTGCTGTGCAGGAAAGCATCGACTGTTTCGGTGCCGCCGAAGCCAAGCTCGCCTCCATGCCGGCGGACAAGCGCGCCAAGAAAATGGCCGCGATCCGTCAGGGCAACGAGGAAGCCGGCACGCTCCTGAACACCGCCATGGCGGCGATTTCGAAGCGCGTTTCGACCTTCGATCAGGCGCTCCTCGTGGAGACGAACGCCGAGGGCGTCAATCTCGCCACCATCAACCGCCTGGCCTATCTCGGCCGCGTGGGCGACGAAGCCGCTGACGCCGCGCCGACCGCTGCGGAGCTTAACGACACCCAGCCCGCCGCCGGCAGCATGTTCCTGACGCTTGCAAGCCTTGCCGCCCTTTCGGAAGCCGATCCGATGGCCGTTGAAGTTGGCATCGCGACGGGTTCCGAAGCCTCCTCACAGGCCGCCGAAGCCGAAGCTGGCGAATGGACGGTGTCGACGAGCGACATGCAGGAGATGAAAGCCGCCGACATGCTCGACGAGCTGCAGGCTGCCGGTCGTTCGGGCCAGAAGCTCCTGTCGCTTTATGACCGCACCCGCGCGACCATCGCCGCCCAGCAGGCCCTTGCCGGCAAGCTTGGCGAATAATCCCGGATCCGGACTCTTTTGCACCAGACATGATCGAAGGGCTGCCCATTTCGGGCGGCCCTTTCGCTTGACGGGTTGCCCGATTGCCGATTCGCGACTTTCTGTGCAGACGAAATCATTCCACACCCGAAAAGTGTATTGCGCGCATGGCCACACGTAACGGTGAGGTCAGGTGCTTCAATTTGATACAATTTTAGACAATTTTGTTAAGAACGTATCTTACCACGGTATGTGAAGCGTGATTCCACTGACGGACGGCGCCACATATGCTAAGTAAACAAATAGTTAATCGTTCCGATTCCCCGACGACAAATCGTACCTGGAGCGTACAAATGACGTACTTGAAGAACATCCTCGCTGCTGCTGCGCTGACCGCCACGGCGACGTTTGCTGCGGAAGCAGCCGTAACCTTCTCTGCCACTGACGGCGGCGTTACCTATTCCATCTGGGAAGGCCCGAACGATAATCCCGCATCGAATGCCGACTGGGCTGATTTCCTCGCCGAGACCGGTCTTTACCAAGTCGCCAAATATGACGTGCCTGATGATGAGAATCCTGGTGGTTTCACCGGTGAAACCTTCACCATCACCGGCACGCCCGGTAAATCCGGCACCTGGTCGTCATCGTTCGGTGTGAACGGCTTCGTGATCAAGGGCTCGAACACCTTCCTGTTCGTTGATTACGGCGACCTCGGCCCGCAAACCGGCGACAACTGGTGCACCGACGGCACCTGCAAAAGCGTGTTTGCCGATGGCAATATCTTCATGCCGCAGCTGCTGAGCAACGGCGGCAAGAACCCGGGCCTCAGCCACCTGACGCTCTATGCCCTGTCGACCGTTCCGGTTGGCGGCATTCCCGAGCCGGCCACTTGGCTGATGATGATCATGGGCTTCGGCCTCGTGGGTGTTGCCACCCGCCGCCGCACGCACATGGCACGCACCATCGCCTGATTGGTGAGACATAAAGAATAGAAGAACGGCGGCCCATCGGGTCGCCGTTTTCTTTTTTCAGGTGTGTGCTATTTGCGGCCCCAAGTGAACCAGGCGGTCGCCACATAGTTCCACACGGTGCCGACGATGATGCCGGCAAGGGCCGATAGCGCCCATTCGGCGTCGCCTGCATAAAGCACTTCGGCAACCCCCACATTGGCAACCGCGCCGATCGAGCAGGCCGCCACAAAGCTCGCCCAGCCCTTCAGCATGGCGCGCCCGCGCAGCTTGCGGTCGCTATAGGTCAGCTCGTTATTCATCAGGAAGTTCGTGGTCATGGCCACAAAGGTCGCGGCCGTCTGCCCCCAGAAGAAGGGCAGACCCATCAGCTTGAACATCAGCGTCAGCACCGCGAAATGGACAACAAGCCCGACAGTGCCGACCGCACTGAAGGACAGAAACCTGACAGGAATGTACCGCCCCACCGACTTGTCGGCCAAGAGCATCAGGAAATCCCAGATCACCTTGTTATCAAGCTTGCTTTCGCCCTCGATCCTGTTGCGGAACACATAGCCCACCTCGCGCACCGTCAGCCGCCGGTTCACCGAGGTGATCATGTCCAGGAGGATCTTGAAGCCGATAGACGACAGGTTCGGCAGCGCCTCCACCATCAGGTCGCGGCGGAAGGCGAAAAAGCCGCTCATCGGGTCGCTGATGTCCGCCTTCAGCACAAACTTGGCAAGAAGCGTGGCAAACCGGCTGATGCCGACGCGCGCCGCCCCCCATTCGCCAAGCCCCCCGCCTTCAACGTGACGGCTACCGACCACAAGATCGACCGCGGGATCATCGAAATGCGCCAGCATCTTGGGGATGACGGTCTCGTCATGCTGCAGGTCAGCGTCGATCACAACCACAAGGTCACCCGAGGCCGCAAGGGCGCCTTCGACGACGGCTGACGATAGCCCCCGGCGCCCCACCCGGTGCAGGCAGCGCACGCGCGGGTCCGCCCGGCCCATTTCATGGACAAGGGCGGCGGTGCCATCGGGGCTGTCGTCATCGACAAAGATGACCTCCCAGCCAGCGGGCCCGAGCACGGCATCCAGCCGCCGGGCCAGTTCGCCCACATTGCCGCGCTCGTTATAGGTCGGAGATACGATGCTGACCCGCACCCCCGCCGCCTTCCGGTCCGTCGCTGCCCCCGTCATGCGTTTTCAGTCGCCCCCTTGTGTCTTGTCCTCGCGCGCCAGCACATAGACCGGCATGCCGATGATCAGCAGCATGAAGCCCCAGAACACGGTCTCGGCCCCCGAGCCGATGATGATGAAAAGCGTGGCGAGGAAGGCCAGCACCGCAAGCACCAGATTGCGCTTCACGCGGGCCGACCGGTCGCCCTTCTGGATATCCTGCTTGATGAACCACATTTCCGCCACTGCCGTGAACACATAAGGGATCAGCGTGGTGAGCGTGGACAGGAGGATCATGAATTCGAAGGCAGCCACAAGCCCCTTCGTATAATTCATCGCCATCAGGAGGCTCGCGAGCGTTGCCGAAATCAGGATCACGCGCGCTGGCGTACCGTGACGCGAAAGCTTGCCGAACCAGGCCGGGATCAGCCCCTCGCGCGCCGGAGCCACCAGCACCTGCCCCGAGACAAGAAGGAAGCTGTTGATCACGCCGACCGTCGCGATGATCGCACCGATGGCAACGACCGACGCGCCGACCGGCCCGATCAGCACGGTTGCGGCATCGGCGAAGGGCGCGGTCGATGCCGCCAGCACATCACCGGGGATGAGGAACATCACAGCCGCAGATGACGCGAAATAGATGACAAGCAGTGTGATGACACCAACGACAAGCGCGCGGGCGATGGTCTTTTCCGGATTCTGGATGGCTTCCGCCGGCACCGTCACCGCTTCCATACCGACAAGCGCCCACATGGTGAGCATCGCCGAGGTTGCAAGAACCGAGATGGGATTGCCGCCGCTCGGGTTCATCTCCGGCAGGGCCGCATCCCCCGCTGCGATACCGCCCGCCACAACAATGAGCGCAAGCGGCAGCACCTTCAGGATCGTGGTGACAAGCTGGAACTTGCCGACCCCGTCAAGCGAGCGAAGATTGAGGAAGGCGAGCGCCCAGATGCAGGCGAGGCCCGCGGCCAGCGCCGGCACGGGCTCCTTCAGCACCGGCAGGAAAAAGGCCATATAGCCAACCGCCGCCACCGCCACGGCCGAAATGGCCGTCCACTGGCTGATCCAGAAGCCCCAGGCGATCAGGAAACCGGCGAAATCACCGAGCCCGCCACGCGCGTAGGCATAAGGCCCGCCAAGCTTCGGGAGCCGGGCCGACATACGCGCAAAATTGAGCGCAACGAGCATGATGCCGACCCCAGAGATGAGCCAGCCGCCAAGGCCGAGGAGGCCGTAAGGCGCCAATAGCGCCGGCATCATGAAGACGCCGGAGCCGATCGCGGAGCCGACGACAAGCGCCCAGGCCTGCCAGAAACCAAAGGGCCGCGCGGCCGGGATGTCGTCACTCATCCAAAAGTTCCTTCCGGGAAATATCGTTACTCAACCCTTGTAGAGAAAACAGCTTGCGCCATCCATCATGCCGACGCTGGCATTCACCACGGTCATGAAGCGTCGCCCCGCGTGATAGCAGACGATGATGCCGTCGTGGGGCTCGCCGCGCAGGATAGGGCTGATATAGTCATGTGCCGCCTTGAAAAAATCCCTGTTGCCGAAGTCTGCCTGCTGGCTGCTTTCGAAATGCGAGGATGCCGACCAGTGGAATTCCCACCCATGCTGCCGCGCAAGTTCCGCCAGCTGGTCTTCCACCTCGAACGCCATTGCTGGCGCTGACATCATCAACAGGCCTGCAACCCATAACCCCCGAACCATACGCATCGCTACCCCCAACAAAAATCAGATCGGCCCGAGCGCCCCGAACGGTTCATCAAGGCTTTCGGGCGGCACCGTGAACCACACGGGGCCTTCCGCTGTCATGTGCAGGCAATCCTCCAGCCGCACACCGAACTTGCCGAAACTGTAGATGCCCGGCTCGTTCGAGAAACACATGCCCGGCGCCAGCGGCATCGCCTCGCCGCGAACGAAATTCGGGCTTTCATGGCCTTCCATGCCGATGCCGTGGCCGGTGCGGTGGGAAAGGCCGGGTGTCTTGTAGCCGGGGCCGTAGCCGAGGCTTTCATAATAGGCCCTGACCGCATCATCGATGCTGCCGGCGGGTGCGCCAAGCTTGGCGGCTTTGAAAGCCACATCCTGCCCCTTGCGGACGCGGGTATAGACCTCGCGCTGTTCACTCGTCGGCGTGCCAAACACGAAGGTGCGGGAAATATCGGATTGGTAACCCTCCACCGCGCAGCCGCAGTCCATCAGGACAATCTCGCCGTCCTTCACCACCTGCGGCGCTTCGGAGCCATGCGGATAGGCGCTTGCCTCGCCCACCAACACCAGCGCCCAGGTATCACTGCCGCCGAGCGCCTTCTGGGCCTGATGCATCATCGCGCCGATGTCAGCGGGCGTCATGCCTGCCTTCACCTGCGGCCATACATGACGATAGGCCGAAAGCGTCACCTCATTCGCCTTGTGGAGAAGCGCGATTTCGGCCGCAGACTTGATCATGCGGCAGCCGCGCGTGACGGCCTCGCCCGAGACAATCTCGAACCCCGAGGCCGCCTTCTTCAAGCCGTCCGCCACGAAATAGCGGACCGTGCCTTCAAGCCCGATCCGCCCGGTGGTGAGGCCACGGTCGGCAAGGATCTGCGCCACGCGTTCGAACGGGCTTTCATGTTCGTGCCACGGGCGCACGTCATCGCCGAAGGTGAGCGACTGGCGGACACTCGGCTCCTCGAAGTACGGCGTCACCACGCCAATCTCGCCCTTGGCCGGGATCACAAGGGCGGTCAGCCGCTCGCTCCGCCACCAGCGGATGCCGGAGAAATAAAGCATGGCGGCGCCGGGCTCGATCACCAGCGCATCGATCCCGGCGACTTCCATCAGTTCCTGTGCGCGTTTGATGCGGGCCTTGCGTTCCTCGACTGTGATCGGCTGCACGCCGGTTGTCAGGGGCGCAAGCGCCGGGGCATCAGCACCCGCCGCCAAACCGGCACGGGACATAAGCGGCAGGGCTGCAAGCCCCGCCCCCAGTTTGAAAAGATCGCGGCGTGTGGCCTTCATCGTCCGCACCCTCAGTTGACCTGCTTGTAAATCTGGCCATCCTTCATCACGAACTGCACATTCTGCAGCAGCGTGACATCTTTCAGGGGGTCACCCTTCACCGCGACGATATCGGCCTTCAGGCCTTCCTTCAGCGAGCCGAACTCGTTTTCCTGTTTCAGAAGCCGCGCCGAATTGATCGTGGCGGCCTGGATGGCCTGCAGCGGCGTCATGCCATATTGCACCATCACCGCAAACTGGCGGGCCGCCTGCGAGTGCGGATAGACGCCGGTGTCGGTGCCATAGACCATGTTCACGCCCGCCTTCACGGCCTTGGCGAAATTGTCGCGCTGGGCCTGCGCCACCTCGCGGTCCTTGCGCATGTTTTCTTCCGGTACGCCGCGCTCGGCCCCTGTGGCCTGCGTATAGTCCGTGTTGTAGATATCCATCGACAGGTAGGTGCCATGCTCCTTGGCGAGCGCGATACCCTCGTCATCGATCAGGCTCGAATGTTCGATACTGTCGATCCCGGCCACAATCGCCGCCTTGATACCATCGGTGCCGTGGGCATGGGCCGCGACGACCACACCGCGCATATGCGCTTCATCGGCAATCGCCTTCATTTCCTCGAACGTATAATGCTGGCCGCCGACCGACGTACCTTTCGAGAAGACACCGCCGGTGGCGCAGATCTTGATCGTGTTGGCGCCGTATTTCAGCACTTCGCGTACCTTGCGGCGGGCTTCCCACGGGCCATCCGCCACGCCGTCGGCCTTGATATGCATTTCGGGCGGAAAGACATTGTTGTCGCAGTGGCCGCCGGTCACACCAAGTGCGGGGCCGGAAGCGAAGATGCGCGGGCCGATGATGTCGCCCGCATTGATGCCGTCACGCACGCCGATAACGCCGTAAGCCTCGTCGCCCACATCGCGCACGGTGGTGAAGCCCTGCATCAGGGTCACCTTGGCATTCTTAACCGCGACCACGGTCTGGCGCGGGACCGATTGGGTCATGCCGTCAAAGAAGCCAGCCTCGGCGTCGCCCATGAGATGGACATGCATGTCCATCAGACCCGGCAGGATGGTCATGCCATCGAGCGCCACAAGTTTGGCGTCGATGGGGGCCGGCAGGCGGCCCTTGCGACCGATGGCGACGATCCGGTCGTCGCGGATCACGATGGCCGGGTTTTCAATCGTCTTGCCGCTTTCCACATCCACCATGGCGGCGGCGGTCATATAGATGTCGCCGGCCGAAGCCGCGGCCGTCAGCATCGTGGCAGCTGAAAGGGCGGTGGCAATCCATCTTGTAACAGTCATTTGTGCGTTTCCTTCCTTGCGGCCGTATCGGCACGATCGAAAGCGTCCACCGCTTCGACAAACTGCCCCAGGGCCTTTTCGATATAGACGAGAACCTCGTCGACATAACCATCGGTCGAAGCCGACCAGACACGATTGAGATAGCGTTCGCCCGCCGCGAAGCTCGACATGATCTCGGCATAAGCCGAAAGCCCGAAGATATGCTTCAGGCTGTCGCGAGCGTCAGCGAAGGCGAACAGGTCGTCGCGGAACAGCCGGTCGATCTCGAACCGCATTTCATAGGTCGGGATCTTGTCGCGGCGGCCGTTCAGTTCCTCCAGATTGAGCACGATGGCATGGAGGCTGTCGTTGAGAATGCGGCGATTGGCAATGAGCACGCTGTCGGCCCGCGCTGCTGCGCCGGTACTGACCTTGAGGACAACAAGGCCCACGAACCCGGCCGCGATCACCGGCAAGAAAGTCTTCCAGTCGATGGCAGCGGGGTCGATCACGGCAATGAAGGCGCCGCCGACGAAGGCGGCGGCAACCACGAGGCGGGAGAGTAGAATGGTCATCTATCCGCCTCCCTCAGCCTGCCGATACGATAGTGTTGACAGCAAAGGCAACGCCGACAAGTGCCTCGCCGACGATCAGGCCGGCCGCCACCGGGATGCCCTTGTGTTCCGACCAGCGCTCGCCAAGCTTGCGATCAGTGATCTCGCGCATGAGCGAGCCGAGCGAATAGGTCAGCACGATGGAGAAGGGCAGGTAGAAGCCGAGGCCGACCGTGATGCCGAGCCCGCCGAACACCGCAGACAGAAGCGCGCCAAGCATGGCGCCTGCCGCATATTTCTCAACCGGCACATTGCCGCCAAGGATGCCATCAACCATCGAGGCAAGCGCCTGACCCTGCGGGGCCGGTAGCGCCTCGGAGCCAAGCCCGTAGGCCTGATGCAGCACGTAGACCAGCCCGACGATCAGGATAGGCCCGAGCCACGCACCAAGCATCTGGCCGATCTGCTGCTGGCGCGGCGTGGCGCCAACCAGATACCCGGTCTTCAGGTCCATCATCAGGTCGGTCGCCTGGCTCATGGCCACGCAGGTGGCGGCGCCGACGGTGACAGCGGCAACGATGGCCGGGCCGCGGTCCATGCCGCCCATCGACTGGGTGATGATGATCAGGAGCGTCACGGCAATCAGCGTCATCCCCGACAGTGGTGACCAGTTGGTGCGGCCGATAGCTTCCGACAGGATGATCCCCGACATCCAGACCCAGACGGTGCCGAGAAGGGCCATCATGACGCCGCGCACCAACCCCACCTCACTGGTCGAGCTAACCGCCATGACGCCAAGGAGAATGGTGGAGGCGATAACCGCGATATAAAGGAAACGGATCGGCATTTCGTCGCTGGCGGCAAGGCTGCGTGCCTTGTCGGCCGACTGCATCGCGGCAATGGCCGACCGCAGCAACGGGAAGGCAAACGCCACCCCGATCATCGCGCCCCCGATCAGCATGCCGATGCCGACCGGCTGGAACAGAAGAACGCGCAGGCGCGACGGGTTGGTCACCATCTCGCCGGCTTCAACCGGCAACAAGCCTGCAAGGTCGACCATCGGGGCAAGGAGCCAGTAACACAGGAAACCGCCGATGATGAAAGCGAGGCCACCCCGCGCCGCGATATAGCCAACCCCCATCGTCATCAGCGAGACGAACCAGATACCGTTCAGATATTCCGGGAAGATATCGACACCTGTCAGGCCGTCGATCCAGCCGAACAGGTCGAAATATTCGGCCTGATAGTAAAGCACGAAACCGTGGACAAGCGCCGAGATCGCCATGGCGCCGAGAAGCAATTTAGCCTTCACGATGCCCGCGCCAGGGGCACGCAGGATCGAGGCCACCGCCACCCCGCCGGGATAGGTAAGCCGCTCGAAATCGATCATATGCTTGCGCAAGGGGATGATGAAGGCGATGCCGAGGATGGCACCCGCCATCGCGCCGAAGGCGATGACATAGGGGTTAAGCTCCGCGCCGTAACCAAGGATGAAAATGGCCGGCACCGAGAACATCAGGCCCGAGGAGGCCCCGTTCACCGCGCTCGCAATTGTCTGGACAATATTGTTTTCAACGATGGAGCGGCGGCGCAAAATGCCCCGGAGCACGCCAAAGCCGAGGATGGCAGCCAGTTCAGACCCTTCGATCGAGAAACCAAGCTTGAGCGCCGCATAGCCGATCGACAGCGCGATCAGCGCGCCGAGAAAGTAACCAACGACAAGCGCGTGCAGCGTCAGTTCCGGATAGGCGCCGCGTGTAAGCGGCCCGGCTGACGAGAAAGAGGCTGTTGCCGGCGACGGTTTCGGCGTCCCCAAACTCATTGAACGATTTCCCCCTTGACCCGGCCGCCTTGAAAAACGGCTCTCGAGCATTTCGCCCGGCAAACATAACCGGCTTGCCAGACGACGGAAAGGAGCATAGCACTATCCGACCCATTCGAGGCAAGCCCTGACAGACAATCAGGTGGAATTGCCCTAACGCACGACGGCATCATGTGGAAACCCGACGAAGCAAGAGAGAGGACCTGGGTCCTTGAACGGTTCAAGCGCCATTTCGGCGAACTGTTCCGCTTGTCCACGCCTGCGGTACTGATGCGGATCGGTATTCTGGGCCTTGCGATGGTCGATACCGCCATCGTCGGCCATTATGCGACGCGCGATCTGGCATGGCTCAATCTCGCCAACCAGTCGGTCATCATGTTCGCGCTTGTCGTCGGGATCGGGCTGATGTCCTCGATCCTCGTGTTCACCGCGAACGAGTTTGGCGGGGATAATTTGAAGGCCTGCGGCCGCGTCTGGCGGCGCAGCATCCCCTTCACCATCTGGTCGGGTGTGATCATCGCCGCCGCCACCTGGCCGGGAGAGCTGTGGCTGACGATGCTCGGCCAATCGGAAGAGGATGCGAGGATTTCGGGCAACCTCATCCGCATCCTCGGGCTCGGCATTCCGGGGCATCTCCTGTTTCTCAGCTGCACCATGTTCCTCGAGGGCGTGAAACGCGGCCAGATCGGCTTCTGGCTGATGCTTGCCGCCAACATCGTCAATCTCGTGCTCGATTATGGCATGGTCTTCGGCCGCTTCGGCTTCCCCGAAATGGGCGCTGCAGGGTCGGCCTGGGCTTCCACCGCCGTGCGCTGGTTCCTTGGCGCCATTGCCTTTGCCTATGTCTGGTGGAGCCCGGCGATCCGCGAGTTCGGTGTGCGCGAACCGCACGGCCAGCGCTGGCGAGACTGGGCCGACCAGCGCATGGTCGGCTATGCCGCTGCCGTCGCCATCGCGGCCGAGGTTGTGGCTTTTGGCGGGCTCGCCATCTTTGCCGGCTGGCTTGGCACCCTGCCGCTCGCCGCCCAGGGCGTAACCTGGCAGATCATCGGCCTGCCCAACATGATCTCGATCGGGATCGGCGTTGCCGCCAGTGTGCGCGTGGGCATCGCCTTTGCCCGCCGCGACCGGTTCGACACACTGCTGGCCGGTGTGTCCGGTATCATGCTCAATTTCACGGTGACCGGGATTTTCACCGGGCTCATCTTCATTTTCGTCGAACCCGCGCTTGGCGTTTTCACCGACGACACCCGCATCATCGACATGCTGGTGCCGCTGACCATCTTCTTCACCTTCGGGATGGTGTTCGATGCCGCCCAGATGGTCGTCTCGTCGCTCCTTCGCGGTTTCAAGGAAACATGGTGGCCGACGCTATTGCAGGCCATCTCCTTCATGGGGGTGATGCTGCCCGCCTGCTGGCTGCTCGCCTTCCCGGCCGGGCTCGGCCTGAAGGGTCTGATGATCGGCACGATCATCGGCTGTTTCGTCTCGTGGGTGCTGCAACTGGCCCGATTCCATTGGCTGCTGCGGCCCGGTAACCGCTGAAACCCGAGGCTGCCCGCGCCTTTGCACGGTTTTTCCACACTGTTAACACATTTCTGGCTGACTAAAGGCATGACGAGCCGTGATCGAACTCCAGTGGAGGATCCCTGTCATGCGGTTTCGAGTGGGACGTGAGATAACCTGTTTCAGCCTTTGCTTCGGCACCCTTTGTTTCGGGCAGTCGGGCAGTGCCAGTGCGGCCGACGATACTTTCTCTGTCACAGACAGGTTGCAAAGTGCCGTCGAAGCGGTCGAGCAAGGCATTGATGACCTTTGGCCGCCCGAGGAGCGCCCCGAAGACCTGACCCTCAGGCTCGGCGCTGGCCTCGGCTTCGTGCCGGATTACACCGGGTCGGATAATTACCGCCTGCATGCCCTGCCGCTCATCGAGGTACGCTACAAAGATGTGTGGCGGCTGGATGGCACCCGCTTTTCCTATGCCGCCTACCGGAGCGGCGGTTTTGAAGCCGGCCCCCTGATCCGCTACCGCTTCGGCCGCAATGAAAGTGCGAATGCCGCCCTTGAGGGGCTCGGCGATATCGACAATACGGTCGAGGTCGGCGGTTTTGCCCGCTATCACACCAAGAGCCTGCTGATTTCGGCTGAAATGAGTCAGGCGCTCTCGTCCGCCCTTGGCCGCACGGTGCGCCTCACGGTCGGGCACGGTGTCTACCGGGACGAAAAATGGCTCATAGGCGTTGCCGCTCGCGCCAAGGCGATTTCGCGGAAAGCCGCCCAGACCGAATTCGGCCTTACCCGCGCCCAAAGCGACCGGTCGGGCTTCGGCTTGCCCGCCTTCTCGGCCTCGGCCGGTTTCTCGGAAGTCAGCCTTACCGGTATCGCCGCCTACCGGGTCACCAAGCACGCACGGGTCGTGAGCATCGTCTCGCTCGGCCGGCTTGTCAGCAGCGCGGCTGAAAGCCCGCTGGTCGCGAATGGCGTGGGCTCACGCACGCAGGCTGTGGTCGGCTCCGCGCTCACTTTCGAATTCTAGGCCTCAAAGCCAGGTCGAAATTTCCCCAAGCGGTTTTTTGGTGATCACCGGCACCTCGGCGCCCGGCGCCGGGTGACCGGCCACGATAATCATCATCGCCTTCTCGTTCTTCGGCCGGCCGCAGATTTCCGACAGGAATTTCATCGGCGACGGCGTGTGGGTGAGCGTGGCAAGCCCTGCCCGGTGCAGGGCCGCGATCAGGAACCCGCACGCAATCCCCGCGCTTTCATGGACATAATAATTGGTCTCGCGCGCGCCGGTCTCCGTGTCCTCGCCGTACAGCGCCTTGAAACAGACGATGAGCCACGGCGCCGTTTCAAGAAACGGCTTGTGTTCGTCAGTGCCGAGATGCGCGAGGTCCGCCAGCCATTCGTCACCCGCCCGGCCGCCATAGAAGGCGCGCTCCTCTTCCTCCGCCGCTTCCCGGATGCGGCGCTTGATATCGGCGCTTGAAACGGCAACGAAATGCCACGGCTGCTTGTTCGCACCCGACGGAGCCCGGCCCGCTGTTGCAATTGCGGCCTCGATCACCGCGCGCGGCACAGGATCGGGTGCAAAGTCGCGGACCGTGCGGCGGCGGGCCATTTCCTCAAAAAATCCCTCGGCCCGCGCCACCATATCGGCGTCCGGAATCCGCTGATATCCTGTAAGGGGATGGTATTTCGCCTTTGTCATGATGGAAGGGCTCCTTTAAGGATGGGTTCAGCAGTTAAGGGCAGCGGGAAGACCATGTCAAAGGCTTCCAGAATAACGATAATGCGATGGTTGCGGGGGCTGGCGGCGGGCGTCGGCCTTGCCCTGATGCCGCTTGCCGTCCATGCCCAGTCGGTTGTCGTGCCCGCCGATGCGCTGGATGCCTTGATCGCAGACGCCGGCCTGGAAGGCCGTGTCGCCCATGTGAACGGCCCGCGCACGCTGCACCTAGGGGCTGAGGCTGACATGCTCCACCTCGGGCCCGCCTCGCGCCTTCTCGTCACGCTCAGCGCGCTTCGGCTGGCGGAGAGGGGCCTTCTCGACCTCGACGCGCCCGTGAAGGCGCTCTATCCCGGCCTGCATGACCGCTTCCTGTTTGAACACTGGCCGACAGCCCGCCAGCTGATGGCCGAAACCGGCGGCTTTGCCGTGCCACCCTATATCGGACAAACGGCCAAGCTCGACCCCTATCTGCAACGCAGCGACCCGCCGGGGATCTGGCCGCGCGAGGATGTGGCCGGCTGGGCGCTTCTGGTTGCCATTGTGGAAACCGCCGCCGACAAGCCGTTTGGCGATATCATGCGCGACGAAGTGCTCGTACCCCTTGGCCTCACAGTCGCTGACTGGCAAGCAGGGGACGGCCCGCAGACACAGCTTGCCGTCCTTGCTGCGAAGGGCAGCAACCGGCTGGTCGCCACCCTCGCCCGGCTGTTGACGCGCAACCGCGATGCCGCGGCGGGGCGCTATCTTTCGCCCGAGCTGTTCGATGCCCTGACTGCGGACCTCGCTTGGTCGATACCCCTGTCGCCGGACGGGCGGACAAGCGGCCTGATGCTGCGGCACTCGCAGGGTCGGCGCTATCTCATGAGCCTGCCCGGCTGCGGCGTCACGTTCACCGCCTATCCAGACGCTGACCTGACCCTGATTTTCAAGCCAGTCGAGCCATGCACGCCTGTAGTGAATATCGGCAGCCTTGCCATGATGGTCGCCGCCAGCTTCGTGCCGCCAGCGCCGGATGTAACCTTCGCGGACCCGGTGCTGCCTGCCCGGCTGCAGTCGGTGGACGGCCTTTTTCGCGCCCGGCCCGAAACGCCCAATCCATCGCTACAGGCGCGATTCCGGCAAGTATTGCAGCCGGTCCTTGGTCTGTATGCCCCGGTGGAAGGGGGAGGGTATCTCCAGATTGATGCCGACGTGCGCGTTTCAATTGCCTCCCGCAACGGCTGGCGCTGGGAAACCGGAGCCGGGCAGGTGCTGGCGCTCGACCCCGCCGCGCCTTTCGACCGGTTCGTTCTGGACGGCCGGGTTTACGAGCGCGTCGCGCCCACGGCCGAGGCACGCTATGCCCTGTGGCCGCTCGCGCTCATCCTGCCCATCCTGATCAGCGGGATCGCCTTCCGGCGCGTGCGCGTCCACCGGGGCTGGCGCTTCACCGGCACGCTGTCGGCCGTCACCCTTCTGTTGCTTGGCGCTGGTGTCGCGGGCGAATGGTTCCTCTGGGCACCCGCCCTTTATGACTGGGACATGCCATGGCTTGTCACCTGCGCGCGGATCGTGCTTTTCACCGGACTTCTGGCGGCCATGGGCCTCACGCTCATGATGCTCGCACTCCTGAAGGACCCGGCGCCGCCGAGGAACCTTCTCACGAGATTTCACCTCCTTGTGCTTGGCCTTGCCGGACTTGCCACCGTTATCCTCGCAGGCGTCTGGGGGCTTGCCTCCAGTTTCAGCGCCACCTGAGAAAGACACGACCCCATGACCGACTATGCCCTGACAGCGGCCGATATCCGCTCGATGCTTGAAACCCTGTCCGGGAAAGACCGGCACATCGCCGCCGCTGTGGAGCTTGTCGGCTTTCCGAACGAGCGCCGTATCGAGCATGGCTTCAAGACGCTTCTTTCCGTCATCGCCGGCCAGCAGCTTTCGGTGAAGGCCGCCGCGACGATCCGCGAACGGGTCTATGCCCTGATGACGGATGGTGTGTCGCCCGCCGCCCTGATGGCGCTCGAAGACGAGCCCCTGCGCGGCGCCGGCCTGTCGCGCCAGAAAATCCTTTATGCCCGCAGCCTTGCCATGGAGATCATGGAAGGCCGGCTCGATTTCGACGCCCTGCCGCACATGTCGGATGCGGACACCATGAAGGTGATCACTGCGGTGAAGGGGCTGGGACGCTGGAGTGCCGAGATGTATATGATGTTCGCGCTCGGTCGGGCGGATGTGTGGCCCGTCGATGACCTTGCGGTGCGCGTCGGCGTAGGCCGCATCATCGGGCACGAAGACCGCCCGACCCCGAAGGCGCTGGATGAGATCGGCGAACGCTGGCGCCCATACAGGAGTGCCGTCGCCCTGCTCGCCTGGCATTATTATTCGAACGCGCCGCTTTGACATTGCCCCCAAAAGATCGGGCGCCGTTCCCGGGGTAGACGGGAAACTGGCGCCCAGGGGGTAAGGGGGTGCTTGAGGAGGGCGACCCCCTTGCCAGGGATAAGGCCTTGGGTCAGAAGCGGAAGCCGAAGCCCGCGCCGAAAATCCAGGGGTCGATGTCAACATCGGCCGTGATGGCGCCGCCATTGAGCGATACATCGGTGTTGAGCCAGATCTTCTTCACATCGAAGTTGATGAACCATTTCTCGCCCATCGCGATGTCCACGCCAGCCTGGGCCGCCAGACCGAACTTGTTCTTGTAGTCGATCGCGGTGACCGTGCCGCCCGGCGCATCTTCGTTATAGAAGAAGGTATAGTTCACACCGGCGCCGATATAGGGGCTGACCTTTTCGCCCGCCAGCGGGTGATACTGGAAGGTCAGGGTCGGCGGCAGCAGCCACACGGAACCGAGGTCCACATCGCCAAGCGCAGTATCGACAGCCGCCACCGAATGCTTGGTCGTGGCGAGGATCAGTTCGGCCGCGAACTTGTCGGTGATGAAATAGGTGAAGTCGACTTCGCCCGTGAATTCACTGCCAACATCGCTTGTGCCGCCAATCGTGCTGATGGTGGCGCTGTCGTCCGGCTTCACATAGATGCCACGCAGGCGCATCATCCAGTCACCGGCGTCTGCAGCGGCAGGCACCGAGACAAGCATCGCGGCAAGGGCCGCACCCGAAAGGAATTTTGCGGAAAGGGTCATTATACGTCTCCCTGACTTCGCGCCCGCCATTGGGGAGGCAGCCGGCGCCGTTTCAATGCCCGCATAAAGCGCCTTTTTGCCCCGTTTTCCTTTGCGATAGATCAATTTCAGTTGCGTCAGCTTGTCGCAGCCGGAACAATGCGGCGGTGTTGAGTGACAAGGGGGCAACCATGACCGATTTCCATCAAGTGACCGACCTGATCAGCGTCGCACCGCAGATCAGCGAGGAAGATATCGACCGCGCCGCCGCCGACGGCGTGAAGCTTATCATCTGCAACCGGCCGGACGGCGAGGAAGCGGGCCAGCCGCCGCTGGCCGAACTGAAGGCCCATGCCGCCGCCAAGGGCATCCCGCTGGTGCTGATCCCGATTGCTTCGGGGCAGTTCACGCTGGATGCCGTGCAGCAAATGGCGGCGTCGCTGAAGGAAGCAGACGGCGCGAAGGTACTGGCCTATTGCCGCTCCGGCACGCGCTCCTGCGTGCTTTGGGCGATGGCCGAGGCTTATACGAAGGGGCTTTCGACCGACGAGCTGATCGAACGCGGGGCAGCGGCCGGCTATGACCTCGCCCCCATGGCCGCGATGTTCGAAAACCTGCGCGCGATGGAGGCCTGACAGGCCTCAGACCTGCCGCCAGTGATAGACCACCCCGCTTTTGGGGAAGGTCCATTTCGTGGTTTCGATCTCGATCGTTTCGGTGGCCGAGCCCGTGCGCGGGAAGATGCGGGTCGTGTAGCAATCGTGATCAAGCTGTGACAGGAAAGACGTCATGCTGAGGTCGCGCTGGTTTTCGGTCTTTTCGAACCGCAGCTGCGCCCCCGGCGTGGTCGGCACCGGCAGCATCATCACAAACTTGGTGGATTCCTTCAGCCACGGCATGCGGAACTCGATCTCGCAGCCCGAGCCCTCGAGATGGCCGCTTTCATTTTCCACCTGAATTTCGATGAAGGTCACATTCGTCAGCGTGCCCTTGTGCCCGACGACGGTGAAGGTCAGCGGCTTCTGGCTTTCAACACCCCATGCGCGGAAGCAGAAAACATCCCGTATCACGGCTTCGAGCGCCTTTTCGTCGCTCAATAGCTCATGCAGGGCTTCGCGCTCCTTGGGATCCAGCGACAGCACTTCGCGCATGAAAACATCGTCGCGCCGGAAGGAGCGTTCGAGATCATCGTCGCTGAAATAGAAATGGACGGAAACGAAGCCCGCTGCCGCCGTCCCGTCTGTATAACCCTTGCGGATGTAGCGGATATTCTGGACGTTCCAGTTATAGCGGTCGGTGTTCGCTGCAAGGGCTGAGACGAAGGCACTGCCAGCGCCTTCGATAGCCGGCATGCTGTCAGCCGTCATACCCTTGAACTTCACACTGTAATGGAAATTGTCGCGGTAATGCTTGTAGCCGCCGATATAGGGCTGGATGAATTCGTTGAAAAGGATGGTGCCATAATGGTCGCCTAGGCGACTGTTGATCGATTCCTTGACGATCGTGTTCTGCACTTCCTTATCAAGCGCCTTGAGTTTGCCAGTCAGCACCTGCGTGATCGAGGCGGCAATGACCCGGCGCATCAGGTTGCTGTCCTGATAGCGCAGGAGGATTTCAAGCACGGCGACAACAACAAGGCCGTCCACCACGATGCCGAGGAGATAATCGAAGATGCTGTCGGGCGCCACATAGCCCTGATCGATCAGGTAATATTTCAGCAGCGCCAGTATCAGCGTTGCCGAAAGAACCGTGACAAAGGCCCCGAGATAGGACCGGTCCGTTTGCGCGTCCGTGCTCATCTTGCCCCCAATCCGTTCGTTCAGTCCGCCCCCGGAAGCCCCCCGGGCGGTGCCGCATAAAGCAGCCGGTCATACCCCAGCGCCTGACACCAGGTCCGGCTGCCATATTCATAATGCCACCATTCGGACGCCATATTGACGAAACCGGCGTCAATCATCGCCCAGAACAGCAGCCGGCGGTGACGGCGCGCCGCCTTGTCCGCGGCTGTGTCGCACGGCCTGTCCTCGAACCATGTCGTGGTGCTGACATCGCTCGGGTCATCGAAAATACCGCCCATGTCGACAGGTGACCCATCCTCGCGCTGCACAAGCCACACATCCACCGCACCGCCGCTATAATGCAGCGGAAAGCTTGTCGGGTCATCTTCCTTGAAGATTGCGGGGTTCGAGCAATATCGCTGCGCCAGTTGGATGGTCTCGGTGTCCGTTTCGGGCTTCTCCGTGCGGCGGGCAGCTTCCGCCAGGAACCAGCGCCAGAGCTCCCGCTGGAAGGCAATCGGCCGGTAGCCATCCAGAAGCTGCAGGGCGAGGCCTTCACGGGCAAGCGCTGCATCCGCCGTCCGCAACCGGTCAACCAGCCCCTCGCGGACCCAGACGGTATCAAGCGCCGTGTCGAACGTCCCGAAATAGGGAGCATCGCATGCGGTGAAGCGGGCATAAACGGGCCATACCCGGAACCCTGCCGCGGCCGCATCCACCAGCCCTTCGGCATTCGTGGCGGGATCGACCTCGAACCGGACCCCGGACGCGTCACTCGTCGAGACTTCCTTGCCCGGATGCATGATCGGCTTTTCGGTAGGATCAGATGTCATAACAGCCTGCAGGACATGGTTTTTCAGACGCTTGCGCCGCAACTTTAGGCAAGCAATACGGGCAGTGCAACAAGGGAGGCGTCCTAGTCCGCCTTGCCGAAGGCCATCAGGACGAAGGTGAATTCCTCGGCGACTTCGTGCAGGCGCTCGAACCGACCTGACTTGCCGCCGTGCCCGGCGCCCATGTTGATCTTCATGACGAGCAGATTGTTATCCGTTTTGGTGGCGCGCAGCTTGGCCGTCCATTTAGCCGGTTCCCAATAGGTGACGCGCGGATCGTTCAGCCCACCCGTCACCATCATCGGCGGATAGGCCTTCGCCGCGATATTCGTATAGGGGCAATAGCTGCGGATCGTTTCGAACGCTGCCTTGTCCTCAATCGGATTGCCCCATTCTGGCCATTCGATGGGGGTGAGCGGCAGGTCGGCATCGAGCATGGTATTGAGCACGTCCACAAACGGCACATGCAGCACCACGGCCCTGAACAGCTCCGGCGCTTGGTTGGCCACCGCCCCCATCAGCTCGCCGCCCGCGCTGCCACCCGAAATGCTGATATGCCCGGCAGTGGTGTAGCCCGAAGCGATCAGGCCCTTCGCCACATCGACAAAATCGTTGAAGGTGTTGGTGCGGTGGTCAAGCTTGCCGGCCTCATACCAACCATAACCGAGCTCATCGCCGCCGCGGATATGGGCGATGGCATAGGCAAAACCGCGGTCCAGAAGCGACAGACGCGAGGCCGAGAAGCTGGGGCTCATGCCAAGGCCGTAGGCGCCGTAGCCATATAGATGCAAGGGGGCGGCCGTGCCGCGGATCCAGTCCTTGCGGTAAACAAGGCTGACCGGCACCAGTGTGCCGTCGCGCGCCTCAATCATCACCCGTTCGGTGTGATAGGCGTCGCGGTCGTAGCCTGAAGGGATTTCCTGCACCTTGCGCACGGTCAGCTCGCGCGCGGCGACGTCATAATCATAAACGGTCGCGGGGGTAATCATGCTTGAATAGGCCAGCCGAACGAAGGGCTGGTCATATTCGGCATTGTGGCCAACCGCGGCTTCGGCCACGTCCTCGGGGAAATCGACCGTATGCTCGCCGCCTGCGGCCAGAATGCGGATACGGTCCAGCCCTTCCTCGCGTTCCTCAAGGACAGTGAAACCCTTGAAGAGCGAAAAGCCGTGGATATAAAGCCGGTCGTCGCCCATACGCACCGGCACCCACGCGGCCTCGCCGGCCGCGGCATCATCGGTGCGATAGAGGCCGAAATTCTTGTGATCCTTGTTGGACCGCACATAGAAGCCATCCACTCCATGATCGACGAAATAGTCATGGTGTGTGCGGCGGGGCGACACGCAGACGGGCTTCGGCGTTTCAGCCGCCAGCGGCACGGACCAGACCTCTGCCGTCACATGATCGCTGATTCGAATCACCATCTGCGCCTTCGAGGACGATTCGGCGATATGGACGAAGAAGCTGGCGTCCTTTTCCTCATACAGCGGCACGGGCTTGCCGCCCTTCAGCGGCTGCCGGCAGACGAGGAAGGGCCGCCATTCCTTGGAAACACGCACGAAATAGAAGGCCGACGAATCGCTCGTCCACACCACTTCGCCCGAGCTTTCCTCAACCTCGGTATCGTGCCAGAGGCCGGTGGTGAGGTCCTTCACCCGGATCGCGAATCGCTCGGCGCCCGATGTATCGGCGCTCATGGCCAGATAGCGACCATCGGGGCTGACGGCGAGCGCGCCGAGGCGGAAAAACTCCCGCTCGCCGGCCTCTGCCGTTTCGTCCAGAAGCACCTGCCAGTCGCCCTCAGCGAACGGACTTACCGCCCGCGGGCGGTAATACCATGTACGGTACTGGGCGCCGGGCGCGAAGGCCCAGTAGAAATCATAGGCTCCTTCCGCCCAAGGCACACCGGCATCGTCTTCCTTCACTCGCCCCTTGATCTCGGCGAACAGGGTTTCGGTCAGGCCTTCATAGGGTTTCATTACGGATTCGAAATAATCATTTTCTTGCCGCAAATATCCAAGGATACTCTCGTCCTTCACCTCCGGATAGGTCGGGTCCTTGAGCCAGGCATAAGGGTCTTCAAGCGTGACGCCGTGATGGGTGACGCTGTGCGGGCGGCGCTCCGCCTTCGGGGCGGCAGGGCTTTCGGGGGCGAGAAGCTGGTGATGCATGGCGTCGGTATCCGGGCATTGAAGGGGAAATATCCCTCATCCCTACCCCCGCAGCCTACCCTCTGTAAAGCGCGACCCCCCGGATGGGCGCACGCCGCCCCCTTGCCAAAAGCCGCCGGGCTTGCGAGAAAGCGGGCAGAGAAAAAGTCCCCCAAGGAGTCCGGACATTGGCGACCAATCCTGCCCATCTCGAGGCGCTGCGCGGCGAGCTGAAAGCGCGCGGCCTTGACGGTTTCATCATCCCGCTGACCGACGAGCATATGAGCGAATATGTCGGTGCCTATGCGCAGCGGCTGGCATGGGTCACCGGCTTCAACGGCTCGGCCGGCAATGCTGTCGTGCTGCTCGACAAGGCCGCCATCTTCGTCGATGGACGCTATACGGTGCAGGTTGCCGAGGAAGTGGACGACAAATATATCGAGCGCCACCATTTCGAGAAATTCCCGCTCCTGAAGTGGGCGGTCGAGAAAGCGCCGAAGGGAGCGAAGATCGGCTACGATCAGGAACTGGCAACCGTGGCCTGGGAAGCCCTCGCCCGCGAGGCCTTCGCCATGAAGGGGATCGAGCTTGTCGCGGTGGACGGCAACCCCATCGATGCTGTCTGGACAGACCAGCCCGCCGCACCGCTTGCCCCCGCCGTTGGCCACGATCAGGGCTATACGGGCGAATCCGCTACTGAAAAGCGCACGCGCATCGCGTCTGACCTCAAGGCCGCGCATGCCGACGCTGCTGTCATCACGATGCTTGATAGCGTTGCATGGGCATTCAACATCCGGGGGACGGATGTTTCGAACACGCCGGTGACCCACGCCTTCGCGCTTCTCAATGCCGACGGTACGGGTGACCTGTTCATCAACGAAGCCAAGGTGACGGACGCCCTGCGCACCCATCTGGGGAACGGCGTACGCCTGCGCCCGCGCGACGAATTCTACCCCGCCCTGGCGGCCATGGGCAGCAAGGCGGTCCTTGTGGACCGCGCCACCAATAATGCCAAGGTCTTCGCGACCCTGAAGGCGGCAGGCGCCAAGCTGATCGAGGAAAAAGATCCCTGCGTACTGATGAAGGCACGCAAGAACCGCGTTGAGCAGCAGGGGGCGCGCGACGCCCATGTACGCGACGGCGTGGCGGTCAGCGAGTTCCTGCACTGGCTGTCGGTCGAGGCACCGAAAGGCGGGCTTGACGAGCTGAAAGCCGCCGACAAGCTTTGGTCCTTCCGCCAGAAGCAGGGCATGCTGAAAGACAAGAGCTTCGACACCATCTCCGCCGCCGGCCCGCACGCAGCCCTCCCGCACTACCGCGTGAGCGCAGAAAGCAACCGTCCGATCAAGGTGGACGAGATTTATCTCGTCGACAGCGGCGGCCAGTATCTGGATGGCACCACCGATATCACCCGCACCATCATCGTCGGCACACCGTCAGCCGAGATGAAGGACCGCTTCACTCGGGTTCTGCGCGGCCATATCGCCCTGAGCCAGACCCGTTTCCCCATCGGCACCCCGGGCCGGGCGCTTGATTCCATCGCGCGCCGCCCCTTGTGGGAAGCCGGAGTGGACTATGACCATGGCACCGGTCACGGCGTGGGCTCGTATCTTTCGGTGCATGAAGGGCCGCAGCGTATCGCCAAGTTCGGCACCGATGTGCCACTGGCCGAAGGTATGATCCTGTCGAACGAGCCCGGCTACTATAAGGTCGGCGCCTATGGCATCCGCATCGAGAATCTGGTGATGGTGCAGCCGGTGGGCGACAATACCGAATGGCCGATGCTCGGCTTCGAAAACCTCACCTGGGCGCCCATCGACAAGAACCTCATCGATATCGCCCAGATGTCGGCCGCCGAAATCGCGTGGCTCGATGGCTACCATGCCGAAGTGCGCAGCCGCATCGCGCCGCTGATCGCTGAAGAAGCCCGGACCTGGCTCGAAGCTGCCACGGCCCCCCTCGCCGCCTGACCGGTCATTCCGCAAAAAGCAAAGGCCCGCCCAAGGTTCACCCCTGCGCGGGCCTTTTCTTTCAGGTACGCATGGCGGCGAGCGCGCGGGAAAGGCTGGCAGCCAGTTCATCCGCCTTGCCGCCGAGCATATCGACCGTGCCCCGTGTTTCATCGGACGACTGACGCACCTTGCCCACAAGCGTCCCGATCCGTTGCAGGGCGTCGTCGGTGCGCCCCACTTCTTCGGACGTCAGTTGCGCCGCGCGGGCAATTTCGCTGACCGCTGCCGTCTGTTCTTCGATGGCCGCCGAAACCGACGTGATGTTGGACCTGATCTGTTCCATGAAACGGGCGACTTCATCGTTCACCGCAACGGCCCCTTCAGAGGCAGCCTTGATCGAATCGACCAGCTTGGCGATATCGCCCGCTGCCGTGGCCGACTGCCCGGCGAGATTTTTCACCTCGCTTGCCACCACGGCAAAGCCCTTGCCGGCCTCGCCGGCACGAGCGGCCTCGATGGTGGCGTTAAGGGCAAGGAGGTTGGTCTGTTCCGAAATGTCGCTGATCATCTGCAGCACATTTGCCACCTCGTTGGCATAATCCACCAGCGTCTGGATCGAGGCTCGGCCACGCTCGGCGCATTCGCTTGCCGAATTCGAAACCCCGGCGCTCGCATTGATCTGCCGCGAGATCTCGCTGATGCCTGCCGCCACTTCGTCGGTGCTGGCCGCTACCGTTCCCACATTTGCCGCCGCCATGCGGGATGCCTCGGACGATTGCTGCACGCTCGTATCCGCTGTCGAGGCTTCGCTGGCAAGTTCCCCCGACCGGCTGCCGAGTGACGCGGCAAGCGTGCGGATTTCCTCAACGAGCCCCCGGACGGAAGCCTCAAGCTCCTCGGCAACCTTCAGCCGTTCCGCACGGCGGCGGGTCTGGCTTTCCTCGAAGGTGGCCGTCGCCTCGTCCTTCAGCCGGGCGGCCTCGCGGGCATATTCCTCTGCCTCGGTACGGGCCGCATCGGCGGCAATCTGCGCCTGACGGGCGCTTTCAGCTTCAGCCTGCGCAAGTGCCGCTGCGTCGTGCGCCGCTTTCTCGGCCGCCTCGCCAAGCTCGAAGGCGGCTTCAAGTTTGCGGATCAGCAGGAAAAGGGCGACGGTTTCAAGCACCACGACAACAGCATGCAGGATCACACGGCCAAAATCAGCCCCGTCGGGAAAGACCCACGCCGGCACCAGGAAATTGAGCAGCAGGTGATGCACTGCCGTCACCCCCGCCGCCAGCAGCACCGCGCGCCAGTCACAAAGCGCAGCGGCGATTGCCAGGGCGGCGAAGAAATACATATGGATGTCGATTTGCCACGGATGCCCCCGGAAGACGAACACCAGAAGGGCTGCCATCAGCACATAACCGCTGACGAACAGATAACGGAACAGGGACCCATGACCGGCTTTCCAGTAAGCGAGGGTAGGGCCGAGGCAGAGGAAGACAGAGAATGCAATCTCTCCGGCCACGCCGCGCCCTTCGGGCGCCACAAGGAAGGCAGCAAGCGCCACAACAGGTACATGCAGCCACAGAAGCAGCATCAGCCAACGGGAAAACTGGGAGCGAATCTTGTCAAGCATGGGATCAATCCATCAATGTCGCGGGCCCGCAGCCACGAAGGGCCGAGCCGTCGAAGGTGAGAAGCGCACCGCGTGCGCGCGCCCTGGCGGGTGGGATCGGATGTGTACTTTCAACAAGAATGACGCGGGGGGCGATAACAGCGACCAGCTCTGCGTCCAGATCATCCAGAAGCAGCCACGCCGTCTGGGCCTCGACACCGTGGTCAAGCACCAGGAGAAGCCGCTTGCTGTCCGAAGGGTTGGTGAGAAGGACGAGAAGCCCGACGAAGCCCGAGAATATATAGGCCCCGACCCAGAACCATGTCTGGCAGGCGCGAGGAAAAGTAGCCGCAGCAACTGCAGAGGCTTTCAGCATCAGCACACACACTCCGGACCAGCGACCCCCATCGCCCAAGCCCTTTTATAGTAGAAAAGGCTTAACGCGAAGAAAACGGGACTGCGGCGCTATGTCTCAACTTGGTGGCCGCTTTGCGTTATGATGGTTTTACGCACAGGAAGGCTTTCGGGATCATCTCCATGTCAGCGCCAGATGCCAGCCCCCATCTTAAGACGCTGCCGCCCAACCGGGCCGGCCGCGATTTCCTGCTTGGGGACCTGCACGGCATGGTGGATGAACTGACCGCCGCCATGCAGGCCGCTGGGTTCGACAGATCGCGGGACCGGATCATATCGGTCGGCGACCTGATCGACCGCGGGCCGGACAATCTTGCCGCCCTAAGGCTGACCCGCGAGCTGTGGTTTTTCGCCGTGCGCGGCAATCATGAGATCATGATGCTGGAGTCAGGCGATGACGAGGAAGCCGCTGCCTTCTGGTATGCGAACGGTGGTCGCTGGTTCACGGGGCTTGGGCTTGCCGAGCAGGAAGAAGCGCTGACGCTTGCCAAGGCCTTGCCCACGGCGATCCGGCTGGAACGTGCGGGCGGCAAACCCATCGGCATAACCCACGCCGAACCGCCGCCCACCGGCTGGCGCTGCATGGAGGAAACGATCGGGGAAGCGGACTTCCGCTGCCTGCTGATCTGGTCTCGCGACACGATCCGCGGCGAGCGCGACGCACCGGATGACCCGGCGGTGGCGCTGTCTGTCCACGGCCACACGCCCATCAAGGCACCGAAGCGCATCGGCAACGCGCTCTTTATCGATACAGGCTGCGTTTACGGCGGCCCGTTGACGCTGATTGAGGCTGAAGAGGCAATTGCTTTTGCCTAAACCTCGGCGGCGCGGGTCTCGAAGCTTGTGGTGATGTCGGCGAGGGCACCGAGCTGCACGGAGGCCGAACAGTATTTTTCCTTCGAAAGCTGGATCGCGCGCTCCACATGCTTGTCATCAAGATTGTGGCCAACGACGACGAAATGCGCATGGATCTTGGTGAAAACACGCGGCGGCTCGGGTGCGCGTTCGCTTTCAAGCTCAACCCAGCAGTCGACGACCTTCTGGCGGGCCTTTTTCAGGATCAGGATGACATCGATGCTGGAGCAGCCGCCCATGCCAAGAAGCAGCATTTCCATCGGGCGGATCGCATGGTCACGGCCGCCGGAATCAGCGCCGCCGTCCATCACCACAGAATGGCCCGAGGGGCTTTCGCCGATGAAGGTCAGGTCGCCCGCCCATTTGACGCGGGCCTTGCGCGGGGTGTCGCTCATGCCATTTGCTCCGGAATCTTGAAATCACTCGTCCCTGATCTGCCACAGGGCGGGCGGTCTTTCCAGCCCATAGATCAGCGGGATGCAGATTCGGCTGATCGCAAGGCGCTGTCCGTTCATCGCAAGGCACATGCACGCGGGCCCGCGACCCGCTAGGGTCTCCTCAAGAACAAGGAGCCATATTTAACGAATTCTCCGACCCGGCCCGGACACGACAGCGGCCACTTCCTGAACCAAGCACCGAAGGCACCTCAGCCGCGCGGTTTATCCGCTGCGGTTTCCTTCTTTTCGGCCGCATCCGGCTTTGCCCCCAGATGGACATAACCTTCCTCGCGCGCCTTGCGCATCTGGCGCTGGCGTTCGGCGAAGCGGGCCTTCTGGTCGTCCGATAGCTCGTCATGGCAATGCGGGCAGGTGACGCCTTCCTCATAAAGCGGCGAAGCGCGGTCCTCCGCCGACAGCGGCCGGCGGCACCCGCGGCAGAGCGTATAGTCGCCGGTTTTCAGCCCGTGGCCAACCGAGACGCGCTCGTCAAACACAAAGCATTCGCCTTTCCAGCGGCTTTCCTCGGCCGGGACTTCCTCCAGATATTTCAGGATGCCGCCTTCAAGGTGATAAACCTCGTCAAAGCCCTGTTCCTTCATCCAGGCGGTTGATTTCTCGCAGCGGATGCCGCCCGTGCAGAACATGGCAACCTTCGGCTTGTTGTGAAGGCCCTGATAGTTTTTCGCCCACGCCGGAAACTCGCGGAAGGATCTGGTGTTGGGGTTCACCGCCCCCTCGAACGTGCCGATGGCCACTTCGTAGTCGTTGCGCGTATCGATCACCACCACGTCCGGGTCATCGATCAGGGCATTCCAGTCAGCAGGCTTCACATAGGTGCCGACAATCTGGCGCGGGTCGATGCCATCGACCCCCATGGTGACGATTTCCTTCTTCAGCCGCACCTTCAGCCGCCGGAAAGGCTTTGCGGCCGCATGGCTTTCCTTGAGGCTGAGGCCAGCGAGGCGCGCATCAACGAGAAGGTCATTTTCCAGAAATGCCCGAAGATCGGCCGCGCGCCCCGCGATGGTGCCGTTGATGCCCTCGCGCGCCAACAGGAGCGAGCCGACGATGCCCTTTGCCTCGCCCGCCGCCTGCAGGCGTGGCTGCATATCGCGCCAGTCATCCAGCGCGACGAACTTGTAGAGGGCAGCAACAAGATAACCGGGATCGTTTGCAGCTTTTGTCATGATAGTCAGGCCCTTCCGGGGGTGTGCATTTCCGAGGGCATTGAATAAACCTCGCAGGCCCATCCTGCAAGACAGCGGTAGCGAGTGCGACAAAATGCGCTCATGCGATTGATTTGCAAGGATCTTTCTTTTTTGTGCGCTGCGGTGGGTCTATACTGCGGACAACTCAAAAGTGCGGAGAAGAGCGATGAAGGGCAACCCCGGCGTCATCAAACATCTGAATGTCATCCTCAAGAACGAGCTGACGGCCATCAACCAGTATTTCCTGCATGCCCGCATGCTGGATAACTGGGGCATGAAGTCGCTCGGTCATCATGAATATGAGGAATCGATCGACGAGATGAAGCACGCCGACAAGCTCATCGAACGCATCCTCTTCCTCGATGGCCTGCCGAACCTGCAGGACCTGGGCAAGCTGATGATCGGCGAAGACGTCAAGGAAGTGCTCGGCTGCGACCTCAAGATGGAGATTGCAAACCATACCGATCTGAAGGACGCCATCAAATATTGCGAGGAAGTGCAGGACTATGGCAGCCGTGAGCTTCTGGAGCGTATCCTCGAATCCGAGGAAGAGCATATCGACTGGCTGGAAACGCAGCTGGACCTCATCAAGCAGATGGGCCTCGAGAATTACGTGCTGCTGCAATCGAAATCGGCAAGCTGAAGCGCGGGTTATAGGGCAGCAGCAACAAAAGAAAAGGTCCGCGATTGCGGCCCTTGTTTCTTGTATTTGGCGCTCGCGCTATTCAGCCGCGAGATAGCTGACCTTCGGAAGTTCCTCATCAAGGATCTCGTTGGCGCAGTCGCGGCAGCAGCCGCAGCAAAAGGACCCGCCAAGCGCCTTGTAGGCATCGTCAGCGCATTGCACACCGCCGGCGCTTACCGCCTGGCGGATGTCTTTATCTGTATAACCGTTACAAAGGCACACATACATGGGTCTGGACCGCTCTTGTTATGCGAATGTTTCTCAAAGTCATTAGCGGAACAAGGGAAGGTCGTCAAGCGGATCAGGATGGCGAATTGCGGCACGATATGGCCGCGTCCTGCAAGTGATTGTCAGGAAAAGAATCTCGGCAACGGGCAAAAAAAAGGGAGGCCCCGGCCTCCCCTTCCATTAATTCAATATGTGCGGCGAGATCAGAGAACTTGCAGCGAATCAGCCGACATGCGGCCGCGGCGGTCTTCCGCCATTTCATACTGGATCTTCTGGCCGTCACGCAGGCCTTTCAGACCAGCGCGTTCAACCGCAGAAATATGAACAAACACGTCGTTGCCGCCCTCGTCCGGCTGGATGAAGCCGAAACCCTTGGTGGCGTTGAACCATTTTACAGTACCGGTAGCCATTGTAGCGTCCTTTCAGGCCTTGTGCCGGACAATGGGAAGCGGCCCTGATGCCAACTTCCGATGCCGGATCGTCAAAGTGCACCCGCGTTCCTTGGGGACGATTTCCGGTTAGTGCAAAGTGCCAAGTCGCCAGCAGAGCCTAGGACATGTCTTCGCATTCGTAAAAGCCGTCTCAATCCTCGAATGCCCGAATATTGTTAACGGGACTGTGGATAAGTGCAAGTGGATTCACTTTGCCGTGTGCATGAGGCCCGCACCCGTTACTTTTTTGCATCAGGCAGGCAAAAAGCGGCCGAACCGGCCGCCCTTTCAGACAGTTAACAAAAATTAACACATAGCCATCCCGCGACATTCACCCACAGCATAAATTGTAATTAAATGTCCATTTTTTGCGCGCAGTGGAAACTTAAGAAAACATTACGTTGATCGCATAGCGAGAGAGTTGAAATTTATTAAAATACTGTTAATCTGATCACGATTTCCTGAGTACTGCAGATACCCTTAACCCCTTTGGGAGGCCAACATGCTTAGCAAGGCACTTGGCGCTCTGGCAGTTGCTTTTTCAATCGCACTGCCAGCCAGCGCAACGACTTTCAATTTCGCGGGCGGCGGCGGTAATGCTCCGTCTTACACCTTCGGCCCCACCGACGGCCTGACCGTGACAGCAACGGCCGGCTATGCTTTCGGCGGCGATATCTATGACTATGGCCAGGTCTATCAGGGCGGGTACGGCCTTGGTGTGGACCTCGGCATCGCTGACGGCCCGTATGTTGACGGCACGCTTGCCAACAACGCGCTCGTTTTCGAATTCAACCAGTCGGTCAATCTCGAATCCCTCTCGCTTTCGCTCTTCAACACCGAAGGCTCATGGTTCCTGTGGTGGTATATCCCCGAAACCAATGACGAGTTCGACATCTATAATGGCAACGGCGGCTGGTCGCTCGTCAGCAGCGAAAACACCGACAACCCATACGGGTTCGGCGGCGGCCTGACGACCAACAAGTTCGCCATCACGGCAACCGACCATAATGATGACTTCAAGGTTTACTCGCTGACCGTCAGCGGTGCGATCCCGGAGCCGGCCACCTGGCTGATGATGATCATGGGCTTCGGCCTCGTCGGCATCGCCTCGCGCCGTCGCACCGGCCTCGTCCGCGCCTGATCGCTGGACATATCAGAGCCAGTCAAGAAGCGGCCCCGCAACCGGGGCCGCTTTTTCTTGTCCTTCCGGCTTCGAGACATTGGCCAGAACTAAAAATCAAGTCGACCACATTTTGTCATATAATGAGCCATTACTGATTCGCAGCCATGGAGACCCGGCCAGACTCGCCGCTCAGAGCCACTCTCCGGGGACTCGTACCAGAATGAGACACAATGAAGCGGGCAATATTCAATTTCAGCTAATTTTATTTCAAAAGCTGAAGGTGCCTCATCTTCCCTTTGCTCGTCTTGCCCGCAAATGTTAACAGAAAGTTAATCAAGACTTTTGTTCGAGTATCCATTCGTAACTATACAAGCCCGAACCGGGCTCAGGAGGCTAACATGTTTGGTAAAACTTTAAGCGTAATCGGCCTGACTGCCCTGATGGCAGTGCCGGCCAGTGCCACCACCTTCGATTTCACCGGCGGCGGCAACACCCGCACCACCTCGCTGTATTTCAGTGAAGATGGCATCGGTCTCACCGTGACTGCCGGTTATTTCGATGGCGACAACGTTAACCAGTATTATGTCACCCCGGCCGTTGGCCATTACAGCCCGGGTCTCGGTGTTGACTGGGACACCGACACCGGCAAGTGGGACAGCGACGAAGATCCCGATCATGAAGTCGACGGCGACAATCGCAACGACCTTCTGATCTTCACCTTCGACCAGGAAGTCGAGCTTGAAGAAATCCAGTTCTCCATGTGGGATGCTGAATGGAAATGGAGCCACCAGTCCGGCTGGTATCTCAAGGAAGGCAATGACGAGTTCACGCTTTTCTCGAGCAACCCGTGGGATAACCTCGGCACCAACTACAACCCTGATTCGGTAAACGGCAACGGCGTTGCGGTTTATGCCTTCAACTCCGGCTGGGTCACCGACAAGTTCGGCGTCGGCGCCAGTGACAGCGACGATGAATTCAAGATCAAGTCGCTGACCGTTTCGGCCATCACCAGCGGTATCCCGGAGCCGGCCACCTGGCTGATGATGATCATGGGCTTCGGCCTCGTCGGCATCGCCTCGCGCCGCCGTTCGGTTGCCTCCATGGCCTGATCCGCAATCACGGTCCAAGATCAACGGCTGCCAAGCCTGATCCGTGTGAAGGGCGGTTCCTCCGGGAGCCGTCCTTTCTCTTTTTGCCCCATTTTGAAACAGATTGTGGGCGGTGAACCGTCACAACTGGCAATTTTATTTCAAATTTTATCTTTTACCCGATCCTGCCTTGGATGAATGGTTTTCACATGTTAACCAACCGTTAATTTTCAGGCTAGTTCGAGTACCTTGAGTTTTAATTTTTCCCGTTGGAGTTAACTATGATCCGCAAAACCCTTGGCGCCCTTGCCGCGCTCGCATGCCTCGCCGCACCGGCAAGTGCTGCTGTTAATACCTTCGATTTCACCGGCAGCCCTTCGATTGCCAATGAAATGTCCTTTACCGCTGACAACGGCCTGAATGTGACCGTGACCGGCTACGAGCTTTTCTATATCGGCCTCGATTTCCTGCCCGACCAGGTCAGTCAGAACGCTGCCGGCCTCGGCGTGCACGGCTATCCGCAGGACGACAACGAGCTGGATGGTGACCTTCTCACCACCGAAGCCCTCGTTTTCGAATTTGATTGGGCTGTAACCGCCCAGTCGATCGCGCTCAGCCTTTTCAACACCGAGACCGAGAGCTTCCTGTGGTGGACCTTCCCGGAAGCCGCTGACGCCTTCAATATCTACAGCTTCAATAATGGCAGCTGGTCGCTGTTCGACGGCAACGTCGGCGAAAACCCCTATGACTTCAACGGCGGCCTCGGCACCCAGAAGTTCGCGATTTCGGCTCATGACCTGAACTCCGATTTCCGCGTTGCCGGCCTTACCGTTTCGGCCATTCCGGAACCGGCTACCTGGCTGATGATGATCATGGGCTTCGGCCTCGTCGGCATCGCTTCGCGTCGCCGTTCGGTTGCTGCTGCAGCCTGATCCGCGAAACGCCTAAACGAACGTTCAAGGGCGGCCATTGGCCGCCCTTTTCGTTTGCGCACGGGGCTTTCCTTGCCTTAGGCTGCCGCCTCACAAACAACCAGAACCTATGGGGGAACCATCATGCTCAGAACATCTGTGAGCGCGCTTTCGCTGCTTCTCGCCCTCGCCGCGTGCGAGCCCGCCGCCCAGAAGAACGACAGCACCACCGCAGCACCCGCCGCCGAAAAACCGTCATCGGAAGCCGAGGTCGCGCGCCTTAACGCCTTCTTCGAAAAGGCGATGCAGGACCAGCTGGCGCTCAACCCGCTCTATCAGGAAAGCCTTGGCGACCACAGCCAGCACGACAAGTGGCCGAGTGCGACCGAAGAAGCGTTCGAGAAGGAACTGGCGCTGACCAAGGCACAGCTCGCCGAAGCTGAAGGCTTTGACGCAAGCGTCCTGCCGGAAGCGTCTGCCCTCAGCCTCACGCTCTTCAAGAAGCTGTGGAACCGCGACATCGAGAACGCCAAATACAAGAACGACACCTACGTCTTCAACCAGATGTACGGCGCTCATACCCGCCCGGTAACACACCTCCTCACCGTACACCGCTTGGAATCGAAGGAAGATGCAGAGGCCTTTGTCACTCGCCTCGCCACCTTCGACACTTATATGGGCGAAGAAGTAGACAGGGCGCTTCGTGCTGAAAAGGCCGGTGTCCTGCCGCCCAAGTTTGTCTATCCCCGCGTTCTGACCTCGATCGAACGCATCGTTTCGGGCGCGCCCTTCGATGACAGCGGCAGCGATAACGTGCTGCTCGCGCACCTGAAAACCAAGATCGCCGACATCGAGATGAGCGATGAGGACCGCGCCGCCATCATCGCGAACGCCGAAAAAGCCCTCGTCGAGCATGTGAAGCCGGCCTACGACCACGTGGTCGCCGAGCTGACCCGTCAGGAAGCGATCGCGACCGAGGATGCGGGCGTCTGGAAATTCCCGGACGGCGAAGCCTTCTATGCCCAGAAACTGAAGGATTATACGACGACCGGCCTCACGGCTTCGGAAATCCACCAGATCGGCCTCGATAACGTGGCGCGCATCCACGCCGAGATGGAAGCCATCATGAAGAAGGTGAATTTCGAAGGCAGCCTCAAGGACTTCTTCGAATTCACCCGCACCGACGACCGCTTCTTCGTGGAAGACAGCGAAGAAGGCCGCAAGCTCTATATCGATACGGCCAAGGGCTATATCGATCAGGTGATGGAGAAGGCGCCGGAATTTTTCCACCGCCTTCCGAAAGCCCCGCTTGAGGTGCGCGCCGTCGAGAAATTCCGCGAGACCTCTGCCGGCAAGGCCTTCTACCAGCGCCCCGCGCCCGATGGCTCGCGCCCCGGTGCCTTCTATGCAAACCTCAAGAATGTGCGCGACATGCCGCTCTATCAGCTTGAGGCACTGGCCTATCACGAAGGCGCACCCGGCCACCATTTCCAGATTGCCGTGACGCAGGAACTGGAAGGCGTTCCGCTCTTCCAGCGCTCGGCCGGCTTCACCGCCTATTCGGAAGGCTGGGGCCTTTACACCGAGGAGCTGGGCAAGGACATGGGCTTCTATCAGGATCCCTACAGCGACTTCGGCCGCCTGGCGATGGAACTGTGGCGAGCCTGCCGTCTGGTTGTCGATACCGGCCTTCACGACAAGCGCTGGACCCGCGAACAGGCGATCCAGTATCTGATCGACAATACCCCGAACCCCGAGGGCGATTCGATCGGCGCAATCGAGCGTTACATCGTCATGCCGGGTCAGGCCACGGCCTATATGATCGGCAAGCTGAAGATCATGGAACTGCGCACCAAGGCACAAACCGAGCTTGGCGACAAATTCACCTATGCCGATTTCCACGATGTGGTGCTGAAGCACGGCTTCCTGCCGCTTGATATCCTTGAGGAAAAGGTGAACGGCTGGATCACTGCCACCAAGGGCTGATCTGCCGACAAAAAATGCGGAAAGGGGTGACTTCGGTCGCCCCTTTTTTTATTTCGGGTCAGATGCCTGCGAGAAGGGCCCGTGTGCGGCGCCGGGCCATCACGGCTGTGAGGCCGAAGCCCATCAGCAACATCACCCATGTCGCGGGTTCGGGGATGCCGCCTGGCAGGATGGTCAATGTCAGATTCGACGCGGTAGCCATGCCCGAAAGTCCGTCGCCATAGGAATAGGCAATGTCACCATTGCGCATGTCAAAATTGTTGAATGTGTCGAGACTGTCAAAATTGGCGTCGTAAAACAGCACACTGTAGGCAAGCGCCAGCAGACTGACGTTCGTCACGGCCAGCCCGTCCGCAGAACCCTGCACCGGCATATCCGTCCCGAAGCCGAATTCGATATAGCTATATTCATAAAAGAAGGTCAGCTGCATCCGGGACCCTGCGCCGCCAGTGTCGGGATACACAAGCGACACATTGCCGATCACCAGCTGGGTCAGCGGCAAGGCATAGATCGCTTCATAGATGAAATCCCCCGTGATCGGATCAAGCGCCGTATAGATGGCGTCGTCGGTCGTCGCCGTCCCGTCTGCCTCGAAACGCGCCTTGAAAGTTCCGCCGCTTGGCGAGGACAGGCCAAAAAGCCCGGCCTGTTCCGCCGAAGCAAAGTCCAGATCGCCGGTGATCTGATAGGTATATGCCTCGGCTGTACCCGCAACACCAAAGCACAGCATTCCTGCAACGGCGGACAATCCGAATTTACCCAGCATCGTTCACGCCTCCCGATAGGCTTCATCCATGCGGGAAATATAGCCGAGCCGGGATATCCGGGTGTTGACCATGATCAAACCGGCGACCGCCCGACCCAAAAAAGCGATTCGCCCGGGGGACGTGAGATGCAACTCACGCCATGCGTCAGCGAAACGCCAAATCCTCCTTATGATTCAATAAGAAAATTCGAATTTTAACAAAATCCGTCGGGCCGTTTCCCCGAAAAGGCGCCGCATCCTATGCTTTCATCACGGTAGAAGACTGTGAGTGTAAGGTAGTTTTATGGCGCATCAGGGACTGAGCACCGACGATTTCATCAACTGGGCTGTACGCGGCAATCGCAATGCGATCATCGCTGTTGCCGGCCTTGTGCAAACCAATCCGCATCTGGTGGACCTTTCCGCCAACACGCCCTTGATGCTGCGCCTTGTGCAGTGGGTGTTTGCCAACCAGACGGCCGAACAGGCCCGCCAACGCCAGCCGCAGCGGATCCCCGCTGCCATCTGACCCCGGCCCGCACGACAGCTCCCAAAGAAAACCCCGCTCACCGGCGGGGTTTTGTGTTTTTCGGATAGTCGCACGCTGCCCTATTCCTCGTCCGGCATTTCCTCGGCCGTGATGCCCTGATAGTCGCTGCGGTCATACCGCTTGCCACGCTTCACGGTGAAGCGGATATCCCGGATATTGGCAAGTGACGCGAGCGGATCGCTGCCCGTAACGATGAAATTGGCGCGCTTGCCAGCCTCCACCGTCCCGAACGTATCTTCCTGCCCCAGAATGCGCGCGCCTTCGTATGTGGCCGCCCGGATCACGGCCCCCGCCGGCATGCCGACCTTTTCGTTCAGCAGCACCAGTTCGTCATAAAGGGCGGGGAAGGCGGCCTCGCGCGGCGGCACCACATCGGTACCAGCCACAATCTTCACGCCAAAGTCATAGGCCTGTTTCGTCAAGGTCGCCGCAAGATCCGCCGTGCAATAGGGCTGCTTCATCTTGGGGTTCGCGGCATAGCGGTCGTCCATCTCGCGGTAAACGCGGATGGTGGCATCAAGTGCGATGCCTTTCGCGGCCATGTCCCTGAAGATTTTCGCCATCACCGGATTGTCCCCGCCCTGCAGCTTTTCGGTCTCGACCGGGCGGCGGTCCTTGTAGGTGGTGGGACGCGGGTTCATCACCTGATAGGCCAGATAACAGGTATGCGAGATAACATCGACGCCTGCCGCCACCACATCTTCGGGGGCCGAGGGAAAGACCATCCCGTGCGCCCAGACAAACATCCCCTGCCGGTGGGCCTCCGCCGTGATGCGCTTCAGTTCGGCCGGGTGCAGGTTATCGTAAAGCTTCACCGCAATCGCCGAGGTGCCCTTGGCCCGCGCGATGGCAAGCGGCATGTCGGTTTCAGGCGTGATCGCCTGCATCCAGGGGGCGGTGCCGGGCTTCACACCCCTGGCGGCCGCTGCCGTGCGCGGGTCATCAAAAAAGTCGGGGCCGGCCATCAGCGCGGCATAATAAATATCGGGCGCCACGATCTCGCCCTGCGCCGAAGCCCGCGCATAATCGCCCACTGCCCGCAGGTCATCCGCCATGATGCGCGCCGCGGTGATCCCGCCATAGAGATCGCGCCGCATCTGGGCAAGCGCACGGGGATGATCCGGCGGCGTTGCCATATGCTGGTGACTGTCAACAAGACCCGGCATGACATAGGCCCCGCCAAGGTCAACAATATCGGCGCCTTCGGTATCCGCCGCCGTCAGGCTGGCCGCCGGCTTCACCGCCTGGATCGTTTCGCCCTCCACGATCACCGCCATATGCGACCGGGAAGCCCCGCCCTTGCCATCAATCACTGTGGCATCGCGGTAGACGGTCACGTCCGCCGCAATCAGGGGCGCCGCTTCCCCGGCAAGAATGGTGGCGGCCATACCGGCAACCATAAGACAAGCTCTGGTGAACATACGATCCTTTCAAATCCAGCACATCCCGCCACGCCGGAAACTGCACTCATCCGGCCTGCACCGCTCTTTCCTTGCGAACGTTCAGTTCATTGCGGGTTCGGCCGCCAACAGCGTAGCTCCAGAGGGTCGGGCTAAGCCACTCGGCAAACTTGGACAAGTAAAGGATGCTGCCCACCAGAAGTACAGGGTGAATGAAGAAAAAGACTGGATAAGCCGGGCTTGCGCTGCTGCCGAACCAGGCCTCGAAGAGATTCCAGTAGATATGGATAAGCGGTACATGGGCGGCAAACAGCGCGAAATTATAGGGATTGAGCCGCTTGAAAACCGCCGCGATTCTCGGATAGGCGAAATACCGCCCGAGCCACCAGGTTCCCGGCAGCATGAAGAAATCCGCCACATCGGTGAGGATCGTGGCAATCCGTACATTCTGCCCGTAGTACATGAACCGGATGAGCGCACTGACAAGCAGCAGACACAGTGCCGCCACCAGATATTTGCCGCCATGCTGTTCGATGTGATCCAGCCACTCCGGTTGCACGACAAGATAGGCGCCAAGTGCAAATCCCGCGCAGATCGACCAGGAATAAAGGACCGGCACCTGCACCTGTCCTATCTTGAGTGCCGCAAAAATGAGGAACAGCAGTGGCCCCGTCCGCCGCACCAGCCACCATATGAGGGGTGACAGAAGCAGCAGCACAAACATGCTGCGCGTGAAATACATCGGCACATTCACCGGGAAGGTCGTTATGCCGAGCACGCTATCCACGAGCGGCCAGATTTCAAAGTCGCCCAGCTGGTGCCCGTATTCACTGCCAAGGCCGAAAGACTGGAGAACGGCAACCAGCAGCGAGAAAGGTACTGTCCATATCAGGAAAGGCACAAACAGGCGCCGCGTCCATTTGCGCACGCTCTTGCCGTACGGAGGCGCCGGCTGCGCACCAAAGACCAGAAGCCCGGTGATCATTGTCAGCACCATCATGCCCGGAATCATCGTCTGGGAGGCAATTTTAAGGAACAGGATCCAGTCGCTGGAAAAGACTGGCAGGGTCCGGTCCGGATCGGATTGGTAAGTCACCAGCGGCGGCAGGTGAAATATCATGATCCCAAGAACAGCAAAAATTCTCAGGCGGTCTATGCGTTCGGCATATTCCCTGTTGGCGCGGATATTGAAGTAACCCGCCTCGCCCACAACCCCCGCAGCAGTTGCCATATTTTCACCCCCAAGTAGAAATGTGGCGAAAATATGGCATACCAGTACGGCGGATTTGTCAAATTTTAATTGATCAGCCCACTTCTTCGGGGCTGAAGTCGAAGGTCTTGTTACAGAACTGGCAGTTCACGGCGATCTTGCCGTCCACCACCATATGGTCCTTGTCGTCCGCGGAGAACTGGCCGAGCACGGCCAGCAGCCGCTCGCGCTCGCAGCGGCAGCCTTTTTCCACGCGGGTGGGATCGAACACGCGAACCCCGTCCTCGTTAAAGAGGCGGAAAAGCAGCTCATCAAGCGTCAGCGACGGGTTGAGGAGTTCGCTTTCCTTCACGCTGTGCATCAGCGTGGAGGCGCGGTTCCAGTGCTCCTGCGTTTCGCGGTCAAGGATACGCTCGCGGCCGGTCTCCCCGCGCGCCAGATGCTGCACCATGATGCCGCCCGCCCGCCAATGGCCCGAAACCGGATCGCGGTCAGCCGCCAGCCGCACGGCGGTCGGCGTCTGCTCGGAGCTTTCGAAATAGGCATGGATCACGTCCGAAAGACTGTCGCCTTTCAGTTCCACGATGCCCTGATAACGCTCCATATCGGCGCCCTGGTCGATGGTGATGACGAGATAGCCGTTCTTCGAGCCAATCAGCCCCTTGAAGGAGGGATTGGCGCCAAAGGTGGCAAGCTTGTCATGGTCGATCTCGGCGCAGGCACGGATATGGCCGGTACCGTCCGGTTTGCGCTCATAGTCCGCCACCATCATCGGGATCGGGCCTTGCGACTTGGTCTGCACCGTTACAATGCCATCGAACTTGAGGATGGACCCCAGAAGACCAGCCAGCGCCGCCATCTCGCCAACGATACGCTCGACAGGCTCGGGATAACCATGGGCGACAAGAATCTGGTCAGCCACGGTGCCAAGGCGCACGGCACGACCGCGCACGTCCATTCCCTCGATCTGGAACGGGCGAATTTCATTGTCCCGGCTGAAGTCCGGGTCCTTTATGACAATCGGTTTGTCGCTCATTTTACTCTCGATCAGAACTTGCCGAGGCACCAGGCGAGGATGGCCTTCTGCACATGCAGACGGTTCTCCGCCTCGTCCCAGACGACGCTGGCCGGACCATCGATCACATCCGCTGTCACCTCCTCGCCCCTGTGGGCGGGCAGGCAATGCAGGAACAGCGCATCGGGTGCGGCATTCGCCATCAGATGGGCATTCACCTGGTAAGGTGCAAGGGCCTTCATGCGCCCGCCCGTGCGGCTGTCACCCATCGACACGAATGTATCGGTCAATATGGCAGCGGCACCCTTGACCGCTTCAAGCGGATCATCAGTCACCGCCACATCACCACCTTCGGCCCTCGCCCATGCTACGGCTTCCGCGTCCGGCTTGTACCCTTCGGGGCAGCCAAGCCGCAAGCTGAAGCCGAACCGGACAGCCGCTTCAATGAGCGAGGTGGCGACGTTATTGCCATCCCCCACCCACGCAAGGCGGCGGCCACGGATGGGGCCCCTGTGTTCCTCGAACGTCATGATATCGGCCATCAGCTGGCAAGGATGCGAGCGGTCGGTCAGCGCATTGATCACTGGCACGCCGCTGCCCTGGGCAAGTTCCACAACCGAATCATGCGCATAGGCGCGGATCATGATGGCATCCACATAGCGGCCCATCACGCGGGCGGTATCGCCCACGGTTTCCCCGCGCCCGAGCTGCATATTGTCGCCCGACAGAACGAGCGACTGGCCCCCCAGCTGCTGCATCGCCACTTCAAAGCTGACCCGCGTACGGGTCGAGCTTTTCTCGAAAATCATGGCGAGCGTATGCCCAGACAGGAGGGCCGGCATGTCCGGCATTCCCTTGGGCCAGCCCCTGCGTGCTTCTTTCCAGCGTCGCGCCACATCAAGGATCAGGCGAAGGGTTTCCCCGCTGAGGTCCTTGAGATCGATGAAATGGCGCAGTTCCACAGGATTGGGCATCACAGTCATAATAGCACTCGTTAAGGTCAGGAAGCCCTGTTGTCAGGACTTCGGCACACCGTTTTGTTTCCAGTCGGTGAAGGCCTGGTCGTAAGTCTCCATCGCTTCATCAAGATGGCTGTCTTCGATGATCAGCGGCGGCAGCATGCGGATCACATTGTCGCCGGCGACAGCCGGGACGAGGCCGCGGTTGATAAGGTCCACCACTGCATCGCGGGTGGCAATATCGGGCAGGCGGATACCGGCCATCAGGCCGCGGCCGCGCACTTCCGAAATCATGTCGCTGTGGCGCTGCTGCAGGGCACCGAGGCGGGCTTGCAGCTTGTCACCCATCTCGATCACTCGGTCGAGGAAGCCGGGCGCCAGCATTTCGTCAAGCACGGCGTTGCCAACCGCCATGGCGAGCGGGTTGCCGCCATAGGTGCTGCCGTGGGTGCCGACGGTCATGCCAAGCGCCGCATGTTCGGTCGCAAGGCAGGCGCCAAGCGGGAAGCCCCCGCCGATGCCCTTGGCTGCCGTCACGATATCGGGTTTCACGCCCGACCATTCATGGGCGAAAAGCTTGCCGGTCCGGCCCATGCCGCACTGGATTTCGTCGAACACCAGGAGGAGGTCATGCTCGTCACAGATGGCACGCAGTTCGCGCATCTTGGCGTCGTCCAACAGGCGAATGCCGCCCTCGCCCTGCACGGGCTCGATCATGATACCGCCGGTTTCCGGCTTGATCGCCGCTTTCACGGCCTCGATATCGCCGAAGGGCACCACATCGAAGCCGTCAACGAGCGGTTCGAACCCTTTGGTGAGCTTTTCCTGGCCCGCCGCCGCGATCCCGGCGAGTGTGCGGCCATGGAAAGCGTTCGCCATGGTGATCATGCGGTAGCGGCCCTTGTTGCCGCGGTCATAATGATGCTTCCGGACCATCTTGATCGCGCATTCGATGGCTTCGGCCCCCGAATTGGTGAAGAAAACGGTGTCGGCGAAGCTCGCTGCCGTCAGCCGTTCGGCGAGGCGGTTGCCCAGAGGAATCTCAAAAGTGTTTGCCGTGTGCCACAGCTTCGACGCCTGCTCGGAGATCGCTTTCACGAGCGTCGGGTGGCTGTGGCCAAGGCACATCACGCCGATACCGGAGTAAAAGTCGAGATATTTCTTACCGTTAGTGTCGAAGAGATACATGCCTTCGCCGCGCTCGAAAGCGACGGGAATCCGGTTGTAGACGGGCATCAGGGGCGTAATCACGCTTGAAACTCCTGGGATGAAAAGAGTGATGGGGCGCCAAGAGGGGCGCCCGAGGCGGGGAGGATGCCGCCGGGGCCCGCCTTAGTCAAGGCGGGTCGGCGTGAAAATTGGCGGAATTTGACGCTTTTCGGGTCGGGAGCGCTATCAGGGCTTCAGGCGGTAGCCCGAGCGGAAGACCCGCCACACCCACACGGCAAGCCCGATATTGAGTGCCAGCGTGTAAATCACCCCGATCGCGATATTGCTGTCCTGATGGCCGATAAAGCCGTAGCGGAAGCCGTCGATCAGATAGTGGAACGGGTTGCCGGCCGACAGGATCTGCCATGAAGGCGACAGCCGGTCGATCGTGTAGAAGGTGCCGGAGAGGAGCGACAGCGGCGCCACGATGAAGTTGGTGATGGCGGCCGCATGGTCGAACTTGTCGGCCCAGATGCCGGTCAACACCCCGGCAAGCGACAGCATCACCGAAGCGGAGACGGCGAAATAGACCACGGCCCAGAGATGGGTGATATGCATCGAAACGCCAGGCATCAGGAGGAAGGCGAAGCCGACCGAGAAACCGACGACAATCCCGCGCGTCACGCCGCCGCCCACGAAACCGAGGGTCAGCTCACTGGCCGACAGGGGCGGCATCAGCGTATCGACGATATTGCCCTGCACCTTGGCGATCAGCAGCGACGATGAGGTGTTGGCAAACGCATTCTGTAGAATGGCCATCACGATAAGACCGGGAGCGAGGAAGGTGCCGAACGACATGCCGGCGATCTGGCGTTTTTCGCCGCCAAGGGCCAGCGAGAAGATCACCATGAAAAGGATGGTGGTGACGGCAGGGGCCGCCAGCGTCTGCGCCCACACTTTCATGAAACGGCGGGTTTCACGCAGGTACAGGGTCCAAAGCCCCAGCCAGTTCATGGTGCCGATGGTGCGGCCTTCGATGGGCGCCGCCGCAGGACGGGGGGTCGTGGCCATGGGATATTGCCTCGCTCTTTCGTGTGTTTTTCGTGTGCACCATCATTAAATGTGCCGGTGCACCCTTGGCAAGGGCCTCACGAAAACGATATAAGCGACGGATTGCCCGTGATGACGGGTGAAAAAGCTTAAACCACCAATAAGAACGAAGGACGGGCCCTATGAGCTGGACCGACGAGCGTATCGAACTCCTGAAGAATCTCTGGGACAGCGGCCAGAGCGCCAGCCAGATCGCCAAGGAACTGGGCGAGGGAGTGACCCGCAACGCCGTGATCGGCAAGGCCCACCGCCTTGGCCTGAAGTCGCGCCCGTCGCCGGTGAAGGCCGACAAGCCGGAAGCGCCCGCTGCACCGAAGCGTGTGGAGAAGAAGGAAGCCAAGAAGCTTGTCACCCTTCTCGACCTCACCGACCGCATGTGCAAATGGCCGCACGGCCATCCGGGCGACGAGGATTTCCATTTCTGCGGCAAGCCGTCCGAACCCGGCATGCCTTACTGCGCCGCACACTGCGCCGAAGCCTATCAGGCCCAGCCGCCGCGCCGCGACCGTCGGCAGCCGCCGCGTCCGATTCTCTGATTCGCTGACACATCTTTCATATCGGGGGAGATACCTATGAAATCGCTGTCAAAAGCCCTTCTGGCTGCTGTCATCATCGCGACGCCGGCTGCTGCGCACGGCGACGAGGAACTGGCACCGCCGGTCGTCTTCCGCCATCAGGGCATGCAGATTGTCGTCAATTCGGCGATGGGCGCCATGTCGGTGCTGAAAGGCGAGGCAGGCTCGGACGAGAATCTGGTACCGCTTGCCGAGGCCCTTGTGGCGGGTGCCAAGGTTTCGCAGTCCGCCTTCAAGGTCGATACCCGCACCGTGCACGGCAAGGGTGAAGCCAAGGACCAGATCTGGGCGGAGTGGGACAAATTCTCAGCCGCTATGGACGGGTTTGTAGCCGATACCGAAGCCTTCCTTGCCGCTGCCAAAACCGGCGACAAGAGCGCTTCGATGGCAGCCCTCGGCAAGACCTTCAAGAACTGCAAGTCCTGCCACGACGTTTACAAGGAAAAGTAAGCGACCCCGCCGCCGATCAGAAGTGCGGAGACAAATGCCCAGAGCCCGTGCCCCCGCGCGGGCTCTTTCGTTTCCGGCGCCACGTCACGGATGCCCGTCACCATCGGTCGCACCAGATCGACCCGTTTGACGATCCGGTAGTAAAGCACCGCCGCCACATGAAGGCTGATCAGGCCAAACAGTGTGAAACCCAGCACTTCATGGATTTCGGTGATCAGGCCCGCCATCCCGCCATCGACTTTCGAAGCAAGCGGGCCGGAAAAGAACATATCATCGGTCGCAAAAAGGCCAAGGGCGGCCTGCGCGAAGGTCACCGCGAGCATGGCGACGACCGACCAGCCGCCGATCGGGTTGTGGCCCACATGGGCACCCGCATCCGCCTGCCGCGCGTAAGCTGCAACCGCCTTTGGTCCTTTCAGGAAATGGCTGAAACGGGAGGTCTCGCTGCCGATGAAGCCCCAGACGATCCGCCACAGGATGAGCCCGAGGATGGTGAGCCCCGCATAAAGATGCACCTTGGCCCAGACGCCGAACTTGTCCTCGAACGCCGAATAGGCCGAAAGGGCAATGGCAATCACAAGGGCCCAATGGAAAAGCCGGGTCGGCAGGTCCCACACCTGAATGCGCTTCATACATCCTCCATCATCTTCAGGATCGCTGCTTCCACCCGGGCAGCATCCGGCAGCCATGCGGCCTCGAGCGCCGGGGCATAGGGCACCGGCGTGTGCGGCGGGGTGATCGCAGCGGGAGCAGCCTTCAGCGACCTGAAGGCTTCCCGCACAACGAGCGAGACAAGCGCGTCGGCGACACCCGCAAAGGCAGCGCCTTCGTCAAGCACCGCAAACCGGCCAGTTTTGGCAACACTTGCAAGGATCGCCTCACGGTCCAGCGGATTGATCGTCACGGGATCGATCACCTCAACCCCGATGCCGCGCTTGGCAAGGTGGTCGGCAGCCGCTAGCGCCACAGGCACCATCGCAGCGATGGCCACGAGCGTGACGTCCGCACCTTGGCGCAAGGTCCGCGCCTTGCCAAACGGTACAGGCGGCAACTCAGGGTCGGCCGGGGTTTCCACATCGAACAGACCCTTGTGTTCAAAAATTACCACCGGGTCCGGGCCTTCAAGGGCGGTTTTCAGCAGCCCCGCTGCATCTGCCGAGTTTGAGGGGCACGCCACCCGCAGGCCCGCCACACTGGCTGCGAGGCCATAGTTGGACTGGCTGTGCATGGCACCCGATCCGTCCCCCGCGCCCATCGTGGTGCGGATCACAAGCGGCAGGCTGACCGTGCCGCCCGACAGGAAGCGCATTTTCGCCGCCTGGTTCATCAGCTGGTCAAAGCAAACGCCCAGAAAATCGCAGAACATGATCTCGACCACAGGCTTCATGCCGCTCATCGCGGCGCCAATGCCAAGGCCGAGGAAGGAGGTTTCCGATATCGGGGTATCCACCACCCGCGCCGGGCCGAAGCGTTCCTTGAGGCCCTTCGCCGCACCGAACACGCCGCCCATAGCAAGATCCTCGCCGATCAGGAAAACCGCAGGATCCGCCGCCATCACCTGATGCAGCGCTTCCGCCACCGCCTGCGGGATCGTCATCTGTTTCATGTAAGCCCCCCGAGGTCACGCGCCCAGAGGGCAAGGGTCGAGGGGTCGTCCATGGGCTCGAGTGCGGCTTCCTCGAACGCCGCGCGAGCGCGGGCCTCGGCTTCTTCCTCGATCCGGTGCAGGTTCGCCGCTGTCACCCCCGCTTCCACGAGGGTGGCGCGCAGGCGGTCGAGCGGGTCGGTGAGCTTTCCGTCCTTGCGGTAGCCCTGGTCTTCGCCGTGATAATGCCCGCCAACGCGGGAAACGTGTGCTTCGAGGAAAGCCGGTTGGCCGTTCGTGCGGATTTGCGAAACCAGATGACGCGTGGCAGCGTCCACCGCACCGAGGTCACCACCATCAACGCTTTCAGCATGCATCCCGAAAGCCCTGGCACGGGAGGCGAGCGGCGCACCGGCGCTGGCGTCCGCCCCGGTCGATTGCGCCCAGCCATTGTTGACGCAGACGAATAGCAAGGGCAGGCCAAGGACAATTGCGAGATTCATGGTTTCCATGACGCCGCCCTGTTGGGCTGCCCCCTCGCCGAAGAAAGCAACCGCGATGCCCCCATTTCCTTTGGATCTCGCGGCGAAGGCGGCGCCAGCCGCCAGCGGCACCTGCCCACCGACGATCCCGTTCGAACCCATGAAAAGCCCACCCGCAGGCACCAGATGCTGGGTACCGCCAAGCCCACCCGACAGGCTGCCGGTGCGGCCCATGATTTCGGCGGCAACGATGGCAGGCGCGATGCCGGCGGCGAGCGCGAGGCCGTGGCTGCGGTGCGAGCCTGTCACCCGATCCCGCGCCCCGTCCAGCTGGTGGAACACACCAAGCTCCACCAGTTCCTGCCCGCCGTTCAGGTGCACCACGCCCGGCACCTCGCCTGCATCGCGGGCACGCGCCACAGCCGCCTCGAAGGCGCGGGCGAATCGGGCGCGGGCATAAAGGGCGAGCTGATCGTCGGGGGTCATGGGCTGCCTGATGTCAAACAAGTGATCACCTAGCCTAGCCTTGAAGGTGGCATTTTGTCACGCAGGCAGCATTTGTGCGTGCATTTGCCGCACATTTACGTCATAAGCGCGGCGCACACAGCGGTCGGGCGCTTGACTCTGCCCCCCATGACCCCATATTAAACCTGAACGTTTTGGTCATGATTTACCGAACCTGCCGGTTCGGCCCTGACCCCGCACCCGGATGGATGATGTGCTGAAGCTGACCAACATTGCCGATTATGCCGTTGTGCTGATGAGCCGCCTGGCTCTTGGCGGCAACCGGCTGAACGCGCAGGATCTGTCGCTTCTGACCGGCATTCCGCTGCCCACGGTCTCGAAGGTGCTGCATCTTCTGTCGCGCTCGGGCGTGCTTGTGGCCCACCGGGGTGTGGCCGGCGGCTATACGCTGGCGCGCGGCGCCGAGGCCATCTCGATCGCCGATATCATCGAAGCGGTCGATGGCCCCATTGCCGTCACCCACTGCGTGGATACCGAAACCTCGGACTGCTGCATCGATCATACATGCAATGTGCGTCCGCACTGGCAGCTCATCAATGGCGCCGTGCGCGGGGCACTGGATGACGTGAAACTCTCGGCGCTTGCAGCGCCGCCCGCTGGCGGCTGCTCCGCCGGGCACAAGGAAGCTTGATATGGCTGGCACCACAGAAACCCGGGAACAGGTCCGTGAACTGACGGGCGAATACAAGTATGGCTTCGTCTCGGATATCGAGATGGACATGGCGCCCAAGGGCCTGAACGAAGACGTGATCCGCTTCATCTCCGCGAAGAAGCAGGAGCCCGAGTGGATGCTCGAATGGCGCCTCAAAGCTTACCGCGCGTGGCTGAAGATGGAAGAGCCCGACTGGGCGAAGCTCGATTTCCCGCGGATCGACTATAACGATATCTATTATTACGCCGCGCCGAAATCGCAGGACAAACCGAAGAGCCTTGATGAGGTCGACCCCGCCCTTCTTGAGACTTACAAGAAGCTCGGCATTCCCCTTGAGGAACAGAAGGTGCTGGCCGGTGTTGAAGGCGCCCGCAAGGTGGCGGTTGATGCCGTGTTCGACAGCGTGTCGGTCGCGACCACCTTCCGCGAGGAACTGAAGAAGGCCGGTGTCATCTTCATGTCGATCTCGGAAGCCGTGCGCGAGTACCCGGACCTTGTGAAAAAGCACCTCGGCACCGTCGTGCCGGTCCGCGACAATTATTTCGCCGCGCTCAACTGCGCTGTCTTCTCGGACGGGACGTTTGTCTATGTGCCGAAGGGCGTGCGCTGCCCGATGGAGCTTTCCACCTATTTCCGGATCAATGCCGAAAATACCGGCCAGTTCGAGCGCACCCTGATCGTCGCCGACGAAGGCGCCTATGTCTCGTACCTCGAGGGCTGCACGGCCCCGATGCGCGACGAGAACCAGCTGCATGCCGCGGTCGTCGAGCTTGTGGCGCTGGATGACGCAGAGATCAAATATTCGACCGTCCAGAACTGGTACCCCGGCGACAAGGACGGGAAGGGCGGCATCTATAATTTCGTCACCAAACGCGCGCTCTGCAAAGGCAAAAACTCGAAGGTGAGCTGGACGCAGGTGGAAACCGGCTCGGCCATCACCTGGAAATATCCGAGCTGCGTGCTTCAGGGCGAAAATTCGGTCGGCGAGTTCTATTCGGTCGCCGTCACCAACAATCGCCAGCAGGCGGATACCGGCACCAAGATGATCCATATGGGTTCGGGCTCGCGCTCCACGATCATCTCGAAAGGCATCTCGGCCGGTCGCTCGCAGAATACCTACCGGGGCCTTGTGAAGGTGCTGGCAGGCGCTGAAGGTGTGCGCAACTTCACCCAGTGCGACAGCCTTCTGGTCTCGTCCGACTGCGGCGCGCACACGGTGCCCTATATCGAGGTGCATAATCCCTCGGCCCAGATCGAGCACGAGGCCACCACCTCGAAAATTTCGGAAGACCAGCTTTTCTACGCCATGAGCCGCGGGCTCGGCGAGGAAGAGGCGGTCGCCCTTATTGTGAACGGCTTCTGCAAGGAAGTGATGCAGCAGCTCCCCATGGAATTCGCGGTCGAGGCGCAAAAGCTTCTCGGCATCAGCCTTGAAGGCAGCGTCGGCTAAGGACTTGATTGATATGAGCAACCTTCTCGATATCCAGAACCTCACCGTCAAGGTCGGCGACAAGCAGATCCTGAACGGCCTGACGCTTGCCATGAAGCCCGGTGAAGTGCATGCCATCATGGGGCCGAACGGCGCGGGCAAATCGACGCTCGCCTCCACACTCGCCGGCCGCGAGGATTATGACGTGACAGGCGGCAGTGTCACCTTCAACGGCGAGGACCTCTTGGCCCTTGAAGCGCATGAGCGCGCCGCTGCCGGCGTTTTCCTCGGCTTCCAGTATCCGGTCGAGATCCCCGGCGTTTCGAACCTGAATTTCCTGCGGACGGCCCTGAACAGCCAGCGCAAGATCCGGGGCGAAAGCGAAGTATCAGCCGCCGAATTCATGAAGATCGTGAAAGAGAAGGCAGCCGGCCTGAAGATGGACATGGACATGCTGAAGCGGTTCGTGAATGTCGGCTTCTCGGGCGGCGAGAAAAAGCGGAACGAGATGGTGCAGATGGCGGTGCTGAACCCCACGCTGGCCATCCTTGATGAAACCGATTCCGGCCTCGATATCGATGCCCTGCGCACGGTTTCCGAAGGCATCAACGCCCAGCGGCGCGATGACACCGCGATCCTGCTGATCACCCACTATCAACGCCTCCTCGATTATGTGCGCCCTGATGTCATCCATGTGATGGCCAAGGGCAAGATCGTGCGCTCGGGCGGACCGTCGCTCGCCCGCGAGCTTGAGGAACGCGGTTACGCGGATGTCGCGTGAGGGACGATAGACCCATGCTGAACGCTGCATATACGCTCTATGAAGGTTTCGCCGAGGCGCAGGACGGGCTTGGCGCCTTCCGCACGGCGGCGCGCGAGCGCCTCGCGACAACCGACTGGCCGCACCTGAAAACCGAAGCCTGGCGCTATAGCGACCTCAAAGCCCTGAAAGCCGAAGCTTTCGCCCCGGCCGAAGCCGCCGACGCCAAGGTACCGACACCGCTCGTCGCCGACATGGGCCAGCTTGTGTTCGTGGGTGGGCATTTCCGCGCTGATCTTTCAGCCACCCCCGCCTTCGCCAAAACGCTGGATAGCACCGATGGCCTTGCCCTGGGTGACGACGCGCCAGCGCTTCTAGCGGCCCTTTTCGCCGGACACGGCCTTGCGCTTGATGTGCCGACTGGCACAGATGGTGGCTCCTATGAGATCGTTCATATCGCCCCCGCTGAAGGCCGTTCGGCCCATGCCCGGATCAAGGTAAGCCTCGCCGAAGGCGCCTCGCTGACGCTTGTCGAGCGCTTCACCGGCGACACCCGCGCCTGGAGCAATCCGGCGATGGACGTCACCGTGGCGAAAGGCGCGAGCCTTAGGCACCTGCGTCTGATCGAAGAGGGTGAAACCACGCTCCACACCGGCCGCGCCCATGTGCGCGTAGCGGGTGGCGGTGCCTATCAGGGCTTCGGCCTGATGGCCGGCGGTTCGCTCACCCGGTTCGAGGCGCATGTGACGATTGAAGGCGAGGAAGCCGAGGCCGGCTTTGACGGCGTGATGCTGGCAGGTGCCCACCAGTCGCACGATATCCTGACCCATGTGACCCATGCTGTGGGCGGGGCGGACAGCGATCAGGTGATCCGCGCGATTGCAGCCGGGAAAGGCCATGCCTCCTTCCAGGGCAAGGTGACGGTTGCCCATCAGGCACAGAAAACCGATGCCAATCAGTCCTTCAAAGCACTGCTGCTGGACCGCACGGCGCGCGCCAACGCGAAGCCTGAGCTTGAGATTTACGCCGACGACGTGAAATGCAGCCACGGCGCCACCGTGGGGGAACTGGACCGCAAGGCGTTCCATTATCTCACCTCCCGCGGGATCGATCCGGCAACCGCCCGCCGCATGCTGGTCGAAGCCTTCATGGGCGATGCGCTGGTGCGCCTGACCGACGAGACCCTCATGGAAACCGTCTCCACCATCATTGCCGGCTGGATGCAGGCACATGAAGAAGGGGCCGCCGCATGACCGCCCCTGTCGCCAATCTCATCCCGTTTGACGTGGAAGCCGTCCGCGCCGAGTTTCCGATTCTGAAGGAAACCGTGCACGGCAAGCCGCTCGCTTTCCTTGATACGGCCGCGAGCGCCCAGAAGCCCCGCGCCGTGATCGAGGCCGAGAAGGACCTGTACGAGCATTATTATGCGAACATCCACCGGGGTGTTTACAAGTTCAGCCAGGACGCGACCGAGGCTTATGAAAACAGCCGGGTGGCCATCGCGCGTTTCATCAATGCCGCGAAGCCGCTCGAATGCCTGTTCGTTCGCGGTGCCACGGAAGGCATCAATCTCGTGGCCCAGACATGGGGTCGGGTGAATATCAAGGCGGGCGACGAAATCCTGCTGACCGAGATGGAGCACCATTCGAACATCGTGCCGTGGCAAATCCTCGCCGAGGAAAAAGGCGCTGTGGTCAAGGCCGTGCCGATCCATGACGACGGCAGCCTCGATATGGATGCCTACCGCGCCATGCTCGGCTCCGGCCGGGTGAAGATCTTGGGGGCAGCGCATATTTCCAACTCGATCGGCACGCAGAATCCGGTGAAGGAAATGATCCGTCTGGCGCATGATGCCGGTGCGGTCGTCCTTATCGACGGTTGTCAGGCAGCCCCGCACCTCAAAATCGATGTGCAGGATTTGGACGCCGACTTCTATGCTTTCTCGGCCCACAAGATGTACGGCCCTACAGGCATCGGCGTGATCTACGGCAAAGAACGGCTCTTGGACGCCATGCCCCCGTGGCAGGGCGGCGGCGACATGATCAAGACGGTCACGTTTGCTGGCACCACCTTCAACGACCTGCCCTACAAGTTCGAAGCCGGCACCCCGCACATCGCGGGCGGTATCGCCTTCAAGCCGGCCATCGAGTTTATCGAGCGGATCGGGCATGACGCGATCCACGCGCATGAAGCCGACCTGCTCGAGTACGCAACCCGTCAGCTTGGCAGCCTTAATAGCGTACGGCTCATCGGTACGGCACCCGAAAAAGGCGCGCTTGTCAGCTTCGTGATGGATATGGCGCACCCGCATGATATCGGTACGATCCTTGACCGGCAGGGTATTGCTGTCCGCGCAGGGCACCACTGCGCTCAGCCGGTGATGGACCGTTTTGGCATCCCCGGCACGGTACGCGCCAGCTTCGGCGTCTATACGACAAGGGACGAGATCGACCGTCTGGTCGCAGGCCTGAACAAAGTGATGGATATTTTCGGATGAACGAGACGAGCAAACCGGAACGCGATGTGATGGCGGTCGGCGGCGATTATCCGTCCGAGAACCTGCCGAACCGCCCCTCGACCCGCCCGCGCGCTGCCGATATTGCGGGCACGAGCGAGGATGAAGGCGGCTATTTCCTCGACAAGTTTCTGGGCGAGCCGAAAGGCGAAGAAGCTGCAGAAGCGAAAGCCGTGAGCGAAGCCGAAGCTGCCACTATCGCCGACCGCGTGGTTGAAGCCCTGCGCGAGATTTACGACCCCGAAATCCCGGTCAATATTTACGAACTCGGCCTCGTGTACGGGGTGGATGTGGACGACAAGGGACAGGTCACTGTCACCATGACGCTGACCACGCCCCACTGCCCGGTGGCGGAATCGATGCCGGGCGAAGTGGAGCTGAAAGTGAATGCCGTCGAAGGCGTGAACGGCTCCGAGGTCAAGCTTGTCTGGGACCCGCCGTGGGACATGAGCAAGATGTCCGACGAAGCCCGGCTCGAACTTGGCATGCTGTAAGGAAGGACCCGACCCATGAGTGTGATCGACATTACCGACAAGGCAGCCGAACGCATCAAGGCGCTCCTTGAAAATCGCCCCGAGGCCATCGGGCTGAAGCTCGGCACCGATACCAAGGGCTGCTCGGGCCTTGGCTACAAGATCGACTATGTGACCGAAGCCGATCCCTCGGACGAGAAGGTGGAAGCGAACGGCGTGGCCGTATTTGTGGACCGCAAGTCGCTTCTCTATCTCCTCGGCACCCGGATGGACTGGGAAGAAAGCCGTTTCTCGACGGGCTTCACCTTCACTAATCCCAATGAAAAGGGTCGCTGCGGCTGCGGCGAAAGCTTCCACGTATAACCATCCCCCGCTGGCGGAGCGGCCCGGCGCCGATTGACAGTCGTTCGCATTGACTGCACACTCGGCGCCCAACGACCCCACGCGCCCACCCGACCGGCATGTGCCGCCCCTTGGAGCCCGAAGGCCGCCCGTGTTTTCAGCCCGCTACAATCCCGTCATTCATGTGATCGGCCTCCTCCTGATGGGGCTCGCCTTCTTCATGTTCATCCCCTTCTTCGTGAATGTGGGGGCAGAAGGAGACCTGCTGATCGGTTTCGAAGTGTCGGCCGCCGCCACGGGCTTTGCGGGCCTTCTGATGATATTGGCAACGCGCGGCGAAGGCACCCAGATCCTTGACCTGCGGCAGGGCTTTCTTTTGACCAGTCTGGCGTGGCTGCTGCTGCCGGCTTTTGCCGCGCTCCCTTTCCTGCAGTTCGGCCTCGATTATGCCGACGCCTATTTCGAAGCGGTTTCGGGGATCACGACAACCGGCTCCACCGTGATGTCCGGGCTCGACACGCTGCCGACCGGCATCCTTCTGTGGCGGGCTTTCCTGAACTGGCTGGGCGGCATCGGGATCATCGTGATGGCCATCATCCTTCTGCCGTTCCTGCGGATCGGCGGGATGCAGCTTTTCAAGACGGAAAGCTCGGACCAGTCGGAAAAGATCATCCCGAAGGCCGCTGAAATGGTGAACTGGATTACCGGCGCCTATACCGGCCTCACCATCCTTTGCGCGCTTCTCTATTATATCGGCGGCATGACCGGTTTCGATGCCATCTGCCATGCCATGTCAACGCTGGCGACCGGGGGCTTCGCCAACTATGACGCCTCCTTCGGGCATTTCACCAACCCCTTCATCCACTGGGTGGCGATCTTTTTCATGATCGCGGGGGCCCTGCCCTTCAACGCCTGGATCCGGCTGATGCGCGGGGACCGCAAGGCTTTCTTCCGCGATCCCCAGATCATGGCGCTGATGCGCTTCTTCCTGATCACGGTCAGCATCATGGCGCTGTGGCTGTCGATCAAAACGCACATGCCACTTGTCGATGCCATCCGCCTGACCGCCTTCAACATCGTCTCGGTCGTCACCACCACAGGCTTCGCGACGACCGATTATACGCTGTGGGGGGAGGCCGCCATCGGCGCTTTCTTCCTGCTCACCTTCGTCGGCGGCTGTGCGGGCTCCACCTCGGGCGGGATCAAGGTTTACCGATTCCAGATCCTGTGGGTTGCCATGACCGGCCAGATGAAGAAACTGATGAGCCCGCACCGCACGGTCGTGATGCTCTATCAGGGCCGCCGCCTGCCCGAAGCGCTGCTGATTTCGGTGCTGGCCTTTCTCGCGGCTTATTTCGCCTCCACCGCTGCGGTGACACTGGCGCTCACCTTCATGGGGCTTGATCTCGTCACCGCGCTCACCGCCGCCGCCACGGCCATCAGTAACGTCGGCCCCGGCCTTGGCCAGATCATCGGGCCAGCGGGCAATTTCGCGAGCCTGCCGGACGGTGCCAAATGGCTTCTCTCCTTCACCATGATCCTCGGGCGGCTCGAGATTTTCACGCTGTTCCTGCTGTTCGACCCTTACTTCTGGAAAGACTGATCCCGCCTGCGGGCGGGCGCTTGTCCGTTGTGCGGCAGCGGAAGGTGAACCAGTGGGTACGGCTGCCGTCAGGCCCGGTTGAAACACCGTGGGTGCCGCCAAGCACAGCAACCAGATCGCGCGTCATCAACGCGGCGGCATCCATGCCATAGTCATCGGCCTTGCGCCGGCCGCCCGGATATTCGACCGACATGCGAATGAGGAAGGCACCATCGGCGTTTGCCGGCCCCACCTGCTGGTCCACACTCAACTGCACGACAATCCCGCCCGTGCCGCTTGAAGCATAGGCGGCATCCACAAGATGCCCCATCGCCTGCTTCAGGGTTACGGGATCGGCATGGATCATCACGGGCATGGCCTCGGCCACCGAAACCTGCGCCTGACGGCCATCCAGCACTTCCTCGACAAGTTCGACAAGATCGAAATCATGGGCATTGTCGTGCGGGTCGCGCTGCATCCGGGCCGAGAAGCGGGTAACCTGATCGAGCATGATGAGGACCGACGTGACGTGCGAGCGGATACCGGCGATCGTCTCGCGCTGCTCGCCCGTCAGCGGCGAATCGGCAAGCATGCGGGTGGCCCCGATGATGTCCGTCATCGGGCCCCGGATTTCCTCGCTGATCGTCACCAGATATTCGGACTTGGCCTTGCTCTCCGAGCGCGCCGCAACGAGCGCCCGGTCGCTCGCCTGCCGTTCGGTGAAATCGTGGCTCGCATCGGTGAAGGTGACGACTGCGCCGGTGACGCGTTCACCATCATTCATCGGCACGCTGACATAGCGAACAGGCACCGGGTGGCCTTCTTTGTGCCAGAAGACCTCATTATCGACAGTGCTGGACCGGCTCTCGGCACAAGCTGCAAAAACCGGGCAGCATTGCACAGGATAGGGGCTGCCGTTCGCATAGGCATGATGCAGCATCGCATGCATATTGTGGCCGATCAGCTCCTGCGGTTCGTAACCGAGGATCCTGCAGGCCATGGGGTTGACGAATGTCATGCGGTGCGAGGCATCAACGCCAATGACCCCTTCCCCGGCGCTGTCCAGGATCATCCTCAGCTGCAGGTCGCGCCCTTCGATTTCAGCGTCCTTGGTGCGCAGGCGGCGCAAAAGCCCCGTGCCGCCGAACACCAGCACCATGCAGAAGAAGGCGATGACGGCGGCGAAGGCATAGATGCCGTTCGAGATAAGGTCGAGCTGGCGGTAGGCTTCCGCCCGGTCGATTTCCGTCGCGATACCGATATCGAGATCATTGTTCCAGACCCAGGCGCCCAGCACCATCACCCCGCGATAGTCGCGGTAACCCTTGATATCGTGCCCGGCCCGCCCGTTCGTCAGTTCGTGCGCCATCCTGGTCAGCGGCTGAGCGGGGCGGGGCATTGTGCGGTCGCGCGGGTTGCTCACCAGATTGATGCCGGGATCGCGGACTTCGACATTCAGCATGCTCGGCGCATCCGCTGCAATGAGGCCGATCTCGCGCAAATGGTCAGTGAAACGGCTTTCGCTCGCCAGCCGTCCGAATCTGTCCACCGCATAGGTTTCGCCCGTCAGGCCGAGGCGCCCGCGCTGGAACACGCTCATGAAACTGCCGGCCGTGTTGACGCGCGCCACGAACACCGCCTTCACCGAACCATCCGGGCCCCTGATCGGCCCCATGGCAAAGATGGTACTCGCGCTATGGCTCAGCTGCCCGTCCGGCATTTCAAGCGGGATGCGGGAAAAAACGGGCGGTGTGAGGACCTGTTCGCCCGCCAGCGCCCGGCCAAACAGCTCAGCTTTGCCAGGATAGGGTACGAAATGGCTGCCAATGAGCGCCGGCCGAGCCGCCGACAGCACCAGTTGCTCGGGCGAGACGACCAGATAGCCGACAAGCGCATGATCGATGACCCAAAGGCCGACCGCATCGCGCAACCGGCGCTGCGCCGGGTGAGAGGCAAGGTCATTGATCCCGCCCGATGCGACCGATGCCAGCAACTCCTCGGTGGCCGCCATCACCTCGGCATTGTGGGTGGGATAATCGAGCGACCGGCGCTGATGCTCCACCCATTCGCCGAGGGCGTCGTTGCTGGAATCCAGCACCAGCGTCATGGTTTCCAGAAGATCGCCCCGCACGGTGGAACGGATCGCCGACACGGTGGTTGCCGCACCAACGGCGGCGACAAGCAGAATGAGGATGACGGCAATGGCAGCCCAGCGTTTCACCTGCCGGTCCATCTGGGCGTGTTCGGATGTGTGTCCGTCAGTCATGCCAGCCCCCATCGTCACCCGCAAAGGATGAGAAGCAAGCGACCATGTTGCAAGCAATTTTATGATTTTTCGCAGGAAAAGTGGTGCCGCAGAAGGGACTCGAACCCCCGACCCCCTCATTACGAATGAGGTGCTCTACCAACTGAGCTACTGCGGCCAACCGTCAGGCAGGCCACCGTATAGCCGAAGGGGGCGGAGGCGACAAGTCCTTTTGAAAGCCCGTCAGGCCCTGCCTTTGCCTCAGTCGGCGACCGGGCCGGACCGGCCGCCGGACATCAGCATCAGCATGCTGCCGTCGCGCTGCTGCTCGGCGCGCGGGGTGCCGGGCTCCAGCCAGTCGAACGTATCGAACCCGCCACAGGAGGGGCAAAGCGGTTGCCACGCCACCGGGCGGTGGCCGCAGTCGCCGCATTCCCAGCCAAGGCCGGGGCCAGCCTGCGCCAGTGCAGCCTCGATCGCCGCCGTATCCTCGCCGCGCTTTTCGGCAAGCTTCAGCCTGAGCGCCCAAAGGTCGCGGCTCGGCACTTCGGCGAGCAGGCCTTCGACAAGCGTTATGGCCGCTTCCGTTTCGCCGGTACGGGCGAGCCCCTCGGCGATCAGCGTGCGCGACAACGGGTGGGCCGGGTTGCCGGCTGTAAGCGTGCGGACTCGAGCGAGCGAATCGGCTGCCGATTCCGCCGGGTCGATATCCCGCCATGCGGCGGCGAGCGCCGGGCGAGGGGCATTCCCCCACGCTGCCTTCAGGCGTTTTTCCGCCTGCCTGATCTTGCCTTCCTTGAGGTCAAGCCGGGCGAGTGCCGCGTCTGCGGGCGCGAAATCGCCACGCGCCTTGTGGGCGGTCGTGTAGAATTTGCGGGCAGCGTCCGCATCCCCTTTGAGCGCCGCTTCCGTCCCGCGCGCAAAGGCGAGCGCACCCTTGTGGCGGGTGAGCGTAACGGTATCGACAAGCTTGCCCCTGGCGACCTTCTGGAGAGCTGCTTCTGCCTCTGCCCAGTTGCCGGCCGCAACTTCAAGCGCGAACAGGGTGTTCAGCACCCACGGGCTTTTCGGCTGCTCGGCGAAGGCAAGACGCGCCAGCCGCAACGCTTCGGCCGATTTGCCGGCGCGGCGGGCTTCCTGCACAAGGCCCCGCAAGCCCAGCAGCTTGCCGGCTTCGGATGCTTCGAGCGCTTTGAATTTTTCCTGTGCCGCCTCATGATCGCCCGCGCGCATCGCCGCCTCCGCACCGATCAGATGCACCATCGGCATCGGCGGCAGAAGGCGGGTCGACTGGTCGGCCAGCCGCCGGGCGAGCTTGTGGTCACCCGCCGCCAGCGCCACCAGCGCCTGATTGACAAGGTCAAGCCCGCGCGACTGGCGCTTGATCGCCGCACTCGAACCGATCACCGGCAGGTCGCGCCGAGCCCAGGCGAACAGCGCGAGTGCAAGTGCGGTTGCCAGCATCAGGAGGGCAGCCGCCAGCAGGAGCGCCGCAACGCTCGTCTCGATCACCCAAGGGCCAACGGCAAGCGTGGCCGCCCCCGGATTGTCCGCCACAAAGGTGGCACCCCAGGCGAGAAGAAGGACAATGGCGAACGCAAGCGCCAGACGGATCATGCGCCGCCTCCTGTCCGGTCGTCGGTCACCACACGGAAGAGCTTGCCAACGGCATCGTCGACCGCCAGTCGGTCATTCGCCTGCGAAATCCACACGGACGCCGCCTTCTTTGCTTCGGGCGACAGGGTTTCAAGCGCCGCCACAGCACCGGCAAGATCGCGGGCCTTCAGCCGTTCGCTGGCGTCACGTAGAGCTGCATCATCGCCGCTTGCCGCCGCATCTGTGCGGCGCACGGTGAAGAGCGAGGCAAGGAAGCGGCCTTCGGCCTTGTCGCTGGCGATCCCGATCTCGCGCGAAAGTGGATCGAAACGGGCGATCAGGGCGTCCGTGCTCGGCACCCCGGCCGAGCGTTCGCGCAGGGCTTCAAGCGCCGCCCCGAGGGCCGACTGATCAATCGCCGGCAAGGCCGAGAAATCCGGGTTCATGGCCTCAAGCTCCGCCCCGAAGGCCTCGCCGCGCTGGACGCGATCCTCAAGGCGCGACAGGGACAACAGCAGCCGCCCGCGCGGGTTGGTGTCAAGCCGGGCGTCTTCCACCGCCTGCAGCGCGGATTCGAGGGCAGCCAGCCGGTCACGCAGGCCAGCTGTTTCGGCTTCAGACGCCTCCAGCCGGGCGGCCAGCACGCTCGGGGCGGGGCCTTTTTCTTCGTCGCTGTGGCGCGCCTTCACGGTTTCGCTGAGCGCGGCGAGTTCTTCCCGGAGCGCCGTCATTTCCGGCCGGTCGGGCGCGGGCGCAATGGCCCCCGGATTCGGCGACTCGCCTGATTCGGTATGCTCGGTCGCCATGGTACCATTGGAGGTGGCCTCGGAAAGCGCCGAGATCAGGCCTTCATGCTGAATGAGCATTTCCTCGTGCCGGTCCAGTTCTGCCTGCAGCGGCGAAAGATCGACCATGGGGGCGCTGGTTGCTGTTTGCGGCAAGGGCTCGATGAGACCCGCGGCTTCCAGCCGGGCGCGAATGTCAGGGGCCGCATAAACTCCGCCAATGAAGGCGGCAAGGACGATCACCAGCACCCAGCCGAGCTTCGCGCCGAAGGAGCTGCCCTTGGCCTTGGCAGGCTTCGGCGGGGTTTTCTCCACCACTTCGGCCTCGAGAACCGGTTCGCTGTCGCCGTTTGCCTTCACGCCTTCTCTCCTTCACTGCCTGCCGGGCCTATGAGCGCCAGAACCGCCGCTTCGGTCGGCTCGGCGGCTGCCACCACGCGGCCCCAAGGGGCAGAAAGTGCGGCAGCGATCCGTTTCGACATGGCATAGGCCGTCATGCCCTCCAGCATAGCGGCGAGGCCCGCTGCCTCCAACCCCCGTTCAAAGGCGTGGGCAGCACGGGCCGAATAAAATAGTGCGCCCCCCACAATGCCATCGCGGATGGCTGACGCCACGTCATCCGGCAGCGCCCTCGCCTGCACGGCGCGGTAGGCGGTGCACCGTTCGGCTTTCACCCCGCGCGCCGTCAGCTTCGCTGCGATATCGAACACGATGTCTTCACCCGTCAGATGACAATAGTGCGCGCCTGTTGTCGCATGATCAGCAAGCAGCAGCGGCAGAAGCCCCGCCGCATCGCCCGGCCCGGTGACAAGATCGTTGGCGCCCACCGACCGCGCAACCGCCGCACTTGCAGCCCCCACGGCAAAGACGCGGCGACGGGCAAGGTCCGGCACACGGGCAAGGCCGTGGCGCGCCCCGTTGGCGCTGGTTATCACCAGTGTGGCAGCTGCATCCGGCAGGTCGAAATCCATGGGCTCGACCCGCAACATCGGTGCGATCAGGGATGTGTGGCCAAGGGTGGCCAGCGCCTCGGCGGTGCTGCCTGCATCTTCTTCCGGTCGGGTGACAATGAGCCGCATCAGGAAACGAGCGCGGCGACCCCTGCCGCGAGCTCTTCGAAAAAGGCTTCGCCCGCTTTGGCGCGGACCGCATGGCCAAGCCGGTGGCCGAGGGCAGCCGCATCGGCCTCAGACGCCGTACCTTCTTCCGCGAATACGGTTTTGCCATCGAGCGACACGAGCATGGCTTTCAGCTGCACCTCGCCGCCTTTGAGCGTGGCGTAAGCGGCTATCGGCGTGCGGCAGGAGCCATCGAGGGCTGCGAGAAAGGCGCGTTCTGCCGTCACCGCCACCGCCGTTGCATGGTGGTGCAGGGGCGCGAGCAGCGCGCGGGTCGCGTCGTCGCCTTCGCGGATTTCCACACACACTGCGCCTTGCGCCGGGGCGGGCATGAAATCGTCAAGGCTCAGGGTCTCGGTCGCATAGGCTTCCATGCCCAGCCGGTTGAGCCCCGCGCGGGCAAGGAAGGTGGCATCGGCCTCGCCGCCTTCGAGTTTCGAAAGCCGCGTCTGCACATTGCCCCGGAAAGTGACGACATTGAGATCAGGCCGCAGGCGCAGGGCAAGCGCACGGCGGCGCAGGCTGGCGGTGCCAAGCACCGCACCTTCCGGCAATTCCATGAAGCTTTGGGCCTTGGGGCTGATGAAAACGTCACGCACGTCTTCGCGCTCAAGGAAGGTCGAAAGCACAAGGCCCGCAGGCAGGCGGGTCGGCATGTCCTTGGAGCTGTGAACGGCGAGAGCGATGCTGCCATCCAGCAGTGCGTCCTCGATTTCCTTGGTGAAAAGCCCCTTGCCGCCCGCAGTGGTCAGCGGCCGGTCGAGGATGCGGTCGCCCGTTGTCTTGATCACATGGATCTCGACCATCTCGGCAGTCAGGCCCTCATGCGCCGCAACCAGCCTGTCCCGCACCTCATGCGCCTGCGCAAGCGCAAGCGGACTGCCGCGGGTTCCAATCCTGATCGGGTGTTGCATCGGGGCCTCTCTCGGTGGTAATCGGGCGGCACGAAAAGCGCCCGTCTCAACGGCGCTTATATAGTATCATTGGCGCCCAAGTCCAAAGCGCAAAGAGGAAAATGACCGAGCCCCGCCAGAAGATCGCCTTTACCCGCCCGCTTGTCCTTGGCATCGAAACGAGCTGTGACGAGACGGCGGCGGCTATCGTGTCGGCGGATGCAGACCCCGCGAAGCGGCTGGTGGCCCACCGGGTACTGAGCCAGATCGACGATCATGCCGAGTATGGCGGCGTGGTGCCGGAGATCGCGGCCCGCCACCATATCAGCCATCTGGACCGGCTGATCGCCGGCCTGATGGAAGATGCCGGGCTCTCGTTCGATGATATCGACGCGGTCGCCGCCACCACCGGCCCCGGCCTTGTGGGCGGACTGATGGTCGGCGTGATGACCGCCAAGGCCATCGCGATGGCGGCGGGCAAGCCTTTCATTTCGGTCAATCACCTTGAAGGCCACGCGCTGACCGTGCGGCTGACCGGCGAGGTCGAATTTCCGTTCCTTCTGGTGCTGATGTCCGGCGGGCACTGCCAGATTCTGGATGTGACCGGCATCGGCCAGTATCGCCGCCTTGGCACCACCATCGACGACGCGGCAGGCGAGGCCTTCGACAAAACGGCGAAGCTTCTGGGCCTTGGCTATCCCGGTGGCCCGGCGGTGGAAGCCGCCGCCCTTGAGGGCGACGCCGACCGCTTCGACCTGCCCCGCCCGCTTCTAGGCAAGCCGGGCGCTGATTTCTCCTTCTCGGGCCTCAAGACCGCCGTCCGCCGCGCGGCGGAGGCCTGCGTTGCCGAACACGGCATCCTGAACAAACAGGACCGCGCCGATATCTGCGCCGGCTTCCAGAAAGCCATAGGCGATTGCCTCGTGGACCGGCTGCGACATGCCATCGCCGACTTCCGCACCGCGCACGGCGAAGGGGCCTTCCCGCTGGTGGTCGCGGGCGGTGTTGCCGCCAACAAGGCACTGCGGGCGCGGCTGATGGCTGTGGCAGAAGAAACCGGTATGGTCTTCCACGCGCCGCCGATGGCGCTGTGCACCGACAATGGTGCCATGATCGCCTGGGCGGGGCTGGAGCGTTTCCGTGCCGAACCCCATATCGACGACCGCGACATCAGCCCGCGCCCGCGCTGGCCGCTGGACGCCGGGGCCGAGCCCTTGGTGGGTGCCGGCCGCAAAGGGGCGAAGGCATAAGTCCTTGCCGCGACGGCCGCTTCGCGGCAATCTCGGCATTGAAGCAACCCGCACCGCAACAGTTCAGGGGGAGAATAGAGTGGGGGACATGACAATCCGCAAGATGGGCGTCCTCGGTGGCGGCGCATGGGGTACCGCACTTGCCGCCACCAGTGTGCGCGCCGGGCTCAATACGCTGATCTGGGCTTTTGAGCCCGCGGTCGTGGACGCCATCAATACGACCCACGAAAACAAGATGTTTCTGGCCGGCGTACCGCTCGACCCCGCGCTCAAGGCCACGGGCGATTTCGCCGCCCTTGCCGACCGCGATGCCGTGCTGATGGTTTGCCCCGCGCAGCATCTGCGGGCGCTTTCCGAAAAGCTGCAGCCGCACCTGAAGCCCGGCGTGCCGGTCATCATCTGCGCCAAGGGGATCGAGGTGAAAACCGGCATGTTCCTTTCGGACGTTCTCAATGAGACGATGCCGGGCCGCCCGGTTGCCGTACTCTCGGGCCCGACCTTCGCGGCGGAACTTGCCCGCGGCCTGCCTTCGGCGCTCACGCTTGCCACCAGCAATGAAGCCATCGGCAAAGCACTTGTCGCCGCGATGGGGCTGCCGATCTTCCGGCTGTATCTTTCGGACGATGTGATCGGCGCGCAGATCGGCGGGGCCGTGAAGAATGTGATGGCGATTGCCACCGGCATCGTCGCCGGGCTCAAGATGGGCGAGAACGCCCGCGCCGCGCTCCTCACCCGTGGCCTTGCAGAAATGGCGCGATTTGGAGCCCATTTCGGTGCCGAAACAGAAACCCTGATGGGCCTTTCGGGCCTCGGTGACCTTGTGCTGACATGTGTGAGCCAATCCAGCCGCAACATGAGCCTCGGCTACGAGATCGGCGAGGGCCGCACCATGGCCGAGATCATGGCGGAGCGCCGCACTGTCGCCGAAGGCGCGCATACGGTGGAAATCCTGCATGTGATCGCCAAACGCGAGGGGATCGAGATGCCGATCACCGAAGCCGTTTACAAAATCCTGAAGGAAGGGGCGCCGGTCGCCGAGGTGACCAAAGCCTTGCTTGCCCGCCCCTTCACCCGCGAATAGCCAGCCAAGGAGACATGCCATGCTGTTCATGGTTCTGTGCTACGACAAGCCAAATTCCGCCAGCCTGCGCGCCGAGACGCGCCCCGCCCATGTGCGTTACCTGAAGGATGCGGGTACGCGGGTTAAGATGGCCGGGCCGCTCCTCAGCCCCGGCGACGAACAACACCCGGTTGGCAGCCTCATCGTCATCGATGCGGCGAGCGAAGGGGCGGTGAAGCTGTTCGCCGAGAACGACCCCTATGCGTCGGCCGGCCTTTTCGAGCGCGTCGAGATTCGCCCGTGGCGGGCGGCCCTCGGTGCCTGGGTCCCGGAAGCCTGAGGACAAGGCCATGAGCTGGTGGCTGGCGAAAACCGAACCCGAGGAATGGTCCTTCGACGATCAGGCGAAGGCGGGCCCGAGCCCGTGGACGGGCGTGCGCAACTTCCAGGCCCAGAAACATATGGCGGCGATGAAGGAAGGCGACGATGTCTTCTTCTATCATACCGGCAAGGAAAAGGCCGTTGTGGGCACCGCCCGCGTCGCCAAGGGGCCGTATCCCGATCCAGAAGACGACAAAGGCCGTTTCGTGCTCGTTGATATGGAAGCCGGTACACGGTTCAAAACACCGCTGACGCTTGCCGCCATCAAGGCTGATGCCCGGTTCCAGCATCTGGCCCTCGTCAAACAGTCGCGTCTTTCGGTGATGCCCATCGATGACGCTGCTGCCGCGCTCTTCCTGAAACTTGGCGGGCTTTGAGGCTGTTCCCTTGAGCCCGCTCCCCGCGCTTTATCTGGACGATCTGCCGGGCGGCCCGCCGCCGGGCACACTGCTTGCCGTCATCGCCGACCTGCCAACCCATGGCGGCAAGGATATCAGCTTCAGGAAAGACCAGTTTCTCGTCCGCGTGTTCGTGCAGAAGGTGGGGGATGTGATCGGCGTTTTCGAGAATCGCTGTCCGCACGCCGGCACGCCGCTCAATCTTTTCGATGATCGTTTCATGGACCTTTCGGGCACGCACCTTATCTGCCGCACCCACGGTGCCCGCTTCCGCGTGACGGACGGCTTTTGCACGCTCGGCCCCTGCAAAGGCCAGTCCCTGCGCCCTGTCGCCCACGAGATACGGGACGGCGGGGTTTATACGGTTTAGCCAATCAATAGGGGTTTCGCAGCAGCGGAAAGCGATAGGCCATGATTCCGCTGGCCGATAGAATCGCAAAGACAGCTGCTATCAGCACATGCCCGCTATTCAGAATCCCGAGCCTGAAAGCTTCGAAAAACAAGAATGCCGCAACGGAAGCAATGAGCCAAAAATAGGCTGAAAAGCTTTAGAAATACCTGTCCAGATCGGCGAGCCTGCGGCGGAACATCGCATCCCGAGGGTTTTTCTGGATCGTTGCAAAATAGGCGATGTATCGAAAGCGCAGAACAGCAAAAAGCATCGCGATCACAAGCATCAGATCAACAATGTAGGGTGCGTCCGCTATACCTCACCTGTCCTGCTGGGATTAGGCGCCGTGTCTTAAATCATCACCGTGCCTGAGTTGCGCTGCTGGGCGGGGGTCGGTTGCACGCTGCCGCCGCGCTTGTCGATGGAAACGACCCGCCAGTAAGTCTGGCGGCCGTCCTCGCGCATGACTGATTTGAGCACCATCGAAAGCTCGGGCGAGAAATAGAGCGTGTTCAGCTTGGTCTTGGCGTCGCTGCCGTCCCCGTAGCGGCTGGTGACTTCCACCACAAAAACAGGATAGGAGCCCGTCGGCAGGTCGACCGTGCGTTCCGCCGTCACCACCATATGTACCCACACATCGATGGCATTACCCTTGTCGATGAGCTTGAGGTTGCCACCGAAAGAGGTTTCGTTGCCGACCTTGAGGGGAAAGAGACGCTCGAGGAGCGTGTCATCGAAATCCAGCTCGAACTGATAGCCATATTCGGTGCCGCTGACGGGATAAAGGCCCCGGTAGAGATTCCGCGATGCCATCAACTCTCCGCGCCACTGGAATTCGGTGGTGACGAGCTTGTCCTGGACGCGGGTGATGACGGACACCAGTTCCTGCCCGTGGCGGCTGATAAGGGCGCGGGTGCCCACCTCGGCATTCGGCCCGGCAACAGGGCGTGCAGGAACATCGCAAGCGGCAAGCGCCAGCGCCATCACCATTCCGGCAATCCGAGAAACCCTTTTCAACCGCACGGCTCCGCCCTGATCGATCTGCTTCTCATAACACCTTGCGCGGCAAGGGGTAAAGTCCGGGCGCGACGAGCCGTGAGGAAAGTGCTGCGAACCGTCACAAATAGCGCTGGGCAGGGGTCAGGCGTACATCAGCATTGCCACCCTTGGCATTCTCGCGCAGTTCCACAATCGACATGTTCCGAATGATGATCTCAGCCTGCGGGGCGATATCAAGCCCGCGCTCATACTCCTCCCTTGCCTTGGCGAAGTCGCCCTGTTCGAGGAAGATGTTGCCGCGATTGTTATAGAAGCGCCAGTTGTTGGGGCGCAGCCGGATGGCCCGGTTGCATTCCGCCATGGCTTCGCTCCAGCGTTCTTCCATGATGAAGGAGACGCACATGCCATTGTGAGCGAGCGAGCGCTGCCTGTCTGTCAGGTTCGAACGAAGCGCCGTGCTATAATAGTTGCGTGCACTCTCGCTGTTACCAAGCGTGATGGCCTCGTTGCCCTTGGTCAGCAGCGACGATGGCGCCAGCACCACGTCAACGACATGGGCCGATGCCGGTGCCGGGAGACCGGCCCACAGCAGGGACGCCACAAGCGCGCCCGAAAGGCGTGAAAGCCGCGCGCGACCGATTGGTGATCCGATGATGCTCATATCAACCCTCCACTTCCATCCCCCACCATTTGGCATTGTACCAGATTTTATGGCGGGGCGTTAGGGAAGACGAGGCTGGCTGATCGATGGTTATAGTGCCCCGTGACCGGTGGCCGGGCTGAGGTCGGCCGGGCGAACGAGGCGGGTGAGCAGCGAATGGCCGGGCGCAAGCCGGTGCCAGGGCACTGTCGTTTCAAAGCCCGCAAGGGTGGCTGTCGGATATTTCTCGCGCAGGCGGTACAGCAATTCATGCGGCGCGCGGCCTGCCAGGCGCCGTGCCGTTTCCTCAAGCCCCGGATTGTGACCGACAAGCATCAGGGTGCCGACACTATCCGGCACCGCATGAATGGCCGCGAGGATGGTGATGGGATCAGCAAGATAGAGCGCGTCGTCATACTGGATACGCCAGGCAGCTCCAGCCGCCGCCATCACTCGCGCAATCGTTTCCCGTGTACGAACCGCAGACGAGACAAGCACCAGATCGGGTTCGATCCCTTCGTCCTTCAGATAGCGGCCCATCATGTCAGCCGCCGCCAGCCCGCGTGCGTTGAGCGGCCTGTCGAAGTCAGAAAGGCTCGCGTCACCCCAGTCGGATTTGGCATGTCTCAGAAGAAAAAGGTTTCCCATCCCGTCCCTCGTTTTTGCGGCCCCGTCCGCCGCGTCCCGCATCATGCCCCAAAAAACAACAGGGCGGCAATCGCCGCCCTGCAAATCGGAAGGATATCTGCTTCAGCTGACCTTCACGAACTTCAGCGTCATCCGGTCGGATTCGCCGATGGCATCGCGGGCGGCCTTTTCCTCATCGGTGTCGGCGCCGTTATAGTTGGGCGGCAGTGCCCACACACCGGACGGAAACTCGTTCTTGTCGCGCGGGTTGGCGTTGATCTCGCTTGCCGCTTCAAGTTTGAAGCCATGGGATTCGATCAGCTTCACCAGCTCGCTCTGCTTCCAGCGGCCCTGCTTGGTGGTTTCCTGCCAGTCGCCGGCTGCATCTTCCGCCGCACGATGCTGGACAACCGCCAGCACACCACCGGGCTTCAGAAGGCTGTGCACATCTTTCAACGCTTCTTCCATGAAACCGCGCCGCGCCCAGTTATGCATGGCACGCACCACCATCACCACATCAACGCTGCCGGGGGCCGTCACGGCCTCACCGCGCAGCGGAATGAAGCCGGCAACCGCCTTGTCACCATACATGTCCTTGGCGGCGGCGAACTTCTCGGGATATTTGGCAAGGCCCGCCGCATAATTGCCCGCGTCCGCATAGACGGCCGGGTTATGCTCGAGCCCCACATAGCGGCCTTTTTCCTTCACAAGCGGCGCAAGAATACGGCTGTACCAGCCACCGCCCGGATTGACCTCGGCTACCGTCGAGGACGGCGTCACGCCGAAAAAGGCAAGCGTTTCGGCAGGATGGCGGGCTTCGTCACGGACCTTGTCTTCTGCCGTGCGCCACGGATTTTCATTCACCGCCCATTCGACCCCCATGTCGGCAGCCGAGGCGGCACCGGACAGCAGGAACGCCGCCGCAATCATCAGTTTCTTCATGTTTCTCCCCTTCGTGTTATCCGTCAGCGCTGCAGAATTGCCTGCGCTGATTTCGCAAACTTGTCCTGATCCTCGCGGGCGCTGAGGTCGGCGCGCGGTGGGCGCTCGAAGCCGCGCTGCACGGCCGGGCGGGCATCGATTGCCGCCATCCAGCGCTGCAGGTGATCCAGCCCGTCCACCGAAACCCCGGCCCAGTCGTGCACCTTCACCCACGGGAAGGTCGCGATATCGGCGATGGAATAATCCGCCCCCGCCAGATAGACGGCTTCCCCAAGGCGCGTGTTCAGCACTTCATACAAGCGCCGCGTTTCATTCTGGTAGCGGTCGATGGCGACCGGGATTTTCTCCGGCAGATAGCGGAAAAAGACATTCGCCTGCCCCTGCATGGGGCCAACCCCGCCCATCTGAAACATCAGCCACTGGATCGCCGCCCAGCGTGCCGGGCCATCGGGCGCGATCAGCTTGCCATATTTGTCGGCGAGATAGAGGAGGATGGCGCCGGATTCGAAGATCGTCAGATCCCCGGCTTCATGGTCCACAATGGCGGGGATTCTGCCATTCGGATTGATTTTAAGGAATTCGGGACTCTTCTGTTCCTTCGCGCTAAAATCGAGATGCCGCAACTCGTAGTCGACGCCCATCTCTTCGAGGGCGATGGACACCTTGTGGCCGTTCGGGGTGGCGGCGGTGTAAAGCGTGATCATGTGGGTTCCTTGTATCCTCGCGTTCGGCTTGACACGATAGGTCTTCGGACTGCCTTTTGTTAAACAAATTGGCATCATATCATCGTGAACAGACGGGCAATTTCACAGTATGGATGGAAGTGTGACGACAAATAACCGGCATGGCACGATCGCCTATATTCTTGTCAGCCTGCTGATGATTCTGGCTGTGCTCGTGGCCGAAACCGTGCTGCGCGCCAAGATGCACGAACGCACGCTTGCCACCATCGAAGCGACCCTCGCCCAGACGGAAGACGGGGTGGAGCGCTGGTATAGCGAGCAGGAACGCAATCTCGTCAATATCTCTACCCTCGCTGCCATCCGGCAGCCGGTGCGCAGCCTTCTCCAGATCAGGGCTGACGCGGGAGAGGGGGCCGATCTCGCCATGCAGCTGGCCGAAGCGCCGGAGCAGCGCGCGCTGCGCGTGCAGCTTTCGCCCTGGCTGTCGATCTATGGCTATAGTGGCTTTCAGGTGCTGGCCCCGGATGGTACGGGCATTGCGTCGCTCGACCGGGGGCTCTTGGGTGTCACGAGCCCGGTGATGGACCGCCTTCCCGGCCTTGTTGCCCGGGCGCTCACGGGCTCTACCACGGTGACCCACCCTCTGCATCATGACGGCGAAATGGTGGATCTGGACGGGCGCGTTAAGCAGAATGTCGATTATATCCTCGGCATCGCCCCCATCTTCGACGATGACCTGAGCGTGGTGGCGATCCTGCTGGCCCGGATCGATCCGGCACAAGATTTCCTGCCGCTTTTCACCGCCGGCGCGCAGGGGCCGGCCCTTCACAATTACGCCTTTGATGCCAGTGGAACGATCCTCAATGATCCCGCGATCAATTCACTTGGCATCCATCCGGGCACGTCCTCGGGCGGGCGGATCAGCTGGCAGCGCATGACCGTGCCCGAAAGCGGCGTCGCAGGTGAAAAGCCGAAGCTGACCCGCATGGCTGAAAGCGCGCTCGGCGGTGTCAGCGCCTACAGCCTTACGCCCTATACTGACATAAATGGCGATCAAGTGATCGGCGCCTGGACCTGGAACCACGGTCTGGGTATGGGACTGGCAACCGAGGTGGATGCGGCGAGCGCTTTCGAGGGGCTTGATTTCGCCGTCACGATGATTCGCTCACTCGCGGCCGCCAGCCTCGCCTTTCTTCTGGGCCTCATGTATTTCAACACGCGCGCCTCGAACCGCGCGGCCGAGCAGGAACATCACCTGAAGATCGCGCGCGACCGGGCGGAGGCCGCAAACCACGCGAAATCGGTGTTCCTTTCCTCCATGAGCCATGAGCTTCGCACCCCGCTCAATGCCGTGCTCGGCTTCGGCCAGCTGGTGCGCGAAGCCCGACAGATCCGGAACGACCGGGAACTGTCGGAGCAGGTCGATTACATCATCAAGAGCGGCGAGCATCTCCTGTCGCTCCTCAATGAAGTGCTTGAATATGCCAAGCTTGATGTGGGGGAACTGTCGATCTCGCCGCAGCAGGTGCCTGTTGTCACGCTTGTCGAGGACAGCCTGGCGATGGTCGGCGATTTTGCGCGGCGCGCCGATATCAATATCGTTGTCGAAACCGACATGAAGGCGCTGCCACCCGTCTGGACCGACCCGACCCGTGCCCGGCAGGTGATGACCAACATCCTGTCGAACGCCGTGAAGTACAATCGCATCGGCGGACAGATTTTCGTGCTCGCCCGCGTCGAGGACGACTGGCTCTATGTCGAGATTCGCGACACCGGCCGCGGTATCGACCCGCAGCGGCTGGACGAACTTTGGGAACCCTTCAACCGTCTCGGCGCCGAACAGACGGGGATCGAGGGCTCGGGTATCGGCCTCGCCTTCTCGAAAAAGGTGATCGAACAGATGAAGGGCCGGATCGGGGTGACGAGCGTACCGGGCGTCGGCAGCACCTTCTGGTTCACATTGCCGCTCGCGCGTGAGACTGCTGCTCCGGTACGAACCGCTGCGCCTGCCGGCGTCTGGCTCGATCCGCTCGTCCTTCGCGGCAAGACCGTCCTTTATGTGGAAGACATGATCCTCAACCAGCGGATCATGGAACGCATCTTCGCCAACTTCCCGGATTGCTCGCTGGTGTTTGCAAACACGGCAGGCGAAGGGCTTGATCTGCTGCGCGGGCGGCGGGTCGACCTTATCCTTCTCGATATCAACCTGCCGGACTTTTCAGGCTTCGAGTTCAACCGTCGACGCCATGAGGAGGGCCTTGCCCCCGGCGTGCCGGTGATCGCCATCACCGCCGATGCCTCGGCGGAGATGGAGAAGTCGGTGAAGGAAGCGGGGATGAACGGCTATATCTCGAAGCCGATCAAACTGTCGCTTCTCTCGGCCACCATCAGCAAGGCACTGACGGGTGGTGCGGCCAAATCGACGGGCAAACCGGCCCCGCCGGCTGCCCGCGAAATGATCTGATAAAGCCCTTCAGCCCTTGTTGGGCTTCACCCGGTTGGCGATCAGGTCGTCCACCACGCCGGGGTCAGCAAGCGTCGAGGTGTCGCCAAGATTCGACACGTCATTCTCGGCAATCTTCCGGAGGATGCGGCGCATGATCTTGCCCGAGCGCGTCTTGGGCAGGCCGGGCGCGAACTGGATCACGTCCGGCGTCGCCACCGGGCCGATCTCCTGCCGCACCCACTGGACAAGCGCCTTGCGCAGGTCCTCGCTCGGTTCGGTGCCGACCGGCGGGGTGACATAGGCATAGATGCCCTGCCCCTTGATATCGTGCGGGAAGCCGACAACCGCCGCCTCGCTGACACAGGTGTGCGCCACCAGTGCCGATTCGATTTCCGCCGTACCCAGACGGTGGCCTGAAACGTTCAGCACGTCATCCACCCGGCCGGTGATCCAGTAATAACCATCCGCATCACGGCGGCAGCCGTCGCCGGTGAAATAGAGGCCCTTGTAGGTGGAGAAATAAGTCTGGATGAAGCGGTCGTGATCGCCGTAAACCGTGCGGGCCTGCCCCGGCCAGCTGTCCTTGATCACAAGATTGCCCGACGTCGCCCCTTCAAGGAACTGGCCTTCGCCGTCCACAAGGGCGGGCTGCACTCCGAAGAAGGGCTTCGAGGCCGAACCGGGCTTCAGGTCGGTTGCACCCGGCAAGGGCGAGATCATCACGCCGCCGGTTTCCGTTTGCCACCATGTATCGACAATCGGGCAGCGCTCCTCACCCACCGTGCGATAATACCAGAGCCAGGCTTCGGGATTGATGGGCTCGCCCACCGAACCCAGGAGCCGCACGCTGGAGCGGTCGTATTTCTTCACGAAATCGTCGCCGAGACGTTCAAGCGCGCGGATCGCTGTCGGCGCCGTATAGAAGATATTCACCTTGTGGCGCTCGATCACATCCCAGAAGCGCCCGGCATCGGGCCACGTCGGGATGCCTTCGAACATCAGGGTAGTGGCCCCCATCGCGAGCGGCCCATAGACGATATAGCTATGGCCGGTCACCCAGCCCACATCGGCGGTGCACCAGAACAGTTCACCGGGGCGATAATCGAACACATAGTCGAAGGTCATCGATGCCCAGACCATATAGCCGCCCGTGGTGTGCAGCACGCCTTTGGGTTTGCCGGTGGAGCCGGAGGTATAAAGGATGAAAAGCGGGTCTTCGGCGCTCATCTCGGCAGGCGGGCAGGTCGCCTCCACCTTTTTTGCTTCGATGTGGTACCAGAGGTCACGGCCCTCGGACCAGCCGATCTCGCCACCCGTGTGCTTCACAACAAGCACATTCCTGACACCGGAAACCTTCGCGAGCGCCTTGTCGACATTCGACTTCAGCGGCACATGCTTGCCACCGCGCACGCCTTCATCCGCCGTGATCACGAAGGTTGACCGGCAATCCTCTATCCGCCCGGCCAGCGCATCGGGCGAAAAGCCGCCGAACACCACCGAATGGACGGCGCCGATCCGCGCACAGGCGAGCATCGCGAAGGCTGCCTCGGGGATCATCGGCATATAGATGGTGACCCGGTCGCCTTTCGTCACACCATGCTTCTTCAGCACATTGGCGAAACGGCAAACCTCGTCATGCAGATTCTGGTAGCTGATCCGGCGCGCCTCGCCCGGCGTGTCGGCCTCCCACAAGATCGCCGTGTCGTTTGCGCGTTCAGGCAGATGGCGGTCGATGCAATTGACCGACGCATTCAGCGTGCCGTCCTCGTACCAGCGGATCGAAACGTGCCCTTCGAAGCTTGTATGCTTCGCACGGCTATAGGGTTTCATCCAGTCGATACGCTTGCCTTCCTCGAACCAGAAGGCTTCCGGATCATCGACCGATGCCTTGTAGCGCGCGTCATAATCTTCGGCTGTGCAACGGGTGATGGCGCGTGCGGCTGGCTTCACCGGGATGACGATATCTTCACTCATGGGGGGTCCCTCTTCCTCTACGGGCGCCGATCATGGACGCACGCCGCCCGACTTTCAAGGCTTGCGGACGTTCATGCTGCCGTGATACCGGCGTGTTTATCTTGTCTCGGGGAACTCCTCTATGGATAGCGCGAACAATCTCGACCGCAAAGCTTTTTTGGCGCTGATTGCGGGGGCTGTGGCGATTGGTACCGCGCCCATCTGGATGCGCTATTCCACTGTCACGCCAGCCTCTGCCGCCTTCTGGCGCATGGCGCTCGCATTGCCTGTCGCGCTTCTCTGGGGGCTCGCCACAGGCGGTGTTGCAGCGGTGCGGCAGGCGGTGTTGGATGTCGTGCGCTATTTCGGGCCGCTGCTTCTGGTCGGCCTCTGGCTCGCCATCGACCTCGGCTTCTGGCACTGGTCGGTGCAGAAGACGACGGTGGCGAACGCCACGCTCCTTGCCAACCTTGCTGTGGTTTTCACCTCGCTTGGCGGCTTCCTGTTCTTCGGCGAGCGTTTCGGGCGGCGTTTCATGGGCGGGCTCGCGCTTTGCCTTGCCGGCATGGGAATGCTTGTCGGCCAGAATGCCGAGCTTAACCCCGCCTATATCACCGGCGACATGCTCGGCATCGCTGCCGCTGTCGGCTATGCTGGCTATATCCTATCGACCTCGCGGATCCGGTCACGCATCTCCACGCTTGCCGTCATGATCGGGACAAGTGTGACAACCTGCCTGTTCCTCTTGCCGCTTGCGATGATGGAGGACGGCGCCACGTGGCCCACGAGTTTTGACGCCTGGTGGCCGCTCGTGGGGCTTGCCGTCGTCACGCACGTCCTGGGGCAAGGGCTGATCGTTTATGGCCTCGCCCATGTGCGAGCAGCCGTCGGGGCAGCAACGCTGCTGATCCAGCCTGTCGTTGCGGCGTTACTTGCCTTCATCCTGTTCGGAGAAGCGCTTGGGAGCCTGCAAGGTCTCGGGGCGCTGGCCATCTTCGCCGGTATCTATCTCGCCAGAACGTCCCGGTAGCTCATCACCAGTCGGACATCATCGACGGCCCGCCAGCCTTCTTGTTGGCAACAATGCGCCACAGCCGGATATCGCCGGCTTCCAGAAGCGATTTGCGGCGGGTCCAGTATTCGGCTTCGCGCATCAGCACCTGGATAAGGCGGGCGCCGTCATCCAGCTTGGCGAGCTTGGCCGCAACCTCGTCGGCACCAGCCCAAGCCTTGTTGATCATGTCGACATACTGGGCGGTGATATCCTCGGACACCCGCACCTGCATGCGCACATTCTTCAGTTTCGCCTCCAGTTCCTTCGGCGTCACCATATAAGGCGTAGAGCGTTCGGCCACCTTCCATTCGCGGAAGCTTTCCTTGGCGACAACAGAATCCTCGGAAATCACATAATCCGTGATGAGGAACAGGCCGCCGGGTTTCAGCTTGTCTTCCACATGGGCGATGAGGGCATCTTTGTCCTCGACCGTATAAAGCGCTTCCTTGGCCATTGCCCGGTCGAACTTGCGATCGAAGCCCTCAAATTCATCATTCGGCGTATAATGCTCGACCGCCGCCTTGCGCTCCATGCCTGCCATTTTCGACAGTTCCTTGGCCTTGGCGGCCAGATGCTCGTCTTCCTCATAGCCCGTCACCCACACCCCGAACTTGTCGGCAAGAACGCGGGCAGGTCCGCCAAGGCCGGCGGCCAGGAACAGCATGGACATTTCAGGCGACAGCGCCAGAAGCTTCGATAGCGCGACGATATAGTCCGGCCCGCCGGGGCCGCAATATCCCTCGCCCCAGATATACTGGGCGATATTGATGCGGTCGGCCGCATTCTGGACGGGATCGATTTCCTCAACCGTTGACGCAAGGGCGGCAGGTTTCGGTGCTTCGGCAGCTTTTTTGGGTGCAGGCGGCGCTGGTGGCGGCGCATCCTCCGGTGGCAAGCTGGCAAGATAGCGCTTCTCAAGCTCAGCAGGGTCATAGCCCTCCCACCAAGCCTTCAATCGCCATTTCAGCGGCAGTTTCGTTTTCGAACCCTTCGCCTGCTCAGCCACGTTTTACTTCCGCACACACGGGGGCTCCCGTCGTCGGTGCCCCCGCAACCGTTCCCCATGCACCATAAGAAAACGGATCGGGGCCATAATGCAAGCCCCGATCGTTGCAGGTCGTTGGAAACGGCGGGAAATTCCCGATTTGGGTCAGGTCCTAAGCCGCGCGCCCACCGCTTTCTCGGCGGCCGCGATGATCTTGGCACTGATCGCCTCGATCGCCTTGTCCGAGAAGGTCTCGTCCTTCGGCTCGAGCGCCACATTGATCGCCACCGATTTCTCGCCTTCGGGCACGCCCTTGCCTTCGTAAAGGTCAAAGACACCCACATCGGTGATGAAGACCTTGTCGGCGCCCTTGACCGCCTTCACAAGGTCGGCCACCGGCTTGTCCGCCGCCATCAGGAAGGCGAAGTCACGCGACACCGGCTGCAGGTTCGAAATCTCGAGCGCGCCCTTGCCGGGCCCTGCCTTCTTCGGGGTCGGTACGCGGTCGAGATAGACCTCGAAGCCAACCGCCGGCCCGTCTACGTCCAGTTCCTTCAGCACGCGGGGATGCAGTTCGCCGAACGCGGCCAGCACGACCTTCGGTCCAAGACGCAGTGTGCCGGAGCGACCCGGGTGATACCAGGGGGCGCTTTCGGTGAAGACCTGCAGGTTGGCAACCGGCGCACCAACGGCTTCCAAAGCCGCAATGGCATCGGCCTTGGCATCAAACACGTCCACGGCCTTGGCTTTCACCGCCCAGTGGCGCGCGCCAGTTTGCCCGGTGCGCACGCCGCCGGCGACCAGCAGCTGGCCAGCGTCTTCAGCGTTTTCGTAAACCGGACCAACTTCAAACAGCGCCACAGCCTCGACCCCGCGGTCGCGGTTCCTTTGCGCGGCTTTCAGAAGGTTCGGCAGAACGCTAGGGCGCATGCAATCAAGTTCCGAACTGATCGGATTGTCGACGATAAGGTCATCGCCGCCACCGCCGAAATGCACCGCATGTTCGCGCTTCATGAAGCTCCAGGTGACAGCTTCATAAAGGCCTTCACCGGCCAGCCGGCGCTTGGCCGCGCGGGCGCGCTTCTGGCGGTCGGAGAGCGTGGTGCCGGCCTTGTGGTCGGTCACCGGCAGCTGGACGGACGGGATATTGTCATAGCCAGCAATGCGCAGCACTTCCTCGACGATGTCGGCCTCGCCTTCCACATCGCGCCGCCACGAGGGCACACGCACGGTGAAGGGATCGTTGCCTTCCACCTTGAAGCCGAGCTTTTCGAGGATCGCGAGGCTGTCCTTCACGGGCACATCAAGCCCGCCGAGCGAGGCCACACGGCCCGAACGGAAGGGCACGGTACGGTCGAACACGGGCAGGCTGCCGTCGACAAACGGCTTCGAAGCCTCGCCGCCACAGAAATCGAGGATCATCTGGACGGCGATCTTGGCGCCGTCTTCCATGAAGTGCGCATCGAGGCCGCGTTCGGCGCGGTAGCGCGCATCGGTGAACACATTGTGCGCGCGGCCGGTAAGCGCCGCCCGGATCGGCTCGAAATAGCCGATTTCAAGGATCACATCGGTGGTCGTCTCGCTCACACCGCTCGCCTCACCGCCGATGATGCCTGCAAAGCCGAGCACACCCTTGTCGTCCGCAATCACCGCCTCACCGCCGAGGGCCGTGTAGGTGACATCATTGAGGCCGGTGAAGGTTTCACCCTTTTCAGCGGCGCGGGTGACGATGGTGCCGGTCACCTTGGCAGCGTCATAAACGTGCAGCGGGCGGCCGAAATCGTAGGAGATATAGTTGGTGATATCGACAAGCGCCGAGATGGGGCGCAGGCCGATAGCCTTCAGGCGCTTCTGCACCCAATCGGGGCTCGCGCCGTTCTTCACGCCCTTGACATAATAGCCGATGTAATAGGGCGTACCGTCGCCCTTCACAGCCACTTTCACTGGGCTTTCGAAGCCGCCAGTGATCGCCGGCACCTTGTAGGGCTTCAGCGTGCCGAGGCCGGCAGCGGCAAGATCGCGCGCAATACCATGGATGCCAAGGCAGTCCTGACGGTTCGGCGTGATGGCAATCTCGACAACCGGATCATTGAGCCCCGCGTAATCCACATAGGCGGCACCAACCGGCGCGTCGGCCGGCAGATCGATGATGCCGTCCGAATCTTCACCCAGCTCCAGCTCGGCAGCCGAGCACATCATGCCGTTCGATTCCACGCCGCGTACCTTGCGGAGGGCAAGCGTGACATCAAGGCCGGGCACATAGTCGCCGGGGCGGCCAAGCACGGCCTTCATGCCGGGGCGGGCGTTAGGCGCGCCGCAAACAACGGTGATCGTCTCGCTGCCGGTGTTGACCGTGCAAACGCGGAGCTTGTCAGCATCCGGATGCGGCACAGCCTCGATCACTTCGGCAACCTTGAAGGCGCCAAGCTTTTCGGCCGGATTTTCAACGCCTTCGACCTCAAGGCCGATGGCATTCAGGGTTTTCAGGATCTCGTCGAGGCTCGCCGACGTTTCAAGGTGATCCTTCAACCAGGAAAGGGTGAATTTCATTGGGAGAGCCCTCCTGCAAGCGTCGGCATGGCGAGCGTGCGGAAACCATAATGTTTGAGCCAGCGCAGATCGGCATCGAAGAAGGCGCGAAGGTCATTCATGCCGTATTTCAGCATGGCCAGCCGGTCGATCCCGCAGCCGAAGGCGAAGCCCTGGTATTTGGCGGGGTCGAGGTTGCAGGCCTCGAGGACCTTCGGGTGCACCATGCCGGAGCCGAGGATTTCCAGCCAGTCGTTGCCGTCACCGATTTTCACGGTGCCGCCATCGAACGAGCATTGCACATCCACTTCCATCGAAGGTTCGGTGAAAGGGAAGTAGCTGGGGCGCAGGCGCAGGGTCACCGCGTCTACCTCGAAGAAGGCCTTCAGGAAGGCTTCAAGCGTACCTTTCAGGTGCCCGAGGTGCGTATCGGTGTCGATCACGAGGCCTTCAACCTGATGGAACATCGGCGTGTGGGTCGCATCCGAATCAGAGCGGTAGGTGCGGCCGGGCGCGATGATGCGGATCGGCGGTTCTTTCGAAAGCATCGTGCGAATCTGCACCGGACTTGTGTGCGTGCGCAGGACCTTGCGCTCGCCGTTCGCGTCCGGCTTCAGATAGAAGGTATCGTGCATCTGCCGGGCGGGGTGCGTTTCCGGGATGTTGAGCGCGGTGAAATTGTGGAAGTCGCTCTCGAGATCGGGACCTTCGGCAACATCGAAACCGAGGTTCGCGAAAATCTCGGCAATCTCGTCCATCACCTGGCTGATCGGATGGATGGTGCCTTGCGGGCGGCCCATCACGGGCAGCGACACATCCACGCGCTCGGCGGCGAGGCGGGCATCCATGGCTGCATCCTCAAGGGCATCCTTCTTGGTACCGATGAGGTCGCCAACGAGGTCCTTCAGGCCATTGAGCGCCGGGCCCATGACCTGACGTTCCTCGGGGCTCATGCCGCCCAGATTTTTCATGAGGCCAGACACGCTGCCCTTCTTGCCAAGGGCCGCGACCCGTACTTCCTCGAGCGCGCCGAGGTCCCCTGCCGCTTCGATGGCGGCGGTGAGCTCGGTTTTCAGCCGATCGATCTCGCTCTGCATCCTGTCCCCGCAAAATTGGTGGGTGAAAATCGGTGGTCGGCGATCTATAGCCGCTGACCGTGGGCGAATAAAGCCCGGACAAGCAAAAGGGGCCAGACTTGACGCCCGGCCCCCTCTGATTTCGTCTGCGTAGCGCGGCGAGCGCGCCAGCGCCTTACTTGGTGAGGGCAGCCTTGGCCTGGTTCACCAGCGCTTCAAACGCAGTCGGCTCATGGATCGCGAGGTCCGAGAGAACCTTGCGGTCGAGCTCGACACCAGCGAGCTGCAGGCCGTGCATGAACTGGCCGTAGGGGAGGCCGAGAGCGCGGGCACCGGCGTTGATACGCTGGATCCACAGAGCGCGGAAGTTACGCTTGCGAGCCTTGCGGTCGCGGTAAGCGTACTGACCGGCTTTCTCCACTGCCTGACGGGCAACCTTGATCGTATTCTTGCGACGACCACGGTAACCTTTGGCGGCTTCAAGAACTTTTTTGTGACGTGCGTGGGACGTCAAACCACGAGTAACGCGTGCCATTTATACTTCTCCTGACCTTCTTATTTCAGACCGTAGGGAATGAACTGGCGAACGATGTTCGCATCGCATTCCGCGAGGATGGTGGTGCCGCGCTGGTTACGGATCTGCTTGTTGGTGCGCTTGATCATGCCGTGCTGTTTGCCGGCTTGCGTAGCGCGGACCTTGCCAGTGGCGGTCGTGGAGAAGCGTTTTTTCACGCTCGATTTCGTTTTCATCTTGGGCATTTGCTGTCCTCACTTTTCAGTTCAGGTTTCGCTTCAGAAGCCCCACGGCAGCCCATTTATCAGCCGGAAGCCTCGCTTTGAGAAGCGGCCTTATAGACGCGGGGGAAGCCGAATGCAAGGAGATTCAGGCGTTTTCGGCCCGTCTCGCCCGTCAGGACGAGCAGGCCTCAAATCTGAGCTTCGCATCCCGGGTATCACTTAGCCGGTTTGCCGCAGCCATCATCGTGCTGCCCATGGGTTCGGTCCCCTCTCCGGGCATCTTCGCCACCGCCTGCTGATAAGCCCTAACGAACTGCTCAGGCGGCTGTTTCATAACGCAAAGAAGAGCGGGGCGGCCGTAGGCCGTTTCAATATGGCGCGCCATGCCTGCCCCCACATAGTAAAACGCCTGCCGGCCGATACCCGTCAACCCGAGGAAGAACACATCCTTTGTCCGCCGCTCGATATCATCGCCGCCCATCAGGATATCTGCGCTGTCGCTGAAAAAGCGGGTGTTGAGCGAAAGTTGCGAGTAACCCGCCGCCGAAAACTGGTTCAGCGTATCGGTCAGCTTCCCCTCGCCCGCCATATCAAGGCTGTTCGCCACATATTCCGCCGTGCCCTCGTGCAGTAGTCCTTTGAAAATGTAGGTGAAAGCCTGATCCCGCGTTTTCACCTCGCCCATTTCAAGCGGTACCGAATGGAAAAACCTGTATTGGATGTCGTGATAAACCTCGTGCGCGGAAACCACCTTGGCAGCCGCATACTCACCCTCGGTATTTTCCTTCAGGCAGTTGAGCGCGAGATAGAAATAGCCGCTTGAGGCAAACCCGCCGCACGGGTTGCCGACAACTGAAAGCACCAGATTGCCGGTGTAATCGAGACCCGCTGGAACATAGGGACTTACCTTGTCCACCACGTACGCGCCGATTTCGGCATCGCGCGCCTTGAAGAAATCAACCGCTGCCTGAAACTTGGCCTTCTCCTTCACCAGTGCCCCGAAACGGAAGAGATCTTTCTCCGGCACTTTGCAGTCAGAGACGTCCTTCAGTCCGGCGAGGAAAGCGTCCATATTGCGCAGCGGCTGGACTTCGGAATGGTGTTTGATCTGGCCCTGCAATACCGGCGAAGCCCTCAGATAAGCCGCATCCACCGGTTTGCCGGAACAGACCATGTCCAGAAGATAGTCGGCAAGCGACGAATCAACGGATACACGGATGGACTGAGCATGCGCGCCCCCGGCATTTACGCCGATACAGACCAGAAAAGCCGCGAAAGATGCAGCTAGATGCCTGAACATTGATTTTCCTCCCTGTCGAGTTTTCTTCGATACTCGATTCCCCGACCATTCCTGCCTCGGCGAAATGGCACAGCGCTTGCGATGATGCCTGCCGCGTAGAAGAATGTGAACCCGTGTGTCGCAGAATGCAGAAGAAAGTGCCTGACATGAACCTGTTCCGCCGCCTTGCCCTTGTTTTCATGGTCATCTTTGCCGCCCTGCCGGTGCGCGCGGATGGACCCGCCATGTGGAAAATGGCGGATGAGGACACGACCATCTATCTGTTCGGCACGCTGCACCTGATGAAAAAGGACACAAACTGGGTGACACCGGCGCTCACCGACGCGCTCGCCGCCTCCAAAGGCCTGATGCTGGAACTCGCCCCCGACCAGATCGCCGCCGCCGGCCCGCTGATGGCGGCCGCCGGCCGCCTGCCCGAAGGGGAAACGCTGCGCGCCACCATCGGCGACGGCCTATACAGCGATGTCATGCGCGTCTCCCGCGCGCTCGGCCTGCCGGACGGCGCCTTCGATCAGGCCCGGCCATGGTTTACGAGCATGTCACTGAGCGTCGTCACGCTGGTGCGCGTGGGCTACGACCCGAACGCCGGGGCCGACAAGGCACTGTCCGAGGAAGCCGCCCGTCGCGGCATCCCCGTCGCCGGACTTGAAACCGCCGCCTTCCAGTCGAGCCTGTTTGGCGACCTGACGCCCGAGGAGGAACGCACGCTACTTCTCGTTACCCTGCGCGACCTTAACGATGCCGAAGCCTATTTCGCGCGGCTTGAGAAAGCATGGGTGACCGGCGACACAGCAACCCTTGACGAAGTACTGAACGAGTCGATGGAAGAATCCCCCGAACTCGCCGACCGCCTGCTGCACGACCGCAACCGCACCTGGGCTGGGGCGCTAGCCACCCGCATGGAGCGGCCGGGCACCATCATGGTGGCGGTCGGTGCCGGCCACCTTGTCGGCAATGAATCTCTTGTTGAACTGTTGCAACAAAAAGGCTTCATGGTGCAGCGCGTCCAATGAAAGCAGCGATTCCCTCAAACCATCGAACAGCGTACATTTTGTAACGAGTACAGCAGGCCCATCATGGCAAAAAACCTGACCTTCCGACCGCTTGATGCGGACACCCTTTCCCCCGCACGGCGGCGCCTCTGGAGCCTGTGGCACCAGCATGGCGGCGCGCCGGCGCTTCTCGATCAGCTGAGGCTTGATGCAGCATTCGCCGCGAAATGCCTGATCTTCAAATTCGAAGACGACGCCCTGTCCGCAAGCTTCGTGGGCGCCGGCATCAAGGAGCGCGAGGCAACGGCCAGCAGCCTGCCAAGGGATTTCATCGAGGTTTACGCCGAAGGCCACCGTGACTTCATCCGCCAACTGTTCGCCGCGATGGCTGCCACGCCCTGCGGGTCGACCGGCTTTGTGGAGCGGCGCGTGGTGAGCGGACAGACGCCGGTGCGAACCCAGTATCTCTGCCTGCCAATCATTGAAGCTGACAAACCGGTCACGCGGTTCGTCAGCGTCGATAGCGGCGTCACCTACCGCAAGGCTGACGACATCCCGAACGAAAAAGCCCTGCCGACCGGCTACACCCGGCTGACCGATGTGACATTGGTGAGGCTGCTGTAAGGCAACGACTTAAAGCGAGGCTGCAATCGCTTTGGCGGCGGCAGCCGGATCGGCGGCTTCGGTGATCGGACGGCCGATCACGAGCACACTGGCGCCAGCATCCACCGCTTCTTTCGGGGTCATCACGCGCTTCTGGTCGCCCGCTGCGCTGCCAGCCGGGCGGATGCCAGGCACCACAAGCGTGAAGTCCTCGCGGGTGGCGGCGCGCACAAGGCGGATTTCCCTCGGACTGCAGACGATGCCATCAAGCCCGCAATCATCGGCAAGGGCTGCCAGCCGCACCACCTGATCGTCCACCGCATGATCGACGCCGATGGCACTCAGGTCCCGCCCGTCAAGGCTTGTCAGGATCGTGACGCCGACCACAATGGGGCGCTCCACCCCGTGGCGGGCGGCTTCCTCGGCGGCGGTCGCGGCTGCGCGGCGCATCATTTCGGGCCCGCCCTGGGTGTGGATCGTCAGGATTTTCGGTGCGAGCGGGGCGACCGCACGGATGGCGCCTGCCACCGTGTTCGGGATGTCGTGGAACTTCAGGTCCAGAAAGATCGGCATACCGGTGTCGGCCACAGCCTTGAAGCCATCCGCACCTGTCGAACAATAATATTCAAGGCCGAGCTTGATACCGCCGACCGTGTCTTTGAGGCGGGCGGCAAGTGCTGCTGCAGCAGCGGGGTCAGTGGTATCGAGGGCACAGAAGATGCGTTCGGCTGGGGTCTTCGGCTCAAAGGGCATGGCGTGTCTCCTCGGTTCGCTCGTCCGCGTCCTATAGCGAAGGCCGGGCGGCACGACAAGAGCCAGACCGAATTGACCTCAGCGCCGCACGGGGCCCGTCTGGCCCGCCACGATGGCATTTTCGGTGGCGCTGCGTTCAGCATCCTGCGCACGGGCGGTGAGGTCGGCCATTTCGCCTTCAAGCGATTTCGCCCGCCGCTCCGCCTTGCGCCGTGCGGTGAAGCCCTTGAGCCTGAGCCAGCTTGTCACCATGCCCGCGACCGCAAGGCCGACAAAGATGCCGACAAACAGCACAAGCCACAGCGGCATCGTGACGGTGAAGGGGAAGGGCTCGAACGCGATCGTCACCGGCGCGCGGTTGTTGACGGCGAAAAAGACCAGGAGAACAGCAAGGATGCCCCAGAAAAGGCGTCGCAGCAGTGCAATGAAGGCGGTCACGAAGGTTTCCGGCAGCCGGTTACTTGTTCAGCCGTTCGCGCAGGTCCTTGCCCGTCTTGAAATAGGGCACGCGCTTTTCGGCCACGTCCACCTGATCCCCCGTGCGCGGGTTGCGCCCGGTGCGGGCAGGACGCTCCTTTACCGAAAAGGCACCGAAACCGCGCAGTTCGACCCGGTCGCCGCGAGCAAGTGCCGACGTGATTTCATCGAAAATCGTGGACACGATGCGCTCGACATCGCGGTGATAAAGGTGAGGATTCGCCTCGGCGATCTTGGCAATCAACTCGGACTTAATCATTCAGAACCTCCCTTGGGCCCCGGGCGCCAGCCCGGCGGCGGACGCCTGCCCTTGCAGCAACGGCGGTCATCGGCAACGGACTCAGTCACGACCTTGGCCCAAGCGTGCCATCCAAACTGCCTATCGTCAAGATAAGCCTTTCATATGACAGGACTTTCCGATCACAGGGCCGAAAATGTGCCGAAAAGACGCTTCCGGACACCTCCCGGAAAGGCAAAAGGCCGCCCCGCGCGGTGCGGGACGGCCTTTCGTGATGGCTTGATCAGCCGGTCGGGGCTTATTCGCCCGACTTGGCTTTCTCGAGGGCAGCGCCCAGGATATCGCCGAGCGAAGCACCGCTGTCGGCCGAGCCATATTGCTCGACGGCAGCTTTCTCTTCTGCGACTTCCAGAGCCTTGATCGAGAGATTGACCTTGCGGCTCGAACGGTCGGTACCGGTGATCATGGCGTCAACCTTATCACCAACAGCGAAACGCTCGGGGCGCTGATCGCCACGGTCACGAGCGAGATCGCCGCGACGGATGAAGGCAGTCATGCCGGTGTCGCCAACTTCAACCTCGATGCCGTTCTCGTTCACAGCCTTGACAACGCAAGTGACGGTTTCGCCTTTCTTGCGGTCTTTGACGTTGGCGAACGGGTCACCCGAAAGTTGCTTGATGCCGAGGCTGATGCGCTCTTTCGAAACATCGACGTCGAGAACGACGGCTTTGACAACGTCGCCTTTCTTGAAGTCCTGGATGGCTTCTTCGCCCGAACGGTCCCAATCGAGGTCCGAAAGGTGAACCATGCCGTCCACATCGCCGTCGAGGCCGATGAACAGACCGAATTCGGTGATGTTCTTGACTTCGCCTTCGATTTCGGTGCCGGCCGGGTATTTCGCCGAGAAGGCGTCCCACGGATTCTCGCCGCACTGCTTGAGGCCGAGGCTGATGCGACGCTTCGAGGGATCTACCTCGAGGATCATCACGTCAACTTCCTGGCTGGTGGAGACGATCTTGCCCGGATGGACGTTCTTCTTCACCCAGCTCATTTCGGAAACGTGCACGAGGCCTTCAACACCGGCTTCAAGCTCAACGAACGCGCCGTAATCGGTGATGTTGGTGACAGTGCCCTTGAACTTGGCATTGACCGGGTATTTGGCATCGATGCCATCCCACGGATCGTCCGCGAGCTGCTTCATGCCGAGGCTGATGCGCTGGGTTTCCGGATTGATGCGGACAACCTGAACCTTCACGGTCTCACCGACAGTGAGAACTTCGCTCGGGTGGTTGACACGGCGCCAGCTGATGTCGGTGACGTGCAGCAGGCCGTCGATGCCGCCGAGGTCAACGAACGCACCGTAATCGGTGATGTTCTTGACCACGCCGTCAACGGTGTCGCCTTCCTTGAGCTTGCCAAGGAGTTCAGCACGCTGGCCAGCACGATCCTCTTCCATCACGGCGCGACGCGACACAACGATGTTGCCACGGCGACGGTCCATTTTCAGGATCTGGAAGGGTTGCTTGATGTTCATCAGCGGGGTGATGTCGCGGATCGGACGGATGTCGACCTGGCTGCCCGGCAGGAATGCCACGGCGCCGTTGAGGTCCACGGTGAAGCCGCCTTTGACGCGACCGAAGATGACGCCGTTGACACGGGCATCGCCTTCGAACGATTTCTCGAGGGTTTCCCAGGCTTCTTCGCGGCGAGCCTTGTCACGCGACAGGATGGCTTCGCCAAGGGCGTTCTCGACGCGCTCGACAAACACTTCGACGTCATCGCCAACGGCGATTTCGGCCTGGGCGCCGGGAGCTGCGAATTCTTTCAGGGGAACGCGACCTTCGGCCTTGAGACCGATATCGATGATTGCGAAGTCGTTCTCGATCGAGACGACCTTGCCTTTGACGACCTGGCCGTCAAAGCCGCCTTCGGCGGGAAGGGTTTCATTCAGCATGGCCTCGAAATCGGCGAGGCTCGGGTTGAAGTTGCTCATATTTGGTCCTTTGTTCGGTTACCTGCCAACCGGTTGTGTCCGGCGGTCTTCCTGATCGTCGGTTTCCCCCCAGACAGGACCATCCTGCCGGTTCAGGGTACGATTCAGGCCTCAAACACCAAATGGGCCAGCCTCCGGCATCCGCCGGAAACCACCCTCTCAGGTCATCGGAATTATTGGAGCCCGTCCGTCTCGCCTCAGGCGCCGTCTCTGGAGGACAGCTTGCCGTCGATGAAGCTCTTGGCCCGTAAAAACACGGCGTCTATAGCCAAATTGGTCGTATCAAGCAAGAGCGCATCTTCAGCCGCCCTCAGGGGCGCGTCCTTGCGGCCCATGTCACGGGCGTCGCGAGCCTTCACATCTTCAAGTATGGCGGCATAGTCGGCGGCCTCGCCGCGACCTTCGATCTCGGCCGTTCGGCGGCGCGCCCGTTCTTCGGCTGATGCCGTCACGAAAAGCTTCACGGGCGCATCGGGACAAACGACCGTGCCGATATCGCGACCGTCCAGCACCGCGCCGGGCTGGCCCGCTGGCGGGTGGCCTGCGAACCGGCGCTGGAAATCCAGAAGGGCGGCGCGCACCCCCGGCACTGCCGCCACGCGGGAGGCGGCCCCGCCCGTTTCCTCGGCCCTGAGGCGCGGATCGCCGATCAGGCCGAGATCAAGGCGGCCTGCGGTTTCCGTGGCCTTTTCGGCGTCATCAAGATCGCTGCCCTCGATCAGCATCTGCAGGCCAACCGCCCGGTAAAGCGCCCCGGTATCAAGGAAGGCAAAGTCATAGTGATCGGCCAGAAGGCGGGCGAGCGTGCCCTTGCCCGCAGCGGCGGGGCCATCAATGGCGATCACAAAGGCAGAATTCGAAGGCGGCATGGCGATCCTTTCCGTTTCGTTTTCCATAAGCGCTCGCACGCGCGAACGCCAGCCCCTTGCGGCAGGCGCCCATCCGCGTCACACTCCCTCACCTGCAATCGGGGGATATCTGCATGGACAAGCCGTTTCGGCCTTTGGTCGTTCTGCTGATTGGATTTTTAGGGCTTCTCGCCATCACCGTCGGCACCATTCGCGCCGACGAGACAGGGAAACAAGGGATGATTCGCTCCGCCACACCCGTATTGCCGGTCGACCGGGTAGAACCTTCCGCCGCCTTCTTCGCCAAGGTCGGCTTCACGGAAACCGTGAGCGTGCCCGAGGGCGACCACAAGGGCTTCGTGATCCTGCAACAGGGCCCCACGCAGCTGATGTTCCAGACGCGCGAAAGCCTGATCGGCGATTCGGACGTGTTCAAGGACGGCGCCAACATGGGCAGCCCGGTGCTGCTGTTCATCGAGGTCGACAAGATCGACGCCGTTGAAGAGGCGCTGGCTGGCGAGCCCGTGGTGATGGAAAAGCGCGAAACCTTCTACGGCGCCACCGAGATCGGCTACCGCGAGCCCGGCGGCCATATCGTCACCTTCGCCGAGTTCAAGGAAGGCGGGGCTTAAGCCTCCAGCCCTGCCCCCAGTCCCTTCATCATTTCAATGAAGACCGGAAAGCTCGTGCGGATGGCGCGGGCGTCATCGATGGTCACGGGCTTGTCGGCGCGCTGGCCGAGCACGGCGAAGCTCATGGCGATGCGGTGATCGAGATGGGTCTCGACCGTGCCGCCGCCCGGCACATTGCCGCCGCGACCCCGGATGATGATGCCATCGTCAAATTCCTCGACCTCCACACCGTTGGCCTTCAGGCCTGCAGCCATGGCGGCAAGACGATCCGATTCTTTCACGCGCAGCTCATGCAGGCCATCAAACCGGCTTTCGCCCTCGGCAACTGCAGCGGCGGTGAACAGCACCGGGAATTCATCGATCATGGTCGAAGGGTCAACCGACAGGCCCTGCACCCCTTTAAGGCGGGCCGCACGCACGCGCAGGTCACCCACCGGCTCGCCGCCAAGCACGCGTTCATTCTCGACCGTGATATCGGCGCCCATCTCACGCAGGGCGAAGATGATACCGGTGCGCAAGGGATTGAGCCCCACATTGCGGATCAGCACGTCCGAGCCCGGCACGATGGAGGCCGCGACCATCGGGAAGGCGGACGAGGAAATATCGCCCGGCACTTCCATATGGATGGGGCTGAGCTCCGGCTGGCCCACAAGCTTCACCACGCGGCCCTCCGGCCCGTCCTCCACGCGGATATCGGCGCCCATTGAGGACAGCATCCGTTCGGTATGATCCCGTGTCGCCACCTTCTCGCGCACCGTCGTCACGCCCGGTGTGTTGAGGCCGGCAAGCAGCACGGCGGATTTCACCTGCGCCGAGGCCATCGGGGTCGTGTAATCGATGGGAAGCGGTGTGTCCGTCCCCTTGATCACCAGCGGCAGGCGCCCGCCCGTACGCGCCGAAACGGTCGCCCCCATAGCGGTCAGCGGATCGATCACCCGGCCCATCGGGCGTTTGCGCAAGCTGGCGTCGCCCGTCATCGTCACCTGGATCGGGTGTGTGGCGATCAGCCCCATGATGAGGCGCGTGGAGGTGCCCGAATTGCCCATGTCGATCACGTCATCGGGCTCCAGCAGGCCGCCGACGCCCACGCCATCGATTTCCCACTCGCCTTCGCCCTTCCTTGTGACGGTGGCGCCCATGGCGCGCATGGCGGCGGCGGTTGCCATCACGTCCTCGCCTTCCAACAGGCCGCTTACCCGGCTTTTGCCGACGGCGAGCGCCCCGAGCATGATCGAGCGGTGCGAGACCGACTTGTCGCCCGGAATGCGGACAGCGCCTTCAAGGGCACGGCCGGGGGCGGAAACAAGGGGTTCGGGTTGGGCGTCGGGGGAGTGATGTGCAGACACGGGCAGACTTTCAGGCGGACTTTCGGGATGAGCACGAAAGGAATCTTTGACAGGCGCGGTGGATCATGGCAAGGGAAGCGCCGAAATCAAGCTTTAATGCGCTCAAGATAGAGTGGAGACAGCCGTGGCAAAACCCGAATGGGGCACCAAGCGCACCTGCCCGAAATGCGGCACGCGCTTCTACGACCTGCAAAAAGACGATCCGGCAACCTGCATCGATTGCGGCACCACATGGACGCCGGAACCGATTCTGAAAGCCAAGCAGCCGGTCATGATCGACAAGGCCGCCGCCAAGGTGGCGCCGAAGGAAGACGAGGACGTGGACGCCGAAGACCTGCTCGGAGACGATGACGACATCGATCTCGGCGGCGACGACGACGACGATATCGTCAGCCTCGACGACGATGACGACGATGAAGTGACCGGCATGGTCGATTCGTCGCTTTCGGACGACGAATAATCGATACCTTTCAAGGGGTTGATAGCTAGTTCAGCCCCTTGAAAAAAAGCCTTGCGCGGACCGATGTCCCTGACTATAGTCCGCGCCGTTCCCGAGGCCGCAGCCCCGGGCATCCCATAGTCGACGGGGCTATAGCTCAGCTGGGAGAGCGCTTGCATGGCATGCAAGAGGTCAGCGGTTCGATCCCGCTTAGCTCCACCATGAAAAGACCCGCCCTAAAGGCGGGTCTTTTGCTTTTCAGGCCAACTCGCGTCAGGGCGAGTTCTTGCCTGGATATCCGGCGACGCTTTCCCTTGTCGTGTTCTTATCAAGTTTGTACTCTCGGCTCTCCCTCCCGGTCATTCAGGACAACCTGTGAATTTGATTCTTGAGGATTGCTCGACATGAACGACCAAGCCCAGATCAGCGAAGCCGGTGACGCCTATCAGGCGGTCATGGATGCGATCGTCACGCAGCAGCTGGCGCCGAGCCAAAAGGTTTCGGAAAATCTGCTGAGTGACATGTTCGGCATCAGCCGCACAGTTGCCCGCACCCTGATCGAACGGCTGGTCAGCCAGCAGTTCATGGTCAACCTGTCGCCGCGCATCACGATTGTGGCGCCGCTCACGCTCCATGAAATCAAGCAGAATTTCACCCTGCGCAAGATGTTGCTGCCGTCGATCCTGTCCCTCGCCGCCGCGACTGCCGACTTCGAGCGACTGGAAGCGTTAAGCCACGAGATCGAAGCATTGCTGCGCCCGTCAACTGATGATGAAGCCCTCGCGCTGTTGAAAAAGAACAAGGAAATCAATATCGCCCTGTGCGAAAGCGTCGGCTTTCCGCTGATGCACGATTGGGTCCGCCAGCTCGAGGACGGGGCCATGCGGATTTACTGGCTTTATCTCAAAAGGCTGAAAAGCATGCCTTACACAGCCGACCAGCATGTCATGGCAATCGAGGTGATGCGCTGCGACGAGCCGAGCCGCGTCCGGGCCATTGTCCATGATATCCTCAGCCAGGCCGAAGATCGCATCATGAACACCATCTTCTCAAGCCAGCAGTTTTCGGCGCAGGACCTCAAGATCTGAATACCTGCCATATCCTTCATGTCGGCGCCCCTTTCTTGGACCCGATATGGTCACGCCGTCTCGGCCCCGGCGGGCTCAAGCCGACTGAGGAGACCGGCGATCATTGCCGCTTCTGATTCCTCGAGGCCATTGAAGAAGGTCGCCGCCATCTCGCCTTTCAGGCTGGCGATTTCACTCGCCAGGGTACTGCCCTTCGCGGTGATCTGCACGAAGTTGGCGCGCTTGTCTTTTGCGTCCTTCTGCCGCTCCACACAGGCGCGCGCCTCCAGCGCCTTGAGCGCCCGCCCCACATTGCTGCGATCGATATAAAGCTGGCTCGCGAGGGCATCCTGCGTGGCCCGGCCACCCGCCTGTGTGAGAAGCGTCAGCAGACGCGCTTCCGTGTGATTGAGCCCGAGCCGTGCGAAATAGTCTTCCGCAAAGCGGTAGCGCTGCCGCCCGAGCTGCCCGAGCCGATCAAAAAGGGCCAGATATCCATTCATTCCGTTCATCCACTTGACTCTCCGCCTCCTGTTGAATATATGCATGCGCACGCATATATTCAACAGGAATTGGTGAATTCCATGAACAGCAGTGTAACAACAGGCCTCGATAGCCCCAATAGCGCACCGGCAGCCCCCGCAGGCGACACACGGCTCGCGCTGGTTAGCCTGTCCCTTTCGATGCTCATCGCAGCGGTGGGCACCGGCATCGTCAATGTGGCGCTGCCGACCCTGACCGAGGCGTTCGGTGCGACTTTTGACACAGCCCAGTGGATTGTTCTCGCCTATCTCCTGTCGATGACCGCCTGCATGGCAGCTGTCGGCCGGCTGGGCGACATGATGGACCGGCGCCGCCTTCTGATGGGTGGCATCGTCCTCTATATGCTGGCGTCGGCCCTTTGCGCCATTGCACCGTCCATTGAATGGCTTCTCGCTGCCCGTGCGGCACAAGGGCTCGGGGCGGCAATCATGATGTCGATGACGATGGCCCTTGTCGGGGCAGCGGTGCCGAAAGCGCGCGCCGGCGCAGCCATGGGGCTGCTGGCGACCATGTCGGCAGCCGGGACCACGCTTGGCCCCACGCTTGGCGGCTTCATGGTATCGGCTTTCGGATGGCCGTCGATCTTCTTGGTCAATCTCCCCCTCGGCATCGCTGCACTGGCCCTGATCGCACGCAGCGTACCCGCCGAAGCGCCTGCAAACCGGTTCGACCCTCGCCAGTTCGATACGGTCGGCACCCTCCTCCTCGCCGCTGTCCTTGTGGCTTACGCGCTGGCCATGACCGGTGCCGGGGGTTCCGCCCTCGTGAACGCGGCCCTTGTGGGTGCGGCGATGGCGGGCGGACTGATCTTCACCCGGTTCGAGAGGAAGGCGGCACACCCGCTGATCCGCCCTGGCCTGTTCCGGAATCCGGTTCTGAGCGCCGGCCTTGTGATGAATTGCCTCGTCTCGGCCATCATGATGGCGTCGCTTGTGGTCGGCCCCTTCCATCTGGCGCACGGCCTTGGCCTAGATACGGCTTCAGTAGGCATTGTGATGTCTGCCGGGCCATTGATGGTCGCGCTTGCCGGTGTGCCGGCCGGGCGCGTGGCGGACCGGTTTGGTGTCAGCCGCAGCCAGATCGGTGGCCTGAGCCTGATGACGGCTGGTGCCCTTGCCCTTGCCATGGCGCCTGCGTCGCTTGGGGTTCCCGGCTATATCGGCCCGCTGATGGCCGTCACGCTCGGCTATGCTTTCTTCCACACTGCCAACAATACGATAGTCATGCAGGACGCCGCCGCCGACCAGCGCGGCATGACCTCGGCCCTTCTCAATCTCTCCCGCAGCCTCGGCTTCATTACAGGCGCCGCGGTCCTCGGGTCGGTGTTCGCGGCAGGCGGCCTGCAGACGACCTTCCTTGTTGCCACCTTCTTCGCCGCCCTTGCCACTGTCGTCGCGGTGCGGAAGCCCGCCTGAATAACCTGAAAAAAGACCCGCCGGATTGGCGGGTCTTTTGCGTTTTGGCCGGGATAAGGCTTTATTTCGGCGCGGGGTAGCGCCAGCCTTCGCTGCCATCAACTGCAGCGGCAAATTGCTTGGCCGCGAAATCCCAGTTGGCGAGCTTGTCGAACCAGTTGCCGAGCCACGTGGGGCGGTCCTGGCGGTAATCGATATAATAGGCATGTTCCCATACATCGCAGGCCAGAAGGGCCGTCACGCCGTCTTCCAGAATCGGCAGGCCGGCATCATGGGTGGAGACGACCTCAAGCTTGCCACCGCGCACGATGAGCCACGCCCAGCCAGAACCGAAATGGCCGACGCCTTCAGCCACGAAACGCTTTTTCAGCTCTTCCACGCTACCGAAAGCCGCGTTGATGGCTTCGAGAAGCGCACCGGCAGGGGCGGTTGCCGTGGGGCTCATGCTTTCCCAGAAGAAGGCATGGTTCCAGGCCTGGGCGGCGTTATTGAAAACCGGCTTGTCGCCCCTGGTGTGCGCGTCTTTCGTCACCTGCTCGATCGAGGTGGCGGTCAGGCCCTTGTCGGCGATGAAGCCGTTCAGCACCGTCACATAACGGGCATGGTGCTTGCCGTGGTGAACCTGCAGCGTTTCCTCCGAAAGCACGGGGGCAAGGTCTGCGTGGCCGTAGGGGAGCGGCGGCAGTTCGAAGGTCGGGGTCTGGTCGGTCATTTTCGAAATCTCCTTCACAGGATGGGGCAACAGTGAAAAAGGCATGCGCCGAACCCGTTGCGGGAACGGCAGCCTGAGGGCAAATGCGGGGAAAACGGCGGGGCGCCGTCAGTCCGCACGGCAAGGGCTGGGGAGCCCTTCATGCCGGCGCGCGCACTGTGGGGCAGGTGTGCGCCGAAGGCAACTCAATGTTATTTGAAGAGATAATCAGGAAATCTGTCACGAAAGAGGCATAGAATGGCCCGTCCGTCTCAGAGAGCTGCCTTGATCATCGCGGCCGCCTCGTCCGCCGAGACACGGGCTGTATCGATTGTCAGGTCGGGCGTCGGCATCGCGCGTTCGCAGATTGCGAACTCGTCCTGCAGGGCCTTGAGCAGCAATACATCCCGGAGCTTGCCGAATTTGGCGCGGTCGGCATTGTCGATGCGGGCGACCTGTTCTTCGCGCGACAGGGTCAGGTGCACGAAAGTGATCCGCCCGCCAGCCCCGCGCACCAGATCCGCCACACGCTGGGCAAAATCGGGAGCGACCGACCCTTCCGGCTGGAAGGTGAAGATCAGCGAGCGTTCCTCGCGGGCCGCTGCCTCGAAGGTTTTCATCCAGAAGTCCTCGCGCAGGCGCACGAAACTTTCACTGCCGAACGGGAAAACGGCGGCGACAGCATCTACCACCAGATGATTATGGAAAAGCGCATAGCCGGTTTCCGCCGCCAGCAGCTTGGCGACGGTATATTTGCCCGCCGCCGGAGGGCCGTAGACGAAAACCAGATGCATATGCCTTATCCCTTTGTCTTGAGCCCGGTCAGCAGCGCGATTGCCGCCTCGATATCCGCGTCGGTGGTGCGCCATGAAGAGACGCTGAGGCGGAAAGCCGCCCGTCCGCGCCATACCGTCGGGCCAAACCAGATGCGGCCCGAAGCAACCGCTGCCTCGCGGAAGGCGACCGTTTCAGCCTCGGTTTCAAGCTGCACCAGAACCTGGTTAAGCACAACCCGGTTGAGGACATCGAAGCCAGCCGCCTTCAGCCCTTCGGCCAGCCGCCGGGCCTGCGCACAGTGGCGGTCGACCAGTGCGGCCACACCGTCGCGCCCGAGGCTCCTGAGCGTGGCCCAGATCGGGATGCCCCGGGCCCGCCGCGAAAACTCGATCCCCAGATTCTTCTGGCTATCGGCGGACGAGGCCGCATAGACGGCATCGCTGTTCATCGCGCCCGCCAGGTCCGCCACATTGCGGCAGATGCCCATGGCGCCGTCATAGGGCGTGTTCAGCCATTTGTGGCCGTCGGTCGTCCAGCTGTCGGCAAGCTCGATCCCGTCGGTGAGCCCCCGGTGGACCGCCGACGCCCGCGCCCAGAGGCCAAAGGCACCGTCCACGTGCACCCAGGCCCCAGCCGCCTTCGCCTGCGGGATGATCTCCGCAAAGCGGTCGAACTCGCCGGTATTCACTTCCCCCGCCTGCAGGCAAAGAATGGTGGCGTCATCAAGGGACGGCAGCTTTGAAGGGTCCATCCGTCCATGCGCATCGACCGGTACCCGGACAAGATGATCAAGCCCGAAGCCCATCAGCCGCAGGGCCTTGAGGACGGTGATATGAACCGTTTCCGGCACCACGACACGGATTTCGGGGGCCCCTGCCAACCCCTTGGCATCGAAGTCCCATCCCTTGCGGGCAAGGAGCGTGCGTCGCGCGGCAGTGAGGCAGGCGAGCCCGCAAGCGGAAGCCGACGTGCCGAAGCTGACGGCACTGTCGCGCGGCAAGTCAAGCGCCTCGAGCACCCAGCCGGCCGCCACCTTTTCCAGCTTGTCCGCCACCGGCGAGTTGGTAAAGGAGGAGGCACACTGGTCCCACGCCACCGCCATCCGCTCGGCAGCAGCAGCCGCTGGCAGCATCGCACCGATGACGAAGCCATAATAGTGCGGCCCGTTCGAAACGACCGTGGCCGGCGAGCCCGCCTCGTCCATCAGACGCAGGGTATCATCGGCTGCCCTGCCGTGCGCAGGGAAGGGCTCGTCAAAACGGGCGAGGCCAGCCAGCTGGTCGGGGGCGGGGAAAACGTCCCGCTCCCGCACGCTTGCCACATAGGCGCGCCCACGCCGGTCGGCTTCTTCCAGAAGGTCAAGTTCGTTCATTCTTATGTCCTCGCTATCATGCTGCTGCCCTCACCCCGGCGCCGCCAAGGCGGCGCAGGATGCTTGCAGCTTCGTCGGTCATCCGGCGAACAATTTCCGCCGCCGGAAGAATTTCGGCGATATTGCCTGCACTTTGTCCTGCTGTCAGGCAGGTCTGTTCGATATCGCCCTCAAAATCGCGTGTGGGCAACAGGGCGCTGTAGCGCGGCACGGGCACCGTTTCGCCGCCCATGCGCATGGTGCCGATCACCTGCCCCGCCGCTTCCTTCACGGCGGCCTTCTCGCGCCCGACAGCCGCCCGCGCCCCTTCATTGAGGATCGTGCGCATCGGCTGGTCCGGCCATTCGGGGCCATAGACGCTGAGGATCGCCGTGTCGCCCACGTCGGCGGTTACCACATGCGCCTTGTAATCGGCGTGCGCCTCCGCCTCGACCGAGGCAAGGAAGCGACTGCCGCACCAGACCCCGTCGGCACCGAGCGCAAGGGCTGCCGCCATTGTCGCGCCGTCCACGATGCCACCGGCGGCAAGCATCGGAAGATCAGGATATTTGCGCCGGATGCGTGGAAAAAGCGTCATGGTGGAGGCTTCGGCGCGGTTGTGGCCGCCCGCCTCCGCCCCCTGCACGACAAGCCCGTCAGCGCCGAGCGCCACGGCTTCCATCGCTTCGGCCACGCTGCCGACCTGCACCCAGAAACGGACACCGGCCTTGATCAGCCGCGCCGCGTGGGCAAGCCGGGGCGGGGACCAGAAGAAGATGGCAAGCGCCACTTCTTCTTCAACGAGCACATCGATATGGCCGTCAGTGACGAAATCGCCGATGAGATCGACCCCGAAGGGCCGGCGCGTCAGCGCCTTCGTCTCACGGATCATGTCCCGCACCATCTCGGGCGGATTGATGTCCGACCCGATGGTGCCAAGGCCGCCGGCTTCGGAGACAGCCGCCGCAAGTGCGGGCCGCGCCACCATGGCCATGCCTGCGTTCACAATGGGGGTCGAAAGGCCGAACTCGCGGGTGACGGAGGTTACGAACATGGCACAAGCTCCGCATTGAGGGTGGCAGCCAGATGCTCGATGGCCTCGGGATCCGCCGGTAGGTTGCCGGGGGCATCGTAGGCAGCGGCCAGATGCGACGTCAGGCGGCGGATCCCGCCCCGCACCGGTGGCAGATGGCCGGAAAGGATGACGGCGGGGTCGATCGCCTCCAGCGATTTGAGCGTGCGGGCAAGCACACTATTGTCAATGTCAGCAAGCCAGGGGGCATCGACGCTCGACCAGCCGATCAAGCCGTCCCTCAGGGCCCCATCCGGCAATTCGTCGATCTCGCGCACCGGCGCCGGCAACAGGGCGCCGAAACTGTCGACCGCGAAAAGCGCACGATCATGCACGTCATAGAAGCCGAGTGTGCCGGGCGAATCATAATAGGGCGGCCGCACCGGGATCAGCCGGCGCCCGCCGGCCTCGAACGCAGTGCCGGGCTCCAGCATCTGCACGCGGCCGATATCGAAGCCCGCCATGTTCAGGCGACCGGTGTTCAGGAAATTGGTGACAACCCGCGCGTTCGGCGCGGCGGCAAGCACGCGGGCGAGGTTGCCCGCATGGTCGGCATCCATATGGCTGATCCAGATCCAGCGGAGATCACCGGGATCGATTTCGCTGGCAAGCGCGGTCAGGAAATCGTCGCCGATGAGGCCGAGGCCGGTATCCACCAGCACTGGTTCCCGCCCTTTCAGGAGGAAGCTGTTAACGGGCAGGACGCCCATGTCGGGCACCGGCAGCCAGGAGGGAAGCATCGTCCACGCGTCGGTGACCCGTTCCGCCCCATGCATGGTGGGGGCTTCAAAGGTGATCATGTCATGTCCTTTTCGTATTCAGTGAACATTTATGTTTATTGGAATTTGGCTTCTAGGCAGCACAATCCCGCTTGTCAACGCTTCGTTGAACATATATGTTCACTGAATGAAGGAAAAACGCGCTTACCGTTTGAAAGACCGGGCAAAATCACAGGAAGAAACCCGGCAAAAAATTGTCGAGGCGACCATGCACCTGCATGAAACACTGGGCCCGCGCGCGACGACGATCAGCGCCATAGCCGAAAAGGCGGGCGTGCAGCGCCTGACCGTGTACCGGCATTTTCCGGATGAAACGGCTGTCTTTCAGGCCTGTACGTCGCACTGGCTGAGCCTCAACCCGCCGCCCGACCCGGCAGCTTGGGAGGGAATCCATGACCCGTTCCAGCGCCTGCAGGCCGCCTTGGATGCCTTCTTTGGCTATTATGCCGGTACGAAAGCCATGTGGACGGCCTCGCACCGCGACGTGGCGGACGTCCCCGCCCTGCAGGGCCCGATGGCCGAGTTCGCGGGTTTCCTGGGGATGGTGGCCGACGGGCTGGCCGCCGCCTTCGACAAACAGCCGAACGCGTCGCTTGTCACCACGCTGCATCATGCCCTCGCCTTCCCGACATGGGACGACCTTGACGCTCGCGGCACCGGTGATGCCGCGAAGGTGGCTCTCGTTATCCTCTGGGTCAGGGGCGTGCTTGGACAAGCCTAGCCGTGGGCTTCCCGGCTGTCGTCCGGGGCCTCGGCCCGGTCATTCAGGCCATAGTCGCGCACCACATGGGCGATGCGTAGCCGGTAGTCATCGAACACATGATGCCGCCCAGCAGCCTGCGCCTTGCGGTGCGCAGTCGTTTGCCGCCATGTCCGGATGGCGTCCTCGTCCCGCCAGAAGGAAAGGGACAGGACCTTGCCGGGCGTTGTGACGCTCTCGAATCGCTCGATCGAGATGAAGCCGTCGATATCATCAAGAAGCGGGCGTAGCGCCCCCGCCAGATCGAAATATTCGTGCTTGTGGGCCTCGCCTGCCCTTGCTTCAAAAAGCACCGCGATCATTGCGCGTCTCCCTTCACCCCGTGCGGCGCTGAGGCAAGCTTCAGGAACAACCTGTCCTCCCGCCGGATGAAGCCTTCGGCCCTTGCGAATTCGTAATTTTCCCGCCCGACCGGGTCGGCAGCGAGCCGCGCCTTGTAGGCTTCATAGTCAGCGAGCGACGGCAGCGAATAAACGCCGTAGGCCACGGTCGTCGAGCCCTCATGCGGCGCAAAATAGCCGATGAGGTCGGCCCCGCAACGCGGGATCGCCTCGCCCCAGCCACGGGCATAGCGTTCAAACATATCCTTTCGGAACGGATCGATCTCATAGCGGATGAAACAGGTGATCATGGGCACATCTCCTTGCCGGATGGTGATGCCCTTGTAGCTGATTGCGTGGCCTGAATGGTTCTATTAGGATCGAACCATGAAAGAAGGCCCAGACATTTCAAGGATCGCTGCCCTCGTCGGCGACCCGGCCCGCGGCAACATGCTGAACGCCCTGATGGACGGCCGCGCGCTGACGGCCGGTGAACTGGCCGTCGAGGCCGGCATCACCAAGCAGACAGCAAGTTCCCACCTCGCACGGCTGATGGACGGGCGCCTCATCGAGCGTGAGATACAGGGGCGGCACCATTATTACCGACTGGCTGGCCGCGAGGTTGCAGCGCTTCTAGAAGCCCTGATGCGGGTGGCCGATGCGAGCGGCACGGGAAGGCGCACCCGCACCGGCCCGAAGGATGCGGCCATGCGCAAGGCCCGCATCTGCTACGACCATCTGGCGGGCGACATGGGGGTGGCGCTGTTCGACCGGATGATGGCGGACGGCTGGCTGATGGAGGCAGGCGGAAAGCTCGCCGTCTCGCCCCACGGATGGGGAAAGCTGGCCGTGATCGGCCTCAGCCCCGCAAGCCTGCCGAAATCGAATCGCCCTGAGTGCCGCACCTGCCTTGACTGGAGCGTACGGCGCCACCATCTGGCCGGCAGCACCGGAAAACTGATCCTCGACCAGCTGCTTGAGCTCGGCTGGGCGCAGCGTGTGCCCGCGACAAGGGTGATCGATTTTTCAGCCTCCGGTGAGCAGCGTTTCCAGAGCCTGATCAGCTGACATGAAAAAGGCGAGGCCGAAGCCCCGCCTTTTTGTCCGTCAATGCCTGCTAAGTGGCTCAGGCGGCGTCTTGCACCTGGGACTTATCTTGCAGGGACCGATAGAGATTGGTTCCCTCGGTCGCCAGTTCGTTCGATTCCGTGATCGACTCGGTAATGGCCCGGAGATTCGCGGCAAACTCCTCCACCGCACCTGCAGCCACCTGCATGTTGCGGGAAATCTCCTGCGAGGTGGCAGCCTGTTCTTCCACCGCCCCCGAAACGCTCGTCACGCTGTTTTCAACCTGATTGACGCTTGACCGGATGGCATTCAGGCAACCCACCACATCGCGGCTGATGCCTTGCATGCTGCCGATTTCTTCCGAAATCTGCGCAGTGGCACCCGCCACCTGATTGGCAAGCGACTTCACCTCGTTCGCAACCACGGCAAAGCCGCGGCCGGCATCGCCCGCACGGGCCGATTCGATGGTGGCATTGAGGGCCAGAAGATTGATCTGCCCTGCGATATCCTCGATCACGCTGATGATATTGCCCATCGCTTGGGCCGCCTTCACGAGATTGTCGGCATGCTCGTCAGCCGTCTGGGTCACTTCCATCACACGGTTCACTTGTTCGCGGGAGCGATCCATATTGATGGCGATCTCGCGGCTGGTCGCTTCAAACTCTTCCGTTGCCACCGCCACGGACTGGACGGTTGCCAGCGTCTGGTTGGATGCGGCCGAAGCCGAAACCGACTGTTCACTTGCCGCGCCGACGCTATCGAGGATCTTCGTCAGATTCTGGTCCACGAGCGCCCCGACACGACGGGTCTCCTCGCGCAGCTCCACCCGTTTGGTGATGTCGGTCGCAAACTTCACGACCTTGAAAGGACGGCCGGCGGGATCAAGAATCGGATTGTAGCTCGCCTGAATCCAGACATCCTTCCCGCCCTTGCCGATGCGCCTGAATTCGCCAGCCTGGAACCGGCCGAACCGCAACTGCTTCCAGAGGTCATGATAGGCGGGTGTCCGGGCCTCGCCCGGCTCCACAAACATGCTGTGATGCTTGCCCTTGACCTCGTCGAGGCTGTAGCCGATGGCCTGCAGGAAATTCTCGTTGGCATCAAGGATGTTGCCCTCCAGATCGAAGCTGATGGCCGCCTGTGCCTTGCCGATGGCCTCGATCTGGCCTCTGTAATCAGCGTTCCGAAGGACTTCCTCGGTCACATCCCAGGCGTATTTCACCACTTTCACGACCCGGCCTTCGGGGTCAAAAATCGGGTTATAGGTCGCCTGCAGCCATATTTCGCGGCCTTCCTTGGCAATGCGGCGGTACTGGCCGGTATCGAAAGTGCCAGCTGCCAGCTTTTCCCAGAAGGTTGCATAATCCGCCGTCCGTGCTTCTTCCGGGCACACGAACATGCGGTGGTGACGGCCGACGATTTCATCGCGCGCATAACCCGTCGCTTTCAGGAAATTCTCGTTGGCATCGAGGATCGTGCCATCCGGCGTGAAACTGATGACTGCCTGCGACCGCGAAATCGCATCCAGTTGGCCTTTCGCATCGGTGCTGGCCAGTACATCGCCTGTCACATCCATCGCCACCTTGACGATACGGATGACCCGGCCGCCCTTATCCTTCACGGGGCAATAGGATGCCCTGATCCAGACCGGTCTGCCGTCCTTACCAAGCCGTTTGAATTCGGCAACGGCAGCTTCGCCGCGCTTCAGGCTTTGCCAGAAGGCTGTATATTCCTCGGACGCTGCGTAGGCCCGATCCAGAAAGATGCGGTGATGTTTGCCCCGGATTTCGTCCCGCCCGTAGCCCATCAGCGACAGGAAGTTTTCGTTTGCGGTGATGACAGTGCCGTCAGGCTCAAACTCGATTGTGGCCATCGCCTTGCGGATGGCGTCGACAACGAAACTGTCAATCGAACGTTTGTTGGAAAAAAGAGACAGACCGGGGATCCTGGACATTTCACACTCCACTCGCCAACCATCCGCACTGATGGGGGCTCTCCGGAACAGCCGGAGACATACTAGCCTGTATTACGCAGGCAAGGGGAGTGTGGATCATCAGGAGCAGGAGCCCGGTTTCGGGGCGGGCGCGGCTGGCTGGCGTCAGCTGTGATCCGCTACCCAGCCGGCGATGCGGGTGCGGGTGTCGGCGTCGAGGTCTGTCATCAGTGTCTGCCCGAGGCTCGCGAGCGTGGTGGCCTTCAGCCGGTCGCGCCACGCCTTGTCGGCTTCCCACATCACACGTGCGATGGCGCAGGGCCGCGCGGCACTGGTGCAATCGCCCTTCGGCACGCAGGGGTTATTGAAGCGGATATTGGTGCAGACGAAGGTGGAGGCCTTGCCTTCCACCGCTTCAACGATATCGAGGAAGCTGATCGCCTCGGGCGCGCGGGCCAGCCGGTAACCGCCTGACGGCCCCAGCGTGCTTTCAACGAGCCCGGCCTGCGACAAGGCCTGCAAGGCCTTGGACAGATATTCCTTCGGCACGCCGTGGAATTCCGCCAAGGCCTTGGTCGGCAGGTAACGGCCGTCGGGCACCCCGGCAAGGATGCCGCAGCAATGAAGCGCCCATTCGACCTGGTTACGTAGCTGCATCAGGCAAGGCCGGCCTTTTCAAGGCCCAGCATCTTGTCGTTCGAGCCCGGCACCGGGCGGAAGGCGATGCTGAGGCGGTTCCAGCCGTTGATCGTCAGCACAAGGAAGGTGAGATCGGAGATTTCCTTGTCGCTCAGATGCGCGCGCACAGCGGCAAAGGCTTCGTCGGAAACACCTTCAGGCGGCAGTTTGGTCAAGAGTTCGGCCCATTCCAGAATGGCGCGCTCACGCGGGGTGAAAAGCGGGGATTCCCGCCAGATCGCCAGGTGATGCAAGCGCAGTTCACGTTCGCCGTCGATTTTGGCTTCCTTAACGTGCATGTCCAGACAAAAGGCACAGCCGTTGATCTGGGACACGCGAATATCGACAAGATGACGTGCGCTTTCCTCGATCGAGCCACCATGTTGGGCGGTGCTGAAATCGAGATAGCCTTTGGCGGTGCTGCCGGAGAGGGCGAAATAGTTGAGACGTGCTGACATGACTCGGGTCCTTTCTTGAGGAGCTCTGGTGATGAAGGTCACTTATTAAGGATATTTTTTATCCTTATGGATATTTAATATCCTTAATAAACGAACGAGTCAAGCCCCTCGTCAAATCCCTTTCCGAAATGAAAAAGACCCGCCAGATCGGCGGGTCTTTGCTGTTTCATCAGACGGGCGGCGGTTAGCCGTTCGCGCCGTACACCGATTTCAGTTCCAGATAGTCTTCAAGGCCATACTTGCCCCATTCGCGGCCATTGCCCGACATCTTGTAACCACCAAAGGGAGCCGCACTATCGAGCCCGGCGCCGTTGATATGCACCATGCCGGTGCGCAGGCGGGCGGCCACTTCGGCTGCTTCCTCGCGGCTTGCCGCCCACACGCCGCCCGAGAGGCCATATTCGCTGTCGTTCGCGATATCGACCGCCTGATCGAGCGTGTCATAGGTCATGAGGCAGGCCACCGGACCGAAAATCTCTTCCCGTGCCACCGTCATGTCCGGCGTCACATCGCCGAACACGGTGGGGGCCACGAAGAAACCGTCTTCAAGGCCTGCGGGCTTGTCAGGGCCACCAGCGAGGAGCGTGGCGCCTTCCTCGGCACCCTTGCGGATGAGCGAGACGACCTTTTCATACTGGTTGCGGTTGGCCACGGGGCCAAGGTTCACCTTGTCCTCCGGTTTGCCGACCGTCAGGCTTTTTGCGGCCTCGGCAGCAATTGCCGCGGCTTCGGCATATTTGTCCTTCGGTACCAGAATGCGGGTGCGGGCGTTGCACGACTGGCCGGAATTGACCATCACCTCGCGTACCGAGGTGGCGATAGCGGTCTTGAGGTCAGCCGACGGCATCACGATCATCGCGGACTTGCCACCAAGCTCCAGCGACACGCGCTTCACAGTTTTGGCGGCAGCTTCCGAAATGGCTATACCCGCACGGGTCGAGCCCGTGAAGGAAACCATGTCGACCTCGCGGTGGCTGACAAGCGAGGAACCCACGCCGGGGCCGTCGCCGTGCACCAGGTTGAAGACCCCCTTCGGCAGGCCGATTTCGTCGATGATTTCAGCCAGGATCACGGCATCAAGGGGAGCTAGTTCGCTCGGCTTCAGCACCATCGTGCAGCCTGCCGCAATCGCCGGGGCGACCTTGGTGGCGATCTGGTTCATCGGCCAGTTCCAGGGGGTGATGAGCGCGCAGACCCCGATCGGCTCGTGCCGGATGCGGGTGGTGCCCATGTTTTCCTCGAACTTGTAATTGTCGATCTCGGTCAGGATCTGCTCGAAATGCTGCGGGCCGGACGGCGCCTGCGCATGGATGGCAAGGCCCATGGGTGCCCCCATGGCAACCGAGATCGCCTTCGCGATCTCGTCATTGCGTTCAATCAGCTTGGCATTGATCGCGGCCAAGAGTTCGCGGCGCTCGGCGACACTCGTGCGCGCGAAAGCCGGGAAAGCGGCACGGGCCGCCATCACGGCCTTTTCGACATCCGCCTTGGTGCCAAGGGCGACCTTGCAGACTTCCCCGCCTGTTGCCGGATTGACGACAGGGGCCAGTGTCGCGCCGGGTTCGGGCTCTACCCATTTGCCGTCGATATAGAAACGGGTGGCGTCAGGCAGGGTCATGATGCTTCCTCTTGTGTCAGGCCCTCGGGGGTTCAGTCCTCGAGGGTCGATTTGTAAAATTGGGCGCCTTGTCCGCCCGCAGCGCGCGTGCCAGGAAATTTGCAGTCGCCGGGTTGCACGGGACGGCTGTTCGCCGGTGTGCCGGACAGGAGGACATCACCAGGCTCCGGCGCCATATTGCGGGCAATATCGGCCACCGGACAGTGCATGTCACGCCCCATGTTATCCGTATTGTCCTGCCACACAAGCCTGCCGTTCACATGGGGGCGGATCGTCTTGTAGCGGAAGCTGGCCTCTTTTTGCTGCCAGCACAAACACTTGGGTGCCTCACCGGTGATTTTGCCAGTATTCGCGCCAAATTTTCAGCATCTGTTAAATCCATCTTTAATCGCAATTAGTATCGTTTCCTCATGCGGGAGTCGTTGGCAGACGCTCCCCACAGGAAAATTGGAGACGAATGATGCGTGTAGTGGCAGTGACATCGCAGAAAGGCGGCTCCGGCAAGACAACCTTGTCGGGGCATCTCGCAGTCGAAGCCGTCCGGCAGGGGGCAGGCAAGGTTGCGCTCATCGATACCGACCCCCAGGGCAGCCTTGCAGCTTGGTGGAATGCGCGGGAAAGCAATGATCCCGCCTTTGCGCAAACCAGCATTTACGACCTTGAAGCGGACCTCAATGCCCTGCGCGAGGAAAATTTCCAGCTTGTGATCATCGATACCCCGCCCGCCATCACCCGGTCGATCCAGGCCGTGGTGGCGAAATCGGACCTCGTGATCATCCCCACCCGCCCGAGCCCGCATGACCTGCGCGCTGCCGGGGCCACTGTCGATCTCGTGGAACGCGCCGGCAAGCCGCTCGTATTCGTCATCAATGCCGCCACGCCGCGCGCCCGCCTGACGACCGAAGCCGCCATCGCGCTTTCGGCCCATGGTGCAGTTGCTCCGACCGTCATCCACAACCGGCAGGATTTTGCCGCCAGCATGATCGACGGACGCACCGTGATGGAAGCCGCCCCCTCCTCGAAATCGACCGAAGAGATCGAGGCGCTGTGGGCTTTCGTGGACGAACGTATCCGCCGCCTGCCCGTGAAGGCCGGCTTCAAGACCGTGCACCAGCCACGCACGACCTTTGGCCGTGCCGCATTCGGCGGGTCACCGCTGCACGCGGTGAGCTGAGACACCAAGGGAAAGGACTGAACCGATGGCTATGGCATCCCTTACTGCCTCGCTCCTCGCTCGCAAGGGTCAGGCTCGCCCGTCGGCCGGCATCCATTTCGAGCCGACACCGCAGCAGACCGCACGACCCGCAACCGGCAGCGGCCCCGTACGCCTGACGCTGGAGCGTGCGGCGCCACGCCCCGAGCCTGTCGCCGAAAAACGCCCGGCGCTTGTGAAGGCCGAGCCCGCAAAGCCCGTATCAAAGACACTGAGGGTGGACCGTGACACACACATCAAGCTGCGCCTTCTGGCCGCCGGCCGCGGCGTCACGCAGCAATCGCTGATGCACGAGGCGGTCGAAGCCCTTCTCGCCGCCGAAGAGGGCAAGGGCGGTTGCCTGTGCGGCGCTGCCAAGAAATAGTCCTCCGCAAAATCGGAATGGCCGTTCCCGAAAAGGAACCGGCCATTCTGTCTTTTCCTTCCATAGTTCTTAACCTTAATGGACCAATGTGTTAGGTCTATTCGGGAACATGGCAGACCCGCAAAGGGCAGCGCCAATGCAGGCAGGTGAGCGACCATGACAACAAATTCTTCCTTCAGGCTGATTGCGACGGGCGCTTGTCTTGTTACCCTTGCGGCCTGCGCCGGGCATTCAACCTCCGCCGGTGCCACCCCGGATGTTCAGGCGGCCTCTGCCGCGATGCAAAGCAGCGGCGCGAGCGGCAGCCTGATCGATGTCGCCGACCGGCTGGCAGCGGAAGGCAACCATGGCGCCGCCATCCCGCTTTATCGCTCGCTCCTTGGCGGCAGCGACGGAGACCGCGCCCGTGTTGGCCTCGCCACCAGCCTCAATGCCACCGGATCACCCGAAGAAGCGATGAAGGTGCTGCGCTCGCTGATCGATGACAAGAATGCCTCCGGCGAGGCCTGGCACGCCATGGGCAAGACCTTCCTGTCGCTCGGGCAGTTCGATCAGGCGCTTGCCGCCTTCACCGAAGCCTCGAACCGGATGTCCGGCGACGGCCGTCCCCGTTCCGGTCGCGGCATTGCGCTCGCCGCCCTCGGTCGGCTTGACGATGCCATCGCGAGCTTCGACAGCACGAGCGACACACTCGGCCAATCCAACAAGGCTTTGGTGCTGGCTGCCTGGGACCGGCCGGACGAATCCATCGCCATCCTCGAGCCCATCGTATCGAACGCCGAAGGCGGTCCCCGCGACCGCCAGAATCTTGCCTTCGCCTACCTGATGGCGGGCCGAGACAAGGATGCCGAGCGGATGGCCCGGCTTGATCTTGATGCCGCCACGGTCGCCGATACTTTCGGCTTCTATAACGCCATCAAGTCGCTGACGCCGGAGGAGCGCATGCGTTCGCTGGCGGTGGGCGCGATTTCGCCTGCGACCGACGGCGCCACCCCCGGCAACCTGCGCCTCACCGATACCGACGCCCGCGATGCGGCGGCAAACCGGCTGGTCACCGATCCGGCCTCCGCCGACACGGTTGCGGTGATGCCGGCCGCCCCCGCCGCACCGGCCGAACCGGTTGCCGAGAAAAAACCCTACCAGCAGGGCGATATTCCGCCGCTGCTTGAATCCGAAGGCTGGGCCCTGCAGATTGCCGCCTATCGCACCGTTCAGGAACTTATCCGTGGCTGGGATATCCTCTATGCCGCCAACAAGGATATTCTGGACGGGATCGAACCGCGCCGCTCGGAGGTGGATTTCGGCACGCGCGATACCAAGCCGTCGGGCTTCTATTACCGCCTGAATGCCGGGCCGCTCAAGACCCTCGCCGAAGCGCGCGAGCTGTGCAATGCGCTGAAGGCCAACGGCACCGACTGCTGGATCCGCCCGCCGGAGCCATCCGAAGGCAAGAAACCCGCCGACACTGAATAATCCCGCGCCTGAAAACAGCTCCTTGCGGCCTTGACGTCCCCTGGCTGACGCCCCACTTTTGGGAAAGTGCAACAGGGACAGGAGCCAGCCGATGCCGCGCAATTCATCGTTCAACAGCCCGTTTCTTCTGGGCTTCGAACGGCTGGAGCAGATGCTGGACAGTGCCTCGCGCGGCACAGGGGATGGTTTCCCACCCTATAATATCGAAGAATTGCCGGATGCACGGCTGCGCATCAGCCTCGCGGTGGCCGGCTTTACCGAAGACGATATCGATATCCAGCTCGAAGCCCGACAACTGGTGATCCGTGGCCGCCAGGAAGACGACAGCGCGGACCGCACCTTCCTGCACCGTGGCATCGCGGCGCGCCAATTCATGCGCAAATTCGTGCTCGCCGACGGGATCGAGGTCGCCGACGCCTTCATGGAAAACGGGCTTCTGAATATTGACCTGACGCGGCCGGCCGAAGAAACCCCGGCCCGCAGCATCCCGATCCGCCGCTGAACGCGGCAACCCCTAGAAGATATAGGTCAGCGACAGACGTGTGATCGTGTCGGTGCCGGACGTACCTTCCGGTGCGTTGCTTTCCTGCTTGAACTGGAAAGACGCCTTGCCGGCGAGGTGCGAATTGATCCGCGTTGTCATCTCGACCAGATTGTCGAAACTGGATGACAGTCCGCCAAGGAGCACGCTTGCCTTGTCCTTGAGCGAAATATCCTCGGTCAGCTGGATGCTGTAGCTGCCGGCCAGACGCGCGATGATTTCCGTCTCGGTCCGGTCGCCGGGTACGGGCATCGCCCCGTTCGACAGGCTCAGCTTGTTGAAGCGCACACCGGGGCCACCTTCGAAGCGAAGCTGCTGGATCGCATTGTTGAATACCTCGTAACCGAAGCCTACGTTTTGCAGGATGCGATAGTCGTAACCCGAAAATTCGTCGATCTCGAAGGACGAGAAACTGAGAAGATAGAGCTTCTCCCAGTTCTTCCAGAGAAGCTCATAGTCGCCGAGATATTTCTCGCGGGTCGTAACCTCGTTGTTACGGGCATAATCAAAATGCAGGTTGATCGCGTGTTCCCACTTGGGGCCGAAGGTCCGCTTGAAGCTGACGCCCACAGTTGCCGCCGTTTCGCTGCTGTCACCCGATGTTTTGCCTGCACCGAAATCGATCTGGCCTGCCCAGAGCTTCGGGTCGATATAATAGACCATACCGCGGGCGCGCTGCGCCGCTTCCGCCGCGACTTTCGCCTCGCGCACTTCGGCAAGTTCGGTATGCTGCGGCTGGGTCAGAAGATCGGTATTCAGCGCATCGGCATAGGCGAGGATCGCTTCGCGCTCGCCGGGCCACGTGGCAAGGGCCGTCTGCAGGACGGTTTGGAAAACCTTGGGCTCGGCCGATTTGGCTGCAGTCGAAAGCATCGACTTGGCGCCCGGCGGGATATCGGCGGCGGCTGGAAGCGAAATGGCCGCAATGGCAAGGGCGCACGAAAACAGGTAAGCAGCTTTGGTCTGACCGGCTGGGGGCATCGGATGTTGGTCCTCTCGATTTTCAGGGTGCGGCCCCACGAGAAGGCCCTATAATCCGGGATTAATGGGGATGACGGCCAAGTTCAAGGCAAAATCCCGGCTTTTTTGTGGGGGGCAGCGGCAACATCATGGCAAAGGCATTTGTCACCGGCGGCACCGGGTTCCTGGGGCGCAACCTGATCAACCTCCTTGACCAGTCCGGATGGACCGTCCGGGCGCTCGCACGCGATGCGGAAGCTGCCCGAAAAGTGATCGGCGACGGCGTCGAGATCGTGCCCGGCGACGTGACGGACGCGGCATCGGTAAAGGCCGCCATCACCCCCGATATGGATGCGGTTTTCCATGTGGCGGCCGATACCTCCAGCTGGTCGCGCGAGGCTGCCCGCCAGCGCCGGGTGAATGTGGACGGCACAGCGCATGTCATCGCCGCCGTTCAGGCCGCCGGCTGCGGGCGGCTGGTGCATGTGTCCTCGATCTCGGTGTTCGGGCCGCAGCATGCATCGTTCGATGAAACCGCCCCCTATGCCGAGGCACCCACCAATTATGCGCGAACGAAGCGCGATGGCGAACGGCTGGTTCGCGCGGCGGTGGCGGACGGGCTTGATGCCGTCATCGTCAACCCGACCCATATCGTCGGGCGCTTCGACAGCCACAACTGGGCGCGGCTTTTCACCATGCAGGCTGCAGGCAAGCTGCCGGGCGTGCCGCCGGGGGGTGGTAATTTCGCCAACGGCGGCGCGGTGGCCGAGGGGCTGATCGCGGCACACGCTGAGGGCAAGCGCGGCGAGAATTATATCCTCGGCGGTCCGAAGGCGAGTTTCCGCGAACTGCTGACAGAAGCCGCAAAACTGATGGACTTGCCGCCGCCGGGCCGGGCGACCCCGGCTTTCCTCCTGCGCGCTCTCGGCGGCGCGGGGACGATCTGGACGGCGCTCACGGGCAAGCGCCCGATGGTGACGCCCGAAGAGGCCGCATTCGCCTGCGAGACAATGGACGCCCGCGCCGACAAGGCGGTTCGCGAGCTTGGCTACCGGATCGTGCCGCTCGCTGAAAGTGTGGCGGAAAGCATCGGCTGGCTTCGCGCGGCAGGGCTACTGAGTATCCGGCGCTGATATCCGGATAATTCTAACATTATGAGGATGTTAACCTTGCTTCGGGCAGGCTCCGGAACAAGGCGAAAAGTCATCAGGCAGGGAGGCAGCGATGCCGGATTTTGCAAACCATGTGATCGGTACAGTGCGCACCGTCGGCTCCGCGTCAGTGACTGTAAGGCTGAGCGAAGACGCGCTCGCCACACCCGGGCTCGCCAGCCGCTACCGGATCGGCGGCACGCTGAAGCTGCCGGTTGAGGGCAGCCTGATTTTCGGCACAGTCCGTTCCGTTGCCGCCACCAGCGAAAAGGGTGTCGATCTGACCGTCGACTTTCTGGGCGAACGCACCGAAGGTACCTTCTCGCGCGGGGTGCGCCATTTCCCGATGCCGGGCACCGAGGTGCTGACGACTGACGATGACGACCTTGCCGCCGTCTATGCGCCAACATCCGACCGCACGGTGCGCATCGGCACGGTTTTCCCGTCCGACACGCTCGCCGCCGGTATCGACGCCGAAGCCATGCTGTCGCGCCATTTTGCGATCCTCGGCTCCACGGGCACAGGCAAATCGACGACCACGGCGCTGATCATCCACCGGCTGGTGGAGGCCAACCCCAACGCCCATATCGTTATCCTTGATCCGCATAATGAATATGAACGCGCCTTCCAGACGAACGGCGTGCATGTGACGACAGAAAACCTGTCGATCCCCTATTGGTTGATGAATTTCGAAGAGCATGTGGAACTGCTGATCGGTCGCAATACGGAAGGCCGCGAGGCGGAAATCGACATCCTGAAGCGCTGCCTTCTGGACGCGCGCAAGAAATCGTCGGCCACCGTCGGCGCCTCGCGCCTCACGGTCGATACGCCGATCCCCTACAAGCTGACCGATCTTCTGGCCCGCCTTGACGAGGAACTAGGGCGACTCGACAAGGCCGAGAATGTCCGCCCCTTCCTGCGCCTGAAGCTGAAGATCGAGGAACTCAGGACCGACCAGCGCTATGCCTTCATGTTCTCAGGCCTCCTGATGCAGGATAATCTGGCGAGCCTTGTGGCCAAGCTGATGCGCTTCCCGGTCGACGGGCGCCCGGTCAGCACGCTCGACCTTTCCGGCGTGCCTTCCGATATCGTCGACGTCGTCGTGTCACTGCTGTCGCGCCTTGTGTTCGACTTTTCGATGTGGAGCCGCAGCCAGCGGCAGGCCCGGCCGGTGCTCCTGGTGTGCGAGGAAGCCCACCGCTACGTGCCGAACGCCGAAACGGAAACCCGCATCCAGTCGGCCCGCAAATCGCTTGAACGCATCGCCAAGGAAGGCCGCAAATACGGGGTTTCGCTGGGGCTGGTGTCGCAGCGCCCGTCGGATCTTTCCGAAGCTGTCCTTTCCCAGTGCGGCACCATCCTGTCGATGCGCATGAATAATGACCGCGACCGCGCCTTCGTCACCGCCTCGATGCCCGAGGGTTCGGAGAGCTTTCTCGCCTCCCTGCCAACCCTGCAGAACCGCGAATGCATCATCGCGGGTGAGGGCGCTCCCTGCCCGATGCGGGTGCGTCTCGACTTCCTCGAGGAAGCGCTTCGCCCGGCAAGCGACGACCCCCGCTTCACCGAGAGCTGGCGACAAGATATTGACTGCCTTGACGAACTGGTGAACGATACGATCCGCAACTGGCGGCGTGGCGTGCGGTAGGGGGCCCGTCACACTATATTCCACCCGTCTGTCCGACGTATCCGTAGTATTTGTGTTCGCAGGAGGACATGTTGGGGGTTAGTGCCAACGTCCATTATGAAATCATGGGGCGGCGTAGCAGTCGCTGGGCCATTCTGGGGGTCATGAACGACCGCAACGAAGCGATGGCCCATGCTGAAAAAGCCTGGGGCACCAATCAGTTCAACGGCGTCAAGATCATCCGGGAATCGTTTGACCCCGCCACTCAGGCCTTTGCAACGGTCGAGATTTTCTCGCGCGGGGTATCGCGCAAGGCCTCGAAATACGACCAGACCGGTTCGATCGCACCCTGCCTGACACCGGACGACCTCTATAGCGCCGATGGCCGCCGCTCGCTGCACGATCTCTTGCACACCACACTCCATGAATGGAACCTGACGCCGACCGAAATCCTGCACAGCCTGGAGCATTATTACCGGCTCTATAACACCGGCACCAAGCTGCAGAATGCCGTGCAGCATACGGCCATCTCGCTTGAAGCCGACCAGGGCTCGGTGCAGGAGCGGATGCGCAAGCTGTACAAGGTGATCGACCTTGCAGTCGCCATCATGGAAAACGAAAAGGGCAATGTGCCGAAGATCGAGGCCGACCGCCTGAAGCAGGCGATCGAAGAGGTCGAGGCAGCCCCGAACCGCCGTTTCCTTCTTGCCTGTGCCATCACAGAATATCTGCGCCCCCTTGGCAGCATGAACGAGAAGCTGCGCCAGATCGTGGGCTTTCTGTCACCCGACCGCCCGGCGTGGGTGATGGATATCCTCGACCAGTTCATCAGCGAGCTTTTGCTGCATGACCGGGTGATCACGAGCTTGCTGATCGAGGGCGAGGACAGGGGCGATTTCATGGCCCAGATTGCCTGGCTGCAGGCCGGGCAGTTGCATCTCAACCCGCCCGAGGACGGCAAGCCGCAATATGACGAGCAGGTGCTGCTGCTGAGCGGCTTCCTGGCCACATCGAGCCTGCCGCAAACCGCGCGCAGCCTGTTCGAGCGGTTGAGGCTGGAAATCGAATCCTCGAAACCCCTCAATAAGAAAGGCCTGCTGGCGCAATTGGCAAGCGTCGACCGGCTGCGGCAGGCGGTCGAGGCGCTGAAGATCGATATCTCGGCCGCCGATGCGCTTGATGAAGCGCTGAAGTCGCGCTCGAGCCGCCTGATCAATACCCAGATCATCGGCGAGATGGTTTATGACATCAAAGACCCGTTCGCGCAGATTGAGTTTCTCCTCGAGATCGAGGCGCTTGTCGTCGGCATGACCAACAAGCGGATGATTGCCAATTTCATCCTGCCGATCCTGACGCGTGCCGACAATGAAACCGTCTTTCTCGGCCTCGGCGGCCAGCCGCTGAAGGTGCTGCCGAAACTGACCGCCATGCAGGCCAAGGTGAAATCGGCCGATCTTTCCGAAATGCACCGCCGCAAGATCTGCGAGAAGCTTGACGAGTTTGGTCGCACCATCCTTGAAAACACGCAGGTGCTGAAGCGCCTGCACCAGCTGGATATCCCGGCGCAGGAAAAGGCGGCGAAGCTGCTGACGATGCTGGCGGACGGATATTTCACCGACGGCGAGGCGCGGGACCGCGCCGAACTGCAGGCACGCCATTATATGAAATCACCCGGTTTCACCGAAGGGCTGATCGCAGGGCTTGGCCGGGCGGATGCCGAAAAGGCGCTCCTTAACTTCCGCACGCTTCTGTCGCGCGCCAATATCACCAAGGAAGACGATAGCTGAGGGCGAGGCGCGCCCTCAGAAATCCGAAATCAGGCCGTTCTTTTCCCAGTCGCCATAGCGTGTGGGCTCCGGCCCCGCACGGCCGCCGATTTCCTTCGGCATCGGCTTAGCTTCAGGCTTTTCGGTCTTCTCGGTTTCTACTTGCTCGACCTTTGTTTTCTCTTGGGTCATCTGTCTGTCCTAGTGGGGATGAACCGGGCCGGCGTGTCCCTGCGCCTTGGCCCGGTACCATGCGTAAAGCGCAAACGGCACGATGACAAGCGGCAGGATCAGACCGAACTCGCCCGCGAACAGCGGTGTCTGCTCGTTTGGCAGGGTGAAAGGCTGCAGCACCGAAAGCACGATGGCATTATGCGCTGCATGCAGCGTCACGGCGGGCCACAGGCTGCCGGAACGGAGCCGCAGCCATGTCATGACGAAGGACAGCGCAATCAGCATGAGCGTGAAAAGCACCATCTGCAGCGGCAGGCCGGTCGGCCCCGCGTTATAACTGGTGCAAAGGATGATCGGCACATGCCACAGTGCCCAGAGAAGGCCGGTGACCACCGACGCACCCGCAAATCCCATGCGCCGCATCAGGAGCGGCGTGAGGAACCCTCGCCAGCCGATCTCCTCGCCAAGCGCGGTCGCCATATGCCACACAAGACCGATCGTCACCTGCAGGACCATGCCGAAGATCAACACCCGGTCAGCCGGCCAGTCGGGCGTGCCGAGATAATAGCGCAGTTCCTTCACATACTCGGGATTGCCGGGCGCCCCGAAACCGAGTGACCAGACGAGCATATAGGCGAGGACGCCATACAGGATCGGAATGAGATAGGCGGCGGCGTGATAGCGCGACGGGCCCCATTTCCACCCCAGGGCCGAAAGATCGATCTTCATCAGCTTGAAGGTGAGAAGGGCGGCAAGCCCCGGCGACCACATCAGCGCCGCCATATAAAGCCGTTTCAGCCCCATCTGGATCAGGAACCAGTCCACCACCAGCGAAAGGGCGGCGGTGAACAGGATGAACAGGGTCAGCGCCTTCACCCAGCGCTCTTTCGGTATCATGGCGGTTTCGCCGATGGCAGACATGCAGCATCCCTCAAACTATCGGCCTTCCGCCACGGCGGAAGACGGCGTCCATCCCGCCCGGGGGCAGGTCTTGAACGTATGTTGGCCGATCCTACATTCTCAAAAGGTCCTTATGACTGTCAAACAGGACCCTATGAACGGAGTGTTTTGCGCGATGAATGTATTCAGAACCGGCATCCTGATGGCGGCCATGACCGCGATCTTTCTGGGCGTCGGCTACATGATTGGCGGCACCAGCGGCATGGGCATCGCCTTTGTCGTGGCCGCTGCCATGAACTTCTTCGCCTACTGGAACTCCGACAAGATGGTGCTTTCGATGCATCATGCGCGCGAGGTGGACGAACGCTCGGCCCCCGAGTTTGTCGCCATGGTGCGCAATCTGGCGGCCTCCGCCGGCCTGCCGATGCCGAAGGTCTATATCATCGACAATCCGCAGCCGAACGCCTTCGCGACCGGCCGTAACCCGGAAAACGCCGCCGTTGCCGCAACCACGGGCCTCCTCGAGCGCCTGTCGCGCGACGAGATCGAGGGCGTGATGGCACACGAATTGGCGCATGTGGAGCACCGCGACACGCTGACGATGACGCTGACCGCGACGCTCGCCGGTGCCATCTCCATGCTCGCCAACTTTGCCTTCTTCTTCGGCGGGCGCGACCGCAACAATCCCCTAGGGCTGGTCGGCACGCTCCTTGTGATGATTCTCGCACCTATCGCCGCGATGCTGGTGCAGATGGCGATCAGCCGCACCCGCGAATATGCCGCCGACAAGCGCGGCGCCGAGATCTGCGGCAGGCCTATGTCGCTCGCCAATGCCCTTAGGAAACTGCACAAGGGCGCCGAAGCGATCCCAAACCCGGACGCCGAAAATGCCCCGGCGACCGCCCATCTTTTCATCGTCAATCCGCTCCGCGCCGGCGGTGTCGACGAGCTGTTCTCGACCCACCCCCGCATGGATGAACGCATCCGGCGGCTGGAAGCGATGGCGATGGGCGCCCCTGCCGCCCGTCCGCATCACAGCCAGCGGCCATCACGCCGCGCCACCGGCACGTCCGGCATTCCGGAAGCCGACGACAAGCGCCAGAAAGGGCCGTGGGGTTAGGGACTTGAGCGGAAAACGGGCCTGAACTCAGTCAAGCTCGCGGGCTTCGTCCACCAGAAGGATCGGGATACCATCCCGGATCGGAAAGGCGAGACCCGCCTTGCGGCTGATCAGTTCCTGCGCGTCCGCATCGTATTCCAGTGTCTGCCGCGTGACAGGGCAGACGAGGATTTCCAGAAGATGCCGGTCGGCGGCGGGTTTTGCTTTGGCGTCGGTCAAGATTGGTCTCCGGTTGCCCGTCAGCTGATCTGCGTGGGCGGCGTGTCCTCATGCGAGGCGATGTCGAGAAGGGCGACCAGAAGCTTCGCCCTGGCCGGCAGATCGGGCGCTTCGAGAAGCGCCTGCTTTTCGGCCGGGCTGAAGGGCACGATCATCGACAGCGTGTTGACGAGGAGCTTGTCGGGCGTGCCGGCGATGGCGTCATAATCAGCACTCAGGCCCTTGTGGTCCAGATAATGATGCAGCGCCTTGATGATGCCTTCATGGTCGATCACCGCCGGGCGTTCCTCGCCTTCGGTGGGATCGAGCCCGAAAGGCTGCCACACCGCCTGCACCTGCCGGTAGGGCGTGGTGACGGCGAGTTCATGCTCGATCCGGAAGCGCCCCACCCCTTCAAGGCGAATCAGAAAACGCCCGTCCTCGGTTTCCTTGCAATCAACAATCCGCCCGGCCCCGCCGACATCATAGATTGGGGGAGTAGCCCCAGGCCGCGCGGTATCCATCCCGCTTTTCGGCTGCACCATGCCGATGACACGTGCGCCGGCCATGGCATCGCGCACCATGGCAAGATAGCGCGGTTCGAAAATGTTGAGCGGCAGGCTGTTCCCCGTCATCAGCACCACGCCGGCGAGCGGAAAGACCGGTATCACCGACGGGAAGGGCTGGTCGTTTGCAGGGCCTGCCGTCATCACCGCCTCAGGAGAAGAGAACCGACGACAGCCGCCGCCGATACTTGATAGTGAAAGGATCGTCGGGGCCTGCGGCCTCGAAAAGCTTCACCAGCTGCTTGCGGGCCGCTTCCTCGTTCCAGCTGCGATCACGCATCAGGCTGGCGAGCAGGGCTTCGGCTGCCCCCGCCATGTCGCCCCGCGCCTGACGCGCGAGGGCAAGGTCGAACCGTGCCTGATGATCTTGCGGATCTGCCGCGATGCGCGCTTCAAGCTCGGCCTCGTTGCCAGCCCCTTCGGCTTGGGCTGCCAGCTCAAGCCGGGCGTTCACCTTGGCGATACGGGCAACGAGTGCCGCATCGCGCTTCAGGTCCACCGGCAGGGAGGCGATCAGTTCGGACGCTGCCACCGCATCGCCAAGCGCCAAAAGCGATTCGGCAAGGCCGATGCGAGCGCGCTCGTTGGTTTCGTCATGCGCCACGACCTGCGACAGGATATCAGCCGCCGTTGCCGCCTCGCCGGCCTCGAGCAAGGCTTCGGCCTGTTCAATCGCCTGCACGAGCGGATCATCGCCGCCCGCGCCACCTACAAGTTCGGCAAGACGGGCCACAAAGGCTTTCACCTGTGACTGGGGCACAGCGCCCTGGAAACCGTCCACCGGCTGACCCTGCCAGAAGGCCATCACGGTCGGCAGGCTCTGGATACGAAGCTGGCCGCAGATCGCCTGATTCTCGTCCGCATTCACCTTCACAAGGCCGACGGCCCCGCCGGCTGCCTTCACCTCGGCCTCGAGCATCGGCATAAGCTGTTTGCAGGGGCCGCACCATTCAGCCCAGAAATCCACAATCACCGGCCGCTCGCGCGATTGCATCAGCACATCTTCGGCAAAGTTTTGCAGATTGGTGTCGCGGATGAGCGCGCCATTTGCCGGGGTGGCGGCTGCGCCGCCGGACATCATCGGGTCCATCAAGTCCTGCCTGTCTCTTCAGGGGGTGGGGATCGTCTGTTCTTCTTAAAACGTCCTGCCGTACGGTTCCAGTGTTCAGTGCGTGATATCGCCGTCCAGATTGACGATCATGGGCTCGAAACCGCAGGCCTGGATGAAGGCCACAAGGTCTTCGCGCCGGATTGTCACCGTCGCCGCATTATGGAGCGGGTGATAGTTGAGAAGCTCGTGCGCCATCATCGCCTTGTCGAGCACGACCATGAGGGGCGGCTCCTCGCCTTCCGCTACCCGCGCATTGATCAGCGCAAAGGGTGTCACCGAACCGGGCACGACGCCCAGCATATCCATCAGGCTGTCGGCACTTGAAAAGGACAGGCGGCCCATGCCGGCAGCGGCAGCGAGACCATTCAGGTCGACCCGGCGTTCTTCGCCAACCACCGCCAGAAGGCGGCGCTTCTTCTTGTCACGCACGAAAAGGCATTTGCAATGGCCGCCGGGAATTTCACCCCGGTGGGCACGCGCGTCTTCCACCGTGAAAACAGGCGCATGCCGGTGCATCGTCACCGTTATCCCGAGGGATGTCAGAAATTGCATGAGGTCGGATTCAGTTGCCGGCATCATTCCTCCCATACGGCCAATCGGTCGCCGTGAGGTCAATTTTTCGGCCATTATAAAGGGAAATCAAGGCCTTGGATCAATCTTCAAAAAAATTCAAAATAACTGTTGCAAAGGGCCTTTTGGCCGCTATATTCCCCCCTCGCAAGGCCGGACGGCCTCGCACCCGATACGCTGATTGAGCGGGCGTAGCTCAGGGGTAGAGCATAACCTTGCCAAGGTTAGGGTCGTGAGTTCGAATCTCATCGCCCGCTCCATTTAACGATGTAATATCAGTGTGTTACGAAGAAGCCACCGCAAGGTGGCTTTTTTGTTTTCGGGCCAGCTTGCGCGTTTTGCACGCAAGCCTGACCGCCAAATCCTTTAATATCAATCCATTAGAGTGCAGGAGCATAACCTTTGTTGAGGTTACGGGTGTGAATGGTATCAAAATCGATACCAATTAGCTATTTCTCTAGTAAACGGTATGTAATTTAATACCATTGTTGAATTTGATATTATTTTTGATACCATTATGCCGTACCGGCAATAATGAGTATCGGATTTGATACCATGGCAAAGCTTCGATATGGGAATGTGACCTTCAAAGGGCGTCTCGCCGGCATCCTTTCGGAAACTGCGATCGGCAGTGGCGGGACAGAGTTTGTCTATGCGGATGACGCGCCTGAGATCGCCTGCGCTTTGCCGCGCGAAACCAGGGTTCATCGCTGGGCCAGCGGCATCCATCCTGTCTTCGCCCATCTGGCACCGGAAGGGTGGCTCAGGAACCGGCAGGCGGCCGTTGCCGATGCCGATACGGAAGATGACTTCGGTCTCCTCCTGGCCTTCGGGGCCGACTGTATCGGCGCCATCGGCATTGAAGATCCGGAACACCATGGCCAGGATTTTACGCTCACCGAAGGTGCGACGGAGGAAACCCGCGCCATCGCCGCCGGCCACAGGACGATTTCGGGCGTACAGGCGAAATTGCTCTGTGAGAAGGCGGGTGATCGCTACGAACCCGCTGGTCGGGATGATGCAGCCCCCATCATCGCCAAGTTCGCACGAGACGACCTCGCCGACCTTGTCGGCAATGAAGCAGTGTCGCTGGAACTTGTGCGGATCCTCCTGCCGAAGGATGAAGTAGCCACCTTCCGGCGCGGCATGGTGGCGCGGGTCGACCGGCCGGCGCTCCTTGTCGACCGGTTCGATCGGGCGGGCACGAATCACCGGCAGAAACTCAGGTGCGAAGATTTTGCTCAAGTGCTAGCCATCCCCCCAGGCCGGGACCGAAAAGCCAAATATCAGGTGAGCTATGACCGTCTGGCCGATGCCCTGCGCTATTCAGCAGCCCCCGCGATCGATGCCTTCATCCTCTATAAGCGTCTCGTTGCCTTCTGCCTGATCGGCAATACCGATTGCCATTTGAAGAACTGGAGCCTTCTGGAAACCAGCCGCGGCCTGCGCCTGTCGCCGATCTATGATGTCCTCAATGGCTATATCTATGGCCGGGAGGGCTATTCGACCCGTTTCGGGCTCCTTGATCGGGGCAACGAAGTCCAATGGGAGGACTATGATCGCGACCGTCTGATCGAAGTCGGCCGCGCCATCGGCTTGACGCCAAAGGCCATCGAGCGCGCCTTCAAGGAAATCGCGACAACGGAAGAAGCCGTGAAGACGCGCCTTCAGGGCAGCCTTTATCTTGGCGAGGAACGAACCACCGATTACCGAACCTCCGTCCTCCAGAAATGGGAACAAATCTATGGCTGACGAAACCATATCCCAGCTTCCGTCCCTCGCTGAGCTTGGGCGCCAAGTGAACGCGCGGCGCAAGGCAGAAGGGCTGAGCCAAAAGGCCCTCGCGGACATTGTCGGGTGCAGTCATGTCTCGCTCATCGCGCTTGAGAAGGGCACCGGCAAACTCAGGCTCGAGACCGCCTGGGCAATACTTGCGGCGCTGGGCTTGTCATCGACATAGTGAAGACGACCCGATTAAATTAACCAAAGCCACAAATAATGCCTCGGAAAGGAACCAAATGCCTGGAATTGAGGCCGATATCGCGAGCTACATGTTGAAAATGGCCAAATTCGAGTTTTGGCTGATCAACACAGATCGAAGCTTGGGTAAAATCTGCGAGAAGGAAAACCTTAGGGTCGTTAGTGGGGTCAACTGGCAGCAGCTCGCTGTTAGGGTTGAGGCAGCTTTCCCATTTGCAAACTTCGATTTTGATAGCTCACAATTCAAAATCTTCAAGGAAACCGTTCCACAGCTACTTACATTGGACCAACGTGACTCCCTCAAATGGGACAGCGCAGATGTGCGAATTGAAACATGGGAAACGCTAATTCAACGAGGCTTCGCACAACTTCGAAATAACATAGCACATGGCAACAAGGCTCAAATGTCAGCGCCTTATACCTATGATCGCACAGAGCAGTTTTTATCAGCGGGGCATGCCTTGATCGAGTTCATCTCAAGGCGTGTTTTTAGAGCGGAAAATTGGGAACGGGAAATCGGGTTTCAGTAGGCTTTCCGGCAAATTGTAGGGTTAAGAATCACTTGCGTGTAACTTGCGTGCAAGGAGCTGGAAAGCGGCAGAATGCGGTCGGAAATCTCCGTGACGGGTTGCAACGCATCTCAATAAAATCAACGCATTAGGTCATGAGTTCCAACCTTGCCAAGGTTAGGGTCGTGAGTTCGAATCTCATCGCCCGCTCCATTAAAAAAGCCACCGGTGAAGACCGGTGGCTTTTTTAATGCCGTGAGGTTGCCGGAAGCCGTTGATAACCGCCAAAGTCAGTGATGAACTTTCTCGGTGAATTCGATCGCGTGCACCTCAGACGCCGCGTTCTCATCCAGATGAAACACTATTCTGTAATTATGGTTGCGTCCGTTTTTGCCAAGGATGCTCACCGTGTGCACCGCCGACAGACGATCTGGGGCAGCCTCCAGTCCGCTCCAGAAAATGGGCGGAATTCCATTTTCTTTGACGAAAGCAACAAAGTCGTCGCAGGCCTGCCTCTCGGCAAGGGCGGCACACGACCATTCATCCCGTGCCACATCTTCAAGCCATTGCCTGACAGGCGCCAGACTATGATAGATCACGCCCGGCATACGGCTGAGATTGCTGGTCACCAGGGTCCAGTCCTGCACACCATCACACCCGCCGCGATTAACCGGAAGGGCATATTCCCATTCTGTACTGAGGCTTGAATAGTGAGGAGACGGCGCTCCGCCGGTCGCAGATTTTTCTACAGTAGCCGTCAGCCAGAATGTCAGCGATTCGCAGATGCCTGCCCCTTCGCCCACGTCGGCGACAGGCAAAACCTGCGCGAAATTGGGTCGGCTTCTTAGCTGGATCTGATAGAAGGCGGAGCCATCTTCATTTCGCACCACGAAGGTGCCGGGCAAGAGCGCAGCGCCCGACGATAGAACCAACCCTGTGTAGCGCTCGAACACATCACTTGCTTCTTCAAGCGAAAGGGATGGTGCTCTGGGTATTATATCGGCCTCGGACGCCCGGGCGAAAAAAGGCTGAAGGTTGGCCAGTAGCAGCAAGACAAGGGTTTTACCTGTTTTCCCGACCATGCCCTATTCCTCCCCCGTGATTGCTACAACCAATGCTATATAGGAATCAGGATTATCCAAAGCCTGCTCGGTTGTCAGGTCTGCAAAAATCGCCTCATGCCTGTATGCCGGGTCACGCCCGTCCTTACGCTGGTGAGCGTCCGGTATGACAGTATGGACTGCTTCATGCAGGAAGGTGATCCACAGATTGGCATCCAGCTGATGCATGCCTCCCAGCCGAATGAAGATATAGCCGCCATACTGAACCGCCAGCGTGTTCTCGCTTTTGAATCGGGCGGCAACTGCCTCGCTTGCATCATCGGTTCTGCCCACCACATGACGCCAGGATAGCACCTTCGACCGTGTCAGGTTTGCCAGGAAGGCGATACTTCTTGCAAGCACATACGAGACGCGCTGAACCGCCTTCGGATCACCCGTCTTGAAATAGTCCGCGAAGATTGCCAGGGCAGACGGGCCAATCTTCACGAGGGCTGCCTGTGTGGCGTCGGCGCGGTCAACCGCTTTCCGGATGGCATCATCGAATGAAGCCCATTGCTCGCCCGAGAAATTCTCCTCCAATCGCTCAAGTGCAGAGCGGTCATCGATCAGTCCCTTGAATTTCCGACCGTTGGCGTCCTGCTGCGCCACCGGAATCGTACCGGCTATGGCTGCAATGACCATCCGGGTCCTATCAGCGTCGTTTCTCGATGCCAGCTTCCCGGCTTCGATAAAGGCGGCACACAGGTTTTTCAGGACCGGGCATTTCGGCAGGCCAGTGAGACCAAGGCGGGTGAGCCCTTCGGCGGCGGGCATCTCGGGCCGGATCAGGAAGGTGTGGGCTGCCGAACTTTTATAAACAAGGGTTTCGCGTGGGCCGGCAATCCATTCCTTCGAAAAGGCAACCGCTTCCGAAACGGCGCGGATCATGGCCCGGGTAACCGGATCGCCGGTGCCCACCGGCTTCACAAATGCCGGGTCAAGAACGAATGCGACCTCGAAGCGACCGTCATCGGCGATGCGAACGGCGGGGTCGCGGCCGGTGGCAGAGGCCAGTGGTACTAGGGCGCGCTCCGCGACCTTCAGGATAATGGCGGCAAGGCTTTCGCGCTCAGGCTTCGGGAGCGGCCAATGCACGCCAACCTCAGTGGCAAGCCGTTTGGCAGCGCTCATGACCTTTACCCTGTCCAGACTCTGGACATTCAATGATACGGTCATTGGGACTTCCTTGAATGGGGGGGTGAAATGCAAGGCGCTGCCCCGAACCGGAGGTACAGTTGATCCTCCGCCGCATGGCCGCGCCGATCGTCAGATGAATGGAAAATGGTGAGCGTCGCACTCACCGCCGGGTCCAGCATCACGCGGGAGCCATCTCGCAAAATAATACGATGTTTGTAATTTTTTGCAAGTGGCCGCTTCCTTGTTTCCAACCTGTACATCAGTGGAAATCCCGGCTCTGAGGTATCAGATCGCGCACGGCACGCGGATGGCCCGCCGGACGAAAGCGGGGCAGGCGGGGATCGTCGCCGCGTCCAGTGCGGGCTTCATCCACGGCGGGCGCCGGCAGGTCGAAAGTGCCGTCCGACAGGGTCAGGAGATCGGCCGAAGCGTCAGTCAGGTGATCCGCCACCACGTGCAGCACATCGTCCGCGAACTGGACCCTGCCTTTCACGACCATCAAGCGGCTGCCCATCAGCGCACGCCGCTCAGCCTCGAACACCTTGGCCCAAACAACGACATTGACGACGCCCGTTTCGTCCTCAAGCGTGACGAAAATCACCCCCTTCGCCGTGCCCGGCCGCTGCCGCACCAGCACGAGCCCGGCGACGGTGACCGGTGCCCCGTCGCGCAAGGCCCGTACCTCCATGGCGGTCGTCACGCCGCGCTCCTGCAGGCGCGACCGCAGGAAGGAAAGGGGATGCGCCTTCAGTGACAGGCGCAGGGTCTGATAATCGGCGACCACATGCTCGGCGACCGGCATCACCGGCAGGATGGCCGCTTCCTCTGCTCCCTCGGCCGCAGTATCTGCATGACGGAAAAGCGGCAGGTCCGGCGCGTCCGAAAGCCCCCGCACGGCCCAAAGCGCGGCGCGGCGATCCAGCCCCATGGAGCGACAAGCATCTGCCTCGGCCAGCTTTTCAATCTCGGCCACCGTCAGCCGGGCGCGGGCCTGCAGGTCGGCAAGATCGCGGAAGGCGCGATGACGTGTCGCCATGATCCGTTCTGCCGTGTCTTCCCGGAAGCCTTCGATCTGGCGCAGGCCAAGCCGGACGGCGTGACCGTGGCCGTTGCCGGGTGCTGCTTCAAGGGTCGAATCCCAGTCGCTCAGGTTCACATCCGCCGCGCGCACCTCCACGCCGTGATCCACTGCATCGCGCACGATCTGCGCGGCGGCATAGAAACCCATCGGCTGGCTGTTCAACAGGGCCGCCGCAAACACATCGGGGTGATGGCATTTCATCCAGGCGGAGGCATAGGCGAGATGCGCAAAGCTCGCCGCATGGCTTTCGGGGAAACCGTAATCGGCAAAGCCTTCGATCTGCTTGAAGCAGCGGTCGGCGAAATCGGGGGTATATCCCCGGCGGGTCATGCCGCTCGTGAAGCGTTCCCGGAAATTGCCGACCGTGCCGCTGTTCTTGAAAGTCGCCATGGCGCGGCGCAGGCCGTCGGCCTCGCCCGGCGTGAAGCCCGCCGCCACGATGGCGATCTTCATTGCCTGCTCCTGAAACAGCGGCACGCCCATGGTTTTGGAAAGCACATGGCGCAGCTCATCTGGCGGGCCATGCTCGGGCGCGGGCGACGGATAATCGATGGTTTCGCGCCCCATGCGGCGGCGCAGGTATGGGTTTACCATGCCACCCTGAATGGGGCCCGGCCGCACGATCGCCACCTGCACGACAAGGTCATAAAACTTGCGGGGGCGCAGGCGCGGCAACATCGACATCTGCGCACGGCTTTCCACCTGAAAGACCCCGATACTGTCGGCCTTGCAGAGCATATCGTAGGTGGCGGTATCGTCCTTCGGAAGGGTCGCGAGGGTTGCCGTCAGCCCTTTCGCATTTTTCAGGAAGGCAAAGCCGCGCCGCAGGCACGACAGCATGCCAAGCGCCAGCACATCCACCTTCAGGATGCCAAGCGCATCGATATCGTCCTTGTCCCATTCGATCACGGTACGATCCGCCATCGCCGCATTCTGGATGGGGACAAGCCGGTCGAGCGGGTCTTCGGTCAGCACGAAGCCGCCGACATGCTGGCTGAGATGGCGGGGAAAACCCATCAGTTCATGCGCGAGATCAAGCGTCTGCCGGAGCCGCGCGTCCGTGGGGTCGAAGCCCGCCTCCATCACCTGTTCATCGGGGATTTCGCGGCCATAAGAGCCCCAGACGGTGCCGGCAAGCCCCGCAACCGTGTCCTCCGACAGACCCATCGCCTTGCCGACCTCGCGAATGGCCGAGCGTGCCCGCCATGTGATGAGCGTGGCGGCAAGCGCCGCCCGGTGCCGACCATAGCGGGCATAGATATACTGGATCACCTCCTCGCGCCGCTCATGCTCGAAATCCACATCAATGTCAGGGGGCTCGCCCCGCTCTTCCGAGATGAAGCGTTCGAACAGCAGATCTACCTGCGTGGGGTCCACATCCGTCACCCGCAGGGCATAGCAGACGACCGAATTGGCCGCCGACCCGCGGCCCTGGCAAAGGATATGCTGTGACCGTGCGTAGGCGACGATATCGTGCACCGTCAGGAAATAGGCAGCAAAGCCGAGCCGCCCGATCAGCGCAAGCTCATGCTCGAGCGTAGTCCGCACCGCCGGCGGCACGCCGTCCGGATAACGTCCTTCGATCCCGTCGCGGGCGAGTGTTTCAAGCTGGGCCTGCGCCGTCATCCCCGGCGGCACCGGTTCGTTCGGATAATTGTAGCGCAGTTCATCAAGCGAGAAGGGGCAGGCCTCGGCAATCTCGAGCCCCGTCTGCAAGGCTTCGGGGTGACCGGCGAACAGCCGGGCCATCTCGAACCCCGGCCGCAGGAACCGCTCGGCATTCGGGGCCAGCCGGTAGCCCGCCGTGTCGATCGTCACATGCTCGCGCACGCAGGTAAGGATATCGAGAAGCGGGCGCCGCTCGGGGATATGATAGCGCACGTCGCCGGTCGCAAGGAGCCTTGCTCCCGCCTCCCGCGCCAGCGCCGCCATGCGGGCGAACCGGCGCCTGTCCCGCCCGTCATACTGCGGGCTGACGACAAGGGCCGGGGTCATATCCAGCGCCTCCCGCGCTGTGCGCAGGGCGCTGACGATATCGGTGCCGGCCTCCGGCACCATGGCAAAGTGCAGGCCCGTGGCGTGCGCCGCCACGTCATCCAGCGTAAGGTGACATTCACCCTTTTCCGCCCGCCGGTTGCCAAGGGTGAGAAGGGCGGTGAGCCGCCCCCACGCCGCCCGATCGGTCGGCCAGACAAGAAGCGACGGCGCATCCATGAGGTCAAGCCGGCAACCGGGAATGAAGGGCATCCCGCACATTTTCGCGGCCTTGTGCGCCCGGACAAGTCCGGCCACCGAATTGCGATCGACCAGCGCCAGCGCCTTCAGGCCCAGCGCTTTCGCCATCAGGACAAGCTCGTCCGGATGCGAGGCCCCTCGCATGAAGCTGAAGGCGCTGGTCACCTGAAGTTCGGCATAATCGGCCACGCATGATCCTTTCAGGCAAAGAAGCCGTGCAGATACCAGGCAGGCGTGCCGTCCTCGGCGTGGCGCACACCGGGCACGCCATATAGTCCATGACGGAACAGCCAGAAACGCGGCCCGGCGGTGACCTCCACCCGGTAATAATCCCGGCTTTTCGGGGCGTCGTGCCGCCACCATTCGCTCGACAGGCGTTCCGGCCCCTCGGCGCGCGCCACCCGCCACGCCACCCGCCGCCAGCGGAAGGTGAGGGGCGGGCCTTCGGGCACTTCGGCCATCACCTCGATGGGTTCGGGGCGCGACAGCAGACGCAAGGGACGCGGCGGCAAGTCAGCGGGCAACCGGTCCCAGCCAAGGTCATCGGTGGCGGGGGCGGCAAGCGTCTGGGCGCGTTCCGGCAAATGGCTTTCGCGGTGACGGAGCCGCGCCACACTGCCCTGCCCGAGCCGGGTGCCGAGCCGGTCCATCAGCCGGTCAAGCGCTTCGGTGGTGCGTTCCTCGTGCCCCGCGGCCATCTGGCGTTCGGCGAGGGGGATACAGTCATGCGCTTCCATCAGCAGCAGGTCGATCCCGAAACCGGGATCAATCTCCGGTATCTTTTCCCGCAGGAGCCGCATCAGGTGGGCCGCGTCGCGGCTTGCCCGGCTGGTGCCGATGGCCGCCACCTGCAGGCTGCCGTCCGCCCCGAACGCGAGCAGCCGCAACCGCCTGAGGCCCTGCCCTGCCGTTTCAAGCGCGTGGCTCAGGTCCGTCACCAGCGAAGCCGCCGCCGCCATCAGCCCCTCGGGGGTCATCAGAGGCTCCATGAAGGCGCGGCGCACCCGCCAGTCGGGCAAGGGGACAAGGGCACCCAGAGGATCGGGCTTGCGGCCCGTCACCCGGTCCAGCCGGTCCAGAAGATCACTCACCTGCCGGGCTTCGGCCCCGCGAAAGCGGCGGGCAATGCCGGTGCGCGGCAGGGCGGCAATATCACCAACCGTTTTCAGCCCCAACCGCTGCAACAGGAGGATGGTCCCGCCGTCCAGCCGGAGGGCAGCGACCGGCAGGGGGGCGAGCAGGGCCGCCAGCGTTTCGGGTGCGGCGACCGTGCCGTTCGCACCATAACGCGCCAGCGCCCAGGCCGCCCCTCGTGTCGGCGCCAGTGCGACACGAGCACTGATACCAAGCCCCGCGAGCCAGCCGGTGACGGTTTCAAGCATGCAGGTCTCGCCGCCCATCAGGTGATCGGCGCCGGTGGTATCCACAAGCAGGCCTTCATCGCCGTCGGTCGCGGTGATCGGGCTCATCCGCACGAACCAGCGGGCAAGCCGGACAAGCGCTTCAGCGTCGGCTTGCCGGTCGGCTGGCAGCACGGCAACATCCGGCACGATGGCCCGCGCGTCCGCCAGCGGCTGGCCGATGCGCAGCCCCATGGCACCCGCCGCTTCGTCAACGGCGGTCAGAAGCTGGCGGTTGCCGGCCTGTTCGTAGAAGACAAGCGGCCGGTCAGGCGCTGGCGAGATGCCACCCTGACGCCGCCAGCGTTCCACCGGCCAGTGGGGCAACCATAGCGAAAGAATGCGTCGCATCGTTCCATTCCATGAAAGAGGTGGCAGGTGGCTCGCCGCCGCGATGCTTTTCGAGCCGGGCGGCAAGATAGGGCTTCAAGTCGTCATCCGCGTCGCGCGCAGCGGCGGAAACCTGCACCCGGCTGAAAGCGGCAGGCGCTCCGGCCCCGCCCGCCGGGCCAAGAACCATGCAGGGCACCCCCGATTCGCGCGCTGCCAGCGAAAGGCGGCGGCTGGCGGTGAGATCCATGTCCGCGACCTCGCCCACGACCAGCCCGACAGCGCCCGAGCGCAAGCCTTCCTCCATTGCCCACAAGGCGTCGATGGCGCGCCGCGCCCGCACAAGGATGAAGCGGACAGGCGTTACCCCTGCCTGCTGCAAGCCGGGGCCGTAAGGTAGGCCTTCATCCATGATCCGGTGATATTCGCCCACCCACAGGATAGGTTTGCCGCCTGCAATATGGGGGGCCAGCGCCCAGAGGCTGGCGGCGGCGATATCGGCCAGCCGTTCGGGCCTCACCTCATCCAGCCGGGCAGGGGACGAATCGGCTTCCGCCTCTCCGCCCTCAAGCGCCCGGATCAGGTGCCGAAGCTCCTCCCGTTTGGCTGAACAGGCCGGGTTATCATTCTGTGCGAAATCGAGCGGCATGATCCGCCTCTTGGTCTCATCTGTCGTGACTCGGGTGTTTTTGTTCTTGTTATGTTCTATTTTAAAGAACCAAGAGTCAAGGTCTTTGCGCGCCCGCCGGATTGATCGCCTGAAGCCGGTCAGTCATTTCGCGGGCGTAAGCCGTGTCGCCCGCCTTTGTCGCCGCCGAGAGGCCGAAACGTAGAAGGTTTTCATCATACGGATGCGCGGCGATGGCGTACTTGAGTTGCCCGAATACCGCCGCACCGCTGCTGTTCAGCGCCACAAGATAGACATAGGCATAGCGCGCATTCAGAGGCGCAGCTTCCGTCGCCTGTTTCAGATGCTCGAGCGCCGCCGCAAGATCGCCCTGCCGCACGAAGGAAAGGCCGAGGGCATGATGGATTTCCGGGTCCACAGGGCTAGCCGCCTCAGCCGCCGCCATGAGAAGCGCATGGCTTTCATCCTGCCGCCCTGTCTGGCGCAGGAATTCGGCCAGATTGATGCGGGCTGGCGCGAAGCCGGGGTCGATGCGGATGGCCTGCCGGTATTCAGCTTCCATCGCGTCATAGTCGTGCCGCACAAGATAATGCCGGGCGAGATTGACCCGGCCTTCGCCCCGCCAGCTGCTGCCTTCGTCCGCCGCCATCAGCTCAACGAAAGCCCGGCCGGTGAGGTCGATCCCCGGCGCATCCAGAAGGCTGCGGGCGGCCTCGACCCGAACAGCGCGGAGCGGATCATCAAGGAGCGGGCTAATATAGGGCGCGCGATCAACGACCGGCAGCATGGCAAGCCCCCGGATCGCGCCGATGCGCATCAGGGGCTTGTCGCTCACCAGCACCCCTGCCGCCAACCGGGCAAGGGCAGGGTCCACCACGCGCGGCACCAGCGACAGCGCGGTTGCCCGCACGATTTCGGGCTGGCGGTCATCGCCTATAAGCCGGACGAGGCCTTCGCGCGCTGCCGGGTCGCCTTGCCGCGCCTGATGGATGGTGACGGCATAGCTGTCCCGCGGCTTCCGTTCGGGGAACCAGCGGGCGATCACTTCCGCGGCCCAAGCGGGTTTACGGTCCAGATGACAGCTTGTGCAGGGGTCGGGGCTGCCGGTGCGCAAGGCCATATCCGGGCGGGGCACCTTGAAGCTGTGGTCGCGGCGCGGGTCCACCACCATATAGGTGCGCGCCGGCATGTGGCAGTCCACACACTGGCTGCCCCCCGCATCAGGTGTGTGGTTATGATGGCCCTTTGTGTCGAACACCTCGCTTGCGTGGCACTGGGTACACAGGCCGTTTCCCTGCACCTTCAGCTTCATGCTGTGGCTGTCGTGACAATCAAGGCAGCTGACGCCCGCCGCATACATCCGGCTTTGCAGGAACGAGCCCCAGACATAGACCTCATCCCTGATCTGTCCGTCCGGGAAATAGAGCGGATCATCCAGAAGCGACGGCAGAAACTGGTCGAGGAACTTTTCGCCCGGATCGATCCCGTCAGTGAGCGGCGCGCGCAGGCTGTGGCAACTGGCGCAAACCTCGATCTCGGGCCGCGCGCGGGGCGCCTTGCCGGTCCAGTGCGCCGTCGCCTCGCCGTCGGCCCGCACAAAGCCACCGTCCTGGCGAAGGTAAGCCATCAGCTCGTCCTTCCAGCCGTCATCCACCCCGCCGCCCTTCAGCCAGGCTTCCGCATGGCGTGCCGCACCTGCATGGCAGGATGAGCAGGAAACATTGACGCTCGCATACTGCGTGTCGAACCGGTCAGCCGAAGGATCATACCGGCGCGTCAGGCCGGTAGAATGGCAGTCGGCGCACATACCGTTCCAGTTCTGGAGCGGCGCCTTCCAGTGCAGCCTGTCGCCCGGCACAACATTTTCTGCCGGATAGTTCGGGAACCAGCGCTGTCCGCCTTCCACCGCTGGCCGACTGTCCCATGCAAACGGCAGCACCTGATATTTACCGCGTTCCGTTTCCACCAGATACTGCTGCAGGGGGGCGTGGCCGAAGGTGTAGGCAACGGTGTAGGTTTCCCCGCCTTCACCCTCACTGATCGCCACTTCGAACGCATCGCCGCTGCGGCGGAACGTGGCGCTGGTGCCGTGATGGCTGACGGTCACACCTGAAAAGTCGCCGAGAACGCTCGCCCCGGTTGCCACCGCCATCGCGTGGGCATGATCGGACAGGGACCAGGCGGCATGCTCGGCCTGGTGGCAGGTGCTGCAGACCTCGTCACCCGCGAGAGCGCCCCCAGCGCCCGCGAGCCACAAGGCAGCACCGATAAATGCCGCAACCGTCCGTTTCCCCATCGGGATATCCCCTTCCGGCACGGATGGTAAGCGGACGGCATCACCGCCTGCAAGCGCCGCGCTTGTCGGGCTCAGGCGTCGGCGCGGCAATAGCTGTCGATAAACTGCTGGTGCGTGGGCAGGCCCGCGACCGTTGCCGCCACCCGCTCCCGCATCGTGGCGAGGGTCTGTTCAAGCCGCCCCGGTGTCATCAGAAGCGCCTGTTTGTGCCAGCTTTTCGGCTCCAGCCGCTGGCCGATCATCACCTGCAGCCAGCTGTCCACGCGGAAAAGATCGTCGGGCGCCTGCCACGCCTGCGCCGTTTCGCGGAAGAGCGCAATCCGCTCGGCAAGGCTGTCGGGGATGCTCATGTCACGGCAATAGCGCCAGAAGGGGCTGTCGTCGCGTTCGGTGAGCTTGTAATGCAGGATGATGAAATCGCGCACGCGGATCAGTTCGTTGTCCGCCATGCGGTTATAGCGTTCGCGCACTTCGGGCGTGATGCCGCCGAAGGGGAACTGCTGCAACAGGCGTGTCACGCCGATCATGAACAGATGGATGCTGGTGGATTCGAGCGGTTCGACAAAGCCCGAGGAAAGCCCCAGCGACAGACAGTTTTTCACCCACATCTGGCGGCGTTTGCCGGCCTTGTAGCGGATGAGCCGTGGCTCGATAAGCGGCTTGCCTTCAACGGTCGAGAAAAGCTTCTCGCGCGCTGCATCCACCTCCATATGGTCGGTTGAAAAGACGATGCCATTACCCACCCGGTGCTGCAGCGGGATGCGCCACTGCCAGCCCGCCTCGTGCGCGATCGACCGCGTATAGGGGATGGGATCGGCCACTGCTTCCGTTTGCACCGCAAGGGCCGCGTTCGTCGGCAGCCAGTGGCTCCAGTCCTCGTAGCCCGCCTTCAGCGTCTCCTCAATCAGGAGCCCGCGAAAGCCGGTACAATCGATGAAAAGATCGCCTTCGATGCGGGTGCCCCCATCCAGATGCAAGGCCGCGATATCGCCGGTTTCACCTTGCTGCTCCACCCGTGCGATCTTGCCCTCGATACGCTTCACGCCGTCATTCTCACCGATCTGGCGCAGGAATTTGGCATAAAGCCCGGCGTCCAGATGATAGGCATAATTGAGCGGCGTCTCGCCACCTTTGGTGAAGCGCCCGGCCTCGGCAGCCTTATATTCGGGATAATAGTCGCCAAGCGGCCCGGCGTGGCCTTCCGCACGGCCCTGTAGCCAGAAGTGCTGAAAATCCGCCATCCATGTGCTGAGAGGCACAGACCCGAACGAATGGATATAGCGGTCGCCGATCCGCGCCCAGTTTTCAAAGGCGATGCCAAGCTTGATGGTCGCCTGCGTGGCTTTCAGGAAGGATTGCTCGTCGATCTTCAGAAAATCATGGAAGGTGCGGGCGGTTGGTATCGTCGCCTCGCCCACGCCAACCGTGCCGATGGCCTCGCTTTCAACCAGCGTCACCTCCACGAGCCGCCCAAGCATGCGGGCAATGGCGGTGGCGGCAATCCAGCCGGCGGTACCGCCACCGGCGACGACGACACGGGTGGGATTATCGCTCATCTCTGCAGTTTCCTCATGATCAGGGCGCGGAGACGCCGGGCCGTCACATCATCAATGGGGGCAAGCGGCCCCTGCGCACCTTCGGGCAGATGGGCGCAGGGACGGGCGGGGTCGCCGAACACATAATAGTCGAACAGACTTTTCCAGGCGGCCTTCTCATCCGCCGGCCGGTCCCGAAGGCTCAGAAGCGCATGCAGAAGCGTGACCTGCGGGCTGTCGATATAAGCCGGCACTGCGTTCCACCAGTAATTCACAAGCACATTGAAGACATCGAGCGCCTCCACATTATGCCACCACATGGCGGGGTAAACGAGCACGTCGCCCGCCTCCATGTCCGCCACTTCTGCAGCTTTCAAGGCTTCGGCGAAGCGCGGGAAACGGGCCATATCGGGCGCCGTGAAATCCACCATGCTGACCACCTGCCCGCCGGGCGTGGGCTCGAGGGGGCCGGGATAGAGGTTTGCGGCCTGATCCGGCGGAAACAGCGTGAAGCGGCGGCGGCCAACGGCGGCGACGGCGATATTGTGGCTATAGTCATAATGGCAGGCGGCGGTGGTGCGGTTGCCGATCCAGAGGCTCGCGAGGCCCGGATAGGCCGTCAGCATCGGATGAAGGGCGCCAAGGTCGAACGGGTTTTCGGCCCGGAAGCCGGGGAAATAGGCATCGGCATCGGTGGAGCCGATATAGACAGCCCCCGCCCCTTCATCGCCGATGGTGCCCAGGATTTCATCCAATACCGGCGAAAGCGGTTCACGCGTCGCCTTGAAATTGAAGCCGTCGACGGCATCGGTATAGAAAAAGCGCCCACCGATTTCCAGCTCGCCGCGATACACGACGACCGGATCCCCCGAATGCCATGACTTCAGCTTGTCGGCGGCTTCAGCAGCCGAGCTTTTGCCCGCCTTCACCAGCGCCCAATCGCTTGCTGCGCCCTTAAAAAGGACAGGGCGTCCCTCTGCCATCAAGGCTTCCCAGGCAGCACCGGTGGGGAGCGGCCCGTCGCGCATGGCGACCTTGGCGAGAGCGCCAAGCGGGGAAGCATCAGTCATCAGGCACCTCTCCGCTGGCGGTAGGCGATCAGGCGGCTCATGTTAGTGAGCGACGCGGCCGCAAAGACCGCAACTTCCAGAAGGCCCGCCTTGTTCAGCCGTTCGAGCGTGGCGCCATCCAGCGACGCGATCTTTTCAGGCGTCACGGCGAGATAGCCTTCGAAATCGACAACTTCGGTGTCGGAAACGCTGACCTGCAACTGCACGGGCTCAGCCAGTTTCATTTCGGTGAAAAGCGTCGTCAGCGCATTGGCGGCCTCGACGCCCATATGAATGGTGCGCAGGGCATCGACTGCAGCTTCAAGCGCCGGTGCGTGCCCGCCCTGGGGCAGGAACAGGGGCTCGCCCTTGCTACCGTCCGCAACGATGCGCGGATGATCGAGATCTACATGGATCACCGGCTCGCCGTCGTCCGCAAAGCCGATCATGAAAGGCCCCCGCCGCATGAGCGCAGGGATATAGAAGGCGTTCCAACGGTCGCCATCGAGATAGAGATTTTCATCGCGCCCGAGGCCAAGGATGGCCAGCGCCTGCAGCATATTCTGTTCGTCGCGGCGGAACAGGATCGGATAGTCGCGCTGGACATCCGCAAATTCGCTGGCGAATACCGCGACCTGATTGACCGCCTCGCCGAAGGCGGCACCATGGCCGGTCAGCACCCGCAGGCTGCCATGATTCACATTATCCAGTCGCGCTGTTGTCATTGAATTTTCCCCTCTCCCGTCTGCCCTTAGCAGATTTGACCTGCCCCGAGAAGGGAGAGGCCGCGCCCGGGGGCGCGACCTCTGTTCGCTCGAGGGAAACGGAAGCCCAAATCAGAACTTGTAACGGGCCCCGAGGAGGAACCGGCGATTGCCTTCCACGATGAACCAGGGCTGGTTCTCGGTGCGGGCAAACGTCTTCACGTTCGATTTGGTGAGGTTGATGCCTTCAAAGGTGATCGACAGGTCTTCGGTGACATCATAGCTCAGGCTCAGGTCAAGCTGATCGTACGACTTCACGAACACCGGCGCGCGGGAGCTGCCGCGGCTGTTGTTGTTGAGGAACGTACCACGCCAGTTGTAAGCCAGGCGTGCCGAGAAACCGTATTTCTCGAAAATCAGCGTTGCGTTCGCGGTGTCGGAAAGACCGAGGAGCGCGAACTGGTCGGCGTTCGTGGGGGCGGTGATATCGTAGCCGATATCGCCTTCCACGATCGTATAAGCGCCAGCCACACCGAAGCCCGTATTGCCGAAGAAGTGCTGACCGGCGATTTCCCAGCCCCAAATATGCCCTTCTTGGTTGTTCACCGGCTTCTGCACGCGGAACTGATAGTAAGGATCGGACGCGTTGGCATCGATATCCACGTTCGCCGCCACCTGATCGATGAAGGCCTGACCGAGGCTGCCATTCGAATAGTTGGCAAGGAAAGTGGCCTGTGCCTGATCCATGCTCAGGGTATCGATGAGCGCGGTCATGGTGAACAGGTTGTCGTCCGAAAGGTCGGCACCGATCGAGTTCAGGAAATCGACAGCCGCACCCGAACGCGTACCGGCGGCTCCTGAACCGGGGTCACGCAGGTCAAAGAGCGTCTGCGTTTCCTGACCCTGACCGACGAAGTTTTTCACGCGCTTGTCGAAGAAGCCGACCGACACGAAGCTCGAGTCAGCATAATACCATTCGAACGAGACGTCGAAGTTGTCGGAAACAAGCGGCACCAGTTCGGGGTTGCCCGCGGTGGCGTTCGGCGTACCGCCAAGGAACGTCGGACGGTTCGGGTTGTTGTTGCCGATATCAACAGTCGAGAAGAGATCCCCGAAGCTCGGACGCGCGATGGTGCGGCCCCAGGAAACACGACCGATGATATCATCCGTCAGGTCCACCGAGATATCGAGGGCCGGCAGGATGTGGTTGTAGCTGTTCGATACTTCATAATCGATGCTGCCCCCGGCAAGCTCGCGGATGAAGTCATTGTTCGAATACCAGACGAGGCCCGCCGGCGGCGTGATCACCGATACCGAGTTGGTCTTGGTGTGTTCGTAGCGAACACCTGCGACAACATTGACCGGACGATTCAGCAGTTCGGCGTTGAGATCGACCTGTGCGTAAGCTGCCCAGATTTTCTCATTCACACGGTTATCTCCCGTGCCGCTGATGGTGCCAAAGCCCGGGTACTGGTTGCCAAGGGCGGTATAGAGCTCGGTCGCATCGCCCCGGAAAGCCACGAGGGACGCCCCGGTTGCCATCGGGTCGAAATGTGAGAATTCGCAGACGAGGCAGAAGGGCGTGACAATGTCACCGGCATACTGGGCAACGTCACCCACATTGGCCACACCCCAGTCACCAAGGGCCTGATAGGTCTCGGTGCGGGTCTGAGTCATGCGGCTGTCGCGGTACGAACCACCGAAATCGACTCGGTTGTCATTGTCCATGTCCCACGAACCATCAAGGCGGATTTCATCCGTCTTCTGGATCTGGGATGAGGTCATCGAACGTGCGACCTGGCTGCCAAGGTCAGCAAGATCACGCTGGCCGTTGGCATTGCCGTTGCCGCCGGTTGCCGGATTGTCATTCGGTGTCACGGTCTGGACCGGGAAACCATTGACGATGGCGAAGGTCTGGTCGGCAATATCCTTGGTCGCGATCGCAACAAGGGTCGAGGAATGGCCGAGCGGGTTGTTCGGCAATGCCTGCGCCTTCGAATGCTGGCCATCAAGTTTCAGGGTCAGACGGTCGGTCGGCTTGTATTCGATATTGAGGCCGGTGGAGAACAGCTTGTTCTTCAGGCCACGATATTGCTGCTCGAAGCCGCCGTCCTTGGTGCCCGAGATGATGTCATCGATGAAGATGGCGGTTGCCACATCCGGATTGCCATCGAAAGTGACCCTGTCGAACGGACGGTTCAGCCAGTTGGTCTGGTCGGTCCGGAGTTCATCAGCCTTGTTCTCATAATAGGTAGCATCCGCTGTGATACTCAGCGTATCGGACGGCTTGAACTGCATGGTGAGCTGACCGTTCGTACGCTCCCGGCTGAATTCAGAATACTGGAAGCGGGTGTCGTTCGGGAAAGCGACGAGCTGGTTCGGATCGCTCGGGGCGCCTTCGATAACCGTCGAACCGTCGCTTTTCACACGGCCGCGACCGGTGTTCGCGAAGTCGGCGAACGATTCGGTGTTCCAGTCGTTCACAGTGACCGACGCTGCCGAATTGTTGCGGCGTTGCCAGCTGCCGAAGAGGCCAATGCCAAAGGTGCCTTCGTCATTCGCCCAGTTAAGGAGACCCGAAAGCTCTGGCGTAACACGCGAGAAGTCCTCGGTGTCGCCCTCGTCGTAGACTGCCTTTGCCCCGATCGAGCCTGTGAAACCGCCGTCATTACCGTCAAGCGGCTTGCGGGTCACCACGTTGATCGCAGCACCGAGGCCACCCGAGGTGACCGACGCCCGGGAGGTCTTGTAAACCTCAAGGCGGCTCACACCTTCGGATGCAAGGTTCGAGAAATCGAAGGAGCGCGACGTGCCTGTGGCGAAGTCGCCGCTCTGGTCGGCACCGACCGTGTCAATCGACGCGGTAGGCAGCGCACGGCCGTTCAGGGTGACGAGGTTGTAGCCGGGGCCGAAGCCGCGAACCGTAACCTTCGAACCCTCCCCGTTGACGCGGTCAATCGACACGCCGGGGATACGTTGCATGGATTCGGCAAGGTTTGTATCCGGGAACTTGCCGATATCTTCGGCGGAAATTCCATCGACCACACCATTCGACTGGCGCTTCAGGTCGATCGAACGCTGGAGCGAGGCGCGAACGCCGGTGACGACGATCTCCTCAAGCGTGCTGTCATCCGTATCGGCAGCATAGGCGGCCGGTGCGGTCGTAAAAGCAGCAATACATGCGGCATAAGACGCCGAGCACTTCAGTGCCCGTGCGAGTGACGTGCGTGACATATGATTCCCTCCCAATCAGCAGTCAGCTTATGTAGAAACCCGGCCCCTCGCCGGGATTCAAAAAGCGTGCTGGTAACGTTACCAACTTGGTAACGCTAACATCAGGCTAAACCATGGTCAATCCGGGATGAAATGAATTTGCAAAATAAAATGTAACATATTATTTTAATTCATGTTTTTGTGATAAAAAAATGCAGAAAAGGCAGCAATACTGCCATTACGTGTGTCTGGTTTTTGGATGAAAATGGTGAAAATTTGCGTCGGATCACACACCCCGACAGCTTTTCTGTTGCCATCGTTTCAGGGCCCGTTAGGCTCGTCCCCGGCAGCAGTTTCCGGAGGATGGTATGACGGCGATCGGGCTTGTGGCGCATGACGAAAAGAAGGCGGCGATGGTGGCATGGGTCACCGCGCACCGGGCGGCCCTCAGCGCCTTCCGCATCTTTTCCACCGGCACTACCGGCGGGCGCATTCGCGAGGCCTGCCCCGAGCTTGATGTGACGCCCCTGAAAAGCGGCCCGCTTGGCGGTGACCAGCAGCTTGGCGCCATGATCGCAGAAGCGCGGCTTTCGGCCCTTGTCTTCTTCATCGATCCGCTGTCGCCGCACCCGCATGACGTGGATATCAAGGCACTCATTCGCATCGCCGCCCTCAATGACATTCCGCTTGCCATCAACAGGGCGAGTGCCGATCTCGTGCTCGCCGGCCTCAAGGCCTGACTGCGCGGCACAGCGTCCGCATCGCGCACCACCCGATTGGGGGGTTGCCCTTGTGGTCGCCCTGTCCCTAGACTGCCGCCAATTCAATGAATGAGGGGGCAATGATGCGTCGTTTTCTGAGTCTGTTTCTGGGCCTGATGCTGGTGGCACCCGCCGCCATGGCAGACCGGCTGATCATCCGCGCCGGCCAGATGGTTGATGTGGAAAAGGGCCGTGTCCTGAAGGACCAGATGATCGTAGTGGACGGCGACCGCATCGTATCCGTTGGTGACTGGAAGGACCCGGCCGAGCGTTCGAATGTGCTCGACTGGTCCAGCCGCACGGTCGTCCCCGGCCTCATGGACATGCACACGCATATCGCCGATGGCGGCCAGTCGAACAATCCGCTCGCCCCGCTTGAAATATCGGCCGCCGAAGCGGTCCTCATGGGTGTGAAGAATGCACGCGAAACGCTGATGGCGGGCTTCACCACCGTGCGCGACGTGGGCACATGGCGGGCTTTCAACGATGTGGCGCTCCGCGACGCCATCGACCGCGGCGACATCGTCGGCCCGCGCATGGCGGTCGTTGGCGCCTATGTCACCGTGCCCGGCGGATCGGGCGCAATCACCGATCAGGCGCTGGATGTGGGTGTGCCCGCCGACATGAAATTCGGTGAAGTGAAGAATGCCGATGAAGTGCGGCTGAAGGTGCGCTCGCTGATCCAGCGCGGCGCCACCTTCATCAAGACATTGGCAACGGGTGCAGTACTCACGAACGGCACAGCCGTCGGTGCTGTCGAGCTTTCCGAAGAAGAGTTGCGCGCCGCTGTGAACGAAGCCGCGCACTATGACGTTTATGTCACGGCGCATGCGCACGGGGCCGAGGGCATCAAGAATGCGGTCCGCGCCGGTGTACGCTCCATCGAACATGGTTCGCTCATCGACGACGAAGCCATCGCCATGATGGCGAAGCGCGGCACCTGGCTGGTGGCTGACATCTATAACGGCGACTATATCGCCACGGTCGGCCGTGAAGAGGGCTGGCCGGAAGAACAGCTCCGCAAGAATGACGAAACGACCGATGCCCAGCGCGAAGGGTTCCGCAAGGCCGTGAAGGCCGGCGTGAAAATCGCTTATGGCACCGATAGCGGCGTCTATCCGCATGGGCTGAACGGCCGCCAAATGGCCTATATGGTCAAATATGGCATGACCCCGATGCAGGCCATCCGCTCGGCCACCCTGTCCGCGGCCGAGCTTCTCGGCTGGGAAAAAGAGGTGGGCTCCATCGCCCCCGGCAAATATGCCGATCTGGTCGCCGTGGAAGGCGATCTGATGAGCGACGTGTCGAAAGTGGAGCATGTGGCCGCCGTGATGAAGGGTGGCGTGATCTACAAGGACGAAGGCGCCCGTTAGAATTTCTTGCTAGCCTTCAAGGGGCACCCGTCAGAAAGTGGCGGGCGGCCCGGGGAAGCGGGCCGGATGACTGAGGGTGAAGACGCCATGAGTTTGCTGCCGGCGCGCAAGAAATATTACTGGGTCTGGTTCCTGTGGCTTGCCGCCTTCTATTCCACCTGGGCCTGGCTCAACTTCGGGCTCGGCGGCTGGGCGGATGCGGTGGCGCACTGGCCGATTGCCGCCGCAATGGCGATGGGGAGCTATGTGGCCGGCTCGACGCCCATGGGAGGCGGTACCGTCGGCTTCCCCGTCCTTGTCCTTTTCTTTGAAATGCCAGCGACCCTCGGCCGCGATTTCAGCTTCGCCGTCCAGTCCATCGGCATGACAAGTGCGACGATCTTCATCCTTGCCCGCCGCCAGCCGCTGGCCTGGAGCCTTCTCAAGGGCGCTATGGTCGGCAGCCTGATGGGCACGCCCTTCGGCATCTTCTTTGTCGCCCCCTTCATCCCGGAGCTCTGGATCAAGGTGATTTTCGCCGTCGTCTGGGCAAGCTTCGGTATCCTGCATTTCTACCGGATCAACGAGATCGCCGGCCACAGCGGCATGACCGAATTTGACGAGCGCTGGGATTTCCGTCTCGGGGTCAAGCTCGGGCTCGGCGCCGGCGCCACCGTCGCCGCCGTCACCGGCGTCGGGATCGACATGGTGGTCTATGCGGCCCTTGTGCTCCTGACCCGTGCCGACCTGAAGATCGCGATCCCGACATCTGTCGTCATCATGGCCTTCACATCCGTTCTTGGCGTGGCCGTCAAGGCCGTCGGGCCCGGCATGCAGCCCGGCGTTTATGAAAACTGGCTGGCTGCCGCCCCCGTCGTCGCGCTCGGCGCGCCGCTTGGCGTGTTTGTGGTGGAGCTTATCGGCCGCAAGCCGACGCTCCTGTTTGTTGCCGTCCTCTGTGTCGGGCAGTTCGTCTGGACCTGCGTGGCCGAACGTGCCGCCCTCGGTGTGGGCGGTATCGCACTCGCCCTTGCCGGCGTCGTCGCCTTCCTATGGGGCTTCGAAAAGCTCAGGGCATGGGGCGCCGTGCTTGTGGGCGAACGCGAGGAGGCGGCCACCACCAAGACAGCCGCGCCCGAAAAGCTCGCGGCTGAAAAAGCCTAGGGCGTCACCGCCGTGTGCAGGTGACGGCGGAACTTGACCTCGCCGCGGTCCGGCCCGTCCAGTTCCTGCGCGTAGCGGTGCCCGGCATAAACGGCATGGGCAATCAGCCCCGGTGCTTCGGCGTCGCCGATCACCTTGACGGATGCAATGCCCGCCTCCGCCCAATCGGCCGCGCGTGCCTTAAGATCGAGATAAAGCCCATCGTTCGGCAGGCGCATGGTCACGGGGATGATGATGTCGCCCGAGACAACTTCCTCTGTACCCGACCAGCTATGCTCGAACGCGGCCTTGGTGCCGTCCCATCCGGTCAGCGACAGCGAGGGCAGCATCTTCACGCCAACCTTGTGAAGCCGCTTCATGATGTGCCGGTAATCAAGCGTATTCGAGGACCAGCTGGCAATCGTGTCATCGCTTGTCACCAGCGTGACACTGCAGCCAGCCTTCGCCGCCACCTCGGCCATCACGCTTGCCATATAGAAATAATCGTCATCATAGATGACCACATGGCCTTTAAGGGCGGCACCGTCCATGATGTCGTCGGGCGTCAGCACATTCGGAATGCCCTCCGTGATGATCGGCCCATGCGCGGAGCGACCGAAGGCATCGGCGCGCCAGCGGCTGCCGGTTGCCACCACCACATGGGAAGCGCCGAATTCGAGGATATCCTCGGCCTCAAGCGGCGATTCGCGGTAAACGGAAACATTCGTCAGCTTGTCGATCTGGCCGACGCGCCAGTCACGCACCCGGCCCCATTCGGCAAGGCCGGGGAGCTTGGCCTCACGATCAACGCGCCCGCCAAGCACGCGGGTGGCTTCAGCGAGATGCACCTCATAGCCGCGCGCGCCGAGCGCCCGGGTGGCTTCAAGCCCGGCCGGTCCCGCGCCCACCACAAGAATGCGGGCGTCGCTTTCGGCCTTGCGGATTCGGTCCGGGTGCCAGCCCTTGCGCCACTCTTCCCCCATCGACGGGTTTTGGGTGCAGCGGATCGGCGTGATCGTCATGTCGCCCGAGACGCAGATATTGCAGCCGATGCATTCACGGATGTCCTCCACCCGGCCGTCCTCGATCTTTTTCGGCAGGAAGGGGTCGGCAATCGAGGGCCGCGCTGCGCCGATCATATCGATCACGCCGCGTTTGATCTGCGAAACCATCGTATCGGGCGAGGTGAAGCGGCCAACGCCCACCACCGGCTTGGTGGTCAGGCTCTTCACCCAGTTGATGAAAGGCTCCTGTGCGCCTTCGGGGGCGAAGCGCGACGGGATCGAATCATTATACCAGGCAGCGAGGTTGACATCCCAGAGGTCCGGAATCTCGGCAACCATGGCCACCACATCCTTCGCTTCCTCGACCGTGATGCCGCCCGCACCGATCAGCTCGTCGACTGCAAAGCGAAGCGCCACACCGCAGGTGTCACCCACCGCTTCCTTCGTGTCGATGAGCACTTCCCGTAAGAGCCGGGCGCGGTTCTCGAGGCTGCCGCCATATTCATCCGTGCGGTGGTTGCGGCGCTTCTGCAGGAAATGCATGGCAAGCGACAGGTCGTGCGCGGCATACACATAAATGATATCGAAACCCGCCTTCTTGCCCCGAATGGCAGCGTCCTTGTGCCAGCGGCGATAATTGCGGATATCTTCCATGTCCATCCCGCGCGCCTGCGCGGGGTAGCCATATTTGGAAGGCTGGTGCGACGGCGCGATCAGCACTTCGCGGCTATAAAGGTTCGATGCCGTCGGACCATTGTGCGTCAGTTCCACCGCTGCGAGGCCGCCGTGGGCATGCACCTTGTCGCACATCAGTTTGAGCGCCGGGATATCATGATCGTCCCAGAGCCGCGCTTCCACATAGGGGCTGACGTCACCCGACGGGTGGATTTCGCATTCTTCCGTTGAAACCACGGCCCAGCCGCCTTCGGCCTTCACCTCGCGCATGGCGGCGTGGCTTTCCGGCATCGCGTGGCCCATGCCATTGCAGTGCGGTACCTGGAAGAAACGGTTCTTTGCCGTCACCGGGCCGATTTTCACGGGTTCGAACAGGATATCGTAACGGGGGTCGCGCATGGACATGGGGCCTTCTTTTCGTGCGGGTCGCGCACGGGAGGCCGTTTCAGTTGCCAGCCCCCCGCCGCGCAATCATCTTGGGCACCTAGGTATCGCAAAACGGAGGGTCGGTCGATGAAGACTTTGGCAGGTGCGCTTGGCGTACTCCTGATGGCTGGAACAGCGCTTGCGGCAGAACCACGTGCGCGTGACATTGGCATCCCCTTCAGCGGCACACCAGGCCCGTGGAACGCAATCACCGATGTGAAAGGCGTCACAGTCGGCGAAGTAACGCTGGTCGAGGGCGAAGGCGTGCGCACGGGCGTCACCGCCATCCTGCCACGCGGGACGGAAACGCAGGACAAGCCGGTCTTCGGCGCCGTCTTCTCGCAGAATGGCAACGGGGAACTGACCGGCAGCCACTGGATCGCTGAATCAGGCTTTGTGGAAGGCCCGATTTTCCTGACCAACACCCATTCCGTGGGCGTGGTGCGCGATGCCGCCATCGAATGGCGCGTGAAAGCAGGTGGTGCCGATGCCTCGGGCTATTGGTGGTCGCTGCCTATCGTTGCCGAAACATGGGACGGGCACCTCAATGATATCAACGGCTTCCATGTGAAGCCGAAACATGTTTTCGAGGCGATCGAGAAAGCGAAATCCGGCCCGGTAGCCGAGGGCGCCACGGGCGGCGGCACCGGCATGATCTGCCATGAATTCAAATGCGGCACCGGCACGGCCTCGCGCCTCATCAAATCGGACGGCACGACTTATATGGTCGGGGTATTGGTACAGGCAAACTACGGCATCCGCGATACGCTGACTGTGGCCGGTGTGCCCGTGGGGCGGCATCTGAGGGACGATATGGTCTATCAGGCACCGACCGGGCCGAACGCCGATACGGGATCGATCATCATTCTGGTGGCGACCGACGCCCCCTTGCTGCCGCATCAATTGTCACGCCTAGCGCGGCGGGCGACAATGGGGCTGGCGCGGGTGGGTTCCTACGCCGGGAACGGATCGGGGGATATCTTCCTCGCCTTCTCGACCGCGAACGATGCGGCCTCGCAGGCGGGCAAGCCTGCGACTGTCAGTATGCTCGCCAACGAAGAGATGGACCCGCTGTTCCTCGGCACGGTGGAGGCGACCGAAGAAGCCATCGTCAATGCGCTCGTCGCGGGCCGCGACATGACCGGCACCCATGGCCGGTACGTCAAGGGCATCCCGCAGGATGCCCTTGTTGAACTTCTCAAGAAATACGGCCGTTACAAGAAGCCGGAGTGAAGCCTCAATGCCGGATCGGGCCTTCACCCACGTGATGTTCTTCCAGATGCACGATCTCGTTCACCTCCTCGGGTGAAAGCGGCTGGATCTTGATATTGGTGAGCCCGTAGAAGATGGCCATCAAGGGGTTCAGGATATTGAGGAAGGCGTAAGGCGCGTAAGCGAAGGTCGGCACGCCGAGCGTTGCCGCCATGAAGGCACCGCAGGTGTTCCACGGGATGAGCGCCGAGGTCATGGTGCCTGCGTCTTCCAGTGTCCGCGAAAGGTTCTGCGGGGCAAGGCCGCGACGAGCAAACTCCATGCGGTACATGCGGCCCGGCAGCACGATGGCGATATACTGGTCCGCCGCGATCACATTCATGCCGATTGAGGTAAACACCGTCGTCACGATCAGGGAACCAGTGCCGCGCACGCCCTTGAGGAGTATTTCAACGATCCTGGGCAGGAGGCCCGTCTGTTCCATCGACGCGCCGAAGGTCATGGCAGTCATGATCAGCCAGATGGTGTTGAGCATGCTGGACATGCCGCCGCGCGACAGGAGGCTGTCAAGCGCTTCATCGCCCGTTGACGCCGAGAAACCGTTGGCAAGCGCCATCCAGGTTGCCTTGGCGGAAGCCGCAAAGGCCGACATGGTGCCGTCGGGGTCGCCGAACTGCGAGACCACACCGGGCTGGTAGATGATGGCAACCGTGCAGCCGGCAAGCGCGCCGATCACGATGGTCGGGAAAGCCGGGAACTTGCGGAAGGCGAGGAACAGAAGGATCACGAGCGGCAGGAAGGTCGGCCAGCCGAGATTATATTCGGTGGAAAGAATCCCGCGGATCGCATCGATCGTATCGGTAGAAGCTGCCGTATGGCTCGTCGAGAAACCGATGATGGTGAAGAGGATGAGCGCGATGATCACCGAGGGCACTGTCGTCCACAGCATATGGCGGATATGGGTGAAAAGGTCGGTGCCGACCATCGCAGGCGCGAGGTTGGTGGTATCCGAAAGGGGTGAAAGCTTGTCCCCGAAATAGGCACCGGAGATAACGGCACCCGCGGTGACTTCGAGCGAGAGGCCCATCACTTGCGCAATACCGATGAGCGCAAGGCCAATGGTGCCGGCGGTCGTCCAGCTGGAGCCGATCGTTACCGAAACCATTGCGCAGATGATAAGCGAGGCCGGATAGAACCAATCCGCATCAAGGATGCCAAGGCCATGGTAAATGAGCGCAGGCGCCGTGCCCGCCAGCATCCAGGCGCCGATCAGCGACCCGATGGCCAGAAGGATGAGGCAGGCACCGAGGGCGAGCGAGATGCCGTCCACGATCACCTTTTCCATCTGCGGCCAGGTCATCCCCCGGCGACCACCGATGATGAAGGCCACACCAGAGGCGAGGAGCAGCGATATCTGGTTCGGCCCGCCCGAGGACCCATCGCCGAAAAGGGCCACCGACCCGGCAAGAAGCGCCATCAGAAAGAGAAGCGGCAGTATCGCCAGCCCGAGTGGAATAGGTGAATCGGTTCCGGCCGGCTGCGCCTTGCCCTCGTTACTGTTGGTCATGTTTTCTCCCAAGATCCCCGGACTGCCGCTTCTTTCGGCCGCAGTCTCACTTCTTCATAAAACGGTTATACCAGCCGAGCGTCTGCTGCAAGCGATGGACCAGATAACTCGGTACCGTGATGCCGTGATTCTGGCCCGGATAGATCACAAGGCGCGTCTCGATATCAAGCGACCGGAGCGCCTGATACATCTGCTCGGCCCCGAGGCACGGCACATTGTAGTCAATCTCCGCGCACTGAAAGAGCGTCGGCGTCTTGATCCTGTCCGCATGCAGGAACGGGTAGCCGGTGCGCATATAGGCTTCGAGGTTGGTCCAGGGCGTGCCGAGTTCGAGCTCGTAAAGCGCGGTATATTGGTCGTGGCCATAGTTGGCGAGCGGGTTCGAAGCCCCCGCCCCCGATACCGCCGCCTTGAAGCGGGTGTCGGATGCGATCAGATAATTGGTGAGGATGGACCCGTAGCTCCAGCCGCCCACGCCGATCCGGTCGGGGTCGGCAACGCCCATCTCGACCGCCTTGTCGATCCCGGCGAGCACGTCCTTCACGTCCACGTTGCCCCAGTCGGCATAGATGGCCTTGGCGAAATCGAAGCCCCGGCCCGAAGAGCCACGCGGGTTAACGGCCAGCACGGCATAGCCGTTTGCGGCATAGACCTGCCAGTCCCAGTTAAACTCGTGGGAAAACTGGTAAACCGGCCCGCCATGCACCCGCACGATGGTCGGATAGCGCTTGCCGGGCTCGTAACCCGCCGGCTTCGTGAGCATCGCGTGGATTTCAACGCCGTCCGACATCAGCTTGATGTCTTCGGCTGCACGCAGCTCCACGCCTTTCAGGAATTCATTGTGGCGGCTGATCGGCCGCAGCTTCTTTTCGACTGCCGAAATCGCATTCGGCGACGTGTCGGTGCTGTCCAGAATGACCGTGCGGCCCGCCGCCATGTCGAAATCATAGGCGAAGCGCTGACCGGAGGTCAGATACGTCACCTTGTCGGACGCAAGGTCGATCCGCGCGAGCCACATGGCTTCCGGTTGCTCGACAAGGGCCATGATCGATTTGCCGTCATCCGAGAAGCGCGGCTTGTAAACAAAATGGTCACGCGGGGCGGGATAGCTTTCCTCGCCCGTCACCACATCGGCCACCACCATGTCCCACGGCTTGTAATAGATCCATTTATCCTCGCCCGAGCGCAGCCAGACGAGCTTTCGGGAATCAGGCGACCACATGGGACGGCTTTCCCAGTAAGGGTCGACATCGGTGCCCGAGAACTGCGAGATCTGACGCGGCTTTGCCCCCGCCTCGGGCGCGATCACATAGATATCGTAATTGAGCGTTCGGTCCGCCGTTTTGGCGTCTTCCGTTTTGGCGACATAGGCGATCTGCTTGCCGTCCGGCGACCACGAAGGCAGCCAGGCGTCGTTTTCACCGTCAGTGAGCTGCGTCACGGTGCCGTCCGCCAGTGAAACAGTGTAAAGATGCTGGCGCTGGTCGGTCAGATAGCCGCGATAGTCTTCCTTGAACTGGAAACGGTGGATTTCGATGGGCTTTACTGGCTTGTCGCGGCCGCGGCTGTCCTTCTCGGGCGCCGGGGCTTCACCCTCGGAGACGAAAACCAGCCGGTCGCTCGTCGGCGCCCAGCCGAAATCGCTGATCCCGGCCGACAGGCTGGTCACCTGCCGGGGCGCGGCCCCGCCGGCGGCCGGCATCAGCCAGACCTGCGCGGTTTCATCCTCGCCGCGATCCGAAAGGAAGGCGATCCAGCGGCCATCGGGCGACCAGGCGGGCGACCATTCACTGGCAAAGGGGGTGTCGGTCAGCTGTGTCCTTGCCCCGCCCTTGTAGGGAGCGACATAAAGGTCGCTGACCGTGGCATCGGCGTCGGCATTCCGCGTTTCGACCGAATAAACAACCGAGAAACCATCGGGCGACAGGCTCGGGGAAGACAGGTCTTCAAGGTTATAAAGGTCGCCAATCTCGAACGGCCTTTTCCCATCCGCCAGCACCGGCGCAATGCCCAGTGCCACCAGCGCCAGCGCGCCGCCGATCCCCCGCAAACCCATCGTATCCCCCCTTGAAAACGTCCTACATCTTGGCTTCGTATGCCGCCCGCGCCGCTTCCAGATAGTCAAGCGTGGCGCGGAATTCCTCTTCCGTGTTGAAATCGGCCTTGCGGGCGGTTGCTGCTTCGATCACCCGGTCCATCCAGCGTTTCAGGTATGCCGCATCCGCGTTGGCCTCGGGTGCGGGCACGTCCTGTACTTCCACCCACACCGGGTTGGTGGTGGCGTAAGGATAGATGTCCTGAACGATGGAATCGGCGTCCCCCACAGCGCGCAGGAGAAGCCAGCCGGAGCCCGGCAAGTCGATCTCACCGAGGAAATGCCCGGCGCGGCCTCCATCCGAAAGCTGCAGTGTCTGGATAACCTCACCGTTGAACACAAGCTCGGCGCGGTTCACCGCCACGGGCGAGCGCAGCGCCAGTTCAACCTCGACCTTGCCAGGTGCAGCCACCTTGAGCGTGTCGCCGGGGCGCACGTCGCCGGCGCGCAGGCCCACAAGCGGCCCGTTCGTGACAAAGCCGTGCCCGGCCTTCAGGGCCGCCTTCAGCGTTTCAGGCTCGGTATTTTCTGCGCGCAGGAACACACGGTTGAGGCCAACGGGCCCGCGCAGCGACGCATAGTTCGTCATCGCATCGGTGCCGGCACCTGCCGCGACCTTGTAGCCAAGGTTCAGGAACTTGTACCAGACCTCGGCTGTCGCCAGATGATCCGAGAAACCGACAACTTCGAGATAGTCGGCCCGGCCTTGCGCCACATCCGCCGGCAGCATGTGCGACAGCGCGGCGGGCGCCTCGGGATCGGGCATCCAGTCAAACGGATGCACATAACCGACAAGGGCGTTCTGCGCGTGCGCCAGATCGGCAATCGTGCCGCCATGCGGATAGGGCGAGGCCATGGCCGTATGGCGGTAGCTCGCGAAATCGGGCAGCAGCAGATGGTCATCAAGGTGCAACAGGCCCTGATGGCCCCAGAAGCTGGTGTGATATTCCTGCCCCCAGTAAACGGTCACGCCGTTCACGCGGTCGGCACCTGTGTGGAAATCTTCCACGTTCGGGATGCGCTGTTCCTTGTTCACGACGAGATTATAGATGACGTCCAGATCCTCGGCCTTCGCTTCCGCCGCCATCGTCTCGACCGTCTGCTTGTACGCACCGCCATAATTCATATGAACATGCAGATCGGCCGACACATGGGTACCGAAGGTGGAGGGCAGGCCGTTTGCCACGAGTGTGAGGCGTGCTTCCGCCGGCTTCTCGCCAACCTCGACCGTGGCGTCGGCGGGTGTGCGGGCAAAGCCATGCTGGGCATGAACCGTGACAGCACCTTCGGGCACCATCAGGCGGCACACACCGGGGCAGTGGAAATAGCGGGTTTCCTGGCTTTGCTTCGCCGCGACGAAGGCATCATCGGCATGCATGCGGGCGTCGACCGGGCCATAATAGCGCCCGTCCGCCCCCATCACGCTGACCCGCGCCGGCAAGGGCTGGCCTGCTTCATCGGCCAGATGCACGGCAAGCGGCCGCATCGTCATGCGCGGCACCCGGCTTGTCGCCGTGATCTGCCGCATCGCGCCGCCAACCATGTCAAGAACCCAAAGCGTCAGGCCGCCTGTCTCGTTGCTGATGAAGGCGACCTGCTTGCCATCCGGCGACCAGCGCGCATTCTTGCGGTCGAAATCCCCGAAGGTGAGCGGCATGGGCGACTGGCCCTGGCGGTTGGTCAGCCACAGCTGATGCCACTGGCGGCCTTCATAGCTTGCATAAAGCACCCGCTTGCCATCGGGTGAAATCTCGGGCCGCGCCGCCCATGTCGTTTCTTCCGAGACAACTTTGCGAACGTCCGCCGGATCACGGGAAGACACCGACCAGACATCCCCGCTGCCCCACGCAATCTCGCGGTTGGTGACGAAAAGCAGCCGCTCGCCGTCCGGCGACCAGCTCGGGTTGATGGCATGGTCCTCCACCGCATAATAATAGCGGTCGATGGCGCTCTGGCGCGGCAGCACCGCACTGCGCACGCCCGTGAGGCCGTTTTCATCGACATTCGCGACAAACAGGTTGAACTGGCCGGTGCCACGGGTCGACACAAAAGCGAGGCGGCGACCATCCGGGCTCACGCGCGGCTCCAGATAGGTGTCCCGTCCGTCGGAAAGCCGGGCTTCAAGCCCCTGTTCCATATCCAGCCGCATCAGCTGCAGGCTGTCCTCGCTGTGCCGCACGAAATAAACGTAGCGTCCATCGGGCGACACATCGGGCTGGTAATCATAGCCCGGCCCGTGCGTCAGTTCGACCGCCTCGTCGCTATCCAGCTCCTGCCGCCAAAGCGAACCACCCATCGAATAGACGAGCGCCTTGCCATCCGGTGTGAAAGCGACAGACGACGGCCCGGCCGTCAGCTGCGGCAGATACATTTCCCGCCAATAATAGCTGTGGGGCAGGGTGAGGCTCTTGAGGACCGGCTGGCGCTTGGCGCCGTCCTGCGCAACCGTTGCCGGGGCCATCATCATGAGCCCTGCGCCGATCATCAGGATTTTTTGAAACCGTTTTGTCCTCATTGTCATCCGGGCCTCCCTGCCCACACTGGCGTGCGATCAATTCCTCTCGGCCAGAACCTCCGCGAGGCTTGCCTCGATGATGGTCATGGCCTCGTCCACATCCGCCTTTGAAATCATCAGGGGCGGAATGAAGCGGACGGTGCTGATCCCGCACGATAGAAGCAACAGGCCGTTATGGAAAGCCCGTGTCAGGAGGGCATCGCAAAGTTTTGTCGCGGGTTTTTTGCTGACCCTGTCTTCCACCAGTTCCATGCCGATCATCAGGCCCGGCCCGCGCACATCGCCGATCACGTCAAAGCGGGTAGCGAGATCCTTCAGGCGCTCGGTGAAATAGGCACCAACGCTTGCCGCATTCGCTGCATATTCGGCCTCCACAAGCTCAAGCGTGGCAAGGGCCGCCGCACAGCAAACCGGGTTGCCGCCATAGGTGTTGCCGTGCGCGCCACGAGCCCATTTTTCCATGATCGGCTTCTTCGCAACCACCATGCCGATCGGCATGCCGGAGCCAAGCCCCTTGGCGAGCGTCATGATATCGGGCTTCACGCCGGTATGTTCGGCCGCGAACATCTTGCCCGTGCGACCAACGCCCGACTGGACCTCGTCGAAAATCAGGAAGATGCCGTGCTTGTCACAAAGCGCGCGCAGGCCTTCAAGGAAGCCCTTGGGCGGGGTGATATAGCCGCCTTCACCCTGCACGGGCTCGATCAGGATGGCGGCCACCTCATTCGCCGGCACGTTGGAGGCGAAAAGGATGTTTTCGATATAATTCAGCACCGCCTGGCCCTGGTCGTCACCGGCAAAAAGCGGGCGGTACGGATTCGGGTAGGGCACGTGGGTTACGCCCGGCATGGTCGGGAAGAAGCCCTTCTGCTGGGTATATTTGGACGCCGTGCAGGACAGGCTGCCCATGGTGCGGCCATGGAAAGCGCCAAGGAAAGCGAGCACGCGCGGACGGCCCGAAACGTAACGGGCAAGCTTCAAAGCCCCTTCCACCGCTTCAGTGCCTGACTGGCACATGAAGGAAAGGACGGGCTCGCCCATCGGGGCCAGCCGGTTCATCGTCTCGCCAAGGCGTACCTGATAGTCGTGCCAATAGTCCGACGAGATATGCAGGAATTTCTCCGACGCCTCGCGGATCGCGCCGATCACCTTGGGGTGCGCGTGACCGGTGGAGCAAACGGCGATCCCCGACATGAAATCGAGGAAACGGTTGCCGTCCACATCCCAGACTTCGGCGCCCTTGCCGTGGCTCATCACGAAAGGATAGTCGCGCGGATAGGAAGGCGAAATCACCGCCTTGTCGCGGGCAAGCATTTCCTGCGCCTTGGGGCCGGGAAGGGCGGTCTTGATATGAGGATTCTTCATGATCTGTCTCGTCAGTTCAGGCTAAGGGTTACTTTGGCCGCATGGGCCGCTTTGGTGCGCGCATTGAGGGCGCGCAGGGTTTCAAGTTCGGTGTCGCTTGGCGGGACGACGCGGGTAGGACTGTCCACCACCCGAAGGGGCCAGCCACAGGCGGCAACGGCATCCGCCGCGCTCACGCCCTCGAAAAGCTCGGTCAGCACCAGTTCGTCACTCTCCGGATCGGGGCGCAGGATGCCGAAATCGGTAACAAGCGCTTGCGGGCCGTGGCCCGGATAGGCCTTTGCCTTGCGCTCGCCGTTGCCGGCAAGGTGGCCGCTCGAGGTACGGAAGGCAAGGCTGTCTACAAAGCCCCGCTTCGTCATTCGCATCACGATGAGGATTTCCTTCGCGTGGGTCGCAATCTCGGGTGCACCGCCCGCGCCCGGCAGCCGGGTTTTGGGCGCATCATATGGCCCGATCACCGTGCTGTTGAGGTTGCCGAACCGGTCGATCTGCGCAGCGCCCAGGAACCCCACATCGATGCGCCCGCCCTGCAGATAATGGCTGAAAATTTCAGGGAGCGGCACCACGGAGGTAGCAGTGGCCGCCAGTTCGCCATCCCCGATCGACAGGGGCAGAACCTCGGGCGCTGTTTCGACCGTGCCTGATTCGTAGATCAGCACAAGGTTCGGAGCATGGGTGCGGGACGCCAGCACGCAGGCAGCGGACGGCAGGCCGATGCCCACGAAGCACACGGCGCCATCCTTCAATTGCCGGGCGGCGGCGACGGTCATCATTTCATCGAGTGTATAGCTCATGCCACGACCCCCAGCTTTTCAAGGAAGGTGCGATGGTCGGCCACACCCGTCACATGATCGGCGATCCAGCCGGTGAAGCCGTCGCGGTCGCGGGCGATATCGTCCCACGCGATATAGAAGCTGTTGTCGCGGTCATAATGGCCCATGGCATAGCTCGGATACGCCCCGCCCGGCACGCAGGCGACGGCGGAAACGAGGAAGTGCGGCAGGATCACCGCATTCTTCTCGGCACCAAGGTCATCGACCACCTGTTCGACGGTCGCAATCACCTTGCCCGCTGCGAAGGCCGCTTCCTTCACGGCGCCCACGATGCCTTCAATGAGCACATTGCCGGCACGGTCCGCCTTTTGGGCATGGAGGATGGTGACATCCGGGTTCACAGCGCGCACGGCTGTGACCGGCGCCCCGGTGAAGGGGCAATCCATTTTAGTCGTCCGGCCCGACTGATGCGCTGCGAGATCATTGTCCGAATGGCCTTTCATCACGGCAAAGGGTAGGCGTGCCGCGCCCGCCGTATAGGCCGCAGCCATCTCGCCGTGGCTATGTTCGAATGTTTCAAGCTTCACGGGCCAGCCGTTCTCGACCGCATCGCGCAGCCGGTGCAGCGAGCCGACACCGGGATTACCGCCCCAGCTGAAAGTCAGTCGGTCGGCAACACCCGCGCCGATCATCTGGTCGTAGATCAGGTCCGGTGTCATGCGGATCAGGTGCAGGCCACGGATACCCTGCCGGATGATCTCGTGCCCGGCCGCAAAAGGAATGAGATGCGTGAAGCCTTCAAGCGCCACGCTCATGCCGTCTTTCACATGGAGGCGGATCGCCTCCGGGAGCGACATCAAAGCCATTCAAACGTCACTCCACCACGGTCTGGGACTGTTCGCGCATGTAGCGCGGCAGATAATAGAAGCTGGCGATGGCGCAACCGGTATTGCCCGAGCCCTTCCAGCCGCCGAAAGGCTGGTAACCGGGCCAGGCACCGGTCGTTGCCCCCTGCGGCCGGTTCACATAGGTGACGCCGGCCTCCACATGATCGAGGAACCAGTCGACCTCCTGAGCATTGCCGAAGACGCCAGCGGTGAGGCCAAGCGGTGTGTCGTTGATGCGGGCCATGGCTTCCTCGTTAGAGGCCACCCGCGCCACCATCAGGATGGGCAGGAAAAGCTCGCGCGCGAACAACGGATGGTCGGCAGGCGCTTCCACAAGGGTCGGTGCCACGAAATAGCCTTTGGCGAAATCGCCTTCCGTCAGCAGGCTGCCGCCCGCAAGGATTTTGCCGCCGTTCGATGCCAATTCTGCAAGGAGGCGCTTGTATCGTTCGTAGGCTTCCTTCGTGGCGACCGGCCCCATATAGACCGGCTTTTCAAGCGGGTTGCCAACTACAAGGCTTTCCACCTGTTTGGTAAGGCGCGCGATAAAGTCGTCTGCAACAACATTGTCGACATAGATGCGTGAAAGCGCCGAGCATTTCTGGCCCGAAAGGCCGAAGGCGGAACGCGAGCAGCCGAGCACAGCGCGTTCAAGGTCCGCATGCTTCGTCACCATGCAGGCATTCTTGCCGCCCATTTCGGCAATCACCGGCTTCGGATATTTGCCGGAAAGCATCTGGCGCTGGATAGCCATGCCGACTTCGTGCGAACCCGTGAAGGTGACACCACCTACATCCTTGTGCCCGACAAGCGCCTTGCCGACCTCGTCGCTGCCGCCACCCAGATCGTTGAACACGCCCGCCGGCAACCCGGCATCGCGCAGGCAATCCGCCAGCATCCGGCCCGACCAGGGCGTGGAGGGCGCGCCTTTGTGGACAACCGTATTGCCGGTGACAAGCGCCGCTGCAATCGGCCCGCCGGCGAGCGCGAAGGGGAAGTTGAAAGGCACGATCACCGCCCACACGCCGTGCGGCTTCATCACCGACCGGTTGGTGGAAACCCAGCCTTCGAGCGGGTCGTTCGGCAGCTTGCGGTCGAACCCGCCATTCGCTTCAAAATCATCGGCATAATGGCGGAAGAAATCGGCAGTTTCCTGCACTTCGCCCAAGGCTTCCATACGGTTCTTGCCAACCTCGAGGGCGACCGCTGCCGCCATCTCGTAAACCCGTTCCTCGATAATATCGGCGGTGCGGCGCATGAGGGCGAGCCGGTCCGCAACAGATGTCTTGCGCCAGCCTTCAAACGCCGCTTTTGCCGCCGCCACAGCCGCATCCACGTCCGCGACCGTCGCTTCCGCAAATTCGCCAAGCACAAGGCCGGTATCGATGGGGCTGGTGACAGAGACGTAGGACGCTGCCTTCACATCCTTGCCGCCGATGAACAGGCCATGCCGGACACCGAGGCCAGCGCGCACCCGTGTGGCAGCAGCCTCGAACCGGTCATGCATTTCGGCTGGCGGGTTGAACATGGTCGAATAGGTCAGGCTGAAGGCCATGATATCGGGCTCCGGACACGCTGGGACTTGACTTGTTTTGTGCGTTATGCGAACGATAATTCGTATCTTGTAAAATTACGCGCAAGAGCGGAGACTGTCAACCACAGTTCAGCCGTGTGCGGCGGGAGGAATCATGAGCGAGGAAATGGACAAGGCCTTCACGGACGGCCCCGATTATCTGCAGTCGCTGGACCGCGCCCTGATGGTCATCCGCGCCTTCAATGAAAGCGCGCAGATGAGCCAGTCGGAACTGGCGGACGCCACCGGCCTGTCGCGCGCCGTGGTGCGCCGCGTGCTCCTGACGCTCAAATATCTGGGTTACGCCCGCCAGTCGGGCCGGCAGTTCAGCCTTTCCCCCCGCATCCTCGATCTCGGCTTCAGCTATCTCTCCGCCCTGCCGATCACCGAGATTGCCTTGCCCTTCATGGAAGACCTAGTCCGCCGCGTGCATGAAAGCTGCTCGATGTCGGTGCTTGACGGCGCCGATATCGTCTATGTGCAGCGCGTGGCAGCGCGGAAGGTGATGGCCGTGACGCTGGGTGTCGGCGCGCGGCTGCCGGCCCATTGTTCCTCGATGGGCCGCGTGCTTCTGGCCGGCCAGCCGGATGCGGCGCTTGACGAATGGCTGGCGCGTGCCGACGTCCGCCCGCGTACCGATCTCACGATCACCGACAAGACCCAGCTCCGGCAGGAAATCATGAAGGTCCGTGTGCAGGGCTATGCCTATGTGCAGGAAGAACTCGAGCGTGGCCTCTGCTCGCTCGCCGTACCCGTGAAGGATCGCAGTGGCCGGGTGCAGGCAGCGCTCAATTTCGCCATGCCCTATGCCGAAGGAACCCGCGAGCGAGCGGTCAGTACACTCGTGCCCGCCCTCCGCGAGGCTTCGGCGCTCATCGAGCGCAGCCTCGCCGCCATCAGCACCTGAGTCGGAAAAGTCGGGATTTTTCCCTTCAATCCCCGCTGCTTGTCGCGCATAATCCGGCGCGATCCATCAGTTCTAGGAGACTTCCCCCATGGATGAAGCGCAGATTCGCGACCTCGTCGACCAGCTCATGCTGCTCGCCACCACTTACGGCCTCAGCGTGCTGGGCGCCGTTGTTATTCTCATCATCGGCTTCTGGCTCGCCGGCCGTGCCCGCCGCCTGACCACGAAAGCACTTGGCCGCACCGGCCGGATCGACGAAACCGTTTCGGAATTCCTCGGCAGCCTCGTCAAATATGTGGTGATCGGTGTCACCATCATCGCCGTACTCGGCCAGTTCGGGGTCGAGACGACGAGCCTTGTCGCTGTCTTCGGTGCTGCTGGCCTCGCGATCGGCCTCGCCTTGCAAGGCACGCTCTCGAACGTGGCGGCGGGCGTGATGCTTCTCATTTTCCGCCCGTTCCGCGTCGGCCATTATATCGAGGTCGCCGGGCTTGCCGGCACCGCCAAGGGCATCACCCTTTTCACGACCGAGCTGGATACGCCCGACAATATCCGCGTCACCGTGCCGAACGGCATGATCTGGGGCGCAGCCATCCGCAACTTCGGCTACCACGAAACCCGCCGGGTCGATATGAGCTTCGGCATCGGCTACGGCATGGATATCGGTAAGGCGTTCGATGCCATCCGCAGCGTGATCGAGGCCGACACCCGTATTCTGAAAGACCCGGCGCCGCAGCTGGTGGTTGGCGCGCTGGGCGCCAGTTCCGTGGATCTTATCGTCCGTGTCTGGGCGCTTAGCACCGATTACTGGGACGTGAAATTCGATACGACCCGCGCAGTGAAGGAAGCCTTCGATGCAAACGGGATCGAAATCCCCTTCCCGCATCAGGTGTTGATCAGCAAGCAAGGCTGAGTGAACAGCAGGCGAGGCCCTTGCCGTCAGTAAAGGGCCTCCAGCCGCTCCTTGTAGGCTTTCGAAACAATATGGCGCCGCACCTTCAGGGTCGGCGTCATTTGTTCATTCTCGACCGAGAAAGCCTCGTCGGCGAAGGCGAACTTGCGCACTTTCTCGACATTCGAGAGCCGCATATTGACCCGCGCCACCGCCGCATCCACCGCCTTGCGGAAATCGGGATCGGCCTTCAGGGCCTCCATATCGCTGCCCTTGCCATGCTTGGCCGCCCATTCGCGGGCCCATTCGGCATCCGGCACGATCAGCCCCACAAGATGCGGCCGGCGGTCGCCAAAGATCATCGCCTGGGCGATTTCATCCTCAAGCGCCAGCATGCCTTCAATCTTCTGCGGGCTCACATTATCGCCCTTGTCGTTGACGATGATGTCCTTCTTGCGGTCGGTGATCTCGAGATAGCCGTCCTCATCCAGCCGCCCGATATCGCCAGTATGCAGCCAGCCATCGATGATCACGGCGTTCGTCGCCTTCTCGTCGTTCCAATAGCCCTTCATGACAAGCTCGCCGCGCACGCAGATCTCGCCGTCGTCGGCAATCTTCACCTCGACGCCGTCGAGAATCTTGCCGACAGTATGCATGCGCGGGGCAGCCGGCGGATTGACCGAAATGACAGGCGCCGCCTCGGTTTGGCCGTACCCCTGAAGAAGCGGCAGGTCAAAGGCTGCAAAGAAATAACCGACGTCAGGCGAAAGCGGCGCGCCGCCCGAAACAAGCGCCTTCAGGCGCCCGCCAAAACGTTCACGCACCTTCTTGCGAACGGTGAGATCGAGCCCCTTGTCGATGACTTTCTCGACAAGCGACAGCGGCTGGCCATCGCGTTTGCGCTTGAGGCCAAGCTCCAGCGCCTTGTCGAAAAGCTTGGCCTTGAGCCCGCCTTCCTTTTCAATCGCGCGCATCAGGCGCGCACGAAGAAGCTCAAACAGGCGCGGCACCACGACCATCACGGTAGGCTTGGCTTCCTCAAGGTTTGCGGCAAGCTTTTCAAGTCCTTCGGCGTACCAGATTTCCGCACCTGTAGCGACCGGCAGGAACTGGCCTGCGGTATGTTCGTAAGCGTGGGAAAGCGGCAGGAACGACAGGAAGGCATTGTTTTCAAGCCCGATGGTCTCGAGCACTTTCGCCGCCCCTTCGCAGTTCGAAAGGATAGCCCCGTGCGAAAGCTGCACGCCCTTCGGTGCGCCGCCCGTGCCGCTTGTGTAAATCAGGCAGGCGAGATCATCGCGCGTGATCGTGGAAGCGCGGGCCTGCAGGGCTTCAAGGTCGGGCTCGGCATTCGCCATCACCTTGTTCCACCGATGGACTTCGCAGTTGAGGCTCTGGCCGATCCCGGCTTCCTCGATCACGATGGCATGGGTGAGGATATCCGACTGGTGCGCCGCCTTCAGGAATGTGCGGGCCAGCGCCTTGGTGGACACGATCGCCGCCCTGGCACCGCTGTTTTCGATAATGTGCAGATAATCGCGTTCGGTATAGGTCGTGTAGGTCGGCACGCTGATCGCGCCTGCCGCCATGATAGCAAGGTCGGAGACGAACCATTCGGGCCGGTTTTCGCTGACGAGCACGACCCGGTCGCCAGCGCGGATGCCAAGGCCTGTCAGCACATCGGCAAGCCGCGCCACATCGCCCGCCACCTGCCGCCAGCTCATCGGCACCCAGCCGCGGCCTTCCTCTTTGGCATACAGGAACGGCGCATCCCCGCGCGCCGCCGCCTGCTCGAAAAACATAGCCGTGAGGCTTTCGAAGCGCTTGATCGCCATACCCGTCCCTCGATGATCTGTTGTTGTGGTCCCCTCTCGTTCCTATGTGGCGTAAAAGCCGGTCGCCTTCAAGCCTTGGCAGCGATGCAACACCGGACATGAAAGTTGGGCCGCATCCCCGATCGTCCTTGCACCGCGCATCCCGGAATGCCATACCAAGGGCATTGGACGCAGCCATCGGGCCGCGAAAGTCAAATGGTTTGAAGGCCATGGACGATAAAGACCAATGGGAATCATCTGAGGGCGCCACACCGGCGGGGGAAGAGGACGACTTCTTCACCTACAAGGATGCTGTGGGCGAAGAACGCCGCCTGCATCTGGCCGCTTTCGAATTCTGGCGCAGCCTGCGGGCCGGGCGCGACATGCCCCTGTTCCGCGACCTGACGGCAGAAGGCCTTTCCCCCTTCAAGGCAAACTGCCTGCTTCTGGATGTATCGACTCCCGGTCAGTATCGCGTGCGGGCGATCGGCGAACGCTTCGCCGTGCTGATCGATCATCCGGTTGCCAAGGGCCACGACCTTTCCGAAATCGGCGAAGGCTTTGCGCACGAACTGGTGCAGCTCCTGTCGGCCGAGTCGCCCGCTTTCCGGGCCGCCGAGTTCGAATTCACCGAAGACCGGGTTGAAAGCCGGGGCATCATGCTGCCGCTGTCGCTGGACGGCGACGGTGTGCAGTTCCTGATGGTGGTGGCAACCTTCCGCCGCCACAGCACCGAAGGCCTCGCCGAATTCCACACACCCGCAACACCGGCGCCGGCTGCCGAAGCGCCGGTTGCCGTCTCGATGCCGGTTGCCGATTTCCGGCTTGAAGCAGCCCTGCCGCCCGCACTTGCCGAGGCCGTCGGCGAAGGCGTGGCGGCTGCCAAAAAAGTGGTCAGGATGGATGAAGGCGGCCGCGAAAGCCTGTATGCCGCCCTTGGCCGCGCACTGGCGATTTACGAACAGGCCGACAGCGACCCTGCAAGCTTCGAAGCGCTTCTCGGCGACGCTGGCATCAAGGCGCAGGCCCGCGCGCCCTTCACGCCGGTGCTGAAACTCGTTTTCGGCAAGAATTATGACAAGACGCGGCTCACCGAATATGCCGCCGCCCTCGCCCATGCCGTGAAGAACGGCGTGCGGGCAGAGGACCTTCCCGAGTTCCTGATCAAGATGCCGGGCGGCATCAAGGGCTGTGTGCGCGAAGAACGCAGCTCCCGCCGCCGCAAACGCGGTGGACGTGCCATGCGCGACCCGCTTTCCGGCATCCGGTCGATGGTGGCGGCCATGCCCGCCCGCCGTCTTGAAGACCTCGCCGCCGAGGCCCCGCCCGGCGACGACATTTGCCTCCTTCTCGCCCGCCGCAACGACGACGGAGAGTTAGAGCCGCTTGGCATTGCCAAGACGGACCCCAGCCAGCTGACGGCAATCTTGCGCCGCCAGACCTTTACCTGAACATAAAAACATCATGGAGCCGTGCCGCCAGGACGGCACCAGGGGACCAGAAATCGTGACCAGCACCGATCCGCGCCAGCAGAAGATTGCCGACATTGGCCGGCTAGCCCATGAGCGCATGGCAGGCGAAACGCTTGCCGACTTCCTTGAATTCGTCGACGCCTTCTATGCCACCGGGCCCGACGACCTTCTGTCATGGCCGGGCGAAACGCTTTTCGCCATCGCCCACGGCATGTACGAGGCTTCCGCCAAGCGCACGCCGGGCAAGCCGACGGTGCTGATTTCCAACCCGCGCGGCGGAAAGGCCGGCTGGGAAACGCGCCATACGGTCATCCAGATCATCAATGACGACATGCCGTTCCTTGTTGATTCAATCACCGGCGGCCTCAGCCAGACGATGCGCCACCGCATCCACATGATGCACCACCCGATCATCGGCATCGTGCGCGACGACAAGGGCAAGCGCGTGAAGGTGGGGGGCGACGATGCCCGCCGCGAAAGTTACATGTTCATCGAAATCGATGCCCAGTCGGACAAGGAATCCCTGCAGGAAATCGATGCCCAGCTGACCGCGATCCTTGGCGACGTCCGCGCCTGCGTGGTGGACTGGAAGGGCATGCTCGCCAAGATCGACGAGACGGTTGCCTCACTCACCGTCAACCCGCCGCCGCTGCCGCAGGAACAGGTGGACGAAACGATCCGCTTCCTGCGCTGGCTCGGAGCCGACCATTTCACCTTCCTCGGTTTCCGCGAATATCGCTTCGAAGGCGACGCAGATACCTTCGATTTCACGCAAGTTGACGGCTCCGGCCTTGGCATCCTGCGCGATGCCAACCGGAACGTCCTTCGGGACCGCGACGGCCTGACCCAGATGTCGCCGGAAATCCGCCACTTCCTGTCGCGCCCCGAGCCGGTGATCATCACCAAGGCCAACGTGAAATCGACCGTGCACCGCACCTCGCACCTCGATTATATCGGCGTGAAGATTTTCAACGCCGAGGGCCGCGCCGTCGGCGAACGCCGCTTCATCGGGCTTTTCACCTCGCTTTCCTACAGCGAATTTGCCCGCGATGTGCCGCTCCTTCGCCAGAAGGTCGCGAATGTCAAGAAGCGCACCCAGTTCAAGGAACGCTCCTACGCCGCCAAGTCGATCGACCATATCCTCGAGACCTTCCCGCGCGACGAACTGTTCCAGATCGGCGAGGACCGGCTTCTCGATACCGCCCTCGGCATCCTGCAGCTGACCGAGCGCCCGCGCCCGCGTGCCTTCGTCCGCCCCGACCGGTTCGAGCGGTTCGTATCAGCCATCGTCTATGTACCGCGTGAAAACTACCACTCGGGCCTCAGGACCGCGGTCGAGCAGATCCTGTGCGACGCCTACAAGGGCGAGATTTCGGTTTACTACGCCAATCTCTCCGAATCGGCTCTCGCGCGCTGGCATTTCATCATCCGCACCAAGCCCGGCAGCGTGCCGAAGGCGGACCCCGACGCCATCAACCGCCAGATTGCCGAAGCCGCCCAAGGCTGGACAGACCGCCTGTCGAGCGAGCTTGTCGCCCGCCTTGGCGAGGAAGCCGGCAACCGCCTGCATCATAAGTACAAGGACCGTTTCACGGCCGCCTACCGCGAAAGCTTCGCCCCCGGCCAGGCGGCGTTCGATATCACCCAGTTGGAGGAAGTGGACGGCAAGGACGACCTGCGTGTCGATTTCTACCGCCATCTCGCCGACGGTGAAAACCGCTACCGGCTGAAGCTCTATCACGGCACCAGCCTTGTCGCGCTTTCGAACTGCATGCCGATCCTTGAAAATATGGGTTTCCGCGTGCTTGGCGAATATAGCTACGAGCTTGCCGATCATGCCGGCGGCTATATCCATGATTTCACGCTGGAACGCGCGAGCGGTATCGGCTCGCCGATGGATGTGATCCGGCCGCTCATTGAGGGCCTGTTCCTGCGCGTCTGGGCCAGTACGGCGGAAAACGACGGCTTCAACCGGCTGGTGCTTGCCGCCGGCCTCGGCTGGCGCGACATCGTGATCCTGCGCGCTTATGGCAAATATCTGCGTCAGCTCGGTCTTGGCTACACGCCTGATTATATCGCCGACTGTATCGTCGAACATTCCGACGTGGCAGCCCATATCCTGACGCTGTTCCATGCCCAGTTCGACCCCGCCATCAAGGAAAAGGACCGCAAGGCCCTGATCGAGAAGGCAACGGAAAGCGTGAAAAAGGCGCTTGAGGGGGTATCGAGCCTCGATCAGGACCGTATCCTGTCGGCTTACCTCAATGTCGTGCAGGCCACGATGCGCACCAACTTCTACCAGCCGGGTGTGATCGAAGGGGCGGACGAACGCGCGCTCGCCTTCAAGATCCGCTCGCGCGAGGTCAAGGAAGCACCGCTGCCGCGTCCCTTTGCCGAAATCTGGGTCTATAGCCCGCGCGTTGAAGGCGTTCACCTGCGCTCCGGCCCCGTTGCACGCGGTGGCCTGCGCTGGTCCGACCGCCGCGAGGATTTCCGCACCGAAGTGCTGGGCCTTGTGAAAGCCCAGCAGGTGAAGAATGCCGTGATCGTGCCGCAAGGGGCGAAGGGTGGCTTCTATCCGAAGCAGCTGCCGCCGGCTTCCGACCGCGACGCCTGGTTCGCCGAGGGCGTGAAATGCTACCGGAGCTTCATTTCAAGCCTTCTTTCGGTCACCGATAACCTTGTGCTGAACGAGGTGGTGCCGCCGAAGGATACGGTGCGCCGCGACAGCGACGACCCCTATCTGGTGGTTGCCGCCGACAAGGGTACGGCCACCTTCTCCGATATCGCGAACAGCATTTCGACCGGCCATAATTTCTGGCTGGATGATGCCTTCGCATCGGGCGGTTCGGCGGGCTATGACCACAAGAAGATGGGCATCACCGCACGCGGCGGCTGGGTAAGCGTCCAGCGCCACTTCCGCGAAATGGGGATTAACACCCAGCATGACGCTTTCAGCGTCGTCGGTATCGGCGACATGGCTGGCGACGTGTTCGGCAACGGCCTGCTTCTCTCGAAGACGCTGCACCTGAAGGCTGCCTTCAACCATATGCATATCTTCCTTGATCCCACGCCCGGCGACAGCGCCGCACAGTGGAACGAGCGCAAGCGCATGTTCGACCTGCCGCGCTCGACCTGGGAAGACTATGACAAGAAGCTGATCAGCAAAGGCGGCGGCATCTTTGCCCGCTCGGCCAAATCGATCCCGCTTTCCGCCGAAGTGCGCGACTGGCTGAAGACCGACGCCGAAAGCCTGACGCCGAACGCGCTCATCAACGCCATCCTGAAGGCGGAAGTTGATCTGCTGTGGTTCGGCGGTATCGGCACCTATGTCCGCGCGTCGGATGAAAGCGACGCCCAGGTCGGCGACCGCGCCAACGATGCGGTGCGGGTGACGGCCAAGGAACTGAAAGCCAAGGTCGTCGGCGAAGGCGGCAACCTCGGCATGACCCAGCGCGCCCGCATCGAGTGGGGTCGCCGCGGCGGTCGTGGCAACACCGACTTTGTCGATAACTCGGCCGGTGTGGATTGCTCGGACAAGGAGGTCAATATCAAGATCCTCCTCACCGAAGCCATCTCGCGCGGCACGCTGAAACGGGAAGACCGCGACGCTCTTCTCGCTGCCATGACGGACGATGTGGCCGCCATCGTGCTTTCGGACAACTATCTGCAGACGCAGGCGATTTCGCTTGCCGAAGCGCAGGCGACCAAGGCACGCGAATATCATCTGGGCCTGATCCGCACGCTCGAACGCGATGGCACGCTGAACCGCGAGATCGAAGGCCTGCCTTCGGACGAAGGTTTCGCCGAGCTTGCCGCCAACGACCGCGGCCTGACCCGGCCGGAGCTTGCGATCCTCATGTCCTACGCGAAAATGTCGCTGTCGGACGTCCTGATCAAAGGCCATCTGATCGATGATCCTGTGCTGACACCGGAACTCGAATGGGGCTTCCCGCCGGTACTGCGCGAGCGCTTCGCCGACGAGCTGAAGGCCCACCGCCTGAAGCGCGAGCTTGTCTCCACCGTTCTCGCGAACGAAGTGGTGAACTGGGCCGGCCTCACCTTTGTCTATGAGATCAAGGAAGAAACCGGGCTCGCGGTCGAAGATATCGTCGCTGCCTTTGTGGTGGTGCGCGAGGTGTTCGAACTGAAGTCGCACTGGCAGGCAATCAATGCGCTTGATTACCATGTCCCAGCGCGCCTGCAGTATGACATGCACCAGTCGGTGTCCGACAGCCTGAAGTCGCAGGTCCTGTGGATGCTGCGCAACCTGCCCCAGCCGTTCGACGTGAAAGCGCTGATCGGCCGTTACAAGGGCCAGGTCCGGGACCTGTTCGATATCTCGGCCGACATCCTTTCCGCCCCTGTGCGCGAAACCTTCGTCCATCGCCGCGACGCCTTCAAGGCCGAGGGCGTGGGCCACGACCTTGCCACCTTCGTGGCGGGCTTCGAGGTGCTGCGTGATGGCCCCGACATCATTGCGGTGGCCGAGGATTCCGGCAAAAAGATCGACTATGCGGCCGAGGTGCATTTCGCCCTTGGCGATGCGCTCGGGTTCGACTGGCTGCGCCAGCGCGCCGAACGTATCCAGACGCACGATCACTGGGATGTGCTCGCTGTCCGCTCACTTCTCGAAGACCTGTCGGACCAGCAGCGCAGCCTTGCGCTCGCGGTTTGCACCGGCGCCGACAAGAAGACGGCGGCAGTTGCCACCCGTGACTGGCTGAAAGACGAGCAGACCCGCATCATCCGGGCGACGCGCCTTGTGGACGACCTGAAAACCTCAGGCGCGCTCTCGGTCTCGAAGCTGAGCTTCGCAGCGCGTCACCTGCGCTCGATCCTGCGCTGAGGCACAGCACGGAAACGCAAAAGGGCCGGTTTTTACCGGCCCTTTTTCTTGTGCCCTGCTGTCGGAGTGATATCTCACGCGCTTTTGTGGAAATCGGCGCGCATATTTTTGACGAACATGCCGCTATGCCATTCATTCAGCGTTTCGCGGATTTCGTCTTCCGTGTTCATCACGAACGGGCCGTAACGGGCGACCGGCTCCTTGATCGGGGCAGCGGCCACCAGCAGGAATTCGGTCCCCGCCTCGCCTTCCACGGCAAAGCCTTGACCGTCGGTCAGCACCGCCAGATGCCGCGGCGGCACATAGCCGTTTACGAGCTGCGCCTTGCCCTTGATGCCATAGAGGAAGGCCGTGTGGCCCTCCGGCACATCGAGCATTGCCTTGCCGCCCGTCAGCGTGACGATGGCGTAAAGAGGCGCCACGGTGATGTCGCCGATAGGGCCGCGGGCCCCGCCAAGCAACCCGGCGATCAGTCGTGCGCTATAGCCTTCCCCCGTCACCACCGGCACATCGGCCGCGCGGGCATCGCGGTATTTCGGGCAGATCATCTTGTCGGCGGAGGGCAGGTTCACCCAAAGCTGCAGGCCGCGAATGGTGCCTTTGCCCTTGACCGGCTTTTCACTGTGCACGATGCCGCGCCCGGCGGTCATCCACTGGGTGTCGCCGGGGCCGATCACGCCGCGATGGCCAACGGCATCGCGGTGCTCGATCTCGCCCTCGAACATATAGGTCACGGTTTCAAAACCCCGGTGCGGGTGATCGGGGAAACCGGCGGCGGTATCGGCAAGCTCGAACTCATCAAGCAGCAGGAAGGGATCCAGCACACTCAGTGCGCGCGTCCCGATGGTGCGATGGACCCGGGCGTCGGCGCCTTCGGCCATCGATTGGGCGGGGAGAAGCCCCGCAATTTGGCGATATGTCATGGACTGGGTTCCTTTCCCGTCAGGTCATGACCGAAAGATATGCTTGCCGTGCGCGCGCCGCTAGCCATCCACTTCGAACAGTCGCGTTGCAATTAGTGCAACGACAAACGTTAAAGACCCTTGCGGTGATCCGGATCGGTGAACCAGTCCGCGAGGAAATCGACAAAAGCCCCGACCTTGATCGGCATCAGCCGCTTTTCGGGATACAGGGCATAAAGCGCCATGGGGCGCCGGAACCAGTCGCCAAGGATGGGCACCAGCCGCCCGTCGCAAAGGGCCTGATGCACAAAGAACCGCGGCAGGATGGCAATCCCGAGCCCGGCGATGGCGGCGCGGGCCTGCGCAACCCCCGAATTGGTGATGAGCGGTCCGTTCACCTTCACCGACATGGGGCCGTGGGCGCCATCGAAACGCCATTGCTCGCTCGCTGTCACATTGCGGTAGAAGATGCAGTCATGCGCCTTCAGGTCTTCCGGCACCTGCGGCGTGCCGCGACGCTCGAGATACTCGGGGCTTGCGACAACAAGCGATTCGAGCGGCAAGATACGGCGGGCGATCAGCGCGCTGTCATCGAGCGACGCGGCGATGCGAAGCGCAAGATCGTAACCGCCGCCGGTGACATCCACCCGCTCGTCCGAGAGATCAAGTTCGAACGTCACGCCCGGGTTGGCCTGCATGAAAGCGGCGATCGGATCCATCAGCACGGTTTCGCCGAAGGATTTGGGGGCCGTCATGCGGATATTGCCCGTCAGATGCTGCCGCGCACAGCCGGCCTCGGTTTTAAGGTCATCAAGATCAGATATGATCCGCACCCCGCGCTCGTAAACCGCCGTGCCTTCTTCCGTGGGCGTCACGCCGCGGGTGGAGCGCTTCAGGAGCCGCACGCCAAGCTCTTCTTCCAGCGCCTGGATACGACGGCTGGCCACCGATTTGGTGATATGCAGCGCCTTGGCGGCTTCGGTCAGGTTGCCGGCCTCAACAGCGCGGCAAAAGGTGGCAATGGCGGTGATATCAAGCAAGGTCAGACTCCGAAGCCGAACATTTCGCGGGTGGTGCAGGACACAATATGGGATATGCGTCCCGTTTCGTCCACGAGTGGAACGCCGATACCATTCAGCCGGATGATCGGAATACCGAGAAGCCCGATGGTGACAAGGGCCGCGATAGGTGTACGGGTGGCAACAATGTCGTTATCAAGCTCGATGATCGCATCGATATTGCGCACATTCAGTTCATCAAGGCACTTGTCGGTGAAATCGGCGCCGTAATGGCTGATCAGGTCTTCGCCCACGCGCAGCATGCGGTATCGGCGCGGGTCTTCCTCCACGCCGACAAGGCAGATATAGGGATCGGCATAGGCCACGGCTTTCATATGAAAGGCCGCGAGCGTCGGAATGCCGTCCTCAAGGGCAGCCACCCGGCACCAGTGTTCATAGACGCGGCGCGGTATCCCGTGCATGCGGCCAATTTCCGCCGGCAGGTCCAGACGTTCGCTTCCCATGCGAAGGATCATCAGCCTTCTCCTTGGGGGTCCTGCCTGCAATTTACTGAAAGAAACTGAATAAAAAAGAAACGGCCCCGCCGGTTTCGACAGGGCCATTGTTTCAGAAGTGGGGCAATGCCCGCAACTGGAAGTTATTTGGGCGCGATGACCATGATCATCTGGCGGCCTTCCATCTTCGGGCGTGCCTCGATCTTGGCGTCTTCCTCCATCTCGGTCACGACGCGCTCAAGGACGGCCATGCCGAGATCCTGGTGCGCCACTTCGCGTCCGCGGAAACGGATCGTCACCTTGACCTTGTCGCCCTCTTCGATGAATTCACGGATCTTCTTCATCTTGACGTCATAGTCATGGGTATCGATCCCCGGGCGCATCTTGATCTCCTTGACCTCCTGCGTCCGTTGATTCTTGCGGGCAGCATTGGCTTTCTTCTGCTGCTCGTATTTGAATTTGCCGTAATCGAGAACCTTGCATACCGGGGGTTCGGCATTCGGGGAAATTTCAACAAGGTCCAGACCCGAATCAGCGGCGATTTCCAGCGCCTTCTGGATCGAGACTACACCGTGATTCTCACCTTCAGCGCCGATCAGACGGACTTCGCGTTCCCGGATCTGATCGTTGATGCGTGGCCCATCCGATTTGGTGGGGCCCGCCATATTTCCCTTACGTATGTCGGCTCTCCTTCATTTCTGTTTCGACATTTGCCGCCGGAGGGTCGCTCCGGCGGCGGTCACTATAGCGTCATAAAGCGTTGAAAGCGAGGGGCTAGAATCAACCAGCCCTACCGCGTCATGCCGGGGGCATACCCTCGGCTTTCAGGGCTGCAACGGTCTCTTCAAGTCCCGCCACGGTCTGGTCATTGGACCCGAGCCGGCGGATGCTGACGGTACGGGCTTCCGCCTCGCGGCCACCGACAGCGAGGATCACCGGCACCTTGGCATGGCTGTGTTCGCGGACCTTGTAATTGATCTTCTCGTTCCTGAGGTCAGCCTTGGCGCGCAGGCCGGCGTCTTCAAGCGCCTTAGCCACTTCTTGGGCATAGGTATCGGCGTCCGAGGTGATCGGTGCCACGACGACTTGTGTCGGTGCCAGCCACACCGGCAGCCTGCCGGCATAATGCTCGATCATGATGCCGATGAAGCGCTCCAGCGTGCCAAGGATCGCACGGTGGAGCATCACCGGGCGGTGCTTGGCGCCGTCTTCGCCGATATAGGATGCGTCAAGGCGTTCCGGCAGCACGAAATCGAGCTGCAGGGTACCGCACTGCCACGTCCGCCCGATGGCATCCGACAGGTGGAACTCGAGCTTCGGCCCGTAGAAAGCACCATCGCCCGGTGCGATCTCGAACGGAATGCCCGCCGCATCAAGGGCAGCCGCAAGGCCGGCTTCGGCGCGGTCCCACACGTCATCCTCGCCGGCGCGCAGTTCGGGGCGCGTGGCCAGCTTCACCTTGAACTCGGGGAAGCCGAGATCCTGATACACCGACGACAGAAGCTCGCAGAAGGCGATGCTCTCCGAGGTGATCTGGTCCTCGCGGCAGAAGATGTGGGCATCGTCCTGCGTCATCTGACGAACCCGCATCAGGCCGTGCAGCGCGCCGTGCGCTTCGTTCCGGTGACAGCAGCCGAACTCGGCAAGGCGGATCGGCAGGTCGCGGTAAGACTTGATCCCCTGCTTGAACACCTGAACGTGCGCCGGGCAGTTCATGGGCTTCAGCGCCATCAGCTTGGCCTTGCCGGAAAGGACAGGTGCGTCCTCGTCCGTCGAGGGCACTTCATCCGGGACCACGAACATGTTTTCGCGGAACTTGGACCAGTGACCCGACTGTTCCCAGAACTTGCTGTCCAGCAGCTGCGGCGTTTTCACTTCCTGATAACCGGCACCCTTCAGGCGGCGGCGGATATAGTTTTCCAGCTGCAGCCAGACGGTATAGCCCGCCGGATGCCAGAAGACCGAGCCCTGCGCCTCTTCCTGCAGGTGGAAGAGGTCCATCTCGCGGCCAAGGCGGCGGTGATCGCGCTTCGCGGCTTCCTCAAGGCGCGTCAGGTGAGCCTGCAGCTCCTTCTTGTCGCGCCAGCAGGTGCCATAGATGCGCGTCAGCATGGCATTCCGGTGATCGCCGCGCCAATAGGCACCGGCCACCTTCATCAGCTTGAAGGCGTCACCGAGCTTGCCGGTCGACGGCAGGTGGGGCCCGCGGCAAAGGTCAAGCCATTCGCCCTGACGATATACCGTGACAACCTCGTTCTCCGGCAGGTCGGAAATGATCTCTGCCTTGTAATGCTCGCCGATCTTTTTGAAGTAGGCGATGGCCTCATTGCGGTCCCAGACTTCGCGGATGATGTCTTCGTCGCGCTTGACGATGTCATGCATCTTCGCCTCGATCACCGCGAGGTCGTCCTCGGTGAAGGGCTTGTCGCGCGCGAAATCATAGAAGAAACCGTCCTCGATCACGGGGCCGATCGTGACCTGCGTGCCGGGGAAAAGCTCCTGCACGGCTTCGGCCATGATATGGGCGGCATCGTGACGCAGAAGCTCAAGGCCTTCCTCGTCCTTGCGCGTGACAATGGCGACGTCGGCGTCTGCCTCGATCGGGCGGCGCAGGTCCCAGAGCTCGCCGTTTACCTTAATGGCAAGAGCAGCTTTGAGGAGGCCCGGCCCGATATCGCCAGCCAAGGTCTCACCAGTCACCGCGCCGGTATAGGTACGGACGTTACCGTCCGGAAGGCGCAGATTGACCGGGTTCGACATGCTTGCTTGCTGGCTCATGGCAGCTCTTTCCATCCTTTCGAATTGTGGTGTGCGAGAAACTCGCATTGGCGAGGTAGCCTCAGCCCGGGCCGAAGTCAAGAAATGCCTGCGCTTCGGGCCGCTTTCAGGCGGGTTTGAAAGGGCGTTGCATCCCCCTTGAGAAATCGGCCGGATTCACCTTAAATAGTGAATACACAACCGAGGGGGGTCGGTGAGATGAAATGGAGTGTGCGTTACTTCGATGACGATGCAGATGAAGGGCTTGACGCTGTCCTGAGCGTCGATGACCGCGGCGAGGCACTTGTGGCCATCAGTGGCCGCCCGGCGCTGCATGTGCCGGCAGCGCAAATCTACCTCCGGGATGGCAGTTACGGCGATGGCTGGATGGAGCTTGGCTGTATTCCCGGCCATCCCGGCAAGCTTCTGGTGATCGGGGCGGAGACCTGCGATTCCCTTGCCGATCATATGCCGCAACTGACCCTGCGCGCCCCGCGCGAAACCCGTGCCGCCGGCATGGCGCTTGTACTGGTATCGGCCCTTCTGGTGATCACCGCCGGTGTCACGCTGATCGGCGCCCGGCTCACCGGCTGATCCCGGCTTGAACCAATGCGATGATCGGCTAGTCTGGGGCTCCTTCCCGCGACAGGAGACAGCCCCGTGACCGAACCATCCTTTCTGACAACCCGCCACGGCACCCGCCTTGCCTATCACCGCACGCAGGGGGCCGGGCCCGGCATCGTGTTCCTTGGCGGCTTCATGAGCGACATGGAAGGCTCCAAAGCGCTGGCTCTGGAAGCCTGGGCGAAGGCGGAGGGCCGCGCCTTTCTGCGGTTCGATTATCAGGGCCACGGCCAGTCGGACGGCGCCTTTGCCGATGGCACCATCGGCCTTTGGGTCCGCGACGCGCTCGCCGCACTCGACACACTCACCGAAGGCCCGCAGGTGCTGGTCGGGTCCTCAATGGGCGGCTGGATCGCCCTGAAGCTGGCACGCGCCCGGCCCGGCCGGGTGCGCGGCTTGGTGGGCGTGGCGGCCGCCCCCGATTTCACCCCCCGCATGTGGGCAAGCCTGACGTCCGCACAGCGACAGGCGATTACCGAACAAGGCTTCGTGGATGTACCGACTGAGTATGGCGACACGCCCTACCGCCTGACCCGGGCCCTGTTTGAGGATGGCTGGCGCGAGCGAGTGATGGCTTCGCCCCTCCATCTCGATATTCCCGTGCGCCTCATCCAGGGAACGGCAGACCCCGATGTGCCGTGGGCCGGTACGCTTGAAATCGCAAAGGCGATCCGGGGCGGCGACGTGGAAATCACCCTTGTGCCCGAAGGCGACCACAGGCTTTCAACCGACCGCGACCTGAAGCGTCTGATCCGCGTCACCCGCGAGCTGGCGGACAGCCTGCGCTGATAAGAAAAAGGCGCCGGAACCCTTCAGGAGCCGGCGCCTTTCACCGATCTGAAAACGATCAGCCGTTGATGCGTTCGATACCCTCGAACTCGATCTCGCTGCCATCTGCCGTCGTCAGATGGCCCGAAGAATCCTGCGTGAGGGTGACATAGTCGGCGCCCTGCTCGACCACCGAACCGCTTGTCAGGTTCAACGTCCAGTCGGCACTGCCGCCCGCGCCCTCAACACCCGATACATCCAGCGTGTCGACCCAGCCCTCGCCCGTGCCGCCGGAGACATAGTCGCCGTCGCCCGCGAAGAGAAGATCGCTGCCATCGCCACCGTTCAGCATGTCGGCACCTTCACCGCCCACGATCACATCGTCGCCGGCATCGCCGTTCAGATGGTCGGCGCCGTCCTCGCCGTGGACGGTGTCATTACCGCCACCGCCAAGGATCATGTCGCCGCCGCCGGCACCATGGATTTCCTCGGCCTCGTTACCGCCAACCAGCATGTCCTGATTGTCGGTGCCCTGAATGACGGGAGCTTCGGAATCGCCTGCTTCCGGCTGATCTGCGTTCGGGCCACCATGGCCTTGGCCAGGGTTACTTTCGTCATGACCATCTGCATCGTTGCCGTGGCCATTGTCGTGGTCGTCATCGCCCTTGTTCTGACCCTTGCCTTGGCCGGGGTTGCTTTCGTCATGGCCGTCCGCATCGTTGCCATGGCCATTATTGCCATCGTCCGCAGCTTCGGGGTCGACAACCGGCTCTTCCGCCGGTGCTTCATCCGCGACCGGCGCAACGACGGGTTCTTCAGCCGGGGCAGCGGGCTCTTCCACTGCCACCGCGTCGGGATCGGTGATTTCCGTACCGCCGACCTCGACTGAACCGCCCTTGACCTCGACCGCCAGCGACATGTCGTTGAAGTCCTTGTCGCCGCCGCCTTTCAGGTCTTCAAAGTTGATGGTGACGGCATCGCCTTCTTCCGAGGGCGCAATCTGGGTGTGGTTGATATTGTCGGGGTTCAGGTCAGCGGCATCGTTGCCAGCATGGAACACGTCGCCCTTGATATTGTAGGTTTGGCCCGAGGGTGCGGTGTAGACGAGCTTCACGCTCGGGTCGCTCGCGCTTGCCTGTTCGCCAGAGCCGTTCACGAAGGAATAGCTGCCGCCCGCGGGCAGGTTCGAATAGCCGCCGTTCTGGTGCCAGCCGTCGGCGACGATGAAGACGCCAACCTTGTCGCCTTCCACATAATTGTTGAAGGTGGCCGAGGTTTCGCCAGCTTTCATGCCGGAGGCGCCGTTCGAGGCATCGCGGAACACGATCTGCACATCGTTGATATTGCCGTCTTCACCCACGCGGTAAACACCGACCGAGCTATGATAACCGGCATCTTCGCCCATGAAGGTGAGCTTCACGGTAACAGGCTCGGGTGCCGGGGCTTCGGGCTCCGGTTCGGGCTCAGGCGCCACTACAGCGCCGGCATCGGGCGTATCCTCAGCTACCGGTTCTTCTTCAACCGGTTCCTCGGCAACGGGCTCTTCCTCGGCAGGTTCTTCTTCCGCCACAGGCTCTTCTTCTACAGGCTGCTCGTCCACCGGCTGTTCTTCTGCCGGTTCTTCCTCGACGGGTTCTTCCGGCACGACATCCTCAACCGGGGCCTCCGGCTCAGGGTCCACCGGTACGACAGGCGAGTCTTCCGCCGCCGGCTCTTCCTCTGCAGGCTGCTGTTCCAGCGTCGTCTTGAAGTTGACGCTCGTGACCACATAGTCGGTGCTGTCGGTGCGACCTTCACCAAGGGTCAAGGTCTTGTCGTTCTTGTCGACATTATCGAAGCTGCCATCGTCGGCGAGACCGTCCTCGTCCGCGTCCTCGCTCGTCTGGGCGCCGTTCGTGAAATCGCGGGCCGAGAAGACAACCTTGTCGAATCCGCCTTCATGGCTGATCGTATAGGTGCCGTTGTCACCGCCCTGGTTGGCAACGAAATCGCCTTCACCGACCTTCACGCCATCGTTGAACAGTTCGTAGCGACCGGTTTCGTCCGTGCCCTTGTAGCCGTCGCGGTCTTCGTTGATATAAAGCCGGTCCACCGACCAGGTCATTTCCGTGGCGTCTTCATCAAGTTCGATCACCAGTTGCTCGGACTTGCCGGTCTCGGGATCGAACTCGATCTGGCCGATACGGTCGTCGGGTTCGTCAACGCCCATGCCGCCATTCACCTTGTCGACCGTCCCGACCTCGTTATCGAGATTGACGGTATAGACCTTGATGCCCGGCAGTGAATTGGCGTTGTCGGCCGTCACGGTGCCAAGGTCGCGCGGTTCTGCAGGTGCCGGCGGGGTTACCTCGTCAACCGGCTCCTCCGGCTGCGGTTCAGGCTCAGGCTCAACCTCATCGACCGGCTCTTCCGGCTGCGGCTCGGGTTCCGGCTCAACCTCGTCAACCGGTTCCTCGGGCTGCGGCTCGGGCTCAGGCTCGACCTCATCAACCGGCTCCTCGGGCTGCGGCTCAGGCTCAGGCTCGACCTCGTCAACCGGCTCCTCCGGCTGCGGCTCAGGCTCAGGCTCAACCTCATCAACCGGCTCTTCCGGCTGCGGCTCAGGCTCAGGCTCAACCTCGTCAACCGGTTCCTCAGGCTGCGGCTCGGGCTCAGGCTCGACCTCATCAACCGGTTCCTCAGGCTGCGGCTCGGGCTCAGGCTCGACCTCATCAACCGGCTCCTCGGGCTGCGGCTCAGGCTCAGGCTCGACCTCATCAACCGGCTCCTCGGGCTGCGGCTCAGGCTCAGGCTCGACCTCATCAACCGGCTCTTCCGGCTGCGGCTCAGGCTCAGGCTCGACTTCGTCAACCGGCTCCTCCGGCTGCGGTTCAGGCTCGGGCTCGACCTCATCAACCGGCGCGTCGCTCTGGCTGTTTACGGGTTCCTGAATGGTGAAGGTGTCGGCCGACCGCGCATTGATCGGGCTGCTGGCATCCGTGCTGCCGGCATTCTGCTGCAGCACTTCCACGGAATCATGGGCCGGCGCGGCAACAGCACTGCTGCCTTCTGCCTCGCCGTCTTCGTAAATCCCGTCGTGGCTTTCCGTCGCAATCGCCGTCCTATCCGATGCTGCATCCTCCCCCGAAGCCTCTGCAACGGGATCGTTTCCAGTATAGCCGGAAGCGTTATAGCCATCGCCGGCGCCATCCGTGCCCGCCTGTGTTGCCTCGCCTGCACTACCGGTGCCAGTGTGCAGGTTGGGCGAAACCGCGTCCTCCGACACTTCGAAGTCGGTCCCGCCGGTCAGCAGGGCCTCGTCGTCCGGGTTGCTGGTCACCGGCGTCGACAGCGCCAGTTCCTCGTCAGCCGACGGGGTGTTCGATTTCGTGGTTTCGCTACGATCGGTCACGGCACTTATCCTGTCTCTGGAACCGGGTTCCTGGCAAATATCTGCATGTATCCCGGTTCGACTCCTTTGCCAGTCGTGACAATATTGCTCGCTTGTTTTTAAAAAAAAGGCAAAGAATGGCTAAAATTTTAGAAGACTTTTAGTCGGGTTTCCCTGTAGGTCAGGGACGGACCGGGCCACTTTGCCATTAGTATGGCAATCTTCAGGGGAACCGGCCATAGTAAGGACATAAGCCGTCCGAAGTGTCGGTAGAAAAGCTGCTTTTGGCCCTTCGCAGGGACCGGCAGGAAACGAGCGCTTTCGGGACGAAACGGGACTGATCGGACTATATGGCTAGATCGGGGGGAGTTGCGGCGCAGGAAAACGAGCTTGTCGGCTTGTGGCGGCATTATCTTCCGCTGGCAAGGCCCGACATGCTGGTGGCATCTTTCGGCATCAACCTGATGTCGCTCGCCCTGCCGCTCGTCACGCTGCAGGTTTACGACCGCATCATTCCGAACCAGGCCACCGGCACGTTCACCTATCTCGTCCTCGGCCTTTTCCTAGTCCTGCTGCTTGAAACGATCCTGAAGGTCGCGCGCTCGTGGCTTGCCGGCTGGTCCGGCGCACGGTTCGAGCATCAGGCCGGCAAGCATGCGGCGGACCGGCTCCTTGAAGGCGACCTTGAGACGATCGAGGCGATCCCCGCCGGCAACCATCTGGACCGCATGACCGCCATCGATTCCATTCGCGATTTCTATGCGAGCCAGGCGGCCATTTCCTTCATCGATGCGCCTTTCATCCTGCTGTTTCTGGGGCTTCTTGCCTATATCGGGGGATGGCTTGTCGTGATCCCGGTCATCATCCTGATCCTCACCGGCTGGCTCGGCCTGTGGCTCGGCCGCGGGCTCAAAGCGGCGCTCAATGACCGCAACGTGTGGGATGACCGGCGCTACAATTTCATCATCGAGACGCTCGGTGGCATCCACACCATCAAATCGATGGCGATGGAAGCGCTGATGGAGCGCCGCTACGAACGCCTGATGGAAAGCGCGGCCGAGAGCGGCCACCGCGTGGCGCTTCTCTCGTCGCTCAGCCAGTCGGTCGGCAGCGTCGCCAACCAGCTGACGATGGTGCTGGTGGCCACTGTCGGCGCCTGGTTCGTGATCCATGACTATCTGACCATCGGTTCGCTGGCAGCCTGCACCCTGCTCGCCGGCCGCGCCATCCAGCCTGCGATGCGGGCCCTGTCGCTGTGGACGCGCTACCAGTCGATCCGCGTGGCCGAAGACAAGATCGCCGCGATCGATGCCCTGCCGCGCGAACGCCGCCACGAGGGCGACGCGCCGCCCGGTGCACTTGAGACCCTCGCGCTCCGCAACGTCTCCTTCCGCTACCGGCCGGACCTGCCGGCCGTGCTGCAGAATATCAACCTTTCGGTGAAGCGCGGCGAGATCGTCGGCATCCAGGGCGACAATGGCAGCGGCAAGACAACGCTTCTGCACCTCCTGATGGGCCGCCTGATCCCCACCGAAGGCGAATTTCTGGTGAATGGCGAAAAGCTTTATGGCGCCAGCCCCGATGCGATCCGCCAGCAGATCGCCTATCTGCCGCAGCGGCCACGCCTGCTGCAGGGTACCGTGCTTGAAAACCTCGCCTTCTTCCGGAAAGACCAGTCGCTTGATGCCTCGCTAGCCGCCGCCGCGCGCCTTGGCCTTGACGAGGTTTTCGCGCGCCTCCCCGATGGCTATGACACCAGGGTCGGCGAGGCATCGGCGTCGAGCCTGCCAAGCGGGGTGGCCCAGCGCATCGCCATTGCCCGTGTGCTGGCCCGCCACCCGTCCATCGTGCTTTTCGACGAAGCGAACTCGGCCCTCGACCAGACCGGTGAAACGCTCCTCAGGCAGGTGCTGCTGGATCTCGCGCATGATACGGGCATTGTGCTTGTCACCTACCGGCCGTCGCTTCTGGCGATTGCCAACAGGCTTTATACGCTGAAAGACGGCACCCTGACCGAGCGGCCGCCACTTGGCCAGCCGCCTCGCGCCCTGCCGCCGGAGCCGCCGGCCGGAGGTGCGCCGTGACCGATGAAACGAAAAACACCGGCGGGCCGGACAAGGCAAAGGCCGGGCGCAAGCGCGGACCTCGCCTTTCGACCGGCGGGATCGACCAACTTGCCGAAGCGCTGCGGCAGGGCCGCTATGGCTCGTTTGAAGCGCAGTCACCCTTTGCGGCAACGCTTTTCCCGCTTCTGAAGGCGCTTGGCTGGCGCGGCACGCTCAATGAGCTTTTCGAGGCCCTGCCCCACTTCGCGAGCACGCTCGGCATGGCAGAGCTGCAGAATGTGCTGGCCCTGCTCGGCTACCGCACGCAGGAGCGGCGCATTGCCCGGCTCGCCGAGATCGACCCCCGCCTTTTCCCGCTGATCTTCGTGACCGATGCCGGCAAACCTTATGTGCTGACCAAGGATGAGGCCGGCGGCGTTGCGGCCTTTGGCGGGGTCGAACATGACAAGGTCGTCCTTGATGACCCGATGATTTCGGGCACCGCCTATGTGATCGACCGGTCAGGCGAACCGACCGATCCGGGCCGCGCCCACGGCGGCTGGTTCAGCGCCATTGCCGGGCGGTTCCAGCCGGTGCTGACCCGGCTTCTGTTGATCACCTTCTGCCTGAATATGCTGGCGCTGGCTGTGCCGCTCCTCACCCTCGCCCTTTACGATCAGGTCATCCCGATCCGCGCCGGGGACGTGCTGGTCAGCCTCCTCGTTGGCGGCTTGCTCGCCGTGACCTTCGACACGGCCCTTCGTGTGGTGCGGGCGCGCCTCATCGCCTTTGCGGGCGCACGCATCGAACAGATTGTCGGCACCAGCACCTTCTCGAAAATCATCGGGCTGCCGCCAACCATGACGGAATCGGCGCCGCTCGGCAGCCAGGTTGCCAAGCTGCGCGATTTTGATTCGCTACGCGACCTTTTCACCAGCCTGCTGGTGACCGTGGCGCTTGAAATGCCGTTTGTGGTGATCTTCGTGATCGCGCTGTTCCTGATCGCCGGGCCGCTCGGTTTCGTGCCCGTCGGGATGATTGTCGTTTATCTGATCATCTGGTTGCTGCTGGCCCCGCGCATGCGGCGCGCCGTCCTCGTTTCCAGTCGTAAGCGGGCTGAACGGCACAGTTTCCTTGTCGAGATGATCTCCAATATGCGGACGATCAAGGAAGCAGCCGTCGAATCCGTGTGGCGGCAGCGTTTCCGCGAGATTTCGGCGGAATCGGCGCTGGCGCATCATTGGTCAACGCAGATTTCCTTCCTGTTCCAGACACTGGCGCAGGGCGTGATGATGCTTTCGGGCATCGCGACACTGGTGGTCGGGGTGGAACTCGCCATCACCGGCCAATTGTCGCTCGGCGCCCTGATCGCTGCCATGGCGCTGACCTGGCGGGTCCTGTCGCCGATCCAGAACCTGTTCCTGACCTTCACACGGGCCGAGCAGACAAAGCTCGCCATCGGCCAGATCAACAGCCTTATGGCGATGGAGGAAGAACCCTCCCGCCAGAAGCAATCGTCGGGCGTGGTCCGCGCGTGGCAGGGCGGCATCAGCTTCAACCGTGTGTCGCTGCGCTATAACCAGCACGGTGAACCCGCACTTCTCGGCGTCAGCTTCGATATCGAGCCCGGCGAGTTTCTCGCTGTCAGTGGCTCGAACGGGTCGGGCAAAAGCTCGATCCTCAGGCTGCTTCTCGCCATGCACCGGCCGCAAGCCGGGCAGATCACGCTCGACGGCGTCGATATCCGCCAGATCGTGCCCTCTGAACTGCGCAATGCCATCGCCTATGTGCCGCAACAGCCGAAGCTTTTCTACGGCACCATCGCACAGAACCTGCGCCTGTCGAACCCGATCGCAAGCGACGAGGATTTGCGGAAAGCCTGCCAGCTGGCCGGTGCCCTTGAAGCCATCGAAGCGCTGCCCGAAGGCTTCAACAGTCGCTTCGGCGACCAGTCGCTGGCCCAGATGAACTCGGGCCTCCAACAGAAAATCGCGCTCGCGCGCGCCTATGTAACCGATGCCCCGATCATCCTGATGGACGAACCCGCCCATGCGCTTGATGAACCGGGCGACGCCGCCCTTGTGGCAGCACTGCAGGACCTGAAGGGCGACAAGACAATCATCATGGTCTCCCACCGGCCGAGCCACCTGCGGCTGGCCGATCGCCTGATCCTGATGAACCGTGGTACAATCACCAAAGCCGGAACACCTGACGAGGTGCTTTCCACCGTAACGAGGGGAAGCTGATGGCCCGCAAATCCAAGGACAGCGTGATCGCAACCGAGGCCGCAGGCTCCGTCGCCGCCGCCCGTGCCAACGTGCCCGCCCGCACCGTCGCCTGGACGTCGACCGATGTGGCCGCCGCCATCACGCGTGAGGACGCGAAGCTCCTGTCACGCTCGGTCCTCCTTGAGGAAACCAACCCGCCTGCCGCCCTCACGCTCGCCGTGCGGGTGATGGCAGGCCTTGTTGCCGTTTTTCTCCTTTGGGCGAGCCTTTCGACCTTCGCGGAAAAAGCCGTGGCTCCGGGTGAGGTGCTGCCTTCGATGCTAACCCTGCCCGTGCAGACCAAAGACGGCGGCATCGTCAGCGATGTGATGGTACAGGAAGGTGAAACGGTGAAGATCGGCCAGCTTCTGATGCGCCTCACCGATACCCAGCTGCAGGCGCAGTATGACGGCCAGCGCGCGCGGGTGGCTGCCCTTGCCATGTCGCGCGAGCGGCAGCTCGCCCTCGCCGAAGGCCGTGACCCGCGTTTCGACCGCTGGAGCCAGGATTTCCCCGGTCTCGTTGCCGATGCCCGGCAAGCCTATGAAGCCGCCAAGGCCACGCAGGACGCCCGCATCGGTGCCGCCCATGCCGTCACCCTGACCCGCGAGGCCGAAGTGGCCGGCTTCACCGAAGAAGTCGCCGCCCTCGAGGTCCAGGTTCGCGCGCTCAAGGAATCGCTCGAAATGCGGCAGGCGCTCCTTAAAAAGGGCACTGGATCGCGCGGCAGCGTGCTTGATGCCGAGGCCGAGTATGGCCGCGAGGCCGGCGAACTGGCCGCCCGCAAAACCTCGCTCGGCCGCGCGGAAGCAGCGCTTATCGAGGCGCGCTCCAATGAAGCCGCCACCATCGAGGGCCTGCGCCGCGATGCGCTTGAAGCCGCAGCTTCCGCCGGCACCGAGCTTGCCATCGCCGAAGACAATCTGCGTGACCTGGCCGCCCGCATGGAACGGCTTGCCATTCGCGCTTCACTGAATGGCCGGGTGAACGGCCTGATTGCCACCCGTGCGGGCGCCGTGGTCGCGCCCGGTGCCACGCTCCTGACGCTGGTGCCAAGCCATGATGTGCTGGTGGCCGAGGTGAAGGTTTCCACCCGAGATATCGGCCATGTGAAACAGGGCATGCCGGTGCTGATCCGCGTCGACAGTTACAAATACGGCCGCTACGGCGGGATCGACGGCCGGGTGGACCGCGTGTCTCCCGATACATTCGATGCCCCCGACGGCAGTGTCTATTACAAGGCCCGCGTGGTGCTGGAGAAGACCTATGTCGGCACCGATCCGGCCTCCAACCAGATCGTGCCGGGCATGACGGTGACCGCCGATATCCAGACCGGTGAGAAGAGCCTGATGGGCTATCTGATTCGCCCGATCCGCACATCGCTTGCCACCGCCTTCGCGGAGCGCTGACCGTGGCGGCGAAGGCAAAGAAAGTGCGGTTGATGAAACCGGCCGAAATCAACGAGTTTTTCGCCCGGCTGGAAGCCAGGAACCCCGAACCCAAGGGCGAACTTGAATATGTGAACGAATTCACGCTGCTGGTCGCGGTTGTGCTTTCGGCGCAAGCGACCGACGTTGGCGTGAACAAGGCAACCCGGGCGCTTTTCAAGGTGGCGGATACGCCGGAAAAGATGCTGGCGCTTGGCCTTGACGGCCTCAAGTCGCATATCAAGACCATCGGGCTTTATAACGCCAAGGCCGAGAATGTGATGCTGCTGTCGAAGCGGCTGGTGGATGTGTACGGATCCGAAGTCCCGCGCGACCGTGAGGCGCTGGAAAGCCTCGCCGGTGTCGGCCGCAAGACGGCGAATGTGGTCCTGAACATCGCGTTCGGCGAGCCCACCTGCGCGGTGGACACCCACATCTTCCGCGTTGCCAACCGCACCGGCATGGCGCCGGGCAAAACCCCGCTTGCGGTCGAGAAGAAGCTGATGCAGGTGATCCCAGCCCCCTTCGCCCGGCACGCTCATCACTGGCTGATTCTGCACGGCCGCTACATCTGCAAGGCGCGAAAGCCCGATTGCGTGGCATGCCCGGTGATCGATCTTTGCCAGTTTCCCGAAAAGACGGTGGCCTGAGATGGCGGCGCTGCACCCCCGGCTTGCTGCCGATACGGTGCCGGTTTGTCGGCTGGGACTTTGTCATGTCCTTCTCATGAAGGACGCCAATTACCCCTGGCTGATCCTCGTGCCGGACCGCGAGAATATCACCGAGATCTTCGAGCTTGAAGCCACCGACCGCGCAACCCTTACGGAAGAAATTGCCTTTGTTTCCAGCCGGTTGAAGACAGCCTTTTCGGCTGACAAGATCAATGTTGCAGCCCTTGGCAACATGGTGCCGCAGCTGCATGTGCATGTGATTGCCCGCTTCCAGGCTGACCCCGCCTGGCCCGCGCCGGTATGGGGCAAAGTGCCCGCTGCTCCCTTCGGTGAAGGCGACCTCGACCGTTGGCTTGAAGGCCTGCGCGACATCCTGCAGCCCTGAACCGCAGGGGTGCCTTCAAATTAGCTGTTCCTTCAACTAAACCAATGTTTTATGGTTGCATGTGCGAGCGGGTAGCAACGGGAAGCCCGCATTTGGAAGCAAGGGAGAGAGACTATGGCACAGGAACTTCGTTATCTGATGATCGCCGCCCTCGTGGCTGGTGTTGCCGCGTGCGGCGAGAAGAAAGAAGAAGCAGCCACGGAAGAAGCTCCGGCTGCGGAAAGCACCATGGAAGAAGCCAAGGATTCCATGAAGGACATGGCTGACGAGGCAAAAGAAGCTGCTTCGGATGCTGCCGACGACGTGAAGGAAGCTGCTGAAGAAGCCGCTGACGATGTGAAGGACGCGGCTGAAGAAGCCGCCGACGACGCTGGCAAAGCCATGGACGACATGAAGGACAAGGCTAAAGAAATGATGGACGACGCCGAGAAAGAAGCTGAAGAGGCCACCGAGCCCGACGCCTGATTCTTCCGGCAGATCGCCAGAAAGACAAGGGGCAGGCCGCAGCGATGCTGGCCTGCCCCTTCGTTTTTTGAAAAGCCCGCGTCCTAGTGACGGAAGTGGCGCATGCCAGTGAAGACCATAGCAAGGCCCGCCTCATTCGCGGCCTTGATCACATCGTCGTCGCGGATCGAACCGCCGGGCTGGATGATCGCGGTCGCGCCTGCCTCGGCAGCGGCCAGCAGGCCATCCGCAAACGGGAAGAAAGCGTCCGATGCCACAACCGACCCTTTGGCGAGGCTGTCGGCTTCACCCGCAAGCTCAGCGGCCTCGCCCGCACGGATGGCGGCAATACGGCTGCTGTCCCGCCTGTTCATCTGGCCCGCGCCAATGCCGACGGTCATGCCGTCCCGCACATAAACAATCGCGTTCGATTTCACATGCTTGGCCACCTGGAAGGCAAACAGCATGTCTTTCAGTTCCTGCTCGCTCGGCTTGCGTTCGGTCACAACCTTCAGGTCATCGACCGTCACACGGCCAGTATCGCGGTTCTGCACAAGGAAGCCCCCAGCGACGGATTTGACCATCTGCGCGCCCTGTGCCGGGTCGGCAAGGCCACCGGTCACCAGAAGGCGAAGGTTCTTCTTGGCGGCCACGATGGCGGCAGCCTCGTCCGTCACCGCCGGCGCGATGATCACCTCGGTGAAGACCTTGACGACTTCTTCGGCCGTTTCAGCGTCGAGCGTGCCGTTGAGCGCCACGATGCCGCCGAAAGCCGACACGGGATCGCACTTCAGCGCCTTTTCGTAGGCAGCCTTCAGGCTCGTGCCCGTGGCCACGCCGCACGGGTTGGCATGTTTGATGATGGCAACCGTCGGCACCCTGGCGTCAAATTCGCTGACAAGCTCAAACGCGGCATCGGTGTCATTCAGGTTATTGTAGGAAAGTTCCTTGCCCTGCAGCTGCTTCGCCGTGGCGATACCGGGACGCTGTTCGTTGGTGCGATAGAAGGCTGCCGACTGGTGCGGGTTTTCGCCGTAGCGGCAGTCCTGCACCTTTTCACCCGCGAAGGTCAGGCGGTCGGGGTATGCGTTGCCAAGTTCGCCCGCAAACCAGCGCGAAATGGCGCTATCATAGGCGGCGGTGCGGCTGTAGGCCTTGGCAGCGAAACGCTTGCGGGCATCAAGGCGCGTGCCGCCGTCGGCTTTCAACGCCTCGATCACTTCCGCATAGTCGGCAGGGTCGGTGAGGATCGTCACGAAACCGTGGTTCTTGGCGGCGGAGCGCACCATGGCAGGGCCACCGATATCGATATTCTCAACACAGTCTTCGTAGGAGCCGCCCTTGGCGACGGTTGCCTCGAACGGATAAAGGTTGATGGCGACAAGATCGATGGCGCCAATGCCGTGTTCGTCCATCGCGGCCTTGTGGGTCGCGTTATCGCGCAGCGCCAGAAGGCCGCCGTGGATCATCGGATGCAGCGTCTTCACACGGCCGTCCATCATTTCGGGGAAGCCAGTGTGATCGGCCACTTCCTTCACGGGCAGGCCCGCATCGCGGATCGCCTTGGCAGAGCCGCCGGTCGACAGGATTTCGACACCCGCGGCCACGAGCGCCTGGGCGAGCTCGATGAGGCCGGTTTTATCGGAAACGGAAAGAAGGGCGCGTTCTATGCGGACGAGATCGGTCATGTACCAAGCCTTGCTTTAATAAAAGGGCGTGGCAGACCGGACCCGGTGCCCGGCGCCTGCGCCGTCAGATTTTGCTACTCACCCGGACGAGGGCCCACGCGCAACCCATTTCAAGGCCGTCGCTGCGGTCGAGGCGGACCACGATCTGGTGCGTGCCCTGCATATCGGTCGGGCGCGGCAGATAGAGGCTTTCCTCAAGCCGGGCTGCGCCGCCCTCCACTGTGAAGCGCCACAGGGAGCCACTGCGCGTCTCGAGGAAAATCATGCCACCTTCATCCTCGCGGGGCTTGATAGCGGGGTGCAGATGAAAGCGCAACAAGACTTCGCCGCTGCCCATCCCGCGCCGCCGTGTGGAAGAGAGGATATCGGCCCCGTCCAGCCGGTTACCATCCGGGCGCAGGTAAAGCTTGCGGATATGCCGCGCGCCGAACCGCTTCACATAACCATCGTGCGCGATCTCGAGAAGGGTGCCGTCTGGCCCCGCTTCGCGCGATGCCGTCACGCTGCGGACGCCGTCGCCGAGCCGCCCGTCATCGAGAATCCGGCACGAGTTACGGTCCCCGATGATCAGGGTTGAATGCGCCGCACTTGTCCGCGCAAGACCATGCAGGGAGGCAAGCGGCCCGCTTTCCGGACCCGAGCCCATATTGACGATGATCCGGTCGGCCCCGTGCGAAAATTCGAAACTGCCGGTGCCGGCATGCGCGTGGCGCGACAGCTCCGGCGCCGGCGGCGGGCCGGAATCGACGATCACACAGCCGCGCCCGAGCGCCATCCGCTGGTAGCCCGTGTGGGCGGCGTTCTCGATCGGCTTGCCGCGCGCATCCGATGCCGCGAGCACTGCGTCCGTCCCGTGGCCACCTTCGGCCGACACGCCGTTGAAACCGGCGAAACTGCTGTCCCCATGGCGGAGCGCGCGGATGAAAGGCCCGATCCGGTCAAGTGCCGTTTGCAGGAAGGCAGGCGGTTCGCCCTTCACCCCCACGAAGCTGTCCCGCACAAGGATCAGAAGCTGCATGGCGCGGATGGCGTCCGAAGGATCACGGCTCGCCGGGCCGCCGTCGGGCAGGACGAAAGCCGTAACCTGCCGCTCCAGCGCCTTCACGCCCTTCAGTCGCCATGCCTGCCCGCCAGGCAACAGGACACCAGCCATGGTAAGAGCTGCTGTTGTGTAAAGGCGCGGAAGGCCGGGATCGGCATCATCCAGCACCCGCATCAGGTGGCGGGCCTGCCGCGCCATGGTCAGTAGAATCGACGAGCGATAGACAAGATCACCCGACGACATGACCAGCGGCGCATGCGCCAGCCAGTGGATGAGCCGCCGGGCCAGCGTCTCTGCTGCCCAGATGGCTGGATCATAATCCTGCCCGATGGCGAGCCAGCCGCGGGTGAGACGCTCGGCCACCGCACGCGCCTCACGCTGGTCGCCCACCTGCGCCAGATCCTGCAGCCAGTGAAAGCGGTGGGCATAGGCGAAGGCGTCGGCGCCCGAAATGGTGAGGAGCTTCCAGAAATTGTCGTCAATCGGCAGGCTTGTCTCGCCCGCCATCATCTCGCCGCCGAGAAGGGCTGACCCCATAACGGCGCTGCCGGGGGCCGGGTCATCCGGCGAGAACAGAAGTTGGACCGGGTGTCGCCCCTTCAGGCGGTGACCATAAAGCTTTGTTCTGTATCCCCATTCACGGAGGCTTCGGAAAAAGTTGTCCCGGACTTCAGCAAGCGTTCCACGGCCTTTCGCACGGACGATCTCGGCGCGCTGGGCAGCGCCGGCGACATCGAGAAGCGAAAATTGCTGGCTGGCCGGTTTCACGCCCGCCGGTCCTTTCTGTGAATGAGGATTTATCCCCTGAGGGCCTTGATATTGTCGGCATATTTCGACGGGCCACCCTTGAAGGTGGCGCTGCCAGCCACGAGCACGTTGGCGCCCGCCGCAATCACCTGCTTCGCAGTTTCCACATTCACGCCGCCATCGACCTGAAGGTCGATATCAAGGCCGAGGGCATCGATACGCTTGCGGATCGCCTCGATCTTGCGGAGCTGGCTGGTGATGAAGGACTGGCCGCCGAAACCGGGGTTCACCGACATCACAAGGATGAGGTTCACGTCTTCATAGAGATATTCAAGCACGCCTTCAGGTGTCGACGGATTGAGCGAGATACCCGGCTTTTTGCCAAGGTTGCGGATCGCCTGAAGCGTCCGGTGCGTGTGCGGGCCGGCCTCGGCATGCACGGTGATGATGTCCGAGCCTGCGTTCGCGAAGGCTTCAAGATACGGATCGACCGGTGCGATCATCAGATGCACGTCGAAAACCTTGTCCGTATGTGGCCTTAGCGCCTTCACGACGTCTGGGCCGATCGTGATGTTCGGCACATAATGGCCGTCCATCACATCGATATGGATATAATCGGCGCCGGCGAGGTCGACGGCACGCACCTCTTCCCCGAGCTTCGCGAAGTCGGCGGAGAGAATCGAAGGGGCTATTTTGATATTGTTGCTCATAGGCGCCTCATAGCATTCACGCCCCTCCCCCGCAAGGCGGAGACACGGGGATTTTAGCGGCTTTCAGGCCCGAATGATGCGGGCCGCATAGAAGCCATCGACACCGCCTTCATCGGCCTGCATCGAAGGCAGGGTCAGAAGGTCGCCCTTCTCCGTGACAAAGGCCGAAATCCCGCCGACATCATCGACAGTTAACGCCTCCCGGCGGGCTTCCGGCGTGCGGACCAGAAAGGCCTCGATTTGGTCGATGCCTTCTGATGGCTCCAGCGAGCAGACACAGTAAACCATCCGGCCGCCGGCGGGCAGCAGGCTGAAGGCATGGTCAAGGATGCGGGCCTGCAGATCGGCAAGCTTTTCGACATCGGCCCGGCCCTTGGTCCACATCACATCGGGATTGCGGCGGAGCGTACCGGTCGCCGAGCAGGGAGCGTCCACAAGGATCGCGTCGGCTGCCGCCACGGCCGGCACATAGGAGGCAGCGTCTTCAGCCTCGATCTCCACCCGTTCCTCAAGGCGGACACGGGCGATATTCTCGGCCAGACGCTTCAAACGGTTCTTGTTGCGGTCAACCGCCGTGACGTGGGCACCGCGTGCCGCCAGCTGCATCGTCTTGCCGCCAGGGGCAGCGCAGAGGTCCAGCACATGCTTGCCGGACACATCCCCAAGGAGCGTGGCCGGGATGGCGGCAGCCATATCCTGCACCCACCAGTCACCCGCCTCGAAGCCGGGCAGGGCCCGCACATCGGTCAGGCCGCGGCGGAGCGTGCCTGTGGGCATCAGGGTTGCTTGCAGCTTTTCAGCCCAGACAACTTTACTGCCCTCGTCCTTCAGGCTGATGTCAAGCGGCGGCACGGAGCGGAGCGACAGGCCAATCGCGGCGACGGCCTCACGCCCATATGCTTCCGTCCAGCTTTCGCGCAGCCAGTCGGCAACATCAAGCTCGGGGGCTGCATTGAGGGCAGCGACCCACTCATCCTTTTCACGCACGGCGCGGCGCAGGACCGCGTTGACGAGTGGTGCGAAGCCCGCTTCCTTGCCGTTTAGGTTTTTGATGAGGCCAACCGTCTGATCGACCGCCGCATGCGCCGGTGTATCGAGGATCAGGAGCTGGGCAAGCGCCACCAGAAGCGCATGGCGCGTCCATGTGGCTTCAAACGGCAGGCCGCCCTTAGAGAGAAGACCGTCCATCACATGGGTGAGGCTGCCCTTGCGGCGCAGCACGGTCATCACGAGTTCGAGCGCAAAGGCGCGGTCGCGCGGCTCGAGCTTCGCGCCCGCCGACAGTTCATCAAACGCCGCCTCGAACGGCCGCCCCTTGAGGAGCACCGCCATCAGCACACGCACGGCCACGGTCCGGGCTGGTATGCCGGCCGTCATCTCTGTTTTCTTGTCGCTCATGGCCCTCCTTTGACCACAAAGGCGCGACAGAAGAAAGCGGAACTTGCGCCGGTGCCCACGGCCGCGCTAAGGCTTTTTCTCGAGGGGAGAGAAGCGATGCTCAAAACCATCCGGATCGACAGCCGTTACAAAGGCCCACCGACCAGCGGCAATGGCGGCTATGTGTGCGGGCTTCTGGGGCAGGCCATGGTGGAAGCCGGCTACAACGGCGCGGTTGAAGCGAGCCTGAAGGCTCCACCACCCCTGGAGATCCCCCTCACCCTGACGGCAAGCCCGCAGGAAGCTCGGCTCAGCCTTGACGACCGGCTTCTCGGTGTGGCCACCGCCGTGACGCTTGATCTTGACGTACCCGCCGTGCCGGCGGCCGACGATATCCTGCCCGGCCCGTTGAACGCACTTGAACGCGAAGGCGCCTTCCGGCCGTTTGGCACCTGTTTTGTCTGCGGCGCCGACCGCAAGCCCGGCGACGGCCTGTGCATCGCCTGCCATGAGGTAAAAGACCGGCCGGATGTCGTCGCCACCACATGGACGCCCGACGCCAGCCTCGCCCGCCCCGGCGCACTGACCGTCGACCCCGTGTTCCTGTGGTCGGCGCTTGATTGCCCCGGCTATTTCGCCTGTGCGTGCGGCGAGCCCGCGCTCCTCGGGCGACTGACCGCTGAAATCAGCGGCAGCCTCAAGGTGGACGAACCCGTCACCGTGATGGGTTGGAACCTTGGCGGCGAGGGCCGCAAGCGCCAGTGTGGCACCGCGCTTGTCCGCGCCGATGGCACGATTGTCGCCAAAGCGCTCGGCCTGTGGGTGAAGGTGGATGCTGCCGTCATCGCCGGGGCAGCTGCATGAACCGGCTTGCGGCGGGCCTGAAGCCCTATTTCGCCCGCGCGACACTCGCCAACTTCCTGCTCGGCATTTCAAGCGGCTTTCCGCTGACGCTGGTGGTCAGCCTTACCGGTATCTGGCTGGCGCGTTATGGCGTCGACAAGAAAACCATCGGCATCTTTGCGCTCGCCACCGTGCCCTATGCCTGGAAGTTCCTGTGGTCACCGGTGATCGACCGGCTGCATCTCGGCCCGTTTGCCCGCCTTATCGGGCATCGGCGGTCCTGGCTCTTTCTGATCCAGATCGCGCTTGTCGCGGTGATCGTGGCGCTTTCGACGCTCGACCCCTCGCTGGATGTCGCCCTTGTCGGGCTTCTGGTGATCGCCGCCGGCTTCCTGTCGGCAAGCCAGGATATCGTCATCGACGCCTACCGGATCGAAATCAGCGAAAGGCACCAGCTGGCCCACGCAGCCGCCATGGTCGCCTTCGGCTACCGCGCCGGTGGCCTGCTTGCCGGATTCGGCACGTTGCACATTGCCGATATCTACGGCTGGCACGTCGCCATCCTGTCGCTAGCCGTGCTTGTCATTCCGGGCGCACTTGCTGCCCTCTGGATCGGCGAACCCGACCACACCAAAGCCGAAGCCCTGATCGAGCAGGACCATGCCGCCCACAAAGCCTCGCGCTTCATGACCTTCTTCCGCGAGGCGGTGATCCTGCCCTTCAAGGAATTCACGAGCCGCGACGGCTGGCTTCTGATCCTCGCCTTCATCTTCCTCTATAAGGCCGGCGATGCGCTTGCCGCTATCATGACCGGGCCGCTTCTCGTGGACCTCGGTTTCACCGACGGCGAGATTGCGGATTATAACAAGGCAGTCGGCACCTTTGCCCTTTGGGCGGGGATTGCGCTTGGTGGTTTTCTGTATGGGGTCGCCGGCACCTACCGCGCCCTGTTCATCGCTGGCGTACTGATGATGGCCACCAATTTCGTCTTCGCGTGGCTCGCCATCGTCGGGCACGACAATATGGCGCTGGCGATCACCGTGGCGGCGGAGAATTTCGCCACCGGGCTAGGCAACACGGTCGTCATCGCTTATCTCTCCAGTCTCTGCAACCTTGCCTTCACAGCCACGCAATATGCGCTCCTCTCCTCGCTTGCGAGTCAAGCCCGCGCACTGTTCGGCACCTCGTCGGGCGTGATGGTCGAAAGCCTCGGCTGGGTACAGTTCTTCATCCTGTCCGGCCTCATCGCGCTTCCGGGGCTTGTCGTCCTCGTGATACTCTGGCGCCGAGCCGCAAAGGCACCGTCCGCCATCCGATGAATGTCATGCCTTTGTCATCAAGGGGGCGTATGACGTGCCGATAACGATGAAGGCCAATATCCAAGGATGGTCCAGATGAAACGTTACGCCCTCCTTCGCCCCCGCATTTATGCAGCGCAAGCCATCGCCGGCGCCCAGACCTACGGTCGTGTCGGCAGCCTTGAAGTGCGCCTCGCCCGTTCGTGGAACGAGATCAAGGCGGCGCAAAAGCTGCGCTATTCGATCTTCTACGAGGAAATGCAGGCAAGGCCCGACTGGACCTGCCGCCTGACCCGCCGCGATATCGATGCCTATGACGCCATCGCCGACCATCTTCTGGTGATCGACCATGACCTGCCGAAATCGAAGCGGATTGTGGGCACCTACCGCCTGCTGCGGCAGGAAGTGGCCGAGCGTCACAAGGGTTTTTATTCAGCGAGCGAGTTTGACCTTTCGACCCTGATGAGTGCTGAGTTCCGCCAGAATCTGGGCGGTGGCCGCCAGCTTCTGGAGCTTGGCCGGTCGTGCGTGCATCCCGATTACCGCGCCAACAGCACGATCAACATGCTGTGGAAAGGCATCGCCGAATATCTGAAGGAGCATCGCATCGCCTGGATGTTCGGTTGCGCGAGCTTCGAGGGCACCGACCCCGAAGCCTTCCGCGAGGCGTTCGCCTACCTGCATCACAATCATCTTGTGCCGGACGACTTTGCCGTCAAGGCACTGGATGACCGCTATGTGCCGATGAACATGATGGCTGCGGGCGAGATCGATGCCCGTCGGGCGCGCCGGGCGTTGCCCCCTCTCATCAAGGGATACCTTCGCCTTGGCTGCCTGATCGGCGACGGCGCGGTGATTGATCATCAGTTCGGCACGACGGACGTGTTCATCCTTCTGCCGGTTGAAAAGATCGCCGACCGCTACAGCCGCCATTATGATCTGGCAGCCGAAGCGAACGACGGTCAGGACACCGCAGCGGCCTAAAGCTTCCGGAAAATCACCGACAGATTGTTCGCCGGCATCTCGACAATGTCGGGGTCGGCGAACTGTGCGCGAAGGGCGATATCCGCCACGCTTTCAAGGTTGCGCACGCCCCAACGCGGGTTCCTGAGCTTCAGGGACTGGTCGAACAATTCGTTCGAGGCCGCGGTATGCTCGCCGTTACGCTTGAAGGGACCATAGAAATAAAGGATGCCGCCGGGCGCCAGCACACGGGCCGCTTCGCGGATCAGCGTCTGCATCGCCTCCACCGGCGCGATATGGATGAGGTTGATCGCCAGCACCGCCGTCACCTCGGACGGCAGGGTATCGAGCGGCCAGGGCACCTGCATCACATCGAGCTTGCGGGGGGTGAGAATATTTGATGCTCCCACATATTTCGCCCAGGTCAGGGCGCTGACCAGATGGTCGCGCTCAAGATCCGTCGGCAGCCAGTGGTGCGCCTTGAATTTCGGTGCCATGAAAGCGGCATGCTCACCGGTGCCGCAGGCAAGCTCGAGGATCGTGCCATGCTGGGGCAGGTGTTCCCTCAGCACTTCATAGATCGGCTGGCGATTGCGCGACGTGGCAGGCGCGTGCAGCCGGCCGTTACCATGATCGAGGGGTTCGAAGAAACGTTTGTCGGTCACGGGTTCAGCCTTTGGGCGGCCGTTTCATCCCGGCCTTGAGGCGCAGGAGGATATAGACCGGCACAACGATGGTGGCGCCAAGCAGCATATAATTGAGGCCGTTGCCGACCGTCCATTGCCACAGGCCATTGAGCTTGTCGCCGACCCAGCCGTAAACATCGCCGGGGCTGAGGTCGAGCCAGTAGAGGATAGCACCGACAATCAGGCTCCAGACCGCCAGCTTGACAATCAGCCCGACATCGATCTTCGACGCCGCACTCACCGGGAAACGGCCCTTGCGACATTGTTTTCGCGCAGGAGATAGGCAAGGCAGGCGCCAACCTCGGCTTCCGAGCCATGCGGCGTGCGGGCAGCAAGGCTGGCAGCCTTGGCATCGCGGAAGACAACATCGAGAACGCAGTCGTCGCCTTCGAAAAGCATCACCGTCACCGGGCCGTCGTTACGCACCAGGCCGGGTTCGCCGATCACGCCTTCCACATCGCGGGGAGCAAGGCCCAGAAGCCGCTCGGGCGAGAAGGGCGGCGTGAAGGATTCCTCGGTCAGGTCATCCGTCTCAACGGCGGCGATCTGGGGTGCGTCCTTCATGTCGCTGGTGGCCATGCGCGGCCCCTTGGGCGCTTCGGGCGCCGGGTCCACGGCAGCGACCGGTGCGGGCGTCTGGGTTGTCGCGTCGGTGCAGGCGGCCACAAGAAGGAGGGCGAAGGGCAGGGTGAGGGCGGAAAAACGAACCATCGTCGTCAACTACTTTCAGGTCTCTGTCTGGTCATGCCTCGGCGGATGGCATCCCGCCATCCCTTTCGGCCAGCATCTGCACGATATGGGTCATCAGTGCGGCCCCGAGAATCGGCGCCAGTATATTGAAAATCGGCACAATGAACAGGCCCGCGATGGCGACCCCGCCCAAAAAGATGCTGCCACCTGCCCGCTTGCGAAAGGCGGTGGCGGCGCGGGGGCCTGCATGCCGTTGAATGACCAGATCATAATATTCGCGCGACAGGAGAAATCCGTTGATCGTGAGATAAAGCGCGAGCGTGCCAAGCCCCCCAGTCGAGAAAAGAAGGATCATGTAGGGTACGAAGGCCAGAAGGTTCAGAAGAACCATCAGTGCCATCAGTTTCAGGCTGGCCCAGACGGTTTCGGGGATACCCACCGGTCGGGGGCCGACCCGCGCCGGATAATGCCGTTTTTCCACCGCCGTGCAGACCTGGTCGGCAAACAGGCTCATCACCGTGACGGCGATGGCGGGAAAAAGGAACCAGATGGAGAGAAGCGACACGGCGACATAACCGCCAGCATCGATCCATTCATAGCCGGATTTATAGTCGGCCGGCCAGAAAACCCAGCCCGCATAAAGCGTGCCGCCAAGAACGGCAGCAGAAACGACAAGCCCGAGGAAAAAGAGCCGGCGGAAAACCGGATCGTCAAATTGGCCGAGCGACCGGGTGATGGCGGTGACGAGCATCAGTCAAACGAATGGACGAGCATGGGGCCAAGCGGCCGCCCGCCGAAGATATGGATATGTAGGTGCGGCACTTCCTGATGCGCGTTGGTGCCGGCATTCGCGAGGATGCGGTAACCGGGCTCGACGAGCCCCAGATCTTTCGCAACCGTGCCGACGGCCCGGAAGAAACCCGCGATCAGGTCGGCGGGGGCATGTGCCGTGAAATCCGCCATCGAGACATACTCGCCCTTCGGGATCACCAGCACATGAACCGGCGCCTGCGGGTTGATATCATGGAAGGCGAGGGCGAATTCGTCCTCATAAACCTTCTTTGCCGGTATCTCGCCGCGCAGGATCTTCGCGAACACATTGTTCTTGTCGTAGGCCATCGCCTGTCCTCCCGCCTATCCTTAAAGGATGAATTTCGTCAGGTCCCCGGCTGTCGCCGCCTCGCCGATATTATCACGCACATAGGCTGCATCCACCTTCACGGTCTGCCCGCTCATGTCCGCGGCCTCGAAGGAAACGCTTTCAAGCACCTTTTCCAGAACCGTATGAAGCCGTCTCGCCCCGATATTTTCAACCGTTTCGTTGAAGTGGGCGGAAACACGGGCGATTTCGGCAATGCCGTCCTCGGTGAAATCAAGGCGGACATCTTCCGTGGCCATCAGCGCCACATACTGGCGGATGAGGCTATAATCGGGTTCGGTGAGGATACGCTTGAAATCCCCCTCGGAAAGGGCCGAAAGCTCCACGCGGATCGGCAGGCGGCCCTGCAACTCGGGCAACAGGTCCGACGGCTTGGCGATATGGAAGGCGCCGGACGCGATGAACAGGATATGGTCGGTCTTCACCGCTCCGTGCTTGGTGGCCACCGTCGTGCCCTCGATGAGCGGCAACAGGTCGCGCTGCACACCTTCGCGCGAGACATCCGCACCACGGACGTCGGCACGGGCACATATCTTGTCGATCTCGTCGAGGAAGACGATGCCATTCTGCTCGACGGTCGTGACCGCCTCGCGGGTGGTGGCTTCCTGGTCGACTAGCTTGTCGGCTTCCTCGCCCATCAGCACTTCATAGGCTTCCGAAACCTTCAGTTTCTTGCGGGTGGTACGGCCCCCGCCCATCGCCTTGCCGAGTATGTCGGAGAGGTTGATCATTCCCATTGAGGCGCCGGGCATGCCGGGGATTTCAAAGGTCGGCATTCCGCTGCCTGTATCGGCCACATCCAGCTCGATTTCCTTGTCCGCCAGTTCGCCCTCGCGGAGCATCTTGCGGAACTTCTGGCGTGTCGCCTCACCTGCACCGTCGCCAACGAGCGCATCCAGCACGCGTTCCTCGGCCGAAAGTTCGGCCTTGGCCGCCACCTCAGCACGCTTCTTGTCGCGCACCATCACGATCGCGACTTCGACGAGATCACGCACGATCTGCTCCACATCGCGGCCGACATAACCGACCTCGGTGAATTTCGTCGCTTCCACCTTGATGAAAGGCGCATCGGCAAGTTTGGCAAGACGGCGCGAAATCTCGGTCTTGCCCACACCGGTCGGCCCGATCATCAGGATGTTTTTCGGCAACACCTCTTCGCGCATCGCACCTTCCAGCTGCTGGCGCCGCCAGCGGTTACGGAGCGCCACGGCCACAGCGCGCTTGGCATCCTTCTGGCCGATGATGAAACGGTCGAGCTCGGAAACGATCTCGCGGGGGGAAAAAGCTGTCATGGGGATATCCTTATGCCTCGGCCTGAGCGTTCGGCAGCTTTTCGAGGACGATATTATGGTTCGTATAGACGCAGATGTCGGCGGCGATGGCCATGGCGCGACGAGCAATTTCCTCGGCCGTCAAGTCAAGGTCATAAAGCGCGCGGCCGGCGGCGAGCGCATAATTGCCGCCCGAGCCGATGGCAACAACACCATGTTCGGGCTCCAGCACGTCGCCGTTGCCGGTAACGACAAGGCTGACGGTCTCATCAACCACGATCATCATGGCCTGCAGCTGGCGCAGATATTTGTCGGTCCGCCAATCCTTGGCAAGCTCCACAGCCGCACGCGCAAGCTGGCCGGGGAAACGTTCGAGCTTGGCTTCAAGTCGCTCGAAAAGCGTGAAGGCATCGGCGGTGGCACCCGCAAAGCCGGCGATCACCTTGCCGCCCGCCAGCGTGCGGACCTTGCGGGCATTCGCCTTCATCACGGTATCGCCAACCGAGACCTGGCCGTCGCCCGCGATGGTGACCGTGTCGCCCTTGCGCACGGAGATGATCGTGGTGGCGTGCCAGCCCGGAAATTTGCTGCTGTCGTGGGTCATTCGGGATAGGGTCCTTCGTGTGTGTTTTCCCCGATATATGGGGCGCCCCCCTCGCTTGCAAGGGCAGGCGGCGGGCGAGGGATGCTTGTGAGCGACGAAACAATATGTTTCCCATGGGGTTACCAGATGGGCTTTCGCACCTGCAAAACCGGTGTTAAAGAGAGGCACCCTAGACCCGGAGGATAGTGCCCGATGCGTACGGCTGTGATCGATCGCAACACGAATGAAACGAAGATCAGCGTGAAGCTGAATCTCGATGGCAAAGGCCAGTATGAGGTGAAAACCGGGATCGGTTTTCTCGATCATATGCTGGAGCAGCTGTCGCGCCATTCGCTGATCGACCTGACGCTGACCTGCGAGGGTGACCTCCATATCGACGGGCACCACACGACCGAAGACTGCGGCATCGCCATCGGTATGGCCTTCAAGAAGGCGCTCGGCGACATGAAGGGCATCACCCGCTATGCCCATGCCTATATCCCGATGGATGAAACGCTTACCCGCGTGGCGCTGGATATTTCCGGGCGGCCCTTCCTTGTATGGAAGGTGAATTTCCCGCGCGAGAAAATCGGCGAGATGGATACCGAGCTTTTCGAGGAATTTTATCGCGGCTTCGCTTTCGCGGCCGGCATCACGCTGCATGTGGAAAACCTGTACGGCGTGAACAGCCACCATATCATCGAAAGCTGTTTCAAGGGTCTCGCCCGCGCGCTCAGGGCTGCGCTCGAGATCGATCCGCGCAAAGCCGATGCCATCCCTTCGACCAAGGGTACGCTGGGCGGCAGTCTCTGAGGCTCCTATGACGGAACGACTGGTACTGATCGACTACGGCTCTGGCAACCTCAGGTCCGCCGAGAAAGCCCTGGTGCGCGCTGCCACGGAAGCAGGCCTCGATATCGAGGTGAGCGTGAGCGCTGATGCCGAGGCCGTCCGCAAGGCTGACCGCGTGGTGCTGCCGGGCGTTGGTGCATTCGGCGATTGCCGCCGGGGGCTTGATGCCGTGCCAGGGCTGAAGGACGCCCTCGAGGAAACCGTGCAAGGGCGGGGCAAGCCCTTCCTCGGGATTTGTGTGGGCATGCAGCTGACCGCCCGCGAAGGCCATGAACACGGCGTGCATCCGGGCCTTGGCTGGCTTGATGCCACCGTCGGCCCGCTGACGCCGGCGGACAAAAGCCTGAAAATTCCCCACATGGGCTGGAACGAACTGGCGCTGACGGGCGCGGGGCAGGATCACCCTGTCGCCCGTGTCATCACGCCCGGCGATCATGCCTATTTCGTCCACAGCTACCATATGACGGTGGCGGATGAGCGCGCCCTTCTCGCCACCTGCGATTATGGCGGGCCGGTGACGGCAATTGTGGGCCGGGACAACTTTATCGGCACCCAGTTCCACCCTGAAAAGAGCCAGGCCGTCGGCCTGAAATTCCTGACCGCCTTTCTGGAGTGGCACCCATGATCAATATCTATCCGGCCATCGACCTGAAAGACGGCGCCTGCGTGCGGCTTTACAAGGGCGCGATGGACGCCGCGACCGTGTTCAACAAGGATCCGGCAGCCCAGGCCGCCGCCTTTGTGGCAGCCGGCTGCAACTGGCTGCATCTTGTGGACCTGAACGGCGCCTTCGCCGGCACGCCGGTCAACAAAAAAGCGGTCGACGATATCCTTTCAGCGATCAGCGTGCCCGTGCAGCTCGGGGGTGGCATCCGCGACCTTGCCACCATGGAAGCCTGGATCGATGCAGGCATCACCCGCCTGATCCTTGGCACCCTGGCCGTGAAGGACCCCGCCCTTGTGAAGAAAGCCTGCCGCGCCTTCCCCGGCCGTATAGCCGTCGGCATCGATGCGCGCGGCGGGAAGGTCGCTGTGGAAGGCTGGGCCGAGACAAGTGAGCTTGGCGTTATCGACCTCGCCAAACGGTTCGAGGATGCGGGTGTTGCGGCCATCATCCATACGGATATCGACCGCGATGGTACACTTGAGGGCGTCAATGTCGCGGCCTCGTCGGAGCTTGCCGCTGCCGTCTCGATCCCCGTGATCGCCTCGGGTGGTGTGAAGGATCTGGATGACATCCGCGCCGTTGTTGCCGCCGGCAACCTTGACGGTGTCGTCACCGGCCGTGCGCTTTATGACGGCGGGATGGACCTCAAGACTGCGCTGAAAATCGCTTGCGAGGGGGACGCCTGATGCTGAAGGCCCGCGTCATCCCCTGCCTTGACGTGAAGGACGGCCGCGTCGTCAAGGGTGTCAATTTCGTTGGCCTCAAGGACGCCGGCGACCCGGTTGAACAAGCCCGCATCTATGATGCCGCTGGTGCCGACGAGCTGACCTTCCTTGATATCACTGCATCCCACGAACGCCGCGATATCCTTCTGGATGTCGTCGCCCGCACGGCCGAAGCCTGCTTCATGCCGCTAACCGTCGGTGGCGGGGTCCGCACGGCGGAAGACGTGCGCCGTTTGCTGCTCGCCGGTGCCGACAAGGTTTCGCTGATGACCGCGGCGGTGAATAACCCGTCCGTCATCGGCGAGCTTTCCGAGAAATTCGGCGCCCAGTGCATCGTGGTCGCGGTCGACGCCAAGAAGGTCGGCCATGACAAGTGGGAGGTCTTCACCCACGGCGGCCGCACCGCCACCGGCCTCGATGCCGTTGAGTATGCCAAGGAAGCTGCCCGGCTTGGCGCTGGCGAAATCCTCCTCACCTCAATGGACCGCGACGGCACCAAGGACGGCTTCGATCTGGACCTCGTCCGCAGGGTGTCCGATAGCGTCAGCGTACCCGTCATCGCCTCGGGCGGGGTTGGCAATCTTGATCATCTTGTGGAAGGTATCCGCGACGGCCACGCTTCTGCCGTGCTTGCAGCCTCGATTTTTCATTTCGGGGACTATAGTATCGCCGAAGCCAAGGCCCATATGAGGGCCGCTGGCATCGCCGTGCGGGAGTCCTGAGATGAAAACAAGCGCCGCCACCTTCGTGGCCCTGGCAGAGACGATCGAGGCCCGCAAGGGCGGCGATCCGAAGGCGAGCTACGTCGCCAGCCTCTTTGCCAAAGGCCGGGCGAAGATCGCCCAGAAAGTGGGGGAAGAAGCCGTTGAAACCGCGATGGCGGTGGCCGCCGGCGACGACAAGGCGCTTGTCTCTGAAAGTGCGGACCTGATGTTCCACCTGATGGTGCTTCTGTCGGCGCACGGCCTGAGCCTCGACGATATCGCCGCCGAGCTCGCCCGGCGCGAAGGCCTTTCCGGCCTCGTCGAAAAGGCGAACCGGGCTCCATGAACGGGGCGGTCCTCCGCTCTTCCCTGATTGCGCTTCTTCTGGCGCTGGGTGCTGGCCCGGATGCCGGTGCCGCGCTTTTCAGCTCGCGCAAGCCGAAGCTCAATTTCCCGCTGGACTGCACGCTTGGCAAGGATTGCTGGATCACCCGCTATATGGACCGGGGGCTTGGCAGCACGGTTTCCGACCACGCCTGCCGCCGCCGCAGCGAGGACGGCCACAATGGCACCGATATCGCGGTTTCAAGCTTTGCCCGCCTGCGGGCCGGTGTGGGCGTGCTGGCGGTGGCGGAAGCAACGGTCGAGCGCGTGCGCGACGCGATGCCGGACCGTAAGGTGACGGTGGAGGAGCGCGACGATATCGCCGGGCGCGAATGCGGCAACGGCTTGGTCCTTGACCTTGGCCGTGACTGGCAGGTGCAATATTGTCATCTGCGCGAAGGCAGCCTCCGCGTGAAGCCCGGCGACAAGGTGAAGGCCGGCGATTTTCTGGGCGAGATGGGCGTTTCGGGCCTCACTGAATATCCCCACCTGCATATCACGGTGCGGCACATGGGGGTGATTGTCGACCCGTTCGGGGGCGGCGCCATGGAAAACGGCTGCGACAGGCGCGGTCCCAAGCCGCAATTGTGGCGCCAGCCGATCACCGAACCCTCGATCGTTCTTCTGCCCCCCACTTTCAGCGCCAAACCGCACACACGCGCGAGCCTCTGGGAGCCGACCGCAGCCGAGCTTGGCACCGATGCCCCGGCGCTTATCCTCAATGGCCGCGCCTTCCATGCCCGCGCGGGCGACACCTGGGATATTCGCCTGATTGACCCCAAAGGGGGCGTCGTGATGGAAAACCGCACGAAGATCGAGCAGGACCGCCAGCTGCAATGGCGCTATGCCGGGGTGCGCCGCCCGCCAAACGGCTGGATGCCCGGCCTGTGGCGCGGCGAAGTGATGGTCACGCGGGACGGCTATCCGCCCAGCCGCAGCAGCATCACCATCGTCATTCAGGATCGGCCCATGGCGAGCGTCAGCGCACCGCAGCCAGCACCGCCTGCGGATTGAGCCGACGGTAGGAAAGCGCCTCAGCCACGTCCGCTGCCGTCACGGCATCGCGCCCGGCAAGATCGGCCAGTGTGCGCGCCACCCGCAGTACCCGGTGATAGCCCCGAGCACTCAGCCGCATCTGGGTAACCGCCTCTTCCAGCAGCTTGCGTCCCTTGTCATCAGGTGCGGCCACTGTTTCCAGAAGCTGGCCGTCCGCTTCGGCATTGGTGCGCACCCTGGCCGCCGGGTCGAGCCGGGCGTAACGATCCAGCTGCGCCTGCCGCGCTGCCGCCACGCGGGCTGCCACATCGGCCGAACTTTCGGCGGGCGGGGGCAGGGTAAGATCGGCGGCGGAAACGGCCGCCACCTCGATCATCAGGTCCATCCGGTCATAAAGCGGGCCCGAAATCTTGGCCTGATAGTCCGCTCCGCATTTGGGCGCGCGGCTGCAGGCCATGCTTTCGTCACCGAGATACCCGCAGCGGCAGGGATTCATCGCGGCGATAAGCTGGAAGCGGGCGGGATAGGACACATGCGCCTGCGCGCGGGCAATAACGGCGCGGCCGGATTCCATCGGCTGGCGCAGGGCCTCGAGCGTGCCACGGGCAAATTCGGGCAGCTCGTCAAGGAACAGCACCCCGGTATGCGCGAGCGAAACCTCGCCCGGCTTGGCGCGCGTACCACCACCGATCAATGCCGGTTGGCTGGCTGTGTGGTGCGGATTACGAAATGGGCGGGTGCGCGAAAGCCGCCCGTCGGTCAACTCACCCGCAATCGAGGCAATCATGCTGACTTCGAGCGCTTCACCGGACGATAGCGGCGGCAAAAGCCCCGGCAGGCGGGCGGCAAGCATCGACTTGCCCGAGCCCGGCGGCCCGACCATCAGGAGATTGTGCCCGCCCGCGGCCGCGACCTCCAAGGCACGCTTTGCACTCTCCTGGCCTTTAATATCGCGCAGGTCCGGTACCGGCCGGTCATCCAGCAGGATTTCGGCCTTCGGTGGCTCCAAAAGCCGCGTTCCGCGCAGGTGATTGATCAGGCTCATCAAGTCGTGCGGCGCGACAATCTCGCTTGATCCCGCCCACGCCGCTTCCGGCCCGCAGGCGCCCGGGCAAACGAGGCCTTTCTCTTCCGACCCCGCATGGATTGCTGCCGGCAGCACGCCGGGCACAGCCCGCACCGAGGCATCAAGTCCCAGTTCCCCCATCGCCATGAAACCTTCAAGGCTGTCAGACGGCAGCACCTGCATGGCGAGCAAAAGCCCGAGTGCGATGGGCAGGTCGTAATGGCTGCCTTCCTTCGGAATATCGGCAGGCGACAGGTTCACGGTGATGCGTTCGGGCGGCAGCGAAAGGCCAATGGCAGTCAGCGCCGCGCGCACCCGTTCCCGCGCTTCGCTCACCGCCTTGTCGGGCAAGCCGACGACGGTGAAAGCCGGCAGGCCGCCCGATATCTGCACCTGCACGTCGACAGTCCTGCCCTCGATCCCCTCGAACACCACCGTCTGCACCGTTGCAACCATGCGCCTGCCCCCGCGTCTGCCGTGTAGACCTGCAGCTTAGGGTTAGGAACGGGCGCGTGGCAAGCGTGTTTGTTTCCTGTTTGTTCAGTCGCCCCGGTCGACGATCTTCAGGATGGCATCCAGCTCGGCGCCCGTCAGGCGGGGCAAACGCTTGGCAAGAAGGTTGGCGAGCCGCGTGGCGCGTTCATCCATGCCGCTTGTATCGATGGTCACGCGGGGTTTGGAGACCTGCGCCAGTTTGGTCAGCGCCTCGGCGTCATCCCAGATGAGGCCGAAATGATGGATCACCTTCTGCAGGAAGGGCCAGGAGGGCGCGCCGCGCTTGCCATGTTCGAGTGCGGAAAGATAAGCCGGCGTCACCTGCAGGGCGGCTGCCATCTCGGCCTGGCTTTCGCCGCGCGCGGCTCTCAGTTCCCGCAGTCTTTCCCCGAACGGCGTCATGCCTCATCCCCCGTTTTTCGCCGGCTGCCCGGCAGGCGTTTGCGCAAGCGTATATAGAAGGCGCCGTCGCCGCCATGCTCGTCTGCCGCCGGGCCGTAGCTTTCAACGAAGGGGCGAAGTTCGCTGGCTTCAAGCCACAGGGGCAACATGCGGCGGAGCACGCCGCCATGTTGTTCGAAATCCTCGCGGCGGCGGAACATGGCGGGCAGGGCCCCAATCTGGTTGAAACGCGCCCCGCCCTTGCCGGTGACCACAAGAAGCGTCTTGTCGCCCCGGCGGATGGCGCCTTCGATAGCGCCCTTCAGGGCATTATAGGCGCCGTCCTGCGTCATGCCATGCAGGTCCAGCGCGCGGTCCACATCCGTGTGGCCCTTGGCGATGCGGCGGCGGGTCTTGCGGTCGATGCCGGGCGTCGGCGCCGGGCCACCTTCGCGGAACCATTCGTCCGGCAGGCGGTCTGCGCCACGGTCGGGCACATCAGGTCGGCGGGGGCTGAGAGGGGGTGGTTTCGGCCGGCCCTTCAGGGGGCGCACGCTGGCGGCCAGTGCCTCCCAGAGGGTCGCGTCCTCGCCCGTCAGCTCAGGCGGGGCGGCAGGTTTCCGTGGCCGTTTACGACCGCCCGGCATCGGGGCCGATCCCGTTCGGGAGAAGGAGCCAGAAGCGACCCTTGGCCGCCATATGGCCAGCAATCGTCGTCGCGTCCTCGCCAAAGCCCCAGTAAACGTCGCCGCGGATCTCGCCGCGGATCGCCCCGCCCGTATCCTGCGCCACCATCAGGCGGTTGAGGGGCAGGCTCTCACTCGGCGCTTTGGGATTGGGCTGGCTGGCGGACAGGAAAACAGGGGCGTGCAGGGGCAGGTGGCTGCGATCAACGGCCAGCGACCGGCCACCGGTGAGCGGCACGCCGGCCGCACCCAGGGGCTCCTGATCGACCGGCAGATCGCGGAAGAAAACGAAGGAAGGGTTGGCTTCCATCACTCCGGCGGCTTCGTCCGGGTGGGTGCGCAGCCAATCCTTGATCGCCGGCATCGACATCTTTTCACGCGGGATTTCACCGCGTTCGATCAGGATACGACCAATTGCGACATAAGGGTGACCGTTTTGGGCTGCATAGCCGACCTTGCGGATGCTGCCATCCGGCATCTGAACGCGCCCGGAGCCCTGGATATGCAGGTTGAAAGCCTCGACGGCATCATCAACCCATAGAAGCTCGAGCCCGCGACCGTTGAGTGCGCCCTTGTTGATATCCGCGTGGGAAGCATAGGGCACCAGCTGCCCGTCCTTCACCTCGCCCGCGATGCGTTCGCCCTTCAGACTGTCGCGGAAAAGGCCAAGATTGACCATCACGAGCTCGGGCGGGCGCACATAAAGGGGCACGTTATAGGTTTCGGAAGGCGTTTCGCTGCCCTTCAGGAAGGCTTCATGATAGCCGGTGAAAAGCCCGGTCGGATTGCCGGCAAGGGTAACCGCATAAGGCGTGAAATTGGCTTCGATGAAAACACGCAGCGTTTCGGTGTTGGCTCCTTCCAGCGTGAGAAGCGCGCCGCAAACGGGCTTCCAATCCGCCGCCGTACCGCCAATGGCAGCACCGGGGATAGCGCGGCTGTCTGGCAGAGTCAGGATACGCTTGCAGCTTTCGGAGAGCGCCGGCCAAGCGTCGGCGGTGGGATCGGTGTCCCAACCCGGCAGATCGCTGTAGGAAACGGGGGCGAAGCGCAGGCCGCGCTCGGGTGGGCGCAGGAAAAAGGCAAGCGCTAGCGGCAGGGCCACCAGCGCCAGAAAAGCCAGAAGCTTCAGGAAGCGCCCCGCCACGGCAGGTCAGCCGGCGCGGGTTGCGACAAGGCTCCAGGACGGATCGCGCGATTTCAGGTCGCGGGCGAAGGTCCAGTTGTCGTTCACGACGACGCTGTCCGACAGGTTGCCTTCGATGGCCTTGCCGTCCTTGTCGCGCGTGACCGCGATGATCTCCGCCGAGAAATGGACGGTGATTTCAGCGGTCTTGCCTTCAAGGCGCGCGTCGACGATATCGGCAGCCGTCACCTCAAGGAGGCGGTTATCGAGCTTGTGGCCGGCTTCCTCGCGCGCTTTCAGGGCCGCGTCGAACTGGTCGAACACCGCAGGCGACAGATAGTTTTTGAGCGTGCCGCGGTCGCCAGCCCAGAAAGCCTCCAGAATCATCGGATAAGCTTGAGCGGCCCCGTTCACAAATTGCGCGGGACTGAAATGGCTATCCAGCCGGCGCATGGCATTGAAGGCCGTGGCAAAGCGGGGATCGGCGGCTTCAGCTTCGGCAGGGGCTGCATAGTCGGCATCCTCAACCGGGCGACCCTGCAGATCGACCACGCGGTCAGACCCCGCGGCGCGCGGGTGCGGGTTCGACGGCGGCAAGGGCTCATTGCCGGTCTTGTTGCCAAGTTCGCCCCTCAGCCGCAGGAAAATGAATCCTGCCACCATGGCGAGGATGATGATGTCGAAAATTTCCATGTATCGTGTTCCAGGTCGACCCAGCAGAGTTTTTAAGGCGCAAAGCCATTGAAGGCAGCGCCCATGATCCCCTAATAGATAGGTGTGTTGAAGGAAAAGAACAAGCGATGGGTTGGATTCTCCTCATTCTTCTGATCGGCCTGCCGGTGGCGGAGCTGACTGTATTGATCGACGTGGGCGACGAAATCGGCGCCTTGTCGACCGTTGGCCTTTGTATCCTGACGGCTGTTGTGGGCCTCGGTCTTGTGCGCCATCAGGGCATCGGGCTGATGCTGGACATGCAGCGCGCGGCCGCTGACGGGCGGCCCGTGGGCGCCGCGCTCGTGCATGGTGCCTTCCTTCTGGTTGCCGGTTTCTGCCTGATGATCCCGGGTTTCCTGACAGACGGCCTCGGTTTCCTCCTGCTGATCCCGCCGGTGCGCAGCGCCCTTATCAAGGCGGGTGCGGCCGGGCTGATGGTTCGCCCGCGGGGGGGATCCAGCCGGGTCATCATCATCGAGGGGGAAGTGGTTTCCGAAAGCGACGACCCCACCCCGCCACGCCCTATCGACAAAATGTGAAATTGCCGGAAACCCCGGAATTCCGGGTTGTTCCCCCCTCCAAACCGTGCTAGCCGTGTCCCCCGAAAACGATCCCGGGTGGCCCTCGAAACCGGCGGCGCCCCAAAAAGGAAACGCACTTACCATGGCCGACAATGTTTTCGAGAACGACCAGAACCCGCTGAGCGGTCCCGCCCCTGACGGCGCCGACATGCCGCAGGTTGGCGTGATCACCCAATATGTGAAGGACCTGTCCTTCGAGAACCCGAATGCCCCGGCAAGCCTGCAGAACATGACCGCCGCCAAACCGGCGATCGACGTGAATGTGAATGTGGGCGTGCACCGGCTGGGTGACGACGTTTACGAGGTGGAACTGAAGATTTCCGCCACCGCCAACAACACGCTCGAAGACGGCAAGAACCAGGTCGCGTTCGCTGTCGAGCTTGTCTATGGCAGCCTTTTCGGCCTCCGGAACGTGCCCGAGGAAGCGGTTCGCGCCTTCCTGCTGGTGCAGGCTCCGATGCTGATGTTCCCGTTTGCCCGTCGCATCATTGCAGATGCGTCGCGCGATGGCGGCTTCCCGCCGCTGCTGCTTGAGCCGATCAATTTCGAAGCCCTTTACCGGGCCCAGATGGCGCAGGACCAGCAGGGTGCTGAAGAACCGACCCCGGAAACCCTGAATTAAGAGCAACAACCTCTCCAGAGTCCGGGAGCGGAAAGCTCCGAAGTGCGGGCCGGCTGCAATCCATGAGGTTGCAGCCGGTTCGTCTTTTTATTGGCTGTCGTGAGCCGGATTTATGGTCAGGCGAATGCCGCCGCGCGTTTGATGCGCGTGTCGAGCCGGTCCTGCATCGCCGTTATCACAGCGTTGATTACGTCCTTTTCCGCAACATCGGGATGACCGCAGTTGAATGGCGGCTCGGGGTTATATTCAAGGCCGAGCTGGATCATCTTGGCAGCCTGTTCACCCGCAAGGGCAGCTGCGACCGTGAGGCCGAAGTCAATCCCTGCCGTCACGCCGCCCCCGGTGATACGGTTGCGGTCGGTGACCACTCGGCCCCTGGTCGGGGTCGCGCCGAAATGGCCCAAAAGCCCCACCGAGGACCAATGGCTGGTCGCTTTGTAGCCCTCGAGGAGCCCGGCCGCCCCGAGGATCAGCGATCCCGTGCAAACCGAGGTCACATAGTCCGCCTCAGCAGCCTGCTGGCGCAGGAAATCGAGCGCTGCTTCATTTTCATAGAGGCTTTCCACATGCGGCCCGCCGGGCACGCACAGGACATTGAGTTGAGGGCACTCCTCATACGTAGTCGTCGGCAGCAAGCGCAGGCCCGTGTCGGCCGTGATAGCGTCAAGACTATCCGCCACCAGATGCACGCGGGCGCCCGGCACGCGCGAGAGCACCTCGAAAGGCCCCGCAAAATCCAGTTGGGTCAGGCCGTTGAACAGCAGAAATCCGATTTCGATGGTCATGGTTTTTCTCCTCGTGTCGTGTCTCGGTTTCTATGCCCTCATCCTATGCTTGATTGCTATTGGCGGATATGACACATAATATGTGATTTCTGCCAATCCAGAGGTGGGTCCTCATGCGCACCATCGTGATCGTCGGCTTCGACCGCGCCCAGATCCTTGATATCACCGGCCCCGCGCAAGTGTTTGCGTCAGCAAGTGAACTGTCGCCGCAGCCGCAATACCGCGTCGTGCTCGCGAGCCTTGAGGGTCGCCACATCGCCACTACCGCCGGACTTACCCTTCAGGCCACACCGCTGGATGAAGTGAAGCTTGAGGACGCCGACACTGTGCTGATTTCCGGTGGTCACGGCGCTGAGCAGGCGGCCAACGACGCCCGCCTGCAGGCCTTTGTACAAAAGGCGGCGGGCAGCGCACGGCGGCTGGGGTCTGTCTGCACCGGCGCCTTCATCCTGGCCGCTGCCGGGGTGGCAGAGGGAAAGCGCCTCGCCACCCACTGGCGCTGGGCCAGACGGATGCAGGAGATATATCCGGCAGTCACTGTCGATGCCGACGCACTTTATGTGCAGGACGGCCACCTCTGGTCCTCGGCCGGTGTAACTGCAGGCATCGACATGTGTCTGGCGCTTGTGGAAGCCGACCTAGGGCGTGACATCGCCATGAAGGTCGCCCGCGGCCTTGTGGTTTACGCCCGCCGGCCGGGTAGCCAGAGCCAGTTCAGCACACTTCTGAAGGGTCAGGTGAAATCCGCCGGCAGTTGTGGTGCCATCATCAACTGGATGGCCGACCATCTGGCCGAACCGATCACGGTGAATGATGCAGCCGCGCGCGCGGGCATGAGCGAGCGCAGCTTCCACCGCCATTTCGTGAAGGAAACCGGCGACACCCCGGCACGCTATCTGGAGCGCCTGCGGCTCGATGCCGCCCGCAGCCTCCTCGAAGGCCCCGGCCTGCCCCTGAAGGCCGTCGCCGCCCATTCAGGCTTCGGCACCGCCGGACGGCTCATTCAGGCGTTCGAGCGTCGTTTCGGCATGAGCCCGACAGCATACCGGCAACTTCACGGGCAGGGGTGATCAGCGCGCCGCCTTGGCAAGACGCAGGCAGGCGCGGGCGCAGATGATCTCGGCAGGGTTGCCGGTGGTTTTGCACTCGAGATCGGCTTCGATAAGGATATCGAGCGCCTGTTCGATCTTCCGCGCGGTCCAGCGGGCGAGATCGGCGGTGAAAACCGGCTTTTCGAAGAAAATGACCGGCGGGCGCAGGCGTTCGACCGCTTCGGCGGGGCCCAGATTCTGTTCCGTCATCAGGGCACGCGCGTAATGCAGGCGCATCAGCCGGCGGGAAAGCAAGAGAAGGATCGCGATGGGGCTTTCACCGGCGATCCAGGCGCGCTCAAGGCCCGTTTCCAGCTTCTTCATGTCGCCCGCCGTGACGGCCGAGGCAATCTCATGCAGCGCGAAGGCCGCCGTGTCGCCCACGCAGGCGCGGGCGTCATCGAGCGTGATCTCGCTTTTGTCGCTGCCCTTGTAAAGGACAAGCTTGTCGAGCTCGCCGCGCGAAACAGCGCGGTCGCCGCCCAGATTTTCCATCAGATAGGCCATCGCATCGCGGCTGGCACGCAGTCCGGCGGCAGACAGCACTTCCTGCACAAGGCCTGAAAGATCGCGGGCGTTATCCTCGTAACAGGCGATGGCGAGGGCATCCTTGCCGCCTTCGACCGCCTTGCGGAGCGACGAGCCGCCGTCCAGATCCCCCGCCGTGATGAGGAGAAGCCCGTCACCGCGCGGGTCGGCCAGCACCAGCTTCACCGCGTCCGTCATATCGTTGCCGGCACCTTCAAGGCGCACAAGGCGGCGCCCGCCGAGCATCGAGATGGCCGACATTTCATCAACGAGAAGCGAGGGTGTGGCCTTCACGGCCGCATTGTCGGGCCGGGCAACCTGAAATGGATCGGAAAGATCGGGCGCGATCTGCTTGCCGATGCGGGTGGCACGTTCGCGCGCCAGCCCCTCGTCCCGGCCATACACCAGCACGACCCGAACCCCGGCCGGCAGCGACCGGCAAACGGCTTCGATGTCGCGGGGTGAAACCTTCATCGGCCAGTCTTTTCCTTGTCCTTCTGGTTGAAATAGAGGGCAAGGCGGCGATGGATCCGCTCGGCAAGTTCAAAGGCAAGGCGGCGGGCAGCGTCTTCGCGCTCGGCAACCGTCGCATAATCCGACAGCACAAGATCGTAAGACGTGCGGGCGCGCAATGTGTCCTCGATCACCGGCATGTCTTTGCCGATGGGGGTGAGGCGGATCACGGCCGTCAGGATCATCTGTTCCTGCGTGGCGGCGGCGTCCGAGCGGATACCGAAGCCTTCGGTTTCGGTATTCAGCACCACATCCAGCCGGTAATCGCTGTGCGCGCCAGACCCCATCCGCTCGATCAGGCGGTTGCGCATCTCCTGCCCCAGTCGGTCGGCAATCGGGCCGACCTCGACCCCCGCGATCCCCGCACGCACTGCCCCGTCCACCCCACCGTCATAAAGCGGTTGAAACCCGCAGGCGGCGGTCAGGAGTGCGGCGGCAAGGGCGAAGGCGGGGGCAAGGCGCATGGACCGGCGGCTCCTAGTTCGCGACGATATTGACGATACGGCCGGGCACGACGATGACCTTGCGCACCGTGACGCCGTCAAGGAATTTGAGAACCTTGTCGTTCGCCAGCGCCACCTTCTCGACCTCGTCCTTCGGCATATCCTTCGCCACATCGATCGTGTCGCGGGTCTTGCCGTTCACCTGCACCGCAAGCGTGACGGTATCGTCCACCACCAGCGCCTTGTCGGCAACCGGCCACGGCGTATCGGCCACAAGGGTCGTGTGGCCAAGCTTCGACCAAAGCTCCTCGGCGATGTGCGGCATCATGGGGCCGACGAGCTGCACAAGGATTTCGCATGCTTCGCGCACAGCTTCTGCGGCACCGTCGCCCTTGGTATCAGCGCCAAGCGCATTGGCGAACTCGTAAAGCCGCGCCACCGCCTTGTTGAAATGCAGGGCCTCGATATCGCCGGTCACGCCGTCGATCGTTTTATGGGCTGCCTTGCGAAGGGCCAGCGCGCTTTCCGACAGACTGGCCGGCATCGCGGCGCCTTTCGGCGCCATGGTCTCGAGCGCCCCCGTCACCAGCCGGTGCACGCGCTGCGTGAAGCGCCACGCACCTTCAATCCCGGCTTCAGTCCAAAGGAGGTCACGCTCCGGCGGGCTGTCCGACAACATGAACCAGCGGGCGGTATCGGCGCCGTACTGGTCGATAATGTCGTCGGGATCGACCACGTTCTTCTTCGATTTCGACATCTTCTCGACGCGGCCTTCAACGACATCAAGGCCGTTGTCAGTGCGGTAGAAGGTGCCGTCTTCGCGGGGCTGAACAAGCTCGGGGAAGACCCACTGCCCGGTCGTGTCCTTGTAAGTCGCGTGGTTCACCATCCCTTGCGTGAAGAGGCCTTCGAAAGGTTCGGTGATACCGACCCGGCCGACCTTGTGAAGCGCACGGGTGAAGAAGCGGGCATAGAGAAGGTGCAGGATCGCATGCTCGATCCCGCCGATATATTGCCGCACCGGCATCCAGCTGTCCGCGATATCCTTGTCGAACGGCACGTCATGGCGTTCGGGTGTACAGAAGCGCAGGAAATACCAGCTGCTGTCCACGAACGTGTCCATCGTGTCGGTTTCCCGGCGCGCCGGCTTGCCGCACGAGGGGCAGTTCACATGTTTCCAGGTCGGGTGATGCTCCAGCGGGTTGCCCGGCCGGTCGAAGCTCACGTCTTCCGGCAGTTTCACTGGCAGGTCGCTTGCCGGCACCGGCACCACGCCGCAGGCGTCGCAGTGGATGACCGGGATCGGCGTGCCCCAATAGCGCTGGCGCGAGACACCCCAGTCCCGCAGGCGGAAATTCACCCGGCGGGTGCCCCAGCCATCGGCTTCGGCCTTGTCGATGATCATCGCCTTGGCGGCGGAGGCTTCCATCCCGTCCATGAAGCGGCTGTTGATCATCACGCCGGGGCCCGTATAGGCCTCGTCGCCGATTTCGAAGGTGGCGGCGTCGCCGTCTGCTGGCATCACCACTGGCACGACCGACAGGCCGTATTTGCGCGCGAAATCGAGGTCGCGCTGGTCGCCCGACGGGCAGCCGAAGATGGCGCCGGTGCCATATTCCATCAGCACGAAGTTGGCCACATAGACCGGCAATTTCCAGCTGCTATCCAGCGGATGGATAACATGCAGGCCGGTGTTGTAGCCTCGCTTTTCCGCCTTTTCGAGCGCTTCCTCGCTGGTGCCCGTCTGGCGGCACTCGGTGATGAAAGCGGCGAGTTCGGCATTGGTTTCAGCAAGTTTCGCGGCAATCGGATGATCGGCTGAAATCGCGCAGAAGCTGGCACCGAACAGCGTATCGGGGCGGGTGGTGTAAACCGGCAGGTCTTCGCCCGTCTCATCCACCTTGAAGGTGAACTCGAGCCCTTCCGAACGGCCGATCCAGTTTTCCTGCATCAGTCGGACCTTGTCGGGCCAGCGGTCGAGCGTCTTGAGGCCATCCAGGAGTTCGTCAGCGAAATCGGTGATCTTGAGGAACCACTGGCTGAGCTTGCGGCGCTCGACAAGCGCGCCCGAACGCCAGCCGCGGCCATCAATCACCTGCTCGTTCGCGAGCACGGTATTGTCGACCGGATCCCAGTTCACCCAGCTTTCGCGGCGATAAACGAGACCGGCTTCCAGAAAATCGAGGAAGATGCGCTGCTCCTGCCCGTAATATTCGGGGTCGCAGGTTGCGATCTCGCGGTCCCAGTCGATGGCGAGGCCCACCTGTTTGAGCTGGGCGCGCATGTTGGCGATATTATCGTAGGTCCAGTCGGCAGGGTGGACCTTGCGCTCCATCGCGGCGTTCTCAGCCGGCATGCCGAAGGCGTCCCAACCCATCGGGTGCAGCACCTCGAACCCGCGCGCGCGGCGGAAGCGGGCAACCACATCACCGAGTGTATAGTTCCGCACATGGCCCATATGGATGCGGCCAGAGGGGTAGGGGAACATCTCAAGCACGTAATATTTGGGCTTGCTGCTCGTGGAATCGGTCTTGAAGCTGGCACGGTCTGTCCAGACCTTCTGCCATTTCGCTTCGGTTGCCTTGGCATTGTAGCGCGACATGATATTCACTCGGATAGTTGAAGGGTCCGGCCATGCCTTACGTGCGGCATGCCCCGGACCCGGTCATTCTTGGAATTGTGCGTCCTTAGCGGACGGCACCGACCTTCAGGGTCCGGGCCTTCGCGAGGATCGATTCCTCGATCGTCAGCGCGGTCGACGCCTGCACCGGCACCGACACCCAGTTGCCGCCCTGTTCGGCTTCGCGCACGACGCTGACCTTGATCCCGTCGGAGCGCAGGTCCTCGCTGAGGAAACGCACCATCACCTTCACCCGCTCGGTCGGGGTGGCGGGATCGGTCTGCCAGCCGGTGAGGATCACGGCTGCGGCCGGGTCTGCCTTTTCAATCGGCATGAAGGACAGGGTTTCAAGGGTTGCCTGCCACAGATAGCCATTCACGCCAAGCGCCGTGGTCCGCGCCTCGATCTTTTGCGCCTCAACCTCGTCGCCGCCGCCGAAAATGCCGCAGGCCGCGAGCATCATAGAAGCCACTGCCACCAAGCCAAACCGCATCAATCGAATCATACCCGGGTTCCCGTTCTTCGCTATCGTTCCAGCGGCAAAGACATGCCCATAATGGGACTTGCCGCCATGCTCCTTGGCCTTATAGCGGCCTCGCCGCCCCCTGACCAGCCAGAAAAGCGGGCAAACCGTGGCCTCCGGGTCACAGCCAGCTTTTATTCGCCTCCACCTCTTGCCCTCACACAAAAATCGTCCTTACCTTAAAGGGACATGGGCGGTTAAAGCGTATCAGCGTAAATGATAATGCGGACCCCCATGGGTTCCAGGGCCGTGTGGGCCGAGGTGCCCCTTCGTGTTTCGAGGAACGAAAATGAAACGACCGACCAGGACGGGTATGGCACTTCTTGTTGCCGCGCTTGTCTCTGCTCCTTCCGGGGCAGAGGACAGTACCCGTTTTGAATCGAACGGTTTCCTTGAAAGCCTCGATCTCTTCATGGCCGAGCATATGGCCTGGCTGAAGCCCGTGCCGCGTGACGGCAGCGCCGAAGGCCTGAAGGAACTGGAACTGAGCCTGCGCCAGAGCGATAACGGGCAGCAAAAAGGCTTCTTCTATCTGCAGGATAATGCAGCACCGGCGGGCGACCAGAATGCGCCGGGCGATATTCCCGATTTTTCCTCGCTCCTCGCGCCTTCGGGCACGCAGGGTGTGAACCGTCTGCCGCTGGCAGGCGCTGACAGCAACCTCACCCTTTCCTTCGGCGAGGACAAGGCGCGCCCCGCCTTCCGCCTCGGCTTCTCCGGCAGCTACCGGATCGAGGGCGACCGCCGCGTGGCCATGACCGACGCCTTCGGTATCGGCATCAGCCCCGGCGAGGAACGCATCGAATCCGGCCTCAGCCTCGGTTTCGGGGGCTTTGCCGTCGATGCGGCCATGCTGCAGGTTACCGATCATGCCGCGGGCCGTTCGACCGGTTATGACGTCGGCCTTTCGTGGCGCCACGGCGCCTTCTCGACCCGGCTTTCGCTGAGCGAATACAAGGCGGGCGCCGACCTGATGGGGATCGACAATGCGGCCCGCGATGTGCTGGCCGTGGAGCTTGGCGCCTCCTACCGGCTGACCGAGCGCATCGGCGTGCTGGGCGGCGTGCGTTATCTCGACTATTCGAGCCGCATCGTCGCAACGCCCTTCTCGGCCGAAAGCGAACAGATGGTCTTCCTCGGCGGCCAGTTCCGCTTCTAGGGACTATTTCCACCCGTCCATCATGGCAACCGCGGCGAGAGGCAAGCTCTTCAGCCGCCCGGAATTCCTTTTTTTGACGCCGCCCAGAGCGCCAATCCTGACGCCCACTCCCTGAACGAGCCGGGCAAATCGGTGCGGGCCGAGTGTGCGGGCACCCGGATGGCTGAGCGTTTCAAAGACGGGCGAGACAAGCGCGAGATCAACCCCGCGTGCCCGCGCTACGTGAAGCGCCCGGCGGCTGTGCGCTGCCGCTGTCACCATGCCGCTCCAGTTGGGCGGGCAGCGAAACAACTGATATTCGGGCAGATGGAGGCCGTCAGCCCTTACAGCGCGGGCAAGGCGCGCGTCGCCCGCAACCAGAAGCCGCAGATGCCGCTTCCGGCAAACACGGGCAAGCCGGTGCGCAAAGGCTGCACGGTCGGCAGCGTCATAATCGCGGTAGAGGACAAAGGTACCGCGCGGGAGACGGCGAGCGACGGACAACGGATCGGCGTCGCGCTCACGGCCTGCAATATAAACCGCGCCCCGCACCCCGGCGCGGCGGCAAATCTGATGACGGACTGGCGGCAAGGGCTTGACCATGACGGCCTCATACCACATAGCTCCCTGAAGCCTCCAGCCCCCGAATGACGCCCTAGACAAGGACAGGACATGAGCACGTCTGTTGCCGACAACCTCGCCCAGGTTTCCAAAGAAATCGACCGCATGTGCCGCCACACCGGGGCACCCGTAGCGCAGCCGCGCCTGATCGCCGTCTCGAAGATGCAACCCGAGGACCGGGTCATTGAAGCACTGGAAGCCGGCCACCGGGTTTTTGGCGAGAACCGTGTGCAGGAAGCGCAAGGCCGCTGGCTGCCGCTGAAGGAGCGGTTCCCGGATATCGAGCTGCACCTGATCGGCAGCCTGCAATCGAACAAGGCGGGCGATGCCGTTGCCCTGTTCGATGTGATCCACAGCCTGGACCGCATCAAGCTTGCCGATGCCCTGAAGAAGGAAATGGACGCGCAGGGCCGCAATCTGCCCGTTTACATTCAAGTGAATACCGGCCGGGAGGAACAGAAGGGCGGGGCCTCGCTTGAAGACCTGCCGGGGCTTGTCGACCACGCCCGCAAGATCGGCCTGAATGTTGTCGGCCTCATGGTCATCCCGCCGGTGGACGATGACCCGACCCTGCATTTCGCGCTTCTGAAAAAGCTCGCCGCCCGCCACGGCCTCAAGGGCTTGTCCATGGGAATGAGCGGCGATTTTGCGCTGGCAGCCGCAATGGGTGCCACAGACGTGCGGGTCGGCACGGCCATTTTCGGAAATCGCAGCTAGAGCCGCGCAACCCAGAAAAGGTCGTCTGGCGCAACTAATCGCAGGAACGAGCGCAGCGCGCTAGCCTCGAAGGCCACGCAGCCCTGCGTCGGGACAAAGCCCGGCTCCACGACATGGACAAAGATGGCGCTGCCTTTGCCGGGCACCGGCGGAGCATCATTATGGCCAAGCACAAGGATGAGGTCATAGCGGGCATCATCCCGCCACAGCTTTTCGTGCGAGGCACCCGTGGGCAGGCGCACGAGCCGGTTATAGTCGGGACTTTCAGGATCGTCACACCAGCCGAGGGTCGGGTTGATCGCCATCACCGGCAGACGTGTGACCGGCGCGGCCTCCTTGTCAGGCCGGTAAAAGACCCGGCGCAGCGCATATGTGCCGGCGGGCGTCGCCCCGTCGCCCTCTTTCTTGTCAGCTTCAGGCACCACGCCCGCGCGGCCCAGCGCGCACGGTGCCTGCAGGAGCGGACCGGTGAGCTGCCCTTTGGTGGCATCATCGGCCGAGGGCGTGACGGTCCAGACCTGCGGCATGATCAGAGCATATGGCCGGTGCGCGACTTTTTGGTCGCGAGATAGCCGATATTGTGAGGATTCGGCGGAAAGGCATGCTGGACCCGCTCGGTGACCTCGATCCCGAAGCGGCCGAGGGCGGCCACCTTTTCGGGATTGTTGGTCATCAGCCGCACGGCCGAGAAACCGAGGCTCTTCAGCATTTCAGCCGCCGGCGCGAACACACGCTCGTCCACATCGAACCCGAGCCGCGTGTTGGCATCGACCGTGTCATAGCCCTGGTCCTGCAGCGAATAGGCCTTCAGCTTCGAGATAAGCCCGATGCCCCGGCCTTCCTGCGCGAGATAAAGGACGACCCCGCCACCCGCCTCGCCAATCGCCTTGATGGCGCCGCGCAGCTGCTCGCCGCAGTCGCATTTGAGGCTGCCGAGAAGATCACCCGTGAAACATTCACTATGAAGCCGCGTGAGCACCGGTGCATGACGGGAGGGGTCGCCCACGACAATCGCAATATGTTCGATGCCGCCCGAAAGCGGCCGGAAGGAGACAAGCTCGGTCTTTTCAGCGCCGGCGAGGGGCACACGGGCGCGGGCCACGATCTTGAGCGCGCTCGCCTGCGACAGGTCAACCGCAAGCACCGCTTCCGAATTCGCCACCAGCCAGCCTTCCCGGGCGGCAAGAGCCGGCGCGTCATCGATTTCAGCGGCGAGGGCCGCCGGCAGGAGCCGCGCCCATTTCAGAAGCTTCAGGGCCGCGCGGTCAGTATCCGTGTCGGGATGATCGATCCGGGTGAAGGGGCCCTTGAGCGGCGAGGCAAGATCGAGCGTCGGGTCGGCAAGGGCCGCGAGATCGGCGCTTTCCATCCAGCCGGGGCGCTTGAGGCGCACCACTGGCCATCCCTTGTGGCCAACCTTCAACACTTCGGCGCGCTGGCCCGTCACCATAAGGAAGCCGCTACCCGCCACCGCCTCGAACGCGTCAAGCGCCGGGCCGTTTGCAAGCTCCAGCGGCAGAAGTGCCAGACCCTTGCCATCCGCGCCTGCCACCACGACCGGCAGGCCGCGCCGCAAATCGTCGGCGGCCCGGTTCACAGGCGTCAGATTGTCACGAAAATCAAGCATGGGGCCGAGGCTTCACTCATGGACATTGCACGGGAACCTGTTGTGTCATACGGCGCGATGCCAATCAAACATTTGTGAGCAAGTTTGACTGTCGCCAATCTGCCGCCACTTTATAGAGGACCGAAGCTCGGGCATACTGGAAGTCCGGGACAAAAGACACGACAGCATATGCCAAGGAGCAAAAAGCATGGCGACCCGCAAAATCCTGCTTGTGGACGATGACGAAGATCTGCGTGAGACACTGGCCGACCAGCTGGCGCTTTGCGATGAATTCACCACCCATCAGGAAGGCACGGCCGGCGCCGCGCTCGACTGGCTTTCCAAAAATCAGGCCGACCTTCTGGTGCTTGATGTCGGCCTGCCCGACATGGACGGCCGCGAACTGTGCCGCCGCATCCGCAAGAACGGGATCAAGACCCCGGTCATCATGCTGACAGGCGTGACCTCGGACGCCGATACCGTCCTCGGCCTTGATGCCGGCGCCAACGACTATGTGACGAAGCCTTTCAGCTTCAACGTACTGCTAGCCCGTGTGCGCGCCCACCTGCGCCAGCACGAGCAAACCGAAGATGCCACCTTCCATATCGGGCCCTATCAGTTCCGCCCGGCAGGCAAACTGCTTGAGGATCAGGGCGCGCGCAAGAAGGTGCGCCTGACCGAGAAGGAAACCGCGATCCTGAAGTATCTCTACCGCGCCGGCGGCAAGCCCGTGGGCCGGGAAGAGCTGCTGACGGAAGTCTGGGGCTATAATTCGGGCGTCACCACCCACACGCTGGAAACCCACGTGTACCGTCTGCGCCAGAAGATCGAGCCCGAACCCGGCGCAGCCCAGCTTCTGATCACCGAGCCCGGCGGCTACAGCCTGCAGGCGCTCGGTTAGAACTCGAAATCCACCATGACGGGTGCATGGTCCGAGGGCTTTTCGCCCCAGCCGCGCCCGTCACGCAGCACCTGGGCCCCGCGGATTGCGCCTTTGAGCGACGGGCTCGTCCATACATGGTCGAGCCTGCGGCCCTTGTCTGCGTTCGACCAGTCGGGCGAACGGTAAGACCACCAGCTATAGAGCTTTTCAGGCAGCGGCACGATCTCGCGGCACACATCCACCCACTGATGCGCATCCAGAAGCGCGAACAGGCGGTCGGTTTCGACCGGGGTGTGCGAAACGACTTTCAGAAGCTGTTTGTGGTTCCACACATCGTCGGGGTGCGGCGCCACGTTGATATCGCCCACGAGGATCGACGGGTCCTTCAGCGTCTTCGACCATTCGATCATCTCGTCGAGGAACTGGAGCTTGTGGGCGAACTTGTCGTTGATGGCAGGATCAGGCTCGTCCCCGCCCGCCGGCACATAGAAATTGTGAACGACCTGACCCCCCGCCAGCTTGATCGCGATATGCCGGGCATCACCCTTGCCGCACCAATCCAGCGAATAGCTTTCCGCGAAGGGTGCCTTCGCGGCGATCGCCACGCCGTGGTGGCTTTTCTGTCCCTTGATCGCCAGATGCGGCATCCCGAGATCTTCAAAGAAGCGACGCGGGAAATCCTGATCCATCACCTTGGTTTCCTGCAGGCACAGCACATCGGGCTGATGCGTGCGGATGAGATGCTCGACAATATCAAGCCGGGCCCTGACCGAGTTGATGTTCCAGGTAACAATGCGCAAGGGTCTGTCCTTTCGTCGGTCAGTAGATGAGGAAACTGGCGCCGGTGACGCCGATGGGCCAGCGGCCGCGTTCAAAAAGCCGGAAACGGAGCGCGAAGGGATGATCGTCATCTGCGCCCGTCAGCATCACAAGGGCGGCCTGATGCACCGCCTGCACGGCGGCGCCCGTGGCGGCACGCACGAACTCGCCGTCGTCGATCCTCAGATAATCGGCGGCATCTTCGGCGGCGGCTTCAATCGCCGGGATCGTGCTTTCATTGATGTGGGTCAGCACCATTTCGAACGTGTCTTCATCAAGGACAGCCAGAAGATCATCCGTGAGCGCGGCGCGAAGCTGTTCCTCCGCTTCCCACGAAGGGCTGTTGATATCGTTCGATTCCGCGGCGGCGGCCGCATCTTCCCAGTCAAAAAGGAAAGCGGGTTCGGCCTCGGGGAAGCCAAGCGCAGGGCCGTAAGCTTCGGCAAGGCGCCGGTCGTTATCGGACGGCGTTTCGCCCAGCGTGCGGAACCAGTGCATATTGTTGACGACCGCAATGAAGGCGGCGACGCCCGAAAGCGTCGGCAATTCTTCCAGAAGATCGTCGATATCGATATCGGTCATGATGATCCTCTCAGCGCGTGCGGCGGCGTTTGGAAAGGCCCCGCGGGTCTTCAAAGGTCCAGAGCTTCTTTTCAAGTTCGGGATTGAGGACGGCATCCACGAGCTCGACATAGGTTTCCTGTGCCTGTGCGTCCTTCACGAGCCAGCCCTTGAGCGTCAGCGTATCGGGCGCGTCGGCGCGGCGCTCGAAAAAGATCGTGATGGTGCCAAGTTCGGGCCGGTTCTCGTCGCGCGCATGCACGGCCACAATCCGCTCGTCACCGCCGGGGGCGGCCTGGACCTGCGCACCGAGACGGGCGAGATCGACATCACGGCCAAGGAGTAGCCGCAAAGGCGTGTCATCGATCGGCCAGCGCGTCACCTGCCCGACTTCATAGTCAATGAGGTTGAGGGCTTCGCCGTCCGCCACCACAAGGAAAGGCACATCGCCCGCATAGTCGAACCGGATGCGACCGGGCCGGGCCATATAGACCATGCCCGAGGTGATCTCGCCCGAGGGGGCATGCTGCACGAAGCCGGCCTTCAGGCTTTCAGTTTCGCGGAAATAACGTTCCACATCCTTGAAAGCGGCGAAGGTGGGGTCTTCCTCCATCGTTGCTTCCTCAAGAGGCGGAAGCTCGGCTTCCTGAGCCGTCACCGCCGGTGAGAGAAAAGCGAAAACAGAGAGAAGGAGCGGCGCAAAGGTGCGCTTCATCAATATTCTTCCTCGCGTGCCGGGACCAGCACTTCGCGCTGGCCTTTGGCATTGGGCGCGCTGATCACGCCCTGTTGTTCCATTTCCTCGATCAACGAGGCGGCCTTGTTATAGCCGATCTTCAGCCGCCGCTGGATATAGCTGGTGGTGGGCCGCCTGTCACGCAGCACAATATCCACCGCCTGATCATAGAGGCTGGCGTCATCACCACTATTGCCGCCGCCGGATGGACCGGGGATGAACGGGCTGTCGAAGCCTTCTTCAGGTTCTTCCGTCACTTCCGCCTTATAGTCCGGCTGGCCCTGCAGTTTCAGGTGATCAACGATGGACTGGACTTCCTCGTCCGATACAAACGCGCCGTGCACGCGGGTGATGCGCCCGCCCCCCGCCATGTAAAGCATGTCGCCCATGCCAAGAAGCTGTTCGGCACCCTGCTCGCCCAGAATGGTGCGGCTGTCGATCTTCGAGGTGACCTGGAAACTGATCCGGGTCGGGAAGTTTGCCTTGATCGTGCCGGTGATCACGTCCACGGAAGGCCGCTGGGTCGCCATGATCAGGTGGATGCCCGCTGCCCGCGCCATCTGCGCCAGCCGCTGGACGGTGGCTTCCACATCCTTGCCGGCGACCAGCATCAGGTCGGCCATCTCGTCGATGATGATGACGATATAGGGCAGCGGCTGGAAGTCGAAGCGCTGTTCTTCATACATCGGCTGGCCGGTTTCCTTGTCGAAACCGACCTGCACCTCGCGCACCAGTTCCTCGCCGTTCGCGCGGGCTTCCTCGATCCGCTTGTTGAAGGCGGCAAGATTGCGCACGCCAAGGCGCGACATGTTCCGGTAGCGAGTTTCCATCTCGCGCACCGCCCATTTGAGCGCCACGACTGCCTTCTTCGCTTCGGTTACCACGGGTGTCAGAAGATGCGGGATATCGTCATAGATCGACAGTTCCAGCATCTTGGGATCCACCATGATCAGCCGGAGCGTTTCGGGCGTATGCCGGTAAAGGAGCGACTCGATCATCGTGTTGATGCCGACCGATTTGCCCGAACCGGTGGTACCGGCGACCAGAAGGTGCGGCATGGTGGCAAGGTCCGCGATCACCGGCGCGCCGCCGATATCCTTGCCAAGCGCTACCGGCAGGCGGGCCTTGGTCATTTCATATTCGCGGCTCGCTAGAAGTTCGCGCAGGTAAACCGTCTCGCGCTTCTGGTTCGGCAGTTCGATCCCGATGGCGTTGCGGCCGGGCACGACGGCCACACGGGCGGAAATCGCACTCATTGAGCGGGCGATATCGTCGGCAAGGCCGATCACGCGGGCGGATTTGGTGCCGCGGGCTGGCTCCAGCTCATAAAGCGTGACAACGGGTCCGGGGCGCACATCATTGATGTCGCCCTTGACGCCGAAGTCATCCAGCACGCTTTCCAGCATGCGGGCATTGCCATCCAGTGCTTCGGTCGACAGGCTGTCGATCTTCTCGCCGGGCTTGGGCGGGGCCAGAAGCTCAAGCGGCGGCAGGCGGAAGCCGTCGCTGTCGCCAAGGTCGAAGGCGCGCTGGGCCTCGATTTCCTCGCGACGGCCCTTCACCGGATCCTGCCGGGCCTTCACGCGGCTGCGGCTGGCGGGGGTTTCGTCCATCTCGAAGGGCGGCAGTTCCTCATCGTCGGGATCACTGTCCACAAAGACCGGGGCGTGGTCAGCAGCTTCACCGATCACCGGTTCACGGCGTTCAGCACGCGCCGCGCGGCGCGATGCTGCCTGCTCGGCCACCCGGCCCTTGGCGAAACCGGCAGCCTTGACGACCGCAAGCACGCTGTGGGCAAGGCCCCATTTGAGCCAACGCCAGCTCATCGCCACAGCAATATAGATGCCGCGCGCGATGGTGCGCCATTCCTCGCCCGAAAGTGCGAGCGACACGGCATAAGCCGGCAGGCCCAGCGCCGCGAAAACGACAGCAAAGACCCATTTCGGCAACACCAGCGCCCCGAAAAGCGTGATGACATAACTGTAAAACATCTGGCCAAGCGCGCCACCATAGCCGGCTTGAACCGGGAAATCGCCGCTTGGTGCCACCACACTCATGGCGGTGGCGAGAAGGATCAGGCCAACCGGCAGGAACGCGAGATTGATCCAGAAAAGCCTGAGCCATTTGAGCCGCGCGATCTTGAAGCCCCAGACAAGCAGTGGCAGGGCCAGAAGATAGGCGGCAAGCGCCAGCGTCTGCATCAGAATATCAGCCACCGCCGCGCCGGGAGCACCCATCATGTTGGTGACGGGACCATCGGCGATGCGATTGAGTGTCGGGTCCATGGGATTATAGGTAGCGAGCGACAGGACCATCATGACGCCAAGCGCCATCAGGAGAAGGCCGAAGCTGCGCCAGGCCGTGGACTTCAGGCCCGTCACTACAGCGGGCGGCAGGATCGGTGCAGAGCCGCCCTTGCGGGCAGCAGGTTTCGAGGAAACGCGGCGCGGGTTGCGGGTCGCCGCAGCCTGTGCCTTGCCGGGGTTCTTGCCCGCTGTCCGTTTCACTCCCTTTACGCCTGTCACTGTCTGCTTGTCCCTGATTTGTTCTGCATGAGCCCGGCCACTTTACCCAGACCGCCGGGGCCCTGACAAGTAGGCGTTGCCCATGCTGGACAGCAAGCCCCCAAGGGCGTAGAGCAGAAAGGAGAGAGGAGCCCGCGCCATGCCACACGATCAGACGACCGATATCGCCATTCTTGGTGGGGGCCTTGCCGGCCTCGCGGCGGGCATCGGGCTCGCGGCCCACGGCCTTGACGTGACCGTGATCGACCGTGGCGAGCCGGGCGACCAGACGCTTGAAAGCTTTGACGGACGGTCGAGTGCGATTGCCTATGCAAGCTGCAATCTCCTGAAGGCGATCGGCGTGTGGGAGCACCTTGAAGGCCGCCACCAGCCGATCAGGGAAATCCGCGTTTCGGACGGCCCCTCGCTGATGCACCTGCATTTCGATCACCGCGACCTTGGCGCTGGCCCACTTGGCGAGATGGTTGAAAACCGGCATATGCGGCTCGCGCTCCATGCCCGCGCCAAGGAATTGCCGAACCTGCGCCATCTGGCGCCCGCCAGCGTCACCGAGATTGAGCGCGATGCCGTAGCCGCGCGCCTCACGCTTGCTGACGGCAACACGATCACCGCCTGGCTCCTTCTCGGGATCGACGGGCGCGCCAGTCAGGCGCGACGCGACGCCGGAATCACGGTGACCGAATGGGGCTATGATCAGGTTGGTATCGTCTGCTCGATCGAGCACGAACTACCGCACGGCGGGGTGGCGCACGAGCGTTTCCTGCCATCCGGCCCCTTCGCCATCCTGCCGCTGACCGGCAATCGGTCGTCGCTCGTCTGGACTGAAAAGCAGCATCTGGCCGACACGGTCATGGGCCTTTCGCCCCGCGCGTTCGAGGCCGAAGTACAACGCCGCTGCGGCGATTTTCTGGGCAAGGTGAAAGTGATCGGCGGGCGCTGGTGCTATCCGCTGACCCTGCAGTTCGCGGACCGCTATACCGACACGCGGCTCGCCCTTGTGGGGGACGCCGCCCACGGCATCCATCCGATTGCGGGTCAGGGCCTCAATATGGGCCTGCGCGATGTGGCGGCACTCATCGAGGTGATCGTCGAGGCCGCCCGCGCCGGGCTCGATATCGGCTCGGGCGCAGTGCTTGATCGTTACGCCCGTTGGCGCGAGTTCGACAATGTGACCCTGATGGGTGTAACCGATGTGCTGAACCGGCTGTTTTCAAACGATATTGCACCCGTTCGCATCGCCCGCGACCTTGGCCTTGCGGTGGTTGACCGCATCCCGCCCTTGAAAAATTTCTTCATGGCGCACGCGCGCGGCACGGTCGGCACGCTGCCGAAGCTCCTCTCCGGCGACCGGTTGTGACGGGCCGGGCCCATCTTGACCTGATCGTCTATCCCCACCGGTCGCTCAGCCGGCGGCATTTCAAGCGCCTGATGTGGGTGATCGGCGGCATCACCGGACTGGCCGCGCTGCGCTTCCTGTTTGTGGGAGCATGGCCTGTCGTGCTGTTTGTGGCCGCCGACATTTTCGCCATCTGGCTGGCCTTCACCATCAGCTACCGCCGCGCCCGGCTGACCGAAACGGTCCGCCTGACGGATACCGATCTTCTGGTCGAGCGGCGCTACCCGAACGGGCGGCGTGAAAGCTGGCGGCTCGAGCCCTACTGGGCCAAAGTGAAGCTTCTGGAAGACGAACGCGGCGGCACCGAGCTGACCATCACGACCCACCAGCAGACGGTGAGCCTGGGCGCTTATCTCAACCCCGCCGAACGGCGCGACCTTGCCGCTGAAATCCGCGAGGCCCTGGATGCCTGGCAACGGCGTTAGGCCTTATTCTCCTGAAGCGCATCCGGAAACTCTGTTGCCAGTTCATCAATGCGGACTTCCATCGCGGCGTGCCATTCGGGATCAAGTGCCGCCTGTTTGAAGATAAGCCCCGCGCCGTCAAAACCGTTCCGGACCGAGAGACAATCCCACGCGGCAGCTTCCACCTCGCGGTCCCAGTCTTCGGCTTCTTCGCCAAGCGCTTCATCCGGCATGTCTTCCGAGCCCAGACAAAGCGCGGTGACATGCTGGGCCGGCGCATAACCTTCGCGGGCGAGCGCCAGATACTCGGCAAAGGCGTCGGCCATGTCGCCGCTCGCCAGCTTTTTGCCAGCGGCATTGAGGCGCATCTGACGGCCAAGATCAGAAAGCTTGTCGCCCATCACCGGCTCCCGAGCTGCAACTTCAGCACATCCTGCATCGTGTAGCGCCCGGCCGGAACGGTCGCGGCAAACCGCGCCGCCACTACCGCGCCCTTGGCAAAAAGGCTGCGGTTTTCAGCCTTGTGCGACAGGATCAGCCGTTCGCTATCCGACGCGAAAATCACCTCATGCTCGCCGATCACAGCGCCGCCCCGAAGGGTTGCGAAGCCGATTTCCCCGACCGGCCGCTCGCCGATCACCCCGTCGCGCGCCTTGCAGGCAACCGTCCCAAGGTCGACGCCGCGCCCCTTGGCGGCAGCTTCCCCAAGCATCAGCGCGGTGCCGGAGGGTGCATCGACCTTGTGGCGGTGATGCATTTCAAGAATATCGATATCCCAATCGTCGCCCAGAACACGGGCGGCTTCTTCCGTGAGCGCCATCAGGAGATTGACGCCGAGCGAGAAATTACCCGCCTGAACGATGGCCGTGGACTTGCCAGCCGCATCAAGCGCGGCATGATCGCTGGCGGTCAGGCCCGTGGTGCCAACAACAAGCGCCGTACCCACTGCCGCTGCCGCCTCGGCATGGTCGGCGGTGGAGCCGGGTGCCGAGAAATCGATCACCACATCCGATATCTCAAGGAGGCCAGCGAGATCCATCATCACCGGAGCATCCGTGCCGGGGATTTTCATACCGGGATTGCCGGCCCGGTCCGTACCGCCTGCAAGCACCAGCCCGTCAGCGGCCACTACCACGGCGGCAACTGCCTGTCCCATCCGGCCCATGCATCCAATGATGCCGACCCTCAGCGCCTGTTCCGCCATCGCTTTTCCTTTCATCCGGTGCAGAAGCCCTAGCAAAGTGACGGGCAAAAGAAAAGGCCGGGCGAACCCGGCCTTTCCGCAAAGCTGATGATTAGGCCTTAGAAACGCGCGGTCAGATCGATGCCCCAGATGCCGGGCATTTCGATTTCGGTGCGCGGAGCGCCCATCGTGTCGACCACAAGACCGCCAGCGCCGCCGAGATAACGGTTGCTGAAGATATTGTTGGCAAAGACCGAGAGGCTGAAGTTTTCGTCTTCGGTCGACCAGGTGATCCGGGCATTGGTGTAGTTTTCGGCCACACCGGTTTCCCAGCTCACATCGCCCACAGTGACGATCCCGCAGGTACCATCGTTGCGGCAGATCTGGTTGTCACGGCGAGCCGAGCTGTAGCTGTGATCGACGTGGAAGTCGAGGAAGCCGCGCGTGCCAAGGTCGAACCGGTACATGCCGCCGAACGAGATGCGGGTCGAGGGCTCACCGGTCGGATCCCCGATGAACGGATCGTCATCGCCGTCGGTATCGTCGTCGTCGCCGCAGTTCGCCTTGCAAGTGATGTCCTGGAAGCCGGCGTTGGCAAAGAGGCGCATACCTTCAACCGGCACCCACAGCAGTTCGAGATCGATACCCTTGCCCGAGGTGTCGGTCGTCTGGGTGATATATTGCGGTACGTTCGAACCATCGACCGTGGTCAGGCGGATCGACTGCTTGTCGTCATAGCGATAATGCCACACCGACGCGTTGAAGCGCAGCGTGCGGTCGAACCATTCCGACTTGAAACCACCCTCGATGTTCCAGACTTTTTCATTGTCGAAATAGCTGTTCACCTCGACCGAGTTGAAGCCGCCCGCCTTGTAGCCGTTGGCGTAAGACGCGAAGACCATGAAGTCATCGGTCAGCTTGTAGTCCACCACAACGCGCGGGCTGAGGTTGTTCCAGCTGTCCTTGCGCTCAAACTTCTGGCCTTCGAGGCTCTGGTTGAACACAAGGTCACCGTTGCCGCCAAGGATATTGGCGAGGAGCATCTGGTGAACATCGGCGAGATTCATGCCAATGGCCGGGATGGTCAGCTCGTCATAGCCAGAGATGGTGCGTGCGCCGTTGAACCATTCCCACGATTTCTTGTCGTGGGTAAAGCGGATGCCCGCCGTGAGGTTCAACCGGTCAGTCAGGGCATAGGTGGCATCGGCGTATGCTGCATAAGCCGTGTTACGACCAACCCCATACATGGTTTCTTCCCATGTGCGGCCGAACATGGTGGTACCGAAGGTCTGGGCAAGCTGCTCGAGCGACGCGCCGGGGAGCGACGGATCAAAGCAGGAAAGCGGTACATCGTTCAACAGGCTGACAAACCCGCCGAAACTGTCGAGCATCAGGCTGTCACAAGCGTTGAAGCCATCAGTCGGATCGAACGCGAAGGCGAGTGCCCCCGGCGTGGCGCCGACGTTATAGAGCGTATTGTCGATCGAATCCGTCGTGCCATGGGTGGCCGAAGCCTGTTCGGCGCGTTCCTTGAAGAAGGAGAAGCCGGCCGTCCAGGTGAGCGGGCCACTGACGCCATTGAGGCGCAGTTCCTGATAGAAATGCTTGTTGTCCTCGATATTGTCCGTATCGAAATAGAAGGCGGGGTCGGCGGTGCCGTCCTCATCCTGCAGGTTATTGGTGCTGAACTTCTTGAAAGCCGAGATCGAGGTGAGCGTCGCCCACTCGAAATCATGGGTGATAGTCAGGTTCACGCCGTAAAGATTGCGGTTTTCAGCGCCGTTGTGGATGTCGCTGGCAAGCGGTCCCAGGGGATCGGCCCCGCCCACCGAGGTCGCAGGCTTGAAGAAGTTCCATGAGGCGCCCGGGTTGCTTGGCACATAGCCGAACGGCGCGAAGCCGGCATAGATGGCGCCAAGCGGCACGGAATCAAGCGCCGAAAGCGGTGTATCCCGCGTGAAGGGCAGCCCGAGGAGCGGCGCGATACCGACAAGCACGTCGCCCTGCCCCGGAATGTCGCCGAGCGTGTCGGCGCTCGGGTTATAGCGGTAACCACCGTTTGAGACGCCGATGATCGGCGGATTCTCGTCCTGCCGGGTACGGTCAAACTCGTAGGCGAGGTTCACCGAGGTCTGGGCTGACGGCTCCCAGCGCAACTGCACGCGACCGGTATCGTTGTTTTCGCGACCATAATCTTCACCGGTGATCGCATCCTTCACAAACCCGTCCTGATTGTTGATCAGGAGGTTGGCGCGAAGGGCCAGCGTTTCAGTGATCGGCAGGTTGACCATCGCGTCAAGCTGCTGCTTGTCGAAACGGCCATAGCGCAGTTTTACCTTGCCTTCGGTTTCGTTCATCACCGGTTTCTTGGTGATGATCGAAATGGCACCAGCCGCGGTGTTGCGGCCAAAAAGCGTGCCCTGCGGGCCTTTCAGCACTTCAACCCGTTCGATATCCGAGAAGAAGACGATGGCCGCGCCCGAGCGTGCCGCATAAACGCCGTCCACATAAAGGCCGACAGCCGGATCGGTGCCCACACCGAAGTCCGATGTCTGCACACCGCGAATCTGGAAGGTCGGCTGGGTGACGCTGGTGCCGATCTCAAGCCCCGGCGTGTAGGCGACAAGGTCGCGCATATCCTCGGCGGCGACGGTATCAAGGAAATCGCCCGAGAAGGCATTCAGCGAAATCGGCACATCCTGTGCCGACTGTTCGCGTTTCTGGGCCGTGATGACGATCTCTTCAAGGCCGAAGATATCCTGCTCCTCCTGCGCTACCGCAACATGGGAGCCGATCATGGTGGCTACACTCGCACCCGCCAAAAGCCGGGCAATGACATCCGTGGAAAGCATGCGTTTCCCCTCCGCTTCCTTTTTACGGGGCTGCTTGTTCAATTGCGGCCCCTTTTCCCTAGCCAAACCGTTCTCAGAACGGCCACAAGGGCTTGCAGCCATATGCCTGCAAGCCCTTATCACTTACTCCCCCCGGATCTATGAAGCGGATAGGCCTATTCCTTCATACTGTTGATCCAGTCGGAGATCAGTTTAACCCCTTCCGCATGGGCAACGGTTCGTCCGAGTTCGGGCATCATCACACCCGGATCGACCGATTCCATACGGAACGGAATGATGGACCGGTCTGCATGACCGGGATCAATGTCATAGGCGAGGTCGCCAGAGCCGCGACCAGCGGCCACAGGGCGCTTCTTCACCCCCACCTGGTTCATGCGCGTTTCGCCGTACGTGAGAAACAGTCCGGACGTCGAGGCAGGCCCTTCCTCACGGTGGCAGTGCGCACAATTGACATCAAGATAGGCCCGCGCCCGCGCATCAAGGCTCGCTGCCTCGTCATCCGGCGCCGGCACGCGCGGCGCCTGGTCGGGCGACGGTGCACCGGTCAGGAAGCCGATGGCGGAAAGATGGGCCAGCTGGTTCTGCGATGAACCGCTATAGACATTGTCGCGGTTCAGGTTCCGCGCCTTGGGGCCGATTGGCGACACTGCCTTGTCGAGCACATGGCAGCCTTTGCACTGGTTCTTGTTCGGCACCACATACTGGATGCTTCGCGTCGCGCCGCTTTCATCGGTCCAGCTGACCGGGATGGTGGCGCCTGCCACCTTCAGGACGGCGTCCGACTGATCCTCGTTCCAGACATAGGCCCAGGTGACCCAGCCTTCGGCCTGATGGATCAGGAGACGCGTTTCAAGCAGGCGTATGTTTTCTTCCGGTTTGCGGAAATCGGCGGGATAGGCAAAGGTTTTGACAAGCGCGCTGCCGACCGGGAAATCCAGGACTTCCGTATCGTCATAGGCGGCCGTCTTGCCTTCCGGCACATAGATGAAGCGGAACTTGTGGGCATAATCGGTGAAAAGCGGGCTGATCAGCTCGTATGCCACCACCCGTTCGCCCGGCACCTGTGCGGCCCCATCGGCAAAAAGGCCATAGTCCGACAGCAGTTTGGCCGGACGCTTGGCCATCAACACGGCGTCATTGACGGCAGCCGCCGCACCCGAAAGTGCAAACAGGGCTGAAAATACCGTCAAAAATCCGAACAGACGCCTCATTCCGCGTTCCTCTTCACATCTCTACCTGTAAAAGCCGGGGCCTGCCGGAAAGGGCAAACCCCGCCTTCATCACTTGTCCTGCGGCAGCTTGATCGCATCGCGCGGCGGCAGGGTCCCTTGATATTCTTCAAGCTCGAAGGTCGGCGAAACGTCCCACGGCAGGATCATGTCGCGCACCACATTGAGGTTCGCGACCTTCACCGTCGGGGCTTCCTTCACATAAACGCCCTTGCCTTCGTCAGCGCCGAAGAAGGCCGCCCAGATACCATCCACAGCACCGTCCCACACAATATCGGGGATCGGCATGCCGGTGAGGGGTGCTACCAGATCCTTCACCGCCTTGTCCGGGTCCCAGCCCGAGCGGCCATAGGTGTTGTCGTGGATATAGATGTTGCGCGGCAGCGGATCGAATTCGGGATCGTTATAGTCGCGCTGGTAAGCGTTCACCGACACGTTCACCGAGGCATTGTCGTAAAACTCGTTGCCGAAGACCTCGACATCATGGTTCGCCATCACGATGAGGCCGGTGCCACGCGGCACACTGCCAACCACATTGCCCGGAGGCGCGAAATTGGCGGTGTCGTTGGCGAACGATTTGTTGTTGAAGACGCGGATCGAATGGCCGCCCTTCTGGGGCAGGTTCGGCATGTCGAAAATCAGGATGCCGCCGGTGTTGCGCGTCGCGACGTTATCGTAAACGTCCGCGAAATAGCAGTTCTCGATCTCGATACCGGCCACGTTGAACTCGGCGCGGCTGTTACGCACGATGATCTGCTGGCTCTGGCCGACATAGATGCCGGCGTCCGAAGCACCGCGCACCACGGCGCCGTCGATCAGCACATTTTTCGATTCCACGGGATAAAGGCCATAAGCGCCATTCTCGGCGTTGGGCCCACGTGTCCATTCGACGCGCACATCCTTGAAGGTGATCTGGTCGACACCCTTGGCCTTGATGCCGTCGCCGGGCGTGTCCTCGATTGCCAGATTCTCGATCCAGGCGCCGCCTGCGGTTACCAGAAGGCCTTCCGAGCCGGTGGTCTGCCCCTTGAACGACAGGATTGTCTGGTCCATGCCCGCACCGCGAAGCGTGATGTTCGGCACGTCAAGCGACAGGGCGCCCGTCAGGTTATAGATGCCGGCGCCAAGCTCGATCACGCTGCCCGGTTCTGCAAGGATCAGGGCTTCCTGAATATCTTCCTGTGCATTATCGCCCGGATTGACACGGATCACATTGTCCGCCACTGCCGCTTCTTCGGTCGCGGCCGACACCGTTTCTGTTTCCGCCTGCGCCCAGGCGAGCGCACTGGTGCCAAGGCACAAGGCTACCGCCGCTGATTTGAAAATGATGTTCATGGGTCCCCTCGTCGCACAAATAAACACGCCCCCCGGCATGACCCGCCGGAGCCCGATGTCCGATACGTCAAGGCTGCCTATTCTGGACCCGTCCGTCAAGAAAAAGATGAAACGATTTCATTTTTTGCCGATTTGGCTAGACTGGTGTCATGACGCACCCCATACAGTGGGCAGCGCAACAAGAAGGAAAACAGGTGACAACGCGCCCCGCCATCCGCAAGGAACCCCGGCAGGCCCGCGCCAAGGCCCGGGTCAAATCCCTGATCGAAGCAACCGAACGGCTGCTGGTGGCAACACCGGAAGCGGAAACCGCCGCCCTTTCCACCACCGCCATCGCGCGCGAGGCGGGCGTGCCTGTGGGCTCGGTTTACCAGTATTTCGAAAGCCTTGATTCGATCCTTGAGGTGCTGCGCGAGCGCGCCCACGACGAAGTGATGCAGGTGGTGGCGGACGAACTGCAGCGCATCGGTGAACATTCGGACTGGAGCGTCACCAACCGCCACCTGATCAAGAGCTTTTGGGCCACGGCCCGCGCGCACCCCACATTCTGCCGGCTGACGCGCTATGAAAACAGCACCCAGCCGCTCTGGAACACAATCCCCGGACCGGGCAGCTGGCTGGACCGTCTCATCCGCGAAGCGCTGGCGAAAACTGACCGTACCCCTCCGGCCGACCGGCTGGAAGCGCAGGTACGCACCCTGACGGCTGCAATCTCGGTGCTGACCGATCAGGCCATCGAAGAGCAGGACGAAGCCCGCGCCGAAGTGCTGGTTGATGAAATGATCCGGCTCGTTGCCGGTTATCTCGCCTGAGGTCAGCCCTTGCGGCGCGATGCTTTTCCGCCACCGCCCGCCATCGACAGAAAACCGATGATGAAGCCGGCGTCATACCAGCCGCCGCTATTGGGCACGCTGTAAACCGCGATACCGTCTGAAAACAGGCTGCCGATGAAGGCGAAGGGGGCGATGAAGCCATGAAGAAGCCCCCAGAAGAATCCGGGGGCTGTTTCACTCACGGAAACGGAAGGGTCGGCCACGGCGCACGCCGACAGCATCAAAAGAAGCAGGACCGGCGCGGCTTTCATGGCAATTCTCCCGTTGTCTATTCGGTCAGGTCGTCCCAGAGGTCCTTGACCTTGGCGAAAAAACCTTGCGAGCGGGGCGAGACATCGTCACCCGAAATCTCGGCAAATTCCTCAAGGATCTCGCGCTGGCGCTTCGACAGGTTGACCGGGGTTTCAACCATTGTTTCGATGATCATGTCGCCGGTATAGCCGCCGTTGAGCTCAGGCATGCCCTTGCCGCGCAGGCGGAACTGCTTGCCCGACTGGGTGCCTTCCGGGATCTTGATGCGCGCGCGGCTGCCGTCCACGACCGGCACCTCGATGGTGCCGCCAAGGGCCGCAGTCGTCAACGGGATTGGAACCTGACAATAAAGCATGTCGCGGTCGCGCCGGAACAGCGGATGCGGCTTCACGCTGAGGAAAATGTAAAGGTCACCGGGTGGTGCGCCGCGCGTGCCTGCCTCGCCCTTGCCGGAGAGGCGGATACGGGTGCCGTCTTCCACGCCTTGCGGGATTTTAACCTCGAGGGTGCTTTCCTTCGCCACCCTTCCGGCGCCGTGGCAAGCCTTGCACGGCTTGGTGATCACACGACCCGCGCCCTGACATTTGGGGCAGGTGCGTTCCACCATGAAAAAGCCCTGCGTGGTGCGAATCTTGCCAGCACCGTTACAGGTGTCGCACACCTCGGGCGCCGTACCGGGAGCAGCGCCCGATCCTTCACACGCGCCGCAGCTTTCGCTGCCGGGCACGGTGATCGTCGTCGTCTTGCCGTGATAGGCATCCTCAAGGCTGATTTCCATGTTGAAGCGCATGTCTGCGCCCCGGCCGCTACCGCCGCCGCCCCGGCGCGAGCCACGTCCACCGCCGCCCATGAAGTCGCCAAAGAATTCCTCGAAAATATCGTTCACATTGAAGCCGGCGCCGCCGTGGCCACCCGGACCACCGCCCATGCCGCCCTCGAACGCTGCGTGGCCATACCGGTCGTAGGCCGCACGTTTCTCGGGATCCTTCAGGACATCGTAGGCTTCGTTGATTTCCTTGAACTTCTGTTCGGCGGTCGCATCGCCCGGATTGCGATCCGGGTGATATTGCATCGCGGCTTTGCGGAAGGCTTTTTTCAGCGCATCCGCATCGGCATCGCGGCCGACCCCCAGAAGGTCATAATAGTCTTGCTTCGCCACGTCGGTCTTCTCCGTCTTGGCCGAAGGGTCGTATCTTAAAAAGCAAAGGGGCGCTGCCAGGTCTTGCCTATTGCAATCGTCCGGCAAGCGCCCCTTGTCTCTCACCCTTCCATGGTAAGGGCGCGTTATTTTTTGTTGTTTTCGTCGACTTCTTCAAAGTCCACGTCGACAACATCGTCGCCGCTTTCGGCTTCGTCTGCGCCGGCCGCTTTCGCACCGCCGGCCGCAGCGCCGCCCTCAGCGTCCGCCTTGTAGATCTGCTCGCCAAGCTTCATGGCGACCTGGGCAAGCGCCTCGGTCTTCTGGCGGATCGCGTCGGTGTCTTCACCGCCGAGCACGCCGCGCAGGGCCGCAATCGCATCTTCCACCGGCTTCTTGTCGGCGTCGGCAATCTTGTCCTTGTTCTCGGCAAGCGTCTTCTCGGTGGAGTGGATGAGTGCTTCCGCCTGGTTCTTCACTTCAACGAGTTCACGACGCTTCTTGTCAGCTTCGGCATTGGCTTCAGCGTCTTTCACCATCTTGTCGATGTCGGCGTCCGAAAGGCCGCCCGACGCCTGGATCTTGATCTGCTGTTCCTTGCCGGTGCCCTTGTCCTTGGCCGACACATTCACAATACCGTTGGCATCGATATCGAAGGTCACCTCGATCTGCGGCACGCCGCGCGGAGCCGCCGGAATACCCAGAAGGTCGAACTGGCCAAGGAGCTTGTTGTCCGCCGCCATTTCGCGCTCGCCCTGGAAGACCCGGATCGTCACCGCATTCTGGTTATCCTCGGCGGTCGAGAAAATCTGGCTTTTCTTGGTCGGGATCGTGGTGTTGCGCTCGATCAGGCGGGTGAACACGCCGCCGAGCGTTTCGATACCGAGCGACAGCGGGGTCACATCGAGAAGCAGAACGTCTTTCACGTCACCCTGCAGGACGCCCGCCTGAATGGCAGCACCCATGGCCACCACTTCATCGGGGTTCACACCCTTGTGGGGCTCGCGGCCGAAGAATTCCTTCACGACTTCCTGGATCTTGGGCATGCGGGTCATGCCGCCGACAAGAACGACGTCCTGGATATCGCCGGCCTTGAGGCCTGCGTCCTTGAGCGCCTTCTTGCAGGGCTCCAGCGTGCGCTTGATCAGGTCTTCAACGAGGCTTTCGAGCTTGGCGCGGGTCAGCTTCAGCTGAAGGTGCTTCGGGCCCGAGGCATCTGCCGTGATGAAGGGCAGGTTGATTTCGGTCTGCTGCGCGGTCGACAGTTCGATCTTGGCTTTCTCGGCCGCTTCTTTGAGGCGCTGAAGCGCCATGCGGTCGGTGCGCAGATCAATGCCATTCTCTTTCTTGAACTCGTCAGCCAAGTAATCAACGAGGCGCATGTCGAAGTCTTCGCCGCCGAGGAACGTATCGCCGTTCGTCGACTTCACTTCAAACACGCCGTCACCGATCTCGAGGACCGATACGTCGAAGGTACCGCCGCCAAGGTCAAAGACCGCGATCGTGTGGCCGTCTTCTTTTTCAAGGCCGTAGGCAAGTGCGGCTGCCGTGGGCTCGTTGATGATACGCAGCACTTCAAGGCCCGCGATCTTGCCGGCGTCTTTGGTAGCCTGGCGCTGGGCGTCGTTGAAGTAAGCGGGAACGGTGATCACCGCCTGCGTGACATCTTCGCCGAGATAGCTTTCAGCCGTTTCCTTCATCTTCTGAAGGATCATGGCCGAGATCTGGCTCGGGCTGTATTTTTCGCTGTTGACCTCGACCCACGCGTCGCCGTTCGGCGACTTGACGATATGGTAGGGCACCATGCCCTTGTCTTTCTGGGTGGTCGGGTCGTCATAGGTGCGGCCGATGAGGCGCTTGATCGCGAACAGGGTGTTCACCGGGTTCGTCACCGCTTGGCGCTTGGCAGCCTGGCCGACGAGACGTTCGCCATCGTTCGAGAATGCGACCATCGAAGGCGTGGTGCGTGCGCCTTCAGAGTTTTCAATAACCTTCGGCTTGGCGCCGTCCATGATGGCGACGCAGCTGTTGGTGGTGCCGAGGTCGATACCGATTACTTTTGCCATTTTTTCCTCTTCCCTTTCAGCCGGCCGGACGCGGCCCTATCAGGCGCCGATTGTCCGGTCTCTCCGGGCTTTGCAGATACTGGAAAGCAGCCTGCGCTTTCCGTTCAGGGCCTATATAGGGGCCGCCTTCCAGCGCCGCAAGGCGGGCGAAAGAGAAATTTTAGAACCATTCCGTGCTTGAAACCCCTGATAAGGGCGGCTTATCTATCTGGCAGAACACATCCGGGTGGCGCTTCTGCCCCGCCCCACCGATTGACAAGAAGCGGATATTTGCATGGCGCACGAGGCAAAGGCCTTCATCAAGGACATCCTTGGAATCATCTTCTTCTATGTGATTTTCACAACGGTGGGCTGGGCCAGCTTCCACATTCCATCAGGATCGATGGAGCCGACACTTGAAGTGGGCGACCGCATTTTCGTGGCGAAATTCGCCTACGGCTACAATCAGTATTCGCTGCCTTTCGACCCGCCGGTCGGCGAAGACCGCCTGTTTGAAAGCGCGCCGGAGCGCGGCGATGTGGTCGTCTTCACGCTGCCATACCGCGACACCGACTATATCAAACGGGTCATCGGCCTGCCGGGCGACCGTATCCAGATGAAGGAAGGCCGCCTGTATATCAATGGTGTGCAAGTGCCCCGCAGCCCCGTGGGCGAGGTTGACTATACGAGCTACAACGGTTTTGAGACCCGCGTGAAGGAATATGACGAAACGCTGCCCGGTGGCACTGTGCACCGCATTTACGAACGCACCGACCGCGGCCGGCTCGATAACACGCCGCTTTATGTGGTGCCTGCCGACCATTATTTCATGATGGGCGACAACCGCGATGCCTCCGCCGACAGCCGCGAGATGGACGAGATGGGTTTCGTGCACAAGAAATATCTGGTGGGCCGCGCCGATATCACCACCTTCAGTCTGTATGACTGCGACCAGGGCAAGGATGTCTTCTGCCCCGTCGGCATCCCGCTCGGACGCTTCTTCAACAGCATCAATTGAGGATAGCTGAACTAACGGCATCCCCGGGCATATCTGGTTGGACGGCGCAGCTGGCCAGCGTTACGACTGGTCAACCGATCAGTTTTTGAGGTCACGCCATGCGCTATGCGCCGGTCATCGCCTTCTGGGCGCTCGGAATCCTCTGGGGCAGCAATTTCTTCTATATGAAGCTCGCCTCTGCCGTCCTTTCGCCGCTGCAGATCGTGATCTTCCGGGTCTTTTTCGGCTTTCTGGCAGTGGCTGTTTATGCCGCCGCCAAAGGCTATCTGAAGCGCGCGCACCTGAAATACACACTGCATTTCACGGTCATGGCAATCCTTGCGACCGTTTTCTATTTCGGCTGGTTCGCGGCGGGGGTCGCCCTACTGCCGTCCGGCATCGCAGGGGCGCTTTCCGGCGCCAGCCCGCTGTTCGCTTTCCTGATCGCCGCCGTCTTCCTGCCGGACGAAAAGATTACCATGCGCAAGGCCCTCGGCATCCTCGCAGGCTTTGCAGGTGTGATCCTGATCGCCGATCCCTTCGCCGCCGATATCAGCGAAGGCAATATCATCGGCGCGCTTTACATCATGATTGGCAGCGTCAGCCTTGGCGCCTCGTTCGTCTATGCCCGCAAATATGTGGCCGGCATCCAGATTCCGTCGGCGGCGCTGACGACCTACCAGCTGGCGGCGAGTCTTGTGATCCTCACGCTCATCACCGATTTTTCAGGGATGGGGGCGATTTTCGATGACAAGCCGGTGGCTGCCCTCCTTGTCGTCGGGCTCGGGCTCATGGGTACGGGCGTCGCCTATATCACCTATTATTATCTTGTATCGACGTCAGGCGCGGTGACGGCAGCGTCGGCCACCTATGTGCCGCCGGTCGTCGCGCTTTTCATCGGTACCGTGATTGCGGGCGAAGATATCGGGCTCATGGATTTTCTGGCGACCGGCCTGATTTTCACCGGCGTCCTGCTGCTGCGCGACAAGCCGAAGCCCAAGGCTATTTAAGCCAGATCGCGTCCTTGAGCTTGCCGACGAACGCACTGTGGGCGGCAAGCTCCTCTTCGCTTGGCGCGAAACTGCGTGCCTCGCGGAAGACTCGCTCGCGCTTCACCATCGTTGTGGTGCGGGTGACGGACAGATCAAGCCCCGCCTGACGGCCGCCCAGAAGCTCGATATAGACATCCGCCAGGATTTCGGCATCAAGAAGCGCGCCGTGCAGGGTGCGGTGGCCGTTTTCGATCCCGAACCGTTTGCAAAGCGCATCAAGGCTGTTGCCCGCCCCCGGAAACTTAACCCGCGCAATCGCCAGCGTATCCTTGAAACGCTTGGGTGAGATGATCCGCCGGGAAGCGTTCTCGATTTCCCAGTTGATGAATTTCATATCGAACTCGGCATTGTGGGCGACAAGGATGCTGTCGTCCCCCACATAGGCCAGAAATTCATCGACAACATCTTCAAAGAAGGGTTTGTCGGCCAGCATCGCGGTGGTGATGCCGTGCACGCGCACTGCGGATTCCGGCACTTCGCGGCGCGGATTCAGATAGATATGATAATTATTGCCGGTAAGGCTTTTGTTGATCATCTCCACGCAGCCGATCTCGATCACCCGGTCCCCGGTGAGGGGATCGAAGCCTGTGGTTTCGGTATCGAAGATGATCTCTCTCATTCGGCAGTCAACCTTTCGACAATCCTGCGCACTTCAGCCTCGGCATGCGACATCCCACGGCCGGTGTCGATCAGAAAATCGGCCCGGCGGCGTTTTTCCGCGTCCGGCATCTGGTGCGCCAGCACTTTTTCAAAACGTTCCTCGGTCATGCCGGGGCGAGCAAGCACGCGGGCCCGCTGCACTTCGGCCGGAGCTGTCACCACGACGACCTTGTCGCAGGCCTTTTCGCCACCCGTTTCAAAGAGAAGCGGTACATCAAGAACCACAAGCTTGTGGCCATCAGCGGTTGCCTGCTCGATGAAATCGCGCCGGTCTTCCATGATGAGCGGGAACATGATGCCCTGAAGCCTTTGCAAAGCTTTCTCGTTGCCGAAGACAGCAGCACCGAGCGCCTGCCGGTCCAGCATCCCGCCCTTTACAGTACCAGGAAATGCCTCGGCAATTGCCGGGATCGCCTTGCCATCTTTTGCCTGCAGCTGGTGTACAACCGCGTCGGAATCATGCACGGGCACGCCGAGCTCGCGGAACATGCCGGCAGCAGTGGACTTGCCCATGCCGATCGATCCGGTGAGGCCGAGAATGATCATCTGAAGCGCGCCTCCAGCTCAGCGACCTGACCGGCCGGTACATCCGGCAGCTGGCCGAACCAGATGCGGAAAGCCGCGCGCGCCTGCTCGACCAGCATGCCGAGCCCCGTGACTGTGCGCAGGCCACGCGCTTCGGCGCGGGTCAAAAGGTCGGTCATCAGCGGCTGATAGACGATATCGTAAACCACGCAGTCAGCGGCAGCCGCGGCGAGATCAAGTTCAAGCGACGGCTGGCCTTTCATGCCAAGCGACGTGGTGTTGGCGATAAGCCCGGCACCGCCAACTGCTGCGTGCCTGTCCGCCCAGTCAACGACCGTGACCCGGCCCCGGCCGATTTCGCTGGCGATCGCTTCGGCCTTGTCGCGACTGCGGTTCGTGATCATCACAAATGGCAGCGGCTCACCAAGAAGCCCGACGACAGCGGCACGCGCCGCACCGCCGGCACCGATCACGAGCGCAGGCCGGTCCACCGGCCAGTCAGGGACGCTGGCCTTCAGGTGCGCCATGAAGCCGGTGCCATCGGTATTATAGCCGGTGGCTTTGCCGGTTGCATCAAACGCCACCACATTCACCGCGCCCATCTGGCGGGCAACGGGCGCAAGCGCATCAAGATAGGGAATGATCGCCGTCTTGTGCGGCACGGTTATGTTGAAGCCCCGAAGGCCCAGATCCCGAAACGCCGGTATCACACTGGCAAGGGCCTCGGGCGGCACATCGACCGCGCGGTACCGCCCCCCGATACCCGCGCCGGCAAGCCACGGATTATGCAGGTTCGGCGACAGCGAATGGCCAACCGGATGGCCGATCACGCCCGCAATCGTCCCGGTGACTGCACTGGAGGTAAGATCGACGAAGGATACATGGTCGCTCATAAGGGAACCTGTCCGTAACGGCGGAGAAGATCGAGAAGCGGCAACAGCGGCAGCCCAAGGACGGTGAAATAGTCGCCTTCAACCCGCGTGAAAAGCTGGGCACCAAGCCCTTCGAGCTGATAGGCGCCGGCACTTTCAAAAGCAACGTCGCCCATCTGGTCGAGATAATCTTCAATGAAAACATCGCTCAGCGGCCGCATGTCGAGCCGGGCCTTGTCCACATGGCGCCAGATCGGCTGGCCGTCGAGCGCCACGACCACCGCTGAAAGCAGTTCATGCCGGTTGCCCGACAGCGCCTTCAGCTTGGCGACAGCATCTCTGCGGTCCAGAGCTTTTGAAATGATCCGGTCACCGAGCACCAGGACTTGGTCGCCGCCGATCACAAGCGCACCCGGATAGCGCGCTGATACGGCAACCGCCTTCAGTTCGGCAAGCGCATCAGCGATATCGCGCGGTGATGCGCCCTCGGCAATGAGGGAATCCTTCAGGGCTTCTTCATCAACCGGCGGACGGACGGCCTCCACCGCCAGACCGGCGGCCGCAAACATGGCCCGGCGAGTCTTGCTGCCGGTCGCCAGGATAACCCCCCTCACATCACTCATGCGCTGCCCTCGCGGCGGGCCTCCAGCCAGGCGTGATACTTGTGGATGATGGCCGCGGCTGATTCCTCGATCGAGCGGCGGGTGACATCAAGGACCGGCCAGCCCCGCTCGCTGCAATAGCGGCGGCAGGCGGCGATTTCGGTCTTGATATGCTCCTCGTCCGTATAGCAGCCGTCGTCATCCTTATGCAGCGACCGCAGCCGGTTGGTGCGGATCGCCACCAGCCGGTCCGGGCTCGTGGTAAGGCCGATCACGAATGTATCCTTCAGATGGTCCAGTTCCTCCGGCATCGGCACGTTCGGCACAAACGGCACGTTCGCCGTCTTGTAGCCCTTGTTGGCAAGATAGATGCTGGTTGGTGTTTTCGAGGACCGAGACACACCGACAAGCACGATATCGGCTTCGAACAATTCTTCCGTCATCTGGCCGTCGTCGTGCGCCATTGTGTAATGGAGTGCATCGATCCGGCGGAAATAATTGGCGTCCATCATATGCTGCTTGCCGACACTATGAGACGCCTGCACGCCGAAATAAGTGCCGAGAAGATTGATGACAGGATCAAGGATCGACAGGACCGGCAGGTTTGCGGCCTGACAGCCTTCTTCCAGCGCCTGCCGGATTTTCGGGTTCACGAGCGTGTACATGACAAGGCCCGGATCCTCGCGGATGTCTTCCATCAGCCGTTCCATCTGCATGGCCGAGCGGATGAGCGGCCAGTTATGCTTCTGGACCCTCACACCTTCGAACTGGACGAGAGCGGCGCCGACCGTTGCTTCAAGCGTCTCGCCGGTCGAATCCGACACCAGATGCACGTGGAAAATCCGTTCCCCCGGGTTTTCCCCTTCCCGGAAAGGGGCGGTCGGCATGTCGGTCAGATCGTTCATGTATAACTCACTGGGATAAGCTGTGGATAACCTGTTGGCCAGACTATGAAGAAACAGACTAGGGCGGATTCCCACATTTTGCGACAGCTTTATACCAGTGCTTGTGCCTTCCATCCACTGGCCGGCAAAACCGGGATGACCGGGGAATGAAACTGGCTGGAAATAGCCTTTTCCCCACAATCCCATTCTAACGATCGCCCGAATTCCTGTCTAAACGCCGGTTTATCCGCAGATCTTTCCACAGATTTTCCATGGCCGCCGCCACTTGTGGAAAACTGTGTATAAAGATGTGGAAAAACATTTATCCACAGGATTCACAGGCATCCACTACCGCAACAATATTTTTGATTCATATAAGAAGATTGAATAGGGTACGCCCGGTTTCCGAGTTTCGACACGCATTGAAAGGCGTCCCTTCACCATGACCAGGCTTCTGCTTGAAACGCTCAAGAACAATCCGGGCGACCGTGTACCCTTCTGGTTCATGCGTCAGGCAGGGCGCTATCTCCCTGAATATCTGGAAACCCGGGCGAAATCGAAATCCTTCATGGATTTCTGCTATAGCCCCGACCTTGCAACCGAAGTGACCCTGCAGCCGATCCGCCGCTATGGCATGGACGGCGCGATCCTCTTTGCCGACATTCTTGTCGTACCCGACGGATTGGGTCAGCAGGTATGGTTCGAGACAGGCCACGGACCTCGCCTCACGCCGGTCAATGACGAAGCCACCTTCTCCAAGATCGGCATGACGGGCTTTCATGAAAAGGTCGGTGCTGTTTACGAAACCGTCAGGCGCCTGCGGAAAGAGTTGCCGGACGAGGTGACGCTACTCGGGTTTGCCGGGGCGCCGTGGACAGTCGCGACCTATATGGTTGAAGGATCGGGCAGCAAGGATCACGGGGCCGCGCGGCTTCTCGGGTACTCGAAACCCGGCCTTTTCGGGCGGCTTCTTGATATGCTTGTTGAGGCCACGAGCGAATATCTGATCGCGCAGATCGATGCCGGCGCCGATGCCGTGCAGATTTTTGACAGCTGGTCGGCGGCGCTCCCTGAGCCCGCCTTCGACAATTGGGTGATCGAGCCGACCCGCGCCATCGTTTCGCGCATCCGGGCCAAGCACAAGGAAGTGCCGATCATCGGTTTCCCCCGCCTTGCCGGCAGCCTTTACAAAAAATATGTCCGTGAAACCGGTGTGAATGCCGTGTCGCTGGACACCGGCGTATCGCTGAAAATCGGCCGCGATATCCAGAATATGGTGCCGGTGCAGGGCAACCTCGATCCCTGGCATGTGGTGGCAGGTGGCGGTGGTATGGTGGCCGAAACGCTGCGCATCCTGGAAGGGCTTGCAGGGGGTGCGCATGTCTTCAACCTCGGCCATGGTTTCGTGCCGCAAACCAATCCCGAGCATGTGGCTGAGCTCGCCAAGACCATCAAGACTTTCCGGCGGTAAGGGAGGCGCAGAGCCATGGGAATCGAAGGCTTTCTGGGTGATTTTTACCTCTGGGTGAAGGCGCTGCATGTGATCAGCGTTATCTTCTGGATGGCCGGACTTTTCCTGATGCCGCGGTATCTTGCTCATCATATGGATTACCCCGCTGGCGGCAGCGAGGATGCGCGCTGGATCGAGCGGGAAGCCAAGCTCGCCAAAATCATCCTTGGCCCCGCTATGCACGCGGCCTGGACCTTCGGCATCCTCCTGATCCTCAATATCGGCTTCGATGCCGGCATCTGGCTTTATGTGAAACTAGGGGCGGTAATCGCGCTCACGATTTTTCAGGTGTTTGTGGCCCGCTGGCGCAAGCAGGCGGCGGTCGGGATACGCCATCACGACAGCCGTTTCTTCCGCATGGTCAACGAGATACCGGCCTTCGTCATCATCATCGCGGTGATCATGGTGATCGTTCGCCCCTTCTGACGACAGGCCCGGTTTCCAAATTGCTTGACAGCTAGGTGGGTCATGCTAGCTTTATCTCACATCGGAAATGTCTTCATCCGGTGCCACCTCTGACTATCCGCCCCGTTTCCCGGCCAATCCATCTCTGTCCATCGTAATCTGACCGAGCGGCCGCACAACGGAATGTTCTGAATATTCGAGCCATCGAGCCCCAGGACAAACGCCCGGATCCAGACCTGCCAATCCCAGCGATATCGGACGATCCCATGCATCTTCAGGATCTTAAGAAGAAATCACCCGCAGACCTTCTCTCGCTTGCCGAAGAGGTCGGCGTTGAAAACGCATCATCGATGCGCAAGCAGGACATGATGTTCGCCATCCTCAAGCAACTGGCTGAGGACGAGGTCGAAATCATGGGCGGCGGCGTGATCGAGATCCTCTCGGATGGCTTCGGCTTCCTTCGGAGTCCCGAGGCAAACTATCTGCCCGGTCCCGACGACATCTATGTGAGCCCATCGCAGGTGCGGCGTTTCGGCCTCCGGACCGGTGACACGGTCGAAGGCCAGATCCGCGCGCCGAAGGACGGCGAACGCTATTTCGCGCTTCTGAAAGTTTCGGCGATCAATTTTGAGGAGCCGGAAAAAGCCCGTCACAAGGTTCACTTCGACAACCTGACGCCGCTTTACCCGGACGAGCGCCTGAAGCTTGACCCCAACGATCCGACCGTGAAGGACAAGAGCCCGCGGGTCATCGATCTTGTAGCCCCCATCGGCAAGGGCCAGCGCGCGCTCATCGTGGCGCCGCCGCGCACCGGTAAAACCGTTCTCCTGCAGAATATCGCCCAGTCGATCACCCGCAATCATCCGGAATGCTTCCTGATCGTTCTTCTGATCGACGAACGCCCCGAGGAAGTGACGGACATGCAGCGCAGCGTGAATGGCGAGGTCGTTTCCTCGACCTTCGACGAGCCCGCTGCCCGCCACGTCCAGGTTGCCGAAATGGTGATCGAAAAAGCCAAGCGGCTGGTGGAACATGGCAAGGATGTGATCATCCTTCTGGATTCGATCACCCGCCTTGCCCGCGCCTACAACACCGTGGTGCCGTCATCCGGCAAGGTGCTGACGGGTGGTGTGGACGCGAACGCCCTGCAGCGCCCCAAGCGCTTCTTCGGTGCGGCAAGGAATATCGAGGAAGGCGGCTCGCTTTCGATCATCGCAACCGCACTCATCGATACCGGCAGCCGTATGGACGAAGTGATCTTCGAGGAATTCAAGGGCACCGGTAACAGCGAAATTGTGCTCGACCGCAAAGTGGCCGACAAGCGCGTCTTCCCGGCGATTGATATCCTCAAATCCGGCACCCGGAAAGAAGAGCTGCTCGTCGATCAGGGTGTGCTCGCCAAAATGTGGGTCCTTCGCCGTATCCTCACGCCCATGGGCACCGTGGACGCGATGGAATTCCTGCTTGCCAAGCTCAAGGATGCCAAGAACAACGACGAATTCTTCCAGCAGATGAACAACTAGGTTCAATTCTGGAAATTGACAGTCAGCTAAGGGGTCCGATGATCGGGCCCCTTATCGTTTAAAGGGTTATGTTGATGAATGCGCTGATCCTGATCGATGTGCAGAAGGCGATCGACCATCCGAAATGGGGGCGGCGCGGTAACCCGCATGCTGAAGCGAACATTGCCCGGCTGCTGGCTGCTTGGCGCGCCAAAGGCTGGCCGGTGATTCATATCCGGCACGACAGTATTGATCCCGTGTCGCCTTACCGGCCCGGTCAGGCGCTCCATGCCTTCAAGGATGAGGTGATGCCGCTCGGCAGTGAAACCGTGTTTGGAAAAAACACCAACAATGCTTTTGTGGGCACCGGGCTTGAAGCGCTGTTGAAAGCAAACGGCGTTGCGGCGCTCGTCATTGCCGGCGTCCTGACGCAGCATTCGGTGGACACGAGTGCCCGGATGGCAGCAAGCCTTGGTTTCAACGTGACTGTCGTTTCCGATGCAACGGCCGCCACCGATGTGACAGACCTTGGCGGCAGGGTCTGGCCCGCCGAGGACGTACAGGCCCTCACCCTTGCCCACTTGGCAGCGGACTATGCGGCGGTTGCGACTACCCAAACGCTGCTCGCTTCTTTCTAAAGTTATAGACCCTTTGGGTTGGCAGCGCCGATTTCTGTGCTAGGCTCGCCCGGCAACATATTTCAGTGGGGGACTATCCATGAAACGCACCATCGCACTGGCGCTCGGCCTGATGATGGCCGCACCGGCAATCCATGCCGACGACGCGCTGACTGAGGCTGTGAAAGCCGACTATGACAAGCATCTCGATGCCCTGTTCAAGGATTTCCACGCCAATCCCGAGCTTTCCTTCGTGGAACATGAAACCGCAAAGAAACTGGCAGCCGAACTGAAGGCAGCGGGCTTCAAGGTCACGACCGGAATCGGCGGCACGGGCGTGGTTGCCATCATGAAAAACGGCGACGGCCCCATGGTGATGATGCGTGCGGATATGGACGGCCTGCCGGTTGAGGAAAAATCGGGCCTCGCCTATGCCTCCAAAGCCACGCAGGAAGACCGTAACGGCAACCTGATGCCGGTGATGCATGCCTGCGGGCACGATGTGCATGTCACGTCGCTCATTGGCACCGCGCGCCGCATGGCAGCCATGAAGGACAAATGGTCGGGCACCCTGATGCTGATCGGCCAGCCCGCTGAGGAGGTAGTTGGCGGCGCCCGCGCGATGATGGATGCGGGCATCTATAAAACCTTCGGTAAGCCGGATATGGCGCTCGCCTTCCATGTGGCTTCGGGTTACGAGGCCGGCTATATCGACGTGTCCGACGCCTCGCCCTATTCGGGCTCCGATACGGTTGAAATCACCGTCCATGGCATCGGTGCACACGGTGCGGCCCCGCACCACGGGAAGGATCCGGTGGTGATCGCTTCCGAGATCGTGATGGCACTGCAGACCCTCGTCTCCCGCACGCTCGGGCCCTACGAGCCGGGCGTGGTGACCGTTGGCCTGTTCCAGGCGGGCACCAAGGCCAATATCATTTCCGATCATGCCGAGCTTGGCCTCAGCGTGCGGTCGGATAATCCCGAAACCCGCAAGAAGCTGTTTGATGGTATCGTGAATATCGCGGAAGGCATCGGCCGTGCCAATGGCCTGCCCGAGGACCTGTTGCCGACCGTGCGGCTTGCGGTGGAATCGACCCCGCCCACCATGAACAACCCGGAACTCGCCCAGCGCCTGCGCAAGCTCTGGACCTCGGAGTTCGGCCCCGAGATGGTAGGCAACAAGCCGAAAGACAATATGGGGGCGGAAGACTTCCCCTTCTTCACCACTGATCCGGCCATCCCGAGCGTCTATTTCCAGATCGGCGGCACGCCCAAGGAAGATTTCGAGCGCGCAGCAGCAGGTGGGGAGCCTGTGCCGAGCCACCATTCGCCGCTCTTCAAGGTATCGCCCGAACCGGCGGTGCGTCGCGGTGTGGAAGCGACAGTCACGGCCCTTCTGGACCTGATGCCGAAGAAATAGCCGGCGCGTCAAATCGCAACAATATCGTAAAGGGGCAGGGTTTCTGCCCCTTTTTCAATTTGCCTAAAATTGAAGCCAATCCTTAGCAATGATTTTATCGGCATTTGAGAGACTTGTCTCGAATCAGGACACCAATGTCCTCAGGGAGAGACAAGATGTTGAAGGCGTTTTCGTATGCAGTTGTTGGGGCTCTCGCCCTTGCCAGTGTTCCGGCAAGCGCTGCGGTTACGTTCGATTTCTCAGGCGGGTCGGGCAGTGCCTACAGCTATGATTATTCGTCGGGTGATGTGAACCTCACCGTCACCGCCGGCCAGTATAAGAATGGTTCTGTCACCCCGTGGGAATGGGTGCAGAAAAACCATCACAGCGGTTACTGGGATTATGCCGAGGTGACCCGTTCCGGTGACGGCCTTGGCGTGTCGCTTGGCAAGAACGACAATGGCTGGATTGATGGCAATGGCACCGATGATGTGCTTGTCTTCAATTTCAGCGAAGCCGTGCGGATCGTCAGCGTTGTGTTCGGCAATGCCGATAATTCTGATGATTTTCGCCTGTTCGGCGATGACAACAGCCTGGTCGGCGAATTCGGCCTCAGCGGTTCGCACCATAACCGGTCGACCTTCACCTTCGATGGCGGCTGGGTGACCGATCAGCTGGCCTTTGGTGCGATCAGCCAGAACGACACGTTCCGCATCCTTTCGATGAATGTGGAATATATCGATCCGGTCGCGAACATCCCGGGTGGCAGTCTTGTCGCTGGTATCCCGGAGCCCTCGACCTGGCTCATGGTGATCCTCGGCTTCGGTGCCAGCATCGGCTTCGCCCGCCGCCGTGGTGCCAGCCGAAACACAATGGCCTGACAGCAGCCTAGGAATTCAGAAAGAAGCGGCCCCGATTGCGGGGCCGTTTTCGTTTCAGGGGATGAGGATTGTCTGGCCCGTGGTGGCGCGGCTTTCAAGCGCGCGGTGGGCCTCTGCCGCATCCTCAAGCGCGAAGCGCTGGCGCACGCTTGCAGTTATGTGCCCGGCCTTGATGGCGTCGAACACGGTACTTGTAGAAAGCTCCAGATCCTCGCGGGTTGCCACATAATCCATCATCGTCGGACGTGTGAGGAAAAGGCTGCCCTTTTGCGCAAGGACCGCTGGCGAGAAGGGGGCTACCGGCCCTGTGGCGTTCCCGAAGCTGACCATCATGCCGCGCCTTGAAAGGCAATCGAGCGATCCCATGAAAGTGTCCCTGCCGACGCCATCGTAAACAACCGGCACACCCTTGCCATCTGTGATCTCGCGCACGCGGGCGACGAAATCCTCCGTATTGTAATTGATGGTGTGCGTGCAGCCATGGGCGCGGGCGATTTCCGCCTTTTCTTCGGACCCGACGGTACCGATGACATTGGCCCCGAGCGCCTTCAGCCACTGGCAGGCAATGAGGCCGACGCCACCTGCCGCCGCATGGAAAAGAATGGTCTGCCCCGCTTCCACACGGAAAGCGCGGCGGACGAGGCATTCGACGGTGGCACCCTTCAGCATCAAGGCGGCAGCGGCTTCGAAATCGACCCCGTCCGGCAGTTTCACGAGACGCGCGGCCGGGAACAGGCGGTGGCTTGCGTAGGACCCCATCGGGCCGGCGGGATAGGCTACCCGGTCGCCTTCGCGGAAATCGGTGACGCCGGCGCCGACGGCTTCAATAACGCCAGCGGCTTCAAGCCCCGGTACAGCGGGCAGCGGCACGGGATAAAGCCCGGTGCGGTGGTAGGTATCGATGAAATCGAGCCCGATGGCTTCTTGCCGGATCAGGACCTCTCCAGCGCCGGGGTTGGCGATTTCAACCGTGGCACTTGCCAATACTTCCGGGCCACCGGTCTTTTCGAAGCGGATCACGCGGGCTGTTGTCATGCTGCTTGTCTCCTGTTGCGCTGTCTTTGCCAGACATAGGCCCTGAGGCCGACACCGGCAAGGATCAGTGCGGCCAGCACCACATGGGTCAGGCGATTGTGATCGGGGTTGAAAATCCCCTGCAGGGAAGAATTCAGGAAGACGAGCGCAATGAGCCACTGGCCGCTGCGATGCAAATATTGCCAGCTGCGGCCGGGCATGGCCTTCGCCGTGCGGTTAAAGCTCGTGGCGAACATCATCAGGATCACGAGATAGACGATACCGCCAGGGACAAAACGGGCGGGCGGGAAATCGGCGGGCACCAGCGCAGCGATCTGCACGATGAACCACGCATGCACGATATGGGCACTTGCAAATGCGATCCCGAACTGGCGGCGCCAGGCAACGAGCGCCTTGCTGAAATCGCTGCGGCTCACCGCATTGAGCGGTCGGGCAATGAAGGTGAGAAGCCAGAAGGCGAATGAAACCCGTGCCGTGGCATCCAGCGCCCAGCCTGTACCCACGGCACCGTCTCCGAACATACGGAGCATCAGGAGGCCCGCTGCAGCCGAAAGGGCAGCACCCAGTATGACGAAGGCAAGTGGATGACGGGTCATGAGGCCCCTCCGGGCGGGGGTGAAGATCAGGCCTTCAGATGCTTTGCAAAGAAGTCTTTCGTGCGGCCATTGGCGAGCGTGGCGGCATCCGCGTCATAATGGATGCCGTTCGGCCGAGCGAAGGCATGGTCCTTGCCGTCATAGACATGGACCTCGACAAGCGGATTGTTCTTGAGGCCGGCCTTGATGGTGGCTTGCGCCTCTTTCGACACGAACTTGTCCTCGCCCGCGATATGCAGCACGAGGGGCGTTTCCATCATGGTGGCTTCAATCAGGAACTTGTCGATATTCACCCCGTAATAGCTGACGGTGGCGTCGATCCCGGTGCGGCAGGCGGTGAGATAAGCGAGAAGCCCGCCAAGGCAGTAGCCGGTAGCGCCCACCTTGCCCGACGCCCCTTCCAGCCGACGGGCGGCAGCGATGGTGGTGGCGATATCCTCTATCGCCTTGTCGATATCCATGCCCTGCATCAGGGCGAAGGCGCGCTGCCATTCGGCATCCGTCTTGTCGGTCAGTTCCACGTCGGCTTCCTGCCGCCAGAAAAGATCGGGCGACAGGGCGATATAGCCTTCTGCTGCCAGTTCATCGCAGATCTGGCGCATGCCGGCATTGATGCCGAAGATTTCCTGGATGGCGATCACGACCGGACCCTTGCCGCCAGCGGGCAGGGCCCGGTAGCATTTGAAGCTGCCACTGCCGTCGCCGGCTTCGATATTGATCCAGTCGCCCATCGTGTATCCCCCAAATGCGGTTGCAATGGTCGCAAGGTTAATCAAGGAACCCCAAGGCTTCAAGCATCAGTCCTTGTTCGACGCTCATGGCGCCTTCAAGCACCAGAAGCGCCTTCTTGGTCATCAGGCCGCCATCGCCGGAGTAACCACCCATATTGCCACCCGCTGCCAGCACCCGGTGGCAGGGGATGAGGATCGGTAACGGGTTGCGCCCGCACGCCGTCCCGACCGCACGGGCAGATGAGGTAAGGGCTGTTGCCAGTTCGCCGTAAGACCGGGTCTCTCCGTAAGGGATATCCGATAGTGCCCGCCACAGGCGCTTTTGGAAAGGAGTGCCTTCGGGTGCGAAGGGCAGGTCAAACCTTGTCAGGTCGCCATCGAAATAGGCGTCGAGCTGACGCTTGGCTTCGCGGAGCAGCGGCGTCGGTTCGTCCTCGCCGCCCCAACCCCAGTCGAGCGCCACAAGCGCGCCGTCCCATTCGTGGATCGTCAGGTCGGAAATCGGCGTATGCATCGAGAGTTGCGGCAAGGATCGGCTCCGGCTAGAAGAGAAGTCTGACACGACGCTATCAAGCCCGCCTGCCTGGCGGCAAGCCGGAAGGTCGATGCCCCATGAAGATTACCATCGATATCGATTGTACACCCGAGGAAGCCCGCACCTTTTTTGGCCTGCCGGATGTGCGGCCACTGAATGATGCGATGATGGACGAGATGAAACGCCGGATCGAAAAAGGCTTCGATGCCGAGGATATCGACAAGGCCATCAAATTGTGGATGGGCGGCGCCAACACAGGCCTTGGCGAGTTCCAGAAAAGCATGTGGAGCATGATGTCGGGCCTTGCGGGCACGCAAGACACATCAAAAGACAAATAAAATCATATAGTTACTGGTGAATTCTTGACCACGGATACAATCTTTGCCCTGTCTTCGGGCGCTGGTGTCGCCGGCGTGGCCGTTGTGCGGCTTTCCGGCCCGCGGGCAGGGACGGCACTCGAGGCGCTGACCCCCGGCAAGACCCGCCCGGAGCCGCGCAAGGCGGCACTGCGACGGCTGACCGATCCTGCAACCGGTGCGCGGCTCGATGAAGCGCTTGTCCTTTATTTCAAAGGGCCGGCAAGCTTCACGGGGGAGGATGTGGTCGAGCTGCATCTTCACGGTGGGCGCGCCGTGGTGGCGGGCGTCATCGAGGCACTTGGTGCCATAGAAGGCTTGCGCCCCGCCGAGCCCGGTGAATTTTCCCGCCGCGCATTCGAGCACGGCAAGCTCGACCTCACCGAAGCCGAAGGCCTGAACGACCTGATCCATGCGCAGACCGCCGCCCAGCGGGAAGTGGCACTCCGCCAGATGGATGGTGCTCTGCGTACGCTTTATGAAGGCTGGCGCACCGCGCTTGTATCTCACCTCGCGCATCTCGAAGCCGACATTGATTTCCCCGACGAGGATTTGCCCGAAGGGGTAGCGGGCGCGGTGCGGCCCGAAATCGCCCGCCTGCGCCAGTCGATCGAAGCGCACCTTGCGGATGGCCGCCGGGGCAGGGCGCTAAGGGACGGCTACCGGATCGTGATCCTCGGTGAGCCGAACGCGGGCAAATCGACCCTCATGAATGCGCTCGCGAAATCCGATGTCGCAATCGTTTCGGATGAGGCCGGCACAACGCGTGACGTGCTCGAAGTGCAGCTTGATCTTGGCGGCTATCCGGTACGCTTGATCGATACAGCAGGCCTCCGCGACGAAGGGGCTGGTGCGGTTGAAGCCGAAGGCATCCGCCGGGCGCGGGCGCGGGCACAGGAAGCCGACTTGCGCCTCGTGCTGGTGCGCGCCGACGACTGGCCACAAATCCCGAAAGGGGTCACCGAGTGGCTCGGGGAGGGCGCCTTCCTTGTGGTCACGCAGGCCGATCGCACAGCGATGTTTCACGTGGAACAAAAGGATGTGCCAGCGGACCTTGTCGGTTTTGCCGCCGTTTCAGCAAAAACCGAGCATGGGCTTGATGACCTGTTCGCGCGGCTAGGCGACCATGTGATGGACGCGATGGCACCGCGCGAGGCACCAAGCCTGACCCGTCTGCGCCATGCCCAGGCGCTTTCCGAAACGGTGGAGCATCTGATGCGTTTCGAGGCAAACGCAGGCGCGGATGCCGTGCTCGCTGCTGAAGATGTTCGCATGGCGGCCCGTGCGCTTGGCCGCATCACCGGACGCGTCGGTGTTGAGGATCTTCTGGATGTGATCTTTTCTGATTTCTGTATCGGGAAGTAGCAGTCAGAAGCGGTCCCGTGTTTCACGTGAAACACACATGGGTGAGCGGCCCGCTTAACTTTGACTTAAACGCCTTTCTCTAGTATAGACCCCGCCATGTTTCAGGGCAGGTTGGGCAAGTCGCGCCGCGTGGGATGCGGGGTGGCCTGTCTTTTGTCATGCGTGAGGTTTGTGGATGAGCGCGAGCGTGTTTGATGTGATCGTGATTGGCGGCGGCCACGCCGGGGCCGAGGCGGCAGCGGCGTCTGCCCGCGTCGGCGCCAAAACGCTGCTTGTCACCCACAAGCCGGAAACGGTTGGCGAGATGTCTTGCAACCCGGCCATCGGGGGACTGGGCAAGGGCCATCTGGTGCGCGAAATTGATGCGCTGGACGGCGTCATGGGCAAGGTGGCGGATGCAGCCGGCATTCAGTTCCGCCTGCTCAATCGTCGCAAGGGTCCGGCCGTACAGGGTCCACGCGCGCAATCCGATCGCAAGCTCTACCGTGAGGCCATGCACGCGATCCTTGGCGACTATGCCAACCTTTCGATCCTTGGCGGGGCCGTCGAAGACCTGATCATCGACCGGTCTGGTGACAAGCCGCGGGTGGGCGGCGTGGTGCTGGCTGACGGCACCGAGATCCGGGCGGGGGCGGTGATCCTGACAACTGGGACTTTCCTGCGCGGCCTGATCCATATCGGTGAGAAAAAGATCCCGGCGGGTCGCGTTGGCGAAGCACCGGCGCTCGGCCTTTCCGACACGCTTATGGGCCTCGGGTTCGAGCTCGGCCGCCTGAAGACCGGCACGCCGGCGCGCCTTGATGGCCGCACCATCGACTGGTCGGCATGCGAGGAACAGCCGGGTGACAATCCGCCGGTGCCTTTCTCCTTCCTTACACGTGAAATCACCACGCCGCAGATCAGCTGCTTCATCACACGGACGACCGAGCGGACGCATCAGGTGATCAAGGATAACCTGCACCGTGCGCCGATGTATTCCGGCCAGATCGAGGGCAGGGGCCCGCGCTACTGCCCGTCCATCGAGGACAAGGTGGTGCGTTTTGCCGACAAGGAAAGCCACCAGATTTTCCTTGAGCCCGAAGGCCTGGATGACCCGACCGTTTATCCGAATGGGATATCGACAAGCCTGCCTGAAGAAGTGCAGGACGCGCTCATCCGGTCGATCCCCGGCCTTGAGAAGGTGACGATCATTCGCCCCGGCTATGCGATCGAATATGATTTCATCGACCCGCGCGAACTGAAAGCGACTCTCGAGACCCGTCGGGTGAACGGGCTTTATCTGGCTGGCCAGATCAACGGTACAACAGGGTACGAGGAAGCCGCCGCCCAAGGGCTGATGGCGGGGGCGAACGCCGCGCTTGCGACGGGTGGCAGTGAAACGCCCTTCATCCTCGACCGGGCTGACGCCTATATCGGTGTGATGCTCGATGACCTGATTACGCAGGGTACGCGCGAGCCCTATCGCATGTTCACGAGCCGGGCTGAATACCGTCTGACGCTTCGGGCCGATAATGCGGATCAGCGCCTGACCGATATCGGTGACCGCGTGGGTCTGATCGGCTGCGAGCGCCGCGAGGCGTTTGCGGAGAAGAAGGCGGCGCTGGCAGCTGGCCGCGCCACCCTGCAGGGTCTATCGCTGACGCCGAACGAAGCCGGCAAGCATGGCCTTGCGCTCAATCAGGATGGCCAGCGCCGGTCTGCTGAAACGCTTCTTGGTTTTTCGACCATCGAGTTTGCCCAGCTGAAATCCATCTGGCCCGAGGAGCTTGGCGCCATCGATCCGGCGATCGCGGAGCAGCTCGGCATTGACGCCATGTATGCCGGCTATCTGGATCGGCAGCAGGCAGATGTGGATGCCTTCCGCCGCGACGAGGCCCTGACGATCCCCGAAGAGCTGGATTTTGATGCGATCCCCGGCTTGTCGAACGAGATGCGTGAGAAATTCCGGACGGCTCGACCCGCCACGCTTGGCGCCGCGGCCCGGATCGCAGGGGTGACGCCGGCGGCGCTCACGCTCATCCTCGGGCACATCAAGCGCAAGCGGGCGGCCTGACCATGGCGAGCTATGGCCCCGCCGATCTGGCGGCCGATCTTTCAGTTCCACGTGAAACACTTGCGAAGCTGGAGGCCTATGCCGCGCTCCTCGTGAAGTGGCAGAAGGCCAAGAATCTGGTATCCGATACCACGATCCCCGATCTGTGGCGCCGCCATTTCCTCGATTCTGCACAGCTTTACCCGCTTATCCGCAAGGCGAAAGGGGAGGGTGATTTCACCTTCCTTGATATCGGCTCGGGCGCCGGTTTCCCGGGGCTCGTGCTTTCCATCATGGGGCTCGGTCACGCGCATATGGTGGAAAGCAACGGCAAGAAGTGCAGCTTCATGGGGCAGGTTTCACGTGAAACATCGGCCCGTGCCACGATCCATAACGCGCGAATCGAAGCGCTTGAACCTTTCTCCATCGATTTCATCACATCACGCGCCTGTGCCAAGGTGGGGCAACTGCTTGACTGGGGGCGACCGTTTATCGGCCCCGATACCGAATTCTGGCTCCTCAAGGGCGAAGGTGCGGAAGACGAATTGACCGAGGCCATGAAGGCGTGGAAGATGGGTGTCGACCGGTTCCAAAGCCTGAGCGACGACAAGGGCGTGATCTTGCGGCTCACTGCAGTTCAGCCCCTCCTCTCCTGAGGCGGAATCCAATAAAACCAGACAATTAGTCCATCTGGCATCAGCCTGAAGGGGGGCGGACATGGCACAATCCGGCAAAGGCCGCATCATCGCAGTGGCGAATCAGAAGGGTGGCGTCGGCAAGACGACAACAGCGATCAATCTGGCAACCGCGATGGCAGCAGTGGACAAGCATGTGCTTATCGTGGATCTCGACCCCCAGGGCAACGCTTCAACGGGCCTTGGCATCGACCGGGCCTCCCGTGAAATCACATCCTACGACGTGGTGATGGGTGCAGCAGCCCTGCAGGACGCGGTGATCGAAACCGAAGTCCCGCTTGTCGAACTGATCCCCTCGACGGTGGATCTTTCGGGCGCGGACCTTGAGCTTGCAGAGCTACCCCAGCGCAATTTTCGCCTGCGTCAGGCCTTCGACCTGGCCGAAGTTTCGTCGGCCTATGATTATGTCCTGATTGATTGCCCGCCTTCGCTGTCGCTCCTCACGATCAATGCCTTTGTGGCGGCCGATCAGGTACTGGTACCGTTGCAGTGTGAGTTTTTCGCACTTGAAGGCCTCAGCCTTCTCCTCAAAACGATCAATCAGGTGCAGGCGAGCCTCAACCCCACCCTCACGATCAACGGGATCGTGCTGACGATGTTCGACCGCCGCAACCGGCTGTCGGAACAGGTGGCGAGCGACGTGCGCCAGTATCTCGGTTCGCAGGTTTACGAGACGATGATTCCGCGTAACGTGCGGATATCGGAAGCGCCGAGCCACGGTATGCCGGCGCTCATTTACGATCACCGCTGCCCGGGCAGTCAGGCCTATATCAGCCTGGCGCGAGAGCTTCTCACCCGTGACGGCGCGCTTGCGGCCTGAAATACTAAAATAAAAACAATACGTTAGGACTATCAATGCAACTTGGTGCCAAGCCCAAAAAAGGCCTAGGGAAAGGCCTTTCCGCTCTTCTCGCTGACGACCGCCCGCAGGTGGTGGCCGCTCAGGCCGCCATCGGCGATGCCTCGCGTCGCGTGCTGCCGATCGCCTTTCTGGAGCGCAACAATGCCCAGCCGCGCAATCGGTTTGATGACGCGGCGATTGCCGAACTGACGGCCTCGATCAAGGAGAAGGGCGTTTTGCAGCCGATCCTCGTGCGGCCGATGGGTGGCGACCGGTTCCAGATCGTGGCCGGCGAGCGGCGCTGGCGGGCGGCCCAGAAAGCCGGCATCCACGAAGTGCCGGTGGTGGTGCGCGAGCTTTCGGACTCCGAAGTGCTCGAGATCGCCATCGTTGAGAACGTCCAGCGGCAGGACCTGAGCGCCATCGAGGAAGCTACAGCCTACAAGCGGCTCATTGACGAGTTCGGCCATACGCAGGAAACGGCGGCGGAAATTGTCGGTAAAAGCCGCAGCCATGTGGCCAACCTGATGCGCCTGCTGCTGCTGCCCACAAATGTGCAGGATATGGTCAATGCCGGCGCCATCTCGATGGGGCATGCCCGCGCGCTGATTGGCGCGGCGGACGCAGAAGAGATCGCCAAACGCATCGTCAAGGAAGGCCTTTCGGTCCGCCAGACCGAAGTATTGGCGAACGAAGCCAAGGGTCGCCCGGCGGCGCCCAAGGCGCGTGGCCTTTCCGGCACCGGCAAAGCGAAGGATGCCGATACGGTGGCGCTGGAGAAAGATCTTTCGGCGGCAACCGGCATGAAGGTGACGATCGAGCATGGCGGTGGCGCGGACGGCGAGGGCGGTGTCGTCACCATCCGCTATGAGACGCTCGATCAGCTGGACGACCTGTGCGGCCGGCTGGGTGTTTGCGGGATTTAAGGCTTAAAGCCGCCCGAGGCCCCGCAGCCGGGCCTCGATGGCATCCCAGATATCTACCCAAAGGGCAGGACCGCCAAGCTTTTGGATCGCCTGCAGGCCGGTCGGTGAGGTCACATTGATCTCCGTCAGCCAGTCGCCGATCACATCGATCCCCACAAATACCAGCCCGCGCTCATAAAGCGCGGGGCCGATGCGTTCGCATATTTCCTGTTCACGGGCGGTCAGTTCGGTTTTCTCGGCGCGGCCGCCAGCCACAAGGTTGGAGCGGATCTCGCCCGTTGCCGGCACCCGGTTCAGCGCCCCGGCGGCCTTGCCGTCCACCAGAATGATGCGTTTGTCGCCGTGCCGGACTTCCGGCATGAAGCGCTGAACCATCACGGGTTCGCGGTTGCGTTCGACGAACATTTCATAAAGGGCGGTGAGGTTGCTATCGTCCTGCCGCAGGTGGAAAACGCCCGAACCACCCATGCCATAAAGCGGCTTGATGACGATTTCGCCGTGTTTCTTGCGGAACTCGCGGATGTCATCGAGCTGCCGTGTGATCATGGTTTCGGGCATCAGGTCGGCAAACAGGGTGACGAACAGTTTCTCGGGCGCGTTCCGCACTTCATCGGGATTGTTGACGACAAGCGTGCGATCGGCAATCAGCCCCAGAAGGTGGGTGGCGGTGATATAGGCCATGTCGAAGGGCGGGTCCTGACGCATCAGGATCACGTCAATATCTTCGGCAAGATCAAGCTTCACCGGATCGCCAAGCGTATAATGATTGCCGGCCTCGCGGCGCAGGTCCAGGCGGCGCGCGGTGGCGGTCACCTTGCCGGTTTCGTAGGTCAGCGCCTCGGGCAGATAGTGATAAAGCTCGTAGCCGCGTTTCAGGGCTTCAAGGCCGAGAACAAAGCTGCTGTCGCCATTGATATTGATGGTTTCAATCGGGTCCATCTGGATGGCGACCCGGAGGGGGGCAGCGTTCATCGCTTAACTCCTGTTGCTGTCGTCTGATTCCTATAGCCCCAAGGGGCCGCAGGTGCCAGTCACGCTGTTGTCAGAATTTCTCATGTCAGCCGCCAGGCATCCTTGATATGGACCGGCAGGCGGCGCGGCAGGATGAGAATGGCGTCGAAGCGCACGGGGCCTGTATGGCCGGTGCGGGCGCACCAGTCCTCGATACCGCCGGCAATACGCTGGCGCTGGCGGACGGTTATGGCCTCGCGTCCCTCTGCCTCGCCCCGCCGCTGCTTCACCTCCGCCGCAACCAATGTTCTACCCTTGAAGGCGATCAGATCGACCTCGCCCCGGCGGGAGCGGAAGCGGCGTGCAAGGATGCGGTATCCCTTGAGGCGTAACAGGAGAGCCGCGAGCATTTCGGCCCGCCGCCCGGCTTTCTCGATATCGTGGCGATCAGTCCTCGCTGCCATGCTTGCCGCCGATTTCAAGGGCGCGGTCATAAAGATCCTTGCGCTTGAGACCCAGAAGGTCCGCCACAAAGCGCGCTGCGGATTTGGTGCTCATATGCTCCAGCGCCAGTTTCAGCGCCTTGTCGGCATCAATGGCAGTTCCCGTGGATGCCTTTTCTTCGGAAGCTCCAATGACCACAACGATCTCGCCCTTCGGGGCGCCGGCTGCCTCATAGTGATCGGCGAGGCTTATCAAGTCGTCCCGCCTTACTTCTTCGAACTTCTTGGTCAGTTCGCGCGCAACCGCAGCGGGGCGCGGTCCCAGCACATCGGCGGCGTCACGCAGCGATTCCGGGAGGCGGCGGGCGCTTTCATAGAAAACAAGGCTCGCCCGGGTTGTCTTCTCGGCCTCGAACCAGTCACGCCGCGCGGCGGACTTGGCAGGCGGAAAGCCCATGAACAGGAAACGGTCTGTCGGCAGGCCGGCCACCGAAAGGGCAGTGATGGCGGCCGATGGGCCGGGGATCGGTGTCACCCTGTGGCCGGCCTCACACACGGCATCCACCAGTTTGAAACCGGGATCGGATATGAGCGGCGTGCCTGCGTCCGACACAAGCGCGATCCGCGCGCCGCCCGCCAGCTTTTCCAGAAGCTTTGGCCGCATGGCCGGGCCGTTATGCTCGTGATAGGGCAGCATGGGCTTCCGGATCATCAGGTAAGACAGCAGCTTCTGCGTCACTCGCGTGTCCTCGCAGGCGATCAGGTCCACTTGCGCCAGCACGGCTTTCGCGCGGTCCGTCATATCGCCCAGGTTGCCGATGGGGGTGGCGACGACATAAAGCCCGGGTGCGAGCGGCCCGCCCTTGCCCGGCGCGTCGGCAAACGGGTCTTCTGCGGCCATAGGCTCGTCCATGTCATCTTCCGGGCACATTCGCTTGCTTTCCTGAGTGGCGGTCGGGCGATGTGCCCGCTATCTTTACCAGCGCCCACGCCGGATGCTATGTGTCAGGCCGGGCCATGGGGCAGGATGTTTATCTGTGCGCCTAACAAACACCAGGGGACAGGCGGGTGGCAAGAAGCTTTCAATCGGGTATGAGGTTCGCGGCGCTGGCGGCGGTCTTCCTGCTGGCGGCATGCGGCGGCGGTGAACGCAAAGAACCGGCACCAGCGGTGAGCGAACCGCGCGCGCCGGTAACACGCACCGAACCGAAGAAGATCGAGCCCACGCCTGCGCCCGCCGGGCAGGCGCAGGTTTCGGTGACGGTCGCGCTTCTCTTGCCGCTGACGGGGGCTGAAGCCGATGTCGGCAATGCGCTCCTCGATGCTGCCACCATGGCTTTCTATGATGCTTACGACCCCCGCATCACCCTTGTGCCGCTGGATACCAAAGGCACGGAGGAAGGCGCGCGGGCGGCGGCGACCCTCGCGCTTGATACCCACAGGGCCTCGATCATTCTCGGGCCGCTGCTGTCCCGCAATGTGGCGGCAGCGGGCGAGCTGGCGGCGCAGCGCCGCGTGCCGGTGATCGGCTTTTCGAACGACCGTACAGTGGCGGCCCCCGGTCGCTATATCCTCGGCTTCCTGCCCGAAACCGAGGTGGACCGGGTGATCGGCTACGCCGCGGCACAGGGCCGCGAGCGTTTCGCCGCGATGATCCCCTATGGCCGCTACGGCGAGCGGGTGCGCACGGCCTTCGGTGACGCAGTTTTCGATGCCGGTGCCAGGGTCACCCGGCTTGAATCCTACGAATCCGATGCGGCGGCCCTTGCCGATCCTGTGAAGCGGCTGACCGATTATGATGCCCGCCGGAAAGCACGGCAGGATGAAGTTTCGTTCCTGCGCAGCCTCCGCGATGAAATGACCGATGAAATCGCCCGCCAGATCGACGACCGTGAAGTGCTGGGTGACCCCGACTTTGATGCCGTCCTACTGCCCGAGGGCGGGGCGCTCCTCAAGACGCTGGCGCCGCTCTTTGCCTATTATGAAACAGATCTCAACCGGGTGAAGCTTCTGGGTACCGGGCTCTGGTTTGATCCGGATCTCCTGAAAGAGCCGCCCCTGAAGCATGGCTGGTTCGCGGCACCCGATCCGACGAAGGCTGACGCCTTTTTCCGCCGCTACCGTGCCCTTCATGGCCACGAGGCGCCCCGGCTCGCGAGCCTTGCCTATGACGCCATGGCGCTGGTGGCGAGCCTGATGCGGGACGATGCGGATGGCCGCAACTTCTTCACCGCGATGGCGCTGACCGAACCTACGGGTTTTGCGGGCGTTGACGGCATCTTCCGCCTGCTGCCCACGGGGCTGAACGAGCGCGGCCTTGCCGTGCTTGAAATTGGCGACCGCGGGTTCGAGGTGATTGATCCGTCGCCGGCGGCCTTTACAGCGCCAGTTTCCCGATAAGGTGATTGAGGACAGGCTGACCGGCACGGGTGACCTTCACCCGGTCGCCTTCAGCTGCCAGAAATCCGTCTGATACGAGCGAGGCGAGGGCGGCCTCATCGAGCCATTCGTTGCGCGGCACGCCGAAACGGGCTTCGATTGCGGCGATATCAAGCCCTTCCATCAGGCGCAGGCCCATCATCAGCGCTTCGGTCGCGCGCTCAAGGGGATCCACCGCGAAAGTCTCGGCAAGGCCGAAGCCGGTTTCGGACACTTCCTTCAGCCAGTCTTCGGGGCGCTTGATATTTGCCGTGGCAAGCGCGCCGCTCCCGTTCGGCAGCCGCCCGTGGGCGCCGGGGCCGATCCCCACATAGGGAAGGCCGCGCCAATAAATCAGATTATGCTGCGATTCCTGGCCCACAGCTGCGTGGTTCGACGTCTCGTAGGCGGGCAGGCCTGCCGCAGCCGTCATGTCCTGCGTCAGGTCATAGAGGGCTGCAGCCGTTTCCTCGTCAGGCAGGGCAAAGGTGCCCCGGCGATACTGGTGCCAGAAGGCCGTGCCTTCCTCGATGGTCAGTTGATAGAGCGACAGGTGCGACGGCGCCATCGCGAGCGCTTCGGAAAGCTCGGTGCGCCAATCGGCAAGCTCCATGCCGGGGCGGGCATAGATGAGATCGAAACTGACTCGATCAAAAGTGTGCCGCGCAACTTCGAGCGCTTTCAGGGCTTCATCTGCGTTGTGAAGCCGCCCAAGGAACTGCAGGGCATCATCGCGTAAGGACTGGATGCCCATCGATAGCCGGTTGACACCAGCCTCCCGGTAGGCGCGGAAACGACCGGCCTCCACGCTGGACGGGTTGGCCTCAAGCGTGATTTCGATATCGCCCTTACCCCAATGCTGACGCACGCGGTCGATCACGGCGTCGACCGTTTCCGGTGCCATCAGCGAAGGCGTGCCGCCCCCGAAAAAGATCGAGGCGGCCTTGAGGTTCGGGTAAAGCGCGGCGGTGGCGTCAATCTCGGCAAGCAGCGCGCGCGACCAGTCATCATGATCCACGCTTTCGCGGACATGGCTGTTGAAATCGCAGTAAGGGCATTTCTTCAGGCAGAAAGGCCAGTGCACATAGATGCCGGCTGAGTGCAGCGCGCTGTCGCCCGGCACCGAAGGCTGGTCAGCCGACATTCTGGAAGCATGCAGCGATCAGCTGGCGGAAAGCGTCCGCCCGGTGGCTCATCGCATGTTTCTCGGCCGGGTCCATCTCGGCAAACGTCCGGCTTTCGCCCTTCGCCACGAAGATCGGATCATAGCCGAAGCCCTTGTCGCCGCGCATCGGCCAGACAAGCTCGCCAAACACCTTGCCCTCAAAGCTCTCCACATGGCCGTCCGGCCAGGCAAGCGATAGCGCGCAGGTGAAATTGGCGCCCCGGTCCGGGTCGTCGTCCATTTCCTCGATGACGCGGGTCATCGCGGCGTTGAAGTCTTTCTTCGGGCCGGCCCAGCGGGCGCTGAAAATGCCCGGGTCACCGGCGAGCGCATTGACCTCAAGCCCGCTATCGTCGGCAAGTGCGGGGATCTGCGAAACAAGGGCGGCCGCCACCGCCTTGATTTCGGCATTCGCGATGAAGCTGTCGCCATTTTCCTCGGGCTCGGGCAGCCCGAGCGTTTTGGCGGAGATGGCTTCCACGCCGAAGGGCGCGAGCAGGTCGTTGATCTCGCGCACCTTGCCTTCGTTATGGCTGGCGATGACGATCTTGTTGCCAGTGAATTTGCGAGCCATTCATTTTGCCTTTTCAATAGCGGCCTTCTGGGCGCGGCCGATGGCGTCGCAGCCCATGCGGGCGAGGCGCAACAGACGCAGGAATTCTTCTTCCGAGAAGGGGCTTTCCTCTGCCGTGCCCTGGATTTCCACGATACCACCCTTGCCGGTCAGCACGAAATTGGCGTCGGTGTGTGCGCTACTGTCTTCCACATAATCCAGATCAAGCACGGCACGGCCATCCACAATACCGCAGGAAACGGCGGCGATGCTGTCGGTAAAGGGCAGGGCCGAAAGATGGCCTTCGCGGACCATCCAGTCAAAACACTGGTGAAGCGCCACGTAGGCGCCGGAAATCGAGGCCGTGCGGGTGCCGCCGTCAGCCTGGATCACGTCGCAGTCGATGCGGATCTGCTTCTCGTTCAGCTGGGTGAGATCGACAATGGCACGCAGGGCACGGCCGATGAGGCGCTGGATTTCCTGCGTGCGGCCGGTCTGCTTGCCCTTGGCGGCTTCACGGGCGACGCGGCCATGGGTGGCGCGGGGCAGCATGCCATATTCGGCGGTGATCCAGCCCTTGCCACTGTCCCGGAGCCACGAGGGGCCACGTTCCTCGAAGGTGGCGGTCACGAGCACATGGGTGTCGCCGAATTTGACAAGGCAGCTCCCTTCCGCGTGCTTGGCAAAGCCCGGGATCATTTCAATGGGGCGCATCTCGTCGGTGGCGCGGCCGCTTGCTCGCATGTTTCTTCCTTTTCTTTGTCCGGCCTCGGGCCGGTTTTTCTGGACCGTTCAAAAATGGCCCCTCTTCTACCTCAGCGCACCGCCAAGGTCAAAGGCGCAGCGATTGACGCGCGGGTGCCGCCTACCTACATTCCGAAGGGAAGATGAAAGGCAGATGGAACGCGATGTCGCTTGTCGAACTGAACGAACGCTCGAAGGCCATTTTCCGCCAGATCGTCGAGACCTATCTCGAGACTGGCGACCCCGTCGGCTCGCGCACCATCAGCCGGGCGGATGGGATTGCCGTGTCGCCCGCCACCATCCGCAATGTGATGGCAGACCTTGAAGACCTGGGCCTGATCGCCGCGCCCCACACGTCTGCCGGGCGGGTGCCCACCGATTTCGGCCTGCGCCTTTTTGTGGACGGCCTGATGGAGGTCGGCAACCTGACGCGGGAAGAGCGTGCCTCTATCGAAGGGCGCTGCGTGGCCTCGGGCCGCACCATCGAGGAGGCGCTCGGGGAAGCCACCAAGGCGCTTTCCGGCCTGTCGCGCTGCGCCGCCCTTGTGATGGTGCCGAAGCGGGAGCTTTCGGTTCGCCATATCGAATTTGTGCCTGTCGGCCCCGGCCGCGCGCTTGTCGTGATGGTGTCGGAAGACGGTAGTGTCGAGAACCGTATCATCAGCCTGCCCGCCGGCCTGCCGGCCTCGACGCTCGTTTCTGCCGGCAATTACCTGAACGCGCGCCTTGGTGGTCGCACACTTGAAGGTGCCATGACTTCGATCCGGGCCGAGCTCGAAGCGCGCCGGGCTGAGCTTGACGACCTGACCGCGCGTGTGGTGGAAGCCGGCCTTGCCGTCTGGTCCGGCGGCAATGACCTGCCGGCCTCGCTGATCATCTCGGGCACGTCGAACCTTCTCGATAATGTGCAGGAAGCGACGGACCTCGAGCGGATACGACTTCTGTTTGACGAACTGGAGCGCAAACAGGACCTGATCCGCCTTCTGGAACTCGCCCGCGACGGGCGCGGTGTGAAGATGTTCATCGGGGCCGAGAACAATTTATTTTCGCTTTCGGGTTCATCTGTCGTCGTTTCCCCCTATATGAACGGTGCGAACCAGATTGTCGGGGTGCTTGGGGTCATCGGCCCCACGCGACTGAATTACGCGCGGATCATCCCGATGGTCGATTACACTGCCCAGGTGGTGAGCCGGCTTCTTTGAACGTCCGGCGGCCCCGAAGACAACCAATTGAGTGAAGACATGAGCGCAGAAGACAAAGCAAGCGACCTTCCCGAGAACGACATCGGCCCCGACGCCGAAGCCCACGCCGCCGAGTCCGAGAGCGATACGATCGATCTCTCCGGCGCCGAAGACGGCCCGAGCGAAGACGAGCTGATCAACCAGCTGCAAGCCGACCTCAATGAAGTGAAGGACCGGCTCCTTCGCACCATGGCCGAAAGCGAGAATATCCGCCGCCGTGCCGAGAAGGACAAGGCCGACGCCTCGGCCTATGCCGTCACGAGCTTCGCCCGCGATCTCCTGAACGTTTCTGATAACCTGCGCCGTGCCCTTTCGGGCCTGCCGGAAAGCCTTGATGAAGCCGTGAAGCCGGTGATCGAAGGCGTGCAGATGACAGAACGCGAGCTGATCAATATTTTTGAACGCCACGGTATCCGCGAAGTGACGCCGGCGGTGGGCGACCGGTTCGACCCGCAGCAACATCAGGCGATGTTCGAGGTGCCGACCGCCGAACACGCGCCGGGTTCGGTCGTGCAGTTGATCGCTGGCGGCTATATGATCAAGGACCGGCTGCTGCGCCCCGCTATGGTTGGCGTATCGCGCGCCATGGATGTGCATGTGGACACGAAGGCCTGACAAGGCCAGACAGAATAAACAAAAAGGGCGGCATCAAACGGGCCGCCCTTTTTCATTGGATCAGTGAACGCCTCAGGCGACAAGCTCGCCCTTCAGGGCGCGGTCTATAAGGGCAAGTGTATCCTCGATGCCGTAAAGCGCGATGAAGCCGCCCATGCGCGGGCCTTGTTCCTGGCCCAAGAGCACTTCGTAACAGGCCTTGAACCAGTCACGCAGATTCTCGTAGCCCGCATCTTTGCCGGCGGAATAGACCTCGGTCATGATCACTTCGGCGTCCGTCTCGGTTGCCGGCAGGACCTTCAGGCGCGCGATGAGGCCTTCGAAAGCGGCTTTCTCGGCGTCGGTCGGCAGGCGGAACGTCTTCGTCGGCTTCACGAAGTCATCGTAATAGCGGATCGCATAGCCCATCAGGCGGTCAAGCTCGGGATAGGCTTCTGCCGTTGCACCCGGCACATAGCGCGACACGAAGCCCCAAAGCGTGGTCTTGTCTTCGGCATTTGCCGCCGAGACAAGATTGAGGAGGAGGGCGAAGCTCACCGGCAGGCTTTTCTGCTCCACAGTACCGCCATGGATATGCCAGGCCGGGTTCTTGAAGCGCTCAGCCAGATCCTGACGGCCATAGGCCTCGACGAAGCTGTAATATTCGTCGACCGCTTTGGGGATCACATCGAAATACAGCCGCTTGGCCTTGCGCGGGTTCTGGTACATGTAAAGGGCGAGGCTTTCGGGGCTGGCGTAGGTCAGCCATTCCTCGATCGAGATGCCGTTGCCCTTGGATTTCGAGATTTTCTCGCCCTTGTCGTCAAGAAACAGCTCGTAAACATAATGTTCGGGCGCGCGGCCCCCCAGAATCTGGCAGATGCGGTCATAGACAACAGCGTTCGTCTGGTGGTCCTTGCCGAACATCTCGAAATCGACATCAAGCGCGGCCCATCGCATGCCGAAGTCCGGCTTCCACTGCAGTTTGCAGTTGCCGCCGGTGACAGAGACGGTCAGTTCTTCGCCGTCTTCATCATCGAACGTGATAGTGCCGGCCTTGGCGTCCACATTCTTCATGGGCACATAAAGCACGCGGCCGGATTTCGGCGAAATTGGCAGGAAGGGTGAATAGGTCGCCTGCCGCTCGGCACCGAGGGTCGGCAGCATCACTTTCATGATATCGTCATAGCGTTCGGCGGCGAGCTTCAGCACCCCATCGAACTTGCCGGACTTGTAATAGTCGGTCGCGGAAGCGAACTCGTAATCGAACCCGAAGGAGTCGAGGAAGGCGCAAAGGCGTGCGTTATTGTGTTCGCCGAAGCTGCCGTGCGTGCCGAAGGGGTCGGGCACGGCGGTCAGCGGCTTCTGCAGATGTTCCCTCAGCATGTCCTGGTTCGGCACGTTTTCGGGAATCTTCCGCATGCCGTCCATGTCATCCGAGAAACAGATGAGGCGGGTCGGGATGTCCGAAAGCTCCCGGAAGGCACGCATCACCATGGTGGTGCGTGCAACCTCGCCGAAGGTGCCGATGTGCGGCAGGCCCGAGGGGCCATAGCCGGTCTCAAAGAGCACATATCCCTTTTCGGGCGCCTGTTTCGAGTACCGCTTCACCAGCTTCTCGGCTTCCTGGAAAGGCCAGGCGTTGGAGGCAAGCGCAAGCGCGGCATTATCGGTCATGTTGGCACCTTTTGGGGATGGGGTTCAAAAGTGGGCGGAAGCTAAGCATTTCTGCGCCTTTCGTCAAGGATGCGGATGGGGACGCCGCTTTTCTGTGGTGCGGCCTCCGGGCTGGCGCTAATGTCCGGCGCATGACGGTCATGGCAGGATATGATGCGGAAAGCGGCGGCGCCGGCCGGGGGCTTGATGGCCTGCCGGTGATGGCGCTTTCGGTGCGCGAAAGCTGCCGGCTCGACGCGGACGGCGTGATCGAAACCCTGAGGCCACATGAAGCCGCCGGATATCTGGCCCGCGAACCGCACCTGATTGTTTCACGGCCCGCCGCCGCGCGTCGGCTGAATCTTTCCGAGTTTCAGGCGTTTGACCTCCTTGAACTATACGCCTTCGTGCGCCCGGCGCGTTACTGCCTGCCGACGCTTGGCGGGCTGATGAAGGCGCTGTCGCTTGATCTTCCTGTCGCCACCCTTGAAGACCAGTGCATGGCCATGCGGGCGGTTGCCGAACGCTTGCTCGCCGAGGCGGGATCCGAAATCTGGCGGTACCGCGCCGGGGCCGAAAGGGTTGCCAGCATGATGGCGCGCGCCGGCTGGGCATGGGGGCCGATGGTGATGGGGGCGGTGCGCCGCTTCCCTGATCATAGCCGTGACGATGGCCTCCGTGTCTGGACGGCACTTCCCGAATGGGAAGACATGGGGCCGCCGCCCCCGCCCGGCGATGATCCGGTGGACCCGGCATCATCAGAAAGTCGGCTGGCCGAACTTTTAGGCGATGCTTCTGAGACCCGTGAAGGCCAGCGCCGCTTTGCCGCTGCCGCCACCCATAGCTTCCGCCCGCGTGAGATGGAAGGCGGGCCGAACATGCAGATACTGGAGGCGGGCACCGGCACGGGCAAAACGCTTGGCTATATTGCCCCGGCCAGCCTCTGGGCCGAGACGAACGGTGCCCCCGTCTGGCTTTCCACCTTCACCAAGAACCTGCAACGCCAGCTCGATCAGGAGCTTTCAAGGCTTTATCCCGATCCGGTGAGGAAAGCCCGCAAGGCGGTGATCCGCAAGGGCCGGGAAAATTACGCCTGTCTCCTGAATATCGAGGAAACGCTGACCGCCGTGATGCAGCGGGGCGCCTTGCCGCTTGGTGGCGGCGCGGACCGCGACAGCGTGCTGATGGGGCTTGTGGTGCGCTGGGCACGCTTCACCCGCGACGGCGACATGATCGGCGGCGATTTCCCAAGCTGGCTTGGCGCCCACTTCGGCGCGGCCCGCATTGCCGGCCTTACCGACCGGCGCGGCGAATGCCTTTATGCGGCCTGCCAGCATTACCGGCGCTGCTATATCGAACGCGCTGCCCGCAAGGCGCGGCACGCCGATCTGGTGGTCGCGAACCACGCACTCACCATCGCGCAGGCCGCCAACCGCTACGGCGACCCTGATCTCCCCAAACGGCTGGTGTTCGATGAAGGTCATCACCTGTTCGATGCTGCCGACAGCGCCTTTGCAGTTGCGCTCACCGGGCTTGAAGGCGCCGAACTCCGCCGCTGGATCAGGGGCAAGGAATCGGGGGGCGCCACGCGGGCCCGCGGGCTTCGAAACCGGATCGAGGAACTGATCGCGGATGACGCCGATGCCAAGGCCCTTCTGGATGGTGTCCTGGAAGCGGCCCGTGTGCTGCCATCCGATGGCTGGGCAAGCCGAGTGGCAGGGGCGGCCGCCATGACACGGTTTGAAACCTTCCTGATGGAAGTGCGGGCCGTGGTGCTGGCGCGGGCCAACAATGTGGAGTTCGGCCTTGCGGTTGAAGCCGGTGTCGCCACCCCGCCGCCGGCACTCCTGTCCGCTGCCGGGCAACTGGCTGAGGCGCTCTCCGGCCTCGCGCGGCCGATGGTGGCCCTTGCCGCCTCGCTCCTCGCGCGGCTCGATGAAGACGCTGACATTCTGGAAACCGGGGATCGCGGCCGGCTTGAGGTCGCGGCCCGCAGCCTCAAGCTCCGCGCTGAAATGGTCAAAAGCTGGACGGAAATGCTCCTCTCGCTCGGCGGTACGGTGCCTGACATTTTCGTCGACTGGTTCGAGCTTGACCGGGTGGATGGCCGCGAGCGCGACGTTGGCATGCGCCGGCACTTCATCGACCCGACCAAGCCGCTTGCCGACATGGTTTTCACCCCCGCGCACGGCGTGCTTGTCACTTCGGCCACGCTCCGTGACCGGGCGGCGGACAAGGACGGCGACGGCTGGGCAGGCGTGGACCTGCGCTCGGGCGCCAAGCATCTGCCGGTCGTCTCGCGCCGGCTGGCGGTGCCGTCGCCCTTCGATTATGCCGCCCAGACCCGCGTGATCGTGGTGAATGACGTCAACCGTATGGATGCCGCGCAGGTGGCGTCGGCTTACCGCGAGCTTTTCCTCGCCTCAGGCGGTGGCGGCCTTGGCCTTTTCACCGCAATCAAGCGCCTGAAAGCCACGTGGGACAAGATCGCCGGGCCGATGGAAGAGGCCGGACTGCCGCTTTACGCCCAGCATGTGGATCCGATCGACACCGCCACCCTTGTCGATATCTTCCGCGATGATCCGCACGCCTGCCTTCTCGGCACCGATGCCGTGCGCGACGGGGTTGACGTGCCGGGGGAAAGCCTGCGCCTTCTGGTGCTGGACCGCGTGCCGTGGCCGCGCCCGACGCTCCTTCATAAAGCGCGTCGCGATGCCTTCGGCGGCACGGCCTACGACGATATGCAGACCCGGATGAAGCTGGCGCAGGGCTTTGGCCGACTTATCCGCCGCGCTGGCGACCGGGGTGTGTTTGTCATCCTTGATGCCCGCACACCCACCCGTCTTCTGGAAGGCTTGCCTGAAGGCGTGGTGGCGGAAAGACTGGGGCTTGCAGCGGCAATTGCCTCGGTGCGCGAATTTTTCGGCCGCTGAGACTTGCAGCGCCCGCCGATTTGCCCCACGTTCGGAACAGTCTATTTTTCAAGGAACAAGAATCCCATGTCCACGATCAGCCCGGAAACCGCCCTCATCTACACGATGGTCCTTGTCTCTGCGTCCGATGACGCAATGACGGACCGCGAGCTCGAGCGGATGACCGGGCTTGTCGGTTATCTTCCCGCGCTTCGGGGATACCGGGTCGAGCATCTGGCGAGCGATACCGACGCCTGCATTGACATGTTGCAAAGCGAGGAAGGGCTTGATGCCATCCTTGGCCTCGTTGCCGAGGCGGTTCCTGAAAAGGATTATGACCTCGTTTATTCGGTAGCCTGCGAAGTAGCGGCATCGGACGGCGAATTGCCGCAGGAAGAACTGCGCCTCCTGGAAATCATCCGCCATACGCTCGGCATCGACCGGCTGACAGCCGCCGCCATCGAGCGCGCAACAGCGACCCGCCAGAAAACTTTCTGAAGCCTATTTCTGCCGTGTGAATTCGGCCCCGATTGTCAGGTCCAGTTCGTCAGCGACGAACGGGGTCCAGACAGCCGAGAGGCCGAAATCGCTGAGCCTGATAGTCCCTGTCGCATCGAAACCCATGCGGTCATCGCCGCTCAGGGGATCGGTACGCCGGCCGGCGAAGGTAACGGCAAGCGTCACTGGCTTTGTCACCTTGGCGATGGTCAGGTTGCCGGTCACATCGGCGGTCGCTTCGCCGGTGCGCACTACCGACACGCTCTCAAACTTGATCTCCGGATATTCGTCGGCTGAAACAAGGTCCCGCAGCTTTTCGTCAAGCACCGGATTGGCGGTGTCGAGCCTGGCAGCATCCATCGTGACCTGCAGCTTCGCCGTTTCAGGGCTATCGGGGTCGATGGCGAGCGATCCTGCCGTCACCGGAATACGGCCGTAAAAGCGGGCCAGTTCCATATGCCGGATATTGAAGATGACGCCCGCATGGGAGGGATCGATCTTGTAGCTGCCGGCATGGACAGATGAAGGCGCCACATTCACGGGATAGACGGTATCCACAATTCCCTGGCAGCCGCCAAGGCCAAGGGTGGCAGCAATGAGGGCGGCGGTGGCAGTGTGGCGCAGGGTCACGGGGCAATCCTTTCGGCCTTGATGTCAAAATTCACCCGGACGCTGAATCCGATGAAGCGTTCGGAGGCATATTGGCCATCGCCCAGGTCCCAGTCGAGGCGGGCGAGTGTGGTGTTGCCAACGGCGTGGGCGGTATCGCCATCGATATCGAGGGTGAAATCAAGCGTTGCGGGCTTATCGATGCCCTTGATGGCGAGGATACCGTCGGCGCGGTAGCGGTTCCCGCCTAGGGGGGTGGTGCCAGATGCCGTGAAAACAGCTTCGCTGTGGGCACTGCTGTCGAACCAAATCGGGTCAGCCGCGATCTTGTTGCGGTCCTTGGCGCCGAGATCGATCGAGGCGAGGTCGACAACCACCCTGATTTTCGCAGCGGTCGGGTCGGCAGGGTCGAAACTGATTTCGGCATCGAAGGCATTGAACTGTCCCTCAGCGGGCGCACTGGTCTGCTGGTAGGCAAAGCCCAGATGGCTGGCCTCTCGGTCAAGCTGCCAGTCGCTCGCGGTAACGGGCGTAGCGACAAGCATGAGGGCGGCGATGAAAGCTTTCATGGGCGCGGGTCTCCGATAGGGAACATGCGGGCAAGGAGCCCGTCTTTGAGGGCGAACTGGTGATAGAGGGCGGCGAGGATATGTCCGGCGGCAAGGATCGTCAGCCCCCATGCCAGCGTGGCATGCACCGTTTTGGCTATGGCCTCTGCCGCTTCACCGCTAACCGGCAGGTGCGGCCACGGGACTGTGCCATAAAGATAGGTCGGGACACCCAGCGGCGACGTCGACACCATCACCCAGCCGGCGAGCGGAATGGCAAGGGTGAGCGCATAGAGAAGCGCATGCATTGTGCGGGCAAGCAGGATATCACGCCGTGTCATGGCCACGGGCAGCGGCGGCGGGGCCTTCATGATGCGCCAGCCGATCCGTACAAGGGTCAAGAGGAGAACACTGATGCCAAGCGATTTGTGCCACTGGTAAAGGTCGAACTTCAGCATCAGGTCGTCGTCACCCATACCTGTCATGACAGGGCCGAGAATCAGAAGCGCGATCACCATGGTTGCGATCAGCCAGTGCAGGATGATGGCAACCAGGCTGTATCGATTGGCTCCGGCATTCCCCGGCATACGTTCTCCCTTCGGCATTCACTCGGCGAGCGGGTAAGGCTCAACCTCGTCCTTCGCATCGTCGATATTCGCGAAGGCGCTGGCAGCTTCACGCGCATCCCGGATGGCGCGTTTGTCGTTCACCTTCAGGGCGTCCGTCAGGGCGCGCGCTTTTCCAAGCAACATCCGGTCGAACGCGTCCGATGGTGTCATGGCTTCAAAGGCCACGAGGCCTTCAAGGGCTTCCTTGCGTTCGTCACTGTTACCTGTCGCCAGGAATTTGAGAAATTCAAAGCGGATCGGCATATTTTCAGGCGCAAGGGCAAGGGCCTGTTCAAAATTGTCCCGCGCAACTTTTGAACTGCCACCGAGAACGGCGCGCGCCAGAAAGCCGGATCGCGAAACAGCCGCATGCCAGCCCCCGAGCGCCCCGAGCACCAGCGGGTCGTCAGGGTGACGCGCCAAGGCGCCTTCCAGCATTTCGCGCGAGGCTTTTGCAAGATTGGCCTTCTTCACGCGTTTTCCCTCGAACCCGATGGCAAGCGCGCGGCTGACGAGGGCAAAAGGATGGTCCGGGTCAAGCGCGAGTGCGGCGTCGCAGTCTTCAAGCGCACCGTGCAGGTCATGGGCGGATTGCCGGGGGTCGTCGCTGTAACCGCCGATCACAAGGCCGGCACGGCACGCCCAGGCGAGGCTGTCGGCGTCCCCGAGGGACCGGCCGAGATCGCGGGCGACCAGAAAACGGCCCTGTCGATAGGCGTCTGCGGCCTCGTTCGCGCGGGCGGTGCTGGCGCAGCAGGCAAGTAGCAATAGGGTGAAAAGCGTCCTCATGGTCCCATCATAGGACCATGAAGCTGAACGCCAGATAAAGCGCTTAATTGAGTTTCAGCGAATAGTGCGGGCTATCGAGCGAGAAGGCCGGGATTTCCACATCGAAATAGCTGCCGTCCGGCCGCTGCATCTCGTAGGTGCCGCGCATGAAGCCGGTGGGCGTGGAAAGCGGCGTGCCGCTTGTGTAGACGAAGCGTTCGCCGGGTGCGAGCACCGGCTGCTCGCCCACAACGCCCGAACCCTGTACTTCCTGCACACCGCCATGGCCGTCGGTGATGATCCAGTGCCGGTTGATAAGCTGCACCGTTGCCGTACCCTCGTTGCTGATGCGGATACGGTAGGCCCAGACATAGGAGCCTTCCTCGGGGTCCGATTGCCCGGAGAGGAAATAGGACTGGACGGCGACCCGCACGCCTTCGGTGACAGCCTCGAAGGTCATCACACCGTCGATCAGGTCGTCGTCCATGTCGTCGTCATCGTCGCTCATATGCGGCTCACACACCCGCTGCCCTGAGGGCAGCGGTCAGGTCACGCGCCAGATCGTCCTTGTCCTCAAGGCCGACCGACAGGCGGATAAGGCCCGGCGTGATGCCAAGTTCCAGCCTTGATGCTTCCGCCAGCGCCTTGTGGGTGGTGCTCCACGGATGCGTGGCGATCGAGCGGCTGTCCCCCAGATTGTTGGAGATATCGATGATCTCCAGCGCATTCAGAAACTTGAAGGCCTGGTCGCGGCCACCGGCCAGTTCGAAGGCGATCATGGTGCCGCCACGGGTCATCTGGCGCGCGGCCAGTTCCTTCTGCGGGAAGGAAGGCAGCGACGGATGCCGGGTGGAGGGCAGGAGCTTCGCGAGTGCCGCCGCCACATACTCGGTGTTATCCACCATCGCATTGACACGCAGCTCCATCGTCTCCAGTCCCTTCAGCATCACCCAGGCATTGAAGGGCGCCATGGCGCAGCCAGTGTGACGGTAATAGGGATAGAGAAATTCCTCGTCGAACGCCTTGTCGCACAGCACGATGCCGCCAAGGCATCGGCCTTGTCCGTCGATATGCTTGGTCGTCGAATAGCAGACAATATCGGCGCCAAGGTCCACCGGGCGCTGCAGCACCGGGGTCGCGAACACATTGTCGACCACAAGCCGTGCACCGGCCTTTTTGGCGACAGCAGCAACAGCGGCGATATCGACCATTTCAAGCGTCGGGTTCGCCGGGGTTTCAAGGAAAAGCACCTTGGTCTCCGGGCGCACGGCGGCAGACCAGGCGCTGATGTCCGTGCCGTCCACCACCGTGGTGGCAATGCCATAGCGCGGCAGCAGGGTATCAAGAAGCCAGCGGCAGGAGCCAAACGCCGCCCGCGCGCCGATCACGTGGTCGCCTGCCTTCAGCTGGCAGAGGAGGGCTGCCGTCATCGCGGCCATGCCGGTGCCGGTCGCCCGGCCAACTTCGGTGCCCTCGAGAAGCGCCATCCGCTCCTCGAACATGGCGACGGTCGGGTTCGTTTGCCGGCTGTAGGTGAAGCCTTCTTCGCGGCCGTCGAAGCGCGCCTCGGCGCTTTCGGCGGTCTCATAGGTGAAGCCGGAGGTCAGGAACAGGGATTCCGCCATTTCGCCAAAATCAGAACGCATGGTGCCGGCACGGACCATCTGGGTCTGGCGAGCCCATTTGGAGGTCACGTTGCGGTCGGTGCCTTTCTGATAGCGCATGGTTCAAACTCCTGAATATCATTGCCCGCGGCGGCCCCTTGCCACCCGGCGTCGACAAAGTGGCGGGGCATCCCGCCGCCGTCAAGCGCGAAGCGGGCCGAAAGCACAGATCATTCTTGATTTCAGGCGGGCAGGCGGCTAGTTTCCGCACCGACCATGGCCATCGCGGGTATGGTGAAAAGGTATCACACGAGCTTCCCAAGCTCTTGTTACGGGTTCGATTCCCGTTACCCGCTCCAGCCGCTTCCTTTCCTGACCTTCAAGGAGACCGCCCCATGGCCGAAAGTTCCGTCACCATCTGGCACAATCCGCGCTGCTCCAAATCGCGGGAAACGCTCGCCCTTCTCGAAAGCATGGGCCTGACGCCGACCGTGCGGCTCTATCTTGAAGATGCGCCGTCGGAAGCCGAGCTTGAAGCTGTGCTGGCGATGCTCGGGATTGAGCCGCGCGCGCTGATGCGCACCAAGGAAGACGAATACAAGGCGCAGGGTCTGGCTGAGGTCACCGGCGGCAAAGCGCTTGTGAAGGCGATGGCGGCAACGCCGAAGCTGATCGAACGCCCGATCGTGTTTCACGACGGCAAGGCCGCCATCGGCCGCCCACCCGAAGCGGTGAAATCTATCCTCTAGAGCCAACCCTTGCGGCAAGGCGCGGATAGAGAAGCGCCTGCCCTAGCCCCCGCACCACCAGAAACAGCCCGAAAGCACCCCACAGGCCGACAAGGCCGTACCGGTCGCTGAGTGGCCCGACGCTCAGTGCGAACACGATCCCGCCCGCGATGATGGTGGCGAGCATTCCGCCAGCCGCCGTCAGCCCCACATAGATGCCGTCAAACTGGTAGGCTGCAAAGCCGAGGATCGGCATGAGTGCGAGCAGGGGAATGAGTGGCTCCATCGCCGCCCGCACGCTCGGCAAGTCGGTCAGAAGGGCCACAATTGTGTCGCCGAAAGCCAGATAGAAGCCCGCATAAAGAAGGGCCGCAATCGCCGACCACAGGAAACCCGTCCTGACCCAGAAGGAAAAAAGCTTCCTGTCCCGCGCGCCTGCCGCCGCACCCGCAAGCGCTTCGGACGCGAAGGCAAAGCCATCAAGCCCCAGGCTCATCAGCATCATGAAAGTGTTCATGATCTGCGTTGCGGCAAGGGCCGCTTCGCCAAGTGCTGCCGCCTGACGGGTGATGATCAGAAGGCTGGTCAGCAGGATCAGCGTGCGCAGCAGCAACAGCCCGCTTAGGGAGAAAAGCTTGCCGATGGCCTGCGGAGCCCAGGTGGCGGAGTCCAGAAGTGCCGCTTTCAGTGCGCCGGTATCAAAGTCGTGCCGCACAAAATAGACACCGCACCCGAATGCCAGCAGTGTGGCGATGAGCGTGCCGAGCGCCACCCCGGCCACACCCATATCGAGGCCGACGACAAGGATCAGGTTCAGGGCTGCGTTGCTGATATTGAGCACCAGCTGCACGACAAGCGAGCGCCTGGCCTGCCCGCGGCCCAGCAGATAGCCGGTCACGGCATACAGCATCAGGGTGAAGGGGGCGCCAAAAAGCCGGATATCGAAATATCGCGTGAGCGGTGCTTCCACCGTTTCAGGCGGCGCATAGGCGAGAAGACCCAGATGGAAGATGACGGGGCCTGTGGCCACGATGACGAGGCCGATGGCCAGTCCCAGCGTGACGGCACGGGTAAAGATGGCGGCGGCCTCGCCCATGTCCCGCCGCCCGGTCGCCTGTGCAATCAGGCCGGTCGTTCCCATGCGCAGGAAACCGAAAGCCCAGAACATGTAGGAAAAAAGCCCGGCCCCCACCGCGATGGCGGCCAGATACACAGGCGAGGGCAGGTGCCCCACTGCCCACGCGTCCACCAGCGCCACCATCGGCTCGGACGATCCGGCAATGATGGAAGGTCCGGCGATTGCCCAGACCTGAAGGTGCGGCCGCGCCGGTCTGTCGCGGCCGCTATCCGTCACTTCAGCGGCCGACGCCCGTATAATGGAAGCCGTGGCTCGCCAGATCAGCGCGGCCATAGATGTTGCGCAGGTCAATCATCACTGGCGACTTCATCAGGTCCTTCACGCGGCCTAGGTCGAGCGCGCGGAACTGGTTCCATTCGGTTACGATCACAAGCGCGTCTGCCCCGGTCATGGCCTCGTAAGGATCATTTGCGAAATGCACGCCCGGCAGCAGATGCTTGGCTTCTTCCATGCCCTTTGGGTCAAACGCATGGATTTCAGCGCCGGCTTTTTGAAGGGCGGGCAGGATATCAAGCGACGGGCTTTCGCGCATGTCGTCGGTGTTTGGCTTGAAGGTGAGGCCAAGGACCGCAATCTTCTTGCCGGCAACCGATCCGCCGCAGCCGGCGATCACCTTTGCGGCCATGGCGCGCTTGCGTTCCTCGTTCACCTCAACCACCGCCCGCACGATCTTCAGGTCAACGCCCGCATCATCGGCCGAGCGCACAAGGGCGCGGGTGTCTTTCGGGAAGCAGCTGCCGCCGTAGCCGGGGCCTGCATGCAGGAATTTCGAACCGATCCGCTTGTCGAGGCCGATGCCCTTGGCCACTTCCTGCACGTCGGCACCGACGCGCTCGCAAAGGTCGGCCATTTCGTTGATGAAGCTGATCTTGGTGGCGAGGAAAGCGTTGGCCGCGTATTTCACCACTTCGGCCGTTTCGCGGCTGGTGAAAATGACCGGCGTTTCATTGAGGAAAAGCGGACGATAAAGTTCTTTCAGCACGCCCTGGGCGCGTTCGTTCTCGACGCCGCAAACAACACGGTCAGGCCGCATGAAATCCTCGATCGCCGCGCCTTCACGCAGGAACTCGGGATTGCTTGCCACATCGAACATGTCGGTGGAAAGTTTGGCCGACAGGCGTGCCTTGATCTCGCGGCCGGTGCCTACAGGCACGGTCGATTTGGTCACCACAACCGTATAGCTTTTGATCAGCGCGGCGATTTCATCGACCGCGGCCATCACATAGGAAAGGTCGGCATGGCCGTCGCCGCGGCGGCTTGGCGTACCCACGGCAATGAAAACGGCGGCCGCACCATCCATGGCTTCGGCGAGATCGGTGGTGAAACCGAGCCGGCCCGCTTCGGCGTTCCGGATCACCATGGTATCGAGGCCGGGCTCGAAAATCGGGATGATGCCTTTCTTGAGGTTCTCGATCTTCTTTACGTCCTTGTCGACGCAGACGACCTCATGGCCGAATTCGGAAAAACAGGTACCAGAAACAAGGCCGACATAACCCGTACCGATCACCGCAATTTTCATGGCGTTTCCTTATGGTCTGGCGGACCCGATTGCCGGGGCGCGCAATTTTTCGCACCATAGCCATACTCTTGGCCCGGTTTCAAGCGATGCGCCGGGTGATAGCGTCTGCAGATGACGGAAAAATGGCACAAATTGCGAAGGGTATGTGAAATCATGCCCGTAACAGGTGTGACGTCGGGGTGGTATCGTCTCCGGAGCGGTACCGCCGGTGAGTGGATGGAAGGATTGCGCGCATGGGGCAAAGGCCCGCGTTTGCGGACGCAAGCGATGATCGCCTGATCGCCGAAGTGGCGGCGGGCTCGCCGGCTGCCTATGCGGTTCTTGTGGACCGCTGGGCGGTGAAATGCCGGGCGCTTGCCTTCCGCATGACGCGCGACATGGCGCTTGCCGAGGACATGGTGCAGGACGTGTTCGTGAAGGTCTGGACAAGGGCCGGGCAGTTCGACGCCGGCAAAGCGAAGTTCGGCACCTGGCTATACCGGATGGTGGTCAACCGCTGCCTTGACGAGGCGCGGCGCCGCAAACCGGATGCCCTGCCCGAAGATTACGACGCGCCGGACGACGCGATGAACGCCGAAGATCTGATGGCGGATGCGAGCGAGCGGCAAAGAATAAGGGACGCGGTCGCAACGCTTCCCGAACGGCAGCAGACGGCGGTTGTCCTCACCTATTTCGAGGAGCTGACCAATCAGGAAGCGGCCGACGTGATGGAGATCCATGTCAAGGCTTTCGAGTCGCTCCTTGTGCGGGCGCGCAAGTCACTGAAGGCCCTGATGGAGGAATGGTCGCAAGGCGGCCAAGAAAGGACGGCATGATGAAGGATATGGAGGACGCGAAATTGGCTGAACTCCTGAAAGCTGCAGGCGGCGTTCCGGTGCGGGATGACGACACGGCCCTCGCCGCCTTCATGGCAAGGCTGCACCGCATTCCGAGCGAACATCCGCAGGGTCATGCTCCGGCGGCAGCGGCCAGCCGGTCTTTCCTTGGCGGACTTTTCGCTGCCTTCCCCCGGCCCTGGATTCTGGCCGAGGGCGGGGCGCTTGCCGTGGCCCTTTGCCTTGGTCTTCTCGTTGGCTATGACGCGGGGCTTTCGGGGCCTGAGCAGGTCACCGACCTTGATCTTTCCACGAGCCTGATCGCAGGCACCGATATCGACCTTTTTGAGGACGGCACCTTATGACTCGTAACATGAAGATCCTGTTTGTGGTTCTTGGCCTGTCGCTGGCGCTCAATGTGTTCGCGCTCGGCCATACCATCGGTCGCGGTCTGCCGCGGAAGCATCATGACGACCGCCCGCCGATGGGGCCGGTCGAGTTCAACCTTCGGGCCATTCACAAACTGCTGCCCGAAGAGGCCCGTGATGAACTGAAAGGCGCGCTGCGCGAGAACCGAACGATGATGCGGGAAAACTTCAAGGCGTTTCGCGAGGACCAGCGTGCACTGAAGGCGCTGCTCAGTGCCGATACGTTCGATGTTGCTGCATTCGAGGCGGCGCTGACCCGGCATGACGAAGCCATGCGGGCGCTGCACGGCCCGATGCGGGAAGCCCTTCTGAAAGTGCTGCCGACGCTTGACCAGCCCACACGTGCAGCGCTAGCCGACGCCCTTTTCAGCCGTCAGCACATGTCGCGGAAAATGAAATTCAGGGACGGCCCGGACCGTGACGACATGCCGCCCCCGCCGCCCGGCGAAGAACCGGGGCCGGACCCCGAGGACGGCCCGCCGGAAGACTGAGCCCCTATACCTTCAGGAAGGGATTGATCAGCCAGCCGAACGGTCCCTTGAATTTGAGGGGCGCGTCAAGAACGGCGAGGCAGAGGCATCCGGTTGTCGCATCGGCGACCGGATTGTGCGTGTCCGCCTCGGTCGTGCAGATGAAATCACCGGTGTTCATGTCGCCGTAGGTATCGGTGTAGGAGCCCCGCAGCACCAGCGTATATTCGCGGCCCCGGTGGGTATGCACCGGGATCGTCTGACCTGGCGGAATATCAAGAAGACTGATCTTGTAACCAGGCACGCCGGCGGCCAGCGGATATTCGCGCACACCACCGCCGATACGTTTCCATTTGAGGCTCGCGACAGGGCCGGGGAGGCTCGCCCGCAAAGCGGCGGGCAGGTCACGGTCGCTGTCACTGCCGGTATCTTCCGGCTGCGCGGCTGCTTCCTCATCTGACGGCATGTCGTCCAGCTTGTCCAGCAGCCGGTCAAGCATGTCCGGCGCCAGATGGGCGGGGACAATATCGTCGATCAGTGTGCCGCCCGCCGCCATCAGGCTTCGGTGCGTGCGCCGGGCATCACCGTTGATTTCAATCAGGCTGTCGGCAAACAGCATCAGGGGCGGCGGCAGGGCGCCCGCCATATGATCTGTCATGAGTGTGGCCAGCATGTCCCGGTCAGGCATCGCTTACCTCGATTTCCTTCTCGATCCGGCCCCGCAGGTGCGCAAGCGCCAGACGTATCCTCGATTTCACGGTCCCAAGCGGCAGGCCAAGCTCTGCGGCGACATCGCTGTGGGACTTGTCTTCAAAAAAGGCCTTGTGGATGACTTCCGCCTGTTCGGGCGAAAGGCTTTTCATCCGGTCCTTCACCAGGGCAGCGAGCTGCTCGCCCGAAGTTGCTTCCTCCGGATCGTCGCCATCCGCCGCGATCCTTTCTGCCATCTCCATATCTTGCGTCGGCAGGCCTGCCCGCCGCAGCAGATCGATCCGCCGGTTCCGCAGGATCGTGAAGATCCAGGTGGAAGCTGCCGCCTTGGCCGGGTCGAAGAGGCCCGCCTTGCGCCAGACGGTCAGCATCACATCCTGCACCAGATCGTCGGCCGCACTGTCCTCAAGCCCGCCTTTCAGTGCAAATGCCTTCAGGCGCGGGCCATACCAGGCAAAAAGCTCGGCAAAAGCCGTGCGGTCGCCGGCAGTGGCAATGCGGGCAATCAGCGCTGCATGCGCGATTGCATTCGCCTTTGTATCTTTTTCCGCCTGCGTGCGGCCGGTACCCATCCGCCATCCCCTTGTGCCCCGTAGAGAATCGCGAGGCTCCCTCCGGCATAGCACGGAAGGAGCGGTTCGGACAGTCTCGGCAAGCGCAAGGGCTGACATGGCAACAGGCTCCGGTTTCCTCCTCTTACGCACCCTCGCGAGAACCGGATCAGTGGCCCCGCGTATCAGCGTTTCAGAAAGGCCGGAACAATGGTAAACTCGGCCCATGACGACGAGCGCGATCCTGCCGACAACGGGCGCGCCGCCGCCGGGCTTCAGACGCCCAGACGTGGCCGCGCCTGCTTCCCGATCCTCGGCTGCGCCGGAAACCCCGGCTTCAGGCGACGGGTCTGCACGCGCGCAGGAAGGCCGCAGCGGCGCCCCGATCAGCCAGAGCCGGGCAAGCGGGGTTGCCGTGCAGGTGATCGAATCCGGCGTGTCGGACAGCCGCCCGGCAGGCACCAGCACGCGGTTTCCCAACCAGCTTTCGGACGAAGAAAAGGCGAAAGTCGCCCGGCTTGCAGCACGCGACCGCGAGGTCCGCGCCCATGAAGCGGCGCACCAGGCAGCGGGTGCCGGTTATGCGGGTGCCGCGACTTTTGATTATGTGCGCGGGCCGGATGGTCGCCAGTATGCGGTTGGCGGGCAAGTGCAGATCGACACAAGCACGGTGCCGGGCGATCCGCGGGCGACGATCGCCAAGATGGAAGTTGTGCGGTCGGCGGCCTTGGCCCCGGCGCGTCCCTCGGGGCAGGACCGGTCGGTCGCTGCCGCTGCCGCTGCAACAATCCGCGAAGCCGAAGGCCAGCAGCGCGAAGAGGAAAAAGTTGCAGCAGAAGCAGCAGCCCGGGAACAGGCCGAGAAGAAGGAAGAGGCAAAGGCGGTTGCCGAAAGCGCCAAACCGCAAACGCGCGGGGAAGCTGTGGACGGGGAGGCTGACGATGCGGGCACGTTGCCGGAAGCAGGGCTTTCACCGGGTGCAGCGGTGCCAACAGGCGATGCCTCGTCGGCTCCCGTCAGTGGTCCCGGCCCGGCAGGCCCCGCTGCATTGACGCCAACGATTGGCGGCGGAGGCGGCTTCCTGGCCCCGCAGGCTGCTAACCTGATCAATCTTTTTGCCTGAAAAGGCATGCCTCAGCGGTGGTCGGCGCCGACGGCTGAAGCCACATCCCTGAAACCACCAGCCTTGAGGAGTGCGGCGAGGTCCGCCTTGATCTTCGCGACCAGCCCCGTGCCTTCATAGGCGAGCGCCGAATAAAGCTGCACGAGCGAGGCGCCGGCCCGGATCTTGGCATAGGCATCGGCCCCGGATGCGATCCCGCCGACCCCGACAAGCGGCACCTTGCTATCGGTCGCCTTGTAAACCTTCGCCAGCATGCGGGTGGACGGCGCCATCAGGGGTACGCCGGAAAGCCCGCCAACCTCTGCTCTGTGGGCGGACTTCAGGCTTTCGGGCCTCACGATTGTGGTGTTTGAAACGATCAGGCCGTCAATCTCGCTCGCCAGGGCGACAGCTGCGATATCGGCGACATCTTCTTCCGTCAGGTCCGGCGCGATCTTCACAAGGATCGGGGCGCGGGCCGCACCGGTGGCCACCTTTGCCGCACGGGCGGCAAGCACCCGGCCGATCAGGTCTTCAAGGCTCGCGCGCGATTGCAGGGCGCGTAGGCCCGGTGTGTTGGGGCTCGAAATATTCACCGTGAAATAATCAGCGAGGCCGTAAAGGGCCTCGACGCCTGTCACATAATCTGCTGTGCGATCAGCGGCATCCTTGTTGGCGCCAACGTTGGCTCCGACCACGCCTCTGCGCCCACGACGGGCTTCAAGCCGGGCACGGAAGGCATCGATTCCCTTGTTGTTGAAGCCGAAGCGATTGATCACCGCGCGGTCTTCCGTGAGGCGGAAAAGCCGCGGCCTGGCGTTGCCTGCCTGCGGCTTCGGCGTCACCGAACCCGCCTCGACAAACCCGAAGCCCTGCCCGAGCATCGGCTCGATCACTTCGGCATTCTTGTCAAACCCGGCGGCAAGGCCCACAGGGTTCGGAAAATCAATGCCGAACACGCGGGTTTTCAGGATCGGATCATCCTCACCGGCAACTTCCGGCAGAAGGCCGGTGCGCAGGCCAAGGATCGTCAGGTTATGGGCGCGCTCGGGATCCATTGCATGAAGGATCGGACGGGCAATCGAAAAAAGGTCCATCACTCACTCTCCGCTTCAAGCATCCAGAAATCATGGCCCCCATCTGCACCCATGGACAGGGGCCATGCGCTTTCGATCATGTCGGTTGTGAGCGGCGCATATAGGTGCGGGAACAGGTCACCACCACGCGACGGCTCGCAGCGGAGCGCGCCTTCGGGCGCTGTCTCCGGGTCGATGGCAACAAGCATCAGGCCAGCCTCACCCGCAAAGTGCCGGGCGGCGGTCTCGCGCACCTGTGCGGCTGTTGAAAGATGCACATAGCCGTCCGCCAGATCGACGGGCGCCCCATTGAAGGTGCCATCCGCCATCAGCGCCTGCCATTCGTCGGCGCGCAGTATCTTGTAAATCGCTGGTTCCATGCGGACTCCATAAGGGCCGCAGGGCTTTCGCGCAAGAGGCGGCGTGAAAGGCTCAGCGGCTGCCGGGCGCAGGCTCCTTCGGGTGGGTCAGGTAGAAAGAGGCGATCCGGCAGGTCACGCCCGCCCGGCTCATGATATCGTCGCGCCCGGCGCACAGGCGTCCGTTGAGCGGTGTATAGCTCATATAGCCGTGAAACTTCAGCTGCGGACAGGCGTCCTTCAGCATCATATATATGTCGTCGCCCTCGCTGATCGAGAGGCGCACACGGGTGTCGCTTTCGATCTTGTAATCGCTGATCCGCTCAGCCACCACACACGCGGGGCCGGGGGCCAGATTTTCTTCGGCGGCAGCGGCAGCGGCCGGACCGGCGGCGAGGAACAAGGCGAGTATCGCTTTCATGCGCGTCTTTCTGCATCAAATTGGCACTATCCTTGGCCTGCATGGCTGAACGCGGCCTGAACGGTCGCTAAGTCCTTGCAATTCTGCCCTGCAGTTCCAACAATGTAACCATATCAGGGAGAAAGGTCGATGGCAGGCGAACTTTGGCGGTGGGTCCTTGAAAAACTGAAGGCCTTCGTGGCACTTCTGTGGCGAGGTATTCGCACGCTCTGGACCTGGGCGCTCACCTGGGGTGCCACCATCAGTGCGCGCACCTGGCGCATGGTGGCTGTTGCCGTGCCCGGCGTTTTTCTCCTCTATATCCTTATCGGCATGATGATCGTGAACCGGATCGACGACAAGTTCCGGCCGCTGCCTGACGTGCCCGAGAATGCCTCGGTGACCGTCGAACTGGTTGCGGGCCTCGTGGAGCGTGAAACGATCGATCATAACTGGACGCCGAACGACCCCTTCTTCCTGCCGGGGGGATGGCTCGATAACACGCCGTCTTTCCAGAAGGGCATCATGGGGGCGCTGTCACGCTTCACGTTCGAGCTGCGCGACCAGATCGGCCGCACACGGGGCTCGAGCGCTGTGGATGTGGATCTTGAAAAAGCCGCCGGCAACCTTTCGAAGGAGCCCGAACGCTGGATCATCGATTTCTCGACGTCGCTGTTGCCCACCACGCCGTCTGACTCCTATTTCCGCGAGGCCGCCCGCCAGTTGCGCACCTATAACGACCGGCTTGCCGACGGGGGTGCCGTGTTCGAACGCCGGGCGGACAATCTGCTCGCGACCCTCGACCGAATCACCCTAGACCTTGGCGCTTCGTCGGCAGCGATTGACGATTATATCACCGCCGAAAGCGGCGGCATCCTGCCGGATACGGGTGCGGATGACCTTTTCTATCAGGTGAAGGGGCAGGTTTACGCCTACACGCTGATCCTTTCGGCACTTGAGAAAGACTTCGCGTCGGTGATCGTCGGCCGCGACGTGCAGCCGCTTTATACATCGCTTCTGGCGTCCTTGCGTGCCGCGGCTTCGCTGGATCCGCTGATTGTCCTCAACGGTGATGTGGACGGCATCCTGCTGCCGAACCATCTGGCGGTGCAGGGTTTCTATCTCCTGCGGGCCCGTACGCAGCTCCGCGAGATCGGGAATATCCTTCTGAAATAGGCGCTCAGGCTTGTCATTCAAATGGGGCTTGCCAGCCTTGCCCGGCGCTGTCACTCTCGAACGATCATGATGACCGACACGATCGATAGTGGCGGGCCGCAGATTTCCGGCCCCATCAGGCCGATCAAGAAGCGCTACAGGAAGCTTCTTGTGGTGGTTGACGGTTCACCCGAATCCAAGGTGGCGATCCGCTTTGCCGCCGCGCGCGCTGCGCATATCACGGGGGGCGGACTGATCCTTTTCCACTGCATCCGCCCCGGCGAATTCCAGCACTGGATGGCGGTGGCCGACCGCATGCGCGAGGAGGCCTACGAGGAAGCCCGCGTGCTGTTGGACGAAGTGGCCGAACGGCTGCATTCCTATTGCGGCATCACGCCCGAAGTCCGGATTGTGGAAGGGGAGCCCAAGGAACAGCTCCTGAAATTCATCGACGAAACGCCCGATATTTTCGGCCTCGTGCTGGGCGCGGGGCCCGCCGGCAACCCCGGCCCGCTTGTCGATTATTTTGCGCATGAACTAGCCGGCAGCCTGAAATGTCCCGTCATGCTGGTGCCGGGCAACATGACATACGAACAGGTCGACGAGATGGCCTGACATATATCCAGTTCGTTCGAAACGGCAGTATGGGGGGATCCATGGGCGCTGCACGGTTTGGTTCGACTTTCTATGCCCGCATGGGCATCGCGATGCTTTTCTTCGCTCTCGCGGGCTTCGGCCCCTATGTGATGCACCGGTTTGAAAACGGTGTACCGACGAGTCCCGTTCTCGTTTTGCATGGTGCGGTCTTTTTCATCTGGATCTGTGCGTTCATCCTGCAGGCCCACCTTGTGGGAGCGGGCAACCGCGCGCTTCATATGCGGCTCGGCGCCCTCAGTCCGGTTCTGGCGGGGGTGATGCTTGCCACCAGTATCCTCGTCACGGTGGAAACCTTCCACACCTACAACAACAATATTCCGATGCTCAGCCGGGAGCATTTCATCATTCTGCCGCTGATGGACGGGATATTGTTCGCGGCCTATTACACGCTCGCCTTCCTCAATCGTCGCAAGGCGGAAGCCCACAAGCATTTCATGCTTCTGGCGGCCGTCATGATCATGGACCCGGCATTCGGGCGGCTCGGGGGAACGCTTGGCAACCCACTGATCGGGATTGCCTTGCACTTTGGCCTGCTTGCGGCCCTGATTGTTCATGATCGCGGCAAGCTTGGCCGCATACATACGATCACGAAGGTTGCGGTGCTCGTGCTGGCTCTCCGGTACGCCGCCTTTTTCCTTGTGGGGCCAACCGAATCATGGGCGGGCTTTGCCATATGGCTCTTCGGCTAGCGCTGCTCTGACCGGATCAGGTCCGGGAGGGCATCCCGGATCGAGGGATAGCGGAATGTGAAACCGAGCACCTCTTTCACCCTGTCGTTCCGAACGCGCTTTGATTCCTGATAGAAGCTCCGCGCCATTTCGCTCATATCCGCTGTCTCAAAAGCCTCAAGGGGCGGCGGGGTGACACCCAGCGCTTCTGCCGCCAGGCTGATCACATCAGCGGGAGGCATCGGGTCATCGTCTGCAAGGTTGAAGACCATGCCGGGCCGGTTGTCCATCTGCATGGCAAGCAGCACGGCGGCGGCGATGTCGGCCACATGGATGCGGCTGAAAACCTGGCCTTCCTTCACGATCCGCCGGGCTTTGCCGTCGATCAGCGACCGCACGGCATTGCGACCGGGACCATAGATACCGGCAAGGCGGAAAATGTCGACGCGCGCACCGGTGGCAGCCCCTGCCGCCTGCCATGCCGCTTCCGCCACCACCCGGCGCTTGCCGCGTTCGAGACTCGGTGTCGCGGGCGTATCCTCGCTCACCCAGTCGCCGCCATGATCGCCGTAAACATTGGTGCTTGAAAGATAGCCGATCCAGGAAAGCCCCTTCGCAGCCGCAAGGGCCGCCTGCAGGCGCGACAGCACCGGATCGCCCGAAGGCCCCGGCGGCACGCTGACGAGAAGGTGAGTGACCCCTTCAAGCGTATCAGGGGCAAGCGGGGCATCGCCTGAAAGGTCAAGCGTTTCAATGTCGGCCTTTTCAAGGTCGTCCCGCACAACAGGATTGCGCCAGCTGGCCATCACCTGATGCCCGGCGGCGCGCGCGGCCTTCAGTATGGCGCCACCGGTGAAGCCGGGGCCGATAACCAGAAGCCGGGTAGAAAGACGTGTCATGGGGAAACCTTTTGCCTTGAAATTGTCACAGCATCGCGCCACTCATTGGGGCATGAAAAGACTGCGCACCATAACATGGCTTCTGATGACCGCCAGCCCGCTCGTCGCGCTGCAGGTGGGCCGTGCGGCCGACGATATGACGGCGGCGGAAGAACGCTACGGCAATTGCCTGATGACCGCCTCCCGCTCGCCCGACAAGGGGATTAACGAGGCGCTTGTCTGGCGGGGCGAGGGCGGCGGCGCACCCGCGCGCCACTGCGAGGCCGTCGGGCTTTTCAATATCGGTGAGTATGCCGAAAGTGCTGCCCGGCTTGAGCTTATCGCTGAAGACATGCGGTATGGCCGCGACATGCCGCTGAAGGATGGCAAGCGCGTGGTGGGAACGTCCCTGATGCTGGCCTCTATCTGGACGCAGGCGGCAAATGCCTGGCTGATGGCGGACGAGATCACCCGCGCTGAAGCGGCAATCGATCAGGCCCTGAGCCTGGCCCCGCGCGGCACCAAGGTGGAGCGTCAGGCGCTCACTGACCGCGCGCGGATTGCGGCGGCGGACGGCGATTTTGATCTGGCTTACACCGACCTCAAGCGTGTGACGGTAACGGATCCCGGCGATACATCGGCGCTCTTGCTGCTGGCGTCAGCGGCGCGCCAAACCGAACGGCTGGCGGAGGCGGAACAGTTGCTTGAAAAGATCGCGGCTGACCGGGAGGCCGATCCGGCCTACTGGCTCGAACTTGGCAACCTGAAGGATGCCGAGGGTGATACCGCAGCCGCCCGCAGCGCATGGCTCAAGGTCGCGCAGATGGCGCCGGATTCAGGTGCGGCGCTTGCCGCACAGCGCAACCTTGAACGGATCGACCTCAAGAAGAAGTAAGGGGCGCGGCCCTCAGAACCGGACTTTCGCTTCGTAAAGGTCCGGCAGGTTGTTTTCAAAAAGCACCACGTCGCCCGCCTTCACGATGCCGCGCACATAGGCCTCGGCTTCGTCCTGTTTGGCGAATTCGCGGATCTCGACAGCCGTGCCGGCGGCCTTCAGCCCTTGCACGAAGGTCGGGATGCGGTCGGGCGTGACCACGGCAACGATATCGGCGTGCGTCGCCGCCGCCTTGCCAAGCTCAAAATGATCCTCGTCATGCCGCGCGCCCAGCTCCACCATGCCCGGTGTCACCAGAATGCGCTTGCCGCCCTCGGCCTTCAGCACATCGAGTGTTTCGAGCGCTGCCTTGAAGCCCACAGGATTGCTGTTGTAGGCGTCGTTCACAATGGTCGGCTGGCCCGGTGCCTTGGTCACCTCCAGCCGGTGGCGGATCTGGCCCATGGTGGCAAGCGCCCCGCGAATCGCGCTCCAGGGCAGGCCAAGTGCGCGGGCGGTGAGGGCGGCAAGTGCCACATTGCCTGCCTGATGATGGCCCCAGAGCGGCACTGTCAGCGTCTCGGTCGCCTCGCCTTCACGCAAGCTGAGGACAAGCCCGTCGGCGGTCATCTCGCTTTTCTCAAGCACCAGCGCACCGCCTTCGCCAAGCAGGCGATAGTCGCCCTGCACGGCCTGCATCCGTTCAGCCAGCAGTTCGGGCGCGATGCCACCAGCATTCACGATGACAGGCCCGCCGCGCCTGAAGGTAGCCTCGGCCAGTTCGAACTTTGCCTTGGCGACAGTCTCGAGCGATTTGAAGCGTTCATAGTGCGCAGCACCAACCGCGGTGATGAGGCCCACGTCTGGTGGTGTCAGCTTGCACAGGCGGGCGATGGAGCCGGGGCCGTAAGCGCCCATCTCGACGATGAAAAAGCCATGCTCGGGCGTCAGGCTTTCGCGGATCACGCGGGTGATGCCCATGTCAGTATTCACGCTGCCCGGTGTCGAAAGCGTGGGCGCGGCAGCCGACAGGATATGATGCAAGATATGCTTCGTGGAGGTTTTCCCGAACGAGCCGGTGATGGCGATCACCTTCGGGGCCAGCCGGTTGAATTTCTCGACAGCTTCGGCGCGGAAACGGGCCTTCACCCTTGCTTCGAAAGGCGAAAGCAGAAAGTTGGCCAGCACAATAAGAAGAGGCAGCAATTGCACGAAGGGGATCAGGAGAAGCCCTTCATAGCTTGCGTTGAGAAAGGCCTCGTCCTCGCTTTTCGAAAGGTCATGGCCGATGTAGGCGGCAAGCAGTCCCGCGAGGCAAAGATACACGAGATGGATGCGCTTCACCCGCTCGGTCATCACCAGCGCCTTCTTGGCGTCCCGGCTTGCGCGACGCGAAAGAAGGATACCGTGCCCGAAGCCGATCAGCGTGAGTACCACACCGGGCGCGCGGTAGCCGGCAATGGCAATGACCACGGCTGCCAGCCACCAGAGGCTGGCGGCGCAGTCGAAGGCGCGGGCGTGGCGAAACCAGCCGAGGAAGCGACGACCGTCATATTCCTCCTGCTGGAAGAATTTCATGAGCGCGAGCCCGCGCAGGTGTGCGAAGGAAAGCGTCAGTGCGAAAAGGATCAGGCTTGCGATAAAACCGGTTGTCACAGGCTGTCTCCTTTCCTGAGGTCGTTAAGGAAAGCACGCATCGCGGCTTCCACCTGCCAGGCGCCGCGTGACAGGATATCGAGGTGCCCGAAACCCGCAAGCTCCACATAGCGAGCTATCGGCAGGGCGGCTTCGTAGCGGCGGCCGATTTGAGGCGGTGTCTCGGTGTCGTCGCTGCCATAAACGAGAAGTGCGGGGCAGCGGGCGGCGCGCGCTTCGGCGATCAGGTTTTCGTTCACGACGCTGACTAGCGTCGGGCGCAACACACCGGCCTTCTTATAGTCTGGACTGCCGAACCGGTCCCGGTGGCGCTCGCGTAAGGCGGTGCCCAGAATATCATCCGAAAGTCGGGCGATATTGCCTACAAGGCGGATGACGAAGGACCGCGCCTTCGCCTTGAAGGTTTTGCGCCGCCGGAGCCCCGCACCCGCCACCAGCACAATCGCCGAAACAAGCGCGGGGTGCCGCGCCGCCATCTGCACTGAAACCCGAGCCCCGAAACTGTGGCCGACGAAGATGCAGGGGCCGACGCCAAGGCGGGCCAGTTCAGCGGCCAGCATGTCGGCATAATCAGCCGAACCCGCGCCGGTGGGCGGCGGCGGTGTCTGGCCGAAGCCCGGCTGGTCAAACAGAATATGGCGTCCATCTGCCTTGAAAAGCTGGGCGATGCGTTCAAGTGAGGCGAGAGTCTGGCCCCAGCCATGCAGCCAGACAAAGGTGGGGCCGCTTCCGCCCTCGCCGATTTCCATCCGGTGCCAGGGTTGGGGCTGTGCTGTGCCGCTCATGCCTTGTTGCTCATCCGCGCGCGAAGATACCGGCGCCAACGGATGCCCCGTCCGTGCTGCCGAGCCGCGCGGCGGAAAGGCGGAAGCCTTCCTCGATCATAGCGGCAGTGAGCGCGAGGAAGCTGATGGGCTTCGCCGCCGCTTCCCACAGGAAATAGCCGAACGAGCCGGGGATAGTGTTCACTTCATTCAGCCAAATATCACCGCTTTCCCGGTTGCACAGGAAATCGATCCGTACCGACCCCGCAAGCGACAGGATATCAAAGATGGCACTGGCCGTTTCGCGGATGAAGGCGTCCTCAGTGGCCGACAGGCTCGGCGGGTTGAGCGTGCGGTTGAGGCTCGCCATCCCTTCACTCGGGCCCGTGTCGAGCTTGGCGCCGCCTGGTGTGCCGCCGGCCAGATACTTGTTCTTGAAGTCCAGCAGGTCGGCGTCGCGCATCGGTTCTTCGATCGCCGAGGTAAGGATGGTGCCATCGGCGTCACGGCGGACGGCAACGTTATATTCGGTGAGGTTGGCGACAAACGGCTCGACGATCACTTCGCTATCCAGCCGGAAGGCACTCATGAGCGCGGCCACAAGTCCGTCCGCGTCCTTGGCCTTCGAAACACCGACCGATGAGCCGAGGTTATTGGGTTTTACGATATAGGGGAAGGCGATGGGGCCGGTGGCGGCCTCGAGATCCTTCATCAGCTGGTTCGTATCGAGGAAGGTGCCGGCCTTCGGGCGTCTGACCACGAGTTCCGGCAGGACCTTGAGGCCCGCCGCCCGCGCCGTGCGCTTGGCAAAGGCCTTGTCCATGGTGGCGGCAGCACCCAGCGTGCGGCAGCCGGCATAGGGCACCCCGGCGAAATCCAGAAGGCCGGAAAGGGTACCATCCTCGCCGTTCGATCCATGGATCGCCGGTACCATCAGGTCGAAGGCCAGCGTGATCCGCTTTTCACCCAGAAGGCCCTTCTGCGTGCCGACGAGCTGCGGGCGACCATTTGCCGGGGTGGCGAGATCAAGCTGGACGGGCGTCAGATCCTTCGGGGCCTTTTCGGTGAGCGGATAACGGCTGCGCTTCAGGAGGGCCGCACCCGTCCACCACTGGCCGAGGGCATCCACATAGACAGGCAAACCCTCATAGCGGCCGGGATCAAGCGCTTCGAGGAACTGGAGGCCGGAGAGCACGCTCACATCATGCTCCACACTGCGGCCCCCGAAGATCACCGCGATCACCTGCTTGTCCACGTAACTATCCCCTTGGTATCGTAACAGTCGGAATTCGGCTCAGGTTTAGCCCTATTTGCCGCTCCCGGCAAAGTGAAAACATATGTGGGCAAAAGCATGGCAGGATGCCGACCAAACAAGCAATAGAGGGAGGACAGGAATGAAACGACCAACAAATTTGCTCGCAGCCGGGGCACTGGCCGCGCTGACGATAGCACTGCCCGCTGTGGCGCAGGATTTCGACAAGGTTGAAGTGACGGCCGAAAAAGCCGCCGGCAATATCCATGTGCTGTTCGGGGCGGGCGGCAATATCGGGGTATCATCGGGCGCTGACGGCGTCTTCATCATCGATGACCAGTATGCTCCGCTGACGCCCAAGATTCGCGCGGCGGTGAAGGGGATCAGCGACCAGCCGATCCGCTATGTCATCAACACGCACTATCACGGCGACCACACGGGCGGGAACGAGAATTTCGGCACCGGCGGCAGCGTGATCGTGGCGCATGATAATGTGCGGGTGCGGCTGGCAGCCGGGTCGTTCGTCAAGGCCTTCAACATGAAGAATCCGCCTGCGCCTTCGGGTGCCTTGCCGGTAATTACCTTCGACAGTGAGCTGAGCCTGCATTTCAACGGTGAGGAAGCCCGCGCCATCCATGTGAAAAACGCCCATACGGACGGCGACAGCATCATCTGGTTCCGGGGCTCCAATGCGCTTCACATGGGCGACACCTTCTTCAACAACCGCTTCCCCTTCATCGATGTTGATGGCGGCGGTTCGATCAATGGCATCATCGCGGCAGCGGAGAAAGCCCTGCGGATTGCCGACGACAAGACGGTGATCATCCCGGGCCATGGCCCGCTCACCGACAAGGCCGGCCTGACGGAATATCGCGACATGCTGATCGAGGCGCGCAGCCGGGTTGAAGCACTGAAGAAAAAAGGCGAAAGCCTTGAGGCGATCGTGGCGGCCAAGCCCCTTGCCGATATGCCCGCCAAGTGGCAGACGGACAACGAGGCCTGGCCGGGCATGTTCATCGGGTTCGTTTACAACAGCCTTTAAGCGAGCCTGATACCAAAGCGCGGTGCGATCCGGGCGCGGAACCAGCCCCGGATCAGCGCCCGCGCGGCGAAGCCGATCAGCGTGAAGGTGATGCCCATCGCGATGAGATAGGCGTCGAAGCTGCCGAAATCATAAAGCCGTAGCGTCTGGCCGGCGGCTGCCATATTCAGCCCCATGAAGCTGTAGGCCATGTGGAAATAGTGGCCGGCCAGATACTTCTTGTCCCGCGTTTTTTGAGAATTTCCAGATCGACCTGAGCCCCAGCGTGATGCCGGTGATGGTGACGATGGAAAAGATGTGAAACATCGACGGGCCGCCGAAATTATACATGCCGAAGCCCGAGAGGGCCGTTGTCAGCATGCCACCGGCATAGGCGCGGCCCCAAAGCTTGTGACTGCGGCTGCCAATAGGGGCGAAGGCAATGCCGATGGCGGACGCGTAAGAAACGAACACGGCACTCACATGCAGGATGGCAAAAGGGGACATCGGGTTTCTCCTCGCTGGTCGTGACCCGGGCCGTTTTTCGGCTCTGGTGGGTCGGTTGCTGTCGTCTGTCGTATAGTCTTTTTTTATCGTCTCACTCGCCGGCCCGGCCGGTGCCGAGCATGGCGGCGATTTCTTCGAGATACCGCCGGAAAGCGGCATCCCCGGCTTCGGTCAGGCGTACCGTCGTTTGCGGTTTGCGCCCGGCGAACCCTTTTTGCTGGAGGACAAAGCCCGCGTCCTCCAGCTTCTTGAGGTGGGTGGAAAGGTTTCCGTCCGACACCTCAAGGGCAGATTTGAGCTCGGTGAAGTCGGCGCTTCTGGCCGTCATCAGGTAGGACATCACCGCAAGCCGCACCCGGCCGTGGATGACTTCATCAAGCTTCTTGTGGTCGAACCCGCTCATATTCGTCTGGCCCGACTATGCCTTGCCAGCCATGCGCCGAAGCACGAGGCCGGGAAGCAGCACGAGAAGGAAGCAGGCGCCGGCCATCTGCAGCAGGATTTCGGAATCGATATTCGGCAGCATCGTCACCTGGAAGAAAAAGAGCCACCAGCCGGCCGCACAGGCATACATCCAGGAAAGCCGGGTGACCTTCGCGACCACAAAGTAGGCGGTGCCGAACAGGCTGCAGGCAAGCAGTGTGGCGGTCCCTCCATCGAATTGGCCGCTCGAAACACCACCGATCAGATACAGTGTCATTACCACGCCGATGGCGAGCCAGACGGTGCCATAGGCGGCAAGTGCGATATTGTTGCGCTCGGCTTCGCACGATGTGCGTCGGCCGATCCAGAAGGACAGGGGAAAGCCGATCAGGAAGGCAGGCATCCAGATCTCGATGAATAGTTCCGGCAGGCGTCCGACAGCCGACGCATATTGAACGAGAAAGGCAATCCCGAGAATGGCGCCCCAGATGATCATATGGGCGCCGTCGATTCCGGCGCGGCGGCGACCGGCATCCATCATCGCGCGAATGAGCGCGAGATCGCCAGCCGGGTTTGCGACCCGGTTCCCATCGTCGACATCAAACTCGTCAGTCATATTGAATCTCCATGCAAAGAACTTTGAAATACAAAGTACACTGAATCGACAAGCTGTCAACAAAATTGGTAAGCCGCCCGATACCAGCTTTCCGACAAGAAAAAGCCCCGCCGGAAAGGGCAGGGCTTCTCAAAGGCTTGTATGGTGTTAGGCTGGTCAGTCGAGATCGTTGCGGTCCGTCAGGTCCAGCTTCACATGGCGCGTCTGTCCGTTCGGGCCGGGGAATTCCTGAAACAGGGCCTCGGCCAGAAGCGGTACGATCTTCGGCAGGTTGTTCGAGCGCGTCTCGGTTTCGGCGCGGCCTTCATAGAGCATCGTGCCGTCTTTCTTGCGCAGCTCCACGCGAAGCTCCACCCGGTAAACGGTCGTGGCGCGCAGTTCGTCGTGGAAACGGGCGTCGAAGAAGGGGTCATACGGCCCCCAGAAGCCCCAATAGTGCCGGCTGTACCAGAAGGAAGAGCGCCCGGCCGAGGGGTAGGTCTCGATCTTTTCGCGACCGTCGTTGATCGTGATGTCAAAACCGGCAATCAGGTCGGGCTCGGCTTCGCCCGCCTGCCGGAAGCCATAACGCCCGAGCTGCAGGCCGATCGCATTGGCATACTGGCGAAACTCAAGGCTGTCGCGGCGGTCCGGGTTCATCGGCGTCAGCGCGATGGTCTGGCCGGACGGCGCAAAATTCGAGTGGAAGGTCGATACGTCACTACGGAACATTGGCGTACAGGCGGCTGCGAAACCGGCAGCAGCCACGATCACCAGCGTTTTCAGTTGCTTCAACATCATGTCATCCTCGTTGAGGGGCATCAGGCCCGAGCGTATAGGGCCATTGCGCCCGAGTCTAGCGTGCCTGTTCGGGGCATTCTTTGATCTGAATCTATGCCAGGTACGCTGAACGCGCGCTGAACAAGGAAAACAGCGGTCAGCCGATGAAGCCGACCGCCTTTTTCACATCTTTGAGAATGGGCGCAGCGATGGCGGCCGCGCGCTCGGCCCCTTGCCGTAGCACCGCATCGATATGGTCGGGCGCAGCGATCAGGCGGCGCATTTCCCCGGTGATGGGCGACAGTTTGCTGACCGCCACGTCTGTCAGCGCCTTCTTGAACTCGGCAAAGCCCTGACCCTCGAACTCGGTGCAGACACTGTCGCGGGTGCGGTCGGTGAGGGCTGCATAGATGCCGACAAGGTTCAGCGCTTCCGGGCGGCCTTCCAGATCCTTGGCAAGGGCCGGCAGGGGCTCGGGGTCTGTCTTCGCCTTGCGGATCTTCAGGGCGATGGCGTCTGCGTCGTCATTCAGGTTGATGCGGCTATATTCCGAAGGATCGGATTTCGACATCTTGGCCGAACCGTCGCGCAGGCTCATGATCCGCGCGCCTTCTTCCTGAATGATCGGCTCGGTCAGCGGGAACATCTCGACCCCGAAGTCATTGTTGAACTTCTGGGCAATGTCGCGGGTCAGTTCCAGATGCTGCTTCTGGTCTTCGCCCACCGGCACGTGGGTTGCCTGATACAGGAGGATGTCCGCCGCCATCAGGTTCGGATAGACATAAAGCCCGGTGGAGGCATTCTCGCGGTTCTTGCCGGCCTTGTCCTTGAACTGGGTCATACGGTTGAGCCAGCCAAGGCGCGACACGCAGTTGAAAATCCACGCAAGCTCGGCATGGCCCGAAACCTGGCTCTGGTTGAAAAGGATGGATTTTTCAGGGTTCACGCCGGCCGCGATATAGGCGGCAGCGGCTTCGCGCGTCTGCGCCACCAGATCGGCGGGGTCCTGCCACACCGTGATCGCATGCATATCCACCACGCAGTAGATGCATTCGAAGCTGTCCTGCAGCTTCACCCAGTTGCGGAAAGCACCGAGATAATTGCCAAGATGCATGTTGCCGCTTGGCTGCGCGCCGGAAAAGACGCGGTTCGGGAAGGTGCGGGTTGCGGGCTGAGTGTCGGTCACGATTGGTTTCTCCCTGTGGACGGGCTCAGATCAGGAGCGGATTGCTCGAAATGGCTTATGGCAAGCGCGTGAGGGCCGGTCAAGCGCCGCGCTTGATGATGCGGCGGAAGTCCACCATGCGGATGGCGCCGGTGAGGACCGCAAGGCTGAAATAGACGACAAGCCCGGCGATCACGAGAAGGGCCAGTGCGCCGATCCGCTCCAGCCCGTCCGCCCGGAAGGTGTCGGCCATCAGGTGGCTGAGGCCCGCGAGCACTGTGCCCATCAGGATGGCGGCGGCGAGCGCTTTTGCCGTGCGCACCAGCGTCACCCGTTCGATCATCAGATGGCCGCGGGTGTGGAGGCCCCAATAGAGCATGGCGACATTGAGCCATGAGGAAAGCGTCGAGGCGGCGGCGAGCCCCACATGGGCGATATGCGGGATGAGAAGAAGGCTCAAGGCTGTGTTGGCAACAACGGCGACGATGGCGAAACGCACCGGTGTGCGGGTATCCTTGCGCGCGAAATAGCCGGGGGTCAGCGTTTTTCCCAGCACGAAGGCAGGCAGGCCTGCCGCGAAAACGGCAAGGGCGGTGGCTGTCATCGCTGTGTCGTTCGTCGTGAAGGCTTCCCGCTCGAAAAGTGTGGCGATGATTTCGGGCGCCACCATGATGAGCGCCACGGCGGCGGGCAGAGTGAGCGTCAGCGCGAATTCGATGGCGCGGTTCGTTTGTGCGTTGGCACCCGCCACGTCACCCGAACCCAGAAGTCGGGAAATCGATGGCAGCAACACGGTGCCGACAGCCACACCGATCACGCCAAGCGGCAGCTGGTTCAGCCGGTCGGCATAGAAAAGCCAGGATACCGAACCTTCGGGCAGGAAACGGGCGGCAAGGGCGAGGTCGATCAGGAGATTGAGCTGCATGACACCTGCGCCGATGGCAGCGGGGCCAACCACTTTCAGAAGCTCCCGTACATCGGGGCTGAGTTTCGGCATCGAAAGCTTCAGATGGATGCCGGCGCGCTTTGCGGCCACGAAAAGCCAGATGAACTGCGCGAGACCGGAAAGCGATACGGCCACCGCCAGCCACCGCGCCATTGCCTCGCCCTCGGGGGCGGTGAGGAGCGCGCCGATCATGAAGAAATTGAGGAGTGTGGGCACGAAGGCCGCCGCCGCGTAGCGGTCGAACGCATTGAGCATGCCCGCGAGCATCGAGACGAGCGAAACGAGCATCAGGTAGGGGAAGGCCAGCCGGCCAAGCTCCACCGTCAGCGCGAATTTCTCCGCGTCGCCTTCGAACCCGCCCGTCAGCCCCAGCATCACCGGCACCATCGCGGCTTCCATGATGAGAAGAAAGACGAAGAGGACGGGCAAGAGGACGGACAGCACCCGGCCCGCAAAGGCTTCGGCGGCGGCATGGCTTTCAGGCGTCACGTCCTTGCCGAGAAGGCGGGAGAAGAGCGGTACGAAGCCGGCTGAAAAGGCGCCTTCGGCAAAAAGTCGTCTGAAAAAGTTGGGCAGCTTGAAGGCGATGAAGAAGGCGTCGGCCGCCATCCCTGCACCCAGATAGCGCGCCATCAGCATGTCACGGATGAAGCCGAACAGACGGGAGACGAGGGTCAGGCCCCCGACCTTGGAAATGCGGCTGGCGATGCTCATGGACGGTTTCTCATCGGGAAACTCAGATGTCGATCTCGAGGACGGCGCTGGCGCTGTCGTCCTTCTCGAAGATGGGCAGACCGTCGGCGGCGCGTTGCAGCTTGGCTTCGATGTTCCTCAGCCGCACCTTGTTGGTGATCTTCTGGCCGACAAGATCGCGCACATAGAAAACGTCCACCGCGCGTTCGCCGTAGGTCGCCACATGCGCCGAGAAGATCGAAAGCTTCAGCCGGTAAAGCGCATAGGCGAGGTCATAGAGAAGGCCGGGCCGGTCCTTGGCATTCACCTCGATCACGGTTGACCAGTTGGAGGCGCGGTTGTCGATCAGGATTACGGATTCGATTTCGAAACTGTCGGTATGACGGCCAAGGATGCGGCGCTTCTGCAGCTGTTCCTTCGGCATCACATTGCCGCCGAGCGTATCAAGGATGATGCCTTCAAGCTTGTCGAGCTGGCGGCGGCCGTCAAAGGCACTGCCGTCAAGGCTTTGAACAATGAAGTTGTCGATGGCCATGCCGTCGCGGCTGGTGTGAATCTTGGCCCCCATGATCGAGGCCCCGGCGATGCCCAGCGCCCCGGCGATCCGGGCGAACAGGCCGGGATGGTCTTCGGTATAGACCGATACCTGCGTCATATCCTGCGTGGGCTCGACGCGGGCAACAACACCCAGAAGCTGCTTCTTGTCGTCGGTCTTGCGGATCAGTTCGGCATTCTGGACGATCGTGTCGTCGTCTTCGGCGATCCAGTAGGCATCAAGCATGCGGTCGGCATGCGCCTTGAAGCGACGGTCGCTCCAGTCCTTCAGGCGCTCGCGGACGGCTTCCTTGCGGGCGGCGACACGGGCATTGCGGCCGGTGGTGGCGTGACCGGCCAGAAGCACTTCCTCGGCCGCATAATAAAGATCACGCAGCAGCTGGCCTTTCCAGCCGTTCCACACGCCGGGGCCCACCGCGCGGATATCGACAACGGTCAGCACCAACAGCAGGCGCAGCCTTTCGGGGCTTTTCACCACGGCGCAGAAATCGAGGATCGTCTTGTGGTCCGAAAGGTCACGCTTGAAAGCGGTGTGGCTCATCAGAAGGTGCCAGCGCACCAGCCAGGCGACGGTTTCGGTTTCGGCGGGCTTCAGCCCGAGGCGCGGGCAAAGCTTTTCAGCAACCTCGGCGCCGACGATCGAATGATCGCCGCCCCGGCCCTTCGCCACATCATGCAAAAGCACCGCGACATACAGGACGCGGCGGCTGATTACCTTCTGGATCACGTCCGATGACAACGGGTGATCGGACTTGAGCTCACCTTTTTCAATGCGCGACAGAAGCCCGATAGCGCGGATCGTGTGCTCGTCGACCGTATAATGGTGATACATGTCGAATTGCATCTGGGCGACCACGCGGCCGAAATCCGGGATGAACTGGCCAAACACGCCAGCCTCGTTCATGCGGCGCAGGTTCGCCTCGCCGTCTTTCATGCTGGTGAGGACGGAGAGGAAATCTTCGTTTGCCTGCGGGTCGTTGCGCACCTTTTCGGTGATGCGCGACAGGTGCCGCTGGATGGCACGCAGGGCATCGGGGTGAATATCCAGCCCTTCGTGGTCCGCCACGGCAAAAATACGGATCATGGCGGCCGGGTCATTCTTGAAGTCGTCCGGGCCTACAATGCTGAGGCGCCCCGCATCGATGGCAAAACCCTGGATCGTTTTCTTGCGGCGCAGGCGCGACAGCAGCGACTTTTTCTGGTGTCGGTCTTCCAGCACCGCGCAGAAGATGCGGGTCAGGTCCCCCACCTGTTTGGCGGTCAGGAAATAATGCTTCATGAAGCGCTCGACGCCGGATGCCCCCGGGTGCGCCTTATATTGCAGCATGTCGGCAAGTGCGCGCTGCAGGTCGAATGTCAGGCGTTCCTCGGCGCGGCCCGCCAGATAGTGAAGCGCCACCCGCACGGTCCAGAGGAAGCTTTCGGCCTTGGCAAACTGCTTGAACTCGCGGTCGGTCAACACGCCGCCCGCATCAATCTTCAGCTTTTCGATACCGCCATAAAGATAGCGGGCGATCCACCACAGGGTATGCAGGTCGCGGAGGCCGCCCTTGCCTTCCTTGATGTTGGGCTCCACCACATAGCGGCTGTCACCGAGCTTCTGGTGGCGGCTGTCGCGTTCGGCAAGCTTGGCTTCCACGAAGGCGGGGCCGGTACCGGTGACGACACGCCGGATGAAGCCCGTGGCGGCGGCGTTGAACAGGGGTTCGTCCCCCCACAGGAAGCGCGATTCCAGAAGCGAGGTCTTGATCGTCAGGTCTTCCTTGGCGAGCCGCCAGCAATCCTCGGGACTCCGTGTTGCGTGGCCGACCTTCAGGCCGAGGTCCCAGAGGACGTAGAGCATATATTCCGCCACCTGCTCGGCCCAGGCGGTGGCCTTGTAGGGAATGAGGAACAGAAGATCGATGTCCGAGAAAGGCGCCAGCTCGCCGCGCCCGTATCCGCCAACAGCCACAAGTGCCAGACGTTCGGATGCGGTCGGGTTCGAGAGGGGATAGACGTGTGTCGTCACGAAATCGGCAAGGGTGACCAATATCTGGTCCATCAGATAGGCAAGCGCTTCGGCGCTGTCGCGGCCCTTGTCACCCTCTTCGACGAAGCGGCGTTTCACCTCGGCCCAGCCCGCCTTGTGCGCCCCCTTCAGGTGACGCACCAGCTCGGCTTGCCAGTCCGCCTGCGGGACGGTCTCGACCATCGCCTCAAGCGCGGCGACAAGGTCTTTCCGGTTGATGATGCCGCGGCGGTTCCTGACCGTCATGGTGTTTCCTTCGACAGATCCTTGAGCGCATAAAGAAGCTCGAGCGCTTCGCGCGGCGTCAGGAGATCGGGATTGATCTCCTTCAGCTTCTCTTCCACTTCGCTCGGCGCTCCGTGCGGGCCGGCGCCGGTGCCGCGCTCCGGTATCGACTGGAAAAGCGGCAAATCGGTGACAAGCCCGCGTGCCTTGTCCCCCTTGTCGGTGGTCTCAAGGTGTGACAGCACCTGCCGGGCGCGGGCGATGACGCGCGGCGGCAAGCCGGCGAGCTTGGCGACCTGAATACCGTAGGACCGGTCGGCCGCTCCCTTCGCCACTTCATGCAGGAACACGACGTCGCCCTTCCATTCGCGCACTTTCATGGACCAAAGAGACAGGCTCTCGAGCGTTTCCTTCAGCGCCGTCAGTTCATGATAGTGGGTGGCAAAGAGCGCGCGGGACTGGTTGATATTGTGGAGGTTTTCTACCGCCGCCCAGGCAATCGAAAGGCCGTCATAGGTGGCGGTGCCCCGGCCGATTTCGTCAAGAATGACAAGCGACTTGGGCCCTGCCTGATTGAGGATGGCGGCGGTTTCCACCATTTCGACCATGAAGGTCGAGCGGCCGTGGGCGAGATCATCTGAGGCGCCGACGCGGCTGAACAGACGGTCCACAATGCCTACATGGGCGCGGGCGGCGGGCACATAGGAGCCCATCTGGGCCAGAATGGCGATGAGCGCATTTTGCCTGAGGAAGGTCGATTTACCCGCCATGTTGGGGCCGGTGATCAGCCACAACCGGTCATCGGGGTTGAGATCGCAGTCGTTCGCGACAAAAGTCGTCTCGCGCGATTTTTTCAGCGCGCGCTCCACCACCGGGTGGCGACCGGCCTCGATATGGAAGGCGAGGCTGTCGTCAACCACGGGGCGGCACCAGTTTTCAGCCTCGGCAAGCTCGGCAAGGGCGGCGGCCACGTCAAGGCGGGCGAGCGCATCGGCGGCGAGGGCGATCGGGTCACTGAGCGACAGGACGGCTTTCGTGAGGTTCTCGAAAATCCCGGTCTCCAGCGCCAGCGCGCGGTCGGCTGCTTCCGAGATGCGCCCGGCAAGCTTGGCAAGCTCGGTCGTCGAGAAGCGCACGGCGTTCGCCAGGGTCTGCCGGTGAATGAAGGTATCCGACAAGGGAGCGGCCATCAGCTTGTCAGCATGCTTGGCCGTCACGTCCACATGGAAACCAAGGACGTTATTATGGCGGATCTTCAGCCCCGAGATGCCGGTCAGCGTCTGATAGTCCCCTTCAAGCCCGGCGATCAGGCGGCGGCTTTCGTCGCGGAGCGTGCGAAACTCATCAAGCCTGGCGTCATACCCGGCAGCGATGAAGCCACCGTCACGGGCCAGAAGCGGCGGTTCGGCCACGATGGCACGGGCCAGCTCTGCCGTCAGTTCATGATGGCTGCCGAGGTCGCGCATGGCTTCGGTCATCTCATCCGGCAGGCGCTCGATCGCCTCGCTGACGGTCAGAAGCTCCTGTTTGATGGCATGGGCGGCCTCGAGCCCTTCGCGGATGCCCAGAAGGTCCCGCGGGCCACCGCGACCGAGCGACAGACGGGCCAATGCCCGTTCCATGTCCGGCGCGGCCCTGAGGGCTGCCCGCATGGAACTGCGCAGGCTCGGCCGTTCGATCAGGTGTTCGACCGCATCAAGACGGGCCGCCACCGCGTCGGGATCGGTCAGTGGCGCCGACAGCCGCTTCATCAGGAGCCGCGCCCCCGCGCCCGTCACCGTGCGGTCGATAACCGACAGGAGACTGCCGTCGGCGTCACCCGTCTGGGTGCGGGTAAGCTCCAGACTCCGTCGTGTGGCGGCGTCGATCATCATTGTCTCGCCCGCATTCAGGCGGCGCGGCGGGAACAGATGGGGTAGTTGGCCCTTCTGGGTATCCTCGAGATAATAGAGAAGCGCTCCGGCGGCGGCGAGGTCGGCGCGGTCGAAGTTTGCGAAACCGTCGAGGGTCGCGACGTCAAACAGCGCTTTCAGCCGCGCCGTACCATCGGTGCTGTCAAAATGGCGGGCGTCAAGCGGCGAGGTGATGCTGCGCCAGTCGAAAAGCGCCGTGGCGATCGTCTCGTCCTTCATCAGGTCGGGCGCGATCAGCAATTCACCCGGCGATAGGCGGGCAAGATCGGCGTCCAGCCGCCCGGCTTTGGTGGGCGCGAGGAAAAACTCACCCGTCGACATGTCGGCCACCGCCAGCGACAGGGCGTTCTGGGCACGGCCAAGCGCCACGATATAGTTGGCGCGGCGCGCGTCCAGAAGGCCGTCCTCGGTAATCGTGCCGGGGGTGACAAGCCGCACCACATCGCGCTTCACCACAGATTTGGAGCCGCGCTTCTTGGCTTCCGCGGGGTCTTCGACCTGCTCGCACACCGCCACCTTGAAGGATTTGCGAATAAGGCGGGCGAGGTACATTTCGGCCGAATGCACGGGCACCCCGCACATGGGGATATCTTCGCCCAGATGCTTGCCGCGCTTGGTGAGGGTGATATCAAGCGCTTCGGCAGCCTGTTCGGCATCGCGGAAGAAAAGCTCGTAAAAGTCGCCCATGCGGTAAAACAGCAGGCAATCGGGGTAGGCGGCCTTGATTTCCAGATACTGGACCATCATCGGCGTGGCGCCGGTCAGGTCAAGCGGCTCGGCGGCGCCGCTGTTAGCGGTACCATCATCTTCATCCATCGCGCTTGCCTTTGATTGTCCGTCCATCAGTCCATAGTCCCAGATCGTACCTGTGGGATGCAACCTGTGCGTCCCGATTTCAGTTGTTTCAGCGGGGCTGGCATAGTATGCCCCAGAGAAGACCCCAGCATCCTGTTTCGCTTTCTAGAGCATTCCGGCCGCACCCGCCATAAACAAGTACAGGCTGTCGCGATGACAAACAAACCCACCAAGTTCACCGAAGCTGAAGCCCTGCGTTTCCATGCCGCCGGTCGTCCCGGCAAGCTGGAGATCACGCCGACGAAACCTGTCGCTACCCAGCGCGACCTTTCGCTGGCCTACAGCCCCGGCGTCGCCGTGCCTGTCCTGAAGATCGCGGAAGACCCGGATACGGCCTATGATTACACCACCAAGGGCAACCTTGTGGCCGTCATCTCGAACGGTACGGCCATCCTCGGGCTCGGCAACCTCGGTGCCCAGGCGTCGAAGCCGGTGATGGAAGGCAAGGCGGTCCTCTTCAAGCGGTTCGCTGACGTGGACAGTATCGACCTTGAAGTCGATACTGAGGATATCGACGAGTTCGTCAACTGCGTGAAGCTCCTTGGCCCCTCGTTCGGCGGCATCAACCTTGAAGATATCGGTGCACCGGCCTGCTTCATCATCGAGCAGCGCCTGCGCGAGCTGATGGATATCCCGGTTTTCCACGACGACCAGCATGGCACGGCGATCATCTCGGCCGCCGGCCTCATGAATGCCCTGCACCTGACTGGCCGGTCGCTCAAGGATACCAAGATGGTGGCCATCGGTGCCGGCGCCGCCTGTATCGCCTGCGTGGAGCTCATCAAGGCGATGGGCATGCCGCATGAGAATGTCATCATGGTGGACCGCACCGGGGTGATCTATACCGGCCGCGAAGAAGGCATGAACCAGTGGAAGTCGGCCCATGCCGTGAACACCGACGCCCGCACGCTCGAGGAAGCCATGGTTGGCGCCGATGTTGTGCTCGGGCTCGCCGCCAAGGGTGCGGTGACGAAGGAAATGGTTGCCTCGATGAATGCGCGGCCCATCGTCTTCGCCATGTCGAACCCCGACCCCGAAATCACGCCTGAAGAGGTACGCGAGGTCCGTTCCGACGCCATCATCGCCACCGGCCGTTCGGACTATCCGAACCAGGTGAACAACGTGCTCGGTTTCCCCTACATTTTCCGGGGGGCGCTTGATGTCCGCGCGCGCACCATCAACGAAGAAATGAAGATCGCGGCGGCCAAGGCGATTGCCGAGCTTGCCCGCGAGGAGGTGCCGGATGAAGTGGCGGCGGCCTACGGCGGCACCCGTCCGCATTTCGGTCCCGAATATATCATTCCCGCGCCCTTCGATCCGCGCCTCATCAAGGCCGTGCCGATGGCTGTGGCGAAAGCCGCGATGGACACCGGGGTGGCCCGGAAGCCGATCGAGGATCTCGAAGCCTACGGGCAGGAGCTTTCCGCCCGGCTCGACCCGACGGCTTCGACCCTGTCGCTGATCCTTGAGGACCTGCAGCGCCGCCCGAAAAAGCGCGTGGTGTTTGCCGAAGCCGAGGAAGACAAGGTCCTGCGCGCGGCGATCAGCTTCAAGAACAACGGCTACGGCATCCCGGTGCTGGTGGGCTACGAGGCGCCGATCCGCGAAAAGCTGCGTGAGATGGGCGTCGAGGACGAAGGCATCGAGATCGTCAATGCGGCCAACAGCCCCAACAAGGACGCCTATGTCGACCTTCTCTACAAGCGGCTCAACCGCCGCGGCTTCCTCTTGCGCGATATCCAGCGCTATGTGAACCGCGACCGGAACGTCTTCTCCGCCTGCATGGTGGCAACGGGCGACGCCGACGCGATGGTGACGGGCCTGACACGCCAATATTGGCGTGCCCTCAAGAATATCAAGCGCGTGATCGATCCGCTGCCGGGCAAGCTTGCCTTCGGCCTGTCGGTGATGGTCACCAAGTCGCGCACCGTTTTCATCGCTGACAGCACGGTCAATGACCGCCCGACCGGCGAGCAGCTGGCGACGATTGCCGAAATGAGCGCCGATTTCGTGCGCCGCATGGGGCATGAGCCGCGCGTGGCGTTCCTCTCCTTCTCGAACTTCGGCAATCCGCCGTCGGACAAGACGGAAAGCGTGCGCGAAGCGGTGCATATCCTTGATGAGCGCGACGTGAATTTCGAATATGACGGCGAAATGCAGGCTGATGTGGCGCTCAACAAGGACTTGATGTCGCTTTATCCCTTCATGCGGCTGACGGCACCCGCCAACATCCTGATCATGCCGGCCCTGCATTCAGCCAACATCAGCTACAAGCTTCTGGCCGAAATCGGCGGCGGCAAGGTGGTGGGGCCGATGCTTCTGGGTCTGTCGAAATCGGTTCAGATCGCGCGCATGACCTCGACGACATCCGATCTCGTGAACATGGCGGCCCTTGCCGCAAGCGCCGCCCATATGCTCGAGGCCGACGAGGCAGCCGAAGACAACGGCGAATGAAGGGCGGGGCGCTTCAGCCCCACTCTTTCATCTTGCGGTAAAGCGTCGAGGGGTTGACGCCAAGTGCCTTGGCTGCCGGCGTCACCTTTCCCTTGAATGCGGCGAGCGCGACCTCGATGGCGCGGCGTTCGGTTTCGGCAAGCGGTACGATATCCTCGGCCCTAGACACCGGCTGCGGAACCGTAGCGACAGGCGCAGCCATGACACTTGCAGGCTTCGCCGGCGACCGGCTGCGGCCTATCAGGCCATCAAGCATTGCGGCCGTCAGTTCGCGCCCGTCATTCAGCACCACAGCCGATTGGATCACGTTGCCGAGCTCGCGCACGTTGCCGGGCCATGTATGCGCCGTCAGCAGCGCCTCCGCGTCTGCTGAAAAGCCGGTAAAGGCCTTGCTTTCCTCGGCGGCGAAACGTTTGAGCATGGCTTCGGCGATGGCGATCACATCGGACGCACGATCCTTCAGGGGCGGCATATGGATCGGGATCACATGCAGGCGGTAAAAAAGATCCTCGCGGAACCGCCCGGCTTCCACTTCTTCCCAGGGGTTGCGGTTGGTGGCGCACACGAAGCGCACATTCACCGAGCGTGTTTCGGCAGACCCGAGCGGCCTCACTTCCCCCGACTGCAGGAAGCGCAGGAGCTTCGCCTGGATATCGAGGGGGATTTCACAAAGCTCGTCAAGGAACAGCGTGCCGCCATCGGCGCGCACGGCGGCCCCCACATGGTCGGCCATCGCGCCCGTGAAGGCGCCGCGCTTGTGGCCGAAAATCTCGCTTTCCATCAGGGTCGAGGGGATCGCTGCGCAGTTGATGGCCACAAAGGGCTTATCAGCGCGCGGTGAGAGGGCGTGAATTGCCTCCGCCGCCAGTTCCTTGCCGGTGCCCGATTCCCCCATGACAAAGACGCTTGCGCGGCTTGGGGCGGCGTCACGGATCATGCCGTAAACTGCCTTCATCGCGGGGCTCGTGCCGATGAATTTCTCGAACCCGCCAGCAGGCCGGACGCGCATGCTGTCCACAAGGCCGGCCAGCCGGTGGATTTCAAGCGCATTTCGCGTAGTGGTCAGCAGGCGTTCGGCAGTGAAAGGCTTCAGGAGAAAGTCGGTGGCGCCGGCGCGCATCGCGTCCACGGCGGTAGTGACCGAGCCGTGCGCGGTGATGACGATCACCTTCGGCGGCACCGGCTTTGCCGACAGGGCCTTCAGGATTTCCTGTCCGTCCATGTCCGGCAACTTGAGGTCCAGAAGCACGACAGCAGGCAGCGATTTTTCGATGGCTTTCAGGGCCTCCGCACCGGTCGAGGCCCCGGCCATGTCGGCATCCAGTTCCTTCAGGTAGGCCTGATAGGTCAGGTTGAGCGTCGGGCTGTCCTCGACAATCAGGATGCGTGGCCGGCTTGGCATGACGGGAACGGTCCTCCTCTCCACCGTGTCGGGCGGTGGCCTCTTCCCGAAAAGTCGTAGCCTTTCCCGGAAATCTGCACAAGCTGCATGAAGCCCGTCGCCAAACGTTAAAAATTCGTTATACTTGCCCTACACGGGGGAATCGGCCGGGAAACCGGCCAAATGCGGGCATGAAAACTATGGGTCAAGGGGTTGATCCGGGCGCTGGTGAGGGCCCGGCAGATTTCGATAACCGGCGCCAGTGGACACGCCGGACAATCTTGTGGCCAGCGAGCATCCGGCTGGGTGGGCAGGTGAGATACTGCCATCTGCGCAACCTCTCGCTCGGTGGCGTGCGCGCCCGGGCGGGTGCCGATATCGCGCTTGCAGAAGGCACCGAGATCACCGTTGATATCCCCTCGCGTGGTACATTCAGCGCGACAGTGGCCTGGCAGGGCGGGCCGGACCTCGGCCTTTCCTTCCGCGATGCGCCGACGCGGGTGTTCGAACAGCTCGCCGATATCGCGGAAGCCTTGGGGCTTGGACGCGGGGAACCGGCTGGCAGCACCGCCTGAACGGCGATCCGTACAAGTTTTAACATTCAGATTCGCTTAACCTTTGGGGCATACTCTTGGGCGAGTGCGACAATTGGGGAGTTATGCCGTGCCGGCGGAAACCGTGAAGCCTGAAAGCCAGACAAAGCGCCGCAATTTCAGCCGCCGCCATGTCTTGTGGCCGGCCAAGCTCGAGGTCGGCAAGCATGTCTTTTCATGTCAGATCTGGAACGTGTCGCTTGGCGGGGCGCGCCTGCGCATCGATGTTCCCCTGAAGGAAGGCAGCGAGGTGGTCCTTGATATACCGTCGCGCGGGCGCATCCCTTCGGTCGTCTCCTGGTCCAACGAACAGGGGCTGGGCCTTTCCTTCCAGGTCGGGCCGGATCGTATCCGCGAGATGTTCCATTCGGGTGTTGCCGTCCTCGGCCTCGACAACCCGCCCGAATAGGCCTTTTTCCTGTGCAATCCTATCGCCTGCCCAGCGCGCTGCATGCTTCGGCCATCGTGCGCACGGCCTTTGCCTGCGACCGTCCGGCTTATGTCGTCCACAAGGGCGACGCCGAACGTGGCGGCCTTCTCCTCAAGGTGAACCGCTTTGCGAAGGGCGTGTGGCTTCTGGAGCGGGCGGTTGATTTCGACGGGAATGCCGTCTGGCGGCCGCTCGGTGCCGACGACCAGAGCGAGGCGGCAGCGGACGAGCGCGTCGCCAAACGGCGCCAGATGGACAGTGATCTCTGGATCGTCGAGGTCGAGGACAGGGACGCGAGTTTTGAGCCTGATGCGCCCGTTGAACGGCTCTGAACCGCGCCGCCACCTTGACCTTTGGCTTCCCGGCGCCTAGGTAAGGCCCAATGACTGGCGCCGCACCGGACGCCGCACCCGAACGAACAGGCGATCCTTATGGCCAAGCTGAATATCATCCATGTGCCGGACCCGATGCTCCGCACGATTTCCGATCCCGTTGAGGAAGTGAACGACGCCGTTCGCCGCACCCTCGATGATATGGTTGAAACCATGTACGCCGCCCCCGGCATTGGCCTTGCCGCCATCCAGGTGGGTATCCCGCGCCGGATGCTGGTGATCGACACCGAAGGCGACGAGACGAGCCCCAAGCCGAAATTCCTGATCAATCCGGAAGTCGTCTGGGAGTCGGACGATTACAGCGTCTATAATGAAGGCTGCCTGAGCGTGCCCGAGCATTATGCCGAGGTGGAACGCCCGGCGACGGTTCGCATCCGCTATGTCGATTATAACGGCAAGCAGGTTGAAGAAGAGATGGACGGGCTGATGGCCACCTGCGCCCAGCACGAGATCGACCATCTGAACGGCGTCGTCTTCATCGATCACCTTTCGAAGCTGAAGCGCAACATGATCGTGAAGAAACTGATGAAGGCGTCGAAGGACGTCGAAATTCTCTGAAGGAAGCCCGATGCGCCTTGCATTCATGGGGACACCCGCCTTCGCGGTGCCGACACTCAAGGCGCTGATCGCGGCTGGGCACGAGATTGCGGCCGTGTATAGCCAGCCGCCGGCGCCGGCCGGGCGCGGCCAGTCCGTGCGCCCGAGCCCCGTGCATCAGGCCGCCCTTGATGCCGGCCTTGCCGTTTTCACCCCCAAAAGCTTCAAGGATACGGACGTGCAGGCGGAGTTTGCGGCCATCAACCTTGATGCCTGCGTGGTGGTTGCCTACGGTCAGATCCTGCCGCAAGCGGTGCTTGATGCGCCGCGTCTTGGCTGCCTCAATGTGCATGCATCTCTGTTGCCGCGCTGGCGGGGGGCGGCCCCCATCCACCGTGCCGTGATGGCGGGCGATGCCGAAACCGGCGTCTGCATCATGCAGATGGAAGCCGGGCTCGACACCGGTCCCGTGCTGATGCGTGAAGCCACGCCGATCGGGGCGGAAGACACCACCGCCACCTTGCATGACCGCCTCGCGATGCTTGGCGCGGCGCTGATCAACCCCGCGCTCGAAGGTTTGTCGTCTGGCACGATTACGGCTGAAACACAGCCCGAAGAGGGTGTTACGTACGCCCGCAAGATCGACAAGGCGGAAGCGAGGATTGACTGGACGAAGCCGTCTGTCGAGGTGGACAGGCTGGTGCGCGGGCTCAATCCCTTTCCCGGTGCCTGGACGGATATCGGCGGCGAGCGCTTGAAGGTGCTTGGCGGGCATCCGGAAAATGGGGCGGGCGCACCCGGTACTTTCCTTGATGACACCCTGCTTGTTGCCTGTGGCGACGGCGCATATCGGATCGACCGCGCCCAGCGCGCCGGCAAGGCGCCGATGGACCGCGAGACCTTGCTGCGCGGTTTCAGCGTGCCGGCTGGCACCAAAGTCAGCCCGGACAAGTAGCTGCTCATGGCACGCTTCAAGCTCACCATCGAATATGACGGCCGTCCCTATGTGGGCTGGCAACGGCAGGACAATGGCCCGACCGTGCAGGCTGTACTCGAGGACGCCTTTGCCGAATTCGCCCACGGGGAAGAAATCACCGTCTTTGGTTCTGGCCGCACCGATGCCGGCGTTCATGCGAAGGGTCAGGTCGCGCATGTGGACCTTGCCCGCCCGATGACATCGGATGCCCTGCAGGCGGCGCTCAACCATTTCCTGAAAGTCAGGGAAACCGCGATCAGCATCCTGAAGATTGAAGAGGTTGGCGAGGATTTCAACGCCCGCTTCTCGGCCAAGGGGCGGCATTATCTGTACCGGATTGTCAACCGGCGCGGGCCATTGACATTCGACCGGGGGCTGGCGTGGCATGTGATCCGCCCGCTTGATGCCGAAGCAATGAACGAAGCCGGCCAGCGCCTGATCGGCACCCATGATTTCACCACCTTCCGCCATGTGGAATGCCAGGCGAAAAGCCCGGTCAAGACACTGGATTACCTGCGGATCGAACGGCACGGCGAGGAAATCCATATGCTGGCGGGCGCGCGGTCCTTCCTGCATCACCAGATCCGGTCGATGATCGGGACGCTTGAGCTTGTCGGGTGCGGCAAATGGACGGCGGATGACGTGACGGCGGCCCTGGAGGCCCGTGACCGCTCGGCGCTTGGCCTCAACGCCCCGCCTGACGGGCTCTATTTCCTGCGTGTGGACTATTGAGCGGCCGGTTTTTGCCGCGGTCCCGCCCCAATTGGCATGATATTCTGTTTTCCGAAGACATTTGAGGAGGCAGGAAACATGACGCTTCAATCCAACTTTGCCCGCTCGCTTGCCCTGTCGGCGGCTTTCGTGTTGGCCACCCCGACCGCCCCCGCCGTTTTTGCCGATCCGCCCGCCCATGCAGCATCGCATGGTAAGAAAGACAAGGGGCACAAGGATAAGGGCCATAAGGCCGAGCACAAAAACTTCCGGGGTGGACCGCCGCCCTGGGCGCCCGCCCATGGATACAGGCGCGGTGAATATAAGGACTGGGGCTATGCCGCCCCGATCTTCGAGCCGCGCGATGGCCGCTGTGACTATAAAGCCATGGGCCAGATTCTGGGCGGGGCAGTGGGCGCCACCATCGGTGCCAAGGTATCCGACAAGGACAGCCGCCTTGCTGCCATCCTTGCCGGCACGGTCATCGGTGTGATTGTGGGTGGTGAGATTGGCAAATCGGTCGACAAGGCCGGGCGTGGTTGTATCGACCATTCACTTGAATATGCCGGGGACGGGGTCACTGTCCGCTGGTCGGACGGGCGGCATGATTTCGCCATGCGCCCCGTGGAGACCCTGTGGCGCGGGGATCAATATTGCCGCCGTTTCACGTTCGACGGACCGTCCGGCTATTCGCTTGTAGGCAATAACCTCGCTTGCCGCCGGAATGATGGCAGTTGGGTGATCGAAGGCCGGATCTGATTTTTGGGGAAGGAGCGCCGCCTGATTCAGGCGGCGTTCGATGCCGGCTGGCTGAGCATGGCGAACAAGGCAGGCGCCTTGTGCGTGGCCCGCAGCTTTTCGCACATGCGGTCATCCCGCAACAGGCGCGACACCTTGGCGAGCGCCTTCAGGTGATCGGCGCCGGCTTCTTCCGGCACCAGCAGCATGAAAATGAGGTCGACCGGCTGGTCATCCACCGAATCGAACGGGATGGGTTCAGCAAGCTGGGCGAAAAGGCCGACGATGCGGTCAAGACCCTTCAGGCGCGCGTGCGGAATGGCCACGCCATGCCCCACACCGGTGGAACCGAGGCGCTCGCGTTCCATCAGCCCGTCAAAGGCATCGCGGCAGTCCACGCCCACCTTTTCCGCCAGATGGCGGGATAGGGCCTGAAGCGCCTGTTTCTTGCTCGATGCCCGGAAGCCCGCAAGGACATTATCCGGGTTCAGAAGATCTTCGATCTCCATAAGGCTACCTCTCGGCCGGACCCCGATCCGGGGTCCGGGGATCAATAGGTTCATTATCGATCAGTCAGGGGTGCCTGTGCAAGACCCTTTAGTCTCGCGCACCCGGACTGATCCAGCCGATATTGCCATCGCCGCGGCGATAAACAACGTCGAGCGTATCGCTCTTCGTGTTCCTGAACATGAAGGCGTTCGAATCCGACAAGTCCATCAGCATCACGGCATCGCTTACTGTAACCCGCGGAATTTCCACGTTGGCTTCTGCGATGATCACGGGCTGATGATCAGCCCCGTTCACCGTCGCACCGTCAGCATCGCCCTCTTCATCTGCATGCGGGGCTAGCACGGTGTTCCTGACAGGCTCGAACATCATTTCTTCGCGGCCTGTCATGGCGTGGTGGTTCTTAAGGCGACGTTTGTAGCGACGCAACTGTTTTTCGATCTTGTCGGCTGCGAGCTCGAAAGCGGCGTAGGGATCGTCCGTCTCGGCGCGGGCCTGCATATTGATACCCTGATTGGCATGCAACGAAATGTCGGCGCGGGTGAGGTGTCCTTCTTTATGGAATGTCGCCGATGCATCGATCGACCGGGTGAAATACTTCTCAGTAATGGCCTGAAGCCTGTCGGTGACGTGGGTTGTCAGAGCTTCGCCCACATTCATTTTCCGTCCGGTTACATTGATATCCATAGGAGCCAATCATCCTTTCTACACGGCCGGTGAGGCCGCTTGTCGTCGGTCACGGGACCGGGAAGACCGGCAGAGGCGGTCTTCCGCCCGCTATCTCCTTCATCTGGGGCCATATAGGCCCGACAAGACAGCCGTTGCAGCTGTCCCTTCAAGCCTAGCAAGAAGTTTGGCTGCATGTCGCCTGTCTCTTTAAACGTGTGGCAAGTTGCTGAAAAATCAAGGGTCCGGAGAGGCCCTGATGAAGGAATTGTGACAGGCGCGGTTGCGACTCAGCGAAATCGGCGGATTTTGTCAGATCGACTTCAGGCGGCGGCGCTGGACGGAGGACGGAATCTTCATTGCCTCGCGGTATTTGGCGACCGTACGGCGGGCGATATCGACGCCCTCGCGCTTCATGATGTCGACGATCGTGTCGTCGGAAAGGATCTTCTTCGGGTCTTCGGCGTCGATCAGTTCCTTGATCCGGAATTTCACCGATTCCGCCGAGTGGCTGTCGCCGCCCGCGGTGGCGGATATCGACGAGGTGAAGAAATATTTCAGCTCGAAAAGGCCGCGCGGGCAGGCAAGGAACTTGTTGCTGGTCACGCGCGAGACCGTGCTTTCGTGCATGTCGATCTCGTCAGCGATGTCCTTCAAGGTCAGCGGCTTCAGGTAGCGCACGCCATATTCGAAAAACATATCCTGCTTTTTCACAAGCGCGGTCGCCACCTTCAGGATGGTGCGGGCGCGCTGGTCGAGCGCCTTGACGAGCCAGTTGGCGTTCGACACGCATTCGGAGATGAAGGCTTTGGCCTCCCTCTCGCCCGATGCGGTTTCGGTGAGTTCGGCCACGTAGCTGGAATTGACCAGCACGCGGGGCAGGGTGTCGCTGTTCAGCTCCACCACCCATTCACCCGTTTTCGCCTTGTTCACAAAAATGTCCGGCACCACGGCCTGCACATTTTCGTGCCCGAAGGCGAAACCGGGCTTGGGGTTGAGTGCCCGGATTTCCTGGATCATGTCCGAGAGGTCTTCCTGATCGACCCCGCAGATGCGCTTGAGGGCAGCGAGATCCCCCCGCGCCAGCAGATCAAGATGGTCGACGAGCGCCTGCATGCAGGGGTCGAAGCGATCAAGATCCTTCAGCTGCAGCGCCAGGCATTCGCCAAGTGTGCGGGCGAACACGCCGACGGGCTCGAAAGTCTGCAGGATGCCGAGCACACGGTCCACGTCTTCCGGGCAGCAGTCCAGCCGTTCGGCCGCGTCTGTCACCTCGGCAGCATCGATATAGCCAGCTTCATTGACGAGATCGATCAGGTGGGCTGCCAGCATCCGGTCGGCCGGCGCATGTACTGCCACCAGCATCTGGTGGGTCAGATAGTCATGCAGGGACTGTCCGGCCTCAAGCGTCTGGTCAAGGCCGCGGTCGTCGCCGACCCCGCCCGCGCCGCGCACCGCACCGGCGCCGTCATAGGAAAGGCCTGAGGGCGCCTCGCTCGCGGCGGATACCCGGTCGCTTACCGCGTCGCCGTTGAAGACATTGTCGCTGTAATCGGCATCAAGCGCGGAATCGGCGCCTGCGGTATTGTCGATCCCGGTCTCCAGCCCGCGGTCGGTGGCAATGAGGCCGCCTTCATTGGCGTCGCCATAATCGCCGCCTCCGTCGCGGAAGGTGTCGTCACTATAGTCGCGCAAGTCCTCGTCGCTTGCCGTGCCGCCGCCTTCGCCGGTTTCCATCTCGCCCGGTACGTCGCCGCTCGGCTCACCGATCTCGAGGATCGGATTGCGCTCCACCTCCTGCTCGACAAATTCGCCAAGCTCGAGGTTCGACAGCTGCAACAGCTTGATCGCCTGCTGCAGCTGGGGTGTCATCACCAGCTGCTGGCTTTGCCTGAGATCGAGCCGTGGGGTGAGGGCCATTGCGTCCGCTCCTAGAGGCTGAAGCCTTCGCCGAGATAGACGCGGCGGACATCGGGGTCCTTCAGCACGGCCTCGGCGTCACCTTCGAAGAGCACATGGCCATCGTAAATGATATAGGCGCGGTCGATGATATCGAGCGTTTCGCGGACATTGTGGTCGGTGATCAGCACGCCGATGCCACGATCCTTCAGATGCACGGTCAGGTGCCGGATGTCTGCAATGGCGATGGGATCGATGCCGGCGAAGGGTTCATCGAGCAGCACGAAGCTCGGGCGCGCTGCCAGTGCCCGTGCGATTTCGCAGCGGCGGCGTTCCCCGCCCGACAAGGCAAGAGCAGGCGTCTCACGAAGGTGGCCGATTGAAAATTCGGAAAGAAGCTCATCAAGCATCGCTTCGCGGACTGCCTTGTCGCTTTCCGAAACCTCGAGCACGGCGCGGATATTGTCGGCCACCGTCATGCCCCGGAAAATGGACGTTTCCTGCGGCAGATAACCGATCCCGAGCCGGGCGCGGCGATACATTGGCAAACGCGTGATATCGACCCCGTCCAGAAGGATGGCACCGTGGTCGGGCGCAATGAGGCCGGTGATCGAATAGAAACAGGTGGTCTTGCCAGCGCCGTTCGGCCCCAGAAGCCCGACAACCTCGCCGCGCCTCAGGCTCAGCGACACGTCCTTCAGGATCGTCCGGTTGCCATAGGCCTTGCCGATCGCGCGTACTTCAAGCCCGGCCTGGCCGCCTGCCATGCCGTTTGCGCCTTTTTCTGCGGGCTTGGTCTCGGTCGTCATCGTCTTCGTATCCCTCGCGGCTCGCGACTTATGGGCGGTCGTCGCCCTTATGGTGGGACCTTCCGGTTAAGGAATGGCTAATTGGCTCAATTTGTGCATGTAGCCTGCCCCGAAGGCCATGTTAAGCACGTTCGGGATGGGAGTTCCAGAGGAAAGCGGGAAAGTGCGGCAGCCTTAGCTTTCGGGCTGTTTCTCGGGCAAGGTGAACCTGCCACGCACCCGGCCATCGTCGGCGGCTGCGCCGTCAAGGCGGGTCAGGCCGCTGACAAGGTCAAGCTCCAGCCGTTCGCCAGCAAGGCGGCTCGACCCGCGGGTCAGCACCACATTGCCGCCCATGGTGACCAGCCGTTTTTCCACGTCATAGATCGCCCAGTCGCCGGTCACGGCTTCGCTTTCGGACGAAAGCGAGACCTTGCCGGACGAGTCCAGCCGGCTGATCGAGGGCGAACCGCCGGCAATGTCGCCGGCATAGTAAACGACAAGGCTGTCAGCGGTGAGCGTCATGCCGCCTTGCACCACCCGCACCGCACCCTTGAACTCGGCGCGGCCGTCGCGCTGGCGCACTTCCAGCCGCTCGGCAGTGATGTCGATGGGCTGTTCTGTGTCGTGGCCTTTGAGGGCGGGTTCGGCTGCAGCTGCGCTCAGGGCACTGGCAAGCGGCAGCAGGGCAGCAATCAGGGCGTGGCGGATTCGCATCATTTCTTGGCGCTCTCGTTCGTTCGGGCGGTGCGTTTCGGCACGATATGGAAGCTGACGCCACCATCGAAAATCGCCGTCTGCTCGTCAACCAGCAATTCAACACGTTCAGCATCAAGCGTGCCGAGTGGTGACTTGCCCTGGATATCCCCTTGGCCGGTGGCGCGGCGTTCGCGCAGGTCCACCTCGGCCCCGGCCATCCTCAGGTCATAGTCGGCGCCGACACGCACCGTCACACCACCGATCAGGGAAAGCGTGCCGTCCTTCAGCCGGTAGATGCCGGTGCGGGCGGTGACGACTGCCGGGGTGAAGGGCTCGATATCCATTTCGGCGCGGATGTCGGAAAGCCGCACGCGCGGGGCGGTCGGGTCTTCCTGCACGCCCGATGCGGCATGGATATTGAAAAGCCGGTTCACCTTGTCGGTGCCGGTGTAGTTCAGGTTTGTCATGCGGACGGTGCCGTCGCCTTCGCTCACTTCTTCCTTGGACAGGGTGAAGCTCACTTCCTGGCTGTTGATGAAGGGCCAGAACAGCGTCAGTCCACCGAGGACGAGCGCGATGGCGGGCAGGGCGATGCGCATGAAGCCGATGAAGCGGTCCCATCCGGCGCCGTCCACCTTGCGGCCGCGTTTCGGCAGCAGCGCCGCCCGGCCCACGGCGTGGGCGGTCTCTGGCGTGCTGAAATGGTCGCTGCCGGTCATCGGAAAGCTCGGTCCTCAGGCGTGGGAGAAAATGTCCATCGGCTCGAACCCCATCAGGTCGAGCCGGGCCCGTACGGGCAGGAAATCGAACGCGGCCTGCGCTTCAGCCATGCGGCCCTCGCGCACAAGCATCATATCAAGCTTTTCCTTCATCCGGTGCAGATACAGCACATCGGACGCCGCATAGGCGGCCTGCGCGTCGGTCAGGGTGTCCGCTCCCCAGTCGCTCGATTGCTGGGCCTTGTCCATATCCACCCCCAGAAGCTCGCGGGCAAGCTCCTTCAGGCCGTGGCGGTCGGTATAGGTGCGGACCAGTTTCGAGGCGATCTTGGTGCAATAGACGGGCGCGGTTTCCACGCCCAGATACTGGCTCATCACGGCAATATCAAAGCGCCCGAAATGGAAGATCTTGAGGACCGCGGGGTCCGCCAGAAGCTTCTTCAGGTTCGGCGCGCTATAGTCCTTGCCATCGAATTTCACGAGATGCGCGTTGCCGTCGCCTGCGGAAAGCTGCACCACGCACAGCCTGTCCCGCGCCGGAATAAGGCCCATCGTCTCGCTGTCGATCGCGACAGACGATCCGAAGTCGACGCCATCGGGCAGGTCATTCTGGTGGATATGGATGGTCATGGAAGCACCCCGTAACGGCAGAAGTCTGAATATAGAAGCTTTCTGGCATAAAGGGGGCAGCCATGCGAGTGGAAACTGGCGAAAACGGCTTACCGTGGCAGGCGGATATCGACCCGGAGGCCGCCTTCGGATCGATTGGCGATATGAAGGTCGCCGCCGTGGGCATGCGCGATATTCAAGGCGATGGGCAGGCCGAGCCCGATACCCCCGGTATTGCGGTTGCGCGACTGCTCGACCCTGTAATAGGGCTGCACGATCTTTTCGATCTCACCCTCCGGCACACCGGGGCCGGTGTCTTCCACGCGGATGACCAGCCAGTCGGGGTCGGCGATCAGCGAGACATGGGCGTTGCCCCCGTATTTAACCGCGTTGGCGATGACATTGCTGATCGCGCGCCGGAGGGCACTTGGCCGGCATTTGCCGTTGATATCTGCACCAAGGAGCGAGTGGGTCACCGGCTGGCCTTCGTCTGCGAGGTCATCACACAGGCTTTCGACAAGGGCGGTGATATCGGTCTTGCGCATCGGCTCCGACGGGCTCGAGCCCCGCGCATAATCAAGGGCAGCCTGCACCATCGCGCTCATATCGTCGATCACCCGCATCAGGCCGCGGCGGTTGTCGTCCTGGCCGACAAGTTCGGCCCGAAGCCGCAGCCGGGTGATGGCTGACCGCAGGTCGTGCGAGATGGCGGCGATCATTTCGGTCTGGCCATGCACCAGCCGCCGGATGCGGGTCTGCATCCGGTTGAAGGCGCGGGCAGCCTGCACCACTTCGCGCGTACCGGTTTCCGGGATTGCGGGGGCATCGATATTGAGGCCCATTTCATCAGCGGCGCGGGTGAATTTGTCGAGCGGTGTGACAATCCGGATGATCAGATACCAGGCGATCACCAGAAAGATGATGCCGAGCAGGACAATGTAGCCGATCACCCGGTCATTGAACAGGGCCGGCGCTTCGGGCAGCGCGGCATGGAAAACCGACTGGCTGCCATCCTGAAAGCGGATGGTGACAAGCACGTCGAAACCTTCGCCGTTTGGCCCCGGCAGCAGGCGCAGTTCTTCCATGCTGCGGACGCAGACATCGGCGTCAAGGCCCGGCACGGTCGAGAAATAGCTGGAAAGTTCCTCGTGCATCCGTTCGGCAAAGGCATTTTCGCGGCAGGCATCGTTGGCAGGCTCTATATCGGTCAGCGACAGGAATTGTGTCTGCGCGGCGGCCAGGATCCGGGCGCGGTCCGCATCCGGCAAACTTTGTGTCAGGTCGACAATACCGGCAATCCGCGCCGCCAGATCGGCCGCTTCGGTCAGGATCACCGTTTCCGTACGGTCGCTTTCATAAAGAAGCAGGCTGACGACATGCGAGACAAGGAAGGCGGCAGTCACAATCACCAGCGCCTGTGCCTTCAGCGTTGTCGGGACCCACGATTTCATCCGAGTTCAAGCGATTTGGTGAAAACATAGCCTGCGCCCCAGGCCGTCTTGATGATTTCAGGATGCCGGGCGCTGTCGCGCAGTTTGCGGCGCAAGCGGCTGACATGCGTATCGATGCTGCGATCGAAGGGTGTGCTGTGGCGGCCCTTTGTCAGGTCCAGAAGCCGCTCGCGCGACAGCGGGATTTGCGGGTGCTGGACGAACACCAGAAGAAGGTCGGTCTCGCTTTGCGACAGCGGAATCACCGTGTCGTCGGGATCCACGAGCTCCATGCGGGTCGGGTGGAATTGCCAGCCCGCAAATCGGATCACGCCGGGCGAGCGGGGCGATAGAAACTGCACCTGCTTGGCGCGGCGCATCACCGCCTTGATACGGGCGAGCAACTCGCGCTTGGCGAAAGGCTTGACGATATAGTCGTCGGCACCGAGCTCGAGGCCCACCACGCGGTCGATCTCGTCGTCCTTGGCGGTCACCATGATGATCGGGGGCATGGCGGGATCGGCGCGCAACTGGCGGCAAAGCTCGAACCCGTCACGACCGGAGAGCATGACGTCCAGAAGGATCAGGTCGACACGGATGGATGCAAGCTGGGCGAACATCTCCTCGCCTCCCTCGGCGGCGACCGGATTGTATCCTTCGCCGGACAGAAGCTGGATCAAGAGTTCGCGGATTTCCCGGTCGTCATCCACAACCAATATGGTCAAACCCGGGGACGTATCGACCTTCAAGTTCGGCATGGCTCCTGTTTCGTGTCAGATCGGCGGGGGCGCGGCGCACGCATCGGTGACGCATTCTTGCCACCCTTGTGTCTGTGGCACAAAGCAAAATCCCGACCCGTACATTCCTGACACACTTTTTTACAAATCCGGCAAACATTTACATATCACAGTTGCCAGATTGTAAGGGAGATAACGACACACGGAAAAGGTGGCTTTCGATGAAAAAAGTCCGGGACGGGCTGCGAAAATCAACTTGGATACTGGGTGCGGTTTCCCTGGCCCTGTTTGTTGCGGTGCCCACCCGCGCAACAGGTGTGGACAATGGCGATGATCTGGCAGGAACCTGCCGCGACTATCGTCAGGGTCCGTCCACCCCGGAGGCCTTGACCTGTGCTGCTTATATCCAGGGATTCCTTGGCGGGGCTCTGGCGACAGACAGCGTGGTCGAGGCTTCCGTACGGGCCCTTTACGAGAATCGCTCCGATTTCATGAAGCGTGCGGTCAGCAGCCGGGCGCCCGGCCCGTCGGGCAAGCTGCATTCGAATATCCATGCGCACTATTGCCTGCCGGTGGAAGAGACACTCGGGGCGGTGATCGATGGCTTCAATACCTATGCAGCGACCGGCAACACGCCGGGCAGTGTTGCCGCGCACGACTATCTCTATAGCGCGCTCCAGCAGCTTTACCCCTGCAAGGGGTGAGCGGCCCCACAGCTTTTCGGTAATCAGACGGGATTCAGATGAAGCACCTTCTTGTCTTGCTGGTGGCGCTTGGCGCCATCTGGCTTTTGTGGTCGGGCATATATACGCCGCTGTTGCTGGCGTTCGGGCTCGTCTCGTGCCTGATTGTGGCGCTTCTGGCATGGCGGATGGGTCTGGTGGACCGCGAAGCGGTGCCCTTCCATCTCCATCTGAAGGTAATCCCCTATTGGGGGTGGCTGGTGAAGGAAATGCTGGTGTCGAGCCTTGCCGTCACGCGTCTCATCCTCACGCCCGGCGTGAAGCTCATGCCCGAAGTGGTGCGGCTGAAGACCGCGAAGATGGAAGATGTGACCCGTGTCACGCTCGCCAACAGCATCACACTGACCCCCGGTACCGTCACCCTTGATGTGAATGATGACGAAATTCTCGTCCACTGCCTGACGGCTGACGGGGCGAAGGACCTGCTGGCCGGCGGCATGGCGGCCCGTGTCGTCGCGCTGGAGAATTGACATGCTGCACGTTGCTGCCATCGCGATTTTTGTGACCATGGCGTTGGCGCTTGCCCGCGCGCTTCTTGGTCCCTCGATCTTCGACCGGATTCTGGCCGCCAACATGTTCGGCACCAAGGTGGTGCTGCTGCTGGCGGTACTCGCCTTCTTTCAGGACAGGCCCGATTTCCTCGATCTTGCGCTTGCCTATGCGCTTATCAATTTCATCGGCGTTCTGGCGGTTCTCGAATTTTTCCAGAGCCGCCTGCGCCGTCAGGCACGGCCATCGGCCGGGGAGGGTGGGCAATGACTGAACTCCTGTCGGTCGTCAGCACCCTCCTTGTTGTCTCGGGCGGTCTTTTCGTCCTTGTCGGCGGGATCGGGCTTCTGCGCTTTCCTGACCTTTTCACGCGCATGCATGCGGCAAGCGTGACCGATGCTATGGGTCCCCTCCTCATCCTCGGCGGCCTGATGCTGGAAGCAGGCTGGAGCCTTGCGACAGCCAAGCTCCTGATCATCCTTGTCTTCTTCCTGTTCACGACGCCGACGGCTACCTATGCGCTCGCCAATGCCGCGACACTCGCGGGTGCGGCGAAGAAGTCGTCCGGCACATCAGACAAAAAGGACGCCTGACATGTCCCTCCTGTTCAGCGTCATTCTTGTCAGCTTCTTGCTCGTCGTGGCAGTTGCCGTGGTGCGCACGACAAACCTTTTTGCCGCCATCATGCTGTTTGCGATCTTCAGCCTTCTGGCGGCCTCCTATTTCTTCACGCTCGATGCGGCGGATGTGGCGCTCACTGAAGCGGCGGTTGGGGCGGGGATCGCGACCGTGCTTTTCCTCAGCGCTCTCGCGTTAACAGATGACGAGGAAAAGCCGGATCCGGATCGCCGTCCGCTCCTGACCTTCCTCGTACTCGCGCTGATGGCGGCGCCACTTCTCTACCTCGGTTTCTGGCAACCGGATTTCGGCGGGGCGACGACGCCTGTGCAACAGCATGTGACGCCCTGGTATCTGGAGACCACACCCGAAGCCATCGATATCCCGAACCTTGTGACGGCCGTTCTGGCAAGCTTCCGCGGTTATGACACGCTCGGTGAGGTTTTCGTGATTTTCACAGCAGGGATCGGGGTCTATTCGGTTCTCGGCATGCCGAAGCGCGGGGGTGCACATTCTGCGAGCAGTGCAGCAGCCTGGCTCTATGGTATCGGCCATCATGCCGTGCCGCGGGTTGTGGCCAAGATCCTGATCCCCTTCATCGTGCTCTTCGGCCTTTATGTGCAGTTCCACGGCGACTTCGGGCCGGGCGGCGGCTTCCAGGCGGGTGCCATCGTGGCCTCAGGCATCATCCTCTATGCGCTCATCGAGGGCGGCAATGCAGCCCGCGCCGTGCTGCCGGTACAGGCCCTTCTGCGCATGGCGGTGATCGGCTGCCTGACCTATGCCGGGGTGGGTGTCGCCACGCTCCTCATGGGCGGTGACTTCCTCGACTATTCGGTTCTCTCCGCTGATCCGGTTGCCGGGCAGCACCTAGGCATCCTTTTGATCGAGCTTGGTGTCGGGCTCACCGTCACCGGCATCCTCCTCCTCATCTTTCACGCTTTCGCGCAACGGGAAACCCATTGATGGCCTGGCTTGGCATTCTCAATTACTGGATTTTCGTCCTCCTGTTGATGACCGGCATGTATGCCATCGTCGCCAAGGGTAATCTGATCAAGAAACTGATCGGGCTCGGCATCTGCCAGTCCGCCGTCTTTCTGCTGTTCATTAGTATGGGCAAGGTTGTGGGCGGCACTGCCCCGATCCTTGACGGCTCCGACCGCGCCTATTCAAGCCCGCTGCCGCAGGTGCTGATCCTGACGGCCATCGTGGTTGGTATCTCGACCATGGCGCTCGCGCTCGCCGTTGTGGTGCGCATCAGGGAATCCTTCGGCAGCATTGAAGAAGCCGACGTTTACGGGAAAGAAGCAGAGGCATGATCGCAGCCCATCATTTGCCGGTGCTGCAGGTCGTTCTTCCGCTTGTCGCAGCCCCCCTCGCCGTCCTTTGCCCCGGTACCCGTGCGCCTTGGGTCGCCGCTGTGCTCGTCAGCCTCGCAGCCTTCGCCATTGCTGTCACGCTGGCCTTCAAGGTCGCGACCACGGGCGCCATTGCCTATGAATTGGGCGGTTGGCCCGTGCCTTATGGCATCGGTCTCCATATCGACAATTTCAGCAGTCTCATGCTCCTTCTCATCACCGGTGCATCGCTTGCCGCCCTGCTGCACGGCAAGCCTGTGATCGACAAGGAAGTGCAAAGCCGGCCTGTCTCGCTTTTCTATGGCGCGTGGCTTCTGGCCGTGGCCGGGCTTGCCGGCATGGTCGTCACTGGCGATGCCTTCAATGTCTTTGTCTTCATGGAGATTTCGTCGCTCGCCACCTATGTGCTGATCGCCGCAGGGCCGACGCGCACCGCGTTCAGTGCCGTCTTCAAATATATCATCATGGGCAGCATTGGGGCGATGTTCTATCTGATCGGCGTCGGGCTGGTTTACATGATGACCGGCACGCTCAACATGGCCGATATGGCGGCACGACTTCATGGTGTTGATGATGTTGTCCCTGTGCTGGCGGCTGCCGGTTTCATCACGGTCGGGCTGCTTCTGAAGGCCGCGATCTTCCCGCTGCATGCCTGGATGCCGAACGCTTATGCCGCAGCCCCCTCCACCGTTGCGGTGTTCCTGGCTGCCTGTTCCACGAAAGTGGCGCTTTATGTGCTGATCCGCTTCGATCTCGGCATCTTCCAGCCGAGCCTTGAAGGCCATGACATCCAGTTCAGCGCTTTCCTGATGCCATTTGCGCTCGTCGCCATGATCACCGGTTCGCTGATTGCGATTTTCGAGAAAGACCTGAAGCGGCTTCTTGCTTTCTCGTCGGTTGCGCAGCTTGGCTATATCGTCCTCGGTGCGAGCCTCCTGACTGCGGCCGGCATGTCGGCGGGTATCCTGCACCTGTTCAACCATGCCCTGATGAAGGCGGCTCTTTTCCTCGCGGTAGGCAGCCTCGTTTACCGCTATGGCAGCGCCAAGCTCGCGGACCTTGCCGGTGCCGGGCGCGCCATGCCCTGGACGATGGCAGCTTTCACAGTAGCCGCCCTCAGCCTTGTCGGTGTGCCGCTCACCGCCGGCTTCATCTCGAAATGGTATCTCGTGCTCGCCGCCATGGAGGAAGGCACGTTTGGCTGGTTCCTCATTGCTGTGATCCTCGCAAGTTCGCTCCTCGCCGTCATCTATGTCTGGCGGGTGATCGAGGTCGCATACTTCCGGCCAGCACCCGAAGGCGCACCGGCTGTGAAGGAGGCACCATGGTATCTCCTTGCGCCGACATGGGCGCTTGCGGGCCTCAATATCTATTTCGGGCTGGCGGCGAACGCACCTAACGGTCTTGCCGCACGTGCGGCGGCTGATCTTCTCGGAGGTGGCGCATGACCGGGCAGGAAACCATCCTTCTGGCGCTTGCCTTGCCGCTCCTTGGCACGCTGGGCATCGCGCGCGCGGGTCGTTACCCCGATCTACGGGAAGGGGTGACGCTTGCCACGGCCATCGGCCTTGTTATCACGGTCTGGAGCCTGATCCCCGCCGTGATGGCAGGTGCCGGGCCTGCCGCGACGCTTTTCGATATCACGCCAACACTTGCGGTTGCTTTCAGTGTCGAGCCGCTCGGCATGCTGTTTGCGGCCTTCGCCTCGCTCCTTTGGGTCGTCAATTCCGTCTATGCCATCGGCTATATGCGCGGCAACAAGGAGAAGCACCAGACGCGCTTCTACGCCTGTTTCGCCGTGGCGCTCTCGGCTGCCATGGGCATCGCCTTTGCCGGTAACCTGTTCACGCTGTTCCTTTTCTATGAAGTGCTGACGCTGTCGACTTACCCGCTTGTCGCCCACAAGGGGGACGCGGCAACGGTACGCTCGGCGCGGGTCTATATCGGTATCCTGATCGGAACATCCATCGGACTTCTCTTGCCCGCCATCATCTGGACCGGGGGCATTGCCGGGACGCTTGATTTCACGCCCGGCGGCATTCTGGCCGGCAAGATTGCAGGCCCGGCGCTCGCTGTCCTGCTCGCCCTCTATATTTTCGGGATCGGCAAGGCCGCCGTGATGCCGGTGCATCGCTGGCTGCCGGCTGCCATGGTGGCACCGACGCCCGTCAGCGCGCTTCTCCATGCGGTTGCGGTGGTGAAGGCGGGTGTCTTCACCGTCGCCAAGGTCGCCGTCTATATCTTCGGGATCGATTTCCTCAAAGAGCAGGGCATGGGCACATGGCTCATGATCGCGGCCGCCACGACCATCCTGCTCGCCAGTCTCGTGGCCCTGCGCCAGACCAACCTGAAGCGTCTTCTGGCCTATTCAACCATCAGTCAGCTTTCCTATGTGGTTCTGGCCGTTTCGGTGCTGGCGCCCCTGTCGCTCCTGGGTGCTGCCTTCCATCTGGTCGGGCATGCCTTTGCCAAGATCACACTCTTTTTCGCGGCGGGGTCGATCTATACGGCGTCCAAGAAAACCGAGCTTGGCCAGCTGGATGGCATCGGCCGCCTGATGCCCTGGACAATGGCGGCCTTCACTATCGGGGCGCTCAGCATGATCGGCATCCCGCCGACGGTCGGTTTTGTGTCCAAATGGTTCATCATGGGCGGTGCCATGGAAACCGGCCAGTATCTGGTGGTGGCGACGCTGGCGCTCAGCACGCTCCTCAATGCCGGCTATTTCCTGCCGATCGTCTATCGCGCCTTCGCCAAGGCACCGCCGGTGGACGCGAAGCCGCACGGCGAGGCACCGTTGCCGATTGTGGTCGCGCTCTCCTTCACCGCGCTCATGGTGATCGTGCTTTTCTTCCTTAACCAGCCGGTCCTTGACCTTATCGGCCCTGTGACAGGAGGCCTCTGATGACTGACCAGGTCCATTTCCTGCGCCGCCCGGCGACGATCCGCAAACTCTGGATCCTCCTCTGGGCCGTTCTCGCCCTCACGGTGGCCGCGCAGGTCTTCATTCCTGTCGAAGGCTATTTCGGGGTCGACGGCTGGTTCGCCTTCGCCGCTGTCTTCGGCTTCCTCAGCTGCGCCGCCATGGTGTTTGCCGCCAAGGCGCTGGGCGCGCTCCTGAAGCGCAAGGATGACTATTATGACCGCTGATCTTCTGGCTTATCCGCCGCTCCTGTTGCTGATCGGTGCCGCGATCATCGCCACCGCGCCGCGGCCGGTGGGCGTGGCTGCGATGTTCATCGGCCCCCTCGCTGCCCTCTGGGCCGTATGGACCGCGCCCGAAGGCGTAACGCTCGCCGCCCCCTATCTTGGCCTCACGCTGGAGATCATGGAAGTGTCGCCCGTGCGGCGCCTGTTCGCGCTTGTCTTCACGCTGATGACGCTCGTGGGCGGGCTATTCGCGTTCCGGCAGGCCGCGCGGACAGAACTTGCGGCCGCCTTTGCCTATGCTGGCAGCGCGCTCGGCATCTGTTTCTCGGGTGACCTTCTGACCCTTTTCCTGTTCTGGGAAATGCTGGCCATCTTCTCGACCATCGTCATCTGGTCGGGCGGCACGGAAAAGGCGCGGGCAGCCGGGCAGCGCTATGCCGTTCTGCACCTTCTTGGCGGGCTTGTCCTCATGGCCGGTATCCTCGGCCTTTGGTCAAACACCGGGTCGCTTGATATCCGGATACTCACGGGTCAGCTTGGCACGCTTTCGGGCTGGCTGGTGCTTGGCGGTGTGCTGATCAATGTGGCGGCCCCACCGCTTTCGGCGTGGCTCGCCGATGCCTACCCCGAAGCCAGCGCCACGGGTACGGTTTTCCTGTCGGCCTATACCACCAAGGCTGCAGTGCTTGTCCTCATTCTCCTGTTCCCCGGCGCCACCATCCTTGTCGGTATCGGCCTTTACATGGTGTTCTACGGCATCATCTATGCGCTTCTCGAGAACGACGCGCGGCGGATCCTCGCCTATTCGATCGTCAACCAGGTGGGCTTCATGGTCACCGCCGTCGGCATCGGCACCGAGGTGGCCCTGAACGGCGCCGCCGCCCATGCCTTCGCCCACATCATCTACAAGGCGCTCCTCCTGATGAGTGCAGGCGCGGTGCTTTATCGCACCGGGCGCAGCAAATGCACCGACCTTGGCGGCCTGTTCCAGACGATGCCGGTAACCGCCATTTGTGGCATCATCGGCGCGCTGGCGATTTCCAGCTTCCCCTTTACATCCGGCTTCACGACGAAGACGATGATTTCGGAAGCAGCGCATATGGAAGGGCTCGTGGCCGTCTATTTCCTCTTGGCGGCAGCTTCCGCCGGCGTATTCCTGCATGCCGGGATCAAGTTCCCGTGGTTTGTCTTTTTCCAGAAGGATTCGGGGCTGCGGCCTAAGGATGCGCCCTGGAACATGGCGGCCGCGATGATCATTTTCGCCGGGCTTTGCATCTTCTTCGGCCTTTACCCGGACCCCCTCTATGCGCTGCTGCCTTATCCGGTCGAGTTCGAGGCCTACAAGGCCGCCAAGCTTGTCTTCTATTTCCAGCTGCTGCTGTTCTCCGGCCTTGCCTTCTTCCTGCTGCTGCCCTGGATGAAGCGCACGGAGACCGTCAGCCTTGATACTGACTGGCTTTACCGTGTGGCGCTCAATCGCCTTGCCCGGAAGGCAATTGCGGGGTTTGCGGGTGTGGCGTCGGCGACAGCAGCCTTCGCCACGGGCAGGGTCAGGCAGTTGATCGCGGCGGCTGAGCGGGTGGCAAGCGGCAGCGGGGTGCTCGCCCGCAGCTGGAGCGTGGCGGGCTCGGCGCTCATCGTTTCGGCAATGCTGTCGCTTTATATCCTCGCCTATTACCTGACGGCCTAGCGGGTGCTGATCTCTTCGATTTCCTTGTAGAGATTACGACCGACGCTTGAAATGTCGTTGATGTTGCCGGCGAGCTCTTCAAGGCTTTCGTTGATGCGGGCGACAGCATCGGAGGCTGTCACCATGTTAGAGGCGATTTCACGCGCAACAGTGCTTTGCTCTTCCACGGCGCCGTTCACGGTCATCATGTCTTCCTGAAGCGTGCTGATCTCGCTGTTGATGCTGCCAAGCCGGACGGAAACTTCCTTCGACACGCTCTGCATCCGGTCGATTTCGCCAGCGATCTGGCCGGTGGCGGAGGCCACCTGTGTGGCAAGGTTCTTGACCTCGCCGGCAACCACGGCAAAGCCGCGCCCGGCGTCCCCCGCGCGGGCCGCCTCAATGGTGGCATTGAGGGCCAGAAGATTGATCTGGTCGGCGATATCGTTGATCAGCTCGACGATACTGTTCATCGCGCCCGCTGCTTCGCGGAGTGTCTGGGTGGAATCCGTTGCATCCTGCATCTGGCTGAAGGTCTGGTCGACCGCCCGGGTTGCCCGACTGATGCTGCTGGCGATTTCCTGGATCGAGGCATCAAGCTCCTCAACCGCGGCGGCGACTGCCCGTACCGTGTCTTCCGTCTCGTCCGAGGCGCCGGAAGCAACCCCCGCCTTGGTGTCCGCTTCACCAACGGCTCCGATGATCCGGTCAAGATTAGCCTCAATGAGGGCGCTGACGCGCTCCTGCGTCTGGCGGTCCATCACGCGCTGGGTGATGTCGGCCGCGAACTTGACGACCTTGATAACCTGCCCTGATGGACTGACGATCGGCGTGTAGGTGGCTTGCAGCCAGATCTCGCGACCGTCCTTTGCAACGCGGCGGAAGCGGCCGGTCTGGTGCTTGCCCGCAGCGAGCTCCTCCCAGAAGGTACGGTAGCTGGCTCCGCTGTTTTCGGATAGGTCCACAAACATGCGGTGATGCTGACCCGTGATTTCATCGAGGCTGTAGCCGACGGTTTTCAGGAAATTCCCGTTGGCAGTGAGGATGGTGCCATCTGGCGTGAATTCAATCACCGCCTGCGTTTTGCCGATGGCATCCAGCTTGCCGGCGATTTCGGCATTCTGAAGTTTTCGGGCTGTGATGTCGCTTGCGAATTTCACCACCCGCACCGGTGTTCCATCAGCCCCGAGGATGGGGTTGTAGGTTGCCTGTAGCCAGATTTCGCGCCCATCCTTGCCGGTCCGCCGGAACTCGCCGGAGACAAATTCCCCGCCTCGCAGACGCTGCCAGAAGGTGTTGTAAGCTTCGCTTTCCGCTTCTGCCGGTTCCACGAACATGCGGTGGTGGCGCGCGGCAATCTCATCCAGTTCATACCCGACGGTGTCGAGGAAATTGCTGTTGGCGGTGATGATGGTGCCGTCCAGCTCGAACTCGATGATGGCTTGCGCGCGGTCAAGTGCAGCGAGCTTGCCGGCGATATCGAGATTGCGGTTCTGGGCCGCCGTCTCGTCGGTTGCGAACTTGATGATCTTGTAAATCTGCCCCTTTGCATCGCGCACCGGCAGGTAAATGGCCTGCAGCCAGAGTTGCCGGCCCCCCTTTGCGAAGCGGCGGAATGTTGCCGTATTATGTTTGCCGTCTGCGAGATCGGCCCAGAAGCGGCGATATTCATCACTTTCGGCATAATCTGCTGCCACAAACATGCGGTGATGCTGGCCAACAATTTCATCAAGTCTGTAGCCCATTGTTTCAAGGAACAGGGGGTTTGCGCCGATAATGATGCCATCGGGTGTGAAGGAGATCATGGCCTTGGAACGGGAGAGCGACTCGAGGATTTCATCGGCGCCGTGGCGAGAGTGCGGGAGAAATCCCTTAATATCCAGTCGCATGGGATCAGTCCTTCCAAGGGTAATGCCGGGCGGGGTGGTGCCGTCCGTTGCCTGCCATCGAGGAACTATAGATTGTAAATCGCTAACCGACGGTAAACGCTATCGCATAGCGAGCATTTTTCGCCATCTGTCTGTAAAACCCGGGAAATCCGGCTTTCAGCCAGCGAAGGCATGATCCAGATAGTGGCGCACGGCATCCTGCACATGGCGGAAGCGATCCCCACCCAGATGCTTGCCGCCATACCAGCGGGTGACGACGATGATATGGCCTGTCAGGCCCTCGCGCTCCAGCATGCGCACGATCACCATGCCGGCACCGCTTTCGCCGTCGTCATTCTTCACCGGCCCGTCGTCGCCGAGGAAAGCCCATGTGTTATGGGTGGCCTTGGCGAATTTCTTCTGGCGGGTCAGCTCCTTTATGAAGGCGCGCGCTTCCTCGGCCGAGCTGCAAGGGCCGCCCGACACCGCATATTTCGACCCGCGGTCGGTGATGATGCCATCAAATATCTGCATGCCCGCCTTATCGGGCGACTGGTCGGCCTTGTCAAATGTCCGGGCACGGGAATTCTCATGCACGTTCTGCGCGAGAAGCACACCTTGCACCACAAATTGGCCGCATTGCTGTGCTTCTATCTCAACCCTCTCGGGGGATCACACAAAAGGAGCCAGTCATGATGACATACAGCAAGTCTTTGGCCATCGCTGTTCTGTTCACGTCGGCCTCGTTTGTCCAGAGTGGTGCCATCGCCGGTGATAGAGACGACAAAGCCGGTTTCCAGCCCAAATACTATGGCGACTGCCATAGTAACGTCGAAGGCGTGGGGGCAGAGCATGCGCCCGCTGCCGGAACCCCGGACGCCCAGTTGAGAGAGGAAACGCGGACAATGCAGGAAACCCTTCGGGGTGTGGAAGCCGCGCAGGACTGCTATTCGAAAGCCTTGAGCGATGCCCGGGCCGCCAGTACATCCGAGGCGCAGGATCGTCAGATGGCTGATGCTCGGCTGACCGAAATCCGGTCGGGTACTCGTGAGGTCGGCAAGATCCTCGACAAGGCGACGAAGCGTTATAGCGAAAGGGCCGATGCGCTCGCGCCGCAAGTGACGGCCGGTGTTGCACCGGCAGCCGGCGGGGATGCCAGGACCAGGGACGCCATGAGCCCGTCTTCCATGGATATCCTGAAGGAACGCGATGCGGTCCTCGACAAGGCTGCGGCCGTGAAAAAACGTCAGAAGGAACTAGAGAGTAAGGCTGACAAGGCCCTGTAACATTTTAACATTTTCCGCCTGCCGGGAGCTGCAGGCGAACAGGCAACAAGAAAGGCCCGGGTTCAGGTGTGATCCCGGGCTTTCGTTCTGGCCCGGCTGCCGATAAAAGATGTCTGGCACAACATCAGGGGTCAGGCGGCCTCCGCCTCCTGCATGCTGCTGATCAGAAAGGCGCGCATTTCGGCGATATTGGCCAGCTGTTGCTTGTGCCAGGACTGACGCTCGGCAAGTGAGGCGCGGAGCTCGTTGATCATGCTTTCATAGTTCGCGTCGACGTCATGATCCGGGTACCATTCGGCCGCAAACTCGCGGCGGGTGGGCATGGTTGCGTCTGTATAGCTTGTTGTTGCAAGCTCGGGATACTGACGGGAAAGGATTGCCGCCCCCTGTTTTGTCAGATAGGCAATTCTCGCTTCCCCGGTCAGTTTCAGGGCATCTGCGCCGGCGACCAGCGATTGCAGCGCATCGCCGCCATCGTGAGTGACAAGGCTGCCATCCTTGTTGATATAACCAAGAATGCGATCCCCATCTGAAAAGACAGTGCGAACGCCGGACGGAAGGTCGGGATCGAGATCCTTTTCCACGCGGGCGGCGGCCGCCTCGGCGTGCGCGAGCATGTCACCGCTTTGCTCCAGCATGTCGAAGGCCGAGAAATTCTGCTGCATCTCCAGCCACTTGTCGAAGCTCGGGATCATCCGTTCATATTGATCGGCGCTAAGCTCTGTCCCGGTGCTGCCATCGGGCAAGGCGATGGTTCTTGGCGCTTCGCCGTTCGCTTCGGCTTCTTTCATGGCGGCAACGCGCTCGCACATCGTTGCATAGCCGGCTTCATAATAGTCTTCGAGATAGGGGCGCATCTCGGGATCGGAGAAGATGCTGCGATCGAAAGGCATGTTGTAGGCGGAAGACGCGCCGGCGATGGAAGTCATGAAAAAGACCTTTCCCTGTGTTGCGCCCCGAACCCGCAACCATCGCTTTCAAGAAGCGTGCCTTTTTCGCGAGAAACGCCCATCACCTGAGCCCCGGGCGCGTGGTCCTGAAAAGCAAAAGGCCCGGTTCCATCTGAATGAAGGAACCGGGCCTTTTGAATTGGTGCCCAGGAAGGGACTCGAACCCCCACGACCGTACGGTCACTAGCACCTGAAGCTAGCGCGTCTACCAATTCCGCCACCTGGGCACAGGTGATTTGGTGGCGGGGATGTAGCGTGCCTCCGGGGGCTCTGTCAAGCGTCTGTGGTAAAATCTTTGCGCTGGTGCGCTCCGATATGGCCGCACTTGCGTATATACTGTGCGGATGCATCGAAGGAGAGGCTTATGAACCGGCAGAAATGTGTGACGGTGTTTGGCGGCTCGGGCTTTATCGGACGCTATCTGGTCGAGCGGCTGGCCGAGGCCGGCTGGCGGGTGCGGGTGGCAGTGCGGCACCCGAACGCGGCGCTTTACCTGAAAACCCTTGGCGATGTCGGCCAGATCGATCTGGTGGCGGCGAATGTCGGCCATCCCGCATCCGTTGCTCGCGCGCTGAAGGGGGCCGATGCGGCCGTCAATCTTGTCGGCATTCTCTATGAGAGTGGCCACCAGCGGTTCGAAGGTATCCAGGCGGACGGCCCCGGCATCATCGCCCGCGCGGCGGCGTCTGCCGGTGTGCATGCCTTCGTCCAGGTGTCGGCGCTTGGGGCAAGCGATCATTCGCCGTCCCGCTATGCCCGCACCAAATGGCGAGGGGAGCAGGAGGTGCTCGCCGCCTTCCCGCGCGCCACGATCCTGCGGCCGAGCCTTGTGATCGGGCCGGAGGATGGTTTCTTCAACCGGTTCGCCCGCATGGCGCGGATACTGCCCTTCCTGCCGCTGCCGGGTCTTGGCACCCGGTTCCAGCCGGTGGTGGTGACCGACGTGGCTGCCGCTATCGCCACGGCGCTGGAGCGCGGCCTCAAGGACGACAGCGCCGTTGCGGGCAAGACCTTCGAGCTTGGCGGGCCCGAGGTGATGACGATGCGCACCATGCTGACCCATATGATGGAAGAGACCGGCCTTTACCGGCCGCTCATTCCTATGCCTATGGGCCTTGCCCGCCTGCAGGCCCTGTTCCTGGAATGGCTGCCGACCCCGCCGCTCACGCGCGACCAGCTGAAGCTACTTGGCGCCGACAATGTCGTCTCGAAAGGGGCCGCCGGGTTTGCAGCCCTTGGCATTGAGCCGCAGCCCATCGCCAGCATCCTGCCGCGCTATATGGCGCAGTATCGAGCGATGGGCCAGTTCGGTTAGAACCAGCCGGCGCCGATCATGGCGAACAGCGCGAGGCCGAGGCCGACACGATAGATCACGAAGATCGTCATGGTGGCGTGGGTCAGCCAGCGCATCAGGAAATGGATGGCAACAAGGGCGGCAAGGCACGATAGCCCTGCGCCGATGGCAGCATCGGTAAGCGCCAGCGGATTGCCGTCGGACACGAGCTTCAGGGCACCGAGCGTGCCGGCAGCAAGGATCGTCGGAATCGACAGGAGCATCGAAAAGCGCGCGGCATCCACCCGGTTGAAACCGAGGTGACGGGCGGCGGTCATGGTGATGCCGGCGCGGCTGGTGCCGGGAATGAGCGCCAGCACCTGCGCGAAGCCGATAATGAGCGCCGGTTTCAACTTCATCGCCGCCATATCAAGGTGCGTGCTACCGCGCTTGTCGGCCCAGTAAAGCAGAATGCCGAAAAGGATCGAGGTGGCGGCGATAACACTTGCCGAACGCAGCGCTTCCTCAATGCCGCTGACCGCGAAGATGCCGCCGACGATCACGGTTGGGATGGTGGCAAGCACGAGCGCCCAGAAAAGCTTCGCATATGGCGTACCTTCGATGGCGCGGCGGGCAGGGGCAACGCCGATGGCACCAAGGGCTGCGAGCGTCAGGCCTTTTGTATCTTCCCGGAAATAGAGAAGCACGGCGGCGAGCGTGCCTACATGCACGCTGACATCCATCAACAGGCCCTGGTCTTCCATGCCGGTCACGATCGGCAACAGGATCAGGTGGCCGGACGAGGAAATGGGCAGGAATTCGGTGATGCCCTGAACGAGCGACAGGAGAATCAGATGCAGGATGGTCACGCCAACAAGGCTCCCGGCTGCGGGCGGCACCCCCTGCGCCAGCCCCCAAGGCCTTATAGCAAGCCGTTTGCGGGAGGGCATCTTTCAATATAGTCTCAATTCGGTACTAAAAAACACTTGTATTTGGGCCGGTTGGCATTCCGTGCTGAGTGTGATACAATAACAAGGTCAATATATTTGACCTATCGCTGATTTTTTGCGTGAATTTTGAAAATTTTGAACATATAGTGCGGGCGCACCGATTCAGAGGCACATAAAATTACCCGCCGCGAATCCTGTTAACGAAGGTTGCTACCAGAGGAACGGACCCGATGGCCGAAGACATGCTGAAATTTGTCACGATCGACCAGCAGATGCCTGAAAAGCGCTCGGCGGACGACCGCAAGCGTGATTTCCGGGAAATCTACGAAAGGTTCGTACCCGCCGGCGCCAAGGATCAGGCCAGCCGCTGCTCGCAGTGCGGCGTGCCCTATTGCCATATTCATTGCCCCCTCGGGAACAATATCCCCGACTGGCTGCGCCTGACGGCCGAAGACCGGCTGCAGGAAGCCTATGAAGTGGCGTCTGCCACCAACAACATGCCCGAAATCTGCGGCCGTATCTGCCCGCAGGATCGTCTCTGCGAAGGCAATTGCGTGATCGAGGCTGATTTCGAATCTGTCACCATCGGCTCGGTGGAACGCTATATCACCGATAACGCCTGGGAACAGGGCTGGATCAAGCCGATCGAGCCGCCGGTGGAGCGTGACCAGTCGGTCGGTATCATCGGGGCGGGCCCGGCTGGCCTCGCAGCGGCCGAGGAACTGCGCAAAGCGGGCTATCAGGTTCATATCTATGACCGGCACGACCGCGCCGGCGGCCTGCTTATCTATGGTATCCCCGGTTTCAAGCTTGAAAAGGATGTGGTGGCGCGTCGCACTGGCCGGCTGGAGCAATCCGGCATCACCTTCCATCTGGATTTCGAGGTCGGCCGTGACGCCACGCTTTCAGAGCTTCGCGCCCGTCATGATGCGCTGCTGGTGGCGACCGGCGTGTATCGTGCCCGCGCGCTGAAGGTGCCGGGCGTGGGTCTTTCTAACATTGTGCCGGCGCTTGATTATCTGATCGCCTCCAACAAAGTTGGCCTGGGCGACAAGGTTGCGGCCTATGACGATGGCTCGCTGAATGCTGAAGGCAAGAATGTTGTTGTGATCGGTGGCGGCGACACCGCGATGGACTGCGTGCGCACCGCCGTGCGCCAGGGTGCCAAGTCGGTCAAATGCCTTTATCGCCGCGACCGCGACAATATGCCGGGTTCGGCCCGCGAAGTGGCGAATGCCGAGGAAGAAGGCGTCGACTTCGTCTGGCTGACCGGCCCCGAGGCCTTCACGGGCTCGGACAAGGTGGAAGCCGTGCGCGCCTACAAGATGCGCCTTGGTGCCCCCGATGCCACCGGCCGCTCGGCGCCCGAGCGTGTGCCGAACGAAAGCTTCAATGTGGACTGCGATCTCGCGATCCTGGCGCTTGGCTTCGAGCCCGAGGACCTGCCGAGCCTCTTTGGCGCGCCTGAACTGCGCGTCACCCGCTGGGGCACGGTCACGGTTGACCAGCGCAGCATGATGACAAGCCTGCCGGGTGTGTTTGCCGCGGGCGATATCGTGCGGGGCGCTTCGCTCGTTGTCTGGGCGATCCGGGACGGGCGTGATGCCGCCAGTGCCATCAAGACCTATCTGCGCGAGCAGGCGAAAAACGCCGCCGTCGCTGCCGAGTGATGAGGACAGAAGACAATGCAAATCTATAACGAACATGTCCCCGGCCCCGTTGGCCTTTATGATCCCGTTGACGAACATTCGAGCTGCGGTGTCGGCCTTATCGCGGCCATCGATGGCCGCCCGCGCCGTGACGTTGTCCTAAAGGGCATCGAAGCCCTGAAGGCCATCTGGCACCGGGGTGCGGTGGACGCCGATGGCAAGACCGGCGACGGCGCCGGCATCCATGTCGAAATCCCGCAGGAATTTTTCCGCCAGCATGTGCGCGCCACGGGGCATGATGCCATCGTCGGCAAGATTGCTGTCGGCATGGTCTTCCTGCCGCGTATCGACCAGTCGGCGCAGGAAGTGTGCCGCACCATCGTTGAAACCGAGATCCTGAATTTCGGCTACACGATCTATGGCTGGCGTCAGGTGCCGGTGGATACCGGTGTGATCGGCCCGAAGGCCGAAGCCACGCGCCCGGAAATCGAACAGATCATGATCGCCAATTCGAAGGGCCTGAATGATGACGACTTCGAGCGCGAGCTTTATGTCATCCGCCGCCGCATCGAAAAGGCGGCCATCGCCGCGCAGGTGCCGGACTTCTATATCTGTTCGCTGTCGTGCCGCTCGATCATCTACAAGGGCCTGTTCCTTGCCGAGCAGCTTTCGACCTTCTATCCCGATCTGAATGACGATCTGTTTGTGTCGTCCTTCGCGATCTATCACCAGCGCTATTCGACGAACACTTTCCCGCAGTGGTGGCTCGCCCAGCCGTTCCGCATGCTGGCGCACAACGGCGAGATCAACACGATCCGCGGCAACACCAACTGGATGAAAAGCCACCAGATCCGCATGGCCGGCATCGCGTTCGGCGACCATTCGGAAGACATCAAGCCGGTGATCCCGCATGGTGCATCGGATTCGGCCGCCCTCGACGCCGTGTTCGAGGTGATGGTGCGCGCTGGCCGCATCGCGCCGATGGTGAAAACCATGCTGGTGCCGGAAGCCTGGTCGAAGAAGGGCGTGATGCCCGAAGCGCACCGCGCCATGTATGCCTACACGAACTCGGTGATGGAGCCGTGGGACGGTCCGGCCGCCCTCGCCTGCACCGACGGGCGCTGGGTGATCGCAGGGCTTGACCGTGCGGGCCTCCGCCCCATGCGCTTCACGCTGACGTCCGATGACCTTCTGATCGTCGGTTCGGAAGCCGGTATGGTTGTTGTCCCGGAAGAAAGTGTGCGCGAGAAAGGCCGCTTGGGGCCGGGCCAGATGATTGCCCTCGATCTGGAGGAAGGCCGTTTCTACCACGACCGCGAGATCAAGGACAAATTGGCCGCCAGCCAGCCGTTTGAGGAATGGGTGAAGGATATCAAGTCCATCGAGGACCTGCCGGGCTACCGCGGCCCCGAGGCGCCCCTGTCGCTTTACAAGGGGCAGGACCTGAAGCGCCGTCAGGTGGCGGCTGGTATCACGCACGAGGATATCGAACTCATTCTCCATCCGCAGGTGGCGGACAAGAAGGAAGCCATCGGTTCGATGGGTGACGATACGCCGCTTGCCGTGCTGTCGTCCAAATACCGGAACCTCGCGCATTTCTTCCGCCAGAATTTCAGCCAGGTGACCAACCCGCCGATCGACAGTTTGCGCGAATACCGGGTGATGAGCCTGAAAACACGCTTCGGCAACTTCAATAACGTGCTCGATGCCGGCCACACGCAGGCGGGTGCGCTGGTGCTCGATAGTCCGGTGATGACCAACCGCGAATGGAAGGCAGTGATCGAGCATTTCGGTGACACGGCGCAGGTGATCGATTGCACCTTCGGCGTGGATGAAGGCGCGGGTGCCCTCAAGGCCGCGATCGATCGTATCCGCCGCGAGGCTGAGGAAGCGGTGCGCGAAGGCCGCGCCCATATCTTCCTCACGGACGAATATATCAGCGAAACGCGCGCCCCGGTGCCGATGATCCTCGCCACCGCCGGTGTGCATACGCACCTTGTGAAAAACGGCCTGCGTACCTTCACCAGCCTCAATGTGCGCTCGGCCGAGTGCATGGATACCCATTATTTCGCCGTGTTGATCGGCTCGGGCGCCACCACGATCAATGCCTATCTCACGCAGGATGCGATTGCCGAACGCCACGCCAAGGGCATCTTCGGCGACATGGGGCTTGATGAATGTATCGTCCGTGCCCGCGAAGCCATCGATCAGGGCCTTCTCAAGATCCTGTCGAAAATGGGCATCTCGATCATTTCGAGCTATCGGGGCGGCTATAATTTCGAGGCCCTCGGGCTTTCGCGCTCGCTGGTGGCCGAGTTCTTCCCCGGCATGCCGTCCAAGATCTCCGGCATCGGCCTTGCGGGCGTCCAGCAGAAAGTGCTGGAGCAGCATGCCAAGGCTTTCCAGGAAGATGTGGCTGCACTGCCGGTTGGCGGGCTTTACCGCTTCCGCCGCGACGGCGAACTGCATGCCTTCGATGGCCAGCTCATCCACCTGCTGCAAACGGCTGTGACCGATGACAATTACGCCAAATACCTGACCTATTCGAAGGGCCTTGGCAGCCTGCCGCCCCTGAACCTCAGGGATCTTCTCGATTTCCGCCGGCCGGACACGGGCATCGCGCTCGAAGCGGTGGAAAGCATCACCCAGATCCGCAAGCGGTTTCTGACCCCCGGCATGTCGGTTGGCGCTCTGTCGCCCGAGGCGCATGAAACGCTCGCCATCGCCATGAACCGCATCGGTGCCAAGTCGGTATCCGGTGAGGGCGGCGAGGACCAGAAGCGCTACAAGCCTTATGATAACGGCGACAATGCCAACAGCCCGATCAAGCAGGTGGCTTCCGGCCGCTTCGGCGTGACGGCTGAATATCTGAATGCCTGCGAGGAGCTGGAAATCAAGATCGCCCAGGGCGCCAAGCCGGGCGAGGGCGGCCAGCTGCCGGGCTTCAAGGTGACCGAGATGATCGCGCGGCTCCGCCACGCCACGCCGGGGGTGACGCTCATTTCGCCGCCGCCGCACCATGATATCTATTCGATCGAGGATCTGGCCCAGCTCATCTATGACCTGAAGCAGATCAACCCGGTCGCCAAGGTATGCGTGAAGCTCGTCTCCTCCGCCGGTATTGGCACGATTGCGGCGGGCGTCGCCAAGGCGCACGCGGACGTGATCCTTGTGGCCGGTCATTCGGGCGGCACGGGTGCGAGCCCCCAGACCAGCATCAAATATGCCGGCACACCGTGGGAAATCGGCCTCGCCGAGGTCAATCAGGTACTCACGCTCAATGGCCTGCGTCACCGCGTGAAGCTCAGAACCGATGGTGGCATCCGCACCGGCCGCGACGTGGTGATTGCCGCCATGCTCGGCGCCGAGGAATATGGCGTGGGCACGGCGTCGCTCGTCGCCATGGGCTGTATCATGGTCCGCCAGTGCCATTCGAACACATGCCCGGTCGGCGTGTGCACGCAGGATGAGGCTCTCCGCCAGAAGTTCACCGGCACCGCCGACAAGGTCGTGAACCTTTTCAGCTTCATCGCCGAGGAAGTGCGTGAAATCCTCGCGACCCTCGGAGTCGAGAAGCTCGAGGACATCATCGGCCGCACCGACATGCTGCATCAGGTGAGCCGCGGTGCCGCGCACCTTGATGACCTTGATCTCAACCCGCTGCTTGTCCAGGTCGGCGGCCGTCACGAGCGCACCATCTGCACCATGGAAGGTCGCAACCCGGTGCCGGACAGCCTCGATGCCCGTATGCTCGAGGATGCCGCCGCCGTGTTCAGCCGCGGCGAGAAGATGCAGCTGACCTATTCGGTGCAGAACACGCACCGCGCGGTCGGTACGCGTTTCTCCAGCGAGATCACCCGCAAGTTCGGCATGTTCGGCCTGAAGCCCGACCATGTGACCGTGCGACTGCGCGGCTCGGCCGGCCAGTCGCTTGGTGCCTTTGCGGTGCAGGGGCTGAAGATTGTTGTCTCGGGCGATGCCAACGATTATGTCGGCAAGGGTCTTTCGGGCGGCACCATCGTGGTGCGCCCGTCGAACCGGTCCGGAATCACGGCGCGCGACAACACCATCATCGGCAACACCGTCCTTTACGGCGCCACCGCCGGCAAGCTTTACGCGGCGGGGCAGGCGGGCGAGCGCTTCGCCGTCCGCAACTCGGGGGCCGAGGTGGTCGTCGAGGGCTGCGGCGCCAACGGCTGCGAATATATGACCGGCGGTACGGCTGTCATCCTCGGGCCGGTGGGCGAGAACTTCGGCGCCGGCATGACCGGCGGCCTCGCCTTCGTCTATGACGAGATGAACATGCTCGATGAATTCATCAATCCGGACACCGTCCTTCTGCACCGGGTCGAACATCCTGACTATGAGGCGCGCCTCAAGGGGATGATCGAAGACCATGTTCGCGAGGCAGGTTCCCGCTGGGGCGCCACTATCCTCTCGAACTGGGAAGCAAAACTCGGCCGATTCTGGATGGTTGTGCCGAAAGAGATGGTCTCAAGGCTTGAGGTCCCGCTCGTGCCCGAGGCCGATACGGCGGAGGCCGTGGCCTGATGATCGGGCCAATCCTTTTCTAGTCCCCCACTTGAGGCCGCCGATTCCGATTGGCGGCCTTTTTTTCATGCGATATGAAGGGCGTTATGCCTGTCCTGTATCACCATTGGCTGAGCCCAGCCGCCCGCTTCATCCGCCTGATGCTTGCCGAGAAGCGGATCGATTTTGAACTCCGCCTCGAGAAGGATTGGGAGCGCCGTCCCGCTTTCCTGCAGCTCAACCCTGCGGGCGAGGTGCCGGTGCTTGTGCTCGACAGTGGCGTGGCGCTTTCGGGCACCATGGCGATTGCCGAATATCTGGAAGAATCGGTCCCGTCGCCAACCCTTCTTGATGGCACCGCCGAAGAACGCGCCGAGATGCGCCGCCTGACCGGCTGGTTCCATACCAAGCTCGGCACCGAGGTCACCCGGCTCACGGTCCTTGAAAAACTGAACAAGCGTTTCCTCGGCATGGGCGAGCCCGATAGCGAGGCGATCCGCTGCGCCTCGCACAATCTGAAAATCCATATGCGCTATATCGGCTATCTCGCCGAGCGCCGCCACTATCTGGCCGGCAACCGCTATTCGATGGCGGACGCGGCAGCAGTGGCGCATATCAGCGTCATCGACTATTTCGGCGACATCGTCTGGGAAGACTGGCCCGAAGCCAAGGACTGGTACATGCGTGTGAAAGGCCGCCGCGCCGTGCGCACGCTGCTGTCCGACCGGGTCGGCGGCATCATGCCCCCCAAGCATTACGACCAGCTGGACTTCTAAGTGACTAAGGCGGTTGACATATCGCCAGAAGTCGTTCGGTCCGAAATCATCGCGCAGGGGAAGTCACTCGGCTTCGATGCCGTGGGTTTCACCCGTGCCGAAACGACGGCTGCGGTCCGCGAGGGGCTTCTGGCCTTTGTGGCCGATGGCCGGCAGGGCAGCATGGACTGGCTGAGGGACCGGATCGAGGAGCGCCTGACGCCGGCGAACCTCTGGGACGGGGCCAGGGGGGCCGTGATGCTCGCCATGAATTATGCCCCGAAGACCGATCCGCGAACGTTGCTGGACCATCCCTCCCACGGCAATATCTCGGTCTATGCGCGCGGGCGGGATTACCACGATATCGTCAAAAGCCGCCTGAAGGCGCTCGGTCGCTGGATGGGAGAACGCTATGGCTGCGGCCTGAAGGTGTTTGTGGATACCGCTCCGGTCGCTGAAAAGCCGCTCGCCGCGCAAGCCGGGCTCGGCTGGCAGGGCAAGCATACAAACCTTGTCTCGCGCGAGTTCGGCAGCTGGCTTTTCCTCGGCGCGATCCTCACCGACATGGTGCTTGGCGAAGACATACCCCACAAAGATCACTGCGGTGCCTGCACCGCCTGCCTTGAGGCCTGCCCGACGGCGGCATTCACGGGGCCGGGCAAGATCGATGCGCGGCGCTGCATCAGTTACCTGACGATCGAACACAAGGGGCCGATCCCGGAAGAATTCAGGAAGGCGATGGGCAACCGCATCTATGGCTGCGATGATTGCCTTGCTGCCTGCCCCTGGAACAAGTTTGCAAGCGTGGCGCGCGAGGCGGGATATCACGCGCGGGTCGAACTGGCAGCCCCGCGCCTCGCTGACCTCATCGAGCTTGATGACACCGGTTTCCGGCAGGTGTTTGCCGGCAGCCCGATCAAGCGGATCGGGCGGGACAGGTTCATCCGGAATGTGCTGATCGCCGTCGGCAATTCCGGGGACCCGAGCTTGCTGCCGAAGGCGAAGGAATTGGCAAATGATCCGGCGGATGTGGTGGCCGATGCTGCCCGCTGGGCGGTGAAGGAACTGGAGGGGGAGACATGAAGAAACTGCAGATTGCGATGCTGGTGCTCGCGGCCCTTGCCGCGGTTGTTTACTGGGGCAGCCGTGTGCCGGCTGAGCCCACGATGGTGATCCATGGCGTAGTTGTCTCGACAGAGGATATGGACGCCCGCGGTCTGCGCGCCATCAAGGTGCGATTCGATAACGGCGAGGAACGGGTGATCGAGACGCTGGTGCCCTTCTTTGTAAAGCCGGGATATGACGTCCGCGTCGGTATTTTTCGGTCGCCGCTTTTTGGCGCGAAGTTCGATCTGCTCCCCGGAACGGCGGCCAATGCTGAAAATTAAAAGGCGCCCGCGGTCGGACGACCGGGGCGCCTTTGTCGCGCGCTCGATAGCCGAGGTCTGTTAGGGCACTCAGCCGGCGCGGCGTTTCAGGGGCGCGTAACCGCCCTTCTTGGAGAAATCGGCTTTTGCCGGAGCCTTGCGACGGGTCGGGGCACCTTTAGCCTTGGCTGCATCACGCTCGGCACGGCGCTCGGCACCGTTGCCACGCGGCTTGGCGCGGAATTCGGCATCCGACACCACACGGGCCGGACGCTCGGTGCGCTCACCGCGCTCGCGCTTCTCGAAACCGCCTTCGCGTTTTTCAAAGCCGCCTTCACGCTTGCCGAAACCGCGCTTCTCACCGTCGCGCTTGTCGAACGAACGCTCGCCGCGGGGTTTGAAATCGCGCTTTTCGCCGCTGAAGCGATCCTCGCGGGGCTTCCACTCACGCTTCTCACCGCCGTCGCGATCTTCCCGCTTGCGGTATTCGCGTTTTTCACCGCCATTGCGGTCGTCACGGGCGCGGAATTCGTGTTTCTCACCACCAAAACGGTCTTCGCGGTCCTTGAACGGGCGTTTGCCACCTTCAAAACCGTCTTCACGACGTTTGAAAGGCTTCTTCTCGCCGTCAAAGCGGTCCTCGCGGGGTTTGAATTCGCGCTTGCCGCCTTCGAAGCGATCCTCACGCGGTTTCCACTCACGCTTTTCACCGCCGAAACGGTCTTCGCGCGGCTTGTACTCGCGTTTCTGGCCTTCTTCACGATCTTCGCGAGGCTTCCATTCGCGCTTTTCGCTACCGAAGCGGTCTTCACGGGGCTTGTACTCGCGCTTTTCGCCGCCAAAACGGTCGCCGCGCGGTTTGAAGTCCCGGCGCGGGCCATCCTTGCGGAAACCGTCTTTCTTGAAGCTCTTCTTGGGGCCTTTCGACTTGTCGATGACAAGCTCGAACGGATGGTCGCTATCGGTTTCAAGGGCTGCACCGATGAGGCGTTCGATCGCGCGCAGGAGGCCGAACTCGCCACGGTCAACCATGGTGAAAGCCTTGCCCGAGGCGCCGCCACGGCCGGTACGGCCAACGCGGTGAATATAGGCTTCGGGGTCGATCGGGGTGTCCATGTTGATCACATGGGTCACGTCCTTCACGTCCAGCCCGCGGGCCGCAACGTCGGTCGCGACAAGGTAGGAAATGCGGTCGGTCTTGAACGAACGGATGGTGCGCTCGCGCTCCCGCTGTTTCTTGTCACCGTGCAGCGAATCGGCCGGGAATTCGTTGTCATTGAGGAAGTCGGAGACCTCGTCGGCCTGCGCCTTGGTGCGCACGAACACGATCACGCGGCTCGCTTCTTCACGCTCGATGAGGTGCAGCAGCAGCTTCGGCTTGTCGCCCTTGGTGGTGAAAAGCGCGCGGTGCTCCACGGCATCAGCCACCAGCGACGTGCGCTCGATCGATACTTCATGCGGATTTTCAAGAAGGCTTTCGGTCAGCGCGCGGATCTCGTCCGACATGGTGGCCGAGAACATGACGGCCTGGTGTTCCTGCGGCATCTTGCCGGCAACGGCGCGCACGTCATCAAGGAAGCCCATGTCCAGCATGCGGTCGGCTTCATCAAGGATGAAGGTGTGGCAGTCATCGAGCCACACGGTGCCGCGCTTCATATGGTCGATCAGGCGGCCGGGGGTCGCGACAAGGATGTCCACGCCGCGCTCGAGGAAGGCGATCTGCGTGCGGTAGCTGTCGCCGCCATAGATGGCGCAGGTGCGGATCTTGACGAATTTGGCAAGGTCGCGGATCGCATCGTTGATCTGCTTGGCAAGTTCGCGGGTGGGGGCGAGGATCAGCGCACGCGGCATCATCCGCATGGCACGCTTGTCTTCGGCAACCAGTTTCTCAAGAAGCGGCAGCACGAAAGCCGCCGTCTTGCCGCCGCCGGTTTCGGCGATACCGATCAGGTCGCGACCTTCCAGCAGCGCGGGGATGGTCTCGGTCTGAATGGCAGTCGGATTGGTGTAACCCTGGGCTTCAATGGCGCGCAGCAAAGGCGCAGCCAGGCCCAGCGAGGTAAAATCGCTCATGGCTTGTCCTGTCTTTTTCTTCTCTATGGCGTGGAAACTTATGTCCAGCGCCGGTCCAAATTGGCGGGAACTCTATTTCGCCGGGACCGGAAAGACGCCCACTCGATGGGGGCACTGACAGGACCTGTGCGCTCGTCGCACGGAAACATCGTTCAAAATGAAAACCGGATTACGGCCCGGTTCTTTAGCCAGCCCCTCATTGGACCGGTCATTGTCGCCGCGGCGGCTTATGACGGAATCAGGCGCCCATGTCAAGGATTGGCTGCAGGCGCGGTGATATTGGTGCTGGCAGAGCCCACAATCGGGCCGTGCCCGTACCCCTTTTGCAGGAGGATGGCGGCATGGTCGGCACCTAGCGTGCGGCCGGCGGCGATATCGAGTTTCAGCTGCCGGGCATCACCCGTCCAGTCGGCGATGATATCGCTGCCGCGTACGACATTCGTATAGTGAAGCGTGCGGCCGGCATTCTCGCCGTCGCCGATCTCGACCGTCGCGTCCGAGAGATACCACACCAGCCGGACGGCGATTTCCTCGCCAATGTCGGTGGCGGGCAGGTCGACGGTCAGATTGTCACCATCAGCTTTCAGGGTGACAGGGATGTGTGTTTGCTGACCGGCCTTCAGCTTTTCAAGAAGGTCGCGGATATGGGTGCGGTCCGATCCCACACATTCGTCCACGCCGTCGAAAACCATCTGCGGGGTGTAGACACCACCGCGACCAAGCCGCTTGTTATAGGCGGTCTGGCGCACGGCATTGTTGGGTTCGGCGAAGGTATCCTGCCAGCCCAGCCTGTCCCAGTAATCCACAGCCCAGGTGAGCGTCAGGATATCGGGGTGATCGCGCAGCGAGGCGAGGGCTGCGTCCGCCGGCGGGCAGGACGAGCAGCCTTGGCTCGTGAACAGTTCAACAACAGTGGGCGATGGCCCCTCGGCGGCGGCAGGCAGGGTGGTGGCTGTCGCGGTGACAGCAAGACCCGCACAGGCGGCGGCACGAAGGATACGATGGATACGATACATGACTTTCATGGACCCAACCTATGCAAAGGCCGCGTCACTTGCGAATCACCAGTGTGTGAGGGTTCGGTTCCAAGGGTGATTGTGACGCCTTCGTGATTCAGGTAGATTGGGCTCAGGGGTCGTGGTGCAATTTCCAGCCGGAGGACGAGGGCCACATTATGGAACCGGCATCCTTTCGTGCACAGGCACGGCCGCTCACCGAGCTTGATGATTTCGAAGCCAATCCTTTTCTGGCGCCTTATCACGCGCCGATCCGCAGATGGCTCCGGGCCGACGGCCGGGTGCCGAAGCGCCGCGACCTTGGCTTTCGCGATTTTGGTGGCTGGCATGATTCGATGATCGTGTCGGAAATCCTTGAGGACGGTGACCTCAAATTCAGGCTGGTGGGCCAGCGCGCCGCCGATATCTTCGACGGCCTGATCCGCGCGGGGGGCCGCTTCTCGGCCGTGCCGGGGATCGTCTTTTCCGATTTCCACGGGCATTTCGGCGCCATCCGGGCCGGCGGCGTCTATGGCCGGGTCGAAGGCATCGTGCCCTTCGAGGGGCGGGAACATGCCGCTCTGCATGTGCTTGACCTGCCGGTGAAGGACAGCGAAGGCTGTATCACTTTCCTTTATTCGTTTTTCCGCCAGCGCCCGACCGTCCGGGCATTCAGCGAATAGCATGAAAAAGGCCGCCCGGAGGCGGCCTTCCTGAAGATTGCAACCGAGCGCCCGATCAGGCGGCCGCAAGGTTCCGGAGCACGAAGTGCAGGATGCCGCCGTGGCGGTAATATTCCACTTCGTTCGCGGTATCGATGCGGCACAGAACCTTGATGGCCTTTGTGGTGCCATCGGCGAAGGTGATGGTCACATCCACGTCCTGACGCGGGGTGATATTGCCTTCGATGCCGGTGATATCGAACGTTTCGGTGCCCTTGAGGCCGAGCGTTTCACGGGTCATGCCGTCCTTGAACTGCAGCGGCAGGACGCCCATGCCAACGAGGTTCGAGCGGTGGATACGCTCGAAGCTTTCCACGATCACGGCCTTGACGCCCAGAAGGTTGGTGCCCTTGGCAGCCCAGTCGCGCGACGAGCCGGTGCCATATTCCTTGCCGCCGACGACGACGAGCGGAATACCTGCATCCTGATACTGCATCGAGGCATCATAGATGGACATCACTTCGCCCGAGGGATAGTGCGTGGTCCAGCCGCCTTCGGTGCCCGGCGCCATTTCGTTACGCAAGCGGATGTTGGCGAAGGTGCCGCGCATCATCACTTCGTGGTTGCCGCGGCGTGAGCCATAGCTGTTGAAGTCCGCCACAGCCACACCGTGCTCCTGCAGATACTTGCCGGCTGGGCTTGCCGCCTTGATCGAGCCTGCGGGGCTGATGTGGTCGGTGGTGATGCTGTCGCCGAGGATGGCGAGCGGACGGGCGCCCTTGATGTCGTGGATTTCGCCCGGCGTCTTGCTCATGCCCTGGAAGTAGGGCGGATGCTGGACATAGGTCGACTTGCTGTTCCAGTCGTAGGTTTCGCCCTCAGCCACCGGAATGGCTTGCCATTCCGGGGTGCCCTCGAACACGTTCGAATAGCGCTCGATGAACATTTCGCGGGTCAGCGACTTGGCGATGGCATCATGGACTTCCTGGTTGGTCGGCCAGATATCCTTCAGGTAAACCGGCTTGCCGTCTTTCGAGGTGCCGACCGGCTCCTTGGTGATGTCGGTCAGGATCGAACCGGCGATGGCGTAAGCCACAACGAGCGGCGGGGAGGCCAGATAGTTGGCCTTCAGGTCCGGGCTCACACGGCCTTCGAAGTTACGGTTGCCCGACAGGACCGACGCGCAAACGAGGTCGTTGCCGTTGATCGACTTCGAGATCGGTTCATCGAGGGGACCCGAGTTGCCGATACAGGTGGTGCAGCCGTAACCGACGAGGTTGAAGCCGAGCGCATCGAGATGCTCGGTGAGGCCAGCCTTGGCGAGATAGTCGGTCACAACCTGCGAGCCCGGGGCGAGCGAGGTTTTCACCCACGGCTTGCGCTTCAGGCCAAGCGCGTGTGCCTTTTTGGCGACGAGGCCGGCAGCGATCAGCACACCCGGGTTCGAGGTGTTGGTGCAGCTGGTGATCGCGGCGATGCAGACATGGCCGTGTTTCAGGGTGAAGTCTTCGCCTTCGACCGCATATTCCTTGGTGTCGGAAAGTTTGCCGGCCGCTTCGAGGACTTTGGAGAAGCCCTGCACAACGCCGGTCAGTTCCACACGGTCCTGCGGGCGCTTGGGGCCGGCGAGCGAGGGAACAACAGTCGAGATGTCCAGTTCAAGCGTGTCGGTGAACACCGGCTCGGGGGTCGTGCTGTCGCGCCACATGCCCTGTTCCTTGGCATAGGCTTCGACGAGGGCGACGGTTTCGTCCGAACGGCCGGTGAAGCGCAGGTAGTTCAGCGTCTGGGCCGAGATCGGGAAGAAGCCGCAGGTGGCGCCGTATTCCGGGGCCATGTTGGCGATGGTCGACTGGTCGGCGATGGTCAGTTCGTCAAGGCCGTTGCCGTAGAATTCCACGAACTTGCCGACCACGCCCTTCGCGCGCAGCATCTGGGTGACGGTGAGCACGAGGTCGGTCGCGGTGATGCCTTCCTTCAGCTTGCCGGTCAGCTTGAAGCCGACAACTTCGGGGATCAGCATCGAAACCGGCTGGCCGAGCATGGCAGCCTCGGCCTCGATCCCGCCCACACCCCAGCCGAGAACGGCAAGGCCGTTCACCATGGTGGTGTGGCTGTCGGTGCCTACACAGGTGTCAGGATAGGCGAAGGTCACGCCGTCTTCTTCGGTGGTCCAGACCGTTTTCGCCAGATATTCGACGTTGATTTGGTGGCAGATGCCGGTGCCGGGCGGTACGGCCGAGAAGTTATCAAGGCTGTTCTGGCCCCAGCGCAGGAACTCGTAGCGCTCGTTGTTGCGCTCCATCTCGAGGTCCACGTTCTGTTTGAACGCCATCGGGGTGCCGAACTTGTCCACCATTACCGAGTGGTCGATCACGAGGTCGCACTGGGCAAGCGGGTTGATCTTCCGGGGGTTGCCGCCGAGCGATTTCATCGCATCGCGCATGGCCGCGAGGTCCACAACGGCCGGAACGCCGGTGAAATCCTGCATCAGCACGCGGGCCGGGCGATATTCGATCTCGTGGGTGCTTTTCCGGGTCTTCTGCCAGTCGACGAGCGCCTGGATGTCCTCGGTTTTGACCGTGGTGCCGTCTTCGTAGCGCAGCAGGTTTTCAAGAAGAACCTTGAGCGTGTAGGGGAGGCGGCTCACATCGCCGACTTTCTCGGCAGCGGCCTTGAGGCTGAAAATGTCGTAAGACTTGTCGCCGACCTTAAGCTTGCGGCGCGTACCGAGGGTATCAAGACGCGGATGGGACATGGAAAAGGACCTCCATCAAAGGGGACAGGAAGGCGGGGGCCGTTTTTGCGGGATTCGGGGCGAATCCACCCGGCCAGCCCTGAAATCAGTGCCTTATCGCCCAACCTATGGCCAATTGCAACAAAGACTCCCGATTTCCGGCACAATCTTGCCAAAAATTGTGCGTCCAATGGCTTTCAGGAAACAGGAGACGACCCATGGACATGTTCACCGCTGCCGATCTTTTGATCGCCTTCGCCCTCGGCGCCCTCAGCACCGCTGCCCTTATGGGCTGGCGTCCGCACCGGGGCGAGCGCGATCCTTCAATGTGAGCCGGGCCAGTTCGCCACTTGCATCGAGGGCTTTCAGGCGCGCGTCGATATAGCTGATGAAGGTTTCAGCCCCTTCGCCCGGCCAGCACATCATGCTTTCCTCAAGAACCAGAAGCTTGAGGTTCCGGTCGGCACCGATCCCAATTCCGGGGTGGCGGCGCCTGTATAACTCCACGTCATTGTCAAAAGCATAGGCGAAATTCACCCTGCCGGCTTGCAGAAGATCAAGCGCCTCCCAAGGATTTTTCACCTTCACCATCCGGCTGCCGGCGATATCGGCCCGCGCATGCAGGCCGAGGTCCAGCGACAGGACCTCGTCGACTGCCACCACGGCGTCTTCCAGCATTTTCCGATCCGTGACGACGGGGCTGTCAGCCCTGTTCCATGCATGGACGGTGAGGATGTTGAACGGTCGTGAAATCACGAGGGTTGCCCAGTCATCCGGGGTGATGGATGTGTCGTTCGGTGGAATCTTGTGCCCGGGCGAGCTGACGCCTCCGAAGATGCATTGATACTGCCGATCGGTCCAGTTGCGGGGCCCCCTGTAGCCGGGTTCCACCTTCACCGAAACAGGGACCGGGCTTGCCTCGATCAGCTTGCCGAGAAGCTCGTTATAGGGCAGGCCGCCATAAGGCCGACCGGCAACCGGCGACAAAAGCCCCGGCATTTCCTGTGCGACGATCGAAAGGGGTTCGGCCGCCGCCGGACCTGAAAAGGCGAGCGCGGCAGCGACAGCAATATACCGCCTCACCGGATTCTAGCCGGCTTCAGCGGGTGTTTTCGCATCGATGGAAAGAGCATGCAGGGGGCCTGCGAGCTCGGCCTTCAGGGCATCCATCACAAGCCGCTGGCGCGCCAGCCGGCTTTTGCCTTCGAAGGCATCCGAGACAATCTTCACGGCGAAATGGCTTTCACCGTTTGAATAGCCCGCATGGCCCTTGTGCATTTCCGATTGATTGATCACATCGATGACCTTCGGCGACAATGCCGCCGACAGTTTTTCCATGATCGCGTCCGAAACCTCGCCCATTGCTTCACTCCTTGCCCTGCGCCCTCTTGCCGCGCCTCTCACGAAAGACTTGTTTCTTGCTGTCCTCCGGGCGACATTGGCGCCCGAGAGATACGGCCGGTGAGATTGTCACCCGAGATATAGGCCTCCCCGGCGCGCCGTTAAAGGCCTGTGTTATAATGGCCGAAGAATTGATAGTGAGATGAAGGAAGATCCCATGACCGCCAATGCGGCCGATTTGCTCCCGCCCCTCCGGATGCCCGATACAGAAGTCAAAGTCCGCGATGCGTTCGGGATCGACAGCGATCTTGTTGTGCCCGCTTTTTCGGAAAGAAGCGAGCATGTGCCGGATATCGACGAAAGCTATGTGTTCGACCGGGAAACCACGCTCGCCATCCTCGCGGGCTTCGCACACAACCGCCGGGTGATGATCCAGGGCTATCACGGCACGGGCAAGTCGACGCATATCGAACAGGTCGCCGCGCGCCTCAACTGGCCGACAATCCGTGTCAACCTCGACAGCCATATCAGCCGGATCGATCTTGTCGGCAAGGACGCCATCGTCTTGAAGGACGGCAAGCAGGTCACCGAGTTTCAGGAAGGCATCCTGCCGTGGGCGCTGCAGAATCCCTGCGCCATCGTGTTCGATGAATATGACGCCGGCCGCCCGGATGTGATGTTCGTGATCCAGCGCGTGCTCGAAGTTGAAGGCAAGCTGACGCTTCTCGACCAGAACCGGGTGATTCGCCCGCATCCGGCCTTCCGCATTTTCGCGACCTCGAACACCATCGGGCTTGGCGACACGACGGGGCTTTATCACGGCACGCAGCAGATCAACCAGGGCCAGATGGACCGCTGGAACATCGTCGCGACCCTGAATTACCTGCCGCACGACACGGAAACCGAAATCATCCTGAAGAAGGAACCGGGCTTCCAGACGGAAGAAGGCCAGCGCATGATCTCGAACATGGTGCATGTGGCCGACATGAGCCGGGCAGGCTTCATCGCCGGGGATATTTCCACGGTCATGAGCCCGCGTACCGTGCTTTCGTGGGCGCAGAATACCCGCATCTTCAATGATGTGGGCTTTGCGTTCCGGGTCAGTTTCCTTAACAAGTGCGATGAGGCCGAGCGCACCATCGTGGCTGAATATTACCAGCGTGCCTTCGGGCAGGACCTGCCGGAATCGGCCGCCCACGCCGTGCGCCGGATGTAAGTCAGGGGCACCCAGCCACCATGCCCGACGACAGCCGCAAGAAGATCGAAGCCTTTGAAAGCGCCGTCGCGGCGACCGCCCGTGCGGTTGCCGAAGACAAGGGGCTATCTGTGCGCTTTGTAGCCGATCATCCCGGCCTTTCGGGCGGCGAGATGCGCTTGCCGCACCTGCCTGCCCAGGCGGCAGCGCGCGATATCGCCGAAATCCGCGGCGTGGCTGACGCGCTTTCGCTGCGGCACCGGTTCCACAATCCCGTGATGCATGCGCGGCTGGCGCCGACCGGTAGCCTTGCCCGCGCCATTTTTGATAGTGTTGAAACCGCCCGTTATGAGGCCATCGGCAGCCGCCGGATGGATGGCATGGGGGTCAATCTCACCGCCCTCGCTGAAAAGCGCGCGCTGGCCGCAGGTCTTGGCCGCCCGGCCGAGGACGCCAAGGCGCATATGGCGGCGGTTGTCGGCCTTCTGGTGCGCGAACGCCTGACGGGTGAGGAAGCGCCGCTCTCGGTCGAGGGTTCGGTCGCCACGCTCCGCCCGCTCATTGAGGCGGCGGTCGGCCACCATCTCGACAAACTGGTCGAGCGGATCGGCGACCAGCAGAAAGCCTCGGTGATCGCCCGCACGCTGATTTCGGAACTGCTGGGTGACACACCCGGCGAGAATGATTTCGAGGACCGCGACGAGGACGGCGGCGACGATGCCTCCGCCTCGGCTGCTGAACAGCCGGGCGGCGACACGGAAGAGGCTGAAGGCGACGAAGCGGCAGGGTCCGAACGCGGTGAATCCGATGGCGAAGACAGCGCCGAGGGCGAAGATGATGGTGACGCTGCGGTCGAGGATACCGAGGGTGAAGCAAGCGAATCGGGCGAAGGCCGGCGTGAATCCTCCATCCCGTGGCGGCCCAACCGCCCGCTTGAGGAACTGTCCGAAACCGCCTTCTATGAAGTCTATAGCGCTGCCTATGACGAAGTGATCCGCGCCGAGGACCTGTGCGACACTGAGGAGTTGGACCGGTTGCGGCGCTATCTAGACCAGCAGATGGCGCACCTATCGCGGGCTGTGTCCCGCCTTGCCAACCGTTTGCAGCGCCGCCTGCTGGCGCAGCAGCGCCGCCACTGGCAGTTCGATCTTGAGGAAGGCATCCTCGATGCCGGGCGCCTGTCGCGCGTGGTGACAAACCCGCTGCAGCCTTTGTCCTACAAGCTCGAATCGGATACCGATTTCAAGGATACGGTTGTCACGCTCCTTATCGACAACTCCGGTTCGATGCGCGGACGGCCCATTTCTATCGCGGCCATTTCGGCCGATATCCTGGCCCGCACGCTGGAACGCTGCGGCGTGGCGGTCGAAATCCTCGGCTTCACCACCAAGGCCTGGAAGGGCGGCCAGTCGCGCGAGGAATGGTTGACGGCAGGCCGACCCCAGAATCCGGGCCGCCTGAATGACCTTCGCCACATCATCTATAAAACGGCCGATACACCGCTTCGCCGGGCGCGTCGCAACCTTGGCCTGATGATGCGCGAAGGTCTCCTGAAGGAGAATATCGACGGTGAAGCGCTCCTCTGGGCGCATAACCGACTGATCGCCCGGCCCGAGGACCGCCGTATCCTGATGGTGATCTCGGATGGCGCCCCGGTGGATGACAGCACGCTGTCGGCCAACAGCGGCACCTATCTTGAAAAGCACCTGCGGCAGGTGATCCGCTGGATCGAGGAACGCTCGCCCGTGGAACTGATTGCGATTGGCATCGGCCACGATGTGACACGATATTATCAAAGAGCTGTGACTATTCTGGACGCCGAACAGCTTGGAGGAGCCATGACAGAGCAGCTTGCCGCGCTTTTTGAAGAGGTCGTCCCCACCCCGCGCGGAGCGACGCGGCGGTGAGGGCGCGTCATCTTGCCATCGTCGGTCTGGCGCTTGTCGCCGCTGTTGGAGCCATCGCTGGCAAGGTGATGAAGGGCGACGAGGTGGCGGCGCGCGAAGAACGCCCCGCCATCACGAAGAGCTTCGGCCAGAAGATCGATCTTGTCACCACGCCGATCCCGCTCAATTCGAAGGACCCGTCGGTCAAATCGGTCGGCAAGCTCGATTATCTCGCCGGCTGGACATTGAAGGCCGAGCACTGGCAGTTCGGCGGCTATTCGACATTGCTGATCGACCCCTCGCCGCGCGGCGCCTTCCGCTTCCGCTCGCTCAGTGACAAGGGGCTGTGGCTTGAGGCCTTTTTCGACCCTTCAAACGAAGCCGCGCCTTTCACCGATCCCGCGATCATCTGGCAGCGGCCGCGCCCTGATGTGATGGCGCTTTCCGACAAGACGGCCGATTCCGAAAGCGTGGTGCGCGCTCCGCTTGGATATCTCGTCGGGTATGAAGGGCTGCACCGGATCGAATATATCAGCGAACCCGGCGGTACCAGCTGGTGGCCGGATCGCATGAAGAAGCTCGATTTTTCGGGCGTATCCGATAATGGCGGGCTTGAAGCCGTCGCCTGGATGCAGGATCGCACCCGGCTTCTGGCTTTCATCGAGAACGGGCTTGATACCGAAGGGCGCCTGCGCGCCTTCCTGATTGGCCCGACTGAGACCGAAAGGCTCTATTTCCGCCCGCCGCTCAATTATTCGCCGACCGACGCGGCCACGATGCCGAACGGCGATATCCTTGTGCTGATGCGCCGCTTCAACCAGATGGACGGGATCGGCGCCAAGCTTGTGCGCATCCGGGCGGCAACGATCCGGCCAGGGGCAACAATGGAAGGCGAGGAACTGGCGACTTTCGTGCCGCCGCTCGCGGTCGACAATATGGAAGGCCTCGATATCGGCACCGACGAGGCGGGAAACACCATCGTCTATATGATTTCAGACGACAATCTGAACTTCCTGCAGCGCACGATCCTACTCGTCTTCCGTCTTCGCGAAGACTGACAGGTCCGGCTCCGCCTCACCCCCAAATGAAAACGCCGCGAAGGGTTCCCCTCGCGGCGCTTCATTATGGAAGCCTTGCTTCGCTGACCCCTCAGGCGGCAGCAGCGGCTTTCTTCTTGATCTCTGCCTTCAGCTTCTGGGCTTTGGGCGAGAGATTGGCATCGCGCTGCTTCAGGAGGAAGTTGTCGAGGCCATGATTGTGTTCGACCGAACGCAGCGCGTGGGTCGAGATGCGCAGGGTCACCGAGCGACCGAGGGCATCCGAAATCAGGGTAGCTTGCACGAGGTTCGGCAGGAAGCGGCGACGGGTTTTGTTGTGAGCGTGGCTCACGTTGTTGCCGGTCATTACTTTCTTGCCGGTAAGTTCGCATACGCGCGACATGATCGTTATCCTTTTTTTTCTGCCGGGGAGGGCGAGGCCCAAAACCCGGGAATCGTTATGACCTGCCCGCCATTGATAGCAAGCAGTGCGCGGGGGATACGGGAAAAGCGGCCAAGAGTCAAGCGTTGCCCTGTCGTTTGCGGGGCCGAAAAGCGCCACTGCGGGCTTGGCGTGCCGGGCAATCGACCCTATATCAGCCACTATAACGGCAGTGAGGGGCCTGAAGCGTGAGTATCATCAAGGCCGTCCTTGGCCCCACCAACACCGGCAAAACGCACTATGCCGTGGAACGCATGCTGGCGCACGCCTCGGGCGCCATGGGCTTTCCGCTCAGGCTTCTGGCGCGCGAGGTTTACGACCGGGTCGTTGCCATCAAGGGTAAATCGCGCGTGGCGCTCGTGACCGGCGAAGAACGGATCGTGCCGAAGGGCGCGCGGTATTTCCTCTGCACCGCCGAGGCCATGCCGCGCGAGGCGGGTGTCGAGTTTGTGGCGATCGACGAGATCCAGATGGCGGCGGACCCCGAGCGCGGCCATGTTTTCACCGAGCACCTTCTGTATACCCGCGGGCTATCGGAAACGCTGCTTCTCGGCTCCGATACCATGCGGCCGCTTATCCAGAAGCTTGTGCCGGACGCCGAAATTGTCAGCAGGCCGCGGCTTTCCACGCTTTCCTACGCCAAGCCACAGCGCCTGCAAAGACTGCCGCGCCGTTCGGCCATCGTGGGCTTTTCGGCGGCCGATGTGTACGGCCTTGCCGAACTTGCCCGGCGCCAGAAGGGCGGGGTCGCCATCGTCATGGGCGCGCTTTCCCCCCGCACCCGCAACGCGCAGGTCGGGATGTACCAGTCGGGCGAGGTCGATTATCTGGTGGCGACCGACGCCATCGGCATGGGTCTCAATATGGATATCGGCCATGTGGCCTTCGCCGGGCTCTCCAAATTCGATGGGCGAACCTTCCGCCACCTGATGCCCGCCGAGGCCGCGCAGATTGCTGGCCGTGCTGGCCGGTTCGAGAAAGACGGCACTTTTTCGACCCTTTCGGGCACCGACACGATGGACCCCGGCACCATCTCGCGGATTGAGGACCACACCTTCGAACCGGTCCGCCGGATTGTCTGGCGCAACCACCGACTCGATTTTTCCTCAATCGAATCCCTGACATGGTCGCTCGAGGCTCCGCCGCGCCTTGATGGCCTGATGCGGGCGCACGATGCGGTTGATGTGCGCACGCTGAAGGCGCTGGCGGCCGATCCGGCGATCAGCGCGCTTGCAAGTGGCGAAGCGGCGGTCCGGGCGCTCTGGGATGCCTGTCAGGTCCCGGATTTCCGTAAACTTCACATGGATGACCACCTCTATCTGGTGCGCCGGCTGTATGAAGCGCTGATGGGGGAAACCGGTACCATTCCCCACGACTGGATCGCGCGGGAGGTGAAGCGCCTTGACAATGTCGCGGGCGATATAGATACCTTGGCCGGTCGCATCGCCAGCATCCGTGTGTGGACCTATATTTCCCACAAGAAAAGCTGGCTCGCGGACGCGGCCCATTGGGCCCATGTGACGCGCGGGGTGGAAGACAAACTTTCCGACGCCCTGCATGAACAATTAACCCAGCGCTTTGTGGACAGGCGCACGGCCGTCCTGATGCGCTCGCTCAGGCAAAGGGGCGAACTCAGCGTGAGCATCGATAACGAGACGAACCAGGTGTCTGTCGAAGGACATGACATCGGCGAACTTCATGGCTTCTCCTTCAAGGCGGAACCGGGTACGGCAGGGAGCGACCAGCGCACCCTCGAGGCAGCAGCGCAAGCAGCCCTCGGTGCCGAAATGACCCGCCGGGCCAAACTCTTTGCCAATGTGGGCTACAAGACGCTTTCCCTCGATTTCTCCGAAGGCCTCGCATTCCCGCGCCTCCTTTGGGAAGGGGCGGTGGTTGCGACGGTCCATGATTCGGGTGCGCTGTTCGCGCCGCGGGCGAAACTGGCGCGCGATGTCCTGCTTGAAGGCGACAATGCCGACCTCGTGCTGTCGAAGGCACAGGAATGGCTCGACGAGCGCGTGACCGACAAGCTCGGCCCGCTCGTGACACTGGCGCGCGAGCTGAACGGTGAAGTGGAAGCCCCTGAAGGTGCGGAAGCCCTGTCTGGCGCGGTGCGCGGTATTGCTTACCGGCTCGTCGAAGGTTTCGGTGTGCTCAGTCGCGCCGAAGTGGCGTCGGAGCTCAAGTCGCTCGATCAGGATGCCCGCAAGGGCCTGCGCCGTTTCGGTATCCGTATCGGCGCCTTCAGCCTTTACATGCCGCTTCTCCTGAAGCCGCACGCCACCGAGCTGCGCCTGATGATGTGGGCGATGAAAACGGGCCAGGCTGCCCTGCCGCCGATCCCGACGCCGGGCATGGTGTGGGTCGAGGCCGAGGCCACGGCACCCGTTGACTTCTACAATCTTGGTGGTTTCCGTCTTGCCGGCAAAAAAGCCGTCCGCATGGACATGATGGAGCGTCTGGCCGATGCCGTGCGTCCGCTTGGCTCTGGCGGCGACTGGTTCGAGGTCACCCCCGAAATCATGGGCCTTGTCGGCCTGTCGGGTGAGGATTTCGCGGCCGTCATGCAAGCCATCGGCTACGGCCACGAGATTCGCTCCCTGCCTGTGGTGCCGAAGACTGCAGCCCCTGCGGCCGCTGATGCTGAAGCGGCACCTGCCGCCGAGGGCGAGGAAGCGGCACCGGCTGTGACCGAAGACGCCGCTCCGGCCGAAGCACCTGCAGAGGTGCCCGCCGAAGCCGCGGCCGAGGGCGCCGAGCCCGAAATGGTCGAACGTTATGTCTTCCACTGGGCGCCGGCGCGCCGTCCCCGGCCCGAAGGCGGCGACCGCAAGCGTGGCGGCGGCAAGCCGAACCAGGGTGGCAAACGTCATGGCGGCGGCGAGCATCGTGGCGCCCCGAGGGGCGACCGGAACGAGCGTGGTGGCAAGCCGCGTGGCGACCAGCGCGGCCCCAAACGCGAAGCGCGCCCGGAAAAGCCGATCGATCCCGATTCGCCTTTTGCCGCTCTTGCCGGGCTCAAGGATCAGCTCTCCCGCAAGAAATAGGCTCGCGTGATGGCTGATGGCACCAGCCTCCGGCTCGACAAATGGCTCTGGTTTGCGCGATTCTTCAAGTCGCGCAGCCTTGCTGCCGAGGCGTGCCGTGGCCACAAGGTGCGCCTCAATGGCGGCCATGTCACGAAGGCGGCAGCGACCGTGAAGGTCGGCGATATCCTGACTTTTGCGCGCGGCGAGCACCTGTTCACGGTGAAGGTGCTGGCACTCGGGTCCCGCCGCGGCCCTGCGCCCGAAGCGCAAGCCCTTTACGAAGACCTCAGCCCGCCGCGGCCGAAGCGCGATGACCCGGACATTCCGGCACCTGTGGCCGCCCGCGAGGCAGGCAGCGGCCGCCCTACAAAGGCGGAGCGTCGGGCGACCGACCGCCTGCGGGGTGGTGACGACTGAGTGTTCCGGTGAAAAGGCCGTTGCGGGCCCATGCTTTTTTGCGCTAAACCGCATTGAACTGGTTGAGCCCGCAGCCGATTGAGGAATAGGAGACACCGATGGCCTATGTCGTTACCGAGGCCTGCATCAATTGCAAATTCATGGATTGCGTCGAGGTTTGCCCTGTCGACTGCTTCTATGAAGGCGAGAACATGCTCGTCATCAACCCCAATGAATGCATCGACTGCGGTGTGTGCGAGCCCGAGTGCCCGGCTGAGGCGATCCTGCCCGACACCGAGGACGGGCTTGAAGAATGGCTCGAGCTCAACGCCAAATATTCCGAAGAATGGCCGAATATCACGGTGAAGGGCGACGCACCTGCCGATGCGGATGACTGGAAGGGCAAGCCGGGCAAGAAGGATCTTCTGTCCCCCAAACCTGGCCAGGGCAGCTGATTCCTGTAGCCGCTTGACTCGCAAGGACTATTCGCTGCCGTCTCTGTTGCACTGCACAGAATCCGCCGGGAGCCCCGGAATTCTGCGAAATTTTTGAAGAATAGCCCCTGCGGGGGCTACTTTTTTTGTTGAACTTGTGTTACAATCCCCCGCGATAGCGCCCTAAAGCCAATTCGTGGCCGGGGTACGATGGTCCGTGCCATCAATCAAACATAAAGTCGTCGCTCGAATGCCTGGCTTTGGTTCCAGAGTCCGGTCAAGGGTGGCGATGCCTCTGCGGGTGGAGCATCGCGGGACATCCGCCCGGCGGCCGAAGGTGCCGTACTGCAGGAAACTGCCCCGGCACCAAGAGCGCCGCACAGTATAATGGAAAAGGACTGATTACCGTTATGGCAAGCAAACCGAGTAAGCATCCCTTTGCTGTGGGTGATTATATCGTCTATCCGAAACATGGCGTTGGCCGCATCGTCGAGCTGGAAAGCCAGGAAATCGCAGGCATGAAGCTGGAGCTTTATGTGATCCGTTTCGAAAAGGAACGGATGACCCTGCGTGTGCCGACCAACAAGGCCGATGGCAGCGGCATGCGCCGCCTGTCGTCTGAAGCGACCCTGAAGGAAGCCTTCACGACGCTGAAGGGCAAGGCCAAGGTGAAGCGCACCATGTGGAGCCGCCGCGCCCAGGAATATGAAGCCAAGATCAATTCGGGTGACCTGGTGTCGATCGCCGAAGTGGTGCGCGACCTGCACCGCGGCGCCGACCAGCCCGAACAGTCCTACAGTGAGCGTCAGATCTATGAAGCGGCGCTCGGCCGTCTGGCGCGTGAACTCGCCGCTGTCGAGGATATCGACGAGGCAGCCGCCATCGTGCGCCTCGAAAAGGAATTGGCTGCCTGATATAAGGCAGACATAGCTTTACTCCTGAGCAAGGCTCGGCTTCCCTTCACCGGGGCCGGGCCTTGTTTCATTTCCGGGGAGGATCGCAAGCTGGCCGGGGTGGGTGAGCGCGATATGTGGCCCGCCTTTCCAGTCGACGAAGCCGGTGACCCGCACCGCGCGGCTGGCGAGCGTGAGCGGATCGGTGCCCTCCGTCCTCATCCGTTCTGCCAGCCGCATGGGGATTTCGATGGTGAAGTCGCGCCGGTAATCCTCGCCGAAATTCAGATAAAGTGTGCTCCCCGCCCGGGCAGCCTTCCGGACTGTGCCCTCGATCAGCGCAAAACGCCCCGTCACGCTGCCGGCGTCGTCCGCATGTCTTGGGGCATAGGCCCGGAGCGCCCAAAGGCCAGTCATTGCCTTGCGGGCAGTGTCGGCAAGGGCAAGAAGCGCCGGTGCTGTGCCCTTCTCGCCGGGGCCTGCGAAGGCGAAAGCGTCGCCGCCTGCCACCAGCCGGGCCTGTAGCCATTCGCCGCCGCGCACAATATGGGCGACAAGAGCGCCGTGCCGGTCGGGCCGGAGGCTTTCGCAGTGGAGGGAGACGGGTTGGCCCAGTGCCAGCCGTTCGAGTGCTGCCTTCGCCTCTCTGCCATGCGGCCAGTCTTCATACGGACTGCCCGGCGCAGCCACACGGGGGGCAAGGATCTGGGCGAGTCGTACCTTGGTGCCGTCTTCAAGAGTCAGGCTATCGCCGCCTGCCACCTCCGCTACTCGTCCGCCGCCGCAAGGCTTCAGGCCGTCCGGCAGGCCAGACAGGCCGACGACGGCGATAAAGGCGGCAAGGATACCGGTCACTTCAGCCTTCCGTGCCGGCAATCTTCCGGCGTTTGCCCTTGCGCGGCAGCCCGGCCAGCGGGAAATTCAGGCGCACGATCGTGCCCTCGCCAAGGCGCGACTGGATATCGAGCGAGCCCCCCATCAGTTGCATGAAGCGTTGCACGAGCGGCAGCCCGAGCCCGGTGCCCTGCTGGCGGCGCACCCGGATATCGTCGGCTTGCCCGAAAATTTCCATGGCGCGGGAAAGGTCTTCGTCCGACATGCCATAGCCCGTGTCGGTGACCGTGATGGCATAGCGGGTGCTGGTCAGTTCCCCCGTGATGCTGATGGTGCCGCCGGTGGGTGTGAATTTCAGCGCGTTCGACACCACATTGATCAGCACCTGCCGCATCACGCGGGCATCGGATTCGATCTGGGCGAACTCGCACTTTTCCTCGAAGGTGATTTCCTTCATACCGGCGGCCGCTTCAAACATGCCGAGCACAGCTTCCACGATTTCGGACGGATCGACCTGGTCAGGGCTCAGTTCAAATCGTCCGGCCTCCAGCTTCGACAAGTCAAGGATATCGTTGATGATGGCCAGAAGGTGCTGGCCGCTTTCGGCGACAAGCCCCAGATACTCGCGGTTCTTCTCGCTGCCGAGGGGCCCGAACGTTTCAGACTTCAGAAGGTCGGTGAAGCCTAGGATCGCGGTCATCGGTGTGCGGATTTCGTGGCTCATGGAGGCGAGGAAATCCGATTTGCTGCGGCTTGCCGTCTCAAGCTGGTGGACGAGGGCCGAGGCGCGCCGCACGAAAAGGGCCAGCACAAGGCCGAGGAGGACAAGAAGGATCACCGTCGGCGTCGCGGCATTCAGGAGCATGCGACGGCCGGGCTCCCTTGGTGTCCAGGTCAGGCTGGCAATGGGGGCCTCATCGATGCCGTAAAGCACGTGCTCCATCCGGCTGAAGCTGCCGTCGGCCAAGCGGAGACTGTCGATATTGGCGCTCTCGCCAACCCGGATCCAGTCTTCCGACTTCATGGCGCGGATGGTTACGAGGGTGGCATGGCGGTCGGGTGGCAGGTCCTGCCATGCAGGCATCTCGGAAGTGGGCAGGGCCGGGGACACGACGACGAGGTAAAGCTCGCCCCCGATCTGCACGAAGCCACTGCGGGTAGGGAGTGCGGGGTTGCGCGCGGTGGCGAGGATGACCCGCCCGGCGGTCGATTGCATCCAGGCTTGTCGGCTTGGCATGCCGGTCGGGATATAGGTGCCAAGATCGGCGCCGGCATAACCGACGATCAGCACCGTATCCACGCGCAGGGTGCCATCCACGATGGCCCCGACATTGCGGTCGACCCATGCTTTATCATAGTGGATCAACGTGTTGGCGACAAAGTCGTCCCACCAGGCATAGTCTTCGGCAAGGGCTTCAAAGTCAGACCGCAGGTTGGCAACGGCGAGCTTCAGCGAGCGTCCCTCATTCTGCAGGGCGATCTCGTCTTCTTCGCTTGCCAGATAGATCACCGTCACCATCAGTGCGGCGACCGAAAGACCGATCGCCAGAAAGACGGGAATGACCAGTCTGCGGAACTCCATTGAAGACCCTGCCTCGCCGACCGTGGGACACTGCTGAGCGGAAGCTTACTCACTCATTCTGGTAAATCACATAGATTTTTCGATATCCGCTTGTTTCCCAAACGCCTTTCCAGCCCTTTTCGATGAAAACGGCGTCGCCAGCCTTCACCTCGGTGACCGTGCCATCGGCCCCGGTAAGCGTGACGCCTCCTTCAAGGAAATACATGAATTCATCAACGCTATAGTCATCGATATCCCAGCGCGAGGCGGTAGCGTCATAGAAGCCGAGGTCGACCTGACGGCCTTTCGAGATGAAAACCATCAGGTCTTCTGTCGTCTGGCCATTTTCAACACTCTTCACCGCGTTGGGGCGCGCGAAAAGGGCCCCGAGCTGTTCGGCGTTCGGATAATAATGCAGCTTGCCGCCGCCAGCGGTTGCTTCCGCCACAAGATCGACGGAATCGTCCATGCAGGTGGCGCCGGGCGCGGCAAGGAACAATGCGCCCGCGGCGGCGATGGCCAGTCGGCCGGCTTTTCTGTGGATCATGGAACTTCTCTCCCTTTGGTTCCTGCTGTAAGCCCGGACCGACGCTGGCGCCTCACCGGGCGGGCGCGGTTGACGCCCGAACCCGATCAGGGTAAACGGACCCTCGGCATCATGGCAATGGGGCCCCGTAGCTCAGCTGGATAGAGCACCAGATTCCTAATCTGGGGGCCACTGGTTCGAATCCAGTCGGGGTCACCACCTGCCGCTACCGGTCGATGCCGGATTCCGGTATGCTTTTCTGAAAATCGATAGTCTAGGGTCTTGTTCCGCGGCCGTGTAATCCTACATGCCTGCATCAGACAATTGACCGGGAGGAAAGATCGGATGAAATCGGCGGCGGCATTCCTGCAGGCATTCCTGAAACAGGAACAGACGGCGGGCCTTTTGCTCATGGGGGCAGCGGTGCTCGCCATGATCGCTGCGAATTCGCCGCTTGCACCCGCTTACGGGCTCCTTCTCGATACCCCCGTTGCCGTGCAGGTGGGGGCTCTCGCGATCCACAAGCCGCTTCTCCTTTGGGTGAATGACGGGCTGATGGCCGTTTTCTTCCTGCTTGTGGGGTTGGAGCTGAAGCGCGAGTTCATCGAAGGCGAGCTGGCCGACCGCCGGGCCATCATCCTGCCGCTTCTGGGTGCCGTCGGTGGCATGGTGGTGCCCGCCGGCATCTATGCCTTCTTCAACTGGCATGACCCGGTTGCCCTTCAGGGCTGGGCCATCCCGGCTGCCACCGACATCGCCTTCGCGCTTGGTATCCTTGCCCTTTTCGGCAGCCGGGTGCCGCTAGCGCTCAAGGTGTTCCTCACCTCGCTTGCCATTTTCGATGACCTTGGCGCCATCCTCATCATCGCCTTCTTCTATACCAGCCAGATTTCGTTCGCTGCCCTTGTGGTCGCGGCCCTCATGGTTGCCCTGCTTTTCTGCCTCAACCGGTTCGGCGTGATGTCGCGCAGCCTCTATTTCGTGGCTGGTGGTGTGATGTGGATCGGGCTCCTGAAATCCGGGGTTCATGCCACGCTCGCGGGTGTGGTGCTCGCTTTCTTCATCCCGATCAACAATCCGGCCGACCCCGAACATTCCCCCTTGCGTGACCTCGAGGAAGACCTGCATGCGGCGGTTGCCTATGTGATCCTGCCGGTTTTTGCCTTCTGCAACAGCGGCATCACCTTCGCGGGGCTCGGGCTTGATGCCTTGCTGCATCCCATCCCTGTGGGTATCGCGGCGGGACTTTTTGTCGGCAAGCAGCTGGGGATCCTCGCTTTCTGCGGGCTTGGCATCAGGCTCGGGTTGGCGAAATTGCCGGACGGATCGAACTGGGGATCCTTCTACGGGGTGTCGGTGCTGGCCGGTGTCGGCTTCACCATGAGCCTTTTCATCGGTTCGCTGGCGTTCGAGCAGGCAGCCCTCAGTGCGATCGTTGACGAGCGGCTCGGCATCGTTGTCGGCTCGCTTGCCTCCGGCATCCTCGGTTACCTGATCCTGGCGCTGAGCTTGCCGAAGGTCGCCGAGAAAGCTTGATTCGCGGCTGTCCGGCGCCTAGCCTTGGTCCCGTATCCATATCCGGGGAGGGATGACGATGCGTGAATGGTTCTTGGATCAGCTGGCCATGTATGCGGCCTATCACCGCGACAAGCGTAACGAGGCAACCCATCATCTGGGCGTACCGATGATCGTTTTTTCGCTGATGGTGCTGATGGCACCCGTCAGGCTCGTTGAGTTCGAGGTTGGCGCCCTGACGCTCGCCGGGCTGATGATCGGCCTTCTGCTGCTTTATTATGTGCTGATGGCACCGCTTGTCGGCATCGTCGCCGTGCTTCTTTATGGTGCGCTTCTTTACGGTGCCGAGCATCTGGCGGGCTATGGCACCGGCTTCGCGGTCAAAAGCTTTGCCGGGCTTTTCGTGGTCGGCTGGATCATCCAGTTTGTCGGCCATTATTTCGAAGGCCGCCGCCCCGCGCTTTTCACCAACCTCACCCAGATTTTCATGGCGCCCGCCTTCCTGATTGCCGAAATCCTGTTCCGGCTGGGGCTTGAAAAGGGGTTGCTCGCCGAGATCGAAGCCCGCAAGGGGCGTTTCCTGCCGGCAGGTGAACAGCAGGCGGCGGAATAAACCTTTTAAAGATAAGGGCTCATCAGCCACAGGACCCGCCCCAGCGCCCGTGCCGCCACCGGGCGGGCCTTGAGGTCGGCAAGTGTCATCTCTTTCGCACCTTCGATGCGGTCTTCGATCCGCTTTTCAAGGATGGCGGCCAGTTCGGCACCGTAGGTTTCCACATTGAATTCGAAATTCAGCCTGAGCGAGCGCGCGTCCCAGTTGGACGAGCCGACGAGCGCCCATGTGCCATCGATCACGGTCAGCTTCGAATGGTCAAACGGGCCCGGCACCAGATGCAGGCGGCAGCCGGTTGCCAGAATGGGTGCCATGCTGGAAAACATCGCCATGTTGAAAAGCGGCAGGTTATTGCGCCAGGGCACCAGTATATCGACCTCGATCCCGCGCAGGGCGGCAAGGCGCAGGGCTTCGGTCAGCCCCGGAGGCGGCATGAAATAGGGGGTGACGACCAGCACACGGCGGCGCGCCGAGGCGATGGCGCTTTCGAGGATCGTGGCCGTGCGCGGTATACGTGCGTCCGGCCCGTCGGCGATGGCACGGGCGACTTCATGGCCGCCCTCGACCGGTTCGGCGAGCGGATACCAGTAGTCATCCAGCACTTCGCCGGTCGAGAAGGTCCAGTCGTCGGCAAAGGCGTCGGTCAGCTGGGTGACAATCGGCCCGTCCAGCCTGAAATGGGTGTCCATCACCTTGGGCTGGCCGTCCCGCCCTTCCAGATGATGCCGCCGGATATTCATGCCGCCTGCAAAACCCGTGGTGCCGTCAACGATCAGGAGTTTGCGGTGGGTGCGAAGGTTGAAGAAGGCGAGCCGCCACGAAAAGCGCGCCGGATTGAAGGCGGCCACGGGCACGCCCCGGCGCTTCAGGAGGCCGGTCACCGGCTTGAAACCGTAGAGATTGCCGACAGCATCGACCAGTACCCTTACCTCCACGCCCCGTGCCTTCGCCCGCGACAGGGCGGCGACGAAGCGGCGGCCGGCGGCATCGGCCTGAAAGATATAGGTGGTCAGCGCCACGGTGCGTTCGGCGCGGTCGATGGCTGCAATCATTTCCGCATAGGCGGCGCGCCCGCCAATGAGCGGCACGATGCGGTTGCCGGCGGTGAGCGGCTGGCGGCTGACGCGCGCGGCGAGCCGGTCATGGGTTTGCCAGCGCTGGCGCGCACCGGGCATGAGGTCGGCAAGCGACAGGCCTTCGGGGGCTGCGGGGCCGGTGGTGCGAGGGGCCAGGCCGCGTTTGCGCCGTTCGATAACGGCACGACGCTGGATGCGATTGATCCCGAACAGGAGATAGAGGAGAAGCCCCACCACGGGCACCAGCCACACGATGCCGAGCCATGCAGCGGCCGAGCGGACATCGTCCCGCGTCCGCAGGATATGCACGCTTGCCATCACAAGCGCGCCAAGGCCGCCCAGCGTGACAAGGATCCCGCCGGCGACCGGATCGCCCGATAAAGCTGTGCCTGTTTCCATGACCTTGTTCCCGGAAAGGCTTTGTCCCGAAGCTAGAAAGCACCGGGCGTGCCTGCAAGGGCAAACTTGCGACCACTGGCCGCAGGTCTTCGCCAAATCCTTGCCAGCCCCTGCACTTGCGGCTAGCGTGCCGCCATGAACGCACCCCTTGCCACCACGCCTGCAACCCTTGCTGCCGAAAACCTTTCGGCGGTGCGCGGCGGTCGCCGCGTTTTCGAGGGCGTCTCCTTCACACTCGCGCCCGGCGGCTTTCTCTTGCTCGCGGGGCGGAACGGCAGCGGCAAGTCAACCCTCATCCGAGCCATTGCCGGGCTGTTGCCACCAACAGGCGGCCATCTTTCATGGGGGGAGGCTCGGCTCGCCCCCGGTGATCTCGCGGCACAAGGCCTGCTTGTCTATCAGGGACATCAGTTCGGCCTGAAGCCGGTGGAAACGCTGGCGGCGGCCTGTCGTCACTGGGCAGCGATCATGGGACACGATGTGCCAGACGACTTGCTGGTGGCAGCCGCGAAGCGCTTTGGCATGGTCAATCTGTTGGACGAGCCCATCCGCTGTTTCTCGAGCGGGCAGCGACACAGGGCGGCGCTCATGCGTTTCTGCCTAGCCCCGCGCCCCGTGTGGCTGATGGACGAGCCGACCGTGGGGCTTGATACCGACAACCGCGCCGCACTTGAAGCGCTGATTGCCGACCACCGTGCCCGCGGCGGCATGGTGGTCGCTGCAAGCCACGATCCGATAGCGGCGGAAGGCGACCGGCTCGATATGGATGCGCACGCCCCTCGCCGGGTGACCTACGCGGAGGGCTGGGCATGAGCGGCAGTTTCCTCGCCGTCGTGCGCCGCGATATGGCGCTTGCCTGGTCGCAGGGCGGGTCGGCAGCGCTCGGGCTCGCCTTCTTCCTGATGGCGGTGACGCTGACAGCCTTCGCGGTTGGACCGGCACCCCAGACGCTCGCCCGCATCGCGCCCGGCATGCTGTGGCTCTTTGCCCTTCTTGCTTCGCTCCTGTCGCTCGACCGGCTTTTTCAGGCCGATTACGAGGATGGCAGCCTTGATGACCTCGCCCTGTCGCCCCTGCCGCTTGGTTTCGTGGTGATGGCCAAGGTGTTGGCGCACTGGCTGGCGACCCTTGTGCCCTTGGTGCTTGTCACCCCGTTCCTTGGTATCCTGATGAACCTGCCGGACAAGGCTTATGGCATGCTTGTCATCACGCTTTTTGTGGGCACACCGGCGCTCAGCCTGATCGGTGCGATTGGCGCGGCCCTTACTGTCGCGGTGCGGCGAGGCGGGGCGCTGATGGCGCTTCTGGTGCTGCCCCTTTATGTGCCGGTGCTGATTTTCGCGACCGGCGCCGTGGAAGCGGCCGCCGGTTTCGCCGACCCGCTGCCGCACCTTGCCATGCTCGGTGCCGTCACGCTCGTCTCGCTTGCCGTTGCCCCGCTTGCGGCGGCAGCAGCGATCCGGCTTTCGCTTGAATGAGGCGAGACATGATGTCGCACTTGCCGCAGCCACCCGGGGAATGTAGGTAAAGCGCATGCACAAGTATGCCAATCCCGCGCGCTTTGGCGCTCTTGCCGACCGGATCCTGCCCTGGGCCCGGTGGGTGATGATTCTGGCGCTTATTCCCGGCCTCTGGCTCGCGCTCGTCGCCAGCCCGCCCGATTACCAGCAGGGCGAAAGCGTGCGGATCATGTATCTGCATGTGCCCGCCGCCTGGATGTCGATGTTCACCTATATGGTCATGGCAGGCGCGGCCTTCACCGCACTCGTGTGGCGTCATCCGCTCGCCCAGCTGGCGGGCCGGGCAGCCGCCCCCATCGGCGCCACCTTCACAGCCCTTGCGCTGGTCACCGGCAGCCTCTGGGGCAAGCCCATGTGGGGCACCTTCTGGGTGTGGGACGGGCGGCTCACCTCCGTGCTCGTGCTTTTCTTCCTCTATCTCGGTTACATGGCGCTCGACCGCGCGATCGAGGACGAGGAAAAGGCAGGCCGTGCGGCATCGATCCTCGCGCTTGTCGGCGTCGTGAATATCCCGATCATCAAGTTTTCGGTCGACTGGTGGAACACGCTCCATCAGCCCGCCAGCGTGATGCGGATGGGCGGCTCCACCATCGATGGCAGCATGCTCACACCGCTTTTCATCATGGCGCTCGCCTTTCAGGCCTATTTTGTCTGGATCTTCCTCATCCGCATGAAGCTGGAAATCGACCGCCGCAAGGCCGCCGTGATGCGCCAGTCGCTGAGGGGGATCTGACATGGCCGATTTCCTTGATATGGGTGGTTATGCCGTCTTCGTCTGGGCGTCCTATGCTATAGTGGCATTGGCGCTTGTCGGCCTTTGGCTGCGCACGCGCGGTGCAGCCCGGCAGGCCGCCGCCGATGTTGTGCGCCTGCGCGAACGGATCATGGCCGAAGGTGAGGGAAACTGAATGGCGAAGGGCCTGACAACGCGAAAAAGCCAGCGCCTCGTGGTGCTCACCGCAGGGCTCGTCACGCTTGGGCTCGCCACGGGTCTCGTGCTCTATGCGCTCGGCTCCGACAGCCTCAGCCTTTTTGTGCAGCCAAGCGATATTGCCGAGCATGACGTGAAGCCGGGGGACCGGCTGAAGCTCGGCGGCCTTGTGGCAACCGGCAGCTTCCACCGGGGCGACGACGGTGTGACCAATATTTTCACCGTCACCGACTGTGTGGCCGATGTGAAGGTCAGCTTCCGGGGCATCCTGCCGGACCTCTTCCGTGAGGGGCAGGGCGTGGTCACGGAAGGCACGTTCGATACAGCCGGGCTGTTTGTGGCTGACACCGTGCTCGCCAAACATGACGAAAACTATGCCCCGCCCGGTACCATGCCGAAGAATGCCGCTGCCTGCACGCACCCCGAAGGTGTTGCCACAGCGGCAGAGATGGCCGGCCGATGATCGCTGAAGCCGGCCATTTCGCGCTCGTCATCGCCACCATTCTGGCCCTGATGGCAGGCATCGTGCCGCCCGTCGGCCTGAAACGCCGAGACATGGGGCTCATCGCCCTCGCCGACAGCTTCGCTGTCGCGCAGTTCCTGATGGTGGCAATCGCCTTCGCAGCGCTGATGCACGGTTTTATCGTATCGGACTTTTCGCTGAAAGTTGTTGCAGCCAACAGTCACACCGCAAAGCCGATGCTTTATAAGGTTGCCGGCACATGGGGCAACCATGAAGGCAGCCTTCTCTTGTGGGTCCTGATCCTCACCTTGTTCGCGAGCCTTGTTTCGCTCTTTGGCCGCAACCTGCCGCTTACCTTCCGGGCGCGGGTGCTATCGGTACAGGCGCTGCTGTCGCTTGGCTTCCTGCTGTTCATTCTGGTGACATCCAACCCGTTCGAGCGTCTCTCTCCGGCTCCTCTTGAAGGTAACGGGCTCAACCCGCTGCTTCAGGACCCTGGCCTCGCCTTCCATCCGCCGATGCTCTATCTCGGTTATGTCGGCCTTTCTGTCGCCTTTTCCTTTGCGGTCGCAGCGCTTATCGAGCGCGAAGTGACACCGATGTGGGCGCGCTGGGTGCGGCCATGGACGCTGGCGGCCTGGATATTCCTCACCGGCGGTATCGCGCTCGGCTCGTGGTGGGCTTATTACGAGCTCGGCTGGGGCGGCTGGTGGTTCTGGGATCCGGTTGAAAACGCCAGCTTCATGCCGTGGCTCGCGGCTTCGGCGCTCCTTCATTCCGCCATCGTGGTTGAAAAGCGCGATGCGCTGAAAAGCTGGACGATCCTTCTGGCCATCGTTGCCTTTTCCTTCTCGCTTCTGGGCACCTTCCTCGTGCGGTCTGGCGTTATCACCAGCGTGCACGCCTTTGCGGTGGATCCGACACGTGGCATTTTCATCCTCGGATTCCTCGCACTTGTTGTTGGTGCCTCGCTCACGCTTTTCGCCATGCGGGCCCCGTCGCTTGCGCCCGGCGGGCTGTTCGGGCTCGTCAGCCGCGAAAGCGCACTTGTCCTCAACAACATTCTCCTCGCCACCTTTGCAGCGGTCGTGCTGATCGGCACGCTGTACCCGCTGTTCGTGGAAGCCGCAGGCGGGGCGCAGATATCCGTGGGGGCTCCTTTCTTCAATTATGCAGCACTCGTGCTGATGAGCCCGCTGATTGTGGCCCTCGGGCTTGGGCCTCTCCTTGCGTGGAAGCGCGGGCGCCTCTCGCGCGCCGCCCGTATCCTGTTGCCGGCGCTGATCGTCGCCGCCGTGGTGTTTGTCGGCACCGTCTGGGCCACCGCTGGCGGCTATGTGATGAGCGCCTTCGGCCTCGCGCTCGGCCTTTGGCTCATTGTGTCGGCCAAGCTTGAAATCCTGCAGCGTATCCGCTTCTTCGAAGGGCCGATGGCGGGCCTCAAGCGCCTTGTGCGCCTGCCGCGTGCCGCGCTTGGCATGGCGCTCGCCCATATGGGGCTTGGCGTCCTCGTGCTGGCGATCACCATCAGCGAGACATGGACCAGTGAAACGCTGACCGTGCTGTCGCCCGGTGAAACTGCGATGGCGGGCGGCTATGAATTCACGCTCGACAAGGTGGAGCCTGTGGCCGGTCCCAACTATGCGGCGGTGCGCGGCACGCTGAGTGTGCGCAGGGACGGCGAGCTTGTCACCGTGCTGACGCCTGAGGATCGCACCTTCGGCGATCCGGTGATGGAAACGACCGAGGCTGCCATCCGCCCGCTGGTGACGGGGGATCTGTATGCCGTGATCGGCGAGGCCATCGGGCCTGTGGCCGCAGACGGCCGCTGGTCGCTGCGGCTTTATTTCAAGCCGGCAATTTCGGGCCTCTGGCTTGGCACCCTGATGATGATGGCGGGCGGGCTTCTGTCGCTCACCGACCGGCGGGCACGCGTTGGCGCTGCCGCCGCACGGGAGAAGGCGGCATGAGGGGTCCCTGGGTTTTCCTGCCGCTCGCGGCCTTTGTTGCGCTCGTCGCGTTGATGGGAGCAATGTTGTTGGGGGACCGTAACCCGGCGGAAGTCGATAGTGCACTTGTCGGCCGTGCGGCGCCGACGCTGACGCTTTATGCGCTGGAGCCGGGCGGTGAGCCGCTTGTTCCCGCGGATCTCCGGCGCGGGGTACCGGTGATTGTCAATTTCTTCGCCAGCTGGTGCGTGCCCTGCCGTGCCGAACATGAAAGCCTGATGGCGCTCGCGGGCGAGCACAAGGTGCAGATCATCGGCATTGCCTACAAGGACAAGCCCGCTGCCGCCCGCGCGTTTCTCGAGGAGCTCGGAAACCCATACGATAAAGTCGTGCTGGACGAAAGCGGCCGCGCGGGTATCGAATGGGGTGTCTCCGGCGTGCCGGAAACCTTCGTGATCGATGGCGATGGCATGGTGCGCTACCGCCACTGGGGCCCGGTCGTGGGTGACGCGCTTGAAACCCGTCTCCTGCCCGCCGTGGAGGCTGCCCGGTGAAACATCTGCTTGCCCGCCTGATGCTCGTTGCTGCCTTCGCCTTGCCAGCGCATGCCGTGGATGTGGATGAAGTGCCGCTTGATGATCCTGCGAAGGAAGCTGAGGCGCGCGACCTGATGAAGGAGGTCCGCTGTCTTGTCTGCCAGAACCAGTCGATCGAGGATTCGGACGCTGATCTCGCGCGGGACTTGCGTGTCATCATCCGTGAACGCATGGCAGCGGGGGACGATACCGATCAGGTGAAAGCCTATCTTGTAGAACGTTATGGCGACTGGGTGCTGTTGAAGCCGCCGGTCGCCGGCCGCACCCTCATCCTCTGGGGGTCGCCGGTCCTTATCCTGCTCCTTGTCGCTGCCGGTCTCCTGCTGCGCCGCCGCGCCGCGCCGCCGCCGCCCTTGAGTGCCGAGGAAGAAGCGAAGCTGAAAGCGCTCCTTGAAGCCGCTGAAGCGGACGAGAAGGAGCCGCGCGGATGATCTGGTTCCTGTTCGCCGGGCTTGCGCTACTGGCGGCCCTTTTCCTCCTGTGGCCTGTCCGCGCGCGGGTGGCCGACGCCATGCCGGATCCGCTGGCGCACTATAAGGCGCAGATCGCCGGGCTGAAGGCGGATCTGGCGAGCGGCCTCATTGATGCCGAAGCCGCGAAGGTGGCCGAGACCGAGATCGAACGGCGCCTGTTGAAGATGGCAGACCGCCGGTCGGCCAGCACGATTTTGCCGGAAAAGACCGCTGACTGGCGGTTCCGGCTCGCGCTCGGCATCGTGATGGTGGCAGGGGCAGTGGCACTTTACATGCGTGTCGGCGCCCCGATGCTGCCCGCCGCCATCCCCGAGCGTGAGCGGCTTGTGGATCAGCCCCTGATGCCGGGCGAACCGACCTATGCCGAGGCTATTGCGCGGATCAGGGAACGGCTGAAAACCAGTCCGGACGATCCGAAAGCGCTTGAATTCCTGGGGCAGGTATCGGCAACTGTGGGTGACTTCGGCACCGCCGCCAATGCCTTCGCCCGCCGCGCCGATATGGAACCCACCGGCCCCAATGTATGGCGCCTGCATGAGCTGGAAGCCCTGACGGCCCTTGTGCAGGGGCAGGTATCGCCGGCGGCCGAGCTGGTGCTGAATGAAATCGAAAAGGATGTCCCCGGCCATCCGGCGGTTTTCTATTATCGCGGGCTCGCGGCCCTGCAGGGCGGCGACCAGGCAACGGCCATTTCGCGCTTCGAGGCGATTGTCGATGGCGTGGACCGCCCCGGCCCTTACCGCGACGCGGCCCTCGCGCGCCTCCGTGAGCTTGGCGCACGTCCGCCGGCTGTGACCGACGATGCCGTCGCCGCCTTCGCGCAGATGAGCGAGGAGGAGCGGCAGGCCTTCATCGAAAGCATGGTGGCGCGGCTTGAAGCACGGCTCGAGTCGGCCCCGAATGACCCGGCAGGATGGATGATGCTTGCCCGTGCGCGACTCACTTTGGGCGACCGCGAGGCTGCAATTGCTGTTCTGGAGAAGGGAATAGCGGCAGTTTCGGGCGAAGATGCGGCTTCCTTGCGCGCGCTTCTTGACAAATTGCGGGAATCCGGTGAGCCTTGAGCCACGGCAGGGCTATTAGCCCCGGCCCGGGAATCACGGCAGCAAAAGCGACCGCACAAGATGGGCCCGAACGGCCCTCATCCCCCGACAAGAGGGTTGAACCGAGGTCTTCTTCCGATGAAAGTCGATCAGACCCCGCTGCAGTTGCAAGCACAGCTCCAACGCCAGCTGCAAGGGCAGATCCAGACAGAGCAGAATGCGCAGGACCGCACGGCGGCCCGAAGCGGCGTTCGCACGCCTTATGACGGGGCGAAGCAGGATGGCACCGGGCGCAGCCTTGTGGCGCGTGAAAAGCTGTCGAGCGAGGAAGAGATTCAGGCGGCGCAGCAGAAGGTGCAGTCGTTGGCTGGAACCACAACGCGCGAGGCACCGCTCGGTCGCGTTTCGGCCCGACAGGAAGAAGAGCGCCGCCAGCCGCTTGGCCAGATCATCGATATTCGGGTTTGACCGGCAGCATGGCCGCACCCCCCGGAACGCCCGCCAATTTCTTGCGCAAGGTGCCGGACGGCGACGAGATGGAACGTCTGGTCTGCAGCGATTGCGGCTTTATCGCTTACGAAAACCCCAAGATCATTGCTGGGGCCGTTGTCACGCACGGCGACAGCATTCTCCTTTGCCGCCGCGCGATCCATCCGCAGAAGGGCCACTGGACCCTGCCAGCCGGCTTTCTGGAACTGCACGAAACCCCGGCCGAAGGCGCCATGCGCGAAGCCTGGGAAGAAGCCCGCGCCAAGATCGAGATTGTTGATCTTCTGGGCGTTTACACGGTGAAGCGCATCAGCCAGGTGCAGATGTTTTACCGGGCGAGGCTGACAGACGTGGCCATCGAGCCCGGTCCGGAAAGCCTTGAGGTCGGCCTCTTCCAGATGGCGGATATCCCGTGGGATGATCTCGCCTTTCCGAGCGTGCACTGGGCGCTCGGTCATTTTCAGGAAACAGCAGGCCGGGACGACTTCGCCCCCTTCACCAATCCGCCGGGTTGGGAGAATGTTTGAGACTTACGCCTCGTCAGTGTCTTCCCGGATCTGATATTTGTTCAGGATCGGCGCCTGGCTGATCGCGAACAGGAAGGTCAGCGGCAGGAAGCCGAAGGTCTTGAAATCCACCCACGTATCAGTGGACTGCGTGCGCCAGACGGCTTCATTGATTGCTGCCATCGCCACGAAGAAGAAGGCCCAGTTGCGGGTCATCAGGGTCCAGCCGCGCTCGGCGAGCGGAGGAAAGCCCGATGCAAGCACGGTCTTGAGAAGCGGCCGGCCGGTCATGAGTCCGAAGAAAAGGATGACGGCAAAGATGCCGTTCACAATGGTAGGCTTCATCTTCACGAAGGTTTCGTCATTCAGGTAAAGCGTCAGCGACCCCATGACGATGACGATGGCGAAGGTGACCCACAGCATCGGCGGGATTTTGCCGTCCAGAAGCTTCGAGGCGATGATCGCCACCACCATCGAGGCCATGAAGACACCGGTCGCCACCATGATGCCGCCGAACTTGAAGGCCACGAAGAAAAGGATAAGCGGCCCGAAGTCGGTCAGAATCTTGCGCCAAAGGTTGGTGGATTTCGCGTCGCTCATACGGACTGTCTCTCTCGTCTTCTGTCATCTCAACCTGCGCCCGGTCCGGCAGCCTTGCCCCGATGCGCCCTTTGCGGCTAGAAAAAGGAAACCACCGCCCGAGGGATGCCCTTTATGCGCCAGAGCCAGACCAGACGCAACGCCAACCGTACCCGTTTGGCCCGGGGGGCATGCGGCTGATGCGCGGCTATTTCGGTATCGGCATCGAGGGGGCGTCGAAGGAAGGCAATATCGGCAACCTGATCCGCACGGCCCATGCCTTTGGCGCGGCCTTCGCCTTTGCGGTGAACCCCAAGGTGCGTGCCGACACGGGCGAGGCCGTCACTGTGCCTTTCACCGATACATCGAAATCGTGGCAGCAGATCCCCTTCTACAGCTTCGATAGTCTGGATGATGTGCCCATGCCGCAGGGCTGCCGGCTTGTCGGCATTGAAATGACCGATGAAAGCGTGGCCTTGCCCGAATTCCGCCACCCCACACAGGCTATCTATATCCTTGGCGGTGAACGCACGAGCCTGAGCCCCGATACGGTGGCTCGTTGCAACGCGCTGATCCGTATCCCGACGGCCTTCAGCCTGAATGTGGCAACGGCCGGGGCGATTGTGATGTATGACCGCGCCCGCGTGCTTGGCGGTTTTGCCGAACGGCCGGTGATGGCGGGGCAGGCTGTCGAGGAACGCAGCCCCCATTTGCATGGTGGCAGGGTGGTGCGCGAGGATGGTGTGAAGGTTAGTGTCGGGCGAACCCTTGTCCCCCGCGCAAAGACGTAATAAGGGTGGGGCAGGGAGCCCTCCGGGATAGTTCAAAGAAAGGCGAATGACGATGCGTATGATGTCCGCGCTGGCGATGCTGGCAACCCTTGTGACCACGGCAGCGATGCCGGCCACGGCCCAGGGAAAGCGCGACATCCTTGGCAGTTATCGCGACTGGGACGCGCTGACGCATGTTAGCGGCAAATCCAAGACCTGCTACATGATCTCGGTGCCGAAAAAGAGCGCTGTTTCCAAATCCGGCGCGCGGCGCGGCGATATCTACATCACCATTTCCCACATGCCCGGCCAGAAACGGAAGGGCGAGGTGAATGCCGTGGTCGGTTATCCGCTGAAACCGGGGCAGGATGTGAAATTCACGGTCGACGGCAAAACGAGCTTCAAGCTTTTTGTCGATGGCAACGGCGCCTGGGCCTATGACGCCGCCGATGACGCCCGGATCGTGGCGGCCATGCAGCGAGGCTCCAGCCTCACGGTTGAGGGCATGTCGTCGCGCGGCACCAAAACCACCGATACCTATTCGCTGTCGGGCTTTACCGCCGCTTTCAAGGCAATCAGCAAGGCCTGCGGCTACTGAGAAGCTTCAAGCTCGGCCCTGTAGCGCCGGCTGGCGCGAAGGGTGCGGCCGTCTTTCAGTGTCAGCTTCATGTCGCCCCCGGCGATGGGGTCGATAGTGCGGATTGCCGCGCGGTTGACGATATAGGACCGGTGGATACGCACTGCGGGCACGCCCTCGGCGGCCAGTTTTTCCTGCAGCTCGGATAGCGTGATGCGCGCAAGGCTTTCGCCCGATCCGCTGGTGATTTCGGCATAGTTGGCGGCACCCTTGGCGAACAGGAAATCGGCGGGGTCAAGAAGGATGCGGGTCGCACCGCTTTTCAGCTCGATCGGCAGGCCGCCGCTGCGCTTCGCGGCTGCCTTCAGGGCATCGCCAAACAGGATGAAACCGCCGAACAGCAGTACGAAGGTGCGGGCATCCTTCCAGAATTCATAAGGGACTGCCCCAAGTCCCCGGTAGAAGAAATCATAGTCGCCATCGAACAACAGCGGAAACGCCGCCATCCGCATCAGCACCATTAGGGTGATATGCCCGGCGGAAAAGACGATGGTGCTGGCAAGATAGACGGGCAGGTGGCGCCACCATGTGCCCCCACGCGGCGGCCAGCGCTCTCCCGTCGCGATGATGCCGGGCAGCATGATCAGGATGGCAAGCGCACTGGTGAATTCGTAAAGCACCGGTTTGCGCCAGTCGATGGATTGGCCGACGCTTTCATAGTCGCTCACCATCGTGTTCGCATTCACCACCAGAAAAACGCCGGTAATAGCGATCACGGCGAGCACAAAGCCCTTGTGCCGACGGAAGTGATCCAGATAGCCCTTTGCCAGATGTTTCATCATGGAAAGCAGTCTAGCGCCGCCCCGTACGCCCCGCAAAGCCTTATGGGGCGGGTGTCCTACCGCTTGTCCCGAAGGCGATACCGTTTGTCCCTAGGGTAATCATCGGCATTACCGCTTGTCCCGGCGGCTGTGACGTTCACCCCCGGACAGTGGCGGCGATGAGGCATCGAAGGCAGGCTCGGCACAACAAACAAGGAGCTCCGAGCCATGACAGCCATCACCAACCCCGCGCGCCGCTATGATCTTGACTGGCTGCGCGTCATCGCCTTCGGCTTGCTGATCTTCTATCATATCGGCATGTATTATGTGACGTGGGACTGGCACGTCAAAAGCCCGCATGCCGGCCACTGGGCTGAACCTGCCATGATGCTTTTGAACCCGTGGCGCCTTTCGCTGCTCTTCTTCATCTCGGGTGTCGCCTTCCGCTTTGCTGCCGACAAGGCACCGGCGGGCGCGTTTGCCCGCAAACGCTTCCTGCGCCTGTTCGTGCCTGTCGCCTTCGGGATGGCGGTGATCGTAACGCCGCAATCCTATTTCGAGCTGCTGACGAAGGGCGAGATCACGCCCGGCTATCTCGATTTCTGGGTACGTTATCTGGCAGCGGACAGCAGCTTCAGCATCATCGTGCCGACATGGAACCATCTCTGGTATGTGGTCTATCTGCTCGTCTATTCGCTGGTCGCGATTGCCCTGATGCCAGTGCTTCGCCAGATTGCCGCAAAGCTGGAAGGCGGGAGTTTCGAAGCGCTGATGGGCCGGGGCGGGATACTCCTGGTCCCCTTGCTGCCCTTCATCCTCTATCGTTTCACGCTCGATGAATGGTTCCCGACAACCCACGCGCTTGTCGATGACTGGAATGCCCACGCCAACTATTTCACCATCTTCGCCTTTGGCATTCTGGTTGCCAAAAGCGATGCCTTCTGGCGGGTACTGGCGCGGTCGTGGCGCGCGTGTCTTTGTGTGGCCGTCGCACTTGGGGCCATACTCACGCCCGTTTGGGTGAACTGGGACGCGTTGATGCCGGGGCATGATGTGGCGATCGCCGTTGCGCACGCCGTCCGGGTCCTTTACGCGTGGGCCGCCATCCTCAGCCTTCTGGGCTTCGCGCAGGCGCATCTCAACCGCCCGCACCCGATGCTCGGCTACTTCACCCGCGCGGTCTTCCCCTATTATATCCTGCACCAGACAATCATCGTGATTGCCGCCGTGTGGCTGTCGGGCTTCGGCCTCTCGGCACCTGCCGAGTTCATTGCGCTTGTGACCCTCACCACGCTCGGCTGCGGGCTCGGTTATCACTATCTGATCCGCCCGTTCCCGCTCATCCGGCCGCTCTTCGGGGTGTTTGGGGAAGCGCCTCGGCCGAAGCCTGCACCGACGCTCGCACTGGACAGCAGCGTGAACTGAGCGTATAAGCCGCCCGCACCTTGAAACCCGCACGGGGGTGGAACGCCCCTGTGCCCGAAGCGTCCTGGAAGACCTCCCGTGTCTGAAAGGCAGGAGAGAGAAGATGATGCAGATCCCGTCCGGGGTCGAGCCCATTGTGGCCGACCGTACCGATCCCGCCCTCAAGGAAGGCAAGCGCAATATCCTCGGTTTCGACCGCGAGGACCTGAAGGCGGCGCTTGCTGAAATCGGCGTGCCCGAAAAGCAGATCAAGATGCGCACCACCCAGGTGTGGCACTGGCTGTATCATCGCGGGGTCACCTCGTTCGAGGCCATGACCAACGTGTCGAAAGACGTGCGCGCCCTGATGGCGGACCATTTCGTGATCGACCGGCCGCAAGTGGTGGAAGCCCAATATTCGAACGACGGCACCCGCAAATATCTGATCCGCTTCGCTGACGGCAACGAGGCCGAGACGGTTTATATCCCCGAGGAAGACCGCGGCACGCTGTGCGTTTCCAGCCAGGTCGGCTGCACGCTCAATTGCAAATTCTGCCACACCGGCACGATGAAGCTGGTGCGCAATCTGACGGCGGCTGAAATTGTCGCCCAGCTGATGGTCGCTCGCGATGACCTTGGCGAGTGGGAAAACCCCACCGAAGGCCGTCGGGTCACCAACATCGTGATGATGGGCATGGGCGAGCCGCTTTATAACTTTGATAACGTGAAGAAGGCCTTGGAGATCGTGATGGACGAGGAAGGCATCCAGCTTTCCCGCCGCCGGATCACGCTTTCAACGTCCGGTGTCGTACCGCACATGGAACGCGCGGGGCAGGAAATCGGTGTGAACCTTGCGGTCAGCCTCCATGCCGTGCGTGATGATGTGCGCTCGGAAATCATGCCGATCAACAAGAAATATAATCTGGAGCAGGTGCTCACGGCCTGCGCCAATTATCCGGGCGCGCACAATGCCCGTCGCATCACGTTCGAATATACGATGCTGAAAGGCATCAACGACAGTGACGCGGACGCGAAAGAACTCGTGCGCCTCATCCGCAAATACAAGCTGCCGGCCAAGGTGAACCTCATCCCGTTCAATCCGTGGCCGGGCAGCAATTATGAATGCAGCGAGTGGGCGCAGATCCAGCGTTTCTCGGATATCGTTTATGAAGGCGGTATCTCGGCGCCGATCCGCACCCCGCGCGGGCGCGACATCATGGCGGCATGCGGCCAGCTGAAATCAGCGTCCGAGAAAAAGTCACGCGCTGAACGCGACCGTGAGGCGGCAGCCGCTGCTGCCGGCGTGCCCCATATGGAAGCTTCCGACAGCGCGCTTGGCTGGGTCACCGGCTGATCGGTCAGCCGGCGTCTTCGTCTTCGTTGGCTTCAAGCCGGGCGAGCAAGACCCGCATCGGCTCGAAATCGGGGCGCAGTTCGATCTGGCGCCTGGCCTGCGTGATCGCTTCGTCAAGCCGGCCCTGCGCCCGCAGCAGACGGCACAGCAGCATCGCGGCTTGCGGGAATTCAGGTTTCAGCACCAGGGCGCGCTGAACGCCGAACAATGCCTTCTGCCGGTTGCCGTTCCGCATGGCTTCCCGTGCGTTCAGGAAGAAAACCTTGGCCCGGGCGTGCTGGCTCTCAAGCGCCAGCTTGTTGATATGCTCGGCGAGCCCTTCGATGGTTTCGGGTCCCCATGCAGGCTTCGGGTCCTTGATGCTTTTCGGCGGCAGTTTGCGGTAGGTAACCCCGAACACCTTTTTCAGATAGCGCACATCGGGCGCCGCCTGCTGGGTCAGGCGCTTGTAGGCCGCCTTGCTGAACGAAAAGGGTGTGCCGGGGATATGGTTGAAGCCGTGCGAGCGCGCGCGGTTCGGGTTCCAGTCCCCATCCTGCCTGTAAGCTTCCTTCTGCATCAGCGCATCAGCGATGAGCGCGGCCTCAAGGCTCATGGCCGGGTTCGCCTCCGCCGGTGCGTCATTGGTCAGGATAGCGGCCTCTTCGCCGACGACCCCTAGGAAATCGGTAACCACATCGCCGTCCTTCAGGGCCTCCCGCTCGAACGGGCGGACAAGCATGTGTGGCCGCCCGAAGGCGTCGATGAAGCGGGGCAGGGAATTCGAGGGGCTGTAGAAATAAAGCTCCTGTTCGGTCTGCTCCAGTGTCCGCAGGCCGGCGCGGATCACCTGCTGCGCCGACGAGATGGCATGGAATACCGGATGGCGGATATAGCAGACGATGGTCACCTCTTCCGCCACCGCCTTCAGCCATGCGGCCATGGCCATGCAGCCCTCGGGCGGGGTGTCGCTCAGAAACTCGCTCGAAATGACAAACGTGTCACCGGTGAAGGCGTCTATTTCCGCCGTCAGTTTTTCAAACTCGCGCTCGATATGGCGGGCCAGCAGGGTCGGCTGCCCCAGCCCCTCGCGCAGATTGTTCGAAATCTCGGTCGGGTCCAGCCGGAAAGCCGACGCGAAGAAAACATGGTTCGCTTCGTTGGCCGGATAAAGGATGCCGGCGCCCCGGAGATTGTCGCGGTTGCGGAAAAGCCGCTGCTGGATGCTGCTCGTCCCCGTCTTCGTCGTGCCGATATGCAGGAAGGCGCGCTTCAGTTTCGGGCGCGTCAGGCGGGGTGGGGCAGGGAAGGTATGGGTCATCAGGTCACTCCGTTCGGTCTCTCTTAACGCCGGCTTTGGCGGTCGTCAAAGCTTCAGGCCCGGTGTGCCGTGCCCTTGGCCTGCCGCAATTGATCACGCGCTTGCCATCAGCCCGCCCTGCGCCCGGCACAAGTGCCCTTGATGATGCCTGCCTCACCCACCCCTCAGCCATAGGAGGCGGCCATGCAAACCGGCCCAGTCGTGCGTTTCCTTTGTATCTTCTTTCTCTCCATCGCGGCCGGCCTCTCGCCCGGTCAGGCCTCCACCGGCACGGTCCCGAACGCCGGGATGGAAATCCGCGCGATGGAGCCCGAAGGCAAGCCGGAGGTCACCCGCCCCGCATTGATGGTTTCAAGCGATATCGGCGCCGAGATCTCCGGACCTATTGTACGACTGACCGTGAAGCAAACCTTCCGTAACGACAGCGATTTCTGGAGCGAGGGGCTTTTTCGCTTTCCGCTACCCGATAATGCAGCGGTCGATACGATGGTGCTGACGGTCGGTGACCGGCGCATCGTCGGGACCATCAAGGAGAAGGAAGAAGCCCAGCGCACCTATAACGAGGCCGTTCGCGCCGGCAAGAAAGCCGCGCTCCTGCGCGAATACCGGCCGAACATTTTTGCAACGCTCGTCGGCAACATCCCGCCACATGGTGACGTGACGGTTGAAATCGGCCTGCAGTCGATGGCGGGCATGGAAGGCGATACCTTCCGCTGGCGACTGCCGCAAGCCATCACCCCGCGTTACCATTCGGAAGTGAAAGCCACCCCGCGCGTAGCAGACCGTTTTTTTGAAGGCGAGGTTTTCTATTCGGCAGACGGCAAGGCGAACCCCACAAGCTTCCACGCGAGCTTCGGAGCTTCCCATGCCATCGACGCGATCGAGAGCCCGTCGCACAAGCTCGATATCACCGGCGAGGGCAAAACATTGAAGGCCGAGCTGGCGGCGGGAACCGAACCCGCGAACCGCGACCTGATCCTCAACTGGCGGTACCGGGCGGGCGAAATGCCGGCGGCCATGCTGTTCCGCGAAACGAAGGAAGAGGAAAGCTATCTTCTGGGCCTTGTGCTGCCGCCGCGCGGCGATGCCCCGCGTGCCGTACCGCCGCGCGATGTGACCTTCGTGATCGATATCTCGGGCTCGATGAGCGGGCGTTCGATCATGGAAGCAAAGGTAGCGCTCCTGTCGGGGCTCGACCTGATGGCGCCGGAGGACCGGTTCGATATCATCGCGTTTGAAAGCGCGCTTCATCCACTGTTCGGTTCCCTGCGCACGGCCACCCCCGAAACGCTCCACAAGGCGAAGGAATGGGTCATGGGGCTCGCTGCCGATGGCGGTACCGAGATGGCACCAGCGCTCGCCGCGGCCCTGAACCAGACCGGCGAGGGCGAGACCCTGCGCCAGATCCTTTTCCTCACCGATGGGGCGGTTGGCGATGAAGCCGCCCTGTTTGCGCAGGTGAAGGCGGGGGCCGGAAAGGCCCGCCTCTTCACGGTCGGTGTTGGCCCCGCCCCCAACGGTTGGTTCATGCGCAAGGCCGCTGAAATGGGCCGGGGCATCCATATCCAGATCGATGACCTGACGAAGGCGGCAGAAGCCATGAAGGCGCTCTATGCCGATATGGCGCGGCCGTCACTCACCGGCCTCGCGCTTGATGCTCAGGGTGTCGACATGGCGCCGACGGCACTGCCCGATCTTTATGGCACGCGGCCTGTTGTTTTCGCCCTGAAAGCCGGCGGCAGCGGGCCGCTTGTCCTGAAGGGCACGGACGGCACCGGGCGGCCGTGGCAGACAAGCCTTGATCCGGCAAGTGCGGAGAAGGGCAAGGGTATTGCGAGCCTCTGGGCGCGGCGCAAGGTCGAAGGGCTGATGGACGATGCCGCCATCCGGCGCGACATTGATGCCAACCGGCAGGCGATTGTCGATATCGCGCTCGAACACCGGCTTCTCACCCCCTACACGAGCTTCGTGGCGGTCGAAGAAAAGATCAGCCGGCCGGAAAATGAGGGGCTGGACCGTCAGGTCGCTGAAGGCAACTTGCCCGAAGGCACCAGTGCGAAACAATTCTTCGGGCCGCAAACGGCGGCGGGTCTTGGCCTTCATGCCTATGCTGCGTTCCTTGCCCTTCTGGCCGCGTGCTTCTTCTATGCCCTCGCCCGGCGGCGGACGGCATGAAGCGCTGGCTTTATGGTGCGGCGGCGGGGGCCTTGGCCCTCGTCGCGCTTGTCGAAGGGGGCAGGGCCGGGCTCATTGCCGCCAAGGCCTTCGCCGCCCCCGTGCTGATCGAAGCGGCCTTCGAACGCTCGGCCGAAACCGGCAAGCCGGAAAAGCCGTGGCCGTGGGCCGATGCGCCGCCGCGCTGGCAATTGACAGCCCCCGCCGTGGGACTGGATCGTTTCGTGCTTGAAGGCGCCACGATGCGCGCGCTTGCCTTTGGTCCCGTGCACCAGCGCATGGGGGCGGCACATCTGGTGTTTGGCCACCGGGACACGCATTTCGCCGCACTTGGCCGCCTTATCGAAGGCGATCTGATCGTGACGGCGGAACCGGGTGGGCACACGCGCGAATGGCGGGTAGAGCGCCACTGGGTGGCAAACGAGGACGCGCTTTATGTGCCGGGCGGCGGCGACGAAGCCGGGCTACTTCTTGTCACCTGTTTTCCGTTCGATGCGATCACCGCGGGTGGCAAGGGGCGATATCTGGTGTGGGCGGTGCCGAAATAGGGCCGAAATGGTAGGAAAATAGCCGTTTAAAGCGATTGACCGACCCCGAAGCGCCGCTATACTCGCGCACCGCTTACATACTTTCATTCCGGGAGTTCCCCACCAATGTCGGACAAGATCAAGAAAGTTGTCCTCGCCTATTCGGGCGGCCTCGACACCTCGATCATTCTCAAATGGCTGCAGACCACCTATGGCTGCGAGGTCGTGACCTTCACGGCTGACCTCGGCCAGGGCGAAGAGCTGGAGCCCGCGCGCAAGAAAGCCGAACTTCTCGGCATCAAGGAAATCTTCATCGAAGACCTGCGCGAGGAATTTGTCCGCGATTTCGTGTTCCCGATGTTCCGTGCCAACGCGCTTTACGAAGGCCTTTATCTCCTTGGCACCTCGATTGCCCGGCCGCTGATTGCCAAGCGCCAGATCGAAATCGCCGAGATGGTGGGTGCCGATGCCGTGTGCCACGGCGCCACCGGCAAAGGGAATGACCAGGTCCGGTTCGAGCTTGGCTATTATGCCCTCAACCCACGCATCAAGGTGATCGCTCCCTGGCGCGAGTGGGACCTGACGAGCCGCACCAAGCTCATCGAGTTTGCCGAAAAGAACCAGATTCCGATCGCCAAGGACAAGCGCGGCGAAGCGCCCTTCTCGGTCGACGCCAACCTCCTGCATACTTCAAGCGAGGGCAAGGCACTGGAGAATCCGTGGGAAGAGGCGGAAGAGTTCGTCTACAGCCGCACGGTTTCGCCGGAAGCTGCCCCCGATACGCCCGAATATGTGGAAATCGAGTTCGAAAAGGGTGATCCCGTCGCCATCGACGGCGTGAAGATGAGCCCGGCCACGCTCCTTACCAAGCTCAACGAGCTTGGCGGCAAGCATGGCATCGGACGTCTTGATCTCCTGGAGAACCGTTTCGTCGGCATGAAGTCGCGCGGCATTTACGAGACCCCCGGTGGTACCATCCTCCTGATGGCTCACCGCGGTATCGAACAGGTCACGCTCGACAAGGGTTCGGCGCACCTGAAGGACGAGATCATGCCGCGCTATGCCGAGCTTATCTATAACGGCTTCTGGTTCAGCCCGGAGCGCGAGATGCTGCAGGCCCTCATTGACAAGAGCCAGGAGTTTGTCACCGGCACCGTGCGCGTGAAGCTCTACAAGGGCTCGGCCACGATTGTTGGCCGCAAGAGCCCCTTCAGCCTCTATTCGCTCGCCCACGTCACCTTCGAGGAAGACGCGGTTTATGACCAGCGCGACGCCGCCGGCTTCATCAAGCTGAACGCGCTCCGCCTCAAGCTCCTGAAGCAGCGCGGCACGCTGAAGGGGTAACAACACAGCATGGCCGAGATCCTGACCATCATCGCGCCGGTTTTCCTCGCGATGATGCTCGGCTACGGGCTTGGCCGGCGCGGGTTGTTTGACGAAAGCGTCACGCCCGCGCTGATGCGCTATGTGATGCTTATCGCCGTGCCGTGCCTCTTGTTCCATTCGATTGCGGTCAGGCCTCTGCCGGGCGGGCACGAGATGCTGATGGTCGGCGGCTATTATGGCGCGCTGGCGCTTGTCTATATCGCTTCGATGTTCATCACCCGCTTCATCTTCGGCAGCAGCCTTGCCGAGCAGGGGGTGTTTGCGCTGTCCGTCTGCTTCGCGAACGGCATGTTCATCGGCTACCCCATCATCGAAGGCAAGTTCGGGCCGGAAGGCGTGCGGCTTTACCTGATGATCCTCGCCTTCCACTCGCTCACACTTGTCACCGCCACCACTTTCGTGATGGAACGCGCCAAGGCTGGCGCCATATCGCATGCGATGATCAGGGCGACCGCCATCAGCGTGGTTTCAAACCCGATCCTGATGGCGCTCGGCACCGCCCTTGTCTGGACGGGGCTTGAAATCCCGGTGCCAGCGTGGCTCGACCGGCTGACCGGCCTTTTCGGCGCATCTGCTGCCCCTGTCGGTCTTTTTGCGGGCGGCATGTCGCTTGCGGGGGTCAGTATCGCGGGTGACTTGCGCCCGGCGCTCACCGCCACGGCACTGAAGCTCCTCGGCGTACCGGTCGCGGTTTATGCCCTTCTGCATTTTGTGCTGGATCTGCCGCCTCTATGGGTCGGCGTGGCGACGGTGATGGCGGCGCTACCCACGGGGATCATCCCCTACACCATCGCTGCCCGCTACCAGACGGCGCCGCGGCGTACCGCCAGCACCGTCCTGATTTCCACCGGCCTTTCGGCCGTCACGCTTGTGGCCTTACTGAGCCTTGTCTGAGCCCTTGAGGCTTGCCTCGCGGGCGGCCTTGAACTCGGTGCCTTCGTTCCAGGCGGGCCAGATGCCGGTATCGGTGATCGAGCGGCCAAAGTGGTAATAAAGCGTCAGGTCTTCGATTGCGCCGTCAAACACCCAGTCGTCCGTCAGTTCGTCGGACGCGGCGTGATAATGATCGCGCAGGAAGGCTTCCTCGACAGCCGCCACATAGGCCTTGCCGCGCTCCACATGGTCGGTGCCGCTGCCGGGGTAGATCATCGGCACGCCGCGTTTCGACAGCGAGAAATGGTCCGACCGGTAGAAGCCGCCATGTTCGGGATGTGCGTCGGGCACGATCACGCGGCCCTGCTTTTCGGCCGCTTTCGCGAGAAGGCCGTCAAGCTCCGAATTACCATAACCGGTGACGGTGACATCCTTCGTGCGGCCGAAATTGTTGATGCCGTCCATATTGAGCCCGGCAACGGTTTTGGCGAGCGGGACGAGCGGATGGGCGGCATAGTAAGCCGAGCCCAGAAGGCCCTGTTCTTCCGCCGTCACGGCCACAAACAGCACCGAACGCTTCGGCTTCTCGCGCGCGCCGGCGAAGGCACGGGCAAGCTCGATAAGGCCGGCCGTGCCGGTGGCATTATCAAGCGCGCCATTATAGATGCCGTCGCCCTCGATCGAGGGATCGGTGCCGAGATGGTCCCAGTGCGCCATATAGACGAAATATTCGTCCGGCTTCTCGCTGCCCTCGACGATGCCGGCGACGTTGCGCGAGGTCACATGGTCCACCTTGTTCGAAAACTCGGTTGAGGCAGCGAGGTTCATCGGCACGGCCTTGAAGCCGGGCTTCAGGGCAGCGGCTTCAAGGGCGCGGCGATCAAGGCTTGCGGCCGCGAACAGCTTGTCGGCGGACTCGGTGGTGATCCAGCTTTCGAAGGCGGAAAGCGAGGCGCCCTTATCTTCGCGCACGAGACCGAACTTGGCGCCGGTCCAGCTGCTGTCGACCGTCACCCAGCCATAGGCTGCGGGAGCGGTTTCATGGATCAGGATGGCGCCGATGGCACCCTGACGCGCAGCTTCATCGAATTTATAGTCCCAGCGGCCATAATAGGTCATGGCCTTGCCGTTGAAGAGCTTCGCGTCGCCGGTGGCAAAACCCGGATCGTTGACGAGGATGACGGCAATCTTGCCGGTCATGTCGACGCCTTCATAATCGTTCCAGTTCCGCTCCGGTGCGTTGATGCCATAGCCTACGAACACAAGCTCGGCGTCCGCGACAGCGATTGTTTCCTGCTCGCGGCGGGTCCAGATCACCTGATCGGCGCGGTAGGCGAGGGCGAGCGGCTCGCTGCCACCGGTCACGGAAAGCATTGGCGCCCCCAGTGCCTCGATGGAAACGAGCGGCACCTGCTGCTCGTAGCTGCCATTGTTCGCTGGCTTCAGGCCGGCGTCCGCAAAGGCTTTCGCGATGAATTCGACCGTCTTGTCCTCGCCGGGCGTCGCCGGGCCGCGACCGCCGAACTCGTCGGACGATAGCGTGGCGACGCTTTCCTTGTAGGCCGCTTCATTGATCAGATACGGGGCCGACGCAGGGGCCTCGCTTTCGGTATCGCACGCGGCAAGCAAGAAAAGCGCTGTGGCAAGAAGGGGTAGCTGTTTCAACGTGAACTCCAGTTTCTTCTCGGGGGGAGGGTTCAGCCGGCGTCAGCCGCCGACGAAGGTATTTCTCAGGCCGTCAAGGACGAACTGGCCGGCCAAGGCAGCCAGAATGATGCCGAGCACGCGGGTGATCACCCCGTTGACCGAGGGTCCAAGCACGCGCATCACCTTGCCGGCGGCGAACAGGAAACCGAGCGTGATGAGCATGGTCAGGCCAAGGGCCAGATAAACCATGAGCTGCCCGGGTAGATCGTTTTCCACATTGGTCATCAACAGCATGACAGTGGCAATGGAGCCGGGGCCGGCAAGGAGCGGCAGGGCAAGCGGGAAGACCGAGATATCCTCGAAATAGTCTTCCATCTTGTGGGCGCTTTCTTCCTTACGCTCGAAGCGCTTTTCCATCACCATTTCAAGCGCGATGATGAAAAGCATGATCCCGCCGGCGACCCTGAGGCCGTCCATCGAAATGCCCATGGCGCCAAGGAAGGGTTTGCCCACGAGCGCGAAGAAGAAAAGGATGCCGGTCGCGACGACCACACCCTTGATCGCCATCTTGCGCTGGTGATCCTTCGGCGCGTCCTGCGTGAGGCTTGCGAACACGGGCGCGATGGCCACCGGGTCTACGATGACGAAAAGCGTGATGAAAGCGGTTGCAAACGCGTCGAGCATGGCGAAAACCCGTTATCCCTGATGAAGTTGGGCGGAACTGCGCCACAGGGTGGCGTCAGATGGCCTTCGGGTCAAGCCCGTGCTGGCGGCAAGTGGCCGTCACGGTGTTCCGGAGAAGGCAGGCGATGGTCATCGGCCCCACACCACCCGGCACCGGCGTGATGCGCCCGGCGACGGCTGCCGCTTCGTCAAAGGCCACGTCGCCCACAAGCCGGGTCTTGCCTTCGCCCTTTTCCGGGGCCGCGATACGGTTGATGCCAACGTCGATCACGGTGGCCCCAGGCTTGATCCAGTCGCCCCTGATCATTTCGGGCCGGCCGACAGCGGCGACCACGATATCGGCGGCTTTCACTTCGCCGGGCAGATCCTTCGTGCGGCTGTGCGCGATGGTGACGGTGCAGTTGGCGTCCAGCAGGAGCTGCGCCATCGGCTTGCCGACGATGTTGGAGCGACCGACGACAACAGCCTTGAGGCCTGAAAGATCGCCAAGCGCGTCCTGCAGCATCAGCAGGCAGCCAAGCGGCGTGCAGGGCACAAGGCCACGGCCGCCCGTTGCCAGCAGGCCGGAGTTCACCACATGGAAGCCGTCCACATCCTTGGCAGGGTCGATGGCGGCGATCACCTTGGCTTCGTCGATCTGCTTGGGAAGCGGCAACTGCACGAGGATGCCGTTCACTGCCGGATCCGCATTCAGCGCCTCGACGCGGGCCAGAAGATCGGCTTCGCTCGTGTCGGCGGGCAGTTCGAAATGGAAGCTGTTCATGCCGGTGTCGGCTGTCTGCCTCACCTTGTTTTTCACATAGACCTGGCTTGCCGGATCCTCGCCGACGATCACGACGGCAAGGCCTGGCGTGATGCCATGCCTGGCCTTGAGGGCGGCAACGTCCGCCGTCACACCGGCGCGGACTTTTTCGGCAAAGGCTTTGCCATCGATGATGCTGGCGGTCATGGGCGGGCTCCCGTTCTGGTCCGGTCAGGGGCTCAAGGGGCAAGCTCGGCCAGCCGGGCAGTGATCTCTTCCTGGAACGCGGCGAGGCCGTCCGCATCGGCGGGGCCTTCAAGAAACAGCAGTTTCTGCCGCGATATGTCGCCCCCTATAAGCCTTACGGCTGTTTTCGGCAACTTGAGTTTTTTGGCGAGAAACTTGATGAGCGCGGCGTTCGCCTTGCCGTTTTCAGGCACGACGGTGACGGCCACCTTCAGGCGCAAGTTGCCGGCGTCATCGCTGATCCAGCCGTCGATCCGCCCGGCGGCAGCCTTCGGCGTCAGGCGCACGGCGAGGGTCAGCCCGCCGTCCACAGCCTTGAGGGCGTCAGTATCCATAGACCCCGAGGGCGGGCGCGATGCTGGTCGCGATGAAGATGCGCAGGAAATGGATCAGCAACAGCAAGATGATCGGCGAAATATCGAAGCCGCCAACATGCGGGATGATGCGCCGGATCGGGTTCAGGATCGGTGCGGTGATGGCGTCGAAGAAGGCCATGACGGTGCGCACGAAGGGCTGGTAGCTGTTGATCACGCCGAAGGAAACGAGCCAGCTCATGATCACCCAGATGATGATCGCTGTGCTGTATAGTCCGAGGACCGTATCGATAAGCCAGAAAATTGCCGTCATCGGCCTCGCCTCCCTGCGCCTTTTCCGTTATGCTGCCACTGGCAGCCAAAGGATTCTGTCATGCATCTTGCAAAGATGTAGGGTGAAAACCGCCGGAATGCAATCTGGCGGCAGAATTTGCCGGATTTTTCCGAGTCGTTTGGGCGATTTGCGAATATTCGGTGGGCAAGAATGTCCATATCGGCAAGAATTGCCGGGTGAGTGACCCTGAAGGGCGGAAAGCAGAAGGCGCGAAAAAGTGGCGTTTTTTGGAAATATCAGCGGTACGGGCGGCCTTTTCGGGGGAAATACTCAATCCTTCCGGCCGACCATTGTTGGCATTTCGACCTCGCTTCTCTCTGCCATCAATGATGCCAAGCTCACCCAGTCCGCGCTGAACAGCCTGTCGGCAGAAGACCGCGCCAAGCTCAACCAGCGCACCCCCACCAACACGCTGACCACCCCGCCATGGGAGAATGCCGAGACGCCGCGCTCGCTGGAGCAGCAGGTGCGCGAGGTGCGTGGGCTCAATTCCTTCATCAATCTGAAGGATTCGGATATCAAGGGCGTGGCAAGCGACCCCGACCAGCAGGCGACCTTCGTGCTTTACAAGGCGCTGAACAACCTGCGGGTGCTGGCGGAATATGCCTCGCAGAAGTCGACGACGGCTTCGACGATCGCGCAGCTCGACACGCTTTTCAAATCCGGCCTCACCGAGGTGCGCGACTATCTCGCCTCCACGTCGCTCAACAATCTCGACCTGTTTTTGGGCGACAAGCAATACAAGACCGAGACGACGACGCGCCTTGGCAAGAACGCTTCGGAATATAATGGCAAGCCTGTCGCCGAGACTGCGACCGATGCGGTAGCAGGGCTGACCGGCACCGAGGTTTTCACCGTCACCCTGTCGAAGAACAGTGTGGCAGGTGATCAGCTGGACAGCGACACTTTCACGGTCGACCTTTCCGAGATCGGCGGCACGCTGTCGCTGAAGGCGGTGACGGACCTTATCAATTCGAAGATCGAGGCACTGCAAGCTGAAGACGAGCTGGGCAACCCGATGGTGGACGGCGAGGGCAACCCGGTTTCCAAATATTCCACCCGGTTTGTGGCAGCCCAGGACAGCCGCACCGGTGATTATGCGATCCGCGTGAAAGGCACGATCCTGGAGGATGCGAAGTTCGAGGCCGCAGCCAGCGAGCCCACACTTTATGTGTCTTCTGCCGTGTTGCAGCTTGACGATGCCTTCGCCATCACCAGCCGGGTGACCGAACTGAACAACCTCTCCGGCACGATTACGGTGGATGACACTTTCTCCTTCTCGGGCGTCGATCTTGGCGGTACCGAGTTCAAGGGCCTGGTTTCGGACGAGGAAGACGACGACATCGATCCCCGGATCAAGGAAATGCGCGACAAGATGCTGGCCGAAAGCCGCGCCGATGTGATCGGCGAGGACGCGGCCGCCGAAGAAGCGGAAGCCGAGGACGAAGACGCCACCTCGATCACCAATATCGATGCCAAGAACCGCGTGAATGCCGATACGTCCGCGTCCAAGATCGCGACGGACAGCGAAGGCAATGTCTATGTGATCGGCACGACGACTGGCAGCTTCGGCCACCAGATCAATGCCGCCGATACGCAGGATGTGTTCCTCACCAAGTTCGACAGCACCGGCAATGTGGTCTTCTCCCGTCTTCTGGGTGCTGCTGATAGTGCCTCGGGCTATGCGATCACCATTGACGGTGAAGACAATGTGATCGTCGCAGGCCAGACGAACAGTGCGCTTTCCACGAAAGACGTGATTGATGGCACCGATGCCTTCGTCACCAAGCTTTCGAAGCGCGGTGACGAGATCTTCCGGTACCAGCTCGATACCGCAGGCGAGACGAGCGGCCTGTCCCTAGCCGTTGATGCGGCGGGCGACATCATCCTTGGCGGTTACACCAAGGCCGGCATCAGCTCCACCTCGGGCTTTTCCGGCGCCAAGGACGGGCTTCTCCTGAAGCTTGACGGCGATACGGGCAGCAAGCTCGCGTCCGCTGTTTACGGCACCAGCTCGAACGAGAGCATCAAAGGTGTGGCGGTATCGGCCGACGGCAATATCCTGGTGGCGGCGGAGGAAGGCGGCAATGCCGTCGTCCGCAAGCTCGATGCCACCGATTTCTCGGTGATTGATACGGTCGATTTCGGCTATCTTGGTACCGGTGGCTCGGTCGAAGGGCTTAGGGTCGATGGCAACGACGTCTATCTCGTGGGCACGACGACCTCGGCACTTACCGCCGGTGGTGCTGCCGCCCAGAACGGCAGCCTCGCTGGCGGCTACGACGGGTTCGTTGCCAAGGTGACCGATGGCGGCGGCTCGCTGTCGGCGGACTATACGACCTATATCGGTACAAGCGGCACAGACCGGCTTGCCGATGTCGTTGTCTCCGGCGGCAAGGTCTATGTGGCGGGCTCGACTGCAGGCACCATCGCTGGCGAAGCCAAGACCGGCTCCTACGACGGTTTCGTGACGCGGATCGACGGGGCGTCCGGCGCCGTTGAGGATACCCAGCAGTTCGGCGAGCAGCTGGCGCGGGCGACTGTCGGCGGTGTGGCCTTCACCACCAAAGGCAACAGTGTGCTTGAGACGCTCGGCCTGCCGCAGGGCACGGTTCTGGAAGACCAGCAGCGCGACCTGCAGACGCAGACCTCGGCACGCGCGGGCGACTATTTCTATATATCGGTTGATGGCGGATCGAAAAAGAAGATCGCGCTGTCCGAAGGCGATGATTTCAACGATATCGCGCGCAAGATCCGGATTGCTGCTTTCAGCAAGCTGACGGTGACGGTGTCAACCTCCAGCGAAGGTGCGAAGCTGAAGCTTGAAGCCAAGGACTCGACGATTGACCTGATCGCCGGCAATGGCGACCAGGACCTTCTGGAGCGCATCGGCCTCACGCCTGGCAAGCTCCTGCCCAAGAGTGAAGCGCTTGGCATCGATGAAGAAGACGCCGAGCCCGATCCGGCCAATCCGCTCAATCTCGGTGGCGCCTTCTCGCTGAAGCTGGATGGGGCGCTCAATATTGGCGACAAGAAAGCCGCCAAATATGTATTGGGCCTCCTTGATACCGCCATCTCGACCATACAGCGCGCGTTCCGCTCGCTGGAATATGATCCGATCAAGGCGCAGCTTCTGGAAGATTCGAAGAAGAATGCCAATATCGGGCCGCCGCCCGCTTATCTGACGGCCAAGATCGCCAACTACCAGGATGCGCTGAACCGGCTGCAGGCCTCGACGATCGCGAGCCCGACCAGTTTCCTGTTCTGACAACATTTCGGGGCTGCGGCCTGATGGACGCAAGAATAGAGAAAGCCGCTTCGAGGGTGTCTCGCGAAGCGGCTTTTCTTTTCAGAAGGCTGACTGCGTGCCTCCCGGCCGGCGCAGAAACAGGAGTACGATTGGGGGTCGAGTTTTTCCTGTTCCAATCCCCGGCTCGGGAGGCACTTATACCATTACAAGCGCCGTGCCAGTCCGGTGTTTCCGGAATTTAGCCATACATACCAGCGTGTTAAGGCACACGCCTTCAAATCGCATCGCTACCTCAGGGTTGAAATTCGCATTATGCAATGAAAAATCGATGCAAAATGCAGTTAACATTGCAATATGCATCAATATCGTGAAGGTGCGGGCCTGCCAACAGGGTCTGGTCGTGGACCTTCTTTCTGGTCTAGGATGGACCCCGGTTTCGAACGAGGCGCAGACGCATGGATGATGAAAACAAGGCAAACAGATGGTGGCGCCGCGTGCCTCGCGCATGGGCACTGGCATTGTGCCTGCCTGTGTTTGGCCCGGCATCAATGCCGGCGATGGCCGAAGAGAAGGCTGAGGAAGCGCCGAAGCCCTATATTGATCTCGCGCCCATCTATCTTTCGGTGCTGAACAAGGGTCGGGTGATCGGCGTTGTGACACTTGAACTGGTGCTGGAGGTCAAGGACCCCGCCCATGACAGCGCAATGGTGACCGAACGCCTGCGGCAGATCGAAGGCGATTTCGCCGCCGCGGGAATGGAGATGGCCCGGCAGGTCTTCCGGGTGGACCGGCCCATCGACCCCGACCTTGTCTCGGCCTATCTCACCCCTTATGTCGAACGCCGGCTGGGGCCGGGCAAGGTGAATGTGCTCGTGAAGCAGGCGCTCATCCGCCCGATGTGAGGCTGGTCGTTTCCTTCCCTTTCAACGGGTTGCAAACAGGTCGGCTCGCAGCCCAAAAGAATCCTTACATTTTGATGTCACTTTTGTTACAGACCGCCCGAGTGGTGTAACCGCCCGGCACGTTGCCAGGGGTGAGGAGCGGACATATGGAACTGGACAAGGTCGACCGCGAGGTCGCACGGGTCGCGAAGGTGCAACAGGCTGTCGCGGCCGAGCAGGGCGGTCTCATGAAGCTCGGGCTCGCGCTTTTCTTCGTCGTTCTTGTCTTCCTTTATGCCACGCAGGTCCATGCCGGCACCAATGTCAGCTATTTCATCATCGCAGCGGCCGTGATCGGCGCCTATATGGCGATGAATATCGGCGCCAACGATGTGGCGAACAATGTGGGGCCGGCGGTGGGCTCCAAGGCGCTTACCATGGCGGGGGCGCTTGTCATCGCTGCGGTGTTCGAGGCAGCGGGTGCGCTCCTTGCGGGTGGGGACGTGGTGTCCACGATTTCCAAGGATATCATTTCGCCCACCGCCTTTTCCGACGGTATCACCTTCATTTGGGCCATGATGGCCGCGCTGCTCGCGGCGGCTCTCTGGCTCAATCTTGCCACCTGGCTCGGGGCGCCTGTTTCCACCACCCATTCGATTGTCGGCGGTGTGATGGGGGCAGGGATCGCAGCGGCCGGTTTCGGCATGGTCAACTGGCCGGTGATGGGGGGCATTGCGGCCAGCTGGGTTATTTCTCCGATTCTCGGCGGGGTCATCGCTGCCGCCTTCCTGCGTTTCGTCAAGCTGGTGATCGTCGAACAAGAGGACATGATCGCAGCTTCGAAAAAATGGGTGCCGATCCTTGTGGCCATCATGGCCGGCACCTTCACGGTCTATCTTGTCTCGAAGGGCCTGAAGCATCTCTGGAAGCCGGAAGCGCCTGTCGTCTGGGCTGTCGGCCTTGCAGTTGCAGTGATTTCGTGGGCGGCGATGCGGCCCTATGTGGCGCACCGTGCGCTCGGGCTCGAGAATCGCAAGAAATCCGTGTCGCTTCTCTTCCGTGTCCCGCTCATCTGTTCGGCGGCGCTTCTTTCCTTCGCTCATGGCGCCAACGATGTGGCGAACGCCGTGGGGCCGCTTGCCGCCATCGTGAGTGCAGCCGAATCGGGGGCGTCTGCCGCTGGCAAGGTATCGCTGCCCTTGTGGGTGATGGTGATCGGCGCCATCGGCATCTCGATCGGTCTCCTGCTCTTTGGCCCGAAGCTCATCCGCACGGTCGGCGGTGAAATCACCAAGCTGAACCAGATGCGCGCCTTCTGCGTGGCGCTGTCGGCAGCGATCACCGTGATTGCGGCCTCGGCGCTCGGCATGCCTGTTTCCTCGACCCACATCGCCGTTGGCGGTGTGTTCGGTGTCGGGTTCCTGCGCGAATATCTCGCCAACAAGGCCAATGGCAACGCCCGGGAACTGTCGAAGATCACGACGCCCGAAAAGGTCGCCGCCAAGGCGGAGAAGAAGGAAAAGCGCCGTCTGGTACGGCGCAGGCAGGCGATGAACATCGCCACGGCCTGGATCATCACCGTGCCGCTTTCGGCCACGCTCGCGGCCGCGCTTTATCTCGGCGCTCGTACCTTCTTCGGCTGAAGCCTGCCCGCTCGGATTGTCTGCCCCCCTCATCTGCGGTAAAAACAGATTGAAAGGGCAGACGATGCGACACTTGCTTATCCTGTTGGTGGTTTTGACACCTGCGATCGCCTGTCGCGCGGCGACGGCGGACGACCGGCCTGTCGCGCAGTGGTTCTATGTCGATGTGCCGCCCGCGATGATCCTGAAGGGTGAGGACAAGGGCACCGGCTATGTCGACAGGATCATCGGGCTGTTCAAAAGATCCATGCCCGGATACCGCCATGAAGACGTCCAGAGTTCGGTGACGCGCATGTTCGCCACCATGCAGGAACGCGACGGCATCTGCACGGGCGGCCTGCTGCGCACGCCGGAGCGCGAAAAGGTGCTCTTCTACAGCAATTCCTTCTATCCGGTGCTCGTCAACCGGCTGGTCACCAACCGCGCCAAGCGCCCCCTGCTGGCGCCCTATGTGAGCCCCGAAGGCCATGTGGATCTAGGGGCCCTTGCCGACGACGACAGGCTGGTGGCGGGTTATGTGGGCCAGCGCTTCTACAGCCCCCTGATCCAGCAATTCATCGAAACGCGCACGGCAAACGACCCCGAAGGCCGGTTGCGGGTGCTGATCCCCAACGACCGTTTTTCGCTGCTGTTGCGGCACGACAGGATCGACTTCGCCTTCGGCCTTGCGGCGGAAATCTACTATCAGTCGCTCAGGGAAGAAGCCGCCGCAGAGGGCGCCGAACTGGTTTCCTATGCGGTCAGGGGCGAGCCGGTCGCGAAGCCCGGTGGTTTCGCCTGCTCGGGCGGCCCGCTCGGACGGCAGATCGCCGGCGAGATCAACCGGCTTGTTGCCGATCCGGCCATCCGGGCAGAGATCCGCAGCTATTATACCGACTGGCTTGACGAAGATGCCCGGCGCGATTTCGCCCGGGCCGTGGAGGAAGAAGAGGCGCGCTGATCAGTGCGCCTCTTCCCAATTGTCACCGAAGCCCACATCCACATCAAGCGGCACGCTCAGTTCAATCGCCGGTGCGGCTGCGCCTTCCATGACCTTGCGGATCACCGGAATGGCCGCCTCAACCCGGCCTTCGGGGGCTTCGAACACCAGTTCGTCATGCACCTGCAGCAGCATCTTCACGTCGTCAAGGCCGGCGTCCACCAGCGCTTGCGGCATACGGATCATGGCGCGGCGGATCACATCGGCGGCAGTACCCTGGATGGGCGCGTTGATTGCAGCGCGCTCCCCGAAGGCACGATGCATCGGGTTCTTGTCCCTGAGCGCCGCGATATGGCATTTGCGGCCGAAAAGGGTGGTCACATAGCCCGATTCCTTGGCGGCGGCGATGGTATTGTCCATATAGGCGCGGATGCCGGGAAAGCGTTCGAAATAGGCCTCGATATATTTCTGCGCGTCCGAGCGCTCGATGCCGAGCTGGCGGGCGAGCCCGAAGGCCGAAATGCCATAGATGATACCGAAGTTGATGGCCTTGGCCTGCCGGCGCACCATCGGGTCCATGCCATCGATCGGCACGCCGAACACTTCGGACGCTGTCATCGCGTGAATGTCGATCCCGTCGGCGAAGGCTTTCTTCAGGGCCGGGATATCGGCGATGTGGGCCAGAATGCGAAGCTCGATCTGGCTATAGTCGGCGGAGAGCAGCTTGCAGCCTTTCTCGGCGATGAAGGCGCGGCGGATCTTGCGGCCTTCTTCCGAGCGGATCGGGATATTCTGAAGGTTCGGGTCGTTTGACGACAGCCGCCCTGTGGTGGTGGAGGCCAGATGATAGCTCGTATGGATGCGGCCGGTTTCCGGGTTCACATCATTGACGAGCGAATCGGTATAGGTGCTTTTCAGCTTCGCGAATTGACGGTGCTCCAGCACCTTGGCGGGCAGGTCATGGCCCTCGGCGGCGAGCGCTTCAAGCACATCGGCGCCCGTGCCCCAGGCGCCGGTCTTCGATGATTTCTTGCCGCCCTTGAGACCCATGTCCTCGAAAAGGATTTCGCCCAGCTGCTTCGGGCTCTGCACATTGAAGGGCCGCCCGGCGAGCTTCTGGATTTCCTCGTCAAGCTTCTGGATCGATGCCGCAAATTCGTTCGACAGGCTTTTCAGTGCCGGTACATCAACCCTTATGCCTTCGCGTTCCATGGCGGAAAGCACGGGCACAAGCGGACGCTCCAACCGCTCGTAAACGCTCATCACCTGCTCGGCGGCGAGGCGCGGCTTCAGGATGCGCCACAGGCGGCCGGTAATATCGGCGTCCTCGGCGGCATAGTCGGTCGCTTTTTCAAGCGTCACCTTGTCGAAGGTCACCTGCGATTTGCCGCTGCCCGCTACATCCTTGAAGGAGATGGGCGTGTGATCGAGATGGAGACCCGAAAGCTCGTCCATGCCGTGGCCGTGCAAGCCCGATTCGAGCGCATAGGACATCAGCATCGTGTCGTCGATGGGCGCCACATTGATGCCCTGCCGCGCGAAGATGGAAATATCGTATTTCAGATTCTGGCCGATCTTCAGGATCGACGGATCTTCAAGAACCGGTTTCAGGCGCTTCAGCACCTCCGCCTTGTCGAGCTGATGGGGGCGTTCGGCAAACATGCCGTCGCCGTCTCCCGTGTGGCCCACGGGGATATAGCAGGCCTCGCCGGGCACGATGGACAGCGAGATGCCGACAAGGTCGGCGCGCATCACATCAAGCGACGTGGTTTCCGTGTCGACCGTCACCTGACCCGCCGCCATGATGCGGACGATCCAGGTCTCCAGGTCTGCCATCTCGGTGATGCAGCTGTAGGTGGCCTTCTCGACCGTGACGGCTTCGCTTACCGGGTCGACGGTCGGATTGTCATCGAGGAAGCCCGCATAATGATGCTGCACCTTCACCTTCAGCGAGCGGAAGGATTGCTCGTCGATGAAGGCGAGAAGCGGGCCGGGCTCGGGCTCGCGGACCATCAGGTCATCAAGGCCGAAGGGTACGGGCGCGTCACTCACCAGCCGCACCAGATCGCGGCTCATGCGCGCCTTGTCGGCATTTTCAAGAAGCGTTTCGCGGCGCTTCGGCTGCTTGATCTCGCCCGCACGCTCGAGAAGCGTGTCGAGATCGCCATATTCGGTGATCAGCTGGGCGGCGGTCTTGATGCCGATCCCCGGCACGCCGGGCACGTTATCGACGCTGTCACCGCAGAGCGACTGCACATCAACCACGCGGTCCGGTCCCACGCCGAATTTCTCGACGACGCCGGTGTAATCGATCCGCTTGTTCTTCATGCTGTCGAACATGGTGACCTGCTCGTTCACGAGCTGCATCAGGTCCTTGTCCGAAGAAACGATGGTGACCTTGAAGCCTTTGTCGGCTGCCTGCTTGGCGTAGGTCGCGATGATATCGTCGGCTTCATAGCCTTCCATCTCGATCGCGGGTACGCCAAAGGCTTTCACCGCATCCCGGATGATCGAAAACTGCGGCACCAGATCCTCGGGCGCGGGCGGGCGGTGGGCCTTGTATTCGGGGTAGATGTCAGACCGGAAGGTCTTGCGCGCGGCATCGAAGATCACAGCCAGATGGCTCGGCTTCTCGCCGTCGGCCAGATCCTGGATAAGCTTGAACAGCATGTTCGAAAAGCCGAACACGGCGCCGACCGGCGTGCCATCCGGCCGCGTCATCGGCGGCAGGGCGTGATAGGCGCGGAAGATATAGCCCGATCCGTCGATCAGATAGAGATGCGGCGTTTCAGCCATCAGTGGTGATCGTCGACAGGTTCGCCGTCAAGGATGAAGAGGCGGTCGCAGTAAGGGCATTCAACCTGGCCGTCTTCGTTCATCGTCAGATAGACGCGCGGATGGCCGAGCGGGCCTTCGTCGCCGTCGCAGGCTACGGTTTTCGTGTTCACATGCTTGATTTCAGGAGCGTCTACAGACATGGCGTCACCTTACATTGCGCTGGCTTTGCCCCTATATAAACAAGGCTTCCCGCCTTCACAAGCACGCGAAGGCCGTCCGGTACGCGTCCGGCGCAATTGACCGCTACCTGCGCCATCTGGTACCGCTTCAGGGCAAGGGGAATCTTAAACATCCAAGAATTGACCCAGAGGACAGCGACGTGATCGAGAATGCCATCGAACTTAGAGGCCTGACAAAGGCGTACCGGGGCCGCAAGGGCAGCCAGCCCAAGGTCGCCCTGAAGGGTATCGACCTCAATATTCCCCGCGGTTCCGTGTTCGGGCTTCTGGGGCCAAACGGTGCGGGGAAATCGACCACGATCAATATCCTCGCAGGCCTCGTGAACAAGACGTCCGGCAGTGCCAAGATCTGGGGCTATGATATCGAGGAAGACCCGCGCAATGCCCGCGTCAATATCGGCGTGGTGCCGCAGGAGCTGACCTTCGATGCCTTCTTCACCCCGCGCGAGATGCTCGAGGTGCAGGCCGGCATGTACGGTGTGCCGCAGGCCGACCGCCGCACCGAGGAACTCCTGAAGGCCGTTCATCTCTGGGAACAGCGGGACGCTTATTCCCGCACCCTTTCGGGCGGCATGAAGCGGCGCCTGCTTGTTGCCAAGGCGATGGTGCACACCCCGCCGATCCTGATCCTCGATGAGCCGACGGCGGGCGTGGATATCGAGCTCCGCCAGCAGCTTTGGGATTATGTGCGCGAACTGCATGCGCGCGGCACCACCATCGTGCTGACCACCCATTATCTCGAAGAAGCCGAAGAGCTTTGCGACACCATCGCCATCATCAACCACGGCGAAGTGGTGGCCTGCGAGCCGACAAAGCAACTTCTGAAGCGTATCGACGAGAAGCAGGTGACCATCCAGGTCGCCGAAACGCTTTCTGAAGTGCCGGGAAGCCTCGCGGCCTTTGACGCAAGCCTCGACGGCGAACACGGCGTCACCGTGCAGCTCAACCAGTCGGTCGCCAATGTCGGCGCGGTGCTTGCCGCCGTGCAGAAGGCGGGCCTGACCATCGTCGATATCTCGACGCGCGAAACAGACCTAGAAGACATCTTCCTGCAGCTGACGCGCCGCCAAAGCGGGGAAGCAGCATGAGACGCACCTATGATGTGGTGATTGTCGGCACAGGGGCTGCGGGCCTCACCGCCGCGCTGCATCTGGCGCGGCATATGCGCATCGCAGTGATCTCGAAAAACGAACTTGATGCCGGCTCCACCAACTGGGCGCAGGGCGGCATCGCGGCGGTGCTGGAAAAAACCGACACGATCCAGTCCCACATTGACGACACGCTGGTGGCCGGCGCCGGGCTCTGCGACGAGGCCGCCGTGCGCTTTGTGGTGGAACGCGGCCGCGAGGCCATCGAGGAACTGATCGAGTTTGGCGTAGCGTTTGACAAGGCCGATGGCAGCGTTGAAGACGGTTACGATTATCACCTGACGCGCGAAGGCGGCCACAGCCACCGCCGCATCATCCATGCGGCCGACGCCACGGGGGCGGCGGTGCAGGGCACGCTGATCGAGCGGGTGATGGCCGAGCCCAATATCGACCTTTTCACCGATCATATGGCGATCGATGTCATCACCAACCGCCACCTGAAATCGAAGGCGCCTTATAACGATCAGGCCCACGGCGTTTATGTGCTCAACCGCGGCAAAAACCGGGTGGAGACCTTCACGGCGCGCGCCACGATCCTTGCAACGGGCGGCTCAAGCCGGGTCTATCTCTATTCGTCGAACCCCGATGGCTCCACGGGGGACGGCATCGCCATGGCGTGGCGGGCCGGCTGCCGGGTCGCCAATATGGAGTTCAACCAGTTCCACCCGACGTGTCTTTATCACCCCGAGGCCAAGACCTTCCTGATCACCGAAGCAATGCGCGGTGAAGGCGCGGTTCTCAGGAACGCCGATGGCAGCCGTTTCATGCCCCATTATGACCCGCGCGAGGAACTGGCGCCGCGCGATATCGTCGCCCGCGCGATTGATAGCGAGATGAAACGCCGCGGTCAGCCCTGTGTGTGGCTGGATATCACCCACCGCGAGCCTGATTTCATCCTGTCGCACTTCCCGACGATTTACCGGCATTGCCGCACCTTCGGGATCGACATCACCAAAGACCGCATCCCGGTGGTGCCGGCCGCGCACTATACCTGCGGCGGCGTGATGGTTGATTTCACGGCGAGGACCGATCTCGACCAGCTTTATGCCGTGGGCGAATGCGCCCACACCGGCCTGCACGGCGCCAACCGTATGGCCTCGAACAGCCTTCTTGAATGTCTCGTTTATGGCCGCGCGGCAGCGGACGACATCCTCGCCCGCTTCGATGACCTGCCCCCGCCGGGTCAGGCCCGCGACTGGGACGAAAGCAAGGTGACGGATTCGGACGAGGAAGTGGTGGTGACCCACAACTGGGCCGAACTTCGCCGTTTCATGTGGGACTATGTGGGTATCGTGCGCACCGACAAGCGCCTGTCGCGCGCCAAGCGGCGGGTCGATCTCTTGCAGACCGAAATCCAGGACTATTACGGCAACTTCCGGGTGACGGCGGACCTTCTGGAACTTCGTAACCTTGTGACGGTCGCCGACCTTATCGTGCGCTCGGCGATGATCCGGAAAGAATCACGCGGCCTGCATTTCACGGCGGATTACCCGGAAACCATGTCGCATGCGGTCGATTCGGTGCTCGTACCCTTTGGCCGCGCGGTTTCCGAACGCGTCGCTTGACGCCTGCTTTGACACCATACAGCGCATAAAAAAACGGCCCCCGAAACATCGGGGGCCGTCAAATTTTACTCGGAACGACTGATGATTAGTCGAGCGACCAGGTCAGCGGCAGAACGAAGGTCAGCGCAGCCTGGCCTTCCGGCAGCGACGGCAGCGGGTTCAGACGGCTGATCAGTTGCGGGATCTCGTCGTCAAGAACTTGCTGGCCGGTCGGCTCAATGATTTCGCTAGCGGTGATCGCACCATCGGGAGCCACGGTCAGGCGGACCTTTGCCTTGCCTTCGATTTCAGCCGACAGGGCCGAACGGGGGTAGGTCTGCTTTTTCGAGATTTCGGAAACCACTTCACGGCGCCAGTCATTCATGTCCTTGGCGGCAGCGGCGAACGAAACGGTCGAGCCGAGAAGAGCGGCAGCAACAGCAACAGTGGCGATGTTTTTGAATTTTGCGATCATCAGTCAGTCCTTCATGGAAACGAATTGGGTTACGTCAGTTCGATGTTCTTATTGAGCCGGTCCGGGGCACTAATCGACACCACTCGGATCCCGTCCGGCGTTGGCGAGCTTTTACCGTTAACCTTCTTAAGGGCCGGTAACTGAATGATTCAAATTTTATGGATTCCGTGAAAAATATAGCAAGCCATTGAAATATATGTATTTAAAAAGTTACACGCGGCCTGCACCACGATGAAATATGCTGCGCCGCAGCGTAAATCCGCAGCCGAATCGAGCCCCCGGACCCATCCGAGTCCCGCCTTGGCGCTTGCGCAAGGCATACGAACCGTATAGTGTCCGCGCCGACAAGCGAATCGGCCATGCACCCGTAGCTCAGCTGGATAGAGCGCTGCCCTCCGAAGGCAGAGGCCAGGGGTTCGAATCCCTTCGGGTGCGCCATTTCCGTCCCTCCGCAATAGCCACGCTTCTCCTGCTACATCTTTGGGTGCGGCGGTCCCTTGGGTCATGTGGCCACACGGTCGCCGCCTTTTGATCCTGAACAAAAACGTGTCACGTTTCTCCCCCTAGGATGGGCCGGATGGCAACTTGGGGGTGGGTACGCATGGCGGGTGATATGGCAGGCATGAAGGAGGCGGGCGCGGCGGTAGGTGCCGGCGGCTGGCTTCCGGCTGATCCGGCTGTGGGCCTGAGTGAGGCCGAAGCCGCGCGCCGGTTGCTGGTGGCGGGCCCGAACGAGCTTGGGGCCGCGCGGGCGAGATCGCCGCTGGCGATCCTTGCCGGCCAGTTCCAGAGCCTTCTCGTGGCGATGCTGGCCGGGGCGGCCGGCCTTTCGTGGGCGTTCGGCGATATGACGGAAGCCCTCGCGATCCTGACCGTTGTTGTGATCAATGCTTTCATCGGGTTCCTTGCCGAAAGCAAGGCGACGCGGGCGATGCAGGCGCTGCGCGCGCTTGGCAGCACCATGACGCGGGTTCGGCGCGAGGGACGCGTCCGCCTTGTGCCGGCGGGGATGCTGGTGCCGGGCGATATCGTGCTTCTGGAAGCGGGCGATGTGGTTACCGCCGACCTCAGGCTTCTGGAATGCAGCCATATGCAATGCGACGAATCCCTGCTGACCGGCGAATCGGTGGCAGTTGACAAGAAAGTCATGCCTGCGGATGCCGAGGCAGGTGACCGCGCGGGGCAGGCCTTCAAGGGCACAGCCGTGACGCGCGGCTCCTGCGTTGCAGTCGTCACCGCCACGGGCCGGGCGACCGAGCTTGGCCATATCGCCAACCTCACCGAATCTGCCGAAGGAACGGTTTCCCCGCTGGAGCACCGCCTGCAGCAACTGACCCGGCAGTTGCTTGTCGTCGTGCTGGTGCTGATGGCCGTTCTGATGCTGGTTGGCGTGATGGCGGGCCACGATGCCGTCGCGATGGTCAAAACCGGTGTCGCCCTCGCGGTTGCGGCCATTCCGGAAGGCCTGCCCATTGTCGCCACCCTCGCGCTTGCCCGCGGCATGTGGAAGCTCGCTGCCCGCAACGCGCTGATCGAAAAGCTGTCGGCGGTCGAAACGCTGGGTTCGGTCACACTGATCATTACCGACAAGACGGGCACCCTGACGGAGAACCGCATGACGGTGACGGTGCTGGAGCCGGCCTCCGAGCCCGGCCGTAACGGCCTGGAAGCAGGTGGCGCCGACGCTGTGGCGCGCCGGGCCTTCCGGGCCTGTGCCCTTTGCTACAGCGGCACCAGTTCCGCCCACGTCAGCGACCCGATGGAGCGCGCGCTTATAGGTGCCGCCGCCAATGCCGGGGTCGTGGCTGACGAAACGGAAGCCCGTTTCCCGCGCGTGGAAGAACATGCCTTCGATCCTGCAACGCGGATGATGGCAACAGTGCACAGCGCGGCGGATACCTTTCTGTTTGCCGTCAAGGGCGCGCCGGAAGCGGTGCTCGCCGCCGCCATCTCGGTCGCGGCGAAGGACGGCGCCCGACCAATAACCAAGCAAGATCGGGCGGTTTGGGCCGCGCGTATCGGCGCGCTCGCGGGCGATGGCATGCGGGTTCTGGCGCTTGCCGAAAAAACAGTGGCCGGGGCGGATGCCCCGCCTTTCGCCGATCTTGTCTTTCTCGGCCTCGTCGGGCTTACCGATCCGCCGCGGGCCGACGCGGCTGCGGCAGTGCAGGCCGCGAAGGATGCCGGGATCCGGGTGGTGATGGCGACGGGTGACTATGCCGCGACCGGCATGGTCATCGCGCGGGCTGTCGGCATTGTGGAGGAGGGTGACTACACCGCAGCGGTGGAAGGGGACAAGCTTGGCTCTCTTGCGGCAATAGGTGAGGACGCTCGCACCGGCCTTCTGGCTGCCCGTGTTTTCGGGCGGATGAGCCCGGCGCAGAAGCTTGAACTCATCGACCTCCACCAGCGGGCGGGGGCGATTGTCGCGATGACCGGCGACGGGGTCAATGATGCCCCGGCACTCAAGAAGGCTGACGTCGGGGTTGCGATGGGCGAGCGCGGCACCGAGGTCGCCAAGGAAGCGGCGGCAATGGTCCTGCAGGACGATTCCTTCGCCTCGATCGTCGTTGCGATCCAGCAGGGCCGGGTGATTTTCTCCAATATCCGCAAATTCGTGGTCTATCTGTTGTCGTGCAATGTCAGCGAGGTGCTGGTGGTGACGGTGGCCATTGTCGCCGGTCTGCCGCTGCCGCTGCTGCCGCTGCAAATCCTTTTCCTGAACCTGATCACGGATGTTTTTCCCGCCCTCGCGCTCGGCTTCGGCAGCGGGGATAGCGAGATCCTGCACCGGCCGCCCCGGCCGCGCAGCGAAGGCTTGCTGCAGCCGCGCCACTGGCTCGCCATCGGCGGCTATGCCGCCCTGATGACAATTACCGTGATGACCGCCTTCATATGGGCCCTGTCGCGCGAGATGGGGCCGGGGACGGGCGCGAACGGCGGTGCAGCAGGGACGGTGGCTTTCTTCACGCTGGCTCTTGCGCAGCTCTGGCACGTTTTCAACATGCGCAGCCGCAAGGCGCTGCTCTTCCGGAACCAGGTGGTGGCCAACCCGCTTGTGTGGGGTGCCATCGCCCTGTGCGTAGCGCTTCTCGGGATATCCATCGGCTGGGCGCCTGTGCGGGAAATCCTGGGCTTCGAGAGGCTGGACGCGACAGCCTGGGGTATTGTTCTGATCTGCAGCCTTGTGCCGCTTGTGCTGGGGCAGGCGGGGAAATTCGTGGCCCGGATACGTGTCCGGCCATGGCGGGAGGCGCCATGACCGGAACGATTTTCTGAACGATGCAGATGCCCCGTCAGGACTGAGCCCGAATCTGCCCGACGAACGAGCCGACGCTCGATTGCATCTTCTCGACATTTTCGTGCAGCACCGACATGGCGACCGTCATTTCACGGGCGGCGGTACCGTTCGCGGCGGCAATCGCGGTCATGCGCGTGGAGCCGGTTGCGGCCTCTGCCATCTCGCCGGCGGCAATGCTCACGCTGCGCGAGATTTCCTGGGTGGCGGCACCCTGTTCTTCCACGGCCGAGGAAATGGCGGTCGATACTTCGTCGATCTGGCGGATGACCGAAGCGACATTTTCGATCATCTTCACCACATCGCCGGTGGCTTCCTGCATCGTGGCGATCTGGGTGGCGATCTCGTCGGTCGCCTTGCTGGTCTGGTTCGCGAGGCTCTTCACCTCGCTTGCCACTACGGCGAAGCCCTTGCCGGCTTCACCGGCGCGGGCAGCCTCGATCGTGGCATTGAGGGCCAGAAGGTTCGTCTGCTCGGCGATGTCGTTGATGATGGTCACCACCGCACCCACCTTGCCGGCAAGTTCATTGAGCGAGGCGATCCCGTCGGACGACTGGCCCGCGACATCGACTGCACTGCTGCTGAGCTGCGCCGCACTCACCACCTGCCGCGAAATTTCCTGGATCGATGCGGCCATCTGTTCGGAGGCGGCCATCACGCTGTTCATACTGGCGGTGACGCTTTCGACGACCTTGTGGAGGCTGTCGCTCGTCATGTTGTTTTCTTCAGCGCGGTTGCCGACCTCGTCAACGAGCTGCATCACCGATGCCACGGTGGTCTGCAGTTCCTCGACCGTCAGGTTCACCGATTTGTCGAAATCCTCGGCGAGACCGGCGAGGAAGCGGCGGCGTTCGGTGGCGGCTTCTTCTTCGGCCTGCAGGCGGCGCTGCTGCTCGTCGCGTTCGCGCTGGCGCTCCTCTTCAAGGCGCTGCAGACGCTCGCGTTCAGCTTGTTCGCGGGCGTTTTTCTGCTCTTCCTCCAACTGGCGGGCCTGCAGGAGTTCGGAGCGGAACAGCTTCAGCGATTCGACGATCTGGCCGAGCTCATCACCGCGCTCAAGCGCGTCGAGGTCGATACCATAGTCGCCGGACGCCAGGGCACCGGTCGCATTGGAGAGCTTGGAGGCAGAGCGAACAAAGCCGATGATTGTGAACGCGGAGAAGGCAATCACAAGGACGATGGCACCGCCCGCGATCAGGATGAAGCTTGTTTCGGTGCTGGCGGCTTCTTCCTCGCTATGCTGCAGGCTTTCCTGCGACAGGGCCTGGACGCGCGCGATGGCGGAGCGGGTTTTGTTGATGAGGTTGTCGTAGTTTTCCCGGAAAGGCTCGATCACCGAAATCGCACTCTGGAAATCGATCTCGGCAAGTTCCAGCACCACATCGATCGTGCCCTTGTAGGTTTCAAGCTCGGCCGGCAACTGCCCGATTTCCTGACCGGCACCGGCGTCCAGCGTTGTGACCTTGCCTGCAAGCTTCACGAGCTTTTCGTTCAGGCGGTCTACACGCTGTTTGACGGCGCCGAAGCCGGCTGCGGCGTCATAAGTGCCACCGGCAGCGGCAATCGAGGTCGTGACATTGTAGAACTGGCCGTCGATGGCCAAGAGTTCAGCCTCGACTTCTTTCAGTTCGGTGACGACACCGACGTTTTCATTGAGAACGCGGCTGAAGTTGCCAACCTGCAGGCCAAGGGCATTCAGGCTGAGAACAGCAATGAAGGCGAGGGCGGCGAGGGACAGGAAAGGGGGCAGGCCAACCTTGACGGCGAGAGGCCAGTTGTCGCTGGAGAACCGCTGCATCATTGTCACGTCATCCTTGTGTTTCGAGCATTTTCAGATCGGGGCCGACCCGGCGCCCATGCTGCCGGGTCGGTATCTGTTACCGTCGGGATCAGAAGTTGAAACCGATCCCCATCAGGACACGGGTGTCTGCCTTGAAGACGGAGAGGCCGGCGGCGTTATTGGCCGTCAGGTTTTCCCCAGTCACCCAAAGCGAAATCCCGTTGTCCATCGCATAGGCAACCTTGGCGTCAACCGTAACATTGCCGCCGAGGTCGCGGTAGCCCGGGCCGGTGACGAGGCGCTGTTCGGTCGACGAGCGATAGCGGCCGACGACATAGGCGCTGAGTGGGCCGTCCACATAGTCGAGCTTGACGTTCAGCTTGTGGGCTGCCGTGCCTTCATCGAGCGAGATGATGGCTTCGGTCGCCGGCGACAGGAAGTCCTCTTTCACGTCGGTCCAGGTATAGTTCACGGCCCATCCGAGCTTGTCGTTCATGGTGCGGCCGCGCAGGGTTGTCTCGATGGCATAGGCCTTGAAGTCGCCGATCACGTCTTCGGTCAGCCGCACATAGGGATATTCGGCGGTGGGCAGGTTGACCGTGACATTCTGGCCGGCGGCCAGGAAGTCCGAAACCTTGGTCAGCGAACCCGTGATGTTGAAGGCGCCGTTGATGGCGGCAACGTTGCGGTCGAGGGCGATCTCGTAAGCCTCGTTGATCGAGGCATTGAGGTTCGGGCTGCCGGCATAATAGTTGCCGCTCGGCAACTGGGTTGCCGCGCCGAAGCCCACAAGGGCCGGGGCCTGAACGCCGCGGGAGGTGCCGATGCGAACGCGCGTCTCGTCGTCGATCGTGTAGGAAAGCGACGAGTTGTAGCTATATTCGGTCATCGAGCGGTCATAGTCGGCCTGCGTATAGGGGAAGCGCGGGTCGTTGATCGGGCCGTGGCCAAGGTTGAGCTTGTCGAGGCGCAGGGCGTTCGTCAGCACCAGCTTGTCGGTGACCTGCCATTCCCACATGCCACTGCCTGAATAGACCGAATAATAGGTCTGGCCGGCGGGCTCATTGATGAATTCAAGCTCATCACGCCGATATTCGACGCCGAGACGCACGCTGTTGCGGGCGCCGATCTTGAACAGGTCCTCAAGCTTGGCGATGACGACATTGCTGACGCTGCTGCCGATGCCGGGTGTCTGCTGTTCGACCGAGTTCTTGTAGACCTGCGCCTTGATGAGGCCGAGGCTGGTGTCCGCGGCGACCGAGCCATTGAGGCTTTCGAGCGTGGTCGTGAAATTATAGAGCTGATACTGGTACGCCTGCATCATCTGGCGGCTTTTGCTGTAGGTATAGCTGGCGTCGGCGCGGACGTTGCTGGCGAGCTGGGCCACAAGCTCGGCGGAGAAGTTTTCGCGGGCCGGGTCATGGTCGGCGGTGATGCCTTTCCAGTCGTTCGCTTCGGTGACGCCGCCCGAGAATTTCATGCCGATCTTGTCGGTGATCTTCATGTTGCCGACAGCCGAAAGCTCGTAGGTGCCGTCCGTACCGCCCTGGGCGCTGCCGTGGAAGCTGTTGCCGGTGGAGAGCGGATCGACGGTGATGATATTCACCACGCCGGCCACGGCATTGAAACCGAAGAGGGCGCTGTTCGGGCCTTTCACGACTTCGATCTGCTGGATCTCGCTCATTTCGATGCCGAGGAGGCTCCAATCCGTATAGCCATAATGGTCGAGATAGGTCTGGCGACCGTTGACCATCACAAGGAGACGCGGGTTGAGCGGCATGTTGGCGCCGCGGATACCCACTTCACGCTGGCCGGTGGCATAGCGGTTCACATCGATGCCTGCATAGTTTTGCAGGATATCGGGAATGGTGCGCACGCCCGAGCGGCGGACTTCCTCGCCGGTGATGATGACCATCGAGGCCGGGGCTTCGGACTGGCGCTGCGGCTTGCCGGTCGCACTCGTTGTTACGGGCTCGCCGAACAGCTCCTGCAGGTCGCCGTAATTCACGGCCTGCGCATAAGCGGCGTTGCTGACAGTTGCCGGGATCAGGGCAGACGCCATCACAATCAGTTTTTTCATTTGGAAAACTCCTGGGGGAATAGGACTTGAAGGGTCAGGCCCGCGCTCAGCGTTCCTTGACCATCATGAGAAAGGCGGCGCCGAACTGCAGTTTGGACGCGCTCGTGGCACTTTTGCTGACGACAATCAGAACCTTCGGCTTTGACTGGACACCGACGACACAGCGGTCGGTTTCAACGCAACTCATGTCGTTCGAAATGGTCAGGACCGAATTGGCCGCGGCAGCGGCGCTCACCGGGCCCATGCCGTCGCCCACGCCGTGTGCGAGGAACGCCACCTGCACATTCGCGAGGCTCGCGGCGTCGCCAACCGGAACGAGCTGCGGCCGCAGCGTACCGCTCTTGATCTTCAGGCCATCGCCCATGGCCGCCATGATGGCGTCGGCATCGGCTTTCGAAGCAGGATTGGCCGGATCAAATACGATGGCGGTGGGAACGTCGCCAGTGAGGGCCGGTTCGACGAAGGCGGCGGCTTTGGCACCAACCTGGATATCGAGGGAGGTCGACTGGGCATGTGCAACACCACCGAAGCCGGTGGCCAGCATCGCAAGCCCCGCCGCCCGTGCAGCAAAGCCCGTTACCTTGTTTTTCATTGGAAGCACCTATCTCTTAGTAATCAAAATGCGTTACTTGGATAGGCCCTGTTTATCGGTACATATATAAAATACAGTTAATTTTTCTACTAATGGCCAATTAATTAGTATTAATAAACCGTGAATACGGCAACCCGGATTCGTATATTTCAACCTTTGATGTGCATTCGTTGACGCACTGCTTCGATAAGTGTGCGGTGGCCGGGAAGGAGGCCGGGGATGCGTGCGTTACGCTCACGCGCCTTTTGCAGGTGCATGTCGGCAAGCGCGACCCGCTCCGGCACCTGTTCCAGATGGCAGGGCAATGTCTCGAACCCCATGCCATAGAGGACAAACTGGTAGCTTGAGGCAGGGAAGGGATCATAGGGGCTGAGGAAGCCGTTGTTGACGGGTGGCTGGTGGCGCCAGAGGGTGAGGAGGTCCGTGAGGCTTTCGGGGATGCTTTCCGCGCGCCGGTTGTCGCGCCAGAAGGCGCTGTCGTCTCGCTGGCTCAGCACATAATGCAGTTTCAGGAAGTCGACGATCCGGTCCCATCGGAAGCGGCAGATGCTGTTGAAATTGCGGGCGACCGTGTCCATGCCCTCGCGCGCGGCGGGCAGGTGCCGGGCGATCATGGCGGCGGCCAGCTCCACCATCACAAGGGCCGAAGCCTCGAGCGGTTCAAGGAAGCCCGCCGCCATCCCCACCGCCACACAGTTTTGGACCCAGAAGGTCTCGCGGTGGCCGGGTTCGAACGCCAGTTCGCGAAACTGCAGGCTGGCCGGGTCAGTCCCGAGGCGGGCGATGTGGGCCGCAAGTGCCGCCTTCGCCGCATCGGGCGTCGTGTGGGCTGAGGAATAGACATGCCCCACCCCGCGCCGGGTGGGCAGGCCGATATCCCAGATCCATCCGGCTTCGGTGGCGGTTGAAAGCGTGGCGGATTCGATTTCCGTGTCCGGCTGCGGATAGAGCACCTGCGCGGCGATGGCACGGTCGATGAACAGGGTGTCCTTCCGGCTGATGAAGGGTACCTTATAGTGCTTGCCAATGAGGAGCGCGGCTGTGCCGCTGCAGTCGATGAACAGGTCGCCCGGAATCTCGCGGCCGTCGGCGCAGGCGAGCGAGGCGATATCGCCGTTTTCATGCGCCTTCACGCCTACGATGTCGGCGAGCTGGTGGCGCACACCAAGGCGGCGGATGCAATGGTCCGCAAGGAAGGCGGCAAACTTGCCCGCATCCAGATGATAGCCATGGTTCTCGACGCTGGCATAATCGGCAGCATCCATTGGCTTCGGCGCCCGCTTCGCGTCGCAGAGCGCAGCCTGGATACCAACCGCCTTGGCAAAGGGGATATCGCGGTGCTTTTCCTGCCAGCGGGCGGCGAGGCTCACCTCATCAAATCCCTGCGGTAGCGAGAAGGGATGATAGTAGGCGTCGTCCGGCGCACCCGTTACCCAACCGATGAATTTTGAGCCTTGCTTGAAAGTGGCGTCGCACGCGCGGATGAAATCGCCCTCCGCGATCCCCATCTGCCGGAGCGTCTGGCCCATGGTCGGCCAAGTGCCTTCGCCCACGCCGATGATGCCGACAGTTGGCGATTCGACCAGCGTGACGCTGATGGGTGCGCCCGGTTCCCCGCAGCGGTAACGCGCTGCAATAAGGCCGGCTGTGATCCATCCTGCGGCACCGCCGCCCACCACCACAATCGATCTGATCACCGATTCTCTCCCGTTCTGGCCCCGTCTTCAACGCGCTGCCGGCGCCCGGAATGTGTGCGTGAAACCGGTTACATTTTGTGATTGACACATTCCATTATATAATCACAATACAAAAATGTTATAAACATTCTAAATTGGAATGACGTAACAATCACCGGTCAACGGGTGTCGTCGCCGCAGGGTCTGGCGGCGCATCAAGGCAGGGGAAAAGCGTCATCCGGTCGGGCCCAAGGGGGTGGGTACTTGACTGCGTCAAGAACTACAGGAGGAAACAATGCCCAGAAACATGACACTGAAAACCAGACTTCTCTCATCCGCCCTGATCCTCAATCTGGGCGGCCTTTATCAGGCAGCGTCTGCACAGGATGCAGGTAGCGATGAGCCGGCGTTCGAGGAAATCGTCGTCACCGGCCTGCGCGCCAGCCTCATTAACTCGGTTGGCGTGAAGCGCGATGCCGATGTGGTGGTGGATGCGATCACCGCCGAGGATATCGGCAAGTTCCCGGATCAGAACGTGGCGGAATCGCTGCAGCGCATCACCGGCGTGACGATCGACCGCAGCGGCGGTGAAGGCCAGCTCCTCACCGTGCGCGGCATGGGGCCGGAGTTTAACGCCGTGCTCCTGAATGGCCGCACGCTGGCGACCACGAGCGGCGGTCGTGCCTTCAACTTCGATATCCTTGCATCCGAGCTCATTAACGGCGCCGAGGTCTTCAAGACCCAGTCGGCCGAGCTGCAGGAAGGTGCGATTGGCGCCACCGTCAATATCACCACACTGAAACCGCTGAGCTTCCCGGGCTTTCAGGCAGTGGGCAGCACCAAGGCGCTGTATGACGGCATGACCGAAAAGGTCCGTCCGCAATTCTCGGGGCTCATCAGCAACACCTTCGCCGACGATACGTTCGGCGTGTTGGCGTCCTTCTCCTACTATAACCGCAAAAGCCGGTACGATCAGGCGAACACAGCCAGCTATTTCAAGACGACCGATGATCTGGACGGCGTGAATTACGGGGAAGTCTATTTCCCGCGCAACTATGACCAGATCGCGCAAACCGAAGCGCGTGAGCGCATCAGCGGTACCCTCGTGCTGCAATACCGTCCGACCGATACCCTTGAGGTTACCGTCGACGGCATCTATTCGCGGCTCGATCTCGATTACCGGCAGGATGTGCTGCCGCACTGGTTCGAAACGGGCACGATCCGCAACCCCGTTCTTGATGAAAACAACACGGTCGTGAAAGCCGATTTCGAAGGCACTTTCGTCGAAACGCTGGTGCGCCAGTCAAGCTCGCGGGATGACCTTCTGGGTGGCGGCCTCAATGTCGACTGGCAGGTGAACGACCGCTGGAACATGGTTGTGGATGTTTCAAAGTCGCGCGCTGAATCCGATCCCAAGCAGGGCTATTCGGATACGGTTGCCGGCCGTCCGGGTGATTTCTCCTACGACCGTTCCTCGGGTGATCTGGTGCCCACGATCACCTATGCGGCGTTCGATGAAAACGCACCCCTGACCGCCGGCTGGGCCTCGCTGCAAGGCACCCAGATCAAGGATGAAGTGCTCGAAGCCAAGGTCGACAACAGCTACGAATTCTCAGATGGGCTCCTTTCCGAAATCCGGTTCGGCGGCCATTATTCGGATCGTACACTCGGCTCCACCTGGGGTGAGACCGAATATCCGCTGCCGTGGATCTTTGGCGACAACAGCACCCGCGTCGTGCTGCCGATGAGCCTGTTCCGCACCTACGATTCCGACGGCTTCCTCTCCGGCGCTTCGGGTTCGCCCACCCAGTCGTGGCTGACCTTCAATTCGGATGAGCTTTTCGCCTTCCTGACCTCGGAAGAAGCCCTGTCGCAGCTCGATGACCCGGATCCGATCCGCGAGCTGATCGCCCGCACCGGCGGGTTCGACATGGTGGCCGATCCCGCCGCCTACAAGGTGAATGAAGAGCTGATGTCGCTTTATGCCGACGCGCATCTTGAGGGCGAGCTCGGCAGCATGCCTTGGTCCGCCGTGCTTGGCCTTCGCTATGTGCGCACCGCGAGCACCTCGATCGGCCGTCAGGTGGCACTCGTTGACCTGATCAATGTCGATCCGTCGAAGCCCAATCAGGTGGTGGCGATCGAATCCGATGACTATGTGCCGGTGCGGGTGAAGAATACCTACAGTGACTTCCTGCCCAGCATCAACGCCAAGCTCGATATCCGCGACAATCTCATCGGCCGCCTTGCCTGGTCGAAGAGCCTGACCCGGCCGGAGCTTGATCAGATGTCACCGCTGACGAGCTATTCGGGTGGCGAGATCGGCCAGCTGACGGCCTCTGGCAGCAACCCGCTTCTGATGCCCTACAAGTCGAACAACTTCGACGCCTCGCTCGAATGGTATTATTCGGAAGGCAGCTATGTGGCACTTGCCGGCTTCTACAAGGATGTCGACGGCTATCTCGGCACCGGCGAGGTGAAGGAGAGCGTGACGGTCCCGAGCGGGACTTACGAGTACGAAGTCTCGCGTCCGATCAACCTCGACAGCACCAAGATCAAGGGGCTGGAAATTGCCGTGCAGCACATGTTCACGAGCCTGCCTTCGCCATTCGATGGCATCGGCATCACCGCGAACATGACCTTCGTGGACAGCTCCAGCAGCACCGATGTGCCGGGCGAGAAGCTGCCGCTCATTGGCCTCAGCAACTCGCAGAACCTGATCCTGTTCTACGAAAAGGGTCCGCTGTCGTTCCGGATTGCCTACAACAACCGCGACCGCTTCCTGCAAAGCAAGCCGCGCTCCAACCGCGATGGCCATTATGTGGACGATTATTATCAGGTCGATGTCAGCGCCAGCTACGCGATCAACGATAATTTCTCGATCTTCCTCGAGGGCATCAACGTCACGAACGAGCTCTATATCAAGAACGCCGAATTCAAGAACCAGACGCTCGAGGTCACCGAAACCGGCCCGCGCTACACGGTTGGCATCCGGGGCAAGTTCTGATCGCTTCAGGCAGGTGATCAGTTGCTGAAAGAAGAAAGAGGAATGGTTACATTCCTCTTTCATTCATGCCGGGCCTGCCGGCAAACCGGAGGGGGAAATGATGACCAAGCTTTCTTGTCGGCCATTCGCGCTTGCAGCCACTGTTGTAGGGCTTCTCGGCCTCACATCTGCGCATGCAGGGGACGAGGGCTGGAAAAGCCTCTTTGACGGTGAAAGCCTTGAAGGCTGGATTCCCAAGTTTGCCGGTTTGCCACTCGGCGAGAATTACAAGAACACCTTTCAGGCCAAGAATGGCATCCTGAGCGTTGTTTATGACGATTACGAGCAGTTCGACCGCCGCTTCGGGCATCTTTTCTATCATGTGCCCTACAGCCATTACCGGCTGCGGTTCGAATATCGTTTCCACGGCAAGCAGACGGCAGGCGCACCCGGCTGGGCCTTCCGCAACAGCGGCGTGATGGTGCATTCGCAGGCGCCTGAAACGATGGCCGTCGATCAGGATTTCCCGGTCTCGGTCGAGGTCCAGCTTCTGGGGCAGGAAGGGGCGGACAAGCGCGCCACCGGCAACCTGTGCACGCCCGGCACGCAGGTGGTGCTTGGCGGCCAGCATGTCATGTCCGATCAATGTGTTGATTCGTCGTCGCCGACCTTTGCGGGCGACGGATGGGTGAAGGCCGAGGTCGTGGTGAAGGGCGGCGAGCTTGTGGAACACTGGATCGAGGGCCAGAAGGTCCTTGAATATGGCGCGCTCAAATACGATCCGGCAGCCGCCGATACGGCCAATCTCGGGGTCGGCGCCGTGCCGCTTGCCAGTGGCTATATTTCCTTCCAGGCGGAAAGCCATCCGGTCGACTTCCGCAATATCGAACTGCAGGTCATCGATGCCGACCAGAAAGACTAGGCTGCTGCTCGCGGCAGCAGCGTTCATTTGCGCGTCACAAACTGTTCTTGCCGACACTGCGTCAAGCGCGCTTGACCGGCGCGGCGCGCCAGCCGCGATGCTCGATCTCGATGACTATGGAAACCAGCGCTTCAATCCGTTGATGGATGCGGGCGCGTGGCATGGCTATCTGCTGCCCGAAGCCGGCAAGGCCGGTTATTTTGCCGGGCCTTATGTGATCGCCGAGGAAATGCCGCTCTATTTCGGCCGCATCGTTGATGCGCTGTCGCTGAAGTTCGCAGACGGTCGCATCCTGACGCCGGCGGAGGCAAGCAAGGCGGTGGTGACCAGTGCCCCCGGATTGCTCCGCCAGTCCTACCGGCTGGGTGATTTTGCAGTCACGCTGACGCTTCGCTTCGTTGGCCCCCGTACCGCGCTGATCGAGACGAATGTCAGAAACACCGGCACGAAGGCGATGCGCGCCAGTCTGATCTGGCGAAACGAGCTGATGACGGCATGGGGCAAGGGCGAGGATGCAGCACTCCCTGCTGGCTTCGGCTACAGCGTGGCTTTCACCGAAACCGGCAGCCAGGTTTCCTATGCTGAAATTCGTGATCCGGCGCATGTGCTGCTGCGCGAGGGGGCGGGCTATCTGGTCACCCGCTCGGTGCCCGTGATGCAGGTACAGGACGGTGCGGCCTATAGCGCCGAAACGGCACCCCTTGAAATTGCACCGGGCGAGGGGAAGGTCTTCTTCGCAGCCCATAGTTACGGGCACGATGCGGCAGAAATTATGGCCCTTGCCGATGCGCAGCGGGAAATTCTTGCGGCTCCCGCAGCGGCGCTGGCAGCAAGCGAGGCGCGCTGGCAGACGTGGCTTGCGCGATTACCGAAGGAAGGTGCGCAGGCGTCGGTCGGCGTCAAGGCGCTCGAGACGCTCGTCGGTAACTGGCGCGCACCGGCCGGTGCCATCGCGCATGGCGGGGTGACGCCCTCGAACACCTATCTTTATTTCAGCGGGCTTTGGCCGTGGGACAGCTGGAAGCATGCCTTCGCGCTCGCGCCGCTCGCGCCCGATCTCGCCGTGGCCAACATGCGGGCCATGTTCGCGCACCAGATCGCGGCGGATGATCCGCTGCGCCCGCAGGATGCCGGCATGCTGCCCGACACGGTTTTCTATAACCAGAGCCCGGAGCGGGGTGGGGACGGCCCCAACTGGAACGAGCGCAACACCAAGCCCTCGCTTGCCGCATGGGCTGTGTGGGAAATTTTCGAGCGAACCGGCGACAAGGCCTTCCTTGCCGAAATGTACCCGAAGCTTCGGGCCTACCGTGCCTGGTGGTTCCGTAACCGCGACCATGATGGCAACGGCATCGTGGAATATGGCGCGACGGTCGATCCCGCCCACAATGACGCCGAAGGCCGGATGACCTTCCGCCTGAAGCCAGGCAGCGACGGTATGGTGCCGGCCGAGTGCGTAGCAGGCGAGCGCGGCTTTTATGATTGCAAGGGGGTCGGCGCCTACGCACGGCTTCTGGCCGAGGGTGGCTTTGAAACGCTCCGTAGCGGGGCGCAGGTTGCGGCTGGCTGGGAATCGGGCATGGATAACGCTGCTCGCTTCGGCTTCATCAGCGACGAACAGCTGGCGCACTATGCCGAGCGCGAATATGCCGGCGATATCGCCCGCGCCGCCAAGGACTGGACGGTCGGCATCCTTGAGAACCGGGATGCGGCTGGTGTCCTTGTCGGCTATTCGCTCGATCAGGAAAGTGTGGACCAGAACAGCTACCTGTTCCTTGAAGCCCAGATCCTTTCCCGCATGGCGACGCTTCTGGGGCATGCGGGTGATATTCCGGCTTATCGGGCCGAGGCAGAACGGGCGCGGGACTATATCAACCGCTGCATGTTCGATCCTGAAACCGGCTTTTACTATGACGTCCATATCGCGCCCGCACCACTTGATAACGGATGCGCCGGCCCGCGCGTGACTGCACGCGGGCGGGGCAGCGAAGGCTGGACCCCGCTTTTCGCCGGTGCCGCCACCCGCGAGCACGCGGCAGCCGTGGTGAAGGTGATGCTGGACGAGGCGGAGTTCGGCACGCTCGTGCCCCTGCCGACCGCCAGCCGCACCAATCCGGCCTACGACCCGGAGATTTATTGGCGTGGGCGCGTATGGCTCGATCAGGTCTATTTCGGGGTCGAAGGGCTTCGGAAATATGGCTACACGCGCGAGGCGGATGCACTTGTCGCAAGACTATTCGATAATGCCGAAGGCCTTTCGGACGGCGCGCCGATCCGCGAAAATTATAATCCCGAAACCGGCCATATGCAGGGCGCCACCAATTTCAGCTGGTCGGCTGCCATGCTTCTGATCCTGCTGTCCGACCAGTGAACCCGGCTTTGGTACAGTGAATATCTGTGGCTTGCATGCGAAAATGTAACCGGTTACACTTCCCCGCGACACAGGTCAGATTTGTCCCTGGGGAGGGACGATGCGCGGTGCGTGCGCCGCAGGGAGGGAAAACGTGACCGAACAAGAAACCGGCGCCGAAGATGCGCGCCGCGTGGCCAACCTGTCCCGGCGGCAGGTGCTGGCCCGCATCACCATGCTGACGGGCGGCGTGCTGGCGGCCCCCCTTATGTCAGCGATCCTTTCGGGCGCATCAAGCGCGGACGCCAAGGGGCTCGATCTCCTCAGCCCTGACGAGATGGCCTTCGTTTCCGACCTTGTGGAAACCATCATCCCTACAACCGATACGCCGGGCGCGATTGCCGCCGGCGTGCCGGATTACATCCATCTGATGCTGGCGCGCTGGTACAAATCCGACGAGCGCAAGGTAATCCTTGATGGCTTCAAGGCGATCGGTGCGCGGGCGCGCGAACGCCACGGGCGCGATTTCACCAAGCTTACCCCCGCCGAACGGCTGACCCTCCTGCAGGGTTTCGACGCCGAGGCTTACGGCAGCAGCGAGGGCGAGCATTTCTTCCGCCAGATCAAATCGCTGACAGTGGCGGGCTATTACACATCAGAGATCGGGGCGACGCAGGAGCTGCTGTACGACCCGGTTCCGGGCCCCTTCGAGGGCTGCGTACCTTTTTCAGAAATCGGACGCCCCTGGGCGATCAGGGGGATCTGATATGGCAGGACAACCAGAATTTGACGTGATCGTTGTCGGCTCCGGCATTTCGGGCGGCTGGGCCGCCAAGGAACTGACGGAGCGCGGCTTCAAGACGCTGGTGATCGAGCGCGGCATGAATGTCGAGCACGGCGCTGATTACACGGGTGAAGGCAAGGCCCCGTGGGAAACCGAGTTCCGTGACCGGGTGGACCGCAATCTTGCTGAAAGCGACTATCCGATCCAGTCGAAATGCTACGCCTTCAAGGAAACGACGAAGCATTTCTTCGTCAATGACCGCGAAAATCCCTACACCCAACAGGAAGGCCATCCCTTCACCTGGATCAGGGGTTATCACAAGGGCGGCAAATCGGTGCTGTGGCACCGGCAGAGCTACCGTTTCGGCCCGCAGGATTTCGAATCGAATGCACGCGACGGATACGGCAGCGACTGGCCGATCCGGTATGAAGACCTGGCCCCCTGGTATGACCATGTGGAGCGTTTCGCCGGCATTTCAGGCGCGCGCGACGGGGTGCCGCAACTGCCGGACGGGCAGTTCCAGCCACCGATCGAGATGAACTGCGCCGAGGTCGAAATCCAGCGCCGCATTGCCGAGACCTATGACGACCGCCAGCTGATCGTCGGCCGCTGTGCCCACCTGACCGAACCGACTGAGGAGCAGCTGGAGCTCGGCCGTGGTCGTTGCCAGTCCCGCAACCAGTGCCAGCGAGGCTGTTCGTTCGGGGCCTATTTCTCCAGCCTCAGCGCCACGCTGCCGGCGGCGGAACGTACCGGCAACCTGACTATGCTGACCGACGCCATCGTCCATAGCGTGATCCATGATCCGAAAAGCGGCCGGGCGACCGGCGTGCGGGTCATCAACCGGCTGACGAAGGAGAGAAGCGAGCATCATGCCCGCGTGATCTTCATCTGCGCCTCCACCATCGGCACCACGCAGGTGCTCCTCAACAGCACATCCGAAGCCTTCCCGAACGGTTTCGCGAATTCGAGCGGGGCGCTTGGCCATTATCTGATGGATCACCTGTCGATGCACGGCGCCTATGGCATCCTCGAAGGGTTCGAGGAGCATTATTACAAGGGCCGCTCGCCGACCGGCGTCTATATCCCGCGCTTCAAGAATATCAAGGCGGACGACGCCGATTTCCTGCGCGGCTACGGCTTCCAGGGCGGCGCTTCACGCGCTGCCTGGACCTCGGTTGCCGACCAGCCCGGCGTGGGCGCGGACCTCAAGGCGGCGGTGCGCAAGCCCGGCCCGTGGGTCTTCCATATCGAAGGCTACGGCGAGATGCTGCCGCGCTATGAAAACTCGATCAGTCTCAACCATAACAAGCTCGACCAATGGGGCATGCCTGTCCTTCATATCGATTGTTCGCTTGGCGACAATGACCGCAAGATGCTGAAGGATATCGTGGAGACCTCCACGTCGATGCTGAAGGCCATCGGGCTGAAGGACGTTGGCTCCTACAGCGACGATTCGATTGCCGGGATGGCGATCCATGAAATGGGCACGGCGCGCATGGGCAAGGATCCGAAGGATTCGGTCCTTAACCGCTATAACCAGTGCCATGATGTGCCGAACGTGTTTGTCACCGACGGGGCGGCGATGGCCTCGTGTGCGTGCCAGAACCCGTCCCTCACCTATATGGCCATCACGGCCCGCGCGGCGAATTACGCGGCGGACCAGATGCAGGCCGGGCTTCTTTGATCCCAAGAAAGGAAACAGCAATGCAGATGAACAGGCGCAATTTCCTGATGGCAGCCGCCGCCGGGTTCGGGGCTGCCGCCCTTGGCGGGTTGCCGGCGCTGGCTGGTGGCGGACGCGGGCTCGACCGGATCGGCCTGCAGCTTTACACGCTCCGTTCCCTCATGGAGAAGGACGTCGCCAAAACCCTCGCCTTCGTGGCGGAACTTGGGTACCGCGAAGTGGAGTTTGCCGGTTATTTCGACCACACACCCGTCGAGATCAAGGCGATGCTGGCAAGTGAGGGCCTCACCGCCCCTTCCACGCACGTCAGCATGACGCACCTTAACGAGCATATCGATGCAGTGATCGAAACCGCGCTGACGGTCGGGCACCGCTATGTGGTGATGCCGTGGCTGGAGCCCGAGGAACGCGGCGGCGCGGACGTTTACCGGATCTACGCCGAACAGCTGAACCGTGCCGGTGAAGCTTGCCGCAAGGCCGGGCTGACGCTTGCCTACCATAACCATGCGTTCGAGTTTGAAGCGGTGGATGGTATCGAGCCCTATGACATCCTGATGGGCGAAACCGACCCCGGGCTTCTGAAAATCCAGCTCGATCTATACTGGACGACGAAGGCTGGCCGCGACCCGCTTGATTATTTCGCGCGCTATCCGGGCCGGTTTGTCAGCTGCCATGTGAAGGACATGCGGGCGGACGGCGAGATGACAGAAGTGGGTGGCGGCACCATCGATTTCGCTCGCATTTTTGCAGCGAGCGAGAAAGCCGGCATCCGCCATTATTTTGTCGAACATGACGAGCCGGCAGACGCGGCGGCCAGCGTGCGCGCCAGCATCGAATATCTCAGGAAACTGCGCTTTTGATACCCGTCTTCCCCTCCCTGAAGCGCAAAGCCCGGCAGACCCTTCACAAGGTCTGCCGGGCTTTTCACTGCCAGCCGGGAGAGAGGGTGCGCGGCCGGTCAGGATTCTGCTTGCAATGCCGCATCGAGCGTGGCGACCAGAAGGTCGGCCTCCGCCGTGCCGAAGGCCATTGGCGGCTTGATCTTGATGATATTCTCGTATGGTCCGTCGGTGGACAGGAGGACCCCTGCCTCCCTCGCAAACTGCACCACACGGTCGGCCGCTGCTGTGGCGGGGGCGAGGGTCTCGTGGTCTTCCACAAGCTCGACCCCCACAAACAGCCCTGTGCCGCGTACATCGCCGACAAGCGGATGCTTGCGCAGGCCTTCAAGTCCGGCGAGCAGATGACGACCTGTTTCAAGCGCATGGGCCTGCAGCCCTTCACGTTCGATCACGTCCATCACGGCCATGCCGACGGCGCAGGACACCGGGTTGCCGCCGAAGCTGTTGAAATATTCCATGCCGTTCGCGAAGGCATCGGCAATCGCGCGGGTGGTGACAACCGCCGCCATCGGGTGGCCGTTGCCGATCGGCTTGCCGAGCGTGACGATATCAGGCACCACGCCCTGCTGCTCGAACGCCCACATATGGGTGCCGACCCGGCCGAAACCGGTTTGAACCTCGTCGGCGATGCAAAGCCCGCCCGCAGCGCGTGTGGCCGCGTAGGCGCCCTTCAGATAGCTTTCGGGATACACAACCTGGCCCGCCACACCGGCAATCGATTCGGCGATGAATGCAGCCGGGCCTTCGCCGCTCGTGGCCTTGAGGTCGGCGATGCAGGCCTCGACCCCGGCGGCATATAGCCTTCCGGTTTCAGGACCATACCCTTTGTAGGGGCCGCGGTAGGGATCGGGCAGGGCCGCGATCCGCACATGATCCGGCCGTCCCTTGCCGCCCTTGCGGTTGAACTTGTAGGGGCTGATTTCAATCAGGCTCGAGGTGTTGCCGTGATAGGCCCAGTCCACGACCACCATGCCGCGCCGGCCGGTGGCGGTGCGGGCAAGGCGCAGCGCCAGCTCGTTCGCTTCCGAGCCCGAGCAGACGAAATAGACGACCGACAGGGGATCAGGAAAGGTGGCCAGCAGCCGTTCGGCATAGCGCTGGATATTGTCGTTCAGGTAGCGCGTGTTGGTATTCAGTATGGCGGCTTGCTTCGACAGCGCCTGCACCACATGTGGATGGCAGTGGCCGACATGGCTGATATTGTTCACGCAGTCGAGGAAGGCGCGGCCCGTGTGATCATAAAGCCAGGCGCCCCGGCCTTTCACGATCTTCAGCTTGTTCCGGTAGGAAAGGCTGAGGGATGGCCCAAGGAGGCGCCCGCGCTCGGCAATCATGTCCGCGATGTTTTGGGGGGATGCGGGTGCAGTGACGATATCGCCGTAGGGGCTGAACCCGGCGGCGCGACGGGCGAGGGCTACAAGGGCATCCCTGTCCATCGCCTCAAGCTTCGCGAGCAGCTCCATCGCCGGCGCCTGCGAGATCAGCAGATATTTGTTGTCGGGGAAGTCCTTCGCGCGGTGCGAGGAGATGCAAAGGCTCATCACCAGCCGCATGGTGACAAGGTCAAACAGCAGCTCGGCCTCGGCAGTCTCCAGCGGGAAAACCTCGGCATAGGCCGCGATGATTGCGCTGGCGGTCGCGGGCACGTCGGCCACATCGAACAGCGCATAGGCAAGGGCCGTGGCGAGTTCATTGATCTGTCGGGCGAAGACCATGTCGCCATAATCGATGGCGCCGGCGATCGTTTCGCCGTCTGCCGCGACGACGATGTTATTGTCATTGAGGTCATTATGGATCACCGCGGTGCGCAGTTCGCCAAGGCGCGGCAGCACATGCTGGCGGTAGTGCGCGAAGGCGGCTGCGGCGCGCGCGCGGGTCGCCGGGTCGACGATATCGGCGACATAGGGCTCAAGCACCGCGACATCGTCGAGGTTCCACAGAAAATCGCTGCGATGCGCCTCGGCGTGGCCGAAGCTTTTCAGCGCTTTTGAAAGGCCGCCCATATAGCGGCCAAGCCCGGCGAAGAGGGCCGGTGTTTTCGGCACCTCGCTGAAAAGCTTGCCTTCCAGATAGGTCAGCAACCGCACGGCATGGGGTTCGCCCAATGCCACATGGGTGGCGATGGCGTTGCCACTGCGATCCGCGATAAGGCGGGGCACGCCAAGGCCGGGGGCTGCCGCTGCCACATGGGTCAGCGCCGCATTCTGAAAGGCGAGGAATTCGGGCCGCTCCGCCCGGTTGGCGATCTTGAGCACATAGCGGGCGTCGCCCGTGTCGATAAGGGCATTCTGGTCGCGCTCGCTGACAAGCGGCGACTGGCGACCCTGAAGCCCGTAAAGGCGCTCGGCCAGTGCCAGAATCTCGTCACCCGTCAGGGCGGGCGGGGAAGTCCTGAATGTGCTCATACCTGCTGACAACTCCAAGCGGGACATGGGGGCAGTTGGGCCGGAATGCCGGCTCGGCTTCTGCCGCTTTCGATTGTTGTTAACACACCAAAATTACCGCACAAAGAAAATATGTGATATTTGTTCCAAAATAGTGCTAGCGTTCACATCTGGCACAGATAGCCCGTTTGCTGGATGCCAGCGCATTATTGGCATGTTCTGCACAATATGCGACAACGAGTTGAATTGCCTGCCTGCTTGGCGATCAGGGGAGATGAAATTTGGAAGCCGGTCAATCCTTGTTCGACTGTATCCGCAACGAGACGGAAAGCTTCACCAAATCGGAACGCAAGGTGGCGCGCGTGCTGCTTGCCGACTATCCCGCTGCGGGCCTGCAAACGGTAGCCGAGCTCGCCAGCCGCAGTGCGGTGAGCGGCCAGACGGTGATCCGCTTTGTTGCCCGGCTCGGGTTCGAAAGCTATCCGGCATTCCAGCAGCATCTGATCGGCGAGGTGAAGGCTAGGAGCCAGACGCCGCTCTCGCGTTTTGAAGGGCAGGAATTGCCCCCCGGCGACCATCCGGCGGCGGCAGCCTTTTCGGTACTTGAAGACGGGCTCAAGGAAACGCTCTCCCGCCTGCCGCTTGCCGAGTTCGACCGCGCGGTCGAGCTGCTGAGCGACCAGAAGCATCCTTTGGTGGCTGTTGGCGGGCGCACCTCGCAGCTCGTTGCCCATTATCTGGTGCTGCAGTTGCAGCAGCTGCGCCCCCGCACCGCCTTTGTGCCCGAAGACGCGCTGGCGCGGACCCGCGTCCTGATGGATATGGGCCGCAACACGCTGGCGGTTGTCTATGACTTCCGGCGCTACAGCGAAAGCACCCGTCGTTTTGCCAGTGCGGCGGCAAAAGCTGGGGCCACCGTGCTGTTGATCACCGATCCCTATCTGTCACCGGTGGCCGAGGTGGCCGATATCGTTTTGCCCGTGCGGATCGAGTTTCCGACCCCGTTCGATAGCCAGACGGCGGCGGTGGCGCTATCGGAAGCGCTCGTTGCGGCGGTGACCGACCGGATGGACGGCAGCTTCGCCGATCATATGGCCCGCTATGAGAAATTCCGCAGCCAGCTGAGTGGCGACACAGGCGCTACAGGCTGAATTGCAGTATCCGCGACTCGGCTTCATCGAAAAAGCCGGTGAAGCACTACCCTGACTAATCGAATTCTCCTTAAACGGTTATCAGGTTTTTCAATTATCCGCAGAAGTCCCCGTCCCATATCCTGTTGGCCTCGTGGAAATATCCACGTCCAGAGGGGAATGGAAGGAGACCAATCATGTCGATATTCAGAAAATCGATGCCTTTACTTGCAGTGCTGGCGATGGGCATTTCGTCCACTGCACTCGTAAACCCTGCCATTGCGGAGGAGACCGCCGCCAAGACTGCCCATATGGCAATGAAGGATGGCGGCCCGACCAACGATTACTGGTGGCCGAACCGGCTGGACCTTGGCCCGCTTCGGATGAATTCGGCGAAGTCCGACCCGATGGGGCCGAATTTCGATTATGCGAAGGCGTTTGCGACCCTCGATCTTGAGGCCGTAAAAAAGGATATCGAGGCGGCGATGACCACCTCGCAGGACTGGTGGCCGGCCGACTATGGCCATTATGGCCCCTTCTTCATCCGCATGGCCTGGCACAGCGCTGGCACCTACCGCGTGATGGACGGTCGTGGCGGTTCGGACGGCGGCATGCAGCGCTTCGCGCCCTTGAACAGCTGGCCCGATAACGCCAACCTCGACAAGGCCCGGCTCCTCCTGTGGCCGATCAAACAGAAATATGGCGACAAGATTTCCTGGGGCGACCTGATGGTGCTCACCGGTACCGTTGCCATGGAATCGATGGGCTTCAAGACCTTTGGCTTCGCCGGTGGCCGCGTTGATGGCTGGGAACCCGAGGAAGTTTACTGGGGCCCCGAGGGCGAATGGCTCGGCGACGAGCGCTATACGGGCGAACGCGATCTCGAAAACCCGCTCGCTGCCGTGCAGATGGGCCTCATCTATGTGAACCCGGAAGGGCCGAATGGTGTTCCCGATCCGCTCCTTGCCGCCAAGGATATCCGCGACACCTTCGGCCGCATGGCGATGAATGACGAGGAAACCGTGGCGCTGATCGCTGGCGGTCACACGTTCGGCAAGGCGCACGGCGCGGCTGATCCGTCCAAATATGTAGGCCCGGATCCGGAGTCCGAAGGCGTAGAAGCCCAAGGTCAGGGCTGGAGAAGCAAGTACAAATCCGGCAAGGGCGCCGACACGATCACCTCGGGCCTTGAAGGTGCATGGACGGTGAGCCCGACGCAGTGGAGTATGAACTATCTTGAAAACCTCTATGCCTTCAACTGGGTGAAGACGAAGAGCCCGGCTGGTGCCACGCAGTGGATCCCCGATGATCCGAACGCTGCCCAGATGGTGCCGGACGCCCACGACCCGGATAAGTTCCATGCACCGATCATGTTCACGACCGACCTCGCTTTGAAGGAAGATCCTGAATATGCCAAGATCACCAAACGCTTCCTTGAAAACCCGGAAGAGTTTGAGCTGGCCTTCGCGAAGGCATGGTTCAAGCTGACCCACCGTGACCTTGGGCCGCGCTCGCGTTATCTCGGTTCCATGGTGCCGAAGGAAGAGCTGGCGTGGCAGGACCCGATCCCGGCGGTTGATTATAAGCTGATCGACGCCGCCGACGTGAAGGACCTGAAGGCGAAAATCCTGTCGTCCGGCCTGAAAACGGATGAGCTTGTCCGCGCGGCATGGTCGTCGGCTTCAAGCTTCCGGGGCACCGACATGCGCGGGGGTGCCGATGGCGGTCGCGTCCGCCTTGCCCCGCAGAAGGACTGGGCCGCCAATGACCCGGCCGAACTGCAGAAGGTGCTGAAGAAGCTTGAAGGCATCCAAAAGGATTTCAACAAGGCCCAGAAAGACGGCACGAAAGTGTCGATGGCAGACCTGATTGTCCTTGGTGGTGCGGCAGCGATCGAAGATGCGGCGAAGAAAGCCGGTCATCCGGTTGAGGTCCCCTTCACGCCGGGTCGCAACGACGCCACGCAGGAAATGACGGACGTCCAGTCCTTCAGTTTCCTGAAGCCAACTGCTGACGGTTTCCGCAACTATTTCGAAGCGGGCAACAAACGCTCGCCCGCCGAAATGCTGGTGGAAAAAGCAGCTCTTCTCAATCTGTCGGTACCGGAAATGACGGCGCTCGTCGGTGGCATGAGGTCACTTGGCGCCAATGCGGGCAAGGCGAAGCACGGCGTCTTCACCGACCAGCCAGGTACATTGAACAACGACTTCTTCGTCAATCTCCTCGATCTTTCGACCGAGTGGAAGAAGGCGGAAAAGGCGGAAGGTGTCTATGAAGGCCATGACCGAGCAACCGGCAAGCTGAAATGGACGGCAACGCCGGTTGATCTCGCCTTCGGCTCCAACAGTGAGCTTCGGGCGATTGCCGAGGTCTATGCCTATGCGGGCGGTGAAGACAAGTTCGTGAAAGACTTCGTGGCCGCCTGGACCAAGGTGATGAACCTCGGGCGCTACTGACCCGGTCACATAACTAAAAAAGGAAACGGCGGTGCCAGTGGCGCCGCCGTTTTCGTTTTATCTATTCGCTGTGCTGCCAACTGAAGGCCAGCTCACCCTCGCGGAAGGCAAAGCGGTTGATATGTCGCTCCACCGTGCCCTGCAGGGCTTCGAGCTGCTCGTCCGCACTTGCCGCCAGATGGCAGGTCAGCGTGTCAGCGCTCGCCGCGAGCGTCAGCCGCGCGTCCCCCGGCCAGTCGGCTCCGCGGGCGTCCCTGGGGAAAGTGACCGTGCCAGCTGTTGGCGTGAACTCCACCGCCAGATTGTGGCTCCAGTGCTTGCACAGTTGCTGCAGGTAGCGGCTGGCGTGCGGTGTGGCGACGTCCGCCTTCGATACGTAAGTCATGGCCTCTCCCCCTCAGTCCAGCCGCTCGATCTGCTGGGCGGCACTATCGAGGATCGCGGCGATATCGTGGGCCAGATCCTTGCGGGTGTTACCGCGGTGGAGTGCGGTGCGCAGCGCGAAACGCAGGTTGTTCATGGCCCGTTTCACGGGGGCGGCGTCAGGCATTTCTTCGGCCGGGGTCAGGGATGAAAGCTTCTGGAAGATGGTCTCCACCATATCCGCCTTGTCGGCGAGTTCCGCCTCGCCCGCGGCCGTGATGGCGAAGGCTTTCTTCGCGCCTTCCGACTGGACAGGATCGATCATGCCGGTGTCTTCAAGCACCGACAGGGCGGGATAGACCACACCGGGGCTCGGCGCATAGGCGCTGGAGGTCAGCCCGCCCACCGCCTGGATCAGGTCGTAACCGTGGCGGGGCTCCTCGGCGATCAGCTTGAGGAGAACGAGCCGAAGCTCGGCCGAATCAAGGATACGACGCCGGCCGTGGCCCGGTCCGTGGCGATGCCGGTGTTCATGGCTTTCGTGAAAAAGATCGTCGTCCCTCGCTTCGTCGTGACGGCTCGGGCCGTGGGCGAATCTGTGCTGTCTGTGTCTCATTATTTTTCTCTTTGAGTGTTTCAGATGCAATTAAGATATATCTTAAAGTATTTTTGTCAAGGACTGCCGAATTGCGGTCCGGACAAAAGAAAAGCCCCCGGCCACGGGGGCTCGGGGGGCTTCTGATTGTTCTCAATGGCGCCGATCAGGCGGCGAGGCTCTCGGCTTCGTTCAGCATCAGATATTCGAAGGCGGCAAGCGAGGCCTTGGCGCCTTCGCCCATGGCAACCACGATCTGCTTGTAGGGCACGGTCGTCACGTCGCCGCAGGCATAGATGCCGGGCTCAGAAGTTTCACCTTTCTCGTTGATCTTGATCTCGCCGTAGCGGGTCATATCCACCACGCCTTCCATGAACTTGCTGTTCGGGACAAGGCCGATCTGCACGAAGATGCCGGCGCCATCCCAACGCTTCTGCTCGCCCGTCGCGCGGTCTTCGTAGACAAGGCCGTTCACCTTGGCGTCGGCGGCCGTGATTTCCTTCGTCGCGGCATTCTTCACGATGGTGATGTTGCTGCGCTTCAGGGCCTGGTCGACCAGCACCTTGTCGGCCTTCAGCTCAGGCAGGAACTCGAACACGGTGACGGATTTGACGATCCCGGCGAGGTCAAGGGCTGCCTCGATACCCGAGTTGCCGCCGCCGATCACTGCCACGTCGCGCCCCTTGAAGAAGGGGCCATCGCAGTGCGGGCAGTAAGCCACACCCTGGCCGATATTTTCGCGCTCGCCCGGCACGCCGAGCTGGCGCCACTGGGCACCGGTCGCGACGATCAGGCTGCGGGTGGCAATCACTTCGCCGGAGGTCAGCGTCAGGCGTTTGATCGGGCCTTTTTCGACCGCCTCGACGCGGACATGTTCCTTCAGGGTCACTTCATAATCCTTGAGGTGCGCCATCAGGTTGTTCGAAAGCTCGGGGCCGGTGGTTTTGGGCACGGAGATGAGGTTCTCGATCCCCATCGTATCCTTCACCTGACCGCCGAAGCGTTCGGCAATCATCGTGACCTTCAGGCCCTTGCGGGCGGCATAGATGGCCGCACTGACGCCGGCCGGGCCGCCGCCTATCACCGTCACATCCTGCAGGGGCAGGGGTTCGGCTTTCTTCGCAGCACCGTCTTTCAGGTGCGGATAGGCTTCCAGAAGCTTCGAGATGATCACCGACGTGTCGATCTTGCCGGTGGCGAACGGCTTGCCGTTCAGCAGCACCGTGGGCACGCCCTGGATATTGTGCTGCTCCACAAGCTCGGGGAAGACACCGCCATCGATCATCTCGCTGCGGATCGCGGGATTGAGGGCGGCAAACTGGTTTAGGCTTTGAACCACGTCCGGGCAATTGTGACACGACAGGCTGACGAAAACCTGGAAATCCAGTGTCTCGGCCACGCCTTCGATCAGGCCGCGGATCGTGTCATCCAGCTTGATCGGCGTGCCGGAGAGATGCAGCACAGCGAGAATCAGCGAATTGAACTCGTGGCCCGCCGGGATGCCGGAGAAGCGCACGCCGCTGTCCACGCCGTCGCGTTCCAGAAGGAAGCTGACGGGGCTTGCAAGGGCGCCTGCGGTGTCGCGCTCGGTGAGGGTCACACGCGGCGAGGTGGAGGCTACGGCCTCCAGGAATTCTTTCAGTTCGGCACGCTTGGCGTGCTCACCCGTTTGCAGCACGAAGGTGATGTCATGCTGCATGGAGGCCAGATAGCCTTTGAGGGCGTCGAGGGTTTCCTTGTTGAACATGATGGGGCTCCGTGTTTGGGCGTTGGGCAAAGAAAAGGCGGCACACCCCGAGGGGATTGAAAGGTGTGCCGCCAGTGCTCAGGGAGGAAACGCGAGTTACTTAGATCTTGCCGACGAGGTCGAGGCTCGGGGTCAGGGTCTTCTGGCCTTCTTCCCAGGCAGCCGGGCAGACCTCACCATCGTGGGTCGCGACATACTGGGCAGCCTTGACCTTACGGAGCATGTCCTTTGCCGAGCGGCCAATGCCGAGGTCGTGGATTTCAGCAACCTTGATGATGCCTTCGGGGTTGGCGAGGAAGGTGCCGCGCAGGGCGAGGCCGTCTTCTTCGATCATCACGTCGAAACCGCGGGTGATGGTACCGGTCGGGTCGCCGAGCATCGGGAACTTGATCTTGCCGATAGCATCGGAGCTATCGTGCCATGCCTTGTGGCTGAAGTGGGTGTCGGTCGAGACCGAGTAAACTTCAACGCCGAGCTTCTGCAGCTCTTCATAATGATGGGCCATGTCTTCAAGCTCGGTCGGGCAGACGAAGGTGAAGTCGGCCGGGTAGAAGATGAAGATCGACCATTTGCCCTTCACGTCGGCGTCGGTGATGGTGCGGAATTCGCCATTGTGGAAGGCTTCGGCTTTGAAGGTCGGGATCGATTTGTTGATCAAGCTCACGGGAATGTCTCCTGTTTGAAAAATGGGTCGCCGTTTCCGGCTGCAACATCTTCATACCCGTGGCGCTGAAATTGATCCAATCGATAGATTTCTATTTAGTAATCGACAAAATAGATCAGTTATGCGACCTGCTCTGCGGCCTATGCAGTTGATGGTTGCTTTCGGGCCCAAACTTGGGGAGGCTGGCGGCATATTCATGGGGATCGCGGGTGTTGGGGGTAGAATCATGCGAGACCATCGGCTCTCAGTGGTGGATTGAATGGGCAGATTTTTTCGCTCCTTCGCCCTGCGGCTCACGCTGATCTATGCGATGGCGTCCACAGCCTGGATTCTGGGTTCGGACCGTATCGTTGAAATGTTGTTTCCGGACAATGCCCTGCAGGTGCAAAGCATCAAGGGCGTCTTCTTCGTTCTTGCCACCTCGGTCCTGATCTATGTGCTGATCAGCCGTTTCGAACAGGCGGAAAAGTGCGCCCTTGCCCGGGCCAGAAAGGCACAGCGCACAGCAGAGGCGGCCTCGCGGGCCAAATCCGTTTTCCTGTCGCACATGAGCCACGAACTGCGCACCCCGCTCAATGCGATTGTCGGCTTTTCGGAAATCATGCAGGCCGAGATGTTCGGCCCGGTGGGCAGCGAGCGTTACAAGGGCTATGTCGACGCCATCAAGAAAAGCAGCAGCCATCTGGCTGAACTTCTCGGCGATATCATCGACCTGTCGCAGATCGAGGCGGGAGAGGTGGAACTGGGGCGAGAGGACATCTTGCTCGCCAGCGAAATGCAGGCGGTGGCGGATATGTTCCGGCAGGCCGCCGTGCGCAAGGGCATCGCGCTTATTACCGACTTTGAGGAAGGCATCCACCTGCATTCGAGCGGGGTGCGCTTGCGGCAGGTGATTGCCAACCTGGTCAGTAATGCCGTGCGCCACACAGACCAAGGCCATGTGCGCATCACCACGCGGCGCGAAGGCGCGAGGGTGGTGATCGAGGTGTCGGACACCGGCCCCGGCATGCAGGAGCACCAGTTGGAAACCCTGCGCACCTTCATCGAGCTTGGCAATCCGAGCTATGATCGCAACCGGTTCGAAATTGGCAACACGGGGCTCGGTCTTGTGATCTGCAGCCGGCTGGTGCGATTGCTCGGCGGCGAACTTGAAATTGGCGGCGCCTTCGGGGCAGGCACAAAGGCATTTGTCCACCTGCCGGCAACGGGGCACTGACTGGCTCCCGTCTCTGTTGCTGAAAGCCCCCTTGATTTTGAGGCGGTCATGGGCTCCACTGGCGCCCGATTTCAGTTACGGTACAGGAGCCAGCAATGGTCAAGATTTCGGTCACCAATCTCGCAGGTCAGACGCGCACCATCGATGCCGATGAAGGCATGAGCCTGATGGAAAATATCCGCGCCAACGATTTCGACGATCTGCAAGCCATCTGCGGCGGCTGCTGTTCGTGCTGCACCTGCCATGTCTATGTGGAAGGTGACTGGTACGACAAGCTCCCCGCGCAGGCCGACGACGAGGCCATGCTGATCGAGGACAGCGAATGCTTCCAGCCGGGCAAGAGCCGCCTTTCGTGCCAGATCGAGGTCTCGGGCGACATGGAAGGCCTCGCCGTCACCATCGCGCCCGAAGTATAAGGCCCCTCGCCGGTCTTCCAGCGGAAAGGATACCCCCATGCCCGCCCCCATCGAATGCCTCGCCCCGTTTGACAAGACGCTGGACGCCACACCGATCCATCTGGTGTCGCCTGCGGACCTCGCGAATGGCAAACGCCTGCCTGCAGGCGCGCGCGAATGGGCAGCGACGGTTGGTTTCAAAGCAGGGGAAGATAGCGTCTGCCTTGTACCCGGCCCGAAGGGTAGCGTGAAGGCGGTGCTTGTGGGGCTCGGCGCCCGCGATGCGAAGGCGCTTGATCCCTTCGTGATTGCGGCTGTCCCGGCTGCTGTTCCTGCGGGTACCTACAAGCTGGCAACTGCTGGTCGGACTTTTGCAGAAACGGCGGCACTTGGCTGGTGTCTCGCGCAATATGGCTTCGATCGGTACAAGGCATCGAACGGCAAGACACCGGTCGTGCTGATGCTGCCGGACGGCGCCGACCCGGTGCCGGTGTGGCAGGAAGCCGAGGCCGTGACGCTCGTGCGCGATCTTGTCAACACACCCGCCGAGGACATGGGCCCGGACGCGCTGCAGGATGCGGCCGAGGAACTGGCCGAGGAATTCGGGGCTTCCATTTCCACCCTCGTCGGCGAGGAACTTCTGGACGAGAATTACCCGATGATCCATGCGGTCGGTCGCGCAGCCGAAGAGGGCCGCGCCCCCCGCCTGATCGACATGACATGGGGCGACGAGGCCGCGCCGAAGGTAACGCTTGTCGGCAAGGGCGTGTGTTTCGATACCGGCGGGCTCGATCTCAAGAATGCTTCGGGCATGCGCCTGATGAAGAAGGATATGGGCGGGGCCGCCCATGCGCTCGGGCTTGCCCGCCTGATCATGAGCCGCAATCTGCCGGTGCGCCTTCGCGTGCTTGTCCCGGCGGTTGAAAACTCCGTGTCCGGTTCGTCCTTCCGCCCCGGCGATGTGTTCCCGACCCGCAAGGGGCTCTCGGTCGAGATCGGCAACACCGACGCCGAAGGCCGGCTGGTCCTGTCGGACGCGCTGACCGCTGCAAGTGAGGAAACGCCCGATATCCTGATCGACTTCGCGACCCTCACGGGGGCCGCGCGCGTTGCACTCGGGCCCGAGCTGCCGCCCGCTTATGCCAACGATGAAGGCGTGTGGAAGGCGCTCGAGAAAGCGTCCGGCGACGTGCGCGACCCCATGTGGCGCATGCCGCTCCATGCCGGCTACCGTGACGATCTCGACAGCCCGATTGCTGACCTCTGCAATGCGTCCGACAGCGGCTTTGCGGGCTCGATCACCGCAGCCCTGTTCCTGCAGCGTTTCGTGGGCGAGGGATTGCCCTGGCTGCATTTCGATATCTATGCCTGGAACGCCAAGCCACGCCCCGGCCGACCCAAGGGCGGCGAGGCGCAGGTCATCCGCGCCATGCTCCGTTACCTTGAGGGTCGCTTCGGCGCCTGAAATCCAAGCAAAAGTGATGGCGCACGCCTTGACCCGGCGCTCCGAATAGGCGACCCTCCGCCCATGATTGTTTCGGGGGCGTGCTGATCATCCGGCCTCCGGTCATGGGGGTTGGGCGATGAGTGAAAAGACAAACCCGAAGATGCTGCGGTTATGGCGCGAGGCGATGCTGGCCGATGTGCGCGACCGCAAGCCGGACCTGACAATGCGCCAGATGTCCGTCCTTCTCAGCGTCTATATGACCGAGCCACCCCACACAGTGCGCGGCCTTGCTGCCGAACATAATGTCACGAAGCCGGTGATCACTCGTGCGCTTGATACGCTGTCGCGCCTCGGCCTTGCAAAACGCAAGCGCGACGACGCCGACAAGCGCAGCGTGCTGGTGCAGCGCACGGTGAAGGGCGCGGTGTTCCTGAGCGAGCTTTCGGACCGGCTGGTGCAGGCAGAACGGGACCTGGACGAGCAAGACGCAGCGGAAGCGGCGGCGGAGGGCGCATCCAGCCAATGAACCGTGCGGACCTCTGGACAATCGACCGTTTCCCGCCGCTCCTTGATCCCAAGGGGCGGGTGAAGACCGACAGCCGGCTTGACCCGGCCGTCAAGGTCGATGCCCATTGCCGCCTGCCATGGGCGGGCCTGAAGGCAACGCCTGACGACGGGGCGCGGGCGGTCAGCGAAATCCTTTACGGCGAGCCTGTCGCGATCCTCGAACAGGCCGGCGCCTGGGTGAAGGTCGTCAACCTGATGGATGCCTATGTCGGCTGGGCACAGGCCAGCGGTTTCGAGCGGATCGGCGGGCTCGTGGCCTCTCACCGCGTCACCGCCGGCATCACCCATCTCTATAGCGATCCGGACTTGAAGGCCGAGCCCGTGATGCCGCTGCCGATGGGGGCGCTTGTGTCGCTCGCGGACGATGTGCCGCGCCAGCGTTTCCTGCCGCTCAGCCATGGGGGCTGGATTTTCTCGGGGCATGTGGCACCGCTCTGTGCGGCCCCGGCCCTCGATATCGCAACCGTCGCCGAACGCTTTATCGGCACGCCGTACCTGTGGGGTGGCCGCACTTTCATGGGGCTTGATTGCAGCGGGCTTGTGCAGCTTGCCATGGCGGCAGTGGGAAGGCGCGTTCACCGCGACAGCGACCTGCAGCGCGAAAGCATCGGCACACCGCTCGGCGACGGTGAGGCACCCTCGCGCGGTGATCTCGCCTTCTTCCCCGGCCATGTCGGGGTGATGGTGGATGAAACCCGCATGATCCATGCGAATGCCACCCATATGGCGGTTACGATCAACCGGGTGTCGGAAGTGGCCGACTGGCTGACGGCAGAGGGCAAAAACCCCGCCTTTCTCGGCTATCGCCGCCCCTGAAACTTAGCCAAGCTTCCGATAGAAGACCGTGGTGGAAACCAGCCCGCCTTCCGGCAGCAGGGCATAATCCGGGATCATGCCGACTTCCTGCCAGCCGTGCCGCCGGTATAGCCGGTCGGCCGGACTGCCGGTGACGGTATCGAGCACCAGAAGTGTGCGCCCGTGTGCCTGGGCCAAGGTCTCGACCGCCTGCAGGAGGGCGGCCCCCACACCTTTGCCGCGGGCGGAGCGATGGACCAGCATCTTGGCGACATCGGCCCGGTGCGGCTGGTTGGGCGGTGTGTTAACCACCAGCTGCACAGTGCCGACGATACGTTCGCCCTCCTCGGCGATCAGCAAGTGACGCTCGCCGCGAACCATGCTGTCCGCCACGCCGTGCCAGAAGGCGAGGGCGTCATCAAGCGAATAAGGCGCCATGAAGCTGACGGAGGCACCGCCTGCAACACAGTCCCTCAGAACCTCGGCAAGTTCACCAGCGCGTTTCCGCGTTGCCGCTGCATCCAGTTCTATGACCGTCATGGCTTCCTCCCGAACGAAAAACGGCGGACCAATGGGCCCGCCGTTTCTTTTGAACTATGCGCTCAGCACGATCAGGAGCCGGTGACTTCCGTCGCAGCTTCCTCGGCCGGGGCTTCCTCGGCTGGTGCTTCTTCAGCGGGCGCTTCCTCGACGGCCGGCAGGGCGACAGGGCTGTCGGCATGCTGGCGCAGGAAGGCGATCAGGTCTGCACGCTGGTCGGCCTTGCCGATACCGGCGAAGGACATCGAGTTGCCCGGAATGGTGTTTTTCGGGCTGGCGAGCCAGTGATCCAGAAGCTCGTAGGTCCATTCACCGCCGTGGCTTGCGACAGCCGATGAATATTTGAAGCCTTCATGGCCGCCAATGGCGCGACCGACGATGCCATAAAGGTTCGGGCCGGTGCCATTCTTGCCGCCTTGGTCGACGGTGTGGCAGGCCTTGCACTTGGCAAACTGGCGCTCGCCTTTGGCCGGATCAGCGGTTTGCAGCAGCACGGCCAGTGACGGGCCTTCTTCAGCCGCAGCCTCATCCGCACCGGCATCAGCTTCGGCTACTTCAATCGTGAAGGCCGGCTTTTCAGCATGTTCTTTATGGAAGATCGACTCGGAAACCGTGCTGATCACCATGATGACAAGCGCACCGGCAATAACCGACGCGAAAACTTTATTCCACTCGAAGGAATCCACAGGCTCTTCTCCTTTGGAGGGGCAAGCGCCACAAAGCGACAAAAATTCGCGGCGACAATAGCGGCACCCCTGCCCTGACTCAAGCCGTGATTTACACGATTTTCTCCCTTTCGCCAAAAACTTTGCGCGCGTGGCCAGTATGCGCTCACGCCGGTTGACAAGCCGAGGGGGCGCTTGGCACAAAGTCAGCCCTGATTATTCAACCGAAAGCCCGGAAATGAGCCCGACTGCCACCGATCCATCGAACACAATCGCCTTCCAGGGCGAGCTTGGCGCCTATTCGCACATGGCGGCGATGGCCAAGTTTCCGGACATGGCCGTTCTGCCGTGCCCGAGCTTCGATGATGCCCTTGATGCGGTGAAGAAGGGAACGGCGCAGCTTGCCATGATCCCGATCGAAAATTCGACCGCAGGCCGGGTTGCCGACATCCACATGCTGCTTCCGGGTTCGGGTCTTTATATTATCGATGAGCATTTCGAGCCGATCCGCCACTGCCTGCTGGCCTTGAAGGAGTCGACCGACGCCGACCTCAAGGCGGTGATCAGCCACGTGCAGGCGCTCGGCCAGTGCCGCAATGCAATCCGTGACCGCGGCCTCACCGCGATGCCCTTCTATGATACGGCGGGTGCCGCCAAGGAAATCTCCGAGCGCGGTGACAAATCGGTTGCGGCGGTTGCCAGCCGGCTGGCGGCGGATGTTTATGGCCTGCGCGTTGTGAAGACGGACCTGCAGGATCAGGGGCACAACACCACGCGCTTCGTGGTCCTGTCCCGCACACCGCTTGCAACCACTGAATTCACTGTTCCGATGATGACAAGCTTCACCTTCGAGGTCCGGAACATTCCGGCCGCGCTCTATAAGGCGCTGGGCGGTTTCGCGACCAACAATGTGAACATGACCAAGCTTGAAAGCTATTACGAATCAGACAGCTTCACCGCGAGCGAGTTCTACGCCGATATCGAGGGCCACGAAGGCATGGCGAACGTGTCGCGCGCCATGGAAGAACTGCGCTTCCACACCAAGCGCGTGCGGCTTCTGGGCACCTATCCTCAGGCACGGTTCCGCACCGTCGGCTGATTTGCTGAAACTGGCTGATCAGAAAGTCAGCCAGTCGCCGCCATGGCCTTTTTCGATGATGTCGGCGAGGCCGGAAAGCTCGATGGCCGGGCGGGTGATCAGGTCGTCGGCCGTCAGCCCTTCTTCCGTCATGGCGTTTTCGCAGGCCACGAAGCGGGCCTCGAGCGCGGCGAGGGCGTCGATAAGGACCGAGAAATCCGCCAGCCCCTTTTCATCCTGCGCATTATCCATGTCCGGCACCTTGCGGCCGTCACTGGTGGTCAGTGTTTCCCAGCCGCCCTTCCTCAGCGCGTGAATGGCCCCTTTTGAAAAGAAGAAGGTGACCGGCAGGCCGATCGCGGCGGCGGTGGCGCCGGTCATCAGCGCCATATGGATGCGCTCGGCAAAGGGGCTGATGACCATCAGTGTCATCGGACGCCGACTGCGGCGCGGTGCGCTCATTGTTCGGTCACCTTGCGGCAGACGGGGCAATCCGGATCCTTCGGCAGGCTGATGAGGCGTGTGCGCATCGAAAGTCCGTCGAAGATCATCAGTTTGCCGGCGAGGCTGTCGCCGATCCCGGTGATTTCCTTGATGACCTCCAAGGCCTGCAGGCTGCCGACGACGCCGGCGACGGCGCCAAGGATGCCGGTATCGGCGCAGGTGCGGTCGGCATCCTCGCCCGGCAGGTCCGGCACGAAGCAGCGGTAGCAGGGCAGCCCCTTGCCCGCATGCGGCTTGAAGGTTGCGATCTGGCCGTCGTAGCTTGCAATGGCGGCGGAGACGAGCGTCTTGCCAAGCGCCACGCAGGCATCATTGACGGCGAGCCGTGTGGCGAAATTGTCGGACCCGTCAGCGACGAGGTCATAATCCTTCACCATATCCCGCGCGTTGGTTTCATCGAGCCGGAGGATGTGGCGTTCGATCTTCACATCGGGATTGAGCGCCTGCAGCCGGTCGCGCGCGGCATCCACCTTGCGCTGGGCGAGGTCGTCGGTGCCATAGACGATCTGGCGCTGCAGGTTCGACAGCGCCACCCGGTCATCGTCCACGATGCCGATGGTGCCGACGCCGGCGGCGGCGAGATACAGGAGAAGCGGCGAGCCAAGCCCGCCCGCGCCGATCACCAGCACGCGCGCCTTGAGGAGCGCTTTCTGCCCCTCGCCGCCAACCTCCTTGAGGACGATGTGGCGGGCATAACGCTCCAGCTGCTCGTCGGTGAAATCCATGGCGTCAGCGCGTGCCGGTGGAGCCGAAGCCGCCCGCGCCGCGCGCGGTTTCATCCAGCGTTTCTACCTCGACCCAGTGGCCCTGCGTCACTGGCGCGATCACCATCTGGGCGACCCGCATGCCAGGCTCGATGGTGAAGGGCGTGTCGGAGAGGTTCACAAGGATCACCTTCACTTCGCCGCGATAGTCGGCGTCGATGGTGCCGGGCGAATTGAGGACCGAAACACCGTTCTTGGCCGCAAGGCCCGAACGCGGACGGACCTGCGCTTCGTAGCCCTTGGGCAGCGCCATGGCGAGGCCGGTGGGCACAAGCGTGCGGGCCAGCGGCTTCAGCTCGATCGGCGCATCGATCGCGGCCATCAGGTCCATCCCCGCGCTTTGTGCAGTTTCATACTTCGGCAGCGGCAGGTTCTGGCCGTGGGGCAGGCGGGTGACATGGATCGAAAGCGTGTCGGTCATAAAGTTTCAAACTCCGAAATGGCTGGCAATGCGGTCGGCGAGCCGGTCCGCGACCTGTTCCTTGGGGAGGCGCGGCCAGTTTTCCTCGCCTTCCCGTGTGATGAGATGGATCTGGTTGTCGGCCCCGCCCATGGCGCCACCCGCGGCGGACACGTCATTGGCCACGATCCAGTCGCAGCCCTTGCGGTCGCGCTTGGCGCGGGCGAAATCGATCACCTGTTCGGTTTCGGCGGCGAAGCCGACGATCAGTGCCGGGCGGCCTTCCTTCATTGAGGAAAGACCGGCGAGGATATCCGGGTTTTCAACCAGATTGAGTGCGGGGATGCCGGCTTTGGTTTTCTTGATCTTCTGCGCGCCTTCGCCTTCGACCCGCCAGTCAGCAACGGCGGCCACACAAACGGCGATATCGGCGGGCAGCGCCTTGCGGACGGCCGCCTGCATCTGCCACGCCGTTTCCACGTCCACGCGGGCCACACCTTCCGGGGTGGCGAGATGGGTGGGGCCGGCGACCAGCGTGACGTCGGCGCCAAGCTTGGCAAGCGCGCCAGCGACCGCGAAGCCCTGACGGCCCGACGAGCGGTTGGCGATATAGCGCACGGGATCAATGGGTTCATGCGTCGGCCCGGCGGTGACGATGGCGCGGCGGCCTTTGAGCGGACGCGCCGGGCTTTTGCCGAAATGGGCCTCAACAGCGGATACCATATCCATCACCTCGGCCAGCCTGCCGGGGCCGACCTCACCGCAAGCAAGAATGCCGTCGCCGGGTTCGACGAAGGTGACGCCGTCGCCCTTGAGGGTGGCAATATTCCGCCGGGTCGCCGGATGCGCCCACATCTGGGCATTCATCGCGGGCGCCACCATCACCGGCTTGTCGGTCGCGAGAAGAATGGTCGAGGCGAGATCGTTCGCGAGGCCGTTGGCCATCTTCGCCATAAGGTCGGCGGTGGCGGGTGCGATCAGCACAAGGTCCGCCTCGCGGGAAAGGCGGATATGGCCCATCTCGGCCTCGTCCTTCAGGCTGAATAAATCGGTATAGCAGGGCTCGCCCGTCAGGCTTGCGACGCTGAGCGGCGTGATGAACTGCTGGCCGCCGTCTGTAAGCACGCCGCGCACGCGGGCGCCGCGCTCCATCAGGCGGCGGGAAAGGTCCAGCGCCTTGTAGGCGGCAACACCGCCCCCGATGATAAGAAGGATGCTTTTCCCCTGAAGGGTCATGGCCTGCTTTTCCGTCATTTCCTGCTCCCCGTCATATAAGCGGTTTCGGGACCATTATAGAAGGAGAAGTTTCAACAGGATGGCACCGGCCAGAAGGCCAAGTGCAAAGGCACCGAGGCGGCTTTCATGTTTCACGATCACGGTCGGCGCGGGTGCCGGCTTCTCGGCAAGCAGCCGGTCGACCCGGTCGGGCAGGCGCTCCATGAGGCGCGGCAGGCTTTTCAGGAAATCGGCAATCCGGGCCTCAGGCGACAGGTTGTCGCGCATCCAGCCTTCAAGCACCGGCTTCGAGACCTGCCACATGTTGACCTGCGGATCGAGATGCATGGCGATCCCCTCCGCCATCACCATCGAGCGCTGCAGCAGCAGCAGTTGCGGCTGGGTCTGCATCGAGAAACGCTCGGTGGTCGCGAAAAGCTGGGCGAGCAGCTTGCCGGCCGAGATCTTTTCGACCGGCAGGTCCATGATCGGGTCGGCAATGGCGCGCAGGGCCTGCGTAAACTCCTCGACCGACTGGTCGGCCGGCACATAGCCCGCGTCGAAATGCACTTCGGCCACCCGGCGATAATCCCGCGCGATGAAGCCATAAAGGATTTCGGCAAGGAAACGTCGGTCGTGCTTCGAAAGCCGCCCCATGATGCCGAAATCGACAGCAACGATGCCACCGTCGGGCTCGACGATCAGGTTGCCCTGATGGAGGTCAGCGTGGAAATAGCCGTCATGCATGGCCTGCAGCAGGAAGGCCTGCACGATGCGGGCGGAAAGCGCGGTGAGGTCGTGGCCGGCAGCCACCAGCGCTTCGCGGTCGCCAAGGCGGATACCATTGGCCCATTCCTGCGTCATCACGCTTTTCGAGGTGCGGTCCCAGTCGATCTCTGGCACGCGGTAGCCCACTTCACCTGCCATATTATCGGCAAGCTCGGCAGCGGCTGATGCCTCAAGCCGCAGGTCCATCTCGCGGAGCACGGTTTCCTTCAGTTTTGCAACCACAGCCACGGGGCGCAGGCGCGCCGCTTGCGGTACGCGCGCCTGCGCGATGCCGGCGAGCCAGGCGAAAAGGGTAAGGTCTTTCGAGAAGCGCGCCTCGATGCCGGGGCGCAACACTTTCACAGCAACGGTGCGGCCATCGGTTGTGACCGCCTTGTGGACCTGCGCAATGGAAGCGGCAGCCACGGGGATTTCCTCGAAAGCCGAGAAATGATCCTCGAGCTTGCCACCAAGTTCGGCTTCGATGGTGGCGCGGGCGGCCTTGAAGGGGAATGGCGGCAGGCTGTCCTGCAGGGTGGCGAGCCCTTCGGCAAGCGGGCGGCCGACAAGATCGGGCCGGGTCGCGAGCGTCTGGCCGATCTTGATATAGGTCGGCCCCATGGCGGCCAGCGCCAGCGCCAGCCGTTCGCCGGGGGCATCCGGCAGGTCGCGGCGGCGCGGGATGAAGAAGGTGACAGCACGCAGGAAGCCGGGGGCGGCGGGCGGCACCGTTTCTATAGAAGAAAGGGCGCGCAGCGCGCCATAACGGCGCAGGCCAACGGCCAGACCATAAAGCCGGAAAAGATGGCGCAGGCCCATGATCATCGCGTCAGAGCCGCCAGCCGCTGTGAAGGGCCACGACACCCGCCGACATGGTGCGGTATTTCACCCGGCCGAATCCCGCCTTGGCCATCATGCCTGCGAAGGTTTCAGGCTCGGGGAAGCGGCGGATGCTTTCCACCAGATACTGGTAGCTGTCGCGGTCACCCGCGATCTTTTCACCCATCCATGGAATGAGGTGGAAACTGTAGGCATCATATGCACCCTTCAGCATCGGCACCACCGCCGGGCTGAATTCAAGGCAGAAGAAGCGCCCGCCGGGTTTCAGCACGCGGTAGGCTTCATCAAGTGCATCCTGAATGCGGGTCACATTGCGGATTCCGAAGGCAATTGTGTAGGCGTCCATCGAACGGTCCGGGATCGGCAGCTTCTGCGCGTCCCCGCATACAAACGCCGAACGATCCGCAAAGCCACGCTCCTCGGCACGCTTACGGCCCACGCGCAGCATCTCGGCATTGATATCGCAGACGGTGACCTCGGTGTTCGGAGCGCCTTCGAGGAAACGGAAGGCGATATCACCGGTGCCGCCTGCCACATCCAGCAGCTTCATGCCGGGGCGCGGGCGCAGGCTGTCCATCAGGCTGTCTTTCCACAAACGGTGGACCCCGAAGCTCATGGCATCGTTCATGCGGTCATAATCGTCAGCAACCGAATCGAACACGGCGCGAACGAGCCCTGCCTTGTCGCCCTCGGCCACGGTGCGGAACCCGAAGTGGGTGGTCCCTGCGGCGCCGCCTTGTGCTGTCTGATCCGTCCTTGACATATGCCTTCTTCCGCTCGATTGCTGGTGCGCGGCGGACCATAGCCCGGAGAGGCGGTCCCGCCAAGCGCAAACGGGGACAGGAATAGTAGCCTTATGCCGGAACTTCCCGAAGTCGAAACCGTCACGCGGGGCCTCAGCCCCGTCCTTGTCGGCCGCACGCTGGCGCGTGTCGAGGCGCATGCGCCCACCCTGCGCCTGCCTGTGCCTGCGGATTTTGCGACACGGCTGACCGGGCGGCAGGTGAGGGGGCTTTCCCGGCGCAGCAAATATATGCTGATGGAGATGGATGACGGCCTTGTGATGATCTGGCACCTCGGCATGTCGGGCCGCGTGCAGATCATGGCAGACGCGGGCGCTCCGCCCCGCGCCAAGCATGACCATATCATTTTCGTCACCGACGCCGGCCACCGGGTTGTCTTCAATGACGCGCGCCGATTCGGCCTAGTGGCCTTCACCGATGTGAATGCGGCCGCTGCTCACCCGCTTCTCGCCCGGATCGGGCCGGAACCGCTGGGTAACGGCTTCGATGCCGATATCCTGTCAGCGGGCCTCAAAGGGCGCTCGGGCCCGATCAAGACAGCCCTTCTGGATCAGACGCTCGTCGCGGGGCTTGGCAATATCTATGTCTGCGAATCGCTCTGGCGCGCCGGGATCAGCCCGCGCCGGACGGCCTCGACCGTCGCCGGCAAGCGGGCCGAGCGACTGGTGCCCCATATAAGGGACGTGCTGAACGAGGCGATTATCGCCGGTGGATCAACGCTCCGTGACCATGCACAGGTTGACGGGGAGCTCGGCTACTTCCAACATAGGTTCGAAGCCTATGGCCGCGAGGGCGAGGCATGCCGGACAGCGGGCTGCGGGGGCACCATCCACCGCATCACGCAGGCTGGCCGGTCAACCTTCTTCTGCCCTTCGTGCCAGCGCTGAGACGACAGATGACCCGGGAATATCCTTTGCGACTCACCTTCACTGCCTTTGCCCTCAGCCTCTTCGTCACGGCCATTGCCGCGGCAGACGATGCTTTTATCGAAGGCTTTCCCGATGTGCCGCTCATTGCGGGCGTGCGGGAAGTGGACGGGGAAAAGATGCTCTTCGACACACCCGCGGGTACCCTTGGCGAGGTGCATCTTGTGGGTGGAAAAAGCTCGGCTGAATTGATCGACGCCTATGCCCTGGCCTTGCCGCCGCTTGGCTGGAGCTGCCTTGAGCATGGCGGGGCACTGGCCTGCGAACGCGGCAAGGACAAGCTCGCCCTCAGCCCGCGCAAAACCACCGGCAGGGCAGGCTATATCGTCATCAAGCTCGAACCCGCCGAGTGATAGCGGTAGCGCAAAGATACAATTTTCTTTGATTCATCCCGGTGTCGCGGGTAGGAGTCGGGGCCAACGAAGCAACCATAGGGAAACCCATGTCCTTCAAGACCATTCTGCTCGACCACCAGGAAGGTGTCGGGCTTATCACCCTCAACCGTCCGGAAGCGCTCAATGCGCTGAACACGGAACTCCTTTCCGAACTCGGGAAGGCGCTTCTCTCGCTGGATGCCAATGAGGAAATCGGCGCCATCGTCATCACCGGCAGCGAGAAGGCTTTCGCCGCCGGCGCCGATATCAAGGAAATGGCCGAGCTCGAATTTGCCGACGTGCTGGCTGATGACAAGTTCGCCGAAATCAACGCCGTGTTCGCGAAGGTCCGCAAGCCGGTCATCGCAGCGGTCGCGGGCTATGCCCTCGGCGGCGGCTGCGAGATCGCCATGGCCTGCGACTTCATCGTGGCGGGCGAGAACGCGAAATTCGGCCAGCCGGAAATCAAGCTGGGTGTCATCCCCGGCATCGGCGGCACGCAACGCCTGACGCGCGTGATCGGCAAGTCGAAGGCGATGGACATGATGCTGACCGGCCGCATGATGGATGCAACGGAAGCCGAACGAGCGGGCCTCGTCAGCCGTATCTTCCCGGCCGAGGACCTGATTGAAAAGGCGCTTGAGATCGCGGCGGGAATCGCTGCCCTGTCGCGCCCCTCGGTGGCGCTTGCCAAAGAAGCCACCAACCGTGCACTTGAGGTGAGCCTCGCTGAAGGTCTCCTGTTCGAACGCCGGGTGTTCCATTCGCTTTTCGCGACGGAAGACCAGAAGGAAGGCATGAATGCCTTTGCCGAGAAGCGCCAGCCGCAGTTCAAGAACCGCTGACAGGCGCGCCGGGGTGGCTCCAGCCCCGAAAAAGGGTGGCATAGCCAGCCTTTCGTGTTGACTGGGGTCGGGATCGGAGCTATAGACCCGACCTCGAATTGCCGGATTTCCGGGGCCGCAAGGCTTCGGGGCAGAGGCATCAAACGGAATATTCGGATCGCATGTGCGCTGGACGGGTAAAAGCGGCGCGGCTTGCGGACCACAGAACAAGCGCCCCGACAGGGGACATGAAAAGAAGATAGGTTAGAGAAACATGGCCAATTCGCTGCAAGCCAAGAAACGCATTCGCACCAACGCCCGCCGCGCCGAGATCAACAAGGCCCGCGTGAGCCGCATCCGCACCTTCGTCCGCAAGGTCGAAGAAGCTATCGCCAACGGTAACAAGGACGCTGCGAGCGTTGCTCTGAAAGCCGCCGAGCCGGAAATCATGCGCGGTGTGACCAAGGGCGTTGCGCACCAGAAGACGGCGTCGCGCAAGGTTTCGCGTCTGTCGGCTCGCGTCAAGGCAATGGCCTGATCCATCTCCGGGTTGGCTGCAAGGGCAGCCCGATTCGCCCTCCGGGCACGCAGAAATGCGGTAAAGCCATCCGAGTTTCGGGTGGCTTTTTCATTTTCGCACAGTTTGAAATTTTCGGTCGCGTGCGAGCGATCTGCTAAGTGAGGGTCGATCACAACATCTAGTAGGTCGAACCGCACCCATGCCCCTAGGCGACTTGGACCCCGCAGATTCTTTTGGCTTCAGCCATCGAATCAGTTGCCGCGTCAGGAGGGGGTCTGTATTTTCCATCTCTGGCTCGGCAGGCCGGTCGGATACCCCCCCTTCCCCATATGGGAGCATCCGCAAGTGGCTCAGGCGTAGACGTAACAGCGACAGGCTGGATACGGCTGGGGTCACGCTGCCGGGATATGAAAATGAAACGTTGGAACGGATGGCGAAGGTTCGCTTCGTCCATTCATGATGCCGACATTGCGTGCGCGGGCACGTGTGGACCGGGCGGATGTTTCGCCCTTGGAGTTTGGGCAGGGCGGTCTTCACGCATTGGCCGACGAAACAATAAGAAGCGGCAAGGGCTACAAGACCGATGAACGACGAAAAGGAGTCTAAGTCGATGGGGGCATCCGGGGGGATCGATCGTGGCGTGGCCGCCTGGTCACGCGTGTGCGAAAAGTTCAAGGCCGAGTTCGGGGTTCATGTCTATTCGTCGTGGCTGGAGCAGATGGGTTACCGCGGGCTGGATGGCTCGACGGTTGAACTGACGGCGCCGACGAAATTTCACCGGGATTATATCCAGCAGCATTATGCGCCGCGCCTGAAGGATTTCTTCGTGGCCGAAGACCCGCGCGTGAAGGCCCTGAGCATCCGGCTCGGCACCGCGACGGCGCGCCCGGCGAATGACGAGGATGTGCTGAAGGTTACCCGCATCCAGGCCCCGACGATCATCGAGCCGAAAGCGCAGGACACGGGCTCCGCGCTCGACCCGCGCTACAGCTTCGATAGTTTCGTGGTCGGCAAGTCGAACGAGCTAGCCTATGCCGCCGCCAAGCGCATCGCGGAATCGGATGACGTGCCCTTCAACCCGCTGTTCCTGCATGGCGGCGTGGGCCTTGGCAAGACGCACCTGATGCATGCCATCGCGCATGAGGTGAAGCGCCTGAAGCCGCGCAAGAAGGTCGTCTATATTTCGGCCGAAAAGTTCATGTTCGAGTTCATTGCGGCGCTCCGTTACAAGGACACGCACGAATTCAAGCAGAAATACCGCAATGTCGATCTCCTGATGATCGACGACGTGCAGTTCATCGCCAACAAGGACAGCACGCAGGAAGAATTTTTCCACACCTTCAACGCGCTTGTGGACAGCCGCCGGCAGGTGATCATCACCGCCGACCGTTCGCCGACCGACCTGCAGGGCATCGAGGACCGCATCATCAGCCGCTTGGGCTGGGGGCTGGTCGCCGACATCCATCCGACCGATTATGAACTGCGCCTTGGTATCCTGCAGTCGAAGGCGGAGCAGACGACCGGCGTGGATGTGCCGGCTGACGTGCTTGAATTCCTCGCCCGCCGCATCACCTCGAACGTGCGGGAGCTCGAAGGCGCGCTCAACCGGGTTGTGGCCTATGCAACACTGGTGGGCCGTCCGATCACGATGGATATGACCCGCGACGTGCTGCAGGACCTGATCCGCGCCAACGACCGCAAGCTGACCATCGACGAGATCCAGCGCGCGGTGGCGGACTATTACAACATCCGTCTTGCCGATCTCCTTTCCGAGCGCCGCTCGCGCAATATCGCCCGGCCGCGTCAGATCGCCATGTTCCTGGCGAAACAGCTGACGAGCCGGTCCTTGCCGGAAATCGGCCGCCGTTTCGGCGGACGCGACCACACGACGGTGATGCACGCGGTGAGGAAGATCGAAGACCTGCGGCGTGATGACAGCCATCTTGAGGACGATATCACCCGGCTTCTCCGGCTTCTCGAAGGCTGATCCGGGGCCGATATTGGGCATGAATTGAGGGGGCATTTCGCCCCCTTTTTTTCAGCCAGCAGAAACCCGCTCCGACTCGGCAGAAATCCGCCATTTTGAAGGGCCAAAAAAATCCGCCTTTCAGGAGTATTTTTGTTTGGTTTGGCGGGCAAATTCGCTATTGTCGAGGCGATACGATCAAGGCCGGGACCGGGGGACTTTCCTGATGCTTGGAGCTAACCCAGAACGGGGCCGCATCAGCGGTGCCGGGCGGGAGCATCACCCCCGAAAAATCCCATGCCTTGCCATCCGATAGTCCGAGGCAGATAAGAAGATCCACCTATGAAAGTCTCCATCGAACGCAATGCCCTCCTGAAGACGCTTGGCCACGTGCAGTCGGTCGTCGAGCGGCGCAACACCATGCCGATCCTCTCGAACGTGATGATCGAAGCCGACGGCGGCAAGGTCTCGCTCACCGCGACCGATCTCGATATCGCGATTGTCGAGGAAACCGAGGCGAAGGTGGGGCGTCCGGGGGCGACCACCGTGCCCGCGCACACGCTTTTCGATATCGCCCGCAAGCTGCCGGACGGTTCGGAAGTGGACCTGAGCCTCGAGGACGGTGACCGTCTGGTGGTGACCGCTGGCCGCTCGCGCTTCACGCTGGCGTGCCTTGACCGCGACGAATTCCCGGTGATGAACGAAGGCAACCTGCCGCATCGTTTCGCGCTGGTGGCGGGCGAGCTGAAGCGCCTTATCGACAAGGCCCGCTTCGCCGTTTCGACCGAAGAAACCCGTTACTATCTGAACGGTATCTACCTGCATGTCGCCGAAAGCAGCGAAGGCCAGCGCTTGCGCGCCGTGGCGACCGATGGCCACCGTCTGGCCCAGGTCGAACAGGACGTGCCCGATGGAGCCGCCGGCATGCCCGGCGTGATCGTGCCGCGCAAGACCGTCGCCGAGATTCGCAAGCTTGTGGAAGAATATGAAGGCGAGGTGAAGATCGCGCTTTCGGATACCAAGATCCGTTTCAGCTTCGGTCATGTGATCGTCACCTCGAAACTGATCGATGGTACCTTCCCGGATTACAGCCGCGTGATCCCGCAGGGCAATGACAAGCGTCTTGAAATGGATTGCCGCCTTTTTGCCGAAGCAACCGACCGCGTGTCGACCATCAGCTCGGACAAGACCCGTTCGGTGAAACTGTCGATGAACGGCGATACGCTCACCCTTTCGGTGAACAGCCCGGACAGCGGCACCGCGACCGAGGAACTGCAGGCTGCCTATACGGGGGATCCGATGGATATCGGCTTCAACAGCCGCTACCTCCTCGACATTCTGGCGCAGGTGGAAGGCGATACGGTGCAGGTCTTCCTGGCCGATCCGCAGGCGCCCACCATCTTGCGTGACCTGATGGACGAAGGCGCCCTTTACGTTCTGATGCCGATGCGGGTCTGAGGCCCGTCCGGCCTTGAGGGCGGGATAACGGCGTGGTGATGGCAGCAAGACGCGAGGATGAGCAGGGAATGGCGGGCAGCGCAATGGCCGGTCCGCTTGATCTTGCGGTGACGTCCCTGACATTGACGCGCTACCGCAGTTACGAGCGGGCCCGGCTGATGATCGAGGGGGCGGCCCCCCTTGTGGTGCTGACCGGCCCGAACGGGGCCGGCAAGACGAATGTTCTTGAGGCGCTGAGCTATCTGGCGCCGGGTCGGGGCCTCCGGCGCGCCGCGCTTGGCGAGGTGACCCGCTTCGGGTCTGATGGCCCGTGGGCGGTGGCGGCGGACCTGATGCTTGGTGACGAACCGGTCAAGGTCGGCACCGGGATCGAGGCAGGTAGTGCGCCGGGTGCAAACGATGACGATGCGGACGAGGATGAAAGCGGCCCTTCGGGGCGGCGGCTCGTGCGGATCGATGGCGAAACAGCAGGCTCCACCAACGCGCTGGGTGACCGCTGGAGCGTTTCGTGGCTGACACCGCAGATGGACAGGCTGTTCATCGAGGCCCCCTCGGGGCGGCGGCGTTTCCTCGACCGGCTGGTGATCGGGCTTTATCCCGACCATAGCCGTCAGGTCGCGGCTTACGAGCGGGTGATGCGGGAACGCAACCGCCTGCTCGCGGACCGTGGCTCCCATGCCGATCCGGCGTGGGTCGGCGCGCTTGAGGCCCGGATGGCGGAGCATGGTGCGGCGGTGGCGGCCGCGCGGCTTGAATTCGCCGGGCAGCTCGCCGGGTTTCTGGCCGAGCCCAAGGGTGCGGAGGCGGCAGCCTTTCCCGAGGCACGGCTGGCGATCGATGGCTGGCTTGAAGGATTGATGGCGGACGGCATGGCGCCCGTGGAAGCGGAAGCCGCCTACCGCGACAAACTGGCCGAGGCGCGGCGCATCGACGCGGCGACCGGCCGGGCGGGCATTGGCCCGCACAAGACGGATCTGCTTGTTGTGCATGCCCCGAAGGACATGCCGGCGGGCCTGTGTTCAACCGGCGAGCAGAAGGCGCTCCTTATCGCGCTCACGCTCGCCGACGCGCGGCTGGTGGCGGCGCACCGGGGTCGTGCCCCCTTGCTCCTTTTGGACGAGGTGGCGGCACATCTGGATGCGGATCGCCGCGCCGCGCTTTTTGCGGTTCTTTCCGAACTCCGTGGCCAGTGCTGGCTCACCGGTACCGACCGGGCGGTGTTCGAGGCGGCGGAAACGTCCGCTCTGTTCTTCAATGTGGAAGGCGGCCAGGTGGCCCCTGCCAAATGACACGATTTCCGGGACTGAAAAGGTCAGTATCATGAGTGAAACCACCCTTCCTCAAAACACCGAATACGGCGCGGACAGCATCAAGGTCCTCAAGGGCCTCGATGCCGTGCGCAAGCGTCCGGGCATGTATATCGGCGATACCGAGGATGGCTCCGGCCTCCATCACATGGTGTTCGAGGTAACCGACAACGCAATCGACGAGGCCCTTGCCGGCCACTGCGATCTTGTCACCATGACGCTGAATGCCGATGGCTCCTGCTCGGTCACCGATAACGGCCGTGGCATCCCTGTGGATATCCACGAGGGCGAAGGCGTTTCGGCAGCACAGGTGATCATGACCCAGCTGCACGCCGGCGGTAAGTTCGACCAGAACAGTTACAAGGTCTCGGGCGGCCTGCACGGCGTGGGCGTGTCGGTCGTGAACGCGCTTTCCGATTGGCTCGAACTCAGGATCTGGCGTAACGGCAAAGAGCATTCCATGCGTTTTGAGCGCGGCGAGGCGGTCGAGGATCTGAAGGTGATGGGTGACGCGAAGCCCGGCCAGAAGGGTACCGAAGTGACCTTCCTGCCGTCGGTGGAAACCTTCAAGAATATCGAGTTCGATTTCGAACGGCTCGTGCACCGCTTCCGCGAGCTTGCCTTCCTGAACTCCGGCGTGCGTATTCGCCTTGCCGACAAGCGTCATGCCGAGCCGAAGGAAGTGGAGCTTTACTACGAAGGCGGCATCACCGCCTTTGTGAAATATCTGGACCGCAACAAGACGTCGGCCATTGGCGAGCCCATCACCATCATGGGTGAGCGGGACGGCATCACGACGGAACTGAGCCTGCAGTGGAACGACAGCTATCACGAGAATGTCTTCTGCTTCACGAACAACATCCCGCAGCGCGACGGTGGTACCCACCTTGCGGCCTTCCGCGCCGCGCTCACCCGCTGCATCAACAATTATGTCACCGAAACCGGGATGGCGAAGAAGCTGAAGGTGCAGCTTTCAGGGGATGATGCCCGCGAAGGCCTGACCGCAGTTCTTTCGGTGAAAGTTCCGGATCCGAAATTTTCGAGCCAAACCAAGGACAAACTCGTGTCGTCCGAGGTGCGCCCGGCAGTGGAAGGCCTCGTTTCCGAGAAGATGACCGAATGGTTCGGCGAGCATCCGAACGAGGCACGCAACATCATCGGCAAGATCGTCGATGCCGCCGCCGCCCGTGAGGCCGCCCGCAAGGCGCGGGAACTCACCCGCCGCAAGGGCGCGCTCGACATCGCGTCGCTCCCCGGCAAGCTTGCCGATTGTCAGGAACGCGACCCTGCCAAGTCTGAAATTTTCATCGTGGAGGGCGATTCGGCAGGTGGTTCGGCGAAGCAGGGCCGTCACCGCGCCACGCAGGCCATCCTGCCGCTGCGCGGCAAGATCCTGAACGTGGAACGCGCACGGTTCGACCGGATGCTGGCCTCGAACGAGATCGGCACGCTGATCACGGCGCTTGGCACCGGGATCGGGCGCGAGGACTTCAATATCGAGAAGCTGCGCTATCACAAGATCATCATCATGACTGACGCCGACGTCGACGGCGCCCACATCCGCACGCTGCTGCTTACCTTCTTCTACCGGCAGATGCCCGAGCTTTTCGAGCGCGGCTATGTCTATATCGCGCAGCCGCCGCTTTATAAGGTCGCGCGTGGCAAGTCCGAGGTTTACCTGAAGGACGACAAGGCGCTCGACGACTATCTCCTCGATGCCGGCACCTCGGAAGTCGTGATCGTGGACGCGAACGGCGCGCAGCATGCGGGCGAGGAAATCAAGCATCTGGCCGCAGAGGCGCGGGCCATCCGCAACCTCATGAACAATGTGCCGGCGCGTTATAATGCAGGCCTTGTGGAAACAATGGCCCTGATCGGCGGCTTTGATCCTGCCCTGCAGGGCGATATCGACGGACGCAATGCCATCGCCGCCCGTGTGGCGGACCGGCTCAACGGCCTTGCTGCCAACCCGGATGAGACCGGCTGGTCCGGCAAGGCAGCGGAAGAGGGCGGCTACGTGTTCCATCATGAAGTGCGCGGCGTGACCGACGTGCACAAGCTTGATGCCCATCTGATGGACAGCCAGGAAGCCCGCGGCATGCACAACCGCATGACCGCCGTGCGCGATCTCTTTGCCCAGCCGATCACGCTCACCCGCCGCGAGGACAGCCAGTCGGTCGGCACGCCGCTCGAGATGCTGGCCATCCTCATCGCCTTCGGCCGCAAGGGCCTGTCGATCCAGCGCTACAAGGGCCTTGGCGAGATGAACCCCGAACAGCTGTGGGAAACCACGCTCGATCCGTCAGCCCGCTCGCTCCTTCAGGTGAAGGTGGCACAGGCCGACACGGCGGACGAGATCTTCTCGAAGCTGATGGGCGACGTGGTGGAAGAACGCCGCATCTTCATCCAGGACAATGCCCTCAATGTGGCTAACCTGGACGTGTGATTGTTGGTTATGATCCATCGATATGACGCGATCGTGGTGTGCAACAACATAGGGTGAGAAGGATGGCGCGCATTGTCGGTGCTCAGCTTGTGACGGGCGACGAGCCCTTGCAGGCCCTGCGCATCACGCCGGGTTGGACGGTTGAATACAACAAATTCTGGGAAGTCGATGCCGATCATCCCGATGTCTGGACGCTGCTGGCAGAATCGCTTCTTCAGCTCAGGCACCAGCGCTACAACCGCTTGCTGGATCTCGGCTGGTATCCGGAAGGTGAACCGGATGGCCGCTTCCTCATGCGGCTCTATGAAGGCGATTTCACCGGCCGGCTTCTCCGCAAAGAAGAAAGCCAAAGCCGCGCGGAAATCGTCAGCGTCATCGAGCGTCTTCTTCATAGCGTAACGCGCGGCGACCTGTAGCCGCGGAAAAATGGCTATCTGCCGGGACGCGGGGCAGAGATCTTCCCGGCGCACACGGCCTGCCGCGCCTTCCCGGCCCGGAGGTCAGTCTTCCGAGCGCGCCATCAGTGCCTTCAGGTCTTCGATCCAGAATTTCGCCCAGGTATGGGTGCCGTGGCCCTGGGTTTCGGTGCTTTCCGGGATCATGCGAAACTGGATGACCGGGTTCCGCTTCACCGTCCATTCCGGGTAGGGGAAGTTTCGCGGATTGATGAAATCGTCAGCCGAGTTGATCCACATGGTCGGGGCCTTGATCTTCTCTATCCCCGGCCACGGGTTATAGTTGCGTGAGCTGTCGAACTGATAGAGGAAGTCATTGGCGTCGCGGCGCGCCATGTCGCGCTCGACCGCCGCCCGTACCGCAGCGACCGCCTGGTCGCGCGTCGGGTTCAGCGCCTGATTGTTGAGCGGCTTTGAGCCCGCCACGAAGAGGAGCGATGCGGCGGTGCGGATGCCTTGAACCGGCTGGGTCTTGTAGTCGCCGCCCATCCACGCCGGATCACTGGTAACCGCGTCCATCGCCAGTTGCCGCCACTGGCGGTTCAGGCCGGCGATCTGTGTGGGCATGCAGGCCATTGGCATCAGTGCCTTCGGGAAGTCGGGGTATGTCTCGCCCCAGATGAAGCCATGCATGCAGCCCATCGAGGTGCCGATGATCAGCCGGATATGCTTGAGGCCAAGCCCCTCGGTCAGCAGCCTGTGCTGCAGTTCCACCATGTCGTCATAATCATATTTGGGGAAGCGCATGCGCATCCCGTCCGAAGGTTTGCTTGATCCGCCATGGCCGATATTGTCGGGCAGGATGATCCAGTATTTGCTGATATCGAAGGGCTGGCCGGGGCCATACAGGAGATTGGCGAACTGCGGCACGAGAAACTGCTTGCCGCTGCCGCCAGTGCCATGCAGCACCATGATCGCATTATCGATCTCGCCCTTGGCGTTGCGATGTGGTTGGCCGAGTGTCGTGTAGTGCATACGCACTTCAGCAGCACTTTCGCCGCTCCTGAACTTGAAATTACGGACGATATAGTCGCCTTCGCTGGTCGGCCAGTCGATGGGCTCCGGCGCGGCTGCTGGCGTGGGCCGCAGCGGCGGCGGGAAATCGCTTGCGGTGGTGGGGCGGGGCGCGGTCAAGGTGCCGGTTTCGCTTATCTGGTTGATGACCGATGCGGTGGCGGGGCTTGCGGCCTGCAGGGCAGCGGCGAGGATGATCGAGAACATGATGGCTTTCCTTGATTACGGCATCGGGTAAGGATTGAGGTCAGCATCCCCGCACTGTCAGCGGTCGGGCACGCCTTCTGTGCCGGGTTCGCCGGCATGGGCTTTGAACGAGGAGACATGGTTCATATTGATGACCCAGCGTCCGTCAATCTTGCGAAACAGGCGCGTGTTGACGCCTTCCTGCGGGTTATTTTTCCGCTCCAGATGATAACGGCTGATCAGCAATGCGGCGTCCGGTGAATAGACCTCGACCGTGATGTCATAGAAATGGAGCTGGCCCCGTCCGTCCGGCGATCCGCCATAATTTTTCACATAGTTGTCGAGCGCGTCCTGCCAGCCGCCTTTGATGCGGCCGCCCGAGACGAACCGTACACCCGGATTTTCAAAGCCAGCCATATAGCCTTTGAAATCGCCGCTGTTCCAGGCCTTCTCCATCGCTGTAACAACGGCGATGATTTCGGCCTTCGCCTTGGCTGCGTCCTCGGGCGAAACCTGCGCAGCGGCGGGGGCGGCCATCGACACCATGATCGCGATCATGATCGCGGGTAAGGCCAACAGGCGTTTCATCATGGTTGCAACTCCCCCAATTCCGATCCACGGCTAGCATCGTATATCATATGATCGGGCATGCAAGGCAGACGGCCAGCATCGGGGGCAGCCAAGGCTGTGGGCGGGAACCATGAGCCTATGCCGCGGCTTTTTGCTTGCCGGGTGGCTGAGGGAGCGCTACATCCGTCTCTTGTTAAGAATTGATTGCAATCTTCTTCGAGCGGACCTCTCCCCATGCCCTTTCGCAAGCTTCTCTATTGGCCGCACCTGATCTGCGGGGTTCTCGCGGGTGTCGTCATTCTCACCATGTCGGTCACCGGGGTGCTGCTGACCTACGAGAAGCAGATGGTGGCTTGGTCCGAACGGCAGTTTGATGTGGTGCCTGTGGCGGGTGCCGTTGCCCTGTCGCCTGAGGAACTGCACGCATCTGCAATCGCCGCTGACCCGTCGCGCCCTGTCGCGCGGCTTATCTACCGGAACGATCCGGCGGCGGCCGTGGTGGCGGTGCGGGGGCGCAGCGACAAGCTCTATCTCGACCCCTATACCGGCCGGTTGATCGCCGAGGGGCCGACCGCCATGCAGGCTTTCATGCAATGGACCACGCAGTTCCATCGCTGGTTCGCGCTTGAGGGCACCTCGCGCGATACAGCCCGGATGGTGACGGGGGCTGCGAACCTGATGTTCCTGTTCCTTGCCGTTTCCGGCATCTATCTGTGGTTCCCGCCGGTGCTGCGCTGGGTGAATATCCGCAAGGTGCTGTTCTTCAAGAAGAATGCGAATGCGCATGCGCGCGACTTCAACTGGCACCATGTGATGGGCATCTGGTCGGTGGTGCCGCTTGTGGTGATCACGGCAACTGCTGCCGTCTTCTATTATGACTGGGCGAATGATCTGGTTTACCGGCTGGCGGGCGATGAGGCCCCCGCGCGCGGCGAGCGTTCACCCGTCCCGGCTCCTGCCGCGGAGACGTCAGCGCGACTGGGGCTTTCGATGCTTTTCACGACCGCCGCCACCTACCGGCAGGACTGGAACAGCCTGACGCTCGCCTGGCCGAAGCCCGGGGACCGCCAGGTGACCTTCACATTCGATTGGGGGATGGGCGGCGAACCCGCGAAGAAGGGTGATCTGGTGATCGACCGGACGAGCGGCGCGGTCATCGAATGGGTCGCCTTCGAGGACAAAACGCCCGGCAGCCAGGCCCGCACCATGGTGCGTTTCCTGCACACGGGCGAAGCGCTCGGCGTGATCGGGCAGACCATCGCCGGGATCGTCTCGCTCTTCTCCGCCATCATGGTCTGGACCGGTATCGCGCTCGCGTGGCGGAAATATGTGGCACCGCTTCGCCGCAAACGGGCCTGAGAAGATGGCGACGGAGACCCCGGCAACGAAAGCCTTGAAAGCGGCGTCCGTCACTTTCGAGACACGCACCTATGATTATGACCCGAAAGGCGAACGGGTCGGCTTGCAGGCTGCCGAAGCCATGGGGGAGGCGCCCTCGCGTGTGCTGAAAACCCTGATCGCGGCCGTGGACGGCAAGCCCGTCTGTATCATCCTCGCGTCCGACCGGGAGGCCAGCATGAAGAAGGTGGCCGCGGCCTTCGGGGGCAAGAGTGCGGCCATGATGCCGGTCCCGGAAGCCGAGCGCATCACCGGCTACAAGGTTGGCGGCGTGAGCCCCATGGGGCAGCGCCGGCGCCTGCCGACCTGCCTTGATGCTGCGGCGCTGGATGAGCCCTATGTGTTCGTCAATGGCGGCAAGCGCGGGCTGCAGGTGCGCCTGTCGCCCGCCGATCTCGCCGCCGCCACTGGCGCCAGCGTCGCGGCAATCACAGCCTGAGGCCCTTCAGCGTCCCAATCAGGTGGACGCCGCTGGCTGCCGCCGTGTCGGACACAATCTGGCCTCTGTCATGAAAGTGTTTTTGCCGCGGAAGGCGGCTTGTGTGGCCGAAACGCAATTGCGGGCAGCGCAAGAGTCAATTGCGCGTTACCCCCGTTCATGACAGCGGGGGCTTCGGCTATCCTCGTCGCGACATGCCTGAATTTATGGAGCTCGTCATGCCTGTTGCAGGAAACCCAGACCTATCATCAGTGCGCAGCCGGATCGCTGCCTTTTCGGCGCGCTACGGCTTGCAAGTGCCGGTCCTGGAAGCGCCAATGGCAGGCATCTGCCCGGTGGGGCGCGCCATAGCCATTGCCAGGGCCGGTGGCATGGGCGCGATGGGAGCGGTGTTGACCCCGGCTGCCGGTATTACCGACTGGGTCTCTGAATTCCGTGCCGAGGCAGGGGACGCGCCGTTGCAGCTCAATCTCTGGATTCCGGGCCCAGCACCCCAGCGCAGCCCAGAAGAGGAGGCCGCCATGTGTACCTTCCTTGCCGGTTGGGGGCCGGCGGTCGATGCGGCGGCAGGCGATTTCAGGCCACCCGACTTTGACGCGCAGAAAGAGGCGCTCATCGCGGCGCGCCCCACCGCTGTTTCCTCGATCATGGGCCTCTTTGATGCGGACTATGTCCAGCGGCTGAAGACGGCCGGCATTGCCTGGTTTGCCACAGCGACCTCGCTTGGTGAGGCCCTTGAAGCAGAAGCTGCAGGAGCCGATGCCGTCATCGCGCAGGGGATAGAGGCGGGCGGCCACCGCGGCACGTTTGATGCCGCGAAAGCAGAAAGTACGGGAGTCGGCCTGATGGCGCTGGTGCCCCAGCTGGCCGACCGGCTTTCGGTGCCGATAATCGCGGCTGGCGGCATTGCTGACGGGCGCGGTATAGCCGCTGCCCTGACCCTTGGTGCCAGTGCCGTGCAGGTTGGCACCGCCTTTCTCCATACACCGGAATCACAGACCCCGCCTGCGTGGCGCGATGCCCTCGGGCAGTTGTCCCCGGAGGATACGATTGTGACTCGTGCCTTCAGTGGCCGCGCCGGGCGCGGCATTCGTAATCGCTATGTCGAGGCGCTGTCGGCACCGGGCGCGCCCGCCGTGCCGCCCTATCCGGTCCAGCGCGGGCTGACAGCTGCCATGCGGTCTGCGGCCGTGAAGGCGGACGACCTTGATGCCATGCAGGCTTGGGCCGGGCAGGCGGCAGCCTTTGGTACAACGGCCGGTGCGGCCGACCTCGTCACCTCCCTCTGGAAAGGGGCGGATGCACTGCTGCCCTGACCCTGTCTTCGCGATATCCAGGGGAATGCCGTCCTTCGGGGCGGCCTCTGTCGTTTCAAGGCTATAGTATTGCACAATACGCAAGAGTGACTTGTCATCGTCGCCAATTCTGCCGTTTGACGAAAGTGATTATCTTCCTTCTAGCGGACAACAAGCCGCGTTCGTCAGTCCGTCTTCGGGGCGGTACGACGTTCGGAACACATGTTCATAACGAAAGGAACGGATCATGACAGCTACCAGTAAAGTCGCCATCGTCACCGGCGCATCGCAAGGGATCGGGGCCGCCCTCGTCAAGGCCTATCGTGCCAAGGGCTACCGGGTGGTCGCCAACTCGCGCTCCATCACTGCAGACACCTTTGCAGGCGACGCCGGTGTTGTCACGGTCGACGGCAGCATTGGCGAACGCGGCACTGCCGAGCGAATTGTGGCCACTGCGGTCGAGGCATTCGGGCGGGTGGATACGCTGGTGAACAATGCGGGCATATTTATTGCCAAGCCATTCACCGACTATACGGCTGAGGATTTTGCGGCCAAAGTCGCCACGAACACGGCCGGCTTCTTCTTCACAAGTCAGCTCGCCATCGCCCAGATGCTGAAGCAAGGCACCCCCGGCCATGTGGTGAATATCACCACGACGCTTGTCGACCAGCCGATCAACGGGGTGCCGTCGGTGCTTGCATCGCTGACCAAAGGCGGGATCGATGCGGCTACCCGCAGTATCGCCATCGAATATGCCGCCCTCGGTATCCGGGCAAACAATGTGGCACCGGGGATCATCAAGACGCCGATGCACACGCCTGAGACCCACAGCACGTTTGCCAGCCTGCACCCGGTCGGTCGCATGGGTGAAATCAGCGAAATTGTCGATGCGGTTCTCTATCTCGAAGACGCGACATTCGTCACCGGTGAAACCCTCCATGTGGATGGCGGCCAGCACGCCGGCCACTGGTAAGCCCCCTCGAAGGAGACATCCAATGCCCTATATCAATGTGAAATTCACCAAAGGAAGCGCCACGCAAGAGCAGAAGGCGAAGATCATTGAAGGCGTATCGAACGTGCTGCGCGACGTGATCGACAAGGACCCTGCCGCCACCTTCGTGGTGATAGACGAAGTCCTGCATGAAGACTGGGGTGTCGGCGGCCTGCCCGTGCTCGACTATTGGCGGAAGACTGGCAAGTCGGCCTCCGTGAAGAAATAGGGGTCTAGAAAACCTGTTGTCCGGCGCGGCTCCTTATGGGGCTGCGCCGGATGCTTTTGTGTTGCTGCACGCCACCCCACGGCGGGCGAATTCTTCCTTCAGAAGCGGTACCGCGAAATCGACAAAGGCCCGCACTTTCGGCATCGACAGGCGCCCAGCGGGCATCACCAGATGCACGGGCCGGGGTGTGGCTTCATGGTCGTCCAGAATGGTCTTCAGCCGTCCATCACGCAACGCATCAGCCACCTGATAGGACATGACCATGGCAATGCCGTGCCCTTCGGTGGCGGAGGCAATGGCCGCGTCCATCGTGTTCACCATCAGACGCGGGTGGATTGGCACCTTGTGGGAGCCTGAACCGTTCGCAGTCGGGAAGGTCCAGCCGTCATGGCCGAAGGCCGACATCGGAATGCAGCGGTGGCTGGTAAGGTCGGCAGGCGTCAGGACCGGCGGGTTCGCCGCGAGATAATCTGGCGACGCGACAAGGATGCGGCGCACCTCGCCCACCTTCACTGCAATCAGGCTCGAGTCCGGCAGGTGCGCGATCCGGAGCGCGATATCGACGCCTTCTTCCACCACATTGACGATGCGGTCGAGCTGGATGAACTGTACCCGCACATCCGGGTAGATATCGAGATACGTGTCGATGATCGGCCGCAGGATCTGGTTCCCGCTCAGGATCGTGGAGGTGATGGTGAGAAGGCCACGGGGTGCGGCCTTCTCGCCGGCAGCTTCAATATCGGCTTCCTCAAGATCATTCAGCACCCGGCGGCAGGCTGCCGCGTAGCGCTCGCCCGCTTCGGTCAGCCGGATCGAACGGGTGGTCCGGTGCAACAGTTGAATGCCGACGTGATTTTCAAGGAAGGTAATTGCGCGGGTTATCGCTGCAGGAGACCGGTTCAGGCGGCGGCCGGCCCCGGCGAGGCTACCCTCATCGAGGGCGGTGACGAAGATGCGCATGGCATCGATACGGTCCATGAGGCAGCTCCTGGCAGGCGATGGTCCGATCAATTTGGTAGCAAGGGCCGAAGGCACAGGCCAGCCCAAATCGGGCGTTGGCCTGCCCGGATGACACACTTGCGTAACATAGGCTCCCTAAGACGGCCTTGGAGACTAAAAAAGCGCGCTGGCCAAAGCCGCGCGCCACAGGGTGGGACGGGACAGCGAAGAATGCGGTGTCCGGGTCACGGAGCGACATGGCGGACAACAGCTATTCGAGGCTGGTTCAGGACCTCAGCGGCGAGGAAAGCCGCCTGCGCGCTTTCATCGCGCGGGGGGTAAAGGATCCTCATGCCGCCGCCGATATCTATCAGGAAATCTGGGTTCGGCTCCTGGGTCGCGCCCACGAGGACAAGGTGGAAACCCCGGTGGCCTATGCCTACCGCGTGGCGAAGAATCTGATGAATGATTTCTACCGCATGGCCAAGGCCGCCCACGGCGAGGTGACGGAAGCGATTCCGGCGGAGGCCCCCTTGCAGGATCGGGTCTTCTTGTCGAAGCAGCGCCTGCAGCAGCTGCATGACACGCTCGAATCCATGCCGCCGCTCAGGCGCGAGGTCTTTGTGCGCCGCCGCCTGATGGGGCATAGCCACCAGACGATCGCGAGCGACCTGGGGCTAACCATCACCGCGACCGAAAAGCATGTGGGCCGCGCCCTTTCGACGCTTTATCAAGCGCTGGAGGACGGTGAATAATGACCTTCCGGGTGAAGCAATATCTGGTAGAATCACGGCAATCCGGATCGGAAGCCTCTAAGCGCGGCGGCCATTCCGGCGCAAATAGCCCGAGAAACCGGACCTGACTTTCTGATGACGCACCAGCCCCAAAAATTGTCGTCCGAGCTTCTGGACGAAGCCGCCATGTGGGTCGCCCGCACGGAGGCCGGCACGCATGGTGCGGCAGTTGAAGCCGCCCTTCAGGACTGGCTCGCCAAAGATCCGGCGCACGCCGAGGCCTTCCGGCGCATGAAAGGCTTCTGGAAGTCGGACACGCTGGATGCCCTGACGCCTGCCCATGCACGCGCCCGGCGCCCGGTGTGGCGGAACCCGCTCGCGTGGGCGGCCCCCATCGCGGCCGCCATCGCGCTTTTCCTGCTGTTGCCTTCGGGCGAAATGGCACCCCTGTATGAGGCGAGCTTCGCGACCGAAATCGCCCAGACGAACGAAGCGACGCTACCCGATGGTACAGTGGTTTCGATGAATGCAGCGACCAGCATGCGTGTGACCATCGATGACGAAGGCCGCCACGCTGACCTCGCGTCCGGCGAGGCCTTTTTCGATGTGGCGCACGATGAAGACCATCCCTTCACGGTGACAAGCGGCACGGCGCAAATCAGGGTACTTGGCACCAGTTTCAACGTCAATCGCTTCTCGGGCCACAGCGAGCTTGCGGTTTTCACCGGCAGAGTAGAGGTCACAGCACTCGATAACCCGGCGGCCCATGTGGTGATCCGGCCGGGGCAGGCGGTTGCGATCTGGCCGGGGCAGATCAAGCGCCTGCCGGACTTTGACACGGCAGGAGACCTGACGTGGCGTCAGGACTGGCTCGATGCCCGCGAAATACGGCTTTCCGACATGCTGGAGCATATCAACCGCTATGCCCGCGTGCCGGTGCAGCTCGCGGACGACGACCTTGCCTCGCTTACGGTTGCCGGGCGCTTCCGCCTCAGCCAGCCCGAAGAGACGCTCGCCATGCTTTCGGCCATCTATGACCTGCGGATCGAAGGGCGCGATGGCTACCGGCTTCTGACCGGTTCCTGAAACGTCACAAAAACTTAACTGTCCGGTTCACCCGCTGTCTTCCGTCTTCTTTACGTGTTCGCCCTGAAACGGGTGGCGCCCAGCACGTAAAACCCCACGGAGACGAAAATGCGAAAAATTACCCTCAACCTCCTGCTCACAAGCGCGCTCGCGCTGAGCTTCAGCCCGGCCTACGCCCTTCAGGCGGCCGAGGAAACCGCAGTTTTTGAACGCACCATCACGGTTGATATCAATGCCCAGCCGCTTGATCAGGCGATCCGTGCCTTTTCGCGGCAGGCCGATGTGCAGGTGCTGGTGAACCCCGCCCTCGTGAAAGCCAAAACGGCCCCCGCCGTGAAAGGTGAGTTCACGACGGTCGAGGCATTCGAAGCCCTACTCGCCGGCAGCGGCCTGACGTTTGAGAAAGTCGGCGGCGGCTTCGTGCTCCGCGCCGGTAAAGCCCGCCCGCGCACAGCGGCCGACAGCCGCGTTGACGGCATGCCGGCTGCCATATCCGGTGGAGGCCTCGCGTTTGAGGAAATTGTCGTCACCGGCCGCGCCGGCGTCGGCGGCCTCCGCAAGGTGGAAACGAGCTATGCGATGACGACGCTTGGCGGCGAGCAGCTTCGCGAGACCGGCCCCCTCAGCACCGCTGACATGCTGAAGTCGGTGCCTGGTTTCTGGGTCGAGGCATCGGGCGGCGAGGCCAGCAACAACATCCGTGTGCGCGGTATCCCGCGCGACGGCTATTCGTCCGTTTCTCTGCAGGAAGACGGTGTCGCCCTGCAGCACGATGGCGGCCTAGGCTATCTGAACGCCGACCAGTCGTTCCGTTTCGATGAAACCATCGAACGGGTGGAAGTGGTGCGTGGCGGCCCGGCGCCGATTTTTTCCTCGAACGCCCCGGGCGGTATCGTCAACTTCATTACCCGCCGCCCTGTCGACGAAGCCGAAGGCGTCGTCAAGGTCGAGGTCGGCGACTATAACCACCAGCGCGTCGATCTTTACTATGGCGCCCCGATCGGCAACGGCTGGTACATGTCGGCTGGTGGTTTCTTCCGCGTCAGCGATGGTGTGCGCGATCCCGGCTTTCGCGCCAACGAAGGCGGCCAGTTTCGCTTCGCCGTCGGCCGCGACTTTGAAAAGGGTCGCTTCGACCTGAATATCAAGCATCTGGATGACACAGTCGCCTTCTACCTGCCGGTGCCGCTGACCTACGACGCAGACGGCAATGTGGCGGGTATTCCGGGGTTTGACCCGAATTATGGCACGCTCGCCGGGCCCGACAACGCAAACGTCATGCTGCGCAATGTCTATGAGCCCTATTTCTTCGATCTCACCAAGGGCAGCCACACCAAGCTGACGCAGATTACCGCCAACCTTGAACTTGAGGTGATGGACGACTGGCAGCTGAAGAACGGCTTCCGCTACCGCGATTCCAAAACGCTCCGGAACGGTCTTTTCCCCACGGGTAATGTGACGAAGGCCAGCGACCAGCTGAATGCAGTGCGCGGTGCGGCCCTTGCCTCCTTCGCTGGTGCGACTGATGTGGAATATCGCTATGCCAGTGACCCGAACGCGTCTTTCGATGTGGCAAACCAAAATGGCAATGGCCTTGTGGTGGGCGGCAACCTCCTGTCGGTCAGCGTGCCTTTGGAAGAAGTGATCGACGACATCCGCCTGTCGCGCGCGTTCGAGATGGGTACGCAAACCCACAATATCTCGCTCGGTGCCTATCTTGCCGACGTGAACTTCCGCTTCGACCGCTATATGAGCACGTCGCTTCTCGAAGTGCGCGATCAGGCCCGCCGGCTTGATATCGTGGCGGTGAATGATACGGGCGATGTGGTTGGCAGCGTCACCGAGAACGGCTTCCTGCGCCATGGTTCGCTGTACGACAATAACCGCATGCACCAGCAGACCTACGCCTTCTACGCGTCGGACGAATGGCAGGTGAATGACAAGCTCAGGATCGATCTTGGCGCCCGCTACGAGAAGATCCAGATCGACGGTTCCGTGGAAAACGAAACGACGGTCAATCTGGGCGACGCCACCACGCTTGCGGATGATGCCATCTTCACCGGCACCGGCGTTTACACCGATGTCGACAAGGCCTTCGACGGCTGGGCCTGGACGGCGGGCGTCAACTATCAGTTCAGCGACGCGGTGGGCGCCTTTGCCCGCTATACAGACAGCTTCCGCCTGCCGAACGGTTCCACCTATACCGGCAACCCGAACCGCGAAGGCGTGGTTGTGGAAGGCACCAAGATGGCCGAGGTTGGCCTTAAATGGACCGACGAGAAGTTCGACCTGTATCTGACCGGCTTCTATTCGGTGTTCGACGGCCTGCAGTTCACGACGAACGTGTTTGACAGCGTTAAAAACGAATTCATTCAGCAGTTCGGCTTTGCCGACACCGAAACCTACGGCATCGAGGCAGAAGGCATCATCATGCCGGTTGAATGGTTCGATCTCGGCTTCAGCGCCACCTTCCAGAAGCCCGAATATTCAAAATTCGATTTCGAGGAAGTGGTGAACGGCGAACTGGTGCCCCGCTCCTTCAGCGGCCAGCAGCTCATCCGCGTGCCGGAAATGATGGTGCGTCTGTCGCCAGGTATCAACCTGATGGATGGCCGCGTGCGGGCGCAGATGGATATCAGCCACTTCTCGAAACGCTATGCCGATGTGGCGAACACGGTGGAACTGGCGGCCTACACCACTATTGACGCCAACCTGCGCTTTGATGTGGCCGATGGCTTCAGCGTCTATGCACAGGCGACGAACCTCACGAACTCGCTGGGCCTCACCGAGGGCAACCCGCGCGCGGGTGAGTTCATCGGCGGCAATCCGGGCGCTGAATTCTATCTCGGCCGGCCACTCCTTGGCCGCACCTTCCGGGTTTCGGTCGCCTACAAGTTCTAGGTTCCCTGCACTCATGGGTGTGCTGCTGCGGGCGGCACACCTCCTTTTCGACATGAGGAAACCCGATGATGATCCATATCCTATGCCGCACCCTCTTCATGATCCTTGCCTGCAGCCTGCCAGTGCGGGCGGTGGATGGATTGCTGCAGTCGCTTGATCTCAAGGGCAGCATCACGGGGGAAGATCATCAATCCTATGTCGAGCTGCCGTTCGAGGTGCCAGCGGGTGCCGAACGGCTCACCGTCAGTTTCAGCTATTCTGGCCGCGAGGATCGCACCACCATCGACCTTGGCCTTGTCGGCCCCGATGGCCTTGTGGGGTGGAGCGGCGGCAACAAGGCGAGCTTCACGGTTGCGGCGACGGACGCGACGCCCTCCTATTTCGCTGCCCCCGTCAAAGCCGGGCGCTGGGCGCTGCTTCTGGGTGTGCCGAACATCCGCGGCGGGGTGTCCTCGGCTTATGAAGCGCGGGTCGATATTTACGGTGCTGCGGATGCGGGCCTCGCCTTCTCGGTACGTGACGATAGCGGCGCTGCCGGCTGGTACAGGGGCGACCTGCACAGCCATTCGGGCCACAGCGACGGATCGTGCGCCAGCAAGGCGGGCAAGCGTGTGCCGTGCCCGGTCTTCCGCACCTTCGAGGCGGCAACCGCAGCGGGCCTCGATTTCTTCGCCCTCAGCGAACACAATACCGCGTCGCATGCGCGTGCGCTGCGCGACCTTGGCGGCTACTACGACACACTGACCCTGTTGCCAGCGCGCGAGATCACCACTTTTTACGGCCATATGAATGTGTTCGGCACATTCGCACCGCTTGATTTCAAGCTTACGAACGGGGGCGAGCGCATCAAAGCGCTGATCGATGCCGCACACAAGGCGGGTGGTCTTGTGTCGCTCAACCATCCGGGGCTGCCAAGCGGTGAGGATTGCATGGGTTGCGGCTGGGTCGCGAAAGATACCGACTTTTCGAAGGTCGATGCCATCGAGGTGATCAATGGCGGCACGCTCCGCCACACCGGGGGCATGGTCGAACATCCCCGCTCGGGTATCCTCTTCTGGGAGGCGCGGCTCAATGAGGGCCACCGGATGACCGCGATCGGCGGCAGCGATAATCACGACCCCGATATCGCACCCGGCAGCCCCGGCGCCATCGCCATGCCGACAACGGTAGTGCATGCAAAGGGCAGGGATGCTGCCGCGATTCTCGGTGGCATCCGCAAGGGGCGGGTGTTTGTGGACGCTTCCGGCATGGCGGATTCCATTCTCGATCTCGCCCTGCAGGTGGGCGGGCACACGTTTGTGATGGGTGAGGTGGCCCCTTTCACACCGTCGGTGACGCTTTCCGTGACGGTGAAATCAGCAAGCGGTGGCCGCATCCAGATTATTGAAAACGGGACCGAAACGAAATCCGCATCTATTGATAAAAATGACCTTCACACGCTGAGCATGGACCATGTTTTGGGGCCTGATACCACATGGGTCAGGGCCAATGTGCGGGATGCTGAAGGACGCCTTGTTCTGGTTGGTAATCCAATCTATCTGGCCCATTAAGTATAAACATCCCGCCAAGGGCTTGCCATGTCCCCCCTATATCCGTTACCTCCACCATCAGCCTGATCTTTATTGTTGAGAGTTATTATCAATTGCAATAAACACGGGCAGTCAGTTCACGTTGTTCGGAGACGCCCGATGAATTTGAATGTCGACCTTAAAGCACGCTCGAGCTCGGCCCCGACCGAGGAGACGGTTCTGTCCGTGACCCACTGGACGGATTTCCTTTTCTCCTTCCGGATCACCCGGCCGCAGGGCTTCCGCTTCCGGTCCGGCGAATTCGTCATGCTCGGGCTCGCTGGCGAGGGCGAGAATGCCAAGCCGCTGATGCGCGCCTATTCGATCGCCAGCCCCAACTGGGACGAGGAGATGGAATTCTTCTCGATCAAGGTGCCTGATGGCCCGCTGACCTCGCGCCTGCAGAAGATCCAGCCGGGCGATACCGTGCTTCTGGGGCGCAAGCCCGTGGGCACGCTCGTCATGGATGCGCTGAAACCCGGCCGTAACCTCTATCTCTTCTCCACCGGTACCGGTTTCGCCCCGTTCGCGAGCGTCATTCGCGACCCCGAAACCTATGAGAAGTTCGAGAAGGTGATCGTGACCCATACCTGCCGCGAAGTGGCCGAGCTTGACTATGGCAAGACCCTTGTCCGCGAACTGCAGGAGCACGAATATCTCGGCGAGATGGTCGAAGGCCGGCTTTTCTATTTCGACAGCGTGACCCGCGAGACCTATCCGCGCATGGGCCGCATTACGAGCTTCATCCAGTCGGGTGACCTTTATAAGGAACTCGGCCTGCCGCAGCTTGACCCGGCGATTGACCGCGCGATGATCTGCGGCTCGATGGACATGCTGAAAGACACCAAGGCGCTGATGGAAGCCGCCGGCCTTGAAGAAGGCTCGAACGCTTCGCCCGGCGAATTTGTCGTCGAACGCGCCTTCGTCGGCTAGGCCTCAGGCGGCCCGCCCGCCCGCGTGCGCAGCTGCATCTGACGGCTGCGCCAACCCTTCCCGCACTGCCATCGCATCCTGTTTCGGCGAAATGCCGAAATGGCGGGTATATTCCCGGCTGAACTGCGACGTGCTCTCGTAGCCGACCTTGAAGGCGGCATGCGTGACGTTGGCGGCTTCGCACGTCATCAGGCGGCGGGCTTCGAGAAGCCTTAACTGCTTCTGGAACTGCAGCGGCGTCATCGAGGTCAGCGCCTTGAAATGCTGATGGAAGGATGATGCGCTCATGCAGGCGGTATCCGCCAGATCCTGGATGCGGATCGGCTGGTCATAATTGCTTTTCAGGGCATGGATCGCCTTGGCGATACGCTGGGTGTGGCCGGTCGTCAGCACCAGTCGGCGGATTTCATCGGCACCGGGGCCGGTCAGCAGCCAGTAATAAAGCTCGCGGGCAAGCGACGGATAGAGGACCGGCACGGCTTCGGGCCGCTCGAACAGCCGAATGAGCCGGGCAAGGCAATCCGCCACCGGGTCGCCCAGCTGATTGACAAGGATGCCAAGGCCGCCTTCGGTGAGGGGTGCCTCTTTCATCTCGATCTGGGTCATCACTTCGCGCATGATGCCGGCGTCCAGCTCCAGCGCCATGCCAAGATAGGGCGCCTTGGTGATGCCGCTGCGCGCCGGCAGGTCGATCCCCACAACCAGCATCTTGCCTTCCGAATATTCAAGGCTGCGGTCCGACAGGGTCACTTCCTTGGCGCCGCTCAGGATCACGCAAAGGGCGGGCTTGTACAGCACGTGGCGCGGCAGTGTTTGCACCCCGCATTTCATGAACACAAGGTCAGCGAGCGGCGTGGCGATCAACCCGTCTTCCGGCTGGTGGGGGGCGGTGAAGGCTTCGGCGGCTTCTCTGAGGGCTGCGAACATGACGGTTTCCTTTCAAGCATAAATTTACGGCCAATTAGCCTGCCTAACAATATGGTTTGCAGGATCAGGCAAGAAATTTCCGGTATCGGGCATGCGACGCCTTTCAGGGCGGGGCATAGTCACCCTCGACAACAGCCCCCAACAGGAGACAGCGACATGAACAAGAAAGAATTCCCCGTCCGCGCCCAGCGTATCGCCCTCATCACCGGCGGCAGCCGCGGGCTTGGCCGCAACACAGCGGTGAACCTGGCCGCCAAAGGCACCGACGTCATCTTCACCTATCATTCGAACAAAGCCGAAGCCGACAGTGCCGTGCGCGCTATCGAGGCCCTCGGTCGCAAGGCGGTCGCGCTGCAGCTGGATGTGGGCGATACGTCGAGCTTCAAGGGTTTCGCAGCCAGCGTGAAGGAGGCCCTCAAGGCCAACTGGGATACCGGCCAGTTCGACTATCTCGTCAATAATGCCGGTGCCGGTCATCATGCGTCTTTTGCAGAAACGACCGAGGAGGCGTTCGACCAGCTCGCGAACACCCATTTCAAGGGCACCTTCTTCCTGACGCAGACCCTGCTGCCGCTGATCGTCGACGGCGGCCGGATCATCAATATCTCGTCGGGCCTCGCGCGGTTCAGCATGCCGGGCTATGCGGCCTATGCCGCCATGAAGGGCGCCATCGAGGTGCTGACCCGTTATCTCGCAAAGGAACTGGGACCGCGCGGCATCGCCGTCAACACGGTGGCCCCCGGTGCTATCGAGACCGACTTTGGCGGTGGCGCGGTGCGCGACAATGCCGATCTCAACCAGCAGATCGCCTCGATCACGGCACTTGGCCGGGTCGGCCTGCCGGGCGATATCGGCCCGATGGTCGCTTCGCTCCTGTCCGACGACAATAACTGGATCACCGGCCAGCGCATCGAAGCCTCGGGCGGCATGTTCCTCTGACATTCACTTGTCAGCCAGCAGAAACGTCGGGTGGTGGTTGCACTGCCCGACGTTTTCTTGTGGTTCCCCAAGGGACGGGATAGTGGTCGACAAACATGGCCGGGAAGGGGTAAGCGGGAAGCATGCCTGAAGACACGTGATGGGAGATCGGTACGATGAAAATTGTTAACGCTAACGGCGCGGCGATCCCGGCGCTCGGGTTTGGCACCTACCGGATTCCGGGCCCCGATGTGCTGCGCATCGTGCCGCATGTGTTGTCGCTCGGGTACCGGCATATCGATACGGCGCAGATATACCGCAACGAGACCGAAACCGGCGAGGCGATCGCCTCGTCCGGCGTGCCGCGCGGCGACATCTTCCTCACGACCAAGGTATGGGTCACCAATTTCCGGCACGACGATTTTCTCCGCTCGGTGGATGAAAGCCTGGCCAAGCTGAAGACGGATTATGTCGACCTCCTGCTACTGCACTGGCCGAAGATCGATGAAGTGCCGATGGCCGACCAGATCGGCTCTCTCAACGAAGTCGCGAAGGCCGGCAAGGTGCGCCATATCGGCGTCAGCAATTATAACGCGGCGCTACTGAGGGAAGCCCATGCGATGTCGAACGCACCCCTTGTGACCAACCAGGTGGAATATCATCCCTATCTGGACCAGACTCGGGTGATTGCGGCGGCACGCGGCATCGGTTCGTCCGTGACCTCCTATTATGGCATGGCCGATGGCACGGTGGTGAAGGATCCGCTCCTCAAGGAGATCGGCGCGCGCCACGGCAAGTCGGCAGCCCAGGTGGCGCTGCGCTGGCTGGTGCAACAGGATGACGTGATCACGCTGTCGAAAACCGTGAGCGAAAGCCGCGCCGCTGAAAACCTTGCTATCTATGATTTCGAACTGACGGCAGAAGAGATGAAGGCCATCCACAGCCTTGCCCGCGCCAATGGCCGCATGAATGACCCGCACGACCTGCGCCCTGAATGGGACCCGATGGTCTGAGGGCGGCTGGCTAGGCCAACTGGCTGACGATCAGGTCGACCATGGCCCGCAATCTCGGCAGGCGCTTCAGGTCCCGGTGATAGCCGATCCAGGTATCACGGGAGGGCGGCGCTTCGCCGAGATCGAGCAACTCAATGCCCGGTGTCACGTCGCCAAGCGGGCGTGGCAACACGGCAATGCCGGTGCCAAGCGCGCAGAGGCGGGCCTGCACCTCCCTGTTGTTGCTGCGGGCGGCGATTGTTGCGTTCGGCAGCATACGTTCGATCCAGGCAACATCCGGCATTCCCCCAAAGGCTGTGTCCATCACCACAAGCGGGCAGCCAGTGCCATCGCCTGCGGTTACCACCTGCCAGCGGCCGGGAGTTGCATAAACGCCATAGCTTATGCTCATCAGGCGGCGGGAGATCACTTCGGGCTCGTCGAAGGGGGTGATCCGCATCACAAGGTCAGCCTCACGCCGGGACAGGCTGTAGAGCCGCGGATCGGTCAGCAGTTCCACAACGACGTTCGGGTGCTGTCGCTTGTAATCGGCAATCACCGGGGAAAGAAGGCTGACGCCGAACCAGTCCGAACAGGATAGCCGTAGCATTCCGTCCAGCCCGCCATCACTGGCTGAGAGTTCGCGGCGAAGGGCGTAGGCCTCTTCCTCCATCCTGACCGCGTGGGCATAAAGCGTTTCGCCCTCGTCGGTGAGCACGAAGCCGTCTTTTGTGCGCTGAAAGAGTGTCGCGCCGGTGGCTTCCTCCAGCGCGCGGAGGCGCCGACCCATCGTCGGCTGGGTTTGTCCCACCTTGCGGGCCGCCGCGCCGAGTGTGCCTTCGCGCGCGATGGCCAGAAAAATGGGAAGATCGCTCCAGTCCATGATGTGCTCCACGGCATGTCATGCATTTATGCATGATTTTCATGCAGTCTATATAATTTTCATGCATCAATATAGAGCGCACCCTTCATGCATTCGAAACACTGCTGAAGGAGTGAATGCCATGACTGCCAGAATACAAACCATGAAAGCCGCCCTTGTCGAGACGCAGGACGGGCCTTTCCGCCTTTTGGATATCCCGCGCCCTGTTGCCGGCCCCGGTCAAGTGCTGGTGCGCATCAAGGCAAGCGGAATCAATCCGCTGGACGCCAAGATCCGTGCCGCTGCTGCGGCCCATGCTCGTCAACCGCTGCCGGCGATCCTTGGCCTTGATATGGCGGGCGTTGTTGAAGCCGTTGGCGCAGGTGTAACCGCCTTCCGGCCCGGAGACGAGGTTTACGGCATGGTGGGCGGCGTTGGCGGCCATCAGGGAACGCTCGCCGAGTATGTAGCCGCGGATGCCCGGCTTCTGGCCCTGAAGCCGGCCAACCTGACCATGCGTGAAGCTGCCGTGATGCCGCTTGTTGCCATCACGGCCTGGGAAGGGCTGGTGGACCGCATGAAAGTGCAGGCCGGACAGACGCTCCTTGTACAAGGCGGCGCCGGCGGGGTCGGTCATATGGCCGTCCAGATTGGCCGCGCTTTCAGTGCCGATGTCTATGCCACCGCCGGTGCCAACAAGACCCATTATCTGCGTAGCATCGGCGCCACGCCGATCGATTATGCCGCTGAAACAGTTGACGAATATGTCGCCCGGCTGACCGGCGGGGCAGGGTTTGACCTTGTTTATGACACGGGCGGTGGCGCTATCCTTGACGACGCCTTCAAGGCCGTCAAAAAGTTCGGCCATGTCGCAAGCAGCCTCGGTTGGGGAAGCCATGCGCTGGCACCCCTTTCGTTCAAGGCGGCCACCTATTCCGGCGTGTTCACGTTGGCTCCTCTGCTGACTGGCGAAGGCGGGTCGGCGCACGGCGAAATCCTTAGGCGGGTCGCGGCCCTTGTCGAGACCGGCAAGCTGCTTCCCCGTCTCGATCCGCATCTCTACACGCTTGATACGGTGGCATTGGCCCATGAAGCGATGCTGAATGGCGCGGCTGTTGGCAAGATTGCTGTGGCAATCGAGTGATAGAAACGCAAACGGGGCAGCACGGATATGTGCTGCCCCGTTCACCTGGCCACAGGCCCACCCAGGGAAGACTGCGGCCAATGCAGAAGGGGAGGCGGCCGCAGATACTCGGAACCGGGTACTTGGAACGTCGGGTGGGTCAGGTCAAAGTCCGTAGCGCGGTGCGGGTTTCATATGTGAAAGATTGGGCTGCAGGGCGCGGCGGGCGGTCTCGTAAGCTTCGAAATCAGCGGGGTCCGGCAGCGACGGGATGGTGACGATCTCGCCCGCGTCAAGTCCGGCAAGCGACGCATCGACCATGTCGCCAACTTCCATCACCATATGGGCCGGGATGTCAGCCAGATCGTGGCCGGCACGTTCCCAGATTTCGGTACGGGTCACACCCGGCAGAACGGCCTGGACGGTCACGCCCTTGTCTTTCAGCTCCACCTGCAGCGCCTGCGTAAAGGACAGGACATAGGATTTGGTAGCGAGATAAGTGGGCTCGAATACTTCCTGCATGAAAGCGGTGACCGACCCGATATTGATGATCCGGCCATGGCCACGGGCGGCGAAGGCGCGGGCGGCTGCAGCCGAAAGGCGGGTCAGCGCCTTGATGTTCAGGTCGACAAGGGTGTCGAGCTGGTCGGGGTTGGCCGCATGGACGGGGCCGCCGCCGGCGATACCGGCATTGTTCACAAGCGTGGTGATGCTGGCGTCGGCAAGCAACAGGTCCGCCACCTTTTTCACATCGTCGGTGCGGGTGAGGTCGGCCACGACCACCGATACCGAAACACCGGTCTCGGCGGTCAGTTCAGCGGCGAGTGCCTCGAGGCGTTCCTTGTTACGGGCCACCAGGATCAGGTCTTCGCCGCGGCGGGCAAGGCGTTCTGCGTAGGTCTTGCCGATGCCGGACGAGGCACCGGTGATGAGGGATGTTTGACGGGTCATTTCGCTGTCTCCATTTTCTGGTTTGGGGAGGTTGGTCCGGTTCGGGGTTCAGGGTTTACTTGGCAACATGAACTTCAACATTGGCCGAAAGGCCGGGGCGGATATTGCGGCTGTCTATTGTCTCGGCGGATGCAAAGCGGATACGCACCGGGATGCGCTGGACAATCTTGGTGAAATTGCCCGAGCCCGGCTCGAACGGCAGCAGCGCGAACTGCGAGCCTGAGCCCGGCGCGAGGCTGTCGACATAGCCTTCGATGGGGGTGCCGCTCAGGGCGTCGATTTCGATTTCCACCTTCTGTCCGGGCTTCATCCGCTCGATCTGGGTTTCCTTGAAATAGGCGGTGACATAGCTTTCCCTGACCGGCACGACGGTGAGGAGCCGGGAGCCCGGTTGCACATAATCGCCGATATTGCCGTGACGGTTGGCGGCAACGCCGTCAGCGGGGGCATAGATCACGGTGTGATCCAGATCCTGCCGGGCGAGATCGACGGCGGCTTCGGCCTTCTTCACTTGCGCCTGCGCCTTGGCCAGCGCTGCTTCAAGGCTCGCACGCTTCGTTTGCACCACGCGGACCTTTTCGCGCGCAACACCCAGAAGTGCCTTGGCCTTCGCGACATTCTGTTCGGCGGTCACGGCTTCGGCGGTGGCGCTGTCCATGCGGCTGTGAGAGGCCCAGCCGGCGGCGACCAGTTTGGCATAGCGGCCATGCTCGGCATTGGCCCGGTCAAACTCGGCTTCGGTGGCCCTGACGGCGGTGCGGGTGGCAATTACTTCGGCGCCAGCGAGCTGCTCTTCGGCGTCAAGGCTCGCAAGTGCCGCCTGCGCTGCGGCTTCGACCGCGATGGCATCGCCAACATTGGCGCGGGCGTCAGCAAGGCGGGCTTCGAACTCTTCGGGGTCGATTTCAAACAGGGGGTCGCCAGCCTTTACGGGCCGGTTTTCCTCGACCAGTACTTTCGAGATGAAGCCGCGCACCCGCGGCGCGATCAGGCTGGCATCCACCTCCACATAAGCGTCGTCAGTAGCCTCATAGGCGCCGGGCAGGGCGATCCAGGCGGCACCGGCGAGCGCAGTGCCTGCCATGGCAAGGGCGGCGAGCAGGCCGCGCCGGGATTTCTTCGGGGCGGGCGCGTCTGCCGGAATTTCTGTCGTCTCGCTCATGATGCTTCGTCCTTTTGCTGTCGGGCTTGCATTTGTTATATGATGCATATAATATTATTATCGTAATTTAACAAGAGGGAAAATTCAGATGCCCTTCGAAACCGCCTCCCGGGTCACGACAGCGGCCCAGCTTGACGATCCGGCCACGATGGCCAAGTCACGGAAATTCCTGATTTTCGGGGTGATGGCCTTTGGCCAGTTCATGGCGCTTCTGGATATCCAGATTGTCGCAGCGTCCGTTAACGACATTCAGGCAGGGCTGCTTGCCGGCCCTGACGAGATCAGCTGGGTGCAGACCTCCTATCTGATGGCGGAGCTCGTGATGATTCCCTTCTCCGCCTTTCTGGCGCAGGCCTTGTCCACCCGCTGGCTGTTCGGGGTGTCGGCAGCGCTCTTCACCCTCTCAAGCATCCTTTGCGGGTTTGCCTGGAATATCGAATCGATGATCGCCTTTCGCGCCCTGCAGGGCTTCACGGGCGGCGCCATGATTCCGACCGTGTTCGCAACCGGCTTCACGCTATTCACGGGGACCGAGCGGGCAATGATCCCGGCCATCCTTGGCATCGTATCCGTGCTTGCGCCGGCGCTTGGCCCTACGGTGGGCGGGCTGATCACCGAACTGGCCGACTGGCGCTGGATATTCTTTGTGAATGTCCTGCCGGGCCTTGCCGTCACCATCGCGGTGGTGATGCTCCTGCGGATCGACCGACCGGATATCGGCATGCTGAAACGCATCGATTATATGCATCTCGTCGCCATGATCCTGTTTCTGGCGGGGCTCGAATATGTGCTGGAGGAAGGTCCGAAGAACGACTGGTTCAACGATACGACCATCGCCATCGGCGCGTGGCTCGCGATTGTGGGATTCTCCTTCTTCATCGAACGGGCCTTTTTCTCGAAAAGCCCGCTTGTGCAGCTGTCGCCCTTCAGAAGCTACAGTTTCGCCTTCGCCTGCGTGTTCAATCTGGTGATCGGCTTTGGACTTTATGCTTCGATCTATCTGGTGCCCCTGTATCTTGGCCGTATCCGCGGGTTTGACAGCCTTGAAATCGGCACCACGGTTTTCGTGGTCGGCATTTCGCAGGTGATCAGCACCATTCTGGCGGCCCGGCTGATCAATCATATCGACCGGCGCATTATCATCACGGTTGGCCTCGTCCTTTTTGCCTTCAGCATGGAACTGACAAGCAGCATGACCAGCGAATGGGGCTTTGCCGAACTTCTGGTGCCGCAGCTGATGCGCGGGCTTTCGATCATGCTCTGTATCGTGCCGAGCGTGAATATGGCGCTCGACGGTTTTGCAGGCGCCGAGCTTCGCCATGCCTCGGGGCTTTTCAACCTGATGCGTAACCTGGGCGGCGCCATCGGCATCGCGGTGACGACGACATGGCTGAATGATTTCACGAAGATCGAGGCCATGAAGATCGGCGAGGCGCTGGGGCTGAACGGCCAGAATGCGGCAGCGGCGGGTGAAGCTGCTGCCGCGCTCACCGCGCATGCGGCCGCCATTGTGAATGACCCGGCGATTGCCGGGCAGATGGCCACCGGCGTGCTCGGGCAACTGGTCCAGCGCGAGGCCGCGACCCTTGCTTTCAACGAGATTTTCGCGGTGATGGGGGTAATGTTCTTCCTTGCCCTTCTGATGGTGCCCTTCTCGGGGTCGCACCGGCCGGCGGCGAAGGCCCCGGTTGCCGAGCATTGATGACGGGCGCAGGACCGACTAGATAGTCAGGAAAGGAGCAAACGATGCGCTACGACAAGGATCACAAGGAACGCACCCGGCAGGCCATCCTCAAGGAAGCCGCGCAGCAGATCCGCGAGCATGGCCCCGAAAATGTGGGGATCAAAAGCATCATGGCGAGCGCCGGGCTGACGGTCGGTGGCTTCTATGCCCATTTCGCCTCGAAAGACGATCTGGTGGCGGCTGCGATCAGCACCATGTTCGACCTGCGCTCCCACCTTCTGGAACGCAGCCTTGAAGGCCACGAACCCGAGGAGGGGCTGACGCTTTTCGTTGACCGCTACCTGAGCGAGGTCCATGTGGCGAACCATGAACAGGGCTGCCCGCTGCCCGCCCTTTCGGCCGATGTGGCACGGCTGGATGTGGCTGCGAAGGAAAGTTTCGCGGCGGGTTATACCCGCCTTTCAGCGAAGATTGCGGTGGCCCTCGAAAAAATGGGCCGCAAGGATGCTGCCCTCGCGGCCCGGTCGATCCTGTCGGAGCTCGTGGGCGCGCTTTCCATGGCCCGGTCGATCAGCGACGGGGCGGAGCGGGAAGCCGTACTTGCAGCTTCCCGCGCGTCCATCAAGGCGCGGCTCAAGGGCTAAAGCAGCACCGCCCTGATCCCGTAGGCGACGACGGCGAGGGCGGTGACGCTGGCGAGCCAGAGCCCAGCAAACCACAGGAGCCGTTTGCCGAGCGGGCCTTGCTCGTTGCCGTTTTCGCCGGCCATCAGTGATATCCTTCCCCGGGCTTCATCTTGCCCCGGAACACCCAGTAGGCATAGCCCGTATAGCCAAGGATAAGGGGCAGGAGGAAGGCGGTGCCGACCATCAGGAAGCCGAGGCTTTTGTCGGGCGCGGCGGCATCCCAGATGGTGATATTCAGCGGCACGACATACGGGAAGAGGCTGATGCCGAGCCCGACGAAGGACAGGACGAAAAGCCCGATGGTGGCCAGAAACGGCCGGTGATCCATCGCCCGGCCGAGCGACCGCCAGAGATAGAAGGCGAGCAAGGCCACCGCAAAGGGCACCGGCGCCACATAAAGGATGGCGGGCCATGCCGTCCATATTTCCATGAAACGAGGATCGAGCGACAGGGTCGCGAGGCTGATGAGCGCGATGAACATCACCGTGCCGATCATCGTGACACGGGCATAGCGCACGGCTTTGAGCCCCAGCCGGCCTTCGGTTTTCATGACAAGCCAGGTGGCGCCGAGAAGCGCATAGCCGATGACGAGGGCAAGGCCGGTCAAGAGGCTGAAGGGGGTCAGCCAGTCCCACCAGCCGCCGGCATAGGCGCGGCCGTCGACCTCGATCCCCTGCACAAAGGCGCCAAGCGCGATGCCCTGGCAGAAGGCGGCAACCATCGAGCCGATGGTGAAGGAATGGTCCCACGCCTTGCGGTGGCCGCGGCTTTTCCAGCGGAACTCGAACGCCACGCCCCGGAAAATGAGGCCGAGGAGCATCAGGAGAACCGGCACATAAAGGGCCGGCATCAGCACCGAATAGGCAAGCGGGAAGGTGGCGAAAAGCCCGCCGCCCCCAAGCACCAGCCATGTCTCGTTGCCGTCCCACACGGGGGCCACGCTGTTCATGGCGGTGTCGCGGTCCTCGTCCGTTTCCAAAAAGGGGAAAAGGATGCCGATGCCAAGATCGAAGCCATCAAGGATCACATAGATGAGGATCGAGGCGGCGATGAGGAGCGCCCAGAGAAGCGGCAGGTCAATCATGGCGGCCTCCTTCGGCGAGCTTCACATAGTCGGTAGTGTAGGCGGCGGCCCGCGTTGGGCCTTCCGGAGCGTGCTCGGGCGCGCCGGGCCGTTCCGCCATCTGGCGCAGGATGTAGACAACACCCGTGCCGAACACGATGAAATAAACAACCGCAAAGATGGCGAGCGACGTGGCGACGGCGGGGGCTTCCACGGGTGAAAGCGAATCAGCGGTGCGCAACAGGCCGTACACCGTGTAGGGCTGGCGGCCGACTTCGGTGACGACCCAGCCGGCCAGCACGGCGATGAAGCCCGACGGCGCCATCAGGACAGCGGCCTTGTTCAGGAGCGGGCTTTCATAAAGCCGGCCGCGGGCCCGCGCGATCAGGCTCCAGAGGCCGATCCCGACCATCAGGAAGCCGATGGCTACCATGATGCGGAACGACCAGAAGACGATGAAGACGGGCGGGCGGTCTTCCTTCGGCCAGTCTTTCAGGCCCCGAATCACGCCGTCTGGATCATGCTTCAGGATGATGCTGGCGAGTGCCGGCACGCCGATCTCGAAATGGTTGGTCTCGGCCTCATTGTCCGGCACCGCGAACAGCAGAAGCGGCACCCGGCTGCCGGTTTCCCAGTGGCCTTCCATCGCGGCCACCTTGGCTGGCTGGTGCTCGAGTGTGTTCAGCCCGTGCATGTCACCCGCGATCACCTGGATGGGCGCCACAATGAGCGCCATCCACATGGCCATCGAGAACATGATGCGCGCCGGGCGGTTGCTGCGGTCCTTGAGGAGGTGCCACGCCCCCACCCCGCCAACCACGAAGGCGGTGGTGAGGTAGGCGGCGAGCGTCATATGGACGAGCCGGTAGGGGAAGGAGGGATTGAAGACGACTTCCCACCAGTCCTCGACGATGAACTGGCCGGCCTCGTTGATGCCGTAGCCCGCCGGGGTCTGCATCCAGCTGTTCACGCTGAGAATCCAGAAGGCCGAGAAAAGCGTGCCGACGGCAACCATCAGGGTGGCCATGAAATGCAGCTTCTTGCCGACGCGTTCGAGCCCGAAGAGCATGATGCCAAGGAACCCGGCCTCGAGGAAGAAGGCCGAGAGGACCTCGTAGCCCAGAAGCGGCCCGAGCACCGGCCCCGTCTTGTCGGCGTAAACCGACCAGTTCGTGCCGAACTGGTAGCTCATCACAATGCCCGACACGACCCCCATCCCGAAGGCGACGGCAAAGATTTTCAGCCAGTAGCGAAAGGTGGTGAGATAGGCCTCGTCCCCTGTCTTCAGCCACAGCGCCTCAAGCACCGCGAGATAGGAAGCAAGGCCGATCGAGAAGGCGGGGAAGACGATATGAAACGAAACGGTAAAGGCAAACTGCGCGCGCGCAAGTATCTCGGCGCTGAGGAAATCCGGCATGGACTACCCTCCCTGGCTGAAGGTTTGTTCCCTGGATACCGGATCAGTGTCCCACGCGAGGGTAGATCGTGCAATGCGGCAGGATGGCGCGCGGCAGGTTGCCGCAGGGTATCAGCGTGGCTTCACCTGGGTCATGCGGTCCACATAGGCGATTCCGACGGCGGACAGGATGAAAACGCTGTGAATGATCGTCTGCCACATCACAGCCTCGCCGGTGATGCGGGCATTGTCGAGCCCGATCGACGAGGCTTCGATGAAGGTGCGCAGAAGATGGATCGAGGAAATGCCGATGATGGCCATCGCGAGCTTCACCTTCAGCACGCCCGCATTCACATGGCTCAGCCATTCCGGCTGGTCGGGGTGCCCCTGCAGGCCGAGGCGCGAGACAAAGGTTTCATAGCCGCCGACGATGACCATGACGAGAAGGTTCGAAATCATCACCACGTCAATGAGGCCCAGCACCACAAGCATGATCTGCTGCTCGGAAAAGGTGGTGGCGTGGCTGACGAGATGGACCAGTTCCTTGAGGAAAAGGAAGACATACACACACTGCGCCGCGATGAGGCCGATATAAAGCGGGAGCTGGAGCCAGCGGGAGCTGAAAATCAGCATCGGCAGGGGGCGCAGCGGCTTCATGGAGGCGGTTGGGGCGGCAGGCTTGTCGGTCATGATTGTCCCTGTTTTCCTTTCTGGGGCTTGGCGGGCCTCTAGCAGATAGGGACAGGGTCCGGCAAGCGCAAGCGGGGCAAAGAAAAAGAGGGCCGGTCTCTAAGGAACCGGCCCCCGTGAGTACATCCTTTCAAGGGGGCCTTGTCAGGATGTGAGGGACAAGTGGGCGCCGACCCCGCCTCCCCTCCCAAGGGACAAGGCCGGCTATTCATTTGCCGCCTGTTCCGCCATGGATAAGAGCGAAACAGGCGGGGGTGGCTGTTACTCGGCAGCCACGAACTGTGCGGTCTCGGTCGATTCGCCCATGGCGGTGGTCGACGCCTGACCCTTGGTGATGGCTTGTGCCACTTCGTCGAAGTAGCCGGTGCCGACCTCGCGCTGGTGGCGCGTGGCGGTGTAGCCGTCTTTTTCCGAAGCAAACTCGGCCTGCTGCAGTTCCGAATAGGCAGCCATGCCGCGGTCGCGGTAGCCCGAAGCCAGTTCGAACATGCCGTAGTTGAGGCTGTGGAAACCGGCGAGCGTCACGAACTGGTACTTGTAGCCCATGGCGCCGAGCTCACGCTGGAACTTGGCAATCGTGTCCTTGTCCAGCTTGGCTTCCCAGTTGAACGACGGCGAGCAGTTGTAAGCCATCATCTTGCCCGGATAGGCCTTCTGGATCGCTTCGGCGAATTTCTTCGCGTCGTCGAGGTTCGGGGTCGAGGTTTCCCACCACAAGAGGTCAGCATGCTTGGCGAACGCCAGGCCGCGGGCGATGCAATGATCGACGCCGGCATCAAGGTGGAAGAAGCCTTCCGAGGTGCGGCCCTTGTCCTTCAGGATGAAGGCATGGTCGCGCTCGTCGACGTCCGAGGTGATGAGCTTGGCCGATTCAGCGTCCGTACGGGCGATGATGATCGAGGGCACACCGCAGATGTCGGCAGCGAGACGCGCGGCCTGCAGGTTCTGCTCGTGCGCTTGTGTCGGGATCAGCACCTTGCCGCCGAGGTGGCCGCATTTCTTTTCGGCTGCCAGTTGGTCTTCGAAGTGAACGCCCGAGGCGCCGGCTTCGATGAAGGCTTTCATGATCTCGAACGCGTTCAGCTTGCCGCCGAAACCGGCTTCGGCGTCGGCCACGATGGGGGCGAACCAGTCGCGCTTCGTGCCGCCCTCGGCATGCTCGATCTGGTCGGCACGCTGCAGGGTGCGGTTGATGCGACGGCAAAGCTCAGGAGCAGCATTCGCCGGATAGAGCGACTGGTCCGGATACATGGCGCTGGCGGTGTTGCTGTCGGCAGCAACTTGCCAGCCCGACAGATAGATGGCCTTCAGGCCGGCGCGAACCATCTGCATGGCCTGGTTCCCGGTCATGGCGCCGAGGCTGTGGACATAGTCTTCGGTGTTGAGGAGATCCCACAGCTTGCGCGCACCACGGTCAGCGAGCGTGTGCTGGACCTGCACCGAGCCGCTGAGACGCTTCACGTCTTCAAGCGTGTAGTTGCGCTCGATATATTTGTAGCGGTCTTTTTCAACGCCCAGGTAGGATTCGAAGGTTTCCTTGGTCATTTTACTTACTCCGTTCGGGGAACTGGTTGTCGGTTATTGGATGAGGCCGTAGGCCGGGGTTGTCAGGAATTCGGCGAGCTCGTCCGCGAAGACGAGATCGAGGAACAGTTTGCCCGCTTCAGCGAAGCGGCCTTTTTCAAGGGTCTCGGCGCCAAGCGCTTCCCGGAGGCCCGCCATCTCGCTGTCATAAAGCGACTGGACGAGGGCGCGGTCGACGGTGCGGCCGTCATCGAGCTTGGCGCCGTGATAAAGCTGCTGCCAGATCTGGGTACGGCTGATCTCGGCCGTGGCGGCGTCTTCCATCAGGTTATAAAGCGGCACTGCGCCCTTACCCTGCAGCCAGGCTTCGATGTACTGGACGCCGACGCGGATATTCTCGCGCAGGCCCTTCTCGGTCGCCTTGCCCTGATGCGGCTCCAGAAGATCCGCAGCGGTGATCGTTACATCCTCGCGCTTGCGGATGATCTGGTTGGCTTGCGGCATCAGCTTGTTGAAGACCTCAAGCGCCACGGGCACGAGCGCCGGGTGCGCCACCCATGTGCCGTCATGGCCGTTGGCGGCTTCGCGTTCCTTGTCGGCGCGGACCTTGTTGAAGGCAGCCTCGTTGGCGGCCTCATCATTCTTCACCGGGATCTGGGCTGCCATGCCGCCCATCGCATGGGCGCCGCGCTTGTGGCAGGTCTTGATCAGGAGAAGTGAATAGGCACGCAGGAAGGCCTGGCCCATCGTCACCTCGGCGCGGTCCGGCAGCAGATAGGCCGGGTTTTTGCCGATGCGTTTGATGTAGCTGAAGATATAGTCCCAGCGGCCGCAGTTGAGGCCGACGATATGATCCTTCATGGCATGGAGGATCTCGTCCATCTCGAAGGCAGCCGGCAGGGTCTCGATCAGGATCGTCGCCTTAAGGCTGCCGTGCGGAATGCCAAGGGCGGCTTCGGTATAGGCGAAGACCTCGTCCCAGAGCGCGGCCTCCTTGTGGCTCTCGAGCTTCGGCAGGTAGAAATAGGCGCCCGTGCCGCGGGCCAGCAGCTTGGCCGCCGAATGGAAGGCATAAAGGCCGAAATCGAAGAAGCTGGCCGAGATCGGCTGGCCGTCGAGTTCGGCATGGGCTTCCAGCATATGCAGGCCGCGCGGACGAACCTTCAGAACGGCAGTCTTTTCGCCGAGGGCATAGGATTTGCCGTTCGACGGATCATCGAACGTCAGCTTGCCGTCGGCATAATCCATGAGGTTGATCTGGCCGTCGATCATATTGTCCCAGGTCGGGGCCGAGGCATCCTCGAAATCCGCCATGAAGACATTGGCACCAGAATTGAAGGCGTTGATCATCATCTTGCGGTCAACCGGCCCGGTGATTTCGACGCGGCGGTCCTTCAGGTCAGCCGGCGTGCCGAGGATGGTCCAGGGCTTGTTGCGGATGTCGGCGGTCTCGGGCAGGAAATCCGGCAGCTCGCCGGCGTCGAAACGCTTCTGGCGCTCGGTGCGGGCTTCAATGAGCCGGGCGCGGCGCGCGCCGAAACGGGCCTCAAGGTCTGCAATGAAGGCGACTGCGTCCGCCGTCAGCACACGCGCCGTGCGCTCATCGGCTTTGCCGGTGATCGTAAGGCTGAGCGGAGCGCTTTTCTGGAGCGTCGAAGCCGTCATGTTCCTGTCCCTTTCTTCAATCGTAACGAATGTGTCGGCAACAATGTTGCTGTGACAGGACCAGTATCCCACCTGATATTTCTTGTGCAATTGCGAAATGTTACAAAAAGTGTCTGTTTGTATGTGTTTGTTTATGTAAAAAAGTTGATATGTAAATTTTGTATGTGTAACATTCCGGGTGTGATTTGAAGGAGCAGGGGCATGGCCGAAGCTGCCCAGAAAAAGATTTTCGCAGGGCCCCGCATCCGGCGGCTCCGGCGCGAGCTTGGCCTCAGCCAGGCGCAGATGTCAGCAGCCCTTGGTTTTTCAACGAGTTACCTTAACCTTGTGGAGCGCAACCAGCGGCCGGTTTCGGCGCAGTTCCTCTTGCGGCTCGCTGAAGTTTACGATGTGGAACTGGCCACGTTCGCCGGCACCGACGAGGCGCGAGCCTTTGCCGACCTCACTGAAATAATGGCCGATCCGATGTTCAAGCCGCTTGGCCTGACGCGCGGGGACATGCAGGACATGGCCGACGCCGCCCCGAAAGGGATCGAGGCCTTCAATCTACTTTACAGTGCGCTGCGGCAAGCACGGCAGGCGGCAAGCGATCTTTCGAATCAGGTGGTGGATCGCACGGGGACGGCGACTGAAACCGTGGTGCCGGTGGATGAAGTGCGCGACTGGCTGCACGACCGGCGCAACTATTTCCCCGAGCTCGATGAAGCTGCCGAATCGCTCCATACCGAGCTCGGGCTCGACCGCGACGATCCGTTCCTTCTGCTCTCCGCCCGACTGGATGAAGAGCACGGCGTGCGCGTGCGGATCATGCCGCACGAGGTGATGCCCGAAACGCTCCGGCATTTCGATTTCCACCGGCGGCAGCTGCAGCTTTCGGAACTGCTGGACCGGCCGGCCCGCCAGTTCCAGATCGCGTTCCAGCTGGCGCTTCTCGAACAACGTCCCCTGATCCAGCGCCTGTCGGAAGTGCCGACCTTCCAGACGGATGAAGCCCACCGGGTCTTGCGCATCAGCCTTGCCAACTATTTCGCCGCTGCCCTCATCATGCCTTATGGCCGGTTCCTGAAGGACGCGCGGGCACTGAAATATGATGTGGAGCATCTGGGCCGCCGCTATGGCTGCAGTTTCGAGCAGGTCTGTCACCGGCTGACCACGCTGCAAAAGCCGGGGGAGCGAGGCATCCCCTTCTTCCTCGTGCGGGTGGACAAGGCCGGGAACGTGTCGAAGCGCTATTCGGCCGGGCGCTTCCATTTCACCCGCTTCGGCGGCACGTGCCCCTTGTGGAGCGTGCATGACACCTTCACCACGCCCGGCCGGATCGTTACCCAGATTATCGAGATGCCGGACAGGACGACCTATTTCACCGTGTCGCGCACCGTGCGGCGGGTCGGGGCCATTTTCGGGGCGCCGGACCAGCAGGTGGCGATCGGCCTTGGCTGCGATATCGGCCATGCGCGGGAGCTGATCTATGCCAAGGGGCATGATCTCGAAAATATCGACGCCACACCCGTCGGCCCCGACTGCCGCCTGTGCGAGCGGCCAAACTGCCCACAGCGCGCCCATCCGCCGCTTACGCGTGCGCTGATCCTTGATGAACGGTCGCGCGGAATTTCGTCCTATCGCTTCTCCTCGGAATAGGTGTGCTATATAAGGGGCCCAAACTTCGGGGTGGGCATCTTATGACAACGAGCGTACTTGACCTTTTTTCTATCGGCATCGGGCCTTCCAGCTCGCATACCGTGGGGCCGATGCGGGCTGCCCGCGCCTTCCTGAACGGCCTTGAAGAATCGGCGAAGCTTGGCTCGGTGTCGCGCGTGCGGGTGAAGCTTTATGGCTCGCTCGGGGCCACCGGTCGCGGCCACGGGTCGGACGGCGCGGTGATCCTTGGCCTGATGGGCGAGGAGCCGGCGAGCGTGGACGTGGACAAGGCGGCCGATATGATCGCCGAGGTGCGCGGGGGCGCCAGCATCCGCCTGAACGGCAGCCGTCCGGTCCCCTTCGAGGAAGGCACCGATCTGGTGCTGCTGCCGCGCGAGCGGCTGCCCTTCCATCCGAACGGTATGCGCTTCACGGCAGAGGCCGCAGACGGCAGCGAGCTTGCGAATGTCATCTATTATTCCATCGGTGGGGGCTTCATCGTGTCTGAAGCCGAAGCGGCGAAAGATGCCTTCAAGGCGCCGCCCGTGAAAGTGCCCTATCCCTTCTCGTCGGGGGCTGAGCTTCTCGCCCACTGCGAAAAGACCGAGAAATCGATCAGCGACATCATGTTCGCGAACGAAAAGGTGATGCGCTCGGCCGACCAGATCAGGGCGGAGCTTCTGAATATCTGGGCGGTGATGCAGGAATGCGTGAAGCGCGGCTGCAACTCGGATGGCATCATGCCGGGGTTGAAGATCAAACGCCGGGCGGCGAGCCTTTACCGGCAGCTCGCCAACCGCGCGGAAGCCGCCCTCACCGATCCTCTGACGATCCTTGACTGGGTCAATCTTTATGCGCTCGCCGTGAACGAGGAAAACGCCGCAGGGGGTCGTGTGGTCACCGCGCCCACGAACGGCGCGGCAGGCATCGTGCCTGCGGTCCTCCATTATTACACCCGCTTCGTGCCCGGCGCGAATGACGCGGGCGTGGTGAAATTCCTGCTGACTGCCGGGGCGGTTGGCATGCTCTTCAAGGAAAATGCGTCGATTTCCGGAGCCGAGGTCGGCTGTCAGGGCGAGGTCGGCTCGGCCTGCTCGATGGCGGCGGCGGGCCTCGCCGAAGTGATGGGCGGCACGCCGGCGCAGGTCGAAAACGCGGCCGAGATCGCGATGGAACATAATCTCGGCCTCACGTGTGATCCCATCGGCGGTCTTGTGCAGGTGCCGTGCATCGAGCGCAATGCCATGGCCTCGATCAAGGCGATCAATGCGGCGCGCCTCGCGCTCAAAGGCGACGGCACCCATTTTGTCAGCCTCGACAAGGTGATCCGCACCATGCGCCTCACCGGGCGCGACATGAAATCCAAATATAAGGAAACGGCGCGGGGCGGGCTTGCCGTCACCGTGCCGATCGAGGCGACGGTCGTCGATTGCTGACGGCGCGCCAACAGGGAAGGAAACGGCCATGAAGATCGGCACTCCCAACTCACCCACCGCTACCCGCGTGATGCTTTTGGGCGCCGGTGAGCTTGGCAAGGAAGTCATCATCGCCCTGCAGCGTTACGGGGTCGAGGTGATCGCCGTGGACCGCTACGAAGGGGCGCCGGGCCATCAGGTCGCGCACCGCGCGCACGCCATTGACATGACCGACGCCGACGCGCTGAAGGGGCTGATCGAGCAAGAAAAGCCGCACTATATAGTGCCGGAGATCGAGGCGATTGCCACCGCTGCGCTCGCCGAGATTGAGGCGGCAGGTACGGCGACCGTGATCCCGACCGCGCGCGCCGTGCAACTGACGATGAACCGTGAAGGCATCCGCCGGTTGGCCGCCGAAGAGCTTGGCCTGCCGACCAGCGCCTATGCCTTTGCCTCCTCGGCGGACGAAATCCGCCAAGCCATCGAAGGCAAGAAGGGCACCGGCTACCCCTGCTTCGTGAAGCCCGTGATGTCTTCCTCCGGCAAGGGCCAAAGCCTTCTCAAGGGCCCGGACGATGTGGACAAGGCGTGGGACTATGCCGAAGCAGCGGGCCGCGTGAAAGGCGCGCGGGTGATTGTGGAAGGGTTCATCGATTTCGAGTTTGAAATCACTCTTCTCACCGTGCGCTCGAAGGGGGCAAGCGGGCTCATTGAAACCAGTTTCTGTGATCCCATCGGCCATCACCAGCAATCTGGCGACTATGTGGAAAGCTGGCAGCCGCAGGCGATGAGCCCGACAGCCCTTGCCCGCGCTCGTGAAATTGCCAAGGCGGTGACCGATTCCCTTGGCGGGCTTGGCATCTTCGGGGTCGAACTGTTCGTGAGGGGCGATCAGGTCTGGTTCTCGGAAGTCAGTCCGCGCCCGCACGATACGGGGCTTGTGACACTGGTGACGCAGCACCAGTCCGAGTTCGAATTACACGCCCGCGCCCTCTTGGGCCTGCCGACGGATACTGCGATGGCATCGCCGGGCGCGAGTGCGGTCATCTATGGCGGCATGGAAGAGCAGGGCATCGCGTTTGAGGGGCTGGATGAAGCCCTCCGCGTGCCGGAAACCGAAGTACGGCTTTTCGGCAAGCCCGAAAGCTTCGCCCGCCGCCGGATGGGCGTGGCGGTGGCGCGCGGGGAAACGGTTACGGAAGCCCGCGTCCGCGCCAAGGAAGCGGCTTCCCTCGTTCGTCCGGTGAAGGAGTAGGCGCGTGCGACCCTTGAAGCAAAAGAAGATCGGCCTTCTTGGTGGTATGAGCGCCGAGGCGACAAGCGAATATTACCGCGCCATCAATGCGGCGGTGAATGCCCGGCTCGGCGGTCGGGAAATCGCCGAAACCGTCATCATCGGCGTCAATTTCGGCAATGTGGAATACTGGATCAGGAACGAAGGCTGGGAAGCCCTTGGCGACTATCTCGCCGAAAAGGCGATGGCCGCCGAACGCGCCGGGGCCGATTTCCTGATCTGTGCGTCCAACACCGTCCACCGGGTGTATGAGCGCTTCACGCGGGACATCAGCATCCCCTTCCTGCATATTGCGGACCCGACGGGCGCGGCGATCCGGGCGGCGGGACTGAAACGGATCTTGCTTCTTGGCACTTACCCTGTGATGTCGGCCTCCTATATGCGGGACTATTATGCCCGCAATTTCGGGCTCGAGATCATGGTGCCGGACGAGGCCGAACGCCGCGATGTGGACCGCATCATTTTCGATGAGCTGTGCAAGGGCGAGATCAGCCCGGCCTCGAAGGCGCGCTATCTGGAAATCGCCGACAAGTACCGGGCGGCAGGGGCCGAGGGCCTGATCATGGGCTGCACCGAGATATGCCTCCTGATCGCGCAGGCCGACCGGCCCGATTTCCCGATGTTCGATACCGCCGGGCTTCATGTGGAAGCGGCGGTGAAACGGGCGCTGGAGGTCTGACATGCCGGTGGGCGAGGGGCTGTTCGCAGCGATCCATGATCTGGTGCGGATGATCCCGCCGGGGCGGGTCGCGAGCTACGGGATGATCTCCACGCTTGTGCCCGGCTCCACCCCGCGGATTGTCGGCTTTGCCATGAACGGGCTGCCGACGGATACAGATGTGCCGTGGCAGCGCATCATCAATGCCTCGGGCGGGATCAGCCCGCGGCCGGGGTCCGAACGCCAGCGCATCGCGCTCGAAGCCGAGGGGGTCGAGTTCTCAAGGTCCGGCAAGGTGGACTGGAAGAAGGTTGCCTGGGAAGGGCCCGGCTCGGACTGGTGCGAGGCCACCGGTTTCGATATGGTCGATTATATGAGCGTCATCCGGCACTGGCCGGGCTAAGGGGAGGATTTCATGAAAGCTGCAGCAATCCTGATCGCGAGCGTCGGTTTCACCTTTGCGGCCTCGGCCGACGATATCGTCTTCCATAGTATGGAAGGGGCGAGCGCCAATCTGCCTTTCTCGGCAGCGGTGGAAGCCGGTGGCTTCGTCTTTGCCTCGGGCCAGATCGGCGACAAGGACGGCAAGCTTGTCGAAGGCGGCATGGCAGCCGAAGCGAAACAGGCGATGGAAAACACCAAGGCAGCGTTTGCCCGCGCCGGGGTGGGCATGGACCGGGTGGTGAAATGCACCGTTTTCCTCGCTGACATCAGCGAATGGGCCGATTTCAACAAGGTCTATGTCACCTATTTCCCCGGCAACAAGCCGGCCCGCAGCGCTTTTGGGGCCAATGGCCTCGCCATGGGTGCGAAGGTTGAGCTTGAGTGTATCGCGAAGAAATAGGCGTCAGTCGGCCAGGAACCGGGCTTCGACGGCATCGACGCGCGGATACATATGGAACCAGGGTCTGGTTTCCATAAGGACGCGCGCAAAGGATGGCCGTTCGCACAGCCGCTCGAAATAAGCGGCGAGAAGGTCGTTATCTTCCCCGAAGGGTTCGAGCGTGCGGGCATAGAACAGGGCCGGGGCGGCCGCGCAGTCGGCAAGGCTGAAACTTTCGCCTGCCGCCCATGTGCGGCCGTAGAAATGCCGGTCGAGCATCCCGTAGGCCGCCTTGAGTGTGGCGTGCGCCTCAGCCACGCCGATGGTGTCGCGCCCGTCTTCAGGCCGGAAGCCGTCGCCGATGATCTTCTGTAAGGGTGTCATTACATACAGGTCGAAAACCCGGTCCATCTTGCGGGCCATCAGGCAGGTGTCGGCGTCGGTCGGCAGCAGCGGCCGCGCGCCCGGATAATGCTGGTCCAGATATTCGATGATGATCGACGATTCGGTGACCGTTTCGCCGCGCGTTGTGTCCTCCAGTGCCGGCATCTTGCCCATGGGCGAGATTTTCAGGAACCGCTCGCGCTCCGCCGGGTCCATCAGGTTGAGGATGGCGGGGGTGAAGGGGGCGTCCAGCTCGTAAAGGGCGATCAGCGCTTTGTGGCAATAAGACGATAGCGGATGATAATGCAGTGTCAGCGCCATTAGTGGCTCCCCCTTCCGGTCAATGGGCAGAGCCTACAGTGTGATTGCGCGTCCGTCTCCCTCAACCTGCAGGTGGGATTGTCGGGGCTTCTATGATATGCTTCCCCGACATCTGTATTGCGTCCGACTGGTCCTGAACCCCCGACCCAGAGGAGGCCGAGAATGTCCGTTTCCCCCACCATCCAGACCTATCTGGAGAAGAAAGGTGTCGCCTTCGACCTGATGCCGCATGACCGTGCGGTCACGGCGCAGCGCATTGCCCGCGTCGCCCACATTCCGGGTGCCGAGCTTGCCAAGGGCGTGCTGTTGAAATCCGATCGCGGCTATCTGGTGGCCGTGGTCCCCGCCTCGCACCAGATCGACCTTGCCGAACTTAGCCACCGGCTGGATGAACGGCTGGGCCTCGCGAGCGAGGACGAAGCCAGCCGTATGTTCCCGGACTGCGACCCCGGTGCCGTGCCCGCGCTTGGCACTGCCTACGACATGCGCACGATTGTCGACAAACGGCTTGATGGCATCGAGGACATCTATTTCGAAGCGGGCGACCACACGACACTTGTGCATGTGAAGCGCGATGCCTTCGCCCGGCTGATGGATGGCAAAACCGAACACGCCGCCATCGCCCGCCGGCATTAGCGGGCTGCGGCCGCGCAGGCCATAAGTTTTTGGCGTCGGTTCGCCGCACGGGGCATTGACAAGGTCGGTGCCTTTACCGTGAAGTGTGTTTCAACCGAAACAAATTTCCAGGGGGATATCATGATACGACCAGCCAGCGTTTCGCGGCTTGCGATTGCCGTTGCACTTGCCGCCGCCCTTGCTGCGTGCGGTGACAAGAAGGAAGAGGCAAAGGCACCCGCCGCGCCGACCGCCGCCGAAGCCATGGCCTTTGTGGCCGACGCCGAAGCCCGGCTCGAAACCGACCGCGAATATGCCGCCCGCGCCGCCTGGGTGCAGGCCAATTTCGTGACCGTGGATACGAGCTTCCTTGCCGCCCGCGCCGACGAGGCCTCCACCGCGCTGTCGATGGAACTGGCGAAGGATGCCGCCCGCTTCAACGAAGTGGAAGTGGACGCCGAAACCCGCCGCAAGCTTGAAATCATGAAGCAGGGCCTGACCATCCCGGCCCCGTCCGACCCGGCGCTCGCGTCCGAGCTTGCCACCATCAAGGCCGATCTTGATTCCATGTATGCCACCGGCAAATATTGCAAGGAAGACGGCACCTGCCTGAATGACCGCGACATCATCCGCATCATGGCAAATAGCCGCGACCCGGAAGAACTGAAGGACGTGTGGGCAGGCTGGCGTCAGGTCTCGGCCCCCATGAAGGACAAATATGCCCGCATGGTGGAACTGGCGAACGCCGGCTCGCGCGACCTCGGCTTTGCCGACACCGGCGCGCTGTGGCGGTCGGGCTATGACATGCCGGCCGACGATTTCACGGCGGAGACCGAGCGCCTGTGGGGGCAAGTGAAGCCGCTTTATCAGTCGCTGCAGTGCCATGTGCGCGCCAAGCTCTCCGACTATTATGGCAGCCGCACCATGCCCCAAGATGGCACGATCCCGGCGCATCTTCTGGGTAACGTCTGGGCGCAGCAATGGGGCGAGATTTTCGACCTGGTGGCCACGGGCGACGCCGACCCGGGCTATGACCTCACGGCGCTTCTGAACGAGAAGGGCTATGACGCGATGAAGATCGCGGAGACCGGCGAGCAGTTCTTCACCTCGCTCGGCATCCCTGAACTGCCGGAAACCTTCTGGGAACGGTCGCTGATCACCAAGCCGCGCGACCGCGATGTGCAGTGCCATGCGTCGGCTTGGGATATCACCACCTCCGACGTTCGGATCAAGATGTGCACCGAGGTGACGGGTGAAGACTTCCGCACCATGCATCATGAGCTTGGCCACATCTTCTATTACACAAACTATGCACCGCAGAGCATCCTGTTCCGCGGCGGCGCGCATGATGGCTTCCACGAAGCGATCGGCGATGCGGTGGCGCTGTCCACCACGCCGGCCTATCTCGTGGAGCTTGGCCTTCTGGACAAGGAGCCGGATGCCTCGGCCGATACCGGGCTCCTGCTGAAACAGGCGCTCGACAAGGTGGCCTTCCTGCCGTTCGGCCTGATGGTTGACCGCTGGCGCTGGGGTGTCTTCAACGGCGAAATCGCGCCGGACCAGTATAATACCGCCTGGTGGAAACTGCGCCGCCAGTATCAGGGCCTGTCGGCACCGGTGGAGCGCACTGAGGCGGACTTCGATCCGGGTGCCAAGTACCACATTCCGGGCAACACGCCTTACACCCGTTACTTCCTTGCCCATATCCTGCAGTTCCAGCTTTACAAGGCTGCGTGCGAGCAGGCCGGGTTCGAAGGCCCGCTGCATCGCTGCAGCTTCTATGGCAACAAGGAAGTGGGCGAGAAACTGAAGGCCATGCTGGCGATGGGTGCCTCGAAGCCGTGGCCTGACGCGCTTGAAGCCTTCACCGGCACCCGCCAGATGGATGCGTCCGCTGTGCTTGCTTACTTCGCGCCGCTCAAGGAATGGCTCGACGAGCAGAACAAGGACCGCACCTGCGGCTGGGAGTGATCCCCTTCCTGCAATCGACAAGGCAAAGGCCTCCGCATCTCGCGGGGGCCTTTTTTCATCGGGAAACTTGATCACAGTCACAATGCCACTCAATTGGACGCTATAGTGTCTGTCTGCGAGCATTGACCCGACCGGAGCCCATGGCCGAATGCCGGACGGCGGTGTGCTGTTCGCCCGTATCTGTCTCGAGCATGCCGGTTAACAGGAATTCGCACCGATTCACTCGGTGCCCGGATTTTAACCCCCGCATCATCTGGTGCAGCAGCGATGCCTGAAGGAGGATATCATGATGGATGGAAGTGACGGTCGCACGGCGGGCAAATGCCCGGTCATGCATGGCGGCAACACCTCGAAGGGCAGCGATGTCATGGACTGGTGGCCGAAGGCGCTTAACCTGGACATCCTCCACCAGCACGACACCAAGACCGACCCGATGGGCCCGGATTTCGATTATGCGGAAGAGGTGAAGAAGCTGGATGTGGCAGCCCTCAAGGCTGATCTGAAGGCCCTGATGACCGACAGCCAGCCCTGGTGGCCGGCCGACTGGGGCCATTATGGCGGCCTTTTCATCCGCATGGCGTGGCACGCGGCGGGTTCCTACCGCACGGCGGACGGACGCGGCGGTGGCGGCACCGGCAACCAGCGCTTCGCGCCGCTCAATTCTTGGCCCGATAACGCCAACCTCGACAAGGCCCGGCGCCTTCTGTGGCCGATCAAGAAGAAATACGGTAACCGCCTCAGCTGGGCCGATCTCATCATCCTTGCCGGCACCATGGCTTACGAATCGATGGGCCTGAAAAGCTTCGGTTTCGGTTTCGGCCGCAAGGATATCTGGCACCCTGAAAAGGATACCTATTGGGGCGCCGAGAAAGACTGGCTGGGCTCCAGCCGCTATGACGGCGAGGACCGCGAAACCCTCGAAAATCCGCTCGCTGCCGTGCAGATGGGACTCATCTATGTGAATCCCGAAGGTGTGAACGGCGTGCCCGACCCCATGAAGTCGGCCAAGGACGTGCGTGTCACCTTCGCCCGCATGGCGATGAATGACGAGGAAACCGTGGCGCTCACCGCCGGTGGCCACACCGTCGGCAAGACGCACGGCAACGGCGACGCCGCCCTCCTTGGTCCCGACCCTGAAGGCGCCCCGGTTGAAGACCAGGGCCTTGGCTGGCTGAACAAGACGTCGCGCGGCATCGGCCGCAATACGGTGACGAGCGGCCTTGAAGGGGCCTGGACCACGCACCCGACCAAGTGGGACAACGGCTATTTCAAGATGCTGTTGAACCATGAATGGGAATCGAAAAAGAGCCCGGCCGGCGCATGGCAGTGGGAGCCCGTCTCGATCAAGCCCGAAGACATGCCGGTCGATGTGGAAGATCCGCAGATCCGCTGCATGCCGATCATGACGGACGCTGACATGGCGATGAAGGTCGACCCGGCGTACCGGAAAATCTCGGAGCGTTTCGCCAAGGATCAGGACTATTTCTCCGAAACCTTCGCCCGCGCCTGGTTCAAGCTGACGCACCGCGACATGGGGCCGAAAGCCCGGTACATCGGCCCCGATGTGCCGACGGAGGACCTGCTGTGGCAGGACCCGGTGCCCGCCGGCAACCGCCAGTATGACATCGGCAATGTGAAATCGCGGATCGCCGCAGCCGGCCTTTCGGTCAGCGAGTTGGTGGCGACGGCATGGGATAGCGCCCGCACCTTTCGGGGATCGGACATGCGCGGCGGCGCCAATGGTGCCCGCATCCGGCTCGCGCCCATGAAAGACTGGGAAGGCAATGAACCAAAGCGCCTCGCGAAGGTCCTTAAGATTTATGAGGGCATCGCGAAGGAAACGGGTGCGAGCGTTGCGGATGTGATCGTGCTTGGCGGTAACCTCGGGGTCGAACAGGCGGCAAAAGCGGCTGGCTTCGATATCAGTGTGCCTTTTGCGCCAGGCCGCGGCGACGCGACGGATGAGCAGACCGACGCGGATTCGTTCGACGTGCTGGAGCCGATCCACGATGGCTACAGGAACTGGCTGAAGAAGGATTATGCCGTCAGCCCGGAAGAACTGATGCTGGACCGCACTCAGCTGATGGGCCTCACCGCCAAGGAAATGACCGTCCTTGTGGGTGGCATGCGGGTGATGGGCACCAACCATGGCGGCACGAAACATGGCGTCTTCACCGCGCGCGAAGGGGCGCTGACGACCGACTTTTTCGTCAACCTCACGGACATGGCGAACACATGGGTGCCCGCCGCGAACAATCTTTACGAGATCCGCGACCGCAAGACCGGCAAGGTGAAATGGACCGCCACCCGGATCGATCTGGTGTTCGGTTCCAACTCGATCCTGCGCGCCATCGCCGAGCTTTACGCACAGGATGATGCCCGTGAAAAATTCGTGCGGGACTTTGCGGCCGCCTGGGTGAAGGTGATGAACGCCGACCGGTTCGACCTCGCCTGAGCACGGCTACAGGAAAAATCCGGAGAGCCCCCGCACAAAGCGGGGGCTTTCTGCTATGATGAGACATGGATTCCTTCGATCTCAACCGTTTCGTCAAGGCGCAGGCACCGGTGATCGACCGTGTGGAGGCGGAGCTCACGGCCGGGCGCAAGGCGACGCACTGGATATGGTATATCTTCCCGCAGGTCGCGGGGCTTGGCGCCAGCACCATGGCGGCCGACTATGCCATCGGCTCGCTGGATGAAGCGAAAGCCTATCTCGGCCACCCTGTGCTGGGTTCCCGCCTGCGCCACATGACCCGCCTGATGCTGGGGCATACGGACAAATCGGCCAAGACGATCCTTGGCGAGGTGGATGCCATGAAATTCCGGTCCTCCATGACGCTCTTCCGCGAGGCTGCCAGCGAGCCCGAGGATACCTATCTTTTCCTGGCGGCCCTTGAGGCCTTCTATGGCGGCGAGCCGGACGAGAAGACACTCGCCTTGCTTCAAGGGGCCTGAGCCCGCCATACTCGTCCCCAGCGAGGAAAAGACGGGGCAAGAAAAATGCAAACCTATATCGCGCTCCTGCGCGCCGTGAATGTGGGCGGCACCGGCAAGCTGCCGATGGCGGAGCTGAAGGCCATGTGCGAGGAAATCGGGTTCCGGGATGTGAAGACCTACATCGCCAGCGGCAATGTGCTGTTCAAAAGCCCGCTCGCGGAGCCCGAGGTGCGGCAGGCGCTGGAAGCGAGGCTTCTGGCCTATGCAGGCAAACCCGTTGGCGTGATCACCCGGAAGCCCGATGAAATGGCAGCCGCCCTTGCGGCCAATCCGTTCCCGGATGCAGCCCCCAACCGCACGCTCGTCACCTTCCTCAATGAGGCACCGCCCGCCGATACGCTCACGCGCGTCCGCCATCAGCTGGACGAGCAGATCGTGCTGGGCGAGCGCGAGATTTACATCTTCTACGGCGACGGCATGGCGGCATCGAAGCTGCAGGTGCCGGCGGCGAACAATGGCACCTCCCGCAATATCAATACGGTCACCAAGCTCATCTCGTTGGCGGCGGCCCTGTAATGATACTTAAGTTATCACTTGACTGATTCCTGATGTTTGTATAGTTAAGTATCAACTTAACAATATTCAGCGAGGAAAAATCATGTCCGATCCGACCGTCACCCATGGCAATTTCACGATTGTGCGCCACTATAAGGCGAGCCCCGCCAAGGCCTTCGATGCCTTCCGCGATCCCGCGAAAAAGCGCCGCTGGTTTGCGGAAAGCACGGGCTTCCACGTCGATTCCTTCGACATGGATTTCCGCGTGGGCGGCACCGAGCGCGCCTGTTTCCGCTTTGTGGCGGACAAGCCGATCGAGGAGGGCACGCCCTGCATCAACGATACCGTCTATATGGACATCGTTGAAGACGCCCGCATCGTGAATGCCTACACGATGACGGTCGGGGAGGCGCGGATATCATCCTCGCTCGCAACGGTCGAATTCCTGCCCGATGGCACCGGCTCGAAGCTCATCTTCACCGAACAGGCGGCCTTCTTTGCGGGCGGCGACGGGATCGAGATGCGCCGTCAGGGCTGGGAAGACCTGATCGAGCGGCTGGCCCGTTTCCTTGAAGGCACATTGTGACCGGCGCCGGGATGGAACCGGCGAAGGTGGACCGCATCTTCCAGGCGCTTGGCGACCCCACCCGCCGGGCAATCCTTGATGCGCTCAGCCGCCAACCTTCGTCGGTGTCCGATCTCGCCCGGCCGCTCGATATGTCGCTTGCGGCCGTCGTGCAACACATTCAGGCGCTTGAGGAAAGCGGCCTTGTCCGCACCGAGAAGCAGGGGCGGGTGCGCACCTGCCACCTGATGCCCGAAACCTTTGCGACTGCCGAACGCTGGCTCAGCGAACGCCGCACCCTGTGGGAACGCCGCCTCGACCGGCTCGGCGCTCTTCTCGATGAAGAAGAGAACGGCTGAGGCGCCTAGCGCGCGTCTGCAAACTCTGCCATCAGCTTCGGATAATCCTCCACCGGCGGGAAGCCTGTATAGCTGTGCCGTGCGGGGGTTGTTGCCCAGTCGAGCTTTTCCGCTGTCATGGTTTCAATGAAGGGGCGGCTCCACACCGGGTTATCGAACATCGTGGGCCGCACATTGACGAAGGCATCCATGCCCTTGATCCGCGTGAACATCCACGAATGGCAATCCGGGCAGCAATAATGGTCGAGCTCCGGCCCCTTGATGCCGCCCTTTACGGGCTCGCCTTTGGTCACGCGGAAGGCCGGCGAAGGCACCATGGCGGTCAGTGAAAAGGCGCTCGCTGCCATCTGCTGGCAGCCCCGGCAGTGGCAGGCCGCCGTCATGATCGGGTCGGCTGATATTTCAATGGCGACAGCACCGCAGCGGCAAGTGCCAGCAAGTGGATAATCCGGACGTTCCATGGATGCTCTCCCGACAGGTTAACGGATCTCGCACGGGAAGATGCGGCCCTGGACAGCCCGGGTCAAGGTCCCCTGTTGACAATCGCATAACCATCTGGTTATACGTCAAACCCATAACCAATGAGTTATGGGTAAACATGACAAGCCTTCAGGATAATCTTTTCAAGACGCTTTCCGACCCCACACGTCGGGCGATCTTCGAACGTCTCTGCCGCGAGGGCGAGCAGACGGTCGGGGCGCTCACCCTGCATGCGGGGGTGTCGCAACCGGCTGTATCGAAGCATCTGGCCTTGTTGCGGCAAGCGGGGCTTGTGCGGGACCGCCACGAAGGCCGCCAGACTCACTATCGGGCCGATCTCACGGCACTTGGCCCCCTTGTGGACTGGGCGCGTGAAATGGCCGGCTTCTGGGAAGCGCGCTTCGATGATCTTGAAGACCTTTTGAAAAGGATGGACCAATGACCGAAACCCGCACCGTGGTGGTGGAGCGCGAAATCGCATATCCGCCCGAGAAAATCTGGCGTGCGCTCACCCAGCCCCACCTGATTGCCGATTGGCTGATGAAGAACGACTTCGTGCCGAGCACGGGTCATCGCTTCAAGCTGCACGGCGACTGGGGTTCGGTGGATTGCAAGGTGCTGGAGATCGAACCCGAAACTTCGCTTTGCTACACGTGGGATGCCATGGGGCTTGAAAGCATCGTGACCTGGACCCTGACGCCGACCGCGAAGGGCACGCATCTGAAGATGGAACAGACGGGCTTCCGCCCGGATCAGGAACAGGCTTATCGCGGCGCGCAATATGGCTGGGCGAATTTCTTCACGCAGCTTGAAGCACTGCTTGGCCGCATTGATTGATGAAGGGGAGAGGGCCCATGAATTTCAACAATTGGATTCGCCAGTTTCACCGCTGGATGTCGATCGCTTTCACCCTGATGGTGATCGCCAATTTCGTCGCCCTGGGCTTCGTGGGGGAACAGGTCGCCTGGCTCGGCTTCCTGACCCTGTTGCCACTTTTCATGCTTCTGTTCAGCGGGCTTTACCTGTTCGCGCTGCCCTATCTCGCCAAAGGGCGCGGGGCTGCGGAGGGCTGACGACACAGGCTGTTGATCGGCGGTGATTTGCCCGCCGGGTCATCTCCTGCCAGTCACAGTCTCGTCTCGTTGAGGGAGGATGTGACGTGATGAAGAATAGTGGTGGGGAAATCACCTTCGCGCGCCTGCCGGAAATTCCGGCGGGCGAGCTGATGGCGCATATGTCTGACCCCCGGCTTGCCCGCCACATGCCGCTACTCACCTACGCGTGGGATGAGGCGCGGATCGCCGACTTTGTGGCCGCGAAGGAAGCCTCATGGTGGCGCGACGGGCTCGGCCATTGGGCTTTCCTGAAGGACGGCACTTATGTCGGCTGGGGCGGATTCCAGAAGGAAGGGGATGAATGGGATTTCGGACTGGTGCTGAGGCCCGATTGCTTCGGACTGGGCCCCGCCATCATGCGACAGGCGCTTGCCTTCGCGCGGGCTGACAGTCGCATTCCCTATGTCTCTTTCCTGCTGCCGCCCTCGCGCACCCGGCTCGGGGCTCTCGCCCGTCTCGGCGCCACGTTTGTGGGCGAGGTTGACTATGAGGGAAGCCGGTTCCTGAAATATTGTTTGCAGACAGAGCGCTAGTCCACACCATCAGCCATAAAAAAAGCCCCGCGAGGGGGCTCGTTTCATAGTGGCGGAGCGAGAGGGATTCGAACCCTCGAGGGAGTTGCCCCCCAACACGCTTTCCAGGCGTGCGCCTTAAACCGCTCGGCCATCGCTCCGCAACAATCATGATCCACATTGCCCCGAGCGGCGGGGCGGTGGTGCGGTCGGCACTATAGTCAAGTTGCTGCCCTGCGCAAGAAGGAAATGTATGGAAATAGCTGCGAAGCCCTTGCATTGTCCCGCTGTTTATTATCTGTTTACGATGTTCTCATAGGCTTGGGGCAAACGGCCTTGAAATGTGGAGGAGTGGCATGAGCTTTTTTAAAGTCTCCGGACTGAAACACCTGTCCGCCCTGGCGGTCGCCGGTGTTCTGGCGGCGACGACAGTCGGCGTTCCCGACGCGATGGCGGATGTGGGCGCCTGGCGCAAGGCGATGGTGAAACACATCATCGACAAACACATCTATCCGCGTTCTGCAATCCAGCAGGAAGTGGAAGGCACGGCGAAGGTTCGCCTGACGATCGACCGTTCGGGCGCCATCGTGAATTACGAGATCGTGGAGCCGACCGGGCAGGCGATCCTTGATGAAACCATCCCGCAGATGATGGACCGGATGAACCCGGTGCCGCCGCCGCCGGATGATGTGCCGGACGGAAACCTCACCTTCGTGCTGCCGCTTTCGTGGCGCCTGCAATAAGCGAAGGCTGATCGGCAGCATTCACGGACGGGGCCTTTCGGGGCCCCTTTCCTTTTTGCGCTGTCCCGGCGGTGCTCAGGTTTGATAACCCGCAAAATGAAACCGGGCGGCTCCGTGATGGAACCGCCCGGGTTTTGTTTGTCTTGTCCCGGGCCGTCAGGCGCGGATGGTGGCGAGGAAGTTTTCCACCTGCTCGCGCAGCTCGATCGACTGCTGCGAGAGGAGCTGGGCGGCAGACAGCACCTGCGTTGCAGCTGCCCCCGTTTGCGTGGCACCTTCGCTCACTTCATGGATGTTCGAGGTCACTTCCTCGGTGCCGGTCGACACTTCGCCCACGTTCCGCGCGATCTCCTGCGTGGAGGCATCCTGCTCTTCGACGGCAGAGGCGATGGAAACAGCCGTGCTGTCGATCTCGCCGATGATCGACTTGATCGCATTCATGGCGTCTACGGCAAGCTTGGTGGCCTGCTGCATGCCGGCCACCTGATCGCCGATTTCCTTCGTGGCGTTCGCGGTCTGGTTCGCGAGGCTCTTCACCTCGCTTGCCACCACGGCGAAGCCCTTGCCGGCGTCACCGGCGCGGGCGGCTTCGATCGTGGCGTTGAGGGCCAGAAGGTTCGTCTGCTCGGCGATATCGTTGATGAGGTTCACCACGTCGCCGATCTTCTGGGCAGCGTCCACCATCTGGGCGATGTCGGTCGAGGCCTTGTCGGTGCGGTTCACCGCATCGCGGGCCGAAGCCGATGACTGGTTGGTCTGGGTCGTGATTTCACGGACCGATGCCGACAGTTCCTCGGCGGCCGAGGCCACCATCTGGGCGTTGGCGCTAGCCTGCTGGGCGGCGCGGGCCACCACATCCGATTTGCCCGAGGTGTCCTCGGCGGTCTCGGCCATGCGACGGGCGGCACTTTCCATCTCGGCAGACGAACGCGAAACGCCTTCCACCACGGCCATGACCGAGGCTTCGAACTGGTCGGCAAGCTCGAGCATGGCGCGGCGGCGTTCCTCGCGGGCGGCACGGGCCTGTTCTTCCTCACGCTCGCGGCGGGCTTCCTCGGCCTCGCGGGCACGGCGTTCCTCTTCCTCGCGGCGTGCACGCTCTTCTTCCTCGCGCTGGCGCTGGTGTTCTTCAAGGCGCAGACGCTCCACGGCGTTTTCCTTGAAGATCTGCACCGAACGGGCCATGTCGCCCATCTCGTCATTGCTGTCGGCGTTCGGCACTTCCACGTCAAGGTTGCCGTCGGCCAGCACCATCATCGTGCTCGAGAGCTCGTTGATCGGCTTCACCACGCGGCGCAGCACAACCCAGAAGGACCCGGCGCCGAGCACCGCGATCAGGATCAGGATGAAAAGCGAGGTGACAAAAGCGGCGTTTGCATCGCTTTGAAGTTCCTCATTAAGCGCCAGCGCGAACTTGTCGGCTTCTGCACTCATGGCCAGAACCGGGGCTGAAGCCTTGTTGGCGGCAGCGACCCATTCCTCGGCAGACATCGGATAATTGATGATGGTGATGGTCTTTTCGGTGAAATCGTCCATCACTTCGGTGCGCGTCGTGGCGGTATCGGATGCCGCATAGATGCTGTCGCGCACGCGGGTGAAGTCCTCGAAAAGACCTTTCTCGATGGCGCCGACCTTGTCGCGGATGCCTTCCGGCAGCTTGCCGGATCCGGCAAGGCTCTTCACCTGTTGCCAGGCAGCGTCAACCGAGCCGCCATATTTGGAAACGAGCAGGAGCTGGATATCGCCGATCTTTTCAACAGCGGCGATGCTTTCGCCGATCGAGGCGCTTTCGCGAGCCGAATATTCGATCATGAACCACAGCTGCTGCTTCAGGCGGGACATCGCCACGATGCGGCTGTTGTCGATATTGTAGGCGGTCTCGATCGCGCCGCGCAGTTCGGCAGCGGCATCGATGAGGTCGCCAAGCGTGTTGAACACGGTGCGGGTGCGCATCTGGCGCGCGTCCTTCGCCTTGCCGAGTTCATCTGCGAGCGGTGCTTCAAGGTCACTGTAGGCCTTGTAAGCTTTCTGGAACTTTGCGACGGCGGCTTCGCGGCGGTCAAACGGCGGCAACATATCCATGTCGGTGAGCGCCTTTTCATAGGCACCCTTCACGGCACGGCGCTGGGCCTGCACATTCTTGAGGAAGCTTTCAGGGGGAATACCTTCGAAGCCGAGGCCGGTCAGTGCGGCGGTGCGTTCGCCGGCCACAGCCATCTTGAGCTGGGCCAGGTCGTCAACCACACGGTTCACTTCCATGGAAAGTTCCGCCTTCGCGCGGTTGTCCATGGCGTCGAACATCATGTTCACCGTCAGTCCACCCACGGCGAGCATGAGGAGCGCGGTGCTGACGATCAGCAGGTTGCGAATACTGAAAATACGGGCTTCGGATTTGGCGTTTTGCGTGCTCATGAGCGCAGCAACCCCCTCTGCTGTAGGCTGGAAACGATACACGGCCCGAGAGGGCCCTTTGCCCCTGTACACCATCCAGCTTAATAAAATACAAACAAACGCCGCTCCGAAACTGCGGAGCTCGCGGTTATGGCCAATCGGATACTAGCGCCTGCATAATCTTGTTCAACCCAATCCTTTCATTCCTGTGGCTTTACCGCTAGAAAACCGCATCCCGGCCCTTGAAGGAGCGTTCCATGCCCGCTGCGCCCAAAAATTATGACGCCGTCATCGTTGGTGCCGGGGCTGCCGGGCTGATGTGTGCGCAAGCGGCAGCCGCGCGCGGCCTGCGGGTTGTGGTGATCGAGCGCAGCGCCAAACCGGGGGCCAAGATCCTGATCTCCGGCGGCGGGCGTTGCAATTTCACGAACGAGGAAGCGGGGCCGGCGGCCTATATTTCATCGAACCCGCATTTCGCCAAATCTGCCCTTGCGCGTTATACGCCCCATGACTTCATGGACCTTCTCGCCAAACACGGCGTCACGTGGCACGAAAAAAAGCTCGGCCAGCTTTTCTCGGACGCGGGTGCGGGCCGCATCCTTGAAATCCTGCTTGCCGAGTGTGCCACAAACGGCGCCGAGATCAGAACCGGCGTAGCGGTCAACAAGGTGACGCGGTCGGACGATGGCTTTCTTCTGGAAACCGGCTCGGGAGCGGTCGCCACCAAGAAGCTGGTGGTGGCGACAGGCGGGCTTTCGATCCCGAAGCTTGGCGCCACCGGCTGGGCCTACGACATCGCCCGTCAGTTCGGCCTCTCCATCGTGACGCCGGGACCCGCCCTTGTGCCCTTCACCTTTGCCGCCGGTGACCTCGCGCTCATGAAGCCGCTTGCCGGTGTTGCGGTCGATTGCCGGGTCTCGATCGGCAAGGCTGCCTTCCGGGAAAACCTGCTCTTCACGCACCGGGGGCTGTCCGGCCCCGCGATCCTGCAGATTTCAAGCTACTGGTCGCCCGGCACAGCGGTGCAGATCGACCTTTTGCCCGACATGCCGGATGTGGAAGGTGCGCTGAAGGCCGAGCGGCAGGCGCATCCCAAACAGATGCTGAAAACATGGGCCGCCCGCCAGTGGCCCGAACGGTTCGCCACCGCCTTCGTCGATACGCTGGCAGGCGATACCCGCGCGGGCCACGAGCCGCTTGGCGGCCTTTCGTTTGCCGAAATCACCCGCATCGCCTCGCTCGCCAAAAGCTGGAAGATCACGCCGACCGGCACCGAAGGCTTCGCCAAGGCGGAAGTCACAAGGGGCGGGGTGGCAACGGACGGCCTTTCCTCCAAAACAATGGAGGCCAAAGCGGTGCCCGGCCTCCATTTCATTGGTGAATGCGTCGATGTGACCGGCTGGCTGGGCGGCTATAACTTCCAGTGGGCCTGGGCCAGCGGCTGGGCCGCGGCAGAAGCGCTGTAACATTGCCGCCAGCTATGGACTTTTTCTTGGGTATGTTGAGCGCTCCATAGCAGGATCAACGGCAGAGATGTGTCCAGATTGGGAATTATTGGATGGCAGACCCAGTTCTATCGTATTTTGAAACGCCTCGTCGTTCATTGCGCTGGGCGCGGGAAGACATTGACCGCGCGATTGAACAATCCCAAGACTTTCTCCAACGCGGCGCACTTCAGCCAGTAATGGAGTTAAATCCTGTGACAGGCGACTATGTGTGGATCGTCAAGCGTATAGGCCCAGCGCCTGACTTCGTTCTAAAGGGTGTTACACACGCGATACTGGACATCCGTCACAGCTTAGATCAATCCATGAACGCCCTACAGGCAGCGTTGGGAGCACGATTTGATGAAAGGAAGTATCGAGAGTGGCCAGCCTATCCCTTTGCTAAGGATATTGAGGATCTCAACAACACTCTGCAAAAGCTCAATATGCCTGAGCAATGCAAAGGGATTATCCGCAATGTAGGTCTATACGGCGGTGGGCACGTTGAGGACCATACGGGCCGCTTCCCAGCAGGCGTGGAGGGAGCAATCCTTCGAGAAGTGACTGATATTGCTGCCAGCAGCAAGCATGCGACACATTTGACATTATTTGGCGGGGTTCTACGCTTTCGCGCGCCTGACTTGCGAGGAACAGCGGAGGCGAGACGGCCGCCGGAGTTTCGAGAACAATCTCTTCCAAACGGTGATACGGTTTTGGGCTATATCCCAAGGGGCTGGGTACAAACACGGGACTCAATGATTCAGGCCGATCTTGTGTTCGGGAACCCTGGAATCCTAGAACGCAAAAGTGCTAGGCAAACTCTGGAAGCCTTTCACAGCGCGGCTACAACTGTATGCGACCAATTTGAGCAATTCGTAGTCAAGACGAGGGAATAGAGCGTGGCGGCAGAAGCGCTTTAGGCCCCCGCCGCCCCCTTCATCAGTTGGTCGCGTACTGGAAGCCCAGAATGTTCCAGTAATAATAGAAGACGACCATATAGACAGAGGCGAGCGCCACGAGTGTGTAATGCACGCGACGGCCAATTCGCCAGTAGCCCTGCTTCCATGCCTGCACCGCGTGATAAACTACACCGATGGTCAGGAGCGTAGCGAGGATCGGCAGCACCAGATTGGCCTTGAAGGCGAACGGGATGCCTTCAAACAGCGTTTCCTTGTAGATGCTGATGACGATCACGAGGCCAAGGACAAAGAGCCAGTTGGCACCCGCCACAGCGAGCGAGAAGCGGATGGCCGCGCGCTCGCCCGGCTGCATCGTCTTGTATTCCTTGCGGCGGTAAAGCCAGCCGGTGAAGACGGTGAGGAACAGGATGAGCGCGAAGCCCGGCACAAGCTGCTTGAAGAGTTTGGATTCAAAGGCCGGTGCCTTGCTCAGCGACATGAAGGGCAGGCCGTCGATATAAAGATCCTGCACATTGCCGTCAGCGTCTTCAATGAAAGCGATGCGGCGCTGGCCGTCAACCTGACGGAACAGGTTCTTGTCGATCTCCACATATTGCTGCGGACCCCAGAGCCCGGCGAGGAAGAGCGTGCCTTCACCGGTCGGTGCCACTTCCACGTCATTCATGAGGATGGAAATGCCTTTCTCGATCGTGCTCGCATTGTGGCGCCAGAATTTGTAGGAGCCGGCATAGCGTGCCGCGCGCTCGTCGAAATCGGCGGGCGGGGTGATTTTCGCCAGTTCCACCGGATAGTAACGGTCATAGAAGGTCTCGACGAAGGTGTTGCGGCCCTTGGTGTCCGACCCTGTGGCGTAGGATACGAAGATGCCGAGCTGCTCGTCCTTGTCGATCAGCAAGTTCGTGTGGAACTGGTTGGTGTCGCCGCCATGGCCGATCAGCCGGTGGCCGTTCACATATTCCTCATAGAAACCATGGGCCATGCCGCCGAGGCGCTTGTCGCCCTGGAAGATCACCGAATGCATCTGACGTGCGGTTTCGGGCTTCAGGATACGGGCGCCGTCCAGCTCGCCGTCCTGCAGGTGCGCCATCATGAAGCGGGCCATGTCGGTTGCGGTCGAGGAGACCGAACCTGCGGGGGCGAAGCCGGCGATCAGCTCGAACCGTTCCGGCTTCAGCGCACCCATTTCACGGCTGTAGCCGACGGTGCGACCATCCTTCAGGCGCTCGGGCAGGGGTTCCTCGAAGGTGGTGTTCTGCATGCCAAGCGGATCAAGGATGTGGGTCTGCACATACTCGTTGAAGGGCATGCCCGAAACATTCTGTACGATGAGCCCGGCAAGGGCGGTCGCATAGTTCGAATAGGACGTATAGGCGCCCGGCTTGTTGACGCGCATCGGGATATGCTTCGCCATCGCGTCCTGCAGCGACAGCATCTTGTCGGTGTCATATCCGATGAGGAAGCCAAGCGCGCCGTCCTCGAAACCTGCCGTGTGCGTCAGGATATGGCGCAGGGTGATGGGTTCGGGGAAGGTTGCCGGGATCTGGAAACCGGTGAGATAGGTGTTCACATCGGCATCAAGGTCCAGTTTGCCGGCTTCCACCTGCTGCATCACTGAAGTCCAGGTAAACAGCTTGGAAGTGGAGCCGATGCGGAACAGCGAGCGTTCGGCGGTGGCCGGCACGTCCGCCTCGATATCCTGCATGCCATAGGCGCGGGCAAAGATCAGTTCGCCGTCCTTGACGACCGAAATGGTCGCCGCCGAGATTTCCATGGTATCAAGCTGGGTTGCCAGCATGCCGTCCACGAAGGTGGCAAGCCCCGGATAGGGTTCTGCCTTGGCGGGCGCTTCGGCCACAGGTGCGGCCTCTGTTGCCGCCTCCTGGGCCATGACGGCGCCGGGCAGGGCTGCCGCCATGCCGAGAGCCGCGAATAGGGTGCGTATCCTCTGTTTCATCGGTTTCCTCACTTCTTCCCCGGGGTCGTCGCCCCGTCCCTGTTTATAATTCACCCCCAAAGTGCAGCCGGGGGCACCTCCACTGTGCCGTCAGGGCCGTAGGCCAGGGCGGCGTCAACGTCCGCTGCCAACAGGAGCGGTCCGTCGATATCCACAAAGTCGCAAAACTGGGCGATCACATAGGAAGGCGCCATCGACAGGGACGAACCTGTCATGTTGCCGACCATCAATTGCTTGCCATCGCGGCGCGCGAGGCCGGCGAGGGTGAGCCCCGCCGAAAGCCCACCGCATTTATCGAGCTTGATGTTGATGACATCGTAGCGCTGGGCGGCGGTGGCATATTCACCGGCATCAAGGCAGCTTTCATCTGCGCCGAGCGGCACGGGCGAGCGGTAGCCCTCAAGCGCTTCGTCACCGCCGCGCGGCAGGGGCTGTTCGATCATCGCAATGCCAAGATGGGCGCAGGCCGGTGCGTATTCCTTCAGTTCGTCGAAGCTCCAGCCCTGGTTCACATCGATGATGAGGCGGGCATCAGGCCGCGCGCGGCGGATAGCAGCGAGCTTGCCGACGGGGTCATCGGCATCAAGCTTGATCTTGATATTGGGGTAGCGTCCGGCGGCGTCGGCGTTCTTTGCCATTTCGTCCGCGCTGCCGATGCCGATGGTGAAGAAGGTCTGGCGGGTTTTGAACGGAATGTTCAGCCGGTCCCAGACGCGCACACCCGTTTGCTTGGCTGTCAGATCCCAGTAGGCGCAATCAAGCGCGTTACGCGCGCCGCCGGCCGGCAGGATATCAAGGAGGCTTTCATGGCTGAGGCCGCGTTCGACAAGCGGCGCGACCTCCTCAAGCTGCTTCATCATCCCCTCGACCGTGTCGCCCAGATAATAGACGCCGTTGCCTTCCCCGCGCCCCGAGACGCCGCCTGACATGAGCGTCACATGCACGGCGTCGGTTTCGGTGAAGGTATGGCCGGTGATCGTGAAAGGCTTCTTCAGCGGGAAGGAAACCTTCTCGATCCCGACCTTAAGGGGGCCTGTCGCAGTATTCTGCATCATGCGCCCACCTTCAGCTTTTCAAGGCGGGCGACGATGGCGTCGGTCCCGGTTTTGAGGGCATCGACGCATGGCAGGCCAAGCCGCTCAGAAAGATCGGCGAGATATTTGCCGCGCTCATCTGCCGACAGCGACGACGTGTTCACGCTGACGCCCGCGCAGGTGATGTTCGGGTTCGTCAGCTGGCCGATCAGGATGGTGCGTTCGATCACCGCTTCGATGGTGGGCAGGGGGAAATCTTCCCAGCCCTCGATATGGGTGCGGCCAGCCTCGTGGCAAACCACAAAGGCATCGGGCTGCGAGCCGACCAGGAGCCCCATCGTGACCGCCGAATAGCCGGGGTGGAAGATGCCGCCCTGGCCTTCGATCACGTCCCAGTGGTCGGCATCATTATCGGGCGAAAGAAGCTCGGCCGCGCCCGACACGAAATCGGAAATCACGGCATCGATCGGCAGGCCCTGACCCGCGATCATGATGCCGGTTTGCCCGGACGCGCGGAAATCGGCCTTCAGGCCGGCGCGCCGCATGTCTTTTTCTAGCTGCAGGGCGGTGTATTTCTTGCCGACGGCGCAATCGGTGCCGACGGTGAGGAGGCGCTTGCCACTACGCTTTTTCCCGGTGCCGACAGGGAGGACGGGGGGCGGTACGCGCACATCGATGAGGGATGCGCCTGACTTGGCCGCCGCTTTCGCCAGCCGTTCAATATCAGCGAGCCGTGAATGGACGCCGGCGACGATATCGAGGCCCAGAAGGACAGCTTCCTCGAGGATATCGAGCCAGTCATCGGGGATCCGACCGCCGACGAGCGCGGTGCCAATGACCAGCGAGCGAATGCCCGCCGCCTTGGCCTCTGCCACGGTCATGTCCGGCAGGCCGAGGTCCAGTGTGCCGCCGGGCAGGCGCAGGTGGCCAAGGCACAGCTCACGCCGCCATTCGACAAGGCCGGCGCCGGTTTTGGCGTAGGTCGGGCGCGATTCGCTACCGGTGAAGATGAGATAGGGGGCTTTGAGTTCAACGGTTTTCATTCTTCTTTTCCTTCAGGGATTCGGTGTCTGGAAAGCCCGCCACACCCCTTTGGTGAGGAGCGGCAGGACAAGGACGCCGATGAAAACAAGGGTGAGGAAGCCATAGCCGCGCGCGATCAGGTCGATGATGCCGAAAGAGGTTCCGGCCAGGATGGCAGCGGCAATGACGGCGATGGCGACAAGCGGCCGGGCCCGCCGGGGCAGGGTCTTTCCGGCTTCGGTGAAATTGCTGTCCAGTCGTTCGTTGACGGCATGGAGAAGAGCGGTTCCGGTTTCGACAAAGGTGCCGAAAACGACGATCTGGAAAAGGATGCCGAAGCCCGGCACATCAAGCGCCGCCATCAGCGCAGCGGCGGGCACGGGCTCGTTTCCGATTGCCGGGTAAAGCGCCATCATGGCGATGAAGAAAAGAACCGCCGGGATCACTGCAATGGCGCCGGCAAGCAGGCCGGACGTGACGGTCTCCTTCCGGCTTGTCTGTCCTTTCACGGCGAACAGCACAGCAGGCAGGACGGCGAGGTTGTAGCCGGCATAAAGGATGCCGCCCTTCAGCCAGCCTTTGCCCGCGTCGGCGTTTTCATAAACCCCGGCGATGGTGTCGCCGAAATGGGTGAAGGCGAAAATGAAAAGGAGGATGTAAACGGCGTACAGCACGAAGGACCAGAAGGCGAGGACGCGCTTGATCGTCTCGGTGCCATAGAAGGTGAGAAGGGCGATGAGCGCCATCAGCACCATTGTCCCGGCAAGTGGCGGCAGGCCAAAGCTGAGGGAGACCAGTTCCCCGGCGGCAGAAGCGATCACCGACATGATCAAGAGCAGAAGCGCCATGAAGGCGATCTCGAACACTATCCAGCCGCGCCCCAGAAGCGCGCGGCAGAAATGCCGGTAATCATAGGCACCTGTCACCCGCGCGAACTCGAAGCCGGCGGCCAGCACGATGCCGAAACAAAGCCCGGCGACAAGAAGGCCAAGAAGCCCGCCCACCGGACCACTGGCGAAGAAAAACTCCACAAGCTCGCGCCCCGTGGCATAGCCGCCGCCGATGACGACCGACTGGAACATCAGCCCCGGCAGCAGGTAGGTGCGAAAGGCGCTCATAAGGCTCACTTCGCCTTCACTGCATTGCGCACCGGCTTGCCGGGCAGAACGCTCGTATCCAGCTCGCCGTCATTCACGAGTAGCGTGCCGTTCACGATCACATGGCTGAAGCCGGTGGAGGTGCGGCCCGGATGGTCAAAGTCCGACTGTTCGCCAACGGTTTCGGGATCGAAGATCACGATATCGGCGTCGGCGCCCTTCTGGATGCGGCCTTTCAGCTTCATCTGCGGAACGGCGTCTTCAAGGATATGGGCGGGGCCATAGCTCACGCGGCGGATCGCCTCGATCAGGCTGACGGCCTTTTGCTCGCGCAGATACATGCGCAGGAAACGGGCATAGGTGCCGGCGCTGCGTGGGTGGCTCCAGGCGTTTTCGGGAAGCGGCCATGTTTCCTGCGGGATCGGCTTGCCGTCCACCAGCCAGTCGCCGCCGTCCGAGGCGATCACACCGCCGGGGAACAGCACTGATTTTGACAGGATGGCCATGTCCTTGGGGTCGGAAAGCTCGATGAAATGGATGACGGTGCCGGTGGCCGGGGCTTCGGCCTGCAGGCGGGCGAACTCTTCCTCCGTCAGCCGCTTGCCGTTCACATCGAAGTTGGAGGCATCAACCCCGCCAAGGCGTTCGCGCCAGCGGTCTTCGCGGAACATGGCGGCCCCGATGCCGGTTGCGCCAGCGCCGTAGGGGTAGGCTTCTGTGGTTACCTTCAGGCCCTGTTTCTGGGCGTTCGAGATCAGGTCAGCGATGATATCGGTGTCGCGCAGGCTGATCGAATTCATATGAACAATATGGGTGTGCGCGCCCGTGCCGGCGGCAGCGGCCACGATTTCCTGCATGCCTTCGAACGAGCTTTTGGGCTCCAGCATCGAAAGATAACGGGCGTGGGTGAAGGTGGGCATTCCGCGTTCGGCCGCCAGTTTGTTGATGGCGAAGAATTCCTTGTGGCCGGTGCCGGGGGCATAGCCGATGAGGATACCGACGCCGAGCCCGCCTTCATCAAGGCCCTCTTTCACCATCGCGGTGATCTTTTCCAACTGCTCGGGGGTGGCGACTTCCTGCTGCCAATCCGGGCGGGCGAAGGCTTCCTCGAACCAGGCGAGATCGTCCTTGGGCTCCAGATTGGCGAAGGTGGCGATGCGGGCGTTCGCCCAGTTGACCGAGGCGCCGTAATTGATGGGGCGTCCCTCGGCGGCGAGGCGCTTGTAATAGTCGCCAACCGGCAGCATCCCGGCTTCAAGCTCAAGTGCGGTGGTGACGCCGTCCAGCGCCTGCACCCGGCCGGCAAGGATGCTCTGGCCGTGGGCGTGCATGTCGATGAAACCGGGGCTGACCACGCGGCCCTTCGCATCGATGGTGCGAGTGCCTTTCAGAGCCTTTTCGCTGACGGCGGCGATCCGGTCGCCCTTGATGCCCACGTTGCGGACACCATCGAGCCCTGTTTCGGGGTCCACCACCCGGCCGCCTGAAATAACGATATCGTAGGTTTCCGCGGCCTTTGCGGGTGCAAGGCCGACAAGCGCGGCAAGGGTGCCGGCCATGATCAGGCGGTTCAGATTTTTCATTGTTTCCTCCGGGCCCATTCCACTTCGCAAGCGAGTTTAGCTGCATTAATATCCATTACAAGCACATTATGGCTGTGTTATATATGTATATAGCAGCTTAAAATGGCACACGGGCGACTTTCCCTGTTGTAAGCAGGTGCCGAGGGGCTATAGAGGACGAACCGGCAATGCGGTAGGAAAGGAAAGACGTGCAGACGGACGATTTGCAGAACGAGGATGCCCGCGTGGCCTATGAGGCCATCATGGATGCCATCGTCACGCAGAAGTTGGCGCCGAGCCAGAAGGTCTCGGAAAATATCCTGAGCGACATGTTTGGCATCAGCCGCACCGTGGCCCGCAACCTGATCGAACGCCTGATCGCCAAGCATTTCCTTGTATCCGTGTCGCCGCGTGTCACCATTGTGGCACCCTTGACCCTTCTCGATATCAAGCAGAATTTCACGCTCAGGAAGATGCTGCTGCCCTCGATCTTCTCGCTCACTGGCCCGCGTGCCGATTTCGACAAGCTGCACCGGCTGAACCGCGAGATCGAGGCGATGAAGGTGATGAAGGACGATGAAACCGCACTCGCCTTCCTCAAGAAGAACAAGGAAATGAACCTCGCCCTTTGCGAAAACGTCGGCTATCCGCTGATGCTTGATTGGGTGCGGCAGCTGGAGGATATCGCCATGCGGATCTACTGGCTGTATCTGAAGACCGAGCAGGGTCTGCCCTATTCAAGCGAGCAGCAGGGCATGACCATCGAAGTGATGAAATGCGACGAGCCCGGCCGGATCAGGACCGTGATCCACGACATGCTGACGCAAACCGAGGAACGCATCCTCGCCACTATTTTCCGGAACGAGCAATTCTATACGCAGGACCTGCGGCTCTGATCCTTACGCATTGCCGAAGGCGATGGCCATCAGCCCGGCGCGCATGGCGTCGGCCGGACTATCGGGCGGAAGCTCGCTTTCAAGCGCTGCATGCTCGCTGCGCCAGATCGGCGCGGCCCTCGCGAGCAGGGCCCGGCCTTCATCGGTCAGGCTGAGGAGCCGGCTGCGGCGGTCGCTCGGGTCTGGGGTGATGGTGAGGAGGCCCTTCTTCTCAAGCGGCTTCAACGCGGCCGTCAGTGTGGTGCGATCCATCGCCAGAAGCTGGGCGACCGGACCCATGGGGGCGGGATGCGGGCGATTGAGCGACATCAGCAGCGAAAACTGGCCGTTGGTGATGCCAAGGGGCCGGAAAGCCGTGTCAAACCGGCGGGCCAGTGCCCGCGCCGCGCGCTGCACATAAAGGCAGAGACAAGCATCCCGCACCTCAAGCGTGGTGCTGAAGGGAACCGGGTTATCCAAAGTGATGGCTTCAATGGTTGACATGATCTTATTATGTTGATATCAACGTATTTGTCAAGCGCAAAAGTGGGGCGTTTGGCCAGTTTATCCGTTGAAAAACCAGTAAAAACCCGGTCACGACAGCCAAGGAGAAAACCTGATGGCCCGCATGAATGCCGTTGTGCATTTTGAACTTCCCTATGACGACAGAAGCCGCATGGCGGCCTTCTACACCAAAGCCTTCGGCTGGCAGACGACGATGCTTGGCGAAGAGATGGGCAATTATGTGCTCGCGGCGACTGCGCCCTCGGGCGAGATGGGCCCCATCGATCCCGGCGCCATCAATGGCGGCTTCCACCCGAAGATGCCAAATGCCGATGCGCCCTCTGTGGTGATTGAGGTGGACGAGGTTGAAGCAGCGATGGAGGCAGTGGCTGCAGCAGGTGGTATAATCCTCGGCGAGCCGATGGATATCCCCGGCGTCGGCCGCTACGTGCCTTTTACTGACACCGAGGGTAACCGCCTCAGCATGCTGCAGCCGCTTGGCGGGCCGCGCGAATGCGGCAATTGAACAGGGACAAGGGAGACAAAGAATGACCTATGTTGATGGATATGTACTGGCAGTACCGAAAGCCAAGAAGCAGGCCTATGTCGATCTCGCCCAAAAGGCGTCGGTCGTGTTTAAGGATCATGGCGCCCTTTCGGTGGTTGAATGCTGGGCCGATGACGTGCCCGAAGGCAAGCTGACCTCCTTCCCGATGGCGGTGAAATGCGAGGATGGTGAGGAGGTTGTCTTTTCGTGGATCACCTGGCCGTCACGCGCCGCCCGCGACACCGGCAACAAGGCGGCGATGGAAGATGATCGTTTCAAGGATATGCCGATGAGCGACATGCCCTTCGATGGCAAACGCATGATCTTCGGCGGCTTCAACACGATTGTGGAGGCCTGAGCCATGACCAGACGTACCGTCACCACCTTCAAATGGGTGCCGCCCTTCGCAAAAGGACTGGTGCGCGACCTGCGCGTTCGCTGGGCGCTTGAAGAGGCCGGCCTTCCCTATGACGTGCGGCGGATCAGCCAGGAAGAGAAGGAATCGCCCGAATATCGCGCCCTGCAGCCATTCGCGCAGGTGCCTGTCTATATCGAGGATGGTTTCGATCTTTTCGAATCCGGTGCCATTGTCCTGAATATTGCCGAACAGTCGGAAAGCCTGTTGCCGAAGGATCCGAAGGCACGGATCAAGGCGATCAGCTGGATGTTTGCTGCCCTCAATTCTGTTGAGGGTGTGGTGCAGCAGTTGGCGACCATCGATCTCTTCTATCCGAACGAGGCATGGGCCAAGGAACGCCGCCCCGAAGTGGTGTCGATGATCGAACGCCGCCTTGCGGCTCTCGCCGGGCGCTTGGGCGACAAGGACTATCTGGAAGGCAGTTTCACAGCGGGTGACCTCATGATGGCGACTGTCCTGCGCATCCTGCGGCATACCGATCTGGTGGCGGGTCAGCCGAAGCTTGCAGCTTATCTCGCCCGCTGCGAAGCCCGGCCCGCCTTCCAAAAGGCACTGGCCGACCATTTGGCCGATCTTGAGGAAGAAGCCGCGTAAAGAGCGGACATCACTTGGGCGCCCTCCAGCCCCGCACATGCGCTCCGGCCTTTGGGTCGGGGCGCTTCTCTAATTCTCGTCGGGCAGTTCGGGCTTCTGCGAAAGGTCGGCGCCCGCCGTTTCGGCATAGCGCTTCAGCTTGATGTCGGGGCCGATGACGAGCCCCATCCCGAAGGCGCCGGTGCCGACCCAGCGGACCTCGCCGGCGAATTCGCCAAGGCCGTCGATCATCAGGATGGCTTCGTCGCCGACCTTCACGGGGGCGATGCAATGGACAAGCGTGCCGGCCAGTGCCACATCCTGTACTTGGCAATCATACTGATCACCGGATTCCAGCGTCAGTGTGCCCCGCCAAGCAACATCGAGCCGCTCGTCCCGGCGCTTGTCATCAGCGCGGTCAATCATCAACCTGTCCCCCTTCGGTCTTGATTTTCGACACGCTAACCTTTTTTCTGCTTGTGTCAACGCACCGGCGAATGCCAATAGGTCGCGCAAGTGGCTGGAAACCCGGCCCTGAAGGGAGAGAGCATCGTGATACACCGCCTGACAGACGCCCTGCGGTCCGTCCTGTTCAACCTGACCTTCTATCCCTTCACGATCCTGTACACAGGAATCCTGTCGATCTTCTGCTACCTGCCGGTCAGCCAGGCCTTTGTGCGCAAGGGCATCCATGGCTACTGCCTTGGCTCCGCCTGGATCGCGCGTATCGTGATGGGGATCAAGTGGGAATACCGCGGCCTTGAAAACCTGCCGAAGACCGGCCCGGTCATCATCGCGGCGGCGCACCAGTCGAACCTTGATCCGATCCTGACCTACAATGTGCGGCAGGATGTCACGGCACTGGCGAAGAAAGAACTGTTCGGCCTGCCCTTCATCGGCCCGATCCTCTCAAAGGTAGGCATCATCCGGGTGGATCGTCAGTCCGGCACCGCCCACAAGGAAATGGATGCTGTCTCGAAGATCGTTCACGACGGCGGCCAGCCGATCATCGTTTACCCGCAGGCGACCCGCACCAAGCCCGGCCAATATAGGCCGCTCAAGTCCGGTGCCTATTTCATCCAGAAGGCGGGGGGACTGCCCGTCGTGCCGGTTGCCACCAACACCGGCCTTTTCTGGCGCAAGGGCTTTTTCCATCGCTCCGGCATCGCCGTTTTCGAGATCGGCGCACCGATCCCGTCGGGCCTGACGAAAGACGAATTCATGAAGGCGATCGAGCGCGACGTGGTGAAGCGCAGCGACGAACTTTTCGTGGAAGCGGGCTACGGACACCTGCTGCCAGCATCGGTGGACAAGGATAAGTAGGCCAAGTCTCGAATTTGTGAAGAAATTCTCGCGCAAGGTCCCCTTGTAGCGCCGCCCGATAGGTCTAAACTATGGAGGCGCAGCGAGGAGAGGCGCCATGAACAGTTCAAAAAAGATATCCGCCACCGAGGCACCGGCCCCAGCCGGTGATCTGAAAACCCGGCTGACCGCGCAGCGCGCGCGTTACGGCCGCATCCCGCCCCTGTCGGTCAGCTCGGGCGGTCAGCTTTATTGCCGCATCCTGTCCCTCATGTTTCCGCACTTCCTGCCGGAGGGTGAGCGGGACACGCCGGTTGACGGCATGCTGGCGACGGCGCGGGACGAGCTTGCCCGCCTGATCGCCGCCTTGCTCCCTGAACGCGCTCATGAGGCCGATGCCATCACCTGTGCGTTTCTGGACCAATTGCCGACGATTGCCGATGCCTGCCATGCGGACGCCGAGGCCTTGCGTGAAGGCGATCCGGCGGCGACGTCGCTGGATGAGGTCATCCTCAGCTATCCCGGCTTCTATGCGATCACGGCCTACCGGGTGGCGCATGCGCTGCTGAAGCTCGGCGTACCACTGTTGCCGCGCATGATCACCGAATTTGCCCATCACCGCACCGGGATCGATATCCACCCCGGCGCGACGATCGGCAAGTCGCTTCATATCGACCACGGCACGTCGGTGGTGATCGGGGAGACCGCCATCATCGGCAACAATGTGAAAATCTATCAGGGGGTCACCATCGGTGCGCTCCGGGTGGATGAAAGCATGCGCGCGAAGAAACGCCATCCGACCATCGAGGACAATGTGGTGATCTATGCGAACGCCACGATCCTTGGTGGCGACACGGTTGTTGGTGCGAATTCGGTGATCGGTGGTAACGTATGGCTCACCCGGTCGGTCCCGGCATGGTCGCGCGTGATGTTCCGTCCGTGCGACACCGAGGAAATCATCCCGATCGACACCCGCCGCAAGGCGTGACCCGACAATCCTTTCTGGGGGAAATCAGATGAAAGCCCAATCCGTTCTCGACACAATTGGCGGGACCCCGCATGTGCGCCTGTCGCGCCTGTTTCCGGACCATGATGTCTGGCTGAAGCTCGAACGCGCCAACCCCGGCGGCTCGATCAAGGACAGGATCGCCCTTGCCATGATCGAGGACGCGGAGAAGAGCGGCGCCCTGAAGTCCGGTGGCACGATCATCGAGCCGACCTCCGGCAACACCGGGATCGGGCTTGCCATGGTTGCCGCTGTGAAAGGTTACCGGCTCATTCTGGTGATGCCGGAATCGATGTCGATCGAACGCCGCCGGTTGATGCTCGCGTACGGCGCCGAGTTCGTGCTGACACCCAAGGAGCTTGGCATGAAGGGGGCGGTGGCCCGCGCCGAGGAATTGCTGGCCGACACGCCCGGCGGCTGGATCCCGCAGCAGTTCAAGAACCCCGCAAACGTCGCCGTACATGAACGCACGACCGCCGAGGAAATCGCCGCCGATTTTGCCGACGGCCTCGATTATCTCATCACCGGCGTCGGCACCGGCGGCCATATCACCGGCTGTGCCAAGGCGCTGAAGAAGCGTTTTTCAGGCCTCAAGGTCTATGCGGTGGAGCCGACCCTGTCGCCGGTTCTCTCGGGCGGCCAGCCCGGCCCGCACCCCATTCAGGGGATCGGTGCCGGCTTCATCCCCGATGTGATGGACCTGAAGCAGACGGACGGTGTGGTGCAGGTCGCGCCCGATGCCGCGAAGGACATGGCTCGCAAGCTGGCGACGAAGGAAGGCATCCTTGTGGGGATTTCCTCAGGTGCCACCCTCGCGGCGATTGCCGCAAAGCTCGATGAGATCGGCAAGGGCCGCGTGCTCGGCTTCTGCTACGACACGGGCGAGCGTTACCTGTCGGTACCGGATTTCCTGCCGGAATAAGGGATAAGGGTCGGGCGATCAGAAGCCCATCGCGCCGGCTGCTTCGGTGTCACCCGTTTGCAGCCGCACGATCAGGGCAATATGATCGCCCCTCAGTGCCAGTTCCTTGTAGGACCCGCGCGGCAGGGGAATGCCCTTGTCGATGCAATGATTGAGCACCGCGACGCCGACCTCGCGGCTGTTCATCGGGGCAACCTCGTCATAGCCCTCGGCCATGACCTTCACCTGAACCTCGCCTTCTTCGTCAAGGCTGGCTTTTAGCGCGTCGCCTGCGATTTCCTCGAAAATGCCTTTTTGCTCCAGCAGCGGACGAAGCGCGATGGTAAGCTCGTCGTGCGAAAAGATGATGCTGCGGGATTCGAGGATCATGTCGGCTCTCGGTTTGGGGAATAGTTCAAGTTTTTTGGATATTGCAACCTTTTCAGGCGCTTGTAAATCCTCGGCGTCAGATGGTGTCGCTCGTCGCACCGTCCACGACGACATTGGCGCCGGTCATGTAGGCGGCCTCGTCGCTGGCGAGATACAGGACAGTACGGGCAACAACGGCAGGGTCCGCAGGCCCGCCTTTCGGAAAGCCGCCTGCAAATTTGCTCATATCCCCGCCGATATCGGCGAGTGCGCGGTCCAGCATCGGGGTGCGCATGGGGCCGGGTGAGATGGCATTGATACGGATGCCATCCGCCGCATAATCCATCGCCGCCGATTTGGTGATACCGACGACCGCATGTTTGCTCATGCCGTAAGCCGTCATCCACTCCGCTCCTGATTTCGACAGGATCGAGGCGGTATTGACGATGGCGCCGCCCCGGCCCGCCTGCAGCATGTGGTGGATTTCGCGCCGCATGGCATGCCACACACCCATCACGTTGGTGCGCCACACATCCTCGACGATGGCAAGGTCCTGATCGGCGAAGCGGGCGGCCTTGTGGCTGATGCCGGCATTATTGACCGCAATATCGATCCCGCCGGCCTGACCCGCCGCTGCGTCGATGAAGGCATGTACGGATGGTTCGTCGCGCACATCGGCATGCCGGTAGAAGGCCTTGCCCGGTGCATCCCGCAGCGAGGCGACAACACGCTCGCCCTCGGCATCGATCAGGCCGCAGAACCAGACATTGGCGCCCTCGGCCGCAAAGGCCCGCACAATGCTTTCGCCGAAGCCGGACGTGCCGCCGGTGACGACAATCGATTTATCCTCGAAACGCATCAGGATTGTCTCTCGTGACTATGATGGGAATGGTCCTTGCCATGGCCATGCCCATGATGATGGTGATGCCCGACCGTATGATGGGCATGCAGCCGCGCGAAAGGCGTGCGCGGCATCAGCGTGCCGACAAAGCGCCGGGCGCCCATCCGCAGGAAGGAGGCAAGCGTCAGGATGCTCCACAGTATCAGCATGAAATCGATCCGCACGGTGCCGGCTGGCGGTTCGGGGAACCAGCCGGGGCGCAGCAGGGCAATCACGGTAACGGCAAGCCAAAGGAGAAGCGACCAGGGCGCGGCAAGGTCCAGCCCGTCGCGGCAACCTTCCAGCCGCTTGTGGCGGTGGCGCACATAACCGAAGGCGATACCCGAAAGGACAAGGCCGAGAAGCAGCGGCGCCAGCGTATGGCCTGTCGTCGCCATCAGGTCGATGGCGTTGGCGTGGCTTTCCACACCCGCCACATGATCGTGGCCGCTGTGCATCATGTGGCTGAGTGCGAAGGCCATCAGGAGGAGCACACCGGCAAGTGTGCCGGCCTGCTGGCCCCTGCGGGTCTCGCGTTCGGTCGCCGGGTCTTCTTCCAGAGGATGCAGCACGATATGCAGCAGCGATCCGGCGGCAAACGCCTGCCAGTAGCCGACGATGGGAATGCCGTGCCAATCAAGCGCGATGGTGGCGGCACCATAGCCAAGCCCGGAAACAGCTGCGAGGGTTGCAAGCATCAGATAGCCGGACCTCTGGCTCAGGAACGGGCGGAACAGCCACCATAGTGCCACGGCAACACCGATCCGGTGCACCACGATGCCGGTTGCCACAAATGCAGCACCCTCATGCCCGGCCGCAAGGGCGAGGATCGCCCCGTCGCTGGCCTCATGCAGCAGGATGGCGATGAAGGCGATAGCGAGGAAGGCGCGGTGTGCCTTGGCCTCGGCATGATGCAGCATCAGTTCGGCCAGCCACGGCAGCGCGAAACCGAGGGCCGCGACAAGGAAAGCGGCGAGACCGCCGTGCGCCAGCGCCTCGGGCAGCAGGGTCAGGAAGATAAGGCCGAAGACAACCACGATCACAAAACCGTCGAGCCCGGCGCGGTAGGCCGGACGGCCATCGGTGAGCCGTGCCAGAAGCGGCGCGGCCAGCACGGCCATCATCGACAGGATCAGGGCAAGTAGCATCGGCAGGAACGGGTCCCAACAAGGCCGGCTGGACCATCCACCCGGCGGGAGACTGTTACAATATTACATTTGGCTTGGCCAGCGCGGATAAATTTCAAGGCGAGGCCAGCAAAAAGGGGCCACGAAGGCCCCTTCCGCTTATCTCGATATAAGCCCGGCTCAGCGGACTTCAAGAAGCTCCACATCGAACACGAGGGTCGAATAGGGCGGAATGTCCTGGCCGGCACCGCGGGCGCCGTAGCCGAGATCTGACGGGATGGTCAGTTCCCACTTGTCGCCTTCCTTCATCAGGAGCAGGGCTTCAGTCCAGCCGGGAATCACGCCATTGACCGGGAAGTCGATGGGCTCGCCGCGCTTGTAACTGCTGTCGAACTCGGTGCCGTCAATCAGGCGGCCGGCATAATGGACGACAACGGTCGAGGTGTCGGTCGGGCTTTTGCCGTCACCGGATTCCACGACCTTGTACTGCAGGCCGGAAGCGGTGGTGGTGACACCGGCTTTCTTGGCATTCTCGGCGAGATAGGCTTCCTGCGGCGCTTTCATATCGGCGATCAGCTCTTCCTCGCTTGTCACCTTGATCAGTTCGAGATCGAAGATAAGGGTCGAGTTCGCGGGGATCGGGCCACGGTCCATGTTGCCATAGGCAATCTCGGCGGGGATGGTGATCTGCCACTTGGCGCCTTCCTTCATCATCAGAAGCGCTTCGGTGAAGCCCTTGATCAGGCGGCCGGCGGGGAAGGTGGCGGGTTCGCCGCGCTTGTAGCTACTGTCAAACTCGGTGCCATCGATGAGGCGGCCGGCATAGTGAACAACCACATAGCTTTCAGCGGTGGGCGAGGCGCCTTCGCCGTCTTTTTCCACAACATATTGCAGGCCGGATTCGGCAACCGTCACGCCTTCCTTGGTGGCATTCTCAGCGAGATACGCTTCGTTTTTTTCCTTATAGGCGGCTAGTGCGGTCATATCGATGGGGCTTTCTTCTTCGGTATTGGTCTCGGTGCCTGCCTCGGTGCCGGCCGGCGCTTCGGTCGCGGCTTCGTCCTTCGGGGCTTCTGCTTCCTTCGGCTTGCTGCTGTCGCATGCGACGAGGGCGAGGCTGAGAAGGGCGGTGGCAAGAATATTCTGCAGGGGGGTATGCTGACGCATGATGGTTTCCTCGGATTCAGAATTGGCGCGACACTAGCGAAGCCATGGGGTAGGGGAAAGGAAATAATGCAGGTTACCGTAAGGAAACGCTGAATGATGACCGACGTTCCGACCTTCGATCCAGACCCGTTCGAACGCATAAAAGCCGATGTGGGCGAGGAAACCGCCCGTGTGCTGATGGCAAGCTTCCGGGCAGAGGTCGAAGACGCACTCGAGGCCCTTTTCGCCCATCATGATGGCGGGAATTGGGCACTCCTGGATGTCGAATCCCATGCGCTAAAAAGCACGGCCCGTACCTTCGGCGCGCTGGCGCTTGGCGAGGCCGCGGAGCAGGTGGAAAAGGAAGCGGAATCGGGCGCGGTGAGCGAAGAGGCGATGGCTGCCCTCCGCGAGGCGATCATCGCGACGCTTGAGGCAACGGGCTGACGGCGGCCTCAGCCGTTCGCGGCTATCTGGGCGATTTCGGCCCGAAGTTCTTCAAGGCCCCAGCCCTTCTCGCTGGAGGTGGCGAGCACGATGGGGTGGCAAGCGATGAAGGTTTTGGCGTCAGCCGCGGTTTTTTCAATGATCTTGGCGCGTTCGGGCGTTGTCAGTTTGTCGAGCTTCGTCAGCACGATCTGGTAATTGACGGCTGCGTCATCAAGCATCTTCATGATCTCGCGGTCGTTTTCCTTGAGGCCATGCCGGCTATCGATGAGTAGGAGCACCCGGCGCAGGGTCGGGCGGCCGCGCAGGAAGGATTTCACCAGATGGGTCCAGCGCTCCACGCGCTTGCGTTCGATCTTGGCATAGCCGTATCCCGGCAGATCGACGAGATACATCGGCAGGTTCATCTCTTCACCCGCACGGAAATAGTTCAGCTCCTGCGTGCGGCCCGGCGTGTTCGAGGTACGCGCCAGCGTCTTGCGGCCGGTCAGGGCATTCACAAGGCTCGATTTGCCGACGTTCGAGCGGCCGGCGAAGGCCACTTCCGGGCGGTCAGCACCCAGAAGCTGGTCCAGCTTCACGGCCCCCATGACGAACTCGACGGGACCGGCCAGCATCAGCCGGCCGGTTTCCATCTGTTCAGGTGTGAAGCGGGCTTCTTCGGTCACGCTTTGGAGCTCCGGGCCACGCGGGCTTCTTCACGGCGCATGATCACCCATTGCTGGGCGACCGACAGAAGCGAGTTCCAGGTCCAGTAGATCACGAGGCCTGCGGCGAACTGCGCCAGCATGAAGGTGAAGATGATCGGCAGGAACATCATGACCTTTGCCTGCGTCGGGTCCATGCCCGTTTGCGGGTTCATCTTCTGTTGCAGCCACATGGTGAGGCCCATCAGGATCGGCCAGACGCCGATGGCGATCATGGCCGGCGGGTCCCACGGGATCAGGCCAAAGAGGTTGACCGGGGTGAAATGGTCAGGTGCCGACAGATCCTGCACCCAGCCGAAGAAGGGCTGGTGGCGCATCTCGATCGTCACATAGAGCACCTTATAGAGCGAGAAGAAGATCGGGATCTGCACCAGCACCGGCAGGCAGCCGGCGAGCGGGTTGATCTTTTCCTTCTTGTAAAGCTCCATCATTTCCTGCTGCAGGCGGGCCTTGTCATCCTTGTGGCGTTCCTGCAGCGCCTTGATCTTCGGCTGCACCATCTTCATGTGGCTCATCGACACATAGGATTTGTTGGCAAGCGGGAAGAGGGCGAGCTTGATGAGGACCGTCATCACAAGGATGGCGATGCCGAAGTTGCCGGTCAGTTCAAAGAGATAATGCAGCCCTTTGAAGATCGGACGGGTCAGCCAGTAGAACCAGCCCCAGTCGATGGCGCGGTCGAAAAGCGGAATATCGAGCCTGGTTTCATAGTCGTCGATCGCCGAAACGATCTTGGCGCCCGCATAGAAATGGGTCACGTCTTCGCGGCTGCTGCCGGCGGCCACAGCCTGCCAGCTTTCAACATAGTCGACACGGTGGCGCAGCATGCCGCCGGTTGCCTGCCGCACGAAGCGGGCGCGCGACAGTTCGGCATTCTGGTCCGGGATCAGCACCGTCATCCAGTATTTGTCGGTGATGCCAAGCCAGCCGCCCTTGGACGAGGTCTCGAAATTGCCGTCGTCTTCAAGGTCCGAATAACTTTTTTCCTCAAGCGTGCCGTTGAACACACCAAGCGGACCTTCGTGAAGGATGTAAAGACCTTCGGTCTTCACTTGGCCGTCACGGTTGATAAGGCCGTAAGGGGCAAGGTCCAGCGCTTCGCCGGAGCTGTTGGTGACCGACTGGGTCACCTTGAACATGAATTCCTTGTCGACCTCGATCTTCTGGGTGAAGCGCACACCGGCTTCGTTCGTCCAGGAGAGAGTGACAGGGGTGTCGGGGGTCAGCGTCGCATTGTCAGCGGTCCAGACCGTCTGGTCGCCGGGTACATAGCCAGCATCCTTGCCGCGCGCGGCCCAGCCGAAGCGCACGAAATAGGAGCGCTCGTCAGCAAGCGGGGTCAGGAGGCGGACCGGGCGGTCGTCCTCGAGTGACACGCTATGCTTCACGAGCACCAGATCATCGAAACGCGCACCGCGCAGCGACAGCGAACCTTTCAGTTCCGGCGTCTCGATCTTCACCGAGCCGGCGTCGGGCAGGGCTGCCACGGCCTTGGTGGCGGGTGCGGCAGCCGCAGTGCCGAGATCGTCGTGCGGGGCGATGGCAAGGTCGTCGGCCGGGGCCGGGCTTGCGGTCGACAGCGCATCGCCGGTCGCGTCCGCCTTTTTCAGGGCGTCCTGCGCCTCCAGCTCGCGCTGGGCGGCTTCCATTTTCGGCTGCAGGTAAAGCTTGTCGTAGCCGATCATGACGAGGAGCGCGAGACCGAGCGCAATGAACAGATTCTTGTTATCACCCATAGTGACGTTTCATCCCGATTAGACTTCATGTATCCGCGGGCGGGACCGGGTCGTAGCCCGAGCCGCCCCACGGATGGCATTTCATGACGCGCTTTATTGCCAGCCAACCACCCTTAAGTCCACCATGAAGACGGATCGCTTCAAGCGCATAGGCGCTGCAGGTGGGCTGGTAACGGCAATTCTGGCCAAGAAGCGGTGAAATGAAATAGCGGTAAAAGCGCACGAGCCCGCTCAGACAGATGGCAAGCGGGGAGCGCATTTCAAGACTTTCCTTTGGATTTCGGGGCATTTTCGCGCCGCTCGGGCTTCGCCTTGCCGCCGACGAGATCGGCCCCGGCGTCAAGCTTGGCGAGCCCCCAGGAAAGATCGGCTTTCAGCTTCTCAAAAGGATAGTCGACGGCGGCCTGCCGGCCCACCAGCACATAATCCCAGCCCTTCACACCCTTTTCGGGCAGAATCGCCCGGGCGGCTTCCTTCAGGCGGCGGCGGGCCCGGTTGCGGATCACCGAATTTCCGACCTTTTTGGAAACCGTGAAGCCGGTGCGCGGTGGCGTGTCCTTCTCGCCCGGCCGGGCCTGCAGGATGAAAGCGGGGGTGATCCATTTGCGGCCGGTGGCGGCAATGGCAAGATAGTCGGGCCGTTCGGTGACCCGATGGAGCGCCTTGGCGGCCTTGGCCTCTTGCCCGCTCATGCCTTTTTCAGCCCCTCAAAAGACGAAAGCCGACCGGATAACTCTCGGTCGGCATTCGAAATGCAGCTTTCCGCCGGGGCACCATGGCGCCCCGCGTTCGCTCCGTGTCAGGCCTTAGGCCGACAGGCGCTTGCGGCCACGCGCGCGGCGGGCAGCAAGGACGGCGCGACCGCCAACGGTTGCCTTGCGAGCGCGGAAACCATGACGGCGCTTGCGGACGAGCACACTCGGTTGATAGGTACGTTTCACGTGTCCAACTCCAGCTTTATCGCGCGGTTCCAGCGTTATAGGCGCTGCCTGCGCATCAAATTCGAGCGCGCTGTATAGCCCCGCCCTTGGCACGAGTCAACCGTGGAATGGTCGATTTTCAGGCGAAACGGACAGGCACCGCGATTTTCCGCCTGCCATCATAGAGGTACGAACAAGGCTTGCCAAGCGCTTGAAAGGCCGCATAGTTTCATCAGACCCATGCGGCAGTGGCCGCCAACAGATATAAAGATGCCAGACAGATACAGACCCATCACCTCCTCCTTGCGCTCCCGTTTGCTAGCGCTCACCGTGTTTTTCATCACGGTGGTGGAGCTGCTTGTCTTCATGCCCTGGATCGCCGCCTACCGGCAGGGCTTTTTGGAAGAACGGCTGATCGCTGCGCAAGTGGCCGCCCTTTCGCTCGAGGAAGCGCCGGGCCATATGGTGAGCCCGCGGCTTGAGCAGCAGCTTCTGGAAACTGCCGGTGTGATCGCCGTGATCGTGCGCCGGGAAGACAAGAGCCTGATGCTCGGGTTCGACCTGATGCCGGCTGAAGCCGACGCGGTCATCGACCTCCGGCAGGCGTCGCTCGGCATGCTGATCGCCGATGCCTTCGATACCTTCCAGGCCAAGGGCGGCCGCATCATCCGGGTGGTGGGGGAGCCTTCGCTGCCCGGCACTCGCTGGGTCGAGATCACCATGAGCGAAATGGGCCTCTATGAAGCCATGGTGGCCTATAGCTCGAACGTCCTTATCCTGTCCGTCATCGTGTCGGTGATGGTGGGGCTGGGTGTTTATCTTGCCCTTCACTGGCTGATGGTGCGCCCCATGCGGCGGCTTAAGAACACCATCGTCAGTTTCCGCCTGCATCCCGAAGCCAAGGGACCGCACCGCCGGCTGGTGCGCCGCCGCGACGAGATCGGCGTGGTGAGCCGCGAACTTGTCCGCATGCAGGACGAACTGCAGGCGAACCTGAAGGAAAAAACGCGCCTCGCTGAGCTTGGCGAGGCGGTTTCCAAGATCAATCATGACCTCCGCAATATCCTGACGACCGCGCAACTGGCGACCGACCGTCTTTCGAAGGTCGATGATCCGCGCATCGTGCCGGTGGCGCGCCGCCTGATGACATCCGTCAGCCGCGCGGTGGCGCTTTGCGAACGCACGCTCCGCCATGGTCGCGCCGATGAGCCCGCCCCCGTGAAGGGCGAAACGCCGCTGTTGCCGCTTCTTGAAGACGTGGCCGCCACGCTCGGGCTTGATGACGACGGCGACTTCAAGGTCTATTTCAATTTCCCGAAGGACTTCTGGATCTGGGGTGACGGCAACCAGCTGCACCGGGTGTTCCTCAATCTCGCCCGCAACGCGCACGAAGCGCAGGGGCAAGCGGGCTCCATCACCTTCACGGCGGAACGTGATGATACCGGCACCTTCCATATCGATATCACCGACACCGGCCCCGGTATTCCGGCGCATCTGGTGCCGAACCTGTTCAAGCCGTTCCTGGCGGTCGCCAAGGCGGGTGGCTCCGGCCTCGGCCTTGCCATCGCACGCGACATCGTGCTTGCCCACGGCGGCCAGATTGGGCTGAAGGAAACGGGCGAGGGCGGCACCACCTTCCGGGTCTGCCTGCCGGGCCCCGACCCCGACGGCGAGGATTGAGCCATGCAGGTCTCCGCCCGCCCTGGCCCCGGTGATTCGCTCCTAGATATAAAGGGGCTGAAGGTCGGGCAGGCGGAAGACACCCGCGTCCGCACCGGCACAACGGTCATCCTGCCCGATGCACCTGTTGCCATGGGCGTGGATGTGCGCGGCGGCGCGCCCGGTACGCGGGATACCGATGCGCTCGACCCCACCTGCCTTATCGACACATTCCACGGCCTTGTGCTGTCGGGCGGCTCCGTCTTCGGGCTCGCGGCGGCAGACGGGGTGACGGCAATGCTGTCCTCACGTGGCATCGGCCTGCCGCTTGGCCCCCGCGCTGTGCCTGTGGTGCCTTCGGCCATTCTTTTCGATCTCGCCAATGGCGGCGACAAGGACTGGGGCGATACGCCGCCTTACCGTGATCTCGGTATCAGGGCGCTGATAGCGGTGGGCGAGCCGATTCGGCAGGGCCGCGCCGGAGCGGGTTACGGCGCGCTTGCCGGCAGCAAGCCGGGCGGGATCGGCACGGCAAGCCTTGTGCTCGAGGACGGCACGGCGGTCGCGGCCCTCATTGCCGTCAATTGCTTCGGGGAAGTGGCGCCGGGCGCGATGCAGCACGGCGAGGTGATCCTGCCGAAGCTCGGCCTTGTGGGCGGCAACACGACAATCGGCTGCGTGGCAACGAATGCGACGCTTGATAAAGCCGCCTGTCGGCGCCTCGCCATCATGGCGCAGGATGGCCTCGCGCGGACGATTCGTCCGATCCATACCCCGTTTGATGGCGACACGATTTTCGCCATGGCAACCGGCGAAAAATCCGCCTCCGGCCCGCTCGCCGCCACGCTGGCCGTCCTCGGCACGCTCGCGGCGGACTGTGTGGCGCGGGCGGTGGAAAAGGCCGTGGCGGCCGCTACCGGTTAAGGCTTCAACGCTTTCAGCTTCTGCCGCTCGGACGCGACCAATGTGTCCGACGCTGCATAAAGGGCGGCTGCCGCCTCCGAAAGATCCATCAACGGAATCAGTCGTTCGCGTACGAAGCTCGCACGGGTCAGCAGCAACTGCGCCTCGCGCCAGCGGTCCCCCGCCACATCCTTGTCGGGGGCTGCGGCGATCGAATCGCGAGCCCCGATATAGGCCTTGAGGGCAGCATCATAGGCCGCTTCAACCTCGACAAAGCGGGCGGCGGCTTCCTCGGCCGATTCGGGCACGGTGTCCGCTGCCTCGTCACCCCCGGCCGGCGGGGCGATCTCGCGCGGGCGGGCGTTCGGGTCCTTGTAGGGCGTGGTGCGTGCCGCCGGATCCGGCAACGGATCGGTCAGCGACGGCCAATCGCCCTGCCCGGCGCATCCGGCGACGAGAAAGGCGGCAGCAAGGGCGGGTATCAGGGGCGCGGGCGGGCGCAGGATCATTACTTTTGTCCCGTTCTTCGGTCGGTTCGGAGGCTACGCTAATGGCCTTTTCCTGCCCCGCCAAGAAAAAGTCATTTCCCTCTTGCATTGGCAGGGCAATCTGATTAGGTTGCGCCCCACATCAGCCGGGGCCGGTTTTGACGGCCCCTGAGGAATGCGCGCCCGTAGCTCAGCTGGATAGAGCATCAGACTACGAATCTGAGGGTCAGGAGTTCGAATCTCTTCGGGCGCGCCACTTCTCCCCTGATCGACGAAAAAGCCCTGCCTTCCGGCGGGGCTTTTTGTTTTTCAGGTTGGAATCCAATATTTTCGACCAAAGATTGACCAAAAAACAGTTTTTACTAGAATTCACCTAGATGTGCTGAGTCGCCCGTGCATTGCACAACTTTCATGGAGACTCAGCATGAGAATCAAATCCAAACTTCTTCCTGTCATATTGCTGCTTCTTGGCGGTTTTGTTCAGCCCGGTGAAGCTGCTTGGGCAGGATATGTCTTCAACGGGACAATGCAGTTTGCCAATACAGAGCAAGCTACGGCTTTCGGCGTCACTTCCGGCCTTCAAACTTCTTTCGATGTTGCGTTTAGTCTTGGAAGCAACCGTTTGATCGAAGAATACGCTGACGAGTATAACCCGGACTACATAACGTACGCTCGCTACAAGGCTTCAACCGGCTATGTGAAAGTGGGTGATAAGTCTTTTGTGCTTTACCACACTAAAAACTCGGGCTTGGTCGTTGAGTCATTCTACGAATATTCGCAGTTAAGCATCATATATGAGGGCGATGCCAACGTGAACATCGCTGGCAATGACATATTGATTGATAGGCTTTATCTTAGTGGCCTTCAGGCTAGTTTGGTGTTCCATACGCCGGACCTCTACAACCTAAACTATTTTAACGACCTAGAGGATAGATTTGGGTTGCTTCGTTTCGAATATGGCGGCGGGAAATCAGGTCAAGCCTATATTTACAACCTGTCCATGGGCTTGGTGTCCGACAGTGCAATCCCTGCCGTGCCTGAACCTTCATCATGGACGTTCCTGCTGATCGGCTTCTGTCTGTCTGGCATAGCGGTGCGCAGGCGTCGCCACATGGCGGGCTATTCTTCGATATGGTAACCTGAGGTTCGGGTGCGCCATCTCCCTCCCTATTGACCTAAAATCCCTGCCTTTTGGCGGGGCTTTTTATTTGCGTTAAAGCGACAGCAATATTTTTGTGCGATGCAGCGTGGAACTCTGTATAAGCGCTGCTCATTGCATTCACGGGACTGTCTCACATGATCACCTTCACCGACGTGGCGCTGCGGCGCGGGGCCAAGCTGCTGTTCAAGGACGGCTCCTTCAATCTGAACGCCGGCGAGAAGATGGGCCTTGTGGGTGGCAACGGAGCGGGCAAATCCTCGCTGTTTGCCCTTTTGCGCGGTGAGCTGATCGCCGAGGCCGGCACGGTTGATTTTCCGGCCAAGTGGCGCATCGCCCATGTGGCGCAGGAAACCGAAGGCAGCCCGCAATCGGCCCTGCAGTTCGCGATTGACGGCGATATTGAGCTCCGCGCGCTGGAAGCTGAACTCGCGAAGGCCGAAGAAGCCGAAGACGGGTTCGAGATTGCCCGTATCCATGAAGAATTCATGCGGATCGACGCCTATTCGGTGGAGCGCCGCGCGGCGGAGCTGCTGGTAGGTCTCGGGTTTGATGAAGCCGTGCATGAAAATGCGGTGTCGTCCTTCTCGGGCGGCTGGCGGATGCGGCTCAATCTCGCCCGCGCGCTGATGTGCCGGTCGGACCTGCTGCTGCTCGATGAGCCGACCAACCACCTTGACCTTGAAGCCATCGTCTGGCTGCAGGACTGGCTGAAGGCGTTTGACGGCACCGTGCTGATGATCTCGCACGACCGCAACTTCCTCGATGCCACCGTGGACCGTATCCTCGAGCTCGCCGGTGGCACGCTCACGCTCTATACCGGCGGCTATTCGGACTATGAGAATATGCGCGCCGAGAAGCTGATGCAGCAGCAGTCGCTGTATGAGAAGCAGCAGCGCCAGATCGCCCATATGTCGTCCTTCATCAACCGCTTCAAGGCGCAGGCCTCGAAAGCGCGGCAGGCGCAAAGCCGCATCAAGGCGCTGGCGAAGCTGGAGCGCGTGGCGGCCGCCCATGTGGATACCCCCTTCACCTTCAAATTCCGCGAGCCCGATGCGATGGCAACAACGCTTTGGGAAGCCACGGGCGCGGATGCCGGCTATCCCGGCAAATCGATCCTTGGCGACATCACCCTGAATATCGGGGCGGGCACGCGCGTCGGTCTTCTCGGCCGCAATGGGGCCGGCAAATCGACCCTTATCAAAATGATCGCCGGCGAGATCGAAAGCGCGGGCGGTGAAGTGATCCGCGACCGCAAGCTCAATATCGGCTATTTCGCCCAGCACCAGCTCGAGACGCTGGACCCGGAGCAGTCGCCGCTCTGGCACATGAAGAAGAAGGCCCCGCAGGCGCGCGAGCAGGAGCTCAGGACCTATCTCGGCACTTTCGATTTTTCGGACAAGACCGTGTTCCAGGAAACCGGCACCATGTCGGGCGGCGAGAAATCGCGGCTTGTGCTTGCCATGATTATCTGGGACAGGCCCAACCTGTTGCTGCTTGACGAGCCCACAAATCACCTTGATCTGGAAGTGCGGGCCGCGCTCACTCTCGCGCTGCAGGAGTTTGAAGGCGCCGTTGTGCTCGTCTCGCACGATACATCGCTTATCGAAACGGTGGTCGATAGCTACTGGCTTATCGACAAGGGCACGGTCAGCGAGTTTGACGGCAATCTTCTCGACTATAAACGCTACCGCACACAGGCCGACCGCAAGGCGGCCTGAGGCCCCGGCCTCGGCTAATACTGGCCTCAGGCGTCGCTGCGGATTTCCTGAAGGAATGTTTTCAGCGCTTCGTTCAGTTTCTCCGCCTGCATCGCGAGCTCGGAAGAAGCTTCGCGGACCTCGGTCGTCGCAGCGTCATTCTCGTCCGTCAGCCGTGATACGCTCGAGATACTTTGCGTGACCGTCATCGTGCCCTGAGCGGCATATTGCGTGCTCTTGCTGATCTCTTGCGTGGCGGCCGCCTGCTGTTCTGCAGCGCTGGCGATGGTGACCGAGATCGAATTGACCTGTTCGATCGTCTTGGTGATCTGGCCAACCACGGATACGGTCTCAACTGTCGCCTTTTGCATATTGCCAATCTGGGCGGAGATTTCCTGCGTGGCTCTTGCCGTCTGGGTCGCAAGCGTTTTGACCTCGCTGGCGACAACGGCAAAGCCCTTGCCCGCATCTCCCGCCCGCGCGGCCTCGATGGTGGCATTGAGCGCCAAGAGGTTCGTCTGCTCGGCAATGTCGTTGATCAGGTCGATCACGTTGCTGATCTTGTCGCCTGCGAGCTTGAGCGATTCCACATTCTCGGCGGCCGTATTGGCCTGCACCACGGCACCACGGGTTACCTCGGCGGCATTGGCGAGCTGGGCGCTGATTTCCTGCACCGAGGCATAAAGCTCTTCGGATGCGCTGGCGACCGAGTGCACATTCTCCTCGGCGGTTTTGGTGGCACTGAGCGCGGCGGTAGTCTCGGCCGTCGTCTTGCCGGCGATCGTCGTCAGGATCTCGGCCGTTGAGGCCATTTCGCTTGAGGCACTGCTCACGCCATTCACGATGTCGCCTATGCGCCGTTCAAAATTGTCGGCCATCTGCAGACGGTCGCGCTTGCGCTGATTAGCAGCGGCTATTTCCTGCGCTTCTTTTTCGGCGCGTGCCTGGCGTTCGGCTTCGAGTTCGGCAAGGCGCCGTTCTTCGCGCTGTCGCTCGGCTTCCACACGTTCGGCTTCAGCGGCTTGCTCCAGCCTGATCTTTTCGATGCTGGCTTGTTTGAAAACCTCGACGGCACTGGCCATCGAACCGATTTCATCGCGCCGCTCGCGGCCCGGCACGATTGTATCGAGCGCACCCGAAGCCAAACGCTGCATCACATTGGTCAGATTGAGCACAGGGCCGGAAATTGACCGGTTGATGAAATAGGCAAGGACAGCAGCAGTAGCAATTGCAAGCGCAAAGACCAGCATGGTCGAACGGGTGGCAGATTCCTGCTGGGCAGAGAAATAGCTGCGGTCAACGCCCAGGACCAGAATACCGATCGTCTTGCCGCTATAGTCGGCAATGGGGGCGGCGATGCGGGCATATTCTCTGGTGTCGAAGCTGACGTGCTGCAGAATGGCTTGCTGGTTCCGGGCAGAAAGCAATGTGGCGTCGGCAAGGTCCAGAATGCTTTCCGGGAAGGTCGACGCGAAAGGCTTGAGGCCTTGCCCGTCCAGCAGAAGCAAAGCGACCTCGGCACCTGTGCGTGCTTTGAAGTTTTCAAAGAATGGCTGCCCGAAAGACATGCCAAATTCGACCGAGCCGACATGCTGGCCCCGGAAGCGGATCGGGGTGATGCCCCGGACGCCCAGCCCGGCAACGCCAAACTCAAGCCCTTTGACGCTTTTGACGGCCTTGTTGGTCTCAACGAGAGACGGCCGCATTTCCGAAAGGTCGTCGCCGAATTTTTCGGGTCTGTGGACTCTCAAGAAAGATACAGCTGGTGCCAGATGGAACTGGAATTGCTCGACATTATAGTCCCGTTTCATGGTGGCGAAGCCCGGCACGAACAGGTCCGCAAGGGCCTGACGGTCCTGATTGGCCATCGCTTCCTGTACTAGCGGCATCGATGCTACTTGCTCGGCAAGCGCTGCGGCGCTGCCGGCTTCCTGTTCGAGCATGCCCAGCAGCTGTCGGTTATAGGCCTGAAGCTCGCGCTCCTCGGCCTGTGCAATCACCGATGACTGGATGCTGGCATTGACAAGGGCAATCAAAAGCCCTGTCACAATTGCCACCAGAATAAGGGAAAAAACGATACGGACACTGATCTTGAGGGAGGAAAACATCGGCGGCCACCATGTCAGAGTATGTGTGTTTCGAAAGTGGCCTGATCATAGGCATGAATTGCCTCAAAATTCAGTTAACTCAGAGCGACTTTCAGGCATTGCAGGCGGTGACCGGTTGGTTGGCGCAACATCAGCAGCGTTCGTCGACCAGAGCGCCAGCCCACGTCTGGCGGCTATTCGTCTGCAACGCGCATTGCATTTTCAAGTTGTTTCATGCAATTTTTAAACGATCAGTGTTGCGCGGAGTGGTTTGCCATCAGACTTGGATTGGGGGTCAGGAAATGATTCAGATGCGGCTTGCTTCTGCGTTGAAGGCTGCGGTCTTCGCAATTTTTGCAACGAGTGCAGTGAGTGGCTACGAGACCATTCACTGGACCTATGAAATGAATGACGACATCTGGGGTGACAAATATCTGTTTCAACTCGGTCCCGGCGGGGTTCAGGATTTTGGCTCTGCGCATACCAAAGGATTCGTCATAACCGTCACGGAAACGCCGCCGACCAGCCACCTCGACTTTTATGATGATGGGGTTCATTTACATTCGTCGGGAGAGGCGATTGATCCACTTCTGTTTAACACGCAGCCTGCCCCAATGTATTATGGACGGATTTACCGCGAGGACGGGCACCAGTTCTCCCTTCTGGATATCGACGCAGACCTTGGCTTTCTTGGCTTCTATTATCTTCGGAATGACAGAGGAAACAGGGTCGATCTCGTGCGCGGTGAAGAGATTGATCTGGGCAACCAATTCCTTTTCTCCAAGGAGATTCGTATTTACCTCCAGTATGAGAAATACGGAGTGCTCGACGGCCGAGACTGGTACGGCAACCAAAACTCTTACGGCTTTGATATCGCAAGCTTCACGATCGCGGACATCCCCGAGCCTTCATCCTGGCTGTTCATGTTGATGGGTTTTGCAGGGATCGCCGCTGCCCGTCACCGCCGGGGGAAGGCCCTTGGCGCTGCTTCAGCGGCCTGACGGTTGATCCTCCGGTGGCGCACGGGCGTACCACCTGTTAGGCTCCCTTACCGATATCCGTAAGGGGGAGAGCAATCATGGCGGAAGACCGGTATATCGATCCGGATCGTGCGGCGTTCGAGGCCTTCAAGGCATTGCCGCGCGATACACCCATCCACATGCTGAACCTGATCCGCTACCGGGCCGAGGCCGCCTACCCGGCAGGCCATGCGCTAGCTGGCAAGGGGCTGACCGGGGCCGAGGCTTACGCCGAATATGGCAAGGCATCCGGCCCCATTTTCACGCGGCTTGGCGGCAGCATCCTGTGGCGTGGGCGGTTCGAAGGCATGGTGATCGGTCCGGACGACAAACAATGGGACAATGTCTTCATCGCCCAGTATCCGAATGCGGGTGCCTTCCTCGCGATGGTCACCGACCCCGACTACAGGCTCGCGGTGGTCCACCGGCAGGCTGCCGTTTTGACCAGCCGCCTGATGCGTTTCGCGCCGGACCTGAGCGGCGATATGTTCTGAGGAGCGACGGGGGCGTGATGGGGCGTTTTCTCAAGTGTGCCGTGTTTCTGGGGGCAGGGCTCATGGCTTTAGCACCTGCCGCGACGGCGGCGGAGGCGGGCATTGACCTTGTCACGGTTGCCGATGTGCGCCTCACCCTTTCGGACGCTGACGGCAGCGGCGCGCACGCGGGCGGACAATCGCTTGTGCGCTTTGGTGACGGGGCAAACGCGGCGCGCCTTGCCTTTGCTTCGCTGGAGCTGCGCCCCTATGTTGGCCGCACGTTCGATGGCTTGTTTCAGGTCCGTTATGATGTGCAGGGCGGGCTGGACCTGATCGAGGCCTATGGCCGCTACCAGACACCGGACCGCGCCCTTTCCCTGCGCTTTGGCCTGATGTTCCCGCCCGTCTCGCGAGAGAATGTGGCCGATGGCTGGCAGAGCCCCTATACGATCACGCCGTCCGCCATCAACAGCTGGGTTGGCGAGGAACTGAAGGTGCTGGGCAGCGAGGCGAGCTGGCACTGGCGCGCCGGCGGGCACGATGTGACGCTGTCGGGTGCCCTTTTCGGCTTCAACGATACGGCAGGAACGCTCCTCGCCTGGCGCGGCTGGGCGATGACGGACCGGATGGTCGGTGCGTTCGAAGGCGTCACCCTGCGCCAGGTACCTTCGCTGCCGGAGGCCTTCCCCGAGCAGGCATGGGACACCAAGCCGGTTTACGAGGTCGACAACCGGCTCGGTTATTATCTCCGCGCCCGCTGGCAGCCGCCGAAAGGGCCGGTTGTCGACGCGCTTTATTATAGCAACCGGGCCGACCCGCAGCAGGTTGAAAACGGCCAGTATGGCTGGGATACGCGCTTCCTGAGCCTCAGCCTTGAAGGCGATATGGGCCGCGACTGGCATTATATCCTGCAGGGCATGGAAGGGGCGACACAGATGGGATGGCCCCTGAAGCGCGAACCCGACCGCCGCGCGGTGGACGCGCATTTCCGCTCGGCCTATGCGCTTCTCAGCGTCCGCCTGCCGGGTGAGCGGGGGGAGGGCTGGCGGGTGTCCGGTCGTGTCGATCTTTTCGAAGTGATCGACCGAAGCTGGATCAATATCGACAACAACAACCAGTCAGGCCACGCCGTCACGCTGGCCGCCGCCCGGCGCATCAATGATTGGGCCGAGCTTTGGGTTGAAGGCCTCCACAGCCGCCAGTCCCGCCCCGCGCGGGAAGCATACGGCCTCGCGCGGGTGGAATATGCCAACCAGCTGCAGGTCAGCCTCCGGGCCGTTTTCTGAAGGCGTCGATCCAGCCTTTGAGCGTCGCCACCTCGGTATCCGAAAGCGACAGGCCAAGCTTGGTGCGCCGCCACAGGATGTCGTCTGTGCTTTTCGCCCATTCAGATTTGATCAGGTGGCAGACTTCCGCTTCATACAGGTCTGCCCCGAAATGGGTGCCGAGCCCCGTGGGGCCCTCGGCGCCATTCAGGACAGCATCGGCCCGGCTGCCGTAGGCATGCACCAGCCGCTCCACTGTGGCGTCGGCAACCCAGGGATATTTGGCGGCAATCGCGGCAACACCTGCTTCAAACGAGCCGATATCCCCGCCGGGGAGGGGCGTCGTGGCGGTGCGGCCGCGCCGCCGGTCGTTGACGGCTTCGGAAAGCTTGTCGACCGCTTCTTCGGCGAGAACCCGGTATGTCGTGATCTTGCCGCCCAATATGGTCAGGAGCGGGGGTTCGCCCTTCTCGCCTTCCAGCCGCAGGCTATAGTCGCGCGAGAGGGCAGCCGCCGGCGTGCCCTCGTCGCCGATCAGCGGCCGCACGCCGGCGTAGGTTGCGACCACATCGGCGCGGGTCGGTGCCTCGCGGAAATAATGGGCGATGATATCCAGAAGATAGCTGATTTCGGCTTCGCTGGCGCTCACCGCCGCCGGGTCGCCCGAATAGGCGCGGTCCGTGGTGCCGACAAGAGTGAACCGGTCGAGATAGGGAATGGCGAAGACGATGCGGCCGTCGGCATGCTGCAGGATATAGGCATGCTCGCTGCTGGCGAAACGTGGCACGATGATATGGCTGCCGGCCACGAGACGCACGGCCGTGGGGGCGCTGCCCTCGATACGGTCGGCCACCTGCCCGAGCCAGGGGCCGGATGCATTGACAAGTGCGCGACCGCAGAGTGTGCCCTCAGCGCCTGTTTCAAGGTCACGGACCGCCAGATGCCAATGCTTGCCTTGCCGGCGGGCGCCTGTTGCCATTGTGCGGGTCATGATCGAGGCGCCGGCCTCGCGCGCCGCGATGGCATTAAGGACCACAAGCCGCGCGTCATCAACCCACGCATCGGAATAATCGAAGCCACGTTTGAATTCGGGTTTCAGGAAGCTTTCCTCTGCTGCCAGATCCACGCCCGTGGAGCCCGGCAGGCTGCCGCGCATGGCGAGATGATCGTAAAGGAACAGCCCCAGCCGGATCAGGGGCGCGGCGCGCAGGTGCGGTTCGTGCGGCAGGCGGAAGCGCAAGGGCTTGATCAGGTGTGGCGCCAGCGACAGGAGCCGTGCGCGTTCCTTCAGTGCCTTCCGGACAAGACGAAACTCGCCATATTCAAGATAGCGCAGGCCTCCGTGGATGAGCTTGGAGGACGCAGACGATGTGCCGCTTGCAAGATCGGCCTGTTCGACAAGGGCGACTGAAAAGCCGCGCAGCGCAGCGTCAGCCGCGATCCCCGCGCCGTTGATGCCACCGCCGATGACGAGAATGTCGAACGGGTCGTCCATGCTGTCGGTCATTGCTCGATCTCGCCGTTTCGCGGTTGCACCTTGCTGCCGTCCTCAAGCCCTTCGGGCGGATAAAGGACGACCGTATCGCCGTCCGCCAGCCCGTCGATCACGGCGGCATGGGCATTGTTCATGGCGCCGACTTTCACCGGCACCTGCCGGGCGCGGCCACCATCCACCCGGAACACCGCCCAGCCATCGCCGCCGGTGCGCACCAGCGCCGAAATGGGCACAGTCAGCGCGTTCGTATCGGCCGACACGATCAGCCGCACGTCCACACGGTAGCCATGTTGCAGCCCGCCCGCCACTGCCGGAACATCTTTCGTGTCGAAATCGATCACGGCGTCCACCCGCTGTTCCTCCACACCAAGCGCCGAATATTTGGTGTAGCCCTTGGGTTCAATAAGCCGCAGGTGGGCCGGAAAGGCGGGGCCGCCCCAGTTGCGCACTTCCGCCCTGGTGCCGGGCGGCAGATTAACCACCCGCTGGCTCAGGTAGTCGACAACGATTTCAAGATCGTCCGGGTCGCCCACTTCCATCAGCGGTGTGCCGGCCGTCACAACCCCTGCGCTTTCATGGAGAAGGGTCAGGACCTTGCCCGAAACAGGGGCGCGCAGCTCTATGATACCACCGGCTTTGCCGCTGTTGCCGGGGCCGATGAGCGAGGCGCGGGCGGCCCGAAGGTCGGCCTCGCGGGCGCGCACGGCGGAGCGGGCGGCAGCCAAGGCCGCGCGGGCACTGTCGCGGGCTTGCCGGGCAGCATCGAGCCGGGCAGGGGCATAGGTGCCGCTCGCCGCCAGCGGCTCGACCCGCGCATAGTCGGCGTCGGCAAGCGTCAGGGCGGCTTCGGCGCGGGTGGCATCGTCCTTGGCGGCCGCAACAGCGGCCTCGGCGGCCGCGATGGTGGCGGCTGCCTCACTTTCGCGGCGCTCGTCCAGAAAGGCCGGGTCGGCGGGCAACAGGGTCGCGACGATGGTCTCGCCGCCCACCACCGTATCGCCGCGTTCCAGCGGCAGGCGCAGCACCCGGCCCGCGACCGGTGCATGGACCGTGTAAAGCTCCTTCACACGGGTGAAGCCATCGTCCTCGACCCATGTTTCAAGTGTGCGCCGGGCCACCTTGCCCATCGCCACATCCACGGGCTTCGGCATTGCGCCCCAGATGATGACACCGACGGCAGCGGCCCCCATGGCGGCGAACAGGATATGTTTCGGGCTCAGTTTCACGGTCGCATGTCCTTGTCTGTCAGTCAGAATATTTGAGGGCGGAAACGAGATCCAGCGTGCGCACCTGCTTCATCACCATCCAGCCCGAAATGGCGGCAGCGATGACGATGATCAGGGTGGCATAGCCATAGGTCCAGGGCGCTGTCACTTCGGGCACGCGGAAAAGCTCGCTGCTCATTTTGGCGGCCAGCATGCCGGCAAGCTGCCGCCCCATGAAACCGCCAAGCGGCAGCGCCAGAAAGATGAGGATACCAAGCTCGCCGAGCAGCACCAGATTGACATCCGCCCGGCTGAAGCCGAGGACGCGCAAGGTGGCGATCTCACGAACCCGTTCGGCAAAGGAAATCCGCGCGCTTGAAAACACCACGCCGAAGGCGATGAGGCTCGCGAAAGCGGTGTTAAAGAGGTTCATCGTGTTCAGGTTTTCGTCCATCATGGCGCGCATCACGGCATAGGCATTGGCGTTGGAAGTGACTGCCGCCACCTTCGGTGCCTTCTTGAGCGCGGCGTAAAGATCATCCATTCGGGCGGGGTCGACTTCCAGATGTACGCCCGAAACACGCGGGCCGAGCCCGGTGAGAGCGGCAAGCTCATTGTGGTCGATAAGCGCCGAGAGGCCGATGTAGGTGGTGAAAATGTGGACAACCGGCAGGTCCACCCGTTTGCGCGCACCCGTGCGAAACTCCACATGGATCGTATCGCCCACGCCCACCTGCAGTCGTTCGGACAGGCTTGCTGATATAGCAAGGCCGTGGGGTGGCACCGGCACGGCTTCGCCCGCTTCGTTTTCCATCAGGCTGAGTTTCGTATCCGGCCATCGCCCGGTCAGCGACAGGGCCCGTTCATAGGTGCCGGCCTTGAGGATCGCGGGGGCGGCATAGAAGGGCTCCACCCGTTGCACGCCGGGCAGGGCTGCCATTTCATGCACGATGCCCTCGCCCTGGTCCTCGATGAAGCCGACGGTCACATCCTGCCGGTTCAGCGACTGGAACTGCAGCTGCATCATGAAATTGACGCCGTCGAACATCGAATGCGCAGCGACCATGATGGTCATGCCAAGCGCAATACCGAGGCAGGTAAGCGCCGACCGCACCGGCCAGCGCACCAGATGCCGCAGGATGAGCCGCAGCCCCTGATCGAGCCTGGCGAACAAGGGGCTATCGAGCCGGAGGTGGCTATAGTCCGTCGGGGCGGGCGGCGACATGGCGACCGCGGGGCGGAGCGCGATCACCCGGCGCATGGCGATGAAAACACCGACGGTGGCGGCCAGAAAGGCGAGCCCCAGCCCCTGCAGGTAAACGGGCAGGCCGGCGGTGAATTCAAGCGACGGGAACTGGTAATAGGCCCGGTAAATCTCGGCGAGCCCCCCGCCCATTCGGGTGCCGACGATGAAGCCGGCCGCCACCCCCAGCGCGACCATGGCGTAAGCAAAGATCAGATAGTGGCGGGCGATGGCGGCATCGGTGTAGCCGAAAGCCTTCATGAGCCCGATCTGGCCGCGTTCCTGATCGGTGATGCGTGAGACGACGATATTGAGGAGATAGGCAGCCACCCCCATGAAGATGGGCGGGATGATGCCACCCGTGACATTCAGTTGCTGGAACTCGCTTTCGATAAACTGGTTCGAAAGCTGGGTATCGCGGCCGTAGGTGTTGCCACCGCCATAGGGTAACAGCAGCCGGTCTGCCGCCGCTTTCACATCGGCCTCCATCGCACCGGGCATAAGGCGGAAGAGAATTTCGTTATAGGCGCCTTCCATCTTGAAGGCGCGCGAGACCGCCCGTTCGGGCATCCAGAAAACCGCGAAGCGGCGCGGGTCGGGGATCAGCTCACCCGGCGGGATCGCATAGATAAACTCGGCCGAAAGGGCGGTGCCGGTGATACGGAAGCGCTTCTTGGCGCCGTAAAGCACCGCCTCGATCGTGTCGCCGGGTTTCAGCCCGTGGGCTTCGGCGAACTCGTCGGCGATCACCAGATCGTCGGTGTGGGCGTCCGGCAAGTGGCCGCCGGTGAGATGCAGGCGGTTGATGAAGGGCTGGCGGCCTTCGGGCAGGGAAATCACCCGCGCCTTCACCGGCGCCGTTTCGCCCGGCATATCAAGGATCGCGGCGGCGGCGATGCGCGGCTCGGCGCGGGCGACACCCGGGTGGCGTGCCAGCGTTTCGACGATGCCGCCGGGGATGCGCACAGCGGGCGCCCAGAGATGCGCCATCATCGCCTCGGCATAATAGGTGTCGCGCGTGATGAAGAGCGAATTGACCACCCCGTTCATCATCACATGCACCGCGGTGCCGGCAGTGACGACAAGTGAAACGGCCAGTACCTGCAGGCGCATGGAGCCGAGCATGCGGATCAGCTTCAGGGTCAGCGGTCGGGGCTTCAGGCCAAGGCGGGCAAGGAGCGCGATCATAGGGTTATCTCCGCCGTTGTCAGCGGATTATCGTTCCTCACGTCCTCTTCCACCTGTCCGTCGCGGAAGCGGATCACCCGGTCGGCGATCGGAGCAATGCCCTGATGGTGGGTGACCATGATGACGGTTGCCTGCTCGCGCCGGGCGACATCGACCAGCACTTCCAGCACCCGGCGGCTGGTGGCACTGTCGAGCGCACCCGTCGGCTCGTCGCACAGCAGCACCTTCGGCCGCTTGGCGATGGCGCGGGCGATGGCGACGCGTTGCTGCTCGCCCCCTGAAAGCTCCGACGGGAAATGCTTGCCGCGTTTGGCAAGCCCCACAGCCTCAAGGGCCTCGCTGACCGGCATGGGGTCGGCCGCGATCTCGGTGACGAGCCGGACATTCTCGTCCGCCGTCAGCCCCGGCATCAGGTTATAGCTCTGGAAGATGAAACCCACGCTGTCGCGCCGCCAGCGGGTCAGGTCCCTGTCGTCGAATTTCGTGATATCGGCGCCGTGGAAGCGCACATGGCCCGCGCTTGGCGCATCGAGCCCGCCAAGGATATTGAGAAAGGTGGATTTGCCGCTGCCCGAGGGGCCAAGAAGCACAACAAGTTCGCCGTCACCGATGGTGAGGTCGATCCCCCGGAGGGCGGCAACGGCAGCTTCGCCTTCGCCGTAAATCTTGGTCAGTCCCCCGATTTCGAAACAGGGGGCCCGTTCCCGGCGTGTCATCATTGCGTCCCCGGCGACCTTCGATTGCAAATCTATCTTATGGGCAGCACGGCATTATTGCCAAGCGCGGCGGATTGACGCGGCCTTCGGACGCTTTGGGTGTATCCTGTTGTTTTGCAAAAAGTCATTCCATCGCCCGTTTTGCCCTGCTAAGCTCTTGGGGAAGCCCTGAAAAATTTTGCAAACAATGACGGGCCCGTTGCGAGGACAGAATGACGACGAAGGTGAAGCCGGAAGACGGTGAGGATGGTGCGCTGAACAAGCTCGAGGATCTGGCGGAACTCGCCGGGGTCTCGATCTCCACCGTTTCACGCGCGCTTGCCGGCAGTTCGCTCGTTAGCGAACGGACACGGAGCCGTATTCTCGCCATTGCCGAAGCCAACAATTATGTCGGCCGCACCCGCCAGCGGATCGAAGTCGCTGAACCCGCCAAGACAATCTCGATCGTGGTGCCGCCGCCGCAGGGGCGCGACAGCCGCCTGTCGGAACCGTTCCTGCTGGACTTGATCGGCGGGATCGGCGACGCGCTCCGGGAACGTGACTGCGATCTCCTGATTTCGCACCTGATGCCAACCGACGTGGAGGCAGTGACCGCGCTTGTTTCGGGCGGACGGACGGACGGTCTGATTTTCCTCGGCCAAAGCACGCTGCACCGGCAGCTCAACGCGCTCGCTGCCACCGACACGCCCTTCGTGGTGTGGGGGGCGCATATGCAGGATCAGGCCTATTGTTCAGTCGGGTCCGATAACCGGCAGGGCGGCTACCGTGCCACCAATCACCTGATCCGCCTTGGCCGATCGCGGATCGCCTTTCTGGGTGATACCGATGCCCCTGAATCCGCGCTTCGCTTCGAAGGCTACAAGGCGGCGCTTGCCGACGTCGGCATCAAACTGCGGCCCGAACTGGTGCGGCCTGCCCACTTCTTCCCCGAATCGGCGATGGAAGCGGTGGAGGTGCTACTCGAGGAAAATACCGCGCTTGATGGCATCGTGGCGGCGTCCGACATGATCGCCATGGGCGCCATTCGCGGCCTTGTCCGCAACGGCATCCAGGTGCCGAAGGATGTGTCCGTCGTCGGCTATGACGATATCCATGTGGCTGCTTATTCAAGCCCGGCGCTGACCACGATCAAACAGGACGTGGCGAAGGCCGGGCGGCTGCTCGTCTCCAAAATCCTGCGCCGTGTGGCAGGGGACCGTGTCCGCTCCGCCCTCCTGCCCACCGAACTGATCGTCCGCGAATCCTGCGGGGCTTGATTCTCCATCCGTCATGCCGGGCTTGACCCGGCATCCAGTTTCGGCTGTTGCAGGCGTGGACCCCGGATCAAGTCCGGGGTGATATCACAGTTTTGAAATCCAGCCGCTGAACGGCCCCATGGCGCCGGTTGCCGGGTCGCAGTTGCCGCTGGTTTGCAGCACGTTCCCGGTCTCGCCTTCAAAGCGCACATCCCCGTTCGACAGGTTGAAAACGCAGAGGAGCGTTTCGCCGTCCGCTTCCCGTGTGAAGGCAAGGATCGGCTCAGGCGTGTCAAGGAAGTGGTGGCCGCCGACGCGCAGGGCAGGATGGCTCCGACGCAGGGAGAGGAGGGCCTTGGTGAAGGCGAGCGTCGAAGTGGGGTCCTTCGTCTGCACATCGGCGGCAAGGGCAATATGGCGCGGGTCGAGCGGCAGCCACGGATCGCAGCTCCAGCCGCCGAACGGTGTGTCGGCCTTCCACGGCATCGGCGTGCGGGTGCCGTCGCGGCCAAGCGTTTTCGGCCAGTTGGCGAGCGCTTCCGGGTCCTGCAGCCGGTTGAAGGGCACGTCGGCCTGCGGCAAGCCGAGCTCCTCCCCCTGATAAAGGAAGATGGTGCCGCGAAGGCTGAGGAGCAGCATGTTCATGGTGCGGGCGAAGGTGCCGGGATCAGCTTCCTTGCCCCAGCGCCCGAGCGTGCGGGGCCGGTCATGGTTCGAGAAGGTCCACGAGGGCCAGGCGTCGGTCGCAGCGTCCCAGTCAGAAAGCGCCTTGCGGATGACACCGGCTGAAAGCTCGGGCGATTCGAGGAAGATGAAGCTATAGGCGGTCGAAAGGCGGTTGTTGCCTTTCGTATAGTCGCTCATTTCCTCGATGGCGCGGCGGCCGCCGATTTCGGCCACTGTGAACCGGTCGCCACCGTAGCTGTCCAGAAGCGCCCGGTAGCGCTCAATGAACGGCAGGATGTCGGGGTGCGACTGGTTATAGCATTGTTCCTGGAAGTTGAAGGTGTAGGTCTCGCGCGTGGCCGCACCGGAGTAGGGCGGGTTATCGCGCAGTTCCGGATCATGCATATAGAAGTTGGTGGCATCCAGTCGGAAGCCATCCACGCCGCGATCGAGCCAGAAGCGCGCGGTGGCAAGCACGGCTTCCTGCACTTCGGGGTTATGCAGGTTCAGGTCCGGCTGCGAAGACAGGAAATTGTGGAGATAATATTGCCGCCGCCCGGCGTCCCACGTCCAGGCGGGGCCGGCGAATACCGACAGCCAGTTGGTGGGCGGGGTGCCATCGGCCTTGGCGTCTGCCCACACATACCAGTCGGCCTTCGGGTTATCGCGCGAAGACCGGCTTTCCTTGAACCATTCGCATTCGGCGGACGTGTGGGAATAGACCTGATCGATGATCACCTTCAGCCCCAGCGTGTGGGCGCGGGCCAGCAGTTCATCAAAATCGGCAAGCGTGCCGAAGATCGGGTCGACATCGCAGTAATCGGCGACATCGTAGCCGAAATCCTTCATCGGCGACTTGAAGAAAGGCGAGATCCAGACGCCGTCCACGCCAAGTGCTGCCACATGATCGAGATGGGCGGTGATGCCCTTCAGGTCCCCGATGCCGTCGCCGTTGCTGTCGGCGAAGCTGCGCGGATAGATCTGGTAGATCACCGCACCTTTCCACCAGACAATGTCGGGTGCGGCGTCAGCAGCGGGATGGGTGCGGGCGGGTGCGGTCATGATCAGTTCGTCCGGCGGTAAAGAATGTAGGAAAGGGGCGCGAGGCGAAGCGTGCCGTCGGGGCTGAGTTCAGCCATGCCACTTGAAAGAACCGGGGTAAGCCCGTCGGGGTTGGCAACCGCCAGAACGGCACTTGCTTCCTCGGTGCTTGTATTGATCGCCGCGACCAGCTCGCTGCCTGATGCCAGATCTGTGCGGTCGAAGGCGAAGATACCGGGTGTGTCCCCGGCGGCGACCGTCCGCTGGTTGCCCCGCATCAGGGCAGGCTCGGCCTTGCGGACGGCAGCGAGCGCCGCAATCTGGCGGTAGAGCGGATGGTCGGGGTTGAAATTATCCTCGGCGGTGGTCGCATCCGAGCCGATCAGCACATTGTCGTTGTAGCTGTCGACCTGGCTCGGGAACATATTCTCGCGGGCAGCCTGATCGCCACCATCGCCGGTGAAGCCCTGCTCGTCGCCATAATAGATGACGGGCACGCCGCGGGCGAAGAAGAGAAGTGCGTTCGCAAGCTCCGCCCGCTTCAGCAGTTGGGCTGGGTCAGCATCAGGGTGTGCCTGCCGCAGGAAGAAGCCGAAGCGGCCCATGTCATGGTTCCCGAGGAAGGTGGGCAGGAAGGTCGCTGACTTGCCGGCGGCGCCTGTGTATTCGATGTCGCCATCGAAAAGGTCGGCAAGCGCCTGAGTGGGGGCGAAACCGGCCTTCGGAGTGGCTTCCGACTGGAAGCCCGTGGAGAAAATGGCCTGCTGGTTCCCGGCATCGGGGATGCCGACGATGGTTTTCTGGATCGTCCACTGCAGCGCGAAATCAAGCACGGCGGGCAGCTTCGCCACATTGGTGAAATGGCTGAGCTGCTTTGGCGTGAATTCATAGACTTCGCCGAACATATAGAAGTTCGGCAGGCCTTCGGCCTTGGCGTGCTCGATGATTGCGGGCGCGAAGCTCTGCCAGAATTCATCATTCACATGGCGCGCGGTATCGATGCGGAAGCCATCGATGCGGAACTCGCTGATCCACCATTTGTAGATATCAGCCATTTTCGCGGCGACTTCGGGATTGTCGGTATCCAGATCATCAAGCCCGGCGAAATCGCCATAGAGGCTGCTTTCGCCCTTGAAGGTCGAATTGCCCTGATTGTGATAATAGCGCGTGTCATTCAGCCATTCGGGCTTTTTGATCCCGGCTTCGGCTGCCGGCACGTAAGCTGTATATTTGGGCTCGCCGAGCGGGCGGTACGGGCAGTCGGCCTGTTCGGGCATCACTTTGCCGGTATCAGGCCCTGCGCATTCCAGATACTTGATCACGTCCGCCGTGTGGTTGGTGATGATGTCGAAAATCACCTTGATGCCGCGCGCGTGCGCCGCCGCCACCAGCGCCTTCAGGTCGTCATTGGTGCCGAAATGCGGATCGATCTGGGTGAAATCGGTGATCCAGTAGCCGTGATATCCCGCCGACTGGTCACCCGGGTTGCCCTGCACCGGCTTGTTCTTGAAGATCGGTGTCATCCAGATCGCGGTCGCACCAAGCCCTTCGATATAATCAAGCTTCTCGGTGATCCCCTTGATGTCGCCGCCGTGGAAATAGCCCTTGTGGGTGGGGTCGAAGCCATGGTCGGCAATGTCGCCAGCGATCCCGCCGCGATCATTCGCCGGGTCGCCGTTCGCGAAGCGGTCAGGCAGCACGAAATAGATCACTTCATCCGTTGCCGGACGGTCCGCCGGGCTTGAAACCTTGGCGGCCTCAGTTGCCTCGGGAGGTGCCTGCCCGGTCGATTGTTCCGGGCTGCAGGCCGCGAGAAGGGCAGCGAGCGATACGCCCGCAAAGGCACCCTTGAGAAACTTCTGACTATTCATTCGGCAACCCCCTTACCGGAACGAGATGACAATGACGGTGGCAATAGCGGTGAGCGCGAGTGCGTGCAGGCGGTAATTCTGCCACCAGGGCAGCGCCTTCAGCGCTTCGGTCTCGGCGCGGTAGCCGGCAACCGTCCATACATAATTTTCGACGTCGGAGACTTCCGAGCCGCGCTTCAGGCTGCTGGCCGTCACGAGCACAAGGCACGAGAAGGCGAAGAGGATCGGCGCCATATAGAGGAAGTGCAGGTGGAAGGTGCCGGTGACCTCAATGAGCACGAAGCAGATGGCACCGGCCAATGTGCCGAGGCTGAGCGTGGCAATCGCACCCGTCGCATTCGCGCCGCGCCAGAAGCTGCCGATGATGAAGAGCGCCACGGTCGGCGTCACAGCATAGGTCAGGATCTTCTGCAGATATTTGAAAAGCGAATCGAACTTGCCGATCTGCGGCGCCCAGAGGATGGCGGCGAGCAGGATGCAAAGCGTGACAAGGCGGCCGACGGCGACCATGCGGTCAGCCTTCAGTTCCGGCCAGCGCGGTTTGATGAAATCCATGGTCACGAGCGTCGCGGCAGAGTTCACGGTCGAGGTCACCTGGCTCATGATCGCGGCAAGGAAGCCTGCAAGCACGAGGCCCAGAAGGCCGGTGGGCAAGAGGTGCGTCAGGAGTGTCGGGAACACGAGGTCGGCGCGTTCGAGTTCCGGGAACAGGATGATCGCGGCCGTACCCGGCAGTACCATCAGGAACAGCACCGGCAGCTTCAGGAGGCCACCGAACAGCGCCCCCCAGCGGCCATGTTCAATCGATTTGGCCGATAGCACGCGCTGCACCATGAACTGGTTGTTGCACCAGACATAGAAGCCAAGGAGCGGCGCCCCGAGTAGGAGGCCGAGCCACGGCATGCCCGGATCATCAAGCGGGCGGATGAGGCTGAGTTTCGTTTCCGGCACAGCAGCGGTGATCGCATCCCATCCGCCGACCGTATTATAGGCGATGACAGAAATGACGGTGCAGCCGATCAGCAGGATGATCGCCTGCACCGAATCGGTATACATCACGGCGGCGAGACCCCCGGCGATGGTGTAGGCGCCGGCAAAGGTGGCGAGGCCGGTGATCGTCACCCACATCGGCGTGTCGGGGAAGAAAAGCTTCAGCATCAGCCCGCCGGCATAGAGCGTGGCGGCCGTGTCGATCACAATGGTGAGGAACAGGGTGAGTACCGAGAAATAGACCCGCGCCCGCTTGTCGTAGCGACGTTCCAGATATTCGGGCATCGTGAAGACGCGGGAGCGCAGCACGAAGGGCAGTACGAAGATCGCGAAGAAGGCGAGAATGACAGCGGCAAGCCACTCGTAGTTATAGACCGAGATGCCGGTGGCGTAGGCGTCGCCCGCCAGCCCGACGAGCGTGGTGCCTGAAATGTTGGATGCAAAAAGTGACAGGCCGATGATCGGCCATGTCGATTTGCGGCCAGCAAGGAAATAGTCCTCGGCCGAATGGGACCGCTTGGCGAACCAGATGCCGAGAAGGAAAATGGCGCTGAAATAGATGCCGATGATCGAATAATCGAGACTGCCGAGCATGGCACTGGCGGATGACACCATCGATTCACTCCCCTGGCCGCGCTGTGGCGGTCCAGCCCCTTGTTGCAAGCATCGCCCGGAGCGGCTTGCTGTTTCTATGGTTTTGCAAAATTACCAATCGTTTTTGCAAAACGTTTCAACCAATGCCTGGTCGATCTTGTGGCGCATTATGGATCAGGACTCATATGGTAAATCAACAAAAAACTTAGAATTCAGCCATTTTTTGTGCATTGCGGCAAAATTGGTCTAATCTTTTGTGCAATGCAAACTTTTGCAAAGACTGTAACAAATTTCAAAAATCAGCTTGTATTTTGCAATATGTTGGATAATTTTTGCAAACGGCCGAACGTTGGCAGAGCAGACCGGAAGGGGGTGTGCGCTGTCTTTCGCTGCCCCTCAAATCGGGTGGAACGGTTCGGCACGGGAGGGAAAAAAGTGCATTCTTCGGAGAGGGTCATGGAAACGACTAGGAAGGATTTCCGCATTCGGCTGCTGGCCGGTGTGGCGACCGGTGCCGCGCTTGCTTTTGCGGTGACGGGTGGTGTTTCGGCGCAGGATCAGGGCGCCGATGAAAATGAACTGGACGAGATCGTCGTCACGGGTATCCGTGCCTCGATCCTGTCGTCGGTTGAAAAGAAGCGCGCGTCGAGCTCGCTTGTTGAAGCCATTTCGGCGGAAGATATCGGCAAGCTGCCCGATGCCTCGATCGCCGAATCGATCGCGCGCCTGCCGGGCCTTGCCGCCCAGCGCCTTGACGGCCGCGCCAACGTGATCTCGATCCGTGGCCTCGCCCCCGATTTCACCACCACGACGCTGAATGGTCGCGAACAGGTTTCGGCCAATAACAACCGCGCCGTGGAATATGACCAGTATCCGTCGGAACTGATCAACGGCGTTGTCATCTACAAGACCCCCGACGCGAGCCTCACCAGTCAGGCAGTCGGCGGTACCGTCGACCTGCAGACCATCAAGCCGCTCGCTTATGGCAAGCAGGCACTTGTGGTGAACGCCCGCGCTGAATATGCCGATCTCGGCGCCCTCAACTCGGGCACCTCGGCCTGGGGTTATCGCGGCAGCGTTTCCTATGTCGACCAGTTCGCGGACGACACCATCGGTCTCGCACTCGGCTATGCCCGCATGCTGTCGCCGACGCAGGAAGAACGCTGGAACGCCTGGGGCTTCCCGAGTGACAACCCGAATGCCGACGGCAATCTCGTCATCGGTGGCGCCAAGCCCTATGTGAAATCGAACGAACTGACCCGCGACGGCTTCCTCGGCGTGCTCGAATATGCACCGCATGACAGCGCCTTCAGCACCACGATCGACGCTTACTATTCGAAATTCGATGACGAGCAGACCCTGCGCGGCATCGAAATTCCGCTGTCCTGGTCGGGCGCGCAACTGCAGGACGGCTGGACGGCAGACAACGGCCTCATCACCGAAGGCCAGTTCAATGGTGCCGAGGTTGTGGTTCGTAACGACTTCGTGGACCGCAAGGCCAAGACCCTGGCCCTCGGCTGGAACACGCAGTATGAGCTGAGCGAAACCTGGCACCTTGAAGCCGACCTCAGCTATTCGAGCGTTGATCGCAGCGAGCGCAACACCGAGATTTACGCCGGTACCGGTCGTGGGTCGGGCAATGGTGCTGTCGACAATATCGGCTTCACCATCACGCCGGATGGCAGCGCCATCTTCACCCATGACCTTGATTATTCCGACCCGAACCTCATCCGGCTCGGCGGTCCGCTTTCGTGGGGTCAGGGCCTCGTGGATGCTGGTGCCTATCCTTCGGCTGACGCACAGGATGGTTTCATCAACGCGCCTGAAACTGATGACGAGCTGTGGGCGGTGCGCCTGAGCGCTGAACAGACGATCGACAACGGCTTCCTGTCGTCGATCGAATATGGCGCGCGTTACTCGAAGCGCACCAAGAGCCTCGACGACAATGGATATTACCTGACGCTGAAGCAATATCCGGCGGATGTTGCGATCCCGTCCGAGCTGCTGCTGGACCCGACTTCGCTTGAGTTCATCGGCATGGGCAACATGATCGCGTTCGATGCCCGGGCACTTTACGAGTCGGGTGCCTATAACGAGACGGATGCGTCCGAGAGCGAACTTTCGCGTTCCACCAACAGCTGGCTTGTCGAAGAGAAAGTCTCGAACTTCTATGTTCAGGCCAATATCGACACGATGCTCGGCGAGCTGCCGGTCACCGGTAACGTCGGCGTGCAGGCTGTGCATACAGACCAGATGTCGACCGGTTCGGCAGTTCGTGTCGTCGCTGAAAACGGTGTGAATGTTGTCCAGCTCATCGATGTCACCGACGGCATCAAATACTGGGACTTCCTGCCCAGCATGAACCTTGCTTTCAACCTCAATGACGACAACAAGATCCGCGTTGGCGTCGCGCAGGTTCTGGCCCGTGCCCGCATGGACCAGATGAATGCCGGTTTCGAACTTGGCTACGACCAGACGACCCGTATCGTGCGTGGTAAGGGCGGCAACCCGCGCCTTGAGCCGTTCAAGACCTGGCAGTTTGATCTGGCCTATGAAACCTACTTCGGTGAAGGCGGCTATGCCTCGGTGGCGGGCTTCTACAAGAAGGTTCAGAGCTTCCCGTTCACGACCTTTGAAGAGTATGACTTCACCGACATTCTCGCGAATGCCGGGATCGACGACGCAGCCTCGAACACCGGCCTCATCGAGCGTCCGGGCAATATCGACGGCGGCAAGATCTACGGTGTCGAGCTTTCGATGAGCGTGCCTTTCTCGATGTTCTCGGAAGCGCTTGACGGCTTCGGGGTGCTCGGCTCGGCGAGCTTCACCAAGAGTTCGATCCGCGAGACGCCGGACAGCGACCCGATCAAGATGCCGGGCCTTTCGAAGACCGTGCTCAATGGCACCATCTATTACGAAAAGCATGGCTTCCAGGCCCGCGCCAGCCTGCGTCACCGTTCGAGCTTCCTTGGCGAGGTTTCGACCCTCAGCCTCGCGCGCGCCCTTGTGGACGTGAAGCCTGAAACCATCGTTGACGCCCAGCTTGGCTATGATCTGTCGGAAGTAGGTATCGAGGGCCTGTCGCTGCTGTTCCAGGTGAACAACCTGACGAATGAGCCCTTCATTTCCTACTATAACAACGACCCCCGGCAGGTTCGCGACTTCCAGAACTATGGCCGCACCTTCCTCTTCGGTCTGACCTACAAGATGTAAGGCCTGGGAAGCGTGCTTCTCTAAAAATCGCCCCCGCTGGTATTGCCGGTGGGGGCTTTTCTTTCTAGCCTCAGCGAACAGAGGGACGGGAACCGATGCAGGATATGCGGATCAGGCGGGTGGTGATTGTGGGCGGCGGCACGGCCGGCTGGATGAGCGCGGCGCTGCTGACGAAGGTGCTGGGCGCCGGGCTTTCCATCACGCTCATCGAATCCGACGAGATCGGCACCGTGGGTGTGGGTGAGGCCACAATCCCGCCCATCCAGGTTTTCAATCAGGCCATCGGCATGAATGAAGCCGACTTCGTGAAGGCCACCGGCGGCACCTTCAAGCTCGGGATTGAGTTTGAAAACTGGGGCGGACTTGGCGACCGTTACATGCATGCCTTCGGCACCATCGGCCGCCCGCTTGGCCTCACGCCCTTCCATAATTTCTGGCTGCGCGCCCGGCAGGCTGGGAAGGCGGATGCCGGCAGCCTGTGGGATTACAGCTTCAATTATCAGGCGGCATCGCGCGACCGCTACGCCCGGCTTGACCGCATCCCCAATTCGCCCCTTGAAGGCATTGTCGAGGCCTATCATTTCGATGCCGGCCTCTATGCCCGCTTTCTGCGGCAAGGCAGCGAAGCGGGCGGGGTGAAGCGCATCGAAGGCATGATCACGGGCGTCAACCGCGACGGCGAAAACGGCTTCATCCGGTCAGTGACGCTGAAGTCCGGCGAGACTATCGAGGGCGACCTTTTCATCGATTGTTCGGGTTTCCGCGCACTTCTGATCGGTGAAGCACTCGGGGTTGGGTATGAGGACTGGACCCATTGGCTGCCGTGCGACCGCGCCGTCGCGGTGCCGGCCGAGAACGGGCCGCGCCTTCGGCCTTATACCCAGTCCATCGCCCACAAGGCGGGCTGGCAGTGGCGCATTCCGCTGCAGCACCGTGCCGGCAACGGCCATGTGTTTTCAAGCAGTCACATCAGCGAGGATGAAGCGACGGCGACCCTGATGGGTAATTTGGAGGGCAAGCCGCTCGCGGACCCTCGCACCATCCGCTTCCGCACCGGGCGGCGGGCCAAATTCTGGGAAAAGAATTGCGTGTCTGTAGGGCTGTCTTCGGGCTTTCTGGAGCCCCTCGAATCGACCAGCATCCACCTGATCCAGACCAGCATCGTGCGGCTGGTGCAGATGTTCCCGGATCTGAATTTCGCCGCCGCCAATATCGCCGAGTATAACGCGCAGGTGGGGTTCGAATATGAACGCGTGCGCGATTTCATCATCCTGCACTATCATCTCAACCGTCGCACCGACACCGCCTTCTGGACAGCGTGTCGCGAGATGGCAGTGCCCGAAAGCCTGACCCATCGGCTGGATCTGTTCCGGCAGACCGGGCGCATTTTCCGCGAGAACAACGAGCTGTTTTCCGAAGTCGCCTGGCTGCAGGTGATGGTGGGACAGGGATTGATGCCGGAAAGCTTCACGCCGCTCGCCGACAAGCTCTCAGACGAGCAACTGGGGCAATATCTCGCGGACCTGCGACAGATTATCGATGCCAATGTGGCGCGCCTGCCCGGCCACCGCGAGGCTGTTGCCCGTCTTGTCGCTTCCGCCGCCTGATTTTTTGCAAAAATATGACAAGCTAGATCGCTGGTCCGGTTCTGGACCGGCGCCATAACTATTTATAAATAAACATTTACCGCAATCTCTAGGTCAGCGCCGATTCAAACTAATTATGCAAAAACATGAAAATTGGCTTGATTTTTGCATAAAATCAGCTACCGTTTGCACAGGTTTCGCGGCGAATCGTGCGCGAAGCCTTAAGTTTCGAACCGGCCCCGCCTCGGCGGACGTCAGTTCCAGCTTACATTGGGGACCCTCAAAACCACGGGCAGTCATTGTCCCGTGGTTTTTTTTGGTCTCCGCCCGGGCCCTCAGGCCGGGGACGCCAGTGCGGCCCCGATCAGCGCTGCCGCATCGGTGGTGATGAGGCGGACCGGGATCGGGGTCAGATAATCGGTGACCGGGCCCTTTTCGCTGAAAAGCTTGGCGAAACGGTCGCGGTCGATGAAATGGGCAAGCTTCGGCAGGATGCCGCCGCCAATCATCACGCCGCCGCGCGCGCCGTGGGCCAGCGCCATGTCGCCTGCCGTGCGCGCCAGGATATCAAGGAACATGCGGACGGTTTCCACCGCCAGCGGGTCGGTGCCGGCTTCGGCGGCCGCGCTGATGTCTGCCGCCGAGAGCTCGACAACCGATCCCGTTGCCTCGCGGCTGAGGAAGCGGTAGATGCGGGTGAGGCCGCGGCCGGACATCAGCAGTTCGACCGACACATGCACCGCATCGGGCTGCAGGAAGCGGACAAGCGCCTGCTCGCGGTCATCGCTGGGGCTGAAGCCGATATGGCCGCCTTCGGTGGGCACCACAGTCCAGTTGCCGTTCGTCGGCATCAGGATCGCCACGCCGAAACCGGTGCCGGGGCCAACCACGCTGATCGGCGCACCCTTTTCACTGCGGCCTTCGCGGATGACCATGCTTTCACTGTCGCCAAGCCACGGCACGGCGTGGGCGAGGGCGGCGAAATCATTCAGGAAGGAGACAGTGCCGAGGCCGGTGTCGCGTTCCACGCTTTCGGCGTCAATCGTCCAATCGAGGTTGGTGATGCGGCCGCCGGTGGCGCGCACGGGGCCGGCAAGTGCGAGATGCGCTTCCGAGGGCCGGTCGTCCTGCCCAAGTGTTTCAAGATAGGCGCCCAGCATCACGGCAAGGCTCGGGAATTCGCGGCAGGCATAGCGCTGGATGCCATCAAGCCGGATACCGCCCGTCCGGGTGTCTGTGGACGCCAATGCGAAGCGGCCGTTGGTGCCACCGATATCGGCGACGACAAGCGGACGATTTAGGGGCGCGGGTTTCATTCCCATCTGGCGGCCTTCAATTCTGGACAAACGTGCTGAAACTTTTCTGCAATGGTTTTACGGGCCATTGACAGCGCTGTCAATTAAGACACGCAAACGGCCGGGGAAGTCGGACCTCCCCGGCCGTTCCGGAAACCCCTAGGGGCGGGTCTCCGGGTTAGTCCTGTGTGGCCTCGGCACTGTCGGCAGCGAGGCGTTCGCGCACCGTGCCGGGGCTCAGGGTGACATAGGATTTCAGCACATCGATGGCTTCCTTGGCGGCCTCTTTGGGGGCGCGCTTGCCATCCGCCACGTCACCGGCGATGCCGAGGATCGGCATGTACATTTCCATCGGCTCGCCCTGGATCGTCAGACCGAATTTCGGATGGTCGCGCTCCAGCTTCGTCCATTCGGCGCGAATGAGCGCCCAGAAGGGCTCGGTCTTTTCAAGATAGTCGGTGGCAATCGTCACGTCGATGCCGTCGAAATGCTTGTAGGTGTTGATGCCCACTTCATGGGCCAGCACCTGCGGCTTGCTGCCGGTGAGGATCAGCTTCTGGTTATCCTGTTCATGCACCCAGCCGGTCGGCGTGATGGCATGGCGGTTGACGGCGGCAATGGCGTGATAGTCGCTGCGCGTGGTGGCGTCGCGGCGGGGCAGGGGTCGCCAGCTGCGGTTCGATGCCCACGAATGCTCGCCGTGTTCATGGCTCCATGCGGCAAGACCCGCGTAGCGCGGGGCATCATCCACCTGATAAACGACTTGCGACCATTTGCCTTTGGCCTCAGCCGGGCTCAGGTCACGACGCACCCAGGTGTTGGCACCGATATAGTCGGGGATTTCCCTGGGCTCATAGGTCCAGTCCTGCCGCCAGTGCTTCACCGGCATGAAAGGCATTTCCTTGCCGTCGCCCACTACAAGGATGTGCTGCAGGCTGATGAAATCGGGCCGTTCCTCGATCACGCGGACGACCTCATAGGCGCCGGATTTCTTCGGCTCTTTCAGGTCGTAGCCCTCCACGAAAGCGGCGGATTCGATGAAATGAAAGGTGACCTTGTAGTCGCCCGCCATCGCCTTGATGGCGGCGCGGTCGGCGGCAATGTCAGCGACCGGCGCAGCAGCCACGGTCGGTGCCGTGGCTGACTGGCTGCCCGTGCCCGCGCAGGCGCCCAGCATCAGGGCGGCGGCCAGCGTCAGGCAGGTGAAGGGTGTGCGTTTCATGGTTCTGGTCCTCGCATTCTCGTTCGGTCGGGATTCTCGAAAGCTTTTAATCATAATGATTCTTACTTGCAATATTATTTGAGCAGGATTAGACGAGGTATCACGCAAATGCGAATCGTTTGCAAATTATAGCCGGCAATCAGCGAGGTGCAATACCCGACGGCCGGTCCAGGGAAGAAAGGTTTAGAGAATGACGAACCGGATGAGGACCACCCGGCTGGCACTGCTGGCAGGCGTGGCTGCATGTGCGACCCCCGTGATGGCTGCCGAAGGCGGCGGCGCGGCGGACATGACGGAAATCAGCATTGTCGCCACCCGCAACCCGATGCCTGCCTTCACGGTGCCGGGCTCGGTGAGTGTGGTGAACAAGGCCGAGATCGACGACATGGTGGCTTCCAGCATTTCCGACATTTTCGCGACCGTTCCCGGCCTGATGTTCGACGGCGGCCCGCGCCGCAACGGCGAGACCCCGGCGATCCGCGGTCAGGCGGGCGAGGGTGTGGTTGTCCTTTTCGATGGCGTGCGCCAGAATTTCCTTTCCGGCCACGACGGTCGCTTCTTCATCGAACCTGACCTGCTGAAATCGGCCGAAGTGGTGCGAGGCGGTGGCTCGGCCCTTTATGGCTCGGGCGCTGTCGGTGGCGTGCTCGCCTTCCGCACGGTTGATGCGGCCGATCTTTTAAAGGACGGCGAAACGGCAGGCTACCGGCTCGCCGCCGGCTATCAGGACGGCAATGACGAATGGATGGGCAGCGCCACACTTTTCGGCCGCTCGTCGGACGGCAAGTTTGATGGTGTGGCCAGCCTCACCAAGCGTGGCTCGGGTGACATCAAGCTCGGCGACGGTAATACGCTGCCATCAGACGATGATATCGGCTCCGGGCTCCTGAAGGGCACGGTGAAGGTGTCGGAAGCCCTGACGGCCAGCTTCGGCTGGGTCGGCTACCGCAACGATGCCATCGAGCCCAACAACGGCCTTGGCAACAATACGGGCGACCTTGTGGACAAGAAGGTGCGGTCCGATACCTACCGCGCCAACCTGCATCTGGCGCCGGTTGATAACCGTTTTGTCGATGCCTCGCTCGTCGCTTATGTGAACAAGGCGCGGGTGGATGAAGCCGAACTGGATAGCGCCCGCGAAATCGGCCGCAGCGTGACGACCCACAGCGTGGCACTCGATAACCGCAGCCGCTTCAAGCTCGGCGAATCCGCGTCTGTCACCTTCACCTATGGCGGCGAATATTACGAAGACAAGCAGACGGGTACAGACAACACAACGGCCGACGGCACCCGCGGCGGCGTGCCGGACGCCAAGGCCAAAACCTTGGGTCTGTTTGCGCAGGCTGAAATCGCCACCTCGACGGCTATCGGCGATTTCCTGATCATCCCGGCGGTGCGTTACGACCATTTCAAGAATGAAGCCATCGGCACAGCCGAGCGCCCGTCCGACAAGGCGACCTCGCCGAAGATCGGTGTGACCTGGGAACCGGTTGAGGGCTTCATGATCTATGGCCAGTATGGCGAGGCCTTCCGCGCCCCCTCCTTCAACGAGATTTTCGCTGACGACCTGCACTTTGAAATTCCGCTGATGCCGGGGGTGGTGGCACCCAACTATTTCATCCCGAACCCTGATCTGGCGCCTGAACGTTCGAAGGGCTGGGAATTTGGCGCTGGTGTCGATCAGGCGAACCTGTTCACGACTGACGACCGGCTGACGCTGAAAGGTGGCTGGTTCCGCTCGGATGTGAAAGACCTGATCGACCTTGAGGTCAATTTCGCCTTTTCGCCCGGCTGCTTCATCCCCGGCATGCCCGGCGGCTGCAACGCCGGCACCAGCCGCAATGTCAACACAAGCGAAGCCCGGCTGGACGGGATCGAGCTTGAAGGTTCCTACGATCATCCCCGCTTCCGGATCGTCGCTGCCTACAGCACGATCGACGGCAAGGATCTGAAGACCGGCGACTATGTCGGCATCCTTGCCCCGAATCGCCTGTTGATGACGGGCGAGCTGAAACTGCCTGAAATCGACGCCCGCATCGGCACGCGCCTCGATATCGCCGGCAAGTTCGACAAGGTGGCAGATCCCGCAGATGCGCGGGCCGCTTACGAATCTGTCGATATTTTCTTCAACTGGGCGCCAAAGGGCGCGCTGGAAGGACTGCGTATTGATCTTCGCGTCGACAACCTGTTTGATACAGAGGTCGAGCGCGTCTTCGCCGGCGTGGTTGATCCTGGCCGCAATGCCAAGGTCCGCGTCGGCTGGAGCGGGAGCTTCTGAAAATCCGGGGGGATTGAATGACCGAAGAACAGCAGGGTACGCAGGTTACATCCTATAACGCCACGGCCAAGGGCCTGCACTGGATTGCAGTGCTCCTGATCCTCGGCCTCAGCATCGTTGGCCTCTATTTTTCCGATCTGCCGCGCGGGGACGAAAAAACGGCGCTGCGCAACATGCACGCGTCCACCGGGCTCCTGCTGCTCTTCCTCATGGTCGTTCGCCTTGGCTGGCGGGTGCGGTCCGGCCGCCCCGCCGATCTCGAAACCACGACACCCCTGCAGGCCAAAATCGCCCACGGCATGCATCATCTTCTGTACCTGAATGTGTTCGTGCTGATCGGGGCAGGAATGATGTCCATCCTCACGACCGCCACGCCGGTGCCCTTCTTCGGGCTGTTCGAAATCCCGTCGCCCTTCGAGCGCGATATGGACCTGCATCATCTTTATGAGGAAATCCACGAAGGGGCATGGATTGCACTCATGGTCCTTGTGGGCTTGCATATAGTTGCGGCCCTTTATCACGCATTTGTGCAGAAGGATGCCACACTCCGGCGCATGTGGTTTTCTAAAAAGTCCTGATCTGCCATAATGTTGGCGTCCATTGCAGGGCGTGCAGTATATGGTTAATATGATATTAACCATATGAATTTTGTGCTATTCTCATTTCTGGTCTCGACTGCCCGTGTTTCCAGAGATGAGGAAGGCCATGTCCGCCCCGTCGTCAGCACGTCAGTTTTCCCCCTTTGAGCCGGTCGAACTTGTTTCGGAAGGCGCTCCCCTGCGACCGGCCCTTGATCTGCATCCGCAGGCACGGTTCGTGCTTGATCGGGTCCTTGACCGTGTCACCCGGTTTGTTGATGGCGTGGTGCCGCGCAGTGCCATCCATCCGCAGGATTTTGCGGTGGCCTTGCCGAACATCGCCATGATAGACGTTCGGTTTGAAGATGACGGAGATTTCACGGCCAATGCCACAATTGTGGGTGAGGAGTTGTCGAGCCGATACGGGCTCAAGCGTGGCGAGGTCAGCCTGCAGGCGGTCAATGCCGATGCCGACCGGCGCTTCCGCGAGGTCATCCGGTTCATCCGGCGGGTTCGTCGCCCTGTGGCGGTTCGTGTGCCGCGCATCCTCCCTGGTCGCCCGTATTATGAGGCTTGCGGCCTTTATGTTCCCTACAGCCGCGAGGAAGATATCATCTGCGGTATCCTTCTGCATGCGGTTGTCATCACGTCTCATCATTAGCCTCGGCCTCCTTGCCGGCCCGGCGACAGCAACGGCGTCCGAGCCGGACCACCAGTCCTTGCCGCGCGAAGTGACGGTCTATGCGCGGCACAACCCGCCGTTCGTCAGCGTTTCCGAAAAGGGAGAACTGCAGGGAGTGGTTGGCGAGACGGCGGCGCATGTCATCCGCGAGCTTGGCTGGGACCTGCAGGTTGTCGGCAATGTGCCGGAAGGGCGGCTCTACCGGATCCAGGACCCGGAGATGGAGCCGCGGAATGCCATCATCCTCGATACATTCCCGACGCCCGAACGGGCGCTCAACGGCTGGCTCACGCGCACCATCATCACCGAATATGCGGCGCTCATCGTGCGGACGGGTGAAGAGGGACAATATCGGATCGAAAGCCCCGAAGCCCTCGCCGGTCATCCTGTGGCGGGCCGCATCGGGTTCAGCTATCCGGCGATTGATGCTGTCCCGGGTATCCTGATGATGCGCATGAACAGCAATCTCGCCAGCCTGAACATGCTGCTCTCCAACCGGGTGGATATTGCGGTGGTGAATGCCATCAGCGCGAGCTGGCAGTTCAATCAGGCAGGTCTGAAGGGGCGCTACAGTTTCCTGCCGCGCGCGCTAAACCGGGTGCCGCTGGTGCTTTCGTTGTCGCGCCGGGATTTCACGGCGGACGATCTTTCAGCCGTCAACGATGCCATCGAACGGTTTCAGGCCAGCGATGAATGGCCGAAGCTGCTTGAACGCTTCGGCGGGCAGGCGCTTTATCGCACCTTTCCAGTGATGATCGAGGACCCGTTCGCAGTCGCCGATTAGGCGTCTGGCAGGTCTTCCTCAATGATGGCCATCTGGAACTGGTAGGAAACCTCGCCTTCATCCTCGTCGCGGTACACAACCCCGATGAATTCATCGTCCAGCATCACCTCGACCGAATCGGAAACGTTCGGACGGCGTTTGAGGACGATTCCCTCCGACTGAAACAGGTCGCGCAGATAGGCTTGCAGGCGGGTGGTCTCTTTCGCGTTCACGGGCGGCATCCTTTTTGGCTGGCAGTGTGTCCATGTATCGAAGCCCGGTGCGCGGATGCAAGAAAAAGCGTGGCAAGCTTGTGAAAATCTTTCATTATGGCGGGCGGGGTCGATGCGAGGCAAACATGGAATATGGACGAGTAGGGGACCAGCCGCCCCTCGACCCTCAGATCATCGCCGAATTCATGGCATTCGTTTCGGAAAGCGCACGCACATTGGCGCGCTGCAGTGATGAACTGGATACGCGCGGCCGGGAGGCTGCCGCCCGCATCTTTGAACACAGCCACAATCTGAAGGGCATCGGCTCCACTTTCGGCTTCTCGCTGCTGACCGATGTGGCAGACAATCTTTGCCGCTATATCAAATATGTCGGCCCCACACCGGATTTCCGCACCGATGTGGTGAAGGCGCATGTGGATGCGATCATCCGGATTATCGACACGCCGATGCCCGGCGACGGCGGCCCCGAGGGCGAACGCCTGCTGGCGCGGCTGCAGGTACTGGCAGGATACTAGGCGTCGCTACCGGGCACTTCCCCGAAGCCGGCCCAGTCCTCGCGGCCGCCCTTGTTTTCAAGGACATTCTGAAGCGCTGCCACGGCCTTGCGATCATAGCGCTTGCCCGCTTCTTCCATCAGCAGGGTCATCGCCTTGTCGAACCCGAGGCCGCCCCGGTGGGCGCGCGCCGAAACCATGGCGATGAAGGCGTTGGCGACGGCCAGCACGCGAGCCGCCGGCTCGATGGCATCGCCAGAAAGGCCGGCGGGTTCGCCGCTGCCGTCCATATGGGCCTGCAGTTCGGCAAGGCTGCGATAGACAGGCCCCTCGAAATCGAGGTCCTTCAGGAGGGCTGCGCCTTTGCGGATGCTGTCACGCACCAGCGCCAGTTCTGCGGCATCAAGCGGGCTTTCCTTCGTCAGCACCGAAATCGGCACAAAAATCTTGCCGATATTGACGAGCCTGCCGGCGATGGAGACGGCCTTCAGGCGTACGTCATCCCAGCCAAGCTCGGCGCCGATGGCTTCGGCGACTTTGGCGACCCGCGCCGAATGATGACGGCTGAAGGGATCGCGGGAATCGATGATGTTGGTCAGCACGCCGATCAACTGGCCAAGCAAGGCTTCGCTGCGTTCGTGGGCGCGGATCAGGTCGGTGATATCCTGCATGACGACAAGGGTTGACGTGCCCTGCGAACTGTCGTCTACGGCCACGAAGTCGACCTGAAAGTGGCGTGGTTCGCCGCCCAGCGTGTGGGTGACAAGCGCCTGCGAACTGTCGCCGGCGAGCGCATGGGTGATGCCGTCACCCAGAATGCGCGCGGTGTCGCGGTTGAACACGGGCAGAAACTGGCGGTCGATCATGTCGTCGCGGTCGAGCCCCACAAGCGTCGTCATGCCCCGGTTCACGAAACGCACGGTGCCGTCGTCGGCAAGGGCTGCGATGGCGGTCGGCTGCGCGTCGCTCACATGTTGCAGGAACTGGCTCAGAAGCTCGTTTTCGGTGCTCAGCGCTGCTTGCGTGCGATAGGCCGCCATCAGGCGCTGCGAAACGCCGTAACGCCACACGAGTACAAGGACGACAAGAAGCGCGATGCCGGTGATGCCAAGGGTGATTTCAAGGCTCGTCCGGCGGGCCTCGATATCGGCCATGGCTTCCGACGCGCTGATCGTGTGCACCAGTATCCAGGGCACGGGGGCGGTCAGCTCGCGCCCGGTGACCAGAACCTTCTCGCCTGTGTAGCCCGCGAGGGTGGCAAAGCCGCCGGGGGTGGCGATGGCGAAGCTCGCGGCCGCGTCACGGCGCACCTCGCCAACGCGGCCACCGCCGGCAAGCGGGGTCAGTGAGATCACCGTATCGGGCCCGTTCGCGCCCGCTGGCATGGCGAGATAGGTTTCCGCCGTGCGAGTGGCATCCCCGGGTTGCTTGAGGGTCGCGAGAAAATCTTCGTCAAGCGGCCGGGCGCCGATGACCCATGCGGCGGTTAACCTGGCGGCCGCCCCTTCGGGCGCTTTCACGGGGGCCGCGAACAGCACAAGCGGTGTCTTGTCTTCAAGCTGGGGGCCGAGCGCGATGAAGCTGCCGGTGCGGCCCTCGCGCCAGTCGTGGCCGGCAAGCGACGGCATACCCCGGGTTGCCACCAGCGGTGCGCCGCCATTGACGGACAGAAGACCGAGGCCGGCCCGCTGCGGGCGTTTCACATTGGCGTTGACCGGGTCCAGCGCGCGTTGCTCGTGGAAGCCGCTACGGTCGGCCTCCGCCGACAGATAGTTCAGCACATAATTGCGCTGCGCCTCGACAACGGCCGGGTCGTCTATCCCCATCAGGCCCGCTGCATAAAGCTCGACCGTCGGGTCGGCAGCGATTTCTTCGACCTGTGCGAGATAGCGGTTGAGCCAGGCGGATGCATCGGCGGCGCGGCTGTCGGCGACGATTTCCATCCGGTCGCGCCAGCGGCCCATATCTTCCGCCTCGCGGGCATCGGCAAAGCTGTTGATCAGCAGAAACCCGACAACCAGCGCCAGCGCCACAAGCCCGCCGCCAATCCACCAGCCGGTTTTTCCCTGATCCATCGTCTGCATTCCTGCCCCCTCGTCACTCACCGGTTCCGACAGCAATGCTAGCTGCCGGTTGAAACGGCGACTATGTTGAATCAGAATGGGAATCGGTACAATTGTTTTGAGGGGCCAGATGGCGTCGCTTATCCAGTCGATCGTTTTCTGCATATGGCTGGCGCCGCCCCCGGACGCGGGTATGGCCTTGTCTGTGCCCGCGACTGCGCCGCCCGTTTCCCGCCCGGTGACAGCGCAGCCAGCACCGATGAAGACGGCAGCGCCCGCCGCTGTCGAGCCGGCCAAGGCCGTGCCGGGCCTTTTCGGCAGCACAGAGATTGCCTCGAAGGATCTGAGCGCCTTCACCAAATGGAGCGACATGTGGCGCCGGAGTGCTGCTGACCGGAATGAAATCGGCCGGGCGGATGCTGCAATGAAACATGGCGTGCAGGATTCCGAGGCCTGCGGCCGCGACAAGCGGCTCACCTGCGGGCGGGAATCCTGGGAAAATCTGGTGGCCGAGGCGCAGCAAAGATCGCCGATGGAAAAGCTGAAGGCGGTCAATGATTACATGAACCGCACCCCCTATATCATCGATCCCGAAAACTGGGGTGTGCCGGATTATTGGGCGACCCCTCGCGAATTTTTCCTGAAAGACGGCGACTGCGAGGATTATGCGATCAGCAAATATGTGACGCTCAAGCGGCTGGGCTTCGATCCGGCATCGATGCGGCTCGTGATCGTGCAGGACGAAAATCTGCGAATTGCACACGCAGTTCTCGCGGTCACACTCGGATCGGATGTATTCATTCTCGACAATCAGGTGGATGCCGTGTTGCCGCAGCAAAAGATATTGCATTACCGGCCGGTTTATTCGATCAATGAAACCGGCTGGTGGCTTCACCAGCGACGCCGCGCCCGGTCCTGAGTCTGGTTCTTTCGTTTCCAGAATTTTGAGAAAAACTATAATGGCGGTTGATCCCAAAGCCCTGAAACAGTTTACCGATTTTGTCGCCAATGCCGTTGCTCACCCCGACGGACGGCGCGCTGTGCATATTCGCCTTTCGGGGCTCGAGCGGCACTTCAGGGACAGCTATTTCCGTCGCGCGCTTGCTGCAACATTGAAGCCCCTCCTGTCGCGTCCCGGTGTGCTGCACCAGACGATGGCAGGGCTCGGCGACATCGTATTCACCGCCCGCGGGATCGACGATGTCGAGATCGAGGCCTATCTCGTCAAGGCGCGGAAGGATCTGAAGGATTCCGACATCATTCAGGGGCTGAACCCCGCCCCCGGCAAAAGCGACATGTTCGTCGGCTGGTACAACCTCGATACCGACGGGGCCACCTTCAAGGCGCAGATGGACGAACTGGTGCGCGAAGAACTCGCACTTGCCAATCCCAAACCGGCGGGGATCGCTGCCAAGAAGATATCCCTTGTGCCGGTCGATCGCCCGGACAAGCAGGTCGTGGTCAAATCACTGGACCCGGAATTGTTCGTGGTTCTTACCAAGGCCTTGCACGGCGCCGACGTCAGCGGCCTTGTCCGCAAGCAGGGCATCGTGGCTGTGATGCCCGGTGCGCCGCAAACGCCGGTGATGGTTCACCGCTCGATCCCCTTCTCGGTAATCACCGAAACCCTTCTTGCTGGCGTGCAGTTGCGCGGGGATCGCTGGCTTGCCGGCTATATCGAGGATTTTGTGACCGAACGCCTGCTGGCAAGCGGTCCGAACATGGCGAATGAACATTCGCTCGCCTCGATGGTGCGGGTGACAAGCCATGCGGTGAACAGCAAGGGCTTTGAAATGTTCGAACGGTCGCTTGGCGGCCTGTCGCGCGCCAAGGTCGTGCTCGAATTTTCGGTGAAGGATGCGGTCGAACGGCCGGTCGAATTCAACAAGGCTTGCGATTTTGCCCGCGAACGCGGCTTCCGCCTCGCGCTTTCCGATGTCGGCGCCGAAGGCCTCGCCTGGTTCCAGCCCGGCAATGTGCCGGTCGAGTTCTTCAAGGTGCGCTGCCCGGCCGGTGATGTGCCCGGCTGGTGGGAAACCCCGGTCAAGAAGGCGGTTGCCTATCTTATCGATTCTGTCGGCAAGGCACGGGTGATCATGGACGGGGTCGATGACGTCGGGGACCTCGACGTTGCAACCAAGCAGGGCGTGACGCTCTTCCAGGGCAAGGCCGTGGCACCGGCCACGATCTGATCCATCTTACTGGGGTGATTTCTTGGCGAGAATCCGCTGCAGCGTGCGGCGGTGCATGCCAAGCCGCCGGGCGGTTTCCGAGACATTGCGGTTGCACAGCTCATACACGCGCTGGATATGCTCCCACTTCACTCGGTCGGCGGACATCGGATTGTCGGGCGGCGGCGGTGCTTCGCGAATGGCCATGAGGGCCGCTTCGATTTCTTCCGCGCTTGCGGGCTTTGCAAGATAATCCACAGCGCCCGCCTTCACAGCGGCCACGGCGCTGGCGATATTGCCGTAACCGGTGAGGATGACGATCCGCATGGCGGGATTGAGCTCGCGCAGCAGGGGCACCAGATCGACGCCGTTGCCATCGGTCAGCCGCATGTCGAGGACGGCAAAGGCGGGTGGGTTTTCGCTGGCCAGACGCTGGCCTTCCTCAAGGCTTTCAGCTGCCGCCACGGCGAAGCCGCGCCGCTCCATGCTCAGTTGCAGGCGGGTGCGGAAGGCGCGGTCGTCCTCCACGATCAGCAGGCTGCGGTCGTTTGTGGTCATCTGGTGTCTCCTTCCCCTGGCGTCTTCGGCGGTGCGGTCCAGATGATGCCGATCTCGGCACCGCCTTCGGGACTCGTGCCGAAGCTCACCCGTGCGCCCGTGCGTTCCAGGAGCGTGCGGGCGATGAACAGCCCAAGCCCCATGCCGCCGTCGCGTCCGGCTTCGATCTCGCGTGTCGTTACATACGGCTCCCCGAGGTCGCGCACAATGGCTGGATCGAAACCCGGCCCGTCATCGCCGATCGTCACCAGCGTCTGGCCACCGTCCGACCCGAAACGGATGGTGACCTCGCTGGTGGCATATCCCGTGGCATTTTCGATGATATTGCGGAAGGCATGGATGGCCTCCGCACTCCGCGCCATCTGCGGCACCTCGCCCACGGGTTCAAACCTTATATGAATGCCGCGATGCTCATGGGGGGCTGCAGCTTCGCGCAGGATCGCCTCCAGGCTTTGCTGCGCGAAATGGTCAACCGTCCCCTGACGGCTGGCGCCAAGCTCGGCGAGGATTTCGCGGCAGCGTGCGGTTTCGGAAATGATCAGCTCGATATCGGCAAGCGCCGGATTGTCTTCGGGGCAGGTGTCTTTCAGGTCGTGCGCGGTGAGGTAAATGGTGCCAAGCGGCGTGCCCAGCTCATGGGCGGCGGCAGCGGCCAGGGTCCCAAGGGCAGAAAGGCGCTGCTCGCGTTCAAGCGCAATATGGCTCGCCGCCAGCGCATCGGCGCGCGACCGGCTCTCGCGTGCCAGATGGCCCGTATAGGCCGCGAGAAAGATCATGGCGAAGGACAGGGCAACCCAGGCGCCCGCCAGATGCAGGGGATCAAGCGTATAGCCATTCACACCGAACGGCAGCGGGTAGGGCGTAAAGGCGAGCCCGGTGACGGCGGCAAGTGCGAGGGCGAGCAGCGCGACCGTGCTGCGGGCCCGAAGGACCGATGCCGAAACGCTCGTCGGGGCCAGAAGCAGCACCGAGAACGGGTTGGCAAGCCCGCCGGTCAGGAACAGCAGCAGGGCGAGGACGACAAGATCAAACCCCAGTTGCAGGGCGGCTTCGCCGTCGCTGATGCGGGTATTGGCATCGCGCCCGACGCCGACGGCCACATTGACGAAGGCGGAAAGGCCGATCAGCAAAAGCGTCGCCAGCAGTGGCAGATCGAACCCCAGCCAGAAATTGACGACCAGAATGCTTGCGAACTGCCCGACAACAGCCATCCAGCGAATCTGGACAAGGCTGCCAAGGCGCACCGAGCCACCGGTGCTGAGGGGCGCGATCAGGCCGTCGCTTGAATTGTCAGCTGCTGGCATGCAGGGCTCCGGCAAGAAGGGCGATCAGCAGAAGGAAGGCGATCAGCGTTGCTGCAATCGCGACAAGCTGACAGCGGCGAATGTCGGCAGGCCCGAGCCGCGCCCGGCCGTCCGCCGGGCCGAACCAAAGTGCCGCGTCATCGCGCAGGTCTGTATCGCTTTTGAAATTGAGGCCAAGGCCGTAGGCAAGCACCCCCATCGGCAGCGCACGGGACATGAGATACGGTCCTTTGCCCGGCGCGAAACCACGGAAGGTGCGAGCTGAGCCGTGCGGCGCGAAAAATTGGGCGGTGGCGACCACCAGCCCGGCGATCAGCGTGCCGGGTAGGGCTGCAATCTCATGCAGGATCACTGCCCCGCGCTGAAAGGCACCCTTGGGGCGCAAGAGGCCCGATGGCGCGCCGGTCGAGACGGTCACGGCGATCAGCCGGAAAGGCAACAGCAGCGTGAAGCCGCCGATCATCAGGATGACGGCATTGACCACAAGGCCATCGGCGAACCGCAGCACGAGCCGCTCGAGCGCCCAGCGCGCCGCACCATAACGGTTTTCGTCTGCTCGATGCGTGCCATCGCCGAGCGCCTTGCCGATGGCACGGGTCAGGTCCCACACTGCGCGTTGGCCGATGGTGAGGACGAGAAGCACGAGCGCCAGCAGGCTGCCGATACGGCCGTCAAAAGCCACGCGGTCGACAAGATGCCCGAGGCCCGCGAGGGCCGGCGCGAGAACCGCGATCATCAGAAGGCCCCGCGCCATATTGGTCCCGTCGCCTCGCCCCGGCCTGTCGAGCCGGGCGGCAATGGCGGAGACAAGGCCATAGAGAAGATGATCCGGCCCGGGCAGGCGGCCAAGCAGGCGCCGGCCCCCAAGCGCCAGATCGACGAGCAGGGCGGCGATCAGGAGAAAGCTCCAGTTGGCGATGCTTTCGGCGACGGTCATCCGGGGCTTGCTCCGAAGCGGCTTGTGGGGCTGGTTGGCCGGGGTCAGCGTGCCCCGGCGTCTTCCAGAAGGCGGATCATCCGGCTGTTGCGCCGTTCCTTGGCATAGTCGAGCGCCGACTTGCCGGTAACGTCCTGCACATTGGGGTTGGCATTGTTCGCGATCAGGATCTGGGCAGCGCGGAACTGACGGTTGCGCACCGCTTTGGTCAGCGCGGTCTCGAGGCTCGCATCCGTGCGGTTGATATCCGCGCCGGCATCCAGCAGCATCTTGATCCCCTCGGCGTCGCCGGTGGTTGCGCGCACCATCAGCGCCGTCTCGCTGCCGCCACGGTCGGTCATGTCCGGATTGGCCTGATGGTCCAGAAGCATCTTCATGATCACCATATTGCCCTTGCGGGCGGCGATCAGGATGGCCGGCTGACCGCTGGTGCGCTGGCGCGTGTTGGGCGAAACACCCTTGTTGAGGAGCTCGGTCAGCTTGGCGATATCGTTGCTTTCAACAGCTTTCAAAAGTTCGAACTGGTCGCTCATGGCATGGGCGGCTTGGTTCGCCGCGAAAAGCGACATAAACAGGACAAGCCCCAGTCGGGCGAGAATCTTCATGTTAACTCCATCGTCAGTTTTCCGGCGCGCGCGGGGGGCGTGCCGCCGTTTTTTCGGGGATAGCAGGCCGTTTGTGATGGCGCCCCCGTGACATTGCGGCCCCATCTTTCTATATAAGGACTGGATTCTCAAGTCCCGACCAGCCGACAGTCCGCGCTGTTCACGGGATTGTTGCCGGATTGTTACGGAGCTTGCCATGAAAATCATTCGTCTTGTTGCCTGGGCCCTCGTTGCCGTGCTGGTCGTTCTGATCGGCGTGCGGCTCCTTACCGGCGCCCCGGAGCCGGCAAAAACCGATCTTGGCGCTGCCACACCGGGTGGTGCCTTCACGCTGACGACCCATACGGGCACAACTGTTTCGGACACGGATTTCCGGGGCCGCTACATGCTTGTCTATTTTGGCTACAGCGCCTGCCCCGATGTTTGCCCGCTCGAACTGCAGAAGCTGACATCGGCCCTTCTGAATTTGGAAGAAGAGGGCTACGACACCACACCGATCCAGCCCATTTTCATCAGCGTGGACCCCGAACGCGACAGCCCGGAAGAACTGGCGGGCTATGTGCCGCAGTTCCACCCACGCCTCATTGGCCTGACTGGCACGCCGGAAGCCATTGCCGAACTCGCCAAGGGATACCGGGTCTATTACCGCAAGGTCGATACCGGCAGCGCCATGGGCTATCTGATGGATCACCTGTCGGTCATCTTCCTGATGGGCAAGGACGGCCAGTATGAGCGTCTCTTCACCTCGCGCGATACGCCGGAAAGCATTGAGGAAGGCCTGAAGCCGCTCCTTGAGAAAGCGTCCTGATGGCATTCTGGCGCGACAAGCCGCTAGCCGCTCTTTCGCAGGCCGAATGGGAAAGTCTGTGTGACGGCTGCGGCAAATGCTGCCTGCACAAGCTCGAAGACGAGGACACGGGCGAGATCCACTATACGGATGTCGCCTGCCGGATGCTTGACCTGACGACGGCGCGCTGCAAGCGCTATCCCGAACGCAAGCGTTATGTCGCCAATTGCACGGTGCTGACGGCGCAGAATATAGAAAGCTTCGCCTGGATGCCGTCCACCTGCGCCTACCGGCTGCTCGCCGAAGGCAAGGACCTGCCGGACTGGCATCCGCTGGTGACGGGTGATCCGACAAGCACGCTGAAGGCAGGCCAGACGGTCGCCGGTCGCGCGGTTGACGAGCGCGTGGCGGGTGACTTCGAAGACCATATCGTCAGCTGGCCGGCGTGAGGAGACAGGGATGTTCGGTCGCCTGCTTGAAACCCCGCTGCCAGATGAACTGAGCGTCGCTTTGCCGGATGGCGGCACGATGCGGGTTGCGGTGCGGACGCACGCGACGGCGCGGCGCATGGTGCTGCGCTATGATGCCCGCACCGACAGTGCAAGGGTGACGGTGCCGAAGGGCGCGAAGGGCGCGACGGTCGAGCGTTTTGCCGCGAAGCATGCCGGCTGGCTGCTGAACGAACGGCAAAACCATGCCGGTGTCCCGAGCCTTGCACACGGTGGCCTCCTGCCCTTTCGCGGGAAAGATCACGCACTGCACTTCACCGGGATCAGCCCCCGGCAGGTGAAGGTGGCGGACGGTGCAATCCATGTTGGCGGCCCGGCGGACCAGGCACCTGCACGCCTGTCGCGCTGGCTGAAGGCGGAAGCCAAGGCCGATCTAGAGGTTTGCGTCAGGCAGCATGCGGCCAATCTTGGTGTCGAGTATGGCCGGGTTTCGGTCGGCGACATGTCAAGCCGCTGGGGTAGCTGTTCCTCGACCGGCACGCTGCGCTTCAGCTGGCGGCTTGTCCTCGCGCCTCGCCATATTCTTGATTATGTCGCTGCGCATGAAGTGGCACACCTTCTGGAAATGAACCATTCCCCGGCATTCTGGGCGCATGTGGCACGGCTGGTGCCGAACTGGGGTGAATCCCGTCGCTGGCTGCGGCAGGAAGGGGCTGCCCTCATGGCGGTGCGGCTGGACGGCGCTCCCGAGGACGAACCTTCAGTCGCGGCTGCCGAATAGCCGCTCCCACAGGCTTTTCTTGGTTTTCTGCCAGCCATCCTCTTTCTCGGCTGGTTTGTTCGTATCGTCGGCTGCCATGGACTGGGCCGAGGCGATATAAAGCCCGGCATCGGCCAGCAGCGGCCGCACTGGCGTGCCTTCGCTGGCTTTCTTCATGAAGGTGCCCCAGATGCGCGCGGGCAGGCGGCCCCCGGTTACATCCTTCATCGGCGCGAAACTGTCGTTCCCGACCCACACGGCGGTCGCGAGATCGCTCGTGAAGCCGACGAACAGTGCGTCACGGCTGTCCTGCGTGGTGCCTGTCTTGCCGGCGGCGGGGCGGTCAAGCTTCGCGGCGCGGCCTGAGCCATATTCGATCACCCCTTGCAGGCCTTCGGTCATGGTGGCGGCAACTTCATAGGAAATTGCCTGCCGCATCGACATGGGCGGCTGGCGGTACAGCACCCTGCCGCCGAGTTCGGTGATTTCGACAATGCCATAAGGCGAAGCCGCCATGCCGCCGCTCGCCACCGTGCGGTAAGCATTGGCGAGGTCGATCAGTTTCACTTCCTCGGTGCCGAGCGCAAGGCTCGGGTGCGGCGCGATCTGTGTGGTGATGCCCATGCGGTTGGCGAGGGCCGCGACATAGGGTGTCCCCGCCTCCTGCGACAGGCGCACCGCTACCGTGTTGGTCGATTTCGCAAGCGCATCGCGCAGGCGGATATCGCCGTCGAAACGGTTAGTATAGTTGCGCGGGCTCCATTTGCCGATGGTGATGGGCCGGTCGGAGACGATCTCGTTCAGGCTGTGTCCACGTTCGAACGCCGCGAGATAAGTGAAAAGCTTGAAGGCCGATCCCGGCTGGCGGGCGGCCTGCACGGCGCGGTTATACTGGCTTTTCCGGTAATCGCGGCCGCCAACCATGGCTCGCACGGCACCATCAAGGCCAAGTGCTATGAGCGCCCCCTGACCCGCGTTCACGGTGGACCCTTCACCGGCGAGGCCTTCCTCGATGGCGGCAGAGGCAGCGCGCTGCAGCTTCAGGTCAATCGTTGTGTGGATCGTGATGCTGATGTTGCCGACATTGGGCAAGAGGCGCCGGGCTTCGGCTTCCACCCAATCGGTGAAATAACGCACGTCGGGGCCGACCGAATCCTTCACGACCTTCGGCGGGCGGCTCATCAGTTTGCGGGCTGTCTCGGCTGGCAGGTGGCCTGATTCCGCCATGGTGCTGAGGACGACCTTGCCGCGATCCCACGCTCCTTCGGGGTTGATGTGGGGGGCGAGGCGCGAGGGCGCCTGCACGAGGCCGGCGAGCATCGCAGCTTCAGAGATCGTCAGGTTGCGGGCCCCGTGGTCGAAAAAGCGATGGGCCGCCGCATCGATTCCGTAGGCGCCGCCGCCGAAATAGCTGCGGTTGAGATACAGCGTCAGGATCTGTTCCTTGGTGAAGCGCTGCTCCAGCCAGAAGGCGAGCAATGCTTCCTGCGCCTTCCGCTTGAAGGAGCGCTGGTTGGTGAGGAACATATTCTTGGCAAGCTGCTGGGTGATGGTGCTGCCACCCGCGCGTACACCGCCCGAACGGATGTTGGTGGCGGCGGCGCGCGCAAGGCCGCGCCCGTCAATCCCGCCGTGATCGAAGAAATAGCGGTCCTCGATCGACAGGATCGCCCAGACCATGGCGTCGGGGATTTCATCGAACATCAGCCAGTCGCCATGCAACGGGCCGGAACGGACGAGCGTTTCGCCGCCCGCGGCCTTCACGACGACCGCCGGATCGTTGGCGCCAGGGTCCGGCAGGTTGTCAAGATCGGGCAGGTCGTGCGCGAAATAGGCGAAGATGATCATGCCTGCGATAAGCGCCCACACGCCGAGGACGGCGCCGGCATAGACGATATGGCCGAGAACGGAGCGTTTTTTGACCGGCCCCCGCGGGCGGGCGGGCGGCTTTTTGGATGCAGCGGGCTTTTTCGCCGGGGCGCTTGCCTTGGGTTTCGGCGCCTCGGTGGCTTTGGATGCGGGTGCATCGCCGCGTCGTCCGTTCGCGCGGGATGCTCCCGCCGACCGCTTCGCGCCGCTTGCCCGTTTTGCCTTGCCGTCCTGATCGCCTGCCATGCTTCTGCCGATTGGATTGCGGACGATGCCGATAGCCACCGCCCCACTCTATACCTTGTTTGTTCCTACCCCCAACCGGCCCGGATTGCAAAGGCCGGGTCGGCAGGCGAGGGCACCTTGCCCCGCGATTGCGGCATCTTGTGGGCGGGGCGCCACATTCCGCTACAATGCTGACTGAAATGCGATGTTGGTGTGACCGAACGTTCGGTCTGTTTCACGTGAATCACTCGTGCTAGGATGCGCCAAACCGAGCAGGGAGGCAGATAATGAAGGCGCAATTATCGAAGGCGGGGCTCGCGGACCGGCTGACCCCGGTGTTCGAGGCTTACGGGTACGAAGGCGCCAGCCTTTCATTGCTCGCGAAGGCAGCCGGTCTCTCGAAGGCGAGCCTTTATCATCATTTTCCGAATGGCAAGCGCGACATGGCCGCCGCCGTGCTGGCGCGGGCCGGGGCGCGGCTGCAAACGCTGGTGATCGCGCCCTTACACTCAACCGCAAGCCCGGTCGAGCGGCTGGGCCAGAGTCTTGACGGCGTGGCGCGACTCTATGAGGGCGATATTCCGGGCTCGTTGATGAACAGCCTTCTGGTTGGCGAAGGTCGCGGCCTTTTCGGCGCTATTGTCGCCGGGGGCGTGGCGGCGTGGGAACAGGCGCTGGCTGGCGTCTATGAAGCGGCAGGCAAACCGGCCGCCGCTGCCCGCGATACAGCCCGCCAGACGCTGGAGCGGATCGAGGGGGCCCTTGTCCTGTGCCGGGTGGAAGGCAGCCGCGCACCGCTTGAAGGGGCGCTCACATCCCTGCGAGGCGGACTTTAACCCTTGACCTTTGCCGCGCGCGGGGCCACATGAGGGGCGAACAATCCTGAAGGAATTCGTCATGTTTATCGAAACCGAAGCCACGCCCAATCCGGACACGCTGAAATTCCTGCCCGGTCGCATGCTGATGGATGAAGGCACCGCCAATTTCACGGATGTGGATGCGGCCAAGGGCTCGCCGCTCGCGACTGCCCTCTTTGGCCTTGCCGATGTGCGCGGGGTTTTTGTCGGCTATGATTTCGTGACTGTGACGAAAGCGACCGAAAGCGACTGGTCGGTTGTGAAGCCTGCCGTGCTTGGCACGCTCATGACCTTCTTCGCGTCTGGCGCGCCGGTCATCGATCCCGCCTATCTCGCGTCAATGGGCGGGCAGGGCGACGCTGAGGAAGACGCCGAGATCATCGCGCAGATCCGCCAGCTCCTGGACGAAAAGATCCGCCCCGCCGTGGCGCAGGATGGCGGCGACATCGTTTATCACGGCTTCAAGGAAGGTGTGGTTTACCTGCAGATGCAGGGTGCCTGCTCGGGCTGCCCCAGCAGCACGATCACGCTAAAAAACGGGATCGAGAATCTGCTGAAATATTACGTGCCGGAAGTTATCGACGTCCGCGCCGTCGATCTCTAATCGCTGACACTTGCCAGAAACGCACGGACCGTTTCCAGATACAGCGCTTCGTTCTCCCTCATGGTCGAGTGGCCGGCATCGGGGATCGTGTGATAGGCGCCACCTTTGATCATGCCGGTATATTTTCGGCATGATTTGGGTGCCGCTTCGTCAAACTCGCCGCAGATCACCAGTGCGGGTACCCGAATATCGGGGAGGCGTGCTGTCACGTCATAATCCCTGAGCGTGCCGGGTGCGAAAAACTCGGTCGGCCCCCACATATATTCATAAACATCATTGTTTTTCGCCGGCCCGCCGGCACGGTCGTCGGCGTTCGGGCATGGCGATTGGCGGCACATGTGACGCGCATAAAAGGCTTCCTCGGCGGCCCGGTAGTCCGGGTGATCCGTCGTGCCGGCTTCTTCATGGGTGATGATCGCGGTGCGTTCCTTTTCCGGCATGGCCTCGATCCATTCGCGGTTATCGGCGATCCATTGCCGGGTATTCAAAAGCGGGCTCGACAGAATGGCGGCCTTCAGGCCATCAGGGTTCCGGACCGCATATTCGGCCGCGAGCGTACCGCCCCAGCTGTGCCCGGCGATGATCACTTCCTTGAGGTCAAGCGCGCGGCGGATCGCATCGATCTCGCTCACGAAATGCTCGACTGTCCATCTGGCTCGGTCCCCCGGCCGGTCGGAATTGCCGGTATCGAGCTGGTCATAAAGAATGACGGGATAGGTATCCGAAAGTTTCACATAGGGCATGTTACCCCGATGGGTGCCGCCCGGGCCGCCGTGCATCACGATGATCGCCGGCTTCTTGCCAAGATGACGCGCCCCGTTCAGGCGGTACCAGATGCGCCCGCCATCGACCGGGATATAGCCTGCGATCTCGGGGTCCGTATGCGCCGAAACGGGGGGCGTGCCAAAGGAAAGCGCCAGCGCGAGCGCCCAGATGAATATCTTGATGAACCTGCTCACGATTGTCTCTCCTTCCGGGTGCCCGGCCTCAGTCGAGCGTGCCGCCCATCACCATGAAGAACTGGCCGAGCCAGTACCAGCGCCTGTCCGGCCCCGGCATGGTGCAATTGATGCGGCTGCGCCCCGGCGGGAAGGGCTTGTCGAACCGCACTTCCACGCGCTGCTCGCCGATCACCGTGACCTTGGCCGGTTCGCTCATATGGCTTGGATAGCAGCTCAGCGCCTTCAGGCCCGGCACCGGGCGCTCGAGCGTGAAGCCGAACAGCGGCGGGTTGCGGTCGGCGGCGAGTACCGGCTCCGCGGGGACCATTTCGCTTACCGGCAGGGCCTGCGCATTGACGATCAGCTTGAAGCGGTCAAGCCCCGAATAATTCTGGTTGAACGGAAAGCGCGGCAGCGCGAAGGGGTCGGACCCCATGCCTGCCACGCCTGAAAACTGCGCGAGCGCGGCCTTGAAGCCCGCCTGCTGCACAACCTTCCTGAGTGCCAGATCATATTCGCCGTAAGGATAGGCGAAGAAGGGGGGCACGCTGCCCAGTTCCTGCTGGAAGCGGCTGCTTGCCCGCGCGATATCCGCCTTGGCCTCGTTGACGCCGGCATGCACGGAATGAAGATGCGCGGCGCCGTGGTGGCCAATCGCCACGCCTTCGGCGCGAAGGGCGCGCACGGCATCCCAGCCGAGATAGCCCTGGCCCGGGCTGTCGGTCATGTCGGTCGAGACGAACAGGGTGACGGGGAAGCCCGCTTCCTTGAGGACGGGCCAGCCGAGGGTCTGGAAGGATGTATAGGCATCGTCCACCGTGATCGCCACACTACGCGCCGGCAGCTCCTGTCGGGCACGGAGCCTGGTGACGACCTCATCAAGCGGCAGGACATTGTAGCCGCCGGCCTTCAATTCACTGACGTGGGAGCGGAACTGATCTTCCGTCACGTTGGTGGCGGGCACGTTGTCCTCGCCGAAACGGTGATAGATCAGGATCACGGCTGACTGGTCTGCCGCTACGGGAAAAATTCCAAGGCTCGTCACCAGTACACCGAGGGGTGCCAGAAGCCGCAGAAACCGTTGCCGAAGGGCCATGTGCCGTCCTTTCCTGTCCGTCCCCGTATAACGTGGCGCCATCATATAGCCTGATACAGGGCTGGCAAGACGGCAGCAGGCGGCCTATATGTTTGCGCAATCCCCAACTGCGGAGCCTCCGGCACCCATGCCCGTTCTTGCCATCGATACATCCGAAGCCTGGTGCAGCGCCGCCCTTGTGGCCAAAGGCGCGAGCCTTGGCGTGAAGCGCGAGAAGCTGGGACGCGGGCACGCCGAACGCCTGATGCCGATGATCGAAGAACTGATGGCTGAAGCCGGCTGCAGGCTGGGCGATGTGGCGCGCCTTGCCGTTGTCACCGGCCCCGGCACTTTTACCGGCCTCAGGATCGGCCTCAGTGTGGCGCGCGGGCTGGGCCTCGCGCTCTCGAAGCCGGTTATTGGCCTCACCGGCCTGTCGTTGGTGGCAGGCCCCGTTCTTGAAAGCGCTGGCGGCATCGTGCATGCAGTGACCGACGGGCGCGGCGGTCAGGCCTTTCATCAGATGTTCGAAGGCCTTGATTCTTATGGATTGCCGGTCCCGGCAAGCGACGCAGGGTGCTTCGACATGGATATCATCCGCGAAAAAATTTCGACGCGCCCCGGTCTTGTCGCGGGCAGTGGCTCCACGCCTGCAGGTAGTGACACAGCTGTGTTTGGCGGCATCGATCCGGTCTGGCTCGCGCGCGTCGCCGAACGGCTGGATCCGGCCGTCTTTCCGCCCGAGCCTGCCTATTTCCGCCCACCCGACGCCAAGAAGGCAACACCCCTGTTTCCAGTAGCTGTATGACCCGCACACCGAAATCTTCGAAGGCCGTCTGGCCCTTGCCCGTTCTTGAGCCCGTCATGGCGGGCGTTGATGCCGCTGCCGAGCTTTTGTCCGCCCTGCACGTGGCCGCCTATGCCCCGCAGCGCGAGGCCGGCTGGGACAGTGCGGCAATGACCGCCCTTCTCGCCTCGCCGGGGATGGAAGCACACACGATCATCCTTGAAGGCAAGCCGGCCGGCTTCACCATGATCCGGCGCATCCTTGACGAGGCCGAAATCGTCACCATCGGCGTGATTCCGGCACTTAGTGGGCAGGGTATCGGTCGCCGCGCGCTTGAAATGCGGCTGAAGTCGCTCGCCATGTGCGGTGTTCGTACAGTTTTCCTTGAGGTCCGCAAAGACAACGAGCGGGCGATTCGCCTTTATCGCGGACTTGGATTTGCGGATATCGGTGCCCGTAAGGACTATTATACCACCTTAGATAATCATAAGGTGGATGCGCTTTGTATGCGCCGGGACCTTGTTCCCTGTTAACTGGTAAAATTTGAAGAATATAAAATTATCAATTGCTATTTACTTGAACGAGAATCATCGTTAACTGTGTTTCGCGAGTCTTTTCAAGGGTGTCCTTGAGGCTCGGGTCGCGTTCGATTGATTCCGCCATTGCTGAAGCAGGCAACGGGGCGACGCTATGTCCAAGGGCCTTCAGGGACCGGACAAGAGGTGCGTTTGCTGCCGTTTCCTCATAGATGATGTGGGCAATCGCACGATCAGGCAGGCCATCCAGGAAAAGGCGGGCGCGTACGAAGGCCATGGGGCAACCGACGCCTGCAAGGTTAAGGAACGGAACATTTTCATTGTTAACCATAGGAGCAACCGGAAACGGGCAATTCTGGTTTCCTGAATATCGACCAAGTCGAGTGATTGGCAAGAAAATAGAAAAATATAGTTTCTCCGGTATAGCGTGGGAGTTTCGGAATGAATGAACAGGACAACAGCAAAGGTGCTGCAACTGAAGAGTTGCTGGCGCTGACGGCAGATATTGTGGCGTCGCACGTGTCCAACAATACGGTTGCCGTGGCGGACCTGCCGCGTCTGATCGAAAATGTATTCAAGGCCCTTTCCGAGGTCGGTGCCCAACCCAAGGTAGAAGAAGTCTCCCTGCAGCCAGCCGTTCCGATCCGTCGATCGGTCCAGCCTGACTTTATCGTCTGTCTCGAAGACGGCAAAAAGCTGAAGATGCTGAAGCGCCACCTGAAGACCTGTTACAATCTGACGCCTGAAGAATATCGGGCAAAATGGAGCCTGCCGGCTGACTATCCGATGGTCGCGCCCAACTATGCGGCCCAGCGCCGCAAGCTGGCGAAGCAGATCGGCCTTGGTCGCGGTCGTCGCAAATAGGCTTGCTGAAATAATTCTGCAAAGGGCGGCCTGCTATGCGGTGCCGCCCTTTGCTTTTATGCTGTTTTGGCCTCCGGTAGAGGCTGCTTCGGCTTGCGAGGGCGCACCTGCTGTGCCATCTTCTGGCATCCGCAACGCCGGATGCGACTGAATTCCAGGGGAAGAAGAAACATGAAACACGCCACCGTGGACATCGAGGCGCTTTGCGTCGAAAAAGGCATGCGGATGACGGACCAGCGCCGCGTCATTGCGCGCATCCTCAGTTCCGCCACCGACCATCCCGATGTGGAAGAGGTCTACCGCCGCGCGACCGAGATCGATTCCGGCATCAGTATCGCGACCGTCTACCGCACCGTGCGGCTTTTCGAGGAAGCAGGCATCCTGGAGCGGCACGATTTCCGCGATGGCCGCTCCCGCTACGAGCCTGCCACGGACGAGCATCACGATCACCTGATCAACCTTGAAACAGGTGAAGTGATCGAGTTTCACAATGATGAAATAGAACGTCTGCAACAATTGATCGCGGAGAAGCACGGCTTCAGGCTCGTCGACCATCGGATGGAGCTTTACGGCGTGCCCCTGAGCCGCAATAAATAAACGATACCGGCGCGTTGCCGGTGCGCGGAGGAGTGCCCCGGACGTGGCCGTTGAATATGCGGGATTGAAGGCGAATGTGGCCGGCAAGGGCTGGTCGGCCCTCGGGCTGTGGCGAGCTTCTGTCGTCGCGGTCATGACCCTTGTCACCGTGCCGGTCCAGAGCATCGTACTTGTTGCCTTGCCGCGCTACTGGTGGGTGATGCCCACCCTGTGGCATCGCACGGCCTGTCGCCTGATCGGCATCAGGGTCGAGCGGCTGGCGCCACGCCGCCACGGCAAGCCCGTGCTTTATGTGGCAAACCATATCAGTTGGCTCGATATCCTCGTGCTTGGCGGCGTGCTACCCAAGGCGAGCTTCGTTGCCAAGGCCGAAGTGCAGACATGGGGCGTGTTCGGTTGGCTCGCCGGTCTCCACCGCACGCTTTATGTGGACCGCGCCCGCCGCACCGCAAGTGCCGCCCAGCGCGATTCGCTCGCTGAACGCGTGCAGGAAGGGTCGAGCCTGATCCTGTTCCCCGAGGGCACATCCACGGATGGCATGAAGGTCTTGAAATTCAAGTCCTCGCTTTTCTCGGTCGCGGAGCGCGCCGACGAGGCCGCACATCATGACCTGATCATCCAGCCCATCACGATCGCCTACACGGAAGTGAACGGCATGCCGCTGACCCGCGCGCTGAAGCCGATTGTCGCGTGGCTCGGCGACGCCGAACTTGTCGGGCACCTCAAATCGCTGATCGGGGTCGGGCGGGTTGCTGCAACGGTCGAGTTCCACGAGCCCGTGACCTACACGGAAATGGGCTGCCGCAAGGTGCTTGCCGCCCACTGCGAAACCGCGATCCGGGCGGGGCTCGAGCGCGCCCACCGGCACGAGGCCCGCTTCGGCCCGCAGCGTGTGCCCGAACTGGTCGCCCCGGAAGCAGTGGACGCAAGCTTCGAGGACGGCGGCTTGCCGGCCTGATTTCTTGACTCTCCGGCCTTCGATGCTAGTCTCCGGCGCCTTTCGCGGGATGCGGGGCTTTGTGCGCGCCCCTGTCCCCGGTTAGAATACGCCCCCCCGAAGGCCGAGGAGACGACCCTTGAAGAAGAAGCTATTCATCAAGACCTACGGGTGCCAGATGAACGTTTACGATTCGAACCGCATGGCCGATGTGATGAAACCGCACGGCTATGAAACGGTTGAATCGCCGGACGAAGCTGACCTTGTTGTCCTCAATACCTGCCATATCCGGGAAAAAGCGGCTGAGAAGGTTTATTCCGACGTTGGCCGTATCCGCATGATCAAGGAAGAGCGGGCGGCGGCGGGCGGGTCTGAAATGACCATCGCGGTTGCAGGCTGCGTGGCGCAGGCCGAAGGCGCGGAAATGATGAAGCGTGCCCCGGTGATCGATCTGGTGCTTGGTCCCCAGACCTATCACCGCCTGCCGGAACTTGTCCGCACCGCCGAGGCCGGTCGCAAGAATGGCAAGCCCGCCCATGTGCTGGACACCGAATTCCCGGCCGAGAGCAAGTTCGATTTCCTGCCGGAAGAAAGCGACCTGCAGGGCCCGGCGGCGTTTCTGGCCGTGCAGGAAGGCTGCGACAAGTTTTGCACCTTCTGTGTGGTGCCCTATACCCGCGGTGCTGAATACAGCCGCCCGATGATGGACCTGATGACCGAAGCGAAGCGGCTTGTCTCGAAAGGCGTGCGCGACATCACCCTCCTTGGCCAGAATGTAAATGCCTACCACGGCGACGATGGCAAGGGCGGTACGGCGTCGCTCGGCGGCCTGATCCGCGCGCTTGCCGACATCGACGGGCTTGCCCGCATTCGCTACACCACGAGCCATCCGCGCGACATGGATGACGAGCTGATCAGCGCCCACCGTGACGTGGTGGCCTGCATGCCGTATCTGCATCTGCCGGTACAATCGGGCTCGGACCGGATCCTCGCTGCCATGAACCGCAAGCATACGGCAGAAAGCTATCTCGATATCATCCGCCGCCTGCGCGACGCGCGGCCCGATCTGGCGCTTTCATCCGATTTCATCGTTGGTTTCCCCGGCGAGAAGGATGAGGATTTCGAGGCGACAATGGCGCTGGTGCGCGAGGTCGGCTACGCCCAGTCCTTCAGTTTCAAATATAGCGCGCGCCCCGGCACGCCGGCTTCCGTCATGCCCTTCCAGGTGCCGGAGGATGTGAAGTCCGAACGGCTCGCCGCCCTGCAGGCGCTTCTGGCCGAGCAGCAGCTTGCCTTCAACAAGGCTTGCCTCGGCAAGACGCTTGAAGTGCTGGTCGAACGGCCGGGCAAGAAGGACGGCGAAGTGGTCGGCCGCAGCCCTTATCTACAGGCCGTTCATATCGATGTCACAGGCAGCGATTACACGCTGGACGAGGGCTCCGTTCCCACTTACAGTGATCTCATGGGCCAGATGGTCCGGGTCGAGATAAGGGACGCGGGACCCGGAAACCTGAGAGGCGTGATTGCAGCCTGACGGACCTCATAGAAAGGGGTCAGGCCGCGATGCAACACTCAGGCCCTCGACCGGTGAGACACCGGCATGGTGCGGGTGTGATCCGGCTGATCCGGCAAGACCGGAAGGAGCTGAAGCCGTTTGAGCATCATCGCGAAAGCCTCTGCCGCCCCGTCCGCCAATCACCGCGGCAAGCCATACTCCGCCTCCTCACCCCGTAAACAGATGATCGAGTTCGACGACAATCGCCTCGCCGCCAGCGTTTTCGGCCAGCATGACCGGAATCTTGCGCGGATCGAACAGCGTTTGGGCGTTGTGCTGATCAATCGGGGCAACCGTATCGTGATCGAGGGGGAGCCCGTGCGCGCACGCCTCGCCCATACGATTCTCGAGGAGCTTTACATGATGGCCAGCCGCGGCCAACCGATCGAGATCGGAGACGTGGACGGCATCATCCGCATGCATGACGGGGTCGCCCGCGTTGATACCGCGCCGCGTCCGCGCTCCAACGACGCCGGCAACGTACCCGGCAGCCAGATGAAGATTTCCACCCGCAACCGGGTGATCATGCCGCGCAGTCAGGGTCAGGCCGACTATATCGAGAAGCTGGCGAGCCACGAGATGGTGTTTGGCATCGGTCCCGCCGGTACAGGCAAGACCTATCTCGCCGTCGCCATGGCCGTGGCCCGGATGCTGGCGGGTGAGATCGACCGCATCATCCTGTCGCGTCCTGCGGTGGAGGCGGGCGAAAATCTCGGCTTCTTGCCGGGTGATCTCAAGGACAAGGTCGATCCCTACCTGCGCCCGCTTTATGACGCGCTTTACGACATGATGCCTGCCGAACAGGTTGAAAAACGGCTGGCAAGCACCCAGATCGAGATCGCGCCGCTCGCCTACATGCGCGGGCGCACGCTTTCGAACGCCTATGTGATCCTTGATGAAGCCCAGAATACCACCGCAATGCAGATGAAAATGTTCCTCACCCGCTTTGGCGAGAACAGCCGTATGGTCATCTGCGGCGACCCGAGTCAGGTTGACCTGCCGCGCAACACCAAATCCGGCCTCGTGCATGCGATGGAGGTGCTGAAGGACGTGGAAGGCATCGGCTTCACCTGGTTCACCAACAAGGATGTCGTGCGCCATCCGCTCGTCGGCCGCATCGTGGATGCCTACGACGCCGAAGCCGGGGGCGCTCAATGACCGGCGACGGTTCCTCTAGTAGGCGCGGCGAACCGCGGCCCGATGGGTCGTCCGGTTCGCCGTCGCTCCTGACGATCGATATCGAGATACGCGACCCCGCATGGCAGGCAATCGGTGGCCTTGAGGCCATGGCCATGCGGGCGGTGACGGCGGCCCTGAAGGCCGAGGCTGACGATGGCGGCGTGGATATCCTTGCGATACCCGCCGAGCTTTCGATGGTCTTTACCGATGATGAAGACCAGCGCAGCCTCAACCGTGATTATCGCGACAAGGACAAATCCACGAACGTCCTTTCCTTCCCCGGCGTGGAACCCGACGAGATCGAGGACGCGGCCGAGTTTTCGGCCGCCGGCGGCCCACCCCTGATGCTGGGCGACATGACGCTCGCGTGGGGTGTTGTCTCCCGCGAGGCCGAAGAACAGGGCAAGTCCCTTGCCGACCATCTCACCCACCTTCTGGTCCATGGTACGCTGCATCTGGCGGGCCACGACCATATCGACGACGAGGAAGCCGAAGTGATGGAATCGCTCGAGCGCGATATCCTCGCCCACCTCGGCATTGCCGACCCCTATGAAGTTGAACTGATCCATGACTGAGAAACCTGAACGACAGGAAAGTGGCCTTGCGGCCTTCTGGCGCGGCCTGTTCGGGCGCGGCAATGAAGTGACGCTGCGCGAGAGCCTTGAGGAAGCACTGGAAGAGCATGAGGAGGATTCCGATGCCCCCGCCCTTGGCGAGGCCGAGCGGACGATGCTTTTCAATGTGCTCGATTACAGCGCCCTGATGGTTGAGGACATCATGGTGCCGCGCGCTGATATCGTCGGTGTTTCGGCGTCTGTGGGCTTTGATGACCTGATCAAGCTTTTTTCCTCTGCCGGCCACAGCCGCCTGCCGATTTACCGCGATGCGCTCGATGAAATCCTTGGCATGGTGCATGTGAAGGACGCGCTGAAGCTGGTAGCTGACGAAGCGGACACGAGCGATTTCCGGGTCAGTTCCATTTCCCGGCCGGTGCTGTTCGTGGCGCCCTCGATGAAGGTGATGGACCTTCTGGCCCGCATGCGCAAAAGCCGCACCCATATGTCGATCGTCGTCGACGAATATGGCGGCACCGACGGGCTTGTCACCATCGAAGACCTTGTCGAGCAGATCGTTGGCGAGATCGAGGACGAGCATGACGAAACCGACGAACCGGCGCTGACCGAGATCGGGAATGGCGGCTATGACGCCGACGCCCGGCTGGAGCTTGAAGCGCTTGAAGACAGGCTCGGTTTCGACCTGTTGCCCGAAGAAGACGCCGACGACGTCGATACGCTTGGCGGCCTTGTCTTCTCGCTGGCGGGCCGTGTGCCCGATATCGGCGAAGTGATCCCGCACGAAAGCGGTTACAGCTTCGAAGTGCTGGATGCCGACCCGCGCCGCATCCGCAAGGTGCGTATCCATGCGCCGAAGCCGGGAGCCCCGATCACCGATGAATGAGGCGACGCTTTCAGGGCGCTTCGCCCGCTGGCTGGATACCCGGCCCGGCCCGGTCTGGCCGGCTGCCGCCTTCATCGCGGGGCTGCTGCTGTCGCGCGTCTTCAGTCCGCTCAACTGGGTGCCAGCGCTGCTTGTTGTCGTGCCTTTCATGATAATCGCCATCGACAGCGCGAAATCTCCGAAACAGGCGTTCGGGCGCGGCTGGTGGGTCGGCTTCGGCCTTTATGCTGCCGGGATCAACTGGATCGGCGTCAGCTTCACGCAGCAGGATGCCGTGCCCGCGTGGACGGCGCCCATTGCCGTGACCGCGCTCGCGGCGGGCCTCGCCTTCTATAACGGGATCGTCTTCTGGTTTGTGAAACGTTTCGGCACCACGGGGGCAGCGCGCATCCTGCTGTTCGCAGCTGTCTGGACGATTGTCGAAATGGTCCGCGCAGTGGCGCTGACCGGCTTTCCCTGGCATTCCATCGGATCGCTTTGGTCCGATTGGGGTTTCATGGCGCAAGGGGCATGGTGGATTACGCTTTACGGCCTTTCCTTCATCACGCTGATCGCGGCCGCTGCGCCGGTCCTGTGGCTGGATGGCAGCAGCGAAGGCGCGCGCATCGGCTGGACCGTGGCCGGGTTTTCGGCCCTTGCCGCGGTTGGCATCGCCGGTGCTGTGCGCCTCTCGGCTAACTCGACGGCCTATGACAATGCCATGACGCTCCGGATCGTGCAGGCCAATATTCCCCAGCGGGAGAAATGGGTTTCGTGGCTCATTGACGATCATTTCGACCAGCATCTGCAGCTTTCCCGCGCCAAGGACACCGATGGCGTGGCGCGTGACGTGCGCTTGCTGATCTGGCCCGAAGCCGCTGTGCAGCGCGAGACCTTCGACCGGCAAGGATCTATCCTGCGCTGGCGCCTGGCGCAGGTGCTGGAACCCGGTGCGCTCGCTATCACCGGCGGTATCCGCTACGAAATCGATGGCGACCGGGTGCGCTATTATAACAGCCTCTTTGCGGTAGCACCCGACACCTCGCTCTATGCCCGGTACGACAAGGCCCATCTGGTGCCCTTCGGCGAATATCTGCCTTTCAACGACTTTCTGGAAAGCATCGGGCTCGCGAGCCTCACGGGGGCTGTCAGTCAGGATCATGGCCCCGGCCCGGTGACACTGCATCTGCCGGGCGTGCCGCCCGTATCGCCGCTGATCTGCTATGAAGCCGTATTTCCCGGCGATGCCATTGATGCGGGTGACAGGCCCGAATGGCTTTTGAATGTCACGAACGACGGCTGGTTCGGCCTCACCGATGGCCCCTACCAGCATCTGGCGCTTGCCCGTTTCCGTGCGATCGAGGAAGGCCTGCCGCTGGTGCGTGCGGCCTCCACCGGCATCAGTGCGGTGATCGACCCGCTTGGCCGCACCGTGGCCAAGCTCGGGCTCGACAAGAAGGGCGTACTCGACAGCAGCCTGCCGAAGCCACTGGCTGCTCCCGCGATCCCCACCCGGCAGCGCCTGCTGCTGGTGGCGGCTTTGATGGCGCTCATCACAGGTGCCGCAATTTATTGGGGAAAAACAAATATTAAAAACAATGTGAAGTAACGACTGTCGAATTTTTGAAATAATTAACCATATCGCAGCGTATTTCCTGTTGTGACCGGTGTAATCGGGACGGTATATCTAAAAAATATAGTTTAATTATTTTCGGGGAGAGGCAATGCCCGATCCTATTGATGTGCATGTTGGTTCTCGTGTACGGATGCGGCGCACACTGCTTGGTTTAAGTCAGGATAAATTAGGTCAGGCTCTCGGTCTTACATTTCAGCAAGTCCAGAAATACGAGCGCGGCACGAACCGTATGGGGGCGAGCCGGCTTTTGGAGATTGCCCGGGTGCTTGATGTGTCGCCGTCCTGGTTTTTCGAGGACATGCCCGAAGAAATCGCCGGTTTTGGCCGCAAAGGTATGGCCGATGGCGCGGGCGACAGCTTCGAGGCCGAGCAGGGGTACAACCGCCGTGAAACGCTGGAACTTGTCCGGGTCTTTTACAAGATCGAAGCGGCAGATGTGCGCCAGCGGCTGAAGGATCTTCTGGACGCAGTCGCTGACGCCGAACAGGCGGACGCCGACTGATCACAAGGGCTTCCAAGCTGTCTTCAAACGCGCTATAGGGGCGCGCATGACGAACCCTGACGACATCCAGAAGCCCGGCTTCCAGCTTCCCGAGCAGCGCTACTTCGGCCGCCGCAAGGGCAAGCCGCTGACAGCTCGCAAACAGAATCTGATGGAAACGCTGCTCCCGGAGATCGGCGTGCCGCTGCCTGCGGGCGAGGACGAGAAGCTTGATCCTTTCACGCTCTTCGGGTCTGAGGTCACGGACATCTGGTTCGAGGTGGGCTTCGGCAAGGGCGAGCATCTGCACTGGCAGGCGGCGCATCATCCCCATGTCGGGATCATCGGCTGCGAGCCCTACCTCAATGGTGTGGCAGGGCTCCTCGCGCAGATCGAGGACGAGAAGCTTGCCAATATCCGCATATACGGGGACGACGCCCGCCATGTGATCTGGAAGCTTCCGGACGCCAGCGTTTCGCGCTTCTTCCTGTTGCATCCCGATCCGTGGCCGAAGACGCGCCATGCGCGGCGGCGTTTCGTCAACCAGATGAATCTTGATGACATCGCCCGCGTGCTGAAAGACGGTGCCGAGTTCCGTATCGGCACCGATCATCCGATCTACCGCGAATGGGTGAACCTGCAGATGAGCCAGCGCAGCGATTTCGAATGGCTGGCGGAGGGGCCCGAAGACTGGCTGAACCGCCCCGACGACTGGCCGGAGACCCGTTACGAGGCCAAGGCGCTGGAAGGCCGGGCCACCTATTTCCGCTTCCGCCGCCTGCCGCGTTGACCCATCGGCAACTGGCTGGCATAGTCGCTGTCTCGCGAAAGAGGAGTGCGCGGAAAATGGACAAGCATCCGAACTGACAATCGAACCCTGCTGACAGCCGCCCTTATGGCTGCCTGTCGCGCCGTTTGACCTTTCATTTTGAGAGACTGTTCCGATGCCTGCTATTTCCAACTCGCCGGACCCGGCGACGCGCTATCCATTGTCCGGCAATGACGAGGTCATCTTCCTCAGGCCCTTCATCACCGCCCCCTATATCGAGGTTGGCGACTATAGCTATTATCATGCCGCCGAAAATCCCGAGGCATTCGAGCGTACCAACGTGCGCTATGGCCATGAAGGGATGAAGGAGAAACTCATCATCGGCCGCTTCTGTGCGGTTGCCGAGGGGGCAACCTTCATCATGGGGCCGGCCAATCACCGGATGGACGGGCCGTCCACCTTTCCTTTCCCGATTCTGGGGGAGGGATGGGCCGATCATATGGGGCTGATCATGGATCTGCCATCGCGCGGTGATACCAGCGTCGGGCACGATGTGTGGCTCGGCTATCAATCGCTCGTCATGCCAGGTGTGAAAATCGGGCACGGGGCTATCGTCGCCACCCGTGCGGTGGTGACGCGCGATGTGCCGCCCTATGCGATTGTTGCCGGGAACCCTGCGCGTGTGGTGCGGTTCCGATTCGATGAATCCACGATCGCGCGTTTGCTCGAAATCGCATGGTGGGACCGGCCGATTGGCTGGATCAGTGCCCATATCCCGGCGCTGATGGCGGGCGAGGTTGCCGATCTCGCCTGATTCCGGGGCATTCAGCCGCAGGGGGCAATTAAACCATTGCTCCGTGCGGTGCTCCGCGTTATATAGGGCCCGCTTCTCCCTGAATATGGACCTTCATTCAGGAAGTGGGCTGAGGCCCACTTTTGCCATTTGGCATATCTGCCGCTTGGCGGTCCGCTTCGGGAAAAGTGCGTAAGTAGAAGGACAGTTTTCGGTGAACGAACCCGCAGAAAAGATTACCGCTCTCATTGCTCCGACGGTGGAAGCCCTCGGCTTTGAATTGGTGCGTGTGACCTATGGCGGCGGCCGCAAGCCGACCCTTCAAATCATGGCCGAGCGGCCCGACGGCTCGATGGGTGTTGACGACTGCGCGATCATCTCGCGCGAGGTTTCGGCCCTCCTCGATGTCGAGGACCCGCTGCCCGGTGAATATCTCCTCGAGGTCAGCTCGCCGGGGATCGACCGTCCGCTCACGCGGCGCAAGGATTTCGAACGCTGGATGGGCTTCGATGCGAAGGTCGAACTCATGGAACAGATCGACGGGCGTCGCCGTTTCCGCGGCAAGCTCGTATCGCTTGCAGGCGATACACTGACGCTCGACACCGAGGATGAAGGCAAGGTCGAGCTGGACTATGGCCAGATCGGCAAGGCCAAGCTGGTGCTTACGGACGAACTTTTGAAAGCGGTTCAGAAGAAGGCGGCTGATGCCGCCGCTGCTGCGGAAGCGGCGGAAGGCGACGACTGAACCAGTTGGCAAGGGCTTGAAGGGACCGCGACATTAGGGATGCGGTACCCTTTAGCGATGGAGTGAAACGGATGGCAGCTGCTGTCAGCGCAAACAGGCTTGAACTCTTGCAAATCGCCGATCTGGTGGCGCGCGAGAAATCGATCGAGAAGGATATCGTTCTCGAGGCGATGGAAGAAGCGATCCAGAAGGCGGCGCGCTCGCGCTATGGCGCCGAGAACGAGATCAGGGCCCAGATCGACAAGCACAATGGCGACATCCGCCTGTTCCGTGTGATCGAGGTTGTGGAAGAGGTCGAAAATCCGGCCACCCAGATCAGCCTTGCGGATGCGCAGAAGGAAAAGCCGGACGCCCAGATTGGCGACTTCCTGGCGTCGTCCCTGCCACCCCTCGATTTCGGCCGTATCGCTGCCCAGACCGCCAAGCAGGTGATCGTGCAGAAGGTGCGCGATGCCGAGCGCCAGCGCCAGTATGACGAATTCAAGGATCGTGTCGGCGAGATCATCACCGGTGTGGTGAAGCGCGTGGAATATGGCAACGTGATCGTTGACATGGGCCGCGCCGAAGCCATCATGCGCCGCGACCAGGTGATCCCGCGCGAGCATATCCGCCAGAACGAACGTATCCGCGGCCTCATCTATGACGTGCGCCGTGAAAACCGCGGCCCGCAGATTTTCATGAGCCGCACCAAGCCGGAATTCATGGCTGCCCTGTTCGCGCAGGAAGTGCCGGAAATCTACGACGGCATCATCGAGATCCGTTCGGTCGCCCGTGATCCGGGCAGCCGCGCCAAGATCGCCGTCTTCTCGAACGACGGTTCGATCGACCCCGTGGGCGCCTGCGTTGGTATGCGCGGCAGCCGCGTGCAGGCCGTTGTGAACGAACTGCAGGGCGAGAAGATCGACATCATTCCGTGGTCGCCCGATGTGGCTTCCTTCATCGTGAACGCGCTGCAGCCTGCTGAAGTGACGAAAGTGGTGATGGATGAAGACCGCGCCCGCGTTGAAGTTGTGGTGCCGGACGAGCAACTTTCGCTCGCCATCGGCCGTCGCGGCCAGAACGTGCGTCTCGCTTCGCAGCTGACCGGCTGGACCATCGACATCATGACGGAAGCCGAGGAATCGGAGCGCCGTCAGGAAGAATTCATGGCGCAAAGCCGCCGCTTCATGGAAGCGCTGGACGTGGACGACACGCTGGCTCACCTCCTTGTGGCGGAAGGCTTCACCGAGCTTGAAGAAATCGCCTATGTCGAGCCCGAAGAACTTCTCTCCGTGGAAGGCTTCGAGGAAGAGCTTGTCGGCGAACTGCAGCGTCGTGCGCAGGAATTCCTCGAGAAGGAAGCCGCCGAGGCAGACGAGAAGCGCCGTGCGCTTGGCGTTGCCGACGATCTGGCTGATATCGAGGGCCTGACCCCGCAAATGCTGGTGGCGCTTGGCGAAGCCGAAGTGAAGACGCTCGAAGATTTCGCCGGCTGTGCGGCTGACGAACTGACATCGAAGGAAGATGGTATCCTGAAGGCCTTCCCGCTGACGGAAGAAGATGCCTCGGCCATGATCATGACTGCCCGTGTGGCGCTTGGCTGGATTTCGGCCGAGGAAGCGTTCGGCGGTCATGAAGAAGCCGAAGAGGATGCAGAATCGGTCGAAGCGGAAGCCGAGACCGAGTAAGATCATCAGGAGCGCCAAGCGGCAATGGCGGCAGCAAAAGGCCATAGCCCGGAACGGCGGTGCATCCTGACCTTCAACCGGGCACCCGCTAGCGGGCTCGTCCGGTTGGCCGTTGCCCCGGATGGCAGCCTTGTGCCCGATGTGGCGGCAAAGCTGCCGGGCAGGGGGCTTTGGGTTTCGGCCGATGGGCCGCTCATCGCCGAGGCGATGAAAAAAGGTACGCTTGCCCGGGCCGCCAGCCGGTCGCTGAAGGCAGGGGTGCGAAACGATCAGGTGCCGGCCGATCTGTTGGGCCGGATCGACGCGCTTCTGGTGCGCCGCTGCCTTGACAGGCTGGGGCTCGTGCAGAAGGCAGGCGGTCTCGTTGCCGGGACCGACAAGATACGAGCCGCGCTTGGCGAGATCGGGCGTGGCGGCCGCGAACCGGCACTGATGCTGGCGGCAAGCGATGCCGCCGAGGATGGACGCCGCAAGCTGAAGGCGCTCGCCGACGGGGTAACCGGGCGGAGCGTGGCTGTGGTGGACCTTTTCGACCGCGAGGCCCTGAGCCGCGCGCTCGGACGTGACAATGTCGTTCATGTGCTTTTGTTTGAAAGCGGCGGAACGACCGAACTGATGGCCGACCTTGGTCGGCTGAATGGCATGCGCGGCGTAAAGCCGCAGTCTTGTGAAGCACAAGGGAACGAAGGTTAATATGAGCGACGACAAGAAACTGACCCTCACCGGACGCACGCTCGGGGTAGGCAAAGGGGTAGAGACCGGTCAGGTTCGCCAGAGCTTCAGCCATGGCCGCTCGAAAGCGGTTGTCGTGGAGCGCAAGAAGAAGCGCGTCCTGACACCGGGCACCACGCCCGCCCCGACCGGCCGTCCGGATGCACCCGCTCCGGCAGCGCCTCGGGCCTATGTGCCGAAGAAGGCTGGCGGTGATGCGGGTGGCAATGCCACGCTGACCGATCACGAGCATGAAATGCGCATCCGTGTGCTCGAGGAAGCCAATCGCCGCAAGGAAGAGGAAGAACGCCGGGCCGCTGAGGAAGCCGCCCGCCGCGAAGCCGAGGAAGTCGAGCGCAAGAAGCGTGAAGCGGCGGCCGAGGCTGCCCGTGCTGCTGCGCGTGAGGAAGCTGGTGCTGACGCCGCTGCCGAGGATGAAGAAGAGGCGCGTCACCGCGCCGAGGCCGAAGCCGACGCCAAGCGTCGTGCCGCCGATCTTGCCCGCAAGCGCGAAGCCGAAGAAGCTGCCCGCAAGGCGAACGAAGAAGCTGCTGCCAAGGAAAAGGCCGGCGAGGAAGCTCGCAAGAAGGCCGACCTTGAAGCGCGCGCCGTTCAGCTGAAGAAAGCCAGCGAAGCCCGCCAGCTCGCCGGCGACGAAGAGGAAGCCGAACGTGGCCGTCGCGGTGGCGCCGGCAAGCGCGCACCGGGTGGCACGCCGAAGAAAACCCGTAGCGATGACGATCGTCGTCGTGGCCGCCTCAGCGTCAACCGCAACTTTGATGACGAAGATACCCGTCAGCGGTCGCTCGCTGCCTTCAAGCGCGCCCAGATGAAAAACAAGCGTCGTGTCGATACCGGCCCGACCGAACGTCAGGCCCGCGAAGTGGTGATCCCCGAGACCATCACCGTGCAGGAACTGGCGAACCGTATGGCTGAAAAAGCCACCGCCGTGATCAAATGCCTGATGGGCATGGGCGTGATGGCGACGATCAACCAGGTGCTGGATCAGGATACTGCCCAGCTGGTGGTTGAAGAGTTTGGCAATACGCCGAAGCGCGTATCGGACGCCGACGTGGAAATCGGTCTCTTCGGTGAAGCCGATGTGGAAGCGGATCTCGAAAGCCGCGCCCCGATCGTCACCGTGATGGGTCACGTCGACCACGGTAAAACCTCGCTTCTCGATGCCCTTCGCTCGGCGAATGTGGTTTCGGGCGAAGCCGGCGGCATTACCCAGCATATCGGCGCCTATCAGGTCGCGATGGACAATGGCTCGAAGATCACCTTCCTCGATACGCCGGGCCACGCTGCCTTCACCCAGATGCGTGCCCGCGGCGCCAGCGTCACGGATATCGTCATCCTTGTGGTGGCAGCGGACGACGGCGTGATGCCGCAAACGATCGAGGCCATCCACCATGCGAAAGCAGCCGGTGTGCCGATGATCGTGGCCATCAACAAGATGGACAAGCCGGGCGTGAACCCCGACCGCGTGCGTCAGGAACTCCTGCAGCATGAAGTCGTTGTCGAAACCTTCTCGGGCGAGACCCAGGAAGTCGAAGTGTCGGCCAAGACCGGCGCCGGCCTCGACAAGCTGAAGGAAGCCATCATCCTGCAGGCCGAAATCCTGGAGCTGAAGGCAAACCCGAACCGTACCGCCGAAGGTGTGGTCGTCGAAGCCAAGCTCGACAAGGGCCGTGGCTCGGTCGCGACCGTTCTCGTCCAGCGTGGTACGCTGCGTCAGGGCGACATCTTCGTCGCCGGCCCGGAATGGGGCCGTGTGCGCGCGCTCGTCAATGATCGCGGCGAACAGGTTGAAACGGCAGGCCCGAGCCAGCCGGTTGAAGTGGTCGGCCTGCAAGGCACGCCGGGCGCCGGCGATGACTTCTCGGTTGTCGACAGCGAAGCCCGTGCCCGTGAGATCACGAGCTACCGCCAGGCCCATCTGCGCCAGAAACGCCAGGCTGCCGCGGCTGCGCCGAAGACGCTCGAATCCATGTTCAGCCAGCTGAAGGAATCGAACGAGACCATGACCTTCGATGTCGTCCTCAAGGGCGACGTGCAGGGCTCGGTCGAGGCGATCACCCAGGCGCTTGAAAAAGCCGGTAACGACCAGATCCGCTGCCGTGTGCTGCATGGTGCGGTCGGTGGCATCACCGAAACCGATATCACGCTCGCGCACGCTTCGAACGCGCTTGTCATCGGCTTCAACGTGCGCCCGAACAAGCAGGCCCGCGAACTGGCCGAGCATGACGGCGTGGCGATCAAATACTATTCGGTGATCTATCACCTGATCGACGACGTGAAGGCCGCGATGGCTGGCGAGCTTGGTCCGGAATTCGACGAAAAGATCATCGGCCGCGCCGAGATCCGCGACGTGTTCCAGGCTGGCAAGTCCGGCAAGGCTGCTGGCTGTCTTGTCGTCGAAGGGACGATCAAGCGCGACGCCAAGGCCCGTATCCTGCGTGACGACGTCATCGTTTACGAAGGCGAGATCGATAACCTCCGCCGCTTCAAGGACGACGTCAAGGAAGTGGGCTCGGGCCAGGAATGCGGCCTCACCTTCGAAAACTTCCAGGATATGCGCGCTGGCGACTTCCTCGAGGTTTACGAACTGATCGAGATCGAGCGGACGCTCTGATTTTCCGAGCGGCCTTCGGGCCAAATCATTGAGGGGATGCGGGGCGGCGCTCTGCATCCCTGTCATTGTTCCGGTATGAAATGATGAAAAAACAGAAAAGCAAAAGCGGTGAACCGAGCGTGCGCCTGTTGCGCGTGGGCGAAAACGTCCGCCATGCGCTGTCGGCAGTCCTCGCCCGCGGCGAAGTGATGGATGATGACCTCAAAGGCAAGTCGATCACCGTGACCGAAGTGCGCGTAAGCCCCGATCTGCGCCACGCCAATATCTTCGTGATGCCATTGGGCGGTGACGCCGACGGCAAGGTGGTGAAGGCGCTCAACCGCCACAGCCATTATCTGCGCGGCCAGATCAGCCATGCGCTCGTCATGAAATATATGCCGGAGCTGCGCTTCATGATCGATGAAAGCTTCGATGAGGCCGGCCATATCGATGCGATCCTGCGCGATCCCCGCGTTGCCCGTGATCTTCGTCATGATGATGAAGATGAAAAAGAAGGCGAAGAATAAGCCTTGGCACGACGCAAGAAAGGCGAAGTCGTCAACGGCTGGGTGATCCTCGACAAGCCCCTCGGGCTCGGGAGCACACAGGCGGTCTCTGCGGTGCGGCGTATAACGAACGCCCAGAAGATCGGCCACGGCGGCACGCTTGATCCGCTCGCTTCCGGCATCCTGCCCATCGGGCTTGGCGAGGCGACGAAGGCAATGCCCTATATTGTCGATGCCTCGAAGGATTATGACTTTACCATCCGCTGGGGCGCGGAGACCTCCACCGATGACCTCGAAGGCGAAGTGACGGCGTCGAATGACGTGCGCCCGACAGAAGCCGCGATTGCAGCGATCCTGGCCGATTTCACCGGCAGCATCACGCAGGTGCCGCCCGCTTATAGCGCGATCAAGATCGACGGCGAGCGGGCTTATGCGCGGGTACGGGCGGGTGAAGAGGTCGAGATGCCCTCGCGCACCGTGGAAATTCATGCGCTTAGCCTTGTTTCGCACGATGCAGCAAAAGGCGAGACGATGCTTTCTGTCACCTGTGGCAAGGGCACCTATGTGCGCGCGCTTGGCCGCGATATCGCCCGCGCGCTTGGCGGGCACGGGCACCTCAGTGCGCTGCGCCGCACGCGGGTCGGGCCGTTTTCGCTGGAAAGCGCAATTTCGCTGGAAAAATTGACCGAGCTCGGGCATAGTGCGCCCGCCTCGGACTATGTCCTTTCGGTCATGACGGCGCTGGACGACATCCCGGCGCTCGCCGTGAGCGAAGCGGAGGCTGATCGCATCAGATGCGGCCAGCAGATCCGCGTGTCCGGGCACCTTTCCGGGCTCCATGTCCTGACCTATGGCGGTACACCGCTGGCGCTTGCTACGGCGGCGCAGGGTCTCATGGTGCTGGAAAGGGTGTTCAATCTCTAGTCTTTATAAAGGAGACCCCGATGTCGATTACTACTGAACGCACGCAGGAACTCGTCAAGGAATTTGGCCGCAGCGAAAACGATACCGGCTCGCCGGAAATTCAGGTTGCCATCCTTTCCGAGCGTATTTCGAACCTGACCGAACACTTCAAGGATCACAAAAAAGACCACCACTCGCGTCGTGGTCTCCTGAAGATGGTCAACGAGCGCCGTTCGCTGCTCGCTTACCTCAAGAAGACCGACGAAGATCGCTACACCAAGCTGATCGCCCGCCTCGGCCTCCGCAAGTAAGCCCGAAATACCGAAGGGCCGGCACCGCAAAACGGGCCGGCCCTTCGCGCCTTCACCCGGAAGGCATCCCTCAGGCCCTTGTCTGTAACAGGGCCGTCAAAATCGTCCGGCATAAGCCGGACCTCGCGCCCGGAAAACATGCCGCCCCTTAGCGGCACCCGGGGTTTATATGAAGCGGGGCATGGTCAAGGGGCCATGCCAGGACCTGCCGGTCGAGGAATGTTTTAAGCCCGGTCGGTCCAACAGAGGTTAGACAATGTTCAACATTCATCGCAAAGAACTCACCTGGGGCGGCCGCAAGCTTGTCCTGGAAACCGGCCATGTTGCTCGCCAGGCCGATGGCGCCGTAATGGCGACCTATGGCGACACGACCGTGCTCTGCACCGTTGTGGGCGCCAAGTCGGCCAAGCCGGGGCAGGACTTTTTCCCGCTCACGGTGAACTATCAGGAAAAATACTTCGCTGCCGGCAAGATCCCCGGCGGCTTCTTCAAGCGCGAAGGCCGCCCGACCGAGAAAGAAACCCTCGTGTCGCGCCTTATCGACCGCCCGATCCGCCCGCTTTTCATCGATGGCTTCAAGAACGAAGTGCAGGTTGTCTGCACGGTTCTGAGCCACGACCTTGAAAACGACAGCGACATCGTCGCCATGGTTGGCGCGTCTGCTGCCCTCACCCTTTCCGGCCTGCCGTTCATGGGCCCGATTGCTGGCGCCAAGGTTGGCTACACGGATGGCAAATACATCCTCAACCCGACGACTGAAGAGATCAAGGAAAGCGCCCTTGAACTCGTGGTTGCCGGTACTTCGGACGCTGTTCTGATGGTCGAATCCGAAGCGAAAGAGCTTTCGGAAGAAGTCATGCTCGGCGCCGTCATGTTCGGCCATGCCGAAATGCAGCCGGTGATCAATGCGATCATCGAGCTTGCTGAAGCGGCCGCCAAAGACCCGTGGGAACTGCCGGAACCGGCTGACCTGTCGGCTGTTGTCGCGCGCATCAAATCGGTTGCCGAGGCGGACCTCCGTGCTGCTTACGGCATCACCACCAAGCAGGACCGCGTGAAGGCGATCAAGGCTGCGAAAGAGAAAGTCTTCGCTGACCTCGCCGACGAGATCGAATCGAACGACGCCCTCTCGGCGACCGTCGTAGGCGAGCTCCTGAAGGCGCTTGAAAGCGATATCGTCCGCAACTCGATCCTCGACACCAAGAAGCGTATCGACGGCCGTGATCTCGATCAGGTCCGCCCGATCGTTTCCGAAGTCGGCATCCTGCCGCGTACCCACGGTTCGGCGCTCTTCACCCGCGGTGAAACGCAGGGTCTCGTGGTTGCCACCCTCGGCACCGGCGAAGACGAGCAGATCATCGACGCCCTTGAAGGCAGCTACCGCTCGGCCTTCATGCTGCACTATAACTTCCCGCCCTATTCGGTGGGTGAGTGCGGCCGCATGGGCGGCGCCGGTCGCCGCGAAATCGGCCACGGCAAGCTCGCATGGCGCGCTGTTCAGGCCGTTCTGCCTGAGAAGGAAGCCTTCCCCTACACGATCCGTATCGTGTCGGAAATCACCGAATCGAACGGTTCGTCCTCGATGGCATCCGTTTGTGGTGCTTCGCTCTCGATGATGGATGCCGGCGTGCCGATCACCCGTCCGGTTTCGGGTATCGCCATGGGCCTCATCAAGGAAGGCGACCGTTTCGCGGTTCTCTCCGATATCCTGGGTGATGAAGATCACCTCGGCGACATGGACTTCAAGGTAGCCGGTACCGAAGCGGGCATCACTGCCCTGCAGATGGATATCAAGATCACCGGCATCACCAAGGAAATCATGGAAGTCGCGCTCAACCAGGCAGCTGGTGGCCGTGCCCATATCCTTGCCGAGATGAGCAAGGCCCTGACCGGTGCCCGCGGCGAGCTTTCGGCTCACGCCCCGCGCATCGAAACCATGAAGATCCCGACCGACAAGATCCGTGAAGTGATCGGCACCGGCGGCAAGGTGATCCGCGAGATCGTGGAAGTCACCGGCGCCAAGGTGAATATCGAAGACGACGGCACCATCAAGATCGCCTCGTCGGACGCCGCACAGATCGAAGCCGCCCGCAACTGGATCATTGGCATCGTGGCCGAGCCGGAAGTTGGCAAGATCTATCACGGCAAGGTCGTCCGCATCATGGAATTCGGCGCCTTCGTCAACTTCATGGGCAGCCGCGACGGCCTCGTCCATATCTCGGAACTGAAGGAAGACCGCGTCGAGAAGGTCACCGATGTGGTGAACGAAGGCGACATGGTTTACGTCAAGTGCCTCGAGATCGACGGCAAGGGCAAGGTTCGCCTTTCCATGCGTGTCGTGAATCAGGAAACCGGCGAAGAAGACCCGAACGCGCGTCCGGCCAAGGCTGCCCCCTCGGGCGACCGTGGTGATCGTGGCGACCGCGGCGAGCGTCGTCCGCGTCGTGACCGCGACTAAGCCTTTGGTTTCGGCCATAGACTTTCGTTAAACAAATTGAAGCCGGCATGGGGTATAATAGCCCCGTGCCGGTTTTTCTTTCTTAAGGGGGACGGCGCGTGTAGGGTTGCGCCGACTAGGGAGAGTGTTGGATGAGCTTTTCTATCAATTCCATTCGCCTCGGCGGCAAGGAAGTGCTGCCACTGATCGAAGGCGGCAAGGGTGTCGCGATTTCGACCGGCGCGAGCTCCGGCCCGTGGGCGGCGGCTGGTGGCGTTGGCACCATCTCGGCGGTGATCGCCGATCAGTATGACGCGCACGGCAATGTGGTGCCCCACGATTACAAGGGCCGCACCCGCGCCGAGCGCCACGACGAAATGGTCGATTTCTCGATCAAGGGCACAATCGACCAGATCCGCAAGGCGTGGGATATTTCGAACGGGCAGGGCCTGATCAATATCAACATGCTGTGGGAACTCGGCGGGGCGCAGCGCGCGCTGCATGGCATCCTTGAAAAAACCAAGGATATGGTGCACGGCGTCACCTGCGGGGCAGGCATGCCCTACAAACTCGCCGAACTCGCCGCGAAATACGGTGTCCATTATTATCCGATCGTTTCTTCGGGCCGCGCCTTCAGCGCGCTCTGGAAACGTGCTTACAAAAACGTGTCCGAGCTTCTGGGCGGTGTCGTTTACGAAGACCCGTGGCTCGCCGGCGGCCATAACGGCCTCTCGAACGCCGAAGACCCGACCAAACCCGGTGACCCGTACCCGCGCGTGGCGGAACTGCGCCGCATCATGCGCGAGCTCGGCCTCGATCATGTGCCGATCATCATGGCGGGCGGCGTGTGGAACCTGAAGGAATGGGACCACTGGATCGATAACAAGGAAATTGGCCCGGTGATGTTCCAGTTCGGCACCCGGCCGCTTCTCACCAAGGAAAGCCCGATTTCCGACAAGTGGAAGCAGAAGCTGATGTCGCTGAAACCCGGCGATGTGCTGTTGCAGAACTTCAGCCCGACCGGCTTCTTCTCGAGCGCGATCAAGAACAGCTTCCTTGGCGAGCTGGTGGAGCGTTCCCGCCGTCAGGTGAATTTCCGCGCCACCCAGGACAATGATTTCGATACCGAAATGACCATTGACCGCAAACGCTATTTCTTCCGGAAGTCGGATGAGCAAAGCGTGATGGAATGGCTGAAAGCCGGCTTCGACCGCGTGATGAAAACCCCGGACGACAGCCTGATTTTCGTGACGGGCGACAAGGCCGGCGAAATCCGCAAGGACCAGGCCGACTGCGTGGGCTGCCTGTCGCAGTGCCGTTTTTCGAGCTGGGCGGACAATGAAAAGCATTCGACCGGGCGACTGGCCGATCCGCGCAGCTTCTGCATCCAGAAGACGCTCGATGACGTGGCCCACGGCGGCAGTGTTGAAAACAACCTCGTTTTCGCCGGCCACAATGCCTTCCGCTTCGCCGAAGACCCCTTCTATTCAAACGGCTTCGTGCCCACCGTGAAGCAGCTCGTGAACCGGATCATGGAAGGCGACTGATCGCCTGACCAGTTATAGAGACGACAAAAGGGGCGCCCGGTTGGTGCCCCTTTTTTGTATTGCTGCCTTTTCCCCGGAAATCTGCGAGACTTTAGTAAATAGCGGCTATCGAAGAAAATAGAGGGGGAGTATGTCGCGATATCTGCAATTGATATGCGCTGGAATTTGCAGCCTCACTTTGCGTTCGGCCGACATAGCAGCTTCCGATGAAATCACGATTTCGTCGGAGGTGACCCCTACGTTTATGGGCGGCGAGTTTCGCGGCTGTTCCGTAAATTTCGAAGCTGCTAGACGCGATGCCGAGTATGGCAGCGGCAAACTCGCGTACATTTCTGGTTCTATAAACGTGTACGCATTGCCTGAAAAAGTGCCGGCAGTAATGTTGAAACTTGGGATTCGCTATGAGGATGATCCAGTAAGATATCTGGCGCCATCTGAACTGTACCTAATAAACGGATATAAGACGAATAAGTCAGAATTTGTCAGGACGATGGATGCAGAGCAGACGGGCTTTAAGTTATCTGTATATGAATTTGGCAACGAAACCATTGCCGCGCTAATTGAACCAGTTATTTCTGAGGCTCAAATAACGGTCGGGTACACTCTCGATGACGGGCAGCTTTTAGCAAAATTCCCGATTGATCTGCGTATGCGGAATTTGAATTTTAGCAAAGCTGAGGAGAGTACGATCGACGAACAGGCCCCAAGGACGTGGCTTAACTGCTTGAACGAACTATTCTCGGTAGCTATGCGAGATCTATCAGGGCAGTGACTCTTTCCGTCACTCCACCATCCCCTTCGGCCACGTGATCGTGAACGCACCGCGTAGCTCCCCGACCTTGAAGCCGGTGGCGGCGTCGGCGGGGTAGCGGGCCTTGATGGTGGCGAGAAGGGCGGGGTCGACGGCCTCGCCGTGGCAGGCAGCACACTGGGGCTTCAGGGGGATCGCACGCATATAGTGCAGGGTGGCCATGGTGCCCGTGGCGTCGGCTTCGGCCCACACGCGCTCCGCCGGTTTGCCGGTGTCGTCCACGGGCGCTTCGGCCATCACGATCAGCATGGCGCGTTCGGTGGTGGTGGGGAAGGCATCGGGGTTACGCACCCTGAGGGACGTGCGCGCCACTTTCGCACCGGATTCTTCTGAAAGGTTTGCAGCAATTTCTGGCGCCACCTCGGCGCAGACCTCGATGGCGGCGGTGGGCCCGCCCGCTGCGAGCGCCGCCTGCAACTGCGCCATCAGTTCGGCCTGATAGCGGTCAGCGAGCGCCGCCGAGCGCGCCTTCAACGTCGCCGCGTCATAGCCTTCGTCCGCTGCCGCCGCCGGGGTCAGCGCGAACGCCAGTGTCATCAGGGTCGGGAGAAGGGCCTGCCGCATCGTCTGCCTCCGTGAATTCCGCCACCATCTTTGGATGATAGCTGAAAAGCACGCGGCCAGCCATGCGACAAAAATGCCGTGAGACACCGTTTGGATGGCATCTCACGGCAGTGGGAGAATTTTCAGGCCGCTTTGCCGTCGGATGAGGCCGGGCTGCCGCGCCATTCCATATAGCAATCGGTGCCTGCGTAGGCGTCGCCCGAAGGGTTGGTGCCGGTGACGAAGCCCAGCGCTTCATAAAGGCGCATGGCGGCGGTCAGCTTGGTGTGGGTTTCCAGATAAAGCCGGGTGCCGCCTTGGGCGCTGAACCAGTCGATCACCGCTTCGCACAGCAACCGGCCGAGCCCCAGCCCGCGTGCGGCGGGGGTGACGCCAAGCTTGGTCAGCTCATATACGCCGCCGCCATCGGCGCGCACCGCCACGGTGCCGACGGCAACCCCGTCCTTGAGCGCGAAGAAGACCTCGCCGCCGCCCGCCAGGATTTCGTCTTCAGGGTTTGAAAGAACGGCGCGGTGCTTGGGCTCCACCGTGAAATGCTCTTCGAGCCACGCGATATTGATGTCGTAGAAAGCCGCTTTGTAGGCCAGGTTCCAGCCGGTGAGGCGGATATCGCTCATGTCACGCCGCCTTCTCGCCCCGGAAGGCCGGGCTGCCGCGCCATTCCATATAATAGTTGGCGCGCTCGTAGGGGCTTGGGATCAAGGGTTCCATCGCCACGAAATCGAGCTTTTCATACAGCCGGATGGCGGGCTGCAGCAATGTGTTCGTCTCCAGGAACAGGAGCCGCCCGCCGCGCGCTGTGAAGCGCCGGATGGTTTCCTCGCACAGTGCTTTGCCCATGCCGCCGCCGCGATACTCGGGCGAGACGCCAAGCTTGGTCAGCTCGAACGCGCCTTCGCCGTATCGCTCCTTCGGCATCGGCTTCAGGGCCACGGTGCCAAGGGCCTTGCCCGCGACGACCGCGAAGAAAACCTCGCCGCCTTTCGACAGGATCGTGCCTTCGGGATCGCTGAGCACGGCTTCGTCCACCGGCTCCATGACGAACCATTTGCGCACCCATTCGGCATTCAGGTCATAGAAGGCCTGCCGGTAGGCCACGTCATAGGGGACGATCTCGAACGGCGGGGGCGCGGCAGTGGCCAGCTTTTCGCTGATGCGGGCGTGCAGGCCCTTTGATTTGAGCGCGTCTTCCATGGCGGTGACGGCACCCAGGAAATCAAAGCCGGATTCGGCGATCACATCCTTCACGCTCGCTTCCACCGCCGCCCAAATCGGCCGGCTTCTGGTGACGAGCGCCTCGCCCTTCGCGGTCAACCGCACCAGTTTCTGGCGCGCGTCATCCGCCGTTTCGGTATCGATAAGGCCAAGCGACATCAGTTTCTTCACCGTCTGGCTCACCGCCGAATGGGTGAAACCGGCAAGCGCGCCGATCTCGCCCATCGGCATCGGCCCGCGCTCGGCAAGCGCATAGATCACGTAAAACCAGCTGGCCTTGAAGGTGAGGCTGCTTTCGGCATAAAGCCGCTCCACATCGGGGCTCATGCGGTCAATGAGCCGCCGGAGCCGGGTGCCGATGCCGAGTTCAGTGAAAAGTTCTTCGTTCGTTGTCATGACTCGGGTGTCCGTTCAGGGGATTTATGTAAGAAATTATGTAAGAACTTACATATACTGTCAAACGGGATTTGCGGCCGGGCGGAGCGGGCCGTCACAAGCTTATGTTATTCCAGTGTTTCTTCCGGGTAGACGCCCCACAGGTGGCGGCGCTCGATCCAGCCTTCGGTGCCTTCGATCTCCAGCCGGCACCAGTCACCCTGACAGGCGCGAGTCCAGCCGATGACGCCGGCATCGGCGGTCAGCACCACGCGGGACGCGGCGTCGGGGTCGCTATGGAGTTCAAGCTTCTTGCCGACCAGCATCGCCGAGCGTTTGGACGACAGAAGCCGCACATGCATCCAGCCTGTGGTGCCTTCAATGTCGCGCACCTGCCGCCAGGCGCCGTGCTCGTCGATAATCTCGAGGGGCAGGTGGCGGCGGTTATAGACCCAGGCAACAGGATATTGCAGCCCCGGCCCGGTGCGCAGATAGGCGACTTCAGGCGACAATGAGACAAAACGGGGCAAGGGGTTGCCGCTCGGCCCCACGTCTGCGGCGTGGGCAGTGTGCGTCAGCATCATGAGCTTCGCGACGATCACGAGCGCAAGGATGATCCGGCCGGGCTTCAAGGTCCTGTTTCCTCTGCTATCGGTTGGGCTTCTTGGCGTTTGAAAGCGCCGCCCCCTTCTGCTATCAACCTTGAACGTCAGGCTGCAAGCCCCGGAGGCGGGCAGGTCGCTAGAAAAGGTTATTTTACCGCATGAGTCAAACAGGAAACCGGCGCGAGCGCCCCAAGGTCGCCGTCACCCGCAAGCTTCCCGACAGCGTCGAAACCCGCATGGCGGAACTTTTTGATGTGACGCTCAATCTCGCGGACGAGCCGCTTTCGAAAGAAGCGCTGAAAGCCGCCGTTGCCACCGCCGATGTCCTTGTGCCGACCGTGACCGACACGATCGACGCCGAGGTGATCGAAGCCGCGGGTGAGCAGCTGAAACTGATCGCCAATTTCGGCGCCGGGGTCGACCATATCGACCTGAAGGCCGCCCACAAGAAGGGCATTGTCGTCACCAACACGCCGGGCGTGCTGACCGAAGACACCGCCGACCTTGCGATGGCGCTGCTGCTTTCCGTGCCGCGCCGCATTTTCGAGGGCGAGAAGATCCTGCGGTCGGGCCACTGGACCGGCTGGACCCCGACTTTCCTGATGGGGCACCGCATTCAGGGCAAGCGCCTTGGCATCATCGGCATGGGCCGTATCGGGCAGGCCATCGCGCGCCGCGCCCGCGCCTTCAACATGGCCGTCCATTATCACAAGCGCACCCGCCTGCCCGCACAGGTGGAAGCCGAGCTGGAGGCGACCTATTGGGCCGATCTCGACCAGATGCTCAGCCGGATGGATTTCGTGTCCGTCAACTGCCCGCTGACGCCCGAGACGCATCATCTTCTGAACCGCGACCGGCTGAAGAAGATGCAGCCCCATTCGGTGATCATCAACACGGCCCGCGGCGAGATCATCGACGAGGAAGCTCTGGCCGACATGATCGAGGTCGGGCGGCTCGCCGGAGCCGGCCTTGACGTGTTCGAGGAAGAGCCGACGATCAATCCGAAGCTTCTTTCGCTCGACAATGTCGTTCTGTTGCCGCATATGGGCTCGGCAACGATCGAGGCCCGGGTGGCGATGGGCGAGAAGGTGTTGATCAATATCCGCACCTTCATGGACAACCACCGGCCGCCGGACCGTGTGCTGCCGCTTTGACGCGGCACCGGACCGAACGACAGATTTGAATGAGAATCCCCGGTTGCCGGGCGGGTCTAACTGCCTGTCCGACAACGGCTTATAGTGAAATGACCGAACGGCCATGACCCTGCAGAAGCATATCCGCAACTTTTCCATCATCGCGCATATCGACCACGGCAAGTCCACGCTTGCCGACCGCCTGATCCAGGCGACGGGCGGCCTGACCGACCGCGAGATGAAACAGCAGGTGCTTGATTCGATGGAAATCGAGCGCGAACGCGGCATCACCATCAAGGCGCAGACCGTTCGCCTGCAGTACAAGGCGAAGGACGGCGAGACCTATATCCTGAACCTGATGGATACCCCCGGTCACGTCGACTTCGCCTATGAGGTCAGCCGCTGTTTGGCCGCGTGCGAAGGGTCGCTCCTTGTTGTCGACGCCAGCCAGGGCGTGGAAGCCCAGACGCTCGCGAACGTTTATCAGGCGATCGAGAACGATCATGAAATCGTGCCCGTCCTCAACAAGATCGACCTGCCGGCCGCCGAGCCCGAGCGCGTGCGCGAACAGATCGAGGATGTGATCGGCATCGATGCCTCGGACGCCGTGCTGGCCTCCGCCAAATCCGGCATCGGCATCGACGAGACGCTTGAAGCCATCGTCACCCGCCTGCCGGCCCCGGAAGGCGACCGCGAGGCGCCGCTCAAGGCCATGCTGATCGACAGCTGGTACGACACCTATCTCGGTGTTGTCGTGCTTGTGCGGATCATCGACGGCGAGCTCCGTAAGGGCCAGACCATCAAGATGATGGCGGCCAAGAGCGAGCATTATGTCGACCGCGTTGGTATCTTCACGCCGAAGGGTGTGGCCGTGGATGTGCTAGGCCCCGGCGAGGTCGGTTTCTTCACCGCCTCGATCAAGGAAGTGGCCGACACCCATGTGGGCGACACGATCACCGATGTGCGCAAACCCTGCGAAACCGCGCTGCCGGGCTTCAAGCCCTCGCGCTCGGTCGTCTTTTGCGGCCTCTTCCCGGCGGATGCCGACGAATATGACCATATGCGTGACGCTATGGCGAAACTGCGCCTCAACGACGCCTCGTTTGAATATGAGCCCGAAAGCTCGGCCGCACTCGGCTTCGGTTTCCGCTGCGGCTTCCTTGGCATGCTTCACCTCGAGATCATCCAGGAACGCCTGAGCCGCGAGTTCGACCTCGACCTCATCACCACGAGCCCGAGCGTTATCTACAAGATCCACCTGACCGACGGCACGATGATCGAGCTGCACAACCCGGCCGACATGCCGGATGTGGTGCGCGTCGATTATGTCGAGGAACCCTGGATCAATGCGACGATTCTGGTGCCGGACGAGCATCTGGGCGCGGTCCTCAAGCTTTGCGAAGAGAAGCGCGGTATTCAGACCGACCTCACCTATGCCGGCAACCGTGCGATGGTGAAATACCGCCTGCCACTCAACGAAGTTGTGTACGACTTCTATGACCGGCTGAAGTCGGTCAGCCGTGGTTATGCCAGCTTCGACTATGACTTCGATGTCTATGAAGAATCGGATCTTGTGAAGATGTCGATTCTTGTGAACGCCGAACCCGTGGATGCACTTTCGATGTTGGTCCACCGTTCAGCCGCCGAGTCGCGCGGCCGAGCCCTCTGCGAACGGCTCAAGGATCTCATCCCGCGCCAGCTTTTCAAGATTCCGATCCAGGCAGCCATCGGCGGCAAGGTCATCGCTCGCGAGACCATTTCGGCACTCCGCAAGGACGTGACCGCAAAATGCTATGGCGGCGACGTCACCCGCAAGAAGAAGCTATTGGAAAAACAGAAGAAAGGTAAAGCGCGGATGCGCATGTACGGGAAGGTGGAAATCCCGCATGACGCGTTTATTGCCGCCCTAAAGATGCGCGAAACGAAATAGATTTCGCGCCAACCGGCAACCTTTCGCAGGCGTCGTTACTGGAACCTTTACCCAATTTTGTGCGGGTTTTGTGCATATTTACTGCCTGTTAACGCAAACTGTAGTACAAGGGTATTGCTGATACAGCAAATTAGCTCCCTTGATCTGACTGTGTCGCGCGGAACCGTCCTCCTCCCCCGAGAGCGGTTCCGCATTTTTTTTGTGCAGCAAAAATCAGCGCTGGAAACCGGGACTCCAGGTCACGCCGGTGAGCGCGGTGATCAGGTCGGCGCCGAAAACGATGGCACCGAGGGCACCCGTGAACATCAGGAAAAAAGGCGGCACCAAGGGCAATTTGCCCGGCGTGTAGCGGCGCTCCTTCCAGAAGCCGATGGCGGCCACGACAAGCGAAACGGCCACGCCGATCATATCCCCGTTCGCGGTCATTACTTCTTTCCCTCTATAGCTTTGGTTCAGGGCCGGACCGCATGAGGTTGACACCCCTTCACCCGGTGCTAGGCTCCGGGCCAAACAATCATGTGGGGGATATCATGCGCCTTTTAAAGTCTGCAATTCTTGCAAGCATCATTCTCGCTCCGGCGGCCATTGGCGACGACGCAGCGAAGGGCAAGTTCATCGAACTTGAAGACATGTTCAACATCGAATATGCCGCCGGCCCGCAGTTGATGCCGGATGGCAAGTCGGTGGTTTACGAGCGCCGCTCCAGCGACATCATGACCGATGGCACCCGCGTCAATCTGTGGGTCGCGCCGCTTGATGGCTCGGCGCAGCATCCGCTTCTGTCGGGCGAGAAACAGTATCGCAGCCCGCGCCTGTCGCCCGATGGCACCCGCCTTGCCTATATCTCCAACGAGGAAGGCAGCAACCAGCTTTATGTGCGCTGGCTGAAAACCGGCGACACTGCACGCCTTACCAACCTGCAGGACGGCTTTGGCCAGATCGCATGGGCGCCGGATGGCAAGTCCATCGCTTTCGTGATGGATGTGAAGGCCGAGCAGAAGCCGCTATTCAAGGGCATGCCGGCAAAGCCCGAGGGCGCCAAATGGGCGGGCCCCGCGAAAGTGATCGAGGCCCCGCAATATCGTGGCGACGGGCAGGGTTATTTCGATGTGGCCCACAGCCAGATTTTCGTGATTCCGGCCGACGGCGGCACCCCGCGTCAGGTCACCTCCGGCGACTATCAGCATGGCGGCCGCCTTGCGTGGACGGCAGACGGCAAGGAAATACTGTTCGGCAGCCTGCGCATCGAGGACGCTGAATATGCGGGCCGTGAATCCGAACTCTATGCTGTGAACGTGGAAACCGGTGATATCCGCCAGCTGACCGACCGCAAGGGCCCGGACTTCCGCCCGTCGATCTCGCCGGATGGCAAGCGGGTGGCATGGCTCGGATTCGACGAGGACACCCGCAGCAACCGTGAAAACCGGCTCTATGTGATGGACCTCGATGGCGGCAAGCCGCAGGGCCTGACCGACGACCTGGATCGCGGCATCAATGATTTCGAATGGGCGCTGGACGGCAAGAGCCTCTATGTCTCCTACGACGATCACGGCAAGGCGCTTGTTGCCAATGTGGACCTCAAGGGCAAACGCAATGTGCTGACGGACGCGCTTGGCGGCCAGTCGATCGGGCGCCCCTACACAAGCGGCGAGTTTGTGCCGGTGCCGGGTGGTGTTGTCATCACCATGGAACGCACCGACCGCCCGGCTGACCTCGCTCTTGTCGGCAAGGGCGGCAAGCCGAAGCTCCTGACCGCACTGAATGAGGATCTCCTTGGCCACAAGACGCTGGGTAAGGTTGAGGAACTGTCGTTCAAGTCATCGGTCGATGGTCGCGACATCCAGTTCTGGACAGTCACCCCGCCGGACTTTGACCCGAGCAAGAAATATCCGCTGATTCTGGAAATCCACGGCGGGCCGTTCGCGGCTTACGGCCCGGCTTTCTCGGCCGAGCTGCAGGCTTTTGCGGCCAAGGGCTATGTCGTCGTCTATGGCAACCCGCGCGGCTCGACCTCTTACGGCGAGGATTTCTCGAACCTCATCGACCGTGATTATCCGAGCAAGGATTATAACGACCTGATGGATGCGGTGGACGCGACCATCGCCAAGGGCTTCATCGATGAAGACCGCCTGTTCGTGACCGGCGGTTCGGGCGGCGGCGTGCTGTCGGCCTGGATCATCGGCCATACCGACCGTTTCCGTGCGGCCGCTGTGGTGAAGCCGGTGATCAACTGGCTGTCCTTCTCGCTGACCTCGGACGGGTATCTGCACTACAGCAAATACTGGCTGAAGGGCACGCCGTGGGACGAGCCGATGGATCTCTGGAAGCATTCGCCGCTCGCCTATGTCGGCAATGTGAAAACCCCGACGATGATCATGACGGGTGAAGTGGATTACCGCACCCCGATGTCGGAAACCGAGCAATATTACCAGGCACTCAAATACCGGAAGATCGATGCCGCGATGGTGAAGATCCCCGGTGCGAGCCACGGCATCGCCGCGCGTCCGTCGAACCTTGTGCAGAAGATCGGTCATATCCTCGCCTGGTTCGAACGCTATGACGTGAAAAAAGACGACGCCAAAAAGGATTGATCCCGATGAACCGTCATACGATCTGGCTCGCTGCAGCCCTTGCCCTCGCCGGATGCGGCGAGGGTGGCGACAAGGCAGCGAACACCGAGGATCAACCGTCGCCGACCGAACTGGCACATGCGAACGACACGCCCGAGCAGATGTTCGCCGGCATCATGCATGGGATGGAGGTCAGCTATTTCTCCGAATGGCCGCAAATGGCGAGCTATTACGGCGTGTCCGAGGATGTGGCGGGTGTCGGCTATGCCGGTGCGCTTAACGTCACCGGCCCGCGTGAGGAAGCTGCCCGCCGCGCTGCGTTTGAGGAACTTCTTGGCCGCATGCGCGCGGTCCCGACCGACAAACTGGAACCGCAGCAGAAACTCTATGTGGAAACGCTGACAAGCCAGCTCGACAAGGCGATCGCACCGGGCCGCATCGTGCCTTACGGCAGCATCATGGGCACCTATGGCAGCTGGTTCACCGTTTATCCGGTCACCCAGCTTGGCGGGCCGCAGCTTGATGTCACGAACCTCCTTGACCAGCAGCATGCCATCAAGACAGCCGAAGACGCCGACATGTGGCTACAACGGTTGGAGCGCTATGGTGCAGCTGTGGACGGTGCCATCGAGTCCCTTGCCGCCTCGCGCGAGCAGGGCGTGATTGCCCCCGACTTCATCCTGACGAAAGCGCTTGCCTCGCTTGCCGACAAAAGCGTGGAGCCGGCGGCCGATCATCCACTGATCGCAACCTTCAAATCGAAGCTCGAAGCCGCTGGCATCGAGCCGGGTGACCGGGTTGAAAAAGCCATCGGCCTCATCGACAGCGTCTATCTGCCGGCCAATGCGCGGTTGAAGGCGGTGCTCGAGCAGCAGCAGCCCGAAGCCGTGCATGACGCCGGCATCTGGCGCCTGCCGCAGGGCGTGGAGCTATACCAGTCGCTCATCCACCAGATGACCGATACGAACCTCACCGCCTCGCAGGTGCATGATATCGGCCTTGCCGAGGTCGCCCGTATCACGGCCGAGATGGATGAAATCCTGAAATCGCAGGGTCTGGGTGAAGGTCCGGTCGGCGTGCGCATGCAGGCCCTTCTGAAGGATCCGAAGTTTCTTTATCCGAACACCGAGGAAGGCAAGGCCGAAATTCTTGCCAAGCTCAACGGCTGGATGGACGAGATCATGCCGCTGATGCCCGAGTGGTTCGACACGATCCCGACCCAGAAGGTTGTGGTGCGTGCTGTGCCGAAGCAGAACGAGGGCAGCGCCACCGGTGGCTTCTATGATGCCCCGTCGCTGGATGGCAGCCGCCCCGGCACCTTCTGGATCAACCTCAAGAACACCGCGACCTGGCCGTCCTACACGCTGCGCACGCTTGTCTATCATGAAGCTGTGCCCGGCCACCATTTCCAGACAGCCCTTGGCCTTGGCAAGGATGTGCCTTTGCTGATGTCGGCCCTTTATTCGAACGCCTTTGGCGAAGGATGGGGCCTTTATTCCGAGCTGCTGGCCAAGGAAATGGGCCTTTACAAGGACGATCCGTTCGGTGATCTCGGCCGCCTGCAGGCCGAACTGCACCGGGCGGTGCGGCTTGTGGTCGATACCGGCATCCATGCCAAGAAATGGACCCGCGAACAGGCCATCGACTATATGGCCTCGACGGAAGGCTCGCATGTGGACGAGGCCACGGCCGAGGTCGAACGCTATGTCGTCTGGCCGGGGCAGGCGCTTGGTTACAAGCTTGGCATGCTCAAGATCGTTGAACTGCGCGAACGCGCCAGGGCTGCGATGGGGGACCGGTTCAGGATCGGCGCCTTCCACGATGTGATCCTCGAGGACAGCGGCTTGCCGCTTGATATCCTTGAGAAAAAGGTCGATCGCTGGATTGCAGGCGAACTTGCAGGTTGATGTGATCCGCGTACCGCTGGTACGCGTAGAGGGAATGATTATCTCGGGCAAAGCAGACAGATGATGAAACGTTCCCTCCTAGCCTTGTTTACCTTCGGTGCGGCTTCGGCCGCACCTTTTTTGTCGGCCGCGGCAGACGATGACGACGCCAGCTCATGGAGCCTTGGCGCGGCCTTCATCGCGAGCGACCGGGCGCAAACAGGGCGGGGCACGCAGTTCCTGCCGGTGCCCTATGTGGCTTATGAAAGCAAACATGTGAAATTCTCGCCGCGCGGCCTGACGGTCGGCTTCGAGCCCGCCTCGGGGCTTGAGCTCGCGCTTGTGGCCACCCCGCGGTTCGACGGGTTCGAGGCGGACGATTCGCCCGCCCTTGCCGGCATGGCAGACAGGAAAGCAACCCTTGAGGCCGGCGTGTCGGCTAGCTACACGGGCAGCCTTGGCACCGTCAGTCTCACCGGGCTTTGGGATACGCTTGGCCAGCATGGCGGGTCTGTCCTCCGGCTGGAGGTCAGCCGCAGCCACAGGATCGGCGAACGCTGGGTCGTGACACCTGTCGTGACGGTCGAGCGGCAATCGGCGAGCTTCACGGACTATTATTATGGCGTGCGGGCAGGCGAGGCGACTGCCCTTCGGCCGGCCTATGCGGGCGGCAGCGCGCTTGTTGTCAGCCCCGGTGTCAACGTCTTCTACCGGATCGGCGGCAACTGGGCGGCATTCGCGAGCACAGAACTTTCCGTGCTGCCGGGGGATATCAAGGATAGTCCCATCGTGTCCGACAGCACGTTATGGTCGGCGGTGGCGGGCGTCAGCTACCGGTTCTGAAACAGGACCTTGCCGTCCACCATCGTCAGGACCGCGTGGCCGTTCGGAATGTCGGCGAGCGGCGCTGTCATCAGATCCACGCTGAAAGCGGTGAAGTCCGCCTTCTTGCCGATACTGATGGTGCCGATTTCGTTTTCCTGGAAGCTCGCGACGGCGGGCCAGATGGTGAAGGCCTTCAGCGCCTCGTCCCGCGTCATCACCTGATCGGCCTGCCAGTCCGGTCCCTGATAGCCCGAAAGGTCGGTGCGGCCGATGGCGGCATAGAATTCGATGAGCGGATCGCCCTTTTCAACCGGCGCGTCGGAGCCTCCTGCGATGATCGACCCGGCCCGAAGCACGGTACGCCAGGCATAGGCTTCATGCACGCGGTCCGGCCCCAGGCGCGCTGGCGCGAAATGCATGTCGCTGATCACATGGCTTGGCTGCATCGACGGGATGATGCCCATCGCCTTCAGGCGGGGAGCGTCCTCGTCGGTGATCACCTGCACATGCTCGATCCGCCAGCGCAGGTCATCATCCAGCTTGCCTTTCAGCACATCCTTGTACCAGTCGAGGAGCACACGGTTGCCCTTGTCGCCGATGGCATGGGTTGCCACCTGCACGCCGTGCTTCAGCGCCTTGCGCATATAGCCTTTGGCTTCTTCCTCGCTGATCAGCATCAGGCCGCTGGTATGCGCGTCGGCATAGGGTTCCAGTAGGGCGGCCCCGCGGGAGCCGAGCGCACCGTCCACGTAAAGCTTGATGGCGCGGGTGATGATCTGGCCGTTCTCGCTGGTGACCGGGCCTTTCTCGAGAAGGGCGCCGGCGCGGGCGCCATCCGGCACCACATAGACGCGGATACCGACATCACCCGAAGCGGAAAGATCGGTCAGCAGTGCCACGTCGCTCCATGCCGCCGACATATAATGAAGCCCTGTCCAGCCGCGATGAGCGTAAAGCTCGGCGCCTGCTTTCAGATATTTCGCCTGCTCGGCGGCACCCGGCTCCGGGATCAGTTTCTGCACAAGGCCCATGGCATTGTCGATCAGCATGCCGGTCGGTTCGCCTGCCTCGTCCTTCAGAATGTCGCCGCCGAAGGGGGGCTCGGTGTCGGCCGTGATACCGGCAGCCTTGAGGGCGGCGCTGTTGGCGATCACGGCGTGGCCGTCGGCGCGCGACAGGATCACCGGCACATCGGCAATGGCGAGGTCGATATCGGCGGCGGTCGGGAAGCGTTTTTCGGGCCAGTGCGTTTCGATCCAGCCGAGGCCGACGACGATGGTGTCCTCGGGGTGCGCCTCGCGCCAAGACTGCAGCCGGGCCTGCAGGTCAGAGACCGAGGCCGTGCCGGTGAGGTCAAGCGTCAGCTCGCGCCGCCCGATGCCATCAAGATGCGCGTGGGAATCGGTGAAGCCGGGATAAAGGGCCGCACCCGCCAGATCGATCACCTGCGTGCTTGGGCCAACAAGCAGGGCGATATCGGCGCGGTTACCGACGCCCATGATGCGCCCGTCCTTGACGGCGACGGCTTCGGCCGTCGGATTGCCGTCATCCGCCGTATAAACCGGCCCGCCCCAGATAACGGTATCGGCAAGCGGTATTTCCACCTCGCTTTCGCCCGAGCAGGCAGCAAGCAGGAAAGAGAGCCCGAACGCGGCTTTCCAGAGATGACGCATGATATCCCCCAACAATTTTTTGGCCCGCCGCCATGCTGCGGCGCGGGGGAAGGACTGTCAAGCGTGGGGGTCGCGCTGGTCGCTTTCCGAACCGGCTTCCTTGCCGGCATCCGCAATCAGGGCATCAAGCCCGTCCGACCGGTGACGGCGGCGCAGGAAGCCGATGATGAGGCCCAGCACGCCCCCTGCCGCGATGATGATGGCGAACATCATGAAAAAACCGGTGATCAGGATGCGCAGGTCATAGGCCTGGTCGCAGGCCCCCTCGCAGAGGGCATCCTCGGGATTGCCGATCCACAGGCGGAAGGTGGCCAGTGCTGCGACCGAGATCAGCACCAGCATGAAGATGGCGCGGCCCGTAAGAAGGGGCTTGTTGCGCTTGGCCTGTCGGCGCTCGATGAAAATATGCTGGGTCATGGGCGGCACTATGCGCGGAGAGGGCGGTGCGATCAAGCGGCTTCGCTCGGGCCTGTCAGCCCGTGCTTCTTCATGGCATGGCGGAGCTGATCGTAGCTGAGGCCGAGCCGGTCGGCGGCGGCGCGCTGGTTATAACGGCAGGCCTTGAGGGCGGCTTCCAGCATATCGCATTCGGCTGCGGCAACCGCAGCGCGGTAATCTACCGAGGCTCCTTCGCCCAAGGCGGCGATTCCGTCCCGCAGGGCGCGCTCTCCGTTTGAAGCAGGGAGCCGTTCCGCCATATCAACCGAACGTTCGGTTTGTCTGGCGACTTTCTTCGTGCCAACCGCCGATGTGGTGCCGCGCGGGCGGAAGGGGCTGTTGAAGGGGTCGAAAACGATGGCGTCGATCGGGTCCTCGCCGTCCCACGCGGAATAGACGGCGCGCTCGATCACATTCTTCAGTTCGCGGATATTGCCGGGCCAGTCGTAGCTGACTAACTGGTCCATCGCCCGTTCGGTGAAGCCGGGGAAGCTGGGCCATTCGCATTCGTGCGCCATGCTGCGCCCGAAATGGTCGGCAAGCTCGGGGATGTCCTCGGGCCGTGCGCGCAAGGGGGGGATGGTCAGCACGTCGAACGCCAGCCGGTCCAGCAGGTCATGCCGGAACTTGCCATCGTCCGCGGCGGCGGGCAGGTCGATGTTGGTGGCGCCGATCACCCGCACGTCCACCTGCTGGGTTTCGGTGCCGCCGACCCGTTCGAACTCGCCGTATTCAATAACGCGCAGGAGCTTTTCCTGCGCATTCAGGCTCATGTTGCCGATCTCGTCGAGAAAGAGCGTGCCTTCGTGCGCGGCCTCGAACCGGCCGGCACGGCGCTTGGCGGCGCCGGTGAAGGCGCCGGGCTCGTAGCCGAAAAGCTCGCTTTCAAGAAGCGTTTCAGGGAGCGCCGCGCAATTGAGCTTCTGGTAGGCCTTGTCCCAGCGGTTGGACAGGAAGTGAAGCCGTGCCGCGATCAACTCCTTGCCGGTGCCGCGTTCACCGATCACCAGAAGGGGCCGGTCAAGCGGCGCCGCGCGGCTCACCTGGTCGATGAGATCGAGAAAGGCAGGGGCGCTGCCGATGAGGCTGTCGTCACGTGAAATCATGAATGCCAATATATGGTGAAAAATACCAATAGTCAGCAATTATTACATTTTAGAAGTGCGATTTTTTCGAGCGTAGAAATAGATACCGATATATTTCAATGTCTTATGAGATTTTCAAAAACTGGCACGGCAGCTGCAATACAGGAAGGCATCCCGCAAAGACGGGAAACAAAAACGACGATACGACAGCAAAACGAAGCTCTTGAAGGACACGACCATGAACAAGCTCATGACCCTGACCCCGGCACTGAAAGCGGCACACCGTCTTGACCGCGATCTCGCCACGCTGACCGCCGTGTTCGGCAGCACCCGTCGCTCGGCCCCGCGCCGTGAAACGGCAACGGCAGGCATGGGCCTTCTGGGTGCCCGTTTCTGATAGACAGAAGTTAAGCCCAACCCGGCACCGGGTCCGGCCAGCGAGGAATTGAAAGGAAAATAATATGGGTATCTTCTCCCGCCTGAACGACATCATCAACTCGAACATCAACGCCATTCTCGACAAGGCGGAAGATCCGGAAAAGATCATCCGCATGGTCATCCAGGAAATGGAAGACACGCTTGTGGAGGTCCGTTCGAACGCTGCCCGCATCATCGCGGACCAGAAAGATGTCGAACGCCGCATCGCCAAGCTGGCTTCGGCGCAGGCTGACTGGGAATCCAAGGCGGAGCTGGCCATTTCAAAGGGCCGTGACGACCTTGCCAAGGGCGCGCTCATGGAAAAGGCGCGTCTCGCTGAAACCGCCGGCCATCTGGAAGCCGAACTCCATCACCTTCGCGAAGCGCTGGTGCATGCCGAAGAGGATGTGATCAAGCTCGACGCCAAGCTGCGCGAAGCGCGTGCGAAGAAGGCAACGATCCAGACCCGCACCAAATCGGCAGTCAATCAGGTTCGCGTGCGCCGCAACCTCTATGATCCCCGCATCCGCGATGCCTTCGACCGCTTTGACAAGGTTGACGCCCGCATCGATCGGCTGGAAGGTGAAGCTCAGGCCATGGACCTCGGCCGTTCGAAGGAAGCGACGCTCGCTGACGAGATCAACGCCCTGGAATCGGAAGGTGTGATCGATGCCGAGCTGGCAGCGCTGAAGGCGAAAGTTTCGGGCAAGAAAGCCCCGGCGGCTCCTGCTGCCGAGGAAGCCCCGAAAGCCGCCCCGAAGAAACCTGCCGCCAAGTAAGGCGCGCCCTGGACTCTAAGCGAGGAGAAGACAGGTGGAAACTGTCCTGATTGTACTCTGCGTCGTGGTGGCGCCCCTGTGGATCATCTTCCACTATGTGACGCGCTGGAAAACCATGAAAGGCCTGACGGCCGAAGACGAAGCGAACCTCGGCGACCTGCGCCGGCTGGCCGACCGCCTGGAAGACCGGACCCGCACGCTGGAACGCATTCTGGACGCCGAGGTTCCCGACTGGAGGAGCCGCAACCATGACCTCTAGTCACCACGAACATCATCACTATCACTTCCACAGGAAGGATAAGAACAACATGAACTACCGCAAAAGCCCGACCCGGCTCTACAAGATCCCCCGCGAGGGCAAGCTGATGGGTGTATGTGCGGGGGTAGCCGACTATACCGGCGTGAACCTCACCGCTGTACGCATCCTCTGGGTGGTCGGCCTGTTCACCCCGATCAACTGGATCCTGCTCATCGGCTACTTCGTCCTTGGCATGACCCTCGACCCCAAGCCCGAGGATCTTTACGAGGACGTCCGCGAGGAGGAGTTCTGGCGGCAGGCCCGCAAGGCGCCGGACTATACCGCCGCCGACCTGCGCCGCCGGTTCCGCGAACTTGATCGCCGCACCGGCGACATGGAGGCCTACATGACGAGCAAGAGCTTCAAGCTCGACCGCGAACTCAGGGCCCTCGAGGACTGATGGACGAGCAGACACTATACGTTTCCATGACCCTGTGGGCGTCTCACCCGAGACGCCCAATTTTTTTTGTCCGGCCGAAAAAGGGTGGACAAGGCGGCTTGCTCGCACCATGTAGCAGGGGAATGTCCAGGCCCTGCGGAGTGACCATGACGAGCGAAACAACGACCCTCGACGATGTGCTTGATACGTTCGAGTTCCTTGATGACTGGGACGAGCGCTACAAGTTCATCATCGATCTTGGGCGCCGTCTGCCGCCACTCGCTGCAAGTGAGATGACAGACGATTTCAAGGTGCGCGGGTGCCAGAGCCAGGTCTGGCTGATCCCCGAACGCGATGCGGATGGCCGTATCCGCTTCCGCGGGGATAGCGACGCCCATATCGTGAAGGGCCTCGTGGCCCTGATGCTGCTCATCTATAACGACAAGACGCCCGAAGAAATCCTCGCCGTCGATGCGCGCGGGCTTCTGGAGCGGCTGGGGCTCGCGAGCCACCTGTCGCCGCAGCGGGCGAACGGGCTTTTCTCGATGGTCGAACGGATCAGGACGATTGCCGGGGCGGCTGCCTCAGCTTGACGGTTCGTCACCCTCGCGGAGCATGACACGGCTTGCAGCCTGAACGGTTTCCGCCACCACAGCCGCGGCTTCCGGCCCACAGCCCAGAAACTGGTTCATCGCCATTTCATCGCGCGCGGCGATCTGCAGCGCCTTGGTGCGCTCCCCCGCGTCCTCCATGCCGAGGCCACCGTCTTCCATCAGAAGCGTGCCGACGATGTTGGTGAAAAGCGCGATCTGCCGTTCATATTCCTGCTTTTCCACACCTTCCACGAACTTGCACTGGATGTTTAGCCAGTAGCCTTTGGCGACTCCGCTATATTGCAGCGCCATCTGGTAGGCCTGCGTTTCGGTCGCCAGCTCAAGCCCTGCAAGTGCCCGTTCCGTGGAGCGACGGTCGGTCAGCACCCGTTGCACCAGCTCTATATTCACCGCGTCTTCGGCCTCCTCCTGCGCGACGGCGACAGGGGCCATGAGGCAAAGGGCGGCGAGGGGCAGGGCAAGGCGGTGCAGCATCGGATTTCCTTCGGTGGGCTGTTGCATGCTCATGCTCGCACGGGCGCCTTGAGGCACGCAATCATGAAAAGGCCCGCCGAAGCGGGCCTTTCGTTGACGCAGATGCGCGGTTGCTTACAGCACCGTCACGCTCAGGAACACAAGGAACACGGCAATCGGCGCAACATAGCGCACGATGGTGTACCAGAAGCGGAACTGGGCATCGGTGAGCGCCAGCTCGTCCGCCATCGCCTTGCGGCTGACGAACCAGCCGACAAAGAGCGCGGTGAACATCCCGCCAAGCGGCATCATGATATTGTTCGTGAGATAGCCTTTGGCATCCATGATCGACTGGCCGAAGATCCTGACATTGCCGAGCATGTTGCCTTCCTGACCTAGGGCCGAAAGGACGCCGAGTGCGAAGGCGGCGGCAGCAATCGTCAGGGCCGATTTCTTACGGTCGACCTTCCAGCGGTGCTCCAGATAGCTCACCGCCGGCTCCAGAAGCGAGATGGAGCTGGTGATCGCGGCCATCGAGAGAAGCGCGAAGAAGAGCGTGCCGATGATTTGCCCGCCCGGCATCTGGCCGAAGGCGATGGGCAGGCTCATGAACACGAGGCCCGGTCCGCCTGACGCGCTGATCCCGAACTGGAAGACGATCGGGAAGATGGCGAGACCGGCGAGCAACGCCACGGTGCTGTCCGCAGCCGCAATCGTCAGGGCCGAGGGGCCGATTTTCACATCGCGGTTCAGATAGGCGCCGTAGGTCATGATCGAGCCCATCGCAAGCGAGAGCGAGAAGAAGCTCTGGCCGAGCGCATCGATCACCACAGCGGGCGTCAGCTTGCCGAAGTCAGGCGTGAAGAGGAAGGCGAGTGCATCCGCAAAGGCACCGGTGAAGGCAGCGTAGGCGACAAGCAGCACCAGAAGGCCGAACAGCGCCGGCATCATCACGCTGACCGCCTTTTCAAGCCCGCCCTGCACCCCGCGCGCCACGATATACATGGTAATACCCATGAAGATGGCATGGCTGACAAGCGGCTCGGTGGCGTGACCGATGAAATCGGTGAACAGGGATGTGGCGGCCGTGGCATCGAGCCCCTGGAAGCCCATCGCGGCCTTGACCATATAGGCAAGCGTCCAGCCCCCGACGACCGAATAGAAGCTGAGGATGATGAAGGCACCAAGCACGCCGGACCAGCCGATCAGCCCCCAAAGCGGGCTGCGCTTTTCCTCAGCCGCGATTTTCTTCATCGATCCAATGGGCGACATCCGCCCGCGACGGCCGAGCGACAGCTCGGTCATCAGCAAGGGAACGCCGATCAGGAACGAGAAACCGAGATAGACAAGCACGAAGGCCGCGCCGCCCGATTGGCCGGCCTTGAACGGAAACAGCCAGATATTGCCGAGGCCGACGGCACTGCCGACCGCGGCCATGATAAAAGTCCAACGCGAAGACCAGTTCGCCTGGTCGCTACCAGCAGCCATGAATTATTGCTCCCCCTGGGTATTCTTTTCTTTCAGCGCACGTGGGCCCACTTGCCCCGCCGCATGGCGCGCCATCTTAAGGAGGCGGGGCCAGCATCGCCAGCCCTATTAGACAAGATTTTCTGTCAGTTCGCCGTGTCGATCACGCGGCAATAGTCCCCGCTCGCGCGGATGGCGACACACAGGCGGTCGGCGTCGGCCCAATCGCTGGTGCGTACACCCACCCGCCATGTGTCGCGGCCCTTGGCCGTGACCTGCATCGTGTCGAACATGCCGGCAAGGGCCGGGTAGCGCCGGGCCTGGCCCTTCACTGATTCCGCGGCCTCTGCTGCCTCAAAGAAGGAGACGAGATGCGCGAACCAGCGGCCGTTCGGATCGTGGCTTGCCGGTGGGGTCACCTCGATAGAAGGAGAAGATGCCGGCTGGTTGTCGGGTTTTGAGGCGTCGGGTTTGGGGCTTGAGGTTTTCGTGGGCGCTGGCGTCGAAGCTTTTGCTGGGGCCGATGCTACCCGAACAGGCTTTGTCTCCGGCAGGCCCCTGTGCAACCTGAAGGGTGCGCCAACGGCTGCATCCATGCTTCGCAGGGCAAAGGCGATGACTGTCAGGCGTCCGGCAGCAGCCTCGTTCACGGGTAGAATTGATTTACCCGAACAGGAAAGGGCGACGGGCGTGCGATCATCACTTGATGCCAGCGCCATATACAGTGGCCGGATGCGTCCGCCATGTCCCAGGAGTTCGGCGATATAGGCGGCGTAGAAACGGCTTGCTATATCGTTGTTGCCGCTGGCCGAGAGGGCCGCCGCCGCTGCCTCATAATCGCCTTCGCAGAAGGGTTTGGCGATGGCCTTCGGGATGGCCTTCGGGGCAGCACCCGCGGCTCCGCCAATGCCCAAACCGGCAGAAACAAGCAGTGCAACGACAGATATGGTAAAGCGCCCGCGCATTGTTACGGTGTCCCTTCACTGTCAAGGATCATGCGGTGGTTCCGATCCTGCAAGGGGCGGGCATTCATCTGGGTCAGTGTTTTAACGGCGCGGATCTGGGCCGCCGACATTTCAATCGGCTCCTTCATGACGTACCAATGCACGCCTTCAGTACAGGGCGGCGTGGTAAGCGAGCCCATATATCGGTAGAAGCCGTGGTTTGAAGGCATCAAATCCCTTGGGTTCACAAGGACTGTTGGCACCTTGTTGCGCTGGCCTGCTTCGATCGGCAGGCTTGCCCAGAATTCGCTCGCGGCCCTGTGTTCCCGGCCTTCCTTCACGAGCACGCTGAAGATCGCGGTCTCGTCCCAGGCGTTTTTGTGCATGAACTCCAGCTCCATCTGTGCGTGGACGCCGAGAACGGCATGTTCACTGGGTGCGTGCATGTTGATTTCGGTCAGGACCCATATCTTGTCGCCGATCTTGACACTGCTGCCAGGCTCTACCGCAAATTTTATCGTAAGACCGGTGTTATGAAGGTCGACAGGCGTAACCTTGTAATCGAACTCCAGCCGGTTCATGACGATGGGGTCAGTGGCACTGATGTCGATGGGGGACTGCGCTGTGCCTGTGGCGCAGGTCGCATAATCACGGCTGAGCTTACCCCAGCGGTCTGGTCCCTTGCTTCCCGAATAACCCCATCTGTCCTCGACCTGCGCATGGGCAGCGGCGGAAAGAATCATCGCGGCCACAAGGGCGGCGGGTCGGGTCGGGTACATGGGCTAGCTCCTTGCCTGAGACTTTCTTTAGCCTAACCCATGGTGCGGCCTTTGGAAATCAGAGATTGACCCGGCGTCGACCGATGCCTTGAACCGGGCGAGGCGTGATGGCATTTCCGACGAAGGAATATCGGCAAAGCCCAACAGCAGGCCTTGCCGTGGTGCGACATCGCGGTAGGTGACCGACAGGGCGGCGGCACCGATCCCGGCATCAAGGGCGAGGCGGGCCAGAATACGGTCGTCGGGCAGGTCGCCGGTCACCGGTTCGGCAATCAGGTGAAGGCCGGCGCCTCCGCCCGAAAGGTGAAAGCGGTCGCCAAGGGTGACGCGAAAGGCGGCGGCAAAGGTTTCGGCGCGGTCCCGGTGGGCCATGCGCAGCCGGCGCATATGGCGGGCGAAATGCCCCTCGCCGATGAAATCGACAAGCGGCAACTGGCTCGCGAGTGGCGGGAAACTGTCGAGCGCATGGCGCAGCTTCAGGAAGGGGTCGACAAGCCGGTCAGGCAACACCAGCCACGCGATTCTGGCGGCCGGAAACAGGGCTTTTGACGAGCCGCCGGTGTAAAGCACGTGCCCCGAAGGGTCGAGGCCCTGCAGCGAAGGCTGCGCCTTGCCTTCGTAGCGGAACTCGCTGTCGTAATCGTCTTCAAGGATGTGAAAGCCCTGCTCGCTTGCCGCCTGCACCCATGCGATGCGGCGGGCGAGCGGCATGGTGAGGCCAAGCGGATACTGGCGCGATGGGCTGAGCACGGTGAGCGTGGGAGCAGCGGGCGCGGGCGGTACGGCGCCGTCCCGGTCGACGGCGATGGAAATCGCGGGGCGGCCAAGTGCGGCGATCGTCTCCACAAGGCCCGGATAGCCGGGATCCTCGATCCCGACACCAGCATCCCTGTCAGGCATCAGGAGATGGGCAAGCAGCGACAGTGCCTGCTGCACGCCCGACAGGATCACCACTTGCCCTGCTTCCGCCCGCACGTCGCGGGTGACGCGCAGATAATGGGCCACAGCCTCGCGGAGCGGCGGCAGGCCGGCCACATCGCGGCACGAGAGGAGCGCCGGCCCCGCCCGCCGCCACGCCCTTGCCGTCAGCCGGGCAAACAGGTCGCGCGGAAACAGGTCCAGCGCAGGTTGCCCGCTTGAGACGGGCAGGGCGGCGAGAGCGGCGGTCTTTGATGTGCGCACCGGGATGGGATCATGGTTGAGCGGCGCATCCGGCAGGTCAGCGGCGACATAATGTCCGCTGCCACCGCGCGCGGTCAGATAGCCTTCCGAGGCCAGCGCCTCATAGGCGAGGCTCACCGTATTGCGACCGAGCGACAGGCTTTTCGCCAGCAACCGAGTCGCAGGCAAGCGTTCGCCGGGTCGCAGGCGACCTGAGAGAATCGCCTCGCGAATCGCCCGGTGCAGCCGCGCCTGCAGCGTGCCGGGCTGGTCGACCCGCAAGGAAAGGAGAAGGCTGTCGGTCAGGCTTGTCATCGCACGTGCATCAAAAATTGGCTCCATCATATTAAAGGATGTGGTTCTTTAAAGGGAGCCAATAATGGGGCATTGGTGGTTGCGGATAAGCATTCCGATAACGAGACCCGAGACCATGACAGCAGAATTCAAGAAATCCGACCGGTCCCGCGTGCGGCGGGGACTGAAACGTGCCCGTTACGATACCGAAACGGTTTATGCGATCCTCGACAGCCATATCCTGTGCCACGTGGGTTTCAGCGTGGATGGCCAGCCGCATGTGATCCCCACAAGCCACTGGCGCGAGGGCAACCGGCTTTACTGGCACGGCTCATCGGCGAGCGGCATGGTGCGGCACCTGTCGGCGGGCAATCCGGCCTGTGTGACCGTTTCACAGCTCGATGGGCTGGTGCTTGCCCGGTCGGGCTTTTCGACGAGTGTCAATTACCGGTCCGTCATGTGCTACGGCGTGCCCGAACTGGTGACGGACGAGGCCGAGTTTGACCGGCAGATGGAGCTTTTCTTCGAGCGCCTCGCCCCCGGCCGCTGGCCGCAGCTGCGCCCGATGACAGCGCAGGAGCGCAAGGCCACCGGCATGCTGGTGATGGAGATCGAGGATGCTGCCGCCAAGGTCCGCGCTGCCCCGCCGGGTGACGGCGAGGAGGCCGACTGGCCGGTCTGGGCCGGTGTCGTGCCGCTGGTGCAGAAGCTGCAGGCGCCCGAAGTAGCACCCGAGGGCGAAGCTGCCCCCCTTAATCACCCGGTGTTGCCGACCTTCGGCTGGTGATCAGGCGGCGGCGGGAAGTACCACCCGCCGCGCGGGGGCAAGTGCGGCCGCCATCCCGGCAAACAGCAGGGCAAGCGCCAGCCATTCGGCGGGGCCGGCCACGGCGTCCTGCAAGAAGCTCGCAAGGATCAGCGTGATGGCAGGCGTCGCTGTATTCAGCACCGAGGCGCGGCTCGCGCCAATGAGCGACACCGACATGCTGAAGAACAGGAAGGCGATGACGGTAGAGAAAAGCCCCTGCCAGCCGGCCTGCAGCAGCACGGCTTCAGGGTCTGCAGCCATGATCTCGTGCCCGATCGAGGGCCAGAGCGGCAGCACCATGAGGCCCGAAATGAAGGCAAGCCGCGCGGTGGCCACCAGGGGCGGCACGCCCCAGCGTTTCATCAGCACGCTATAGATGGCCCAGCCGATCCCGGCGACCGCATAAAGGATCTCGCCGCCAAGCGCTGCATTGTCGCCCATCATGGGCGCGGCGAGCACGACAAGCCCGCCGATCATCAGCATGAGCCCGAGAAGCCGGGCACGGGTCAGTCGGTCGGCAAGCACGATATGGCCGCCAACCATGCCGCCGATCATCACGAAGGCGGGGATCACAAGCCCGCCGTGGCTGGCGGGGGCGAGCGTGAGGCCCGATATGGCCACCCATGTGTTCGGGGCACCCGCAAAGGCCGCGAAGGCAAAGCCCATCGTCCATGCTCGCAGGCTGTTGTCACCCCGGAAAGCAAACGGCGCAAAGCAGAGGCCGGCGACCAGATAGCGCAGGAACGTAACGGCCAGCGGCGAGAGGTTGGAGCCCACACCGGCCGCGGTCACGAGTGGCCACGCACCCCAGATGGCAACGGCAATCAGGCCAAGGGTGAGGCCCTTGACGAGGTCAGCGCGCGGGATCACGGTCATCGGTGGGACTCCTCGAAAAAGAGACCGGTGTAACGGGCATGGTGCAAGCCTATAGCGTGCTCCGATTGCGCGGGGAAGCGGGATTGTTTGCCTAGACCTTCTGGGCTTCGACGACGAGGGGCATCGGCGCCGCCTTGCGCACCTTAAGGGCCACCGCCATGCCGCTGACCACAAGCACAAGGCCGATCCATTCTGCCGGGCGCGGCCAGTCGCCGAGGATCACGATGGCGAGGAGAATGGCGAGCGCCGGTGTCAGCGAATTGAGGATCGCGGCACGCCCGGCCCCGAGGACAGCGACGGCTTTGCCGAAAAGCACCCCGGCGACGATTGACGACATCACACCCTGCCACACCGCCTGCAGCAGTATGTCCCCCACCGGCGCCGCACTCAGGGGCCCGATGGCATCGGGGAGGAACGGCAGAAGGACGATGAGCGACAGGACGGAGATCCGCGCCGTGGCGGTCAGCGGATCGAGCTTCCAGTATTTGAGGAGCACCGTATAACTCGCCCACAGCATCCCGCCGACGATGAACAGCGCATCGCCCTGCAGCGCCAGCCCGTCATCCATGCGCGCCGAGGCGATGGCGCAGATGCCGGCGATGATGATCGCCGCCCCGATGGCCCGGTTGGCGGTCAGCCGGTCACCTAGGAAGAAATGACTGCCCAGAAGGCTGAAGACGAGAACCCCCGAGGGGATGATAAGGCCGCCGTGGGCGGCGGGCGCGAGGCTCACGCCGTTCGATACGATGAAGGTGTAACCCGCGCCGGCGACAAAGGTGAGGACGAGCGATCGGGCCCAGTCCGTGCGTGTCATCCGGCCCCGGAAGGCGAAGGGCAGCAGCAAGAGACCCGCCACGAGGAAGCGGAGGATCGTGACCAGATCAGCCGGCACGCTGCCGGTGACGCCGATTGAGGTGACGATCGGCCACGCGCCCCAGATGGTGGCGGCGGTCAGGCCATAGGTCATCGCCCGGGCGGTATCGGGGGCCCCTTTCTCAACCATGAAAACTCTCCTCGCGTGTCGTGATGGGATTTTGTCATTGCGTGCATGATATGCCAATCTCACGCGATGAATCTTCGCGCATTTTGTGAATTCATGATAAAATCAGTCGTGATTTACGAATATCACGAGGAAAAAATCCGCAAATGATCGAAATCGATGCGTTTGACATCAAGATCCTTGCGCGCCTTCAGGCCAACAGCCGCCAGACCGCGGAAACGATCAGCGCCGAGGTCGGCTTGTCGCCGGCGGCATGCCAGCGGCGGATCAAGCGGCTGCGCGAGGAAGGGGTGATCGCCAAGGAAATCGCGATCCTCAACCCCAAGGCGGTCGGCGGGCGTACCACCCTGATCGTGCAGGTGAATTTTGCCTATGGCTGCACCCAGTCGATCGATTCTTTTCGCGAGCAGATGCTGCAGGTGCCGGAAGTCCAGCAGGGCTATTATGTCACCGGCGAGTATGATTTCGTGCTGATCATGACCGTGAAGGACATGCTGGATTACGACCGCATCACGCGCGAGCTTTTCTTCACCAATCCTTCGGTCGGGCGGTTCCAGACGATTGTCGCGATCGATACGTTCAAGTCGGGCTTCACTATCCCGCTCGGGACGCCCGCCTAGAAATCAGGCCTGGAAATCGATCTTAGAAATCAAGCTTGCGGCGCAGGGTCTCATAGGCCGTCTGCACGGCATGGAAGCGTTCGGCGGCTTCGGGGTCACCCGGGTTGGCATCGGGGTGCCACACCTTGGCGAGCTTGCGGTATTGCTTCTTGATCATTTCCGGCCCGGCGTCGCTATCGACCTCAAGCGTATCGAAGGCGCGGGCCTCGGCAGAGGTGAAGCCGTCCTCGTCCACCGCCCCGCCCCATTCAAAGGGGTTGGCCTGGCTGAAGGCTTCGGAGGAGGCATCTTCATGCATATAGCGCCGGGCTTCCTCGTCGCTCATGCCCTGAAAGAAATTCCAGTTCCGGTTATATTCGGCGGCATGCTCGCGGCAGAAATACCAGCGTTCCGGCGAGGACGGCGATTTGGGCGCGGGGTGCGAGCCCTTTTCGGAACAGCCCGCATAATCGCACATGCGGACGGGTTCGGCCTCCTTGTCGCGGCCGTACTCGCCCCAGCGGGGAAATCCGAAGCTTTTGATATAGTCGTTCGCCATGATGCCAGTATAACCGGGTGATAAGGCCTTGTCGTTACCGGGCCAGCGCGCCCAAGGCAAGTCACATATATACGATGGACGAGGGGAAATACCATGCACAGCTTCGATCAAATCTGGGCGATAGCGGCCAAACGCAAGGGCGGGGACGCAGCACTCGAAGCAAAAATGCCCGAGATAAAAACAGCCGACGAACTGGCCGCCACACCCGATGACCGCATCCTTGCCGCCATGACCCGCGCGGTTTTCTCGGCCGGTTTCAGCTGGCAGGTGATCGAGCATAAATGGCCGGGGTTTGAGGAAGCATTCGAGGGCTTCAATCCCGTGCGCTGCATGTTTCTGGATGATGATGACCTCGGCCGGCTGGTGTCGGACACCCGAATCGTCAGGAACGGGGTGAAGATCAGAAGCGTGCGGGAAAATGCTGCTTTCCTGTGCGCGCTCGCGGATGAGCACGGCAGCGCCGCCCGCGCGATTGCCGATTGGCCGAGCAGCGATTTCATGGGGCTTCTGGATATGATCAAGAAGCGCGCCTCGCGGCTTGGCGGCACCAGCGGCCAGTATTTCCTGCGCTTCATCGGCAAGGATGGCTTTGTGCTGGGCCGTGATGTGGTGGCGGCCCTTGTGCGCGAAGGCGTGGTGGACAAGGAGCCTACCTCGAAGGCGGCCAAGAAGGCGGTTCAGGACGCGTTCAACACATGGGCGGTGGAATCCGGCCGTCCGCTTGCCCATATTTCCCGTGTGCTCGCCATGAGCATCGACGCCTGAAAATCATAACAGAAGGAGAAAAATCCCCATGTTTGCCCGCGTCAGCGAATTCCTCGGCCTCAAGGCCGGCAAAGCGAGCCCCAAGGACGAGCTCGCCCTCGCCACCGCCGCCCTTCTGGTGCAGGTATCGAAAGCCGACGGCGACTTCAGCGCCGGCGAGCGTGCCGCGCTTTTGAAGGCACTCACCGAACGCTATGGCCTCGATGCCTGGTCGGCTGGTGAAATCCTCACCCGCGCCGAAGCGCGCGAGGCCGAAGCAACCAGCCTTTACGAATTCACCCGCACGCTCGCCCGCGAGCTGGACCAGGACGAGCGGCAGGAAATCGTGCGGCTTCTGTGGCAGGTGGCGCTTGCCGACGACAGCCTCGATAATTTCGAAGCCAACGCACTCGCCAAAATCGCCGGGCTATTGGGTGTGACGCCGGAGGACCGGGTGCGGATCAAGCATGAAGTGATGGGGCGGTGACGGGTATATTATTTCGGCGATGGGCTTAGAACGAAGCAACGATTCTCACTTTTCTTGCCCGGTAGCGATGCTTGGCCGAGAATTTCACCGCGTTCGTTGATGTCTGTGGCGCCAGTCGGAATATAGCGCTGACCATCCGGCACCAGGTCGTTGACGCTGACGACGGAGCCATCTGCGCGCCAGTACAAACCAATCCGTACCTCGCTGGTATTTTTCTGCCCGTTGGCGACCCCCTTTGTTGTCACGATCGAAGTGCCGACGATTTCCCCGCTATTGTTTATACCTGACGGGTGGGTCCCTCTGAAGCGCTGGGGGCCGTCATAAGAAAAACTGGATTTTCCTTTATCCCCGACAATGCGTGGATCGGTCACCTTCTGAGGCAAGGGGAGCAGCTGTAAATCGTCAGCCCCGGGTTCGAATTTTAGGCCGTAGCCGCCGCTTGCATCGTCGTCTCTCAAGGTTTTCCCAATAGCGACAAGGGCACCATTGTCGTTGATTGCAGTCGGATGGATTGACGACTGTCTGCGCTTTCCGATGGGCCTGGAGCCGTTTTTTTTATCCCAAAGGAACAACTGTGTTCCGAGTTCTGAACGGCTTTCCAAGACGACGGTGCCAAGATTGTTCATTGCTCCGGGAAGAACCCAGGGGTCTTGTTCGATACCCGGAATGGGGGTCATTTGGCTGCGTATATCCCAGAGGAAGGCAGAAAGGCTGTTATCACTCGCCCGAATTGCTCCTGCAATTTGACCATTGTCGTTGAACTCAAGCCCAACTGCGTTTGCTATTGATCGGGGAAGCAGATGTAACCTGCCACGTGAGTCCCATTCGACGCCGTGATGCCGATTGTTGGCGTCATACGTACTGCCCAGAATCTGACCTTTTGTATTGATGCGAGTGGCGAGCGGCGGCCTGAGCTTTACGGGCGTTGCGTCGCGGGTCTCCCAGTCCAGTGGGGAGCGCAATAGAACCGGGAAGCCCGGTCGACGCCAAATGAACGGCACCAAGCGACCGGCTTTTGTCCCGTCATCCAAGGTTACGTTGCCGACGACAACGCCGCTGTCATTGATGCTGCGCGGCGAGCACGAGATATACCAGAAGTCTGATCCATCTGGCATTACGTCCATGATATATTGAGGGTTCCCGCTTTTGTCCGAGCAAGAGAAAATGAGGAATACTGTCAACAGGAGCGCAAATCGCTTCATTGGCACTTCAAAAGCTTATTGAAGACTTCGGGCCATGGTTTCCTGTTAGGGTTGCACAGTCAATATCGCAGTCGATGGAATATATTGAAAACGGGGCCACTTGGGCCCCGTTTCGCATTCTTTGATTGCTAGCCTGTAAGCCTTACGCCGCACTCGGCGCGGCGGCTTTTACCTGATCGTCGACATGGTCGACGAAGGTTTCGAAGTTTTCGATGAACAGGCCAACCAGATGCCTGGCCTTCGCGTCATAGGCGGCCTTGTCGGCCCAGGTGTCACGCGGGTTCAGGATCGTGGCTTCCACGCCCGGTACTTCGGTCGGTACTTCGAAGCCGAAGAAGGGGTCGACCCGCATCGGGGCGCTGTTGAGGCTGCCATCAAGCGCCGCGTGCAGGAGGGCACGGGTCACCTTGATCGGCATCCGGTGGCCGGTGCCATACACGCCGCCGGTCCAGCCGGTATTCACCAGCCAGCAATTCACGCCGCCCTCGGCGATCTTCTTGCGCAGCAGATTGCCGTAAACGCTCGGGTGGCGGGGCATGAAGGGGGCGCCGAAGCAGGTGGAGAAGGTCGCCTGCGGCTCCTTCACGCCGATCTCGGTGCCGGCAACCTTCGCGGTGTAACCCGAAAGGAAGTGATACATCGCCTGTTCGGGCGTCAGCCGCGCGATCGGGGGCAGCACGCCGAAGGCATCGGCGGTCAGCATGATGATATTCTTCGGGCGGCCACCCTTGTTTTCTTCCGAGGTGTTCGGGATGAAATGGATGGGGTAGGCGCCGCGGGTATTCTCGGCGAGCGTATTGTCATCCAGATCAAGCGTGCGGGTCGCATCGTCCATCACCACGTTTTCAAGCACAGTGCCGAAACGCTTGGTGGTGGCATAGATCTCGGGCTCGGCCTCGGGGTCCAGACGGATCATCTTGGCGTAGCAGCCGCCTTCGAAGTTGAAGACGCTGTCGTCCGACCAGCCATGCTCGTCATCGCCGATGAGCGTGCGGCTGCTGTCGGCGGAAAGCGTCGTCTTGCCGGTGCCCGAAAGGCCGAAGAAGATGGCAACGTCGCCCTCGGGGCCGATGTTGGCCGAGCAGTGCATGGGCATGACGCCGGCTTCCGGCATCAGGTAATTGAGGATCGAGAAGACGGACTTCTTGTTCTCGCCCGCATATTCGGTGCCGCCGATCAGGATGATCTTCTTGGTGAAGTTCACCGCGATCACGGTTTCGCTGCGGCAGCCGTGGGTGGCGGGGTCAGCCTTGAAGGTCGGCAGGTTGATGATCGTGAACTCGGGGCGGAAGGCCTTGCGCTCTTCGTCTGTCGGCACGATCAGCATGGTGCGGCAGAAAAGGCTGTGCCAGGCAAGCTCGCCAATGGTGCGGACCGAAACCTGATGGTTCTTGTCGGAGCCGCCGAACAGGTCCTGGATGAACAGTTCCTTGCCCTTCATATGCTGCAGGAATGCTGCATGCAGGGCGTCGAAGGCCTCGGGGGTCATCGGGCGATTGGTATCACCCCACCAGACGGTGTTTTCGGTGCCGGCATCGCGGACGGTGAATTTATCCTTGGCCGAGCGGCCGGTATGCTTGCCGGTCTTCACCACGAGGGCGCCGCCATCGGCAATCTTGCCTTCGCCGCGGCGAATGGCTTCCTCGTAAAGTTCTGGCGTGTTCAGGTTCCAGTATTGGGTTTGAACGCCGGTGATGCCATGGGCATCAAGGCCGACGCTGCTGAGGCAGGCGCCTTTGACTTGCACGGTCGATTTCTCCAACTGACTTTGGGGCCACAAGTTATATTGTTTCCATCCCGTTTAGCCGCCTATTTCCTAGGTTGGTACGGAATTGGTATTATCCGGTCTTCGCCGGTTGGGGCCAAACTGTATGAAATGCCCCGATTGGTCAACCGGATTCTTCTGCAGGCAGGCGCACCAAGCCTTTGCAGCATGCCCGTGCCACCGACGTGCCACGATTTCGTCGTAAATCGGGCTTAACGCCGTGATGGATTCTGGTTTAGGCTGAACCGCTTCGCGGAATTGAGGCCAACACCGACGATTGCCTGCAAGCAGCATAACAATGGGGGAAGCCATGACAGCTACCATCGCGCTCGTTGACGACGACCGCAACATTCTCACCTCCGTCACCATCGCGCTGGAGGCCGAAGGCTTCCGTGTGCGCACCTACCCGGACGGCCAGAAGGCGTGGGAGGCGCTTGCCACCAAGCCGGCCGACCTCGCCGTCCTTGATGTGAAGATGCCGCGTATGGACGGGATGGAGCTTCTGAAGAAGCTGCGCGAAGTGACCGACATGCCGGTGATCTTCCTGACCTCGAAGGACGAGGAGATCGATCAGGTACTGGGCCTGCGCATGGGCGCCGACGACTATATCGGCAAGCCTTTCTCGCAGCGGCTGCTGATCGAACGTATCCGCTCGCTCTTGCGCCGGTCGGAAATGCGGGCGACGCCGGTGGCGGCGACACCTGCCGAAAACCCGAGCGACGAGGTGATGGTGCGCGGCCGCCTCACGCTCGATCCCTTGCGCCACCGCGTGCTCTGGAATGGCCATGACGTGACGCTGACCGTCACCGAATTCATGATCCTGCAGACGCTGGCCCAGCATCCGGGCCATGTGAAAAGCCGCGATCAGCTGATGGACGCCGCCTATTCGGACGACGTTTATGTGGACGACCGCACGATCGACAGCCATATCAAACGCCTGCGGCGCAAGTTCCGGCAGGCCGATGAGGAGTTCGACGGGATCGAAACCCTGTATGGTGTCGGCTATCGCTTCAAGGAAAGTTGAGAGGCAGCGTGGCGCGAACGAGGGGTGAAAGTGATGGCGGGCTGAAAGCGACCCGGCCGGGCAATCAGGTTGCCAGGCCGCGGCACTATACGCGCGGCATCTCGCCCCTCATGGTGCGCATTCTGGCGGTCAACGCGCTCGCCATCTTCACGCTTGTCGGCGGCATCCTTTACCTGAACCAGTTCCGCACGTCGCTGATCCATGACCGGCGCCTGGCGCTTGAAGTGCAGGCGCAGATCATTGCGGCCGCCCTTGGCGAATCGGCGAGTGCAGGGCCGGAGGCGACCGAGATCGACCTGCCGCCGGCGCGGCAGATCCTGTCCCGCCTTGTCAGCCCCACCGATGTCCGGGCGCGGCTTTTTGGCGTTTCGGGCTCGATGATCGCCGACAGCCGCCTGATCGCGGGGGAAAAGCGCGTCTATGCCGAGCCCCTGCCGCGGCTGGATAGCGAAGTCCCTCTCTCGCAGCGGGCCGAAGCCTTGCTCAGGAAAGGGCTTGAATATGTCGCGCCCCGGCCGCTCGCCCCTCCCTATATCGACAAACCGGGGCTCAGGGCTGCCGATCTCATCGAGGTGATGTCCGCCCTTGAGGGCGAACCGATGAGCCAGGTGCGCCAGCGCGACGATGGCGGCTATGCGATCAATGTTGCGATGCCGGTGCAGCGCTTCCGCCGCGTGCTCGGGGCTCTTCTCCTGACCGCGCAAACGGACGATATCGAACGGATCGTGCAATCGGAACAGATGCTGATCGTGCAGATTTCATCCGCTGCCTTCATCCTGACGATCCTGTTGTCGCTGTTTCTGGGACAGGCGCTGGTGCGACCCATCCGGGTGCTGGCGCGGGCGGCGGAGCGGGTGCGCGGTGCCATCGGGCGCGAGGAAAATATCCCCGAATTTGCCGACCGCAAGGACGAGATAGGCGACCTTTCCCGGTCGCTTTCCGACATGACCCGCGCGCTTTATAACCAGATCGATGCCGTGGAAAGCTTTGCGGCGGACGTGGCGCACGAACTGAAAAATCCGCTGTCCTCCATGCGGTCGGCGCTCGAGACCATGAAGCGCACCGACAGGCCGGACCTGCACGAACGCCTCCTTGGCATCCTTGCCGAGGACGTGCAGCGGCTGGACCGGCTGATCAGCGATATTTCGGATGCTTCAAGGCTCGACGCCGAACTGACGCGCGGCGCCATGGAGCCCGTCGATATCGGCACCATGCTTGCCACCATGATCGATGGCTATCGCACCACCGGTGTGGCGCGCGGCGTGAAGATCGCTTTTGATGACCCGGAACCCGGTGCCTATGTGGTCAATGGAATCGGCGGGCGGCTGGGGCAAGTGTGGCGTAACATCATCGATAATGCGATTTCCTTCAGCCCCGAGGGTGGCACCGTGACCGTGACGCTGGCGCGCGGCGACCGGCGGGTGACAACCTATATCATGGACGAAGGCCCGGGCCTGCCCGAAGGTGCCGAAGAGAAAATCTTCAGCCGTTTCTATTCCGAACGCCCCGAAGGGGAAGATTTCGGCCGACATTCGGGCCTTGGTCTGGCGATATCCAAACAGGTGATCGAAGCCCACAGGGGGCAGATCACGGCCACCAATCGTACCGACCGCTCTGGCGCGCTCTTCATCATCGACCTGCCCGCCAGCAAAAACGCCGGCACCAAGTCATGACGGACGCCGAGGGCAAGCTTTATCACGCCACGCTGATCGCCCGGAACGGGTGCGGCGTGCTGCTGCGCGGGGCTTCCGCCAGCGGCAAATCGGACCTCGGCCTGCGCCTGATCGACCGCGGCGGCATGCTGGTGGCGGACGATCAGGTATGGCTCACCGTGGAAGAAGGCCGCCTCATGGGCAAGGCGCCCGACCGTTTGCGCGGGCTCATTGAAGTGCGCGGCCTTGGCATCATCAGCCTGCCGGTGACAGCCGTGGCGCCGGTGTCGCTTGTCGTCGATCTCGATCACAGCGCGCGCGTGCCGCGCTTGCCAGCGGCTGAAAAGGTCACCATTCTGGGCATCGAACTGCCGCGTCTCCGGCTCAATGCCTTCGAGGCGTCGGCACCCATCAAGGTTGAACTGGCGCTCGATGCCCCGGCCCGCATCGGCCAGGAAGGGCATCCGGAGGGGACTTTATGACCAAAGCGGGCGGCCGCCGTCTCGTGATCGTGACCGGGCTTTCGGGTGCGGGCAAATCCATCGCACTCAATGCGTTCGAGGATCTCGGCTACGAGATTGTTGACAACCTGCCGCTGACGATGATCGAGCAGCTGATGGAGGAACAGGCCGCGGCGGGTGTCAGCGAACCGCTTGCTGTCGGTATCGATGCACGCACCTTCCATTTCTCGCCTGACGCATTTGCCGCCCTCGCCGCACGCCTGCGGGCGAAGCCGGATGTGGATCTGCATGTCCTGTTCCTCGATGCCAGCGACGAAACGCTCGTGCGCCGCTTTTCGGAAACCCGCCGCCGCCATCCGCTCGATGCCGACGGGCGCCTGCCCGAAGCGATCGAGCGTGAGCGGACCCTGATGGCGCCGGTCCTCGAGGTGGTCGACAGCCGCCTCGATACCACGGCGCGCAAGGGGGCGGACACAAAGAAGCTGATCCATGACCGCTTCGCGGGCGGTTCTGCGGTTCAGATGGTCGTCAGCATCACGAGCTTCGGATTCGCGAACGGCGTACCGCGCGATGCCGACCTGGTCTTCGACGTGCGCTTCCTGCGCAATCCGCATTATGTGCCCGACCTGAAGCCGCAAACCGGCCGTGATCCGGCGGTGGCGGCCTATGTGCGGGCGGACGAAGGCTATGATGCTTTTGTCGCCAAGGTATCGGACCTTTTGGGTTTTCTGCTGCCGCGCTACCGTGACGAGGGCAAGTCCTACCTCACCGTTGCCTTCGGTTGCACCGGCGGCCGGCACCGCTCGGTAATGCTTGCCGAAACCTTCGCGGCACGTTTGGAGCTTGACGGGATCGTCGTTCAAGTTCATCACCGGGACACACCGTTCGCATGACAGTCATGTGACGGGACAAGGGGCGGGCTGCTGTCACGCACCGCCCGGCAGAAACGACGGCTCAGGATCGAGGATGGGCAGATGATCGGTATGGTACTAGTGACCCACGGCAAGCTCGCGGCGGAATTCATCGCGGCTACCGAACATGTGGTGGGCAAGCAGGAAAATATCCGCGGTATCTGCATCGGCCCTGAAGACGATATGGAAGCCCGCCGTGCCGAAATCATGGAGGCCGTCGAGGCCGTCAACACCGGCGCGGGCGTTGTGCTCCTTACCGATATGTTTGGCGGTACACCTTCGAACCTTGCGATTTCGCTGCTGAAGAAAGGCGAGGTCGAGGTTATCGCCGGGATCAACCTGCCGATGCTGATCAAGCTTGCCACAGTGCGCGGCACGATGCCGCTTGATACCGCCGTTGAGGCCGCCCGTGACGCCGGGATCAAATATATCAACGTGGCCAGCCAGCTTCTGGGTGCCTGACAAGTTCCGGGAAGGGGGAAGCCTGTGGCCGTTGAACGCACACTCGAAATCATCAATATGCGCGGCCTGCATGCACGGGCGAGCGCGGCGCTTGCCAAACTCGCCGGTGAATTCAGCGCGCGAATCAATGTCTCCAAAGACGGCACCGAGGTGACCGCCACCTCGATCATGGGCCTGATGATGCTGGGTGCCGCCAAGGGCGACAGTATCGACGTTTCGGCCGAAGGGGCCGATGCCGACGATGCGATGAATGCAATCGCTGCGCTTGTTGCCAATCGCTTCGGCGAAGAACGCTAATCTGCTATATAAAGAATTCTTTATCTTTTGTCGTTTAATGAGGAGGCGGACCCTGCTATAAGCAGGCGCAAATGCCTCCCCATGCCGACTGGAGAAGAAGAATGACCGATTATAAAGTTGCCGATATTGCGCTCGCTGACTGGGGCCGCAAGGAAATCAACATTGCTGAAACCGAGATGCCGGGCCTGATGGCGCTGCGCGACGAGTTTGGCGCGTCGCAGCCGCTCAAGGGCGCACGCATCGCGGGCTGCCTGCACATGACGATCCAGACCGCTGTCCTGATCGAAACCCTGACCGCGCTTGGCGCCACCGTCCGCTGGTCAAGCTGCAACATCTTCTCCACGCAGGATCACGCCGCCGCCGCGATGGCCGCAGCCGGTGTGCCCGTGTTTGCCTGGAAGGGTGAAACGGAAGAAGAATATGACTGGTGCGTCCACCAGACGATCAAGGGCCCGGACGGCTGGACCCCGAACATGATCCTTGATGACGGCGGCGACCTCACCATCATCATGCACCGCGACTATCCGGAAATCATGAAGGACGTTCGCGGCATTTCGGAAGAAACCACCACGGGCGTGCTGCGTCTTTACGAAATGGCCAAGGCCGGCACGCTGGCGGTTCCTGCCATCAACGTCAATGACAGCGTCACCAAGTCGAAGTTCGACAACCTTTATGGCTGCCGCGAAAGCCTTGTGGATGGCATCAAGCGCGCGACCGACGTGATGCTCGCGGGCAAGGTGGCCGTTGTTTGCGGTTACGGCGACGTGGGCAAGGGCTGTGCCGAATCGCTGCGTTCCCAAGGGGCACGCGTCACCGTGACCGAGATCGACCCCATCTGCGCCCTGCAGGCTGCGATGGAAGGTTATGATGTCCAGACCATGGAAGACATGGCGCCGAAGGCCGACATTTTCGTTACCGCCACCGGCAACAAGGATATCATCACCGTTGATCACATGCGGGCCATGAAGGACCGCGCGATTGTCTGCAATATCGGCCACTTCGACAGTGAGATCCAGATCGCCGGCCTGAAGAACATGGTCTGGGAAGAAGTGAAGCCGCAGGTGGACGAGGTTGTCTTCCCCGATGGCAAGCGGCTGATCGTTCTCGCCAAGGGTCGTCTTGTGAACCTCGGTTGCGCCACCGGCCACCCGAGCTTTGTGATGTCAGCGAGCTTCACCAATCAGGTGCTGGCGCAGATCGAGCTCTGGAACAATGCCGCGAATTACGACCGCAAGGTCTATGTGCTGCCGAAGCATCTGGACGAAAAGGTTGCTGCCCTCCATCTTGGCAAGCTCGGCGCCAAACTGACGACGCTGACGGCCGAACAGGCCAAATATATCGGCGTTGACGTGGCCGGCCCCTTCAAAGCCGACCAGTATCGCTACTGATTGACCTCTCTGACGGACCAGGTGCCCTGATGCGCGAATATCTTTTCACGAGTGAATCCGTTTCCGAAGGCCATCCCGACAAGGTGGCCGACCGGATTTCGGATGCCATTGTCGACCTTTATCTGGAAGCCGACCCGGAAGCCCGGGTGGCGGCCGAAACCATGGTCACCACCAACCGCATCATTGTGGCGGGCGAGGTGCGCGGACCCGAAAGCGTGACGCACGACGATATCGAGTCTGTGGCCCGCGATGCCGTCAAGGAAATCGGCTACGACCAGGCTGGCTTCTCGTGGCGCACGGCCGAGTTTTCGAACTTCCTGCACGAACAGTCGGCCGATATCGCCATGGGCGTTGATGCCAACGAGGCTGGTGGCAAGGACGAAGGCGCTGGCGACCAGGGCATCATGTTCGGCTACGCCTGCGATGAGACGCCAAGCCTGATGCCTGCGCCCATCGATTATGCGCACAATATCCTGAAGTCGCTCGCCGCTGCTCGTCATGCGGGCGAGGCCGACATGCTGGAGCCTGACGCCAAAAGCCAGGTGACGCTGAAATATGTGGATGGCGTGCCGGTCGGTGCCACCAGCGTGGTGGTTTCTACCCAGCACAAGGCAGGTGTCAGCCAAGCCGACCTGAAGGAACTGGTGCGCGGCCACGTGGCGAAGATCCTGCCCGAAGGCTGGATGCCGCCCGAGGACGAATTCTATGTGAACCCGACGGGTCAGTTCATCATCGGCGGGCCGGACGGCGACGCCGGCCTCACCGGCCGCAAGATCATCGTTGATACCTATGGCGGCGCCGCACCGCACGGTGGCGGTGCCTTTTCGGGGAAAGACCCGACCAAGGTGGACCGCTCGGCCGCTTATGCTGCGCGCTATCTCGCGAAAAACGTGGTGGCGGCGGGCCTTGCCGGCAACTGCACCATCCAGCTTGCCTACGCCATTGGCGTCTCGAAGCCGCTCGCGGTTTATGTGGATGTCTGGAAAGACGCGAAGGTCGATCCGGCGCGCCTCTCCAAAGTGCTGCAGGAACTGGTGAACCTCAGCCCCCGCGGCATCCGCCAGCATCTGGGCCTCAACCGCCCGATCTATCGTCGCACCTCGGCTTATGGCCATTTCGGCCGCACGCCGACGAACGATGGTGCTTTCTCGTGGGAACGGCTCGATCTTGTCGAGGCCTTGAAGCGCGAGTTCGGTATTTCCTGACCGGATAGGCCTCACCTCGCCTTGTCTTTGGAAGGGCGCTCGCGCTATTGTCGGCACGGGCGCCCTTTTCCGTTCAAGGGCCTCATGTTTCGGGGGAAATGGCACCGGCATGGTCGGGTTTGTCGATATCATCACCTATGGCGTCGCGGCCCTTGCCATCGGCGGTTGGCTGCTTGTCGGCCTTTACGCGCTGTGGCGCGCCGGGCGCAGTGCCGACCGGCTGAAGTCCCTGCGCGAACTCGCCCAGTTTTTCGATACGATGCTGCGGTCCGATCACCGGCATCCGATCTGGCTGTGGGAAAGCGGGCAGGTGGAAATGGCGAGCGATACGCGCGCGCTCCTCGGCTTTGAAACCCCTGTCGGGCATATCGACGAACTGGTCGGCAACGGCGCCGTCGGGCTGCCCTTCGATGTGGTGGAGCGCGTGAAGGCTGCCCTTGCCCGCCATATGCCGCTCAAGGGCGCGCTTGTCGCCGAATATGGCCGGGGCCGGTCCCGCCTTGTGATCGAGATGCAGAATCTGGCGCTCGTGGACGAACGCTGGCCGTCTTCCGTCCTCTGGGTTGAGGAAACCCGCAACCGCGCGCTTTCAAGCGGCTACAAGGGCGTGCGGGCGCTTTCCGTGCGGCTGGAGGAATTGACCACTGCCATCAATGCGCTGCCGTGCCCCATATGGATCCGCAACGCCGATTTCGAACTGGTCGAGGTGAACGCCGCCTATGTGCGTGCGGTGGATGCGAAGGACGCAAGGAACGTGATCGAGGCCGGTCGCGAGCTTTTCGATCGCGCCCGCAGCCGGGGACTCCTGCGCGCCATCGAGACCGGCCAGCCGACCCGGGAACGCCAGTTCGGTGTGGTGGAAGGCTCGCGCCGGGCTTTCACGGTCAATCACGTGCCGCTTGGTAATGAAGGACACATTCTTGGCGTTGCGCTGGATGTGACGGGTGAGGAAGAGGCCCTCGCCGAACTTGCCCGTGTGCTTGAATCGCAATCCGAAACGCTGAACCGCCTGCGCAGCCCCGTGGCGATTTTCGGCCCGAACCAGACGTTGCGTTTCTTCAACAGCGCCTTCACCCGGCTCGCCCAGATTTCAGAAGATGTGCTGTCGTCCGACCTGCGCCACGGCGAACTGCTTGAGCTGTTGCGCGAACGCCGCCGGGTGCCGGAACAGATCGACTTCCGCCAGTGGAAGGAAGGCATCCTCAAATATTACACCACGCTTCTCGAACCTTTCGAGGAGATGTGGCACCTGCCGGATGGGACTGCCCACCGCGTGGTCACCCAGCCGCATCCCTTGGGTGGGCTTCTGATCCTGTTCGAGGATGTGACTGATCGGCTGGCGCTTGAGCGGTCTTACAACACGCTTGTCGCCGTGCAGCGCGAGACGCTCGATAACATGCGCGAAAGCGTGGCGGTGTTCGGGGCCGATGGCCGGCTGGAGCTTTCGAACCCCTCCTTCAAGGCCTTGTGGCAGCTGCCGGATATTGCCCTTGAAGGCAATCCGCACCTGACCACCCTTCTGCCGCACCTTAACATCACACCGGGTTTCGATCGCGACAGCGCCAATATCCGCGATGGCCTGCCGATCTGGATTTCCGAACGCAACCCGCGCACCGGGCGCTGGTATCGGGGGGATGGCGTCGTGGTCGATTTCTCGCTGGTGCCGCTCCCCGACGGCGGCATGATGCTCAGCCAGAATGACGTGACCGACAGCTTCCGGATCGAGCAGGCACTGCGCGAACGGTCGAACGCGCTTGAGGCCGCCGACCGGCTGAAAAGCGAATTCATCACCAACATGTCCTACGAACTCAGGACTCCGCTCAATTCCATCATCGGTTTTTCGGAACTGCTGGATCAGGAATATTTCGGCAAGCTCAACCCGCAGCAGAAGGATTATATCGGCAATATCCTGCAGGCCTCGGCGCAACTCAGGGACATGATATCGGACGTGCTCGATCTCGCTGTCATCGAGGCGGGCGAGATGGATGTCGAGCATCTGCAGGTGCCGGTGGCAGAAGCGCTCTCTGACGCCGTGATCATCGCGCGCGATCTGGCGCACCGGGCCAACATCCATGTGGTTCTGGATGTGAAGGCCGACCCCGGCGAGGTCGAAGGTGACCCGCGCCGCCTGAAGCAGGCCTTCTACAATATGATCTCGACGCTTGCCGGTTTCACGCCGCACGGCGGCACGCTCACTGTCAGCGCCGAGGACAAGGACGACAAGGTGCTGGTCACGGTCGTGAACCCCGATTGCGGCCTGGCGCTTGATGAACGTGAAACGCTTGTCATGACCGTCGCCATGGGCGGCGCCCCGCGCGGACGGCGCGCGACGGGTCTGGACCTCGCGCTCGTGCGGCGGATTGTCGAGCTGCATGAAGGCAAGGTGACGCTGACTGCGTGGGGCGAGCTTGGCGTGCGCCTGATGGTCGAGCTGCCCCGCACGCTGACGGCGGAGGCGGATGCATGATGACCCCCTTCCTGCAGTTCGAGGCCATCGACGAGGCCGCCATGCAGGCGCTGGCCCGGCGGCTTGCCGGGCTCGTGGGTGCGGGGGACCTGATCGCGCTCGCGGGGGATCTCGGCGCCGGCAAAAGCACCTTTGCCCGTGCGCTTGTCCGGGCGCTTCTGAAAGATGATGAGGCCGAAGTGCCAAGCCCCACCTTCACGCTGGTGCAGGGTTACGAGCCAGAAGGGGCCCCGACCGTCTATCATGCTGACCTTTACCGCCTGAAGGACCCGGAGGAGATTTACGATCTGGGGCTTGAGGACGCACGGGACGAAGCCCTGCTGCTGATCGAATGGCCGGACAGGCTGCCGGCTGGCTGGCTCGATGACGCGCTTGTCCTGCGCCTGACGCTGCCTGAGGGCGGCGCGCGCGGCACCCGCCAGCTGGAATTCTACGGTGCCCCGCGCTGGGGCGTGCGGCTTGAAGGGCTTGCCGCATGACCGCTGCGATGATCCTGGCGGCAGGCAAGGGAACGCGGATGGGGGAAATGTCGGCACGGCTGCCGAAGCCTTTGGTGCCGGTCCTTGGCCGCACGCTCCTTGACCGCGCGCTGGACCGGCTCGACGAAATACCGGCTGCACCGGTTGTTGTGAATGTCCATCATCTGGCCGATCAGATGGAAGCTCATCTTGCCCCCCGTGTGGCGACGGGCAAGGCGATGATCAGCGACGAACGCGACGCGCTTCTTGAAACTGGCGGCGGGGTGAAGAAGGCGCTGCCGACGCTCGGGGACGCTCCGTTCCTTGTCATCAACAGCGATGCGCTGTGGCTGGATGCGCCGGGCGAAGAAACCGCCCTCACCGCCCTCGCTACCGCGTTCGATCCTGCGCGGATGGATGCCCTGTTGCTGCTGGTCGCGACCGAGGCAGCGCTTGGCTATGAAGGCACCGGTGATTTCTTTGCAGGCGGCGACCCGGCCACCCCCGCACTCCTGCGCTTCCGGGGGGAGGCACCGGCCTCGCCCTTCATGTATGGCGGCATCATGATGACCTCGCCGGCGGCCTACGAGGACACGCCGGACGGGGCTTGGTCCAACAGCCATATGTTCCGCCGGGCGGCAGGGAATGGCCGGCTTTTCGGGCTCCTGCACCGGGGGGACTGGATGCATGTGGGCTCGCCCGAGGGTGTGCGCGATGCCGAGGCGCGGCTGCTAGCGCTCGGCCGGGGCTGACGCCGTGATCCGCGCCGCCGCCCCCAAGGTCTTCACCATCGACCCGGCCTTGCCCTTTGCCGACACGCTGGTGCGCGGGCTGATGGCACGGGTGGAGGCCGCCGGTATTCCGCTTTCTGATGTTACGCTGCTTGTGCCCAACCGCCGCAGCCAGCGCGCGCTCCGCGAGGCGTTCCTGCGCATGCTGCCGGGGGCAGGGGGTGACCGCGCGCTGATCCTGCCGGTGATGCGAGCCATTGGTGATGTGGAGGACGAGGAACTGATTCTGTCGCCCGCCGGACTCGGCGCCGAAGCGGGTGCCCTGCCGCCGGCCATCGGCGATGTGCGGCGGCTGGGGCTTCTCCTCGAATGCCTGACGCGGTGGCAGAAGGAAGCGCGCCGGGCGCTCGATCTTGGCGCCCTGTCGCCAGCGCAGGGCTGGCGGCTTGCCCGCACGCTCGCCCGGCTGATGGACGAGATGGAAACCGCTGGTGCGGATTTCGCGAAGCTCAAGGACCTGGTGCCGGAGGAATTTGCCAAACACTGGGGCATCACGCTTGAATTCCTTGAAATCGTCACCCGTATCTGGCCTGCTGTGCTCGCCGAGGAAGGCGCGATGAACCCGGCGGCGCGGCGCGATACGATGATCCGGCGGCTTGCCGCACTTTGGGCCGATCATCCGCCGAAGGGGATGGTCGTGGCGGCGGGTTCGACCGGCTCGGTGCCGGCCACGGCCGAGCTTCTGAAGGTCGTCTCGCGGCTCCCCGAAGGCATGGTGGTGCTGCCGGGGCTGGACACCGAAATCGATGCTGATGCATGGGACGTGATCGACGCGAAGGCGCACCGTAACCAGACCCATCCGCAAGCGATGCTGAAAGCACTTCTCGAGACCATGCAGGTCAGCCGCGACGAGGTGGAGCCGTGGGACGAAAGCGCTGCGCCGGACGGGCGAAGTGATGGCCGGCTCGCACTCATCATTGATGCCCTGCGCCCGGCGGAGGCGACCGGCTACTGGCAATCTGCCGGATACCGCGAACGGGCAGACGTCGATATTTTCGCCGGTATGGAGATGATCGAGGCACCGACCGAGCGTGAGGAAGCCGCCGCCATCGCCTGCGTGATGCGCGAAGCTATCGAAACGCCGGAACGCACCGCCGCCCTCGTCACGCCCGACCGCGCCCTTGCCCGCTATGTGAAGGCGGAACTTGCCCGTTTCGGGGTGAAGGTGGACGATTCGGCGGGGGACCCGGCGATTCTCAGCCTCACCGGGCGTTTCCTGTTGCTGCTCGCCGAGGCGGCAGCCAAGCATTTCGCGCCGGTGCCGCTTCTCGCCCTGTTGCAGCATCCCTTTGCGGCAGCGGGCGGGGCACGCGGGCCGTTCCTTGATTGGGTGCGGCGCCTTGATCGGCTGGTGCTGCGTGGTCCGCGCCCGGCGGCGGGACTTGAAGGCCTCCGGGAACGGGCCAAGGCGACCAAAGGTTTTGAGAAAGACATCAAGCGGCTTGATCGGCTGATCGATATCCTCAAGCCGTTCGAGGATGCAGTGGACGAGGACAAGGCAGCGGGCCTTGTGCTGAAAGCCCACCTGACCGTGGCCGAGGCACTTGCCGGCAACGATCATGACGCCGGCGATGTGGTCCTGTGGCGCGGTGAGGCAGGTAATGCGATTGCCGCCCTCCTTGCAGAGATTATCGATGAAGCCCCGATCGCCGGGCCGATTGGCGGCGATGCCTATGCAGCACTCTTTGCGGAATGGCTGATCGGGCTTGTGGTGCGGCCCGTGTGGGGGCGGCATCCGCGCCTGACGATCCTCGGGCCGCTGGAAGCGCGTCTCATACGGGCGGATGTGATGATCCTTGGCGGGCTGAATGAAGGCAGCTGGCCGCGCGAGCCTGTGCGGGATCCCTGGATGAACGGCGAAATGCGCCGCAAGCTCGACCTGCCGTCCGAGGACCGCAAGGTGGGACAGGCCGCGCACGATTTCTTGATGGCGGCAGCCGCCCCGCGCGTGATCCTGTCACGCGCCTTGAAGGTGGCGGGCAGCCCCACGGTGCAAAGCCGCTGGCTTTTCCGGATCGAGGCGCTGGCCGGCAAGCCGGTGCCGCGCGCCCATCGCTATCTTGACTGGGCGGCGGCGCTCGACGCACCCGCTGCCCTCGTGCGGATCGAGGCACCGGCGCCGAAGCCGCCTGTCGAGGCACGACCGAAGCGCCTGTCCGTCACGCAGGTGGAAACGCTGATGCGTGATCCCTACAGCCTGTATGCGCGCAAGGTGCTGGAACTTGAAGTGCTGGATGCGCTTGATGAACCACCGAACGCTGCCAAGAAAGGCACGTTGCTGCACGATGCGCTTGAGCGGTTCCTCGCTGAGCCCGGCCCGCGTGTGGGCGAGGCGGGGGTCGAGCGGCTTCTGGCCATCGGGCGCGAAAGCTTTGCTCCCGTCCTCAGCCAGCCCGGCGTCTATGCCTTCTGGTGGCCGCGGTTCGAACGTATCGCCCGCTGGTTTGTGGAAAACGAAGCAGCACGGACGGAAACGCACGAGACGCTGGCCGTCGAGGTCTGGGCCGAGCGGCAATTGCCGGGACGCGATTTCACGCTTTTTGCCAAGGCCGACCGGATCGACCGCAAGCGCGAGGACGGCAGCCTTGTCATCATCGATTACAAGACTGGTAATGTGCCAACGGCCAAACGTATCGAGGCGGGCTTTGCGCCACAATTGCCGCTGGAAGGCTGGCTCGCCGAGGCGGGCGGCTTCAAGGATGTGGCGCCAGGGCAGGTCGGGGACCTCGTTTTCTGGCATATCTCGGGCGGTGACCCGATCCAGGAAGAAAAGAGCCCGGTGAAGGATGTGCGTGGCACCATCGATGCCGCCGCAGAAGGGCTGGTGCGGCTGGTGGATGCCTTCGCGAACCCTGATACGGCCTATCTTTCCAACCCGCGCGCGCACGAACATGGCTACGGCGACTATGACCATCTGGCGCGGCTGAAAGAATGGCGCGATGCCCGCGACCCGTTCGAGGGGGACGAAGCATGAGCGGCCCCCTGATGACCAAAGCGCAGGAACGCGCCACCAACCCCGCCCTCACTGCATGGGTGGCGGCGAGTGCGGGCACCGGCAAGACACACGTCCTGACGGCGCGCGTGCTGAGGCTGATGGTCACCGGTACGCATCCGGAACGAATTCTTTGTCTCACTTTTACCAAGGCCGCAGCGGCCGAGATGAAAAGCCGCATCTTCGCCGAGCTTGGCGAATGGACGCGGCTGACGGACGCGGAACTTGCGGGTCGCATTCTGGTGCGCACAGGCGAACGCGCAGACGCCGACATGCTGGCCTGCGTGCGGCGTCTTTTCGCGCTCGTGCTCGATCTGCCGGGCGGGCTGAAGATCATGACTTTCCACAGCTTCTGCCAGTCGCTCCTTGGCCGCTTCCCCTTGGAAGCCGGGATCGCGCCGGGCTTTGAAGGCATGGAAGAGGCGCTGGCGGGCGAGGTGATGGCCGGCGCGCGGGACGAAATGCTGGCTAAAACGCGCCGAAAGGATGGCCTGAAACTAGGCAAAGCGCTCAACATGGTCGCTGCCCGCGTCACCGAGAATACGTTCGACGAGGTGATTGGCGACCTGGCCTTTTATGGCCCGTTGATGGCGCGTTCGATGGCGGCTTATGGTTCGGCAGACGGCATGGTGGCCGCACTCCGTCGTTCGCTCGGGCTTTCGCCGGATGACACGGCAGAGAAGATTCGTGCTTCGGCCTGCGCGCCTGCCGCGATGGATGAGGCGGGCCTCCGCGCCCTTGCCGCCGCAATGATGGAAGGCTCGGCCTCGGAAGCCGACCGCGCCCGGCCGCTTGCCGACTTTCTGGCGGCCGAAGGGGCGGAGCGTGAAGCGCTTTTCGATGCCATGAGCCTCGTTTTCCTCACCCAGAAATATGAGCCAAGGAAGACGGTCGCCAACAAACCGACACTGACGGCGAACCCCGCACTGGCCGAGGTGATTGCCAAGGAAACGGCGCGGCTGCTGTTCGTGCGGGAACGGCTGACGGCGGCGACAGTGGCGGAAACCACCGCAGCACTTCTCGCGCTGGGTGCCGCGATGCTCGATACCTACCGTACCGTAAAGGCTGAACGCGGCCTCATCGACTTTGACGATATGATCCAGCGCTCGGTACAGCTTCTGGAAAACGAGGGGATCGCTGCCTGGATCCTTTTCAAGCTCGACGGCGAGATTGACCATATTCTGGTGGACGAAGCGCAGGACACGAACCGCGACCAGTGGAGCGTGGTTGAAGCCGTGGCGAACGAGTTTTTCTCGGGCGCTGGCGCGCGGGATGTGCAGCGTACGGTCTTCGCGGTGGGTGACGACAAGCAGTCGATCTTCTCGTTCCAGCGGGCCGACCCGCGCGAATTTATCGAAGCGCGCAACCGGCTTTTCACCCGCGCCGAAGGGGCGGAAGCCGCGACCGACACCGTGCCGCTGGACCGGTCGTTCCGGTCGGGCGAGGCGGTGCTCGCACTTGTCGATGCGGTCTTCCATGACGAAGCCCCGGCGCGGATCGGGCTGACGGCCACGGGCGCCAGCGTGCGGCATGATTTCTCGCGCAAGGGAGCGGGTGGCCTTGTGGAGCTTTGGCCGCTTGAGGTGCCGCGCGGCAGCGAGGATGGTGCGGCAGAAGCATGGACCCCGCCCCTGGTGCAGGAGGAGGTCGATGACGCCGCCCAGCGCACGGCATGGCGCATCGCGCGGCGCATCCGCGACATGATCCGGAAGGGGGAAATACTGGTCTCCAAGGCACGGCCCATCACGGCCGGCGATATCCTGATCCTCGTGCGCAAACGGGGGGCGATTGCCGACCATCTGGTTCGCGCGCTGAAACGCCTGCAGGTGCCGGTCGCAGGCCGGGACCGCATGGTGCTGACCGAAGAATTGCCGGTGATGGACCTGATGGCGCTCGCCCGCGCGGTGTTGCAGCCGGGGGATGACCTGACGCTCGCGACCGTGCTGAAATCCCCTTTCATCGGGACCAGTGAGCAATCGCTGTATGATCTCGCCCATGGCCGCGGCGAGATGAGCCTCTGGGTCAGCCTTGCTGCCCGCGCGCACGAACGCGATGACTGGAAGGCGGCCTATGGCTGGCTGTTGCAGGCGCTGAATGCGGCCGATCACCTGACCCCGTTCGATTTCATGAACCGCATCCTTGGGCCCCTTGGCGGGCGGGAGAGGCTGGCGGCTCGGCTCGGCGCCGATATCCATGATCCGGTCGATGCTTTCATGGCCGAGGCGCTGGCCTATGAGCGCACGGCCGCCCCGTCGCTGCTCGGTTTTCTGACGCATGTCGAGCGCGCGGGGGCCGAGGTCAAGCGCGATATGGAGGCTGCAGGCGGCGCGGTCCGCGTGATGACGTGCCATGGGGCCAAGGGGCTGCAGGCGCCCATCGTGTTCCTGACCGACCTGACGTCGCTGCCCGATATTTCGAAGGATGGCCGCATCCTCGACTTCGCGCCGGAGGATGGCGGTGCGCCGCTCCTGATGTGGTCGAAGGAAGGCGCGACCCTGCCGCTCGTTACCCGCCTCAAGGGCGAGCTGAAAGCCAAGGCGATTGCTGAATACCGGCGGCTTCTCTATGTGGCGCTTACTCGCGCCGAGGACCGGCTGTATGTGGCCGGCTGGCAGGGCAAGAAGGCGGCGGGTGACGACAGCTGGTTTACCGCCATCGAGGAAGGCTTCAAGCGGCTCGGTGCACTGGAAGCCGACGGCCCGGACGGGCTGAAGGTTCTGCGCCACGAAGTGCAGCAGACGGCGGAGGTGAAAGCGGCAGCGGCGGACGAGGCATCCCGCACCGCCGTGCCCGCGCCCGCGTGGCTGCATGCAGCAGCCCCCTCCGAACCCGTACCGCCCCGTCCACTCGCGCCCTCGCGACCCGATGATGACGAGCCTGCAGCGGCAAGTCCGCTCGCCGCCCGTGCCGCCCGCCGCTTTGCGCGCGGCAAGCTCGTTCACGCGCTTCTTGAATGGTTGCCGGAAATGGATGCCGCTGACCGGCAGGCGGCAGCGGCGCGCTATCTGGCCGAGCCCGCGCACGGGTTGACGGCGGAGGAACAGGCCGCTCTCGCCCGCGAGGTTGATGCGATCCTCAATGATCCTGTGTTCGCACCGCTCTTCGGCCCTGGCAGTCGGGCCGAGGTGCCGGTGGCCGGCGTGATCGGGGGCAGGGCGCTCGCCGGTCAGGTGGACCGGCTTGTCGCCATCGGCAACCAGATCCTGATTGTGGACTATAAAACCAACCGCCCGCCGCCCCTTGCGGTGGAAGGCGTTGCCCCCCTTTACATGAAGCAGATGGCGCTGTATCGGGCTGCGTTGAAAGCCCTGCATCCGGGCAAGCGCATTCGGGCCGCCCTGTTGTGGACCGATGGCGCCCGGCTGATGGAACTACCAGAAGAACGCCTTGAAGAAGCGTTAGTTGAACTGATGGCGAGTGGCAGAAATGATGGCATCACCAGTGCGTGACGTGCCTTGACCACCAAGCGGGGCCTCCTTACCTTAAGCCCAACGCAACAAATCATGGCTGTGCCTAGCCGGCCGACAGAGACAGAAAGTGAGTATTAAAAATGGCTACCATCGCAGTTACCGACGAATCCTTCGAAGCCGAAGTCCTGAATGCCGGCAAACCTGTTCTTCTCGATTTCTGGGCGCCCTGGTGTGGCCCGTGCAAGATGATCGGCCCGGTTCTTGAAGAAATTTCGGGCGAGCGCGACGATATCGTCATCGCCAAGATGAATATTGACGAGAACCCCGAAACGCCGACCCGTTTTGGCGTGCGCTCGATCCCCACGCTCCTGATCTTCAAGGGTGGCGAGCCGGTGGCAACCACGCTTGGCGCAAAGCCGAAAGCGGCGCTCAGCCAGTGGATCAACAGCGCGATCTGACCGCGCGGCCAAATGCTGAAACAAGAAGGGCGCCTGATGGCGCCCTTTTCTTTTGCTGGCCTGTTTGATTTCAAGCATGTCCGCAGGGACCGGTCACCTGAATATCCTGTGCTTCGTCATAGGTTTCAAGAAGCTGCAGAAAGCCTTCAAGTACAGGGGCGGGCATCCGGGCGGCCGCGAAGCAGAAGCGGGCCACGCTGTCTTCCCACCGGGCCTTGGTATCGAGCGGTGCTTTCTGTTCAGGGCCGAGGCGCGGGCCGAGGGCCATCATGTCGCCTTCCAGAATGAATTTGATATCGTCCATGACTGGGTTCCTTTGAATGATGCGGGCCTCAGGCAGCAGCGCGCTGCAGGGTCGGCATGGTGAGGTGATACTGGGACAGCACGGGCGTGCCGAGATTGTAACGCACCCTGAGGGCGTAAAGCCGCTCGAGCGACGGTGCATAGGCGTAGCAGGTGGCGTTGGTGGCGCCGTAATCACGGGTCTCCGACACCCATTCGGGGTCGCCAAGGAGTGTGCTTGTGTGGCGGGCGATATGGTCGTCCTGCACGCTCAAAAGTTCGGTAATGCCATGGAGAATGGCGAATTCCATCAGGCCGCAGCCCATGGCGAGCATCAGCTTCTTCATGGTCTGGGTGCGGCCGGCGAACTGGTCGCTGTCGATGGCGTAGCGGGAAAGTTCCCACACATAAGGGTCGGAAGGGGCGGCGCCGCCTTCGAAAAGGTCCCCGAACACCTCGGCCGTGAGGTTGCGGTGGGTGCTCGGCGTCAGGCGCCAGTAGCCGGCAAGCCGGCCCGGTGTGTCGAAGGCCATCAGGTGCCAGGCATGGCCGTCATAGACATCGCTTTCGCGGCCGTTGCGGTGGGGCAGGCCCCATCCCATCTGCTGGTTGAAAACCTTGTGACGGAGGGCGAAGGCCTGGTCGAGTTCGGCAGCAAACAGATGCTGCAGCGACGGGGCAATGAGGATGACTTCCATGGTCGGGCTCCTTCCGTGGGATGTGGAGCCCGATTGTGGATAAGGCGGCGGGGTTTGTCAGGTCGCGCAACCGATGATTTGGATAACCCTATGCGGGATTAATAGTGCGGGCTCACGATCCCCAGTTGTACCGCCTTCACGATTGCGCTGATTTTGGTATGGGTGCCGAGCTTCTGGCCGGCCTTCTGCAAGTGCGAATTCACGGTACTTGCCGAGATCGACAGGATACCGGCGATCTCGTCGTTCGTCTTGCCGGCGCTTGCCCAGTTAAGGCATTCGATTTCGCGGCCGGAAAGGATGGGAAGTGTGGCTGTTGGACCCATGATAGTCTTGTACTTCTCGATGATGGCGTGGCTGACACCCACAAGGCTCGGGCGTTTTGCTTTCACAAGGTGAAAGAAATCGCGGTCAGCATCCGAATAATAACAGAAGGCGGACCGGTCATGCGGTCCGCGGTTGTGTTTGATCACCAGGCCGTTCGTCAAGCCGAACTCCCGCCCTTCCTGCAGCTTCCGGAAAGCCGGGCGACTGAGGTCGCTTTCGGCATAGACCTCATCCCAGGTGAAGGTGCGGGTGGGGCCGAGCATCGCGGTATAGACTGGGTCGAAGGCGAAATAGCCCTTGTGGCGGTACCGGTCCAGCCATTCCTTGGGCCGGTCGTCGACCATATGGCGGACCTTGGCGGGATCGGAAACGGCAAAATAATAGCCGCGCATGCCCAGCGCCTCGACGGCAGTTTGCGCAGCTTGTTTGAGACCGTCGAGATCGGACGTCTGTCCGATCCGTTCAAGCATGTCACCGGTTACTGAATCGATGCCAGCCGTCGCCACGTTTTGCCCTCTCAACCGTCCGATACATCTGGATGGGGTTATTTTGGGGCTACGGAGCGCCGTGCGCAAGAAAGAAGAATGCGGTCAGACCTTGCGCACGCGCACGCCGGTGATCTGGTTGCGGCGCCGTGCAGTGACTTCGAACTCGCAGCCATGGAAGCGGAATTTCTGCCCGACGATGGGAATCGTTGCGGATTCATAGACAACAAGACCGGCAATCGTGGTGGCATCGTCGTCCGGCAAGGACCAGTCGAAGGTGCGATTGAGCTCGCGGATCGAAACCGTGCCTTCGGCCTCGATCCAGCCGTTATCAAGCACGCGGACGCCCGGAACGGCCGAATCATGCTCGTCTGTGATGTCGCCGACGATTTCCTCGAGAATGTCTTCAAGGGTCACAAGCCCCTGCAGGTCGCCGTATTCGTCAACGACCAGCGCAAAATGGTTCTTCTTTTCAAGGAAGGCGGCAAGCTGTTCGCGCAGCGTCGTGGTTTCGGGGATGAACCACGGGTTCATCATCACCCGGCGCACATTGAAACGGCTTGTCTGGTTACCGGCGCGCTTCAAGGCCCGAAGCACATCCTTGGCATGCAGGATGCCGATGATGTTTTCGGGGTTGCCTTCGAAGATCGGCAGGCGGGTGTAGGGGCTGCGCATCACCTGGTTGATGATCTCGTCGGGAGACGCCGCCGCATCCACCACCTGCATCGCCCGGCGGTGTACCATAACGTCTTCAACGGCCACATTGTCGAGATCGAGAATGGAGCCAAGCATCACGCGGTCCGATTTCACGAGGCCGCCCTCGTGATGGTGAAGATCAATGGTACCGCGGATTTCGTCGTGCGCGGAAAGGATGCTCTGGCTGGAGGAAATATCGATCCCGAAGATAGCGAGCGTGAAGCGCACGATCCGCTGCACAAGGGCAACGACCGGCGCGAAAAGCGCGACGATGATGCCGATGACGCGGGCAACGGCAAGCGCCACGGTATCCGGGTTCGAGATGGCGTAGGACTTGGGCAGCACTTCCGAGAAGATCAGCACGAGGGCTGTCATCACGAGGGTCGCGTAAACCACCCCCTCGTCGCCGAACAGCTGCAGGAAAAGCCCGGTCGTCAGTGCCGAGGCACTGATATTGACCAGATTGTTGCCAAGCAGGATGCCGCCGATCAGGCGTTCCTGGTTTTCAAGGAGCTTTTCAACCCGTCGGGCGCGGACGTCGCCTTCCTTGGCCAGATGGTGGATGCGCGCGCGGCTCGAAGCCGTGAGGCCGGTTTCGGAACCCGAAAAAAGCGCCGACAGCATCAGAAGGACGATGATGATTCCGGCGGTGATCCAGATGTCGCCGCTGAGGCCGGATATGTCTTCAGTCATTGCTCGTCACCATCCTGTTGTCAGGCAAGGGAATCCTCGAGGCTCGCCCTGATGGCGGCAAGGTCGGGATTCTGCACGATGCGGGCGCCGCCGATGGGGCCAAGGATGAAGGTCAGCTTGCCGGCATCGACCTTCTTGTCCTGCGCCATATGGCCGATCAGTTTATCGATATCGAACGTGCGGCCGATATCTGCAGCGCGCGCCTTCATGCCGACGTGCGCAAGATGGGCAAGATACCGCGTCTTGTCGGCCGCCGGTGCAAGCCCGAGCCGAACCGAGGCATCCAGCGCCATGCCCATGCCGATGGCGACGGCCTCGCCGTGCAGCAGGGTGCCGTCGTAGCCGCACTCGGCTTCAAGCGCGTGTCCGAATGTGTGGCCGAGATTGAGGAGGGCGCGCCTGTCGCCGGTTTCGCGCTCGTCCTCGCCCACGATCCGTGCCTTGGCGGCACAGGAATGGGCAACGGCGCGGGCCTGCGCGGCGCGGTCGCCGGCAAGGATGGCGGGGCCTGCCTTTTCCAGCCATTCAAAGAAGGGCAGGTCGTCGATCAGGCCGTATTTCACAACTTCGGCGTAACCGGCCCTGAGTTCGCGCGCGGACAAAGTGTCGAGGGCCGTAAGGTCTGCAATCACCTTGCGCGGCTGGTGGAAGGCACCGATCAGGTTCTTGCCGAAGGGGCTGTTGATCCCGGTCTTGCCGCCGACGGAGCTGTCGACCTGCGCCAGAAGCGTCGTCGGCACCTGCACGAAATCCATGCCACGGCGAAGGACGGAGGCAGCAAAGCCGGTGATATCGCCGATCACGCCGCCGCCGAGCGCCACAAGGATATCCTTGCGCTCCGCGCCGAGGCCCAGCAGCCGGTCAAGGAGTTCGGTGAAGGTGCCATAGGATTTGGTGGCTTCGCCCGACGGCAGCACCACGACTTCGGCGGTGATGTTCGCATGGTCAAGGGCGGCGAGCGCGCGGCCAAGGTGGGCTTCGGCGACGCGGGTGTCGGTCACGATGAACACCTTGGGGCGTTTCAGGACGGAGGCCAGTTCTGTGCCCAGCCGGTCGATCAGTCCTTCCGCAATGACGATGTCATAGGCGCGGTCGCCAAGGGGCACGCGCACGGCTTCGCAAGGTGTGGAAGCGTCAAGGCTTTCAGGCACTGGCTGTCTCCTTCGGCGCGGCGCGGCTTGCCAGCGCCTCGATCACGCGGGTCACCACGTCGTCGTGCGGGCCGTCGCCCGATACCACACGGAGCTGGGCTTCGGCATAGATGGGGGAGCGTTCGGCCGCGAGCCGCGCGAGGATCTCACGCGGGTCCCCGCCCTTCAGGAGCGGGCGAGTGTTGCGGCGGCCAGTCCGCTCGACAAGCACATTCACATCGGCATCCAGCCATACCGATACGGCAGTATCCTGGATGAGCGCGCGAGTTTCAGCATTGATGAAGGCACCACCACCGGTCGCCAGTATCTTCGGCTTGCCGTCCATCAGGCGGGCGATCACGCGGCGTTCCACCGCGCGAAATTCGGCTTCGCCATAGGTTTCGAAAATCTCGGCGATCGACATGCCGGCCGCTTCCTCGATCTCGTGATCGGAATCGACGAAGGAAAGCCCCAGTTTGCGCGCCAAGCGGCGGCCCACGGTCGTCTTCCCGGCCCCCATGAGGCCGACAAGGACGATCGACCGGTCTATGGGCGGCATTGCCCCGGCTTTGCCCCGGGCTGCCTTGCGGGCGGGTCTCTTGGTCATCATGTCCGTTGTTTACACGGGCGCCTTAGGCAAAGCCACGGTTTTTTGCGCTGCCGCACAGGCGTCTCAGGGCATGGCTGGACTTGGGGGCCGGGGCGGCCTATAAAGGCATGCAACCGCTGCAACATGTAGTTCAAGTCATTCAATCAAAAGGGTTCGGTTGATGTCGAAGCTCAAGAAAGTGTCCTTCATCGTTATCCTCGCAGCACTGGCAGGGGGGACCATCTTCCTGCTGACCTGGGATATTCCTGCACCGGCCCAGCCCGTGACGAAGACGCTGAATGATGACCGCTTCCCGTCGTAAGGCCCTGCTCCTCGCCGGAGCCGCCTTCGCCTTCCTCGGCAGTGCTGCAGCGAGCGCGCAGGAAGCCACCGAAGAAACCACCGAAACCGCAGCAGAGGAAACGGCAGCCGATCAGGCACAGCCGGCCGAGGTGGTTCAGTCCGAGCATGCCGCACGCCGCACCTGGTATCTGGGCGGCAAGCCGACAGCCACGAATGCCGGACGCATGTCCTCCGCCCCCGCCCTTGGCGCCCCGCGCACCATTTCGCCTGCCCCCTATGTGCCGGTTGGCAGTGTGACGGCAGCGGCGCCGACGGTGGGTGATGCGCAAGCGGTGACGCCGCCGGTGGCCGAGGGCACCAGCCTGCCGGGTCCGGCCGAAGCCGTGGTTCCAATGGACGGCGTGCCGATCGAGGAAGGGGCGCTCAATGACCTCGACCCCTCGACCGTGGCGGCGACATCCGAAGGCCTGCCTTCGGGCTTCTTTACAGGGCTCAGCCGTGCGGCCTATGTTTCGATCCTCGACAGCCTGCCGTCCCCGAGTGGTTCGCGGCTTCTCGGCTCCGTCGCGTCAAGGCTCGCGCTTTCGGGCCCGGTGCTGCCGGCGCCGGAGGATGATCAGTCGATGCAGGCGGTTGTGAAATCGCGGCTCGACCTTCTGGCGCGCGCCGGTGACAGCGAGGGCTTTGCCCGCCTTTTCGAAAACCTGCCGAAAGGGCAGGCCTGGCCGATGCTGGCGCATGAGGCAGCGGATGCTCACCTGCTGGCGGGCCGTGTGGCCGAGGCCTGCAATGTGGCCGATACGCAGCGCACCAACACGGGCGACCCCTACTGGATTCGCCTGCTGGCTTTCTGTAGCGCCGTCGATGGCAACCGCGATGCGGTACGCTTCCAGATGGGTATTCTGGAAGAACTGACTGACGTCGGTCCCGAAGTGCACCAGATGATCGAACGCATTCTGGTCGCGTCCGAGCAGGCCCGTGCGGCTGGTGGCGCCAGTGCGCCCGTGCCGCCCGCCCCGGTTGCCCTTGAAGGCAAGCTGAAGGTCGATGTGCTGGATGTGACGATGGCTGGCCTTGCCGCTGTTGATGTCGGCGAACTGACGACCGAGGAAATCGACCCGCTCGCGGTCGGCCCCGCGCTCGCGATCCAGACCCTGTCGCGCGATGCCAAGTTCGATCTCGTGTCGCTTGCGGTGACCCAGGGTTGGGTCAACGATCGCACGCTCGCCGCCTTCATCGGCGGGCAGGCCTTCACGGAAGCCGAACTCGCTGCCGCGATGGATGACGGCACGATAGAAAACGACAGCTTTGTGATCGATGCGGCCCTTGCCCATATCGCTGTAACAAACGGCGACGCGGGTGCGCGGCAGGCGGCCCTTGCCAAACTGTGGGCGCGCGCGGTGCGCCTTGGCCATGTGGCGGTTCTGGGCGGCGCCTTGGCCCATATGGGGCTTGATGTCGATCCCGCGAACGCCAACAGCGCGGTGGCGGGCCCGGTGATCCGCAGCCTGCTGCTGGCCGGACAAACCGAAACGGCGGCCGCCTACTTCCGCACCCTGCGCGATAATATGACCGGCCCGATCGATGAAGCCTTGCTGACCGAGGTCTGGCCGCTGCTGCTGGTGGCCGGCATGCCGGATGTACCCGGCCCCGAAGCCGGCCCGCTGCCGACATGGTGGAGCACGCAGGGCACGGATGATCGCCGCTATGCCCGAGCCGGCCTCCTGTTCAGCCTTCTCGAAGCGCTTGGTGAAAGCGTGCCGGATGCGGCATGGTCGTCGCTTGAAGATGGCCCCGTCTCGCTCGAGCAATCGGCGACCGCACCTGCCGTGTGGCGGCGTCTGCTGCTGGCCTCGAACGGGGGTGACCGTCCGCTGGTGCTTTCAAACGGCTACCGGATCGTGGCGGAATCGGGGCTTGCCGATGTTTCGCCGGCGCCTGCCGGGTCGGTTGTCCAGACGCTGCGGCGTGCCGGGTTCGAGGGCGAAGCCCGTCAGCTCGCGCTCGAAATCCTGATCGCCCAGGGTCTTTGACCCCCGGGCGCGGTCCGATGGGCGACAGCCGGCTGATAGAGCAGTTTCTGGAGATGCTGGCGGCTGAAAAGGGCCGGGCAAAAAACAGCCTTATGGCTTACGCTCGCGACCTTGAAGACTTCGGGGATTGGCTCGCCGGTCCCCTTGGCACCGCGACGACAGACGATATCAGGGGATATCTTGCCGACCTCGCCGCGCGCGGCTTCAAGGCGGCGACTGCTGCCCGGCGCCTGTCGGCCCTCCGGCAATTCTATCTATTCCTCTACCGCGATGGTCTGCGCGGCGACAATCCAGCAGCGGGGCTTGAAAGTCCGCGCGCCGGGCGTCCGCTGCCGAAGGTCCTCTCTGAAGATCATGTCGACCGGCTGCTTGATCATGCCGAGGCGGAAGCCGCCGGCGGTGACCTTGCGGCCTTGCGCCTGCATGCGCTTGTTGAAACGCTTTACGCCACGGGCCTTCGGGTCAGCGAGCTTGTCGGCCTGCCGCGCCGGGCGGTGGGCCCCGAGACGCGGCTCCTCACCGTGCGCGGCAAGGGCGGGCGGGAACGGATGGTGCCGATGGGCGAAAAGGCGCGCAATGCCCTTCTGGCCTATCAGGCAGCCGTGAAGGTGGCAGACCAAGGCGATAGCCCGTGGCTGTTTCCCTCGCGCACGGCGAAGGAAGGGCACGTCACCCGGCGGCGGGTGGGGCAGCTTCTGGAGCGACTGGCGATTGACACGGGCGTGCCTTTGGATCTCGTCAGCCCGCACAAGCTGCGCCATGCTTTCGCGACCCATTTGCTGGCGCACGGGGCAGACCTGCGCGCCGTACAGCAGATGCTGGGCCACGCAGATATCTCGACAACCCAGATCTATACCCATGTGCTGGATGCCCGCCTGAAGGCGCTGGTGTTCGACCGCCATCCCCTCAGTGACAATGCATGAGTGACGGAGCCCGACGATGACGACCAGATCCCGCTATCCCGTGGCTGCCCTCGTGCCCGCACTTCTCGTCTGGGGGCTTTTCTGGATCGTTGCCACCGGGCCGAAGCCGGTACCTGCTGACCGTTATCTGGACCTTGCCGATCGGTATGACGTGGAAATCATCCGTGACGATTACGGCGTGCCGCATATCTATGGCGCGCGTGATGTGGATGTGGCCTTCGGCCTCGCTTTCGCGCATGCCGAGGACGATTTCCCGACCATCCAGGATGTGGTGCTGGCCACCCGTGGCATGCTCGCCGCTGAAAAAGGTCCGTCGGCGGCGCCAGCCGATTTCCTCGTCGGATTCATGGATGTGAAGCGCACGGTCGAGAAAGGCTATGCGACAAAGGTGAGCGCCGAGGCCCGCGCCCTTGCCGAAGCCTATGCCGATGGCATCAATCATTATGCCGCCACCCATCCGGGCGAAGCCTCCAGCCTTTTGCTGCCGGTGAAGGGCGAGGATGTGGTGGCGGGCTTCACGTTCAAGACGCCGCTTTTCTATGGTTTCGACAAGGCGATCTCGGCACTGTTCGCTGGCACCTATCCCGGCATGCCAAGCAGTGCGCAGCCCGAGGAAGAGGAGGAGAGCCTGCCGGTTGGCAGCCAGGGCGTGGCGCTTGCCCCCAAGGCGACAACGGACGGACACACCCGGCTTCTCGTGAACAGCCACCAGCCGCTTACCGGCCCTGTTGCCTGGTATGAGGCGCGGGTGAAATCGGAAGAGGGGTGGGACATGGTTGGCGGCACCTTCCCCGGTGCGCCCCTTATCCTGCACGGAGCAGGACCCGATCTCGGCTGGGCCAATACGGTGAACACGCCCGATCTTGTCGATGTGTTCAGGATCCGCCGCCACCCCGGCGGTGCGCTTGCCTATACGCTGGATAACAAATGGGCGCCCATGACCGCCCGCACCGTGCCGATCCGCGTGAAGCTCTGGGGACCGTTTTACTGGACGGTCGAACGCACGGTTTATGAAACCCTGTTCGGCCCGGTGGTCGAGGTGAATGGCGATTATTATGCCGTGCGGTTCGCAGGCTACCGCGAGCTTGGCATGCTCGATGCCATGTATGCGCTGAACAAGGCGAAGGACCGCGCGGCCTTCGAGGCGGCACTGGCACGTGGCAGCCTGCCGAGCCTCAATTATGTGATGGCGACGGCTTCTGGCGATGTCGCTCATTATTATAATGCCCAGTTCCCGAAGCGGCCGAATGTGCCGGGCCTTGACTGGCGGAAGCTGGTGCCGGGGGACCAGAGCTCGATCTTCGTTGAAGGCTATGAGCCCTTCAGCGCGGTTCCGAAGACAGTGAACCCGGAAAGCGGGATTGTCTTCAATGCCAACAACAGCCCCTATCTGGCAACGACTGGCGCCGGCGCCCCGGTGCCGGACGATTTCCCGGCCCGCCTCGGGGTGCAGGGGAACCTGACGAACCGGGCGCTCAGGCTGAACCGCCTGCTGACGCTCGCGGCCCCCGTCAGCCCCGATGCCTTCCGCGAGATCAAATATGACAAGGTCTTCGACCCTTCCTACCCGCCACTTGTGGCGCTGCGGACCGCGCTTCTGGAGCCGCCCGTGTGGCTTGGCGTGGAGGAACGCGAAGGGGTCGACCTTCTGCGCCGCTGGCGGGGCGGGACAGCGCTGGATGACCGCTCGGCCGCGCTTGGCATCGCGCTTCTCTATCCCATGATCAAGGCATGGGAAGCGGACGAACCGATGCCGGACGTTTGGGGGCGGCTGCCTGTGGCGCTCAATTATCTCGTTACCCGGTTCGGGCGGATCGACCCCGAATGGGGCGAGGTGAGCCGTCTGCGGCGCGGCGGGATCGACCTGCCGATAGCGGGTGGGCCCGATATCCTGCGCGCGGTTTACGGTGAGCGGGACGCCGATGGCCGCATGCGCGATGTGGCGGGCGACAGCTATATCCTTTTCGCCGACTGGGATGGCAAGGGCGGCTTCACCGCGCGCTCGGCCCACAGCTTCGGCGCGGCGGCCGGGCGGCCGGATTCGCCCCATCATACAGACCAGATGGACATGTTCGTGCGAGAAGAGGAGCGCGAGGTGCCCCTTGACCGGGAAGCCCTGATGGCCGAAAAAACTTCTTCAAGGCGCCTCTGAGCGTGCCATACTGATTACTGGACCGGCTGGTTCTTGTGTTGACAGGCCGGGAAGCTTCGGGGATTTTGCGCCCGAAGTCCGGAGCAACAGACGTGGAGAGGCGTGCCCCGTGACGCGCGATAATAAAACAGTCCCAACTGAAAAGGGCGAACGCCAGATGATGACTTTTCTCGAATTCGAAAAGCCGATTGCCGAGCTCGAGGGCAAGATCCGCGAGCTTCGGAGCTTCAGCCACGGCCGCGATTTCGATATCGGTTCCGAGGTTGGCCAGCTTGAAGGCAAGCTTGGTCGCCTCCTGAAAGATACCTACGCAAACCTGACGCCCTGGCAGAAGATGCAGGTGGCGCGTCACCCGGAGCGCCCCCATTTCAAGGATATCGTGGCGCACCTCACGGAAGATTTCACGCCGCTTGCCGGTGATCGCACCTTTGGGGAAGACGAAGCCGTGATCGGCGGGCTTGCCCGTTTCCGCGGTGAAGCCTGCGTGATCATCGGCCATGAAAAGGGATCGGACACCGAAAGCCGCATCCGCCACAATTTCGGCATGGCACGGCCCGAAGGCTACCGGAAAGCGATCCGCCTGATGGACATGGCCGACCGCTTCGGCCTGCCGGTCATCACGCTGGTTGACACCTCGGGTGCTTACCCTGGTGTGGGCGCCGAGGAGCGCGGCCAGGCGGAGGCCATCGCGCGCTCGACCGACAAATGCCTGTCGCTCGGTGTGCCGCTTGTGACCACTATTGTGGGCGAGGGTGGCTCGGGCGGTGCGGTTGCCATCGCGGCGGCCAACACTGTCCTGATGTTCGAACATGCCATCTATTCGGTGATCTCGCCTGAAGGCTGCGCCTCGATTCTGTGGCGCACCAACGAAAAGGCGAAGGATGCGGCAACCGCGCTGAAGATCACCGCGCAGGATCTTCTCACCCTCGGTGTGATTGACAAGATCGTCGCGGAGCCCCTTGGTGGCGCCCACCGTGATCGCGAGCGCGCCATGAACATGCTCGGTGACGCCATCGAGGAAAGCCTCAAATCCATGGCCGGGATGGACGGCGAACGGCTGCGCCGCCTGCGCCGTGAAAAATTCCTCGCCATGGGGGCAAAAGGCATCAATTAAGCCGCATCGGACGGAGCCCCGCAAAGGGACCGCGAATCGGCAAGAATGAAGGCGTCGGGCCAAAATCCGGCGCCTTTTTCACACCCATCAGCCACTACATATTGTAGCGCTTCCAACGTTTTGCCCTTTATGTTGACGAGCCCCCCCGTTTGTCCTTATTCTCGATTTTCGAGTTCGGGGGTGCGTTGCTAGCGGGGCACTGAGGGCGGCTGTCCCCCAACTTCAAGCAAAACATAGAGAAATGTCGGAATGTTCGACATTTGTTCCATTTTCAGGCATGCTGGTTTGCTGGCACCTGAGGCGGAATGAAGAGAACGATTCCGAATCAGGTGGTAAAGGGAGTTATGGGCACCATGTTTGAGGTCACGCATTACGAGCACGGTGGCGCGGTTCAGATCGACCGCAGCCGCGACGATCTCCTGACCGAGTTTGGCAAGGCAACCTTGTCGGACCGGTATCTGATGCCCGGTGAAAGTTTCCAGGATCTGTTCGCCCGTGTGGCCAGCTATTACGGCGACAGCAAGGAACATTCCCAGCGGCTCTATGATTATATCTCGAAGCTTTGGTTCATGCCCGCAACGCCCGTTCTGTCGAACGGCGGCACCAACCGCGGCCTGCCGATTTCCTGCTTCCTTAATGAGGCCCAGGACAAGCTCGATTCCATCGTGGGCCTGTGGACCGAAAACGTATGGCTCGCGGCCCGTGGTGGCGGCATCGGCTCCTATTGGGGCAATCTGCGCTCGATCGGCGAAACCGTCGGCGGTGTGGGCAAAACCAGCGGCATCATCCCCTTCGTGCGGGTGATGGACAGCCTGACCCTTGCCATCAGCCAGGGCAGCCTGCGTCGTGGTTCGGCCGCCGTTTATCTGCCGATCCACCATCCGGAGATTGAGGAATTCATCGAGCTGCGCCGCCCCACGGGCGGTGACCCGAACCGCAAGACGCCGAACCTGCACCACGGCGTGCTGGTGACCGACGAATTCATGCGCGCGGTTGAGGCCGACGAGCAGTTCGCGCTGACGAGCCCCAAGGATGGCCATGCCGTGCGCACCGTTTCGGCACGCGCCCTGTGGATTCGCCTTCTCACCGCGCGTGTGGAAACCGGCGAGCCCTATATCATCTATTCGGATACCGTGAACCGCCAGATTCCCGAGCATCACAAGCTCGCGGGCCTCACGGTGAAAACCTCGAACCTTTGCGCCGAAATCACGCTGCCGACGGGTGTCGACCACCTTGGCAACGAGCGCACGGCTGTTTGCTGCCTGTCGAGCCTCAACCTTGAAACCTACAAGGAATGGAAAGACGACAAGCAGTTCATCCCCGATGTGATGCGTTTCCTTGATAACGTGCTGCAGGACTTCATCAACCGTGCGCCCGACAGCATGGTGAAGGCCCGCTACGCCGCCATGCGCGAGCGTTCGGTCGGCCTTGGCGTGATGGGCTTCCACAGCTTCCTGCAGGACAATATGGTCCCGTTCGAAAGCGCGCTCGCGAAAGCCTGGAACAACCGCATCTTCAAGCATATCCAGACCGAGGTGGACCGTGCCTCGCACGAACTGGCGCTGGAGCGGGGCCCGTGCCCGGATGCGGCTGACTATGGCATCATGGAGCGTTTCTCGAACAAGACGGCGATTGCGCCGACCGCTTCGATCTCCACAATCTGCGGCGGGTCGAGCCCCGGCATCGAGCCGATCGCGGCCAACAGCTATAACCAGAAGACGCTTTCGGGCAGCTTCAACGTGCGCAACCGCGCGCTGACCCGCCTCCTCACCGAGAAGGGCATGAATACCGAAGCCGTCTGGACCTCGATCACCGTCAACGAAGGCTCGGTGCAGCATCTCGATTTCCTCTCGGACGAGGAAAAGGCCGTGTTCAAGACCGCGTTCGAGCTGGACCAGCGCTGGGTGGTGGAACTTGCCGCCGACCGTGCGCCCTACATCAGCCAGGCCCAGTCGGTGAACATCTTCCTGCCGGCCGACGTGCACAAGCGCGACCTGCACCAGATCCACTTCCAGGCCTGGAAGAAGGGCCTGAAGAGCCTCTATTACTGCCGGTCGAAATCGATCCAGCGCGCCGAGGTTGTCTCGAACGACACGCTGAAGAAGAAAACGCCCGAAGCCGTGCAGCTGGCGCTTGCCGAAATGCCGGTGCAGACGACCACCAATTACGAGGAATGCCTGGCCTGCCAATAAGGCGGCAGGCAGCTCCTTTTCGCGAACGGGGCGGCAATTGCAGCCGTCCCGCCTGATCCCGACCCTTTCGTTTCGAGGCTTTGCCCATGTCGCTGCTTGAAGAACGCCACGTCTACAAACCCTTCCGTTACCCCTGGGCTTATGAAGCCTGGCTGAAACAGCAGCAGATCCACTGGCTGCCGGAAGAGGTGCCGCTCGCGGAGGACGTGCGCGACTGGGCGAACAAGCTGACCCCGTCCGAGAAGAACCTGCTGACCCAGATTTTCCGCTTCTTCACCCAGTCGGATATCGAGGTGAACAATTGCTACATGAAGCATTATACCAAGGTCTTCAAACCGACCGAGGTGCAGATGATGCTGTCGGCCTTCTCGAATATGGAGACCATCCATATCGCAGCCTATAGCCATCTTCTCGATACGATCGGCATGCCGGAGACGGAATATTCCGCTTTCCTTAAGTACAAGGAAATGAAGGATAAATATGATTACATGCAGCAGTTCAACTCGGACGACCTGGCGTCGACCGCGCTGACGCTCGCTGTGTTCGGGGCCTTCACCGAGGGGCTGCAGCTTTTTGCATCCTTCGCGATGCTCCTTAACTTCCCGCGCTTCAACAAGATGAAGGGCATGGGCCAGATCGTTTCCTGGTCGGTGCGCGACGAAAGCCTGCACTGCGACAGCATCATCAAGCTTTTCAAGACGCTGATCTCCGAACACAAGGAAATCTGGACCGATGACCTGAAGGCAAAGATCGTCGACGCCTGCCGCACGATTGTGGAACATGAAGATGCCTTCATCGACCTGTCGTTCGGGATGGGCGAGATCGAGGGCCTGAAGCCCGAGGAAGTGAAGCAATATATCCGCTATATTGCCGACCGCCGCCTCGGCCAGCTCGGCTTCGATGCAATGTACCAGATCGAGGACAATCCGCTGCCGTGGCTCGATAACATGCTGAATGCGGTGGAACACACCAACTTCTTCGAAAACCGCGCCACCGAATATTCGAAGGCGGCTACCCGCGGCAGCTGGGACGAAGCCTTCAGTTGAGAATGAAAGAACGGCCCGCAGGATATCTGGCGGGCCGTTTTCTTTGTATGCAGCGGCGTGCGACTACCTGCCGTTGCTGACAACCCACACACCATCATCCCGGCGACAGGCCGTTCCTTCAACCTCGGTCGCCTTGCCGTCGATCGTCACCGCCTCGCGGTAAGGCCGGCAGGGCTGGCCGTTTTGCGTATAGGCCTCGCCCGGCACCACCATGCCATAGTGGCCGGTATCGGGATTGCGCCAGTGCGAGACCGAGCCGGTGCGGCCGGATTCAAGGCTCTGTTGCATCGCAAGCCGGGCCTTTTCGCGGTCGCGTTTGTCCATGCGTTCTCCGATCTCGTGGCCGAGGAGGCCACCCGCCACCGCGCCCGCGATCAGCCCGAACGTGCCGCCGCCTATGGCTTTGCCGATAACGCCACCTGATACTGCACCGATGCCTGTTCCGGCCTCGGTCTTGCTGACCGAGCCGCAGGCCCCGAGGGCGAGGCAGCAGGCAAGGATTCCACAAGGAAAATTGGTCTTCATGATCTTTCTCCCGTCTGGACGTTCAGATGACCACGGCAATGGGGCCATTTTGTGCGGCAAAGAGGGCGTTCCCTTGGCACGGCGCTTGCTACTCAGGCGAGCAGTCCAGTTTCCCCGGGGGTCGACACATGACAAGCATCATCGCCAATGCCTATGTTTTGCCATATGCGAACAATCGGACTTATTCCGATATTCAGGCGCAACCACAGCCGCAAAAAGCCGGGCAGCCGTCCCATGGTTTCTCCGACAGTGCCATCAGTGTCACCTTGTCTGAGGCGGGCAGGGCGGCCCTTGCGAGGGGTGGCCAGTCGGCAGACGACGACGAGACCGACAAGCTTCGCCGGGAACTGACCGAACTCCTGGACGGGCTCGGACGCACATCGCCCCTCACAGACGGCAAGCTGGCGGTTGACCTTTCCGGTTTCGAGCGGGCAGAGGTTTTTGCCATTGCGCAGAACACCGGCAACAAGTTCACGGCAGATGAGCAGAAGGCGGCAAAATCGGAGCTGCAGCAACGATTTGATGCCGCACTCTCGGGCGCTCACTCGCTCCTTGAGGTAACGGGAAGCTACAGGGATCTCTATGAAGCGTCCCTCGAATATCTGGATGCTGCGAGTGCCGAAGAGAAGAAATCTGCCGAATGGCAGCAACACTATGCGGCGGTGTCCCAGGCGCTCGGGCAGTTGAACAGCAATCCGGGCCAGCCGCCACAGGGGATCAAGAGCGATCCGGTGGTGGCCTATCTTGGGCGCGTGGCCAAAGGCGAGCAGGTTAAGGACCGCACCTTTGCCGATGTCTCCGATGACGCCCGCGCGGGGCTCGATAACATCTATGCAAAAGCCGGAGACTTGAAGGATCTGTCGAAATTCGGCAGCAGGGCCCTTTCGGCGATCGTCCTCAACCGCACTGACACATTTACCAGCACGGAAATTGCCGCCGCGCGCTCGGAGATGAAATCCCGGTTCGGCCAAAGCGTGCAAAGTGCCTTCCAGTCAGCAGGCGGCACCGGCGATCCCACGGCGTTTTCCAAGAAGCTGATCGCGCAATATGGCTCGATGAGCGTCGAGGAACGCGAAGCTGCAGGGCTGGATGACCAGTATTACAATACGATCGTCAGGAACTATGAAACGTCCCTGAATATATCCCGGGCGTTTGGCCTGGGCGGCGGGGCGACCAGCCTGCTGAGCTTCCTTTAAGGGCTTCGAAGAAAACAAAAAGCCGGCCCGAGAGCCAATCGGGCCGGAAGGTTCAGCCGCGCTCCCCGGTGCCGGCTCCAGCGAGGAGGAGCTTGGTGACACCGGGGAGGGGCTTTCGCCGCGGGCACTTTAGGAAGTGCCCTGGCGGCAGTCGGACGACCCTCTACTCAAAACAGGGGCCATAGTGACGGCCGTCCGATAATTCTGTCAGGCGGGGTCAGCGCCGGCCGCGGGCGTCGGCATACTGTTGCTCGTTGGCACGCCAGTCGTGCTCGGCCTTCAGCACACGCTCCTGTTCGTTGCGGATCAGGCCAGCGATCTTGCGGCCCATATCCTCGGCTGCGCTCCGGCGGATGCCGTCGGCCATACCGTGGCGAGTGCTGAGATCGTCGCGGGCAAACAGGTCAGCCACCCAGTTTGCCGGGACCGGGGCGTGGGCGACGGTCCCGCAGGCGCCATGCCCGGTAAGCCCGGCGCCATAATTGAAACGGTCACTTTGCAGGCCGTGCACGGTGGCCACATGATCGGGCGCAAACCGGTTGTTGACCCGGACATCATAGCTGTAGCGTGCCGTTGCCTGTTCGGTCACACGGGTGAAACTGGCGCCGTAAAGCGGGCCACATCCGGCGAGGAACGTACCGCTCTGATAGGGCGCGCTGGCACGTTTCCGGTCCATCACGTTGAAATCCATGTCGAACGAGCGCTCATTGACGGCAAGGACCATATCGGGCCGCACCCGGCGGTCTCGCGGGTCAACCAGCCGCACGCCCGAGGGCAGCCACCGGGCGACGGCATCCATCATGCGGGCCTGATCCAGTGCCGGTGCATCGTGCCGCCCGTGGCGAGCATCCAGCTTCACCACCACATAGAAAGGATAGACGCTGTGGCGCGGCTCCTTTTCATGTGCATGGGCGTCATGAGCGCGGGCGCTGTAGGTCGCAGCCGTCACAAGGCCAGCGACAAGGGCAGCCGAAATGCCGAAACGGCGGACGATGGTCACTTTTGCACGGGCGTTTCTCATATGGATCGCTCCTCTCGCTGATCGATGGGTTAACCCTAACGCGTCAAGCTTGAGCGAAAGCTGAGGGGGGTGTTCATATGGCATTCATCGTCGCCGGTTGACCCCGGACAGGGTGGCGTGACAGTCTGACGGCAATCAGACAGCAGGGGGATAACAGATGCACAAGAAGATCACCGGGCCCATCGCATTGATAGCCGTCCTGTCAGCCATCGGCAGTGTGCGCGCAGACGACGCGGCGGCACTCATGCAGGAAGCGATGACGCCGGACACGGTGGAGGTTTACGACCCCGTCCGCGCAGAGGCCGATTATATCCGGCGCGAGGTGATGATCCCGATGCGCGACGGGGTGAAGCTTTTCACCGTCGTGGTGATGCGCAAGGGCACCGAGGGGGCGCCGATCCTGCTCAGCCGCACGCCCTATAACGCCTCGAAGGCGACATGGCGGAATGCCAGCCAGAAGATCGAGGAAATCCTGACGGTGATGGACGCCGAGTTCGTGAATGACGGCTATATCCGCGTCTATCAGGATGTACGCGGGCTTTATAAGTCCGAAGGCGATTATGTTATGAACCGGCCGCTCACGGGGCCGCTGAACAATACCGGGATCGACCATTCGACCGACGCCTATGACACCATCGACTGGCTGGTGAAGAATGTGGCCGAGACAAACGGCAAGGTAGGCATCACCGGCTCGTCTTACCTCGGCTTCACCACGCTGATGGCGCTTGTGAACCCGCACCCGGCGCTGAAGGCGGCTGTACCGCAAAGCCCGATGGTGGATGGCTGGATCGGTGACGACTGGTTCCATAACGGCGCCTTCCGCCTCAATTCCTTCGGCTATTTCACCGGCCAGATGGCGCGCAAGGGCAGTGGCCCGGTACCGCAGGGCACGGGGGATGAATATGAACTGTTCCTCAAGTCCGGTTCGGCGGGTGATTTTGCCCGGCGCTTTGGCCTTGATGCCTTCGGCCAGACCCAAAAGATGATGAACCATCCGGCGTATGACGACTTCTGGAAACTGCAGGCGGTGGACAAGATCCTCGGTGAGCGCAAGCTGACCGTGCCGACGATGCTGGTTGTCGGCCAGTGGGACCAGGAAGACAGCTACGGCGCACCCGCCGTTTACAAGGCGCTGGAACCGCAGGACAAGAAGAACGACATGGTCTCGCTGGTCATCGGCCCGTGGCGACACAGCGGCGTGAACTATGAAGCCCGCACCCTCGGTGCGCTTGATTTCAAGGGCGACACCGGGCTCGAATTCCGCCGGGACTATATGAAACCCTTCCTCGATCGTTACCTGAAAGACGGCGCGCCGAAGGTTAAAACCCCACCGGTGTTGACCTACGCCACCGGCGCCAACCGCTGGGAAGTGAGCGACGCTTGGCCGCGCGGCAGCGAAACGCCGCTTTATCTGCAGGCCGGTGGCGGGCTCGGCTTTGAAAAGCCGAAGGCGGCAGGCCGGGATGAATATGTCTCGGACCCCGCGAAGCCCGTGCCGTTCATCCCGCGCCCGATTGACATGGGTGACGCGGACCAGTGGAAGCCCTGGCTCGTGGCCGACCAGCGCTTTGTGGACGGTCGCCCCGACGTGCTGACCTATGTGACCGAACCCTTGGGTGAGGCCGTTCATATCGCGGGTGCGCCGAAGGTCGATCTTTTTGCGGCAACCAGCGGCACCGACAGCGACTGGGTCGTCAAGCTCATCGATGTGTCGCCCGAGGAGTTTTCGGCGGTCCCGAAGATGGCGGGTTACCAGATGGGAGTGGGGATCGAGATTTTCCGGGGACGCTATGTCCATGGCTTCGACAAGCCCGCAGCCCTGACGCCGGGCAAGGTGGAAAACTACAGGTTCGAACTGCCGAACGTGAACCATGTGTTCCAGCCCGGTCACCGCATCATGGTGCAGGTACAATCGACGCTGTTCCCGCTGTATGATCGCAACCCTCAAACCTTCGTGCCGAACATTTTCAACGCGAAAGCAGGGGACTATAAGGCAGCAACGCAAAGCGTGGCGACGGGGGGCAAGGAAGCCAGCGCCGTGTGGCTGCCGGTTGTGAAGGACTGAGGCCCGAGGGCCGACTACAGGGGCGCATTGTATGGAGCATCATTCGACCGGGGTTTTTGAACTCGTGGCAATCCTCGGGGCGGCGGTTGCCTGCGGGGCGCTGATGATGCGCCTCGGGCTTGGCACCGTGATCGGCTACCTGCTTGCCGGGTTCCTGATCGGCCCGTCGGTGCTGAAGGTGATCCCCGATCCTGCGCGGGTGGCGGGCGTGGCCGAGTTCGGCGTGATCTTTCTGCTGTTCATCATCGGGATCGAGATGAAGCCACGGCGCCTTTATGTGATGCGGCGCATGGTCTTCGGGGTTGGCGGGGCGCAGTTCCTGATCACCACCATCGTGCTGGCCTGGGGGCTTCATGCCTTCTTCGGACTGTCGGTGCCTATTTCGGTGGTGGCGGGGTCGGGCCTCGCGCTGTCGTCCACCGCCTTCGGCCTGCAGATCATGACGGAACGGGGCGAGCTTAACAGCCAGCGCGGCCGCACGGCCTTTGCCGTCCTCCTGTTGCAGGATCTGGCCGTGGTGCCGCTTCTGGCCCTCCTGCCGATGCTGGAAGGCAAGACAAGCGGCACTTTCACATCATTCCTTCTGGCCTTTGCCCAAACGGTCGCGATCCTTGGCGTTACCCTCCTTTCAGGCCGCTATCTGCTGGGGCCCATCCTCCGGATGGTTGCCAACCGCCGTTCGGCCGAGATGTTTTCGGCAACGGCGATTCTCATTGTCGTCGGCTATGCGTGGCTCATGGAAATCGCCGGGCTGTCGATGGCGATGGGTGCCTTCCTTGCCGGGATCATGCTGGCCGAAAGCGAGTTTCGCCATCAGGTGGAAGGCGATATCCAGCCCTATCGCGGGTTGCTCCTCGGCCTTTTCTTCATGACGGTGGGTATGGGCCTCGATCTGCAACATCTTCTGGATAACGCGCTTCTGGTGTTCGGGGCGGCCGTCGCGCTGATGCTGGTGAAGGCCGTCATCATGACTGGTGTCGGGCGGTTCGCCGCCGGGCTCGACTGGCCGGATGCGGCGCGGGCGGCGACGCTTCTTTCCGGCGCAGGCGAGTTCGGCTTCGTGCTCTTTGCCGTCGCGGTCTCGCAGGCAGTGCTCGCGGGCGATATGCAGGCCACGCTCAATTCGGTGATCGTCATCACGCTCGTCATCACGCCGTTCGTGGTGCCGCTTGTCGACCGGTTGATGAAACGCTTTGACCGTGAGCTGCCGACCCCGGTGATGACGGAAGAAGAATGTCCCGCCACGCCGCCGGTGCTGATTGCCGGCTTCGGGCGTGTGGGGCGCACCGTTGCCCGGCTTCTGGACCGGCACAGCGTGCCCTGGATTGCCATCGACGGCAATCAGGCCAATGTTTCGGCGGCGCGGGCCGAGGGCGCGAACGTCTTCCTTGGCGACGCACGCCGGCGCGAGGTGCTGGTGTCGGTGGGGGCCGGCAAGGCGGCTGCGCTTGTCATCACGCTTGATAGCCCCGAAACGGCCGAGGCGACGCTCATGAACGCCCGCATGTGCAACCCCGGCCTGCCGGTCCATATACGCGCCCACAGCCTGACGGCGGCGTCGCACCTGCTGGACCTTGGCGCCGCGCGGGCGGTGCCCGAAGCGTTCGAGGGCAGCCTGCAGCTCGGCGTCGGTGTGGCGCTATCCCTTGGCATCCCGGAGGCGGAGGCACAGGCAAGTGCGGCTGATCTTCGCGCGCTCGGCTATGCGGACCTCAATGCCCACTGCCAGACCGATCTTTCAGGAACGGCCCCGCCCAAAAGCGAGGCCCCGGCCTGATCCGGCGTCAGAAGGGATTGGTACGGAAGCCCTGATTGGCGAGCATCGCATGTGCGGTGATGGCCGAAAGGGCCATCTTCACCCCTGGCAGCAGGTCAGCGTTCGAGACGCCGTAGCGCGTGGCGCTTTGTCCGCAGACATAAATCTCGGCACCCGCCGCGACGAGCGCGGCGATAAGAGCGGCATTGCCGTTCGCCGCCTGCTTGTTCGCCTTGTAGAAATCCTCGTTCGCGACATCGAGCGTGGCGCCGCCGTGGAACACTGCGGCCACATGCAGCCGTTCTTTCGGCACGCCGGCATCGACCATCATGTTGATGAAACGGGCGAGCGTCTCGATCTGTCGGCTTTTCTCGCCGGGGGTGGCTGCGTCCGCGATATCGAAGGAAACGCGATAGTCCTGATCCCCCGGTACCGCCACGTCGGGTTTCAGATTGTCAGCAATCGGGCCGAAGTCCGGGATCACGGGGCCTGCCTTGAAGCCTTCAATGGCGCTCGCGGGTGCGGCGACGGCGATCATGGCGGTCAGGGCAAAAAGGGTATGCTTCATGGCGGTTCCTTGTAGCTGCAAACGGCAGGAGCCTAGCATGCACGACCCCGGCCGCGCGGAGAAATAAAAAGGCCCGCCGGATGGCAGGCCTTTTCGTATTCGATTGTCGGGCGGGTCAGAGCGCGCCGTGGCAATGCTTGTATTTCTTGCCCGAACCACAGGGGCAGGGCGAATTGCGGTTGAGATCGCGCCATGTGGTCGGATCGTTCGGATCGACACGGGCCATCTCGTTCTCGCCCGTCACCGGGTCGATATGCTGTTCTACAATCGCGGCGGGGCGTGGCGGGGCGAGCGGGGCAGCGGGCTCGGCCGACGGCTGCGGGGCCAGTTCGACGCGGGCCAGAAGCTGCGTGATGCTCTCGCGGGTATGGAACAGCATGCTCTCAAACAGGCCGAAGGCTTCGGTCTTGTATTCATTGAGCGGGTCGCGCTGGCCGTAGGCCCTGAGGCCCACGCCCTGCCGCAGGTGATCGAGATTGGCCAGGTGGTCCTTCCATTCCTGATCGACGACCTGCAGGAGCAGGCTTTTCTCGACATGGCGCCAGAGGTCGGAGCCGTAATTGGCGGCCTTGGCAGCCATGAAGCGGTCGGCTTCATCGGCGATGCGCTCAATGATGGTGGCATCGTCGACGCCGTTTTCGTCGCCCCAGGCAACAACCGGCAGCTCAAGGCCAAGATACTTCAGCACGTCTTCCTGCAGTCCGGCGAGGTTCCATTGCTCGGGGTAGGATTTCGGCGGGATATGGGTTTCCACCAGATGGTGGACCACATCGGCGCGCATGCCCTTCACGAGCTCTGCCACATCGTCGGCGTCCATGATGTCGCGGCGCTGCTCATAGATCACGCGGCGCTGGTCATTCATCACGTCGTCGAAACGCACGAGGTTTTTCCGGATGTCGTAGTTCCGGGCCTCGACCTTCGTCTGTGCTTTTTCGATGGCCTTGTTGATCCACGGGTGGATGATCGCCTCGCCCTCCTCGATTCCGAGGGTGACGAGCATCTTGTCCATCCGCTCGGGGCCGAAGATGCGCATCAGGTCATCGGCGAGCGAGAGATAGAATTTCGAGCGGCCGGGGTCGCCCTGACGGCCTGAACGGCCACGCAGCTGGTTGTCGATGCGGCGGCTTTCGTGGCGCTCGGTGCCCATCACATAGAGGCCGCCGGCTTCAAGAACCTTGCGCCGCTCTTCGGCAACTTCAGCCTTCACGCGCTCGGTGATTTTCGCGATTTCAGCTTCGTCTTCCACGCCCTGCGTTTCTTCGGCGATCCGCATGTCGGCATTGCCGCCAAGCTGGATGTCGGTACCGCGGCCCGCCATGTTGGTGGCAATGGTGATGGCGCCAAGGCGGCCGGCCTGTGCCACGATATAGGCTTCCTGCTCGTGGTAGCGGGCGTTTAGCACCTGGTGCTTGATCTTGTTCTTCGTGAAGATTTCGGAGAGATGCTCCGACTTCTCGATCGACACGGTGCCGACAAGCACCGGCTGGCCTTTGGCCTGCGCTTCCTTGATGTCCTCGACGATGGCGGCATATTTCTCGTCCGCCGTCCGGTAAAACTCGTCGTGCTCGTCCTTGCGCGCCACGGGCACGTTCGTCGGGATCTCGATCACGCCGAGGCCGTAGATCTGGCCGAACTCTTCCGCTTCGGTCGCTGCTGTGCCGGTCATGCCCGAAAGCTTCGGATACATGCGGAAATAGTTCTGGAAGGTGATGGAGGCCAGCGTCTGGTTTTCCGGCTGGATCGCCACATTTTCCTTGGCTTCGAGCGCCTGGTGAAGCCCGCCCGAATAGCGGCGGCCTTCCATCATGCGGCCGGTGAATTCATCGATGATGATGACCTTGCCGCCCTTGACGATATAGTCCTTGTCGCGCTCGAACATCATGCGCGCCTTGAGGGCCTGGTCCACATGGTGGACGATCGCCGTATTCTCATAGTCATAAAGGTCTTCGGACTTCAGGATGCCCTGTTCGCGCAGCAGTGCCTCGACCCGCTCGGTGCCCTCGTCATTCAGGCTGACGGTGCGCGACTTTTCGTCTTTTTCATAGTCGGCCTCGCCAAGCTCGGCGATCACCTTGTCGATCGTCACATAAAGCTCGGACTTGTCTTCGGTGGGGCCAGAGATGATGAGCGGCGTGCGCGCTTCGTCGACAAGGATACTGTCCACCTCGTCGACGATGGCGAAAGCGAACTCGCGCTGCACCATTTCCTCGCGGCGGAATTTCATATTGTCGCGCAGGTAATCGAAGCCCAACTCGTTATTGGTGGCGTAGGTGATATCGCAGGCATAGGCCGCGCGGCGCTCCGCGTCGGTCAACCCCGGCACGATCACGCCGGTGGTGAGGCCGAGGAAGCCATAAACGCGGCTCATCCATCCGGCGTCGCGGCTGGCGAGATAGTCGTTCACGGTCACCACATGCACGCCCTTGCCAGGCAGCGCATTGAGGTAAGCGGCGAGCGTGGCCACAAGCGTCTTGCCTTCACCCGTGCGCATTTCGGCGATGGAGCGGTCATGCAGCACCATGCCGCCGATCAGCTGCACATCATAGTGGCGCTGGCCAAGGGTGCGCTTTGCTGCTTCGCGGACCGTCGCGAAGGCTTCGGGCAGGAGGCTGTCCAGGCTTTCACCTTTTTCAAGGCGGGCGCGGAACTCGGCGGTCTTGCCCTTCAGGGCATCGTCCGAAAGGGCGACGAAATCCGCCTCGAGCGCATTGATCGCGGCGACCTTGGGTTCAAGTTTTTTCAGATATCGGTCGTTCGACGACCCGAAAAGGCGTTTGGCAAGTTTGCCCAGCATGATGTTTGTCCCCGGCCCTGACTTGCGGCGTGCGCCGTGGGCTCTCTGAACAGAAGCTGACACCGGCGGAAAGCGGCAGTTGATATGGTTTTGCATGAGATAAGCGCCGCACGGGCATGTGTCAACCTGCGCCCCGGGCCTAGGCCAAAAGAAATGGGGGCTGCAAACGGCTCGCCCCTTGCCGGAAAGCGACGTTCGCGCCATGATACAGGTCTTGTCCGCGCCCGGCCTGTCATGCTGCCGGGTTCCCTTTGATACAGGATCGTCCTATGGCCACGCTCAAGCTTTCGCCGCTCGCACCCGCACAGTTTCCGCATATCACGCCCGTTCCGGGGGTCGAACTCGGGGCCTATGCCGCGGGCCTCCGATACAAGAGCCGCCCGGATATCATGATGGCGGTGCTGGCCGAGGGGACGAGTGCGGCCGGGGTCTTCACCCGCTCGAAAGCGCCGGCGGCTCCGGTTGACTGGTGCAAGGCAGCGCTCGACGCGACGGGCGGCAAGGCCCGCGTGGTGGTGTGCAACGCCGGCAACGCCAACGCCTTCACCGGCGAAAAGGGCGCCAAGGCGACCCACGATATCGCGACCGACGCCAGTGAGGTGATCGGCTGCGACATCAATGAAGTGATGGTGGCCTCCACCGGCGTGATCGGCGTACCGCTGAACACCGCGCCCTTCCGCAAGGCGATGGAGCGCATGAAGGACGGCCTTTCCGCCGGGCTCTGGAAAGAGGCAGCGTCGGCGATCATGACGACCGACACCTTTCCGAAAGGCGCCAGCCGCGTGGCCGAGGTGGACGGCAAGCCGGTCGTCATTTCGGGCTTCACGAAAGGCTCGGGCATGATCGCGCCTGACATGGCGACGATGCTTGGCTTCATTTTCACGAACGCCAACGTCTCGCCCGGCTGCCTGCAATCGATCCTGTCGGAAGTCACTGACCGCAGCTTCAACAGCATCACGGTGGACGGGGATACCTCGACGAACGACTGTGTGCTGGCCTTCGCGACCGGGGTGCATGCGAACAGCGATACGATCAGCGACCCCGCCGATCCGCGCCTTGAGGACTTCCGGGCGAAGTTCGAGGAGATTGCCGTCGACCTTGCCCAGCAGATTGTGAAGGACGGCGAGGGCGCCACCAAGTTTGTGACCATCACCATTGAAGGTGCCGAGGATGATGCGGCAGCCCGCAAGATCGGCCTTTCGGTCGCCAACAGCCCGCTCGTGAAAACCGCCATCGCCGGCGAGGACGCCAACTGGGGCCGCATCGTTGCAGCTGTCGGCAAGGCGGGCGAGAAAGCCGACCGCGACAAGCTGATGATCTGGATCGGCGGCCAGCTTGTGGCCCACAAGGGGGCTGTGCATCCGCGCTACTCGGAAGAGGAAACAAGTGCCCACATGAAGGGCCAATATATCGATCTGCGAGTGGATGTGGGGGGCATCGGCACCGGCAAGGCGACCGTCTGGACCTGCGACCTTACCTACGAATATATCCGCATCAACGGCGATTACCGCAGCTGACGCTGGCGGTGTCCGGCCAGCGCTTCACGGTTGGCATGGCATTTGAATGAGTCTCCACGGGCAGGGGTGCCCACGACAGGTAATGTCGATGTGGAGATTGAGTGATGCCAACCGTGAATCTTGAACTGCAGCTTAAGTTTCTGAACGATCTTGAAGCTGCCCTTGCCGATGCGTTGCAGCGCTTTGAAGCCGACGGACCGGAAAAACTTGCCGAACTGAAATTCATGCAGGCCGAGGTTGACCATGCCCGGCGCATCGTTGCCGCCCGCCTGATGGAGGACGACGACCGCGCAAGCACCAAGCCCGCACCCAAGGATTATGGTCACGGGGCGGTGGCCTGAGCGACCAGCCCGGACTTATTCGCCGGCTGCTGCCTCTTTCCCGGTTTCAGCCGCACCCAAAAGGTTCTCGAACATCAGAACCATGGTTTCGCCGAGCGAACCGGTCGACAACAACAGGACCAGCGCGATGAGCGCCGCGATAAGTCCGTATTCGATTGCGGTGGCGCCCGTGTAATCGTCCCACAGTTGCCGGAAGAATCGCTTTCCTGCCAAAGCGTTCATCATGTTTCACCTCTCCTGAGCCCTGACCCGACTGCCAGTATGGGGCAAGGCGCCTGCCTTCACAATAGACCGAGACTGGGCGCCATGGCTTAACAAGTGCTTAAAGCTTGAATTTGCCTCAAACTGCCTCTAAGCCTCGGCTCATGGATGAATGCCCTGACAGTTTTGTCCGCCTTGATGCGGCCCTCCCGACCGTTCTTGTCGCCGCCATTGCGCTCGTCGATATTGAAGGCCGGGTGCTGATTGCCGAACGGCCGGCTGGCAAATCAATGGCGGGGCTGTGGGAATTCCCGGGCGGCAAAGTGGAACCCGGCGAAATACCGGAAGCCGCCCTCATCCGCGAAGCCAGGGAAGAGCTGGGGATCGATGTGTCGGCCTCGTGCCTTTCTCCCTTCGCCTTCGCCTCGCATTCTTATGAGAAATTCCACCTGCTGATGCCGCTTTACCTGTGCCGCAAATGGGACGGGCTCATTGTGCCGCAGGAAGGCCAGCGCGTGAAATGGGTGCGTCCCCTTGATATGGGGGACTATCCGATGCCACCTGCCGACCTGCCGCTTGTCGCGATGCTGCGGGATTTTATCTGATCTAGCTTTTCGGCTTGTCCATCGCGGCTTTGAGCGCGTCGCCGAGCGGCATGCTGCCGCTGCCGCGCCGGAGCGGCTTTTGCTGGCTTTCGTGCGGGTGCCAGCCGGTCAGCCAGACAATTTCGAACGTGGCCTGCACGCGGCCCGAAGGGGTGGCGTGGCGGCCCATATAGATATCGAGCATCCGGGCCAACACATCGCGGCGCAGCGTTTTGCGGCTGCGGTCGGCGAGCGCATTGGCCTCGCCCATGCCGCGCAGGTCGGTCATCAGGCGGAGGGGGGTCTCATATTCAACGGTGATCACGTCGGCGTCCGCCACCGGCAGGGCAAAGCCCGCGCGCTGCAACAGGCCGCCGGCGTCCCGCACATCAGCAAAGGGTGAAACGCGCGGGCTGGCGCCGCCTGTGATTTCCGCCTCTGCCTCCAGAAAAGCATGACGAAGCTCGGTGAGCGTATGGCCGCCGAAAAGGGCGGCGAGGAAAAGCCCGTCAGGCTGAAGCGCGGTTCTGGCCTGTGCCAGCATGCCCGGCAGGTCATTCACCGAATGGAGATAAAGGTTCGATACCACAAGGTCAGCCGAACCGGGCTCGGCGGGCAGTGTTTCCGCCTCGATCGCTTGGGCGTCACTAAGCGGGACGCCCTCGGTACAAACCTGCCATTGGCCGGCGGCAGGCAGGAGGCCGAGCCGGGCGAGATTGCCGCCAAGGTCGACACCCGCTTCGAAGCTGCGGTTGATATCGGCCAGCCGGTCCAGCAGCCGTTCGCCCACTTCCCGGTGCAGGAAATCATGCTCGCCAAACCGCGCGGCGGCACGCTGTCGCTGGCGCACGAGGGCGGCGCGGTCGAAAACCTGCCAGTCGGGTCTGTCTGCGGTGGCTGCCAAGGTGGGGCTCCGGCGTTACTGTTCAGTTGCGGCCTTCCTAGCGCGCGGCGGCGGCGGGCTCAAGCCCTTCGCGGCTTCACAAGTCGCGGCGCGGCGTTATCCTGCATCCATGAGTCGCATCATTTCACAATCGAAGGCAGCGCTGCGCCGCCTTGCCGATCTTCTGATGCCGCCGCGTTGCCCCGCGTGCGGCGAGGTGATCGGCGCGCACGGCGGCCTGTGCGCCTCTTGCTGGGGCAGGATCGGGCGGATCGACGGCCCGGTCTGTGCCTGCTGCGGTCACCCCTTTGATGCCACGCTTCCCGGCGTGCATCTGCCCGGCAGCCTGTGTGCTGCATGTCTCGCAGCAAAGCCGAGGTTCGATTGGGCGCGGGCGGCCTGCGCCTATGATGGCCTCGCCCGGCACATGGTACTGGCGCTGAAGCATGGTGACGGGCTCGATGGTGCCATGACGATGGCGCGGCTGATGAAGGCGGCTCTCGATACGCGGGATGGCAAGCACCTGGTCGATCTCATCATTCCTGTGCCGCTGCATGGAAAAAGATTGTTTCGACGGCGTTACAATCAGTCACACGTGCTTGCGGGTGCCCTAGGGCAGTTGACAGGCCTGCCCGTGATGCCGCGGGTGCTGCACCGCGTGCGGGCGACTGCAAGCCAGGGCGGGCTTGGCCGCAAGGCGCGCTTTCGCAATGTGAAGGGCGCATTCAGGGTGGCGGAAGATGGTGCTGTATCGCTGAAAGGCCGGCATGTCCTTCTGGTTGATGATGTACTGACGACCGGGGCAACCGTTTCGGCCTGCGCGGGCGTCTTGAAACGTGCCGGGGCCGCATCCGTTGGTGTTCTGACCTTCGCCCGTGTCGACCCCACGCGGGTGGGGCGCGTCGCGGACAACATCATGTTGTCGAGCACGGGCCTTTGATTTCCGACCCTTTTCCCCTAAATATGGGGCAAAGCGTAAAGGAGTGACGGCAATGGCCGACATCGTAATCTATAGTTCCGATCTCTGTCCCTATTGCTTCCGGGCCAAATCCCTGTTGAAGCGCAAGGGTGCAGCGTTCCGTGAAATCAGTGTGGATATGAACCCTGCTGCGCGCCGTGAAATGCGCGAAAAAGCAAACGGCCGCAACACGGTGCCGCAGATTTTTATCAACGGCCAGCATATCGGCGGCAGTGATGATCTGCATGCGCTGGATGATCGCGGCGCGCTTGATCCGCTGCTTGCGACAGCAGGTTGACACGCATGCGCGGTGCCCTTGTCCAGCTGACATCCGGCCGTACGGTTGCCCCGAATTTCGAGGTGCTGGAAGCGCATATCCGCGCGGCCGCGGCGGAAGGCGCGGAGTTTGTTTTCACGCCCGAAACCAGCCTGATGATGGAAACCCGCCGCGCCGAGGTGCTGGAAAAGGCCCGGTATGAGGCCGAAGACGAGACGCTGGCTGCCCTGCAGGCGCTGGTCATCGAGCTTGGCGTCTGGCTCAATCTGGGCTCGATCATGGTGAAGGTGGCAGACGACCGCCTTGCCAACCGGTCGTTCCTGATCGGCCCGGACGGCGAGATCAAGGCACGCTATGACAAGATCCATCTTTTCGATGTCGATCTGGGCGAGGGGCAGGTTTACCGCGAATCCGCGCTTTATGAAGCAGGCAGTGAGGCTGTGGTGGTGGATACCCCCTTCGGTCTCGTCGGCATGACCGTGTGCTATGACCTGCGCTTCCCCTATCTCTATCGTGCGCTGGCCGGTGCCGGCGCGCGCATCCTGCTGGTGCCGGCGGCTTTCACCCGGCCGACCGGGGAGGCGCACTGGCATGCGCTCCTCCGCGCTCGCGCTATCGAAAACGGGGCTTTCGTGATTGCGGCCGCACAAACAGGCGATCATGAAACTGGCCGCGCCACCTATGGCCACAGCCTTGTGATCAGCCCTTGGGGTGAGGTGGTGGCGGATGCGGGCACCGCACCCGGTGTCACGCTTTTCGATATCGATCTTGCCAAGGTCGATGCGGCGCGGCAGAAAGTGCCCTCGCTTGACCACACACGCACCTTCAGTGTCGCCAGGATAGAAGCCCCATGATCGTTTTCGATCTCAGATGCGAACAGGCCCATCGTTTCGAGGCATGGTTCCGCTCGTCCGGTGATTATGAAACGCAGCTCGCTTCCGGTCTCGTTTCCTGCCCCGTGTGCGACAGCACGCAGATTGAAAAGGCGATCATGGCGCCGAATGTGGGTGTGAAGGGCAACCGCAAGGCCGAAGCCCCGGTCGCCGCTACGCCTTCAGAAAAGCAGCAGCCGGTGGCCCATGCACCCGCCGCTTTCGCCGAAATGATGGCGGCCTTCAAACAGCATGTTGAGGCGAACTGCGAGGACGTTGGCGAAAACTTCGCCGAGGAAGCCCGAAAGATCCATTACGGCGAAGCCGAAGAACGCGGCATCTACGGCGCCACCAGCGCCGACGAGGCGCAGGCTCTGATCGAGGAAGGTATCGAGGTCCTGCCGTTGCCGACCGGTCGCCGCACCGACGCCTGAGGTAGCCTTCAGGCCGCCACAGCCCCCATTGCATAATTGACCGCCACGTCGCGGTCAGAAAGCTTCCAGTTGCCGGTCAGCGGGTTGAAGACAAAGCCGGTAGGAGCTTCAGGCGTGAAGCCAGCTGTCTTCAGGGCATCAGCCAGTTCACGCGGGGTGAGGAACTTGTTCCAGTCATGTGCGCCGATGGGTAGCCAGCGCAGCACATATTCAGCCCCGACAATCGCAAAAATGAAGCTGCGGGCAGTGCGATTGAGCGTGCTCATCAGCATCAGGCCGCCGGGCTTAACGAGCGCGCGGCAGGCAGCAAGATAGGCGGGCACATCTGCCACATGCTCCACGACTTCCATATTCACCACCACATCAAACTGCTCGCCGGCTTCGGCGAGCGCTTCGGCGGTGGTATTGCGGTAGTCGATGGTGAGCCCCATGCGGGTCGCATGAATTTTCGCGACCTCGATATTGCGTTCTGAGGCATCAACCCCCGTGACGCTGGCGCCAAGGCGGCAAAGCGGCTCCGAGAGGAGCCCGCCGCCGCAGCCGATATCGAGGATCCTGATGCCTTCAAACGGCTTCAGGCTCGTCTCGCTGGTGCCCGTGTGGGCATTGATGGCGGCGCGGATATAAGCGAGCCGCGTGGGGTTGAGGAGATGCAGGGGCCGGAACGGGCCGTTTTCATCCCACCACTGGTCGGCAATGCGGGCGAAGAAGGCAACCTCGTCCTCGTTCACGGTCACGCCCTCGGCCATGCGGCCTGTGGTGGCTTGTTTCGACCCTGAATTGTTCTCAGTCGACATTTTCTTACTCATTTCGGCCCATCCGCGCAGAAAAATTAGCGGCAGGGGGTCCTGATGATCCCTTGCGCACCCCCCGGCCAGCCATTAAACAGATGCCCGAGCAAGCTCCTCTTTTACGCACCGTTTGAGGGGTCGGGTCAAGGGACTTGGCGATCTTCGTGGTCCCCGCCCCGGCGAAGCCTTGAAGGGTGCTCATGGTAAACGTCTGGAACGGTCGATATGGCAAGGATAGTGAAGAAGTTTGGCGGCACATCGGTTGGCGATGTGGACCGGATTCGCAACGTGGCGAACCGGGTAGCGCGCGCGGTGAAGGAAGGCCATGAAGTGGTCGTCGTCGTGTCGGCCATGTCGGGCGTCACCAACCAGCTTGTTGCCTATTGCCGTGACGCCGCACCGCTGCATGACGCGCGCGAGTACGACGCGGTCGTAGCGGCTGGTGAGCAGATTACCAGCGGCCTCCTGGCGATATGCTTGCAGGAACTGGGCGTGCCTGCCCGGTCGTTCCTTGGCTGGCAAGTGCCGATCAAGACGAATTCGGTGCATGGTTCGGCGCGGATCGAGGACATCCCGACCGAAAAGCTTGAAGCCTGCCTGAAGGAAGGCCGCGTGGCGGTGATCGCCGGTTTCCAAGGCATCGGCGACGATGGCCGCATCACCACGCTTGGCCGTGGCGGCAGCGATACGTCGGCCGTGGCAGTGGCGGCGGCGATCAAGGCCGAGCGCTGCGATATCTATACGGATGTGGACGGCGTTTACACGACCGACCCGCGTATCGTGCCGCGCGCCCGCAAACTTGATAAAATCTCCTATGAAGAGATGCTTGAAATGGCGTCGGTCGGTGCCAAGGTATTGCAAACGCGGTCCGTGGCACTGGCAATGAAACACGGGGTTCGGACCCAGGTGCTGTCGTCCTTCGAGGACAAGCCCGGCACCTTGATTGTTGGCGAGGATGAGATTGTGGAACAGGAAGTAATCAGCGGCATCGCCTATTCGCGCGGCGAAGCGAAAGTCACCGTGGTCGGCCTCAACGACCGCCCGGGTCAGGTGAGCCATCTTTTCGGCCCGCTGGCTGACGCGAATATCAACGTCGACATGATCGTGCAGTCGGCATCGGATAACGGCGAGGCCACGGACGTGACCTTCACCATCCCCGAGGACGATCTGCTGCGCGCCGTGAAAATCCTGAAAGAGCACAAGGACCAGCTCCTGTATCAGGACATCCAGTATAACGGCGAAGTCACGAAAGTGTCCGTTGTGGGCGTTGGTATGCGCAGCCACGCAGGCGTCGCGCGCAAGATGTTCGACACGCTTGCCGAGAAGGGAATCAACATCCAGGTGATCTCGACTTCCGAGATCAAGGTGAGCGTAATCATCGATTCCGAATATACCGAGCTTGCAGTCAGGGCGCTTCATACGGCATATGGACTTGATGCACCGGCTGCGTCGGCTTGATGTCTGACCGGTGCTGCCGGAAATAACCGGCAGTCAGGCAATCGAGTGTGAGGATGGGCATATGACCGAAACCGGGATGCAACGGCTGGATGCCTTGTGGAAACGCGGGACAGATTTTCTGGGAACCCGCTATGCCATTCTCGGCGGGGCCATGTCCTGGGTGTCGGAACGTCATCTGGTGGCTGCGATCTCGAACGCGGGTGGCTTTGGCGTTATCGCCTGCGGCGGGATGACCCCCGACCAGCTAGCGGCCGAAATTGCCGCGACCCGCGCCCTGACCGACAAGCCTTTCGGTGTCAACCTCATCACCCTGCATCCGCAGCATATGGATCATATTGCTGTCGTCCGCGAGGCGGGCGTCAGCCATGTGGTGCTGGCGGGCGGCATTCCTTCGGGTGCGGCCATCGCTGCCGTGAAGGATTTCGGCGCCAAGCTGATGTGCTTTGCGCCGGCCGCCGTGCTCGCCAAAAAGCTTGTGCGCTCCGGCGCTGACGCGATTGTGATCGAGGGCTCGGAAGCGGGCGGCCATATCGGCCCCGTGTCGCTCAATGTGCTGGCGCAGGAAATCCTGCCTGTCATTCGCGATGTGCCGGTGTTTGTGGCGGGTGGCCTTGGCCGCGGCGAGGCGATTGCCGCCTATCTCGAGATGGGGGCATCGGGCGCGCAGCTTGGCACCCGTTTCGTGGTGGCAAACGAATGTATCGCGCACCCGAATTTCAAGAAAGCCTTCATCCGCGCCGCCGCCCGTGACGCGGTTGCCAGCGTCCAGATCGACAACCGCTTCCCGGTCATCCCGGTGCGCGCCCTGAAGAATGCCTCCACCGAGGCCTTCCTGCAGACGCAGCGCGAAGTGATCAACGCCTATCAGGCGGGGGAAGTGAGCATGGAAGATGCCCAGCTCCGGATCGAACATTACTGGGGTGGGGCGCTCCGGCGTGCCGTGATCGACGGCGATGTCGAAATGGGTTCGGTGATGGCCGGCCAAAGCGTGGGCATGGTGACCCGCGAAGCGCCGACCGCCGAAATCATTGCCGAGATCGTCGAGCAGGCGGCAAGCTGCCTTGGCGCGCGCGACGCTGCGCCCGTATCGCAGCCCGCCGCATAAGTTACCAGCCGCTGCCGGCGCCCTGCCGGCGGCAGACCGAAGTCGAACCGGGGGACTGAGAGTTGCCGGACGTAGTCAGCCAGCCGCGATTGCTCTTGCGGCGCCTCCACGGGCTTATGGCCGGTGGTGGGGCAGCGGAGGATCGTCTTGGTCAGGTAGTGCGCCTCATCGCCCAGAATATGGTCGCGGAGGTGTGCTCCATCTATCTCGTCCGGGCGGGCGGGGTGCTGGAGCTGTTTGCGACCGAAGGTCTGAAGGCGGAAGCCGTTCACCGCACCCGGATGCAGTTTGGCGAGGGCCTAGTGGGCCTTGTCGCCGAACGCGCGCTGCCCCTCAACATCTCCGAAGCTCCACAGCACCCGCGTTTCTCGTACCGCCCTGAAACGGGCGAGGACCTGTATCACAGCTTCCTTGGCGTGCCCATCATGCGCACCGGCCGGGTCGCGGGCGTGCTGGTTGTCCAGAACGTCACGCCCCGCCGTTACCAGAGCGAGGAAGTGGAAGCCCTGCAGACGATCGCCATGGTGATCGCCGAGCTTGTGGGCAGCACCGAGCTTGTCGACCCCGAGGAACTGAGCGAGGACGCGCTGGCGACCGGCGCCCCGGTCACGCTCGACGGGATGAAGCTCGTGGAAGGCGTGGCGCTCGGTAACGCCGTCTTCCATGTGCCGCAGGTGAAGATCACCCGCACGGTTGCCGACGATATCGATGCCGAACGGGTGCGCCTTGAAGATGCCATCGCGCAGATGCGGTTGCAGCTTGAGGAAATGATCGAGCATCCCGACCTTGCCCACGGCGGCGAGCACCGCGAGGTCCTCGAGACCTACCGCATGTTCGCCTACGACCAGGGCTGGCAGGACAAGATGCGCGATGCGGTTAGTTCCGGCCTGACGGCGGATGCGGCGGTCAACCGCGTGCAGCTCGATACCCGTGCGCGGATGATGAAGATCCGTGATCCGTACCTGCGCGAGCGAGCGTCGGATTTTGACGATCTCGCCGGGCGGCTCATTCGCATCATCCAGGGAGCGAGCGAGGAAGACGACCGCAAGCTGAAAGAAGATAGTATCCTGATCGCCCGGTCGGTCGGCCCCGCCGAACTGATGGATTACGACCGTCGTCTCCTCAAGGGCATCGTGCTTGAGGAAGGCTCTGCCACCAGCCACATGACCATTGTGGCACGCGCCATGGGCGTGCCGGTGCTCGGGCGCGTGTCGGGCCTGCTGGAGCATGTTGAGCCCGGCGAGCTGGTTGTCGTCGATACCGAAAGCCAGCATGTATTCGTGCGGCCGGGCGAGGATGTCGTCGAGACTTACAGGCAGGCCATCCGCGACCGGGCCCGGCTCCTTGCCGAGTATGAAGCCGAACGCACCCTTTCGGCCGAGACACTGGATGGCACCAGCGTCACGCTCTTGATGAATGCGGGCCTCACGGCTGATCTGGCGAGCCTTGACGCCACGGGCGCCGAAGGCATCGGCCTTTTCCGCACCGAGTTCCAGTTCATGGTGGCCTCGACCCTGCCGAAGGTGGAGGAACAGACCCGGATCTATTCCGCTGCGCTCGATGCCGCGCGGGAACGCCCCGTGGTGTTCCGTACGCTTGATATCGGCGGCGACAAGCAGGTGCCCTTCCTGCCACGCGACGAGGAAGAGAACCCGGCCATGGGCTGGCGCGCTATCCGGGTGGCGCTCGACCGGCCGGCGCTGTTGCGCTACCAGCTACGGGCGCTTCTTTACGCGGCGGCCGGGCGCACGCTCCATGTGATGTTCCCGATGATCGCCGAGGTTGCCGAGTTCCGCGCCTGCCGGAAGATATTGCAGAAAGAGATCGAGCGTCTTGACGGGCTCGGCAAGGAGCCGCCGGCGCGGGTCTTTGTCGGCTGCATGCTCGAGGTGCCATCGCTCGCCTGGCAGCTTGACGCGCTTCTGAAGGAAGTCGACTTCCTGTCGATTGGCACCAACGACCTGATGCAGTTCTTCTTCGCCTGTGATCGCTCGAGCCCGCGGCTGGCTGGCCGGTATGATCTTCTCGCGCCCTCGGTACTGACCTTCCTGCGCGGCGTTGTCGCCTCGTGCAATGCCGCGAATGTGCCCGTCACGCTTTGCGGTGAAATGGGTGGCCGTCCGCTTGAGGCCATGGCGCTCGTGGGCCTCGGATTGCGGCGGATTTCGACCTCGCCGACCTCTATCGGGCCGGTGAAACGGATGATTCGCACGCTCAATCTGGATGAATTGAGGGTTTTCCTCGATGCGCGGCTTGATTCAACCGATCATTCGATTCGCGACTCTCTTATCCACTTCGCGCGCGACCACGGCATCAAAATCTGATTTTATCCTGTATTTTCCATTGAATAGGCCAGTTTCCGAAGAAATTGCCTTCACCAATTTGATTCTATTTGACAGCAGTTCTTAAATGCTTTTTCACTTGCCCATGTTCATCTGACCTATAAAGCCTGACCTGGCGGCAAACGCCGGGCGACCGACAGCGCGGGAAAAATAAAATGGGGGCGGGTCCAAGTGGCCCTTTTACCTCGGCCGCTACGGGTGCAAACTGGCGACTGGGGCAATCTGCCGCGAAGCAGGCGGCAGGAGGCAGTTGAAATGAACGACGAAAAGATGACCGTCGGAACAAAGTTGAAAACGGCACGTGAAGCCCGGAGCCGCTCGCTTGACGAGATGGCCTGCGAACTGTGCCTGCGCCGCAATTTCCTCGAAGCCATTGAACGCGACGATATCTCCGCCTTGCCGGAGCCGACCTTCGCGGCGGGCTTCGTGCGCAGTTATGCGAAGGCACTTGGAATGGACGGCGCCGCCATGGCCGCCGACTTCCGTGCCGAGCATGGCCTGAGTGTGGCACAGCCCATCGTGATCCCGCCACAGATGGCAGCACCGAAGAGCGCCCTGCCGCGCTGGCTCAGCTCAACCGCAGGTCTTGCCCTGGCGCTTGGTGCCTGGTTCACGGTTTCAAGCGGCCTTGCGACCTACCAGACGGCGGAAGTGCTGCAGCATGACCGCGAAGCGATTGAGCGCGCTGAACTTGATGAAGTGAAATCGCGCCTCGCCGAAACCTCGCCGGACCTTGCCGCTGCGGATAGCGCGGTCACGGGCAGCACCGAAGCCGTCCCCGCCAACCCCGGCCCGTCTGCGCCGGTGATGGCAACCGCAGCACCGCTTGAGCAACCTGCCGATGCGCGCCCCTTCTTTGCGCGCCGCGCGCCGCCGACCTCGATTTTCCCGGCAGCTATGGCCTCGGAAGGCCCGGCCTCGACCCTGTCGCCCAACGCGCTGATGATCAGCGCCACGGAAGACAGCTGGGTCCGCCTTGAAGGTGCGGACGGTACGGAAGTCTGGTCCGGCGTGCTGAAGGAAGGCGAGACCTTCCGGCCGGCGGTATCGGGCAGTGCCATCTTCCTCACCACCAGCAATGCCGGTGGGGTCAGCATCAGCTTCCAGAACCAGGCGCTTGGCCCCCTTGGCGAACGCGGCGAGATCATCGCCGGGCTCCGCCTTGATGCCAGCCGTGTTCCGGCGACGCAGGGCTGAGTTTTCCGCCAAGATTCCGTGATTCTTCTTGCGTTGCGGCCCGTGCTTCATCATGTATAGGCGCGAGGTGACGAGCCCATTGTTGTGGTCGTCCCGCCCTTTCAGCGCAGTACGAGGAAGCCGGACATGAGCATCCGTCCGTGGAGAGACATCAGCCGCCGCAAATCGCGCCAGATCATGGTCGGCAACGTGCCGGTCGGTGGTGACGCGCCGATTGCCGTGCAGACGATGACGAACACGCTGACCTCCGACGCCAAGGCGACGATCGAACAGATCCACAAGGCGGTGGAAGCCGGCGCCGATCTCGTGCGCGTTTCTTGTCCCGATGAAGCCAGCACGGCTGCGATGCCGGAAATCTGCCGCGAGGCGGGCGTGCCGATCATCGCCGACATCCATTTCCATTATAAGCGCGCGCTTGAAGCCGCTGACGCCGGAGCTGCGTGTCTGCGCATCAATCCGGGCAATATCGGCTCGGCCGACCGCGTGAAAGAGGTTGTTCGTGCCGCCAAGGCAAACGGTTGCTCGATGCGGATCGGTGTGAACGGCGGCTCGCTCGAGCGGCATCTTCTCGAGAAATACGGTGAGCCGTGCCCCGAAGCACTGGTGGAAAGTGCGCTGGAGCATGCCCGCATTCTGGAAGACAACGACTTCCGCGAATTCAAGATCAGCGTGAAGGCGTCGGACGTGTTCCTCGCCGTTGCATCCTATTACGGCCTTGCCGACGCCTGCGATTATCCGCTGCACCTTGGCATCACTGAAGCGGGTGGTCTGCGCGGCGGTACGGTCAAGTCCGCCATCGGTATCGGTTCGCTCCTCTGGGCCGGGATCGGCGACACGATCCGGGTTTCGCTGTCGGCGGAACCGGTCGAGGAAGTCAAGGCCGGCTTTGAAATCCTGAAGTCGCTTGGCCTTCGCCACCGCGGCGTGCGGATCGTTTCCTGCCCGTCCTGTGCGCGGCAGGCCTTCCCGGTGATCAAGACGGTGGAAGTGCTGGAGGAACGCCTTGCGCATATCCATACGCCCCTCAGCCTGTCGATCATCGGCTGCGTGGTGAATGGCCCAGGCGAAGCGCGGGAAACCGACATTGGCCTCACCGGCGGCGGGCAGGGCAACCATATGGTTTATCTCTCGGGCGTCACCGACCACAAGATCACCGATGACCGGCTCGTTGACCATATTGTCGAGCTTGTCGAGGCCAAGGCGGCCGAAATCGACGCGGCAGCCAAAGCCGCTGAATAGCTATTCTCTCAAGGATCAGACCAGTGTCCAAACTGCAACCGGCGCGGGGCACGCGCGACCTTTTTGGCGAAGACATGCGGCGCATGCAGAAGGTGATCGACACCTTCCGGCAGACCGGCCTTGCCTATGGGTTTGAAGACCTCGCCACCCCGATTTTCGAATTCACCGAAGTGTTCAAGCGGCCCTTGGGGGACGCGTCCGATATCGTCTCCAAGGAGATGTACACCTTCACCGACCGTGGCGGCGAGGAAGTGACCTTGCGCCCCGAATTTACGGCGGGTGTGTGCCGTGCTTTCATCTCGAACGGCATGCAGCAGAACCTGCCGTGCCGCCTGATGAGCCACGGCCCCGTGTTCCGGTACGAGCGCCCGCAGAAGGGCCGCTACCGCCAGTTCCACCAGATCAATGCCGAGCTTCTGGGCCCTGCTGACCCCGAAGCCGATGTCGACATGCTGGCCTTCGCCTGGCGTATCCTCAAAACGCTCGGCATCTCGAAAGATGTGGTGCTGCACCTGAATACGCTTGGTGACGTTGAAAGCCGCGCGGCATACCGCGATGCGCTCGTTACCTATTTCAGCGCGCACAAGGACAAGCTTTCGGAAGACAGTCAGCGCCGCCTGACGACGAACCCGCTGCGTATCCTTGATAGCAAGGATGAAGGCGATCGGGTGCTGGTGGCGGATGCGCCCAATATGTCGCAGTTCCTGAACGAAGCCTCGCTTGATTTCTTCAACCGTGTCAAAGCGGGCCTCGAAGCGGTCGGCGTGCCCTATGTGCATGACGAGCGGCTCGTGCGCGGGCTTGATTACTATACCCACACGGCGTTCGAGTTCGTGACGTCGCAGCTCGGGGCGCAGGGCACGGTGCTGGCGGGTGGTCGCTATGACGGCCTCATCGCCCAGCTCGGCGGCCCCGCCACGGCAGGGATTGGCTGGGCCGGCGGGATCGAACGCCTGTCGATGCTGCTTGCCGAAGACCCGGGCACCCCGCGTGGCACAATCGTGCTGCCAATGGGGGATGCCGCCACCGTGAAGGCTTTCGCCGTTGCCGAAGCCCTGCGCGATGCCGGCCATCTGGTCACTCAGGATCGTTCCGGCAACCTTGGCAAGCGCCTGACGCGTGCGGCGAAGGCAAATGCCCGCTATGCGGTCATCCTTGGCGACAGCGAGCTTGAGAAGGGTGTTGCGGTCGTGAAAGACCTCGACAGCGGCGACCAGCGCGAGGTTGCGCTGGCTGAGCTTGCGGCGTCTTTGGAGGCCTGAGGCATGGCGACGATCAGCGACGAGCGGATCGAGCAGCTTCTGGTCCGTCATGAGTATCTCGCTCACCAACTGGGTGACCCGTCCGCGCATTCTTCGGCCGAGTTTGTGAAGCTTTCGAAGGAATATGCCGATCTTGGGCCCGTCGTGGATGCCGCCAAGGCGGTGAAGGCAGCGCGGCTGGAACTGATCGACCTCAAGGACATGCTCAAATCCGGCGATGCCGAGATGCGCGAACTGGCGGAAGAAGAGCTTGAGGCCCTGAAGGAACGCCTGCCGGATATGGAGCATGATCTGTCGATCGAGCTTCTGCCCAAGGATTCTGCCGACGAACGCTCGGCCATCCTTGAAATCCGCGCTGGCACGGGCGGCGATGAAGCAGCGCTTTTCGCGGGCGACCTTTACCGCATGTATGAACGTTATGCCGCTCTGCAGGGCTGGAAGGTCGAGATGATCTCGGCGTCCCAAGCCGAGGTCGGGGGCTTCAAGGAAGTGATCGCCAGTGTTTCGGGCAAGGGCGTGTTCGCCAAGTTCAAGTTCGAATCTGGTGTGCACCGCGTGCAGCGCGTGCCGGTGACGGAATCGGGCGGGCGTATCCATACCTCCGCCGCAACCGTGGCCGTGCTGCCGGAAGCCGAGGATGTGGATATCGAAATCCGCGAGCAGGATATCCGTATCGATACGATGCGCTCTTCCGGTGCCGGTGGCCAGCACGTCAACACGACTGACTCTGCCGTGCGTATCACCCACTTGCCGACCGGTATCGTGGTGACGCAAAGCGAAAAGTCGCAGCACAAGAACCGCGACAAGGCGATGAAGATCCTGCGGGCACGGCTTTATGATCTGGAACGCGAAAAGGCGGCAAAGGAACGCTCCGACGCCCGCGCCGCGCAGGTCGGCTCGGGCGACCGGTCGGAACGCATCCGCACCTACAATTTCCCGCAAGGCCGCGTAACCGATCACCGGATCGGCCTCACGCTTCACAAGCTTGAGCTTGTCCTTTCGGGTGATGCGCTTGGCGAGGTGATCGATGCGCTGGTGGCCGAAGATCAGGCGGCACGTCTGTCGGCCATGGAGGCGACCCTTTAATGAGGCCGGCTTTCGAACTGGTGCGTGATGCTGCCGAGGCCTTGGCCGGTGTGGCTGGCGACTGTGCCCGGATCGATGCCGAACGCCTGTTCCTTGCCGCCACCGGCTGGGCCAAATCGCGCCTCGTGATGGATGCGCGCACGGCCCCCGATGAAGCCGGTGCGGCACAGTTCGCGAAATTCGTCGCGCGGCGGCAAACGGGGGAACCTGTGGCCTATATCGTCGGCACCCAGGAATTCTGGGGCCTCGATTTCATGGTGACGCCCGCCACGCTGATCCCGCGGCCCGATACCGAAACGCTGGTGGAAACCGCGCTCGCGCATCTGCCGCCCGATGCAGCGCGTACTGTCCTCGACCTTGGCACGGGCAGCGGCTGTATTCTCCTATCCGTTCTCCATGAACGCCCCCGCACCTCCGGCACCGGAGTGGATGTGAGTGACGCAGCCCTCGCTGTTGCCGCGCACAATGCCGGGCACCTTCGGCTTGCCGGGCGCACAAAGCTGGTGAAGTCCGACTGGTTCGCGAATGTTGATACGCCCGAGGGCGGCTTTGATGCCATCCTTTCGAACCCACCCTATATCGCCGAAGCCGATATGGCAGGGCTGATGAAGGATGTGCGCGACTTTGAGCCCTATACGGCTCTGACAAGCGGGCCCGATGGCCTTGCAGCCTATCGCATCATTGCAAGCGGGGCACCGGCGCGGCTTGCTGATGACGGGCTTCTGGCCGTAGAGGTGGGCGAAGGACAAGCGCACGATGTAGCAGGTCTTTTTGCTGCTGCCGGCCTTGCCGACATCCGCATCCGGCAGGATCTTGCGGGTATCGAGCGCGTGGTGGCGGCAAAAAAAGCAAAAAATAGCTAAATTGGCCTTGGAATGCTGGGCCCGAGGCGCTAGGGTGACCCTGTCTTCGCCAGACATGCGGGATGAAAAAGGGCCGCACGTCTCGGGACACTTCCGACAATTGGATTTGGCGATATCGGAACCAAGGGCGCTTCAAGGCGCCGCGAAGACGTTATTTCTGAAAATCGTTAACAGTGATTTCGCATGAAACAACCACAAAATTCGCGGAAATCCCGCGCGCGCTCCTCGTCCCGTAACAAGGGTGGGGCGAAGAATGGCGGCAATAGCCCCGGTAACCGCGTTGATACGCGGGTGCGGGGCAACCCCAAACAGCATCTTGAGAAATACAAGAATCTCGCGCGAGAGGCCATGCAGGCCGGCGACCGCGTGCAGGCTGAATATTATTTCCAGTTTGCCGATCACTATCAGCGCGTTCTGAATGAACTGCGCGGGCCTGACCGCTTCTATGACGACGATGCCGATCAGGACGGCGAAGACGGTGGCGCCGACGACGAGGATGACGGCGACACCGAGGCCGAGAACGAAGGCCAGGGCCAGCAGCAGTCCGACAATGAAGAGCGCCGGGACCGTGGCCGCCGGGGCCGGAGCCGCGGTCGTGGCCGTGGCGGGCGCCCGCAGGACGATGCAAACGGTGACAGCAACGACGATGATTCAGCCGGTAATCGCAGCAACGACGAAGGGGCTGGCAACGAGGCCGAACTGCCGCTCGCCGCAGCAGCGCCGCGTGGCCGTCGTCGCGCCGACCCCGCTGAAGCCGACCAGCCGGTTGAAGTGCATCCCGAGCTTGAGTTTGAAGGCGGGGCCTTGCGTGAAGTGAAGCCGCGCCGCCCCCGTGCGCCGCGCCGTCCGCGCGCCTCGGGCGATACGCCAAGTGAAGGTGGCGAAGCCGCCTGAGGCTTGAGCCCGAAAAATTGATTGCAAAGGCCGCGCCGCACTAACGGGGCGGCCTTTTGTATTCGGTGTCACGGTCGCTGCGACAATTTCACCCGGTCCCGGGTCTTGTCGTCTGTGCTATCCTTCCCCACATCATGGACAAGCCAGGCTGTGCCTCGAAGAGGGCGGCCAGCAATTTCAACAAGTGACGTTGCTTCTGATGAAGGACGCGCACGGACATGGGGTTGATGACACATGAATATCGAACAATATACCGACCGCACCCGCGGCTTCATTCAAAGCGCCCAATCGCTGGCGCTTCGTGAAAACCATCAGCGTTTCACGCCCGAACATATCCTGAAAGTTCTGCTTGACGACAAGGAAGGCCTCGCGGCCGGTCTCATCCGGGCTGCCGGCGGCAAGCCCGAACAGGCACTGAAGGATACGGAAGAGACACTCGCAAAACTGCCGCGCGTTGAAGGCACCGGGGCAGGGCAATTGCATCTGGACCCGGCGACTGCGCAGGTTTTTGCCAAGGCTGAGGAAGTGGCTGAAAAGGCCGGTGACAAGTTTGTCACCGCAGAACGCCTGCTCCTTGCCCTTCTGATGACAGCGAAGGCGGAAAGCGCGCGTATCCTTGCCGCTGCCGGGGTAACCCCGCAGACGCTGAATACTGCAATCAACAATATCCGCAAGGGTCGTACCGCCGATACCGCATCCGCCGAGGACCGCTACGACGCGCTGAAGCGCTTCGCGCAGGACCTGACGGAACGGGCGCGCTCGGGCAAGCTTGACCCTGTGATCGGTCGCGATGAGGAAATCCGTCGCACCATCCAGGTCCTTTCCCGTCGCACCAAGAATAATCCGGTGCTGATCGGCGAACCGGGCGTGGGTAAAACCGCGATCGCCGAGGGCCTCGCGCTCAGGATCGCCAATGGTGATGTGCCGGATAGCCTGAAGAACAAGAAGATCATGGCGCTCGATATGGGCGCGCTGATCGCTGGCGCCAAATATCGCGGCGAATTTGAAGAACGCCTGAAGGGTGTGCTGCAGGAAGTGGCGCACGGCGAGGGCGACGTAGTGCTGTTCATCGATGAGATGCACACGCTCGTGGGGGCTGGCAAGACGGACGGGGCGATGGATGCCTCGAACCTCCTGAAGCCTGCGCTGGCACGCGGCGAACTGCATTGCATCGGTGCCACCACGCTGAATGAATACCGCAAATATGTGGAGAAAGACGCAGCGCTTGAGCGGCGTTTCCAGCCGGTGTTCGTGGGCGAGCCGACCGTTGAGGACACGATCTCGATCCTGCGCGGCCTGAAGGAAAAGTACGAGCTGCACCACGGCGTGCGCATCACCGATGGTGCGCTTGTCTCGGCGGCCCAGCTTTCCAACCGTTACATCACGGACCGCTTCCTGCCCGACAAAGCCATCGACCTGATGGACGAGGCCGCGAGCCGCCTGCGGATGGAAACGGAATCCAAGCCCGAAGAAATCGACGAGCTCGATCGCCGCATCATCCAGCTGAAGATCGAACGCGAAGCGCTGAAAAAGGAAAAGGACGAAGGGTCCAAGGCCCGGCTCGAACAGCTGGAGAAGGAACTGGCGGACCTTGAGCAGAAATCGGCCGAGCTGACAGTGCGCTGGCAGGCCGAGCGTGACAAGATCCACGGCGAAACCCAGATCAAGGAAAAGCTGGAAGCTGCTCGGCTCGAGCTGGAACAGGCCCAGCGCCGGGGTGATTTCGGCCGCGCGGGCGAACTGCAGCACGGGGTGATCCCCGGCCTTGAAGCGCGCCTGCAGGAAGCCTCGACCGTGAACGAAAGCGCGATGCTGCGCGAAGAGGTGACGGCACAGGATATCGCCGGGGTCGTTTCCCGCTGGACCGGTGTGCCGGTGGACAAGATGCTGGAAGGCGAGCGCGACAAGCTCCTGCGCATGGAAGACGAGATCGGCCGCCGGGTGATCGGTCAGGCCGAGGCTGTGGCCGCTGTTTCCCGCTCGGTACGCCGGGCGCGTGCAGGCCTGCAGGACCCGAACCGGCCGCTTGGCAGCTTCCTGTTCCTCGGGCCGACCGGTGTGGGCAAGACCGAACTGACGAAGGCGCTGGCGGGCTTCCTGTTTGATGACGACACCGCGATGGTCCGCATCGACATGTCTGAATTCATGGAAAAGCATGCGGTGAGCCGCCTCATTGGTGCGCCTCCGGGCTATGTCGGCTATGAGGAAGGCGGGGTGCTGACCGAAGCCGTGCGGCGCCGGCCTTATCAGGTGGTGCTGTTTGACGAGGTCGAGAAGGCCCACCCCGATGTCTTCAACGTGCTGTTGCAGGTGCTGGATGATGGCCGTCTGACCGATGGTCAGGGCCGGACGGTCGATTTCACCAACACGCTCATCATCCTCACTTCCAACCTCGGTTCGCACCTGATCGCGGGCCTTGGCGAAGGCGAGGAGGTGGAAAGCGTGCGGGATGGTGTGATGGAAGTAGTGCGCGGTGCCTTCCGCCCCGAATTCCTGAACCGGCTTGACGAGATCGTTCTGTTCCACCGGCTTGGCCGCGACAATATGGGTGGCATCGTCGATATCCAGGTTGCCCGCCTGCAGAAGCTGCTGGACGAGCGCAAGATCACGCTCGACCTTACGGCGGACGCGCGCGACTGGCTGGCGGCGACAGGCTACGATCCCGTATATGGTGCCCGTCCGCTGAAACGTACGGTGCAGAAATATCTGCAGGATCCGCTCGCCGAAGCCCTCCTGAAGGGCGAGGTGAAGCCGGGTGACCGGGTGAAGGTGAAAGCAGGCGAAGGTGTCCTCGTACTGACGCCGGAAGCCACGGCCGCCAGCGCGGCTGCTTGATCATCGGGCGAAGCATGAAAAGGGCCGGGTGGGCGATCTCACCCGGCCCTTTGTCATCATCCTGTCATGAATCACAATAAATTGTGGGTATTGACACAGCGAGGCACAATACTTGACACGGGCTGGTTGAACAGGCACCCTAAGTAAACGATCAGGCGAACCACGAATGAAGCATCCGGCGTCCAATGAATTGCTGTCCTATTGGCTGTCTGTAAAGGCAGACGAGGAGCTTCCACCCTTATCCGCTTTTCAGGAATTACTTCCGAAATTCAAAGGTGCAGAAGCCGTTTTCAGACGGATTGGAGACGACATCATTTATGACCAGTGCGGCAAGAGCATCAATGAAGTCGCAGGGGTCGACCTGACCGGAAAATCGATCAGCTTTGTCTTTCCCGAGGCGATGAAGAAGCTGCAGGTGCAGATTCTGCTGCCCTGCTTCGAGCAGAAGATCGGCGTGGTGCGCCACAGTCGCTATCTATATGGCCACCGCCACAAGGATGCCGAATGGTGCCTTCTGCCGGTCGGCGATGACGCGACAGGCGAAACTTTGCTGCTGGGGCAGGGGGCGACTTTCGTGGATATCGACCCGCGCGACCATCTCTCTGTCGGGTCCGATCTTCTGGAACGGATCATCACACAGAATTATCTTTCGCTTGGCCGCAAGGTGCGGCTCGATCGGCTCAGCGGCAAATGCTGGGCCTTTCTTGATACCATGGGCACGAAGGTGGCCATCGACGGCGAGGAAGTGGACCATACCGCCCCGGCCATCCTCGGCGAGGCGGCGATGCTGGCGCTGAAGGTCGGTCGTTCCAATGTGCTGGCGGCGATGGAGGTGGCGGATTTCGGCCGCCCTATCAAGCGCATTGCCAATCGCTACCATCTGAAACTGGTGGAATCAGGCGGTGAAGCCCTGGCCATCCTTGAAACCGACAAGGTGGATGTCCTCGTGGCTGCCGAGCAGCTGGGCGACATGACGGGGCTCGAATTGATCGAGCGTGCCCGCGCGCTCAACCAGCGTATCGGGTTCGTGCTGATTGTGGAGCCCCGCGACGGCGCGGGCGACACCTGCGTGCAGATCGGTGACGCGACCGTGCATTGCCTTGTCCGCCCGCTTGGCGAATTTGCGCTGCGGCAAGCCATCGATGAAGCGGCAACCCGCCTGAACGGCATCCTGCAGCGCGAGGCGCTGGCGGGCTGAGCCCGCGGCTGTGTTCAGGCCTCTACGACGGTACTGATGCCGAGGGCTGCGCCTTCCTCGAAGAAGGCGCTGAGAAGGGCCTGTTCGTCCGTCGTCAGGTGCGGGTTCCAGACATCGAAGATGAGGACGGCGCGCAGCTCGTCGCTATCGTTCCAGGCTTCATGCTCTATCGTATCGTCAAAGGCGAAGGCCTCACCCTCGACCCATGGCCGTGTTTCGCCGCCGACCCGGAAGGCGCATCCGGCCGGCACGATGAGCGGCAGATGGACGATGGCCCGTGTATTGGTGACGCCGGTGTGCGGCGGAATCTTCGATTTGGGGGCAAGGAGTGAGAAGAAGGCCGTTGGCGCCCGGCCCGGGATGGTGGACCTCGGAACGGCATCAAGGGCAGCGGCAGTTGCGGGGCAACGCGCGCAGGCTTCTTCGACCCTCGTGCCATGATGCCACAGGAAATAGGCATTCCAGCGCTCGGAATTGTCGAGGTCGCTCCATTTGTTGCGCGGTGTGCCGGGATCCATCCGGACATAGGGGCGCGCGCCGGGCATGCCTTCGGTCAGCAGCGATTCGAGTTCGGCGCGGATCGCGGGCGTGTGTCGCTCGATCTCCTCCATCCAGGGAAAATGGTGTCGCTCGAAAAACTCGTCCTCCGGCAGGAAGGGAAAATGCAGGCCGTGACATTCATTGTGGTAGACGCGCCTGCGCCCAAGGGCGACATCGACCGCGGCTTGCATGCGGCGGGAGGTGGCAATGCCCTGTCCGGTCGCCATCTCATGAAAACGGTTGTCCAGTCGTTCGGTAAGCCGTGACTGCTGTGTGGCAACAAATTGCCGGCCATGTTTTAGAAGCTCCTGCACCATGGGTGAGGGCGAAGGTGTGGCACTGCCGATGGCAATGGCCTGCGACCAATAGCGCAGGGCCTGGCTTGTCTCGTTCAGGATTTCATGTACTTCGGCGCGGCGTATGTTTGCCATCAGGTCTGCCTGATCAATCCTGAGGATATGGTCCAGCGCTTCGAGTTCCAGCTTGGTGTCCTTGAGGCCGCGGGCCGCGGTCGCGAGATTGAGCCAAAGGGCCGGGGCGCCGCTGTCTGCCTCTGCAGCTTGCCGGAAGCAATCGGCGGCCAGCCCGAATTCGCGGTCGGCGAGCGCGCGGATACCGCGGCTGTTCATCACCACGGGATGGCCGGGGGCATCTTTCATCGCTGCCTCGATATGTTGCAGCTCCAGTATCGGGTTGCCGCTCGCCCGCGCATCGGCGGCAGACCGCAGGTGAGTGGCAGCAGTGGCAGGGATATTGGCCATGGCGTACCCTTCTTGTTTGGTTTGACCGCCTCCGGTTGGTGGAGCAACGGATTAAACCCAATACCTAGAACATATTAAACTGAAGACCTAAATCCAAATAAACTCAAGACGTAAAAGTGTCGCACCGGCCAGAACTTGACTTCCCCTTCAGGGGTTGGAACGGTACAGACGAAGGGCCGGGAAGAAATGCAACGAAGGGGCGCACATTTGACGAGCACGATAGCCAGCAATCCGGACTGGTGGCCGCACCGCTATGACCCGAACCGCGACGCCGTGCATTATGTCCCGGCCTCGCGCGAGGATCACCGTGCAGCCGTTTTCCTGACAGACGAGTATCTGCAGGGCGCCAAGAGCCCGAAGCCGGTGGCGCGCCGCGAGGCGGTGGCAGCCCAGGGGCCGGCAGCACCCATGCATTTCATCTTCCATTCGGCTTTTTGCTGTTCGACGCTCCTGGCGCGGGCGTTCGATCTGCCGGGCCTCTCGATGGGGCTGAAGGAGCCGGTCATTTTCAATGATATTGCCGGCTGGAAAAACCGGGGCGCGCGGCCTGAACAGATTGTTGCCGTGATGACGGATGCCCTGCGGCTTCTGGCCCGCCCCTTCTCACCCGGCGAGACGATGGTTGTGAAGCCATCGAACCTGATCAATGGCTACGCCCCCCTGATGCTTAAGCTTTTGCCGGAATCCCGTGCGCTGCTGCTGCATGCGCCGCTGCCGGTCTTTCTGGCATCGATTGCGCGCAAGGGCATGTGGGGCCGCCTCTGGGTACGCGACCTGATGATCAAGCAGCTCCGGGACGGCCTTATCCAGCTGGGGTTCCAGGGTGAAGATTATCTGGGCCTCACCGATCTGCAGGCAGCGGCCGTTGGCTGGCTTGCCCAGCAGGCCTTGTTCGTGGGCATGAGCCGGCAGTTTGGCGCGCGTGTCCGTACGCTGGACAGCGAAACGCTTGTCGCCTCGCCCGACAAGGCGATGACGGCACTTGCGGCTCTTTTCCAAGTGCCGCTCGGGGCAGAAGCTGTGAAAGAGATTGTGGAAGGGCCTGTCTTCAACCGGCATTCCAAATCGGATACAGCGTTCGGCGCCGATGAACGCGCAAGCGAACGCGAAAGCGGTGAAGCGCTGCATGCGGACGAGATCGAGAAAGTGACCGTCTGGGCAGAAGCGGTGGCAAAGAATGCCGGTGTACCGCTGACACTGCCGTCGGCCCTTATCTGATCCAAACCATCTGAAGCTTGATTGTCCGGCGCGCACCTTGTGGCGTGCGCTGGTGCTTGGCTGTGCATTGGCGGGCGCATCAAAGCCGAATTTGTCCAAAAAGAAAGGCGGGCCCGCAGGCCCGCCTTCCATATTCCAGACTGGTTACCCGAATTAGAAGGTAACTTTAGCCGAGATGCCGTAGCGGCGGCCCAGAGCGTCGTAGGTCGACGGGTAGGTGTTACCGCTGTTGTACGAGGTCGAACCGGTGTCGTTACCAACGATCGGCGGCTCTTTGTCGAACAGGTTCGACACGGTGCCGGTGATCGAAACGTTCTCGAGAACGTTGTAACGGACCGAGAGGTCGAAGTAGTCGTACGAACCGATCTTGTTGAAGTTAGCGTAGCCGAGGTTATCGGGCAGCTCGCCTTCAAACAGATCGCCTTCGAACTCGTAGGAGTTGCCATCGATATGGCGCCACATGACCGACACGTCGAACTTGTCCACCGAGAAGGTGTTACGCCAGTTCCAGCTGAACTTCGGCTGGATCGAGGCGCAGTTCGCGCTGTAGAGGCCCACGCACTCGCGAGCGCCCGAAACACCAGTTACGGCCTCGAAGGTCGAGCTGTTGGTCCAGTTGCCAGCGAAGGTCGAGTTCCAGTCAACCGCACCGAAGGTGTGGCCGTACGAAACGGTCACGTCGATACCGTCGGTAGCGAGGTTACCCGAGTTCGAGAAGGCGAGCGGAAGACCTTTTACAACAGCTTCGTCGCCCGAGAGGCTACCGTCGATCGGCGAACGAACGATGGCAAGGCAAGCCGGGTTGGAAGTCGACGGATTGTCGAAGCAGGCGTCGAGAGCGTCGTTCGGCGTCGGCTGAGCGATCGCTTCTTCAACCTTGATGTTGTAATAGTCGATGGTGACTGTCAGGCCCGGAACAGCGGCCGGCTGGATGATCGCACCAAGCGTCCAGCTGTCCGATTTTTCCGGGGTCAGGTTGATGTTGCCACCGCCCGTGTAGTTGGCTTGGCCAGCTGCCGGGAACGGAATGGCGCCGATCGTACCTGCCGGAGCACCCTGAGCGATACAGACGTCGCGAACAACACCGGTCGGGCCGGAGTTGACCACTTGGCCGTTATCGTCAACCGAGGCGCACGGATCGTCGCCGAGGTTGGTCAGGTTGGTGGTTACCGGAGCAAACAGTTCGGCAATGTTCGGAGCGCGAACTGCGCGAGCGAAGGTAGCGCGGAAGGTGATGTCATCAACCGGCGTCCAGCTCGTGCCCAGTTTCCAGGTCGTGGTCGAGAACGACGGGTTGGTATCGGCATCGATCGAATAGTCCGAATAACGGATACCAGCTTCGAAGTTCAGCGATTTGGCCCACGAAGCGTCGCTCACAACCGGAACAACGAATTCCGCAACACCTTCGTAAACGCTGTAGCCACCGGAGATGTCCGGAGCTGCACCACCAGCGCCGCCGAGGTCACCGCCCTTGGAGAGGAGGTCAGACTTCTGGGCACCGGAGTACTTACGGTATTCGCCGCCAACTGCGAAGTTAACAGCTTCCGAAGCCCACGGCAGGGTCCAGCCGGTTTCACCGCTGACAACGCCCTTGACCTGGGCCATGTCGAACTTGGTGACAACGGTCGACTCGCCGCCTTGCAGGAAGGCAGTCATTTCTTCGTTGATCGAGCCGGTCGGACCGAAGAAGTCAACCGGTACGCAGCCGTTCGACGAGTCGAAGCAGCCGTCCGGGCCAGCGAGCAGGCCTTGACGGAAGCGCGACTTCAGCCAGTAGCCCTGCTGGAGCTGCGACTGACGGCTTTCGCCGTACGAGCCGTAAACATCCCAGCTGATGCTCTCGGTGATGTCACCGCGGAAACCGAGCTGATAGTCGAAATAGTCGGCCGAGTATTCGGAAACACGCGGGCCGCCTTCTACGTTACGACGACGCAGCTGGGTGTCAACTTCACGGTAGTTCGGGTCGTTCGGGCTGGTTGCGGTGGCAGCAGCATCGCACTCTGCTTGCGTGAAGAGCGGGGTGTAGCCGTCGCCAGCCTGGGTGTCGAATGCGCAGAATGCGTTACGCTGAGCGTCCGACAGATAGGGGTGGCTCAGCGAAACAGTTACCGAGTCACCGAATGCGCCCGAAGGAGCAATGATGGTCTCTACAACGTTACGCGAGAAGATGCCGCGGGTGTAGACTTCGACGCCTTCAGCGATCTCGTAGTTTGCTGCAGCATAGATGTTGTAGCGTTCAAACGGGGTCTGATAGACGTTGAAGGGGTTGAAGTTGAAGGGCGTGAAGGCCGCGCCGAAGGTGCGGTCGTCCTGAACGCCACCAAGGGCGAGGTTGCCGCCGTCGGTGCCGGTCGGGTTCACGTTACCAAAGCGGGTGTTGTAGGGCCCGAGGCCCGAACCGCCGCAGAGACCGTTGCCCGAACCGAGCGAGCAAACCGAATATGCACGGTCGCCCTGGTAAACAGGCTTCGAATCCTGGTAACCGATGCTCACAACGGCGTTGCCTTTGCCGTCGCCGAGGTCAGCACCCATGGTGACTTCGAAACGCTTGGTGTCGCCGTCGCCTTCTTCGGTGACGCCGTAAGCAGCGTTCATTTCAACGCCGTTGAAGTCGCGCTTGGTCACGAAGTTGACCACGCCGCCGAGGGCGTCAGCACCGTAGGTGGTCGAAGCACCGCCGGTCAGCACGTCAACGCGCTCGACGAGGGCAAGCGGAACGTTGTTCAGGTCGAAACGGCCGTTCAGTTCCGACGGGGACAGACGCTGGCCGTCGATCAGAACGATGTTACGGTTCGAGCCGATACCGCGCAGGTTGACGTACGAGAAGCCGCCGTTACCGTTGTTCACGTTCGAGCCGATCGACGGGACCATGCCCGGGATCTCGCGAAGGATTTCTTCGGCAACGTTGGTTTGCTGGAAGGTCATCTCATCGGTCGAGACCACAGCAACCGGAGCCGAACGAACGAGGTTCGGGTTGCGGATCAGCGAGCCGGTTACGATCACTTCTTCGATGACGAATTCATCGTCACCGGACTGGTCTTGTGCAACTGCGACGCCCGTGAAGGACGAGGCGAGAAGCGTGGCGGCGCTACCCAGAAGGGCGGCGCGGCGCAGGTTCAAGAGTTCCTTAGACACTCTGCGTTTCCTCTCTATTATTGCTTTCCAAGCACTCGGAATGGCGGAAAATTTTATCCGCCCCCTAGCTCTAGCCAGATTCTGTCGCGAGTTGACAGAAAACTTTCACATTCGGGAGGGCGTTAACTTCGGATTAACACGATGGTGTGTTTTTCCTGCAACAGATATAAACGAAGGGTGAGCGAAGGGTGCTGCGGCAACTGGGGAAGCCGCAGAAACGCTCGGTTTTGCGTGGGGCAGGAATGGGCGCGCGGAGCGTTGCTCGTCAGCGGCGACGCTTCACCCGGTGCACGATGCCAAGGTCCGATATAGTGAGGACGAAGCCACCCAGGGCTGCACGCTTGACGATCACGCTGGTGTTGAGAATGCGGTTCTCCCGGACAGCCTTCGAGTCCGTTTGTTCCCAGATGGTGCCATTGTCGAGATAGAAGAGAACCCGACCGACCGGTGTGGCCACAATGCGGGTTACCGTTGCCGTTATCTCATCGGCATCGGCGCGGTCCTTGTCGGCCCCGAAGGACATGGCGTCGGCAGCCTTCTTCTCGGCTGCTCTGGCGGCAAGGGCTTCGGCTTCGGCTTCGGCTTCGCGGCGCTTGCGGTCGGCTTCCACTTTTGCCGCCGCCGCTTCGGCTTGGGCGACGCGGGCTTCGGCGAGCGCACGCTCTGCGGCTGCCAGACCGCCAGCGCTTGCCGCCTTGTCGAAACAGGCAAGCCGCGCCGTATCGTCGCCAATATCCGTGCAGGCCCGGAAGGCAGCAAGGGTGGTAGCCGCATCATCCGCCGACACTGCGGTGCCAGCCATCACAGCACCCGCACTGCAGGCAAACAGAACAGACTTATATATATAGGCGGCGCTGCGCATGAAAACCGGACCTCGTTATCCGTTATAAGGGAATGCCCGACAGAGACGGGGCTATGATCAGCGACGGCCGGCCATGACCGGGCTATCAGCTGTTTCTTGCCCGTCCACGTCTGCGGCTTCGGCCAGCAGCACCGTGTTCACGGTGCGGATCTGCCCGATATCGGCCAGCATCAGCTCGCGGTTCTCCTGGAAGGCCAGCATTTCCTGGCCCTTCAGTTTGCGACCGGTGGGCAGCTTGATGCCAAGCGGGTTGACCTGCTTGTTGCCGGCAAGGATCTCATAGTGAAGGTGGGGGCCGGTTGAACGGCCGGTGGTGCCCACATAGCCGATGATCTGGCCCTGCCGTACCCGCGCTCCGGCCTTCACGCCCTTGGCGAAACCATTGAGGTGGGCATAGGCTGTCTTGTAGTGGCTGTCGCCGTGACGGATGCGGATATAATTGCCGTAGGAACCATAGGGCGATGCCTTTTCGACAATGCCGTCGCCGGCCGCCATCACCGGGGTGCCGCGTGGTGCACCGAAATCGAGCCCCTTGTGCATTTTCGTATAGCCAAGTACCGGATGCCTGCGGCGGCCGAACTTGGATGTCAGGCGCGCACCGTCCACGGGTGTAAGCATGATGCTCTTGCGGGTGCTCTTGCCTTCCGAATCGTAATAGTCGGCTTCGCCGTCCGCATGCACGAAGCGGTTGGCTTCAAGCGTGGTGCGGCGGGTGACGAGTTTGGCGCGCAGGATATTGCCTTCGTCGGTATCCCCGAAGACGGGTGAATAGCGCCGCTCGAAATAGATCTCAAACGCGTCGCCTTCGCGGATGTCGCGTTCGAAGTCCACATCGAAGCTCATCAAGCGAATCATGTCGACAATGACCTTGTCCGGCAGCCCGGCCCGCTTGGCGGACAGATAGAGGCTGTCCTCGATGCGGCCTTCGGCAAAATGGGTGAGGGCAACGGTCGGAAGGTCCGCGGCTTCGGCCTTCAGGCCCTCGTCAGTCCGCGTCAGCACGGCTTCGCGGTCAAAGGCCGCGCGCATGCGCAGGCTTTCGATACGGGCCTTGTCACCTTCCGCCCGAATCAGGCGGACATCCTGGCCGGTCTTCAGGCGGCGCAGGTCCATCACGGGGCGAAGGGCGGCGACAGCCGCATGGGCCTCGCCGCGTTCGATCCCGGCGCGGGCGAACAGCTCGGTCAGTGTCTCGCCGGACTTCAGGTGGAAGGATTCTTCTACTGGCTCGGCAGGCAACATCGATTCGGGCGGTAGCGTAGCCGCGGCATCCTCCGCCAGCAGCGATACATTTGTTTCGGGAATAACGGGGGCGGGCGATTCGTCGACACCTCCCGTCAGCAGGGTGAGGGCAAGCCCGCCCGCAAGCGCGGTACCGAACAGCATCGCATGCTGTTTGCGCTTTGCCGATTCTCCCCCCGAGAAACCCGTAATATCACTGAGCCGCGCCTGAAGGCGGTGCCACTTCCCCTGCATGCGTCCGCTTATCCTTATAACTAGTATCGACGCCGCTGATTCCCCCGGCGCCCCCGTTGAAGCCTTCATATCGTCTTTATCTATATAGGGCAACAGGGCTGCCATGCGGAAAGCGGTGTCTCGCGGGGCGGTCAGAGGCGGCGACATATCTAACTGTTTGATTTATATGAGATATAGAGATCAAAGATGGAAAAAATGGAATTTCTGGAAAAAAGCCCTTGCGTTTGACCGGTCATCCCCCTAGAAACCGCTCCACCGACGGGGCGCGCTGCTCTGACGGCGACGCGGCGGAAACGCCAAGACGCCTGAAAGAATGCCAAACCGCTCGGATGGCGAATGTGATGCAAATCACGCTTGACACGGTGGCGCCAGTCACCATATACAAGTCGCCCTGCCGCACGCTGACGAAAGTCCGGTCCGGTATGAAAGCCTGCCCAAAACAGAGGATCTGTTTGACAGACTGAAATTTTCGGTCAGGCCGTTTTTGCTCTTTGACATTGTGATTTGGAAGGGAGATGCGGACGGTGGTCCGGCCTGGTACTGGATACTGGGCATGGGAC
>NZ_JAPPRR010000001.1:659254-1921530 GCF_026719705.1 Pseudokordiimonas caeni | reverse complement strand
CCTCGTGCCAATGGTACTTCAGCTCAAGCTGCGGAAGAGTAGGTCGCCGCCAGATCTACAAAATAGCGAGGAACATCTTCATAAGAGCAAAAAGCCGCCGTGATCCAAGTGATCCGGCGGCTTTTTGCTATTCGGTAGCCGTGCCCCTTTTTTCTGGCCGATCCTGTCTACCCATGGCACCATGAGTGCAATCTATGGTGATGTTTCGGGCGGGCCGGGGGGGAATTTGCATGCTTAAGATCATCTGCGCACTGGTGTTCGCAGCGGGCAGCAGCGGTTCGTTAGCTGCCGATGACGGTGTTGAAATTCCGGTATCCTACGATGAACAAGGTCGTATCCTGCTGCCCGTGACACTGGAGAATGGCGAGGAACGGCAGTTTCTTTTCGAAGGGGCCTCGGGCGGTGTGGTGCTTTCCAGGGACACCGCGAAGGCAACCGCGTTCAAGGAGGAGAAAGAGCTCAAGTCTGCAGATCTTGATACACTTCCAGAACGCCCGGTTGTCATACGCAACGTGACCCACCAGCCGGGTATGCTGCAGGCCGTTTCTGGCTATCAGGGGTATCTCTATGCGGACGGCATTACCAATTTGCGGCGTATCCGTCTGAACGGCCTGCGAATTGGCAGCCTTGATCGGACCGACCTGTCGGTCGGGCTTTTCGAAGGAAACACCTCCAGTGACGGCGTGATCGGCCTGGATATTTTCGCGGGTGGCTTGCTGCACTATCTGCCATCCGAGCGACTGATCCGCTTCTATGCAAACGCTTTTCCTGTGTCGCGCGACGACTGGACCTTCATTGAAGGATATAGAAGCAAGCGTGGCGGGCTTGTGCTCCCGGTGGAATATCGCGGCCAGAAGCTGCTGGTAGTGCTGGATCCTTCGACGTCCCATTCAATCCTGAGCCAGGAGGTGGCCCGGAAGCTGTTCCCGCAGCGCTTCTATGGTAGCGACGGGTTCATTCTCGCCTCGGCCCGGATGTCCGATTCCGTTGCGACCGGCATCATTTCTTTCACGCGCAACTACCAGACCACTCGGCTTGATGGTTTCCGCGTTGGCGAATGGAATCTGGACGGGCTCGAGGTTGCAGTGGCGCCGCTCGCACGAGCGGAGTATTCGGACGTTGTGAACGGCTCCGTTATGGTCCTTGGTGCCGATGTGCTGGCCAAGCGGGAATTCGTGATCGATCTACGTTGGCGCCAAGTCTGGATGCCTGAAGCAGAACATGACCACTGACCGCGTCAGCTTGGAAGGACCGGCATTGAAATTCGCGGCCGAAGGGGCTGATTTGTCCCTTCGGCGCACAATTTGGAGCATCTAGCGCTGCGTTCGGGTGTTTTTGCCCCTTATCACGGACCGCGCCATCTTGCTGAAGGCGCGTTCGCGCGACCGGCGTTCGGCAAGCGAGGCGCGATTGTGGGCATCTTCTGCTGCGAGCTTCAGCCAGCGGGCCAACCGTTCTGGCTCAAGGTGGCCGTTTGCCAGTGCCTCCTTGATTGCACAGCCTGGTTCGCTGTCATGGGCGCAATCTGAAAAACGGCACTCATTTGCCAGGGCGGCGATGTCGCTGAAGACTTCATCCAGCCCTTCCTGGACATCGGCAAGTTGCAGCTCGCGCATGCCGGGGGTGTCGAGGAGCCATCCGCCCTGTTCCAGCCGATGCAGGGACCGTCCCGTGGTGGTATGCCGCCCCTTGGTATCGCCCTTGCGCACAGCGCCGGTCAGGGCGCCGACGCCGGACAACGAATTGACGAGCGTAGATTTGCCGACCCCTGAAGAGCCAAGGAGGGCGACTGTCTGGCCTTTACCGCACCATGCAGCAAGAGCCGCAGCCGCATCGGGGTCGCGTGCGTCGAGGGTTTCGACGACGAGGCCCGAAAGCAGCCGGCGAGCCGCTTTCGCATAGTCGGCAACATCATCAGCGAGGTCGGCTTTCGTCAGAACGACCACCGGCATGACGCCAGCCTCGCGTGCCAGAACGAGATAGCGTTCCAGCCGTGCGAGATTGAAGTCCCGATTGCAGGAAGTGACCACGAACAAGGTATCAACATTGGCAGCAATCAGCTGAAGGTCGCGGCCCGTGCCCGCCGCCCGCCGCTTAAAGAGGCTGGCCCGGTTGAGAAGCCGGGTCGGGCGAAGGCTGGTGCGGTCGATGATAAGCCAGTCGCCAACGGTCGGCCGGTCTTCCTCGCCGGTGGCGCCGGGCAAATGTGACGGAATGGTCGTATCGATATCTTCCCCGGCAATGGTGACATGGCCGCGATGGACCGCCATTACCCTGACCGCGCGCTCGTCGGGCGAGGCGGATGGAGTGAACTGAGAAGCAAAATACGGCGTCCAGCCAAGTTCGGCCAGACTAAGGAACCGTGAAGTCATTTCGGATATCTCCGGCTGTATGATTCCTCAGCGGAATCGACAAGTACGACAAAAGGCGCGGAATCCATAAGTTTTCCGGTCGCCGGGTCGGCCTTGAAGGCCAATGAGCCTCACCGCCCCATGCGGGGCGGGACGCATCACCGGGCCTCGCCGACCTTGTCGTAAACAGCCTTCGTCACAAAATGTCTCCTTCGCGGTTGGTTGGTGTCTGGCCTTCAGGTTAGGCAATCCATGGATGTCTTACAAGGCCTCCATGATCGGCAGCTTGCGGATACGCTTGCCGGAAGCTGCGAAAATGGCGTTGGTGAGAGCCGGGATGAAAGGCGGTAGAGAGGTTTCGCCAGTGCCACGCGGGCTCGTGTCGCCGAAATCGAGGATATGCACGTCGATCTCCAGCGGCGCCTCATCCATCCTGAGCTTCCGGTACGTGTCGAAATTGTTGGTCACAGGCACGCCGCGTTCGAACACCATATTCCCGTATTTGGCAGCACACAGGCCGTCGACAATGCCACTTTCCACTTGTGCCCTCACACCAAGCGGATTGACGGCAAGGCCGCAGTCGATGGCGCTTGTCACCTTGATGACGCGGAAGTCCGTTTCGCCTTTCATCTCCACCTCCACCACATGGGCGCAAAGGCTGTGGTGTGTGGTGAAGATGGCGACCCCGCGACCGCGCCCCCTGGGCAGGGGGGTGCGATAGCCCGAAGCTTTTTCGACGGTCTTTAATGCTGTCACGTAGCGGCTCAGGCCAAGCGTCAGGTTCGGCCAGTTTTTCATCTCCACCTTCGACTGGCTGCTGAAAAGATCCAGCAGGAAATCGAGCGGATCGCGCCCGCCCGCATGGGCAAGTTCATTGAGGAAGGCTTGCGTCACCCAGGCGCGCGTGTTGCTGCCGGGGCCGCGCCAGGCGCCGTTCGAGACGTCGGATGGCAACTGCTGCCACTCGCCTTTGTAATTTGGGATAAGCCCGAAGGGAATTTCCTGTGTGGCATAAAGGGCTGCACGGGCATCCGAGGTGCCGCGCATATGCATGGCAACGGGGCGCCCCTTTCCATCCACGCCGCCGCGCAAGCGATAGGCGCCCATGGGATTATAATAATCCTGTTCCATTTCATCTTCGCGGAACCAGGTAACCTTCACCGGTTTTCCGACCTGCTTGGACAGGAGGCAGGCCTCTCTCAGGAAGTCATGCTCGGCCTTGCGCCCGAACGCCGTACCCAGCCGGTAAAAGTGAGCCGTTATGGCCTCGGCCTTCAGGTCACAGGCATAGACAACGGCATTGATGGCCTCATCCATGAACTGGTTGCCGACCCAGATTTCCGCACTATCCGGCCGAATGTCGACGATACAGTTCTGGGGTTCCATACAGGCATGGGCCCAGTGGGGATAGCTGTAGGTAGCCTCGATCGTTTTTGCGGCCCCTTTGAGGGCTGCTTCCACATCGCCTTGCGCGACGGTCTCGGTCATTTCCGCACCGTCCAGCAAGGATATGGCTTTCTCTTGAAGCAGCTTGCTGTCGGTCTCGACGCCATATTTACCGTCCCACTCGATTTCGAGGGCATCGGCCGCCTTGCGCGCTTGCCACAGGGTATCTGCAAGCACGGCGACGCTCGCCGCGATGAAGCGACGCTCAGCCTTGTCTTCGGGCAGCCGGGGCAGGGGAATGACGGCGCGCACACCCGGCATCTTTTCCGCCTTGCTGGCGTCAAATCGGACAAGGTCGCCTTTCACATGCGGGCAGCGCCGGATTACGGCGTTCAGCATGCCCGGCACTTCCTGGTCGATGCCGAAGATCGGTTTGCCGGTGACAATATCGGGGGCAACCAGATTGGGCTGGTCTTTGCCAACCACTTTGTTTGCCGCGAGGGGTTTCAGTGGCACGTCTTCCCATTTGGCCGGGGCCGCACCGTCGCCAATATCCTTGACGAGGTCGCCGTAGCCGATAGTCGTGCCGCTCGCCGGATTGACGACGGCGCCGTCCCGTGTGGAAAGGCTACCCGCATCGGCGTTCCATCGTTTTGCTGCCGCCTCAACCAGCAGGGAGCGGGTGTAGGCGGCGGTTTGGCGCAGCGGGTCCCACTGGAGCATGGCTGTCATGCTGCCGCCAGCGCCCTGATGCAGGTGCCCGAAGGCAGCTATGCCCTTTTCATTGGTTTTACCGACGAAATCCATTAGCTCCACCCGGACATTGGAAAGGTCGATGTCCATCTCGCCTGCGATGATCTGGGCGGCCAGCGTGTGGGTACCTTGCCCCATGTCGGGCACTGGCACGCCAAGGATGACATTGCCGTTCTTGTCCAGCCAGAGGAGCGCGGGCAGGCGCTCGCTATTCAGCTCTGCAGCTGAGAGAAGGCGCGGACTGGCGCCAACGGCGATAACAAGCGCGCCTGTTGCAGCGGCAGATTTCAGGAATGAGCGGCGAGAGATATGAGTGTTCACGGCCTGTCTCCCGTCACGCTGTTTGCAGCGACTGCGCAGCGCGCTTGATCGCCTTGCGAATGCGGACATAGGTGCCGCAGCGGCAAAGGTTGGTGATGTTTTCGGCGATATCCTCGTCGGTCGGGTCCGGATAATCCTTCAGGAAGGCGGCAGCGGCCATGATCTGGCCGGCCTGGCAATAGCCGCACTGGGCCACATCCTCGGCGATCCAGGCTTCCTGCACGGCATGCAGCCGCGCGCCATCCGCAAGCCCCTCGATAGTGACGATGTCGGCGCCTTCAAGCGTGTTCATCGATACGCTGCAGCTGCGCACCGCCGCGCCGTCGATATGGACGGTGCAGGCACCGCAGGCGCCGATCCCGCAGCCAAATTTGGTGCCCTTGAGGCCGGCGTCTTCGCGCAAGTGCCACAGAAGCGGCATCTCGCCATCACCGTCAAACTGGTGCGGCTTGCCATTGATGGTAAGAGAAACACGCGTCATCCCGAATCCCCCTATGCTTGTATGGAAGCGGGAACAGTGTAGCGCGATCGGGCGGCTTGGTCGCGGCGGCTCATCGCAGCGGCAAAACGCTTCGTCCCGTTTTTCTAACCAAGGTTCAAGCCTTCAACCAAGGCTTAGGCGGCATATTGCTCGAGCGAGCGGCGCAGCGTCATGATCTCGCGCTGCAGGCGGATCAGGTCACCCACCGGCATGCCGGTGGCAGCGATGATACAGCCGGGGATATCCTCCGCCTTGCCCTTCAGGGAACGGCCTTGGCTCGTCAGCTTGACCAGTACCTGGCGTTCATCTGCCTTGTCGCGGTGGCGTTCGATATGGCCCATGCCCTCGAGCCGCTTCAGGAGCGGGGTGAGGGTGGAGCTTTCAAGCGACAGTTTGGTGCCGAGGCTGCCGACCGTCTGGTCGTCTTCGTTCCAGAGCGCTATCATGGTCAGGAACTGCGGGTAGGTGAGGCCCAGCCGGTCAAGCAGCGGCTTGTAGACGCGGTTGAAGGCGTGCCCTGCCGAATAGACGGCGAAGCAGATCATGTCATTGAGCGCAATATCATCCGGGATATCGGTTTCGGTGCCGTGCATCGCATTTCTCCTAGGGAAATCTGCCGTCAATATAAATCGCACGCGATATATTTACAAGCGATTGACATGGGTGCTGGAAGAGCTTATATATCGTACACGATCAAATCGTTTGATAATTTAATTGACAGCGAACCCGAACCTGAAAGGAAGAAACCATGTCTGTAAAAGTGCTTTATGAAACCAAGGCTCGTGCCACGGGCGGTCGTGATGGCCAGTCGGGCACGCTTGACGGATCGTTCAGTGTCAAGCTCTCCACGCCGAAGGAACTTGGCGGCGCGGGCGGCGAAGGTGCCAACCCCGAGCAGCTTTTTGCTTCGGGCTATGCGGCTTGCTTTATCGGTGCGATGAAAGCTGTGGCTGGCCCCGCGAAGATCAAGGTCCCGGCGGAGACGAGTGTCACGGCAACGGTCGGCATCGGCCCGCGCTCGGAAGGTGGTTTCGGCCTTACGGTTGCCCTTGAAGTGGCGCTGCCGGGACTGGAGCGCGACGTGGCAGAAGATCTGGTCGCGAAAGCGCATCAGGTTTGCCCCTATTCGAACGCCACGCGCGGCAATATCGACGTCCAGCTGACCGTCGCATAAGGCCCGGCGACCCTCCGGCTACCTAAAAATGGCAAGGCTTTCATTGGCCTTGCCATTTTGCCTGTCCGTGCCGTAAAACCGATGACGGTGGTGCCCCGCATGCGGGGTTAAAAGGGAAGCCGGTGCGGAGACATCCCCAAAGCCGGCACTGTGCCCGCAACTGTGAGCCGCAAGCCAGCGGCGAAGTCAGGAACCTGCCGCCACGTCGTCATGGGTCTTCGGCCGGGATCAGCTGAAGGACGTGGCCAGCAGCCGCGACGACATCCGGATAACGGACGGATCGGTTTCATGCGGCGCTTCGTGCCCCTATTGTCGCTTTTGTTCAGCACCGCTGCGGTCGCAGACGGCGTGCTGTCCCTTGATTATTGCGCGGACCAATATGTGCTGGCGCTGACGCCCCGGCACCAGATCACGGCGCTGTCGCCAGCCGCAGGCACCGCCTACAGCTATTATGCGGGCGCAGCGGCAGGGCTGCCGACGGTGCGGCCTGTGAGCGAGGACGTACTGACAACCGACGCCAGCATCGTCGTTCGCGCCTGGGGCGGCGGGTTCGAGGCCACCCGGTATCTTGGCAAGTTTGGTATGCGCGGTGTGGATATCCCCTATGCAGACAGCCTTGATGCGGCGGGCGAGGCCCTGCTTGCGGTGGGCGAAGCGCTCGGTCGGTCGGAAAAGGCCGCTGCGCTGAAAGCGGCGTTCGATGCCGCGCGCAGTGAGTTGAAGGCGCGCGCCGAAGGAAGACCAACCCTCCGCGCGCTTTATGTAACACCCGGCGGCGTGACGACCGGTGCGGGCACCTTCGTGGACGAATTGATGCGGGCGGGCGGCGTGGTCAATATGGCGGCGGAAGGTGGCCGCGCCGGCTGGTATCCGATCGACCTTGAAGCGCTGGTGACTGACCCGCCGGACCTGATCGTCGGCGGTTTCTTCGATCTGGATCGCAATTATATCGATCACTGGTCCATCGCCCGGCACAGCCTGTTTCGTGACCTTCTGGCGACGCGGCCCGTGGTGATGATCCCGTCGCGCTATCTTTCCTGCGGTGCCTGGTTCGCAGTGGAAGCTGCCGAGCAGATCGCCGAGACTGCCTATCCCTTGCAACGCGCGGAAGGGGGCTCCCGATGATCGGTGGACGGGTCAATCTTGTGCTTGTCGCACTTCTTGTCCTTGCCTGCCTGTTGGCGCTGGCAGTCGGCAGCACCAGCCTCGGCCTCGGTGACGTACTGACCGGCCTCGTTGGCAATCCTGAAAGTGACAAGGCTGCCCTCATCGTGCGGGAAATCCGCTTGCCGCGTCTTGTGGCGGGGCTGATGGTCGGCGCGTCGCTCGGCCTTGCCGGCGCGGCCCTGCAGGGGCTGCTCAAAAACCCGCTCGCGGACCCCGGCGTGATCGGCGTCAGCGCCAGTGCTAGCCTCGGGGCCGTCATAGCGCTTTATTACGGGCTCAGTGCTGTCAGCGCCTATGCGGTACCGGGCTTTGCGCTCGTCGGGGCACTTCTGTCCACGTCGCTTCTTTATGTGTTCGCCCGGCGGGACCCGAGTGCGCTGACGCTGATCCTTGTCGGCATCGCGCTTTCGCACCTTGCCGGGGCGCTTACCTCGCTTGCCATGAACCTGTCGCCCAATCCTTTCTCGCTCGGCAACATCGTGATGTGGTTGTTGGGCTCGCTCGCCAACCGGTCGGAGGCCGATATCCTGTTGGCGCTTCCCTTCATGCTGCCGGGCTGGGTGCTGCTGATGATGGCGGGGCCGTCGCTGGCGCACCTCACCCTTGACGATGATGTAGCGGAAAGCGCGGGGGTCAACCTGCGCCGGGTGCGGTTTCTGGTGATCGTCGGCAGCGCACTCGCGGTTGGCGCGTCGGTGGCCATCGCCGGCACCATCGGCTTCGTCGGCCTGATGGTGCCCCATATGATCCGCCCCTTTGTAGGGCACGATCCGGCGCGGTTGTTGCTGCCGTCTGCGCTAGGCGGCGCGCTGCTGGTGACGCTTGCCGATGCGCTCCTCCGGGTGATACCGACCGAACAGGAACTGAAGCTCGGCGTGCTCACCGCCCTTCTGGGCGTACCCTTCTTCCTCGCCCTTATCCTCAAGACACGGCGGCAGATGCGATGAGCCTGATACTGGAAGCGAAAGGCCTGACCGTCAGCCTCGGCAATCGCTGGGTGGTGGACGGCGTGGATATGACCGTTTCGGCTGGGGAGCTTGTTGGCCTTATCGGCCCCAACGGTGCCGGCAAGACGAGCCTGTTGCGCGCGCTATTGCGGTTCCTGCCGCTCACGACCGGTACGCTTACCCTGATGGGGGAGGATGTATCCAGCTTGCCCGCTCACCGACTGGCAGGGCGCATTGCCTATCTGCCGCAAAGTCCGACGGTCCATTGGCCGCTTTCGGTGGAAGCCCTTGTCGCCCTCGGGCGCGGCGCACGGCCGATATTTGCGCGGCAAAGCGAAGTCGACCGGGAGGCGATTGAGCGGGCCATGAGGCTTGCCGATATCGCAGGCTTGCGAGACCGCCCGGCGACCGAACTTTCCGGCGGCGAACGTGCCCGCGTGCTGCTGGCCCGGGCACTAGCGGCGGACGCACCGCTGCTGCTCGCTGACGAGCCGGTGGCCGCGCTTGACCCTGCCCACCAGCTGAGCGTGATGAATGTGCTGAAAGAGGTGGCAACCGGCGGCAAGGCGGTCGTTGTGGTGATGCACGACCTGTCGCTCGCCGCGCGTTATTGCGACCGCCTCATCGTGCTGGATGGCGGCCGCAAGGTGGCGGAAGGTACACCTGCCGATGTGCTCACCGATACGCTGCTTGCCAAGGTCTATGGCGTCAGGGTAAGCCGGGGCGAGGCGGGGGCAGTTACCCCCGTATCCTTGTCCCGCTGACCTTGTGGAGCCTGTTCCATGCCCGATCTCGTGATCCCTGCGCCCGCCATTGCATCCGTCCCCGTTGACGGAACGGATGACCGCTTCCCGGTGCACCGCATCTATTGCGTCGGCCGTAATTATGCCGACCATGTGCGCGAAATGGGCGGCGATCCCAAATCGGTGCCGCCGACCTTCTTCTCGAAACCTGCTGACGCGCTGGTCACCGATGGTGCCGATGCCGCCTATCCACCGATGACGGCTGACCTGCATTTCGAGATCGAGCTTGTTGTTGCGCTGAAGTCAGGCGGTGCCAACCTCGCCGAGGCGGACGCGCTGTCGCATGTGTTCGGTTATGCCGTCGGCAACGACCTGACCCGGCGTGACCTGCAGGGGGCGGCGAAGAAAAGCGGCTCGCCTTGGGATATGGCCAAGGGGTTCGACCAGTCGGCTCCTATCGGCACGCTGGCGCCTGCTGAAAAGATCGGTCACCCGGCCGCTGGACGGATCTGGCTTTCGGTGGACGGCGCGGTAAAGCAGGACGCCGATCTCAGCCAGATGATCTGGTCCGTGCCTGCCATCATTGCCGAGCTTTCGCGTTTTGTGACGCTTGCTCCCGGTGACCTGATCTTCACAGGTACACCAGCGGGGGTAGGGGCGGTCACGAAGGGTGCGATCATCGAAGGGGGAATCGACGGCGTCGGCACCCTTCGCCACGGCATCGCCTGACTATTCGAAATAGACCATCACCTGATGCCCGATCATCACAAGCCGGCCGTCTTCTGTGAAGATGCGGCCGGTTTGCTGGCAGTAGCCGCCGTCAGCGGCATCGAGTGAAAAGTCCAGATAGAACCATTCGCCAGTCACCTCGCGCGGGTCGACGAGGAAATCGAGCGACCAGGTGAGCGAGCTGGCGGTCTTGCGCTCGCGGTAATGCGACAGCATGGCAGGCGGCGGCATGTCGGCGATGGCGATCAGCCGTTCGGTGGCCAGTGTCTGGTCCACCGGCTTGCGGAAGCGCACCCACATGCCGATGCGGGTGGAATTGCTGCCGCTTGACGGGATGCCGCCGCCGGTCCAGCGGATTTCAAAATTCTCGAGAAAATCAGGGAACAGGCCTTTCACGAAAGGGGCCGCGGGCACACTGTCGCGCGGCTCGGGCGTGAAGGCAGCAAGCGGCGCCGAACTTTTGGTGGGGCGGGCGTGGCCAAAGGCGGCCTGTGCGACGGCTGCGACACTGCCGCCCGATATCAGCCGGGATTCGGCCTGAATGACCGACTTGCCGGCCCGCAACATGTTTGCCTCAATATCGGCCTTTTCGCCAAGTAGGACGGGAGCAACGAAAGAAACGAGGAGCGAACGCAGTGGCCGTTCATCCGCACCGAGCTTTTGCCGCATGGCATTGACGGCAAGAGCGCCCGTCAGGCCGCCGAAGGCCGAGCGCCCTTGGCCCCAGCCGGGGGGGATTGTCAGGCTGAAGCCATCGCCTGCCGGGGCAAGGCCGTTGATCACATCACTCAGGGGAATCAGGTCACTCATGTTGCGTCGCCGTTTCTCGCTGTCGGTCCATATTTGGTTAGGTGCACGAACTATAAGGGGCGGTCAAGCATTCGTCCATCATACAAGCGGATAGGAAAGGTGGTGCCTTGGTTGTTTTTCTCGCCTTTTGCTATATGATCTGCGGTTCGTGGCGGGTGCCAGGCTCATGCCGCCGTACCGTAGCAGTATCGGGCGACTGGGGGTCGTGTCATGTCTAGTCTCTACGAGTGGCTCGTGGGGGATGCGGGTTTTGCTCCCCATGGCTATTGCCTGATCTGGGATGACAGGATCATCCATCTGCATGTCGGCTCCGATGCTGCGATTGCGCTTGCCTATTTCATCATCCCTTTTGTGCTACTGATGGTGCGCCGTGAACGGCCGGACCTGCTGCCGGCGCCCGTCGCGGTGCTCTTTGCGGCTTTCATCCTCCTTTGCGGCATCACCCACGTGTTTGGTATTATCACCATGTGGCAGCCGGTCTATGCCCTGCAGGGCGTGCTAAAGGCGGCGACGGCTGCGGTTTCGCTCGGCACGGCGGTGTTCCTTCTTGCCAACAAGCGGCATATCGCAGGTGTACCTTCGGTTGCCGGCATGGCGAAGCTGAACGAGGAATTGCTGGCCGGGATCCGGGAGAAGGAAAAGGCAGAGGCCGACCGGGACCAGTTGATCAACGAACTGGAGGAGCGCGTGAAGGCCCGCACGGCCCGGCTTGAACAGCTGATGCTGGATCACGCTGCCCTCAATGAACAGCTGCAGGCCGAAATCGAAGCGCGCGACGCGATGCTTGCCAATGTCAGCCACGATTTCAAGACGCCGCTCAATGCGATCATCGGCTTTTCCGAAATGCTGGAAATGAAAGTGCATGGCGACAAGCTTGGCGGGCGCAATCTTGACTATGTGCGCGACATCCGCGACGCGGGCCAACGGCTGAGCGCGCTGGTGCGGCAGATTGTGGAAGTGCAGCGGCTGAAGTCCGGCGCCATCGCGCTGGAGCTCAGCGAGTTCGATCTGGACGAAATGTTCAGCAGTATCGCCAACGAACTGGAGCTGGATGCCCGGCGCAAGGGGCTGGCCATCAATCTGAAGACTGAAGGCAAGCTGACGATAATTGGAGACAAGCTGCTCCTGTGGCGCCTCTTTGAAAACATCCTGTCGAACGCGGTGAAATATACCGATCATGGTCGCATCGACATCCAGGCGAAAGGCGACCGCGACTGGATCAGCGTCCATGTGACGGATACCGGGCGTGGCATCGCGGCCGACAAGCTGCCCAATGTGTTCGAAATGTTCCAGCGTGGGGACAGGTCCGATACTGCCGGTGGGCACGGCGTTGGCCTCGCCATCGTGCGCGAGATCGCCCGCCGCCACAATGGCACCGTATGGCTCGATTCCGCCGAAGGGGAGGGCACAACCGTGACTGTCGGCCTGCCCGTGCGCCAGCCGGACATGGCCGAGGCTGCCGTTTCGGAAAATTGAATCGTCAATTTGGTTAGCCTCCCTTACAATCCCCCGCGAAATCATCTGATCAAGGGAGGTGAGCATGCTTGTGACCAAATTCAGCGGTACTGTGAGGCTTGAAACCGCGGACGATCTGGCCGTTGTGCGGGTCGATAATCCGCCGGTGAATGCCCTGTCTGCCGATGTGCGCGCGGGGCTGAAGGCTGCATTCGAGGCGGCGAGCGCCAACAGTGATATCGCGGCCATTGTGCTGGCCTGCGATGGCCGCACTTTCATCGCTGGTGCCGATATTCGCGAGTTCGGCAAGCCGATGCAGGGGCCGAGCCTCCACGACGTGGAAGAAGCGATCGAGAATGCCGGCAAACCGGTTGTGGCGGCGATCCATGGTACCGCGCTCGGGGGCGGGCTTGAGGTCGCGCTCGCCTGTCATTGGCGGGTGGCGGTGCCTTCGGCCAAATGCGGTTTGCCCGAAGTGAAGCTTGGCCTTCTGCCTGGCGCCGGCGGCACGCAGCGCCTGCCGCGCCTTGTGGGGGCAGACGCAGCCCTCAAGATGGTCACAGGCGGCGACCATGTGCCTGCGAAAAAGGCGCACGCAATGGGGCTGGTCGACGAGTTGGCGGAAGAGGGCGGGCTTGAAGCCGCGGCCATCGCCTTTGCGCGCAAGGCCGTGTCGGAAGGCAAGCCGCTCCGCCGGATCCGCGATATGGACGAGAAGCTCGCCGAAGCCCGTGCCAATCCCGGTCTTTTTGACGACTTCCGCAAGGCGAACGCCCGCAAGTTCCGGGGCTTCGAGGCGCCCGAGGCCAATATCAAATGTATCGAGGCCGCGGTGAACCTGCCGTTCGACGAGGGCATGAAGTTCGAGCGCGATGCTTTCATGAAGCTGATGACCGGCAGCCAGTCGGCCGCCCAGCGGTATGTCTTCTTCTCGGAACGCGAAGCCGCGAAGATCCCGGGTCTTGAAGCTGACGTGAAGCCGCGCAGCATCGGCAAGGTTGCCATCATCGGGGCAGGCACCATGGGGGGTGGTATCGCGATGAATTTCGCGAACGTCGGTATCCCGGTCACCATCATCGAAATGAAAGACGAGGCGCTGCAGCGCGGGCTCGGCGTCATTCGCAAGAATTACGAAAACACCGCCGCCAAGGGCCGTATCAGCGCGGACGATGTGGAAAAGCGCATGGGGTGTCTCACCGGCAGCCTTGAACTCACGTCGGTGGCGGATGCCGACCTCATCATTGAGGCAGTGTTTGAAAATATGGACATCAAGAAGGAGGTCTTCACCAAGCTTGATGCGCTTGCCAAGCCCGGCGCGATCCTTGCCACCAACACATCCTATCTGGATGTGGACGAGATCGCTTCGGTCACCAAACGGCCGGGCGATGTGCTGGGGCTCCATTTCTTCTCGCCCGCCAATGTGATGCGGCTGCTGGAGATTGTGCGGGCCGAGAAAACGGCACCTGATGTGCTTGTCACGGCGCTCGATCTCGCCCGCCGCATTGGCAAGGTCGGTGTGGTGGCAGGCGTCTGCCACGGCTTCATCGGTAACCGCATGCTCGCAGCCCGCCAGCGCGAGGCACAGAAGCTGATCCTCGAGGGTGCGATGCCGTGGGATGTGGACCGTGTGCTTTATGATTTCGGCATGCCGATGGGGCCGTTCCAGATGGGCGATCTCGCCGGTCTCGATATCGGCTGGTCGAAGGAAACCTCGAAGGGTGAAACCGTCCGCGACCTTCTGTGCGAGATGGACCGGCGTGGCCAGAAAACCGGTGCAGGCTTCTATGATTATGACGAGAAGCGCGTCGGCAGCCCAAGCCCGGTGACGGAAAAGATCATCCTCGACCTTTCCGCCAAGGCCGGCATCAAGCGCCGCAGCATCAGCGATGAGGAAATCCTCGAGCGCTGCCTGTATCCCATGGTCAATGAAGGCGCCAAGATTTTGGAGGAAGGCAAGGCCTACCGAGCGTCCGACATCGATATCGTCTGGATCAACGGCTACGGCTGGCCGGTCTATCGCGGCGGCCCGATGTTCTGGGGCGAACTCGTGGGCCTCGACAAGGTGCTGAAACGCATGCAGGAGTTCGAGACCACAATGGGCGAGGATTTCAAGCCGTCGGCCCTCCTTGAAAGACTCGTGAAGGAAGGCAAGGGCTTCAGCGCTGCCTGATCAGGCGGCTTCCTCCTTGCCGTCGTCATAATCCTGCGCCAGCACGCGGTTCCTGTAGGCATAGACATACAGGGCCGCAAGGCAGGCAGCGGCGGCAAGGAAGGGCAGGGGCTGGGCAATCTGGTAAAGCCCGATGCCGATGGCCGGGGCAAGGATGAAGGTGGAGCCGTTCACCGCCGTCACCGCGCCGGCAACCGCCCCCTGGTCGGCTTCTCCGACCGCGAGCGAGGCACCCGCCGTGAAGCCCGGCCGCGCGAAACCGTAGCCCATGCAGGTCAGCGCGAAGGCGACAACGATCCCGTAAAAATCGGGCGTCAGCGCGGTGATAAGCGTACCCGCAAAGGCCATGGCCGCGCCCCAGCGCATCAGCTGGCGCGGTGTCATATGGAACATGCGGATCAGGCCCCACTGCGCAAAGAGCGTGGCCACAGCGCCCGCCATCAGCGCGATGCCGATCTGGTGGGCGGCTTCAGTGGGGCCAAGGCCCGTGCGGTCGATGATCAGAAAGCCGAGCGTCTGGCCGGTCAGCGCCTGCATGCTGCCCATCATGAAGCCGAAAATCATCAAGGGCATGACGCGCTCGTCCCGCCATGAAAGGCGGTGCTTCGCACCTTTGTCCGCCGCCACTGCAGAAGCGCCGGTCGGTCCGCCACCGATGCTCGGCAGGCTCGCTGCCGCGCCGCCATCCCCGGCCTTCAGGACGACCGTGTCGTTCGGCAGCAGCTTCAGGATGGTGATGGCAGTGACAAGCGCGATCACGGCGAAGGAAAAGATGGGGCCGGAAAGCCCGACAACCGGCAGGATCAGGAAGGGCGCCATGGCGGGGCCAAGCACGGTGCCCAGCCCGAAGGCGGACCCGAGTGTGGCCAGCGCCTGTGTGCGTTCAGCCTTCGAGGTACGCGCCGCCACATAGGCTTGCGCCGCCGGGTTGGAGGCCGAACCGAATAGGCCGAAAAGACCGCGCGCCACGGTGAAGAACAGGAAAACGGCAAGGGCCGGCAGCCAGCCTTCGATGCCCGCGAAGATCGCGAGGCCGCAGGCTGTCATCGAAACCACATAGCCGCCAAGCCCGATCAGCACCAGCCGCTTGCGGCCACGGAGGTCCGACTGGCGTGCCCAGAAGGGGGCAGCGACGGTCCAGAGAAGGGCGGAGAAGGAAAAGATGATGGCGATCAGCACATCCGAGATATGTAACAGGCGCCCGATAGAGGGTAAGACGGACTGCAGCGCTGTGTTCCCTGCCGCGACCACGAGAAGCACAGTGAAAAGAAGCGCGAAATCGCGCCGGAATGTCGGGCTTTTTTCAGGCACTGGATGCTGCCTCCCTGAGCATCTGACTGGCCGGTCGGTCGGTTCTTGACGCCGCCCGGCCCGGCTATCACACTGGCACGGATGGGGATATGGGGCCAAGGCCAATTTTAAGACCGTTCGGTTTGATGCGGGATTGCCCGTGCGCGCCGAGTGTGGCAATCTGGTTAGGATCACTAACTAATTGAGATGGTGTGTGGCGGCTGGCCCGAGGCGCACCATGGGGAGAGGACGATCATGAATCTCGATTTCACGCCGGAGCAGATCGCGTTCCGGGAAGAGGTCCGTGCCTTCATCGCGGAAAATTATCCCGAAGACCTGAAATCCAAAATGGCCGACAGCGAAGAGCTCGGCAAAGAGGATTATCTGGCCTGGCATCGCATCCTTGCCAAAAAGGGCTGGGTGGCGCCGGGCTGGCCGAAAGAATATGGCGGCCCCGGCTGGTCGACGGTCGAGCGTTATATCTTCGCCGAAGAATGCGCGAAGGCCGATACGATGATGATCCTGCCTTTCGGCATCAACATGGTCGGGCCCGTGATCTATACCTTCGGCACGCCGGAGCAGAAGGCGCGCTTCCTGCCGCGCATCCTTTCGGGCGAAGACTGGTGGTGTCAGGGCTATTCGGAGCCGGGTGCCGGGTCGGACCTCGCATCGCTTCGCACCAAGGCCGAGCGTCAGGGTGACCATTATATCGTCAATGGACAGAAAACCTGGACGACGCTTGCCCAGCATGCCGACTGGGGCTTCTTCCTTGTGCGGACGGATCCGGACGCCAAGATGCAGGAGGGCATCTCCTTCCTGCTGATCGACATGAAGTCGCCGGGCATCACCGTGCGGCCGATCATTACGCTCGGCGGCGAGCATGAAGTGAACGAGGTCTTCCTTGATAATGTGAAAGTGCCGGTCGAAAACCGCATCTTCCACGAAAACAAGGGCTGGACCTGCGCCAAGTTCCTGCTGGCGCACGAACGTACCGGGATCGCCGGTGTGGCGCGCTCCAAGCGCGGTATCGAGAAGCTGAAGCAGATCGCCAAGACCGAGCAGGCAAACGACCGCCCGCTCATCGAGGATCCCTTCTTCCGCCGCAAGATTGCCGAACTGGAAATGGACCTCACCGCCCTTGAATATACCGAGCTGCGCGTTCTCGCGAACGAACAGGCCGGCAAGGGGCCGGGGCCGGAATCGAGCCTCCTGAAGATCAAGGGCACCGAAGTGCAGCAGCGCATCACCGAACTGGTGCTCGAGGCTGTCGGCCATTACGGCGCGCCTTACTTCCGTGGCTTCCCGGAGGACGGCGACAATATCTATCCGATCGGGCCGGATTATGCGCATCAGGCGGCACCCCGCTATTTCAACATGCGCAAAACCAGCATTTATGGCGGATCGAACGAGATCCAGCGCAACATCATCGCCAAGATGGTCCTCGGGCTCTAAGGGACGGAAGAAGAACCATGAATTTCGAATATACCGAAGAACAGACCCTTCTCAGGAACACCCTGTCGCGCTATTTCGCCGATGCCTATGATTTCGAAGCCCGCCGCAAGATGACCGGCTCTGACGCCGGTCGCGATCCGGCTGTATGGACCGCACTTGCCGAAGAGCTTGGCATCCTTGGTGCCGCCTTCTCGGAAGAGCAGGGCGGCCTTGGCGGCGGCGCGCTTGAAAACATGCTGATCATGGAAGAGTTCGGCAAGGCGCTGGCCGTGGAGCCCTATCTTTCCACCGTTGTGGTGGCGGGTGGCTTCCTGAAACGGTCGAAAAGCCCGGCGGCCGAAGGCATGATCGAAAAGATCATCTCGGGCGAGGCCATCGTCGCCTTTGCCTATGCCGAGCCGACCGGCCGGTATGATCTCTCGGCTGTGAAAACCGAAGCCAAAGCCTCGGGCAGTGGCTACACGATCAGCGGCCAGAAATCGGTCGTCGCCGGCGCCCCTTGGGCCACGCATTTTGTGGTGACAGCGAAAACCGCGACGGGTGTCGCCGCCTTCCTTGTGGAAGCCGGGGCTGACGGCATCAGCATGCGGTCCTACCCCACCGTTGATGGTGGTATGGCGGCCGAAGTGCAGTTCGATGGCGTGTCGGTTGGTGCAGATGCGCGCCTCACCGCCGAAGACGGCCTTGCCGACATCGAGCTTGTGGTGGATGAAGCGACCGTTGCGGCCTGCGCCGAAGCGGTCGGCTGCCTGCACCAGCTGCATGCGCAGACGATGCAATATGCCAAGGAACGCAAGCAGTTCGGCCGTGCGATTGCCGATTTCCAGGTGCTGCAGCACCGCATGGTCGACATGTTCATGGAAGTCGAGCAGGCCGTTTCAATGACCCTGATGGCGACCCTGAAGCTCGGCGAGGATGCTAAAGCCCGTGCAGCTGCGGTGTCGCTTGCCAAAGCCAAGGTCGGGCGTGCCTGCAAATTCGTCGGCGAGAATGCCATCCAGATCCATGGCGGCATGGGCATGACGGATGAACTGGCGGTTGGCCATTATTTCAAGCGCGCAACGATCCTTGAGGGGCTTTTCGGCTCCATCGACCATCATCTGGCGCGGTATGAAAAACTCAGCTTCTGATCGGGTTTGATCTCGGGCGAAAGGCGGTCCTTCGGGGCCGCCTTTTTTGTTGGCTATTCGAATTCGAAATAGCGCAGCCGCTCCTCGACGCTCGAATAAAGCGCGGTGTTGAGGATATCGAACATCTCGTAGAAATGTTCCTTGCTGCCTTCCGGCAGGAGCGTGTCCAGCACCTCGGCCAGTTCGCTTTCGAAGGCATTCATGGCGACGCGTCCTTCGTCCGTCATCATCAGGCGGCTTGAGCGGCGGTCATCGGGGTCTGCCTCGCGCGCTACCCAGCCACGGTCTTCAAGGGTTGCTACAATCGGGGTGATTGTCGGCTTCTTGACGGCGGCAAGGGCGGCCAGTTCACCAGCGCGCTGCGGGCCGGCGCGCAAGTACAGCAAAAGCTTGTACTGCGGGATCGTCATCCGCCCTACACGGGCGGCCCGTTCGATTTCGCGGTAAATGTCCACAAAGGAGCGGACAGCAATGCGCAGGCGGCGGTCAACATCGGTCATTTCAATAGCTTATAACGACCTTTTCGTGCTTGTCATGCAGGGAAACGCGTGTGCCTGAAATTACTGTGCGCAATGCGAAGCTTTGTGCGAAAGCGTTGCGCTGAGGCGCCGAAGGCCCGATAAATCAGGGCAACAGGAGAGGAGACTTCCGATGGCTAATGCCTGGATCTGCGATGGCATCCGCACCCCGATTGGCCGCTTCGGCGGCGCGCTGGCGCCCGTGAGGGCTGATGACCTGGCTGCCCTGCCGCTCGCCGAGCTCGTGAGGCGGCATCCGTCGCTTGATCCATCGCTGATCGACGACGTGATCCTCGGCTGTGCCAACCAGGCGGGCGAGGACAACCGGAACGTGGCCCGGATGGCATCTCTCCTCGCTGGCCTCCCGGAAAGTGTCGGCGGCGTGACGGTCAACCGCCTGTGCGGATCGGGGCTTGATGCCGTGGCGATGGCCGGGCGTGCCATCAAGGCGGGCGACGCTGACCTCATCCTTGCGGGCGGGGTGGAAAGCATGTCGCGCGCACCCTTCGTGATGCCAAAGGCTGAAAGTGCCTATTCCCGCGACGCGCGGATTTATGACACGACCATCGGCTGGCGCTTTGTCAACCCGTTGATGGATAAGCGTTTCGGCACCGACTCTATGCCAGAGACTGCCGAGAATGTAGCCGAGGCCTACAATATTGCTCGCGCCGATCAGGATGCCTTCGCGCTGCGCTCGCAGCAGCGTGCAGCCAAGGCGGCAGCGGACGGGTTCTTCAAGGGTGAGATCATGCCCGTGGAAGTCCGTGTTTCGCGCAAGGAAGTGCGCACACTGGAAGCGGACGAACATCCCCGTGCGGATACGACACTTGAAAGCCTCGCCAAATTGCCGACCCCCTTCCGCGAGGGCGGCACGGTAACGGCGGGCAATGCCTCGGGCGTCAACGATGGGGCCGCAGCGCTCGTGGTCGCCTCCGACGAGGCAGCCAAACGCCACGGCCTCACCCCGCGCGCCCGCATTGTGGCGGGCACCACAATCGGTGTGGCACCGCGCCTGATGGGGATCGGGCCGCTCCCCGCCACCGAGCGGTTGTTGGCTCGTACGGGCCTCAAGATCGGCGATATCGATGTGATCGAACTGAACGAGGCCTTCGCGGCGCAGGGTCTTGCTGTTACCCGCGGGCTTGGCCTGCCGGACGATGCGGATCATGTGAACCCGAACGGTGGTGCCATCGCGCTCGGCCACCCGCTGGGCATGAGCGGCGCACGCCTCGCGCTGACGCTGACCCGCGAACTCGAGCGGCGCGGCGGGCGCTACGGTATTGCCACCATGTGCATCGGGGTGGGGCAGGGGATCGCGCTGCTCATCGAGCGCGTCTGAGATAACATCCCATCGCCATTGCACCTTTCGCCCGCTTGGGGCAGGCTTGCAGCCTGTCGGTCCGGAAAGGGAGGAGCCGCATGGATATGGTCTCGGGCGAAGCGACGCTGCTTTTCCGCCTGGCTTTGGATGGCAAGGGCGGCGCCACCGCGCAGCCGTGCGAGGTGGGGGAAGGCGCGCTCTGGGAACATGGCAGCCTGAACTGGGAACCGCAGGGCGAGGCAGAGCCGCGTGCCGCGCACACACTCGAATCCGCGCTCCTTGAGCCCATGCGATCAAAGGAAACCCGCGCCCGTTTCGAAGCCCTGGGCGATGAAGCGCTGCTGATCCTGAAGGTGCCAAACCTCAACCCCGGCGCCGAACCCGGCGAGGTCGTCTCGCTGCGCGTCTGGACCGATGGCAAAAGCGTGCTGACCTACGAACGGGTGCCGATCAAGGCGGTGCGCCGGGTGCAGGAACGGCTGGAGCTTGGCCGCGGCCCCAAGAAGGCGGGGGATCTGCTGGCTGCCCTTTGCCTGTCGGCGACCGAGAGCATCTCTCTGATGATTGCGGGTCTCCAGAGCGATGCCAACGACCTTGAAGACCTGATCGACGAGGAAGCAGAAGGCGAGGAAATCCGCGAACTGATCGCGCGCCTGCGCCGCCTTGGCCTGCATTATCGCCGGCATCTCGGTGCCATGCGGCTGGCGATCGATGAACTGGTGGCCGAAGGCTTCCCGTGGCTCAACCACACCAACCGACTGGGTTTCAGCGAGGCAGGCGAACGCATTGCCCGGATGCTGGATGAGCTTGAAGCCCTTGGCGAACGGTTGCAGATCCAGCGTGAAGCCCTGATGGCAGCAACTCAGGACGAACTGAACCGCAACATGTACCGGCTTTCCGTGGTCGCGGCGATTTTCCTGCCGCTGAGCTTCGTGACCGGGCTTCTGGGCATCAATGTCGGCGGTATGCCGGGGGCAGAAGACGGCTTCGCCTTCTGGTGGGTGACCGGTGGCCTGATGGCGTGCGGGGTGGCGCTAGTTGTGTGGCTCAGGAAGGCCGGTTGGTTCTAGCTTGTGCCCGATGCCTGTTCGCTATCCGGGCAGTTTCCGATTGGGTGTTGTCCGGCCAAATAGGGCAGGCTATCGTCGCGCTTCCAGAATGACTTGTCCCGGCGCATGCATGGCCATCCCCGGCCCGGCGCCCCAAAGAGAATGAAACCATGTCGATGAATTACAAGAAGGGGATCGTGCCCTTCAATTGGGAAGACCCCTTTGATCTCGATGGCCAGCTGACCGAAGAAGAGCGGATGATCCGCGATACGGCCCGTGGCTATGCGCAGGACCGCCTGATGCCGGGTATCCTTGAAGCCAACCGCCATGAGAAGTTCGACCGCGAAATCATCCGCGAACTGGGCGAGCTTGGCCTCCTTGGCATGACGATCCCCGAAAAATACGGCTGCGCCGGTACCAATTATGTGTCTTACGGCCTTGTCGCGCGCGAGATCGAACGGGTGGACAGCGGCTACCGTAGCGCCATGTCGGTGCAAAGCTCGCTCGCCATGTTCCCGATCTATGCTTACGGCTCGGAAGAGCAGCGCATGAAATATCTGCCGAAGATGGCGTCGGGCGAGCTCGTCGGCTGCTTCGGTCTCACTGAGCCCGACCATGGCTCGGACGCCGGTGGCATGGCCAGCCGCGCTGTCGTCGTCGATGGCGGTTACAAGCTGACCGGCAACAAGATGTGGATCACCAACAGCCCGATCGCCGATGTGATGGTTGTGTGGGCCAAGCTTGATGGCCGTATCAAGGGCTTCATCCTCGAGCGCGGCATGGAAGGCCTGTCGACCCCGAAGATCGAAGGCAAATTCTCTCTGCGCGCTTCGGTCACCGGCGAAATCGTCATGGACAATGTGTTCGTGCCGGAAGAGAACCTGCTGCCGAACGCTGATGGCCTTGGCGGGCCCTTCGGTTGCCTCAACCGTGCCCGTTTCGGCATTGCCTGGGGTGCGATGGGTGCTGCTGAATATTGCTTCGCCGCTGCCCGCCAGTATCAGCTGGACCGCAAGCAGTTCGGCCGTCCGCTCGCTGCAAACCAGATCCCGCAGCTGAAACTCGCCCAGATGGAAACCGATATCGCGCTTGGCCTGCAGGCTGCGTTGCGCGTCGGCCGCCTGATCGATGAAGATCGTTTCGCACCTGAAATGATTTCGCTGATCAAGCGCAACAACTGCGGCAAGGCACTGGAGATCGCCCGTATTTCCCGCGACATGCACGGCGGCAACGGCGTATCGGATGAATTCCATGTCATCCGCCATGCGATGAACCTTGAAGCCGTGAATACCTATGAAGGCACCCATGATGTGCATGCGCTGATCCTTGGCCGTGCCATCACCGGCATCCCCGCCTTCAGTAACTGACAAGAAAGGACTGGTCCCTATGACGACGCTTCTGGACGGACTCTTCAGCTTGCAAGGCAAGACGGTGCTGGTTTCCGGCGCGTCGTCGGGGATCGGCGCCGAGCTTGCCCATACGGCGGCGCTTGCCGGTGCCCATGTGGTGCTGGCAGCGCGCCGTACCGAACGCATCCAGGCGCTCGCTGACAAGATCGCCGCTGAAACCGGCCACAAGACGCTCGCTGTTGCGATGGATGTGACGGACGGCAAAAGCGTGGCTGCCGCCTTCGATGCCGCCGAGGAAGCTTTCGGCACGGTCACCATTGTGGCCAACAATGCCGGAGTGGCCTGCCCCAAATGGGCGCTGGAACATGACGAGGAAGATTGGGATTTCGTGATGAACACGAATCTCAAGGGTGCGTGGCGCGTGGCCCGGGAAGGGGCGCGCCGGATGGTGGAAGCCAAAACCGGCGGCTCGATCATCAACACCGCCTCGATCCTCGGCCTTGGCGTGGCACCGCAGCAGTTCGCCTATGCGACCTCGAAAGCGGCGGTGGTGCAGATGACCAAAGCGCTGGCGACCGAGCTGTTCCGTTTCGGTATCCGCGTCAACGCCATCTGTCCCGGTTATTTCAAGACGGAAATCAACGACACCTATCTTGAAAGCGATATTGGCAAGGCGATGGTGCAGAAGTCGCCGCCGAAGCGTCACGGCGAGCTTTCCGAGCTGCGTGCGCCCTTCCTGATGCTGGCGGGCGACGGGGCGAGCTACGTGACCGGCGTGGCCCTGCCGGTGGATGGTGGCCATTCGATCCGTCTCGTCTGATTTCTTAGTTCTTCGATAAAAAGCAAAAAGCCCGGGCGTTTCCGCCCGGGCTTTTCATTTGTTCAATAGTCTGTCGCTTAGAACTTCGAGGTGAAGGCTACGCCGACAACGCGGGGCTCACCAACGAAGGCCGACTGGATGTCAGCGCCGGCGTTGAAGGCCACGATGCCCTTGACGTTGGCTTCGTTGGTGATGTTGCGGCCGAAGATAGCCACTTCATGCTGACCGTCGTTCCAGCGCAGGCCAGCACGGAAGCCACCTTCAAAGGTGTTCTTGGTGTAAGCTTCAGCAGCTTCGAAGAGGAAGAAGTTAGTTTTCCCCTGGAAGGCCCAATCGGTCGAGAAGAAGACTTCACGGCCGTTGTCCAGCGGCTGGGCATAGTCCAGCGCCACGTTCAGCGTATATTTCGACGCGTTCGGGAGCGGGTTGCCGTCAACGCGGGCAGCAGTGCCGGCTGCGGTGGTCACGATCGGATCGGTGATCGTCAGGCAGCCCGTGCAAACGCCGATGAGAAGATTGTCGTCTTTAATCTTCGTCGGGGTCCAGGCGAAGCCGCCGGTCAGCGTCAGGTTGTCGCTGAGGATCACTTCAAGATCGGTCTCGACGCCGTAGCCGATAACTTTCTCGGCGTTGAGGAGCGAGATGTTGTTGCCAGCGCCACCAACGGCGGTCACTTGCAGGCCATCAACGTCCCAGTAGTAAGCGGCACCGTTCCAGCGCATCAGACCATCAAGAAGCGTGGCTTTGAAGCCGGCTTCGTAGGAGATTACGGTCTCTTCCTTGGCAACGGTCGGCACGCCGAAGAAGGCGATGTCACGGCCCTGAATGGTCGGGGCGCGGAAGCCGGTCGCAACCTTGGCGAAGACGCTGAGGTCATCGTTCACGGTGTGGTTCACAGCAACGTCCCAGGTGAATTTCTCACCCGAAAGGTCGGTGTCGAACACGGTGCCGAGGGCAAACTCGCCGTGCAGGGTCTTGTCATCTTCGGTGTAGCGGGCGCCGACGGTAACGGTCGTGGCTTCGCTCACGTCATAGGCAGCCTGGCCGAACAGAGCCCAGGTTTCGTTCGTGTGACGAACCGAAGACGAGGGGATGAAGAAGGGCGAGGTGATGATCGTGAAGTCGCTGTCGAAATAGTAGAGACCAGCCTGCACGAACAGCTTCTCGGTGGCCTGACCGGAAATGCGCAGTTCTTCGGTGACCTGCTCGAGGTCATCGATGGCGTCCTGCGTGGTCGAAGCAGCCGGGCCGTTACCGCCGTCGATGTCGCCGAGGCTGCGGCCGTCAGCGGTTTCGTAGGCGGTGATCGAGGTGATCGTGTAGGTGTCGTTCAGATCGATCGCCAGGTTGAACGAGCTGCCCCACGAATCATACTCTTGCGGGTTGTTGTGGGTGTCGTTGTAATAGACCGTGTTCCAATCGAAATTGTCGTTCAGGTCGTTGGTGCCCGGCTTGAAGATATGGTCGCGGAACAGCGCTGCGGTGCCGTCATAGGTGCGGCCATGCAGGTTGAACAGGGCGCGGATGCTTTCGTTCGGGGTATAGAGCAGCTGGATACGGCCGGCCATGTCGTCCATGCCGCCCATTGCACTGTCTTCACCGGTGAAGCCGTTGTCGATCCAGTCGTCCTGACGGGTCCAAAGCGCCGAAACGCGAGCCGACAGAACGTCCGAAAGTGCACCGCCGACGGCGCCTTCGAAGACGCCGGTGCCAAGCGTGCCGACGCTTGCTTTCACATAGCCTTCAGTTTCCTGGCTCGGCTTCACGGTGTCGAATTTGATGATGCCGGCGGGAGTGTTGCGACCGAAGAGGGTGCCCTGCGGCCCGCGAAGGACTTCAACGCGCTCGATATCGAAAAGCGGGAAGCTTTTCAGGACCACGTTTTCCATCACGACATCGTCCATGACGATCGAAACCGGCTGCGAGGCAGCAAGGTCGAAGTCGGAGTTGCCGAGGCCGCGGATATAGAAGCGCGGAGCCACACGGCCGTTGGACGATTCGGCGTTTACGCCCGGAATGCGTGCGGCCAGGAACTTGATGTCAGCGCCGCCTTCCGAGAATTGGCTGACTTTTTCGCCGCTGAGGGTCGAGATCGAGATCGGAACATCCTGGATCGATTGTTCGCGTTTTTGCGCCGTTACGACGATCTCTTCAAAGCCGGCAGCTTCGTCTGCAGCGAGAGCCGCAGTCGAGGCAATGGCGGTGAGCGACGTGCCAAGCGAAAGGATGCCGGCGCGTTTCAGCCAGTTGGATTGCATGGGTTTCCTCCACTGAAGGGTTAAGGTCATCATCCTGCCTCAGATGGGTGCGGGCGGACGATGCGGACTCTGGTTTCTCGAAATCCGTAACCGAAATGTCACAGTCCTGCGCTATCCGCGATAGAAAAATGATCGACAGCGCCCGGCAACCCATACGGTTTTCGGCCTATGTTGCTGTTTGGCAACTATCCCCTTGCATCGCTTGCCCGGCCTTTTTAGGCTCCCGCGCATGATCCGCTTCGATCCGCCCCTTCTGGAAGCCCGCCTTGTGCGGCGTTACAAGCGCTTTCTGGCCGATATCGAGATGCCGGACGGCGAGATGGTGGTTGCCCACTGCGCCAATCCGGGATCGATGCTCGGCTGCAACAAGTCGGGCTCAAAGGTCTATCTTTCACCGAACAAAAACCCGAAGGCGAAGCTCGCCTGGCGGTGGGAGATGATCGAGGTGGACGGCTATCTGGTTGGCATCAATACAGCGCATCCGAACCGGCTGGCGGAAATGGCCATCGGGGCAGGGCTGATTCCTGAGCTTGCAGGATACGACAATATCCGGCGCGAGGTGCCCTATGGCGAAGCGAGCCGGATCGACCTTCTTCTGGAAGGCGAAGGCCGCCCGCCTGCCTATGTCGAGATCAAGAATGTATCGCTGCGCGTAGGCGATGAAGCCCGGTTCCCGGACTCGGTCACCGCACGCGGCACCAAACACCTGCACGAACTGATGGCGGTTGCGGCCGCGGGCGAGCGCGCCGTGATGCTGTTTCTGGTGCAGCGGGGCGACTGCTCGGCTTTCCGTCCGGCGTGGGAAATCGACCCCAAATATGCAGCGGCGCTCAGCGAGGCGCATCACGCCGGCGTTGAAATCCTTGTCCGGGCCTGCCATCTATCGCCCGATGCGATTGCGCTTGGTGGCGCACTTCCCCTATATTTGCAGGCAGAAGGGCTCGAGGCCCCCGCCGCCGGTTGAAAGTAAAGACACGCCATGACCTATATCGACGCCATCGAAAGCCCTGAATCCCGCACCGGCGCCATCAAGCTCCATGGCCCCGATGCCTTCCCGGGCATGCGCGCGGCAGGCAAGCTGGCGGCCGAGGTACTGGATTTCATCACGCCGCATGTGGTGCCGGGCGTGACGACCGAGACGCTCAATCAGCTTTGCCATGATTTCATCATCGAGCATAACGCCATCCCGGCGCCCCTGAATTACAAGGGCTTCCCGAAATCCATCTGTACGTCGGTCAACCATGTGATCTGCCACGGCATTCCGGGCGAGAAGATCCTGAAGGACGGCGATATCGTGAATATCGATATCACTGTGATCCTTGATGGCTGGTACGGCGACACCAGCCGCATGTATTTCGTCGGCAAGCCCAAGGTGCTGGCCGAACGGCTGGTGAAGGTGACCTTCGAGGCCATGTGGAAAGGCATCGAGGCTGTGAAGCCCGGCGCCACGCTCGGCGATATCGGCCATGCGATCCAGTCTCATGTGGAAGCCAACCGTTTCTCGGTCGTTCGTGATTTCTGCGGCCACGGCATCGGCCGGGTTTTCCATGATGAGCCCAGCGTTGTGCATTATGGCAAGCCGGGACAGGGGCCGGAACTGAAGCCCGGCATGTTCTTCACGATCGAGCCGATGGTGAACGCCGGCCGACCGGACTGCAAGGTGCTGAACGATGGCTGGACGGCAGTGACGCGTGACAAGAGCCTGTCGGCCCAGTTTGAACACACGCTTGCCGTCACCGAGGATGGCTACGAAATTTTCACGCTTTCCCCGAAAGGGCTGTTTCAGCCGCCCTATGCGCTCTGAGGTTTCATGACGGATCAGCTCTTCCCCGAAACGCCTGTCAAGGATCATACCGCCGGGCACCGCCAGCGCCTGCGCGAGCGGTTCCTGAAGGCAGGTCCGGACGGGGTAGCTGACTATGAACTCCTTGAACTTCTGCTGTTTCTGGCAATCCCGCGCCGCGATGTGAAGCCGATGGCGAAAGGCCTGATCACCCGTTTCGGCTCGCTCGGTCGCCTGCTTGCCGCTGATGCTGGTGCCTTGCGTGCGGCGGGCCTTTCCGATGCAATGGCCGCGACGCTCCTGACTGTGAAGGCGGCGGCCCTTCATATGGCGAAGGAACAGGTGACAGCCCGACCGGTGCTGTCAAACTGGCAGGCGCTTCTCGATTATCTGCGGCTCGATATGGCCGATGACACGCGGGAACGTTTCCGCGTGCTGTTCCTTGACCGCAAGAATGTGCTCGTCGCGGACGAGGTGCAAGGCGAGGGCACCGTGGACCAGACGCCGGTCTACCCGCGCGAGGTGGTGCGGCGGGCGCTGGAGCTTGGCGCATCCGCGCTGATCCTTGTCCACAATCACCCGTCGGGCGACACGACGCCTTCGCGTGCCGATATCGCCATGACGAAGGAAGTGTCGGATGCCTGCAGCAAGCTTGGCATCGCGGTGCATGATCACCTGATCATTGGCCTAAAAGGTCACACCAGCTTCAAGTCCGAGGGGCTGATCTGATGGTGCTGAAGTCGCTTGTGGTTCGCCAGCTGGGCCGACGCTTCCCGCATCTGATGGCAGCGCGCCTGCCGGTCACCGTGAAGGCGGTGATCGTGTCTTCCGACCGGCGGGTGCTGGTCTTGAAGAAAACCGGTGGGGCCCACGACCTGCCCGGCGGCAAGGTGGATGCGGGGGAAACGATCGAGGAAGCCCTGTGCCGCGAGGTTATGGAAGAAACCGGCCTCAAGCTCGGCCCCATCGAGATGGTGACCTCATGGGTGAAGACGCACCATGTGAACGGCAACCGGCTTTTCATCGTTTTCAGGAGCGATTTCGAAAACAAGTCGGCCAAGGCGAAAATCCAGCTTTCCGACGAGCATGAATGGGGTGGCTTCGTGCATATCCATGAAGCCATGAATCTGCAATTCAGCTTGGGCCAATGCCGGGCGGTGCTGGAAGCGCTTACTCGCTAGCGTGGCGCTCGGCGATGAGGGCGAGTTCGCTGTCGATCCGTTCGCGGCTGTACCAGCGCCCGGCTGCCATCACGCCCGAAAGCCGGGTCATCGCCATGGCGTCGCTGCGCGGGTCGACGTCCACAAGGATGAGGTCAGCCCGGCAGGTTGCTTTCACCACGCCGAAGCAATCCTGATCCTTGAAATAGGCGGCAGGCACGGTAAGTGCTGCTTCCAGAATTTGCGCATCTGTCATGCCCGCATGTCGCATGGCCTCAATCTCCCGCACGATCGAAAAGCCGGGGACAGAGAAGATTTGCGGCGCATCGGAGCCAAGCGCGATCTTCACCCCGCCGTCCGCAAAGGCCTTGAGGAGCCGGTCGCGGTTCGGGGCGATCTGGGCGTTGGCGGCAAGCGCGATCTGGTCAACGGTCGCGCCCCATGCTTTCACTAGATCGGGTCGCATATAGCGGTTTTCGGGGCGTGCCAGCAGGGCTTCCTTGTCACCGCCGGAGCGCAAGAGGTTGAACAGCGCCTGCGTCGGCACAATCACGGTGCCGGATTGTAGCGTCACCTTCACGGCCTCTGCGAGTTCATCGTCGGTCAGCACGTGGTCTTGCCCGCCGAGCCAGAAGATATAACCGTCCATATGGTCAATGGAGGACTGCCCGGCCGCCAGCGCGTTCAGGATACCCACATCCTGTGGCACATGGCCGCCAAGACGGATGCCTTTCTCTTTCGCCGCCTCGGCGACCGCCTGATATTCGGCAAGGCTGAGCCCCGGATGGATTTTCAGAAGGTCCCAGCCCTCGTCGGCATAGGCTGCCACCTTTTCGCGGCCTTCATCAGCGCTGCGTACGCTGTCACCGTTCAGGCTCGGGGCTGCGAGATAGAAGGTAGGGCCGGCAATATCGCCGCGCTTGATGGCGTCGCGTACATTGAACTGTTCGGGGGCGCCGAGCATGCCACGTACCGTGGTGACGCCGCCGGCGAGATACAGGAACAGCGTTTCCTGCGTTTCGGTTTCTTCCGCACCGCCGCGCGGCAGGTGGGCATGCATCTCCGTCAGCCCCGGCATCAGCCATTTGCCGCTGCCATCGATCCGGCGGACGCCAGCAGGAACGGCAATGTTGGGGCCTACAGCGACGATCCTGTCGTTTTTGATGAGCACCTTGGTGCCCTCGGGTGCGGCCTCGATGGGGGAGATCAGCACATTCGCCTTTTCGATCAGATAATCGTCAGCCTGGGCGATGCTCGAGAAGGCGAGAAGGGCGGCAAGCAATGAACGGCGCATCGATGTCTCCTTAAATCTGCAGGCGGCATGCTCGGACCGCAGGGCGCGCCTGTCAAGCGGCAGCCTTGCCGAATGGCCCGGTTTCTGGTATCGCACGCGGCGAAACGCTTTCCCCGCCTGAAATCTGTGAAGGAGCCCGCCGATGATCCCGCGCTATACCCGCCCGCAAATGGCTGCAATCTGGGAACCGGAGGCCCGCTTCCGTATCTGGTTCGAGATCGAGGCCCATGCGTGCGACGCGCAGGCGAAGCTCGGTGTCATTCCCGCTTCTGCTGCCAAGGCCGTGTGGGAGCGCGGTGCGTGGGAAATCGACCGCATCGACGAGATCGAGCGCGAAGTGAAGCACGACGTGATCGCTTTTCTCACGAACCTTGCCGAACATGTGGGCGACGAAGCCCGCTTCGTGCATCAGGGCATGACCTCGTCGGACGTGCTCGACACCTGCTTCAATATTCAGCTCGTTCGCGCCGCTGACCTTATCATCGAAGACCTCGACAAGCTTCTCGTTGTGCTGAAGCGCCGTGCATACGAGCACAAGGACACGATCTGCATCGGCCGCAGCCACGGCATTCATGCCGAGCCCGTGACCTTCGGCCTCAAGCTCGCGCAGGCCTATGCCGAGTTCGATCGTTGCCGCACCCGTATGATCAACGCCCGCGAGGAAGTCGCGACCTGTGCGATCTCGGGCGCTGTCGGCACCTTCGCCAACATTGATCCGCGCGTGGAAGAGCATGTGGCCGAGGCGCTTGGCCTGAAGCCCGAGCCGGTGTCGACGCAGGTGATCCCGCGTGACCGCCATGCCATGTATTTCGCCACACTCGCGGTTGTGGCTTCGTGCATCGAGCGGCTGTCGGTAGAAGTGCGTCATCTGCAGCGCACCGAGGTTCTGGAAGCCGAGGAATATTTCTCGGCCGGCCAGAAGGGCTCGTCGGCCATGCCGCACAAACGCAACCCGATCCTCACTGAAAACCTGACGGGCCAAGCCCGCCTCATCCGCGCCTTCGCCATCCCGGCGATGGAAAACGTCGCGCTCTGGCACGAGCGCGATATCAGCCACTCGTCCGTCGAGCGCAACATCGGCCCCGACGCCACCGTCGCCCTCGATTTCTCGCTGGCGCGTCTGACGAACGTGATGGACAACCTCGTCGTCTATCCCGAAAACATGCTCGATAACATGAACAAGCTCGGCGGCCTGCCGAACAGCCAGCGCGTGCTGCTCGCACTGACGCAAGCCGGTGTGAGCCGCGAGGACAGCTACCGCCTCGTGCAGCGCAACGCCATGAAAGTCTGGGAATCGAAAGGTGCCGTCCACCTTCTTGATCTTCTGAAGGAAGACGAAACCGTCACCGCGAAAGTCCCTGTTGCCGAGCTCGAGGAGCTTTTCAACATGGACTATCACACCAAGCATGTGGACACGATCTTCCGCCGCGTCTTCGGCGCGTGATCCGCTAGATATTCCGGATTGCGGTGGGCCGGTGATCAGCCCGCCGCAAATTCGTCATAGGCCCTCAGGGCATCTGCCGCATACATCATGGCAGGTCCGCCGCCCATCTGGACGGCCACGCCCAGCACTTCGGCCACTTCCTTGCGGCTGGCGCCAAGCTTGACAAGCGCCTTGGCATGGAAGCCGATGCAGCCATCGCAGTGGGTGGCCACGCCGATGGCCAGCGCAATCATTTCCTTGGTTTTCTTTTCGACCTCGCCGTCACCGAAGGCGGCGGTGTTCATGGCCATGAAAGCTTCGGAAAGGGCGGGGGTCTCCTTCCGGATTTCCTTCATATAGGTGAGGATGTCGCCGGTGATGTCCTTGTAGGCTTTGGTCATTGCCGTTTCTCCTGTTTGATCCTGCCGACATCAGACCATGCCGCACGATTGATCGCAATTGACGAAATGTCGCAGGAAATCTCTTGCGCGGCTGTTGCCTTGCGGGAATCCTGTCGCAGGGGCCGGAAGCCAGAAGGGGCAGGGGTTTATGTCGGTAGGCAGGGATACGATGGTTCGGGATAGTCTGACCGGGCTCAGGAATATGTTGTCGTTCGAGGATCTGGCTGAAGTGATGTTCGCAAATCTGCAGCGCCGCGCACGCCAGGCGGTGTTCGCGCGGATCGAGATCGCGAACCTGAAAGCCGTCAGGGCAACGGAAGGCGACGAGGCGGCCGATACGCTGGTGCGCGCCGTCGCCTCGATCCTTGCCCTTCACACGAGGGCGAGCGACGTGGTAGCACGGGTATCGGACGGCGCCTTCGCCCTTCTGATGACGGATATGGACCCGAGCTTCGTGAATACCTATTTTGCCCACCTGATGACGCGCCTTGAAGCGGCGGAGGTGAGCACACCGAACGGCGTGGTGCGCGCCGTGCTCAATGCCGGGGTCAGCGTGTCGAGGGAGGGCAGTGTTGAAGACAGGCTTGCCCACGCGCATGAACTGGCAACAGATGCCCGCCATATGGGCCCCGGCAAGCATCAGATTGAAATGGTTGTAACGGAATGAATATATGAGCCAGCAGGTCCTTGCCGCCCTTGTCATCATCGGGGATGAAATCCTTTCCGGCCGCACGCAGGACAGCAATCTTGCCTATCTTGCCAAGTGGCTGAACGAGATCGGCATCCAGCTTGGCGAGGTGCGGGTCGTTTCCGATGTGACGGCAGATATCGTGGCGGCGGTGAATGCGCTGCGGGCCCGGTTCGACTATGTCTTCACCACGGGCGGCATCGGGCCGACGCACGACGATATCACGGCAGAAAGTGTGGCAGCGGCCTTCGGCCTGCCGGTGATCAAGCATCCTGAGGCCTATGCCCGGTTGCTTGCCCATTACGGCGCCGAGAAATTCACCGAAGCCCGCCAGCGCATGACCCGCGTGCCGGAAGGCGCCACGCTCATCGACAATCCCGTCTCCATCGCGCCGGGCTTCCAGATTGGCAATGTGTTCGTGATGGCCGGTGTGCCGCTGATCATGCAGGCGATGCTCGAAGGCATCCGCCCGCGCCTGAAGGGCGGCCACAAGATCATCAGCCGCACGGTGACGATCTTCACGGCGGAAAGCGCGCTTGCCGATCCCCTGTCGCGCATCCAGGAGGCCCATCCGGCGGTGTCGATCGGCAGCTATCCCTTCTTCTCAAACACCGGTGGCGGTGCCCAGATTGTGGCACGTGGGCCGGATGCGGTGCAGATCGACGCGGTGATCGCGGCCCTCATCTCTTACTGCGAGGGGCAAGGGCTGCGGTTCGAGGAAGTCACCGCCTGACCCCGGTTGCCTAAACCGACGTTATAGGCGACTGCGAATCTCTTTCATCTTCAGATCCTGATGCCTGGGGGGCAGGACTCGAGCTTGCCTTGTGTCAGCGGCGCTGACTTTTGATCTCGTAAGTCATTTAACCCAAAGCGAATGTCAGATTGTCACACGTTAACGATAAATCCGGCTTGCTGAGCCGGAGAACGGCCCATAGCATTCTTGTCAGCTGAGACAGCCACAAGGCGCCGGCATCAGGCAGTGAAGGACAGGGCGGGCAACCGGTCCTAATTGTTTTGAGGCATTGGTATGGATTTGATGGCTTACGAAGCAGAGCGCGCGCGGTTATCCGACATTGACGAGCAGAATGCGCTTCTGTGGTTCCGCAACGTGCTGGAAACCCGGCCGGTGTCACCACGTCATTCCTCGCTACAGGCGATTCTCGCGCATTATCGGGCATTGCAGGGAGAACAGGGCGGCATGCCGCACAGGTCCGCCATGCGCCCGGCCGCGATGAAGGCACACTTGCCCTATATTTTCTGGATGGAAATCCTGACCGACGATCTGTCGAAGCCGGAAAGCATCCGGCCCGGCGATCTGCGCTTCCGGGTTTTCGGGTCGCAGCTCGCGGAAATGGTTGGCATGGAAATGACCGGCAGGTCACTTGCCGATGCCCCGTTTGAAAAATCGAAGGAACTTGCCGTGCTTGGCGTCAAGGTCGCGGCCGAGATGCGCGATGTGATCCGGGTGAAGGGACCGTTCCTGGTGCGTGACACCATGCCCATGTATCTGGAGGCGCTCTTGATGCCCTTTGCTGACGACGAAGGTCGTCCGCGCTTCCTGTTGGGCGAAGCCCACGACGTAACACATTGACGAGAGAGACGCCGTTGGTTATCGCTGCCCGCAGGGGAACGGGCCGCGCTGTGGCCGATGGGGAACAAGGATTGCATGACTGAAAGAGCTTATGGCGAGGAACGGGCGCGTATCAACGACAAGCCCGAGATTGCCGATGACGACCAGATCCGAATGGATGTGGATGCGATGCAGATCGGGCTGGAGCATCCAAGCCTTCTGAAATTGCTGGCGCAGTATGAAGAAGCCTGTGCGGAAGCAGGCGGTTTGCCGCCGCGCACAGCCATGAGCCCGGCCAGGCTGAAGGATCATCTGCTGCATCTGATGTGGATGGAAATCCAGGGCGGCGATATCACCGACCCGCGCAGCCTGGGGGCGGAAAACTATTATATCCGTGTGTTCGGCTCGGCATTGGCCGAGCTTTACGGCTGGGAAGCAAGCGGCGGCACGATGGCGGACGGGCCATACCCGAACCGCATCCGGGAATCGACCATCATCCATAATTATGTGGTGGAAAAGGCAAAGCCGATGCGCGTGGCCGGCCCGCTTTTTATCCGCGATGGTTCGGCGGTTTATGTGGAAGCCCTGTTCCTGCCCTTCCTGGATGGCAGCGGTGAGCCGCGCTTCATGCTGTGCGAAATCCGGGACATCACCCGACAGACGCGCCGCACGTTCATGCCCTGAGGCTTGTGGGCCAAGGCGGGCGAGGCAATGACCTCGCCGCACACCTTACTGATCGCGGAAAATCACCGTGCGTTTGCCATTCAGGAGCACGCGGTGCTGCAGGTGCAGCTTCACGGCTTCGGCGAGCGTGACCCGCTCGACGTCGCGGCCGACCGAGACGAGATCATCGGGCGTCAGCGAATGGCTGACGCGCGCCACATTCTGTTCGATGATCGGGCCTTCATCGAGGTCCGCCGTCACATAATGCGCGGTGGCGCCGATGATCTTCACGCCCTTGTCGTAGGCCTGATGATAGGGCTTGGCGCCCTTGAAGCTCGGCAGGAAGCTGTGGTGGATATTGATCACCCGGCCGGCCAGCTTGCGGCAGGTGTCATCCGACAGCACCTGCATGTAACGGGCAAGGACGATGAGGTCGATCTTCTCGTCCTCCACCAGCGCCAGAAGCTTCTCCTCCTGCGCGGCCTTCGTTTCCTTCGTCACGGGCATATGGATGAACGGCACATTATAGCTCGCCGTCAGCTGGTAGGCATCCATATGGTTCGACACCACGGCCGGCACATCCATAAAAAGGTCGCCCCGCTTGCGACGATAGAGGAGATCCATCAGGCAGTGATCGAACCGCGACACGAGGATCAGCACCCGTGCCGGCTTTTTCGCGTCATGCAACGCCCAGTCCATGCCGAACTTTTCGGCGTGCGGCGCGATGGTGGCGCGCAGGCCATCTTCCGTCACCTCGTCCTTGAGGGGTGCGAAGGCTATGCGCATGAAGAAGCGGCCCGAAATCTCGTCACCAAACTGGTGGCTTGATGTGATGGTGCAACCGCACTCTGCCAGCACGCCTGAAATCTCGGCCACGAGGCCGGGCTGGTCGGGGCAGGAAAGGGTGAGGATATAGGCGCGGGTCACGGGGAGGGCTTCTTTCTTGAAAAGGCTTCGAAAATCGCGCCGAGTTTGGCCTCGCACGGGGCTCAAGGCAACCCAAAAGAAGTGCAGGCAGCGGTTTAGATAAATTGACGTTTGCGGCAAGCGCATCCCGCCCCTATAACGCGAGATACCGATCTGCCACCCACGGGCCCGCTTGGCGAAACTGGTAGACGCAAGAGACTTAAAATCTCTCGATGGCAACATCGTGCCGGTTCGATTCCGGCAGCGGGCACCAATGACTTTAAGTTATTGATTTTATTTGATAATTTTTGAGTTTTTACAAACTCGAAGACTCGAGCATGTCTGGCGCCTTCCGGATCGATAGTATCAGCTTGGTCCAGAAACAGGTAGTTTCTACATAGAGGACGAGGCAGGAACCTGTTGAGGTCGGGCCGCCGGACATGACGCGAGCATTTCGATAAGGCCTTGGCGCTCTTTACATCATAACGCGCTTCTGGGCCAACCTGTCCCCGCCAGTCAAAAGCGTGACCCCAAATGGCAAATGCTTTCGGTGCTGCAGCGATTATCCTCAGACCCTGCCTGATGGGGAGAGTGGGTATGAAGGCGGTTGTTTGCCAGAACGGGAAATTGACGGTCGAGACCATGGCCGATCCTGTGCCACAGCAGGGGCAACTTCTGCTCCGGGTCGAGCGCTGCGGCATTTGCGGGTCCGATCTGCACGCGCGGCAGGATTGCGGTCACTGGGCAGATCTGGTGCGGCGGGCAGGCTACAACAATTTCATGCGACCGGATGACCGGGTCGTGTTCGGTCATGAATTCTGCGGTGAGGTGCTGGAAGCCGGGGGTGGCGTATCGCGCGGTTTTCGTGCCGGTACACGGGTCGTCGCCATGCCGGTGATGCGGCACGGGGCAGAAATTGACATGATTGGTTTTTCGCCGCGCACGAACGGTGCCTATGCCGAACGCTTATGTGTTGACGCCTCGCTGGCGTTCCCTGTGCCGAACGGCCTTTCTGCCGATCTGGCGGCGCTGACCGAACCGATGGCGGTAGGCTGGCACGCCATTCGCCGTTCGGAGATCAAGGCGAAGGATGTGGCGATTGTCGTCGGTTGCGGCCCCATCGGGCTCGCCGTGATATGCGGCCTCAAGGCGCGCGGTGTGAAGACGGTCATCGCCAGCGATTTCTCGCCCGGCCGGCGCAAATTGGCCGAGGCCTGCGGCGCCGATATCGTGATCGATCCTGCGCAAGGATCCCCCTATGCGGACTGGCGTTCCTACGGGTTTGTCGGCGAATTGCAGGGCCTGTTCGAGCTTGCATTCGACACGCGAGAAGTGCTCGGCAAGCTGCCATTGCCATGGTGGCATGTCTGGCGGATCGCTGAAGCATTGGGCGCCGCACCCAAGCGGCCGGTGATCTTCGAATGCGTCGGCGTGCCGGGCGTGTTGAATTCGATCATCGAGGGTGCGCCTCTCTTCTCGCGGATCATTGTGGTCGGAGTCTGCATGCAAAGCGACACGATCGAGCCTTCGATGGGCATCCACAAGGAAATCGACCTCCGCTTTGTGCTCGGCTATTCGCCGGTCGAATTCCGTGACGTGCTCCATATGATCGCCGTTGGTCGGCTCGATCCTTCACCGCTCGTCACCGGTACGGTGGGACTTGACGGCGTCGCCGGCGCGTTTGACGCGCTGAAGGACCCGGAGAAACATGCCAAGATTCTTGTGGACCCCGGCCATGCGGGCTGAGGTCGTCAGGGTTCCGGTCGGTGACCTGCATCTGAGCGTACATGTGGCGGGCGAAGGGCCAGATGTTCTGCTTGTGCATGGCTTTCCTGATACCGGTCATGTGTGGCGGTATCAGGTGCCGGCGCTGGTTGCAGCTGGCTACCGGGTGATCGTGCCCGACACGCGCGGCTGCGGCGAAAGCGACATGCCACGCGGGGTTGCCGCATACGGGCTGGATCGCCTGACTGCTGATCTGGTTACCATTCTCGATCACTTCCGCATTGCCAAGGTACGGCTGGTCGGCCACGACTGGGGCGCGGTGCAGGCGTGGGCGCTCGCGCTCGCCCATCCTGAGCGGGTGGACCGACTGGTCGCCATGTCTGTCGGTCATCCAGCTGCTTATGCAGGGGCTGGTCTCGGGCAGAAACTGAAGGGCTGGTATATCCTGTTCCTGCAGCTCGGGCCGGTGGCTGCTGCGCTCATGAAGGCGTTCAACTGGAAGTTCTTCCGCATGCTGACAGCCTGCCCGGAAGAGATGCCGGCTTGGCGGGCAACGCTATCCCGCCCGGGGCGCCTGCTTGCCGGAATCAACTACTACCGGGCGAACCTTGGCCTGATCCTGCCCCGCAAATGGCTGCGTGCCACGGTGCCTGTTCACGGCATCTATTCGACAGGAGATCGCTTCCTGACCGAAGGCCAGATGCGTGCGACAGCCGACTATACGGATGCAGGCTTCACCTTCGACCGGATCGAAGGCGCCAATCACTGGCTTCAGCTTGACGCGCCCGAGGCCGTCAATGCTTTGCTGATCAAATATCTCGCATAGGACCCAGCCGATGAGCTTTTACCTGATCCTCGCTGCTGCCACTGCCCTTGTCATAGTCCTGATCCACCGCCAGCAGGAGCCGCGCCGCCCGTTGAAAGAAGACGAGATCATGCGGTTTCGTGCACTTGCAGAAAGAGTGGTGCCGGACGTCGATCCGGTCGCGAAGGCTGACTTTCTGAAGCAGCTCGACCATTTCATGGCGGCAGATGACGGGCGCGATATTTATATGCTCAACCTGCTGCGCTTTCATGATGCGGTCACGCCGGGCGAGGGCATTGATCCCGTCATTGCCGAAACGCCCGCGAAGGCCAATGCCCATTATGAAAAGCATGTCATGCCGATTGCCCTGAAGCGAGGTTGTTTCGCTGTATTCGCGGGTTCGGCAGGGGAAGCCAATGTGATGGGTACGGAGCCTGCGGCAGGGCGGTACGACCGGGTGATTGTGATGCATTACCCGAGCCGCCGTCATTTCCTGAAGCTTGTCACAGACCCGGCCTACAAGCCGCTTGCGCCTTACAAGCTTCTTTCGATGCATGTCGATCTGGTGCCGTTGAAACGCGATATCGTGGTGCCGGACTTCCGCACGCTCGGCACCGGCCTCGCCCTTATTGCCTTCTTTGCGATCGCGTGGCTGCATGCCCTTTGAACGTCAGTGAGTCCTGAGATAACGCCAGAAGAGGATGGCATAGACGAGATCGCCAAGCACCAGCATCGGGAAAGGCAGGTTGGTGAGCCCTTCCAGAAGGGCTGCCCAGGCGATGATGACGGTGCCAAGCTTGCCGACAATGCCGGCAAGGATATAGGGCCGGTAAGTCACCGGGTCGCGGGCGATCATGAAATACATCCAGCCGAACAGCACGATGGCGAAGCCGACAAAGCGCTCGAAAACGCCGTAGGTGGGCGCTGGCGCCATGCCGAGGAGTCGTCCGGCCAGCTCTCCATTGACAAGGAAGGGCAGCCCTGCAGCGAAATTGAAGAGCGCGCCGGAGCCGAAAAGAAGCCTGGCCTGCGGGTTCGACATGGTTTTCTCCCTAGCTGAGAATGATTCTGCCGGACCCTGGCAGGCTTTCGACAAGGCGGGGGCCATAAAGCCCAGCAGGTGTTTGGTATCCGGCGCGTTGCGGCGTTTCGGCGATCACTCGGCCTGCCATGGCAAGCGCGCCGTCGATGGTGAGCTGATAGCCGTTCGCTGTCTCGATCCGGGCAGTGCGTATTTCGCCGGCTGCATTCCGCGCTTCACCCCAGACGGCTGTGCGGAGCTTTTTGCGGGCTTCTTCGTCCGGCCCTTTCACATGGCGGTCAACCAGCCCCTTGAGCCAGCGCTGAATGCCGGGTCGCCCGAACAGTCGTGCAAGGCCGCTTGTCGCCCGCATCATCAGGGCTATCGGCTTCGGGTTTGCAATGAAGGTCGTGATGTTCGAAATGCCGGTCGTATGGAAGGCGGTCGACACATCGCCCCACGGGATCGACATGGCGTATTTGGCGCCGTAGCCGAAGTCGATCACGCGGCGGAAGGCTGCCGACGGGACGGTGAGGATCTTGCCCGCCCGGCGGGCCTTGCCCCCGTCGGGCAAGCCTTCGATCATCGTTTTCGTGGTGCCAGGGCTCAGGCCGCTTGCCGTGTCGAACCCGAGCGCAAGATCGGTCGCATCGGGCAGGGCAGCCTTGAGCGCGGCGGCAACACAATCCGTCGGGATAACATCAAAGCCCACGCCGGGGCAGAGTATGACCCCGGCGCTTCGAGCGTCAGCATCGCGGCTGCGGGCATGCTCGAAGACCGCAATCTCGCCCGTAATATCCAGATAGTGCGCCTTCACCTGGAGGCAGGCATCTATCATCGGGGCGGCGGTTGCAGAAAACGGACCGGCACAATTAAGCACCAGATGAATGCCGGAAAGCGCCTTGAGTGTGGCGGCCGTGTCGGCGAGATCGAAAATCCGAGCTTCAAGGCCGAGGCCCGATGCGATTGCCTCGACGGACGCACTGCGCCCGGCAAGTACAGGCTTCATGCCGGCCTTGGCGGCAGTTTCCGCGATCAGCCTGCCGGAATATCCGGTGGCGCCATAGATCAGCCAGGACTTCATCTTTCTCCCCCCTGTTTCCTATCTGGGCGATATGCCCAGCCGCGTGAGTATCTTCGGATAGGAATTGGGGAAAAGTCGAGAGAGCCAGTGAATGGTGCGCGCGCGCGAGCCCGTGAGGATGCGGTTGCGCCCCTTGGCAACGCCGTCCAGAATCTGGCGGGCGCACACTTCAGGCGGTGTCACCAGCAGCTTTTTCGTCATGCTGGTCATGGCTGCCTCGAGCGGGCCATTCACTGCGGAAACCCGTGCTCCCCGGTCTATCCCTGTGCGGATACCGCCGGGATGTACGGAAACAGCTCGGACCCCGGTGCCTGCAAGTTCTGCCCAAAGACTTTCCGTAATGGCGCGCACGCCAAACTTGGAAACGCAGTAAGGCCCTTGCGTGGCAAAGCCGATGAGGCCGAAGATGCTGGAAACATTGACTATGCAGCCTTCCCCCCGCGCGAGCATGCCCGGCAGGAAAGCCTTGACGCCATAGATGACGCTCCAGAGGTTGACATCGACCTGCCAGCGGATCTCGTCAAGCGACAGATGCTCCCACGTGCCGAATATGGTGGCCCCAGCATTGTTGAAAAGATAATCCGCGGGGCCCTGGTCGGCGGTCACCTTCTCGGCGAACGCAGCCACTGCGTCTGCCGAGGTAACGTCGAGCCGATAGTGTTTCACCACAGCGTCCTGTGGCATCAGGTTGCAGGTCTTCCTGAGCCCAGCTTCGTTGATGTCCGCCAAGGCAAGGCGCGCACCCCGCCACGCAAGGTCAATGGCGAGGGCCCGACCGATGCCGGACGCGGCCCCGGTGACCACGGCAAGTTTGTTTTCAAAGGTCATGCGGGCGCGCCTCATGCAACCGGGAAAATGTCGGGGAAGTCGCTGAAGCGCTGCCCTTCTTTCCAGGCCTTGCCGAAATGCTCCAGCACGCTCGGCACCATGTTGGGGCGCTTGCGGAAGGAGACCTTGTCGTCGCCATAGATCACGGCGAAGGCACGACGGGCATCTGCCCTGTTTTCACCTGCCGCCGCGTGGTGCAGGACATGATAGTTGAAGACGACGACGTCACCGGGTTCCACTGCATGGCCGATGATATCGAACGAGCCACGACTGGCCTCGATGTTCGGAACTGGCGGGTTCACTTCCGTCGCCCGTGCCGTATAGTCGAAGCCCGAGTTTTTCGTGTGGTCCTTGTTTTCCTCGAAAACGGTGGCTTCCGTGGTGCCGTATTCGACGTTCCACAAGTGCGAGCCCCGCACCACCTCGATCGTCGTTTCGCGCGGGACATGGTCTACCGGCATCCAGACACGGATAAGACCCATGCCATCGAAGCAGCCGTAGGGCGTGTCCTGGTGCCACGGCGTTTCGGCGACGATGCCCTTACCCTTGTAGAAGATCTGGTCAAACACCCATCGCATTTCGACATCGTCGTGCAGGGCGCGCGCAATGGCGGCAGTGCCCGATTCCAGGGCAACGCGGCGGAGCTTCTCGTTGAACACGGAAGGCATCTGGTCGACATACAGGAGAAGCTCGCCCTTATCGACGATGCTCGCATAGGGGCCGGGTGCCGTGCGCAATTCCTCGATCCCGTCACGGGCGGCATCCACCCATTCCGGGGCGATGATCTGGCGCAGGCAGACAACACCGTCCTGTTTGAAAAGGGCCTTCTCTTCCGCCGTAACGGCGCGGAGCAGTATATTACTCATATTCTTCCCCTCCCCAGGCGGCTCAGCCGTCGAAGCTCGTCACATCGACGGGCGTCAGATTGTGTTCCTTGCAATAGTCGAGATAGCGGGCGACGGCCGTGCGCCAGTTTTCCTTGGCGAGCATCGTGTCGTTCGCGTCGCAGTAAATGAGGTCGCCGACATTGATGTTGAAGGTGATGATTTCGTCGCCGTAGCCGCTCACGCCAATCGGGGTGTGGCTCGAGGCCGCGGTTTCAAACACGACACTGCCGGGAGTGGCCACCCAGTCATGTTCCTTGTATTTCCATGCGCCCTTGACCGTATAGACGATCACTGTGCCCGAGTGATGGTGCTTCGGCAGCTCCATATCCACCGGCGCCTTCAGGAAGGAAATGAATTCGCCGCGCACCGGGTCAGCCTTGAGGAGCTTGATCAGCACTTCGGGGCTATAGGGCACATAGGGTGTCCAAGGCAGGGTTTCCGGGTCGATCACGCCGGTATCGATGGTTTCGAATTTCATCATGGCTCTTTCCTTTCCTGATGGGTTTCAGCGCTGTCGCGCAGGTCACGAATGATGGCGCGCAGTGCCACCTTATTGAGCTTGCCCGTGGCCGTGTGAGGCAGTCTTTCAAGGACGATGACCTCATCCGGCATCCACCAGCGGGCGATCTTTCCGGTCAGCCAGCGGGTCATGTCGTCGGCGGTTGGCGCCTTGTCGTTTCTCGGGACTATGGCGAGGAGCGGGCGTTCGTCCCACTTGGGGTGCGGCACGCCGATTACCGCCGCTTCGGCGACATCGGGATGCCCGACAGCGATATTCTCGATGTCGATTGAACTGATCCATTCGCCGCCGGACTTGATGACATCCTTGGCGCGGTCGGTGATCTGCATGAAGCCGGCTTCATCGATGGTGGCGACGTCGCCGGTCGGGAACCATCCGCCCCCATCCAGCGGGCGTTCGTCCTCGCGACGGAAATAGGCGCGGGCCACTGCGGGGCCGCGTACGACAAGGTTGCCGGAGGCGGTGCCATTGCGCGGCATTTCGGCGCCGGCATCATCCACGATGCGCATTTCAACGCCGAAGGGGACACGGCCCTGCTTGAGTTTCAGGCGGATCGTATCAGCATCAGCGAGACCCGTTTCCTCGGTGCGCGGGGCAGAGGCCGTGCCAAGCGGTGACAGTTCCGTCATGCCCCAAAGATGCAGGAGGCGGATGCCATGATCGCGTTCAAATTTTTCGATCATCACACGGGGAACGGCGGAACCGCCGACAGCGACACGTTTCAGGTCGGGCAGGCTGAGCCCCTTGGCTTCCATATAGTTCAGAAGGCCAAGCCACACGGTCGGCACTCCGGCCGAGAAAGTGACGCCTTCATCCCGCATCAGGCGGTACAGGCTCGGGGCATCAAGATGCGGGCCGGGCATTACAAGACTGGCGCCCGCCATCGGGGCTGCGAAGGTCAGCCCCCAGGCATTGGCGTGATACATGGGCACGACAGGCAGCACCACGTCGCTCGCCTTGAGGCCGAAGCAATCGCCGAAATTGGCCATCATCGCGTGGAGAACAGTAGAGCGATGGGAGTAGAGCACACCTTTCGGGTGCCCCGTGGTGCCGGATGTGTAGCAAAGCCCGGCTGCCGCTTCCTCGCCAACTTCGACCCAGCCGAACTTGGTGTCGGTCCCCATCAGCCAGTCATCAAGGGCGATGAAGCCGTTTTCGCTCGCCTCGGCATCAATGACGACAACGGCTTCCACACTCTGAAGCTGCGGGCGGAGGCGTGCGACAAGCGGGATGAAGCTTGTGTCGATGAACAGGATGCGGTCTTCCGCGTGATTGGCGATGTAGGCGATCTGTTCGTCAAACAGACGCGGATTGATCGTATGGCAGACGGCGCCCGCACCCATGATGCCGTACCAGAGTGCGATATGGATATCGGTGTTGGATGCGAGCGTTCCGACACGGTCGCCGGGCCGGATATCGGCCGCGACCAGACGTTCGGCGATCCGACGGGCGAGGGCGCCGATACGGGCGTAGCTCGTGCGGCGAACATCCCCTTCAACAGGCCGCGTAGCCACCGCGCGACTGCCGTGCTCCCGCACTGCATGATCGATGATCCGGGTCACCGTCAGGGGCCAATGCTGCATCAGGCCGCGTACTGGCGATTGATCGCTCAGAATCATGTCCACTCCTTCTCCATACCTTTTCCCCAAACGGAGCCTATCTCTCGTTGCCTCGATAAGACTTGACATTTCGTGACATACGATTTGCACTAGGGGCCACTAGGGAAGGGGAAATCGTCATGGGCCAGCTGCTGTCGGGTCCGGCGCCATCGCACAAGGACATCCGTGCCTCGGGTGGGTTGGCGCGCGCGGCCGCCATATCGGGATATGTCGAGCTTCTGCGCGACCTCGGGAAATCACCTGAAATGATCCTTGCCCGGCACGGGCTGAGCGTTGACGTGCTGGCCAACCCGGAAAGCATGATCCCGCTAGCCCTTGCAGAGATACTGATGCGTGAAGCAGCGGAAGAAACTGGTTGCGCGCATTTCAGCCTGTTGCTGGGTGAGCGGCAGGACCCGGCATCACTTGGCGTCCTGTTGTTGATGATGCAGGAATGCGCAACGCTCGGCGATGCCCTGCAGGCTTTGAGAAGCCATCTGCATATCCATAATCTCGGGGCTGATATCGAGATTTATGAAGAAAATGGTGTGGCGGAACTGGAATATTCGCTGTGGGTGCTCGACCCCGCCGAGATCCGGCATGGCGCCATACTGGCGCTGACGCTCGGGGCCAAGATCGTCCGGTCGCTTTGCGGTCCGGACTGGACACCGATCGAAGTGCATTTTGCCTGTGCCAAGCCGGACGACACCCGGCCCTATCTTCGCTACTTCGGAACACCGGTCTATTTTGGCCAGTCCCGGTCTTCGCTTTTTTTCAATGCACGGTGGCTCAACCAGCCTCTCGGGACAGCGAAAGCGCACTATCGGCAGATCGTGAGCGAATTTCTTGAACAGCGCAGTCAGCTGACGGCGCCGGATTGGAGCAACCAGGTGCGTCGCCTTATCCGTACGCTCCTGCCGTTCGGCAATGCGAACATCGCCCATGTGGCGCAGGTTTATGGCATCAGCCGCCGCACACTCCATCGCAACCTTGCTGAAATCGGGGTGACTTTCGAAAGCCTCCTCAACGACGTGCGGTTTGAACTGGTGGAGCAATTGATGCAACGCCCGGACATGAGCCTTTCCGAAATCGCCGGCATGGCAGGTTATAGTGACCTCAGCGCCTTTTCGCGCGCCTGCAAGCGGCATTACGGAATGGCGCCGCGCGACAAGCGGGCCGAGCTTCTTGGAGAAGGGTGACCCCAAAAGTCAGGTGTGTGGCACAAAATGTCAAATGGCGTGTAGTTGTGGCTGGTAGCCTGACGTTTGAGGGGCCGGCCGGGAGGGCCGGACAAACCGATGGAGGGATAGTCCGATGAGCATGAAACGCAGAGCGTTGCTGCGCACCCTGATGATGGCCACCATGATTACGGGCAGCGCTGGCATGTCGTCCGCCGATGATGGGGAAACGCAGCTTTTGTGGGGGGATACCCACCTGCACACGTCCCGTTCATTCGATGCGTTTCTCTTCGGCAATATCAACGCCACGCCTGACGTGGCCTATCGGTTCGCCAAGGGGCTGCCCGTGGTGCATCCGGGTTCTGGTGCACGGGTACAGCTTGACCGCCCGCTCGATTTTCTGGTCGTTGCTGACCACGCCGAACTGCAGGACGTGCCCAAAGGGCTGATACACGGCGATGAACGTCTGACCGGAACCGAGGCGGGCCAGCATCTTTCACAAATGATGCAGGAGGGACGCCACCAGGAAGCCTTCCGCGAAATCGTGGCCGCCATGAACAAGGGCGAGCGCGAAGTCGTCGGAGCCCTTGCCAGCGCGGAAATGCGCAAGGGCAGCTGGCTTGAAGTGGTGGATGCTGCTGAGGCACATAATGAGCCCGGCACATTCACGGCTTTCTCGGGCTGGGAATGGTCCTCCACGCCCGATGGTGCCAACCTGCACCGGGTCGTCTTCACCTCGTCCGACGCGGACACCGCACGCAAATTTGTGCCCTTCAGTGCTATCGACAGTGTGAAGCCGGAAGCGCTGTGGGCCTGGCTCGAGGCCACCAAAGCGGCGACAGGGGCGGACTTCATCGCCATTCCTCACAATTCGAACATTTCCAAAGGGCTGATGTTCGATAGTGTGGATAGTGAGGGCCGCCCGATCACGGCTGAATATGCCCGCACCCGTGCGAAATGGGAGCCGGTGGCGGAAGTCACGCAAATCAAGGGCGACAGTGAAACCCACCCCGACCTGTCGCCGACGGATGAATTCGCCGATTTTGAATATTTCAAATTCCTTCTGGATACCCGCGGCGCCAATGGCATTCCGGCCACGAACCTGCCGGGCGACTATCTGCGATCAGCCCTTGGCCGGGGGATGGAGATCGAAGCGGTGGTGGGGGTTAACCCCTACAAGCTCGGCATGGTGGGCTCCACCGATGCGCATACCGGTCTTTCCACTGCTGACGAAGACAATTTCCAGGGCAAGGCGGTGATCGACAGTATCACGAGCCGCAAGGGTAACCCCTTCGCCGGCCAGAATTTCCTGACGGGCTGGGATATGTCGGCCTCCGGGCTTGCGGCTGTATGGGCGAGCGAGAACAGTCGCGAGGCCATCGCCGCAGCCTTCAAGCGCAAGGAAGTTTATGCCACGACCGGTACGCGCATCGCGCTGCGGATGTTTGCCGGCTTCGATTTCCGCGCCGCTGATGCCCGCGCCCGCAATCTTGCGGCTACGGGCTACAAGAAAGGCGTACCGATGGGCGGTGACCTGACGGCCGCGCCGAAGGGCAAGCCCGTCACGCTGTTGCTGCAGGCCGTGAAGGATCCGCGCGGCGCCAATCTGGACCGTCTGCAAGTTATCAAGGGCTGGCTCGGCAAGGACGGCAAAGCGCATGAGAAGGTTTTCGATGTGGCTTGGTCCGACGGGCGTAAAAAGGGTGCTGACGGCAAATTGCCGCCGGTTGGCAACACGGTCGATATGGCCACAGCGCGTTATGACAACAGGATCGGCGCCACCGAATTTGCCGCTGTCTGGTCCGATCCGGAGTTCGATCCGGAAACCCGCGCATTCTATTATGTTCGGGTGATCGAAATTCCGACGCCGCGGCACACGCTTTACGACACGATTGCGCTCAATGTGCCGCCGGAAACGTCCGGTCATCCAGCGACGATCCAGGAACGGGCCTATTCGTCGCCCGTCTGGTACACGCCCTGAGGCCGCGACATGGGGAAATTACTGAGGGAACCGCTACTGCATTTTCTTCTGGCCGGAGGGCTTCTCTATGGCCTGTATGCGACGGTGGCGCCTGAGAAGGGCGAGGAACCCGGTGTGATCATTGCTGACCGGGAGGCGCTCATCGCCTTCATGGAATACAGGGCCAAGATCTTCGATCCCGAAACCTTCGCCCTGCAGTATGACGCCCTGTCACCGGCGTTTCGTCAGAAGCTTGCTGACGACTATGTTGACGAGGAAATCCTCTATCGCACCGCCAAGGGGCTAGGGCTGGAGAATGGCGACTATGTGATCCGCCAGCGCCTGATCCAGAAGCAGCGTTTCCTGATCGAGGATGTGACCGAGGCCGTGCCGTCGGAAGCCGCACTGGCGGCCTACCATGCGGCAAACGCCGCCCGCTACGCTGTGCCCGGCTCCATCACCTTTGCCCATGTCTTCTTCGATGTAGAAGCGCGAGGCGACGAGGCGGCACAAGCGGCAGCGAAGGAAACCCTTACCTTGCTCAATGGCCGCCGTGCCGGGTTCGAGGCTGCGACCGGGGCAGGCGACCGTTTTCCATGGCTCACCAATTATGTAGAGCGCACGCCGGATTTTGTCGCCGATCATTTCGGAAGCGAAATGATGACGTCGCTCTTCACTATCGACCCGGATGCCGGCGTGTGGCAGGGGCCATTACGCTCATCCCTTGGTTATCATCTGGTGTTCGTTTCATCCCGCACCGAGCCCCGCATTCCCTCGTTCAAGGAGGTGGAGGCGCATGTGAAGGCCGATTATGAGGACGAGGCTCGCCGCGCCAACGAGCGGAAGGCGCTCGACAAGCTCAGGGAGAGCTATGAAATCCGCCTCGACCTCGGCACGAGTCCTGCTGAATGAGAGGCCTTGGTCTTCTCGCGTTTCTCGCCGCATCGCTTATGGGCTTTGCGGCATCGGCGCATGATGCCCGGCCGCTGTCCGCAACCTTTATCGAAGCGGCGCCGGGCAAGTTTACTTTCGCGCTTGCAGTACCGGAAACAGTGTGGGCGCGGAACCAGCCCTATCTGATGGTGACGGGTTGTCACCTTGCGGATCAGGCGCCATCCAGAGCACCCGTCAAGGCCGAAGGGGTTATGCTGTTACTATGCGCGAATGGTATGGAGGGTGCAGCTATAGAGGTCCGATACCCACTTGCCAATCCCAGCCTCTCGACGCTTATCCAGATTGAACGGGCAGACGGTGCCCGGCTCATCGAGCTGCTGCCGCCGGAAAAAAACAGTTGGACTGTGCCCGTGCGGCCGGAGGCGAGCGCGGTGGCTGCCGATTATTTCAGGCTGGGTATGGAGCATATCTGGCTGGGGCTCGATCACCTGCTGTTTGTTGCCGGTCTGATGGTGCTAGCGGGCGGCTGGAGGCGCATCCTTGTCACCGTCACAGGCTTCACGCTCTCCCATTCGGTGACGCTCGCCCTTGCAGCCCTTGATCTCGTGCGCGTGGCGGTACCGCCGACAGAAGCGGCGATTGCCCTGTCGATCCTGTTTCTGGCGCGCGAACTGGCGCTTCCTGACGAACGTTCGCTTGCCCGGCGCTATCCGGTGGCTGTTTCGGTTTCCTTCGGGCTCCTGCATGGTTTCGGTTTTGCCGCGGTGCTTGCCGAGATTGGCCTGCCACCAGCCCATCTTGTCACCGGGCTTCTGTTCTTCAATGTCGGGGTCGAGGCCGGGCAGCTTCTTTTCATCCTGCTGCTTGCGGCTGGTGCTTCGATTTTCAAACGGTTGACCCATGCGCGCACGGCGCTGACCTTTTCCGGTGCCCGTGTCATGGCCTATGCCATCGGCATTCTTGCAGCCTATTGGTTCTTTGATCGCCTCTCCGGCTTCGCCTGACAAGGCAGGCTCCCGCCAAATGTCTCGAAGTGACAAAACAGTGTCCCCTAGTGTCAAGTGAGGGGGCGCGAGCAGGATTACTCTCCTTCACGAAGGCTTGGGGAAAAGGGCGGGGGGCCCTTCCCCATATCGTGTCAACCAGTCCGGGAGGGTCTTTCATGTCCGAGTTTGTATCTGTCTTTTCGCACCGTTCATTGTTGCGCACGGCTGTTTCGAGCGTTGCACTCATCGCTATGGCCGGCAGTGTTGCAGCACAGGACGAGGATATCTTCGCGCTTGAGGAAATCGTAGTAACCGCCCAGAAGCGGGCAGAAAGCCTGCAGGATGTACCTGTCTCGATTTCTGCCGCGATGGGCGACAAGATCGAAAAGGCTGGCATTTCAGATTTCCAGGACCTGTCGGAAACGATGCCCGGGGTTCATATCAGCCGCGCGGTGAACCACACGCCAATCGCGATCCGCGGCATCAGTTCAGGCGTCAACCGGGCCTTTGACCAGTCGGTTGGCCTCTTCATCGATGGTATCGGCATGGCGCGCGGTCGCCAGTATCGCATGCCCTTCCTTGATATCGAACGGATCGAGGTGCTGCGCGGGCCGCAAGGCGCGCTCTTCGGTAAGAACACCATCGCAGGCGCCCTGAACGTGACCACGGTTTCGCCGGGCGCTGGTGACGATTTCAACGGCTTTGTTGCTGCGAAATACGAACCTTCATCCGAACTGATCGATGTTTCTGGTGCTGCCACCGTACCGCTTGGTGATACGGCTGCCCTCAGGGTCGCTGCGCGTTACGCCGATGCCGATGGCTTTGTGACCAACGTGCCGACCGATACCGACGCCATCCAGCCGGAAGACGCCACGGTGCGGGGTACGCTTGTCTGGACGCCCAGCGACAATTTCAAGGCAAACCTGAAATATACGCACTCGCATTTCACGACGGCCGGGTCGCCCATCGTGCCGTCGCTGTTCACGCTGATCGATGATCCGAAGGCGCCGCTCGATGCGCTGGCTTTTGCCGCCGCCAACTTCGTGGCGCCGGGAATGGCGACCGATACCGACAAGACACATGCCTACACAAGCATCAACCTGTTCGGCCGCGCGAAGGCAGAGAGCACCACCACGACGCTCGACGATTTTGCGGCCACCCTTGACTATAACCTCGCCAGCGGCGGGGAAATCACTTCGGTGACCGGCTATTCGACCTATAAATCGTCGGACGAACAGGACACAGACTTCCTGCCGATCAATCTGCTGTCGCAGTATGACGAGGACGATTTCGACCAATTCAGCCAGGAACTGCGCTACGCTTCACCGGTTGGCGAGACCGTCGAGTATCTCGTAGGCGGCTATTATGAGAATTCCGGCCTCGACAATAATGGTCAGGTGCTGGTGGACAGCTCGATCGGTGGCTTCTCGAACATCGCGCTGGGCATTCCGTCGGTCTTTGCAGCCCAGCTCGGCCCGCTCTATGCCCTGTATCCGATGGTGGTGGCTGGCCGGAACCGGATCTTTACGCTTGATACCGAATCCTATGCAGCGTTCGGCCAGTTCACCTGGAACATGAACGATGCCGTCAGGCTGACGGTTGGCGGCCGCTACACCCACAATAGCCGCGACGCCGCCAAGCAGGTCTGGCTGGCAAGCGATGTGACAAGCACGTCGGCCGCGATCGATACGCCGGACGCCAACCCGCTGCTGGCTGCAGTGTTCCGGCAGGCCTTCGGGACTGTGACCCACGATATCGACGGGCATCGGACCGAGAACCATTTCGACCCGACGGCTACGATCAGCTGGGATGTGAACAACGACGTGATGCTGTTCGCACGTTTCGCACAGGGCCACAAGATGGGCGGCTTCAACGCCTCCGATGACCAGGCCTTCGATGCGGTCACCGGCCAACCGGTTGGCTGGGAGTTCGAGGACGAGCGTGCCCGGACCTATGAAGTTGGCATGAAGAGCACGCTGATGGATGGCCGCGGTCGCCTGAATGCCACAGTGTTCCAGACCGACTATAGCGACCTGCAGGTGACGAGCTTCCAGGGCACCACTTTCTCGGTGTCGAATGCCGCCAACTCGCGCATCCGGGGTCTTGAGGCCGATTTCGAGTTTCGGGCGACCGAAGCCCTGACGATGACAGTCAGCGGGGCATGGCTCGACTTCACCTTCAAGGACTTTACGACAGCCGGCTGCACGGCGGCCCAGATTGCCGCAACTGCGCCGGGCGTTGTCTGCCAGCAGGACCTTTCCGGCCGGACTAATGCCTTCGCGCCCAAGTTCAGCGGGGTAGTGGCAGCCAATTACACGAAGGACATCACGGAAAGTCTTAACCTGACCCTTGATGCAGACGTGAACTACCGTAGCACCTCGTATCTCGTGGACGATCTGGACGAGGCCGGCAAGCAGGATGCTTACGCCAAGATCAATGCCCGTATCGCGATTGCGTCGGTCGATGAAACATGGTCATTGGCCATCTATGGCCGCAACCTCACCGACAAGATCACCCTCAGCTATATCGTCGATACGCCGCTTCTGACCGGTGCCCAGTCGGGTGTGGCCAATGAAGGGCGCACCATCGGCCTTGAGGCCCGCTTCCGGTTCTGACGTCTCCCACGGCAGGATCGATCGCGCATCACTTCTGCCGAAAGCCGGTGCCAGCGTCGCTCCCTGACGCTGGCACTATTCATATTGGAAGGCAGGGTACAATGAAGAGTATCGAGCAAATATGATGGATCTATGGCGCTATCATTGTTCCAGCAACTCCAGCACGAGGACTGCATCGTCATCTGCACCCAATTTCCCTGCGCCAAATTTGCGCCAAGGTCTTGTAACTGGTTGATATAATTATAACTCTGGTGCCGGCAGCGGGCACCAATGACTTTAAGTCATTGATTTTATTTGATTATTTTAAAATTTCGCGTGGGCGCGTCTTCGCGTATCGCCGCTGGGATTGGCGTTGGCATGCGGAAATGGCAAGCTGATATGCGGGCTTTTGGCTCGTCAGCCATGTGATCTGATTACATCGTCAATGAAGCGGCGCATGTTGGCGATGGCCTTTCCGCTTTCAGGGAGTTCGTGGGCGAGGGCAACGAAGGAGTGAAAAAGACCTTCGGTGACCTGCAAACTGCAATCGGCGCCAGCGGCGGTCATTTTTGTCATCAGGCGGCGTAAAGAGGGCAGGAATATCTCCCGCTCACCTGCCTGTATGAGGGTCGGCGGGTGCCACGGCCCGAAGGTGCCCATCAGCGGCGAGGCAATCGGATCGTCATGAGGCAATGTGCCCGCGTAACAGGCAGCACATATCTCGAGATCATCTTTGTAGCGCAGGACCGGATCATCCGCTGAAGGGTCATTGGCCGTCATATCGACCCATGGTGACCACAATATCAGTGCAGCGGGAAGCTGGCTCCCCTGCGTCTTCAGACGCTGTATCGTGGCAAGCGCCAGCCCGCCGCCTGCGGAATCGCCGACAAGGATGGTCCTGTTGTTGAGATGCGGCAGGAGGCGTGCGCATGTCGTCTCGACAATCTCAAGACACGTGCTGAAAGGCGCCTTGGGATAGTCGATGGAAATGACATCGACGCCCAAGCGGCTGGCGAGAGGAGCTGCCGCAAACAGGGTCGAGGCGGCGGAAAAGGCCGTAAAGCCGCCACCATGCAGGAAAGCCAGCTGCAGGCCGTTCATGTCGTGAATGGCCGGGATAATCCTGATCGCCGCTCCTGCTTCATCCATCGGTTCGACGGTGACCGCATTTGTTGCTGCGAGCGCCTTGATTACCGCCGCAGACCGAAGCTGTCCCTGCTTTTCAGCGCGCGCCTGCCATGCCTGCCAGGCCTCAAGGTCTGCGGCAGCCGGCGGAAATGGGCGTTCACTGAACGCAGGAAGTGCGGCAATCCAGGCCTCGGCGGCAGCAGAGGGCATCAGGCGACAGCCTTTCGAAAGTCCTTCTGTGTAATGTAAAGCGCCTTGTAGCGTGCATATGGTTCGGCATAGTCACCGTGAACCGCCATATTCGGCTCAATGGTGCGGGACCGGCGTACCATGGCAGAAACCGCTTCGGTGATGTTCGCATAATGGCCACTGCCAACGGCGGCAAGGATGGCGCTGCCGAGCGCCGGAGCGTCGGGAACTTCGGTCAGCGCAATCGGCTTGCCGATGATGTCAGCATGGATCTGCAGCCAGAGGGGCGAGTTGGTGACTCCTCCGGCGAGGACGATATCATTCAGCGTAAATCCTCCCTTTTCGAAAGTGTCGAGGATGAGACGTGAACCCATCGCCACACTTTCCAGAAGCGCCCGGAACAGATGACCTCGACCGTGCCCCAGTGAGAGGCCAGCGAAGGCCCCGCGCGAATGCGGGTCAGTGAAAGGGGTACGATTGCCCTGAAAATGATCGAGCGCCGTGAGTCCGTTTGCACCTGCTGGAACGGCAGCAGCTTCCTCATCAAGTGTTTTGTAGCTTGTCTCTGCTGCGAGGGTGCGTTTGAACCAGTTGATCGCGGATCCGGTTGAGGCTTGCCCGCCCTCGACCAGATGAAGGCCGGGCAGGAGTGCATTTGCATAGGTGCCCCAGATGCCTTCTCCGGCAAATGGCTTCTCAGACAGGCCAAGATGCAGGTGAGACGAGCCGGTGATGAAAGCAAGGCTGCCCGGCCGGATGACCCCGAGGCCGATCATGCCGATGCCGGCGTCCGCCCCGCCCTGCGAGACTGGCAGGCCGGCCTTCAGGCCAAGATGGTTGGCAGCTTCGGCACTGAGTGGGGCGACCACCTCTCCGAGGCGCACGATTTCCCCGGGCCACTTTGTCGCTAGCTCACCGATGCCGAGGCTGTCGATCAGGCTGGTTGGTTGGCTGCCGTTGGTGACGTCATGATGCCATCGTGCGCTCACGTTGTAGACGCTGGCAACCAGTCGTCCGGTCAGCTTGAGGTTCAGATAGTCCTGATATTCGCAGACATAGGCGGCGCGGGCAAAGGCATCAGGTTCGTTCCGTTTCAGCCATAGCGCCTTCGGAATCATCCACTCGGCGGAAACGGGTCCGCGCCCACCGCTGTTCACCCGAAGAGCCTTGTCACCACTTGCTGCAACCTCATCGGCTTCTTTGGAGGCGCGGACATCCATCCAGATCATTGCCGGCCTTACCGGCTCACCTTCCGTGTCGAGCAAGACGACCGAGCAGTTGGTGGTGTCGACGGCAAGGCCTTTTACCTGATCCGCAGGGATGCCTGCCGCCGCCATTGCCTTGCGGACCGACTGGCCACACCCGGCCCACCAGTCGACCGGGTCCTGTTCTGCATGGGCTGGCGCGGGGAAACGGGTTGTGTAGGGCGTGGCCGCAAACGCGAGGGGGCGCCCGCGGGCATCGAAAATGCCAGCACGGATGCCTTCGGTGCCGCCATCGATTCCGATGAAGTAGGGACCGGCCATGGCGTCAGTTCCCGTCCTTCAGGATACGGACCTTGAAGTTCATGGCCCGGGAAAGCGCCACCATTTCTTCGAAAATGTCGCCATACGCGACGGCGATATGATTGCTCATATAATGGGCCATCAGCGTGTCGCGGCCTATGCCAAGATCGGCTGCCATGAAGGGCCATTCGCGGGTCGTACCCTGCCACCAGACTTCACGGACGTCATCGGGGAGTTCGACTACGTGGCCGGTGCCGATATCCATCCATAGTTCGCCGTCTTGCACATAGGCGCGGGCCCATGTGATGGCTCCTGCCTTGGAAACACCTGCGAACGTGCCACCGGGGATCGGGAAATAGGCCGCAGGCTGACGATAGGAGTGAACGCCTTCAAGCGTGTCGGGATTGTGGTTGAAGGCATAAGCGCCTGAAGATCCCGAGTTGAGCAGTACCCACAGGAACTGACCATCATGTTCGGCCCCCCAGCGGATATCGTGGAAGAACACCGCCTGATGCAGGCCTTTCCGCTTCAGCAGTCGCTTCATCATTTCCTGTGGCAACAGGTTGCCCTGATCAGCTTCCGTCGCTGTGGTGATGACGTCGCCGTTCGATTCCGGGCGGCAGGTCGAATTGAAGAGACCTTCATTGAAGTCTGACGGTGGGCGCGACCCGATCAGGCCAAGCTGATACTGCCAGCCGAGACAGTCGGCTTCGAACTCCTCGATCATGTCGAGGACGGCAAGATAGTCGCGAAGCTGCTCCCTGGTGGCATCAGGCGTAAAGTCACCACCATAATGGAAGGTGACGCCCTTCTCACAGACGAACCTGTAGGCAGCGTCGATGCGTTCATCGGTGACCTTCCTGCCCCGCTCGATGATCCAGGCCTGATCGACCTTGTGCTCGGAGAAGCCGACCTTTGATAGCATGCGCGGGCCGAAATAGCCGTTTGTCATGCCCATCGATGTGTCGCCGAGCATGAGGGCAAGAGGCCGCCGCATCCTGAACTCCGCGAGCACGGCATCAGCCGTTGCACTTGCCGATGCCGAAACCGCAGGGGCTGGCCGGATGGCAGAACGGTCATGCGCGATTGCACCGGTCTTTACCCATTCCTCAAGCTGGTTCATGAAACGATCATCGGCGGTCCAGTCGTCGGCATCGGTCCAGATGCGGCTGGCTTTGCGGTCAACCATTTCAAGGCAGGCAGCGGTATTGAGAAGGCCGACAAGGCCCGGCCATGTGCCATCGAAATTGCTGGCGAGGAGCAGGGGGCTGTCCTTGCCGACCACACCGTCCACCGTGTGGGGGCCATAGACCCAGTGGGAATAGATGCCGATCATTGGCGCATCAATGGGGCCAAGGTGGGTGATGGCTGCATTCGGCTTGGAGAGCACATGAGGCACGCGCGTATGCCGTACGTTCAGCCGGTCAAGCGCTGCTTCCATGCGTGCCGTTGTGGCTTCGATCATTGGCATGGCGAGATTGTTAGGATGCGGGCGATAGTCGCCGGGCCAGAAAAGATGGATGGTTTCAGGCATGATGCATGTCCTCAGGCGTCAATAGAAGCAAGGGTGTCGAGACCAGCAAGGCGTGCGGCCACATCCGGTAGCGGCGGGAGTGGCGCACTTGGCAGCGTTTCGTACCAGAAGGTGGCGATACTCCAGTCGTCCTGCCGCTCATAAAGCTCGGCCTGATACTCGGCGATGGAGTTGGCCCCGGCACCTGGTGAATGGCCCATCTGCTGGATGGTCAGACGGATGTCGGATTGCCAGTAGATAGGGTCCGGGAAATGCCAGCGATACATGGACACGGCCCCTGTATCGGCCATGTCGTCCTTCTCGCGCCAACTGGCGCCGTGATAAAGGAACGGCGTTTGCTGGATGCCCCATGAAAGGCCTACATAATCTTCCGCGCCGGTGCCGACGATGGTGGCAAAATCGCTGTCACCATCAAGGAATACCTTCACTTCACCTTCGCCCCACCAACGGGGATCGTGGGGGATCACGCCAAAAACAGCACCGAGATAGCGACCGCGGCTGCCCGAACGGTTTAGGAATTCGAAGTCTTCCCTTAGAGCCGTCGGGTTCTGGCGCTGGAAGGATACATGCAGATGCGGGGTATCATCGGTGATATCGTCACCGAGTGTATAGTCGATCTGGTAAAAGAGCGGCATGCGGACATCACCCTCATTGGTGATCGTGACCCGGGCATGCTTCGCAAACGGCATCGGAATCCAGGCATTCATCCCGACCTTTTCGCCAACCGAATGAGCGGCAGACTGGAAGGCGGGCGTCTTACCGTGGGCAAAACCAAAAAAGTCACCGACCGGTGTCTCGATCGAGGGATGCGCCTGGCCATTCCAGTAGAAACGCAGGACCACGCCCCGCAACAGCTCTATCTTCGGGTGGCAGGTCATCCAGATATGGCGGATCATGCCCGGACCATCAATGGCAGCAAGCTCGATCGTTTCGCCGGGAAACAAGTGACGTGCCGGGGCACCTTTGCGGCCAATGCCGAGGGGGCTGGCTGCCTTGCCGCCTTCTCCTTTGGCACCGGTGATATTTTCAAAGCAGATGGATCGCGATTGCAGATGGGTCGGGATGTTGAAGGGGTTCGGGTCGCTGAAAATCATGGCGGTGTCTTTCTCATCCGGTCACGGAAGCAGGGGTTTGACGATCAGGGCATGGTCGCCGAAATGAATGGGGGCCGCGTCATCAGGGCGAAGGGCCTGCACGGCAGCGATGTCTTCACTCGGCGGGAGGGCGCCTTGTTCGAAGGCATAAAGGCCGTCGCTTGCAGTCGTTTTAAGGCGCAGTGCAAAGCGTTTTGGCTCGGTCCCGGCGCCTTGCAGGCGCAGCACGATGGGACCCGCAAGCGGCCGGTCAGGAAGGCCAAGTACGAGCTGGTCCTCAATCTTCATGGATGTCACATTGGCGCCGTCCGCGATGCCGAAGCCGGTGTAGATGCGTCCCTCGGGCGACCGGATGGTGCCTTCGATGAGGCGACCATCAGGACCCGACACGTCGTAGGTGATGACGATCTCGGGGCCGGTGAGGCCAAGGTCAATCGTCGGCCTTAAATGGGTCTTGCCCTGTTGCACGCCGTAGCGGGTGATGGGTTGTTGGGCTGTTTCGAAGCCCGCTGCCCTTACAAAATCGAGGTCGGCTGGACCAAGTGTCTGGATTTCCAAGTTAAAGGTGCCGGTCGACAGGTCGGCCAGATAGTTGACGTTCACGCTGCGGGGCCGCGCTGGTGTGTATGCCGGAACGACAAGCGCAGTGATGGTCGCGGCGAACAGGACAACTGCGAGGGCGCGCCCAAGGGGCGGAACGGTCACCCCGTCTTGTGTGAACCAGCCGGCGGCGGCCGCCATGAAAGGCCAGCCCAGCAACAGAAGGGGCAGCATCTTGAAATGGCTGAGCTGGAAATTGAACACGGCCTCAAACATCAGGAAGTGATAGAAAGCCATGTATCCACCCGTCAGAACAGCCAGGCCCGCTGCAAGCGCAACGCTTCGCCGAACGGTCACAAGGGCCGCAATGCCGGCGACAAGGCTCGGAGCGATCAGCAGGTAGGAGACGCCAGGGAGGACCAAGGCAAGTGTCAGTCCGCCGAGGGCGGCAATGATCCACACAACATGAAAAAGCGCTGACGCCCCTGCGCGCCTTGCCGCCGCATGTCCGATGGCCAGTGATACCAGCAAGGCTGCCGCGACCAGGGCGATGCGACCCGGCCATGCATGGGGATGGTCAAGGGGATGAATGTCGCCAAATTGCGATAGCGGGAACGAGAGCAGGTATCCGGAGATGCCGAAGGCAACGGGAACCAACAGGAAGAAGAGGAATGCCCAAGCGCCTTGCCTGAAGCTTATTCCCCGGCGGATGACGAGGGAGGCACCCAATGCAACGAGCGCAATGCCGGCAAGCAGCGATCCTATATGGGCAGGCCACAGAACGAGGGCCCGTCCAAACAGGTCGAAATAGACAGCGTCCTCGTCAGCCCGGGTCACCTCAATCGGCTGGTTGGCCACGGCGCGCACCGCATTGAGCATATTGTCGCCCTGATGCTGGAGGCTTTTCAGGCTGAGCTTGGCGGGATTGTCGCGTGAGGAATGATAAAGTGAGACACCGCCTGAGAAGGCGAAATTGAGCCCCTGTGCGCCCTTCATCTTGTAGATGGTGAAGTCGGTGCCATTTGGCATGCGCTTGTACATCTCGACGATCAGTGACGCACTTACCGGGTTGATGGCTGTTGACCGGAAAGCACGGACAGCTGCGAGGTTGTTGTCCCCGGTCTCGAACATGGTGCTCGGGCCGTCTACTCCGCGAGCTTCGGCGTTGATGACGAAACCGACACGTTCCATCAGCGGGTGGCTGTCGACAAAGGCCATGGCACCGCGCAGGCCCGTTTCCTCGGCATCCGCAAACAGAAGGATGACGTCATTTGCAACGGGGGCAGCTTTAAGGTTGCCGGCGATTTCCAGCATCGCGGCAATGCCTGAGCCTGCATCACCTGCGCCGGGTGCGCCCGGTACGCTGTCATAGTGTGATGTCACAAGCAGGGCCGGTTGCGCTCTGGCGTCGACGGCACTGCCCGGGATGACCGAGATGATATTTTCAACGAAGGAACAGCCGGGGGCGAGCGGCGAACATTTGAACGTGCGCTGTATTTCACTTGTCAGTCCAAGTGCATCGAGCTTCCCTTCGATCCGTTCGCGAACCAAGGCGTTTTCGGGACTCCCGGAGGGGTGTGGTGGTGCGCCGTCGCCAAGGATGTCCGTCAGGGCCGCGTGAGCGCGCACGGCCGAAAAAGCATCGATCGGTGCATCGGCCGGAACGATATCAACCGGTGCGACGACGATGCTCCTGAGCCCGAAAAGAACGAGGAAAAGCAGTGATGTCACAAGAAGCGGGGCCTGACGTATGGCAAGGATCATGAACCTGTTTCCTTAGAAAAATCGTCTTGATCGGCAACAACCAGCACAATGCGGACAAGGGCATAAAGGAGAATGATGGCCATCGTGACCGGAATGATCGCCACGATGACCCCGGTGCTGAAACCGAGTGTTTCGGTTGGACGGTCCAGAAGCCGTTCAACTGTCGCAGGAGCGAACCAGAGGACCGGGCCGATGAAGAGCGCGATGGCGGCAGTCTCTACAATCTGCCGGAGCAGCGCCTGTCTCCGTGTCAGGCCTGGCCGCAGAACCGAGAGCGTGGGGTCCAGCCGGCGGTAATAGGCACAGGTCGCCCCGAGCATTGCCCCCCACACCATGGCGTAACGGGCCAGTTCTTCTGTCCATGCCGGCGGGGAGTTGAAGACATAGCGCGCAACGATTTGCAGGCAGACGCAAACGAGCATGAGAAGCATCGCGGCGAGACCGAGGCCAAGACACAGGCGATCAATCGAGCGCATAATGGCGCGCAGGAGGCTAATGAGAGTCATTCGGCCCCTCCGCAGTATCCTTGATCCAGCGGCCGACCTGTTCAGTCTTGGCCGGGTCGTACCATTTCTGGTCGTAGAAGTTGACCGTTCGATCTTTCCATGTCTGACGTTCAGAACCGCTCGGCTCTACCCAGTCGATGCCGACCCGCGCCAGTGCGTCGCGCTCCTTGGCAATATAGTGACGGTTCCATGTCCTGTTCGCGGTGCGAGCCTCAAGCACTGCGCTATCGAAAACTGCTCGTTCCTCTGGCGTCAGGCTTTCGAGCCAACGGGTCGAGACAACGATCATGCGTCCGGAAGGGCCCATCCTGAGATCGGTGAAATAATCAAGCACGCTGCCGTGCCCGAACATGGTGGCGACGGCAGGGGGGTTCAGGTATCCATCGATCATGCCGGTCTGCAGGCCCTGCGCCACTTCACCCCAGGAAACCTGAACACCACGCACGCCCCAGGCGGCGAACAGCTTCAGGTCCGGCGCACTCAGGAAACGCAGACGGATCTTCTTCAGATCGTCTACAGTGCGCACCGGTACCTTGCGGGTCAGAAGGCCGACCATCGCCCCCGTGTAGGCGATATCCACGAACCTGAAGTCTTGCCCCGCGGCGCTGAGTTCGCTGTTCACCTGAGGGACAAACGGGGTCTGTTCCAGGAACCGGTCCATGTGGTCGTAAGACTGGAAGAGGAACGGCATGGCTATGCCATAATAGGTCGGTGAATGACGTGAAATCTCATCCGGGTTGGTGACATTCATTTCCAGCAGGCCCAGTCGCATCTGGTCCACCCGCTCCTGATCGCCGCCAAGGCTTCCGTTCGGATAGATGCGGATTTCCCTGCCTGTGCGTTCAAATGCCTTGCGGAAGGCATCGACCCAGACATAGACGCCGTTCCTGCTAAGATCGGTCGGTGTGCTGAGCGCGAACTTCACCGGCTCATCGGCGACAGCCACGCCGGGGACGACGAAGGCTGTGTATGCCGCAAGTGCTATGAGAAGACGGCGCATCACAGAAGCCCCATGGCGCGCGGCAGGGCCAGTGTCAGGTCCGGAAAGGCCATGACAAGGATAAGCACGGCGAACTCGGCGATCATGAAAGGGATGAGCCGCCGGACGAGGGCCCAATAGGAGCTGCCGGTGATTGTTGAAACCATCACGATGGCACCACCCATCGGCGGGGTGATTAGCCCGATCGTCAGGTTCAAGCAGACAAGGACACCAAGCTGCACCGGATGGAAGCCTTGCGCAATCGCCTCGGGGATCAATAGCGGGGTCACCATGGCAAGCGCCACCATGAGGTCGATCCCCATGCCCATGACGACATAAACCAGCATGATAAGGATGAGGTATTTGTAGCCTGTCATGTCGGCTGCTTGTACAGCGCCGGCGATGGCTTCCGGTACTTGCGCCAGGGCCATCAGGTAGGCGATGAGCGATCCGGCAGCCAGAATGACGAAAATTGACCCCATCAGAAAAAGGGTGCGCTGCAGGGACGTCAGGAAATCGCCAAGGCTGATCGTGCGCCGCGTGCCCCCGATGACAAGTGCAGCTATGACCGCGAGAGCCCCTGCCTCAATCGGAGTTGTCACCCCGAAGACGATGCCTCCAAGGATGATGGCAGGCAGGCTGAGCGCCGGCAGGGCAAGTCTCAGGGTCGGCCAGAAAGGTGGAATATCTTCCTTTTTTCCACCCGGGTGTCCTTCCTTCCAGGCCAGCCAGGCATTGAGGATGATAAGTGCGAGCGCGAGCAACAGTCCCGGCACAAGGCCGGCCGCAAAAAGGGCCGCTACGTCGGTCGACATGATGGCGCCGTAAAGGATCATGATGATCGACGGCGGAATGATCGGCCCGATTACTGAAGATGCTGCCGTAATGGCGCCCGCATATGTCTTGTCGTATCCCTGCCGCTCCATCTGCGGAACGAGCGTATTGCTGAGGGCGGCAACGTCGGCCGCCGCCGAGCCGCTGATCCCGGCGAAGAAAACAGAAGTCGCGACATTCACATGGCCAAGGCCGCCCCGGAACCGGCCCATCAACAACATCGCAAAATCAACAAGGCTGCGCGTTATACCAGCGCGGTTCATCAGTTCGCCGGCCCAGATGAACAAGGGCATCGCCATCAGGGCAAACACATCCATGCTGGCGAACATGCGCTGCGGGGCGATAGCCAGATATTTTGCGTGATCGGTGAGGAAATAGGCGAGGGTGATCCCCGCGCCAGTCACGTAGGCGACAGCCACTCCACAGATGAGGAGCAAGGCGACGACAGATGCGATGATGAGTGCGACCACGGGCAATCCTACAAGCTGATGTCGTCAAGCGGCCATATCGGCCTGCCGATACGGACATATGGACGCATTTTCGGATTGGCATGAAGGGTGCCGGGCGTATCGACATAGAGGATTGCCGATGCCCTTTCACCAAATCCCGCGAAAAAATGATGTGAGGACTTCACGACGACGATGCCGGTACTCCATGGGTCGATCCCTGCTGTCTCAAAGCCGCGTGGATGGAAAGGCTGCTGGCGGAGATCGTTCAGCAAGATGTGGATGCCGTTGCCCTCGACAAGCGCCGTGCGGCCCAGCGGGCAGGCGGTGCCATCGGCAATATGGGGTTGTTTCGCATTGGTCCGCAAAGCCTTTACAGTCACCGTCATGGTGACTGGTTCGCCAGAGGAAGGGCTGACCTTGCCGCCGATGCCAAGCTCGAGTGTCGCTCCTTCTCCGGCTTCAAAGGCGCGATCGACCATGTCGGGGTCCCAGAAATAGCCGAGCACGGCATCGCGAATGCCGGCCTCAATGAAAGCCGAAAGGATGAAGGTGGAATCCGAAGCTGATCCGCCGCCCGGATTGTCTGCCATATCGGCGACGACAATCGTGCCGTCCACATCCTTCCGGTGGTGACGGAGGCGCTCCACCAGCTCCGACGAAGACAACAGAGTGGCCTGCGCGCATTCCCGAAGGTCAAAGAAAGCACGGCCAAGCTCGGCAGCCATTTCATCACCGGTGACCTTATTATTGTCTGTATAGACGAGCGCGCCAGCTCCAGCTTCAGGAAAATCGCCCCATGGAAAGCCGTGGGCAAGGCTTGCAGTGAGCACGCTCGGCTGCTTCTCAGTGGACGAAAGGCGCTCGACGAGTTCTTTCATGGGCGACCTGACAGTTTCGAACAGGCCGAGGACCGGGACGCGGAAAAAGCTCGGTACTGGCCGTGCCTTCCCTTGTGCCGCGGCTTCGACCAGATGGTACAATTCGCCCGCGCGTTCTGCAAAGTCGGTGTGCGGATACTCCTTGCAAGGCATGATGACCGTCGCATGCGCAAGCATCTGTCGGGTAATGTTGCAATGCAGGTCAAGAAGCACACCGACAGGAATGACGGGCCCGATAATGTTCCGCATGCGGGCCAGGATGTCTCCTTCGCAATCGTCATAACCCTCCGCCATCATCGAACCATGCATCATGACGAGGACGAAATCGACCGGCATCGCTACTTCCAGTTGCCCGAGAATCTCATCGCGCAGGGCTTCGTAGTCCGCGCGCACGCAGGGCGCACTTGGTTGCGCCCCGGCGCAAGTCCCGACGACGATCTCATGGCCGCGCGCGTCTGCTTCACGCACAAAGTCGCCGGCACCTTTGATGGATTCCAGGTGCTGCCGCGGATCACCATGTCCGGGACGATAGAGCCCCGTCTCCTCAAAATTCGCGATACTCGTGGCGACGGGAGAGAAGCTGTTGGTCTCATGTGCGAAATAGAAGGTGAAACACTTCATGCAAAGCCCCCGGCGCGCTGTTTTGGCCCGGGGGTAAGATGACGCACATGAAGCAGGCATTTTCGCCTGCTCGCGAGACTGCGTCCTTCCCTCCCCGGAACGACTGTTAGTTGGACCCTATCATGGCGAAAAATATTTTCAAATATGAAAAATGATGTTTTATTGCTGCAAGGCCGAGTTCCGGATGGACCGGTATTGCAGTTTATTGGCGCGTGGAGGGGATTTGATGAAGGCGATTGTGGTCGGAGCTGGTGTTATCGGGGTTACCGTGGCCTACGAGCTCAATCATGCGGGGTTTGATGTCACGGTCTTCGATCAGGCCGCTGATGCAGCCCTTGGGGCGACTGACGCCAATGGTGGTCTCCTTACCCCCAGCATGTCGGACCCCTGGAATGCGCCAGGGATATGGAAGGATTTGCTGCGCTGGATTGGTCGTGACGACGCACCGATGTTGCTGCGGCTAAGTGCATTTCCACGTATCATTCCCTGGGGCATCCGCTTTCTGATCGCCTCCCGTCCGGATCTGGTTGACCGGGCATCGCGCCTCAATGCCGAACTCGGTCATTTCAGCTTGCAGTGTTTGGACGAGCTCCGGTCGGCGGTAAGGCTGGGCTTTGCCCACAAGTCAGTGGGCACAATGAAGATATATCGAAATTCTGCGGCGCTTGAGGCAGGAGTGGTAAAAAGCGCCAAGATTGCTGATCTTGGCGTTGTGTCTGTACGATTGGATGCAGAGGAGGCAGTGCGTCTGGAGCCCGCCCTGCGGCCAATACGACATGAACTTGCCGGTGCCTTGCATTTCCCGGAAGACCAGTCTGGACATGCGCCACTGTTTGCGCGTGCGCTGGCGCGGCACACCGCAGATGCCGGGGTCACCTATCACTTCTCCTCGCCCGTGAGTGGGCTGCTTGTGGAGCAGGGGCGTGTTGCTGGTGTGCGGCATGAAGGCGGAATTACGCGGGGTGACATTGTTGTTCTGGCTTCCGGTCATGCACTTGGCCTGCTTGCTGCCGACGGCGGGATTCGGGTTCCGGTCAGTCCGGTCAAAGGCTATTCGATAACCTTGCCTGTCGGCCGGGCGACCCCAGGGGCGCAGGCACCGCTACCGGCCATTCCGATGCTGGATGACGATCTGCACGCGGCCATCACGCCTCTTGGTGATCAATTGCGGATCGCGGGAACTGCAGAGTTCGTGGGGTTGGATGCGAGTATCGCAAAGGGACGCGTGGATAACCTCTGCGCGCTGGTGCGCCAGATCCTGCCGGAACATGCAGGCACGTTGCTGACGGGCGATCTTGGCGCGCGCGCAGGCTTCAGGCCGATGAGTGCGGATGGCTTGCCGATCTTCGGTGCGGGCAAGGTGAAGGGAGTATATCTTGCGGGGGGGCACGGCGCGCTTGGTTGGACACAGTCGCTCGGGACTGCGCGGCTGTTGCGGCAAATGATATTGGGGCAGGCGACCGCAATGCCGGTAGCGGCATTCTCGCCGGAACGGTTCAGCCGCTAGCCGACTGCATCCGGTACAGCCTCCTCGAAGCGGGCGGTCATGACATTCAGGATTTTGGCCGGTTTACCGCCAAGAGCGCGCACGTTGTGGCCCATGGTTGAATCGATATACATGCTTTCGCCAACAGAAAGCCTTGTCGGCTCATAAAATTCCGTCTGAACCTCTACCTCGCCTTCGAGAACGAAAATGAATTCCTCGCCCTGATGGCGCACCAGTTCAGGCTCAAGGCCAGCTTCGATCCACATTACGGTGGGCACGAGCCGGCGGTTTCGGAAATCGGCAGCGTGGTGTTCATACAAGGTATGGGTCGTTTGCACGCGCCGGGCCTGGCCGAGGTGAGTGACACTGCGGCGCCCTGTGACCAGCTTCGGGCCGCTTTGGTCGGGCTCCTCGGGGGAAACCAGTTGCATTACATCGAGGTCAAGTGCCTTGCAGACGCTGACCAGCTTCTGGACATTGAGTGACATACCGCCCGTTTCGACCTTCGATAACGTGGAAAGGGGCACATTGCTTGCCTCGCTCAGGTCCTTGAGCGTCATCTTGCGTTCTTTGCGCCGCGCCCGAATCCTGTTGCCGACCTCCAGAAGGAAAATGGACGTTTCAGTCTCATCCCTTTCTTGCATGGATGTCGATGCGATCATGCGTGCCTCCGGCTTTCAATGTCTGTCCGAGCCATTCTCGTTCTTTCGCTTATATATCATCCCATATTTCTTGGGGGAAAATTTTTCAACATTGGTGCGTGAAATCGCGAATCTGAATGGCTTTTGACGCTTCTGGGGCGACGCGCGTATGGAGTGTCTGCATCATTATGTCGGTTTTCGTGAAAATTTCCTTGACCAATTTTTTGTTTATGAAATGATTTTCATATATGCAAAAAATGATCGCGACCGATCGCATTCTGGGGAGGGTGGCTATGTCGCAATATAAAGGTCTTCAATTTTCGCTTCTGCTTGGAGCAAGTGTTTTCGCCATGGCCGGCAATACAGCGGTGCAAGCCGCTGATGCTGATGCCGATAAAGCGGATCTCACGCTTGAGGAGATTGTTGTTACGGCCAACAAGCGCACTGAAAATCTGAGTGATGTAGCAATGAGCGTCCGTGCGATCGGTGGCGAGGAAATCGATGCTCGCGGATTGCAGGGCATGGGTGATTATCTGACGTCTGTGCCGAGCATTGCCTACAATGAGCGGGGTGGTGGCCGGAACCAGATCACCATCCGCGGGATCACCACTGGCGCGCTTGCCGCCGACCCCAACACTGTTGGCTATTATTTCGGCGATGTACCAGTGTCTGCAACTGCCCGCGGCAATCCGGACCTCAAGCTTTTCGACGTGGAACGGGTTGAAATCCTGCGCGGTCCACAAGGCACACTCTATGGCGCCGGCTCGATGGGGGGCACCATCAAGGTCGTTCCGGCGGGCGCCAAACTCAACGAAGTGGAAGGTACCGTCGAGGGCGTAATCTCGAAGACTCGCTATGGTGGCACCAATTACAGCGGCGCCGGTGCGGTGAACGTACCGATAGCGGAAGACAAGATGGCTGTGCGACTTGTCGCCTACGGTTACGAAAACACGGGTTATGTCGACAATATCGCGAGCGGCGCGACTGCATATGGCATCCCGGATAAAGTGACGAACAACGTGGCCAGCGAAACGACGAAAGGCGGACGTTTCGCAATGAAGATCCAGGCGACCGAAAAGCTTTCGCTGGATACTATGATCATTGTCCAGAACCAGAATGTGGATGGTCTGCCCGAGGTTTCTTTGCCTGATGGTGGCTGGACGCAAAATCGCTGGCGGCAGGAAGACCTGAATGACGACTTCAGGGTCTATAACCTTGTTGCTAACTATGAAGGTGATGCTGTCAACCTCACGGCTTCCACTGCTTATGTGGAACGTGACTGGAACCAGTTGCGCGATATCCATGCTCTTGGGCTCTTTGCCTTCCTGCCGGATGCGCCCTTGCAGCTTTATGATGGCAACGAGGAAAAATTCTGGGTGCATGAGGCACGCCTCAGCTCCAACACGGATAGCAAATTCCAGTGGCTGGCCGGCGGCTTCCTTCTCGACAAGAAGCTCGACTTCTCAAACGGCCTGCAATGGTTCGGCAGCGCGCAAAGTATAGAGGACTCGCTGCTTGGCGTGCTGTTCGGCGCGACAAAGGACATGGTCCTGCATGCGCGCAATAACACACACAATGCCAACCAGTATGCGCTGTTCGGTGAGGCGAGCTATCAGTTCACCGAGAAGCTGAAGGCAACGCTTGGCTTGCGCTGGTTCAAGTTCACGGACGACCGCGAACTGGCCGTGTCGGGGATTTTCAGCAACAGCACCGACCTGTTGACCACATCGGCCGATACGTTCAACCCGAAGGTTGCGCTGAATTATACGCCGAATGATGACCACCTTTACTATGTGTCGGCCACGAAGGGCTTCCGTCCGGGCAATCCGAACAATCCTCTGCCGGATGCCTGCACGGCCGACCTGAAGGCACGAGGCTTCGATAAGGCACCGGATGGGACCACACCTGACAGCCTGTGGAGCTATGAGGCCGGCACCAAGCTCTCGCTGGCCGATGGCCGGGTCGCGCTTAACGGGGCGGTCTTCTACATTGACTGGAAGAATATCCCGACAAGCTACATCCTGCCTTGCGGCTTCTCCTTCGGCTTCAACGCCGATACCGCGACCAGCAAAGGCCTCGAGCTTGAACTCGCTGCACAGATCAGCAGCAATTGGCGGCTTGATATCGGTGGTGCCTACACGGACGCACATCTTGATGCATCCTTCAATCCCGATACCGGCGAGCTGCGCAACGAAGGTGGCCAGACGCCGGGCGTACCTGAGCTCACCCTGGGTCTCGGCACCGATTACAGCTTTGAGCTTGCCGGCCGCTGGGCCAGCATGATCCGTCTCGATGCGCAATATGTTGGCGGTTACTACAACTTCCTGCCTTCCGAGGCCGTCCGGCAGCGGGCAGGGGACTATGCGACCGTGAACCTGCGCTGGAACACCGACTTCAATGGCTTGAATTTCGAACTGTTTGCCAACAACCTGTTCAATGAAACCGTGAACATAGTGGTCGATACCGAGTTCACCGATGGCCGGACCTATCGCGGTCGGCCGCGCACCATCGGCGCACGTGTCCGGTATCAGTTCTGACCGCAGCAGTCGAATGCGGCAACAAGGAAAGCACCCTGCCCAGGCGGGGTGCTTTCGCCCTTGATGGGCCTTGTAAACGATTGGCATAGGGGAGTGTCATGAGATCTTTAGCAAAGCTGTTTTGTCACGGCATGGCTGTGGTGGCTGTTGCCGTTGGCTGGCAGGCGCAGGCCGACGCCGCAAACGGTACGCCGATCACTGAAGAGGCGGTGACGGCGTGGTCCGACGAGACGTTCGGTGCCGCCCTCGACAAAGGCCAGATCACCGGCGCCACCATCAGTGTGGTTAAAGACGGCGCCCTGTTGATGGCCAAAGGGTACGGTCGTGCGAATGCGATGGTTGAAGGTGTTGTGGACCCCGCTGCAACCCGGTTTCGCATCGGCTCCATTACCAAGACTTTCACTGCCACCTTGCTTGCGCGGTTGATTGATCAGGGCATTATCAAATCGGTCGACGACCCCGCCAATCACTATCTGAAACGTTACCAACTGCCGGACAATGACGGTCACGCGATCACTATTCGCGAGTTGATGACGCATTCGGCGGGTTTCGAGGATACATTCCATTTCCTCGGATCGGAAGAATCACAACCGATTCCGATTCCTGCCGAGATTTTTGACCGGATGCGCCCGGCCTTTGTTCGGCCTGCCGGTCACAGCGTCAATTATTCCAACTTCGGGGTCGCCACGCTCGGGCTGCTCGTTGAAGACCAGATGGGCGCTCCGATCAATGAACTGATGGAGCGCTATATCTTTGACCCTCTCGAGATGAAGGATACTGACCTGTTGGTCGACACCAAGGTCCCAGCGGGCATTGGGGTGCCGGGTACGATAGCGCCGGATGGTTCAGTTACCGCAACCCGGTTCGTGCCGATCAATCCGGCTGCAGCGCAGACTGGTTCAATCGTCTCGACGGCGCCTGACATGGTCAAATTCATGCTCGCCCATCTTGATGCCGGCCGCACGTCGGACAGGATCATGTCGCCTTCGGGCTTCGCGCGCATGGCAAAGCGCTATGCTGAAAACTCGCCAGCGCTCACGGGCCTTGGTATGACCTTTTTCCTCGATAACTGGAATGGTCATACGACCATCGCTCATGGTGGCAACTGGGTTGGCTTCCACAGCTGGATGACGATGATTCCAGATGAGCATGCGGGCGTTTTCATCTCGCTGATGAGCGAAGCCCCACTGCCGACAGTCGGTCAGCGTTTCCTTTCGGCCTTTTTTCCCGAGCGTGCTGCAAAGCCATCCACCGCCTTGCTTTCCGCGAGCAGCCTGAACGACGCTTTCATGCGGCACTTCCTTGGCCAGAAGCGACCGCTCGGGCCGGCTGTGGAGACGGACCTTGAACAATATGCCGGTTCGTATCAGGCAGACCGACGCAATTTCACAAGCGCTGAGAAGCTGGGTGAACTCATCTATTTCGGGCAAGGCCTGCTGGACGTCACCGCCGATGAAAAGGGGCTGTATCTCGGAGGTGCCGGGCCCTTTGTCCCGCAAGGGCAAGGTATCTTTATGCATGAAACTGCACGGGCTGCGATACAGATAAAGCCGGACAGTTTGACCGGCAGGATGACGCTCACACCTGATATCGGGATTTACACCTTCTCGCGTGTACCGGCCCTCATGCACCCGGCTCTCCATACAGGTATTTTCATCGTGACCTGTCTGGTTGCTGCGCTTTGCATTGTAGCCATAGTATTCGTGCGCCCCGCTGAGGGGGCAGAGCGCATTTCGCTGGCACTGCCGAGCCTTCTCCTTGTCCTTCTGCCGGTGCTCGCCTTTGCGGGGTATGACGCAGCGGGTTCGATGATGAACGACCTGTATGCGGGCGAGCTTGGCCGCACACGCCTGGTGGTAATGTGCGCAAATCTCGCTGTGTTGGCGGCCGTCTGGCTCGCGTTGGGCGTCAGGCACTTGCAGCAACGCGGTGTGAGGTTGATCGCAATCGTCACGCTGGCGAATGCGGCCGTCGCCCTTCTCATCCTGTGGCACTATAACGGGCTCGGCTGGTCGATGCCGGGTTCTGCCTGAACCGTCGGGAGTCTTGATATGCATGTGATTGGTCAACCACTCGTCCTGAAGGACGGTACTCAAGTCCCGCTCAGTCCGGGAATTCGTTGTGGCAATCTCGTTTTTCTTTCGGGTCAGCTCGGCCTCACACCCGAAATGACGCTGGCTGGTGATGACGTCGTCGTGCAGACGCAGCAGGCGCTTGCCAATATCGCAAGGCTTCTTGATGAGGCTGGCTCCAGCATGTCGCATGTCGTGAAGGCGACCGTCTGGCTCACCGACAAGGCCGATTTTCCTGCCTTCAATAAGGCCTATGCGGCGGCATTCGGAGGATGCTTTCCTGCGCGGTCGACGGTTGTTTCTGATCTGCTCATTCCTGGCGCGCGCGTCGAAATCGAAGTTGTCGCATGCGTGCCGGAGAACTGATCGGAGCAGCAATCGCCGCGGTGTGCGCATTTACCAGTGCGCCGGGTGTCTCAGCGACCGACCCCGCGATTGAGTGGCAAGAGCCTTGTGCCTTCGAAGCCGCAAAAGACGTTGCACCTGACCGCGTGAAATGTGGTGTGCTGACGGTACCGCTTGATTGGTCAGGAAATGGTACGGCAGCCGCCCGTTTGCCGGTCGCTGTTATTCGTGCCCTCTCCGATACCCCGCAGCCCGATCCGGTGGTTTTTCTATCGGGTGGTCCGGGCGGCGCGCCAACCACATCGGCTCATTCATTTAATCTGTTCGCTGCGCACGCCTTCGGCAAAGACAGGGATATCGTCCTGTTCACCCAGCGCGGTGCCCAGTCGACCGAGCCCGAACTGCGGTGCGATCCGTTGCGTGGTATCCGGCTGTCGATTGTGGCGGACGACATGACCATGGCTGAACGTGACGCGAAAATATCGTCGGCAGCGCGAGCCTGCCTTGCATCCCTTGCTGCAAAAGGCATCCCGCTCCATGCTTTCTCAGCCAAGCAGAACGCGCATGATATGCGAGCGTTGCGGCAAGCCCTCGGGGTGCGGCAATGGAACCTCCTTGGGGTCTCCTATGGCACCTATATGGCCCTTGAAGCGGTTCGGCTCGACCCCGAAGGCGTTCGCACCTTGATCTTGGATTCCGTTGTCTCGCCTGAAAGCGATCTTTTCATGTCGGAAGCCAGCGGCAATTTCGAACGTGGCATCAGCCGCATTGTGGAGGCTTGCGCGGCAAGTGAGCCCTGTTCAGGCCATTTTCCTGATCTTACCGCTTCGCTAGATGCTGTTGTGGCCGCCCTCGCCAAAGCCCCGCCCACGGTGATGCTGACGGGCAAGGACGGCAAAGCTGATGTTCGGGTGGTGGTCAACGACCATGATTTTCTGAGCCTGATCCATTGGATGCTCTATAGCCCGCAGGCACTGCCGTTGGTGCCGATGTTGATCGATGCTACGGCATCAGGAGATTTGGGGCCGCTGACAACGCTGATGAACAGCGTTTACCCCGCTCCCGCCGCAGTGGGGGACAGCGCAGCAGGAGCATTTTTCGCCATTGTTTGCGCCGACCAATATCGGCCGTCACGCGGCCGCGACCTCGGCAAAGGACGCTTCGGCCTCTTCGCGATCACCAGCTTCATGCAGGACGTTTGCGCCGATCCGGCGCGCGGTTACGGCAGGATGCAGTCGGCCGAACCTGTCCGTGTCCAGACGCCGACCCTGATCCTCAGTGGACGCTTTGATCCAATGACCCCTGATGTCTACGCCGAAGAAATCGCTGGAACCCTGCCCAACAGCCAGCTAGTCCGCTTTGGCAACTGGGGGCATTCCGTTCTCAGTGGCTATCGGGAATGCCAGACAGATCTTGCTGCTGCATTCCTATCGAAGCCGGAGATCCATCTTTTATCTTCATCATGTGACGCGGAGAAGCTTTCACCGGAATTCAGAGTTCAGCTATCAGATTGAACCTAGCCTTCTGCCGTGCGTCTCGCCAGGGAAGGTGCCGCCGCACCTTTATTAGAATCCTGAAATTTCATGCGCCAAATTTGCGCCAAGTGCCTGTAACCTATTGATATCAATAATGGTATGGTGCCGGCAGCGGGCACCAATGACTTTAAGTCATTGATTTTATTGTATTATTTTTGATTTTTCTCGGCGGGTTCATGCGCTTCCCGTGTGACCTTTCGCGCCGCGCTTGGTGCAAGATTATTCTCAGGATTTCCCCACCAGCACGAGGCTGCCGCATTTCTTGACGGCATCGACCATCGCGGATTTGCCGCCTTTCTTTTTCTGGATATAGGCATTGGCGTTGCCAAGGGTCGTGAGGATCTGGTCGTAAACAGGCTGGGTTGTGGTATTGAGCGAAGTGATCCCTTTGGCATCGAGTGTTTTCAGGTCAATGGCGGCGAGCTTGTCGATTTCGGCGGAAATGTCGGTGATCGGCTCCTTGCCAAGGAGCGGGCCTGAGAAAATATGCCAGAAGAGGTCGCTGTCGTAGCAGCTGAGGGTGCCATAGTCTTTGGCCAGCATGGCAAACTTGCCCATCCAGTCGAGCTTGGCCTTGGAGGCCGCTATCGTGTCATTGAGGCCCTGTACGGTCTCGGCCGCGGCGGCTTCCTTCTGCTGGGCGGCCATCTGATCGTTGATCTTCTGCACCGCGTCGGCAACGATGCTTGTCTTCGCGGCATCAAGCGCCTCTGATGTCTGCTTCAATTCCGATGTCAGCGCATCCACATCCTTCTGCAGTGTTTCCTGGGTGGCAAGGGCTGTTGCCCATTCCTTGTCGAAGGTCTGGGCGCTGTCCGCCTGGTTCGCCGTAGCCTTGTCGAAAGCGTCTTTCAGGCCAGCAATCGCCTGTTCGTTGCTGCTGATCCGTGCCCCGAGCGTGGCGTTGAGGCTGGTGATCGCACCTTCACGTGCCGTCTGTTCCTTGCCGAGTTCGACATAGAAATAGGCAGTTGCTGCCGCCGCAATCAGGAAAGCGAGGATCGAGAGGACATTGATCGAGCGTATCATCTGCGTCTCCGTTGCGGCCGGTCAGCCACCGATTATCACCGTGGGGCTGCCCAGCACGATGGTACCGCCGTGAGCCGTTGTGTCCCCCATGCGCGCTGCCGGCATCCCGCCGATCAGGACCGTTGCCGAGCCTTTCACGATACTGTCTGGCGGGCCGGCGCAGGCGAGCGGGGTGCCGACCACGGCGGCGGGCAGTCCGTTGATTAGCACCGTCGGTGCCCCCGGCGGCAGGATCGGCCCGCCCACACAGGGGGTGATCCCGTAGACCATCGGGCAGGTATGCATGTCAGTTATGCGAGCGGCAGGCGGCACGTGATGATACCTTTCAGCTGATCTTGTTCTTACTATCTTCCAGGGCTGCCGATGCCATGTCGAGAGCTGCATCAGCCTCAATAAGGCTATCATCGGCCGCATCTGCTTCCTTCCAGCCAGGATTGCCGCCTTTGATCTCAAGCATTAGTTTTTCGGTTGCGCCTTTGGCTTGTTTCAACTGGTCATGACTCGCCTCCACCCAGTGGAGGGCTTCCTTCGCAATGTTTTTAGCAGGCCTGTTTGGTGTCGGCGGCGTCGAACTGTTCGGAGACTCATAGAACCCTTGTTTGAAGCCCGCCCGAACCTGCTTGGTCCGACCACTTCCTTCGCTGCCCCAATCGATGCTGAGAAGCGCAGCGTTCTGCCCCTGTTTTACCCCCGGATTTGACCCGACCAAGACCGCGCCGGTGTGATGCCCCTTTTCACCCGGCATGTCATGGTCGGAAACTTTGGGGTGAATTTCCCAGCTACAGTGGAGCATTGCCTTGGGGCCCTCTATGAAATCATCCATCCGACCGGTACTCACCGCCTCGACAGCGTAGTGAACTGAATATTTGTCCTTCGAGACGGTTTTCTCATTCAGTTCATAGGCATCAAGAAGCGCCTGCTTTACCGGCTTTTCAACGTCATAAAGATGGCTGCCGTTTGCCTTGGCAGTGATGGGAAACATGTTTTCCCAGATGCCGGGGCCACCCAGATTATCGTTCAGCAGGTGTCCCCTTAAAAAGCCCTCCCCCGGGTAGTGAATCCGCAATTCCTTCATCAAAAGGTCGTGCTCCTTGCTCGACCCGGGGGATGAGCCTTTCAGGGGCTTGTGAGGGACAAGATCGGCAGTGGTTTTCTTTCCGACAGCTACCTTGTGTCCTTTCCCCTTCGCGCTGAAATCGAGTTCTTGTTGGGTGAATGCTACGTGCGAGTCCTTCAACTGCAGCAGTGCGGGGAGAGAGGTGTCTCCAAAGCCGAATTGTAGCGGGAGTGTCGCCTGGGCATTCACGGCCATCTGCATGGCTTTCGCCCCCATTGTGTCGGCTTCCCTTTCAAGGCTCTGATCGGTGTTGACCGGCATCCCGCCTATCTTGCCGGTGGCGCTGACGCGGCCCTGTTTTTGCTGGGCGACATGCCAGGCTTCGTGCGGCAGGTGCTGTTCCTGCCCCGGCGCCACATGGATGCTGGTGCCGCGCGCGAATGCGTGGGCGCCGTATTTGCCGGGCTCGGGCGAATTGAATTGCACCTTCACATCCGCCATCGACCGGCCGGACAAGCTTTCGATGCCGGATTGCAGGTTTTCAGGCAGATCGCCCGCTGACGGTTTTCGCTGGAGCGCGACGCCATCTTTTCCGGCGCCGGGCGCTGAAGGCGGCGCGCTATCACGATGAGACTTGGATCGGGTCATCGTCTGTCCTTCAATTCTTCGGCCACAGGTGGACGCCGCCATTGTGGCCGAAGGCCCGATGAACGGCCATGTCAACGAGTGCCATGTCGTAGGTTGGGGTTTTCAGGTGGTGCCAGGTCCATTTACCCGTCCGATCGCCCGGCTTGATGCCTGCTGCTTTGTCGGCCATGCTGAAATGCTGTCTGCGGTCGTCCGTGTCGATATATTCTTTAGTGCCACCAAGGGTCTCACCATAGTCCCGCCCGTTTTTTTTGCCTTTCTGGATGTTAACATGCTGGTGGTTTGCACTCGGCCAGCCGCCTTTGTTGTCCTTGGGTTTGTCAAAATAGATGGTTCCTCCGTCTTTCCGGTCAAAGGTGAGATTGTATGTCTTGCCGTCATTTGCGGCCTTTACATTCTTAGGCCCTGATTGACCGTCCTTGAATTTTGCCTGAACGATTAGATCGGCACGTCCGGGGTAATCCTCAGGTTCGTCCAATCCGCCATGTGCTGCTGCGTTGGCTCCATCACTGTCTTCAGCCTCTACTTTGGCATCGGTCAGACTGGCATCCGCATGTGCGTCATCGACGCTAAACAGTCGGCCAGTCTCTAGATCCCGCTGCCAACCGAATTGCAGGGGGGCGGCGTGGCTGAGTGCAAGCCCCCGGGTGCCATTCATCTGGCCGAATTGGGTGGGGAGATCAGAAGCTTTCGAATGTCGTTCAAGCGTCATGACGACTTTCCCTCCTTCGCGAGTTCCAGGCGGAAGCCTTCCTCGATTTCGTCCCGTTGCAAGGCCGTGTCGCCCGCAGCATAGGCCGACAGCCAGGCATGGCGGATGGCATTGACGATGGTGGCACCGGATACCGTGAATTTGGTGGCGAGATGCCTTGCATCTATTTCCGCCGAGACTGCACTGCCGAGGCAGTCGCGGATCAGCCGTTCGCGCATCGGTGCATCAGGCAGCGGGAAATGGATCAGCTGGTGGAAGCGCCTGAGGAAGGCATCATCGAAATTGGTGACAAGGTTGCTCGCGAGGATCGCAAGGCCGGAGAAAGCCTCCAGCCGCTGCAGCATGTAACCGACTTCCATATTGGCATAGCGGTCGTTCGAGCTGTTGATGCTGGTGCGTTTGCCGAACAGTGCATCGGCCTCATCGAAGAACAGGATCCAGCCACGCCGTTCGGCCTCGGTGAAAAGACGGTCCAGGTTCTTTTCGGTTTCGCCGATATATTTGGAGACAAGCTGGGCAAGGTCGACACTAATGACCGGCCTTTCCGCCTTTTTGCCGACAAGAGCGGCAGCAAGCGTTTTGCCGGTGCCAGAAGGCCCATGGAACAGGATTGTGTGGCCCGGCCGCAGGTGCGGGCCGAGGCCGTCGACTTCATGCAGACGACCACCATGTTCGATCCATGCAAGCACCCGGGCAAGTGCTGCACCGGTTGCAGGCGGCACCACGAGGTCGTCCCATTCCAGACGGGAGGTGAGGGGTGTGCCCGGAACACCCGGTGGGACGACAAGCGTGGCCTTGCCGCCGTCGCGCAGGACTGTCACTGCGGCGGCAGACAGCGCAAGCGGCCGGGCGGTTGCAGGTTCCGGGAGTGGGACGCCTGTGCTGTCCGGCGTAAGGCTCGGACCGCTGTCTATGATCCAATGATCGACGAGTGCGCTGCCGGGTTGCAGCAGCGGCAAGAGGTCCAGTCGGGCGGCCGGATTGTCACCTGCAAGCAGGAAAAGGGCGGTTTCGTGGGTTGGCAGGAAGCCCGCGTGGCCACGTCCCGTGAAGCCGCCGAACTCGCTGTGAACCCGGTCGTATGTTGCGTTGCGGATGAAAAAAGGGTCGAGCGCTTCAGGCGCGACTTCTGGCGCCAGCGCGAGCATCACAACGAGCCTTTCAGGCACTGTCAATTCATGCGCGATGGCCCAGCGGGCATAGAGGCCGGGCTGTTGTGTCAGGTCCGGCACGGGAACGTCGATGGGTGAAGCATAGGGGCATTCCTGCCCGAAATAGAGGGCGATACGGGCAGAGAGCACCTCGCGGAACCAGGCGAATTCCGCCATCAGGCTTGCGTGCCAGTTTTCGGTGGATGTGATGCCGATATTTGCTGTCATGGCCAGTCCACCACCATCGGGCGCGCCATCCACGGGTGATAGACGGCGCCAAATCCCCACGGAATCGAGGACAGGAGAACGTCTATCGGATGGGGCGATACTTGTAGCTGATCCGTGTCGCTCGCTTTTTCCAGGATGCCACCCCGTTGCAGCATGGCCTCCCTGAGCCCCGCGACCTTCAGGTTTTGGGCTGCCGGCCAATTGGCGATGATGGAGCCAAGCAGCCGCTCGGCTTCGTCCTTGTGCGGGGCCGGGACAGGTAAACGCTCACCGTTATCGTGATCGACACCCAGAAGGTGCTGAATGAAAAAGAGGTCATCGCCTGCTTCAGCATCGCGGCCTGTCGCCAGAAAATGAAGGGTCATGGCTGCCTCCGTCGCGCCGCTCCCCTCGAAGCTGCCGGTCGGGGAGAGGAGCCCGAGATTGCGCAGGAAAACTGGCAGGTAGGGCGCGATGAGAACAAGGCCCGCGCTGGTGGCCGACCGTTTGGCGGCTTTCAGTTTGGCCTCTTTGGCGGGATCGATACTCCGGCGGACTGAAAGCTGTTCGCGCACTGCACGCTGCACCGATACTTCATCGGTGAAGCGGTCGTAAAAGCGGGCGAGTTTGGCCTTCAGTTCCGGCGCTGAAAGCGGCGTGGTCGGGGCCTGCTTTGGCCCGGCAACCGGTTCGTCAGTTTTCTTCTGCATCGGGGACTTCCTCCCTTTCGATTTCAGTCCAGCTGCCGATGCCGTGCCGGCCCAGTTCGGCGATAACACCAAGGCGGGTATGGCCAAGGGACGGGCCGCCTCCCCAGAAATCGTCGAGCCATGCGAAATAGGCCTCTTCGAAGGCTATCAGGTCAGCGGCAGGAAGCGGCAGGATGTTGACCAGCAGATGGGCGGGCAGGGCTTCCGCAACCAACCATTCGAGCGTGGTCAGGTCTGCCTGTGGTTGCCAGCGTTCCGGTGCGGCAGGAACGACCAGCGTCACCTGATGGCAAAAGGCGGGGGCAAGGGCATTGTCCCCGATGTCGGCAGGCCGCAGCAGAAGATGCTCGACAAGATAGATGCCAGTGCCACCTTCTGGCTCGGCAATGCGGACGGAGGCCTCAATGGCCTTTTCCGCCGCGGCGCGGCTATCGAAAGCAAGAGTGCTGCGGGCCAGTGTCGCACCGCTTTCATCAATGAGGTGGACCCGATAGCCAGGCGCGCCGGACGCGCGCCACGTTTCGATCCGGTAGCGATCCCTGAGCGGCAGCGATAGGCCTGCCACCGCGGCTGCGGCCTCGGCGCTGGCAGGGTCAGAGTAGCAGTCCCGGCTGAGAAGCGGCAGGGCATCGCCCCCCTGGTCGAGCCTGAAGCGATATTCCGCATCATCCGCGATGATCGTCAGGCGGTCCTTCAGGGGCGGCCCATCTTCGTGCGGCCGCAGGCAAAGGTCGGCGGCGAGGCGCTCGAAAGAAGTGAGACGTCCGGGGTTGGTCGGTGGTTCCAGATAATTCCAGCCAGCCACTGGCTGGTGTGACTGTGACGCAAGGTCTGCCGGTTGCGGCCCCGCCAGCGATGGCAGGTCGTCCTTCGCAACAAGCGCTGCCGTGAAGCGGCACCAGCCGCGATGAAGGAGGGCGGTCTCGGCGCTGGTTGCGAGATCGTCTCGGCTCGCCGCTGTCAGGACCGAGGGGGCATTTTCAAGTCCTTTGTGCAGGTGATCGAATTCCACGGTGCCTGCCGCGATGCTGCGGTCGGTGGAGGTCAGCCCCAGCAATGCAGCGCTTCCAGAGAGGCGCGCCAGAAGGTCGGCGACCGGTTGTTCCAGTAGCAACAGGAATGCCTGTAACTGTTTGGCTTGCGCTTGTCGGGTGTCGCTTGCCTTCGGGGAAAGATATCCGCGCTTCAGGCCGTAAAGGGCCGGAAAGTCGCGCTGGACGGAGGGGTAGGACGCAAGGTCGGTGCGCTGCGTGCCATGATCAATCGCTTCGGCGTCGCCGGGATAGAGACGTGCGCGGGGCGCGCGGCCCTGTTCGATGGCTTTCACGAGCCTGTTGAGGTCGGGTTTGACCTGCCGTCCATTGACGAGGACCGAAAGGGCCATGTCACCGGTATCCAACATATAGGCGCAATGTTCTTCCAGCTTCAGCATGCCGCCGGCAGCTTCCACGATCACGCCGGTCTCGTCCGTGCGCCACAGGAAAAGGTCGCGCACCTGCAGGTCCGACAATTCCTTTTCGATCTGGTCTGCGATGCTGGCAAGGTCGACCTGGGTCTGCAGGTTGCTTGCCGCCATGCGGGTAGTGTCAAAGATCCCGCGATTGACAGCGGGGCCGGATGCGACGGCATTTTCGCCGGCGCGCTCGTCGATCCGATAGGCCGGCAGGTTCATCAGGATGGCATCTAGTGCCAGCGTTACAGCGGTCGCACTGGCCTCGGTATCGGCATCCCGCCCGGCTGCGACGGTGACCGAGGCGCCGATCAAGCCACGTTTCGCAAGGGCGATCTCGCCGATATCGGTGCCGACCAGCCGTTGCCGCACAAGGCGTTCGCGGGCGTCACGGCGCAGCCAGCTTTGTTCGGCAGGGCCTAGGGGCCGGACCGTATCGATGGTCACCTGAAGAAGTCCGCCCGCCTCGCCAGTGATCCACGCATTGCGCACTTCCGGTATGTCGATGAGAAGGGCGCGCACATCGTCGCCCGTCACAGGCACCGTAGCAAGGAGGTCGGGCGGAGATGGCAGGGGCACACCGCCAGGGCCAGAGGCAATGAGGTCTGCCACCGGTAGCCCGATCCGGTAGCTGCAGTCGGCCAGCGCTTCGGCCAGATATTCAAGGGCCGTGATACCGGGGTCATGGGCATTGAAGTCGGTCCAAAGACCGGGCGCAAAGCGCTCAAGTGCTTCGCGCGCACTGCCGATCAGGTCTTCATACCGGATGGGGCTTTCCTGCATCACGCCCCCTTCATGCCGATTGCGCCGCTCGGGGCGGCTGTTCGGCAGTGGATGACATCCGGTGGCGGAACGACGGGGAAAGCACAGCCCCCGGGTGGCAGGCTGTGACAAAGGCGGTGTTGGCATCCCCGAGAGGCGACCTGAAAGACAAGGCCGGAATTGCGGAGATGAAAGATAGGCCCATCAGGGCCTTGCGGACGGGATCGATATCCAGCGAGCCACCAAGGCGCAGGCCTCCATCGGTCAGGGCAGCGTCGGCGATTGCCCTGTTGATCGCCTTGATCGTCAGCCCTTCCCAGCGGATCGGATCGGCATAGCGATTCAGTTCAAGGGTCGTGTCAACGGTCACGGGCTGATAGCGCGGCGGCATGACATGCACTTCCGCGCCCATCGGAGAGATGATGGCAACCATCTGCCTGATATCGTCACATAGAGGCGGCGGGACGGGGGCCCGCAGGCTGCCGCCTTCGAAAGCGGGTCGGCTCGCCACCACAATCAGCAAATGTCCTGCAGCCCGCGCGCCGTCAGGGCGTGTGGCCGGGATGCATTTGGCGCGCTCAATCGACGGAAAGGCTGCAAGGATCGCGTGCTCAATGTCATGGGCGGATGCGTTTCTGTTCCGGCTGCGGAGCCGACGGGCCGCGGCCGCGGCAAAATGCGCCAGATTTTCACCCGACTTGCCGCCGTAGGATGCGTAGGGCTGTTGGACGCTCGTTACGGCGCTGGACGGTTTTGCCAGCCGCTTGACGGTGCCTTTCAGCGGCGGGGCATCCGGCAGCGCGGTATCGGCAGCATGGTCAAGGCGCGCACCATTCACATGGATGCCTGCGCAGCGGCGCTGCACCGGCTGGTCGCCGCGCACCAGCGCCCGCAGCCAGTAAAGACCGTCGGATCGGGTTGCCGGCAGGTGCAGGGTCAGGGCACCGCTTCGGGTAAGGTTGGCCGTATGATCCAGCCCGCGCTCTGTATCGTCGAGCGGCCGCCAGGTTTCGCCGTCAAGCACCGACCATTCGACAGCGGTGTCCGGCGCCGTGCAGTCCATGTCGACAAAGGGCAGGTCAAACAGCAGGCTCAGCGGCTTGGTGACATCAAGCCCCGAAAAGCCCAGCCTGACCTCGTGCCCTCGATCCGGACGCGGCATCAAGGTGGCAAAGTCTAGGCGCGAAACCCTGCCGCCGGGGCCCACATGCTGCAGGGTGACGGGAGATGCCGGGTCGTTCAGGTCCGCTTCCAGCAAGCCGCTCAGATCAAGTGTCAGATTCTGCATCTGGAAGGAGCATGGCTGGGGCACCTTCAGATGCTCGGGCGGACGCCTGTATCGGATGAAGCGGCGCAACAGGGTAAGCGGTGCAAGACGGGCTTTTCGCTCCAGCCCCAGCGCCAGTGGCTGGGCCCGGTCGCTGACGGGGATGACGACAGGAATGATGAAGGCGTGAACGAATGCCCGAACGCTTTGCCTTAGCCAGCGGATGGGATGCCAGCGACGGTCCTGCCGCGAGGCTTCAGCTAGCATCTGGCCATAGAGATCATGCCCGAAGGCGAAAGGCGGGGTTTCAAGGGTCAGGGTCGCCCCGGCAACGGCTGATGTGGCGGCGCTTTCCTCTGCGGCATGAGCTTCGACCGCGGCACTGCGTCCGCCGTCGAAATTGGCGCGTCCCGTCATCACCGGCTCGCCGGTGGCATCACTTGCGATCAATCGCATGGCATAGGGCCGCCGGTCACGCGCACTGCGGGTCAGGCGGCGGTAATAATGCGCGAAATAGTCTATAAGGCTGTCGGGCATCCCGGTCCAGTTCCAGGAAAATCTCAGCCCTGAAAGGCTGTATCCGGCCTCGAAGATCGGGGTCCAGACGGTGAAGGCCCCCTTGTTTTTTGGAGGTGCCCCAAAGGGGGCAGCGAGGGTTGCAGCAATCCGCTGGCCTTGTTGAAGCCCTTCGTAAAGCTCGGTGATGCCGGTGGCTTCGATGCCAATCGCCACTTCTTTGATGGCGCAGGTGGTGAATTCAGGTGCCGCCAGCCCCTGTGCCAACCGGTGGGTCAGGAACTGCAGGCCCGGGCCAGCTGACGGCTCACCCGTTTTTGGTGGCGCGGATACTGCGGGCAGGGTCAGGCAAAGCGTGAGGATGAGGCGGCCATCGGCGCGGGCCTCACAAGCGGCCGTCACGTCTTCGTCCGGCAAGGGAAGCAGGCCAGTGCTGCTCATGCAGGATACCTCAAACAGGGTCTGGCGGCTGCCGTTCTCCGGCAAATGCTCGCTTACTCCGTTTTGCGCAAAAACATCGACAAGGCGGTGGGCTCCCGCCGCAGAAGCCGGCTCAAGGCTCAGCGTGACCGTCATCTGTTTACGACCTGCTGGCAGGTTAAACGGGCGGCCGCTGAGGATGAAGCCGAACCGGTCGGTTTCATCTGCTTCCGGGTCGGTGCTGAGAAAGGGCCAGGCAGTTTTGGCAGCCGTCCGGTCGATGCGGTTGCCTTCGAGCGTGCCGAGCGCGTTGGGTGCCACCGACAGGCTTTCGATTTCCACAAGCTTGGCCGTCGATAGAAACAGCGGATCGGCCAGCGCATACTGGATTGGTTTGCCAGCTGCTGTGGTGCCGCCCTCGAAGCGCGTCCCTGCCGGCACATAGCTGCCACCGGCATCTTCAGTAGCGCCAAGCACCACATCCACCTTGTCAGCGACAGGTGCGGCGGGCCGGAGCCCGAGCCAGTCGCGATAAAGATAATGCATGTAGCGTGCTGGTAGCCCGTTCAATTCTTCCGCTACCCGGTCATACATGGCGATGAAAGCCAGAATGAGGGCGATGTGAGGGGCGACAGCCCCACCTTTCTGGATCAGGGTCCGGACTTCCCCGACAGCGATATTGCGGACCCCTGCATCAAGGGCGTCGATGGCGGCGAGGCACTGAAGCAGCAGCCGTGCCGTCTCGCTGCGACGTTGGTCGGGGGCTGTGATGCCGGTGAGGCTGCCATATTCTTTGGGAAGCCGGGAGGCGGCAAAGCGCTGCAGCGACTGCGGCAAGGGGTGCGCCTCGCCCCAGAAGATGACTTTGTGGAGTGCGGCGAGTTCAGCGGCCAGCCGTTCGGGGTCATCCTTGCGGCTATTGGTGCCCGACGAGCCATTGTCATTGCCACGGGTGTTGATCCAGTCCTGCAGGACTCCGAGCCTTGCACCAGCCTGATCGATAAGTCGGTCGGCACGCTGGTCGAGAGCCGTTCGCCGCGTCGTCGGGTCAAAGCAGCCATCGCTGCCGATGCAATCTTCAAGGAGCGACAGATAGTCGGCGGGCAGGGGTTTCGCCTCGTCCTCGAAGCGAGAAGGCGGCTCGGTCGCGACGAGGGCGAGGCGGGCGGTAGGGTCTTCCGAAAGTCGATCGAACCAGGTACCGACGCGGCTGTTGTTGTCGTCAAAAAAGGGCAGGGCCCGGCCCAGGCGAATGATCCGCGCCAGCTGGTAGCAGGGGTCACGCACCTCAAGGGGCGCGGCATCGGGCCGTGGGCCCTCGCGTTCGAAATGCAGGCGGCTGAGGCCGGGCCAAGCGTCACGGCGCGCGGCTGAAACAGGGGTGGGGACGCCTTTCATGCCGGCTGCCCTCCCTCAAGATAAAGCGGGTAAACAATGTTGCCGACCTTCGAGGTCGTGCGGACCGTATAGACAATGTCGAATTCGATCAGGCCAATGGCGGTGTCTGCACGGTATTCAACACTGTTGAGGTCAATCCGGGGTTCGTAGCGGTTGATGGCAATCTGGATCAGGTTGCGCAGATAGCGGCACAGGCTGTCGTCCAGTTCTTCGAACAGATAGCGGTGCAGGTCACAGCCGTAATCAGGACGCATCGGGCGTTCGCCGGGCGTGGTGCCCAGCAGGATGATCAGGCTTTGGACAATATCTTGCTCCAGCGTCACCATCAGGGGGGCGGCCCCGGTGCTGGTGAAGGTCGGCGGGAAAGCCCAGCCCTGACCGACGATGGATTTCATGTCCTGCTTCACGGTTGCTGGCCCTAGTTGATCTGGACGATGGCACCCTTGACCACGGTGTTGGCGCCGCTTGTCCATTGTGCGCCAAGGCCACCGTTGCCCTTGATTTCCATCGATGCGTCGAAATTCACATTGCTTGCCGACCCTTTGAACGTGCCCGCAGAGGCAGACACGGTGAGATCGGCGGCGCTTGTCATCTTGATGCCACCGGAATCCATGGTCAGGCTGTTGCCATTCTGATCCTTGATGGTGACCGAGCCCGCCTTGTCGTCGAGGCAGATCGATTGTCCGCCCTTGGTGCTGAGCGTGACGGCGGGGTCCTCGTCATTGAAAACGAGCTTCAGGCCGGCTTTCGTATAAAGGCCCTGAACATAGTTATTCTCGTCGGCAGGGGTGACAGGCGCCGCGCGGTTCTTGCTGTAAAGCTTGCCGAGAACCACAGGCGAGGCGGCGTCTGCGCCGACGAACCCGACAAGTACCTCATCGTCCACATGCGGCATGAAGAAGCTGCCCCGGTCACTGCCGGCTGCCAGCATGGCAACTCGTGCCCAAACGGGTTGTGCTTCGGCGCCATAGACCAAAGGCAGCATGACCTGCACGCGGAACAGGCCTTCCGGGTCCTCGGAAATCTTGGTGACCTTGCCAAGGTGCAACTGTTTCAGAAGCCGCTCCGGCATTCTTTCGATGCCGCCAGTGTCATAGATCCGGTCCATCAGCCAGTCGCGGGCGAGCCCCGTTTCAACGATGGTTTCCCAGCCGCCGTCGGCAAGGATATGCGTCACGGCCGAGACCAGCGCCGCGCCGTCGAAAAGGGTACTGAAACCCTTCAGCTGAAGGGTGTCTCCGGGGGACACAGCCTGACCGACAAGGCGGGCTGTGCCCTGGATCTTGGCGAGGCGGCTCTGGGTGAGGATGGCGCCGGCGCGGGCTGCGGGGCCGTCAACCGTCCCGCCATATCCGACGGTCAGTTTTGATATGGCCGGCTTCATGTCGGCAGCGAGGCTGGAGGCGGTGATGGAGCCTTGCTCTTTCACACCGGGATCGGTCCCGTCGGAATTGACACTTTGCTGGTTTTCCATGTCCCATGTCAGCGCCTCGGTGGAGGCCAGCTGGTCGCGGCCATCCATGCGGGCTTCGAACGACAGAAGACCTTCGTCGAGCGCTACATTGATGGCGGCCCCGCCGGTCGCCGAAGGCTTTTTCGACTGGATCGTGCCCAAGGCGCTCCAGACAACCTGCGACTGAAGCTGCAGCCGCGCCACCAGAAAGTCCCAGTCGGTGGTCTGGTGTTGCAGCAGCATCGGATATTCCGTGTCTGTCGCTGTAAAGTCGGTGGAGAGGCCATAGGCCCTGGCGACCGTCTGGGCGACATCGCTGTCCTTGACCTTTTCAAAAAGTTTCGTAACCGGAACGAGTGTCATTTTGAAGGCATCATCCCGGGCTTCGACAGTCAGGGACGGGGCGCCGTCCTCAAGTTTCAGCTGCAGGCGGGTGATGCTGCCCTTGAAGGCGGTTTGCAGGTCGTCCCCGCGGCCAATCTGGATTTCAAGGCTGCTGCCAACCTTGAGGCCGGCATTCGTGGTCGCCGGAAGGGGGGGCTTTGCATCGATATCGTCCAGCAGCTGGATTTCGGCATGGCCGATCCGGTTGAACGCATGCCAGATGCGCACCGACCGGACCTCGATCGTTTTGTCGAGCTGGCTGCCGTTCGCGGATATCGTGAACGCGACGGGTTTGTCGGTGGATGCATCGGTCATGACGAGTTCGCTTTCAGCGCTGTGGCTGGCGGCGCACTGAGCGTCTTGTCTGAGGTGACAGAGCGCGAGCTTGTCAGGCCGTTGACCTTGGCAAGTGCGGCGGCATAGCCCGCGCTGCCGTAAGCCGCGGCGGCAAGCTTCGCGAGGCTGCTGCCAGCCGCTGCCGCGATTGCCTTGGTGCCGTCAGGATCGTTTGCCTTTTTCAGGGTTTCGTCCGCAAAAGTCTTCATGGCGGCAGTGATGTTGGCGCGGAGCGGGGTGCCGTCTGTATCGAAAACCGTGTAATTGACGCTGGCGCGTTCAAGCTGGCAATGAATGAAAAGCGCCCCCCAGGAAACCTTGAGATAGGGCGGCGGAGAGGCGGCATCCTTGCGGGTTGTGGTTACGAACCGGAAAAGCTGGACCTGATTCCAGACATAGTCCGCCGCGAGGGTATCGATGCCAAGGGCGCCAGTGCCGTCGAGGAAGAAATTGAGTTCGAACTCTTGTGGTTTGAAATGGTTGAAAACCCGCCCGGTACCATTGTTCCGCCAGGCATTCTGGTTGTTGTAGCAGACCGAGATTGTTTCCTTGATCGTGTCGGGGTTGACGAGTGCCGTGAAGGTTCCGCCAGAGATGGCAGACGCCATGGCCTTGTCGCTGAAAGCTTCGATTTTCAGCTTTGCCAGTTTGCTGCTGATGGGCGAGGCCGCCATACCCGTCACTCCGCTATCGTTCGTTTCGTTGGTCCAGAATCCTGAGGATTTCGGTGATGCACCGCGCCACGATGTCCTTCTTGTCATCCTCCCGAAGTGGCGGACCGCACCCTTCGTCGTCCATCACAGTGACCGGGCCGCCCGTGGGGCCGGGACTGGCTGGGGCATCCTGAACGATGGTTTCGGACGTCGGGAAACGCGGTGATGCCGGGGCCGTTTGCATGGCAAATTCCTCAGGAAAGAAGCGGTGTCAGGCGGCGGAAATAGCGGTACTTCATGTCGAGAGTTTCGATCACCAGATCGCTCTTGGTGGCGTCGATCCCTGTAGAGTTCCAACTGGTGGGCAGGCACCCGGCCACATACCATGCAACCGCCGGATTGCCCTTCTGGTTCTTGAGGCAAACAAGCAGGTCAACCGGCACGAACCTGAACATCGACAGGGCGGCTTCGACCCATGTGACAAAAGCCGAGCTTGTGGTCAGCGACCGCTTCAGGCTAAGCGTTCCGAAACCGACGGGCTTCGGTACAAACAGCGCTTCGGTATTCTGGCCACCTGCCTTGATCTCCTCATAGTCGACCCTCGCTTCAAGTCCGCTGACCTCCTGAAAGCACATGTCCCGGTCCGGGGTCGGAAAGGCCGCAAACTCGACGCTGAAATAGAAGCCCGGTAAAGGATCACTACTGCTCGCCATCGCCTATCAGCTCTTATGTTCGATGGTGAAGCCTTCGTGGGCGATTTCCATGGTTTCGATCGCGACCTCGCTGGCGCCGGCATTCATGGTCGGCCCCTCGATCTTCACAGGCCACGCGCTGACCAGTTTCCATGTCACCACATTCGCCATCTCCTGATTGAGGAGCTGGATGATGAGCGACTGACGGTTGGCGACGTTCCAGAGGTTCTGGCCGATCCAGTCGAAGAAATTGTTCTGCCCGACGATGATCCCGCGCTTCAGCGTCACATTCGAATATTTCTGCCGGCCGGGCATCTTCAGCGGACTGAAGGACTTGTTCATGCCGTGGTTATATTCGATCAGGTCGTTCTCACGCGTGAGCCCCGATACCTCGCTGAAATACATGCTGCCGAGCGTCGATACGGACACCTGGAACAGAAAGCTTGGAATTGGGTAGTCTTTTGCATCTGCCATGGTTGTGGTCCCTAGCTGCGTGACGAATCAGCGATTCGCCCCTCTTCTCAGGATTCCTGCATCTTGTGCATGAACCGCATGATGATGAATTCGGCGGGCCGGACGACCGCCATCTTGATTTCGATAATCAATCGTCCTTCAAGGATGTCTTGAGCCGTCATCGTGCTGTTGAGGCCGACATTGACAACGAAGGCATCCTTGTCGGTGACCCCGGCCAGTGCCCCCTGCATGCGTTTCTCGTGCAGATAGGCCTCGATGCTCGACTTTACCTTCATCCAAAGGTTGGAATCGTTGGGCTCGAACACGGCCCAATAGGTCGATTTCTTGACGGACTCTTCCACCATGTTGAAGAAGCGGCGGACCGAGATATAGCGCCATTCATTGTCGTTCCCCATCAGGGTACGGGCACCCCACACGAGGAACCCTTTGCCAACAAACGGCCTGATGGCATTGACCGATTTGCCGCCCGTGACATCGATGTTGAGCGACTCCTGACCGAACGAGTCGATCTGGTGGGTAAGCGCCGACACCGAGGCCAGGGAAACGTTGGCGGGCGCTTTCCAGACGCCGCGGTCGCGGTCGACAGCGGCATAAAGCCCGGCGATGGCGCCCGAGGGCGGCATGGTACGCACCACACGCTCGGCCCGTTCGACAATGTTGTTATAAAGCGGAAACAGCTTGCGCAGGCTCTGTTCCAGATTGTTCAGATGGCGGTATGCACCTGTCTGGACGCCACTGATCAGCCGCAGCGTGGCCCGAAACAAGGTGTCTGTCTGCGCTTTCTGATCGGGGGTCGATACCGTAACATTTGCGGGTTTGGAAGTTTTCGACAAGGCATAGATAGCCCGCCCCAGATTGCCGAGCTTCGCAGCATCGTCATCCGTTGCAGGTTTCGTGAGGCCGGCGGCTTTGTAAAGGGCGTCGATCCGCCCAAGGATGTCAGCAAAAATCTGCGGATAGTCGGATGAACCGGAGGCGACCAGATCCTCGATGAACGACGCCAGGTGATCATTCACATGCTGACGCACGGCGTCGGCGTTGGCATCGCTCATCAGCCATTTGGCCATGACGACATCGGTCAGCACTTTGAAAGTCAGGTCCTGCAGGGTGCCGAGGATGGTTTTCTGGTCTGCGGCCTGCTTGGCGCTACGGAGCGCGGCCGAAATCTGGTTATAAAGTTCCTGCAGTGTTTTCGGCTTCGCGGGTTTCGGTGCGCTCGGGTCCGGCGTCACACCGGCGGGAGGATTGGGAATCTTGTAACCTGCCACGAAGGCCTCAAGGTCGGAGGTCTGCTGGCTGTTTACAAGATTAGGCATCACGTTCACGAGCGGGGAAGTCGGTGCGAGATTGCCGTAAGTGACCGTCGACATGCGAGTGGCGGTGTCATTCGCTTCGGATGTGTCGCGGATCAGGTCCACGATGCTGGCATCGTCGGTCAGGTCTTCCAGCTGCACCGGCACCTTGTTCTTCGTGATGCGGCTTTGGAAATGGGCGAAGCCGAGCGGCCGGTCCATATCCGCCACGAGATAGGGCGTATAGGCAGCACCATATTTCAGATAGTTTATGCCGACCTTGTCGCGGAATTCCTGGACGCCCTTTTCCCAGCCGCTGGTGCCGCCAGCATCCTCATATTCGTAAAGGTCGAAAATGGCGAAACGGTCCATCAGCGTGTTGCACTGGACCAGTGCCTGCTGTTGGACAGTATAAAGTGACTGATCGGGCAGGTTGACGGCATCGGGCATCAGGATGAGCGTCACTTCGTCCACCTTGGCGGCGAGTTGCAGGCCCTCGATATACTTGTCTTTGGTGATCGCGCCAGAGGCATTGATCGAAGGCAGGCTGAAATCCCCGATCGACAGGATGTAGCAGGCCCCGCCGCCGTTCATGAAGAACATGCTGACGCTGTCATACAGATTGTAGCTGACCACCTGCCGCACGCTTTCCAGCTTGTTCTGGGCATTGATGGCAATATCACCGATACAGGCAGGAGGCTGGCGGCCGAAACGTTCGTGATATTCCATCAGCGACCGGATCTTGATCGGCTTTTTCAGAAGGGAAGCCCCCTGGTACTCGGCAAAACGCGTATGTCCGATGAAGATCGGTATGGCGGTTTCCACCTCGGCAATTGAGGGCGGAAAGAGGGGGATTTCCTCGATGTAGATATCAGGCGTACGATATGCTGGCATGGTCGTCCCTTTCACCAGATGGATCAGACATAGAGAAATGCGTCGGCCCGGGGCGTGGGATCGTCATGAACCATTCGCAGGCTCAAGGGCGACGGCGCGGGCAGGCCACTGAACAGGATTTTCGGATCCCGTCCCTGACGTTCAATCAGGAGGCGGGCAGATTTCAGGCCCTGTTCGGACAGGGGCCAGGGGGTATCTGATTCAAGCGTTTCAGCCTCGGCCAGATCTCGGCGGTCGGGGTCGAGCGGTTTGAACGAAAGGCCGTCCGGCGTTCCGTCGATGAGCATCCGGTTCGCAGGTTGCAGCTCCCGGGTGTTTGAAAGCACATGATACCGCCAGTGAACGCGCCGGGCGGCAAGTGGCAGGGTCCAACGACTGTTGCTCTCCAGAAGGCCCGTCGGGATGATCAGGGCGAGAAAGGCCCTGAGACCGGCAAGCCAGCCCGCCAGATTGCCGAATGCGGCATGTGCCCGTGTCCGGCCGATGGCAAATTTCTTTTGTGCGACGACGGGTTTCGCGGGGGCGCAGCCCCTGCCGGGGCTGTCTATCGGCAGTTCGGTATAGTGGAATACTTCATCGCGGCGCGCCGTGACGGCGAAGATAAGCGGGCCATGCGGCCGGTCGTCGAACCAGGGCTTGCGATCGTTGAAACGGGCGACTTTCAGGCTGCCATTGTCGCTGCGGGCAGCAAGGCCGTGGGCCGTCAGGAGTTGCCCTGTAGCGGGCGAGGGCACGAAGCCGATGTCCGGCTCAATGGCGCCGCCCCTGTAGGCATGGGATGTGACGAGTTCAAACAGGGCAGCGCTGGGCATCATGACCTCCCCATCATCTGGAGCAGCGCTTCCATTGCCCGTGTGCCAAGGCCGCGTACCTGCCGCGCATCCACGACAATCCCTTTCAGGCGGACAATGATCGACGGATGGTAGCGACCCCCGAGGAAAGACCAGACATCTTTCAGGTCCTCAAGGCGGAAAGAGCAAAGCTCAAGGCTCAGCACATCAAGATCCTTCGGCATCGCCGAAGCATTGGCTGCGGTGAGGACAGGTTGCGACCGGATCATCTCGATCGCACAACCAAGGGTCTTGAGCCCCTCGCGATAGTCGCTGAAGTTCGCGGCCAGCATCACATAGGCGGTGAGCTTTGTCGGCACGGTCTGATATGTTACCTGACTGGCATTCATCGTTGTTTTGCCCGGTAGCGGATTGATCCTGTCCTCTTCGAGGTTGATCAGGCTGACACCCAGGGAATTTGCCGGGATTGCGGTACGCCCCTGTTCGTCAACGATCGGGCCGAGCACGGCGCGCGGCTGATCGTCCGGCAGGCCCAGACGGTGGGCGATATAGTCGCTCAGCTGGTGGCGCAACAGCTCCAGCGCTGACTCGATCATGGCCGACCTCCCCTAGGCATTCCCGGCTTACACTCGCAGTGGTAGTTTTTTGAGCAATGTGAAATGAGTGAACCGGGGAGACCGGTGCCGAAGGCCGGTCATCGCCTGCCTAGCCGCCAGGGATGGCCATGAGTGAGTGGCAGGCGAGAAGCGTTGCTGCGCAAGAAGGTGCGTGATCGGAAGGCAAGACTCAGGGGCTGGTAAGGCGCTTCAATGGAACCAGTGAGGGTGGTATGCCCTGACCATGGACAGATAATTGTCCCCGACAGGAATGGTGTGCTGGTGGTGCCTGAGCGTGAACCGGCCATTGCGGCCGTGACTGGCAGCCCAGGCACAGCGTTCCGCCACCAGATAGGATCGGTGGCACTGGACAAAGTCGGCGCTGAATTGCCCGGCAATGGTCTTCAAGGGCGTTTTCAGCAGAAGCTGGGAGGCGCCGCTTGAGAAGACGATCTCGGAATACTGGTTGGCGCCCTTGATGACCGAAATTTCATTGCGGCCATCCTGAATGGCAAGCAGACCCCGCATTGTGTCGATTTCAAGGGGGCGGGTCTGGTCGGTGGCTATGGCGCCGACAAGGGCCACGGCGAAATCGATATCGGCCTGCTGCGGCGGGACGGTATAGTCGACCAGCATTTGAATACCTGCGCCACCGGCAACCGCAACGGCGAGCCGCATTCCGGCAAGGCGATATGGCTGCCCTTCGGGCGGTATCGTGGTCGCGGCAAAGGTCAACATGTCGGGATGGTCGTCATGCACAGGGACGGCCTGGCTGACATGGATGTCATTGGCTAGCAGGGCGGCAGCTGCTGCAGCTGCAGCTGCAACTGAACCATAGGATCCCGCCGCAGCCTGAAACTCACCCAATATTCGGGTACGGCGACGTTCTGCCACGAGGTCAGCCAGCATCCGGAAATGGTTCTGCATCGCGATACGGCTGAGAGGGTAGATGCAGATTTCATCAACATCGGCCGCCAGATATCCAAGGACCGTTTGCTCGTCAAGATAGGGTGGCAGAAAGGCAAGGACGATCAGGGTCCGTTTGCCGAACAGCCGGCGCAGGGCATGGCAGATACCGGCGCCGTCGCTTGCATCCGCCTCATGAGGGACAATCACAACATCGAAGGCAGGCGCAGTGGGGAAGGCGCCACCGTCGAGCAATGCCTCAAGCGCCTGACGGCCTGACGTAACGCACCGCACGTCGAACTGTCGGGGTTGCAGTATCCGGGAAAGGTCATTGTGAAGGTAGCCGTTGCTGTCGATCACCAGGAGCCGCGTCGCACATGTCCGCGCCCGCAGCTCCCTGATGCCGTCTTGCAGCTTCTTTCGCCAAGCGTCAGCAGCCCCCCGCCGGCCCATGGCATCCCCCCGTTCATGTGCATTCCGTGAAAACGCAAGCAATATACAATCATAAATAGGTAATGCACACCCAAAATGGTCGAGCCTTCTGACTACCCGCCGGCGTTGACAGTCAGGCAATTGATGCAAATAAAGGTCCGCCGTAGCGTGAGTCTGATGATCGAAGCAAAGGATGCTGATTCAGGTCATTCTTCTTCATCGGTTCAGAGTGTGCCTCTTGTAACGACGGGGGCCTCGTGACGCCAAAATTCGTGCGCCAAATTTGCGCCAAGCGCATGTAACTGATTGATATCAATAAGAGTCTGGTGCCGGCAGCGGGCACCAATGACTTTAAGTTATTGATTTTATTGTTATTTTTGATTTTTTCCGGGGTTTTCAATAAGCTACCAACATCACTCTTGTCAGTGAAAATGCGTACCGTTCTGATGCGGGGGCAGCGGCGAATACGGGCTGCGCGTCGTGTGCTCCCGTGGTCGTCCGGTCACGAAGAAATTTGGATCCGCCATTGACCGCAATCAATGGCATTTCCAACTGGTCTGTCAGACTGCGCCCCGTCAGCCGCAGTCCCCTGAAATGCGGCGTGTCTGCAAGGAGGCCGCCATGGACGAGCACAGGATTTCCGTTCAATCGCCGCAAGAGAGCTTTGCGCACCGGATACTGCATGATCCGCTGCACCGAATTCATCATGAAGTCGACCGGCTCATTCACGATTATGCGCCGAAGGTGAATGTGGCATTGCCCTGGCGGGGGGGGCATCCTGGCAAGACCTATGTCCGCGCCAATCTTGTCGAGCATGATGAGGCCTTCGAAATACTGGCCGACCTGCCGGGCGTTGTGCCGGGTGAGGTCGATATCCGGCTGTCGGACGATTCACTTGTCATTGAGGGCAACCGGGGCGGCGAACCCGAAGGCCATATGCATCTCCATGAATGTGACTATGGGGCATTTTACCGGGCTGTTTCGCTGCCGGGCGAAGTCGAGGCCGGCAAGATAACAGCGTCGCTCAGGGACGGCATCCTGCAGGTCATTTTGCCGAAATCGAAAGACAAGAAGAAGCGCGAGCGGGTGATCACCGTTCGCGGTGAATGAGACGGGCGGTTTCAACCACCGGCACAAGCCGTGATGAAACGGCTGCCGGTCATCAGAAAAGGAGACAATCATGGCAAGTAGCAATATCACCCCGCGCGGCAATGGCGGTCGTCAGGTGCCGTCGATCTGGGGCAGGGATCCGTTCGAGTCCCTGCATCAGGATATGGACAGGCTTTTCCGCGGCTATCTCACACCGTCCCTGAGAGCCGTACCCATGTTCCCGGATATCGATGTTTCGGTGGCCGACTTCGCCCGCATGGATGTGCGGGAAACCAAGGATGCCCTTGATGTGAAAGTCGATGTGCCCGGCATGGATGTCGACGATATCGATGTCCGTCTCGTCGATAATATCCTGACGATCAAGGGCGAGCGGAAAACGGAATCCGAAGAGAAGCGCGAAGACTATTATTGCTCCGAACGCTCCTTCGGCAGCTTCGTGCGCCGGTTTGAGCTGCCGGTAGATGTGGAAGAGGGCAAGATCGAGGCCTCGGTCAAGCGCGGTGTGCTTACAGTGCATCTGCCCAAATCCGCAAAAGCCAAGGCACACGAGAAGAAGATTGCGATCAAGGCCAGCTGACCCTCCTTCGCCAGCCTTGTCTGCTATAACGCTCCCTCGTTTCGGGGGAGCGTTTATTTTGAACCGGGTGAAACCGTCAGTTCGCAGGGTTCACGCCCCGTAGGACTCGAATTTTTCGGGATTTTTCTCGACAGCCGCAACTTCCGTCTTCACGGAGAGGAAGCTGTCGGGATTGACCGACATCGAGTCGATGCCGGATTCGACAAGGAACTGGGCAAAGTCCGGGTGGTCGCTCGGTGCCTGCCCGCACAGGCCAACCTCGATGCCCACCTTGTGGGCCCTGCCGATCACGGTGGTGATCGATCGGGTGACGGCCGGGTCATGCTCGCTGAAAAGCGGTGCGAGCAGGGCGCTGTCGCGGTCGATCCCGAGGGTAAGCTGGGTAAGGTCGTTGGAGCCAATCGAGAAGCCGTCGAAGCGCCGTCCGAATTCTTCGGCCAGGATCACGTTCGAGGGGATTTCGCACATCATGTAAAGCTGCAGGCCGTTCCGGCGGCGCACAAGGCCGTGGCGCGCCATCTCGGCGATCACCTTGTCTGCCTCATCAAGCGTGCGGCAGAAGGGGATCATGACCACAATATTGCTGAAGCCCAGTATCTCGCGCGCCATCCTGAGGGCCTTGCATTCCAGCGCAAAGCCATCGCGGTACCCCTCGCTATAATAGCGGCTGGCACCGCGCCAGCCGATCATCGGGTTGGGCTCATTGGGTTCGAACGGCGCGCCGCCGATGAGGGCCGCATATTCATTGGTCTTGAAATCGCTGGTGCGCACTATGACCGGCCGCGGGTGGTAGGTGGCGGCGAGGCGGGCAATACCGCGCGCCAGGCGTTCGACAAAATAATCCTCCCGCGAGTCATAGCCGGCTGTCAGATGTTCTATTTCCGCCCGGGCTGCGGCATCGGTCACCCGTTCGAAATGGGCAAGTGCCATGGGATGGATGCGGATATGGTTCGAGATGATGAATTCCATGCGGGCGAGGCCGATCCCGTCACACGGCAACTGCCACCAGCGAAAGGCTGCGGCCGGGTTGGCGAGATTGACCATCACGCGGGTCCGGGTTTCGGGGATGTCACGCAGGTCAATTTCCGTCACTTCGAACGGTATCTTGCCGGCATACACGTGGCCGTCGGCCCCACCTGCGCAGGAAACGGTGACGATATCGCCGTCCCTGAGCTTCGTCGTCGCATTGCCGGTGCCGACAACGGCGGTGAGCCCCAGTTCGCGGGCGACAATGGCCGCATGGCTGGTGCGGCCGCCCTGATCGGTGACAACCGCTGAAGCCCGTTTGAGGATAGGCAACCAGTCAGGGTCAGTCGTCGGGGCCACCAGAACGGCGCCGTCTGGAAACACTGTCGCGCCGGATGGGCTATCGAGCCGGCAGACGGGGCCTGTCGCAACGCTTTCCCCGACCGATTGACCGGAGACAAGTGGCACCTGTTTCGTCTTGATCCGGTAGGTACGCAGCATGCTGGCGTTGCGGCGGGCCTGCACTGTCTCTGGCCGGGCCTGCACCATATACAGCTCGCCCGTCAGGCCGTCTTTTGCCCACTCCATGTCCATCGGCTGGCCGTAATGGTTTTCAACGGCAACCGCCCATCGGGACAGCGTGAGTATTTCGTCGTCATGCAGCGCAAAGGTCCGGCGCTCGTCTTCCGGCACATCTTTCAGGCGTGTACCGCCGCCGTCGCGTTCGAACACCATGCGCTGCTTCTTCTCGCCGCAACGTTTTTCAATGATCGGCGCGAGGCCAGGCTTTTCCAGGAACGGTTTGAAGGTCATATATTCGTCCGCGTCAACCAGCCCCTGCACCACAGTTTCACCCAGCCCGAAGGCACCGCTGATCAGGATGGTTTTCGGGAAGCCGGTTTCCGTATCGATGCTGAACATCACGCCAGAACAGGCGAGATCGGCACGGACCATATGCTGGATGCCGACAGACACCGCGACAGCCAACTGGTCATAGCCATGGGTCGCGCGGTAGACGATGGCGCGATCGGTATAAAGCGAGGCGAAGCAGCGCTTCACAGCCGCAAGCACGGCCTTCTCGCCGATGACATTCAGGAAGCTTTGAAGCTGCCCGGCGAAGCTCGCTTCGGGCAGGTCTTCGGCGGTGGCGCTGCTGCGCACGGCGACGGTGGCGGGCAATCCGTTGGTGCTGAGCGTACGATAGGCCATGATGATCGCAGCCGAAAGGGCGGAGGGCAGGTCGGCCCCGGCCAGCAGGTTCCGGGCGGCGTCCCCCACCGCTGCCACATTCGAGAGGTCACCATTCAGCTTTCCCATGATATCCCGCAGGCGGCTTCGCAGGTCACCAGCGTCAAGGAATGCGCCAAATGCTTCTGCTGTGGTTGCAAACCCGTCGGGAACGCGGATGCCGAGCGGCTTCAGGACGGCGATCATCTCGCCAAGCGAAGCATTCTTGCCGCCGACACGGGCGATATCCGTGCGCCGCACATCGGCAAGCCGAATGACCAATGACCCCCGTTCCATCGTCTCTCTTCCCCTTCGTCAGCCAGCATGCCCCGATCGGTGGCCGACATGCCGCCTGAACCATTCGGCGGCCAGATGGGCCACTTCTTCGAGCTTTCCTTCTTCCTCAAACAGATGGGTGGCCCCGGTTACCACATGGATTTTCGAAGATGCGTTCAGATTGGCGAGCGCTTCTTCATTGAGCGCCAGCACCTCGGTATCCCGGCTGCCGACAATCAGCAGTGTCGGCGCCTTTACATGACGCAGATAATCGCCCGCGAGGTCGGGCCTTCCACCGCGGGAAACAATGGCGGCAACAGGATCCGTCATTTCCGCCGCCGCGATCAGCGCGGCACCCGCCCCGGTGCTGGAGCCGAAGAAGCATAACTCAAGTTGTCTTGTCGCAGGAAAGCGGTGAACCCAGCGGGCGACAGCGGCAAGGCGGGCTGCCAGCATCGGAATGTCGAAGCGCAGCCGGCGTGTCATATCGTCAATCCGGCCTTCGCTGGCCGTCAGGAGGTCGATCAGGAGAGATGCGATGCCATGCGCATGGAGAACCTCTGCGACCTGCCAGTTGCGCGGGCTGAAACGGCTGCTGCCGCTGCCGTGGGCAAAAATGACAATCCCCTTTGCACCTGAGGGAACAGTCAATCGGCCTTCGAGCGTGATACCATCGATGGGCACCTCGACATACTGGTCATGGATGCCGTCATCGAATGCCGCCGGTCTGTGCAGGGGGGATTCGGTCATGGGTCTGTTTCCGCGCGTCAATTCCTCGGCTGATCGTCTTCCAATCTAAACCGGATCGGCCTTGCCGGTATTGACCCCGATCAATGGACTGCTGTCGGCATTTCCGTCAGCAGTTGCCGGGTCGCGTCGCTCAGTTGAGGCCCGCTATCTCCGATAGCAATGTAGCAGGTGGTGGTCAAAACGGAGCGAGTCTGTCAGGTGCCGGCTAAAATAATGCGCGAAATCATGATGAAGTCATCCTTTCGGGTTGTCAGATTCTAAATAAAAGGCAACGCAACGCAGTGTCGCTGCCGAAATTATGTATGAACCGTCGACCGGGGCATTGATCGCAATCATTATTCACTGTTCTCGCGGTCTTTCTCGTGCCGCGCGATAAACTTTCATGCTACAATATCAGTATTAAGACACAACCCACTAACGAGCACTTCCTACATCAATGGACCGGATACTGGTTGTCGATGATGATCCCCGGACGCGGCAGATGTTGCAGCGTTATCTGACGGGGGAAGGCTTTGCGGTTTTGCAGGCTGGCACACTCCGTGAAGCTCGTGAGACGCTTTCGCAGGGGGCGGTCGCGCTCATCCTGCTGGATCTCAAGCTCGGTCCGGATGATGGTCTCGACCTCGCCCGCGAAATCCAGCAAAGCGGGAAGCGGGTCCCCATCATCATCCTGTCCACGCGGGACGATGTTGTTGACAAGGTGGTCGGGCTGGAGCTTGGCGCCGAAGATTATCTGACCAAACCCTATCACCTGCGCGAGTTGCTGGCCCGTATCCGCGTCGTTCTCCGGCGCCAGGATGGGCGGGAGAACGAAAGCAGGCAGCCTGCAGCACCGGGCCAGCAGGAAGGTGTGGTTCGTTTCGGAAGATGGCGCCTCGACCGCGAAAGCCGTCGATTGCTGGATGGTGACGGGATGGACGCCGGGTTGACAGTCTTCGAGTACCGGCTTCTGGAGACGCTCATCCTGCAGCCGCAACGCGTGCTCAGCCGTGAGCACCTTCTTGACCGCATCGGCGGGCGGGACTGGACACCTTTTGACCGGGCGATCGATACGCACATCAGCCGCCTCCGAAGCAAGATCGAGGAGGATCCGGGTCGCCCCGTCTTCATCCAGACCGTGCGGGGGGAGGGATATATGTTCGTGGGAAGAATTGCCCACGCTGAAACCTGACATCTCCCGCCTGAAGGCGGATTTTTACATCATTGATTGGAGTCATTCAGTCATTGGTGTTGGTGGGTTAGAATAACCCGATGTCGGGCATAAGGGCCATCTTAGGCTCCTCAAAGCCGGCAACATAATGGCGAGATCCGTAATCTTGAGCGATCCGAACGAAAATCCGAACCCCATGGCAAGTGCAGAAGGCACGTTCGAGCTGGAAGCGGCTGTTTCGAAATGGCAGGCTATCATCAATGCCGTTGTGGATGCTGTTATCCTGATCGACGACAGGGGTATCATTGCAGAAGCTAATCCCGCCACCTACCGCATGTTCGGCTACGCGGAAGAAGACGTGATCGGCCGGAATATTTCGATGCTGATGCCGGAGCCCTACCGGCACGAGCATGACGGCTATCTTCGCCATTTTCGGGAAACCGGCGAAAAAAGAATCATCGGCATAGGGCGCGAGGTGCTGGCCCAGCGCAAGGACGGAAGCATATTTCCAGTCCAGCTATCGGTCGGTCAGGCGGACTATGACGACACGCATATGTTTGTCGGCGTGCTTTACGATCTTACCGAAAACAAGCGCAATGAAGAGCATCTGCGGCAGGCCCAGAAGTCGGAAGTTATCGCCCAGGTGACGGCAGGCCTCGCCCATGATTTCAATAATCTCCTGACCGTCATCCGGGGCAATCTCGAAATGCTGGAAGGTTATATCAGTCATCCCGAAGGCCATGCCATCCTCAGTGAGGTGATGGATGCCATCGATGACGGCAGTCAGCTGATCAGGCAACTTCTCGCTTACGGCCGTCGCCAGGCGCTGCAGCCCGCGGCTGTCGACCTGAATACACTGGTCCGGCATTTCATCGGCCTCGCCCGCCGCAGTGTCAGTCCTGCTATCGATATTCGGGAGGATCTGACAGCTTCGTTGCCGAAGGTGCTGGTGGACCCCGGCCAGCTTGAAACAGCGCTTCTGAATATCATACTGAATGCCGCCGACGCGCTGGATGGCTCGGGGCGGATTACAGTGGCGACACGCCTGGATAAGGCATCATCGGGCAATAAGGGGCATGCAGGTGGATATGTAAGGCTTGAGGTGCGCGACAACGGACAAGGCATGAGCAATGATGTCCTTGCCCGTATTTTCGAGCCCTTTTTCACAACCAAGACCGCCGGCAAGGGCAGCGGCCTTGGCCTCAGCATGGTGCAGGGCTTCATAAAGCAGTCGGGCGGGGAGGTCGAGGTCCACACCGCGATCGGCGAGGGAACGACAGTCGGCCTGTTGTTGCCGGTGGCCCCCTTGGGGCATGCGGAAAATGACCGTGCGATCCTTGACGGTCAAAATGCCTTGGAACGACGGGGACATGCTGTGCTGCTCGTCGAGGACAATGCCGATATACGGCGTGTCAACAGCCGTCGCCTGCAATCGCTTGGATATGACGTCGTCGAAGCGGCGAGCAGCGAGGCCGCGCTCGCAATCCTTGCGGGCAGTCAGCCGGTTTCATTGCTTCTGGCGGATGTTGTGTTGTCCGGCGGCATGTTCGGCCATGACCTTGCCGTTGAGGCCGCACGGATAAGGCCCGGCCTCAGGATATTGCTGACAACCGGTTATGAACCGGCACGATTGGGCATTTCCCTTGATGGCTTCGAAGTCATTGAGAAGCCCTTTTCGAAAGGCGATCTGGCGCGCCGGCTGGAAACCATGCTGTGCGGGTGAGCGACCGGTGCCCGCTATGCGCAGGCACCGAGTTCCGCCACCATCTGAAGGGACGGAAGATCATTGACTGTCAGTTTGTGGCTATCCTTGCCATGAATGATGCCGGTGCGTTTGAAACGGGTGAGAACGCGGCAGACCGTCTCCTGCGTGAGCCCCAGATAATCGGCGATATCGACCCGCGTCATGGGCAGGTCTACACACGGCGTCCGCTGGCTGGTCGTGATTTCATGTTGTTTTGTACAGCATTTCAGCAGGAAAGATGCGACCCGTTCGTCCGGGCGGCGCCGCCCGAGCGACATGACATGATCCACATGCCGTTCGGCATCGTCATGAAGCGCCTTGAGGATCGCTTTTGTCAGGGCCGAAGACTGGGTCATCGCGGCGGCAACCTGAGTGATCGGATAACAATGAAGCCGGGTCTCCATGACGGCCTCGGCTGAAAAGGCTGCAAATCCGGCATATGGCATGCCGATAAAATCACCGGCGGTAAAGAAGCCGATGACCTGACGTCGACCATCGGCGAACAGACGGCTGGTTTTAACCATGCCCGTGGCGATTTCATACAGGTGGGTCAGTTCGTCGCCATCATGAAACAGGGTTCCGCCCTTGGCTACATGCCGTTCGACGGGTTTCAAAACCCCGCTGACGGCGGGGTCGATCTCGCCGAGAAAGGAACCGGTCTGGTTGCAACTGGAGGTGCTGGAGCGATTGGGGAGTGTGTTTGTCATCTGAGGTACCCTGATAAAGTCATGCCTGATCGAAAATCGGGAACTCTCTTACTGTGAGCCTGCAGAATGCAATGCGTGTGTTGCTGCGGTTTGCCGGTGCCTATGACGAATTGTTACGAATTGTTACGAAGCGGCCCTGCGCTCAACAATATGTCGTGTTGATTGTGCGCAATGACAGGGCCTCGCAGCCGCGGAATCCTTTGCTGACACCAAAGGAGTTCTGTCGATGCAAGAACAACTGCAGATCACTTTCAAAAACCTCCATGCCGCTCCTGCCGTTGTCCGGGATATCTCTGACCGGGTGGAAAAGCTGGAGCGCATTTTCCCCAATATCATTGGCTGCCGTGTGGCGGTTGAGCAGGCTCATCACCGGCAGCGAAAAGGGCGTATCTACCGGGTCACGATCAACATGCGCATTCCGGGGCACGAGATTGTGGTCGGTCATCACGGGCTGCTTCGCCCGGCACACGCCGACATCATGCAGGCCGTCCATGACGTGTTCGAGACGTTGCGCCGTCGTCTGAAGGACACCGCGCGCAAGATGGACGGTGTGGTCAAGCATCACGAAACGCCGTTTACAGGCCGGATAGCCCGCATCAGCCCCGATGGCGAGCACGGCTTTATCGAGACGCCTGAAGGCGAAATCTATTTCCACCGGAATGCCCTGATCGGAGAAGCGATCGAACAATGCGTGATCGGCGACGAGGTGCGCCTGACCTATGCCGCGGACGAAAGCCTGCATGGCTATCAGGCGACGAGCGTCCGGCCGCTCGGCAGGCATCATCATGAAGATACTTCGGGAGAACGGCCATGACGCTCGCCTTGTTCAGTCCGGCTTTTGAAAATGGTGATGCCGTACCGGTGAAATACACCTGCGAAGGCGAAAATGTCTCGCCGCCCCTCAAATGGCGGGGTGCACCGGCCGGCACGAAAAGTTTCCTGCTGATCTGTGACGATCCCGATGCGCCGCAGGGCACATTTCATCATTGGACGGCCTACAACATTCCGCCTGAGTGGCGCGACCTGCCAGAAGGGCTGACCCCCGCAACGCCCTATGTGGGCTTTGCCCAGGCAACCAACGATTTCGGCCGGACAGGTTATGGCGGGCCTTGTCCACCGAAAGGAGACAGGTCGCATCGTTACCGGTTTCGGCTGGCGGCGTTGAACAGCGAACTCAATGTGCCGGATGTCTGGATGGGAAGCGCGGAAATCGAGGCGCTGGCCCGGCCCCACATTATTGAAACGGCAGAGGTCATCGGCCGCTTCGGGCGGTAAGGGGCTTGTTGACCGTCATCAATGCGCAGGCGCTGGCTATGTGTGAAACTCGGGTCAGGAGAGTAGGCGATGAGACAGCCTGAAACTTCCCTTACGCATGAAGATATCCGTGGCATGTGTGGTGACGTGGCCGACTGGAAGATAGCTGCCATCGAAGCGAGCGGCGCCAACGCAGATGAGCTCGCGGCGGCACTTGCATGGGTGGATGGCGGCGACGACCGCAATCACGGTGTTGTCCGTGTCATGAACGGCACGGCGTCGCAGCTTTGCGACATTCTGGCAGCGGGTGACGACATCTGGGGAGAGGGGCGCGACTAGACGCTCCCGGATACATCGAGACCAAGACAGTTTCACAACTAACTTGTCACCGAAAGGAAAAGACCATGAAAATCAATCAAGTCATGCATGCAGGCGTCGATTGGGTCAGCCCGGAAACGCCGCTATCCGCCATCGCGAAGGTGATGCGCGACCACGATATCGGCGCCGTGCCCGTCGGCGAAAAGGACAAGCTTGTCGGCATGATCACCGACCGTGACATCGTCTGCCGCGCGCTTGCCGAAGGCCGCGACATCAGCAAGCTGAAGGCGCGGGATGTGATGACCAAGGGTATCGTCTATTGCCGCACGGACGAGGATGTGGAGGACGCCATCCACCTGATGGAGCAGAAGCAGATCCGTCGTCTGCCGGTCATCGACAAGAACAAGCGCATGGTCGGGATGCTCTCCCTTGGTGATATCTCGCATCGCGTCGGTCACGAGCTTTCCGGCGAGTTGGCCGAAGCTGTCACCGCGCATCACGGTGGCCTGCTTTGATTGCCGTCAATGCAGCAGCCATCTGCAGCGGGCATGCTGGAAAAGCCTGATAGTGGACCCCGTTGTCCCTACACTCGATACCCGTGATGCGCCCGGTCGTCAGGCAATGAAAGTGCCCGCATGACGAGGGCGGATCACGGGTCCTTTTGGGAGGCGATGCCGACAGGAGCAGTTGACATGAAACAGGTATCCCCGAACAAGCAACAGGGTATTCCCGGCACCGCCACACCTGACGAGATCGCTGTGACGGTGGAGGAAGCTGTCGGTGTCTTCGACCATGCCGACTGGCTGCAGGCCGCACTTGATGACTTGCAGGAGCACGGATTCATGCGCCATGAGCTTAGCGTTTTGGCGTCGGACAAGGTTGTTGAGGAGAAACTCGGCCATATCTATCGGCGGGCGGAAGATGTGGAGGATGACCCACAGGTGCCGCGCACTGTTTTTGTTTCCGACGAAACGATGGGCGAAGCTGAAGGCGGGCTTGTAGGGCTGCCGCTCTATGCTGCGGCGATGACGGCGACAGGGCTTGTTGTGGCTTCAGGTGGAACCCTGCTGGCGGCGCTCCTTGCCGCCACACTTGCCGGCGCAGCGGGCGCCTCGCTCGGTGCACTATTGGCAAATCGCCTCGCCCGCCACCATGCCGACTATATCGAAGGCCAGATCGGGCGCGGGGGGATGGTCCTGTGGGTTCATCTCCGCTCATCTGAAAGGGCGGAATTGGCCAAGGAAATCCTCTCGCGCAACGGGGCCCGGGATATCCATACGCACAAAATAGCCGTCTAGCGGCAGCTGTTGCTGCCGTGGGCCTGTCGCGGTTCAGCGCAGTTTGAAGCGCTTGTCGAGCGCGGTGAGCCGCTCGACAATCCCCGTATATTCCAGTTCGTCCATCGGCAGCATGGCGGGGCCGAAGAAACCCTGCCGGCGCATGTCGATAGCCTTGGCGGCGCAATTGGCGCGCACGGTATCCCAGAAAGGATGGTCGAATACATCGGTCGGCCCGACAAGGCGCCCCTGATGCACGCAGAAGGCCGCACAGGTCACGATCGGCGGCCCGTCGAAATAGCTGATGGTGGAATTCAGTTGCACCGGCATCAGCGGCATATTGTGCGAGCCCCGCATCGCCCCGGCGACATAGGGGGCGAGATGATAGGGGGCGACGACCTCGCCCGTTGCCGGAAACTGTTTCTGCACCCGCACCAGCATCACCGGATCGTCCTTGCCGGTATATTTGCCCGCGATATTGTGGAGCCGGGATGTTGCGACTGCCACGGCTTGCGACCCGTCGGCGGCATAGATTGCCTCGACCACATAGCGTTCCGGGTTTCGGAGCAGGGCCGCGATATCATAAAGCTCGGCCGGGGCCTTGAGGCGGATCACCCGGTCACGTTCGGTGTTGTTCACATCCATGATCACAAATTCAAAGCCGTTGCCAAGCTCGGGCGACAGGATCAGGCCAGGCGTGTTCATGGGGTCGGTGAAGGCGAGATAAAGCGGCAGATTGAAAGCGCCGGGATCGGTCTTGTCGGCCGCGAAAAACAGGAAAGGCTCGTTCGGGCGTTCGTCGAACGTCATTTCGGCCACCGCCGGCCCCATGCCCCGCACATTGCCGGAAAAGGCATCCTTGAGGAGATCCTGCCCGGCGCCATAAAGGCCTTGCGCCTTGGCAGTTTTGGCGCCGGCCATGAGGGCCTCGAAGGCCAGGCCATGGATGCCGGCATCGTCTGCCCCGCGTTCATGCGTCATCAGGATCGCCACGTCATCGCCGGTGAAATGCACCCGGTGATCGATCAGGTATTTGTGGCCGTTCTCATGAATATGTTCCGCGACGGTTTCCAGAACCTCCGTCGAGGGCGTGAGATGCCCGCCGATCGATCCTACATCGGCCTTGATGACTGACAATGTAACGCGCATGACCCGTTCCTTTGCATATTGCGGGCCCAATGGCCCCGGTCGTGTCTGTCACCTTAGGGCGACGGGCAGCGATGGCATTGATCAGGGTCAATCTGGCCTGCCTGCCGGCATGCTATGGATTGGGCATCAGGATCCTTGATCGGAAGGCTCATCATGCACAGCAAACCGAAGCGCGAATGGATTGTACTTGCCGACGCGGCACACGCCAAAATCTACACCCGCCACTATGTCGACGGGGCACTGCAACAGCTATGGGTCATGGAGCATCCCGAAGCGCGGGCGCATCAGAGCGAGATGGGCACCGACAGGCCGGGGCATGGCCATGGCTCGGCCTCCCATCATCGCTATGCTTACGAAGACCACGCCAATTTTCCGGAGCAGGAGAGCGAGCATTTTCTGCGGTCGATCGCAAGCGAGGTGAACCGGGCGGCGAAACATGACGAGATGGACAATATCATCCTGATCGCCCTGCCAAAGACCATGGCCACCATCAAATCCGAATTCAACCGGCATACTCTCGCCAAGATTTCGGGCGAATATGCGAAAAACCTGATCGGGTTGCCCAAGGAAGCGCTTGATGAGCGCATCAAGGCGCTCGGTTCGATCGCAGAATGACTTTCGATCCCGGATTCATGTTTCGGGACAGGGTTGACGCAGGCCGCCAACTGGCGGCAGCACTGGCACCCTACGCCGGGTTTGCCGGCGGCCTTGTCCTTGCGCTGCCACGCGGCGGCGTCCCTGTCGCGGCGGAGGTCGCCTCTGAACTCCATCTTCCGCTTGATGTTTACCTCGTGCGCAAGCTCGGCGTGCCGGGCCATGAGGAACTGGCGATGGGGGCGATCGCCGCCGACAGTACGTGCGTCCTCAACAACGACATCGTTGCTGCCTTGCGGCTGGACTGGCGCCAGATCGATCCGGTCGTCGCGCGGGAGCGCGAGGAACTGGAACGCCGCAACCGGCTGTATCGCGCCGGCCGACCGCAACCTGACCTCGGTGGCCGGACGGTGATCCTTATCGACGACGGCCTGGCCACGGGGGCGACCATGAAGGCAGCTATCGGGGCGATCCGCTCGCTGCATCCCCGGAAGCTTGTTGTCGCTGTTCCGGTCGGCGCGCCTGACATCTGCAACGAGATATCTGCCCTTGTCGATCACTTGGTCTGCCTTTACCAGCCCAGCCCCTTCCAGGGAGTCGGGCGATGGTATGCGGATTTCAGCCAGACCACGGACAGTGAAGTGCTTGAACTTTTGCGACAGGCCCGTACGAGCCGGGAAGAGGCAGCAGATGTACCGGACAGACGCTGAGACCGCGGCGATCGTCGCGATAGAGAGCCAGGCATGGCTGCTCGAGGGCAGGCTCGATGATTATGATCGCATCATAGAGGCAGCACGCGACCGGCACTTTGCGCTGCTTGGTGAGGCAAGCCATGGTACGGCGGAATTTTACCGCATACGCGCCGAGATCACCATGCGTCTGATCGAGGAGGCCGGCTACGATGCCGTGGCCGTTGAGGCTGACTGGCCGGACGCTTATGAAATCAACAGATACGTGTCTGCACAGCACCCGGACATGAGTGCCGAAAGCGCTCTGAAGCGCTTCGAACGCTTCCCGACCTGGATGTGGGCCAATGAAGAAGTGCTCCATTTCATTCGCTGGCTCCACGAGCACAACATGGCGACAATCAGGAAAGGCAGCCGGGACCGCCCGGTCGGCTTCTACGGGCTCGACCTCTACAGTATGGCAACGTCGGCCCATGCGGTGATCGAGTATCTTGCCATCCATGATCCGGCAGCAGCACAGCGCGCCCGCAAACGCTATGGTTGCCTTGGTGATTTCATCCACCGGCCGCAGGCATATGGCAAGGCGATGGACTTCGGGCTGACTAAAAGCTGCGAGCATGCGATCACCGCACAACTTATCGAGCTTCGGCACAAGGCCTGGCGTTACATGAGCGACACCGGCATTGTCGACGGCGATGAATATTTCTGTGCCGAGCAGAATGCCAAGCTTGTCCGCAATGCCGAGCATTACTATCGCACGATGTTCCACGGTCGCCCCGGTTCATGGAACCTCCGCGACAGGCATATGTTCGAAACGCTTGGTGAACTGCGACAACATCTGAGCGCGAAACTCGGTCGTGAAGCCCGGATTGTCGTCTGGGCGCACAATTCCCATCTTGGCAATGCGGCCGCCACCGACATGGCGAAACGCGGAGAGTTCAATATCGGCCAGCTTGTGCGGGAAAGCCACGGCAGCGATGCATTGCTCGTCGGCTTTTCAACGAGCACGGGGGAAGTCACGGCCGCATCGGAATGGGATATGCCGGCTGCGCGGAAAATCGTGCGCAAACCTCTCCGTGAGAGCTATGAATGGCTCTTTCACCAAGTCAGGCTCAAGGCGTTTCTGCTCGATCTCGGTGCCGACACCTCAATGACCGACCTGTTGCTTGAACCACGGCTGGAACGCGCCATTGGCGTTATTTACCGGCCAGAGAGCGAGCGCCAGAGCCATTATTTCCACGCGTGCCTGCCCGAGCAGTTCGATTTCCTGATCCATATAGACGAGACCAAGGCCGTGCGCCCGCTTCATATTCCGGCGGCGTGGCACCGCGGCGAACTGGACGAGACCTGGCCGACCGGGCTCTGAGCGTCACCCGCTAAAGTCATCGCAATATCACGTTGCGGAAGCGCCATGGGTCGCTCTCGTCGATATCTTCGGGAAATATCCATTCATTGCGCCCGGTGAGGGGCGTCCAGTCTGTATAGACGCCAACAACGGGGCCGAGGTAGGGGCCTGCAATTTCCAGAATGCGTTCGAAATCCAGCTCATCGGCTTCAACGATCCCCTGTCTCGGGTTCTCGAGCGCCCAGGCCATGCCGGCAATGACGGCGGCGGTTACCTGCAATCCGGTAGCATTCTGATAGGGCGCGAGCCGCCGCGTTTCGATGATCGATAGCTGCGAGCCATACCAGTAGGCGTTCTTTTCATGGCCGTATACCAACACACCAAGCTCGTCGATGCCGCTGATGATCTCGTCATTGATGAGGCGGAACTCGGGTTGCGGACGGAAAGCGTTGCCCTGAAGTTCATGGAGCGACAACACCGCGTCGTCGCAGGGATGATAGGCATAGTGGCAGGTCGGCCGATAGAGGACATGAGGCCCGTTGCGCACAGTGAAATAGTCAGCAATCGAGATCGCCTCATTGTGCGTGATGAGATAGCCCATGGTGGGACCGGCACTGGGCGTCCATGTCCTCACCCGGGTAGCTGCACCCGGACGTTTCAGGTAAATCGCCGCACCGCAGCCTGTCTCATGCTCCCCGGCGGTATCGGGGAGAGGGCCTTCGTGCGTCCCCCAGCCGAGTTCTGCGGGTTGCATCCCTTCGCTCAGGAAGCCTTCGATTGACCAGGTGTTGACGAATTCATCCCGCTTCTTGGGGCAATAGGCGATCTGGGTGTCACGTTCGGCGATGTGAATTCCCTTGATGCCGAGTGTCATGGCGAGTTCGGCCCAGTCCTTCCGGTTTTGCGGCACCTTGGCCCGGTTGCCGCAATCCGTATTGATATCAAGAAGAGCGCGCTTGGTGAAATGACTGACAAGTCCGGGATTGGCGCCATGGGCAAGAACAGCCGTCGGGCCAGCCCCCAGTTCCGGGCGCAGGGCCAGGGCTTCTTCGCGAAGGGCATAATTCGTGCGCAGGCCCATCGGGCGGTCCGGGTCGGTGTAGCGACCGGGCCATGGTTCGATACAGGTATCGATATAAAGGGCCCCGACCTGATGACAGAAGCGGACGAGCGCAGTAGACGAGACATTCACCGACACATTGACCAGAAAACCGCCCGGCCGATTGAAAAGAGGGGCGAGGACAGCGCGCATGTTGTCGGGGTCGATCGGCTCGATCATGTGCCGGATACCGTTCGCACGGGCAATGTCCGCGCCACGGTCATCGGCGGTGACGATGGTCACGTTATCCCGGTCGAGGAGGAAGTGCCGGAGGATGAGCGGCAAGACACCCTGCGCGATCGATCCGAATCCGACGATCACGAGGGGGCCGCTGATGTGACCATGTCGGGGCCAATCGTTCACCGGCGTGCTCCACTTGGAAAGGCTGTTCCCAGCCTATCAAGGCTGCGCGGTTTGATTGTTGATCCCGGTCAATGGTTCGTCTTTCGGATCGTTGCAGGATGGGCTGACGGCACAGGGAAGGCCTCCGGAATGAAGATCTGGGTTTTCGAAACCGACGAATGGGAAGAAGACGCCTGTGTGCGTCTTGGTCAGTCGCATGATGTGCGATGTGAGCGCGGCATGCTTGACGCGCGGACGGTGGCAACCGCGTCCGATGCCGAGGTGGTGACAACCTTCATCAACTCGCGGCTGACGGCAGATGTCCTCGCCCAGATGCCGTCCTTGCGGCTGATCGCCACACGCTCGACCGGGTTCGATCATATCGATATGAATTATGCGCGCGATCATGGAATTGTCGTCTGCAATGTGCCGGACTACGGCGACCACACCGTTGCCGAGCATAGTTTCGCGCTTCTCCTGGCGCTCGCTCGCCATATTCCCGAAGCCGCCGAGCGAACAAGGCATGGCGATTTTTCGCAAGTCGGCACCTGCGGTTTTGACCTCCGCGGCAAGACACTGGGGGTGGTCGGTGTCGGCCGCATCGGCCGGCGGGTCATCGAGATAGCGCGCGGTTTCGGCATGGACGTTGTCGCCAACGACATTGCCCCGGATCCCGCGTGTGAGGCGCGGTTGGGATTCAGCTATTGCAGCCTTCCGGACCTGCTGTGCATCTCGGATATCATCAGCCTTCATGTGCCGGCCACTGCCGATACGCAGGGCCTGCTATCAGACGCAGAATTTGGCGAAATGAAGCAAGGTGCCGTCCTGATCAATACGGCACGCGGCAATGTCGTCGACACCGAGGCGCTTGTCCGCGCCCTGGCAAGCGGACGGATTGGTGCGGCAGGGCTCGATGTCTTGCCCGAGGAGCCCCTCACCCGCGATGAAGCCCAGATTTTCCGGGCCGATGTGGGCAGTAAGGCACCCGACCTGAGGGCGCTCGTCGCCAATCATGTGCTGCTGCGCTTCCCCAACGTGATCGTCACCCCGCATATCGCTTTCAACACCCGCGAAGCCAAGGCCCGGATTGTCGATACAACGATCCGGAATATTGAGGCGTTTGCGAGTGGCTCACCGCAGAACAAAGTGATTTGACCACCAGCCGGAGTGGCGCCAGCTGTGGACGCGGGCTCGCAGACCTTGGACTTGACGTTGGAATTGCTGGGAAGGTGTCAAATGTATTACGGAAATACGTGCGCAAGGCCCTTTTAAGGCATCAATTTTATTGAATTAATTAATTTTCTGACTCCGTGCGGCGGGCGGCATATTGCATTGTTGTTGAAGTAGTGAGTGTTGACCCTCGCGGATTTAAAGGGCAGCCAGTCGGAAGTTTGACCGTCATGGGCACGTTTGTTCCGAAAACTTGCCAGACTTGACCGGTATCAATACGTCATACGAGCCGTTCGCTAAATTGCTCCTGTCAATCCAAGGGAGCATTCATTCATGACCGATACACGCGCTGGAGTCGCCTTGGCCCGGCAGCTTTTGAGCCCATTGCCGCTTTTTCCCCTTAACCGGTTTCTCGATCTTTTCACGCGCCATGTCGGGCGCCGTCATCCGGCCGTCATCCGCCAGCCAAAATGATGCCGGCGATCTGATGTGTCGTTCTGGTAGTCATGGTTTACTCATGTCTGGACTATCCGTAGCCGCAGTCAGGATGGAACGTTTCAGATGAAGCGTAAAGAAGGCGTTTGCCGAGTGCCGCAATTATCACACACAAGCACGGCCAGAGGCCATGGCAGCGGCTGTTACTCAATACCGGGCCGACAAATTTTGGCGCTAAAATTCGTGCGCCAAATTTGCGCCAAGGTCTTGTAACTGATTGATATAACTATAACTCTGGTGCCGGCAGCGGGCACCAATGACGTTAAGTTATTGATTTTATTGGATTATTGCTGTCTGGCGATGCTTCTTGGGCTCGGGCTTATCGAAGGTAAGCTTGGCCGATTTCTGGCGCTTTGGGCACTGGTGACGGCCTGCACATGAAGCTGTCGGCACTCAGTGGGTCGCCTTTGCCATCAAAGACTGTCTTTTCGGGGAAAGGGCAGATTTTCCGGGAATAGGGCTTGGCCGCGACAGATCCCGGGTTTTTACCGGTCAGGAAATGGGGCGCCCTGTCGCGCTCGACCCAGTCTTCCAGGGCGGCTTGCGCATTCAGGTCAAAGGGGCCGGGGCCGCCGTAGCAATGATGCATGCCGGGCACCAGAAACAGGCGGTGGAAATCCCCGGCATCGCCGCCCATTGCCTGCTGCACGCGGGTGAAATAATGGACCGAATCCGTGGCTGGCACCACGGGGTCCGCCAGCCCGTGATACTGGATCAGTTTCCCGCCCCGCGCCCGGAAGGCCGAAAGATCAGGCGACATGGCGTTGATGAGAGGGGCGAGCTTGGCGTCGGCCTTGGCTACATCCTTGTTGAAATCGAATTCCGTCCAACGCCAGTCGGTATTGTCGAAAGCCCAATATTGCCAGAAGGATGCCCGCGCTGGAGCCTTGGGGTTTGTCGGGTCGGCCCAATAAAGGCTCCAGCCGGGCAGGGCGGCAGGGCCGCCTGACGCTTCACTGCCCGGCAGAAAACCGAAATAGATGCGCTCGCCCGTCACGGGGTTGCGGGCTCCGTCATACATCGCCCTGAGGGCGGCGACTTGGGGTGCCGTCAGGCAATCCGGGCCGTCTTCAGCTTCGCATTGCATTTCAGCAGGGTCGAACTGGCAACTGAGCGGGTCGTTGAGGAACTGGTCACCCTTCAGGCCGCCGGCCTCAGCGCCGTTGGCCGTGCCGCAGCTGGCCAGCGCGCGGGCGGCAACGGCGGGGAGTTTGGATGCGGGGATAGTAGGCTCTTCGGGGTTTTCGCGGTGGTTCTGAACAAACTGCCAGAGGAAACCGACATTCAAGTGCGTACGGTTGTGACCCGGCGCCCCGGCCAGCACGCCATCGAAATCGTCGGGATAGCGCTGCACTTCCATCAGGGCCTGATGCCCGCCGGTGGAGCAGCCCGCGAAATAGCTATAGTCAGCGTCCCGGCCATAGAAGGCTCTGACGAGTGTCTTGGCGTGGCCGACCGAGACATGGACCGCCCGGTGACCCCAGTCGACTATGGCTTCATACCGGCCTTTGGCGAAATCCGGGTCATCGCCGGTGTGGCCCGTGTCGGTGGCGACCACGGCATAGCCGCGCGACGCATAGAGCTGCAGCAGGAAATAGCTGATCGAGGAACTGTAGCCGCCGTTACCGATCATCTGCAGTCGTCCGTTCCAGCCATTGGCTGGTAGCCAGACCTCGTATCCGATACGCGACCCTTCAACGGGGGAGGCAACGCCTTCGATGCGGCAAAGCGGCGAAAGGGCCGGGGCCGTCATGCCGGGTACAGGAGACGGGGGCAGGCCTTCGAAATCACTGCCGAAGGTCGCGGTGACGCCGAACTTGTCGCCAATTGCGTCGCAAGCGCCCAGCATGTCGCCGGTACTGGCAGAAACTTGGGCAGTGCCAAGCGCGATCATGGCAACGAGCATCGAGGGCATGATGAAGGGCAGGCGCGCGGTCATCGGCTTCTCCTTCAGGTCAGGCCGCAAAGACGCCAAGCGCCATTGCCGCAAGGGTCATCACGATGGATGCCGCGAAAAGAAGCGGGATAGAAAAGCGCTGATGATCGACCAGATTCACGCCGGCAAGGCCGACAAGCAGGAAGGTCGCAGGCGTCAGGGGGCTGACCGGAAAACCGGTTGTCATCTGGCCGAGGAGAGCGCCTTGTGCAACGTGGGCAGGGTCGACGCCTGCATGGGCACCGATGCTGGCGAGGATCGGCAGCATGCCGAAATAGAAGGAGTCCGGGTCGAAAAGCAGGCTGAGCGGCATCGAAAGGAAGCCGAGGATCGTGGGCAGTTCGCTGGCAGCGGCCGCGGGCAGCAGGTCAGCGCCTGCCGCGGCCATGGCGCCGATCATGCCGGTGCCTTTCATGATGCCGGTGAAGGCACCAGCTGCAAAGAGGATGGCAGCCATCATCAGTGCCGCGACGGCGTGGCTGTCGATCTTGCGGCGCTGCTCGTCAACATCCGGGAAATTGATGACGAGTGCCCCAATCGTTCCGATCATGAAAATGACCACGGGATGGGCAAGGCCCGAAACAAGCGTGCCTATCACGGCAATCGTGAGGACAAGATTGGCGGCAAAACGTGGCGGCCGTCCGTTCCCCGCCGCGCCGTCGGTTGCTGCCCCTGCGGCCATCAGGCCGGCGGTCAGCTCTGGTGTTGCTTTCAGGCGGCGTTCTTCCCGCAGGCCCAGGAGCCATGCGCAGGCAAAGGCGAAAGCAAGCCCTGTGAGGTGGACCGCGATCAGGGGTCGGTAGAGGTCCATGATATTCATCTCGAGCGCGGTTGCCGCCCGGATGGTTGGCCCGCCCCAGGGCAGCATATTGTTCACGCCAGCCGCCATTGCGACCCCGCAGGCAAGGATGCGCCGGTCCATGCCGATCTGATCGTAAAGGGGCCTCAGGGCAGGGATAGCGATCAGGAAGGTGGAAGCGCCCGAACCGTCCAGATGCACCACACTGGCAAGAGCCACGGTACCCACCGCGATGCGGGAGGGCGAATTGCCGACGAGCGCGAGGATGCGGTTCACAAGCGGGCGGAAAAGGCCGGCATCGGACATGATGCCGAAAAAGATGATGGCAAACACGAACATTGCGGCGGTCGGGCCAACGCTTTCGATACCATCAACGATGAAACCGCTGAGTTCGGGACCAAAGCCGGTTGCCAGTCCGCCGGCGAGCGGGACAACAATCAGGGCTACGAGGGGTGACAGCCACTTTTTCAGGATGACGACAAGCAGAACAACAATCGTGGCAAGTCCGACAACAGCCAGCACAGCAAACCCCTTCCCTCTGGTCTCCCGATTCTCTTAAAGCACAAACCGTGGCCCGGTGCATCACTGACCGGGCCACGGCGGAGGGTGACGCCCGCCTAGAGCCCGACGGTCAGTCGGATATAGGCCTGGCGGCCGAGGGCATCATGGAGGGAAGGCAGATACCCCGTGAAGGCGGCCGCCGGCGGCTTGCGGTCGAAGATATTGTTGGCGCCGATGGTGACCCGCATCTGGTCGTCATCACCGAAGCTGTAGGAATACTGGGCATCGAACACTGTCCAGGATCCGATCTTTCCGCCGTTCAGGTCGTCATCAAGCGAGGACGTGTAGCGCATGGCGACGTTGGCCGCATGCTGGTCCATCGTATAGCCGACCCGAAGATTGTCGCGGAACTTGGGCGACGGCGCACCGGGGTTGCTGTTGTTCCGGCTGCCGAGCGCATCGATGACGGGCGCGTTCACACCAAGCTGAACTTCATAGGTGGTGATGAGCGTTGCCATATTATCGATGGATACGGTGCCCGACCCCAGATCGAACGAATAGTTCGCCCGGAAATCGAAGCCGTTGGTGCGTGTCCGGCCCGAGTTGAAGTAGCCGATATTGACAGCAAGCAGACGTCCGAATTCATCCCGCTCGACCCGTGGGCCGTTCGGATCGGAGTTGATCACCTGCTGGGCGGCTTCAAGCGCGATCTGATCCGAGAACTTGAAGTCGAAATAATCGAGCGACAGCAGCAGTCGGTCAATCGGCTTCACCGAAACCCCGAGATTGAGGTTGCGGGACTGTTCGGGTTGCAGATCGGGGTTCGAAACCGTGCGGATCACGCGGAACGTGCCGGTGTCGGTCGGGTCAAGCGGGTCGACGGTTTGGCCGACGCCCGAATTTACCTGGTTCGAAACCGTTTCGTCCACATCCGGCGCGCGGAACGCGGTGCTGTAGGAGCCGCGAACAGCCAGCCAGTCGGTCGGACGCCAGTTGACGCCTACCTTCGGGTCGAACGTGCTGAAGAGGCCATAGTCTTCGTAGCGGGCCGCCAGCTGGATATCGACGCTGGAGATGACCGGCAAATAAAGTTCCGAGAAGAAGGACTTGATCGTCCGCTCGCCTTCGCCCGGCAGCGATTTGCCGGTGAAGCCGAAGCGCCCGTTGACGACGGAGGCATCAAGCGAGATCGACTGGTATTCCTCGCGGATCTGGCCGCCGAAAGCTACGCCTGCGGTGCCGCCCGGCAGTTCAAAGAGATCGCCGGTGACGATCGCCTCGACATAGCGAAGTTCGGCCACCTCGCCGCGCTGGTACGGCGTGAGGACGTTATAATCCGTACGCGGATCATTATCCTGCTGGTCACGGCCGAAGGGGCTGAAATAGACGCAGTTGCCCGCACCCGCCACTTCGCTTGCTGCCGGTACGCCCATCGGCGAGATCTGGCAGTCCGGGCCGCCATAGCCGTTGAAGGCATTCTGGGCCGAGATCAGGTCGGTGTCGCTGGTGTAAAGGGTGTAATCCTCGCGGGAATAGACGCCTTTGACATCATAGTTCCAGTTCGAGAAACCGGGCAGCTCGCCCTTGATGCCGGTGACGATATGCATCGAATCAAGGTCGACCTTTTCAACCCGGTCGGGTGACATGTTGCCAAGCAGACGCCCGGCGAACGTGACATCCACACCGAACGGGTTATAGGGATTCGAATCCGGCACGACGAGCGATCCCGTGGTGATCGGGAAGCTGGCGATCCCGAAGCGTTCGGTGCCCTGCTGATAGTAGCGGCCTTCGAAGTATAGGGTGTGGTCTTCCGAAAGCTGGTAGTTCGCATCAAGATGGACAAGCGTGACGCGCGAACGTGGCTTCACCGGGTTGCGCTGCTGGTAGCTGAAGCGGCAGGCGCCATCAGGGAAAGCGCGCGATCCCGAATAGATCCCGCCGGTCGACGGATCGGTACACCAGGGATCGGCAAACTGCACCGAGCCGCCGCCATTGCGGGCCGAGATCACGTCATAAAGTTCGGAATAGTTGATCGGGCCGTTGATGCCGTTATCGATGATGACATCACCACCACCCGCCGTGGTCGGGCGCTCGGTCAGGATATAGTTGCCGGGCTGGGCAAGGCCTGAAGTGTTGTCGAAGTTGGTGACTTCGCGCTCATAACCCTGCAGTTTGTCCTGATATTCGTAGCTTGCCGACACGACGGCATGGAACTTCTCGTTCCCGCCCCCGAACATGCCTTCCACCACATAGCGCGGAGCATCGGCGATATGGGTATATTGGCCACTGAGTTTGAGGCCTTCGAATGTATCGTCGGTGATGATGTTCATGACGCCTGCGATGGCGTCGGAGCCATAGGTTGCCGATGCGCCATCAAGCACCGTTTCAACGCGCTTGACCGCGATGGTCGGGGTCAGCGCCACGAGGTTCGTGTAGCCATCGGTGTTGGCCACCCGGCGCCCGTTCATGAGGACGAGGGTGGACTGGACACCAAGGCCGCGCAGGTTGGCAGACCGGGTATCGCGGTCATCAGCGCCACCGGCTGCAAGATCCTGCGCACCGCCGACGCTGCCGATGTTGGCAGTGTTCAGCTGCAGCAGGTCGTCAACGCCGGTGAAACCGGTTCTGGCGATTTCCTGCGCGCCGACGATCAGGGTCGGCGATGACAGCGTCTCCTGGCTCGAGCGGGCAATATAGCTGCCGGTGATGACGATCTCTTCAAGCATCGCCGGCTCATCCGACGCGCCCTGTTCACTGCCGGCAGTGGACTGTGCATGTGCCGCGCCGCCGAAGATTCCGATTGCTGCCACAGTCGACAGCAGTTTTCCGCGGAACGACACTGTCCGCAGCTCATCTGAATGGATAGGCATTTTTCCTCCCCTTGTTCCCTTGGTTACGAGAAGCCAGCTTTGGCGCCCTCCCAGGCGCCGCGCTTCTGTCCCTCCCAGACGACAGAAACTTCCCGTAATTTCATCTTCAGACAGACAATTGCATTTGTTAAATTGTTTTATCGGATCGATTAATCTGTAATTTATATGATTGTATGGCGCCTCTTTTGAACGCGATAAGCCCTCCGGCCGATGACAGGCTGGAGGGCTACCGGAGGGACCGAAGTCAGCCTCCTGGGAAGCTCGCGGCAGGACAGATCAGTGTGTGATTTCCTTTGCCAAATGATTGACGAGTGAACGGAATTCAAGCGTGCGGGCCTGTTCTGTACCCGACACGATGATGTGTGTCATCAGCAGGGCAACGACCCCTGTTTTCGGGTTCACGAAGAAATAGGTGTTACCGGATCCGGACCAGCTGACGCTGCCATCCGGCTGCATGCCAAGGGCATCGGAATTGGCGTCGCCGATTGCCAGCCCATATCCGAACTGGACAGGGTTGGGCCCCCAGCCGGAGATCGTTACCTGCGATGAAAACATCTGGTCGATCAAGGCTTCGCTGACAAGCCGCTTGCCCTTGTATTCGCCCTTGCGGGCCAGCATCGTCGCGAACTTCAGATAGTCCTCTGCCGTGCCGGCAAGCGCACCGCCACCATCCAAAAGGCGGTCATGATCGCGGTAGTCGGATGTTTCCGGCTGTTCGATGGCGACAAGGCCTTCAGGCGTGGCGGCATAGCCTGTGACGAACCGGTCAAGCGCGGTGTCCTCGATGAAGAAGCCGGTCTCGTTCATCTCGAGCGGCGCGAAGATATTTTTCTGCAGGAACTGGTCCAGCCGTTCCCCACTCACCGCTTCGATAACGGCGCCAAGCACGGTGGTCGAATAGCTGTATTCGAACTTTTCACCAGGCTGGAAAAGGAGCGGCGCATGGCCGATCCGGTCCACTAGTTGGGCAAGGTTACTGGCGGGCGGGCCGTCTTCGGGCGTGCGGCCAACCGGCGTGTCACGCATGATCCCGTGCTTCCGGTAATATTGGTGAACCGGCGTGTTCCCGCTGAAATGATAGGGAATGCCCGAGGTGTGCGTCAGCAGATCATGGATGGTGATCGGGCGTTTGGCCGGCACCGTGACGATATGGTCGACATCGCCGCTGTCATAAACCTGCATGTCGGCCAAGGCCGGCAGGTAGTTGCCGACCGGATCATCAAGCTTCAGCTTGCCTTGATCCGCCAGCATGAGAATGGCGATACTGGTGATCGGCTTCGACATGGAATAGAGGCGGAAGATCGCGTCCTTGGTCAGCGGCTCCTTCTTCTCCACATCCTGATAACCGGTGACGATGTCTGCCAGCCGTTCGCCATTCTGTTCAACAATCACAATGGCGCCCGGCAGGCTGCCCTTTGCGACAAGCTGATCGAGCGCCTTTGTCGCCTCGGCGATCGGCGCGGCGGCGGCAGCCTCGTTCGAGTTTTCATTGCCCGAGCAGGCGCCGGCAGCGATTGCGGCAATGAAGGCGCCCGTCAGGGAAAGAGATTTCAGCCAGTTCATTGTGCGCCCTCCGCTTTGGTGTTTGCTGCCACGGTGCCATCGCGGAACAGCGCTTCGATTTCCTCGTCACCGAGGCCGGCTTCATCCAGTATCTCGCGGGCGTCACCGCTAAGGCCCGGGGCGGGCAGGTCCGCTGCGCCACTTGCGCCGGTCACGTTGAAGGGCGTGCGCACGCTCAGCATCTCGCCCTCACTCGGGTGCGTGAAGCGGTTGAACATGCCGACGGCATTGAGATGCGGGTCATGGAAAAGATCATCAAGCCGGTTGACGGCAGCACACGGGATATCGCGTGCCCGCAGCAACTGAAGCCATTCGTCGGTTGTCCGGGTCGGCGTGGCGCTTTCGATCATCGCGTAAAGATCATCGATGCTGCGGCTGCGCGCGGTGGGATCGGTGACCCGCTTGTCAGTCTTCATGTCTTCCCGGCCGATCAGTTCAAAGAACCTGATCCAGTGCGTGGTGGTATAGGGGATGATGCCAACAAACCCGTCCGCGGTCGGGAAGGGCTTGCGGTAAGGCGACCGCAGTCGTTCGTAGCCAGTGCCGCCCATCGGCGGCTGATAGCTGGCACCGGCCAGTTGTTCCACCAAAAGGAACGAGACAAGGCTTTCATACATCGGCGCCTCAATACAGGTTGCGGCATCGCCCCGGTTGCGGCTGGCGAGCCCGGCAAGCACACTGATGGCCAGATGCAGGCCGCCCACTTTGTCCGCCACAATGGTCGGAAGGAAACGGGGCTCGCCGTTTGCGTTGGCATTCAGGTAGGCGAGGCCGCATAGGGCCTGGATCGTGTCATCATAGGCGGGCTCGTCCGCGTTCGGGCCTTCCTGCCCGAAGCCGCTGGCGTAGCAGTAAACGAGATCCGGCTTCACCGCCTTCAGGTCTTCAAACCCGATGCCCAGCTTGTCGGCGGATTTCGGGCGCATGTTGTGGACAACCACATCAGCCTTGGCGACCAGCTTCTTGACAGCAGCCTTGCCGGCCGGCGTTGCCAGATCAATGGCGATGGAGCGCTTGTTGCGATTGCAGTTGATGAAGTTGGCGCCCATGCTGTCGCTGCGGCCGGGCCGGACATAGCGGAACACGTCGCCTGTCAAAGGCTCCACCTTGATGACATCCGCGCCTAGGTCACCCAATATCTGCGTGGCATATGGGCCCAACACCACAGTTGTGAAATCAAGTATTCTAATTCCGTTCAGCAATCTCAACATGCAGTGACCCCATCTCGTTTTCAGGGGAGAGGTCAGACGACAGATACTGGGCAAGATGCCAGTCCCCGTGGGCTGTTGCTGGGCAACAGCGCCGTCCTCCCGTTCAGCAAAGCCTGGCCCGTGAAGGCGCTTGCTTTGCATTCTTTCCCCTCAGTCAAAAGCATTGTATGACGAACAATCTCATTGGATAAATGGATTTTACAAATCATTTAATCTGTATAGATTATGAGTGTCAAAGCTGGAATCCGGTGCTGTTGCGGAGGAGGGAATTCCAATGTCGATGATCAATTTGCGGCATCTTCGTGCCTTCGAGGCCGTGATGCAGAATCGCCATTTCACCAAGGCGGCGGAGTCCATCGGGCTTTCGCAGCCGGCGCTCAGCGCACTTATCCATCAGCTGGAAGAAGACCTTGGCGTCAAGCTGTTCAATCGCAGCACGCGGAATGTGGAGCCGACCGCCATCGGGCTTGAGTTCGGCGACGTGATCAAACGGCTGCTTGGCCAGTTTGATGAGGCTCTGGCCAATGTCACCAAATATAGCGACCTGACACGTGGCAAGGTTTCGATTGGCGTGCTGCCGTCGCTCGCCAGTACCATCCTGCCTGAAACCATTGCCCGTTTCCGGTCGCAGTATCCCGATATCACCATCGAGGTTTCGGATGTGCTGGGTACCGAAATCGTCGACCTGCTGCTGAACAAACAGATCGACTTTGCCGTCAGCCGCACCCAGAAGCATCGGGAGATCGACGCGTTGCCGCTTCTGAACGACCGGCTTGTCCTTGTCGGTACGCCGCAAACGATCCGCCCGGCGGGCAACCAGATCAAATGGCACGAGCTTGCCGAGGAGCCGATCATTGCGATGGCGCCGGGTTCGACCATCCGGGCGCTGACCGACGGCGCTACCTCCACCGCAGGCTTCACCCCGAATATCGTGATGGAGCCCCGCCTGATCCCTACGGCGATTGCCTTCGCACGTGCCGGCCTTGGCTGTGCCATCCTGCCTTGCTCGGAATCGCCCACGGTCAAGCTGACTGACCTGCCGCAATTTGATCTGGTGGAACCTTATGTCCGGCGGGAGATTTCCCTCATGCGACTGGCCGGTGCCGCTGCATCCCCTGCGGCCGCCGCCCTGTCGCGCCACCTGCAGCAGGACCTGAAAAAGATGGCGGGCGGGACATCCTAGTCGTGCTGCCTTCGATGCAAGTTCTTATCATATGTTTTTCGGATCAATGCATCCGATAAAACAATTTAACAGATATACGAGCGCCATGAACAATGCACCCGCGGTGACGCCCCAATGGGAGATTGGCGGCTTCGCCAGCCTTTTGTCTGGGGATTCACGCGGGAGGAAATGATGAAAAAATCCGGGATGGCAACATCGCTTGTTGCCCTGTCTTGCTGTGCAGGTCTTGCCCTGTCGTCGGCCGAAGCTGCTGTTGGCAAGGAAAGCGAAGCAGCTGCCAAAGCCGCAGCAACGGTTGAAAAGATGACCCTTGAGGAAAAGGTTGTCCTCACCCACGGGATCATGCCGCTGCCCTTTGGCTTTGATGTTGAAATCCCGAAGGAAGCGATCCCCGGTGCAGGCTATGTTGCCGGTATCCCGCGCCTCGGCATCCCGGCGCTGACAGAAACGGACGCGAGCCTGGGGGTATCCTATATTGGCGGGTTGCGGGGTGATGGCGCCACGGCCTTGCCGTCCGGCGTGGCGATGGCCTCTACCTGGAACCCGGCCCTGTTGCAGAAGGGTGGGGCGACCATCGGGGCAGAGGCGCGCGCCAAGGGCTTCAATGTGCTGCTGGCAGGTGGTGCCAACCTGATGCGCGAGCCGCGCAACGGTCGCACGTTTGAATATCTGAGCGAAGACCCGCTCCTCACCGGCGTGCTGGTCGGGGCCTCGATCGAGGGTATCCAGTCGAACAATATCATTTCCACGATCAAACATTTTGCCCTCAACGGGCAGGAAACCGGCCGCAAGTTCGCCGATTCCCTGATCAGTGAAGCGGCGGCCCGGGAAAGCGACCTGCTGGCCTTTCAGATCGGGATCGAGATCGGCAATCCGGGCTCGGTGATGTGCGCCTACAATCCCGTGAACGGAGCGCAGTCGTGCGCCAGTGACTGGCTGCTCAACAAGGTACTGAAGGACGACTGGGGCTATGAGGGGTTCGTCATGTCGGACTGGGGCGCCGTTCCCGGTCTTGAAGCTGCGCTCAAGGGGCTCGACCAGCAGTCGGGCGCCCAGCTCGATCCTGCTGTTTTCTTTGGGGATACCCTGAAGGACGCCGCCAAAAGCGACGCGGCCTACAAGGTGCGGCTTGATGACATGAACAAGCGCATCCTGACCGCCATCTATGCAAACGGCCTTGAGGCTAATCCTGCCAAACCGGGCGGCACCATTGATTTCAAAGCTCATGCCGATGTGGCCGAAGAGGTGGCAAAGCAGGGCATCGTTCTGCTGAAGAACGAGAAAAGCCTGTTGCCGCTCGCGAAATCGGTGAAGTCCATTGCCGTGATTGGTGGCTATGCCAATGCCGGCGTGCCAGCGGGCAGCGGATCGAGCCTCGTGCATGCTGAAGGTGGCCCGTCCGTTGTGGTGCCGACCGATCCGGGCAACCCTTTCTCGGCGCTCCTGTCGGAAACCTATCATGCGTCCTCGCCGCTGAAGGCGATCAAGAACGTGGTGCCGGAGGCGAAAGTCTATTACCGCAACGGTCGTTATGTCGCCGATGCGGTGATGGCAGCCGAGAAGGCCGATGTCGCCATCGTCTTTGCCACCCAGTGGATGACCGAAGGGCTGGACGTGCCCGATCTCTCCCTGCCGAACGGGCAGGATGCGCTGATCGCGGCGGTGGCCAAGGCCAACCCGAACACGATCGTGGTGCTCGAAACCGGCGGACCGGTGCTGATGCCGTGGCTTGGCGAAACGGCAGCGGTAATGGAAGCGTGGTATGCGGGTATCCGCGGCGGTGAGGCGATTGCCTCGGTCCTCTTTGGAGACACCAACCCGGCGGGACGCCTGCCTATCACTTTCCCGGCAAGCCTGAACGACCTGCCGCGGCCCGAACTTGACGGCGCCAAGGAATTAGAGCCCGATTTTCTGGGCGCGCCGAAGCCAGGCGAAACGCTCAGTGTGAATTATGATATCGAAGGGTCGGATCTCGGCTACCGCTATAACGCCCGCGAGGGGCACAAGGCGCTGTTCCCGTTCGGCTATGGCCTCAGCTATACAAGCTTCACGTCGTCCAGCCTTAGAACGGATGGCGCGACCGCCAGCTTCGCGGTCACCAACACCGGCAAACGGGCCGGCGCGACGGTAGCGCAACTGTATCTCCTGGCGCGCGACGGCAAGGTGAAACAGCGCCTTGTCGGGTTCAGCCGGGTGGAGCTGGCGCCCGGCCAGACGCAGCAGGTTTCGGTTGACATCGACCCGCGCCTGCTTGCCGACTGGACCGACGCCGGATGGACCATCGCGGCAGGCGACTACAGCTTCGCGCTCGGGGAAAATGCCGAAACGCTCGGCAAGCCTGTGACCGTGAAGATGGCCGCGCGCACATGGCGGGATTGAGGGAACGGAGGCGATCATGAAACGCATGGCAAACGCATTGATCGCAGGAGCAGCCTTGATGCTGTCGCTGGGGGCAGCGCCTCTACTGGCGGCTGACGTGTCCATCACAAGCGGCCTCGTTCGCGGCACGGATGAAGGGGCTATCACCGCCTTCAAGGGTATCCCCTATGCCGCACCGCCGGTCGGCGACCTGCGCTGGCGCGCGCCGCAACCGGCGCCGGTGTGGCAGGGCGTGCGCGAGGCGGGCGCGTTCGGGGCCGACTGCGCCCAAGCGCCATTCCCGCCAGATGCTGCCCCCATCGAAACCACGCCGTCCGAAGACTGCCTTTATCTCAATGTCTGGTCGCCAGCATCCGCGCGTGCTGGCAGCAACCTGCCAGTGATGGTGTGGATTCACGGTGGGGGGTTCGTCAATGGTGGCTCCTCGCCGGGTGTTTATTCGGGCGAGGCCTTCGCTCGTGATGGCATTGTGTTCGTCAGCTTCAATTACCGGCTTGGCCGGTTCGGTTTCTTCGCTCATTCGGGGCTCGAAGCGGAAGGCTATGGCGGAAACTTCGGTTTTCTGGACCAGATCGCCGCCCTCGAATGGGTGAAAGCCAATATTGCCAACTTCGGCGGCGATCCCGCCGCGGTCACCGTGTTCGGGGAAAGTGCTGGGGGCATATCGGTCCATATGCTGTTGCAGGCACCAGCGGCACGCGGGCTCTTTTCAAAAGCCATCGTCCAGTCGGGCGGCGGACGGGAACGGGCCCTGCCAACCCCGGTGCTTGCCAAGGCGATTGCCACCGGCAACGATTTCGCGCCGGGGCTGACAGCTGCCGAACTGCGGGCCCTTCCTGTGGCCAAGGTCACAGGCGACCTCAGCCTGATGACAATGGCTCAGGCGGGCTACAGCGGCCCGATGATTGATGGCCGCACCTTGCTCGGGTCGCCGGTTGATGCGGCGCGTGCCGGCATCATGGCGAAAGTGCCGCTGATTATCGGGGCCAACAGTGCCGACGGTTTCCCGATGACGACCGACAAGGAAGCAATCTTCGCGGCCTTTGGTAATGATGCGGACGAGGCCCGTGCGCTATATGATCCTTCAGGTGAAACGCTCGGGTTGGTCGTTGCCACCGCGACAAGCGCCGACCGCATGATGATCGAGCCCGCCCGTGCCGTTGCCCGTGCACTTTCGGAGCGTCAGCCGGTGTTCCTGTACCGCTTCGCCTATGCAGTGCCGGAGGTAGAGGCCGTGATGGGTGGTGCGCCGCATGCGAGCGAAATCCCGTATGTTTTCGATACGGTGGCCAAACGGGTGCGACCGAAGATGATCGCGGCTGAAGCCCCTGTCGCGGCGCTCACGCACCGCTACTGGGCCAATTTCGCCAGGACCGGCAAGCCGGACGGCGGTGACAGCGCGATCCCACCTTGGCCACCGCTCAGCTCGGGCGGTAGCAAGCTGCAGCTGATCAATGCCGACGGCGCCCGTCATGCTGTCGATCCCTTGGCGGCCCGGCTGGATTTCGCTGAAAAGCTGGCAAGCAGACCGTTTTGATGGGAAATCCCCCGGAGGGTTAGCCCCCGCTCCAGGGTGAACTCTTCGGGTTGGCGGCATCGTCAAATCGCCAAAAATTCGTGCGCCAAATTTGCGCCAGGTGCTTGTAACTTATTGATATCAATAAAGGTCTGGTGCCGGCAGCGGGCACCAATGACTTTAAGTTATTGATTTTATTGTATTATTCTTGATTTTCTCCTGCCTTGCTTGGTGATTGTCATCGCTGTGCTCCGCTGCTTGGGTGCTGGGCTGAAGCCGGTACAGCGAAGACAGATGCGCGTCGCGCTGTACCGTGGCTATGGTGGATGACGCCTTCCTTTCTATCCGCCATGTACAGGGTGTCGTGGCAGCGACCAATGCAGGATCGTATACCCGAGCAATCCTGAGGCGATCGAGCCGACCAGGATGCCGATGCGTTCGTCGAACTCTTTGGTTAGTAAAACGGATTCAAAGGCCAGGGCTCCGATGAAAAGGCTCATTGTGAAGCCGACACCTGCGAGGACCGAAACGCCGAAAAAAGCCCCCCAGGACGCGCCAGCCGGCAGCTCGGCTACTTTAAACCGGATGCCCAGCCAGCAGAAAAGCAGGATTCCGATAGGCTTTCCAATGAAGAGACCAGCGGCAATGCCCAATGGAACGGGGTGCATGAAGGCATCAAGGCCAAGCCCCGTAAGCGGCACACCGGCGTTCATGAAGGCAAAGACGGGCAGAATAACGAAGGCAACCATGGCATGCAGGTCTTCCTCCAGGTCCTTGAGCGGGGACTGGTATGGATTGTCGGGATTGGCAATCGGGATGAAGAGCGCGAGCACGACCCCTGCCAAAGTCGCATGAACGCCCGATTTCAGCAGGCTTATCCACATGACAATCCCGGCGGCGAAGTAGAGGCTGCGCTTCATGACGCCAAGCCGGTTGAGCAGCCAAAGAATGGCGGTCATCGCTATGGCGACGGCGAGGGCCAATGGCGAGATATGACCGCTATAGAAAATCGCGATGATCAGGATTGCGCCCAGATCGTCGAAAATCGCGAGTGACGTGAGGAAAACGGTGAGCGCGATGGGCACGCGGTTGCCGAGCAGGGCCAATATGCCCAGCGCAAAGGCGATGTCGGTGGCCGCCGGTATGGCCCAGCCATGCAAGGCGACGGGATCGCCGGCGTTAAGCAGGGCATAAATGGCGGCTGGTGCGAGCATGCCGCCCAGTGCGCCGAGGGCTGGCAACATCAGGGTGCGGCGGTCGGAGAGATCCCCCTCAATAAATTCCCGTTTCAGTTCAAGGCCGATGAGCAGGAAGAAGATCGCCATCAGGCCATCATTGATCCACAGGAGAAGGGGCTTGTGGATGACAAGGGCGCCAACCTGGACGGCAACAGGGGTTTCCAGAAATATCCCATAGAGGGTGACAAGAGGCGTGTTGGCGGTGACCAGGGCGATTGCTGCAGCTGCCATGAGCAGGATGCCCGCGGTTTGTTCCTGTTTCAGGAAGGCCTGAAGATAATCAATGGTCGATGTCATCAGTTAATCTTCAATATGCGACTTGTCTGCCGCTTGAAGCCATTCATGGCGGCAAGTCTCGGGGGCTGTCGGTCGGGCGATAGGTATTTGCCGATGCTGCCAGGACGGTTAGCCATGGAGTATTTTTCCGTTACTGGGCCAAGACTGGAATCGTTAGGGATTCTGTCAGCTCTATCGAAGGCGAGGATGAAAATGGAGATGAAACACGCGGCCCTGACCCCCATTCTGGAAGCAAAATTCGACCGCTTTTTGCAGTTCCAGATCGGTGAGGAGCCAAGCGGCATGCCGATAAGTGTTCTCTCCGCTCTGGCCCGCCAAAATCTTGATCCGTGGGGCGAAGCAATGGCGCTCGACCGCATGCCGACCGAGATGGCCATTGAAAGGCTGGCAGAACTGATCCGTGCCCTGCCGTCAAACAACCCTGTCGATCGGCTGGGAGCCAGGTCGCTCGCAACACGCCTGTGTGCAAGGTTGCCGAATATCAGTAGGGCCGGCAAATCGCCAGACCGAAGGGAGGCCGGAGGTTTTTTGGGGTCTCGCTTTCTTGTCGTTTTTATTCTCATGTATTTTGTGCTCAGAATTTGGGCCGCGTTTGGCAGTCCGCCCGCCTGACAGCACCAATCCTGAGACCCCCCTGGCTATACGCGTCCCATTATCAACAGGACGAGGAAGATCACCACAAGTATGGTGATAATCCCGCTCGGGAAATATCCCCAGGAGCGGCTATGTGGCCAGGTTGGCAAGGCGCCGATCAGGAACAGCACCAGAATGATCAGAAAAATTGTACTGAGGCTCATGGAAAGCACTCCTTTGGAAATCAGGCAAGTTCAATGCGGGAATTGGCATCGACGGTTCAGAAGCATCAGGGCGCGCCCGTCAAAGCGCGCCCAAACCCTTTTGTCGGTTACTTGCTGTATTCGAACTCGGGAAGGGCCTTCAAAGTGTCCTTCGTCGCTTCCGGCAGGGTCATTTTTTTGTCGCGGATGACAAAGTCGCTGTAAGGCACAACCACATATTTTGTGGCCATCCCCAGAAAACCACCAACCGACAAAATGGCGAAAGGTACTTTGTCGTTGGGCGTGACGATCAGATCATCGATCGTGCCGATCGTCTCACCGGCCTTGTTCATGACCGGGCTTCCGACAACTTTGGATGTGCGATAGCCGGTTGAAAGCGCGGTTTGGTCGACATTCGTTTTCGCGAATGTTTGCGGCGTTACCTGAGCCGCCGAGGGGAAGGTCAACGCAGACGCCACTAGTGCGGCGCCGAGCATCATTTTGATTGGATTGGTCATTTTTTATCCTTTCAGGGGAAATCACGTGCCGTGTGTCTGTCCCGGAAGACGTTGTGTCGTACTTGCGGGATCAGTCGGACATGAGGTCTGAACGGGAAGTATAGGCTGCAGATGAAGTGTCCTGTCAGCCTCGGAAACTACGCAGGGCCGGAGGTGAAGCCAGTATTGGCGACATACCGAACCGGCCTCTGTCATGTCATTGCTTGGTCTTCTGTGGGTAGATTCCGGGGCTGACCTCGCCGTCCCAACTCTGCGTATTGTTATTTTCTGGAAGTAAGCCCGGAAATAGGAAAACCACCATCATACAGATGTCGGTGTTCCAGTGGGCAGTCAGGCGGCACGGTATGCCGGCTGAAAGGCTTCAACAGAAGGAGCAACCAATGATGCGCAGCGACCTTGACTTTGAACGCCCTTATCTTGCCGAAACAGCGCGCAGGCCCTGGCGGCTTGGGGCGCCAAAGCGTTATTTGGCGGGGGCGTTCGCGCTAGGGTTCCTCCTTTGCACCGCATTGATTACGGGGCCGGTTCAGGCTGCCACCGCGGCTGACCTCGACAGGGATGCCGTTCAGGCCCTCAAAACCCTGTCCAAGACAAATCACCTTGCTGCCGACATGGCGGAGAAGGCCGTTGCCATTCTGGTGTTTCCGAACATCGTCAAGGCCGGCCTGATATTTGGGGGGGCTTATGGTGAAGGGGTTCTTCTGAAAAAGGGAACCGTTGTTGACTATTATAATTCGGTTTCGGGGTCCTGGGGGTTTCAGGCCGGCGCGGAGTCCTTTTCCTATGTCGTCTTCCTGATGACCAAGGACGCCCTCGATTATGTTTCTGAAACCGCAGGATGGGAGCTTGGGATTGGCCCTTCTATTGTCGTAGTCGACGAAGGGGCGGCCAAAAATCTGTCCAGCTCCTCCCTGCAAGACGACGCCTATGCCTTCATTTTCAGCCAGCAAGGGCTGATGGCCAGCCTCAGTATAGAGGGTACCAAAATATCCAAAATCAAACGGTGAGGCCGAGGCGCAAGGCCGCCCTTTTACAAATGGCGGCAAGCAGGACAATTGCAATGAAATACACTTACAAACCCAAATCGATCCCTGAGAAAGGCGAGATTGACTACGAAAGCATGCTGGTGCGGGTCAAGGTCGTCAAATACGCAGGGCTGGTGATCATGGCGGCGATCGTTTTGTTTGCGGCATATCTGTTCGGAAAAAGCGTCGTGGACGACGACGGTACCTCACTTAAACGAGCCGATGCCGCCGATGGAGCAGTCCAGTCCCAAACAGCCAGTTGAAGGCGGGACAAGGCTGATCTTGATGCTGAAATACTCGCAGTGTTTATCGCTCTCGGTCGAACAGGGAGTGGTGCTCCGCAAAAATGATTTATTGCTACGATCAAAGCTATTTTTTTGCCTGATGCCCTTGATGCCCGGTCGCCCACAAAAGAGGCCGGGCATTCTTTTTGTCATTCAGCTGTCTGAAGCTGTATTGGAGGCGGCCACGGCCAGTCGCGCAAGGGCAGGCAAGGATTTGGAGCCCGTCTTGTGCATGATGGCGGCGCGGTGATTTTCGACCGTGCGCTGGCTGATGCCGAGGTCGGCTGCGATATTCTTGTTTGGGTGGCCAGCAAGGATCATATCCATGACCTGACGTTGACGCACTGTAAGTTGCTCGATCATCTGGCAGGCATGTGTGTTCCATGCCGTGTGCAGTTCGGTGCTTTCTGCATGGTCCAGAATTAGCTGAAGGCTTGCGGCAAGTTCCGCGGTACTGACAGGCTTTTCGATAAAGTCGGACGCACCGGCCTTCATGGCTCGAACCGCCATTGCAACATCGCCGTTCCCTGTGATCATGATGGCCGGATAGCGGGGCTCCATTTCGTGAAGCTGCGTCAAAAGCCCAAAGCCGTCCATCCCCGGCAAGCCAATATCGACTAACAGGCAGCCGTTCTCACCGCGTTTGTATGAAGACAGGAACTCTTCCGCGCTTGGGAAGGTCCGCGCCTTGTGGCCCAGATCCTGGACAACCGATCGCAGTGCTTCGCGGACTTGTCGGTCATCATCGACGATATAGATTGTCGGGCCCTCGGATTTTGCCATTACGGTTGTTGACGAAGAAGCCTCGACATCTGTCGTGTCTTTATCCTTGCGGCCCAGCAAGTCCTGAACAATCGCCAAAAGGGCTCTGGCTTTGACCGGCTTGTTAAGCTGTACGCAGTGCAGTCTTTTTATTTCCTGCAAGGTGCGGGTCGAAATATCGCCGGTCAGCACGACAACAGGAATATCGCGGCCGAGTTTCTTTCTCAGTTCATGGGCCAGCGACAGGCCGGTCATGGTTTTGGGCAGGTTATAATCGGTGAGTATAAGGTCGGGTCTGGCATCGCCACGCGAGAGCAGGCTCTGGGCGTCCTCGCCATTGGCCGCGGAAAGAATCCGGTGCCCTTCGGCGCGGAGAATGTCTTCCAGAAGTTCCCTTACATCGGAATCGTCCTCCACAATAAGGATCGTACCTTTAAGGCCTTCGTCTGCAACGGCTTCGCTGCTATGGCGCTGCTTCGGCGCCGACGAGTGCTCAGACCCATCGGCCGGCCGGGCGATGGGAACCTCGATGCTGAACACCGATCCCTTGCCAAGCCATGACCGAACATGAAGCGGGTGGCCAAGCAGGTTCCCGAGCCGCTTGACGATTGACAGCCCCAGGCCCAGCCCTTTGCTGCGCTCCCGTGCTGCGTTGTCGAGCTGGTAATATTCTTCAAAAATGAGCTTGAATTCTTCCTCCGGAATGCCGACCCCGGTGTCCCAAATCTCAACCGAAAGCGCATCGCCAAGGCGGCGGCAGCCAAGAAGTACCCGGCCTTTTCGTGTGTATTTGAAGGCATTTGCAAGGAGATTGCGCACCATCTGCTCAAGCAGGCTGGGGTCGCTCTGGATTTGTAATCCGCATGATACCGCGCGGAACTGAAGCCCATGGGATTCTGCATGATATTTGAATTCGTCGGTAAGCCGCTCAAGCATGCCGCTGATCGGAAAATCGATTACATCGGCACGAATGACGCCAGCGTCGATCTGGTTGATGTCCAGCAAGGCGTTCAGCATCCCGGACATTGAGCCGATGGTGTCATCCATCCGGTCAACCATCTCCCGGGCACGGGAGCCCTCGATATTCTTGGCAAGAATGCCCTGCATGAGCGCCAGCGTCTGCAGCGGCTGCCGCAGGTCGTGGCTGGCCGCAGCCAGGAAGTGCGATTTTGCAATATTGGCCTGATCGGCCTGCCTTTTTGCTTCCTGAAGCTCGTCGGCATCGCGTTTGCGGTCGGAGATGTCGACAAAGGTGATGACGACCCCTGCAACATTCCCTTCCCGGGTCACATAGGGGAGGATACGGCGGGCGAAACAGGTGCCGCTCCGCCCCATGATCTCGTGATCCGCCGACCCGGAATTGTCGAGGACAGCTTGGGCGTCAGTTAAGAGAGCATCATCTGCCACCAGTGACCGCATGTCGCCAAGAGGGCGGCCAATGTCGCTGTCGATGACGTTGAAGAGGCCTTTGATTGCCGGCGTGAAAAAGCGGATATTCAGGCTGCGGTCCAGGAAAAGCGTGGCCACATTGGTGCTGAACAGGATGTTCTGCAGATCGTTCGAGGTCGTTCTCTGATGATCAAGGGTTTCCTGAAGTTGACTGTTGAGGGCGGTCAGTTCTTCGTTGAGCGCCTGAAGCTCTTCTTTGGAAGCGAGCAGTTCCTCATTGGTCACCTGGAATTCTTCGCGGAAGGACAGGGCTTCCTGATAAATGGCACGTTGCTCGCCTTTTGATTCTTCAAGGGCAAGGGTGACTTCATGAAGTTCCGACCTGGTCATATCCAGTTCCTGCTGCAGGTCGTAATTTTGGCGCGTTTCTGAATCGTTCGGCTGGGCGTCCTGTCGGGCGATACGCTTTTCGTTTTCGCTAAAACTGATAAACAGAAGGTCCTCATCTTCGCTGCGCACAGGTTGCGCGCTTATGGTGATCGAATGATTTTCCCCTTCCTTGTCGGCTCTGATGCATTGGACGAGCGCGCGTTCCTTGTCGCGCAGAGCTTGCTGGATAGCCTGACGCAGTTTGTTCCGAATGTCGGGCCGGGTCATGGCGAGCAGGTCTTGCGTTACGCTGCCAGGCGCAACTTGCAGATACTTGTCTGTCGGGCCGAGGGTATAGAGGCATTCCCGTCGGTCATTGATTAGGACCGACGCCGGTGCAAAAGCATTAAGCGCCAGTTGTTGGCAAAGTTGGGCGAGCGAGCCTTGTTTTGTGGCAAGCCCTGCACTGGGGCCGGACGGTGTGAACTGAAAATCAGCGCCGAGGCCCATCAACATCCCGAAGTCGCCGGGACGGCGGAAATTGGTGTGACGGTACAGCTGGTTGGTATCTGACTGAATGACAAACCGCTTGTCGTCAGCCGGAATCCGTTCCGCGCTCCCGAGCAGCACATAGCCGCCATTTCGAAGTGAGAAATGGAAAAGCGAAATGATTTTTTCCTGCGCTTCGGGTTGCAGATAAATCATCAGATTACGGCAAGAAATCAGGTCGATATGTGAAAATGGCGGGTCTTTGAGCAAGTCGTGGACCGTGAAGACGACATCTTCTCTCAACTCAGCTGTCACACGGTACCCGTCACCTTCACGGACAAAGAAGCGCGCCAGCCGTTCGGGCGAAACGTCCGCCTCGATATTGCGGGAATATGTGCCAGCCCGGGCTGTGGCGATCGCTTCTGCGTCAACATCAGACGCAAGGATGTTGAAGCGGATCTTCTGGGAAGGGCCCATACTTTCGCGAAGCAGCATGGCCAGGGAATAGGCTTCCTCGCCGGTGCTGCAGCCCGCAACCCAGATGCGGATCGCCTTGCTCGGTGCCAGTCTTTTCACCAGATCCGGCAAAATGGTCTTGGCAAGGTATGAAAAGACAGGGGAATCCCTGAAGAATGCCGTCACATTGATCAGCAGGTCTTTCATCAGGGCTGTCAGTTCCGCCGGATTTCGGCGCAGGAGATTGACATAATTGGCGACGCTTTCCGGGCCGGTTTCGGCCATCGCCATGCGCCGTTCTATCCGGCGTTGCAACGTGCCGGACTTGTAAAGATGGAAGTCATGCCGCGTGTGGCTGTGCAGCAGGTCAATGATTTCCGGCAGCCAATTGGTTTCACTTTTTGTGGGTGACCGGGCGTTGTGTGCCCGGATTTCGCCGAGGCGACGGTCGAACGCGATCAGTGCGTCAGGTATTTCGGCAACCGGCAGAACCAGATCTACCATCCCTGACTGGATGGCGTTCAGTGGCATGCTGTTATGATCAGCCTCGTCCGGATCCTGGGCGATGACCAGTCCGCCCGCTTCATGAATGGATTTCAGTCCAAGACTTCCGTCTGTGCCGGTGCCAGATAGGATGACGGCCAGCGCGCGCTCCCGATAGGCCCTGCTCAGCGAATGCAGCAGGAAGTCGATCGGCAGTCTGGTGCCCGTTACGGGCGGCGGGCGTGAAAGCCGTAGGGTCGTGCCCTCCACCCAGAGCTGGTATCCCGGCGGGATGATGTAAAGGTGGTTTCGCTCGACCGGCATGCCGTCACATGCCTGATATACGGTCAAGTGGGTGTAGCCGGCCAGGAGGTCGGGCAGCATGCTTTCATGGGTCGGATCAAGGTGCTGGACCAGAATGAAGGCCATTCCGCTGTTGGCTGGCAGGGCGGTCAGGAATTTTCTGCACGCATCCAGCCCCCCCGCTGAAGCGCCGATACCGACGACCGAGAATGGAAACAGCTTCAGAGGCTGCTCCAGAGGGAGGGATGAGTGGCGACTGTTGCCACGGGAACTTGCGTCGTTCCGTGACCGGCTGGGGTTTTTATTCATTGCTTCCAGATGTGGTGAGTATGCCCGAAATGAGCAATATTTTTGCATTGTATCACAATTTTAAATATAAATCTTCCGTATATGTATATTTAAATAAAATAGAGTTTTTATTGAAGTATATTGAATGAGTATGGGTTTATTATTCAAATTTGTTTTTATGGTTTTTTATTATTGGTCGGATGAGAAGTTTTTATTGTTATGCGTAGAATCCGTACCTGTCCGGTAATCCCGGACTGATTGATGCTGGGTATGTGGCGCCAGAGCTGATGGCACGAGATATGGTGCCGGTTGGGCCCGCACGAGACCTCGCCGCTCTTGTTTCGCGCATCAGCTGCTTGAGAAAGCTGTCGTAGCTATTGCGAGAGGAAACTGGCTTGTCCGGCGCCGGAAGCATGAACAAGGGAATTTGAACATGGCGGCTCAACACTCGCCCGTACAGACGACATCAAAGGATGTGAAGAAGCGTGATCTCCTGCGTCAGTATGGGATCATTTGTGTTTCGGTTGAATATTTTCAATACGGCGGCTTCAGGTACCCGAACCTCGAGGAGGCGGTCAGTCAGGCAAAACGTGACCAGTATGCGCACGAGTCAGACATCTAGCATGAGCCATCCGGGATCCAGTCATGGGCTGCAGGAGTTGAATGAGATGATTCTCACGACCTCAAAAACTGTCACGTTCGCGCACCCCTTCACCGTTGAAGGGTTTGACGAAGTGATCGCTGCCGGGACCTATAACGTCGACTATGAAGAAGAAGTTCTGGCGGGTCAGCGTGTTGCTGCAGCAGTCCGGAAAAGGGTCCACATTTTCCTGAATGGGCGTGAAGGCGGCCCTGGGGTTTCGAGAATGCTGACCCTGAATGCAGATTCGTTCGCTTTGGCGCTGAACAGGGACATTGCCCGTGTGAGGGCCGCCGCGCAGCAGGGGGCAGGGGGCGTGAGCCCAAGGGCTCCACGGCCACAGACCAGTGCAAACTGGTTTGACCAGCTTGCTCTCGCCCGAGCCAATGACGTCAGGAGCGATTTCAATTGAACATGCATGCTGATGACTTTGCGCACCATTCTGTGGCGATCAAGCCTCGATCCGATTGCTCGACAAGCCTTGTCGCAGGGGCGCGTTTCATGCGTCCGACAGATGGCGACTTGCGCCTCGGTGTAACGTTGCTTTCACCGCGCAGCAGGTTTTTCCGTCCGGCAATGTTACTGCAATAAAATACTCATCTTGGACGCCCGGCCCTGACTTCCATTCGTGAGTATATTCCGACCCTCCCTGCCACGCAGTAATTCGTCTAAGGTGAAATTCGCGCTACTGAGCGGAAAATCGCTTTCGCAGCGAATTCAAACGTCGCTCTCCGGGTGCGACCGCCTTGGACAGGCCTGACAATCCTGAGATCTATCTCTCCAGCACCCCCTCGCCGCGGCACCGAATTCGTGCATCCGCCGGGATGTTGCCCGGCTCGCCCATATAGGAAGGAACAATAATGTCCAGCCGAGATGCCCTCGGTCGGGATGCGTCGTCCAGACATCTCGCCCGCCAAGACATGGAGAAATACGGGATCACTTGTGTACCCGTCCTCTATTTTCACTACAAAGACTTCAAGTATTCGACCTTGGGAGACGCAATTTCCCAAGCGCGCCGGGACATTCGTGGCGACAGTTTCGAACGGGTGGGCCCGCGATAGAGCCGAATTCGGAAAGGCAAAACGATGATCCGATCCACCTCAAAATCCGTTACATTCGCGCACCCTTTCACCGTCGCCGGTTTCGACGAGATGATCGAGGCGGGGCGATACAATATCGAAATTGATGAAGAAATCTTTGAGGGCCTGACATTTGCGCCTGTCATGCGGCGGACAGTTCATATGTTCCTGCACGATGACCCTTCCCATCCCGGCATGTCGAGAATGTTGTCGGTCGATGCGGACGCCTTTGCCTTAGCGCTCGAACACGATGTCGCGCTGTCAAGGGCGAACAGTCGACGGCCCGAACAGGCCCCGAAGGCGGCAATCCACGCAGGCAGTCCATTGACTCCGTTTGATAAACTGGCATTGGCCCGTGCCGACGATGACGGGATGCCGCGGAATGGAAGGCTAGCGGTGGCGAGGCGTCGCCGCACCTTGAGCTTATGGGGGGAATAAATTCAGCAGCATCGTATCGCTCGCCGCGGCGCGATTCCACTGTCTGCAGCATCCTACAGAAAGGGGATTGCCATGTTTATGCGCACCGTAAAATCCACCATGACCTTCACACGTCCCTTCGAGCTTGAAGGTTTTGACGAGACCTTGCCTCCCGGCACCTATGGACTGGAAGCAGACGAAGACATTCTGGAGGGCATGTTCCTGCCGGATTGTCTGCGCACAACGATCACGCTGCAGCTTCTTCCAAAGGCAGAGCATCCCGGACTTTCGCAAAGGTTGACGGTGCCATGGGAAGAGCTTGATGTGGCACGGTGGCGCGAGGCTGTTGCACTTGCGCCCCGCGATGCCGGTCTGCTTGGGCTGGATGACCTTCTGTCCGCTCCCCTGATACGGCTCATGATGCGCGCTGACAGGGTCAAGGAATCCGTCATTCTGGCGATATTTTCCAGTCTTGCGATCAAGCGTCGGGTAGATGTCTATGTCTGAAAGTCCGAACGGCACACCGCCCAATCCTTGTGGGCGCCAGAATCGTGACGGCGCCGGGGTTGAAGGCCTGCAAGCTGAAGTCAGGCGCTTACTTCAACAGATCCTGCCGCCGGGCGGGCCGACCGGTATTGTCGCGGTGGCGGCTTTGATCGTTGCTGCATGGGGGGCATGGTCGGCTTATTATACGGTCCCGAGTGATTCCGTTGCCATCGTCCAGCGGTTCGGAAAATATCTGGATGAAGTTCCGCCCGGGCTGCACTTCAAAGTCCCCTTCGGGATTGACCGGATGACAATTGTACCGGTCAAGCGTCAGTTGAAGCAGGAATTCGGCTTTATCACGCCGGGCGCTTCCGATCCCTACCAGAGCCCGGCAGGCCAGGATGCTACCCGTGAAACGCAAATGGTCACGGGCGACCTGAATGCGGCTCTCGTGGAATGGGTTGTGCAGTATCGGATTTCCAGTCCGAAAAATTTTCTGTTCGAGGTGCGCGAGCCGCGTGGAACGCTCCGGTATGTGTCGGAATCCGTCATGCGGGAGGTGGTCGGCGACCGTACGGTCGATGAAGTAATCACTGTCGGGCGTCAGGAGATCGAATCCGAGGCGCTGGTCAAGATGCAGGCGCTGGCCACCAAATATGCCATGGGGATCAGTATCGACCAGGTGCAGTTGAAGAATATCAATCCGCCCATGCCGGTTCAGGAATCCTTCAACGAGGTCAATCGCGCCCAGCAGGAAAAGGAAAAGCTGATCAATGAAGCCAGACGCGACTACAACAAGGTCATTCCCCTTGCGGAAGGTGAAAAAGATCAGCGTATCCGCGAGGCCGATGGTTACCGCCTGAAAAGGATCAATGAAGCTGAAGGGGATGTCTCCCGTTTCAATGCCCTGCTGGTGGAATATGAGAAGGCGCCCGAGGTGACGCGGCGCCGAATCTATGTAGAAACCATGCAGGATGTCTTGCCGGGTATCAAAGCCAAGGTGATTGTGGATGAAGCGGCCAGCAATCTGCTGCCGCTGCTCTCCCTGAACCCTTCAAGCGGAGACAAGCCATGAAAACGTCGGTCAAGATTGCAGGGCTGCTTGTGTTGGCAGCAGGAGGCATCACGCTCGGCAATTCGCTTTATTCACTTGGCGAAGTCGAACAGGCCATCATCACCCAGTTTGGTAAACCGGTTGGGAAGCCGGTTGTGTCGGCGGGTCTGAAGTTCAAGCTGCCGTTCATTCAAGAGGTCAATCCGATCGACAAACGCATACTTGAATGGGACGGGAACCCATCGGACATGCCGACGAAAGACAAACTCTATATATCCGTAGACCTCTATGCCCGTTGGCGCATCACGGATCCTCTCCAATATTTCCTGCGCTTGCGGGATGAACGCAGTGCGCAGTCCCGGCTCGATGACATCCTGGGCAGCGAAACAAGGAATGCCGTGGCAAAGCATGAGCTGATCGAGGTCATTCGAACGACACGCGACAGGGTTCCGCTGAGGGATGCAGTGATCGCCGAAATCGCATCGGAGCCGAACATCGGCTCGCTTGTGCCGATCAGGAAAGGGCGCCAGCAGGTGGAGCAGGACATCTTTGCCTCCGCCGCGCCGAAAATCGCTGTGTTCGGTATCGAGCTGCTTGATGTTCGTTTCAAGAGGATCAATTACAACGAAAGCGTACGCCCCAAGATTTACGATCGCATGGTCAGCGAGCGGCGCCAGATTGCTGAACTCTTCCTGTCGGAAGGGAACGGCGAAGCTGCCCGAATTCGTGGGGACCGTGTCCGCGAACTGAACCGGATTCAATCGGAAGCCTACAAGGCGGTTGAGGAAATACGCGGGCGGGCCGACGGGGAGGCGGCGGCAATCTATACCGGCGCCTATAACAAAAACCCACAATCGGTGGAATTTTTTGAATTCACCCGCACCATGCAGGCTTACAAGGCCATCATCGCGACCGATTCAACACTGGTGCTGAGCACCGACAGCGATCTGTTCAAATACTTGAAAGGCATGGAGATGGTGCCGCCTCGTAAGTAGATTCCGAGGCTGTCGGCGGGGGCAGGGGCCGCTTATCGTAAGGTGTCTGGAAATGACTTCAGGCAGAATGAAAGAGGAACTCATGTTCACCAAGAAAGGCCCGCAAGCAGCGGCCCAAACCAACCCCCAGAAACCCGACAATGCACGGCCGAAGGTCCCTGAAAAAGAAGCCCGGCCTGATCCCGCAAAGGACTCGCCGAAGCCGAAGCAGGGCTAGCCTGTCCGCGTGACAAGCAGGTAATGGGAGCACAGTTGAATATGCGGGGAGCCAAGGTGCTCCCCGGATTGCCGAGAAGGGGAGGCCACCGGGGCAGGCCGCCAGATTGGCGTACAGGGCGGGGCAAGATTCTTGAATTCTTCTGCGCCAAATTTGCGCCAAGCGCATGTAACTGATTGATATCAATAAGAGTCTGGTGCCGGCAGCGGGCACAAATTACTTTAAGTAATTGATTTCATTGAATTATTTTATATTATATTAGTCGGCCTTGACGGCCCATTTCCGCAGGTGGGTGCCGGCGTTTTGAGAAAACGTCAGGCTGGAACTGTTGCCTAGGGGAAGTCTCCGGGCGATGCCGCGAAATTCGAATAAGCGTCGTCTTTAATATATCGGTGTGGTTATAACGCTGGAGGTCTTCGATATTTCCTTGCCTGACAGCGCCCCTCCAAGATGGGCACGATCATATTTGGCCTTGAGGGGTATCGTGACTGACGCTTCCGTTTTTTCTCCTGACATCCCAGTCCTCGGTGGTGGCGATCTTGCTGCCGGGCGTGTGTTTTGCGTTGGACGCAATTATGCCGACCATGCGGCCGAGATGGGCGATGCGGTGCCGGAACCGCCCTTCTTCTTCATCAAGCCTGCTACCTGCCTTGTTGTTCGCCCTGCCACACTTTCCTATCCGCCGCGCACCGCTGACCTGCAGCATGAGATCGAACTCGTTGTTGTGATAGGGAAGGGCGGGCGTGATATCGCGCGTGAGGCGGCCCTCACGCATGTGACGGGATATGCGACGGGCATCGACATGACCCGCCGCGACATGCAGGCTGATGCCAAGGCGAAGCGCCGCCCGTGGGACATGTCCAAATCCTTCGACGAGGCAGCACCGGTTTCCGCTGTCACCCCAATCGCTGCAGCGCCTGCGGTCGAGAGCGCTGTCCTGCGCCTTTCTGTGAATGGCGAGGTGCGGCAGGAGGGCTGTGTCGCCGACATGATCTGGCCTGTAGCCGATGTCATTGCCGAACTTTCGTCCTATATGGCGCTCCTGCCCGGTGACCTGATCTATACCGGTACGCCGGCAGGTGTTGGTACGCTCCTGCAGGGTGACCGTGTGCGAGCGGAAATCGAGGGGCTGGAGCCGCTTGATTTCACCATCGCCTGATGGCGCAGGCCACTACAGCCGCCCGCGACCTGATTGCCAACGGGCCGATGAGCCGGGTGCAGTGGCAGGCGATTGCTGTGACGGTGGCGCTCAGTGCGCTCGACGGCTTCGATGTGCTTGCCATGACGTTTGCCGCCCCCGGCATTTCCACCGCCTGGGGTGTGGGCAAGACGGAGCTTGGCCTGTTGCTTTCTTCGGGACTTGCCGGCATGGCGCTTGGCTCCCTGTTCCTGTCGCCGCTTGCAGACCGGGTGGGGCGCCGGCCTGCAGTGCTTCTCTGCCTCGGCATCATGGCCCTCGGGATGCTGCTGTCGGCTTTCACGGAAAACCTTGGCAGCATTGCGGCCTGTCGCCTGTTCACCGGGCTTGGTATCGGGGGTATGGTCGGGATCATCACGCCCCTGGCGGCTGAATTTGCGAATGCGCGCATGAAGCCGGTTGCCGTTTCCCTGATGACGATCGGGTATCCTGTCGGCGGATTTCTGGGCGGTGCGGCAAGCGGGCTGTTGCTGGAGGCGTATGACTGGCGGTCTGTTTTCCTGTTTGGCGCTGGCATGGCCCTGCTGCTGGTGCCCATCATGCTGCGCTACTTGCCGGAATCACCCGACTATCTGGTGGCACGCCAGCCGAAAGATGCGCTTGTGCGGATCAATCGTGTGCTCGGGCGTTTCGGCTTGCAGCGGCTTGACGTTTTGCCGGTGCCGGAAAACGGGGCGCCGAAGTCTGGCGTTCGTACCCTGCTGGCCGGTACGGCGCGCCAGCGAACACTGCGGCTGATGGGTGGCTATTTCCTCTATATCATGAGCATCTATTACTTCCTCAGCTGGTTACCGAAGATCGTGGCGGACGTCGGCTTCGACCCGGCTACAGCAGCCGGTGTGGCATCGGCGTCGAACCTCGCGGGCATTGCGGGTGGCGCATTGGCCGGGATGCTGGCATCGCGGTTTGGCCTTGCGCGGGTCATTGTTGCGGTACTCGGCGGAACGGCATTCTCCGTCGCCCTTTTCGGGCAGGCTGTACCACCCCTCGGGCTTGTCACCCTGTTTGCCTGTCTTGCCGGCTTCTTCGTGATGGCGGGGATGAGCCTTCTGTATGCGCTGATCGGTACTGCTTTCGCGCCAGCAGAACGTGCGACAGGCGCAGGGCTTGTGATCGGGGTGGGCCGGGGAGGAGCCGTATTGGCACCTGCCTTGGCGGGGCTTATGTTCGATGCAGGGATCGGTCTTGCCGTCGTATCAGCATTGATGGGGCTTGCCGCGTTGGGTGCGGCCGTTCTCGTTCGTCGGCTTGCCGATTGACTATATTCTCTTTGTTATATCGAACCCGTTTTTTATTATTTTTTCATCATAGGCCGCCTGCCTATTGTCAGGGCATATCTGCCGCCGGGGATACAATGCCCGGTCGGCGCAAAGGGAACAAAGAGGGCGAAAAATGAGTGCCACAAATGTCGCGGAAAAGTTGGTCCAGACACTGAAGGAAATGGGCGTGCGCCATGTGTTCGGCGTGCCGAGTGGCGGCTGGGTCGACTATATGGAAGCCATGCGCAAGATGGACGGGATCGACTTCGTCCTTGCCACGCATGAAGGTGGCGCAAGCTTCATGGCGGATGTCACCGCGCGACTGACGGGCGTACCCGGCGTTTGCTTCGGTACATTCGGTCCCGGCGCCACCAACCTGACGACCGGTGTTGGCGGTGCGCTCCTTGATCGTTCCCCGATGATTGCCTTTACGGATGAGATGCAGCCCGCGATGCGTGGTCGCGTCACCCAGATGGGGATCGACCATCAGGCGCTTTTCGCCCCCGTTACCAAGAAAACGACGAGGCTGGAAGCTGACCGCGTGACCGAAATTCTGCACGACGCAGCACTTGTTGCCCTTGACGGACGGCCTGGCCCCGTCCATGTCGGCTTGCCGGTTGGCATGAGCGCCGAGCCCTCGGGCGACGGCAAGCCAGTTTCCTGGGCGCCGTCACGCCCGGCCAAGGCGGACAAGGAAGCCCTTGCCCGCATGACGGCACTTTTCAAGTCGTCGTCGAAGCCGGTTGTAGCGATCGGCCTTGGCGCCGTGCAGGCGGGCGTGCAGGCCGAAGTGATTGCGCTGATTGAGAAGTTCAATGTGCCGGTAGTCCTGACCCCGATGGCTAAGGGCATGGTACCGGAAACGCATCCTTCTTACGCGGGTGTCCTCTTTCACGCGCTTTCCGATGTCGTCGGCAAAACGCACCAGCAGGCCGACCTTGTGGTTGCCATCGGCTATGACCCTGTCGAGTTCAATCTTGAGGGCTGGATGCCCGATGTGCCGCTTGTGAATATCGATGTCGTTCCGGTTGATCTCGATACAGGCAAATATACGCTCGGTGCCGATGTGACGGGCGATATCGTCGCCAGCATTGATTTCCTGATGGAGGAAGGCGGCACTGCCAAGGCCTGGGATCTGATGGAGGTTGCCGAGCGCAAGGCGGAAATCTTCCGCCGCATGTCGCCGCAGTCCGATGTTTTCGGGCCCACAGCAGCACTTGATGTGCTGCGTGATGAGCTACCTGAAGACGGCATCATGACCTGCGATGTGGGCGCCCACACGCACCTGATCGGCCAGAAGTGGCCGACACCGAAGCCGGGTCTGCAGATCATGACGAACGGCTGGTCCGCCATGGGCTTCGGTATTCCGGCGGCGATTGCTGCGAAGCTTGCCCGCCCGAACACCGAGGTGTGCGCGGTGCTCGGCGATGGTGGCTTCCTGATGACGGTTGGCGAACTGGCTGTGGCCGTGCGTGAAAAGCTGAAGATCGTGTTTGTGGTGCTGACGGATAACGACCTCGCGCTCATTCGTATCAAGCAGCAGAAGAAGCAGAACCCGATCTATGGGACGCCCATCCGGGCCAAGGGCAATATCGGTGGTGACAATCTGTTCGGCGTGCCGGTGAAAACGGCAGCAAGCGCCGAGGAGTTCCGCGCTCACCTGAAGGATGCCTTTGCGGGCGACGGCCCGGTGATTGTGGAAGCGCTCGTCAGCAGCCACGAATACGACAGCCTCGTCCTCCACAAAGACAAGCCCTGACCGGACAGCCGCCATGCAGTCGCTTTACTATGATGGAAGCTGGCACGATGCGGCCAGCCGGATGGATATCGTCAACCCATTCACTGGTGCTGTGATCGATACGGTCGGCGCTGCGACTGAAGCCGATGCCGCGAAGGCACTGGCGAGCGCGGCTGCAGGACGGGCAGCGATGAAAGCGCTGTCGAGCGGTGAACGGTCGGCCATTCTCCACCGCACCGCCGACGCCGTGGCCGCCGATGCCCCGGCCTTTGCTGCGATGATCGTTGCCGAAACTGGCAAGCCCTTGAAGGCCGCCGAAAAGGAAGTTCGTCGCTGTGTGAATACCCTGCGCCTGTCGGCGGAGGAGGCCGTGCGCCTGACAGGTGAGACAATCCCGTTCGACAGTTTCGCAGGCGGCGAGGCACGGCAGGGCTATTATGCCTATGAGCCGCTCGGGCTGATCGTCGCGATCACGCCGTTCAACGATCCCCTCAATCTGGTTGCCCACAAGCTTGGCCCCGCTATTGCGGCGGGCAATTCGGTGCTTCTGAAACCCGCCGAGCAGGCCCCGATCGTTGCGCTGATGCTGGTGAAGAAGCTGCTGGTGGCTGGCCTGCCGGCTTTGGGGTTAGCCGTGCTTACAGGGCGGGGCAGCGACTTCGGCGACCTGATCGTTGCGTCGCCAGAACCCGCGATGATCTCGTTCACAGGGGGTGTCGCGGTGGCGGGCCGCATTGCTGCAAAGGCCGGGATCAAGAAGCTTGCGATGGAACTTGGGGCCAATTCGCCGGTTATCGTAATGGCGGATGCCGACATAGAGACAGCGGCAGCCTCCTGCGTGTCAGGTGCCTTCTGGGCGGCCGGGCAAAACTGCATCGGCGTGCAGCGCATCCTTGTGGACGAGGGCGCCTACGCAGCCTTCCGCGATGCTGTGGTGCGCCATACCAAAGCGCTGGTGGTTGGCGACCCGATGCAGCCGGGCACCGATATTGGCCCGATGATCGGGGAAGCGGAAGCGGCCCGTGTGGAAGCCTGGGTCCGGGATGCTGTCGCGCGCGGCGGGCGCGTGCTCGCGGGCGGCAAGCGGGAAGGGGCTGTGATGTGGCCGACGGTACTTGAAAACGTGCCTGAGGCCGCCTCCGTCATTTGCGCGGAGGTTTTCGGACCGGTCGTCACGCTGGTGCCTTTCAGTGATTTTGATGACGCCATGAAGGCTGCAAACGCGCCTGACCATACAATCCATGCTGCCATCTTCACCCGTGACGTGAACCGTGCGCTCGGTGCCGCCCGCGCCTTTGAGGCTGCCGGCGTGATGATCAACGAGTCCACTGATTACCGGCTGGATGCGATGCCGTTTGGCGGCGCCAAAAAAGGCAGCATGGGCCGCGAGGGCGTGAAGTTTGCGGTGCGAGAAATGAGCCAGACCAAGGTCGTCTGCTTCACGCTGGCCTGACATTCATGAGGAACCCCATGCAGATCGATACCCTGCCACTGACTGCCGAAGCCTTCGCCGCCCTTGATGTCGCCGACCCGCTTCGTGCCTTTCGGGATGAGTTTGCGCTGCCCGAGGGTGTGATCTATCTGGACGGCAACTCATTGGGTGCTGCCCCGAAGGCCGCGCTGGCGCGGGCACAGCAAGTTGTGTCCCGCGAGTGGGCAACGGACCTGATCAAAAGCTGGAATACTGCTGGCTGGTTCGACCTGCCGGAGCGACTGGGAGACAAGCTCGCGCCTGTGATCGGTGCGGGTGCGGGCGAAGTGCTGGTCACCGATGCGACTGGCCTCAATGTCTTCAAGGTGCTGGCTGCCGCCCTTGCCCTGCGGCCCGACCGCAAGGTCATCGTCATGGAAGGCAGCAACTTCCCGACCGACAATTACATGGCGCAAGGCTTGGTCGAATTTCTGGGGCAGGGTCACCAGATCCGCTTTGCAGAAAAGGACGATATCCTCGCCGCGATCGATCAGGATGTTGCTGCCGTTTGCCTGACCCACGTGCACTATAAAACCGGCCACATCCTTGATATGCAGGGGATTACGGCGGCGGCCCATCAGGCGGGTGCGCTTGCCATCTGGGACCTTTGCCATAGCGCGGGGGCGATGCCGGTGGACCTGAATGGCGCGAGGGCCGACTTTGCGGTCGGCTGCAGCTACAAATATCTGAACGGAGGCCCCGGCGGACCGGCCTTCCTGTTCGTCGCCCGGCGCCATCAGGGCGAGGCCCGCCAGCCGCTCACCGGCTGGTGGGGCCACAAGGCACCCTTTGCCTTTTCACGCGATTATGCGCCCGCGCCCGGCCTTGCGCGGTTCCGCACCGGCACGCAGCCGATCCTCAGCATGGCAATTGCCGAGGTCGGGCTCGATATCTTTGCCCGCGCAGACATGGCCCTCATCCGGCAGAAGTCGCAGGCACTGACCTCTCTTTTTATCCGGCTGGTGGATGAACGTTGCGGCAGTTTCGACTTCGGACTGGCCTCGCCGCGAGATGCCGATGCGCGCGGCAGCCAGGTGGCGCTGACCCACGCCACCGGCTATCCGATCATGAAAGCTTTGATTGCGCATGGCGTGATCGGTGATTTCCGGGCGCCCGACATTCTGCGCTTCGGCTTCACGCCGCTTTATACAAGCTATATGGATGTCTGGAACGCGGCAGAGACACTTTATCGCATCATGGCGAGTGACGAATGGAAGAAGTCGGTTTACAGCGCGGTCGATGCAGTGACATGACCCTGAAAAGGACAAGCTAGAGATGACCACCAAGGCCCCCGAGCGCTGGTCCTCCCGCGCCACTTTCATCCTCGCGGCCGTCGGCTCGGCTGTCGGCCTCGCCAATCTCTGGCGCTTCCCCTACAGCGTCGGCACCGGCGGCGGCAGTGCTTTCGTCTTTGTGTATCTCGGGGCTGTGCTGCTTGTCTCGCTGCCCATACTGATCGCCGAACTGATGGTGGGCCGGCGTGGCCGCCTGAGCCCGCCGCAGGCCATCGCTACTGTTGCAAGGGAAGGCGGCGCTTCGCCCGCATGGGTGGGCATGGGTTATGTCGGCGGCATTGGATCGCTCATTGTGCTCGCCTTCTATTCCGTTGTTGGCGGCTGGACGCTTGCCTATGCCGGCAAGGCGCTGACCGGCGCGAGCCCGGTAACTGCGACCGAGGCAAGTGCCGCGTTTGACGGGCTGAATGCCAGCGCGCCCGGCCTGTTCGTCTGTTTCGCGCTCTTCATCGGGGCGACAGTCGCTGTTTCAGCGCTCGGGGTGCAGAAGGGGATCGAACGGGTCGTCAAGGTGATGATGCCTGCGCTGTTCCTGATCCTCCTGTCGCTGGCAGCCTACGCGCTGATCGCGGGCGAGGCGGCGAAGGCAATGGCTTTCCTCTTCAATCCCGATTTCTCGAAAATCACCGGTGCGGTTGTCATGGACGCGGTGGGGCAGGCGTTTTTCTCGCTCGGTGTCGGCATGACCAACCTGATGGCCTACGGCGCCTATGTGGACCGGGATACGTCAATCCCCCGCACGTCGCTTTTCATCGTGGGTGCGGATACGGCGGTGGCACTGATTGCAGGGATCGCCATCTTCCCAATCGTGTTTGCGGTTGGCCTTGCGCCCGACAGCGGACCGGGGCTTGTGTTCCAGACCCTGCCTGTTGCGTTCGCGCAGATGCCGGGCGGCAGTATCATTGCGCCTGCCTTCTTCCTGCTGCTGTTCTTCGCGGCTCTTACCTCCTCCATCTCGATGATCGAGGCGCCGGTATCGTGGCTGCAGGGCCGGCTTGGCTGGTCCCGCGTGACGGCGGCGCTGGTGCCTGGAGCCATCAGCTTCGGGCTCGGTGTCCTTTGCGTGCTGTCTTTCAATATCCTGTCGGGCTTCCATCCGTTCGACGGGGTGCCGCTTCTGGAAGGCCGCAATTTCTTTGCACTGTTTGACTATCTCGTGACCACGCTGATGATGCCGGGCTGTGCCATCTTCATCGCGCTGTTCGTCGCATGGGCACTGCCGAAGGGGCTGACGCGGGATGAATTCGGGGTCGCGGAAAGCGGCAGGGCCTTCGCGCTCTGGCGTTTCTGCCTGCGCTATGTGGCGCCGTTCGCCCTGGCCGCAGTCCTGATTGGCGGGGCGATGGCCTAAAGGCTGCCGGTTGCGGGTATTTCAGCTGCAATATCCTTCGCGACGCGGCGAAGGACAGCCATGAAATGCCCGGCAGCGGGTGACAGTTCGGTCCCGGCCCGCATGGTGGCGCCAACCTCGCTGTCGGCTGAGGCCAGATGGATCGACAGCTTTACGAGATCGGGGTAAACGTTGGCTACTTCGAACGGCATGGCGGCAACCATGTCGGTGCTGACGAGAAGTGCATGGTTCACCATGATTGATACCGATTCCACCAGATCTGCGGGGGGCTCCAGCCCCTCGTTCAGGAAGGCCGTCACGATCTGGCGGCGCAGGGTGGTTTGCGGCGAGGGCATGATCCATTCGGCACCAGCAAGATCTTTCAGTGTCAGCGATGATCGTTCCGCAAGCGGGTGTCCCTTGCGGGCGACAATCGAGATCGGGTCCTTGTAAAGAACCTCTTGTGCCAGCCCTTCACGCTCACGGTAAACCGGCAGGCGGCCAAGCACGATATCAAGGTCGCCGGTCCTAAGGCTCGGCATCAGCTTGTCGTTGGTGCCCTCGACAATGGTGACGCCGACCCCCGGCCGTTCCTTCTTCAAAAGGGCAACCGCACGCGGCAGCAGGGCCGATGAAGCGGCGAGAAGCGTGCCGACAAAAATGCGACCGGCCGTGCCTTCCTCAAGGGAGGTCAGTTCCTCGCTCGCATGCCGGAGCTGGGCAAGGACAAGCTTGGCATGCTTGATCATCACCTCGCCGTAGGGCGTGGGGGTCACACCCCTTGATGTACGGTCGAAAAGGGTGATGCCGAGCGTTTCTTCAAGCTCGCGGATATTCTTGGTGGCGGCGGGCTGGGCAATATTCAGGATCTGCGACGCCTTCAGGATATTGCCTTCCTGCGCCACCACGGTCAGCAGCTTCAGCTGTTTCAGCTTCAGCCGCGAGACCAGAAAGTTCTCGTGAATCTTGGCCACCGGTCACTCCTGACTGCCGCAAACACGCGGCTCCCCCACTATACACATCTGGTTATAGGGGAGCGCAACGATATAAAATTCGGGCATATGATCACCCGCCGGGCATATCAGGCGCTGCCGGCTATGCCCGGCGGATATAGGCGCGGCCTGATTCCTTATTATTCACCACAAGTTGGATGTGCGAGACCCATGGCAGAACCTTGTGGCGCCCTCTGGTGGCGGCCGTCGGGTCAGGCTCATCTTTACGCGGGAGGTAAGTAAAAATGGCTGACGGGAAAATCGTTGCGGGCTTTGTGGCGCCGCACCCGCCCCACCTTGTTTATTCCGACAATCCGCCGCAGAACGAACCGCGCTCCGAAGGTGGTTGGGAGCCCCTTCGCTGGGCGTACGAACGAGCGCGCAAAAGCCTCGATGAACTGAAGCCTGATGTGCTTTTGGTGCATTCGCCGCACTGGCAGACGAAGGTCGGTCATCATTTCCTTGGTGTGCCACGGCTGGAGGGCAAGTCGGTTGACCCGATCTTTCCGAACCTGTTCCGATACAGTTTCGGGCTTGATGTGGATGTGGATCTTGCCGAAGCCTGCTGCGAGGAAGCGAAGGTGGAGGGGCTGACTACCCGCATGATGCGCAACCCGCGTTTCCGGGTCGACTATGGCACCATCACGACGCTGCACATGATGCGCCCGCAGTGGGATATTCCCGTTGTCGGCATCTCGGCCAACAACTCACCTTATTATCTGACTCTTGATGAGGGTGTGGACGAGATGGAGCGGCTGGGTGTGGCCACCCGGCGCGCTATCGAGAAATCCGGCAAGCGTGCGGTTCTCCTGTGTTCCAACACCTTCTCGCACTGGCATTTCCAAGAAGAGCCCGACATCCCGGAAGACATGAGCAAGGAGCATCCCCAAAGCTATGAAGGCTACAAATGGGACATGCGGATGATCGAGCTGATGCGGCAGGGCAAACTGCGCGAAGTGATGCGGCTTTTCCCCGAATGGGTGGAAGCGGCCTTTGCCGAGGTGAAGTCCGGGGCTTTCCCCTGGATGCTGGCTGCCATGGATTACCCGGACATACCGGCTGAACTGCATGGCTATGGGACCGTGATCGGTACCGGCAATGCCGTGATGGAATGGCGACTGGACGCCTGAGCTTCACCTTCAGCATTCATTTCAAGGAATTCAACTCATGGCTATCGTTTCCGCCTTCCTGCTTCCCGGCAATCCGTTGCCAGCCTTGCATCCCGACACCGACCCTTGGCAGCAGCTTGTAGAAGCATACCAAGAGGTCGGCGAGGCAATCCGCACTGCCAGACCCGATGTCCTGATGATCTATTCGACCCAGTGGTACGCCGTTCTCGACCAGCTTTGGCAGGCTCGCGCCGAGATTGAAGGGATCCATGTGGATGAGCAGTGGCACGACTATGGTGACCTGCCGTTCCGCCTGCGCACCGATACCGCGCTTGCGGCAGATTGCGTCGCCCGCGCGAACGCCGCCGGGATCAAGTCGAAAGGGGTCGATTATGACGGCTTCCCGATCGATACGGGAACGATTGTCGCCACCGGCTTTATCGACCCTGAAGCAAAAATCCCGACACTGATTGCAGCCTGCAACCTCTATCATGACTTTGCGAAGACAGAGGCCCTGGGCGCCGTCGCGCGCGAGGCAGTGCTCGCCGGGGACAAGCGCGCCGTCGTGCTCGCGGTTGGTGGTCTTTCATCGAACTATATCGATCATGTGATCGATCTGACCGACGACCATATCGCGAAAAGCGAGGACGATGCTGCCAACCGTCGGTTTCTGGCAGCGATCCGCAACGCCGATCAGGACGGCCTTCGCAAGGCTGCGCTCGATTATGCCGCAAGCACCGGCACCGATATGGGGATGAAGCATATCGCCTGGATACTGGGTACTTGCGCCACCATTCAGGGTGCCGATGTCAAGGCCTACGGGCCAATCTACGGGGCTGGCGCCGCTGTCGTTGAGTTTAGGCTCGGTTGAAGCAGCCTCGGCTCACCAACTTCCGACAGGAGCTCGGCCTTGATCTCCTCCGCTACCCGGCGCAGCACCGCCATGAAATGGGCGGCGGCGGGTGACAGGTCGGCGCCGGCGCGCGTTGTGGCGCCCACCTCGCCGTCGGCGGAGGCCAGATTGATCGGCAACCGCGCGAGGCCCGGATAGGCGTTGGCTACCTCGAACGGCATGGCGGCGACCATGTCGGTGTTCGTCAGGAGTGCATGGTTCGCCATGATCGAGACGGATTCGACAAGGTCCATCGGCGGCTCCAGCCCTTCGTTCAGGAAAGCGGTGACAATCTGGCGGCGCAGGGTCGTTTGCTGCGACGGCATGATCCATTCGGCACGCGCAAGGTCCTTGAGGGTCAGCGAAGGCCGCTCAGTGAGCGGATGGCCCTTGCGCACCACGATGGAGATCGGATGGGTATAGAGGATTTCCTGCGTCAGGCCGTCGCGCTCGCGGTAGGATGGCAGGCGGCCAAGGACGATATCAAGATCGCCGGTCCTGAGGCTCGGCATCAGCTTGTCGTTGATGCCCTCGATGATGGTGATGGCGATCCCCGGCCGTTCTGCCTTCATCAGCGCCACGGCACGCGGCAGAAGCGCGGATGAGGCAGAAAGAAGGGTGCCGACGAAGATGCGGCCTGCGGAGCCTTCCTCAAGCGAGGTCAGTTCCTCGCTCGCGTGGCGCAGCTGGGCAAGGATGAGCTTGGCATGCTTGATCATCACGTCGCCATATGACGTGGGGGAAACGCCGCGCGATGATCGCTCGAACAGGCGAATGCCGAGCGTTTCCTCAAGCTCGCGAATATTCTTCGTGGCCGCAGGCTGTGCGATATTCAGCACCTGCGACGCTTTCAGGATATTGCCTTCCTGTGCGACGACGGTCAGCAGCTTCAGCTGCTTCAGTTTCAGGCGCGAGATCAGGAAGTTCTCATGAATCTTGGCCATGCGGGCCTCCTATTGACTGCCCGGCGACTGTGACACGGCCTATAGCCATTCTGTTATATCAATAACGGAAAGAGATATTATTTTTCATATAGTGGCACGCCTAGGCTGCTTCTTGTCCGAGCATTCCACCGGTTACGAGAGCAGAAACATATGGCGTTCCCCATAGCATCACTTGAAAGCGAAATCAGCAAGGCCCGAACCGTGCCGGTGCTGCGCAACTTTGTGGACGGTGTCTTTGTGGAGGGCCAAGTCCGCTTCGATAATGTCTCGCCGGTCGACGGCTCGCTCGTGGCGCGTGTGTGCGAGGCCGATGCAGCAACTGTCGACGCTGCCGTCAAGGCCGCCAAGCGGGCCCAGCGCGAGGTGTGGGGACGCATGCCCGTTGCCGAGCGGGCGAAGGTGCTGCACCGGATCGCCGATGGCATCGAGGCGCGGTTCGAGGAATTTGTCGCAGCCGAGATTGCCGATACGGGCAAATCGCAGCATCAGGCCCGCACCATCGATATCCCGCGCGGTGCTGCCAATTTCCGTGTCTTTGCCGATATGGTTAAGGTGGCGGGGCAGGAATGCTTTGAAATGGATACCCCTGATGGGCAGGGTGCGCTGAATTACAGCGTTGCCCGTCCGCATGGGGTTGTGGGCGTTATCTCGCCTTGGAACCTGCCGCTTCTGTTGCTGACGTGGAAGGTTGCACCGGCGCTCGCCACCGGCAACTGCGTTGTGGCAAAGCCATCCGAAGAAACGCCGTCCACTGCCACACTGCTTGCTGAAGTGATGCAGGGTGCCGGTGTGCCGGCAGGCGTGTTCAATCTGGTTCATGGCTTCGGGCCGGGGTCGGCGGGTGAGTTCCTGACGGCCCACCCGGATGTTGATGCCATCACCTTTACGGGAGCTTCTGCCACCGGCAGCGCGATCATGAAGGTGGCGGCACCGACCGTGAAGCCGCTCTCGTTCGAGCTTGGCGGCAAGAATGCCGCCATCGTCTTTGCCGACGCGGATTTTGATGCCGCCGTTGCGGGTACCGTTCGTTCGGTCTTTTCAAACTGCGGACAGGTCTGCCTTTGCTCTGAACGCGTTTATGTGGAGCGCCCGATTTTTGACCGGTTCGTGGCGGCTCTTGCCGAGCGTGCCCGGGCGCTCACCATCGGTCGGCCGGAGGACGGTGTCGATATGGGGCCGCTTATTTCCCGCGAGCACCGCGAGAAGGTGACAGGCTATTTCGAAATTGCCCGTGCCGAAGGTGCCACGTTCGTCACTGGTGGGCGTGTCCCGGTATTCGGGGACGAACGCGATGCCGGTGCCTTTGTGGAGCCAACCATCCTGACCGGCCTTCCTGAAACCGCACGCACGGTGCGCGAGGAAATCTTCGGACCCATCTGCCACATCGCCCCCTTCGACAGCGAGGAAGAGGCGGTGGCACTGGCGAACGACACCGACTATGGCCTCGCGGCTGCTGTCTGGACGCAGGATATCAAGCGTGGCCACCGGGTCGCACGGCAGATGGAAGTCGGCATTGTTTGGGTGAATGACTGGTTCCTGAGAGACCTGCGCACGCCTTTCGGCGGGGTCGGCCTTTCGGGTGTCGGCCGGGAGGGCGGCCGCCACTCGCTCGCCTTCTATGCCGAGCCATCCAACATCTGTATCAAGCTTTGAGGAACGGGCGATGACGAACGATATCCTTGCCGAAATCGCGGCGGACCTGATGGAAGCGGAGGGCAAGCGCCAGCCCGTCGCACCCGTGCGTGACAGGATCGCAAGCGGCAGCATTGAAGATGCCTATCGTATCCAGTTCATCAACACCGAACGCGGGCTGGGCGCCGGGCGGCGCCTTGTCGGGCGCAAGATTGGGCTGACGTCTGCCGCCGTGCAGAAGCAGCTTGGCGTCGGCCAACCGGACTTCGGCGCCCTCTTTGCCGACATGGCCTTTGGCGATAGCGAGCCTGTGCCGATGGGGCGACTTATCCAGCCGAAGATCGAGGCAGAGATCGCCTTTGTGCTGGACCGTGACCTCACGGCGGAGCGGTTGACGTTCGCAGATATCATCAGTGCCACAGCCTATGCCCTGCCGGCGCTTGAGATCGTCGACAGCCGGATCGCGGATTGGAAGATCGGCATCCTCGATACCATTGCGGACAATGCCTCGTCGGGACTGTTCGTCCTTGGCAGTCATCCGAAACGCCTTGGCGAATTCGACCCGGTCCTGTGTGGAATGGTGATGGAGCGTGGCGGCGACCAGGTGTCGCTGGGTGCCGGTGCGGCTTGCCTCGGCAATCCGCTCAATGCCGTCAAATGGCTGGCTGAAAAAATGGTTGAGGTTGGCACGCCGCTGAGGGCCGGAGATGTTGTCCTCTCGGGCGCTCTGGGCCCCATGGTGCCGGCCGGGGTGGGTGATGTTTTTGAAGCGCGCATCAACGGGCTCGGTTCCGTACGCGCCATTTTCGAATAGGGGATACGGATGGCCAGCAAGGTAAAATGCGCCATCATTGGATCGGGCAATATCGGTACCGATCTGATGCTGAAAATAATGAAGGCAGATGCCCTTCTTGAGGCGGCGGCCGTGATCGGCATTGACGCCCAGTCCGAAGGGCTGGCGCTTGCCCGCTCGCACGGTGTGGCGACCTTCCATGAGGGCCTCGCGGCTTTCATGGGCGAAGACCTGTTTACCTCGGTCGATATCTTCTTCGACGCGACGTCCGCGAAGGCGCATCTTGCGCATGACAAGCTGCTGGCCGCGCACCCCGAAAAGACGCTTATCGACCTCACCCCCGCCGCCGTTGGCCCCTATACGGTGCCCGTCGTCAATCTGGGGGAAACGCTCGGCGGGCGGAACGTCAATATGGTCACCTGCGGCGGGCAAGCGACGATCCCGATGGTGGCAGCGGTCGCACGGGTGGCGCCGGTACGCTATGCCGAGATTGTCGCCTCCATCTCGTCCCGGTCCGCGGGGCCGGGTACGCGCGCCAATATCGACGAGTTCACGGAAACGACCTCCCGCGCTATCGAACGGGTCGGGGGGGCAGCCCGTGGCAAGGCGATCATCGTGCTCAATCCGGCCGAACCGCCGCTTCTGATGCGCAACACCGTTTATGTGCTGTCGGACGAAGCAGAGGAAGAGGCGATCCGGGCGTCGGTAGCGGCCATGGCCGCCGACGTGCAATCCTATGTGCCGGGCTACCGGCTGAAGCAGGACGTGCAGTTCGAGCGCTTCGGCAACAACAACCCCCTTGAAATCCCCGGCTACGGGACCTTCACCGGCATCAAGTCCTCGATCTTCCTCGAGGTGGAAGGGGCGGCTGACTATCTGCCTGCCTATGCAGGCAATCTTGACATCATGACTTCGGCAGCGCGCGGCACGGGCGAGCGCATCGCCGCCGAAAAATACAGGCGGGCAGCAGCATGACCGACAAGCTTTATATCCAGGACGTCACCCTGCGCGATGGCATGCATGCCATCCGGCACATGTACGGGGTCGATCATGTGATGACGATTGCCAAGGCACTTGATGAGGCAGGCGTCGATGCCATCGAGGTGGCTCACGGCGACGGGCTCGCGGGCGCCAGCTTCAACTATGGCTTCGGCGCGCACACCGATTGGGAATGGCTTGAGGCGGTCGCCTCCGTCCTGAAGAAGGCGAAACTCGCGACCTTGCTTCTGCCCGGTATCGGCACCAAGGAAGATATCCGGCGCGCCTATGCGCTGGGTGTGCGATCGATCCGGATCGCGACCCACTCCACCGAGGCAGACGTCGCCGCCCAGCATATTGCGGTCGCCCGCGAGATCGGGATGGATACGGTCGGTTTCCTGATGATGTCGCATATGACGGCGCCCGCGAAACTCGCCGAGCAGGCCAAGCTGATGGAAAGCTACGGTGCCGAGTGCGTCTATGTGGTCGACAGCGGCGGTGCGCTGGATATGGACGGTGTCGCCGAGCGCCTGAAGGCGTTTAACGATGTACTCGATCCCGCCACCGAACGCGGCATTCACGCCCACCATAATCTGTCGCTCGGTGTCGCCAACTCCATCGTGGCGGTTCAAAACGGTGCGCGCCGCGTGGATGCAAGCCTCGCCGGCATGGGGGCAGGGGCGGGCAATGCCCCGCTTGAAGTCTTTATCGCCGCCGCCGACCGCAAGGGCTGGAACCATGGCTGCGATCTTTTCAGGCTGATGGACGCGGCGGAAGACCTTGTGCGCCCGCTGCAGGACAGGCCCGTCCGGGTGGACCGCGAGACGCTGAGCCTCGGCTATGCAGGCGTCTATTCTTCCTTCCTGCGCCATGCGGAGAAAGCTGCCGCGCAATATGGCCTCGATGTCCGTGAAATCCTTGTGCGCCTTGGCGCCCGCAAGATGGTCGGCGGACAGGAAGACATGATTGTCGATGTGGCGCTCGATATCCTGAAAGAGCGGGAGGCCGCAGCATGAGCCGCCTTGACGCAATAGCCGAACGGCTGGATTCAGCCGCCGCAAAGGCCAGTGCCATGGCCCAGCTTTCAACCGGGGCCGATGCCATCACCCTTGATGAAGCCTATGAAATCCAAGCGCGTTCCATCGCTCGGCGTCTGTCGCGCGGTGAGAGCCTCGTCGGTATCAAGATGGGCTTCACGAGCCGCGCCAAGATGGTGCAGATGGGTGTCGCCGACCTTATCTGGGGCCGGCTCACCGATGCCATGATGCTGGAGGACGGCGGCGAGGCTTCGATGGAAGATTATGTCCATCCCCGGATCGAGCCCGAGATTGCCTTTCGCCTTTCGCGCCCCCTTTCAGGGAACGTTTCGCTTCCGGAAGCAATATCGGCGGTCGAGGCCGTGGCGCCGGCCATGGAGCTGATCGACAGCCGCTACCGCGATTTCAAATTCTCGCTTGAAGATGTGGTGGCTGACAATTGTTCGTCGTCAGGCTTTGTGATCGGTGCCTGGTCAAAGCCGCCGGCGGATATCGCCAACCTCGGGATGGTGATGCGCTTTGATGGCCGCCCGGTGGAGATCGGGTCGTCTGCAGGCATACTTGGCAATCCGTGGCGATCGCTGGTGGCGGCGGCCCGGCTTGCCGGGCGCTACGGCTTCCACCTTGCACCGGGACATATTGTGCTGGCGGGGGCCGCAACGGCGGCGCAGCCCCTGAAAGCCGGGCTTCATGTCTCGCTTGAAGCCGAAGGGCTCGGGCGGGTGGACCTGAAGGTGAAAGGGGAAGCAGCATGAGCGAAGGACGTGTGATCGCAGGGCGAGCTATTCCGCGTGGTCGTTTCCCGCACTATCGGCGGGCCGGCGACTTCATCTTCGTGTCCGGCACCAGTTCGCGCCGTGCTGACAACACGATTGCGGGGGCGGAAGCCGACGGCTTCGGGGCCACGACCCTCGACATAAGGGCGCAAACGCGGGCGGTGATCCTGAATATTGGTGAAATTCTCGCCGATGCGGGGGCGGACCTGAAAGATCTGGTCGAAATTTCCGCCTATCTTGTCAATATGAACGACTTCAAGGGCTATAACGAAGTCTATGGGGAGTTCTTTGACGAAACGGGGCCAGCCCGCACCACCGTTGCGGTGCATCAGCTGCCCCATCCGCACCTGCTGATCGAAATCAAGGCGGTTGCCTACCGCCCGCGCGGATGACGCAAAGAGGGAAGAGCCAACAATGACACTGTTCCAGAAACCCTACACGCTTCCTTTCGATCTCCACCGCTTCATGCGGGAGAACGAAGAACTCCTGAAAACGCCGCCGACGAACGTGAAGGCCCTGTGGCGGGACACTGATTTCATCGTGTTTCTCGTGGGCGGCCCTAACCGGCGGAACGATTACCACGAGGATCCGCACGAGGAATTCTTCTACCAGATCAAGGGTGACATCCATCTGAATATCATGACGGACGCGGGCCTCGACCGGATCGATATTCCGGAAGGCAACGTCTTCCTGCTGCCACCGCGCCTGTTGCATTCTCCGCAGCGGCCCGACCCTTCAAGTGTCGGCATCGTGGTGGAGCGGGTGCGCCCGACCGAGATTTTCCACTGGTTCTGTCCCAAGTGCCACACGCACTTGCATCGGGAGGAACGACCGGTAACCGATATCGAGAAAGACTTGCCGCCGATCTATCAGGCCTTCCACGACCGGCACGACAAGCGGCTTTGCCCCAAGTGCGGCACTTTCCATCCGGGAAAGGACTGACGCCGTGACAGTGATTGACATGCACAGCCATTTCTTTCCGGAAATGGACGCTTCCCGCTCGGAAAAGGCCCGGGTTTCCGGACTGCCGTGGCTCCTAAAAACCGACGCCGAGAACGGCTATATCATGGTCGGTGACAGGCATTTCCGGCCCATCACCAGTGCCTGCTGGGCTGCCTCTGCCCGGCTTGAGGATATGGACCGCTGTGGTGTGGACGTTCAGGTGATGAGTGCAACGCCCGTTATGTTCGGCTATTCGCGGCCCGCTAGGGATGCAGCCGAAAGTGCGGCCTTCTTCAATGATCTCGCACTCGATCTTTGTGCGCCTGACCCACGGCGTCTGAAGGTCATGTGTCAGGTTCCCCTGCAGGATACCGATCTTGCCTGCAAGGAGCTGGAAAGGGCGATGGCGGCAGGGCACATCGGTGTTCATATCGGCAACCATCTCGGCAACCGTAACCTTGATGACGAAGGCCTGATGACCTTCCTGCAACATGCGGCCTCGATTGGTGCCCCGGTGCTGATCCATCCGTGGGACATGATGGCGCGCGAGCGTATGCCGAGATATATGCTGCAATGGCTGGTCGCCATGCCGGCCGAAACACAGCTTTCGATCCTGTCGCTGATCCTTTCGGGTGCCTTTGAACGACTGCCCAGAAGCCTGAAGCTTTGTTTCGCGCATGGCGGCGGCAGCTTCGCCTTCCTTTTGGGGCGCGTCGACAACGCCTGGCAGTACCGCGATATCGTGCGGGAGGACTGCCCCAGCCGGCCGTCCAGCTATCTGGATCGCTTCTATGTTGATTCCGCCGTGTTCAGCGATGAGGCCCTCAAGCTCCTTGTTGATGTGATGGGCGACGAACGGGTTATGCTCGGCTCGGACTATCCTTTCCCGCTGGGCGAACAGCAGATCGGCGATCTGGTGCGTCACCATGCGGACCTTGATGCCACCGCCAAGGCGCGCATCTTGGGCGGCAACGCCGCAACCTTCTTCAATATCTGAAGATCTATCTAACTCTACCCCCGAAAACTGAAGCGGCGCCTGTGATGTCACAGGCGCCGCTCTTTTACCCGACTGACGGGCTTGGAAATGGGGGGAGGTCAGTCGAGTTTCTTGTAACTGTCGGTGCCGACCCAGCCGCGTTCCGATACATCGATCATCACGCCTTCCGGGCCCTTCATCTTGTATTCGGCATTGTCCTTGGACGGATTCTTGCCAAGGCCCTGGGCCATGTTCACATCGTGGCGCGGCGCATAGCCGGAACCTTCGAACGTCTCGACAAGGCCTTCGATGTCGTCGCACTGGAAGCCCAGGTGATGAAGGCCCGTGTAGCCTTCGGGGAATTCCATGCCCGCCGCCGGGCGGTTCTTGAAATTCAGGAGGGCGATATTGATTGTGCCGTCGGTTACATAATAGCCGCGGGCATTGCGGCTATCGACCTTGCCGGCAATGGTCCAGCCAAGGACTGTTTCAAAGAATTTGGCAGCATTGTCGGGGTCTGCCGAGGCAATGGCCACATGGCGCAGGCGAACGGTCATGGAATTTCCTTTCTGGATCGTCACGTTCCTACATGGAGCGGCGCGACTTGCGCCTTGATGGCCGCGATCACACTGAGCGCGGTTATCCGGCCGGTGCCGGGATTCTCGTCCGTCGGGATATTCTGGATACGCAGCTCGAAGCTTGCGCTGTCCGCATCGACGGTGATGGTGTGGGTGTTCCGCTCAAGCGCCGGATCCGCCCAGATTTCGAGCTCGGTCCGGTCGGCGCCGACGCCGGCAAGGCCAAGGGCGGCCGCCACATTCACATTGGCAGGAAAAGCCATTGCCCCTTCGCGGGCAGTGCCGGAGAAAAGCTTCAGTGGTTGCTTGAGGCCCGAAAGGTCGATCCCGTTTTTCACCACATATTCGGCAGTGACGAGCGACTTCGGCGGCTTAGCCGTTCGCATGCGGATCGAATGGATGGTGCCTTCGGCGGCGGCCCGCACGGCATCGAGCCCGAGAAGGGCGCCGGTGGCCAGTATGATGCGGCCACCGTGGGTGCGCGCGACATCCACAATGCCCGGGTTCTTGAGGATCGCTGCACCACTAACCGTCACAAGCGTGCGACCGGCCTTGAGCGCGGATTCGGCGACTGCATTGAACGCTTTTGTCGGCGCGCAGTCGACAATGATATCGGCAAGGGTGGCGAGCGTTTCGTTGGAAACGACGGGCACGGGGTGGGCAAGCGCCTCAAGCTTCGCTTCAGCCTTTTCCCGGTTACCGCTCGAAACCGCGACCAGCTTCAGTCCTTCGATGCCCGCGTCCAGCTTTTTGGCCACGACAAGGCCGATCGTGCCCAGTCCTGCAATTGCAACTTTCTTCATCAATTCTGCCTTTCGCGAGCGAGAAACACATCCGCGCGATGGGCGCGGGGCTTTCCGTCAAGCTAGGCAGTTTCCTCTATGCCATGAAGTATTAGCTTCGGGCTTCGTTATAACGAAAAACATATAGATGGCTGAATGGCGAGATATGCCGAACGGGAATAATGCGCGCCGGTATTATAATTTTATGACCTGCCCTGTTTGAGCTAGTCCGAAAGGAGGAAAGAACAGTCCGAAAGGCCCTCCGATGGACCACACCCTTGGCGCACAGCTGATCGATGCCCTGCCGCTTCTTCTCATGATGATCGGCACCGGGCTCGCCGGGGGTATCCTTGCCGGTCTTCTTGGTGTTGGTGGCGGCATTGTGATCGTCCCGGTGATGGAAGTGGCGCTTGGCCTTGTGGGCGTTGACCCGGCAATCCGCATGCATGTCGCTGTCGCCACGTCGCTGTCGACGATCATGGTGACATCAGTTTCCTCGGCCAGGGCGCATCAGCGCAAGGGCGCGATCGATATGGATGTCACCCGGCTCTGGGCTGCCCCGATCCTGATCGGCTCGGCAGCCGGGGTATTGGTCGCCTCGCAGGTATCAAGTGGTGTCCTGTCGCTGGTCTTCGGTGCCATCGCTGCACTCGTGACCTTGAAAATGATCCTCCCGCTTGATGGCAAGCATATCACGTCATCCGTCCCGCGCGGGGTTGCCGGCATGCTGCCGCCCGCATTTGTTGGGCTTTTCTCCAGCATGATGGGAATTGGCGGCGGGACACTCAGCGTGCCGGCCATGACCCTTATGGGGCAGCCGATCCACCGGGCTGTCGGTACAGCCTCGCTTTTCGGGTTGCTGATCAGTGTCCCTGCCACCATCGGCTTCATCCTCACCGGCTGGGGCGACCCGCGCCTGCCCGCCGGCAGCCTCGGCTTTGTCAATGCCATCGGCTTTCTCGTTATCACACCGGCCACCTGGGTCGCTGCACCCTGGGGCGCGAAACTCGCGCACGCCATGACACCGCGTCATCTCAGCATCGCGTTCGGTTGTTTCCTCGCCATCGTTGCGGCGCGGATGCTCTACCGCGCGGCGCTGACGCTCTAGAAGGAATGTTTTTATGAACTGGTTTGCCCTTGCCACTTACCGCGCTGATGACGGCGCAGCCCGCACCGGGATCGTCATTGACGATCATCTGATTGATCTCGTGGGTGCCGCCAGCCGGCTCGGCCATGCGCTGCCGGTGGACGCGACACTGGACGGCCTTATCCGGAGCTGGGTGGATGTGGACGGCAGCATCAAGGCGCTTGCTGCCGTTGCTGCCGACGCGCTGAAGGATGGCCGTCTCTCGGGGCTTGTTGTCGCCGACCCATCGCTGCTGTTGCCGTTCCACCCGCGCCGCGTGTTTGCGACCGCCTCGAACTTCATCGAGCATGCGGCCGAGATGGAAACGGTGCTGGCCGAGAAGGTCAACAGCCAGCCCTATGTTTTCATGAAGTCGCCGGATTCAGCGATTGCGACTGGCGAAACGGTGGTGATCCCCGCGCAGGTCGAGCGCGCCGATTGGGAAGTGGAACTCGGCGTCGTGATCGGCAAGCCGGGCAAGCGGATTGCGCTGGCTGACGCTGTGCATCACATCGCGGGCTATGTCGTCGTCAATGATGTGTCGGCGCGCGACCAGACCCGCCGCAACGATTTCCCGTTCAAGCATGACTGGTTCCGCGGCAAAAGCTACGACACCTTCCTGCCGCTCGGTCCCTGGTTTGTGCCTCGCGACTGCCTTGGTGACCCGCATGCCTTCCGCATGGGGCTCTCCGTCAACGGCGAGACGATGCAGGACGGCAGTACCGGCGAGATGATCTTCAACGTCTTCGAACAAATCCAGTATCTGTCGGCCATCCTTACCCTGCAGCCGGGCGACGTGATCGCGACCGGCACCCCCGCAGGCGTCGGCATGGGCCGGGGCGTTTACCTGAAAGACGGCGACGTGATGCGCGCCTGGATCGACGGGATTGGCGAGATCGTCAATCCGGTTGCCGCCGAACGCATCGAACCATGACGCATGAAAGGGAGGGGATGATGAACAGGCTGGGAGTGGCCGTAAAGGCGAAAGCAGCAGCGGTGCTGATGACCGGGCTTCTGCTTGCCGGGTGTGGCGGCGCCGAGGAAAAGACGGGTCTGACCGAAGTGCGCTTCAACATGGCGTGGCTGCCGCAAGGCAGTATGGCAGGTATCTTCGTGGCCGAAGCCAAGGGCTTCTATGCCGAGGAAGGCCTGACGGTTGAAGCCGTGCGCGGCTTCGGCGGTATCCGCACCGTCAACGAGCTCGACCAAGGCATGTTCGAATTCGGTTACGGCGATCCCATGGCGGTCGCGCTCAACCGTGCCAATGGCGGCCAGACCCGTATGGTCGGCGCCATCAATGGCCGGTGGCCCGCCGGGGCCTGTTTTGTGACAGAACGCCATAGTGTTGCGACTCCTGCTGACATGAAAGGCCTCGTTTTCGGTGGCGGGCAGGCAAGCCCGGTACAGGCCCTGTTGCCCGCTTGGCTCTCCCGCAATGGCATGGAAGCCGGCGACGTGACCATCATGCAGCTTGATCCTGCCGTTGTGGTTGCCTCGCTCATCGAAGGCAAGATCGACCTTGGTGAATGCTGGCTCGGCAATTCCATCGCGCTTTTCCAGAAGCGTGCGATGGAAGCCGGTCTCAGCATCGGTTGGCTGCCCTATGCCGATTTCGGCCTTGATATCTATGGCAGCGGCATTGTCACAAGCGACCGTCTGATCGCTGAAAAGCCTGAAATGGTGCGCGGATTCCTGCGGGCGACCTACCGGGGCTATGCCTATGCCTTCAATCATCCCGATGAGGCGGTGACGATCATGAAGGAGGCCCACAGCCTTCTCGATGCTGCCGTCACCCGCCAGCAGATTGTGGAAACGGGCGAATTGTTCGCGACCGAAGGCGGCCCCGGTCATATCGAGGCCGCGCGCATCCAGGGCACGCTCGACATCCTCACCGAAGCAGGGTCGCTGAGCGCGCCGATCGCCGCCGGGGACATCTATTCCACCGCATTCCTGCCCACTGACTCCACCGAATAGGAGGCTATGATGTATCGTCCAAAGCCCCGCAAGCTGGGCCATCTTGTTCTCAAGGTGCGCGATATCCAGCGGTCGCTTGCTTTCTATACCGAAGTCGTCGGTCTCGAGGTCTCCGACTGGATCGGCAGCCACATGGTCTTCCTGCGCTGCGGCGAGGATCATCACGATCTTGCCCTCCTGCAGCTGCCACCGGGCCATACGGCGGCACCTGAGGGCCAGTATCCGATGGTCGAGCATTTCTCCTATCATGTGGAGACACTCGATGAGATCCGCGAGATCACCGAGATGCTGGTGGCGCGCGGCATTCCGATCGATCGCGGCATCGGCCGCCACGGGCCCGGCGGCAACACCTTTATCGTGTTCAAGGACCCCGACGGCAACAATGTCGAATTCTATTCCGACATGATCCAGGTGACTGACGAGACGCCACATACGCCCGCCGTGTGGGACGGCGGCGAGATGGAAACGTTCGACCGCTGGAACCTGCAGGAGTTTGTGGTGGAGCCGCCCGCCCGCATCAAGGCGATCCTCGACAAGGACACGAAGGAGGGCGGTGCATGAAAAAGGTCCGCAAGTCAAACGGCCCCGGCGCCGTGCGCGGTTTCATGGAAGGCGCACTCTTCCTCGCCGTCCTCATTGGCATCTGGGAAATCAGCATCGACCTTTTTGAGGTAAAGGCCTATCTGCTGCCGCCGCCAAGCGCGATTGCCGCCGAACTCTGGGTGTCGCGGGGCGAGCTTTTCGAGCACGGCATTATCACCATGGGTGAAGTGCTGTGGGGTTTCCTTCTGGCTGTCGGCCTCGGCATCCCTGTGGCGGCTGTCATCTTTTTCTCGTCGCTTGCCAAACGGACGCTCTATCCACTGATGGTGGCCTTGCAGAGCATCCCGAAGATCGGCCTCGCCCCCATCATCGTCGTCTGGTTCGGTTACGGCCTTTCCTCGAAAGTGGTGATGGCCTTCCTGTTCGCCTTCTTCCCGGTGGTCATTTCGACCCTCGGCGGCCTCGCGAGCACGCCGGCCAATATGGAGGAACATTTCCGGGCCCTGCGGGCCAGTGCCCTGCAAACCTTCTGGCGCCTGCGGGTGCCCGCCGCGATGCCAAGCTTTGTGGATGGCTGCAAGGTCGCCATGCCGCTTGCCGTGATAGGCGCAATTGTCGGCGAATTTGTCGGCTCGAACGACGGACTCGGCAACCTGATCCTGCTGGCGACCGGCTCATCGAATACGCCGCTCACCTTTGCGGCGCTTCTGACCGTGACCATCCTGTCGCTGGGCCTTTTCTATATCGTTGAAATCCTTGGGAGGTTTGTATGGTGGCGCTCGACATGAGCCGGCCGGTGGCAGTACAGGCTGAAAGCCGTCCGGCGATCCGTATCGAAGGCGCCTGCAAATGGTTTGGCGACCTGAAGGTCCTTGATACCGTTGACGCCGAGATTGCCGACTGTGAGTTCGTCTCGATCCTCGGGCCTTCGGGCTGTGGTAAATCGACCCTGCTGCGCCTGATGGCCGGCCTTGTGCCCTACGAGGAAGGCAATATCACGCTGCTGGATACGCCGGTTGAAAGTCCGTCCGGCGACGTCGGCTTTGTGTTCCAGACATCGAACTTGCTGCCGTGGGCGAATGTCAGGAAGAACCTGCTATTGGCTGCCGAACTTGACCGGAAGGCGAGCCAGCCCGACGAGGCGGCGATTGTAGCGATGGTCGAGACGCTCGGTCTCACCGGCTTCGAAGATAGTTATCCGCACGAATTGTCGGGCGGCATGCGGCACCGGGTTGCCATCGGCCAGGCGCTGATCCGCAGCCCGCGCGTGCTCTTGATGGATGAACCCTTCGGCGCCCTTGATGCGCTGACCCGGGACCATCTGAATGTGGAACTTCTGAAAATCTGGCAGAAGGAGAAGAAGACCGTGGTGCTGGTGACCCACAGCATCGCGGAATCGATCCTTCTTTCCGACCGCGTGCTGGTCATGTCTGAACGTCCGGGCCGGGTGATTCGTGACATCAGGATCGACCTGCCGCGCCCCCGTCATCCCTCCGAGACCCGCAAGGACCCGCTGTTCGGTGAATATGCAGCCGAACTCGGTCGTCTGATGGGCGTTGCCTGAAAGGATTGAAATATGCCGTTCATCAGCATTGAAGGCGCAGAACTTTATTATGAAAGCCACGGCGAAGGCCCGGCGCTGGTGCTTGCCCACGGGATGGGCGGCAACCATGCCATCTGGTTCCAGCAGATCGATACATTCGCCCGCACCAACCGGGTGATCGTGTTCGATCAACGCGGCTTCGGCCTGTCGAAGGATCTGGATGGCCGCGGCCGCAGTGCCTTCGTCGACGACCTTGCAGCCCTGCTTGACGCGCTTGGCGAGGAACGGGTGGCGCTTCTCGGGCAATCGATGGGGGCAGGGACCTGTATCGGCTTTGCGGCGCGTTATCCGAAGCGGGTAGCTGCCCTTGCCGTTTCATCCTCGCTGCACGGCCTGATCGAGCCGGATGATGTAAAGACGATCATGGACAAGGCGCGCGACGCGACCGCCAACATGGACCTGATCGACCGCGTACTCGGCGACCGGACACCGCGTGAACGCCCGGAGATGGCACGGCTTTACCGCCTGATCAACAGTTTCAACGCAACGACACGCCACAATGTGACGGGATCATTCTACCCGATCGCGCCCGAGGCACTGGCGGAAGCAGGCATTCCGACGCTTTTCATCGCCGGGCATGAAGACAAGCTCTTCCCCGTTGAGGCCATCCGCCTGATGCAGGAACGGATCGCAGGCTCCTTCCTTGTGGAAGTGGTGGGCGCTGGCCACTCGGCCTTTTTCGAACGTCCGGGGGAGTATAACGACACGCTCCTCAGCCTTCTGCAGATGGCAGGGCATGTTGGCAAGACACGCCCCGCCCATTCGAACGCTGCGGGCTACACGCCTGTCGCCCCCTGATCTGACTGTTTAAGTAGTTTGTCCCAGACTTGCGCCGGCGGAGATAGTCCTGCCGGCGTTTTTTTATGGCCTGCCGCACCAAAAAGAAAGACGCCGCCCCCAAGGGAGCGGCGCAAGGTTTTCCGTTATTGCAGAGTGCCTGTCAGCCTTTCGGCGGCCAGGGCTTTTTGGGCGCTTCGAAAAGCGGTTCGCCGAGGAGTGGCGAGCTGACGGCATAGAAGCCATTGTTGGTGAAGACCCAGACGATGTTGCGGTCGTATTCCGCATAGATGCCGTAGGTGAGGTTGCCGAAGCTGTAGGAGGGCGCCTCCCCCTTCTTCGGGAAACGCGGCACGAAATAGCCGGCGATCTTCACATCAAGCGGATTGCTGACGTCGAAGAACTGAACGCCTGCATTATAGAAGGCATAGGGTATGATGCCCTGCCGCCATTTGCCCGGTTGCGTGGTGTGGTAACCCGGTCGTTTGGGGCCGAAGCTGCCGCGACGTTGGCAGAAATCAGTGAAAGCGGCATCGTCCGGCGGGGTTGGGCGCGGGAATTTGGCAACGATCTTAGGATTTTTCACATCCTTGGCGTCCACTACCCAGATATCCTTGTAGGGCTCGAAGCACTCGTCGTTCATCGGATAGCCGTTGGTGAAGACATACCCCGTGCGCTCATACTGGCTGACGTCGACATTGTCGAATTCGGTGCCCGCAAAGCGCGGCGCCGTGTTCACATGCCCGACCGGCTTCATATTCTTCGGATCGCTGAGGTCGAGGACATAGAGGCCAAGCGATGCCATCGAGCCGAAAGCATATTTGCCGCCTTTTTCCAGCGGTTTTACAAGGAACGGCGGCATGCGCGAGCCGAACCACGAGGTGCGGTTCCCCGCGCGCGGGTTCATCAGATAGGCTTCTTCATGCGCCGGATCGCCAAGGATCTGGCCGGGGGCGGTGAACTGGCTCACGAATTTCGGGTCGGCGGGGTCGGACATATCCCAGGCCTGGAAGCCTGCGGAATAGAGATAATCCGGGAATTCAGTCAGCATATAGCGGTCGTCGGGGGCGGCTGACAGGAACATGTATTTCCCGCCGAACCACGAGGGCACATCGAGCGAGCCCGAGCCCTGCTGCTGCCCGTTCGGCGCATCGGGGTGGCTCACATCCGTGGTGCGGGTGGCGAGAAGTTCCCAGTCATCAGGGTTCGGGCTGTTTACTGCAAAAACCTGGAAGCCCTTCAGGCCTTTCCAGTGCTTCAGGGTCTTCACGCCTTCGGGCTCCAGCAGCTTTTCGTCCATGATGCCGTAGCGCGGAATGGCGTGGGAGACGACGGCCACATATTTGCCGAGCTTCTTGCTCCACTGGATCGACATGGCGCCGGACATGTCGTTTTCGGCGTAAGGATTGACTTCCGGTTCTTTGGCGCGGCCTTCGCCCACCACATGGGTGCCTTTCAGGTGCACCAGTTTCACATTGCGGGGGTCGGTGATGTCATAGACGCCGAGGTTACGGCCACCCGATACATACATGTAACGGCGCCCGTTGAAGTCGACTATATTCTGCCAGGTGTGCCCGGCCGACATGACCTCGTTATAGAAGCCGAGGACGGTGACATTCTTCGTGTAGGAATTCTGGTCCCAATAGGTAAGTTGCCCGGTGAAGGAAGGGGCATCTTTTACAAGCGGCGTTGCCTTCGGGTGGGTGAAGGCGCCGGTTTCGGGATTGTAGCCATAATCCTTGTCGGGGATCGGGCGGGGCGGCTTTTGGTCGTAGGTAAGGTCATGCCATGCCCGGATATCCGGATCGGGGCTCGGGGCATGCACTTCGCCCGGTGCTTCGTAGCGCACCGGCTTTTCCTCGTCCTTGTCGGCGGTTTGGGCGGCAGGTGCCGTCATAAGTGCGCAAAGGGCAGTGGCCATCAGCCATCGCGCCCCTTTCGGTGTCCTTCTTTCAGGATACATTGTCATCTCCCTTCCTGATCTCTTCAAGGCGCCCCAAGCGCCCCCCAATGGTGAACACTAGCGAGGCAGGTCAGGTAGAAAAAGTAATGGTATCGGCCTCTGATATTCCGGATTCTTATAGGAGCTATGAGAGGGAAAGAGGCATTCTGCCATTCGTTATAACGCCGGGTCGGTATAACAAAACCGTAATAGAGCCCACATGAAACGATATTATTTTATTATTCCTGCCCCCCATAAGCTTTTTCTTGAAACCACAGGCAATGCGCCGAAGGGCAAGGGAAGTGAATGCATTGTGGTGACGGTCGCGCGGGCCGGTACGAATGCCCGTGCGAGAACCCAATGAACAGGAGGGGTAACGTGCACGATATGAAGTCAGGAATGAAAAGGGCGCTCTTGAGCAGCCTCTGTGGGGCAGCGCTGATAGGTGGCATTGAGGCACCGGCGGTGATGGCCCAGGATCAGGGTGAGGAATTCTATCTCGAGGAAATCATCGTCAATGCCCGCCGCAAGGACGAAGGCCTGCAGGACGTGCCCGTCAGCGTCCAGGTGTTTGATGCTTCGGCCATGGAAGAGGCCGGTATTCGCGATCTATATGAGGTCACGAACCGTATTCCGGGTGCCAAATTCAATATCGCGAATGCGACCGACCCCGAAATCTTCATGCGCGGTATCGGCTCAAACATTCAGGGCGCGGCCGCTGACAGTTCGGTCGGTATCTTTATCGACGGCGTTTATATGGCGCGTTCTTCGGGCGTGCTGGTCGATCTTTTCGATCTCGAACGCGTCGAGGTGCTGAAAGGCCCGCAAAGCTTGCGTTTCGGCAAGAATATCGTCGGCGGCCTTATCCACTATATCACCAAGAAGCCGGGCGATGAGACGGAAGGCAAAGTCGAGGCGTCATACGGCAATTATAACGCCGTGAATATTGCGGCTTCGATCCGTGGGCCGGTCAGCGACACGGTCTCGGCTGGGCTCACTGCCACGTCGCGTACCCGCGACGGCTTCGCCACCAACACAATGGGCGGCGATGAGGAGGACATCAATGTCCAGTCGGTGCGCGGCTCGCTGCGTTTCCGCCCGAGCGACAAGCTCGATGCCACCATCACGGCCGACTATACCCGTCACCGTGACGGTGCGCGCTGGGTTGATGTGGATGTGGCCGGTGACAGCCATGCCGTCACCTACAATTCCTTCTTCGCACCGCCGATCCCCGGCCTGCCGGACAGTTTCGTGCTGCCGACCCGGAATGCGCCGTTCAAGAGCAGCGACCCGCGCAAGGGAGCTCGCAACTTCTCGGGCTACCAGAATTCCGATCTTTATGGCATCGCGGCTAATGTTGATTATGACATCAGCGACAGCATGACCCTGAATTCCATCACCTCATTCCGCAAAAGCGATATTGAGGTGCGGGAAGATGGTTGCGGCATGTACTGGAATGTGCCGATCGATTCCGAAACGCAGGTACCGGTCATTGATGCCGTCATGGCGGCCGGGATCGACGCCTATCTGAATACTGTTCCGGATTGCTGGTTTGACCAGCAGAAGGCCGACGACGTGAAGCAGTTCTCGCAGGAACTACGCCTCTCTGGCGGCGGCGAACGGCTCCAGTGGTCGCTCGGTGCCTATGTGCTGAAGGAAGATATCGAGCGGCTTGAACGCGTCAGCTTCTACTTCCCGGATTTTGACGGCATCACCGAGTTTGCTTTCGCGATTGCCTATGGCGGTGAACCGGCCACACCGGCTGGCGGCACCAGCAACGCGCGGACGGGATCGAAGGCCACCAACCTCGGCCTCTTCGGCGAAGTGACCTACGACATCACCGAAAGCCTGTCGATCAACGGTGGCGTCCGCTATGCCTACGACAAGAAGAAATTCACGTCGAACCGCTTTGGCGACAGCTTCGACAGCCCACTGCCTCCGGGTGGTTTTACTGTCACCGACAAGGACAGCTGGGACGCCTGGCTGCCGAGCCTGACGCTGAGTTACGCACCCACTGAAGGCCAGAATTATTTCGCCCGGGTGGAACGCGGATATAAAGCTGGCGGCTATACGGGCGAGAACGCAGGCAACCCGCTTGATGCCATCGTTTCGTTCGCACCGGAATTCGCAACAAGCTATGAAGCCGGTGGCAAGTTCCTGCTTGCAGACCGCCGCCTGATGGTCAACGCGGTTGCCTATTTCACCAAATACAAGGACCTGCAGACCCAGCAGTTCCTGCAGCTTGATCCCACCCGGCCACCGGACAACTTCGTTGTGAACGCGGCAAACGGGGCGGAAGCCTACGGCCTCGAGCTTGATTTCAAGGCACTCCTTGGTGCGGGCTTTGCCATCACCGGCAACTATGCCTACAGCCGCTGCGAATTCACCGGCACGCTCATCATCGATGAAGACGGCACGGATGTGGACGGCAACACCTGCCGCCGCACCCCGCGCCATGCCGCCAATCTCGGGGCGAGCTATGAGGTGGATCTTGCTGACAATCTCGTCGGGTCGCTTGGTGCCGACTATCAGTGGACCGATGAATATTATTTCGAGAACACCAATACAGCGGACCTGAAGAACCCGTCGGAATTCACCTTGAACCTTTATGCCGGGGTGGCAGCCAAGGATGACCGCTGGCGGCTGAGCGCCTGGGTGAAGAACGTGACGGACGAGCTGAATTATGCCAGCCGTCTCGAGCTCTTCGGCACCTATTATGCCAACTATCAGGCGCCGCGCACCTACGGTGTGACCTTCACCTGGCGCTTCGGCCAATAAGGCCGGGCACAGTCAAAAAATGGCCGGCCTCTTCGGAGGCCGGTTCTGTTTCCGGCCCTTTGGGGCGATATTGATGTGGAGCCGTTGTCATGAAGCCGATCACCATCCTCGCCTTTTCCGGCAGCCTGCGTCGGGGCTCGTGGAACCGGCTGGCGCTTGAGGCAATGGCGGCGCTGGCACCATCCCATGTGCGGTTCACCTTCGCCGATATCGGCAGCCTGCCGCACTATGATCCGGCGCTCGACGGGGAAACGCCTCCCGAAAGCGTGGCGCGCCTGCGCGAGGCGATTGCAGCGGCAAACGGCCTGATCTTCGCAACGCCAGAGTATAATTACAGCACTTCGGGTGTGCTCAAAAACGCCATCGACTGGGCCAGTCGTCCGGCCTACCAGTCAGTCTTAAAGGGCAAGCCTGCCGCCATCCTGAGCGCCACGCCAGCCCTTACGGGCGGGGTCAGGGCGCAGCAGCATCTGAAGACCATCCTGTCAGCAACGCTCACGCCGATTGTTCCTTTCCCCGAAGTTGCCATTGGCCTCGCGCCGGAAAAATTCAGGGAAGGGGTCCTGGTGGACACAAAGACACGAGAATTCCTCGAGGGCCTGCTCAGGGCACTGTTAGCGTCGATTTCGCATGTGACAGCACGGATCTGAATGCGCCAAAACTGCGCCAAGTGCCTTCAGCTTATTGATTTCAATAAGACTCTGGTGCCGGCAGCGGGCACCAATGACTTTAAATTTTTGATTTTATTGATGTTTTTATTGAATCAGCCAGCAGAGTAGTTGCCGGTCCGATGCTGGGGTAGCGGCGAAGCTCAGGCCACTCCTTTCAGATCACTGGCTCAGTGGTGATTATCGCGGCTGGGGGCTTCAGTGTTTGGGTTAGCCATGTAAGGGCTGATTGCTGCGCTTTCAGAAAATCCTTGTTCTTTCCATTACGTTGGTCCGGGGTATTCACCTCAGCAGCGTCCGGAACTTTTCCAACAAAAATACAATCGTTTGTATTGGCCTCTTGTAAAGGGTTTTGGGCCGTGCTAGGGAAAAGCCAATCGATTGTACAGAGAGCATTGGGGAGGGATTATGCTTATGAACAACGCGAGCCTGCTGGATTCTGCCTCCAGCATGAACCAACGGGGATTCACGGCGACAGCTATGCGTCGTCCGGGTCTTTCATCCGGCGTGGCTGCTTATGCCATTCTGGCGGCTCTGGCCGGTGCTCCGGCCTATGCGCAAGAGCAGGGCGCAGCAGACGCTGACACCGAATTCGTTATCGACGAAATCGTCGTCTCCGCCACCAAAACAGGGGCGCGGGCACTGAGCGACGTGCCCATGGCCATTCAGGCCTTCAGCGGCGACTCGCTCGCTGCCCGCAACATCCGGGAAGGCGCCGAGCTGATCAAGCTGATCCCCGGTGCATCGCAGGCACAGGAAATCGGTGCCGGTTACCGCATCTTCTCGTTCCGGGGGTCAGGGGCCGGCGGCCCGGTCGGCGACGGGATGGTCGGCTATTATCTCGACGATACGCCCTTCGGTGTGCCGAACTTCCAGGCCGCGCCGCCGCTGCAATATTTCGATATCGAACGTGTTGAAGTGCTGCGCGGTCCGCAAGGCACGCTCTATGGTCAGGGCTCGATGGGCGGGGTGATCATCTATCGCACCAAGAATCCAGACCTCGAGGAATTCGGGATGGAGGGCGAGCTTTCGCTGTCCAAAACCAAGGATGCGGATGACTTCGACTATCGTGGTTCCGCCGCTGTGTCGATCCCGGTGGTGAAAGACAAGCTCGCCATCCGTATCAGCGGCAGCTACGACTTCCGTGCCGGTTACAACGATATCTATGAAGGCGCCCCTACGGGTACGCCCCTGAAGACGGACGCCAACGATATCAAGGCCGAGAACCTGCAAGCTGTGGTTCTCTGGAAGCCGAGCGACCAGCTGACGTTGCGGATGCGCGGCTGGCACTTCTCGACCGATCAGGACTATCTGAATGTGATGGACTCGGTCGATCCGCCGTATGCGGCCAATCAGGGCACGTTCGAGGGGTATGACAAGCGCAGTGCCAACTATTTCTCGAACACGATCACCTATGACTTCGATACGGTCACCCTGACCAACGCGACCTCCTATCAGCGTTCGCTGCCCGGCGGGTTTGGTGTGGGTCTTGGCCTTGGTGCGCCGCTTGGCACCGGCATCCTGATCAACGGGGGCGATGCCAAGAATTTCGTGAACGAATTCCGGCTTGCTTCATCGGATGACAGTCCGTTCCACTGGGTTGGCGGCATGTTCTACCAGAATGCCAAGGGCGTTTATGAGTTCAGCCTGAACTTCCCGACACTCGCCCTCGGCGGCGAGACCATCACGCGCACCGAGAACGGCTCGATCTTCTCGGAAATCAGCTACGATATGTTTGGTGGCAAGCTGGTGCCGCTTTTCGGCCTCCGTTATTTCAAGGATAGCCGTAGCTCGGACTCCGTTTCGAACGGCGTTCCGGCCGCAAGCGACGACAAGCTTGATGCCTGGACATGGCGGGCGAACCTTGCCTATCACCCGAGCGATGACTGGATGCTCTTCATCAACGCGGGTACGGGCTTCCGCAGCAGTATCCTGCAATCGCAGGCCCAGGCTGATGCCGTGATCGCGGACGGTGTGCCGAGCAATATTTCGCTGACTCCGGACAAGCTGCGCAACATCGAAATCGGCGCCAAGGGCTCGCTCTTCGATAACCGTCTGCAGGTTGCCGCCAGTGTCTATGATATCAAATATACCAACCTGCAGAGCGCCTTTAACACCTCGATCGGACTTTCCGCATTCGCCAACCTCGGGGACGGCAAAACACAGGGTATCGATGCCGAAATCCAGTGGATGACCCCGATCGAGGGGCTGCGGGTCAACGCGATTGCCAACTATAACTCGTCGGAATTCACCAACGTGATCCCGGCCTTTGCCGAGGCGACGCCGCGTGCTGCAAATGGCGAACGGCTGTTCAACACGCCGCCCTATAATGTCCGCTTCGATCTGGACTATAGCACCACGCTTGGTGACTGGGAAATGACGGCAAACGCCTCCGCCACCTTCAACGGTGAAGCGAAGAATCAGGATGCGACGGTCGACACGCTTGATGCCTACGAGCTTTATGACGCGAGCGTCGCTTTCCGCCGCGATCAATATGAGTTCCGGCTTTTCGGCAGCAACCTCAGCGATCTGCGTGGTCCTACCTCGGCCAATGGCCCGACCCTTCTTGCTGGACCGCGTCCCCGCACGATCGGTGTTGCCTTCAGGCTCTATATGAACTGAGGCAACCGTCTGAGCGAGTAAGAAGAGGGCCGGGTATCGAGAGACCTTGGCCCTCTTTCTTTTCAGGCAATCGGGTAGCGCTTTCCTAAGCGAAGGGTCGCCAGGGGCAAGGATATATAGGGGAGGCTTTGATGACCAAACATCCAGACGACACTTCAAATGATCACATGGGGCGGCGGGCCTTTCTGAAGGGTGCGGCCGTTCTCGCAGGGGCGGCCGCAGGGGCGGCTTCGGGCATGGGCGGGGTTACAGCCGCCGAACCTGCCTATGAAAAAGCAAAGGCCGGACGTGACCGGCTCGTTGCAAAGACCGGTGCGGCAATCGTCGAAACACAGTATGGCAAGGTTGGCGGTTATATCCGAAACGGGATCTTCACCTTCAAGGGTATGCCCTATGGCGCTTCAACAGGTGGCGAGAACCGCTTCCGTGCGCCCGAAAAGCCACAGCCGTGGGCCGGGGTGCGCAGCTCCCTGCATTACGGACTGATTGCGCCGCAGGACAAGGGCATGGGGCGCTTTCATGACGAATCCGCCTTCATCTTCCAGTGGAACGACAGCGTCGCGGGCGAAGATTGCCTGCGGGTGAATGTCTGGACGCCCGGTATCCGGGATAATGGTCGCCGGCCCGTGATGGTCTGGCTGCATGGTGGTGGCTTTGTTGCCGGATCCGGGCATGACCTGCCGGCCTTTGACGGCGAAAATCTGGCGAGCCGGGGTGACGTGGTGGTCGTCACGCTCAATCACCGGCTCAATCTTCTCGGCTATCTCGATCTTTCCGGCTACGGCGACCGCTATGCCCGGTCCGGCAATGTCGGGATGCTCGATATCGTCGCAGCGCTTGAATGGGTGCGCGATAACATCGCTGAATTTGGCGGTGACCCGGACCGGGTGATGATCTTCGGCCAATCGGGCGGCGGTGCCAAGGTCAGCGCCCTCATGGGCATGCCGGCGGCAAAAGGCCTGTTCCACAGGGCCGTGGTGCAAAGCGGCTCGTTCACCAATGCGATTTCGCAGGATATGTCGCGCCGCCTCGCCGATCTGCTGGTGGCCGAGCTGGGGTTGAACCGGCAAACGGTGGATGAGCTTCAAGCCATGCCGTATGACCACATCCGGCTGGCATGCGATGCCGTGATGCAGCGCGAGAATGCGCCATTCCCCGGTTATGTGGATGTGCGCCAGTTTGCCCTCAATCTGAATTTTGCGCCGGTGGCGGACGGCGCCGTTATCCCGGCGGCTCCTTTCGGGCCGACGGCACCCGGTATAACCGCTGATGTGCCGATGATGATCGGCACCACGCTCAACGAATTCATCAACGGGGTGATGACGCCCGGGGATGAAGGCATGGACGAGGCAGGCCTTGCTGCGAAGGTTGAAGCCATGTTCCCGGGGCAGGGCAGCCGGATCGTGCAGGCTTTCAGGGCGCACACGCCGGATGCATCGCCCTTCGATCTGTGGTCACGGATTGCCACGTCCCCCGTCCGGCAGGCGGCGATTGATCAGGCGGCGTCGAAGGCCGCGCTCGGCAAGGCGCCCGCTTATCTTTATTCGTTCAACTGGCAGCCCCCGGTTCTGGATGGCCGGCCCCGTGCCTTCCATTGTCTGGATATTCCGTTCGTCTTCGCCAACACCGACAGGTGCGACACCATGACAGGCGGTGGCCCGCGTGCCGAGGCGCTTGGCAACCGGATGGCGGATGCCTGGATCGCCTTCGCCCGGACAGGCAATCCCAATCATGCGGGCATCCCCGATTGGAAACCCTATGAGCCTGTAGAGGAGCCCTGTATGATCTGGGATGACGCGCCGAGGCTGGCGTTCGCCCCTGACAGGGATGAACTGCGCAGTATCAAGCGGTAACGGCCAGGGTCAGCGCAGGCGGGCTTTTTCCGATCCTTCGATCAGGTCAAGAAGCCCTTCTGCGATGGCCTCTTCCGCGCAGCCGGGTTTCAGGCGGGATGAGACCACCTCGAACGTATATTGGGCATAGGCGGCATCGTGGGGAATATAACCCGACGGTGCATAGCCGTTTGTCAGTGTTGCCATCACGGTCCGGGCAAAAGGCGAACGCGCCTTGAACTTCATGGCGATGGGGTTGAACACCTCGGCATTCACCCCGCCGATCACGATATCGCCCACGCGCAGGAGGCTGAGGCGAATGGGCACGGGATCTGCGTCCACATAAGTGCCGGGGGCTCCCGCCCGGCCTTCATCGGTGCGGGTGCGGCCGGGGCAGGTGATGTCTTTCTGGCTGCCGTATATCACGGGGACAGTTTCAGCCCGGTTCATATTGCTGCGCGCCACATGCAGCACTTCTTCACCCAGCATCTGGCCCATCGATGCGATCATCTGCTCTTGCTGTTTCATCAGCTTCAGGACGGCAGGGTTGCTGCGATCGAGCTCTTTGCCACCCGGCAGCATCGTATTGCTGATATCAATGCCGCGTGCTGCAAAATCCTTGATGCGGATTTCGCGCAGGTCATAGGTCTGCTGGAAAAAGATCGGGTTCTGGTCGCCAGCTGCCCCTTCTGACCACAAGGCGACCGCCCTGTCATCAAGCGCATCCTCGATATAGCGCGAGGTGGCGCCGGGAATGTCGCCGCTCACTTTATCAAGCTGGCCGGTGATCACCGCATGGACGGCATAATTATAATAAAGCGCGATCGGCTGGCCGTTCGTGGTTTCAACCTTCACAACGGCAACCGTTTTATCCGACGGGCCGTCATAGTTCGGCCCTTCCCACCATTTGCGGGTTTCGGGGTCGATCATGTTGCGGTTCACATTGATGAAGGAGACGCCTTCGCCATACGCGATCCTCGCGGGCTCCAGCCGGGCGTCGGCAGCCTTCAGGGCTTCGGCGATCCTGGCTGAAAGCACGGCCCCCAAATCGCGGGGCACACTATGGGTATGGGTGGCTGTCACCTGCAGCGCTTCTCTCGGAATGCCGAGTTTTGCGGATGCTTCGCTTGCAGCCAGCCAGACCTGATCGGGGATGGCGCCGGCGTCGACACTGACGAGGGCGGCCTTGCTTTTCCCCGTTTGCAAGACAAGTGCACGCACATAAACGGGATCGAGGATACCCAGATAGCCCTCCGGTAGCGCAGTGGCGTCCGGGGTGAATTCTACCTTTGCTGCCCCGGCCTTCAGGGTGGAGTCAACGTGATCTGCTGCATAGGCAGGCAGCGAGAAAAGGCCGAGCGCCAAAAACTTCAGGACTGGTTTCATGGGGTGCTCCGAGTGGTCGTGCAATGATCGAGGGTGCCGCACCGGCGAGGGACCGGTGCGGCAAACGCGGACAAGGGTCAGGCCGCGGGAAGTGTTTCACCGAATGCGCGGCGCAGTGCATTCAGTTTGGCCGTGGTGAACTGGCGCGCCGGGTAGGTTTCGGGGGCCACGCGGTCGAAGCCGTGGAAGGCGCCCGGTACCACCAGAAGCTCGGTCGGTACGCGGGCCTCCAGCAGCCGGGTCGCATAGGCAATGTCTTCCTGAACGAACAGGTCCACGCCGCCGACGGCGATAAAGGCCGGGGCAAGGCCGGACAGGTCTTCAACCCGCGCCGGTACGCCCGCCGCCGGCACGCCCTTCACACCCGGTTCCTGTCCGAGGAAGGATTGCCAGCCAAACCTGTTGGCCTGTCCGTCCCAACCGACAGTGGCGATATGAGCGGGCGGATGGATGGTCGAGCCCGTGCGGTCATCGAGCATCGGATAGATCAGCGCCTGCAGCACAAGGGGCACCTCGCCGCGGTCGCGCGCTGTGATGGCAAGGCGGGCGGCGTGGCCGCCACCGGCACTTTCACCCATCACGGCGATGCGGTCAGGGTCAAGGCCCAGCTCTGTTGCATGGTCATACATCCAGCGCAGGCCGGCATAATTGTCCTCGACAGAGCCGATATAGGTTGTCTCCGGCGCCAGCCGGTACTCAACGCTCACCACGATGCAATCAAGGTCGCGGGCGACTTCCTGTACATAGCGGATTTCCCACTTGGCTGCCCCGGCAATATAGCCGCCGCCATGCATGTGCAGGATCCCCGGGCGCTTGGCCCCAGCCTTGGCGTTGACGATGAAGATCTTCACGTCCGGCATGCCCTTGCCGACCGGGATGGTGCGTTCTTCTACCGGAATGTCCGGCAGGTGCGGGGCCGCAAAGGCAGCGCCGCCCGCCCGCAGTTTCGGCAACCCCTCCATGGTCAGGGGTGGCATGTCAGCCGTGAACTTCAGCACCTGCTCTGCGGCCGGGCGCAGCTCGGGGTCGATAGGCTGAAGCGGATCGCCGACGGGTGGCGGGCTCATGGCGGGTTCAGATGCCATGGCGGCCATCGCCTTCGGGGCGGTAAGTGCCGCCAGCATGGCCGTGCCTGTCAGTTTCATCAAATCGCGTCTGTTGAAGGTCGTCATCCATAGTCCTCCCGGTAGAAATCAACAGCAGGAAACGGCGATCCGTTTCCTACCCCCTCGAAATCGTTGGTCACTTGTTGCCCAAATGCCGATCCAGCCATTTGGCGAAAGCCGCGAGCCATGTGCCAACCGGCACGTCCGGCGATCCGAGCCCGAAGCCATGGCCGCCTTCTTCATAGAAATGTGCCTCAACCGGGCGTCCGGCCTTCCGCAGGGCGTCCATCATGAGCAGGCTGTTCTCAATGGGTACGGCCGGGTCATCCACGGCATGCATCAGGAACACCGGCGGTGTGTCGCGGCTGACATGCTGCGCGGGCGACCGGTGGGCCACCAGCGAAGCCGAAGGATTGTCACCCAGAAGCAAAAGGGCAGATTCAGCGTGCGTCACCGGCGCCTCAACGCTTATCACCGGATAGATCAGGCCGGAGGCATCGGGCCGTGCCGAAAGCTCGTCGGCGGCATCCACCGGCTGGTAGACGGTTTCATCATAGGCGGTTGTCAGCGATGCCCCGAGATGACCACCGGCCGAGAAGCCGACGACGGCAACCTTGTCGGCGCCGTAGCCGAACTTGGCTGCATGATGCCGCACCAGCCTGACGGCCCGTTGGGCGTCCTGCAGCGGCACGTTTGAACGGTTGGTCCAGCCTTCGCCCGGCAGACGGTAGACAAGGACAAAGACGGTGTAGCCACGCGCAGTCATTTCGGCGGCAAGATCCACGCCTTCATTCTGGATCGAGACAAACCTGTAAGCCCCGCCTGGAATGGCGAGGAGCGCCCGGCCATTCGGCTTTGCGGGACGGAAAATCCGCAGTTCAGGCATGTGGATGTTGCGGAGGAAAATGTCCGGCCACTTTTCCGGCAATTTCTGCGCCTCAAATCCTGTCTCTGGCGGCGAGCCCGGCCATAGCGGCATCACAGGAGCGTCGTCCCATGCTTTGGAACGCGGCGGCAGGGGCGGAAATCTTTCATCGGCGCTCGCGGGCAAGCCTGCGGACAAGTTGGCAGCAGCAAGCGCACCGATACCGGCCGCCAGCATGAACCGGCGACGGTCCCAAACGGATGCATGGTCATTTCTGGACTTGGTCAATGGACTGCTCCCTTTTTCTGCTCGGGCTTTTCAGGCTGTCTGTTTCATCCGCACGGGCGGCGCAAACGAAAGCTGCTTCAGCGGGCCTGCATTCTCGGTGTAGGGGCCGAGAAAGACCAGTTCTTCAGGGCTGAAACCTCTGGAGATGATGCTCGCCCCGAAAAGATCCCGCAACTCCGGCAGGCGGCTGCCCTCGCCGCCATAGGGCTGCCACGGTCCTTCCAGGTCATGCGACTTGTACAGCCGCATTTCCATTGTCACTTCCGCATTGGGCTGGCCTTCATAGAGCCTGTCGCAGGCCGAAATCAGCATCAGATACAGGCCGCTGGCCGCATCGAGATAGATTTTGGGAACCTCAGCCTGCGTGAAATCGGCGGCGTCCGGCAGGGCGATGGGAGGAAAGAGCCTGTCGATTACGAAGCCGTCTTCCGTTTCGCGGATTGTGGCGCGCGCGACAGCTGGCTTGGTGGGGCCAAGCTTGGCAGCCCAGACGGCATTCAGGATGCCACTTTTGTCGTAGAAAAGAAACGGATCCCGCCAGGCCAGAATGGGGCCGCCGGCTTCTCCTGCGTTGCTGCCGAGTTTGTCTTTGGCACCAAGATAATAGCCGGCCGCGAGAATGCTGTCGTAGTCCCGAAGAGGGCAGGACAGCGCCTCGCGCGACCATCCGCTGATGGCGTTCGGTGTGGTGCCATCAGCGATGCAGATGGTTTGCAGGAACTGCCGCTCATCCGTCTTCACGCGCAGGCCGGTATAACCATAGAGCCATGCTCCCGAGTGTGAGCGCAGCACCGAGCCGCTCCAGACATTGCGGCCATCGGCCCCGTCCGCGGCACCGCCGGGCTTGGCAACAACCCCGAGGTCCCGCCAGCTGATGCCATCGTCTTCCGACAGGAAGTGACGGATATGGAAGGGGTAGTTGTTCCGGTCTCCGGGCAGGATCGCGCTGCCGTCACAGGCCTGACGATTCAGGGCGAGGCAATAGAGATGCAACGACGATTGATCATGGGCCGTCCATGAATCCCACAGCCAGAGGTTCGGATGACAGATGCCATTGACAAAAATGGTGGGACTGGGCGGGGGAATATCAACGTAGAATGGGCTGGTCATGCAGGTTCCTGTCCATCACGAATATTGAAGGCGATTGGCTTGGGCGAGCGCCGTCTCCACGGGCTTGCGCTGCCAGTTCCAGAAGGCTCCGGCGCAAAGGGCGGCAGCGAAAGCCGTTGCCAGAACAAAGCCGATCCGCATGTCGCCTGCGCCGAAGCTGTCGCTGACAAAGGCCATCGCGAGCGGCGAAAAAGCCGCCGAAAGCGCTGTGAAAAACAGGATGAGCCCGGCAACGGCGCCGTGATCGGCCTTCGGGAAACAGCTGATCCCTTTCGAATTCAGGGTCGGGTAGATGACCGACATGAAAAGCCCGGAAAGGGGCAAGAGATACACGGCAACTTCCCGGCCCATCAGCACACTCAGCGCGAAACAGGCAAAGATGAGCGAGGTGAACACCAGAAGGACAATTGTCCAGTCGGCCTTCTGGAGCACATAGGCGCCGAGGAACCGGCCAGCCGCCCGCAAAGTGAAGAAGATCATCACGGCATAGGCAGCAAAATGGCCAGCGAGGCCGTCGCTGACGAAGCCGTCAAGGAAGGTTGGCAGCCAGACGAAGATGGCAACTTCACATGCGACATAAAGGGCGATGGCAAGCGAAAAGCCGAGCGCATAGCGGTCGCGCAGGAAGGAAAGGCTGCGCGACAGGGAAGCCGGCGTTTCCGATGGAGCCGCTTTTTCGGGGTAGCGGGTGAGGGCAGCGATGATGACCATGAGGGCACAAAGCGTGGCCGCGATCCCGTAAAGGTGGGTCCAGGAAAAACCCTGTCCTGTCAGTACGACCACCAGCATTGGCCCCATGATCGCGCCGACACCGAAGAAACCTTCCACCTTGTTCATCCGCACGGTGTGATCTTCAGTGGAATGCGAGATATCGCCAATCAGGGCGAGGGCAGCGGTCTTGAAAACACCGATTGCGAGCCCCGAGATAAAGAGTAGCGAAAGATAGAGATAGAACGACTGGCCGAGCATGAAGCTGGCGTTTGCCACCAGATAGACGCCGAGGCCCAGAATGATGACGGGCTTGCGGCCGAAACGATCCGCGAGGAAGCCAAGCCCCAGACCGCTTGCCGCAATCGCGATCATGCTGGCCCAGTGAAAGGCGCTGGCTTCTGTGTTCGACAGGGCCATCTCCACCTTGGCGATCCGGATGATCTCGCCAACTGCATCGGTCGTCATGGCAAACAGAAAGAACATGCCATAGGTTAATGCAGATATGATTGTGGCATTGGCCGATGGTCTCGGCGCGGAAACGTGCGTCATGTATGGTCCCTCCCCGGAGGACTATTGCACTATTGTACAAACGTTTGCAATGCCATAATACAAACGATTGTACAAAGGCATTTGCTGATATTTCCATATGGGGCCGGAGGGGATGAATTTGAGCGAAGATGAGCGGAAACAGGTGCTCGGTGGCATTGATGCCGGCGGCACGACCTTCAAATGTGCGTTGGCGGGGCTGGACGGGAAAATTATCGCACGCAAGCGTGTCCCGGTGAACGGGCCGGATCTGACCATCGTGGCGGTGGCTGCCTTTTTCAGGGGGGCGATGGCCACGCACCATGCCACGATGACCAGGCTTGGTGTGGCATCTTTCGGGCCCGTCGATATCGACCCTGCATCTGAAAGTTACGGCACTATTCTGGATACACCGAAGCCCGGCTGGGCACTTTGCGATCTTCGGGGAAGGTTGCATGCCGCCCTCGGTGTGCCGGTCCATATCGAAACCGATGTGAACGGCGCCTTGCTTGCGGAAATGGAGTGGGGGGTGGCCAGGGGATGTGCCAGCGCCGCCTATGTGACTGTTGGTACCGGAATCGGGGCGGGCATCTATACAGGCGGTCGCCTGCTCGGGCATCCTGTTCATCCCGAATTCGGACATATCCGCCTGCAGCGCCACCCGCAGGATGCGGGCTTCCCCGGAAGTTGCGTCTTTCACGGCGACTGTCTTGAAGGACTGGCCAGCGCAAAGGCACTTCAGGACCGCTTCGGCGATCCGGGGCTACTACCGGCCGACCATCTGGCGTGGGAGATTGAGGCATACTATCTGGCACAGGCTTGCCTCGCGCTGGTACTGACAGCTCGAGTCGAGCGGGTGATTCTGGGGGGCGGCATTCTTCTGGCGGTGGGGCTGATCGACAGGGTTCGGACAGCCTACGACAAGCTCATGAATGGCTATGTGAAGGACAGGGCAACCGCGGAACTGATCACGACGCCGGGGCTTGGCGATGACGCTGGCCTGATGGGCGGTATTCTGCTCGCGATGCGTGGATCAGAGGGCTGATGTCGTCAGCCTGCGGCGACGGTTGACTGGCGCACCACAAGGCGGGTCGGGGTCACTTGCGAGTGAACCTCTTCCCCCGCCAGTTTCCGCAGCAGCAGGTCCACCATGATCTCACCGCCCTGTTTGATGCTCTGGTCGATGGTGGTCAGGTGCGGGACAACCATGGTCGAGTGGCTGATATTGTCATAACCGACAATCGCCACATCCTGCGGCACGCTCATGCCCCGCGCATTGACCGCATGCAGGGCCGCGATCGCAAGCACATCGGATGCGGCAAAGATAGCGTCAAACTGTTTTCCGCTATCGATGAATTCGAGGCTTTTCTCGAATGCGTTCTGTGCCCCGAAATCAAGCCCCAGGACCAGCTCTGACGGGTGTCGCAACCCCATAACCCGATAGGCGTCCTGCAGCCCGGAGTAGCGCAGTAACACCTCCGGCAATTCCATGTTGCCGACGAAAAGGATGCGGCGGCGGCCAAGAGACAAAAGGTGTTCGGCTGCCAGCCGCCCGCCCTCGCGGTTGTCGCTGCCGACGAGTGTATATTCGTCTTCTTCCGTCTTGCCGCCCCAGACGACGACACGGTCCTTCAGGGGGCCGAGATCGTGCAGGCGCGCGCTGAGGCCTGCTTGTCCGATCACGATCAGGCCATCGGCGCGGCCGGCTTCCAGAAGGCGCTTTTCTGCGATCTTCTCTTTTTCCTTCGGCATGTTGACGATGAGGTCATATCCAGCGTCCGAAGCCGCGTTGCCGACCGCTGCGATCATTTCCAGAAAGAACGGGTCGGAAATGGTCTGGCCGGATTCCGGCCGCAAGGGGATGACAAGGCCGATGGCCTCGCTCGTCTGGCGGCGCAAGCTGCGGGCGGAGGTGTTGATCACATATCCCGTCGAAGCGGCGACCTCGAGGATATATTTCTTGGTCTCAGGCTTGACCCGCGGGCTGTCGCTGAGCGCACGGGACACGGTGGAGATATCCACACCGGCCATTCGTGCCAGTTCCGACATCGTCATCTTTGTGCGGCGCGCGTGCATAGGGTCGTCGTGCAGATCCTGGTTTCCAAGCTGAACTCAAGCCTTTGATAACCATTAGTGTGACCAACCACAAAGAGCAACAGCCTAACGCTCTGGCACAAGGCGGATCGTTGCAGCGGTCACGTTGCAGCGGTCAGGTCTTCGGGGCCGGATCAGCGGACTGGAGCAAATCGGTGTAGCGGATCACGGCGGCGGCATGTTCCCGCATCAGGGCTTCGGCGCGGGCCGCCTGGCCGGCTTCAAGCGCGTCTACGATGGCATGATGTTGCATATGGGCATAGCTGAGCCGGCGAAACTCGCGCTCCATTTCGGACGTGTTGATCGTCATGGCCTTCACCGAGGCAAAGGGCAGGTGATCGTTGCGGGTGAGGGCCGTTGCCACTGCCGCGTTGCCGCTCGCCGCGACGATGGTTTCATGGAAGCAGACATTCATCGAATGATAGGCTTCAGCGTCGCCCTCATCGAGATGGCCCTTGGCAAGGAGCCGGTCGCCCTCCACGAGGCATCCACGCAGCTGCTTTTTTGTCCCTTGATCAAGGCCGCGTTCCCCAAGCTGGCGGACGGCCAGCCCCTCAAGGACGCCGCGAACCTCAACGGCATCGACGATATCATTGTAGCTGAAGTGGCGGACCATATAGCCGCGCACGCCGGCACGAACCAGCAGTCCCTCCGACTCCAGTTCGCGGAATGCCGTGCGGACGGGCATGCGCGAGACACCAAGCCGTTCGGCAATCGCTGTTTCGACAAGCCTCTCGCCGGCAGTGAGCTCGCCGGAACCTATCATTTGCCGAAGCGTCACCATGACCTGAGAGCCGGGTTTTTGCACGTGTTTCTCCGCTTTTCCTGTCCGGAAGGGATGATGCCCCGATACGAAGCTTCATGTCTCGGCCAGTTTTGTAATGGATCCATAAAATGTCAATATATGTTGACTATCGGTAAAAATTCAAAATATTGGATCCAATTTGGATGGGAGAGACAAGATGTTCCTGAAGAATGCCTGGTACGTGGCCTGCACGCCGGATGAAATCGCCGAGGGGCCTTTGGGGCGTCAGATCTGCGGCGAGAAGATCGTCTTCTATCGCGGTGAAGGTGGCCGGGTGGCGGCGGTGGAGGATTTCTGCCCACATCGCGGTGCGCCCCTGTCGCTCGGTACGGTCCGGGACGGGAAGCTTGTGTGCGGCTATCACGGGCTGACCATGGGGTGCGACGGCGCGACGCTCGCGATGCCCGGGCAGCGTGTCGATGGCTTTCCGCGCATCCGGTCCTTCGCTGTAGAGGAACGCTATGGCTTCATCTGGGTGTGGCCCGGCCAACGCGAGCTGGCTGATACCAGCCTTATCCATCATCTCGAATGGGCGGATGATCCTGCATGGGCTTATGGTGGCGGGCGCTTCCATATCCAGTGTGACTATCGCCTGATGATCGACAATCTGATGGATCTGACGCATGAGACCTATGTGCATGCAAACAGCATCGGCCAGAAGGAGATCGACGAAGCTGCACCCACGACCAGCATCGAAGGGGAGCAGGTCATCACCAGCCGCCACATGGAAAATGTGATGGCGCCCCCCTTCTGGCGGATGGCGCTTCGGGCCAATGGCCTTGCTGATGACAAGCCTGTCGACCGGTGGCAAATCTGCCGCTTCACCCCGCCAAGCCATGTGATGATCGAGGTCGGGGTCGCCCACGCCGGGCATGGGGGCTATGACGCACCCGATGATGTCAAAGCGTCCAGCATTGTGGTCGATTTCATCACGCCGGAAACCGAAACCTCGCACTGGTATTTCTGGGGGATGGCGCGCCGCTTCAAGCCCGATGATCAGGCGATCACCGATAGCATCCGCGAAGGGCAGGGCAAAATATTCAGCGAAGATCTCGAGATGCTCGAACGCCAGCAAGCCAACCTGCTGGCCTATCCGGATCGTCGCCTTCTCGGGCTCAATATCGATGCCGGCGGCGTGCGTGCGCGGGGAATTCTGTCCCGCAAGCTCAAGGCCGAACAGGCTGCCGCCGGCGACACCAAAGCGGCTGTTGGTGCCTGACGGGTTACGCTCCTTGCTGGCTTGATGTCGGTCGGGATGTTACCGGCGCTGGTTTCGGAAGCCGAACACCAGTGTCGGAAAAGGCCGATTCCTGTCGTTCAGGCGCACAATTGCGACCATTCAGTACATATCCATGCCGTTTCTGATCAAGGCATGCAATAAATAGTATTGCATGCAGACAGTATCCTAGTCATACTATTTTCGAACCGACTGCCAGGGAGGGTGTTCGGTGCGGTCTCTTCGACAGGCGATGGTTGCTTTGAGGGAATATAGCAGCCGGCTGGTCTGCAGGGGAGATGCGGAACAATTGGGGAGGGGTCCATGACCAGCATCAAGTCGCGCCTTCGCGGCGCCAGTTCTACTTATGTCATATCCACAGTTATGGCGGCCGCCACGTTTCTGGTGCCCGCAACGGCTGCCAGTGCGGCAGGGCAGGAAGATTCCGGTGTCATCACGATCGAAGAAGTCGTGGTGACGGCGCGCAAGCGCGAAGAAAACATGCAGGATACGCCGATTGCCGTATCTGCTTTCTCGGAAAAGGCGCTGGAGCGCCAGCAGATCACCGGCACGACGGACCTTGATCGCATCACGCCGGGCCTGCAATTCACAAGCTACGGCCAGCTTTCGGGCAATAACTCCGCGGCCCAGGTCTTCATTCGCGGCATCGGGCAGGTTGACCCGACAGGGGCCGTTGATCCCGGCGTTGGCATTTATGTGGACGATGTCTATATGGGCCGGTCGGTCGGTGGCGCGATGGATTTCAATGATGTCGCTAACGTGCAGATCCTCCGTGGGCCGCAAGGTACGCTTTTCGGCCGCAACACGATCGGCGGCGCTGTGATTCTGACCTCCAACACGCCGGGTGATGAACTTGGCGGCAGCGCGAAAGTGCGGATCGGTAGTGACGATCAGCGCGAGTTTTCGGTTGCGGCTGACCTGCCGCTTGGCGAAACTTTGAAGAGCCGCGTGTCGGTAAGCCGACGTACGCGCGACGGCTATGTCACCCGCCTCGTTGATGGCCTTGATCTTGGTGACACCGACAATTGGGCGTTGAAGGGCGCTTTGCGCTGGACGCCGAGTGCAGATGTCACCGTGACCGTTCGGGCTGACTATAGCAAGGCCGACGAGAACGGTTCGCCGTTCGTGTTCAAGGAAATCAATCCCAATGCGGCGTTCGTCGCGGCCGTCAGTGTTGGTGCGGGGTGTCCGGGGGCAACGTTCCCGCCGCCGAGCACGCCAGAGATCAATGATCCGCGGTGCGCCAACAATTTCTGGAACCTCGGGCCGTTCACGAACGGCGGCAACGCAAATGTGAGCAGCAAGACCGAGAACTGGGGCCTTTCCGGCGTTATCGATTGGACGGTCAATGACAATCTCTCGCTGAAGTCGGTCACGGCATACAGGGATCTTACCTGGTCCGGCGTCCGGGATGCCGATAACACGCCGTTCACGATCCTGACCACCGACTATTCGAGCGTGAGCAAGCAGTTTAGCCAAGAGTTCCAGGCGCTGTTCGAGTTCGGTGCGCTGCACGGTGTGGCTGGTCTCTATTATTTTGATGAAGACACCAATGACTATGTAACAGTCTTCCTCGGGGCCCCTCCGGGTGCCGTTGCTGCCGGAAGTGTAGGCTCACGCGACCTGCAGATTGTGGACCTCAGCACCGAAAGCTGGGCCGGGTTCACGGAATGGACTTATGATGTGTCCGACCGCTTCTCGGTTTCTGGCGGGTTGCGCTATACGGAGGAAACGAAGGGGATGCAGCTCATCGCCTTCAACATCTTCCCGTCGACCCTGCCGGATCCCGATCCGCTGCCATCCAGCACGCCGACCTTGTTCGTGGAGCCCGATCTGTTCGAGACGGATTTCTCCTCCATGACGGGCACGGTCAAGGCACAGTATCGCTGGTCTGACTCGCTGATGACTTACGCAAGCTGGTCGCAGGGTTTCAAGAGCGGTGGCTATAACCAGCGCTACAACGCACCGCCTCCGGGCTTTTTGCCGATTGCATTCGATGAGGAACGCGCCACCAACCTGGAGGCAGGCTTCAAGGCAGACGTCAACCGGGTCTTCCGCCTGAACGGTGCGATTTTCCACACCAAATACAAGGATATCCAGCTCATCTACCGCCTTGGCGTGGTGCCGCTGCTGTTCAACGCAGGCTCGGCAACGATCGACGGGGCAGAGCTTGAGATGGCTTTCGTGCCGACCGACCGGTTCATGATCGAAGGCAGCCTCGGCTATCTGGACAGCAAGATCGACGAGATTACCGAGGTGCCCGGCACCACGGCGACTGTCGGCCCGGACAACCGCTTGCCCTTCACGCCCAAATGGAAAGGCAATATCGGGGTGAGCTATGTCTTCCCGCTGTCTGGCGATCTTGAACTGACCCCGCGGGTTGACCTGTCCTACACCGCGTCCCAGTTCTTCGATGCTGCGAACAGCATCGAGGTCGCGCAGGACAAGGGTGTAACGCTTGTCAACGCCTCGCTCCGGCTTGCCGAGCGCGAGGGGGGCTGGAACCTGACGTTCGGGATCGAGAACCTGACCGACGAGCTTTATCCGGTGGCGGGCAACTCGTCGCTCTCGACGGCGACCGGTTATGCGGAAATCATCTATGCCCGGAAACGCACCTGGTTCCTGAGTGCCGGTCTGGAGTTCTGACGGCAGGGCTAAGGATCAAAGATCGGGATCTGCCCGAAAGGGCAGCAATCCCGATCTTTGAGAACAAGGGAAGCGGTGCACGCAAGGGCGCAATTTCAAACTTGTTCATGCCATCAATTGTCCATAGGTTCAGGGCTTGGTTTCAACTTGATCCGGCAAGAATATGAGTGGCGTAACTTCACTAGGCATCATTGCAAAGCGGCTTGGCTATCAACTGCACCAGACCGATGTGGCGACCATGGCGCTTCTGTCGGCGGAGCTGGCGGAGCATGGCCTGACGCCCGCGAGGGCAACGGCGCTTTTCTATGTGGCGCTGCATGAAGGATGCGACCAGGTGGCGCTCGGGCGTGCGCTCGGGGTCAACCGGGCCAGCACAATGAAGCTTGTCGACCAGCTTGTCGCCCTTGGCGCTGTCGAAAGAAGGCCGGGGCGGGACCGCCGCAGCAATGCGCTTCACATGACGCCCGCCGGCCTCGTGTTGCAGGAAAAGGTGGAGCAGGCGACGGCGCTTCACGACCAGCACGCCTTCGGCGATCTGAGTGCCGACGAGCGGGCAGAGCTTCGTCGTTTGCTGAGCAAGGTACGGACATCGGTTCGTAGCAAGCCGAAGGCCTGAAGCCAGTAAAGCCTTGAAAATATGGCTATAGTTGCAGATCGGTTATGTATGTTGACACAATTGTATCATAAGCATACTAATTGAGTCGGGATGGGAAAGACAGGTGTGCGGCCGCGCCGGTGCCTGCTGTTGGGGATAACTTATGAGTTTCGATGAAGATCCGAGATCGGTGCTTGCCAGGTCGCCGATGAAGGGCATGCAGGTCGTTGTCGTGGTGCTTTGTGTTCTGCTGACAGCGCTTGATGGTTTTGACGTTCTGTCGATCAGTTTTGCGTCACCGGGGATTGCGGCGGAGTGGGGAATTGACCGCGCGGCCCTTGGCCTTGTGCTGTCGATGGAATTGTTCGGCATGTCCGTCGGATCGATCACCCTCGGGCATTTTGCCGACCGCATAGGTCGCCGCCCGACCATTCTGATCTGTCTCGTGATCATGACCATCGGGATGGGCAGTGCGATTTTCACCACCAGTATCCTGATGCTGTCGATTGTCCGGCTGATAACCGGCGTGGGCATTGGCGGCATGCTGGCCAGCACGAATGCGATGGCAGCAGAGTTCGCGAATGATCGCTGGCGGAGTTTTGCGGTTACCGCGATGGCTGCGGGTTACCCGATCGGCGCCATCGTTGGCGGTGCGCTCGCCTCCATGCTGCTCGTGGATGGCAACTGGCGGGACGTCTTCGTGCTTGGCACGATCATGACGGCTTTGATGTTGCCGCTGACATGGTTCCTGCTGCCGGAGTCCATCGACTATCTGATGCAGAAGAAGCAGCAGGAACGTCCGATTGCGCGCATCAATGCGGTGCTGAAGCGGCTTGGCCATGCCACCGTGACACGGTTGGCGCCGCCGCAGGCGAGCGCGAACCAGCGCGGCGGTGTGACGGCATTGTTCTCCGGTGCCTATGCCGGCCCGACAATCCTGCTGACGCTCGCTTATTTCACCCACATCATGACCTTCTATTTCATCCTGAAATGGATCCCGAAGATCGTTGTCGATATGGGCTATGCACCTTCGGAAGCGGGCGCCGTGCTCGTGGCGGCCAATATCGGCGGCCTCGCCGGGGCTTTCCTTCTTGGCATTTTCAGCTTGCGGATCAGTACGCGGTTGCTGGTGATCGGCGCGATGGCGGCATCGGTTCTGGCGGTGATTTATTTCGGGCTGGGGCAGAGCGAACTTGCGGGCCTGTCGTTCGTTGCCGCTGTCGTGGGCTTTTGCACCAACGCCGGCGTCGTTGGCCTCTATGCGCTGATCGCGCAGGCTTATCCGGCTTCGCTGAGGGCCGGGGGAACCGGCCTCATCATCGGCATTGGCCGTGGCGGTGCAGCACTCGGGCCTGTGATTGCCGGGCTTCTTTTCACGCTGGGTTATGGCCTTGGAGGCGTTTCTGTCGCGATGGCGGCAGGGTCGCTCATCGCCGCCGCCGCGATATTTGCCCTGCGGCCGGCCCGGCAATCCACCGATCCATGAAACACCAAGCATTGCGTCAACAGAATAGACATTGATCCTGGAGGGGACCGACATGACACAGACAAGCGCGACCAGGACGTTCGAGCGCCGCAACCCCGTCACCAATGAGGTGGCGACCACCGCTCAGGCGATGACAGCCACAGAGGCGGGCGCTGTTGCCGACAAGGCAGCAAAAGCCTTTCCGGTATGGAGCACCCTTGGCCCCAACGCCCGCCGCGGCTTCCTGATGAAGGCGGCTGCAGCCCTCGATGCTCGTGCAAACGACTTTGTCGATGCGATGATGGGCGAGATTGGCGCTACCGAGGGCTGGGCACGGTTCAACCTGATGCTCGCCAGTAGCATGGTACGCGAGGCCGCCGCGCTGACGACCCAGATTTCGGGCGAGGTGATCCCGTCCGACAAGCCGGGCTGTATCGCCATGGCCCTGCGGGAGCCTGCAGGGGTCGTGCTTGGTATCGCACCCTGGAACGCGCCGATCATCCTCGGGGTGCGGGCGATTGCCGTGCCGCTTGCCTGCGGCAACAGTGTGATCCTCAAGGCTTCCGAGGTGTGCCCGCGGACCCACAGCCTTATCATCGATGCTTTCGCCGAAGCCGGATTGCCGGACGGCACTGTCAATATCGTCACCAACGCGCCGGCGGACGCTGGCGAAGTGGTTGGCACCCTGATCGACCATCCGGGGGTCCGGCGCATCAATTTCACCGGCTCTACCGCTGTCGGCCGCATTGTCGCGAAGCGGGCGGCCGAAAATCTGAAGCCCGTGCTTCTGGAACTTGGCGGCAAGGCCCCCCTGATCGTGCTGGAGGATGCCGATCTGGACGAAGCCGTGAAGGCGGCAGCCTTCGGGGCGTTCATGAATCAGGGCCAGATTTGCATGTCGACGGAACGCCTGATTGTTGTCGATGCGGTTGCCGATGCCTTTGTCGAGAAATTCAAGGCGAAGGTCGCCACCATGGCAGCGGGTGACCCGCGCGAAGGGAAAACGCCCCTTGGTGCCGTGGTCGACCTGAAAACGGTCCGGCATGTTCAGTCATTGATCGACGATGCGGTGGCCGCAGGTGCCTCGCTTGCCAACGGCGGAGCTGCAAACGGCGTAATCATGCCCGCCCATGTCGTCGACAAGGTGACGCCTGCGATGCGGCTGTTCCGGGAGGAGAGCTTCGGGCCGGTTGTTGCAGTGGTGCGTGCCCGTGATGAGGCGCACGCCGTGGAGCTTGCCAACGACACCGAATATGGCCTCAGTGCTTCGGTCTTCACCCGCGATACGTCACGCGGGCTCCGGGTTGCGCGCCAGATAAAATCCGGCATCTGCCACGTCAACGGGCCGACCGTGCACGACGAGGCGCAGATGCCTTTCGGTGGTACCAAAGCCTCCGGCTATGGCCGTTTTGGCGGCAAGGCAGGCATTGATGCCTTCACAGAACTTCGCTGGGTCACGGTTGAAACCCAACCCGGCCATTTCCCCATTTGATCAAAGATTTCCAAGGAGTTGAAACAATGACAACCGAACGTCTGGAAGAAGACACAGTCGCCGTTACCATCGAGGACGGCATCGCGTGGGTGAGCTTCAATCGCCCCGAGAAACGCAATTGTATGAGCCCGAAACTCAATCGCCAGATGATGCGGGTGCTGGATGATCTGGAATTCCGCGATGACGTGGGCGTGCTTGTCCTGACCGGCGAAGGAACGGCCTGGAGCGCGGGCATGGACCTGAAGGAATATTTCCGGGAGAACGAGGCCAAAGGCCTTGGTGCCGTGCGGAATGCCCAGCGGGAATCCTACGGCTGGTGGCGCCGTCTGCGCTGGTACCAGAAGCCGACTATCGCCATGGTCAACGGCTGGTGCTTCGGCGGCGGCTACGGCCCGCTCTTTGCCTGTGACCTCGCCTTTGCGGCCGAGGAAGCCCAGTTCGGCCTGTCGGAAATCAACTGGGGCATCCTGCCGGGTGGCGGCGCCTCGAAAGTGATTGCCGAGCTCGTCTCCTTCCGCCGCGCCATGTACCACGCCATGATGGGCGAGAATATCGACGGCAAGACGGCCGCCGAATGGGGATTGGTGAACGAGGCGCTGCCGCTTTCGAACCTGAAGGCGCGGGTCACCGAGGTTGCCAAGGTGCTACTTGGGAAAAACCCGGTCGCGCTGAAGGCCACCAAGGATGCCATTCGCCGGGTTCGTGAAATGACCTACGATAATGCCGAGGATTTCCTTGTTCGTGCCCAGGAAGCTGCCAACAGCTTCGACAACGAAGGCCGCAAGGAAGGGATTCGTCAGTTCATCGATGAAAAGTCATACAAGCCCGGCCTCGGCGCTTACGATAAAAACAGGTAACCGCATGCCTGAAATTTCAGAGTTCGAACAGGATGCGTTGCCGCGCGCTGCGGTCGAGCGCCTCCTCAGGCCGCGATCCGTGGTGATTGTCGGGGCATCGGAAAAGCGCGGGGCGCTTGGGGCATCCGTTCTCGCCAATCTCGATAACAACGGGTTCGCGGGCGATATCCACCTGATCAATCCGAAAAGGGACGAAATCAACGGTCGTCCCTGTCTTGCCTCGATCGATCAGCTGCCGTCCGGGGTGGATGCCGCTGTGCTCGCCATCCCGCGTGCGGCCGTTCTTGACAGCATGAAGGCGCTCGCGGCCGCCAAGGTCGGGTCAGTGGTCATCTTTTCCGCCGGCTTTGCCGAAGGCGGCGAGGAAGGCCTGGCGGAGCAACGCGAAATCGCGCGGATCGCAAGGGACGCCGGCATGGTCGTTGAAGGCCCGAACTGCCTTGGCCTTGTCAATTATGTCGATGGCATCCCGCTCACCTTTGTGGAGACGAAGGCGAAGCCGCCCGGTGACCGGCCGGGGATCGGTATCGTGTCGCAAAGCGGCGCCATGGCGGCGGTCCTTGGCACGACGATAGCTAGCCGCGATCTTGGCCTCACCTTCTCCGTTTCCACCGGGAATGAGGCGGCGAGCGGCGTTGAAGATTATGTCGATTATCTCGTTGGCGATGCCGCCACGCGTGTGATCGTGATGCTGGTGGAACAGTTCCGGAAACCGCAGCGGTTTCTGGCAGCTGCCCACCGCGCCCGCGATGCCGGCAAGACAATCGTGCTCTTGCATCCCGGTAAAAGCAGTGCCGCGAGAGAGTCTGCGGCGACCCACACCGGTGCGCTGGCGGGCGATTATGCCGTCATGCGCACGAAGGTGGAACGGGCCGGGGTCATCTTCGCCGAAACACTCGAGGAACTGGCGGACATTGCCGAGATCATCGTGCGCTGCCCGGCAATGCCCAAAGGCGGCGCCGCTGTACTTGGCGAGTCCGGCGCCTTCAAGGCGCTGACCTACGATCTGTGCGAAACGCTGGGTGTCGACCTGCCAAAGGCCACGGCAGCAGACTCGCCAGCCTTGAGGGCGGCACTCCCCGAATTTGTCGAGGTCAGCAATCCTTTGGATCTGACCGCCCAAGGGCTCGTTGACCCCGATCTCTATTTCCGCACGCTCGCCGCACTTTTTGATGACGACCGGTTCGGCAGCATCGTTGTGGGCATCATTCAGACAGACCCTGTGACTTCGGGCATCAAGTTGCCGCCGATATTGAAGGCGGTATCCGAACTGAAGCCGCAAAAGCCTGTGATATTTGCGGGGCTTGATGAAGGAGGCGATATTCCGGCCGCCTTCATTGCCGATCTTCGCCGGTTGGGAATTCCCTATTTCCCGTCAACGGAAAGGGTTTTCCGGGCATTGAAGCGGTTGAATGACCTGGCTGCCAGAAGCTTTGCGCAAGCACTGGCCACGCATGTACCGTCTTCTGCGCTGCCGCCTGAAGGCGGTGTGATCCCGGAATACAAGGCGAAGGAGATACTGAAGCCCCACGGCATCGCTTTCCCTGCCGGCCAGTTTGCCTCGACCGTTGAAGAGGCGGTCGCGGCTGCCGAACGTTTGGGGTTCCCTGTTGCGCTGAAGGCGCAGTCCGCTGATCTCAGCCATAAAAGCGATGCTGGCGGGGTGGAACTGAATTGCGGAAGCGTAGCGGCGGTGCGTGAGGCCTGGGCCCGGATGCAGGCAAGCGTAAAAGCATATGATGCGTCGATCAGGCTGGATGGCGTGCTCGTCGAAGGAATGGGCAAGCGCGGCTTTGAAATGATCATCGGGGCCCGCAACGATCCGGACTGGGGGGCAGTCGTACTCGTTGGTGTCGGCGGCGTGACCGCTGAAATCATGAAGGACACGCGCCTTCTGGTGCCGGACCTGCCCTTGGATGAGATCGTTGCCGAGCTCGGCAAACTCAGGATGGCGCCGCTTCTTGAAGGCTATCGGGGGTCGCCGCGGCTGGATATCGGGGCCGTTGCCGGTATCATTTCCCGCCTTGGCCGGCTGATGGCGGCGGAGCCGAGGATTGCCGAAGTCGACCTCAATCCCGTGGTTGCCTATCCCGAGGGCGAAGGCGCAGTTGCGCTTGACGCGCTGATGATGGTCAGGCCCGAATAGTCAGAGGCTGAAGGGGCCGGCCCACAGATGGTGTCGGCCCCTTCAACTTCATGCTTCTTCTTCCGGCAACAGTTCGGTATCGATCTGTGCCTGCATGGCGGGGGAATAGCGCGGGCCAGCGACGGCACCGGGCGCGAAGATATCGTCCACGGCTGCCAGTGCCTCTGCATCGATGCTAAGTGACGCGGCAACAATGTCCTCGTCCAGATGAGCGATGGAGCGAGTGCCGGGGATCGGCACGATATGGTCCCCGCGCGACAATACCCATGCGAGTGACAATTGTGCCGGGGTGACGCCCGCCGCCATCGCCACCTTCTTGAAGCGGTCGAAAAGCGCCAGATTGTGGGTGAAATTCGGCTCCTGAAAGCGGGGCATGCTGGTGCGGATATCACCTTCCACGAAATCGAGGGAACTGACGGCACCGGCCAGAAACCCCCGGGCAACGGTGGAAAAGGCGACAAAGCCGATGCCAAGCTCCCGGCAGGTATCCAGCACCGCCACCTCGACATTCCTGACCCACGGCGAATATTCGCTTTGTACGGCTGCCAGCGGATGCTCCGCATGGGCGCGGCGGATGGTCGGAGCCGACATTTCGGATACACCGATGGCGCCGATCTTGCCGGCCTCCTTGGCGCGCGCAAGGGCGCCGACCGATTCCTCGATCGGTACGTTCCGGTCCAGCCGGTGCAGATAATAAAGATCGATATGATCGGTACCGAGCCGGACAAGCGCCTGATCGAGTGTTTTCAGGATGGCATCCGGCCGCCCATTGAGGCCGCGTTTACCATCATAGACATCAAGCACGCATTTGCTGGCGAGGGTAAACTCGGCCTTGCGGTGCATGATGGCCTTGCCCACCAGCCGCTCGTTGGCGCCCATGCCATAAAGTGCTGCGGTATCGAAAAAGGTGACACCCGCGTCAAGCGCGTGGTTCAGCAGACGGATTCCATCTGCCTCGGGCGGCGCAATGCCGTAGGCGTGGCTCAGGTTCATGCAGCCAAGGCCAATGGCGGAAACGGGGTAGGGGCCGATCTTGCGGATGGGAAGAGAGGTCATTCTGTTCCTTTCTCAGAGCGGCAGGCCGACATAATTCTCCGCGATGGCGGTCTGCGCCGCTTTTGATGAGGCAATATAATCAAGTTCTGCCACTTGCATGGCACGTTCGAAAGACCCGTCTTCCGGGAAGCGATGCATCAGCCGGGTCAGGGACCAGGAGAAGCGTTCGGATTTCCAGACACGGGCAAGCGCCTTTTCGGAATAGGAGGCGAGCGGCGTGCTGTCCTGCCTGTTGAAATAAGCTATCAGCCCATCGGACAGATAGGCAACATCGGATGCAGCCAGATTGAGCCCTTTGGCGCCGGTCGGCGGAACGATATGGGCGGCGTCTCCCGCCAGCATCAGGCTGCCGTATCGCATCGGCTCAAACACGAAAGACCGGAGCGGCGCGACGGACTTTTCAAGGGCAGGCCCCCGCGTGATATGGGCTGCGGCGTCCGGGCCAAGTCGAATGGCGAGTTCGTCCCACAGCTTTTCATCCGGCCAGTCATCGACTGTTTCACTGAGCGGCACATCGATATAATAGCGGCTGCGGGTTGTCGACCGCATCGAGGCGAGCGCAAAGCCACGTTCGTGGTTTGCATAGATAAGTTCGGCCTCGCATGGCGGCACGTCAGCAAGGATGCCGAGCCAGCCGAAGGGATAGACCCGCTCGTAGGCCGTTCCGGCGCTTTTCGGGATGGCCTGCCGGGAAGGGCCGTGGAACCCGTCGCAGCCGCAGATGAACCGGGCATTGATCCGGTGGTTGAGGCCGTCTTTTGTGTAGGTGATGTACGGTGTGTCGGTTTCGATATCATGGAGTGCCACATTGGCAGCTTCATAGATGATCTCGACGCCTCGCGGGCTCGCGGCATCCATCAGGTCGCGGGTGAGTTCCGTCTGGCCGTAAACCATGACCCGCTTACCGGTCAGGCCCGCAATATCGATATGGATCAGGCGCTTGCCATCGGCAAGATTGAAGCCTTCGTGATACAGGCCTTCTGCCTGCATGCGGGTATCGAGGCCAAGCCGTTCCATCAGGTCGATCGTTACCTGTTCCAGAACGCCTGCCCGGATGCGGCCAAGCACATAGTCGCCGCTGACCCGCTCGACGACGATGCAATCGATACCTTCGGCTTTCAGGAGATGCGCCAGAAGAAGACCGGCTGGCCCGGCGCCGATGATTGCAACCTGTGTCTTGACCCCGGCCATGATCAGCCTCCGTTGCGCAGTTGCTGTTCAAGGTCGTGTAGCACCTTGTAGCAGGGCAGGACCTTGGCAACGCTTGAATTGGGTTCCCGCCCTTCACGGATGGCGGCGATAAATTCGCGGTCCTGCAGCTCGATCCCGTTCATCGAGACATCAACCTTCGACACATCGATTGCTTCCTCTCGGCCGGTGACGAGATCGTCATAGCGGGCGATATAGGTGCCATTGTCGCAGATGTAGCGGAAGAAGGTGCCAAGCGGCCCGTCGTTGTTGAAGCTGAGCGACAGGGTGCAGATCGCCCCGCTTTCAGCCTTCAACTGGATTGACATATCCATGGCGATGCCAAGCTCGGGGTGGATCGGCCCCTGCAGGATGTTGCCGGCAACCACCGGCCCCGCCTGATAGCCAAACAGGTCGACCGTGTGGGCGGCATGGTGCCACAGCAGATGGTCCGTCCAGCTTCTGGGCTCGCCTTTGGCGTTCATGTTCTGGCGGCGGAAGAAATAGGTCTGCACGTCCATCTGCTGGACATTCAGTTCCCCCGCCTTGATGCGGTTATGGACCCACTGGTGCGACGGGTTGAAGCGGCGGGTATGGCCGACCATGCAGACAAGGCCGGTTTCCTGCTGCTTCTTCATCACTGCTTCCGAATCCGCCCAGCTGTCGGCGAGGGGGATTTCTACCTGCACATGCTTGCCGGCATCCATGCACTGGATGGCTTGTGCGGCATGCATCTGTGTCGGCGTACACAGGATCACCGCGTCCACGTCGTCGCGGGACAGTGTTTCAGCAAGGTCAGTGGTCGCATGGGGGATGCCGTATTTCTCGGCAATGGCCTGGGTCGGCTCCAGCCGGCGGCCAACGAGCGAGGTGACGGTTACGCCGTCGATTTTCCTGAGGCCGTCAAGGTGCTTCTCTCCGAAGGCGCCGGCACCGGCGAGGGCGATCCGCATTGTCAGTCTCCTGTGATTGGTTCTAGAACGATATGGCCGACCGCCGTGTTGCTGGCGGGCACATGATAATGGCGGTGAAGGCAGCGTGTGGCGGGACCGAGCGCGCCGCGCATGATCAGCCACATGACCATCTCGATGCCTTCCGAGCCCGTTTCGCGCAGATATTCGATATGAGGAATGTGGCGCAGCGCGTCGCTTTCCCCGATCAGGCCATCGAGGAACATATTGTCCCATTCGGCGTTGATGAGGCCGGCGCGGGGGCCCTGCAACTGGTGGCTCATGCCGCCTGTGCCCCAGACCTGCACATTCAGGTCTTCGGGGAAGCTTTTCACAGCTCGCCGGATCGCTTCGCCAAGTGCCCAGCAACGATTGCCGGTCGGCGGCGGGTAGGTGACAACATTGACCGCAAGCGGGACGACCTTTACGGGCCAGGCATCGGGCTCGCCGAACATCAGCGAAAGGGGAACCGTCAGTCCGTGGTCGACCGTCATCTCGTTGATGATGGTCATGTCGAATTCGTCGAGGATCAGGCTCTGGGCGATATGCCAGGCAAGGTCGGGATGGCCGATCACATCGGGCACCGGCCTCGGCCCCCAGCCTTCATCCGCTGGGGCGAAGCGTTCGCCGCAGCCGATGGCGAAGGTCGGGATGATCTTCATGTCGAAGGCGGATGCATGATCGTTGTAGACGAGGACGACGACGTCCGGCTTCTCGGTCCCGATCCAGCTTTTTGACCATTCATAGCCCGCGAACACTGGTTTCCAGTATTCTTCACCGGTCTTCTTCAGATCGATTGCCGCACCGATTGCGGGCACGTGGCTGGTTCCCACGCCTGCTGTTATCCGCGCCATCAACGTTTCTCCTTCTTCGAGCGCAAGCCTTCGGGGGAGCGCCCGCCCGCCAGCATCATGGCCTGATAATCTTCGACACTCATGCCGGTCATGGTCGAGACCGCCTGCACGAAGGAAAGCCCGTCGGTGGAAAATATCTTGGCGAGGAAATAGATGTTGCCGCCAAGATCGAGGAGGCGATTGTAGTCGCGGTCGAGGACTGCCTGCTTCTGCTCGTCGGTCATGGGCCAATCCGCCAGATAGGCGCGCTCATCCGCTTTCCAGCGGGCGCGGTTTTCCGGTTTCATCAGGCTCATGGCAAACTGGTTGAGCTGGTAGCCCTGACGTGCGCGGGCAGCCGTATAGACCCGCGTGCCGGGGATATCGTCGAAAGACGCCAGATACTGGTGGATGTCGGTTGTCACAGGCCCCTCGCTTTCAACTGCGTGTCAAGCCGCGGGAAGACGCGCCGGGCATTGCCCTCGAAGATCGCGTGCCGGTCGGCATCCGGTATATCAAGCGCATCGATATAGCGCTTGGTATCATCGAAATAATGGCCGGTGGTCGGGTCGATACCGCGCACCGCACCAACCATTTCGGATCCGAAAAGAATATTCTTGGTGTCGATCACGTTTGCCAGCAGGTCGATCCCCGGCTGGTGATAAACGCAGGTGTCAAAAAAGACATTGTTCATCAGGTGCCCATCAAGCGCCGGCTTTTTCAGCATGTCGGCAAGGCCCCGATAGCGGCCCCAGTGATAGGGCACCGCGCCGCCGCCATGCGGGATGATCATGCGAAGCGTCGGGAAGTCCTTGAACAGGTCCCCCTGCAACAGCTGCATGAAGGCGATGCTGTCTGCGGCGATATAGAAGGCGCCGGTGGCGTGAAGGCCGGGGTTGCAACTGCCCGAGACATGGATCATGGCGGGTACGTCCAGCTCCACCATCTTCTCGTAGATCGGATACCAGTAGCGGTCGGTCAGCGGCGGGTGGTTGAAATGACCGCCGCCCGGATCGGGATTGAGATTGCAGCCGATGAAGCCATGCTGTGTCACACAGCGCTCAAGCTCGGCGATGGAGGCTGTCAGGTCAGCCGCCGGCGACTGCGGCAGCATGCAGACGGGGGCGAAAACCTCGGGATAGAGCCCCGCCACCCGCGCGATCAGGTTGTTGCAGTGTTCGGACCAAGCCTGGCTTACCGCCTGATCGCCCACATGGTGCGCCATGGCGGATGCACGAGGCGAAAAGATCGTCATATCGGCGCCGCGCTCGCGGATCAGCTTTAACTGGTTCTTTTCGATCGTCTCGATGATTTCAGCGTCCGATATATCGGGGTAGGCGGGGGGCCTCCCACCCGTTTTGAAGGCAGCCTTCTGGGCCTCACGCCATTCATTGTGCGGTTCGGGTGCTGTGGTGTAATGGCCGTGGCAATCAATGACGAGGGTCATTCAGCCGCCTCCTTCTTTCCGGTGATTAGGGCCAGTTTGGCGGTCAGATTCTGTGGCGGCTTTTTGTGCCCCATGCTGCCAAGGGCGCGCTGGCGCACCACTGTGCCGCGGGTCATCAGGGGATCGACGCCAAGTTCGTCAAGGGTGCGGACCACTTCGTCCATCTCGGCGGCGCGGCGCAGGCCATGCACCAGCATGCGGTCGAGATTGTAATTCGCCTTGTCTGCCCATTCGGCACCAAGCGAGGCAAGGACATCGTCGACAACGCCTGCGGCACTGGCGGCGAGCATGCATTCGGCAGTCAGCGCCTCGATGCCCTTGATCATCACCGAACGGACCATCTTGATGGCGGAGGCGCGGCCCACGCCACCTGCCACGCGGCGGACGGCCCTGAAGCCAAGGCCCGTGAGCTTTGCTTCGGCTTCCGCACCCCAGTCGCCGCTCACGAGAAGCGGGACGTCAAGACGGGCGGGGTTGACCGGCGCCATGATCGCCACATCCACGTAGCGGCCCCCCGCCCCCTCGATAAAGGCGGCAGCTTCCCGCTTGGTGCCGGGCGAAACCGAGTTCATGTCGAAATACAGGCTGCCGGCAGCCATGTGGCCTGCGGCCTTGCGGGCGACAGCGAGCGATGATTCCGCCGTCACGAGGCTCAGGATAACCGCCCGGCCTGCAATGGCGTCTTCAAGGCTCGTGCAGCCATGCACGCCTGCAGTGCTGTAGCGGTTCTGCATAGCGCCCGCAGATGCGGCCTCTGTTGTGGCAATATCAAAAACCCGCGCGTCGGTGCGCCAATTGGCCGCAGCGGCGAAAGTCTCGCCGGCTTCCCCGAACCCAATGATGGCAAGATCCTGCTTCATGGAAACACCATAGGCCGAGGCCGGCTGAGGCTTCCAATCGGAAGGTCGCTCTAGTCATAAGTTATTGTGAAGTGTTATGGAGCGTGGCCTGTTCGATCAGTAGTTCCATGAAAGCCTGCTGGCTGGGGGTCGGGGTCCAGTCGAGGCGCGTCGTCACACCGATATTGCGGCTGATGGCAACAGGCGGCGGCGCGACCCTTTCGAGCCATCCGGCTTCGAGTTCCACGGCCACCTGATCGGGCGACAGCAGGGTCAGGAAATCGCCGGTCATCAGAAGTTGGCGGATCGTGATCACCGACCCGCACTCAATGGGTACATGGGGCGGTGCGATGCCGGCGTGGGTGAAAATTTCCTCCCACTGCGCGCGGAGCGGGGCGCCGGGGCCTGCCACGATCCAGGGATATCCGGCAAGTGTCGCGGCGTCAGGCCTGGTGCCGGTAAGCGGATGGCCGCTGCGCCCCAGAATGACCGGCCGGTCCACGAACAGATGGGTCTGTGTCAGGTCGTTGAATGCATCGGGCGTGCGCAGGGCGCCGATCATGAAATCCAGCTCGCCGTCCCGCAAGGGGCCGACCAGTTCATTGTGGGATCCTTCCGCGACCACTATGTCGACGTCGGGGAAACGTTGGTGAAAAAGCGCGATGGCTGCGGGCAGTAATTTGGCTCGGCTAAGTGGCATGGCGCCAATCGCAATCCGGCCGGTTTCATACCCTTTCAGGGCGTCGAGTTCTGAAAGAGCGGCGATAATTTCCACGTTGGCGAGGCGGTAGGCCCGCGCAGTGGCCAAGCCCTTCGCCGTGAGCATGATGCCCCGGCCGCGCCGTTCAACCAGCCGTTCACCCGTCGCCACTGAAAGATCCGCGAGGGCGCGGTGGAGCGAGGCTTCGGTCAATCCGGCCTTGCGGCTTGCCTCGCTGTAACTGCCGGCTTCCGCGACCAGAACCAGCGCCCGCATCTGGGTCGTGGTTACCCGCGACGATCCAATATGGGAAAGGGCCTTCTCGATACGCGGGCGCAGGATCAGGGCCGCTTCCGTCGCGTCCATGCCATCGGGCCGGCGGACGAAAAGCGGCAGGCCGAACTGGCGTTCGAGCTTGCTGATCGCCTGTGTCACCGCTGGCTGCGTAAGGCTGACCGCACGGGCAGCCCGCGAGAGCGTCCCGTGGCGGGATATGGCGACAAGGGCACGCAGGTGCCTGATGTTGAAATGCCAAAGGTTCATAGCATTTCTTAGCAAAAATTTATGGCTTGTCCACCATTCCGTCTTGTCTTGGCATCGGGCCGGGGCGACCCTTGGGGTTGAAACAGGAAAGGAAGGGATCGTCATGTCCGGCATCGTGGTTCAAAATATCGAGCGGGCGGACGCCGCAGTCATCGATGGGCTCGCGGCCTGCGGTGTTGCGACTGTGCATGAAGCGCAGGGGCGGACAGGCCTGATGCTGCCCTATATGCGGCCCATCTATACGGGCGCCCGCATTGCGGGTTCGGCGGTCACCATCTCTGCGCCGCCCGGCGACAACTGGATGGTCCATGTGGCCATCGAACAGTTGAAGGCCGGCGACATTCTGGTGCTGGCGCCGACAAGCCCTTGCACCGACGGCTATTTTGGCGACCTTCTGGCAACCTCGGCGCAGGCGCGCGGCTGCCGTGGCCTCATCATCGATGCCGGCGTGCGCGATGTGCGCGACCTGACGGAAATGGGATTCCCCGTCTGGTCGAAGGCCATTTCGGCGCAAGGCACCGTCAAGGCGACCCTCGGGTCGGTGAATGTGCCCATCGTCTGTGCGGGGGCCGCCATTCAGGCGGGCGATGTGATTGTCGCTGATGATGACGGCGTCTGCGTGGTGCCGCGCGCCACAGCGGCCGATGTACTTGCCAAGGCGCAGGCCCGGGAAGCCAATGAAGGTGACAAGCGCGCCAAGCTCGCGTCCGGCATTCTGGGCCTTGATATGTACAAAATGCGCGAGCCGCTCGAGAAGGCGGGCCTGAAATATGTCTGACGGCGTGCGCTGCATGTGGATGCGCGGTGGCACGTCGAAAGGGGGCTACTTCCTGAAGGACGACCTGCCCGCCGACAGGGCAGCGCGCGATGCTTTCCTCCTTCGCGTCATGGGATCCCCAGACCCTCGCCAGATCGACGGCATGGGCGGCGCCGACCCGCTGACCAGCAAGGTGGCGGTCGTTTCAAAGTCCAGTCGTACGGGTGTTGATGTCGACTATCTGTTCCTGCAGGTTTTTGTGGATCAGGCCATTGTTTCGGACGCGCAGAACTGCGGTAATATCCTTGCAGGCGTAGGCCCCTTTGCGCTGGAGCGCGGGCTTGTCGCCGCATCTGAAGGCGAGACGAAAGTCACCATCTTCATGGAAAACACGGGCCAGATTGCTGTTGCCACGGTGCAGACGCCCGATGGGCGGGTGACCTATGAGGGCAGCGCCGCCATCGATGGTGTGCCGGGGACGCATGCCCCAGTGCCGCTCGAATTCCGCGATACCGCAGGGTCATCGTGCGGGGCGCTGCTGCCGACCGGTCTTGCGGCTGAAACCGTGAATGGCGTTCCTCTGACCCTGATTGACAACGGCATGCCGTGTGTGGTGATGAAAGCGACGGATGTTGGTGCCACGGGCTTTGAAAGCCGCGAGGAACTGGACGTCAATACCGACCTCAAAGCGAGGATCGAGGCCATCCGGCTGGCGGTCGGACCGCGCATGAACCTTGGCGACGTCCGCGAAAAATCGGTGCCCAAGATGATGCTGGTGGCGCCCCCGCGGCAGGGAGGGGCAATTACCGTTCGCAGTTTTATCCCGCACCGGGCACATGCTTCGATCGGGGTACTGGGGGCTGTGTCGGTTGCCACCGCCTGCCTTATCGAGGGTTCGCCAGCGGCGGAGGTTGCGAGCATCCCTGAAGGCAGGGTGAAGACATTGTCTGTCGAGCACCCAACAGGCGAAATGAGCTGCGTCATGGAACTTGATGATGCCGGTGCGGTCAGGACGGCGGCCCTTCTGCGCACGGCGCGCAAACTGATGGATGGAGTAGTTTTCGGATGAGTGAACGGATCGTCAGCTGGCACGCCAGCCCATCGAAGCCGCGCTTCACACCGCCGGCCGGCGCGGTGGACGCGCATTGCCATGTGTTTGGCCCAATGGCCGAGTTTCCCTTCAGCCCGAAGGCCAAATATCTGCCCGAAGATGCTGGTGCCGACGCGCTTTTCGCGCTCCGCGACCATTTGGGTTTTGCGCGCAATGTGATCGTGCAGGCAAGCTGCCATGGTACCGATAATGCGGCGACCCTGCATGCCATCGCAGCTTCAGGCGGCAAGGCGCGCGGGGTGGCGGTGGTGGATCCGGCAATTGACGATGCCGAGCTGGACCGCCTCCATGCTGGCGGCATTCGGGGCATTCGTTTCAACTTCCTGAAACGGCTGGTGGACGATGCACCGAAGGACAAGTTTCTGGAGGTTGCGGGCCGGATCGGTCGGCTGGGCTGGCATGTCGTTGTCTATTTCGAGGCCGACATTCTGGAAGAACTGCGGCCTTTCCTCGATGCCATACCCGTACCCCTCGTGATCGACCACATGGGACGCCCGGATGTGAGCCAAGGGCCTGATGGTACCGACATGAAGGCATTCCGACGCCTTCTGGACAGCCGCGATGATATCCATTTCAAGGCCACATGCCCTGACAGGCTGGACCCGTCGGGTGCCCCGTGGAACGCCTTCGCCGAGGCAGTTGCGCCGCTTGTTGCCGATTATCCGGACCGGTGCCTCTGGGGGACCGACTGGCCGCATCCGAACATGCAGGATGCCATCCCCGATGACGGCCACCTTGTCGACATGATCCCGCGCATCGCCCCCATCGCCGACCTGCAGCACAGGCTGCTGGTTGCCAACCCAATGAAGCTTTATTGGGCGGATTATAATATATGAATCAATATGATATAAGGTTTTTTATCGTATTAAATTTGTGTTGTTCCTAACTCAAAGGGTGGTGCTTAGAGATGGTCCTCACCACCCAACTTTTTAAAGATGAAACATGAGGGCTTCCCAAGTATCCTCGTCTTGTGGAGCCTCCTTTATACGAATTCCTTCAATAATTGGCGCCAAATCCAAGTAGAATTATAGAAGGCATGGGGCGGAAAAGGGGGAGGTCGCGGAAAAAATCGTGCGCCAAATTTGCGCCAAGTGCTTGTAACTTATTGATATAATTATAACTCTGGTGCCGGCAGCGGGCACCAAGGGGTGGTTTTTCTCACTTCCCCACAATTCCCCAATCTTCCCAAGACACTGGAAACGCTTGATTTTTGCGATTTCTCGCTCATATCATTTTCCCGGGAATTCCCTGGAAAGTGCGCCTGAGTGCGCCAAATTTGCCTCTGACAGTCCTTGGTTATCGACCGGACGTGCGCTGGTGCTTGCCGGAAATGCTCGGCGCGAACGTCCCAGAGCTGACGCCGAGCGCAAGAAGGCAGGTCAGGACATATGATATCGCCGGAATTCTGAGCGGGAAATCGAGTGTTGAATGCACGGCAACCAGGAACGAGGCGGCGAGAATCCCGAGTTTCGTATGGAAAAGCCGATCGCTTGCCGTCAGTGTCCTGAGCGGCGCGATGAGGCAAGAGATGAACCCGATGAGCGCAATCAGGGATGCCGGAATGCCGAGACTGAAGGCCATTTCCAGATAGTCGCTGTGCGCCTGGTCGAAATTCACCCGATCCGGTAGTTCGGGCGACCGGACCATCTGGAAGATATCGGCAAAGCTGCCCAGTCCGTACCCTGTGAGCGGGCGCTGTCCGATGGCGTCGATGACGCCGGGATAGATTTCAAAGCGGGCATCCTCAAGCGGGTCGGCCAGGAGGCGCTCCTGCAGCATATCGCCGCTCAGATTGTAGCCGACGTACAGCAATGCAAGGAGCGCAGTTCCGAAGACCGCCAGTTTGCGAAAGCCGGGGTGGCAATGTCGGACAAAGGCTGTTGTCAGGAATAACAGTATAGCAAGTATGCTCGCCGCTGTTCCAAGCCGCGAGTTGGTGAGCATGAGTGCCGAGAAGGATACAAGCAGCATCAGCCCGAGAACCCAGCCTCTGCCGAGGATGAGGTTGATGGTTTGGCCCAAACGTTCCCGGCGGTTCAGCGCCGTTGTCTTTTCAGGCATCACGATATCCGAGCACCAGACAAGGCAGCAGATGATGCCAATCCCGGCATAGGTTGCGTAGTTGTTTCGGTTGACGAAGGTGGAAGTCAGGCTGTCGAGGCTCGCCCACTTGTCGAACCAGAGTATCTTCTCGTTGCCGGAAATATAGGTGATGAATCCGTATGCTGCATAACAGGTCGTTGTTATGGCGATGAAGCGTATCAGCCGGTTGGCAGTCTCGGGGCTGCGTGCATAAGCGAAGACAAGCACGAAAAGCACAAGGTGTGACAGGAGCTGCAGGGCCCCGAAAAAGCCTGCTTCCGTATTGACCGCAATTGATGTTGGCGCGCCCGCAACTTCAGCAAATGCAAACGTGGAATCAAAAGGATACTGGCCGGAAGCAATGCCGAGGCTCAGGGGCTGAATAAATGCCCACAGGGTAACAACCCCGAAACTAACAAGGGGAACCTTCGGGATCGAGCGCAAATGCGTGCCGGGGAAAAGCCAACGCTTCCGCCAGATACGCTCTGCGAAAAAGGCAATCGAAGCGAATAAGATCAGCCCGGTCCATAACAATTGCCACGCCGGGCGGGCGCTCGCAAAAGGAAGGGGCGAAAAGGCAATCAGAAAATAGATCAGGAATTTATGCACGGGGTTTTGCTCTGGGCTCCTCGAATGATGCTGAACTCATGCCAATTCTTACACCAGCTGACGGCGGTTCGGCCAATGGAACCAAAAGGGTCCGTCGGAATGCCGGTTCCTACAATGGGTTTTCTGCTTTGGCAGGGAAGGTGCTGTCGATGATGGGCAGGATGAAGAAGTAGAGGCAGAAACAGGCAGCGAACAGGATGAAGCTGTAGGACGCCGTGAAGAGCGACAAGCTGACGGTTGCCCCGACAATCGACATTATGATTGCCAGAGTGGTCCCGGCATCGAAACGGTCGAGGAGGATATGATGAAGATGGTCGCGGTTGGCACTGAAAGGGCTCTGCTTCCGGAGCTTGCGACCGAGCGTAACGCGCAGGCAGTCAACAGCCGGCAACATAAGCCAAATTCCCACAGTATCCGCATAGACGGGCACGGTTGCACTGCCAAGGTTATAGGTCATCAGCGCAAGTGAACCCACCAGAAGGCCAAGCGCATAGGCGCCGCCGTCTCCAAGGAAGAATTTCCCCTTCATGTTGTAAACGAACATGATGCCGAGGGCCGAGGCGAGGAACAGGCAGATCGCCTGCCGGTGCGGGCTGACGGACAGCAGCGCCATGACAAGAACCAGGATAAGGCTGATCCCGATCACGCCGCCATTATATCCATCCATCATGTTGAACGAGACGACGAGGGTGGCAAGGCAGGCGACGGTCAGGAGGATGCTGACCCAATGACTGAGAACGATTGTCTCGCCGAAGGACCAGTGGAGGCTGGTTAGCCGGATTTCCGGCACCAGCCAAACGAGCAGGCCGCAGATGGCCACAATAAGGGCGAGCCTGAGCTGCCATTTGAGATTGTGGCGATCATCCAGAAAGCCCAAGGCTGCGACAAGAAGGACGCAGGTGCTCACGCCACCCCAGCGATCACTCAGCTCAAAGACCATCTGATTTATGACGATAGTGACGGCGATTGACCCGACGAGCAATGAGCCGATCAGTGGCGTGGAGATAGTATGCCGCTTGTGTTTTTCGAGCTCCGGGTCATCCATGACGCCGAGGGCCTCGCCCAGGAACCGGGCGTTCAGGGCTATAACGAGGACCGTCAGTATGCCAAGGTAGGCAATAATAAGGCTCATGGATGTACTGCCCGCTGAGTGTCCAACACGTTTGGAACGAGATTGTCTGAGACGGTTCAGCAGAATATATGGGGTTGATCGGGTGTCGTCCAGCACCGTCTGCTCTGTTGGAGGGTGCGGTCCGGAGGCGCCATGAATGGCGAATGCAAGCGGGGATGCGGGGGCTGGCGACGATTGTCTCAAAAGTCGAAGAAAAAGAAAAAAGATGGCATCCAGTCTGCGTTCCATGTGGCGATCATAGGCACGGTCGGGGTTCCGGGCAGCTATGGTGGCTTCGAAACCCTCGCCGAAAATCTGGTGACATATGCCGAACGGGCAGAGGGCGGAGCCGGGATTACAGTTTACTGCTCTGCACCCGCGTTTGAAGACCGGGCGCCCTGTTTCAGGGGTGCGCGTCGCCGGTTCGTTCCTCTGCGGGCAAACGGCGCATCCAGCATGGTCTATGACGCTTGGTCGATGCTTGATGCCCTGATGCGGGGCTCCAGTCACATTCTCCTTCTGGGTGTTTCCGGCGCTTTGATTTTGCCCTTAATTCGAATTGCGCGGAAGGTGCTCGGACGCCCTCGTATCGTCACGAACATTGATGGCATCGAGTGGCGCCGCGACAAGTGGAGCCCTCTGGCGCGCGCCGTGCTTAAAGTCTCGGAATGGGCCGCCGTTCGTTTTTCAGATGTGGTGGTCGCCGACAACAAGGCGGTTGCTGAATATGTTCAGGCGCGATACGGCGTCCCTTGCGTGACGATCCCTTACGGTGGTGATCATGCTGTTTCGGCAACGCCCCATGTGGAAAATTGCAAAGAATTGCCCGCGCGATATGCGCTCGCGATTTGCAGAATAGAGCCTGAAAACAATGTGGAGATGATCCTTGAAGCAGGGTCCGGTCTCGGTATCCCACTTGTTTTCATTGGTAACTGGGACAGAAGCAGTTATGGCCGCAGGCTAAAAGCGGCCTATGCAGACAACCCCGACATCTCGTTATTGGACCCGATCTACGAGCCCGGCGTGCTGCGGGCGATCCGTGATCGTGCGATGATTTATCTGCATGGCCATTCGGCCGGGGGGACAAACCCTTCACTGGTTGAAATGATGCATTTCGGGATTCCGGTCCTCGCCTTCGACTGTGCGTTCAACCGGCACACAACAGAAGATAAAGCGCTTTTTTTCAGGAGCGCCAACGATTTGGCCCTGCTGGCCCGTGGCCTCGGTGCGGCGGATGGCAACGCGGTTGGACGAGCGATGAGGGAAATCGCGGAGCGACGCTATAGCTGGACCCTCGTAGGAAAAGCCTATTTCGATCTGTTCCGCTTCTGACGGGGCAGGCTTGAGCTTGGTCGGGCCTCTGTGGCATTGCTGTCAGTCTGCGATTTTAAATGACGAACGCCAGTGGCTCTTTGCAATCAATTGCTTCCGTATTCAACGGAACAAATGTACCGTTGACCGGTGGACGAATGAATGTGCGCCAGCGACGGGTCGGGTGTCTTGCCCGGCGGTTATTTCTGGAGGCATTTTTTCGATTGAGCGTGGCCGGGCGGTAGCATAAGGTTCCCGCGAATTGCCGAAAGTACAAAGTCTTATGGGCGAAATGCCCCAGCCCGGGGGAGGTTGTGATGACGGCACCGAATTCATACCATCAAGTCATGGGCAAATATTGTTTGTTCCGCCTTCATGTATAAAAGTGAGGTCTGATTATGAAGTCTTTCAAGTATACGCTTTGCGGCATGCTGGCATCCACCGTGCTCGCCGGCGCCATTTCGGCCCCTGCTTTTGCGGAATCGTCCGTCGTGCAGGTGTCGAAGAAGCCGCGGCAGGATTATGATGCACTCGGTCTCAGTGTCGGCAGCTTCTATCTGATGCCGAGCGCGGTCGGTGGCGTGACCATCGATGACAATATTTATGCGACGGACACCGGTAAGGTTGATGACACAATCTTCAATGTGAAACCCGAAGTCGGGCTGTACTCGAACTGGAACAACAACAGTTTCGCTGTTATCGCAAGCGCAGACCTTGGTTATTACGACCAGAATTCCCGCGAAGACTACGAGGATTACACCCTCACGTCCTACGGCACGCTTGAAGTTATGGAAGGTACATACTTCGACGCGGGGGTCGACTATTCGAAGCTGCATGAGGATCGCGGTTCACCGGACAGCCTCGGGGCAGTTGCCGATCCGACCGAGTACAATGTCTTCAAGGCGAACGTAGCTTTCACGCGGGATCTTTCGCTCTTGTCCATGAAGCTCTTTGCTGATTACACGCGGAGAAATTTCAAGGATGCGGACCTTGTCGGTGGTGGCATCAACAACAACGATGATCGCGACCGCAAGCGTTACAATGTTGGCCTGCGCCTCGGGTATGAAATCGGCGACAGCACCGAAGCCTATGTCCTCGGCACCCGCAACAAGGTGGAATACGACAACTCGCAGGAAGATGGCGGCCCGCTGCGTGACGGGAATGGCTATCGCCTTGTGGTCGGCGGTGTGCTTGATATCACCGGTACAACCAGCATTGACGTTTACGCTGGCTATCTGAACCATGATTACGATTCGAGCGCGCTGAAGGATGTCGGCAAGTTCACTTATGGTGCGGCCATTGAGTGGAGCCCGACCGAGCTCACCTCAATGAAACTCGGTGTCTCGCAGGATGTGGTCGAGACATCGGTATCGGATGAGAATGCGCTTGGCGCCTTCGTCCCCGTGGCCGGTATCCTCAACACCGGTGTCGACTTCACAATCGAGCATGAGCTGATGGAAAACCTGATCCTTTCGGGCATCGCAAGCTATGCGCGGCAGGAATTCATCGGCACCGTTCGCGAAGACGATGTGCTTGGTTTCGGCCTTGCCGGGGAGTATCTTATCAACAGGAACCTCCGCCTCAAACTCCGCTATGACTATAGCGACAAGAGCAACGAAGTCGGCCGTGGTGAATTCTCGCGGAACAAGATCATGGCAAGCTTGAAGCTGCAGTGGTAATCGTTTGACTATGTAGGGGCGGGCGAGATTTGATTATCTCGCCCGCTTTGCATCTTGTGATCTAAAGGAGTCCGGTTTGTTGCGTCAGCTAAAGTCCCTCGCGATCCTTCTGGCTATCAGTTTTTTCGGAGTTATTGCCGTCGCACAGGCTGCGCCCCTCTCCGCCCAAGAAACGCGGGATCAGGACAATATCGAGTATCGCCTTGGTGCCGGCGACAAGGTTCGGGTTCTTGTCTATAACGAACAGGACCTTTCGGGTGAGTTCGAGGTGGATGGGACCGGACAGATCAGCCTGCCGCTTATTGGTACGCTGAAAGTCAGCGGCTTGACCGTGACGGAAGTTGAACGCCAGGTCGGCAACAAACTGGCCAATGGGTTCCTGATCAATCCGCAGGTCAGCCTCGAGATCATGAACTATCGCCCCTTCTACATCCTTGGGGAAGTCAAGCAGCCGGGCAGCTATGATTATGTGAATGGCATGACCATACTGAATGCCGTGGCGCTTGCTGGCGGGTTTACGCCGCGCGCCCAGGAAAAGAAAATTGAAGTCACCCGCAAGAATGGCGACAAGGAAATCAAGTTGCAGTCGGCGATCACAGCAAAGGTTTTGCCGGGGGATATTATTCGTATTCCCCAGAGACTGTTTTGACCTGATGCCGCTGTTCGATAAGAATCCGAACCATGCGTTATCCGCTCTATCAGGAACGAGTTAGATGAATATCGTCAGGCCCACGGCGTCACAGCAATCTGCAATTGATCCGATCCTGAGCGACGCACCGGAGTTGGGGTTTGACCTGCGGGCATTCGGCCGCCTGTTGTGGCGCCGACGCTATGTCATCATCAATACGGTGGCGCTGCTTTGCATTGCGACACTGATCATTCTCTTCCAGCTGCGGCCTGTCTATTCCGCCTCCACGCTCATGGCGATCGAATCCCGCAAGAACAATATCGTTAATATGGATGCGGTTCTGACGGGGCTTGGCACTGACGTCGCCGCGATCACCACGGAAGTCGACGTCCTAAGGTCCCGACGTCTGGTCGGTAAGCTGGTCGACAAGCTGGACCTGACAAAGGATCCAGAATTCAACTTTGAACTTCGCGAGGAAGACCCGTTAAACCCGGTCAACTGGGTGCCGGAAAAATGGAAACGCATGCTCCTCGGCGATGAACAGACGTTGTCCGCTGAGGCCGCCGCCGCGCAGGACTATAATCTGGTGGTCAATAATGTCATAGAGGCTCTGAGCGTGCACAATCCGGCGCGTTCATACTCGATCGCAGTGACTGTAAAGTCGCACAATCCCGAAAAGGCTGCGCTGCTGGCGAACACGCTCGCCGAACTCTATTTGACCGACCAGCTGGAATATAAATACGAAGCGACGTCGCGGGCCAGCAACTGGCTGAATGAACGGATCAGCACCCTGCGCGAGAAGGTGCGGGTCTCCGAACTGGCAGTTCAGCGGTTTCGCGAAGACAACCAGCTCTTTCAGACACACGGTCAAGGGCTTGTGAATGAACAGCAATTGTCTGAGGTGAACTCAAGCCTGATCACCGCGCGGACAGAGCTTGCCCGAGCTGAGGCACGCTTCCAGCAGCTCGATAAACTTGCGCGGAACAGTATCGCCTCTGAAGAAACTCTTGCCGAGGTGCTGACGAGCCCGCTGATCCAGAGCCTGAAACAGCAGGAAAGCGAAGTACTGCGTCGCCGCGCCGAACTGGCAACGCGATACGGCCCGAAGCACCCGAACATGATCAAGGTTGAAGCCGAACTTGCGGACCTCCAGACGAAAGTCAGGCTCGAGATGCGCAAGATCGTGTCGAGCCTCGAGGGCGAAGTTAGGATTGCCCAGGCAAAAGTACGCACCCTTGAAGATAGCCTCAATGGTCTGAAGAGCGAGAATGTCGAGGCGAACCGCGCCTTCGTGCAACTGCGCGAGATGGAGCGGGAAGCCGAGGCAAGCCGCGTCCTTCTTGAGACCTTCCTGACCCGGTTCCGTGAAACCAGTAATCAGGAGGATCTGCAGCAAGCGGATGCCCGTATCCTGTCTGTCGCGACCGCGCCCACCGAAGCATCCTTCCCGCGCAAGGGGCTGACGCTTCTGGTCGTCTTCTTCGGGTCTATCGCGACCGGTATTGGTATCGCGTTCCTGCTGGAGACGCTTGAAAACGGTTACCATACGCTCGAGCAGCTGACGGATGATGTGAATATCAAGGGTCTGGGCCTCATTCCGCACCTTTTTGGTCGCAACCAGAGCCAGCCGGAACAATATATCCTGGACAAAAGCACGTCATCCTTTGCTGAAGCGCATCGAAATGTGTTTGCAACCCTGATGTTCTCGCAGGATCGCAGTCTTGCCCCCAAGGTGATCCAGGTAACGTCGTCCGTGTCAGGCGAAGGCAAGTCAACCTTTGCCCTTTGCCTTGCTCGGCTCCTTGCAAAGTCGGGCAGCAAAATCCTTCTGATCGAGGCCGATCTGCGCCGGCCGACGCTTCAGCGTCGTGTGCCCGAGATAGCGGGAAGCCCGACGCTTCTGGACTGTTTGCAGCAAAATCTTTCCATCAAGGATGCAATTGCGCGCGACGAAAAGTCTGGATGCTATTTCATCGCCGGCGGTCATACGCCGGAACCCCAGCGTTATCTTGTGGATGAAAAACTGCAGCAGTTCATCACGGCGGCACGTCAGACGTTTGACCTTATCATCATTGACACACCGCCCGTGCTTGCCGTTTCGGATGTGATCCTGACGAGCAAGCTTGTCGATAAAACCGTCTATGTCGTCCATTGGGACAAGACAGCGAAGGAGTCGGTCCGTACCGGCCTTTCACAACTGTCCGATACCGGGGTCGATGTGGCGGGTGCGGTGATTTCACAAGTTAATGTGAAAAAGCACGTGGGCTACGGCTATGGCGAGTACGGGCATTATTATGGCAAGCATAAAGCCTACTACACAAACTGAGCCGGGCGGCGAAACGCGGATGCACAAAGCGTCTCCGCACCGTAAAAAGCTCCGGCAGAACTCCGCAAAGCCGACGGGACGAACCGGTTTGGTTCTCTTCATCGCCTGTATCGGGCTTTCCTTCTGGGCGCTTGCGGCCACCGCTCCCCGATTGCTGGCGCACCTGAACCTTGCGACTGCGCAGCCCTATATCGAAATGGTCAATAGGGGCGAAGTGCTGTCGTCCGATGAACGTGCAATCCTGGTCGAAGCCAGCCGGGCGGCCCTGGAATGGGCGCCGCTCGCTGAGCCGCACATGAATCTGGGCGCGCTCTATGTTGCCGAACTGGCTCGCGAGGAAGATTCTGTGACCCGGCGTATCATTGCATCAGAAGCGGCGAGCGAACTTGAGGCCGGTCTCGCCCTCCGGCCCCTATATTCCTATGGCTGGACGAGGCTGGCGGTTGCCCGGTCGGTCCTGTTGGGGCAGGAGGGCAAGGCGGTCGAAGCGCTGCGCAGCTCGTTGCTGACAGGTCCTCTGGCGTATGACCTGATGGTACCGCGGCTTGAATTGGGACGAACCCTTCTGCCGGCCTTGGCTCCGGGTGACCTTGATCTTCTGAGGCAACAGACGATGCGGCTCTACCAGGCGCATAACGATACGCTCCGGCTGTATGTCGTCAGAATGGGACGGCTTGACTGGGTTTCCTTCCTGCTTGGTGATGACCCGAAAGTCCAAGAGGCATTTCTGGAGGAATTCGTTCGGGAATAAGGTGCCGCGCAAGGAATGTTGTGTTGCAGGCAGCCCGCAGTTTTAAGATATTGATGCTTAACAGATTCTGGAATAAAACTGGTATCGACGTTTTATACGCTGGTCTGAGCACCCTGTCGGGAGGAAAGTCATGAAACTTACCTATTCTATCGCCGTCGCATTCGGCTTTGCGCTTACCTCCCTTGGTGCGCTACCTGTTATAACGCCTGCAGCGATGGCGCAAGCTGCCTCTGCAAGTATGGAAGAGCGGCAGTTGCAGGCGCAGCTCATTGCGCTTGCCCAATCGGGCAACACTGCCGCGATCCAGCAGCTCGTTGGTTCCAAGATTGCGCAGGGCAAAGGAGCGATGGTTGCGAGCGTGGTGAAGGCTATCGCCACAATGGGGCAAAACCTTGCGACAGTTGACCCGTCAGGTTCGGTAGCACTGATTTCTATGGCTGTGACGCTTGCAAGCGACCCGGCTCTTGCCAGCGCGTTTGCCAGCGCGGATCCAACACTTTCAGATGCCGTGGGGGCAGCCGCTGCAAACGCTGCCTATGCAATGACAAACACCAATCCGGAAAGTGCAGCGCGCATTCAGACTCTTGTGGCTTCGATTAACAACGGCCCATTGCAGATGGCGTACGTCAATGCGAACGTCGGTGGTGGCAGCAATACGCAGACTGTGCAAACTGCGCAGAATACGCAGCAGACGGTAGCTAGAGTTGTTCGGGTGGTAACGCAGCCGCGGCCCAATACGTCGGCAGTGCCGGTAGTCCCCGAGCCCAATCCTGATCAGAGTGGTTCGCCGACCTGACCTGGCGCCAAAGATTGCGAAACTCATGTGGACCCCGGTATGTGCCGGGGTTTTTCATCGGAAGGGTGCGGTGCAGCCGATTGCGGTTGGACATATGAAGCCTTACAAAGGTTTCAGTAACTGATCGACAGGCCATTGGGGAGCCCGAATGAAAACCTTCTGGGGTCGTTTGAGCCGGAAGAAAACTATACCGCCGCGTGACTGGGCCTTGCCTGATGGTGTGATTGCCTATGCAATCGGCGACATTCACGGACGGCTGGACCTGCTGCTGCCGCTGATCGCCAAGATCGAGGCCGACCTCGACTATGCCGAGGGGGTGAAGGAAGCCTATCTTATCCCCCTTGGGGATTATATTGATCGCGGCTTTCAGTCGCGCGAAGTGATCGACTTTTTCGCGGCATACAGTCACCCGAAGCTGAAGCTGGTCCCTCTTGTCGGCAATCATGAACTGATGCTGTTCGATTTCCTGCGTGACCCCGCAACAGGCCCGCGCTGGTTTGCCGTGGGGGGCAGGGCAGCGTGCCAAAGCTATGGGGTGCCGGTGCCGGTTGAAGTGCCAGATGCAGTGCTGGCGGATACGGCAAAGGCACTGAAGGCCGCTATTCCCAGATCGCATACAGACTTCCTCCTCAGCCTGCAGCTCGAATTCCGGTTGGGTGACTATTATTTCGTCCATGCGGGCCTGCGCCCCGGTGTGCCGCTTGAGGACCAGAAAGTCACCGACAAGCTGATGATCCGCGATGCTTTCACGCAAGGTGATCACGGGTTTGACCTGTGCGTCGTGCACGGGCACACGGGTGTCAATGAAGTAACGATGGAAGCCGGGCGGATTGCAGTCGACACGGGCGCCTTCGCCACGGGCAAGTTAAGCGCGGTCGGCCTGATGGGCACCGAACGCTGGATCATTGCATGATCGGCGTGCGTCGGGTGGGTGGGCATTTCCTATGATGAAGGCGCTCGCATCCGTTTCGGCTGTGTATGTGATTGGCGTTCCGCTCGCGCTCATCGTCAACATCGTGCTGGCCCGGTGGTTGCCCGTGGAAGAATTCGGGCAATATAGCTTTGCGATCGCAGCGGCGACGTTTCTGGCCGTGCCTGTTTCAGGCGGTTTGCCCCTTCTCCTGACGAGGGAAGTTTCGACAAGCTTGCTGGCCGGGAACGCGCCAGTCTTTCAACGGGTCCTGACCACGTCGCTGGTGTGGGTGGGGGGCGCGTCGCTGGTGGTGATCCTCGGGGCACTCATCTTCGGGACGTATATAATGCCGGGGCGCTCGTCACTGCTGATGATGGCGGCACTCATGGTCCCGGCCTTGGGTCTGATGGCTGTGGGGGAAGGTGTCCTGAAAGGGGCCGGGTTCCCGGCTCTGGCAGAGGCCACCCGGCAACTTGCCGTGCCGTCGATCCTGATCGTTGCGGCACTTTGGCTATTGCAGGGCGCAGTCGCCGAAGCAGGCGTCATGCTGCAGTTCAATCTGCTGGCCTATCTGTTTGTCGGCCTTGCCGGTTTATGGATCGTCATGCAGGTCTCGAAGTTTCCTGTACGCCCCTTATTGCCGGGCCGGGCGCACCTGCAAGCCTGGGGGCCGGCAATGCTGTCATTCGCGCTGATCAGTGGCATGACCATTCTCAGTACCCAGTTCGCCACGCTGCTTCTTGGCCTCTTAGGCAATGATGAACACGTTGCCTATTTGCGGGTGGCCGAGCGGGGCGCGCTGCTGGTGGCCTTTCCCTTGATGATCATTAACGCCATCATCGGCCCGCGGATCGTTGAAGCCAACCGGGCAGGGCGCCCGGCGCTTCAGGCGCTGTCGCGGCAGTCTGCACGGCTGACACTTGCACTTGCGCTGCCCGTTGCCCTTATACTCATTTCCCTCGGCAAGCCCCTGATCGGGCTGACCTTTGGGGACGATTATGTTGAAGGTGGCTATTTGCCGCTGGTGGTCCTGAGCGTGGGGCAGTTGCTCGGCGTCGCCTTCGGGTCGCCGGCGCTTATTCTTATGATGACGGGACATGAGCGGCTCGGTGTCAGGGCACAAGCCACCGGCCTATCCATGATGATGGTGTCGGTTACCGTACTTGCGGTACTTTTCGGCGCAGACGGCGCAGCCGTCGGTATCGCGATCGGGCTGGTCATGACGAAGCTTCTTGTTGTTTTGGCCGTGCGGCGAGATCTTGGCTTTCTGCCGGGGGTGATTTGATGGCGAAATATAATGAACGGCAGGTCGGGCCGCAGGCCCGAAGGGGACGCCACAAATGAAACGCCGGGTTAGGCCAGAACATATCGCCATGCTTGTCCGGGGGCTGATCTGGCAGGTGCTTCACCTGCGGTTCGATGCCATCATCCTGAAGGGCCGGGGCGCGCGCATCTGGATCGACCGGAAAGTAAAGCTGCAGGGCATCGTGAAAATCGGCGACTTTGCAAAGCTCGACCTGCGCTATACGGCAAAGGGGATAATCCGGTCCGGCTTTTCGCTTGGGGATTACAGCATCTTCCGCGCATCCGGGAGCCCGGCATTCACTTGCCAGAATGTCGAGATCGACGAGAATGTTACTTTCGGGCCCTACTGCAATATCGGTGGCGGCTTCGGCCTTGTGATAGGGGCTGATGTGATTGCCGGTCCTTATGTGTCGGTCCATCCTGAAGAACATGGCCTTGCGACTGACCGGCCCGTACGGGAACAGGCGATCCGGGGGCGCGGGATCCGTATCGGCAATGATTGCTGGCTTGGGGCCAAATCCACCGTGCTGGATGGTTCTGACCTTGCCGACGGTACGGTCCTTGGCGCTAATACGGTTCTTGCGGGTGCCCAGACAGACGCGAACTGTATCTACGTGGGCATTCCTGCGCGCTTCTTGCGGCAGAGGGAAATGGCTGACGAAGGGACCCCCGTATGAACCGCCTGCTTCTACCCGGGCTGTTGCTGATCATCGGGTTGTTTCCGAGCGCTTATTATTTCCCTGTGCTGATTGCGGTTGCTGTCGGGCTCTTTCTCCTGCGGGGTGGAAAGCTGCCGGTCCCGGCTTTCCGGCCTCTCGCGCCGCTTGCGCTGCTTGCTTTGTCGGGTTTCCTGTTCGCTGATTGGGGCCCTGCATCATATGACGTTCTCAAGGACGTCTGGTACGTTTCAAAAGTCATGCTTGTCGCTTTTGTCGGCCTCCTGCTCGGACTTCTGTTGGCAGTGGACCGCAACTGGCTCAGGCAATTCACCCGGGTTGCCTTGGTGCTGTCCGCGGTCAATGTGTTTCTGGCGGTCCTTGACCGGAACATTGAGACAGCGCGGCACCTTTCTTATGTGGCTGTTCTGCTGACCCCCTTCATATGGCGCTATTATCAGGGCAGGGGGATCCTAGAGCAGGTGGTCAGGATGTCCCTGCTGGTACTGGTTCTGGTGATGATCGTCCTCAGCGGCTCGCGCACTGGTGTGCTTATCCTCCTGGTGTCTTATCTGGCCGTGAACCATGTGTTGCACACACAGTCGCGCTTCCTGGTGACGACACTGGCGCTTGGCATTTTCATGTTCCTCGTGGTGCCGTTGCTGCCGCAGTATGATTTCGCAAATATCACCTTCTTGGGCAAAATTCAGAATGCCCTCAATGAAATCACGTTTGAAACGGGCGACGACCGGTTGCGGATGTATGCCAACTGGCGCGGGTTCGAAGCCTACCGGGCCTACCAGACCTGGATATCAGGATCGTTGCCGGAACAGATTTTCGGGATGGGCTTCGGGACAGCGATCGACCTTGGGCATTCCGTCGCTTACGGCGATTCCGAAGACGTCCGGTCGCTGCCTTTCATTCACAATGCCTATTTTACTTTGCTCGTGAAAACCGGGATTGTCGGTGTCGTCGCGATCATTGTTTTCATGATCTATCCCTTCCGTCTGCCCTATCTGACGCACACGGGCCACGACTACGTTCTTTCTCAGCTTGCGCGCGCCTCTGCAGTAACGCTGCTGATCACCACCGTACTGATTTCGGGCCCGCTTAACCGGGAAAGCCTGGATGGGGTGCTGCTGGTGTGGGGTTGGAGCTCGGGGGCGCTGATACGGATGATGTTGGCGGCCCGATACGCGAGCCGACGGGCAGCGATGGTCACAGCTGAGGCTCAGGAACGGGCGGCAGGGCCTATTGCCGACGGTTCGGGGCGTGGAGCGCGGCCTCGATGAGCAGGTCCGTCACTGTCTTTGTGGATTGTCATACGTTTGACGCCGGGTGGCAGGGTACGACAACCTATCTTGCCGGTATCCTGAACGCGCTGCCGGGTGCGATGGCCGCAAAGATGCCGGATATAAAGCTGAGGCTCGTTTGTGCCGCTGAAAGTGCAGACAATATCCACCGGTTCCTGACGGTGCCCTTTGAATTTGCCCCAATCCGCACCGGTTTTTTATGGCGGAACGCGGTCGATATCCCACGTGCGCTTCGCCGGACCGGGGCAGATGTTGTCCTCAGCCAGTATATCCGGCCTTTCGCGGCACCATGCCCGACGATCAGTGTCATCCATGACGTCCTGTTCCTTGACTTCCCGAACAGCTTTTCATGGAGCTATCGCACGCTGCGCCGTCTGCTCTTCGGCTGGTCCGCCCGGCATTCAACGCGTGTCTCCACCGTGTCGCGCTATTCTGCGGGCCGCATCGAACACCATTTCGGGGTTTCGGCAGATACTATCGCCGTTATCGCGAATGCTGTTGACCCGGTGTTTCTGCAAACCCCAAGGGTGGTGGAGGCAGATGCAGGACCCTTGCGACTTCTGTCTGTGTCGCGGCTGGAACGGCGCAAGCGTCACGAATGGGGTATCCAGGCGCAGCAGATGCTGACGGATACCGGGATCGACAGCGAATACACGATCATCGGCAGTGGCGTCGGGGAGTATGCTGCGCAGTTGCACGCAGAGGTCGCCCAGGCCCGCTCCGTAGGGCTGAAGGTCGATATTCGCGCTGGTCTGTCGTCCGCTGATCTCGCCGCCGTTTATGCCAGTAGCGACCTTCTCCTGTTCCCGTCGGAAGCTGAAGGGTTTGGCATTCCGGTCATCGAGGCTGCTGCCGCCGGGCTTCCGGCGATTATCTCCGATGGCGGCGCCCTTGCCGACTTCAGGAGCAAGTTCGCGGGGCATACATTCCCGGCAGACGACAATCAGGCTTTTCTTGCGGCAGTTCATTCCGCTTCCGAAAATATTAAAACATTGCGTGCTGAAGCGGCAGCAAAGCGAGCCCGGATAGGGACTGACTATTCATGGGATGAGGCGGCCGGGGCCTATGCGGATATGATCCTCTGGCTCACTGGAGGCAAGCCATGATCTCGGTTGTGACCGTTTGCCATAATTCAGCGTCCCGGCTCGACGGGTATGTCGCCTCGTTTCTTGATCATCATGCTTCGCTGGCAGGTCGAGACGTTTTCGAGTTCATCTTCATCGAAAATTCGGGAGATATCAGCACCGAAGACCATGCCGAGGCACTGCGGCAAGCCGGATTCACGGTGACCGTGAAAATGGCAGAGAATCGCGGATTCGGAGCCGGCTGTAATGAAGGTGTGGCGCTGGCGAAGGGCGAAACGATCGCCTTTATCAATCCTGACGTCGCCTTCCAGACCTCGCTTGCCCCCCTCGCGGAATCCTTCGCTGGCAATCGTTGGGGAACGGCGTTGCAGATATCCCATGAGCGCGGCGTGAACACGTTTGACCTTAGACCTGAATACAGGACACTCCTGACTGATCTTGCGCGGCCGCACCGCTGGATGCACCGGTGCCCGCCGCTCCTTCGCTTCGCCTATCCTGTCGGGTCTTTGTTTGTGGTTTCTCGTGCCGCGTTCGATGCTGTCGGGGGCTTTGATGAACGGTTTTTCCTTTATTATGAAGAAGTCGAACTGAGCCGCCGGCTTGTCGAAAAATTCGGGCCGCCGCTTTTTTGTCGGGACGTGAAAATTCTGCATGAAGGCGGTGCCAGCAATCCTTCGGTCGACTTCATGCTCAGGGAAGAAGCCCGCAGTCTCATCCTTTATAGCGAGATTATCGGAAAGCCCGACCTGCCACATCGCCGTCTTGCCACGATGCAGGTCCTGGCACGTTTGCGGCCAAGTCTTGCGGTCCGGGTCGACTATCTCGCAAAGGCCTTGGCTGAAAGGCGCGGTGCATGATGGAAGGTGCGATCAAGCTCGATTTCCTAGTAGTCGGTGCCCAGAAAGCCGGGACGACGGCGCTGCACGAAATGCTGGGCGCCCACCCGGATATTGCATTGCCGAAGATCAAGGAAACGCACTTTTTCAGCCATGCTGAACGCGCAACTCTTGGACGCGACTGGTATCTCAGCCAGTTCAATCGGTCGGCGGCGACACGTTTGGTTGGCGAAATTGACCCCGAATATATGTATTGGCCCGAAGCAGCCATTGCCATTCGGGCGGGCAGCAGTGTGCGAAAATTCGTGTTCATCCTGCGTCATCCTGTCGAGAGGGCCTATTCTCATTTTCTCATGAGCCAACGCCGGGGGTATGAAACGTCGGATTTCCATACCGCCCTCAGCAATGAGGCAGGCAGGCTGGCTGGCAGCGACGCCCTATTCGCGCATGATAATTGGAGCTATGCGTCACGCAGCCTCTATCACCCGCAAATCCAGCGATTTCGGGATGCCTTTCCGGACGGGGATTTTCTGTTCCTTCGCTCAGATACGCTCAGTTCGAGCGGATATGATCGCATATGTTCTTTCATCGGTACAAATCCACATCGGACGGCCGGGCAGGCGTCCCTGCGTGCCAACATCGCCAGCGCACCGCGCAGCAAGGTCTTGCGGGATATTCTTTATGCGCCCGGGGGCAAATCGGCTTTGCGAAAAGCTGTGATGCGGCTTGTCCCCACGCGGGTGAAGTGGTGGGTTTTCAAGAAAATCGACAGGTTGAACGAAAGAAGCATTGAAGGCCAACCGGACGCAAGGGCTGCGACTATACCGGTTTCGGTGCTTCGTGCCATGGCTGACGACCTGACGCTTGTACAGGAAAGCACCGGGCTCGATCTCGCTGACTGGCTGGCCGATTTGCGAGGTCGCATAAGCGCAGCTTAGGCCGGCGCTCCTGAGCAACTGGGTCGATTAGACCGTGAAAACACTAGATGTCAGAGCAATAAGATTGTGCGCCAAATTTGCGCCAAGTGCTTATGACAGATTGAGATAATTAATGGCATGGTGCCGGTGGCAGGCGCCAATGAATTTAAGTTGTTTATTATATTGAAGTATTTTTGTTTTTCCTTGTGCCTGTTGAGGCGCGGTCGGTCTGTCAAGGATCATCGCTGAATATGTTGATCAGATCAGTTTGGCTTCATCAGATGCTTGTTTTGCGCAGGCGCAGCGCGTTCGCGACGACGCTGAGGGATGAAAGTGCCATTGCCGCTGCTGCGATCATTGGTGACAGCAGGATGCCGAATACCGGATACAGGATGCCGGCCGCCACAGGCACACCGGCGGCGTTATAGATGAAGGCAAAGAACAGATTCTGGCGGATGTTCGACATGGTCGCGTGGCTGAGCCGTCGGGCTTTAACGATCCCCATCAGGTCACCCTTCAGGAGGGTGACGCCGGCGCTTTCGATTGCTACGTCGGTGCCCGATCCCATCGCGATACCAACATCGGCGGCAGCAAGGGCAGGGGCGTCATTTACGCCGTCGCCCGCCATCGCGACGATCTTCCCGTCCTTCTTGAATCGCTTGATCACGTGGCTTTTCTGGTCGGGCAACACTTCGGCCTCAATCTCCTGAATGCCAAGCTTCCTTGCGACCGCTTCGGCTGTGGTCCTGTTGTCGCCGGTCAGCATGACGATCGCGATACCTTCCTTCTGAAGTGCCCTTACCGCCTCCGGCGTGGTTTCCTTTATGGGGTCCGCGACGGCGATGATTCCGGCGGGTTCGCCGTCCACGCTGATAAAGATGGCGGTGGCGCCTTCGCTGCGCAGCTTGTCTGCGTCACCATCAAGCTCCCCCGTGCTGACGCCCTGTTCGCCCAGAAAACGGCTATTGCCGAGGCAAAGACGCCGCCCATCAACTTTGCCAGTCGCCCCTTTGCCGGTTGGTGCGTCGAAATCACTGACACCGGGCAGGTCAAGCCCGCGTTCATCCGCAGCCGCAACGATGGCCGCGGCGAGGGAATGCTCCGAAGCGCGTTCAACCCCGGCAGCCAGGCGCAGAAGTTCGTCTTCGTTCCAGCCTGCTGCAGTTACAATGCGCGTGACCTTGGGCTTGCCTTCGGTGAGTGTGCCGGTCTTGTCGACGACAATGACATCGACCTTCTCCATCCGCTCAAGGGCTTCGGCATTCTTGATCAGGACGCCAAGCCCCGCGCCGCGGCCGACCCCGACCATGATTGACATGGGTGTGGCGAGCCCGAGCGCGCAAGGGCAGGCGATGATCAGCACGGCAACGGCGGCGATCAGGCCATGGGCCATGCGCGGTTCCGGACCCCAAAGGCCCCACGCGGCGAATGCCAGAAGGGCAATCAGAAGTACCGCAGGCACAAACCAGCCTGCCACCTGATCCGCCAGGCGCTGGATCGGCGCGCGCGAGCGCTGGGCCTCGGCCACCATCTGCACGATGCGGGCGAGCATGGTATCGTGCCCGATCTTTTCGGCCTTCACCACAAGGGCACCTGTCTGGTTCATGGTGCCGCCGATGACCTTGGCTCCGGCTTCCTTGGCAACCGGCATGGATTCGCCCGTCACCATGGATTCGTCGACGGAAGACCGGCCTTCCTCGACCGTGGCATCGACCGGGACTTTCTCGCCGGGGCGGATACGCAGCCGGTCGCCCACCTCGATTGCGTCAACCGCCACTTCCTCATCCGAGCCGTCGGCGCGCAGACGACGGGCAGTCTTGGGGGCAAGGTCGAGAAGGGACCGGATCGCCCCGGAGGTGCGCTCCCGCGCCTTCAGTTCCAGCACCTGTCCGAGAAGGACAAGGACGGTGATCACCGCTGCTGCCTCGAAATAGACGGCAACCGTGCCGTCCGCATTCCGGAAGGCCGCTGGAAAGGCGGACGGTGCAACCGTCGCGACAAGGCTGTAGGCCCAGGCAATGCCGGTTCCCATAGCGATCAAGGTGAACATATTGAGGTTGCGGGTGCGGACCGACGCCCATCCGCGTTCGAAGAAAGGCTTGCCTGCCCAGAGGACGACAGGCGTGGCAAGGGCGAGCTGGATCCAGACCGACATATGAGGTGGCACAAGATCATGCAGCGCGGGGGCCAGGTGAGCGCCCATCTCCAGAATGAAAACCGGCAGGGCGAGGATGAGCCCGATCCGGAAGCGGCGGGTCATGTCCTTGAGTTCCTCGCTCTCTCTCGCTTCTCCGGTGCTCAAATCCGGCTCCAGCGCCATGCCGCAGATGGGGCATGCGCCGGGATGATCCTGACGGATTTCCGGATGCATCGGGCAGGTCCAGATTGTTCCCGGTGGCACCTCCCTTTCGGATGGAGCATTGCGGCTTCCGTGGCCATGGTGGGCATGCATTCCATGATCGCTATCGTGGCTATGATGGCCGTGGTGCTCGGTGTGGTCCTGCTGCTTGGTCATTCTGGTCTCCGTCAGGTCATTGATGGCTGATGGAAGCGCGCGGATCGGGCATAGCATACCATCCGCGCGCCGGTTTTTCAGGCCCGGAGCCGCCGTCCATGAACGGCGGCATAGATGGCGGGGATGACGATGAGGGTGAGAAGGGTTGAGGACACCATCCCGCCGATCATCGGCACGGCGATCCGCTGCATCACCTCGGCCCCTGTGCCAGTGGACCAGAGGATGGGCAAAAGGCCCGCCATGATGGTGGCAACCGTCATCATCTTCGGCCGCACACGACCGGCTGCCCCTTCCATGATGGCGCCGTCGAGTTCGGACCGGTTCAGCAGGCGTCCGGCCTTGGCCGCCGACTCTTTCGCCTCGGCGAGCGCCTGATCGAGATAGAGAAGCATCACAACCCCGGTTTCGGCCGCGACCCCGGCGAGTGCGATGAAGCCCACGGCTGCTGCCACGCTCATGTTGAAGCCCATCATGTCCATCATCCACAGGCCCCCGGCGAGCGCGAAGGGGAGCGAAAGCATCACGATGAGCGCGTCGGTGAGCTGTTTGAAATTGAGGTACAAGAGCACGAAAATAATGAGAAGCGTAACGGGGATCACCCAGGCAAGCCGCGCTTCGGCCCTGTCCAGATATTCAAACTGGCCGCTCCAGACCACGCTGTACCCCGCCGGCATGTCGACCATCGCGGCAACTGTCTGGCGGGCCTCAGTCACATAGCCGCCAAGATCGCGGCCCCTGAGGTCGGCATAAACATAAACAACAGGCTGACCGTCCTCAGTACGGACCATCGTGGGGCCGCGCGAGCGCTCGACAGTCGCGATCTCGCCCAGCGGAATGGCCGAGCCATTCGGCAGGCTGACAAGCACATTGTGCGCGATGGCGTCGGGGTCACCGCGCAGTGCCTGAGGATAACGAAGAACGACATCGTAGCGTTCCCGGCCCTCGACTGTCGTGGTCAGCGCCTCGGCGCCGATTGCCATCGCGATCGTGCCCTGCACCATATCCATGCTGAGGCCATAACGCGCCATCTTCCGGCGGTCCGGCCGGATATCGATGAAGTAGCCGCCGTTGACCCGTTCAGCGTAGGCTGAGGTCGTGCCCGGCACCTTGCGCAGTGCTCCTTCGATTTCGGTTGCCAGATGTTCGAGCGTGGCGAGATCCGGCCCGAAGACCTTGACACCGACGGGCGTGCGGATGCCGGTCGACAGCATGTCGATCCGCGCCTTGATCGGCATCGTCCAGGCGTTCGACACGCCGGGGAACTGCAGGGCATTGTCCATCTTGGCGATCAGGTCATCAAGGGTCAGACCTTCACGCCATTCATCCTGTGGCTTCAGGTTTATGACGGTCTCGAACATTTCCATGGGCGCTGGGTCCGTTGCCGTTTCGGCCCGGCCCGCCTTGCCCCATACCGATTCCACCTCCGGGAAGGTTTTGATGATGCGGTTCTGCGTCTGCATCAGCTCGGCTGCCTTTGTCACCGAGATACCGGGCAGGGTGGTGGGCATGTAAAGGAGCGTGCCTTCATTCAGGTTGGGCATGAATTCCGAGCCGATCCGCCCGGCCGGAATGGCGGTTACGGCGAGTATGCCGAGTGCGGCAAGGATCGTGACGAACCGCGCCCTCAACACCAGCCGGATGACGGGCCGGTACACCGCGATCATGGCCCGGTTGAGGAAGTTTTCGCCTTCCGGGGCGATGCGGCCCCTGATGAACAGCACCATCAGGGCCGGTACCAGAGTGACCGACAGGATGGCCGCTGCCGCCATCGCGAAGGTCTTGGTGGCGGCGAGCGGCTTGAAGAGCCGGCCTTCCTGCGCCTCGAAGGTGAAGATGGGCAGGAAGGAAACGGTGATGATCAGGAGGCTGAAGAAAAGTGCGGGTCCAACTTCCTGCGCGGCCCTGACAAGCGTTTCGATGCGCGGCGTGCCCTCGGGGGCATGCTCTAGCCGCTTATGGGCATTTTCGATCATGACAATCGCCGCATCCACCATCGCGCCGATGGCGATGGCGATCCCGCCGAGGCTCATGATGTTCGACGGGATGCCGAGGAAATACATGGCAGCGAGCGCCATCAGGATGCCCACTGGCAGGGTGATGATGGCGACAAGGGCGCTCCGGGCGTGCCACAGGAAGATGAAGCAGACGAGGGCCACCACGATGCTTTCTTCCGTCAGCGTGGAGACAAGTGTCTGGATTGCCCGCTCGATAAGGCTGGAGCGGTCGTAAACGCTGACGATCTCGACCCCCTCGGGCAGGCTTTTGGCGATGCTTTCAAGCTCGGCTTTGGCGTTCTCGATCACATCAAGCGCATTGGCGCCCTGCCGTTGCAGAACGATGCCGCTGGCGACCTCGCCTTCACCGTTCAGTTCGGCAATACCACGCCGTTCGGCCGGCACCAGTTCCACCCGCGCCACATCACCCACGGTGATCGGGGTACCGCCTGCGGCCCTAAGGACGATGGATTCCATATCCTCAAGGCCGGTCAGATAACCGCGGCCCCGGATCATGAATTCTGTTTCCGAAAGCTCCAGCGTGCGGCCGCCGACGTCGCGGTTGCTGGCCTTCACAGCGTCGCTCACCATCTGCAGCGTGATGCCATATTGCTTCAGGCGTTCGGGATCGACGACGAGGGCATATTGCCGTACGAACCCGCCGACACTGGCGACCTCCGCCACACCTTCGGCGCGGGCGAGGCCGTAGCGGACCTGCCAGTCCTGCAGCGAGCGGGTTTCGGCAAGGTTCAGGTCGTCTGCCTTCAGCGCATATTGATATACCCAGCCGACCCCCGTGGCATCCGGCCCGATGCGCGGTGTGACACCATCCGGCAGGCTGCCCGATACACCGTTCAGATATTCAAGAACACGGCTGCGGGCCCAGTAAAGGTCCACCCCGTCCTCGAAAATCACATAGACGAACGACACACTGAAGAAGGAGAAGCCCCGCACCACCCGCGCCTTTGGTACATTGAGCATGGCGGAGCTGAGCGGGAAGGTGACTTGGTCCTCAATCACCTGCGGCGCCTGTCCCGGATAATCGGTGACGACAATCACCTGCGTGTCTGAAAGATCGGGGATCGCATCAAGCGGCAGGCGCGTGACGGCGTAAATACCCACAAGGAGCGCCATGAAGGTGGCGATGAGGACAAGGACGACATTCCGCGCCGACCAGGCAATGAGGCGCGCGATCATTGATCGTCTCCCTTGGCGGAAAAGGCCGCGAGCGCCGACTGCAGGTTACTTTCGGCGTCGATGAGGAAGGTGCCGTGGGTGACAACCTCTTCGCCTTCATCAACCCCGTCGCGGATTTCAATCAGGTCACCCGCCCGTCCGCCGAGCGCCACATCGCGGGGTTCGAACACGCCTTCGCCGCGCGACACGAACACGACCTGCCGCTTGCCATCATCAATGACTGCAGCGGTGGGCACGGCGGGCACCGGATTGGTGCTCAGTTGCACGGCGATCCCGGCATGGACAAAGAGGCCGGTTTGCAGGGCACCATCCGCATTCGGTACCACGACCCGTACCCGACCCGAGCGCGACGCCATATTGATATCGGGATAAATGAAGCTGACCTTGCCCTCGAACGCCTCTTCGGGGCGCGAAGGCAGCCGCAGGGTAACGGGTTGGCCCTTGCGGATATGGCCAAGATCTTGTTCTGGAACCTCGATTTCGGCCCATAGCGTGGAAAGATCGGCAATCTGGAACAGCGGGGCACCGGCCGCGAAGCGCATGCCATCCATTGCCGGCTTCTGCATCACCGTGCCAGCGGAGGGCGCATTCAGGGTCACGATCCGGCTGCTGCCGCCATTTTTGGCAATAGCGGCGATATCGGCGTCAGGGATATCGAACTGGCGCAGGTTATCGGCGGCGAGCTTGGCTGTACGGTTGCCCGTCTTGAGAGAGGCGAGGTCTGCCATTTTCCTTAGCACATCGGGGCTTTCGATCCAGACGGTCATCAACGGCTCACCGGCCGTAACGCGCTCGCCCGTTGTGCGCACCTTCAGCTTGTTCACGAAGCCGTCGAACTTGGCGGTCACCACCGATACAGCGGACTCGTTCATCGCAAGCGTACCGGCGCCGCGTATCGTGCGGCTCAGGATGGTGGTACGTACAGGTTCGGTGCGCACGCCAGCCCGCTGCACTTTCTCGACTGCGACCTTGATGGTGCCCTCCGCCGAGGCTTCATCGGCATAGACAGGAATATAATCCATCCCCATCTCATCCTGTTTCGGGACGGGGGAAATATCGGGTAGCCCCATGGGGTTGCGGTAATAAAGGATGCGGCGTTCACCGTCCGAGCCGGTATTGGATCGCGGCTCGCCGTCTGCAGCAGTATCATGCTGCATGAAAACATGTTGAAGGTGCGGTAGCGCGAGGCCGATACCGATGCCGGCAAGCACCAGAATGGCAAGGGTCGCGGCTCGCCGTGGCCGCTGATGGGAACTGGTCATGGAATGACTCCGGGGTCGTCAGACAAAACGGGATGAAGCTTCACGCCACAAGGGCAACGGAAGCTTCAGCGGATGATGTCAGACAATCCTCGGAGGTCGTTTTAAGCCGGAAGTGGCATGGCCCAAGGGTACATGCGCCAAAAGGCGGGAATAGGTAGCGCTCTTTGCGGGAACATACAGGTGCGTCGGTTGCGGTAGCAAACTCGGGAACGAAGTCGCAGTCGGGCATTGGACAGCCATGACGCAGCGTCCGTCCTCCATGCGGCAGTCATCGCCGCACGGCTGGGTACAGTCAGATGCATCCATGGTCATGACCTGCGCATCCTGCGTCGGCGCAGGGCTAGAAGCTGCAACAGGAAGAGGGGTGGTTGTCACAATAACGAGCGACGCTGCAAGGATGATCCATGCAGTCATAATAGCTCTCAGGCCGCTGCCGATATGTGCAATGAATTTGCGCATGCCGACATCGTACCAGACGCTTCGCACATGTCTTCTGACAATTCTGTTATGGGGCAAAGTGACGCAAAGGCGGCGCCATGGCGCAGCTAATTTGCCGCTTACAATCATTGTGAAACTAGCAAATTTCGTGCGCCAACCTTGCGCCAAGTGCTTGTAACTGATTGATATAATTATTACTCTGGTGACGGCAGTGGGCGACAATGAATTTAAGTTATTGATTTAATTTATATATTTTACATTTTCTGTTGTTCCCTTCTGGCGATTTTAACCGCTTCGAACGTTGATGTGGCGTGCCGTTCTGATGCCTTATCTACGAGGTTTTGGGGTATCAACACATATGTTGTTGAGGCTCTCAACGGAGGGCTTTACACCGCCCAAGACGAATGCGACGCTTGCCGCATGTCCATGGATCAAATCAGTCTTTTCATCGTGCTTGCCGGTGTCTTCGTGTTTTTCGCATGGGGCCGTTGGCGCTACGACATTGTGGCCATTAGCGCCCTTTTGGTCTGCGTGCTGATCGGCATTGTACCCTCTGACACCGCCTTCGAGGGATTTGCCCACCCGGCGGTGATTACGGTGGCGGCCGTCCTGATTATCAGCAAGGGGCTGGCCAACTCGGGTGCAATTGATCGCGTCGCCCATATTGTGGTACCGCCCCTCAAAAGTCTCGCCGGACAAATCGGCGTCATGTCGGGTTTTGCCGCCGCCCTCTCGGCGGTGATGAACAATGTGGCAGCGCTTGCGCTTCTGATGCCGGCCACCATTGAAAGCGCGAAAAAGGCGAACCGGTCGCCAGCACTCTTGTTGATGCCCCTATCTTTCGGCTCAATCCTCGGGGGATTGATCACCCTGATCGGTACGCCGCCCAATATCGTGATCGGTCATTTCCGGAACGACGCGCTCGGCGCGCCCTTCTCGATGTTTGATTTCACCCCGGTCGGGCTTGCGGTGGCCATAGTGGGCATTGTCTATCTGGCGCTTGTCGGCTGGCGGCTGCTGCCTCGGGAAAGACAGGCCAAATCGGCACCGGACGAGCTGTTTGATGTGGGTAACTATCTGGCCGAGGTGCTGGTGCCCGAAGGCTCGTCAGCAGTCAGCATGCGGCTGGCAGAGCTTGAAGAAATTGCCGAAGCCTGCGATCTCAGCATTGCCGGAATTGTGCGCAACCACAAGCCCATGCTGCGGCTGCCCAAATCGGCAACAATTCTGGAACGGGATATTCTGTTGCTGGAAACGGGCCCGAAGGAACTTGACAAATTTGTCCACAAACTTGGGCTCGAGACAAAAGGCAGCGCCGACAATGGCAAGGGCCTTTTTGCGTCTGATGACGTGGTACTCGTTGAAGCCGTGGTTTCGGCCGACAGCCGCCTGATCGGCCGCGAAAGTGGTGAGCTGCGGTTAAGGTCGCGGTACGGCATCAACCTGCTGGGGATTTCGCGCCAGGGCCAGACCATCCGAAAACGTCTTCACAAGGTTGTCTTCCGTTCGGGCGATGTTTTGCTGCTTCAGGGGGATGCCGACGGCATTGCAGACACGATGGCGCGGCTTCGGATTTTGCCACTGGCAGAGCGCGGCTTTCTGATGGGAAAACGCAGCCATGCATGGATTGCAGCGAGTTTGCTCGCGGGCGCAGTGGCGCTTGCGGGGCTTGGCGTCGCAAGCCTGACCGTTTCCCTTGCACTTGCAGCGCTTGGAATGGTGTTGTTTGTTATAGTGCCGGCCCGGGATATTTATGAAGCGATTGACTGGCCCGTGATCGTGCTGGTTGCTGCCATGATTCCGATCGGAGGGGCGCTCGAAACAACAGGGGCAACGGTTCTGATCACCGAAAGTATCTTGAGCCTGTCGGGCAGCCATTCGCCGGCCTTCATCCTGACGCTTCTGTTCATTGCGACGATGACGCTATCGGACCTGATGAACAATGTGGCGACAGCGGTGATGATGGCACCCATCGGCATCGGTCTGGCGTCGGCGCTGGATGTCAACCCCGACAGCTTCCTGATGGCCGTGGCGGTTGGCTCGTCCTGCGCTTTCCTGACCCCGATCGGACACAAAAACAATGCGCTGGTCATGGGGCCGGGGGGCTATCACTTCGGGGATTACTGGCGTGTCGGGCTGCCACTTGAACTGCTCATCACTGTCGTTGCCATACCGATGATCCTGTGGGTCTGGCCACTTTAGAGCTGCAGCCGACTGCGAGCAGGTACCGCCTCTAGCCAGAACGCATTGCAAGGCATTTTCGCTCGCATGTTGTATCTCATGCGGTGTCTGCGAAAGCTCACTTGCATCCTCTTGAGCTCGATATGATCCGGAGCTATTGCCGCTTCCAGTCGTTGGTTCCCCTGTGCTCGTTATAACAGCCAAGGGAAAATCCATGTTCGAGCAGGATAATGATCAGATCGCCAAAAAAGCAGTCCTCTACCGGATGGTCATGCCTGACCATCTCTGCCCCTACGGATTAAAGTCCAGATGGCTGTTGAGACACCATGGCTTTGAGGTCGAAGACCATCACCTGACGACGCGGGAGGAGACGGAGGCCTTCATGCGTCGCCACAATGTCGAGACAACCCCGCAAACCTTCATCAGGGGCAAGCGGGTCGGCGGCTACGATGAGCTTCGCGCAATGTTTTCGGATGATGAGACGAGGCAGAACGGCACGTCCTATTGGCCGGTCATTGTCATTTTCTCCACATGTGCCCTGATGGCGATTGCGGCCAGTGCAGCGGCCACGGGGCTGCTTGTTTCAGGGAAAACAATCCTTTGGTTCGCAGCCTTCTCGATGTGTGTTCTGGGGATTCAGAAGCTGCGGGACCTTGAGAGCTTTTCGACAATGTTTCTCCAGTATGACCTGCTGGCGCGCAGGTGGGTCCCATATGCCTTTGTATATCCGTTTGCGGAAGCCGGCGCGGGCGTCCTGATGGTTGCGGGCGGGGTTTTCGGGACGCTTGCGGCGCCGATAGCGCTCTTCATCGGCGGTGTCGGCGTTGCTTCGGTCTTCAAGGCCGTTTATCTGGAGAAACGTGACCTGAAATGTGCCTGCGTTGGCGGCGATTCCGATGTGCCGCTCGGTTTCATTTCCCTGACGGAAAATCTGGTCATGGTGGGCATGGGGCTCTGGATGGGTCTCTCCTGGCTCGTTTGAGGGTCAGGCGACCCGACAAGCTTCCTTGAAGGAAAGGCGCGTGTTGCGAGGGGTGAGCGAGTCCTTCCGGCCATAGCCCAGATTGCAGAGGAAGTTGGATTTCCAACCCGTCTCGGCGAAGAAGGTTTCGTCCAGCGTCTTGTTGTTGAAGCCCGACATCGGGCCGCAATCGAGCCCGAGCGAACGGGCGGCAAGGATCAGGTAGGCGCCCTGCAGCGATCCGTTCCGGAGAGCATTTTCATACGTGAAATCGGGATCTTTCGAGAAATAGGCTTTCATGTCGGCCTGTCGGTACAGGGTCGGCATCTTCTCATAGAAGCGCGGATCATAGGCGACGATAACGGTGCAAGGTGCACTCATCGTCTGCTCGACATTGCCTTTGGCAAGATGGGGACGCAGGCTTTCCTTGCCGGCCGGTGTTGCCACGAAGACAAAGCGGGCAGGGCAGCAATTGGCCGAGGTGGGGCCAAGCCGCAGCAGATCATAGAGTGTTTGCAGCGTTTCCGGGTTTACCGGTTTGTCGCGCCATTCGGCGTAGGTTCTGGCCTCTCGGAACAACTGATCAAGCGCCGGGGCGGGCAAGGGGGTATCGGGATCGCGCAAGTCTGCCATGCTGGTCATTTCGGTGCATCTCCATCGTTGGGGAAATTTACCGATCAACGCGTTGGTGCAAGCCCGGTTCCTGTAACGGTGCCGATGAAATTCGCAATTTCTTCGGGCGCCTTCGGATAATCACCCATTGCCAGAAGGTCGGCCATGGCCTTGTCGTCTGCCGCCAGTCGCTCGACAAGCACCCAGCGGTTCCATTCGATGGCAACGGACCAGTCTTCACTTTCAAGCCGCGCTTCGGGCAGCCGGTAATGAAAGGTTGGCCGCGACTTGATCCGGGGATCGTCGATCCGGCTGCTAACGAGGTCCCGGTCGATATGAGCGAAAAGGGGCAGGAGGTCGAGCTCCCGATTGCGGGTGTCGTTATGGTCAAGATAGTCGCAGATCAGTTCCTCCATCGAAGGCTCATAGTCGGCGCGCACCACCAAGGAGCCGTATTCGTCGGGGAACGGGTCGATAAAGGGTAACAGGCGGCGGGACAGATCAAGCCCGACCTTTTCGCGCAGCCATGGCGACAGGAAGAGATAGGCCTGCAGGGTGGGCAGGATATCGCCCACCTCTGTGCCGCTGACTTCGGGGTTCAGATGCAATCCGAAGGCATGCAAGGGGTTGCGGTGGCCGTCTTTGGCGCCCGCCTTGTGAAGCTGATTGCACAGGCGGTCCATCTCGCCGATATCGGCCATGGCAATTGGTGGGCCGACAACTTCGGTCGGTACCAGATTTTCGCTAAGCTGGCCGACAAACTGCCTGAGCCTGACACCGAGGTCTTCGTCCGCCTTCTCGATCATGCGCTGCAGTTCGCTGCTGCCCTTTTCCACATATTGCGTATCAAGCTTGACGTTGAAGTCGCCAAGGGCGGAACCCGCAACTTTCCAGTGGTAAAGATCGACCTGCGACAGTGATCCGCCGAAACAATCCTGTACCACGCCGGCCGCATCCCCGGGGGCAAGCCCCGCAAATTCGATTTCAACGCCGACGCGCCGGGCGTCGCTCCCGGCGGTTGTTTCAATCGGGGGCATCTGGGGTTTTGTCACTGTTCGTCGTCTCCTTTTCCTGTTGGCACGTGAAACTGATCGTCGCAGCCAAATCCGACATTTTAACGGTAGGTTCGCTTTGCCGTTCCCGCAGGTCAGTCATTCGGAACGTCCGCACCGTGGAGGACGTTCTCTTATAACCGCAAACTGCAACAAGGAGATACGGTGCTCAGAACCCGCCCCGTCATCGGTGTTACCTGCTCGGATCAGGGTGCCTGGTTCAGCTGGACTTTCAACCGTCTGGCGGTCCTCAGGAGCGCTGGCACACCGGTCAGGATCACTCCTTCGGACCCCGTTGATATCGACCGTCTGGACGGCCTTGTGGTTGGCGGCGGTGATGATATCGGGGCTGAAATCTATGGTGGCGAATTGCGGCCCAATGTGCGTTTCGACGCCAAGCGCGATGCCCTTGAGCGTGACCTGATCGACAAGGCGCTGGCGCGGGAGATGCCCGTGCTGGGGGTTTGCCGGGGGTCACAGATGATCAATGTGCATCTCGGCGGAACGCTCATTCAGGACATTGTCGCGGTTTACAAACGGGCGCCTCGTGGCCGGGTGCTGCTGCCGCGCCGCCGTGTGATGATTGATCAGGCAAGCAGGCTTGGCAGCATTCTCGGCAGGCAGTCGGTTCGCGTCAATAGCCTGCACCGGCAGGCTGTCGACCGGCTCGGGCAGGGGCTCGTTGCAACGGCACATGACCGGGACGGCATGACCCTCGCGGTGGAAGATCCCTCCCGGCCCTGCCTTGTCGGGGTGCAATGGCACCCGGAATATCTGCCCTGGGACAGCCGCCAGCTGGGCCTTTTCAGGTTTCTCTGCCGGCAAGCGGTGGAACAGGGCGGTTGTGTCACAACAGCATGAAAGGAACAGAAAGATGATGGGTAAAAAGAGACTTTCGGGACGAAGGATCGCTTTCCTCGCGACCGACGGCGTTGAGGAAACGGAGCTGACACAACCATGGAATGCCGCAAGGGAAGCGGGGGCGGAGATCGACCTGATCTCACCGACGCTCGGTTCGATCAGGGCTGAACGACATGGCGAGCCGGGCGAGGCCTTCAAGGTCGACCGCGCCGTTGCCTCGGCAAAGGCGGAGGATTATGACGGCCTTGTCCTGCCGGGCGGCCTTCGCAATCCCGACCAGTTGCGGCTCGACAAGAAGGCCGTTGCCTTCACGCGGGCCTTTTTCGAACAATCGAAACCGGTTGCCGCGATATGCCACGGACCATGGATGCTGGCGGAGGCAGGCGTCCTCGTGAACCGCAAGGTTACCTCGTGGCCAAGCCTGAAGACCGACCTCACCAACGCCGGGGCCAGCTGGGTTGATGCCGAAGTGGTGGTCGATGAAGGGCTCGTCACAAGCCGCAAGCCCGCAGACCTTGATATCTTCTGCGCGAAGATGGTGGAGGAATTCTCGGAAGGCCGCCATCCCGGCCAGGCGACATGAAGGCGACCGCGCATCGGGCATTCCAGCAATGATTGCAACCCTTTTGATCACAACTCGTTCATGAGTTGGGGCGAAAAGAAGGAGATGCCGAATGCTACGCCTGGCAATCACGTTTTTCATCATTGCGCTTATCGCCGCCGTGTTCGGTTTTGGCGGTATCGCGGCTGCGGCCACGGAAATTGCGCAATTCCTGTTCTTTATCTTCCTCGTGCTCTTTGTGATCACGCTGGTCGCCAGCCTGATCAGCGGGCGCCGTCCGCCGCCGCCGGTTTGATGGCAATCTGTGGCATTTGACGATTGAAAACGGCTGACCGGAAGGAGTGAAACCATGGCAAAGCCAGTACAGACAACACGCAAGGCAAACGGCGGGGCGAAACGCCCTGAAGATGTTATTCGCCTGGCAATCGATGCCTTTCTGGCAGAGCAGCAGAAGGCGCTTGCCATTCAGGTCGACGATCTGACGATGGCGATGAAGGCCGCGTCCGGTAGTCTCGAGCAGACAGGGCACGAGAGTGCCGCAAACCTTACCGCCGCAGCGGCGGAAGGGGTCGGTCGCTGGTCGTCCGACATGCTGAAGCTCGATGCCAATGATCTTCTCTGCAAGGTGCAGGAAGGATCGGAACGCTATCCCTGGCTGTATCTGGGAGGGGCTGCCATCGCCGGTGCCGCACTCGCCCATTATCTGAACAGGGCCGGACATGCCGGATCAGGCGACTGACTGGGAGGCCCCGCGGCCGTCTGACACTCGCCCCCGGAATGCCGGGTTCCTCGATAGCATGGCGACGGCCCTGACATCAGGCCTTGATGTGATCGCCTCGCATGCGGCCGACATGGTCAGCGACCGGCTGACCGACCGCGCCCGCGGTTACCTGAAAGGAATGGCCGTCCGCTCTTTGGGGCTGGTGGCAGCGATACTGGCGCTGATCTGGTTGTCGCTCGGGCTGTCTGCCTATCTTGAAACCATGATGCCGGATTGGGCAGCGTGCCTCGCAGTGGCGCTTATATTCACCCTTCTCGCCGTTGCGCTGATGATCTGGCCGGTACGTATCGATGGCAATGGTGCCACGTCTTCGGAAACAAACAGAAAGGAGTTTGAAAATGGCTCAAAAGAAATCCAAAACAGCAAAGAAGATCGCGAAAGCGATTGATGACAACAGGCCCGCGATGGAGGCCACCACCGACTTCATCAAGGACAATGCGGTACCGCTGACGATGGTCGCGGTGGGCGCCGGGCTTTTGGCCGCCCGCACAATCGCCAACGGTGACAATGCCGTAAATCACGCAGCCGACCAGGCCACAGATGGGCTGACGCGTGCTGGTCACCGAGCCGAGGAAGTCTCGCGCGAGGCTGCCCGCATCGCCCGCGACCGGGCGGATGCCCTGACCGATACGATCCGCGAGCATCCGGTGATGAGTGGCATAGCAGCCCTTGCGATTGGCGCGGGCGTTGCGGCCATCAGCATGCAAAGGGCCGACCGGCATATCGGCCGTTAAGGCCTGCCTGCTCGTGTGCAAACCAAAACAGGGCCGCCCCCAATCGAGGGGCGGCCCTGTCGCGTTGCGGGATACAATGGTATTTATCTGGAGATCATGCCCAAGGCTTCGCCAGCGGCTTTTGCTGAACCGCTGCCGGCAATATCGGCGATGGTGACCATGCCAACGAGGCGTTTCTGGCGGTTCAGTACCGGCATGCGGCGAACCTGATTGTCGGCCATGCTTTTCGCTGCTTCCTCGACCGATTGGTCGTCATAGACATAAAGCACTTGCTTCGACATTGCGTCGCGCACTTTGGTGGATGTCATATCCAGCCCGTTTGCCAGGCAGTTGATGACAATATCGCGGTCGGAAAGCATCCCGATAAGCTTGTCGTTCTCGCCGATCGGCAGGATGCCGATGCCTTTTTCCTTCATACGCTTCGCAGCCTCCGGGATCGTGATATCGGGCCCGACCCATTCGGCTTCGCGTGTCATGACTTTTTCAACTTTCATGGTCCTTCTCCTTTGTTCTTGTTTGTCGCAGTGACGGTGGATCAACGCCATCCGGGCAGTGCGGTTTCCGCGCTTCGCAGAATTTGGCGCGAAGGCGGGCACCGCCCGGTCCGCGGCCGTCTGCGGGGCATCAGTGGCGCACATACGGAAGGGACTGTGCCTGCTGGCTACAGCTCGAGGTGGGGGTTCATCGTGTAGGGTTCTCTGTTGTCGCGGGGGAGCGAGGTGCCCATCACCGATGCTGTTGGTAGATGGGCGCGACCGCCGACCGGATGCACCATATGCACGTCTTCCGGGGTCACATAGCCGCACACCTGGCGCTCATCATCGACAATCAGGATCAGGGAAACCGCGAACCGTTCAAATATGTGGCGGAGGTCGCTGATATTCGCATCGAGCGGGCATATACGAAGCAAGAGCGACTTAAGGTCGCCGACGGTTTCCGCGGGTTCCGTCTGTCCCTCCTGTGCCGAAAAGGCGAGGGACCGGTGTAGCACGCCCTTGAACCTGTCGCCGTCCACCACGATCAAATGATCGCAGTTCCAATTTTTGAACCGGGCATGGGCTTCGGTGATCGGCTGGTCGATCTGAATGACCCTGTTTGCCGGGCGCATCACATCCTGGGCAGTCTTCATCGGAACTTCAAACCCTCCTGTGAGCGACCAACGCTGACGGGCGATTGCGGTTCCGGAGGTGCTGATGTGTAAAATGAGTATGTTGAGTATGATGCGTAATTTTAAGTATAGCATCATAGTGTAGGTGTTTATAATTCAACATATCATGTAGTGTAATAAGTTAATTTGTTTCACAGATTGAAATATAAATACATGCTCTTCTCTGTATGATCTTCTTTGTTTAAACGGAGGTGATCATGAGTGAACGTGAAGCATGTAGTCTTGAGAATCTTGATGAAGAAATTCCGCATCTGAGCCGTTATGCGCGCTCCCTTGTCCGAGACGGGGATGGCAGTGACGACCTCCTCCAGACAACGCTTGAGCTTGCGGTGCGGAACCAGCACCGGTTTGCGCCGGGCACCAATCTCAGGCGGTGGTTGTTCACAATCATGCGGAACGCCCATATCGACAACCGGCGCAAGCTTGCCCGCCGCGGTCATCATGTACCCATCGAAGACTGGTATCACGAAGTGCACTGTGCCCCCTCGCAGGAGAAGCGCATCGAGCTTCTTGAGGTAGTCTCCCGCCTCAAGGATTTGCGCCGCGAGGAGCAACGGGTGATCCAGCTCAGCATCTTCAACGGCTGGCCGCATGACCGCATCGCCCGCCAGATGGGGATCGCCGTCGGCACGGTCAAAAGCCGGCTTTCCCGGGCGCGCCGCAACCTGCATGCTGGTTGATGTGTGGAACCACACTTTGGCGCTGCCGTTGATCGGGCAATCGACCAACGCCCACCGAGAAGGAATGTTCCATGCCGATCAAACTGCCCGACCTGCCATTCGCACCGGACGCACTTGAGCCCCATATCTCGAGAAAGACGTTCGAGTATCACCATGGCAAACACCACAAAGCCTACGTGAACAAGACAAACGCCCTGATCAAGGGTACCGACCTTGACGAACGGCCGCTCGAACTTATCGTTCAGGCCGCGTACAAACAGAAAGACACGGCCCTGTTCAATCAGGCGGCCCAGGCGTGGAACCACACGTTCTTCTGGTACAGCCTGTCGCCCCGGACAGGCGGCGTTTCGGGCGAGCTTGCCCACGATATCGACGTCCACTTCAACGGGGTTGAGGCATTTCTTGAAAAGTTCGTCGACAAGGGTGTGAGCCACTTTGGCAGTGGCTGGCTCTGGCTGGTGCGTGACGGGGGTGAGCTGAAAATCGTGACAACCGCGAATGGCGATACGCCTGTGGTGCATGGCCAGACTCCGCTGCTGACCATCGACCTGTGGGAGCACGCCTATTATCTGGATTTCCAGAATGACCGGGGTGCCTATCTGAAGGCGATTGTCGACAGTCATATCAACTGGGAATTCGCGATGGGCAACTATACGGCCGATATCGACGCGCACAGCCGGTAAGGCCGGGCGTCAGATATCGCTGCCCAGATAGGCGCGCGATCCCGACACGATCCCCAGAAGCGCCATGCCATAGAAAAAGCTGTCAACTGCGAACAGGATCCCGACGGCCCAGGTGGCGGTCAGCGGCAGCCCGGTCAGGATGAGTAGGGCAAGGGCTAACGAGGCAACGCCGCTGGCCAGCAACCAACCCCAGCGGTCTGTCGGCCGCAGGGTTGTCGCGAAATAAAGCCGGGTGAAGCCTGACGCGAGAAAATAACCCGACATCACAAGAGTGAGGGTGATGAGCCCAAGCCATGGGTAAGCGAGCAGCAAGCCGCCGGCGATGAGCCCCATAAGGCCGAGGAGCAGCGAGCTTGTCACTTTGGCGGTGCCACGCCGTGCCATGAAGGCGTTGATGATTTGCGCGAGCCCGCCAATGGCAAGAATGGCCCCGAGCATCAATTCGACAGCAACGGATGCAAGACCCGGAAGCGCGATGGCCGCCAGCCCCATGATGATCGCCACGAAACCGATGACCCTGTAGAAGCCCCTGTTTTCGCGGATTGACCTGGCTGCCTTTGCGTTCAACTCGCCGGGGGTTACCAGTTCGATGACCGGTGGTCTGTCATTCATCTTTCTCGTCCTTGCCGGGTATGTCAGTTGTCCGAATAACGGCGGTGCCTGTGCGGGGTTCCTGCGGGAACCCGCATGGTTCCTGAGCGTTGGCGAGATATGCCCCTGAAACCCGAACATGAGGAGAAGATCAAATGGCATCCACCGAACAGCTAGAACGCGACAAGCTTTGGGAAATGATCGGCGAACATGAGGTGGCAATGCTGACCACGCGGGACGGTAATGTGCTGCGCAGCCGCCCGATGTTCCTGCATCCTGATCGTCACTATGACGCGCTATGGTTCTTCACATCCACCGACGATCATCTGGTGGACGAGGTGCGCCGCGCCAATGATGTTAACATCGCCCTGCAGGACGAGGAGCAGTCGAACTATGTATCCCTTTCCGGCAACGCCGAAGTTATCAACGATCGCGAAAAGATGGCGCAGCTCTGGTCGCCGGAGATCAGCCGCTGGTATGCGCATCTGAAGGTGGACGCACCCGATACGCGCCTTGTGCGGGTCAGGCTGGTGCAGGGTCAATATTGGGACGAGGAAGCGCGGGCCATGAGCCGGATGTGGGAAATGGCAAGGGCCGGGGTTGCGGGCGAGAAACCGGACCTTGTGGAAACCGACAAGGTTTCAATGACGCGTCATCAGAATGTCAGCCCGAAGGCACCACGCTGAACGGCGTGCGGGACAAAGTCCTTCCACGGGTCTTCGGTTTGCGAAAGCCGTTTGAAAAGCGTGTTCAGCTTGTACCGGTTGCCGCTTGTCTCAAGCTGGACGGCGCGCTCCCAGTCAAGCGGCGTGGCGACCGGTGCGCCTTTCCGGGCGCGTAGCGAATAGGGGGCGATGGCGGTCTGGTTATAACCGTTGCGTTGCACATCGATGTAAACGCGGTCACCGCGGTTTTCTTTCCGCTGCTCGAGGGTGGCGATATCCGGACATTCATCGACCACATGCTGGGCGATCCGCTTCGCACAGGCCCGAATGGTGTCGAAATCGCCATTCTGGATATCCTTGATGGGGATATGCACATGAAGCCCGCGTGACCCGGTGCTTTTCACAAACGGCCGGATGTCATTCTCGGTGCACCATGCCCTCAATGCCTCTGCCACTTGCTGGATTTTTGAAAATTCGTCCGATGTAGCGTCCAGATCGAAGATGATCTGATCAGGGTGATTGGGCGTTTCTGCCATGGCAAGGGCCGCGTGAAATTCGATCGCGCCTTTGTTCGCCAGCCAGACAAGCTCAGCCGCTTCATTCACCAAGATCGCCTGCATGGTGTCATCTGCCGTTGCGATTTCTTTTGTCTGGATAAAGTCCGGCATGTCGTCTGTGGCGTTCTTCTGGAAAAAGCCATCCTCACCAATACCATCGGGAAAACGGCGAACCGTGATGGCCCTGCCCCGCAGATAGGGTAGCATGCGGTCTGCGATCCGCCAATAATAGCTGATCACGTCGCTTTTGGTGAAGCCGTCGCGGGGGAAGAGGAGCTTGCGGGGATTGGTGAATTCGACATCTTCCGGAATCTGTTCTGCAAGTTTCATTGATCCTGCTCCTTCAATTCGTCGATCTTGCGGCCGGACTTCACCGACTGCGGCTCGGTGGAAACCGGATTGCGGCGGGCATCGGCTTCGTCGTCGGCCTTCTTGATGATCAGCCATTTGTCATCGCCTTCCGCGCTATCGAACTTTTTCAGGACATAGCCGCCGCAAAGCTTGTGGCCGTGCAGCCGGATCTCGGCGAAGCCGTCTTCAAGGGCCCTGGTGAGTGTGACGGGGCGTCCTTCCTGCCGGGTGGCATTGTCGAAGGGCCCTTCGTCCCACAGAAGCACAGGCCCGGCACCATATTCGCCTTCCGGGATCACACCTTCGAAGGAGGCATAGGCAAGCGGATGGTCCTCGGTCTGGACTGCCAGCCGCTTTTCACGGGGGTCAGTGGAAAGGCCTTTCGGGACAGCCCAGCTTTTCAGGACACCGTCGCATTCCAGGCGGAAATCAAAATGATGGTTCGATGCCTTGTGTTCATGGATCACGAAAATCGGCGCGTCATACTCCTTGGCATCGTCACCCGGTTCGCCGGAATGCTTCAGGTTGCGTCGTTCAAAATATCGGGTCAGGCCCATCGGGTTTCCTTGAAGTTGTGAAGGAAGGTCTCCGTATATAAACGATGCCGGAGGATGGACGTTGCATCTGCGCGCCTCTCCGGGAACGCATCGTTCGCCGTCTCGTTAATTCCGTTCCTTTCAGGAATTCCCATATGGAGGATGCGATGAGCGGTCGAGGCGACCACAGGCCGGATGAGGCCAACCCCTTGTTCGAGCGGGCCTGTGTTGCCCTCGAAAATGCAGCACTCGTAGCCCAGAAGCTGGCCGACAGGGCGGACACCAAGAACGAATGCGACTCCTACCGGGCGCTGGCACACGCCAACCAGACGATCCTTGCCCGTGTTGCAGCACCGGCGAAGCAGATTGACGGCGAGCCAGCCTCCTATGATCTCGTGATACGGGACTTTGATGCTTCACGGGAGCGCATCCGGGCGCTCCAGATGGACGAGTCCGTGCGCGACAGGCAAGCCCAGATGTGTGAGGCCGAGCGAGCCGCCTTGAGCGGGGTTCGCCGCGCCGTCTCAATCGACCCTGCCGTTCGGGCCCAAAGCCTCAGGGAACTGGCCGGGCTCGTTGAGGTGCTGGACGATCCCAAGCGCCGGTCAGACCTGCAGGGCGATCATGTTTGACATCGAGCATCTGTTGTCGGCCAGTCATACGATCGAAACACCAACCCTGATCCTGCGGCTGGGGCTTGCATGCCTTCTCGTTCTGCCGCTGGGGCTCGACCGGGAAATCCGGTCGAAAGCCGCTGGCCTGCGCAGTTATATGCTGGCCTCGCTTGGCGGGTGCGTTTTTGCCTTGCTCACGCTGGCGCTCCTGGAAGATCCCAAAATAAATGCAGCATCCGGCGGCAATCCTTTTGCTGTGATGAAGGCCGTGGCTGAGGCCGCTGCCGTGTTTGCTGCCGGGACTATGATCGCGCGGCATGGCGACATGCGCGGCGTTACAACGGGTATTGGCCTCTGGCTCTCTACCGGCGTGGGGCTTGGCGTGGGGTTCGGGCTCTACCTGATCACCGGGCTCGCTGCCGTTCTGGCTGCGATCATCGTGTCACTGATCGGCCTTGCCGAAGCACGCTGGCTGGATGCCGACGACTAGGGCAAGGCATGATCAGGCGCGGGTCTCGCTTAGCGGCCGCTGCCGTCCACCCTTTCGACCTCCAGGTCATCAATCACGTCGACGGCGCCGCCATCATAGGCATTCTTGATGGCCGCATAGCGTTCGCTTTCGCTATCGACCGTGCCCGTAAGGGTGGCTTCACCGTTGTCGACGCTGACATTCACTTCATCGCTGTCGACAGCTATGCTCCAGAAGAGCTGATCCTCGATATCATCGGCGATTTCGGCATCGGTCTTCATGGTGGTGATCGGCGAGCGGTCATACCAGGCATAATTCGGCCAGAAATCATAGAGATAGGGATCATAGGCGAGCGGCAGGTTGTCGTCGCGCACATCGATCAGATTGACCACTTTCTCGACCCCCACAACGCGGGAGGCCACGCGGTCGGCTTCAGCCCTTTCATACAGACTGTCCACATCACCATAAAGCCGGACGACGCCACCGAACATGGCGGCAGTGATATCGTCGTCATAGGTGTAGGGGTTGCGTTCGAGGGCGGATTCGACCTTGGCTATCACGTTTTCGGGCTTGCCTGTCATGGGTGATACCACGTCAAGCCGGTTCTTCACGCGGATGACCCCCGTGGTGTTGCGGGCATCCTGCCCTGCGGCACGTTTGGCAGCCAGATTGTCGACACTCCCGCGGAGGGTCACTTCGCCGCGGTCCGCCTCGACATCAATCTTGAAATAGGAGACACGCGGGTCATAGAAGAGGGCATCATTCACCGCGTTCGTGACTTCTTCGTTCGAACGGACGATGTCGGAGCCCTCCCGCCGGCGCATATCATCGTCCCATTCGTCGACCTCAAGATCGTCGAGATTCACTTTGGAAACGCCCGCAACATAGGCAAGACCGACGGCCTTGCTGCGTTCGGCGACACTGCCGACCTTGCCGTCAAGGCTGACGACCCCGTCATCGACGTCGACCTCGACCATTTTTGCATCAATGAGCGGGTTCCAGTCCATCCGGGCCTTCACATCCGCCTTGATGTCCTCGTCGCTACGGTCATCGGTGTAATTGAAGTCGATCCTGTTATCGACGCCAGTGACCCCGTAGACACCCTTAGCGACGGTCTCGACGAGATTGACCTGCGCCCAGCTGTCCACCGTTCCGTTCAGGGTGACAAAGCCGGCCTGATTGGCCTTGGCCTTGATCTTCAGGTCGTCGGTCGCAGCGTCTTCCTGCAGGGCAAGCTCGATATTCCGCTCGATATTGGCAGGTGGTACGTCCAGAACGGGATCAACCTCGATCTGGTTGACGATGGCACGGACACCGCGGATGGTGCCAGCCAGCCGCACCGCACGTTCCTTCGCCAGAATATCGCCGACCCTGCCACTGAGGGTGACGATGCCATCGACCGAGCTGACATCCACCGATGTCGAATAGACGGCCGGGTCGTACGTCAGTTCGTCCTTCACGGCATCAACGATACCGATGTCGGTAATTTCGGCAGCCGTAGAAGCGCCAGACAGGCCTGCGACAAGAGCGGCCAGAGCCGAATATCGAAGCAGTGCATGTTTGAAGTGGAAATAGTTGGTCGTTGAACCAGTCATTGTCATATCCCTTTCGTTTCAGTCAGTCGGAATGTCACTTCCACCTGAAAAACGTGAGGAAACACTTGGGGTTCCGAAAAGAGGATGCGGCATTCAGAAGCCGAAAATCACCCAGAAAAGAATGATGCCCAGCACGATATAGACGATGAAGCGGGCTGCCCGGCTGGTCCCGGAGCGGGGCCATCTGGGTCGGTCTTCCGACCCATCCGGTGGCAGGTTTTTATAGGGGCCGCGTTCCATCAGTAGTTTTCAATACTGCTGGGTTTGGCGATGCCATCGTCCTCGATGGAAATCACCTTGGTGCCGCCTTCGCCCGGGAAATCCGAGAACATGGCAGCGACCAGATACGGCATGACTTCGCTCAGGTCGGCGTTGCGTCCAAGGCTGACAGCATGGCCTTCAAAAACCGTCCTGTCCGGCCCGGCAAGCGGCTTGACGATATCAAGCTCCAGCGAACGGGCATATTTGATGTCGTCCGTTACATAAACCCGTGTGGACGGGCCGAAATTGTAGAAACTTTCCTCCCAAGGATAGATGTAGGGCGAATAAACTCCCCTGCGGAACCAGTATCCGCTGTAAGGCGGCGACCAGTGCTGGCGCCAGTTCCTGTATTCGGTGCTGACTTCATAGTCGACGAATGCGATCAGGTCGGCGTCGCTTGGGTCATCGACGACACTGTAGCCTTCCTCCCGGAGTTCAGTGGCAATCAACCGGGCGAATTCAGTAAAACCATCGTCGCTTTCGCTGATCATGACGGTTGGCCTGATCGCCACCTTGCCAGTTTCCGGCAGGGCGGGATCATGCATGCGGGTAACCTCGCTTGTCGTATCCCGGCCGCTGCAGGCGGCAAGTCCCAAGAGGCCGGCAATGGCCGCCCCATGCATGAACCGCTGGATAATCATTTGATTGCTCATGATGATGTCTCCCATATGGCTTGAGACGCGTACCTGCACCATTCGGGCCGGGCCACGTGAATGTGGCGGATCAACGCTTCAAGGCCCGGAAAGTTCTCAGGTTTCCAGCGCGTGCGTCCGTTCAAGCGCCTTGATGACCTCGTCAGCCTCCAGAACGGCGGCGAAGCGCCCCTTGAGCGTCAGGAGCGTTGCCTTGTGAAGTTCGGGGGAAATGGCCGCGGTGCCATCGGAAATCAGCGTCATGCGATAGCCGAGGTCGGCGCCACTGCGGACCGCGCTGCTGACGCATTCGTTCGTATAGACACCGACAACATAAAGGTCGGTGATATTCATATTTTGCAGGACATAGTGAATGTTGGTGGCGGTGAACAGGCCGCTGGCCGTCTTGTTGATGACGATCTCGTCCCCTTGTGGTGCGACCTCGGGCAGGAAGCTGGCCCGTTCGCTGCCGGGCGGTGCATGGATGCCAAGTCGCACATGCTCGGGGCTTCGGTCGCGGCCGTCGGCGGTCAATGATTGTACGCGGACATGGATGACTTCCATGTTGCGTGCCCGGAATGCCTCCTGCAGCGTTTTGACGGTCGGCAGGACCTTGTCGCGGACACGGTCCAGATAATATTGGATCAGGCGTTCCGGGACGCCGAGCTTACGGTGGTTTTCAAAAAGACCATGCCCTTCGACGGTGCCAAGATATTGAAGGTCAATACACAGAAGGGCCGGGCATCCGCCTGTTGCCGGTTTGCATCCCGTGGCCTGCAGGGCCGGCTCGAACCGTCTGTTCATGATGGCCAGGTCACTGCAACTCTGCCAGCATGCGGGCAGGGCGGCTTAGTCTTGCACGCAGGTCATTCATGAAGCGTGCGGCCTCCGCCCCGTCGACCAGACGGTGATCGAATGCCAGAATGAGCGGCAGCATCAGGCGGATGGTGATCTCTTCGCCTTTGCCCCCTTCAGACACCACCGGTTCGCGGCGGGCTGCGGCCATGCCGAGGATCGCGCATTGCGGGTGATTGATGATCGGCGTGAAGGACGATCCGCCAAGGCCGCCTATATTGGTGAGTGTGAAGGTGCCGCCTGTAAGCGCGTCCTTTTTCAGCGAGCGGGCACGGGCTTTCTCCGCCGTATCCTCCAGCATCGCGGCGATTTCCATGATGGAATGCCGGTCCACCGCCTTCAGCACCGGGGTCACCAGCCCGCGGTCGGTATCGACGGCGACGGCAAAATCGTAATAGCGTTTCAGCGATATTTCTTCTTTGTCCATATCGAGGCTGGCATTGAGGCGCGGATAGCGCGGCAATACGAGGGCAAGAGCCTTGAGGACGAACGCGGTCAGGGTCAGTTTCGGCGCCGTCTCGCCAAAGTCATCGACAAGCTGCTGCCGGAAAGTCTCCAGTTCCGTGATGTCGATCTTTTCCTGATGGGTGACATGAGGGATTTCTGCCCAGGCGCGAGCCATATGACGGGCCGTTGCTCGCCGGACAGAACGCAGGGGCACGCATTCTTCCCAATTCTCGCGTTCGGTGCTTTCGCTGGCTGCCAGCAATATGTCGCTGCGGGTGATTTGCCCCTCCGATCCCGTGCCTTTCACCTTGGCAAGATCAATCCCCTTGTCCTTCGCGAGTTTGCGGGCGGCAGGCACGGCCTTGACGCCGTCCGGTTCATCCGTTTCCTGTTCCGGTTCCTGCTCGGGTCGGGAAGTCTGCTTTTTTGGCGCTTTAGCGCTTTCCGCCTTGCGGGTCGGCTTTTCCTTTTCTTCCGTCGCTTTTCCGGCTTTGCCTTGCGATTCAGGCGCGTCGTCCTCGTCTTTATCCTTCGATGTTTCCGCGGGCTGTTTATTCTTCCCGGTCTTCGTACTTTTCTCTTTCTTGTCGTCATCGTCGGCTTTCGCGTCCTGCGTTTCGTCGCCGATTTCCATCAGCACATCGCCGACCGTGACGATATCGCCCTCGGATACATTGATTTTCTCAATCTTGCCGTTTTCGGGCGCAGGGATCTCGATGGCGGCTTTGTCGGATTCCACCACAAGGACATCCTGTCCTTCCTTCACGATGTCTCCCACGCTGACGAGAACCTCATGGATTTCGACTTCATGGATGCCCTCTCCGGGGTCCTGCAGTTTGAACTGGTGGCTCATGAACGGCTCCTAATAGGCTAGGGTGACGCGGGCGGCGTTGGTAATCCGGCGGGCGTCCGGCAGATAGCTTTGCTCGCGTGCGAAGAAGGGCATCGGGACATCCCAGCCGGTTACCCGGTTGACCGGGGCTTCAAGATAGACAAAGGCTTCCTCCGCGATGCGGGCGGCGATCTCACCGGCCGGGCCAAAGCTCAGCGGCGCTTCGGTAACAACGACGGCCCGACCGGTGCGGCGCACGGAGGCGCCGATGGTCTCGGCGTCAAGGGGGGCGAGGGTCGGCAGGTCGATAACTTCCGCTTCCACCCCGTCTTCTTCGGCAAGTGTTTCAGCGGCTTCCAGTGTTCGCCGCAGCATGGCGCCGTAGGAAATCATGGTGATGTCGGCGCCCTTGCGGCGGATGTCGGCCTTGTCGAGCTGGGCGGGATCAAGCCCCTCGGGCACCTCTTCGCGGAAGGCGCGATAGGCGGCCTTCGGCTCAAGGAAAATGACGGGGTCGGGGCTGCGGATCGCTGCCTTGAGAAGCGTGCAGGCGTTGCGCGGCCCGGAGGGGATGACAGTGCGCAGGCCCGGTGTGTGCGCGAAATAGGCCTCGCGGCTTTCCGAATGGTGTTCAAGGGCGCGCACGCCGCCGCCAAACGGCATGCGGATCACAAGGGGCAGGGTGAACCTGCCGCGGCTGCGCCAGCGCATGCGCGCGACATGTCCCTCGATCTGGTGAAAAGCAAAGTAGCTGAAGCCGGAAAACTGCATTTCGGCAACCGGGTTGAGCCCGGCGAGCGCCATGCCGACAGAGACGCCGACGATGCCGGCTTCGGCAAGGGGCGTGTCCATCACCCGGGATTCTCCGAAATCGTCGATCAGGCCTTTGGTCACGCGGAAGATGCCGCCATCGGCACCCACATCCTCCCCAAGCACCATGACATTGTCGTCACGGTCCATTTCCTCGCGGAGCGCCAGATTGAGCGCTTCGACCATGGTCCGTTCGTCACTCATTGGCAGCCTTTCTGTCGTCGCGCAGTGCTTCGAACGCGTTGCGCTGGGCCCGCAGCGGCGTTGTGGGTTCGGCGAACAGGTGATCAAACATCATGGACGGGTCGGTGAGGCCTTCCATGGTATCGCGTGCCGATTTCCAGGCGCTTTCGATCTCGTCTTTCAGTTCTTCCGCCATCGCGTCTTCCGCTTTGTCATCCAGCAGCCCGCGCGAGCGCATATGCAGGCGGAGCCGTTCGATAGGATCGCGGTCCTCCCATTCCTCCACTTCTTCCTCGTCACGGTAGACGGTCGGGTCGTCGGCGGTTGTGTGCACGCCCATGCGGTAGGTCACACATTCGATCAGGGTGGGCAGGCAGTCCTCGCGGGCACGGGTGACGGCATCGCGCGCTGCTTTCAAGACGGCAAGCACGTCGTTCCCGTCCACCTGGATGCCGGGGAAGCCATAGGCGATTGCTTTTTGGGCGAGGCTGTGGGCGCGGGTCTGCTTAGCCCGGGGTACCGATATGGCCCATTGATTGTTCTGGCAGACAAACACGACAGGCACTTCAAAAACGCCGGCGAAGTTGAGGGCTTCGTGAAAATCACCTTCCGAGGTGGCGCCGTCGCCGAAGAAGGCCATGACGACACTGCCGGTCTGGCGATATTTCTGGGCATAGGCGATGCCGACGGCATGTGGCAGTTGGCTTGCCACTGGCACGCACGTTGGCAGGTCGTTGCTGTCATCAGGAATGGCGAGGCCTTCATTATAGCCCGCCGTGAAAATGAAGATGTCTTCAAGCGATGCCCCGCGCCACAACATGGCAGCCGTTTCCCGGAAGGAGGGGACAAGCCAGTCGCTGGCTTCAATCGCTGCGACAGCGCCAACCTGCGCGGCTTCCTGCCCCCGGACTGGCGCAAAGGTGCCAAGCTTGCCTTGCCGTTGAAGATTGAGCAGACGTTCATCAAACAGCCGCGCTTTGGCCATCGCCCGGAAGATGGCGATCAACTTTTCGTCGGCAATATCGGGGGCGAGCTCCTTGTCGAAATTGCCGTCCTCATCGAGAACGGACAGAATCTCGATTGGCTCCAGCTCTTTCATGCGTGCCCTCGGCATCTCGTCTCCTCGTGATATCGATAATTCGTATGCGATCAACGGCAGGGTTCTCTCGGCGTTCCCTCGTTACTGCCAGGCTTGCAGGAACCAATCTGTTGCCTCGACGTTTCAGTCTGTGCAGGACAGGCCGATAGGGGAATTACGCTTGAAATGTGCTGAAGACATCATGCGGCCGGCAACGGCGACCATCAGTGTGGAGCAGACGCTGCGCGAGGCGCTGGCCTGCCTTAACCATCAGGATTGCAATGAACTGATCGTTCTGGATGACGGCGAGGCGGTCGGGCTGCTTGATGATACCATCATGCAGGAAATCGACACGGACACCGCAACCGTTGGCGATGAAATGGTCGGCAATGTGATGGAATCCCGCATCGGCAACTGCCGACCGGATGACAGCAGCGAGGATATTCTCAGCCTTGTCGAGCGTTACCGGCTGCGGTGCATTTTCGTGGTGGACAACCGACGGCAACTGCGCGGCTGGATTGCTCCGAAGGACTTGTCTTGATCATTCTGGTTGTTATGAAAATCACACAACATATTGATTTTTAAAAGAATAAGGCGTGCGCTGGGGTGCCCTATGGTTGCCACACTTTTTGTGATAAGCTCTCGGCAACAATCAATGGGAAATATTACATAGAATGTCGGAAAAAAGAGCCGAACGTCTTCAGGTAATGTTGACGCAGGAAGAGGTTCATGCGGTTGATGAATGGCGTTTTGAAAACAGGATGCCGTCTCGGTCTGCTGCTGCGCGCGCGCTGATGAACCTGGGGCTGAGCGTCCAGCGCAGTGAAGACGCAAAGGAAGCGCTCCTCTATCGCCCCATTTCCTCCGGTGAGATCGGTATTGTGGACAATGCTCCGACCGTGGAAGCAGCCATCAAGCCTGACTGCCGTCCTGTAATCCTGTTGGCTGACGACGATTTTCTGACCGGACGGGGCATCGGCAGCATGCTGGAGGATATGGGCTACAAGGTCATCGGACCCGTTACCACAACAGATGAAGCTATCATCCAGTGCCGGGAAGCGAACCCGATTGCTGCGGTGCTTGAAACCACAATCGGACAAGAGCGTACCGACAAACTTGCCGATGAACTGGCGCGCCGACATATTCCCTATCTCTTCTGCACGACCAGTGACCTGCGGCGGGTCCTGCCCGAGCGGCTTTGGTCTTCTCCTGTCATCGACAAACGCGATGTGGCCGCTAACCTTCCGTCCGCTGTCACGGGGATGCTTGCCACCGTTGCCCAAGGCGCCAAAGAGCGGCTCGGGTGATTGGGCACAGTCCCTGCCGGAACCTCTAGTCTCCTGAAATCGTTGATGGTTCGAAACCCGGGCGCGCCGTGTCGTCCGTTTGATCCTCGACAGGAGACACTGGATGAAAGGCCCTTTCCCCGACCACAGCCGCCTGAAAGCGGTTGCTTCGCTTTTCGATATCGACCCCACCTTCCTTGATGGACTGAAAATTCCTGAAGTCTTGATCGCGCGACGGCTGCGGCTTGATCGTGACGACGGCACTTTCGAGTATCTGCCAAGCTGGCGTTGCCAGCACTCCTTCCTGCTGGGTCCGGCCAAGGGCGGCGTGCGCTTTCACCCGAAAGTGGGCGAGGAGGAAGTGAAGAACCTGGCGTTTCTGATGACGCTGAAGTCTGCCCTTGTCGCGCTGCCCATGGGGGGCGCCAAAGGCGGCGTGCAGGTTGATCCTTCGACCCTGTCTGACAAGGAACGCGAACGGCTTTGCCGCGAATGGGTCAAGGCTTACGCTGATTATATCGGCCCTGACAAAGATATCCCTGCCCCGGACATGGGCAATGGCGAAGCTGAAATGGCGCTATTCCGGGACGAATATGAAATGATCAAAGGCCGTTCGGTACCCCATATCGTGACGGGCAAGCCGCCGCTTTTTGGCGGCCTGAAGCTCCGCGAGGGTGCCACTGCGCGAGGCGGCATGCGCGTTCTCGAAACGCTCGGGACGAAATGCGGCCTTGATATAGACGGGATGCGTATCGCCATTCAGGGGCTTGGCAAGGTTGGCGGCGAAATGGCGAGGCGGCTCGGCAAGAACGGATTCCAGATCGTGGCAGTCAGCGACTCTTCGGGTTGCCTTCTGAACAAGAAAGGCCTCGATGTCGACAAGCTTCTGGAGCTGAAGCCCGAACGTGGCAGGCTCAGCAACTTCAAAGGCGAAATGGACGCCGAGTGGCACGACCGCGACGTTATTCTCGGCGTTGACTGCGATCTTCTTGTCCCTGCAGCAACCGGCCATCAGGTGACGAAGGAAGTGGCAGGCAAGGTCGAGGCGAAGGTCATCCTGGAACTCGCCAACTCGGCGGTCTGCGATGATGCCGACAAGCTGCTGGCCAAGCGCGGGATCAGGGTTATTCCGGATATCCTCGCCAATGCGGGCGGGGTGGTTGCGTCCTATCATGAATGGCTTGCCGGGAAGGCGGGCAAGGAAGTGATCGCCACAATTGTCGAACAGCGCCTCGACGAAATCATCGAGCAGGCAAGCGAGCGCGCCTGGCGCCTTCACGAGAAAAGTGAAGTGGATCTGAGGGTTGCTTGCCACGCCCTGGCGATCCGCGAGCTTGAGCGCGTCGCCCGCCTGCGCGGGCATAGCCTGTCAAATTGAGGGAACCGCTGCCGGGGATGGACGTTGTCTGATGGAAGACAGAAAAGGAGCTGTAGAGATGAGCAAGACACCGACGGTCCTCAAACCCAAACCGCATGAAGAAACGATCGGCTCCGGTATTGCCGACCGGGATACCGGGAAGCTCGCGCGCTATCTTTCGCATGCGATTGCGGACACCTATATCCTGTATTTGCAGACGCAAGGCGCCCACTGGAACGTGGTCGGGCCGCTTTTCTACAGCCTGCATAAGCTGACCGACAAGCAGTATAAGGCCCTTGCCAAGGCAACCGACAGCATCGCCGAGCGCATCCGCGCCATCGGCCACGTTGCCCCCGCAAGCTTCAAGGAATTCGAGGAGCTGTCGATCCTGACGAGTGCACCCGTAGCATCTTCCGCTGAAAAGATGCTGCAGGATCTCGTCACCGCGAATGAAAAGATCGCTGATCGCATGCGCCGCGCCGTTGCGGCCGCCGAGGAAGTGGACGATGTCTATACGGCGGACATGCTGATTGCCCGCGTCGGTGCGCATGAAGAAGCAGCCTGGATGCTTCGATCACTGCTTGCGAAATGAACGGACGGGCCGATGTCCGGGAAATTTACGAAAGAGAAAATGGCGGACGTTCTTCGTGACCCCGCACTTTATTTCAAGGCGCCGATCGATGTGGTTCGCAGTCCTATCCTCAGCAAGGATGAAAAAATCCGTGTACTGCGCACCATGGAGCATGATGCCCGAGACCTTGCCGTCGCCACCGAGGAAAATCTCGGTGACGGCGAACAGCTTGATCTTCACGATATTCTGGAGGCGCTGCGCGAACTTGATCCTGAACTGGTGGAAGAAAGCGCCAGACACAAGGGCGGCAGCAAACTCGCCTGACACTTCTTTCCGTTTTGGCTAATGATCGACCTGACCTAGTGCCGGACAAGGGCCGCAACCGCGGCCTTGCCCGGCAGGTCCGCCGCTTTCACAAGAAATGTATTGCCACCGTGCGAGAGTGTCTCGCGCGCCAGAAGGTCACCCATATCCCGGTTGGCCCGGTCCATTGATTCCAGCCGGTCGGCCGCCAGCAGCAGGGTGTCGACCCGGCCTTCGCGGGCTCGTTTCAAGATTTCATCCTGATTGAGAATGGCCCTGTCGTCGCCGCGCCCGACATTGGCGAGAACACGTGAAATCTCCTCGCGCTTCTGCCAGTTGATGGCTTTGTCGGCGATGGGCCATGCTTCCGCGTGCAATTCGGCAAGGCTCTTGTCTTCAGGGGATTTGTCGATGCCTTCGTTTTCCAGGCCCTGATAGGTGCAATGCTTGCGGAAGAGCCCGAGCATGGTCGGATCGGCAATGACCACAAGCGGCGCGGTTTCGTCCTTCAGGATACGGTCCGTCTGGCGGGCGACACCGGCCACAAACTGGTCAAGCTGGATCTGCTTATAGTCCTCGGGGCTGTCGCCTTGTGCGTGGAACCGGGCGGCCGGTTTGCCGCCGCGGGTTGCGGTGCCGGACGGGTGGAAACCCACATCAGCGGGCAGTTCGGTCCGTTCGCGAATTTCCTTCAACGTCTCTTCCCGTACGTCACGTTTCCAGACGGCGATACCGCTATTGTCACCGCAATAAAGGGTGGAATTCTGCTGGGTGACGCCGATCAGGAAATATTGCCCGCCTTGCTCCAGAAACGGCAGCAGCGGGCGGATGACATAGCGTTCGCAGACAAACACCCGCTCCCCCACTTCCCGGGGGACGGAAAAATGCTGGAAATCCGACCGCGAGAAGAAGAGGGCGAGGCCGCGTGTGTCAGGCTCGGCCAGTATGTTGTCGTCCTTGATCCTTTTCATTGCCGGGGCGATCAGGGCGTCAGGATTGACGTCCCGTTCCTTCAGTTTTTTCTCGGCTTCCCGCATGAGATTCTGCAGGCGAATGGGATTCTGCCTGTCCTCGGGTGGTGCCTGATAAACCGGCATGAAAAGCGAAACGGCAGCGTCAGGCGTTGCAAGGATGATGGATTGCAGGTCGGATCGGGAAATCATGGCTTCACTCCTCAGTGCGTTTGCAAGGGTTTGATGCTCAGTTCGGCGGCCTTCTATGCCGTGGCCGGCGGCGCACGATGCGATCAGCAATCCAGAAGGCGAAAAGGAAGCCCATCAGGCTGATCAGGGCGAGCAGCCATCCACCAAAGGCAGGTACTTGCTGCGCTTCGGCAGGGGCCATCCATATCGTGACCCAGAGGGCGACATAATAGATGGCCGAGGTGATCAGGATCAGGATGCTGGTGAATACCAGAAAAGCAGCGAGGGGCTTGGTATCCTCGTGTTTCACCTTCTGCACATACGGCCACGCCAGCAACAGCAGCAGCGGCAAGAAGGGCAGTATGGAGAATGTGGGCATCGGATTTCAGCTCCCGCCTCGAACCAGGCATTTCTAGCTGAAAATAACGCTGCGGGGCCGGGCCCGGTTCCCTTTCGCCGGGGAACTGGCACGCGGGTCAGGCGTTAATCCGGTTCAGCAATCAGGAGCAGTGACCGGCCATGACCACACCAGAGCACAAGCCCGACAAGAAGCCCTTCGAAACCACCAGTGAAGGCGCGCCGAAACTGCAGCCAACCGAAGCCCGGCAAGCTGAGGTGGTGTTCGATACGAAGAAAAAGCGGCGGCGCTATTACTGGGTGGTCGGCGCGGCGCTGCTGGTGTTCGTCCTTGCCTATCTGTATGCAGCACCGTCCTAGGGTGAAAAGTTCAATGCCTGCTTTTATGCAGAATACGTGACAGAGAATTTGTGCGCCAAGTTCTCGTGAAAAATTTCTCGGATTCAATGGTGAGTAAGATTCAATTATTTAATTGATATCGCACAATATTATTTGACCTTCGAATTTTGTGGCATCTGGTTTTTGTGTTCCATTTGAGGCGATTGTGAGGTCATGCTTTTGACGCCTGGCGTAGCCTTCTACCTTACCGGCGTATCGAAATAGGTATCGGGCCAGGGTTCGTCTTTCAGGCGGAAGTGCCACCACTCGGCCTCGTAGGGGACAAAGCCTGCAGCCTGCATCACGGAGGCCAGCAAAGCCCTGTTGGCCTTTTGCTGTGCAGAAAGACCTGTCGCCGAAATGCCCGATGCGGGGCCGAAGAAGTCGAAGCCCGTGCCCATGTCCAGCAAGGCGCCTGTCTTGCTGTCGGAGATGGAAAGGTCCACAGTGCCGCCGCGGGAATGGCCTGATCTGGCGGCAATGTAGCCGTCCGGAATGAGGCGATCTTTCGAAACCTCGGGATAATAGTCGGCCTTGCGCAGGGTGTCTTTTTCTTCGGCCGCCCATTTGACCAGCCCATCCACCGCAGACTGCGGCCGATAGGCATCGAAAATAACCAGTTTAAGGCCGTAAGGGGCGAGCGACGCCTGCGCATGAGCGAGGCCTGATGCGAGTTCGGGTGTTCCGAGACACACGGGCTTCTCATATCCGGTCAGCGGCCGACCGGTGAAATTTTCCGTGCCCGCGTATCGCGCGTCGCAGACAATCCCGGGCACATCGCGTTGCAAATCAATCATGGGAGACCGTTCTGCTCCGGCCCCGACCGTTGCCGATATCAAAAGCACAGGAATGCCGGAAAGCAATCGTTTCATATAGTCAGTCCCCAAAGTCCGGTTTCGTGAATTAGCTGCGGGAAGGATATAGGAAGGACCGCCTTTGGGCACCCGCTGATTCTCTGGCATTCTGCATACCCTCCGATTGCGCTTTTGTGGTGTCGGTGTTTCAATCGCAGGCATGAATATTTCATTTTGTATCATTTTAAAATTTCATAACGTTTCATTGCGATAATGTTTGTGCTCCGTGAATGTTTCATTACCATTCGTTTCTGGGAGGAGGCGCTGTGCGGGCCGTGTTAGACGGTCAAATGCACGTCAGAGGGTCTCCATGTCAGGAAACACCGGAAACAGGTGGGGATTGCGATGAACCGAGCTTTGATTTTTGCTTCTAGGACTGCCCTGTGCGGCATCCTTGGTATGGGTGCTTTCAGTCAGGCGTTGCTGGCGCAGGATGCGCCAGCCGCCAGTGGGGGTGAGGATGCCGTTTTTGACGAAATCGTCGTAACCGGCAAACGCGCCAGTCTTGAGCGGTCGCTGGCGACCAAGCGCGAAGCGCGCAGTGTGCTTGATTCCATTTCGGCGGAAGAACTGGGCAAGTTTCCGGATGCCAACGTCGCCGACTCTCTGCAGCATATTACCGGGATCACCATCTCGCGCGGGCACGGTGGGGAAGGGCAATATGTCACCGTGCGCGGCCTGCCGCCGCAATATAGCATTGTAACGCTGAACAACCGCATCCTGGCCACGGACGATGATGGCCGGGACTTCGCCTTTGATGTGTTGCCCTCCGAAGTGATTTCGGGAGCGGATGTCCTCAAGTCGCCGGTTGCGAGCGCGCTTGAAGGCAGCATCGGTGGCTCTGTGAACCTGCGTTCTGCCCGCCCGCTGGATCGTCCCGGCTTCAACGCGTCCGTGCGTGGCGAGGGCGATTACAACAGCCTGTCGGAAGACCTTGGCTACAAGTTTTCGGGCGTGATCAGCCAGACCTTCAAGGATGATACGGTGGGCGTCCAGCTCGGCGTCACTTACGCTGACCGCAGCGTGCGGTCGGATGGCCTTGGTGAAATGCATTTCAATCAGGACTGGCCGTCTGCCGCGGATATCGGTGCGGAGGGCCAGCTTGGCTCCGCTGACGTGCTGACCTCGCCGTGCTGCTACTCCATCGGGACCTGGCTTGAGCAGAAAAAGCGCTGGGCGGTCTCCGGTGCCTTGCAGTTCCGCCCGAACGACAAATTCGAAATGACGCTGGACGGCCTTTTTACCCGGCTCGATTCCCCGGCATCCGGCTATAATGAAGCCTTCTATGTAGAATATTACGATGAAAGCGACGCCGGTGAGTTCGGGAACTGGAGCGACATCGTTATCGACAACGGCCTTGTCACCGGCATGACCGTACACGGGCTGGTCCCTGAACAGGTCACGCGGGTGGAGCATCGTGTGGTCGATACCTATCAGGTTGGTTGGAACGGCAAATACGATTTCAACGAATCCTTCCGCGCCGTCGGTGATATTTACTACTCCAAGGCCAAGCGCCTGTCCGGCGGGAAGGATAGCTGGGTGGTGGCAGGTGCTGCCGGCGATCATACCGGCCATTTCAGCCTGAATGAGAATGGCCTGCCCAACATTACGATTGAACTGGAAGACGGCCGCTCCCTTGCCGACCTTGGCAACGACGATTACGGCGTCCATTGGGCCGAGCTTGGCGGCACCGATGTGCATGATGAAGTCTTCGGCTCGACGCTCGATTTTGAAGCGAATCCGGATATGGGGCTGGTTTCAGCCATCAAGTTCGGCGGCGCTTACACCAAGCGCACGAAGAAGCGCGACACCGTCGATAACCTCGACAATGCCTGTAACTATTGCGATTATCCCTTCACCTTCGGGGATGTGGGGGTGGATGTGGTGCGCCCGCTGCCGGTCGACAATTTCATGTCCGGCGTGGACGGTGATTTCCCGCGCGAATTTGTTGTCTTCGATCTGGATGCCTATTGGGCAGCCCTTCGTGCCTCGGACGGCCAGACGATCAACGGCATCACCTATCCTGAAAATTACTCGGACCTGATGACCCCGGTGCGCAACCCGGTCAAATCCTACGGCGTAAAGGAAGAAACCTGGGCCGGTTATGTGCAGGCCGATTTTGAAGGCGACAACTGGTTTGCCAACGTCGGCGGTCGGCTCATCCACTCCAAAACAAGCGTCGACTATGCGGTGAACGAAATCACCAGCATTGTCTTCGTCGATAGCGGCGGGGCAACTAGCCACTATGACGTGACCTACAGTGAAGCGGTGCCGAAATCGGGCAGCGGCAGCTACACCAAGTTCCTGCCCAGCATGAATTTCGGTTACTGGATGCGCGAAGACCTGATCCTGCGTTTCGCCGCCGCGAAAACGATGGCGCGGCCCTCGCTCAACCAGTTGGCACCCACCCGCGAAGACTATGCTTATGACGGCGACTTCTCGATTTATGTGGACGGCAACGTCGACCTCAAGCCGATCAAGGCCAACCAGATGGATCTGGCTGTAGAATGGTATTTCAAGGAAGGTTCGGCCCTTACCGGTGCCCTCTTCTGGAAGGATATCAGCGGGTTCGTGACATCACAGGCAAGCTATGACGTGCCGATTGCCGGTCAGGAGTTTTACGTTGAAGCACCGGTGAACGGCGAAAGCGCCAAGGTGAAGGGCTTCGAGGTCGGCCTTCAATATTTCTTCGACAACGGTTTTGGTATCATCGCCAACTATACCTACACGGATACGAAGGCGAAGATCGGCGGGGTTGAAGAAGGGCTCGAGGGTGTATCGAAGCACGCCTATTCGCTTGCCGGTATCTATGCGAACGACAAGTTCGAGGCGATGATTTCGGCAGATTATAGCGGCAAGACGATTGTGTCGCTGTTCAGCCCGATTGAGGGCGTGCCGTCAACGGGTGAGGCTGTCACCTGGGTGTCCGCATCGCTCAGCTATCATCTGACCGACCATATCGACATTTATGCCAAGGGCAACAACCTGACGAACGCGAAGGAACGCTCCTATCTTGGCGACCCGCGTCTTGTTTCCGGCTTTGAAAGCTGGGGGCGCAGCTTCTTCCTGGGTGCGAGCTATAATTTCTAGGGCTCGCGCGGTGGCAGCCACCCTCACGCCTGCCGCCTTCCAATTCCCGAACCGGCGCCCCGGCGCCGGTTCGCCCGTTGAAAGATCAGCAGGAGCAACAGGATGACATTTCTGAAAGCAGTACAGGCAGGAACCATGGCCGGGCTGATGGCGCTGGCTTGCGCGCTGCCGTCTGCGGCCACGGAGCCCGCTTCGCCTGAAAAGGTGACGCATTTCGAAGCGCTCAATATGAGCAACGGCCTCGCCAAGACCCCGCCCATGGGCTGGAGCAGCTGGAACGGCTTTGGTGTGGAAATCAACGAGCAGCTGGTGATCGAGACCATCGATGCGATGGTCAAGAACGGCATGCGCGACGCGGGCTATGTCTATGTCAATCTGGATGACGGCTGGCAGCGCTATAAGGGCAGCCGGGCGGATCATCCGCTTGAATATGACCCTGAGAAATTCCCGCGCGGGATCAAGTATCTGGCTGATTATGCTCACAAGAATGGCATGAAGCTCGGCATCTATTCCGGCCCTGGCAAGGATACTTGCGCGGGCTACACCGGCAGTGCGGGCCATGAAGCCGAAGACGCCGACATGTTCGCCTCGTGGGGCATCGATCACCTGAAATACGACGCCTGCTGCTCGCATGTGAAGGAACCGGCCGACGTGGTGCGCCGCGACTTCCTGAAAATGTCGAAAGCACTGATCAGCGAGAAACGCGATATCGTTTATCACACCTGCCATTGCGGCTGGACCAACATCTGGGAGTGGGCCGGGGACATCGGCGCCAACCACTGGCGCATCGGGCAGGATATTTCGGACGATTTCGATTATCCCGAAAACCGTGAACAATATTATTTCGATGTGCTCGACATGATCGACCGCGGGGTGGAGCTTTCCCGCTATGCCAAGCCGGGCCAGTGGAACGATTTCGACATGCTGATCGTCGGTCTTGACGGCAAGAGCAAGGAGCTTGTCGGGGCGGGGGCGTCGAACGTTGAATATCGCACCCACTTCTCCCTGTGGGCCATGCTGGCGTCGCCGCTTCTGGTGGGCTCGGATGTGCGCAACCTCGACCCTTACACGCTTGAAACGCTCACGAACGCTGAGGTGATCGCCATCAGTCAGGACCCGCTCGGGCTTCAGGCCGAGAAGGTCCGCGATGAAGGCGACTATGAGATTTATGCCCGCGAGCTTTCCGATGGCAGCTGGGCGGTAGCCCTTCTCAACCGCAACGGCACGACGGCTGACATGACGATCAACTGGAAGCGCGATCTGGGACTGCCTTGGGCAAAGGCTGCTATCCGCGACCTTTGGGATCACGAGGACAAAGGCACCTACGACATCCCCTACACGGTCGAAGTGATCGGCCACGAAGCCAAAGTGCTGCGTATCAGCAAGCCGGCTGAATAAGCCAGCGGAGACGATTGACGATGACTTCCAAACCCTGGCTCCTTTATGCGCTTGTCACCATGGTTTTCTGGGGCCTGTGGGGCGCCTTCGCCGGTGTCTCATCGGAGCATGGCTTCCCTGAAACGCTCGTATACTGCGTGTGGGCGGTGACCATGGTGCCCCCGGCGATTTGGGCGCTTTCCCGCATCAACTGGCAACTGCAGTATGATGCAAGGTCGATTGTCTATGGTTGCATCATCGGGTTTCTGGGCAGCGGAGGGCAGATGGTGCTGTTCCATGCCGTGAAAACGGGCCCGGCTTACCTGATCTTCCCGGTGATCTCGCTGTCGCCCATCGTGACCATCGTGCTGTCCTTCTTCTTCCTGAAAGAACGCACCACGAAGCTCGGGCTTCTGGGCATCATCCTCGCGCTCGTTGCCCTGCCGCTTTTCGATTATTCGGGCACTGCAGGCGCGGGCGATTATGGCAGCGGCTGGTATGCCATGGCGCTCATCGTGCTTGGGGCGTGGGGTGTGCAGGCCTTCTTCATGAAGCTTTCGAACGAGAGCATGCATGCCGAAAGCATCTTCTTCTACATGATGATCACGGGCCTCGCGCTTATCCCCGTCGCCCTGATGATGACCGATTTCTCGGCCCCCATCGACTGGGGCTGGGGTATGGGCGGGCCGTACTTCGCCGCGATGATCCAGATCTTGAATTCCATCGGTGCGCTGTGTCTCGTCTATGCCTTCCGTTTCGGCAAGGCAATGGTCGTCTCCCCCATGACGAACGCGGGCGCGCCGCTTACAACAGCGATCCTCTCGCTCGCTCTTCTCGGTGTGGTGCCGGGTGGTTACCGGCTGGCCGGTATCGTACTTGCGCTTCTCGCCGCAGGCTTGCTGGCGGCAGAACCTGAAGACGAAGCTGTATCCTTGCCTGAAGGGAAAAAGGCATGACCCGCCTTTCGCCCAATCGCCGCCAGTTTCTGGCGGGCGTGGCGGCAGCCGGTGCCGTCGCGGCCACGGCAATGCCGGCTCGCGCCAAGGGAACGGATGTCTCGGCCCTTCGAACCAAGTCGCTTGATGAAGTGCGCATCGGGCTCATCGGCGTGGGCGACCGCGGTTATGAACATGTCCGCAGCCTCACAATGATTGATGGCGTTCGCATCGTGGCGATTGCCGACCTCTATGAAGATGCGCTTGAGAAATCTGCGGCCCACGTCAAAGCCGCACGGGGATACCGCCCCGTGCTGATCACCGGCAGCGAGGAAGCCTACCGTGACCTGCTCGCGCGGGACGATATCGATGCCGTAGTTATTTCCACGCCGTGGCGCTGGCACGTGCCGATGGCGGTGGAGACGATGCAAAGCGGCAAACATGCCTTTGTTGAAGTCCCCGCCGCGCAAACAGTGGAAGGCTGCTGGCAGCTGGTGGAGACCGCCGAGGCGACCGGCAAGCACTGCATGATGTTAGAGAACTGCTGCTATGGCCGGTCGGAGCTGATGGTGCTGAATATGGTGCGTCAGGGCCTCTTTGGCGAACTGACCCACGGCGAAGGCGCCTATATCCACGATCTGCGCTGGCAAATGAAGGATATCGAGCGTGGCACTGGCTCATGGCGCACGCCGTGGCACACCACGCGGGACGGGAACCTCTATCCGACCCACGGGCTTGGCCCCATCGCGCAATATATGAATATCAACCGGGGTGACCGGTTCGATTACCTGACATCCGTCAGTTCGCCCGCCCTTGGCCGTGCGGCCTATGCGAGGGCGGAATTCCGGCCCGCGCATGCCCGCAACAAGGCGCACTATATTGCGGGCGACATAAACACCACTCTGATCAAGACGGTGAAGGGCCGCAGCATCATGGTGCAGCATGACACCACAACCGCGCGCCCCTACAGCCGCCTCAATCTCATTCAGGGCACGGCCGGCGTCTTCGCCGGTTTCCCCGACCGCATCGCCCTTGATGCGTTCGAGCGGGAGGAGGGCGAGCATCCCGAATGGCAAACCGACATGGCGCCGTGGCAGGCGCGGTTCGATCATCCGCTCTGGAGTGCCACAGCCGATCTCGCAAGCGAGCACGGCGGGCATGGCGGCATGGATTTCGTGATGATGTGGCGGCTCATCTGGTGCCTTCGGAACGGCGAGCCGCTGGACCAGAGCGTTTACGACGCTGCTGCATGGTCGGCCATCGGGCCCCTGTCTGCCGCCAGTGTCGCGGCACGCAGCAACAGTATCGATATACCGGATTTCACCCGTGGTGGCTGGCAGACGGCCGCACCGCTCGGTGTCGCAGGAGTTTAAGAATGCAAGTCATGCAGGATATTGTGTCCGCGCATAAGAAAGGGGCGCCGGTCGGGATCTATTCCGTCTGTTCCGCCCATCCGCTGGTGATCGAAGCCTCGCTTCGCCACGGCGAGGCAACCGACAGCATGGTACTGATCGAGGCCACTTCCAATCAGGTCAATCAGGACGGCGGCTATACGGGTATGCGCCCTGCTGATTTCGTGGCGCGCGTCCATGCGATTGCCGATCAGGTTGGCTTCAAACGGGCCGATATCCTCTTTGGCGGCGATCACCTTGGCCCCAATTGCTGGCAGCATCTGGCGGCGGACGAGGCCATGGCCAAATCTGACGTGATGATCGATCAGTATGTTCGCGCCGGTTTCCGCAAGATCCATCTGGATTGCTCCATGTCCTGCGCGGATGACCCGGTGCCGCTGACCGATGCCATCGTGGCGTCCCGCGCCGTGCGACTGTGCGCGGTGGCGGAAGCGGCGTGGAAGGATGTGGGCGGCGAACCGCCGGTTTATATCATCGGCACCGAAGTGCCGGTGCCGGGCGGTGCGACCGAAGACCTTGAGACCCTTGCGGTTACCTCGCCCGAGGCGGCAGAGGCCACCATTCTGGAGCATCAGCGGGCGTTCGAGGCCGCGGGCCTCGGTGCTGTCTGGCCTCGTGTGATCGGCCTTGTGGTGCAGCCGGGTGTCGAGTTCGACCATCACAAGGTGGTCGACTATGTGCCGGAAGCCGCCACCAGCCTCAGCCGCTTTATCGAGCGTTACCCCACGATGGTGTTCGAGGCGCACTCGACCGACTATCAGACGCCCTCCGCTCTGAAGGCTTTGGTGCGCGATCATTTCGCGATCCTGAAGGTGGGGCCGGGGCTGACCTATGCCCTGCGCGAGGCGATCCTTGCGCTCGATACGATCGAACGGGAGCTCCTCGGCGATAATGGTGCCTCACATGTGCGTCGCACGGTGCAGCAGGCCATGCAGGATAATCCCGTTCACTGGCGGAAATATTATGCCGAAAGCGGCCTGCAGCAGCGGCTGGACCTCGAATATTCCTACAGCGACCGCATCCGTTATTACTGGGCGCAGCCGCAGGTCGAGGAAGCCGTCAGCCGCCTGATCGCCAATCTCAAGGCCTCGCCGCCGCCCTTGACCATGCTCAGCCAGTATATGCCCGAGGAATATTGGGCCGTGCGCGAGGGGCGCATCCGCAACTCGGCAGAAGATCTCATCATCCACCGCATCGAAGCGGTTCTGAAAATGTATTCGGGCGCTGCCCAGGTCGGGGAGACCATTGAATCATGATGTATCTGAATATCGCGGAATCCGTGCTGAAGGACCGAAACGGCTTCTGGACAGCGAAGGAAATTGCCCAGCAGCCCGAAGCGTGGCTCGAAACTGCCGCGCTGCTTGCTGCCAATCGTGGCGCTTTGGATGCGTTCCTGAAGCCGCTCCATGCCGATCCGCGCCTGCGCATCATCCTGACAGGTGCTGGCACCTCTGCCTTCATCGGTGAATGCCTCGAGCCGGTATTGACCTCAACCCTTGGCAAGCGGGTGGAGGCGATTGCGACGACTGATCTCGTCTCCGGCCCCGAGGACTATTTCCAGGCTGACGTGCCGACCCTTCTTGTTTCCTTCGGGCGATCGGGCAGCAGTCCTGAAAGCGTCGCAGCGGTTGCGCTCGCTGACCAGTGCCTGAACCAGAGCTATCATCTGGTCATTACCTGTAATGCCTCGGGCGAGCTCTACACCCTGTGCGAAAAACGTGACAATTGCTTCGCGCTGGCGCTGCCTGAGCAAACGCATGACCGCAGCTTTGCGATGACCTCGAGCTTCTCCTCAATGATGCTGGCAGCTCTTGATGCCTTCACGCCGCTGGTGCGGGAAGCGGGTGCCGCCGCACAGGTGGCGGATGCCGGTCGCTTTGTGCTTGAAACCTTCACGGGCCGTCTTGAGGCGCTGGCGGGCGACGATTTCGCCCGGGTCGTCTATCTTGGCAGCAAAGGCTTCAAGGGGTTGGCGCGCGAAGCATCACTGAAGCTTCTGGAGCTGACGGACGGCGAGGTTGTCACCACCTACGATAGCCCGCTTGGCTTCCGCCATGGCCCCAAGACCATCATCAACGACCAGACGCTGGTGATGATGTTCGTGTCGGCGGACCCCTACACCCGGCAGTATGATCTCGACCTTCTGGAAGAGCTGCGCCGCGACGGCGAGGTCGGCCGGATTGTCGCGGTCACGGCAGAGGCCTGCTCGCGGGTGACGAACGGCGATTATATGCTGGTTGAAGGCCTTGAAGGCGCAAAGGATTCGCTGCTTCTCTTCCCCTACATCATGTTCGCGCAGGTTTACGCTTTCTACCGCGCGCTGCGGCTTGGCAATGCGCCGGACAGCCCAAGCGCATCCGGTACTGTGAACCGGGTTGTCAAGGGCGTCACAATCCACGACCATCGCGGCAAGGGCGAGGCAAAGCCTGTCTCCAAAGCCGGGTAGGGGTTGCGCGTGTATATTGGTGTTGATGGCGGCGGCACGAAAACGGCCTTTGCGCTGGTAAGCGCCGAAGGCCGGCTTCTGGCCACCCATACGGCGGCCACATGCTCGCACCTGAGCGTGGGGCTCGACGGTGCCAAGGCCGTGCTGGAGCAGGGGGTGAAGGCCTTGCTGGCGCGTGCCCATGTGCCGCTCGCCAAAGTGACCCACGCCTTCTTTGGCCTACCGACCTACGGCGAAGACAGCGCGGTGACGCCGCTTCTTGATGCACTGCCGATTGATCTCTTTCCGCTTGGCAATTACCGCTGCGACAACGACATGATCAACGCCTGGGCGGGCTCGCTTTGCTGCCAGGACGGGATCAACATTATCGCGGGTACGGGCTCGATGACCTACGGCGAAAACGCCGGTCGTGGGGCTCGTTGCGGCGGTTGGGGCGAGCTTTTCGGCGATGAAGGTTCGGCCTACTGGATTGGCCGGGCGGGCCTGGCGCTTTTCTCCAAGATGAGCGACGGGCGCGTGCCGCGCTCCCAGCTTTACACCATTTTTCGGGACTATTTCGGCCGCGCGAGCGATCTCGATATCTCCGGCGTGGTGCTTGGCGAATGGAAGGGGGAGCGCAACAGGATTGCGGCCCTTTGTCAGGAAGTTTCAATCGCAGCCGAGGCCGGTGACCTGCTCGCACAGGGAATCTTCAACGAAGCGGCGGCAGAGCTTGCCGATATCGTGGACAGCACCCGCCGCACCCTTGCGTTCAAAGAAGGGCAGGTGGTGGCGGTTTCCTATTCCGGCGGCGTATTTGCGGCGGGCGAGATTGTCTTCAAGCCGTTCAAATTGGCCCTTGCTGAACGTTACGGCCACTATGAACTTGCGGTGCCGCGCTTCTCGCCAGCACTTGGTGCCGCAATCTATGCAGCCCGGCTCGCGGGTGTCCGGTTGGATGAAAGTGCATTATCGTTTCTCGCCTACGATAGCGAGCGTCTGGTGGGCTGAAGCGCGTTTCGTCATTCCTCTTGCCGGTCGATTGTCACCACATCAACACCGAGCGATCGCAGGTGGCTCGCCATTTCTGGCGGGATGTTCGAATCCGTGATCAGCCTTGTGATGCCGATGGGGTCCGCGATCTTGTGCAGGCAGATGCGACCGAATTTCGAGCTGTCGGTCACCACGATCACCTCGTTCGCAGCCTGGCACATCATGCGGTTAAGCGAGGCTTCGGGCTCGAAATGGGTGGTGATACCCTTTTCCATGTGGAAGCCGTCAACGCCCAGAAACAGCTTGTCGATCAGTATGTTCTTCATCGCATATTCGGCCTGCGCGCCATAGAAGGCCATGTTCTTGCGACGCAGGCTGCCGCCCAGCATGATCAGCTGCAATTTCTCGCAGCGCGTCAATTCCGACAGGATGCCGAAATCATTTGTCACCACCACGATCTCCATATCGCTGTCGATATTCGCGGCGATCTGGAAGGTCGTGGTGCCGGAATCGAGGATCACGCTTTCGCCAGCATTGATGTAACTCGCGGCCAGTTTGCCGATCATGCCCTTTTCATCGGTATGACGTTGCTGTTTCAGTTCAAGCGCCGCTTCGCTATGGGGGCCGTGCCGGTCATTCAGGAGTGCGCCGCCGTATGACCGGGTTGCAATTCCACGTTTGGCCAGAAACTCCAGATCCTTGCGGATGGTTTGCGTTGAAACGGCAAAGGTTTCTGACAGCGTCAGGACCTGAACGCTCCCCTGACGACGCAACATATCGATGATGCGTTCGCGTCTGCTGCTTGTGTCGCGCAAGTTGAAATCCCCTCGTTCAATCATCTGCCACGGTACGGTTTTCCTGCGCCAGTTCAACAGATAAAGGGCAGCTTCCTTCAATCTGTCGCGCGAAGGCATGCTCCTCATTGGCAATCCATACGCTTTACGTTATCCCATGAAAAAAGGATCGGGAATCAGGGAGTGTTGTGGCGGTGTTCGGGGAGGGCAAAGCTGCAGAGGGCGTTGACGGCCTGGTCGTGCAAGGGTTGCTTCAGGGGGCAGTCCTCAAGGGCCACGACCCGCAGGCCATCATGCAAAAGGCCGGCATTGCGCCGGATGTGTATGGCAATCCGCATGCCGCGATTGACGGGCCGTCGCTGGTTCGGCTCGTCCGGGCCATCCAGTTTGCGCTTGATGATGTCTATCTCGGTTTCTTTGCGCAGGGCTGTCGTCTGGCGCTTGAAACCGAACGGCTTCTCTCGTTCCTGAGCTGCAGCAGCTTCGGCGAGGCGCTGCGGGTGAGCATCCGTTTCACCGATGCCATGTCGATCGACGCAGGCCCCCGCATCTCCGAGGAGCATGGCACCGGACTGCAGCATATCTGCAAATATACGACGATCCCGGGTGTCGACCGGGACATTTTCGTCTGGATCAGGTTTGTCTGGATCTATCATCTTTTCAGCTGGTTGATCGGTCGCCCTTTGGCGCTGCGCGAAATTTCGGTTCGCGGCCCGCGGCCGGTGCAGCTGAACGGATTTGACCGGTTTGGCCTGTTTCATTGCCCGGTGAAATATGACGCGCCAGTCGATGCCCTGAGCTATGACCGTAACGACCTGACGGTTCGTCTCGTGCACAATTCGATCAAGGAATATGACGACTATTATGCCAGCGAGCCCGACTGGTATGTACCGCTCGGCCAAAGCCAGAGCTGGCGTGAGCGCACCCAGCAGGTCCTGATCGAACTGCAGAAAGCAGGCATGTGGTCGGCGCCGATTGAGGTCGTGGCTGCACGTCTGCGTACCCGGCCCCGGCGGCTGCGCCATGATCTGGCGCTTGAGGGCGAGAGCTTTCAGGATATCAAGACGCGCCTGCGCGGCGAGCTGGCAAGTGCCTATCTGCTGGCAAGCGATCTGCCCGTGACGGCTATCGGATTTGAACTGGGCTTCAGCGAACCCGGCAGCTTCTCTCGCCACTTCATTTCATGGGCCGGCGTGGCGCCCTCGGTATACCGGTCGACCCATGTTTCCGATGCGGCAATGGTCGCGGCAGCGACGGCATTGCTCAATGACCGGCGTGCATCCTAGGCGATTTTGACGCGCTGAGGCGCCCTTGTCACTTCTGCCAAATCTGTGTGTCAGTCCCGTCATGGAGTCCATTTGGGCGGGTGATAATTTCCCTTCATGCCCGCCGGTTGGGGAACCGGCCGGGCGTGACCTCGATTTTGGGAAGGGGAGGGAAATGCTAGAGAATAGTAAGGCACGCATCGTTCGTGCACGCATGCTGCTTGGCGCGTCTGCGCTGATTTCGGGTTGGTTGATGAGCGCCGAAGCGGTCGCACAAAGCCAGCCGCCGGCGGGTGCCGCCGAGGCCGACGAACCGGCTGACATCGGTGAGATCGAAGACATTATCGTCACCGCACAGAAGCGCCGCGAAGGCCTTCAGAACGTGCCGATTGCGATCACGGCGCTGTCGGGCGAAACGCTGCAGAAGGCCGGCCTGAAAAGTGTGGGTGACCTCGTGCAGATCACGCCGAGCCTCCAGTTCGGCGAGCGCTTCGGGAACATCTTCATTGCCCTGCGCGGCATCGGGCAGGCAGGGCAGGACATCGGAAGCCAGGCGGGCATCACCGTTTCTCAGGACGGCGTGCCCTTCCTGAACCACTTCATGATGGATGGCACTTTCCTTGATGTGTCGCGTGTTGAAGTGCTGCGCGGGCCGCAGGGCACCATTGAAGGGCGTAACGCCACCGGTGGTGCGATCAATGTGCACAGCAACCTGCCGACCGACACACCGGAGGGCGAAGTTGCCCTGACCTTCGGCAATTATTCACGGTACGGCATCAGGGGCTTCGTCAATAGCCCGCTCGGGTCCGACCGCCTGAAGGGGCGTATCGCGTTCCAGGCCGACCGCGCTGACGGCTGGATGAAGAATGCGTTTCTCGATACCGACAAGAACGACACCAACCTGACGCAGGTGCGGGCATCGCTTCTGGGAGAAGTAACCGAGAATTTCTCGGTCCGGACTATCCTTGAATATACGAAAAACAAATCCGATCCGGCTTTTGCCACCGTGCTTGGTCAGGCGCGCCCGGACAAGCCGACGATCATTGACGTGCTCGACCTGCCGAAGAATGACATCGAGAATCTGACTGTCTATATGAACCACACGGACCAGCGCGACGCCGAAAATCTCAAGGCGATCGGGATTGCGCGTTGGGACATCAGCCCGGATGTCTCGCTCACCTCGACGACAGGCTATATCAAGCACGATCTGGTGCTGACCGACACCGATAACGACGGCACTAGCGGAGATTTCTCCGACTTCCCGCTCGTTGCCATCCATGTGAAGCAGTTCACGCAGGAGTTAACGCTCGCTGCCGATCTCAGCAGTCGGACCGACATCGTAGCGGGCGCCTTTTATATGAACGGCGAGTCCACCCAGCCGCTCATTCTCAGCGTGCCGCCGACGCTTATCAATGCCTTCAATTACGATCCGTATGAAGGGCTTGATTCGTATGCGTTTTATGGCCAGATGCGCTACAAGTTGACAGACCGGCTGCGTATCACCGCCGGCGGCCGCTATACCTATGACGACAAGGACTTCACGATGGCGGCGTCGATTATCGGCACGCCTTTCAACAATGAAGCGTCCGGCTCATGGGGGGCATTCACGCCACGGTTTGCGATCGACTATATCCCGGATGACAGAATCCTCCTGTATGCCAGCGCCTCCCGCGGCTTCAAGTCGGGCGGCTTCAATACATTCGGCGACGTGTCCCAGCCTGTGAACCTGTTTGATCCCGAATTTGTCTGGAACTATGAAGCGGGCTTCAAGGGGATGTTCTACGACAGGAAGCTTCGGATGGGCGTAACGGGCTTTGCGTCCGACTATTCGAACCTGCAACAAACCCTGTTCCGCATCAACCCGCAAACCGGGGTGCGTTATCCCCGGGTGGAGAATGCGGCAACCGCCACGATCAAGGGTATCGAGCTGGAGCTTGAGGCAATTCCGACGGCCGGTTTGCGGGTTGTTTTCTCGGGAACCCGCCTCTTTGCCAAGTTTGGTGAGTTCACCAGTATCGACCCGATCTATCCGGAGCTCGGTATCAAGGACCTGACGGGCAACCGCCTGCCGCAGGCCCCCAACTGGCAGTTCAGCGCGTCCGGCGAATATACCTACGAGCTTTCGGGTAATCTCGAGCTTATCGCCCGTGCCGACTACAAATGGCAGGACGATGTGTATTTCGACCTCTTCAATAACGAGCTCAATACCCAGAAGTCCTATGGTCTCCTGAATGCCTCGCTCACGCTTGGCACGACGGACGCGAAATGGTCGCTCACGGCCTATGCCCGCAACGCATTTGACAAGCGCTATGTGGGACAATCGCTGACGGCGGCGAGCGACACGACTCCTTCGCGGGTCGGGCAGCTGGGGGCGCCGCGCATGTATGGTGTAACGCTGCTGCACCGCTTCTGAAGCCATCCCCTCCAATCTGACGGTGATGACCTTGCCGTCAATCTGGAAAGCAATCGCGGAGAAGCCGAGCATGGCTCTGGCTTCTCCCACCAGCCCGGCTATGGCAGTGCAGGCCACCGGGGAAGAGCAAGGAATACAAATTGACCAGCCTCAGTCGACATAAATCCTCCCGGCAGCCCAGGCGCGCCTATGACGAACCTGTCCCGCAGATGCGGCTGTATCAGGAATGGCTGAAGCGCGAACGGGGTCTGGCATTCGAGGACTATGCGGCGCTCTGGGAATGGTCGACGACCGATCTTGATGCATTCTGGCGCAGTATCTGGGACTATTACCGTATTGAATCGCCAACACCTTTCAGGGCGGTGGTGCGCGACAATGGCATGCCCGACGTTGCATGGTTTGAAGGCGCACAGGTCAATTTCGCCCGCCATATCTTCCGGCATATAGCCCCGGCGGAAGCGGCCGGCCAGCTGGCCATCATCGCCGAGAATGAAAAGGGCGAAATCACCGAAATCAGCTGGAGCGAGCTTCGGCGCAAGAGCGCATCCCTCGCGCTTGAACTGCGGCGCCTGGGTGTGAAGCCGGGGGATCGGGTGGCGGCCTATCTGCCGAATATTCCGGAGGCCACGATCGCCTTCATCGCCTGCGCCAGTATCGGTGCCGTCTGGACCCTGTGTTCGCCCGATATGGGCACACCGGCCCTTCTGGACCGGTTCCAGCAAACGTCGCCGAAGGTGCTGATTGCTGTTGACGGGATTTTCTATGCCGGCAAGGCCATGGATCGCTGCACGGTGGTGAAAGACATGCGTGCCGCCCTTCCAAGTGTTGAGGCGCTTCTTGTTGTTAAAAGCGGCTATGGTGACGCACCTGTCGCAGGGGCCATCGATTTCGCCGGCATCCTGACCCGCGATGATGACGCGGTGGCGGCGTTCGAGCCCGACTGGGTGTCCTTCGACCATCCGCTATGGATCCTGTATTCCAGCGGCACAACCGGCCTGCCCAAAGCCATTGTCCATGGCCATGGCGGCATCATTGCGCTTGCCTGCGCGGGGCACCTGCATCTCGATATCGGCGCCAGCTATGCGCCAAACAGCTTTGGCGAACGTTTCCACTGGTACAGTGCGACGGGCTGGGTGATGTGGAACCAGCAGGTTTGCGGGCTCCTTTCCGGGACAACCATCTGTCTTTACGACGGCTCGCCGAGCGGCCCGAAGGAGACGCCTGACTGGGGCGTGATGTGGGCATTTGCCGCCCGGCACCGGATCACATGGTTCGGGGGCGGTGCCGCCTTCTTCATCAGCTGCCGCAAGGCGGGGATATCGCTTTCTGAGATCGGGGATTTGAGCGCCGTCCGCGCCCTTGGCAGCACGGGGTCACCGCTGCCGCCCGATGTGCAGCTGTGGGGGAATGACGAGTTTGCCTTTTTTGGCAGGCCGGACATCTGGTGGTGCAATATCAGTGGCGGGACAGACCTTTTTGCCGGCTTCATGGCGGGCAACCGCGATCTCGCCGCCACGCCCGGACGGCTTCAGTGCCGTCATCTCGGTGCGGCCGTCGAGGCGTGGGGCGAGGACGGCAAGCCGGTTGTCGGCAAGGTTGGCGAGCTTGTCTGTACGCGCCCGATGCCCAGCATGCCCCTCTATTTCTGGGGGGATGCGGACGGCAGCCGGTACAGGGGATCCTATTTTAGCGAATGGCCGGGGATATGGCGACACGGCGACTGGTTGCGCATCGATGAGGATGGCAGTTGCACGATCACCGGCCGCAGCGACGCGACGATCAATCGCCACGGCTTGCGGATGGGAACGGCGGATATTTATGCCGCTGTCGAGCGGCTTGCGGATGTTGCTGACAGCCTTGTCATCGACCTTGACGATGGGGAAGGGGATAGCAAGCTTCTGATGTTTGTGGTGCCGGCTGAGGGGCGCGAGCTGGACGAAGCGTTGAAAGCCGCCTTGGCCGCCGCCATCCGCAGCAGCCTGTCGCCGCGGTTCATCCCCGACCTTTTCCTTCAGGCGCCCGGCATCCCGCGAACCCTGTCCGGCAAGAAGCAGGAATTGCCGGTCAAGCGGCTCTTCCAGGGGTGGCCGGCGGCCAAAGTCGTCAACCCGGACGTCATCGCAAACCCCGATATCCTGCCTTGGTATCTGGCCTGCGCGAAAAGCTGGCTGGATGGTGCGCCGGGCGGGCAGGGGACGCTGGCATGATGGGAAACATAGGGGGTAATGCGGATGAATGGTGAGACTTCAGTCGAGGGAAAGGCGCCGGTCCATGCCGCGTCGACACCGGTTCGCACGGGACTGGTGCTCGGGATGCTGTGCTTTGTTTATGTCCTCAATTTTCTGGACAGGCAGCTCCTGTCCATCCTTGCGAAGCCGGTGCAGGACGAGCTGGGGATCAGTGACGGGCAGCTTGGCCTGATCACCGGTTTCTACTTCGCGCTTTTCTACTGCTTCATCGCCATTCCGATTGGCTGGTTGGCGGATCGGACAAACCGCGTGAAAGTGCTGTCATGCGCTTGCGCGATCTGGAGCGCGGCAACGGCCGCCTGCGGCATGGCCAACAATTATGGCCAGCTTGTCGTCGCCCGCATGGCGGTCGGCGTTGGTGAGGCGGGCGGCGTGCCCCCCTCATACGCGATTATTTCGGACTATTTCCCGCGAGAACGGCGTGGCACGGCCATGGCAATTTTCAATCTGGGGCCACCGCTTGGCTCCGCGCTCGGGGTGGCCTTCGGTGCGTCCCTTGCCACGGCCTTTGATTGGCGGGTGCCCTTTTATGTGATCGGCGCGATCGGCATCCTCGCGGCAGTTGCAGTGTATCGCCTCATCCCTGAACCGGAAAAAGGCGGGCATGATGCGGCAGATATTCCATCGCCGACGTCGGCGCCTGAGGGCTTTTTCACCATTATCACGCGCTTTTTCGCCAACCCGGTCCTGTTGCTGGCGTCTGTTGCCAGCGGTGCTGCCAACTTCATCACCTATGGCCTCGCCAACTTCGCCACGCTCTTCCTGATGCGCGAGAAGGGTATGGCGCTTGGCGATGTGGCGGTCTGGTATGCGCTTGTTGTCGGCATCGGGATGAGTGCGGGCATTTTTGTATCCGGTCGGCTGATTGACAGGTTCGGGGCGCGCAGCCGTTCGGCCTATGCCCTTATCCCTGCCATCTCGCTTGTGGTGGCGCTGCCCTTCTTCCTTGGTTTTGTGTGGGCCGCCCGGTGGGAAGCCGCGCTGCTTTTCCTGATCGTCCCGATGTTCCTGAATTCCTTCTTCTTGTCGGCCACCGTCACCTTCGTTCAGGGGGAAGTGCGCCCGGATCAGCGGGTGATTTCAGGGGCATTGTTGCTGCTTGTGATGAATTTCATCGGGCTTGGCCTCGGGCCCACCTATGTGGGTATGGCCAGCGACTTCTTCCGCGCCAGCCACGGGGCGCACTCGTTGCAGGCCGCCTTCTATGCGCTGGCACCGATGTATGGGATTGCCGCACTTCTCTACTTCGGCCTTTCACGTTTTATCCACCGCTCGCAAGCCACCAAGGGAGGACCTGCGAAATGAAAACTCTTGCCCGTCTCATTGCAGCCCGTGTGGCTGCCTGCGTCCTCGCCATCGGCATGTCGGCAACTGTGGCAGCCAGTGACGCGCCTGTTGTGAAAGCCCCTGCCGGTATCATGCGCGGGGTGCAGGAAGGCGGTGCGCATGTGTTCCGCGCTGTTCCCTATGCCCTGCCGCCGACAGGTGACCTTCGCTGGCGCCCGCCGACCCCGATGCCGGCATGGAGCGGTGTGCGCGATGTGCAAACAGCCGGCGTGGCCTGCATGCAGCCGCCGATGGCTGCCGGACCCTATAATCGCGGCCAGCAGAAAATGAATGAGGACTGTTTGACTCTGGATGTGACTGCCCCGGTGAACGCCGAGAACGCCCCGGTGATGGTCTGGATCCACGGCGGCACCCTGATATGGGGGACGGCGCAGTCCAAAATGTATGACGGCCGCGAATTTGCCAAACGCGGGATCGTTCTTGTCTCGATCAATTACCGGCTCGGGGTCCTGGGCTATCTCGCCCATCCCGAGCTCAGCGCGGAATCGCCGGATAATATTTCCGGCAACTATGGCCTGCTTGATCAGGTCGCGGCGCTCGAATGGGTTCGCAGGAATATCGCCTCGTTCGGGGGAGATCCGAAAAACGTGACGATCTTCGGGGAGTCTGCCGGGGCGCTGAGCGTTGAATATCTTCTTGCCTCACCGAAAGCCCGGGGGCTTTTCGATAAGGCAATTGTCCAGAGCGGCTATCTGTTCACCATGCCGGAACTCAGGGAAGCCCGGTACGAGGAACGATCGGCCGAGGAAAATGGTCTGGCGCTTGCGGCCAAACTCGGAGCGCTCGATATCGCCGGCATGCGGGCGCTGGACGCGCGCAGTCTGATCGACCTTTCGGCCACGACCGGCTATGCGCCCTATGGCACGATCGATGGCAAGATCCTGCCCCGTCAGCTTGTTGATACATTCGACAGGGGCGAACAGGCGCCTGTTCCCCTGATGGTAGGCTTCAACAGCGGCGAAATCCGCAGCCTGCGCTTCCTGATGCCGCCGATGCCGGTATCGCCCGAGGCTTATGTGGCGGATATCAAGTCGCGCTACGGCAATCTGGCCGATGCTTACCTCAGGCTCTATCCGCCAAAGGACTTTGAACAGACGCTCCTTGACGGCACCCGTGACGCCGTGTTCGGCTGGGCGTCCGAGCGACTGGTGCGCAAGCAGGCCGCGCTTGGGCAGCCCTCCTTCCTCTATCTCTTCAGTCATACATACCCAGCTGCGACAGAAGCGGGCCTTGCTGCCTTCCATGCGAGCGAGGTGCCCTTCGTGTTCGGCACCTTTGAAAACACACCGGCCTATTGGCCGGCAATCCCCGATACGACACAAGAACGGGCGCTCGCGGATGCCATGCTCGATTACTGGACAAGCTTTGCCCGCAACGCAGAACCGAAAACGGCAAACGGACCGGCATGGAAGGCATTTGGAGAAGAGAAGGCCTATATGGAATTCGGCGACAAACCCGAACTTTCCCGGAACCTTTTCTCCGGCATGTATGAATTGCATGAGGAAGTCATGTGCCGTCGTCGGCACAGTGGTGTGCAAACATGGAACTGGCGGATAGGCTGGATAGCACCCGTCCTGCCAACACCAGTGCCGGGGTGCACTTTGCCCCGTTGAAAGACGGCTGCATCTGTCATCGCTGATGACAGATGCATGCATTCTGGTGGGGAAGGGCAGCGAGAAGCGGGGCCTCAAAATGATGGATTTCCGTGCGCCAAATTTGCGCCAAGATCTTGTAACTGGTTGATATAATTATAACTCTGGTGCCGGCAGCGGGCGCAAATTGGTTTAACTTATTGATTTTGTTGTTATATTTTAGAATGTAGGGGTCGAGCGATTTTAATCGCTTTGCCCTGTTAATTGGCCGGCCGATCAAGCCAGCTTTCTATGGCACCGACATAGCTTTCCGGTAAAACATGACCGCTGTCGAAACGGTGCGTCTCCGGCGTGCGGCCGGCAGCGGCGACGAGTTCGGCATTTTGCGCCTTGGTCGAATACTGATCGTTCTCAGCCATCAGAAGGAGCCAAGGTACAATCACCTTGGGGGCGAAGGCGATAGGCGATACCGTCGGTACGTTTCGCACAGCGGGCGGCACCATTGTCACCAGGTGGGTCACCCGGGGATCCTGGGCTGCGAGCAAGGTGCCCATCTGTGCGCCCATGCTATAACCCACCACAAGTACCTGCGACGTGTCGGCATAGGTTGCCAGCACCTTGTCCAGTACGAAGCGATAGTCATCCACGGTTTTCTGGATCATGCCTTCATAGGCGGCGGCATTTCCCTTGCGCGCATTCAGCACATGTTCGATCGGTTTCACGTCCACAATGCGGCCACCGTGAAACCGGGCATCCAGCGCCAGTATCCGATAGCCGCGCGCAATCAGTCCTGCTGTCACGTCATCGCCGTTCATGGGGTTGTCGTTCGCCAGCCAATACAGGCTGGAGCCCATCAGGCCATGCATCAATACCGCCAGCGGCGCGTCTTTGGCCGCACTTTCCGATTGATACAGGAAGCCTGTGATGCGGTTGCCGTCCGGCGCGTCATAGCCAAACTGCTGGACATGGGTTTCAGCCACGCCTGACGCTGTGGCTGTCGTGATCACCAGAAGCAGGGCGAAAATTTTTGAAATGGCCGGTTTCATCAGAAGTCTCCTTTGTTGGAGCGCTTCTAACAAGGCGGATGTCAAACTTGCGTCAAACCGGGGCCCGCCATGTCAGGCGGGCCGAAGTGCCGCCATCCGGTCGCGCGGCAACCTCGAAAGTGATACCGAAATGGTGACAGAGGCGCGACACCAGCGTCAGCCCGACACCGAAGCCCTCGCGTGCCGGATCGGCATGGCCAAAGCCCACGCCTGTATCGATGATTTCCAGCTTTCCCGCAGTTGCGGACACCATAACCACCCCCTGTTCCGTGTAGGAAAGGGCGTTCCTGAGGATATTGCCGACCATCACATGGGCAACGGCCTCCGGCACTGGCATGGACACACCCGTTCCTTCCTGCCGGATGGTCACGGGCCGGTCGCCGACAAGATGTTCGTAAGCGCGGATGCTGCTCGCACAAACAGCGCTGACGTCGCAAGCCTGCCTGCGCCCAGGGTCGCGCCCGAGCCACAGAATGCCCTCTGTCAACTGCTGCATATCCTTGATCGCAGCCTTCAGCCGCCTCAGGGTCCGGCTGTTGCCGCCTTCCTTGTCTTCCAGAACTTCCACTGCGCCATATGCCACTGCAAGCGGAGTGCGCAGTTCATGGCTGGCGTCACGGTTGAACTGGCGTTCCCGTTCGATCAGTTCTTGGATGCGGGCGTCCCTGTCTTCAATCGCCTTAGCCAGCGCCTGCAATTCCCGCGGCGCGCTTCTGGGGATCGTCATCCGGCCCGCCACGCTGCCGCCGTCACCCAGGATTTCCACCATATGTTCGAGTGGGCCGGATAGTTTGCGGCTCATGCGCGCCAGGAAGAAAAGCGATATCAACAGTCCCGGCAGCGCCATGCCGCCGATCACCGCCAGAAACCCCTTTATCTGGGGCGTTGACCGGATGAAGCGCCGGGCATTGAAGAAAACATACAGGTTTTGACCGTCCTCCAATGTCTGAACCATCGCGTGGAAATGGCCGTGCTCTTCCCCGAATACCTCAAACATTCTGTTGCGGTAATCGGGGTCTATCTTGTCCCGAAGCCAGGCCGGCATCGCCTCGGTGCCGATATAGTAGGTCATCTTCAGGCCGGTAATCGTGCCACTGGCTTCGGTGGGGGGCGGGTTTTCAGCCAGAAAGGCTTCGGCGGCTTCCCGCACCTGAAAATCGAAAATCTCGTCTTCCAGCGAAAAGCCGAATATCACCACCATCAGGGTGAAGACGACAAAGCTTGTCACCATCGCGCCAATGAAAAGGCGCATGACCATACTGCGGACACGGCGCGAAGACCGGGTCATGATATGGGCTCCAGCGCATAGCCTTTGCCCCGGCGGGTTTGCAGAATCGCCTCCATGCCAAGCGTCGCCAAGGCTTTGCGCAGGTTGTAGATATGGGTTCTGAGCGCGCCGGATTCGGGCGGCTCGTCACCCCACAGAGCATAGCTGATGGTGGATGACGTGACGAGGGCGGGTGCTGCCTCCAGCAACAGGCCCAGGATGTGGGCTTCCTTTTCATGCAGCACGACCGCTTGCCCCCCTGCTGAAACAGTGAACGCCTCGATATCAAGGCTGAGCCCCGCGAACGCCTGCGGGGCACACCGGCGGACCTTCGGGCGGCGGCCGAGTGCCTCGATCCGCATCTTCAGTTCGCGCAGCGAAAATGGCTTTACCAGATAGTCATCGGCACCGGAGTCGAAACCGGCTTCCTTGTCATCGATCGTGTCGCGAGCCGTCAGCATGATAATGGGCGCCTGCAAGCCTGCCGCGCGGCGGTAGGACGCGCATACGTCCAGCCCGTCCCGGCCCGGCAACATCAGGTCCAGCACGATGACGTCATATTCATTCCGCAGGGCAAGCGACAGCCCCTGATCACCGCTATAGGCAAAATCCAGGCTGTAACTATCTTCCAGGTACTCGGCGATATTGGCCTGAATATCCAGATTGTCTTCCACGATCAGAATGCGCATTGCGGGCCCTTCATTCGGCGATCAGAGAGTATCGCACCGCCAATGTCAAACAGACGTCAAGCCACCCCATCCTGCCATTTCACCTTCGTTTGACACTCGAGGAGGCATTGTCCGCAAAAATAACGGCAGGAGAGGACCATGAAAACCGCCATCGAGCTGGAGAGCATCAGCCATGAATTTGCCGCGCACGGGGAAAGCATCCGGCTATTTGACAATCTGAGCCTGACCATCCGCACAGGCCACAGTCTGGCCATTGTCGGCCCGTCGGGTGCCGGGAAATCCAGCCTGCTGTCCATCGCGGCGGGGCTTGAGGCGCCCACGGGTGGTAGTGTGCGTTTCTTCCTGAAAGGCACGGCTGTTGATGCCCGCACGCTTCGAGCCCACAGCGGGTTCATCTTTCAGCACTTCCATCTGATGCCGGAACTGGATGCCATCGGCAATCTGGCACTGCCGCTTCGGCTCAAGGGTGATCGGCGCGCGTTCGACGTGGCAGCGGACTGGCTTGAAAAAATGGGCCTGAAGGATCGTGCCCGGCACTGGCCGCATCAGTTGAGCGGGGGTGAGCAGCAGCGCATCGCCGTGGCACGCGCCTTCATATCCAGCCCCGACTTCATCTTTGCCGACGAACCCACGGGCAACCTGGACGCCCGCACATCGGAAGGCGTGACGTCCCTGATGTTCGACTGCGCGAAAGAAACCGGTTGCGGCCTCGTGATCGTCACCCATAGCAGGCGTCTGGCAGCATTTGCCGACAACCGCCTGCATCTGGAAGCCGGACGGCTGGAGGTGGCCGCATGAGCAAGCTTCGCCTCACGCTTGAAAACAGCCTGAATGACCTGAAAGACGGTGATGGCCGTATCAGCTTGGCAACACAGGCAGCGCTTCTGGTGTTCCTGATCACCCTGACGCTCACCAGTGCGTCTATCCAGAAATTTCTGGCCACCAATCTGGATCAGATGCTGGGCGCGGACATGGTGCTGGAAACCCACGCGCCCCTTACGATTGCCGAGGAGGGCAGCCTGCGAAGCCTAGTAGACGGCGTGTCCAGAACTCGCCTGTCCGGCATCACGCTGACGCATGGGGACGTCTGGGCGAGGGTTCAGCTCAAATCTGTGGACGACCGATATCCGCTTGAGGGAACGCTCGGGATTGGAGAGAACCCGGCAGCGCCCGAGCATGCGGCCAGCCGGGGGCCTGCGGCGGGCGAAATCTGGCTGGACGCACGTCTTGCCACCAAGCTGCAGGCCCGCGTTGGTGAAACGCTGACGCTTCACGAGGCACCGCTTGTGGTTTCGGCGATCCTGCTGCATGAGCCTGACCGCCTGATGGAAGGCCATAGCGTGGCGCTGCGCGCCATGGTGCATGAAGACAGCCTGAGCCACACCATGCCCGTCGGCGGCAAGGATCGTACGCGCTATCTGGTCTCCGGCACGCCCGAAGAACTGGCGGAGCTTGAAGCCTGGGCAGGGGAAGCCCTGCCTGCTGCCCGCATTATCAAAAAATACGGCGGCCGGCATCCGCTGGCGACCTTCTGGCAGCGTACGGAAAACTTCCTCGGGCTGGCGTCAGTGATCCTCTTCTTCCTTGGTGCCGTTGCGCTTGATATGACCAACCGCCGCTGGCTGGCGAAAATGCGCTACCGTCTAGCTATCTACAGCAGCCTTGGTACACCGCTCTGCACAGGCATCGCCATGGCGCTCGGCGGCTGGTTTATGATGTTCGTGATCGCTGTTTTGGTGGCAATCATCGCCGCGGCTATTGCGCATGTCGCCATCATCGCGGAGCTGCAAACGGTGTTCCCCGGCGCGCAGGTAAGCTGGGACATGGCGGCAATGCTGAAGACTGTCGGGCTGCTCCTCGTGCTTTTGCTGGCGCTTCAGCTGCCAAGCATCCTGCAGCTTTCCCGTGCGTCCCTGTTGGCGTTGATCCGACATGTTGGCGAAGGCCGCTATGTCTGGCTGCGCCTCCTGTGCGGGCTGCTTCCGGTGTCGATTTTGGCGGCAGTTTATTCCGATAACTGGCTCCTGACCGGTATGACGCTCGCTGCCATCGGTGTGGCGCTCATTCTGATGATGGTGCTTACCTGGGGCGCGGTTCGGCTGGGCGATGTGTGGGGGCGTCGCAGGGCGGGGCTGTTGCCCTTCGCCTTTTTCATGATGCGCCAGCGGCTTTTCACCAAGTCGGCGCAGGTGATGGGATTGGGCCTGTGCGGGCTTCTGCTTCTGTTCACCCTGATGCTGATGCGCGATCTGGGCACGATGATGGAAGGCTATGCCCGCACGCATGACGGCAACCTGATTGTTAGCGAGGCACAGGAAAGCCATGTGGAAGCCCTTCATGTCTGGGCCAGGGAAAACGGTGCAAAGGTCCTCGCTCTCAGGCCCTTCATCTATGCGAAGCTTATCTCGGTGAACGGCAAGCGCCTGAACGACTATATGCAGAAACCCAGCGATACGCTCGCCACGTTGCAGGAACCCATTCGTCTTACATGGACCGACAGGCTGCCCGCCAACAATCGCCTGGCGGGTGGCACCTTCTGGCAACCCGGCACCGATGACTGGCACCAGATTTCGGTGGAGCCGGAAGTGATGACGGATATGGGTTTCAGCTACAGCGATACGCTGACATATCAGATCGGTGAGCAGCGGCATGATTTCACGCTGGTCGCAAGCCATGCTTTCCAGGCCGGCGGCGGGTCGATCACCTTCTGGTTCCAGATGCCGATGTCAGCCCGCGCGCATATTGAAGCCCCGAGCCGTTTCATGGGCAGCATGGAACTGCCGGAGGCCGCGTGGGACAAGCTGGCGCTGCTCTGGCAACAGCACCCGACGCTGGAGCTGGCGCCACTGCGGGAACTGACCGAGCGATTTGACGAAACCCTTGCCATCGTCACCAAAGTTACCAGCGGATATGCAGGCATGATCCTGTTGCTGGCGCTTTTTGTACTTGCGGCCAGTGTCAGCGGGTTCCGCGCCGATGACCGTCAGAAGAACGGCCTGTTGATGAGCATGGGACTGAAGGACGGAGATTGCCTGTGGCTGAATTTCCACGACTGGGTCGTGACCGCACTGATCTCAGCCGTTGGGGCAATCGCCGGCACATGGGCCGCCGGTCTGATGATCTATGAGGGGCAATTCGGCATGACCTACCGGCCAGATCTGCTGTGGGTGGCGGGCACGATTGTGCTGATGGTGGCAATCGTGTGCCTGGTGGGCTATTTGGCCTGCCGCCAAAGCCTGAAAGCATCGGTGCGCGATCTTCTGGGCGGTTGAATCTTGTTGGGTGGCAGCGACCGCATGATCAGATTCAAGAAGTTGTGGTCCTGTCAGATCAGACCAAAACTCGCGTCAGCCGATGAGCCTGGGATTAGGTTACTCCACTGCAAGGCAGCCTGCTTGGGGAGGATATTGTGCTTCTAACGCTGATAGCTGGCCCGCGAACTGAACTGACATATCTCATAAAGGATAGTATGTGGTGCGTCGTTGTCTCAGATGTCGCGCAAATAGTTACAAAATTCTGGCGCCAAACTTGTGCCAATCGCTTGTAATGCATTGATATCATTAAGAATCCGGCGCTGGCCGCGGGCGTCAATCAATTTAAATTACTAATTTTGTTGAGGCATTCTTCTTTCGTGAGCCTTTGACGAGGCGGGGTGGACCATGGTCAACGGGCATTTCCTGCGTTTCTTTTCTGTCATTCCTCGTGTGGCGTAATCCAGAGTTCGTGGGCGTCTATCATCAGTTGGGTGCGGGTGTCGTGGGCGCGGGCGCGGGCGAGAAGTTCGGTGCGGGCGGCCATCTGCTCCTGGCGGACGGTTCGTAGGACATCCGTGAGCGAGCGGTCGCCGAGTTCGCGGGCCCGGCGTATCTTGGCGGTCACGGCCTGCGCCATGCCGAGCGATTCTGCTGCGCGTTCCCAAACGGTGAAAGCCGAGGCCGCTTGCCTTACATCGCGGTCAGCCACGAGCTCGATTTCCCGCCGGACCTGGAGTGATTGTGCCTCCGCCGTCAGGGCGCGAGCCCGGTCGATGTCGCTGATCGCCGCCCGGCGGCCAAAGCCGAAGGGCATGGAGACGACGAGCCCAACACCGCTTTCCTCGCCGCCGCGCTCGCTGAACAGCCGGACGCCGACGGTGGGATCGGGCAGCCGGTCCTGCTTGCTGCGGCGCGCCACCGTCATCTGGCGGGCTGCTTCCCGCTCCGCGGCCTTGAGTTCGTGACTGCGGCTGAGGATAAGGTCGCGCCAGTAGCCGCTATCAAGAGGAACAGCCTGGGGCGAGGTAAGTTCAGGTGCGGTCGCTGGAAGTGGCAGGTTCGGGAACATCAACAGAAGGGCCGAACGGGTTTCCTCAAGCCGGGCGCTGCTTGCCAGCAGTTCGGCCTCCGCGCCGGCCAAGGCCGCACTTATCTCCTGAATGTCGAGCATCGCTGCTTCCCGGACTTCAGCCTTGCGCCGAACGGCAGCAAGCTCCTGCTGCCATGTTGCAAGGGCTGCGCGGTCGATTGCTTCCATTGAAGCAGCCTCCAGCCACTCGAACCAGTGGTTCTTCAGGAGAAGCGCTGTCTGGTGCCGGGCGTCATCCAGATTGTTGTCGGCAACCTCGATGCCGAGCGCGCCGATCTCGCGGTCCAGCTTCGCTTTGCCGGGCAGGCGGATGCCGCGGCTGATCGTGCTGTCCCACTCGGTGAAATTGCCGTCGTATCTCGTATCACGCCGCGCGAAGGACGCCGACACCAGCGTATCGTGATCGCCCACCTTCCTGAGCTTGGCTTCGGCCCGTGATTCGGTGAAGCGGGCTTCCGCTGCCGTGACCATGGGATGGTTGGCGATGACCTCGAGGACGAGATGTTCGGGTGGCAGGAAGGGTGCGACCAGCCGGTCGTCACCAAAGGCGGGGCTGGTGGATGCTGCGAGGGCGAGGATAAGCGCGATGCGTTTCATGACAGATGTCCGAAATCCAGAACCGGTTCGGTCCAGTGAATAAGCTGCGGATGGCGGATGCGGCCGGAAAGCCATTCGATGAGGGCGGGCACGTCGTCGGCTTTCAGGACCAGCCAGAAAACGCGGCGCTCGACACGGCCCCGAACCCGTTCGGCCATGCTGGCGGTATCGAAGGTCAGGCCGTGGCCGTCCGCTGTGAAGGTGGTGAAGCCGGGCAGGGCGGGTTGATGGTCGAGCAGTGTTTCCGCCATCGCATCGCCAAGCTCTGCCGGGCATACGAGAACGAGTTTCAGCAGCTTGGTGCTCATGCTGCGCCTCCTTCCGGCTTGGTTTTTTCCTGACCGAACCGGCGGAACAGGACCGGCAGCAGGAAAAGGGTGAGAAGGGTCGAGGTCAGGAGCCCGCCGATCACCACGATGGCGAGCGGCCGCTGGATTTCAGAGCCCGGCCCCGTGGCAAAGAGAAGCGGGATAAGGCCGAATGCCGTGATGCTGGCTGTCATCAGTACGGGCCGGAGGCGGCGCTGGGCGCCTTCGAACACAACATCGCGCGCCCCAAGACCAAGGGCCGAAAGCTGGTTGAAATGGGCGACCAGCACCAGCCCGTTCAGCACCGCAATGCCGAGGAGAGCGATAAAACCGACCGATGCGGGGACAGAAAGATATTCACCAGCAACCCAGAGGCCGAAAATCCCGCCGACGAGGGCGAACGGGATGTTCGCAAGGATAAGGGCGGATTGGCGTACCGACCGCAGCGTGGCAAAAAGCACGAAGAAGATCAGGGCTAGGGCCAGTGGTATCACAATGGCAAGCCGGGCCGCCGCCCGCGCCTGGTTTTCAAACTGCCCACCCCATACGAGCCGGTATCCGGCGGGGAGTTCAACCCCGCTCGCGACCGCGGCCTGCGCCTCCTCTACGAAGCCGACGAGGTCGCGGCCACTGACATAGGCCTGAATGACGGCAAAGCGGGATGCGTTCTCGCGGTCGATCTTCACCTTGCCTTCGGGCATGGTGATTGCGGCAATATCCGCCAGTCGGACGGAGCCACCATCCGGGGTGGCCAGCCGGTGTTCGCCGAAAAGTTCGGGGCGTTCAGTCAGGCTGTCGTCCCCGCGGATGACAATTGGCGTGCGGCGGCCGGGTTCGATCACATACCCGGCCGGGACGCCTTCCAGTTGGGCGCGCATTTCTTCCTGAATGTCGGCAAGGCCGAGGCCAAGGCTGCCGGCGGCAATCCGGTCGAGGTCGACTTCGAGATATTCGACACTGTCGTTGGCGACGGTGATCACTTCAGCGGCACCGGGCACGCCTGTGACAATCGCACTGATCTTCTCGGCAAGTGCACCAAGCGTGTCGAGATCGGGGCCGAAAATCTTGATCGCCAGATCACCGCGACTGCCCGTCAACATCTCCGATACGCGCATCTCGATGGGTTGGGTGAAGGCAATGTCGAAGCCCGGGAAGTCGTGCATCACGGCACGGATCTGGTCGGTCAGCCATGCTTTGTCCTGCACCCGCCATTCCTCGCGCGGTTTGAGTGAAAGGAAGGCATCGGTTTCATTCAGGCCCATCGGGTCGAGGCCAAGCTCGTCCGATCCAAGTCGCGAAATCATACTGTCAATCTCCGGGACGTTGGCAAGCAGGGCTTGCTGGACCGCAAGATCGCCTCGTGTGCTTTTGTCGACATTCACCGATGGCAACTTGGCTGTCTGCAACAGGATGGCGCCTTCGTCCATGGTCGGCATGAAGGTCTTGCCGACAGCGCCGTAAGCCAGCACGGCAGACAGGATGGCCGCGCCCGCCACGATATAGATCGGCAGCGGACGGTCCAGCACCCGGTCAAGCAGCTTGCGGTATAGGGGCAGCAGTTTGCGCATCAGCCATGGATCGGCATGAGCACCTGCCTTCAGGGCAAACGACGACAGGACCGGGATCAGCGTGAAGGACAACAGAAGCGATCCTGCAAGCGCGAAAACGATGGTGAGGGCTACCGGCGCGAACAGCTTGCCTTCAAGGCCTTGCAGGGTGAGGAGCGGAACGAAGACAAGGCAGATGATCGCGATGCCGGAAGCCACGGGCAACGCCACTTCGCTGGCGGCACGGTATACGCGGTGCAGGACGGGCACCCGGCTGTTTTCGTCATGATGGGCCAGTTGTTCCACCGTGTTTTCAACCACGACAACAGCAGCGTCCACGAGCATGCCAATGGCAATTGCCAGTCCGCCAAGGCTCATGAGATTGGCCGTCAGCCCGGTGGCCTTCATCATCAGGAAGGTGATGAGGGCAGCGAAGGGCAGGGTCACGGCCACCACGACAGCGGCCCTCACATTGCCAAGGAATACGAGCAGCAGCAGGACGACAAGGACCGTGGCTTCCATCAGTGCTTTCGTCACCGTTCCAACCGCACGGTCGATCAGTTCCGAGCGGTCGTAGAAAACGTCGATCGTCACGCCCTCGGGCAGGCTCGGGGCCAGTTCTGCAAGGCGCGCCTTGACGCCATCCACCACCTGACGGGCATCGGCGCCGCGCAGGGCAATCACCAGCCCTTCAACCGCTTCACCCTTGCCGTCTCGCGTGACGGCCCCGTAGCGGGTAAGCGCACCGGTGCGTACCAATGCGAGGTCTGCCACCCGCAGTGTGCGATGTTCGTCGGCGGCAACAACGATTGCCCCGAGGTCCTCGAGTGAGGCAATGGCCCCGACCGAGCGAACGATCAGGCCTTCCTCGCCTTCACTGATGCGGCCGGCGCCGTCATTGCTATTGGCTGCCTCGATCGCACGCCGGAGGTCGGATGCGGACAGGCCGGCGGCCACGAGGGCGTCATTATCAGGGACGACCTCGAAGGTGCGGACCCGTCCGCCAAGGGCGTTCACATCGGCGACCCCTGGCAGGGTCCGCAGAGCCGGGCGGATGACCCAGTCAAGCAGGGTGCGGCGCTCGGCGAGGCTCAGCGTGTCGCTCTCCACCGTGAACATGAAAACATCGGAAAGCGGGGTCGATATCGGGGCAAGACCCCCGGTTACCGTGGCGGGCAGGATATCCGCGACACCGGCGAAGCGTTCGGCAACCTGCTGACGGGCCCAATAGACATCGGTGCCTTCCTCGAAATCGATGGTGACATCGGCAATGGCATATTTGGCGATGGAACGCAGGACCGTCTGTCGCGGTATGCCGAGAAGTTCCATCTCGAGCGGAACATTCACGCGCTGTTCCACTTCCTCGGGCGTCATGCCCGGCGCCTTCAGGATCAGCTTCACCTGCGTGGGTGAAATATCAGGGAAGGCATCGATCGGCAGTTTCGAGAAGGCGTAGCCACCTGCTGCCGCCACCAGAACGGCAAGCACGATGACCAGAAGGCGCTGTGCCAGCGCAAATTCGACAAGACGGCTCAGCATGTCATTCCCCCGCCAGCGCGAGTGCCTTGAGTTCCGTAAGTCCGCCTACGGCGAGTTGGTCGCCTTCCGCGATCGGACCCGTGACCGAAGCAGCTTCAGCACCTCGGGCCAGAATGGTCACCGGGACGGGCTCAAATCCGCCGTCGCGCAGGACAAAGACATTGTCCTGCCCGTCAAGGCGAATGAGGGCGGCGCGTGGCACGTTCACGCTGTTCCCTGCGGGTGCTGCATATATCGTTATCCGCACAAGCATGCCGGGGGCGAGGCGGGTGGCGTCATCGAGCCGCGCCCGAAGCGTTGCGGCGCGGCTTTCCGGATCAATTGTCCGACCAACAGAAAGGACTGTCGCGGTTCCTCCACCCGGTTCAACCTCGACCTGCTGGCCGGGTGCCATGTTACCGATCAGGGAGGCCGGCAGATTTGCCTCAACCCAGAAGGCGCTGCCCGTGGTCAGGGTTGCTGCAATGTCCGACGCGGCAATCTGCATGCCAGGGGCGAACGGCAGGCTCCCGAGCGTGCCTTCAAGCGGCGCAGTCAAGAGATAGGCGCCCGGCGTTTCCGGGTCGGGCTGAACGCGAGCGAGGCGGTCCTGCAGGGACGTGACCATCGCCTTGACGGCGTGGGCCTCGGCCTCGGCTGCTTCGGCCAGGGCGAGAGCCCCGATGCCTTCATCCGCGAGAAGGCGCGCGCGTTTTGCTGCAGCCTGAGCCTTGCCATAAAGGGCCTTCTGTTCGGCGAGTGCTGCCTTCGCTGCCAGATAGTCGGGACTTTCGACAGACAGGATCGGCGTGCCCTTGAGGACGGCAGCCCCCTCAAGCGCGATATAGCGGCGCACGGTACCCGCATATGCAGCGGCAACCAGATGTGCGCCGTCCTGCGGCAGGGTGACCCGTCCGGGCAGGGTGGCGAGCGTTTGCCTGTCGCCGACCGTTGCTTTGGCGGTCACGATACCGAGGCGGGATGCCTGTGCGTCGGATATGGCGATCTGTGCACTATGTACTGTTGGTGCGGCCATCATGAAAACGCTCGTGGCGATCAACAGGGGTCGGAACATGGGTTTAGTCCTCTGTGCGGGAAGGGAGGGGGGAGGCGGGCAGTTCCAGCCGTGCTTCAAGGCCGCCTTCGGGGATATTGGTCAGCGTCATTGTGCCGCCGTAGGCGGCCAGAATGTCCCGTGCGATGGCAAGGCCAAGGCCGTTGCCGGGAGCCGTTTCATCGAGCCGCAAGCCGCGTTCGCCAAGTTTCAGCAGGGCGTCCTCGGGCACGCCGGGTCCATCGTCGCGAATGGTGACGACAACCGGGCCGGAAGCGTCATGCCGGCTGCCTTCGACGGAGACGGACCGGGTTGCCCATTTGACGGCATTGTCGAGAAGGTTTCCCAGAAGTTCGGCAAGATCGTCGGGCTCCATCCTGACCGTCAGCCGGTCGGGGACGCGGATCTCCCATCGGCGCATACTCCCTTCGGGGGAGCGTTCGAGCGTGCGAACCAGCCGGTCAACCATGGTGCGCACGTCGCAGGGCGTGGAGGTGCGGACACCAGCCCCGGCAAGCCGGGTGCGCGCCAGTTCCCGGTCGACATGCCGGCGCATGGTGTCGATGACCTGATCGATTTCCCCGGCAATCGCGACTTCTCCCTGTTTGCGAAGCCGGTCGGCATCGCCTTGCAGGATGGTCAGCGGCGTTTTCAGGCCGTGGGCAAGATCGCCGGCCCGCGCCTTGGCGCGGCGTACTGTTTCTTCTTGCGCATCGAGGAGTGTGTTCACCTCCTCTACCAGCGGCAGGACCTCGTCCGGCTGGTCGCTGGACAGGCGTTCGCTTTCCCCCGTCCGGATGGCGGCAATCCCTTTCCTGAGCGCGGCGAGGGGGCGCAGGCCCATGGAGACCTGCAGCCATACCGCCGCGAACAGGACAAATCCCAGAAGCGCCAGCGAGGGCGTGAGATCGGCGGCAAAAGCATTACGGGCTGTTGTAAGGTCGGCATGATCGAGGGCGATGGCAATGCGCAAGGACCGGTCCCCCGTCAGGGTCGGCAGAACGATGCGTCGCTCATGAACAATGAGGGTGGCACCGCCGGGGCCGGGCAACGAATGGCGGTGAACGGTGCCGGCGTCGAGCTGGTCGGGCTGCAGGGCAATCCGGGTGTCCCACAGGGACCGCGAGTGTTGCGACAGTCCCATTTCATCATCCTCGATCTGCCAGTACAGGCCGCTGAGGGGAATTTCGAAACGGGGGTCTGCAAGCGGTACACCCAGCGAGAAAGAGCCATCCTCGGCAAATTCGATGCCGCCCGAGACCTGGCTCAGGTACGTGGCAAGCTCTTCATGGATGCGCCGTTCGACATGGCGGTCGTAAAGGGCCGCAAGGCCAAGGGCTGCAAGGGCAAGCGCCCCGGCAATCGCAATGGCGGCAAAGGCCAGAAGGCGCAGGCGCAGGGATCGGAGGCTCATGGCTGGGTCCCTCCGACACTATATCCAAAGCCGCGGCGGGTCTGGATGAAGTCTATGCCGAGCTTCCGGCGCACGCGCCCGATCAGCACTTCAATCGTGTTTTCACTGGTTTCCGTGTCGGCCGGATACAGGTGATCCAGAAGTTCACCCTGCGAGATGGCGCGCCCGGCATGGTGCATGAGATAGGCAAGAATGCGATATTCCTGATGGGTGAGGGTGATCGTGCGGTCATCGACCCTGACCGTCTGGTGGCGCGGGTCCAGCGTGACGGGCCCCACGGCCAAGACCGGCTCGGCATGCCCGGTTGAACGGCGCAGGATGGCCCTGAGCCGTGCAAGCAGTTCCGGCATGTGGAAGGGCTTCGGCAGATAGTCGTCGGCGCCCGCTTCAATGCCCTCCACGCGTTCGGCCCAGCGCCCGCGCGCCGTCAGGATCAGGATGGGGAAACTGCGTCCGGCACCTCGCCAGCGGCGTAAAAGCGTCAGTCCGTCCAGTCCCGGCAGGCCGAGGTCAAGGACGGCGGCGTCGTAATCCTCGACGTCGCCCCGGAACCAGGCTTCCTCGCCGTCGGCTTCCCTGTCGACAGTGAAGCCGGCGCCTTGGAGGGCCAGGGCTACCTCGGCGGCGATGCGATCGTCATCTTCGACAAGGAGGACCCTCATGGATGGTTCTCCACCGTCACAAGGGTACCGGTTCTGGCGTCGGCATGGTGATAGGTGAGCCTGCCATGCGCATCGACCGTGCGGAATTCATAGTACCAGACTCCGTCATGAGCCTCGAACTTGATGCCGACGATTTCGTCGTGCAACTTTGGCCGCACAAGAGCAAGGATGCGCTCAAGCGGCATAACCTCACCGCGGGCCAGCGCCTCGCGCGCCTGCCGCTGGTCGCGGTTTTCGGTATGATGGCGGTCAGCGTGTGCGAGGGGCGGCGCACCGGCTGCGAGGATAAGGCAGCCCAAGGCTGCCGCCATCAATCTGTTGAACCTGCTTTTCATGCGAAGCACCATATCCTCATCTGGCTGACAGGAAGCTGACATGGATCAGGTTTCGCGAGCCTCTACTATACCGCATGGTCCGGTCAGTCCTGCCATTGCACGTCCAACCTCTCTCCCTTGCATCATCGCCGAGCGTCCCGGCGGCTCCTGATCACGAAGAAATTAGGATCAGCCATTGACCGCAATCAATGGCATTTCCAACTGGTCTGTCAGACTGCGCCCCGTCAGCCGTACTCCCCCGAAATGCGGCATGTCTGCAAGGAGGCCGCCATGGACGAGCGCAGTAGACGAGACATTCACCGACACATTGACCAGAAAACCGCCCGGCCGATTGAAGAGAGGAGCGAGGACAGCGCGCATGTTGTCGGGGTCGATCGGCTCGATCATGTGCCGGATACCGTCCGCACGGGCAATGTCCGCGCCGCGGTCATCGGCGGTGACGATGGTCACGTTATCCCGGTCGAGGAGGAAGTGCCGGAGGATGAGCGGCAAGACACCCTGCGCGATCGATCCGAATCCGACGATCACGAGGGGGCCGCTGATGTGACCATGTCGGGGCCAATCGTTCACCGGCGTGCTCCACTTGGAAAGGCTGTTCCCAGCCTATCAAGGCTGCGCGGTTTGATTGTTGATCCCGGTCAATGGTTCGTCTTTCGGATCGTTGCAGGATGGGCTGACGGCACAGGGAAGGCCTCCGGAATGAAGATCTGGGTTTTCGAAACCGACGAATGGGAAGAAGACGCCTGTGTGCGTCTTGGTCAGTCGCATGATGTGCGATGTGAGCGCGGCATGCTTGACGCGCGGACGGTGGCAACCGCGTCCGATGCCGAGGTGGTGACAACCTTCATCAACTCGCGGCTGACGGCAGATGTCCTCGCCCAGATGCCGTCCTTGCGGCTGATCGCCACACGCTCGACCGGGTTCGATCATATCGATATGAATTATGCGCGCGATCATGGAATTGTCGTCTGCAATGTGCCGGACTACGGCGACCACACCGTTGCCGAGCATAGTTTCGCGCTTCTCCTGGCGCTCGCTCGCCATATTCCCGAAGCCGCCGAGCGAACAAGGCATGGCGATTTTTCGCAAGTCGGCACCTGCGGTTTTGACCTCCGCGGCAAGACACTGGGGGTGGTCGGTGTCGGCCGCATCGGCCGGCGGGTCATCGAGATAGCGCGCGGTTTCGGCATGGATGTTGTGGCCAATGATATAGTGCCCGATCCCGCGTGCGGGGCGCGGTTGGGGTTCCGCTATTGCAGCCTTCCGGATCTGCTGCGCATCTCGGATATCATCAGCCTTCATGTGCCGGCCACTGCCGATACGCATGGCCTGCTATCAGACGCAGAATTTGGCGAAATGAAGCAAGGCGGAGTCCTGATCAATACAGCGCGGGGCAACGTTGTCGACACCGAGGCACTTGTCCGCGCCCTGGCAAGCGGAAGGGTTGGTGCGGCAGGGCTCGATGTCTTGCCCGAGGAGCCCCTTACCCGCGATGAAGCCCAGATTTTTCGGGCCGATGCAGGCAGTAAGGCACCCGATCTGAGGGCGCTCGTCGCCAATCATGTGCTGCTGCGCTTCCCCAATGTGATCGTTACCCCGCATATCGCGTTCAATACCCGCGAAGCCAAGGCCCGGATTATCGAGACGACGATCCGGAATATCGAGGCGTTTGCGAGTGGCTCACCGCAGAACAAAGTGATTTGACCACCAGCCGGAGTGGCGCCAGCTCTGGGCGTGGGGCTGCGGCGGTATTAAGGCCTGTCAGACATTGGCATGATTGAATCTCGGGTGCTGGCAGTGGGCGCCAGTTACTCAATTGATTGATTTTGCTGTATTTCGAATCGATGGAGGAAGGCAGACAGCCCGGACGGGAGGTCCGGGCTGCTTGTTTTGAAATGGCGGACAGGCAATCAGGGCCTGTTCTTGAAGCTCCAGCTGAAGTCTTCAACGGGGGTGCCGCTTTCGTCGTTCGGGGTCGCGACGACCGTCACTTTTGCCTCATCGCCCTTCAGGCTCACATGCGCAAAACCCCAGACCATACCACGCCGGTAATAGGGCTTGTATTCAGGGTAGGTCTTTTCCTGATAGGCCATGAAATTGGGGTTGAGCGGGCGCTGTTTGGCGGCGGCTCCCGAAAGGATTTCAGGCAGCGGCTCGGCGTCGGGGTTGCCGGTCGCAGCGGTGCAGCTTGTTTCATGCAGTTCCATCGAATGCTCGTGGCCCGAAAGATAGGCGTCGGCATATTTGCAAAGTGTCGGCAGCAGGACCCGGCGCAGCACACGGGCCTGTTCGAACTTGCCTCCGGCCGACGACCAGAGCGGATGGTGAGCCAGCACAAGCTTCCATTTGGCGGTGGAGGAAGCCATCGCCTCTTCAAGCCATTTGGCCATGTTGCGTTCGGCGTCGTTTGCCGGCTTCACCCATTCGTCGGGCTGGTCGATCGGCGTGTTTTTCACTTCGCTGCCGTCGGGGTTGAGCTCGGCCTCGCGTACCTCGAGGCCTGCCAGCATCACGTCTGTGTCGATCACAAAGATTTCGACCTCGCCGTTCGTGGCGGGCGGGCTGACGCGATAGAAGATGCCGTCCATATAGAATTTCGGTGACTTTTCGAGATAGGCAACCTGCGCCATGGCACCCTCGCGGGACGTGTTCCAGTCGTGGTTGCCGAGCGCCGCATAGATTTTGAAATCCGCGACATCCTTGCCGAAATCCGCATAGGGGATGGCAAAGATATCCTCAAAGCGCTTGGCGTCATCCTTGCCGTCGGCGCCGACGGTGGCGCCGTCAGGGTAGATATTGTCGCCCGCGAGCGTGGCGAACTGGCACAGCGCCTTTTCGCAGTATCGGGTCATGGCCCTGGCCACCGCGTCCTGTCCGCTTGCTGTGATATAGCCCCCGATGCCCGGGTGGAAATAGGCGGGCGGCATCTGGAAGCTTTCAAGCGGCAGATAATCTTCGGCGGCATCCGCCTTTTCGGCGGCCATGAATTCCTCCAGCGTTTTCAGGGGATTCTTGTATTCCTTCGCGGCCATATAGTCATGGTGATAGCCGCTGTCGCCAAAGGCTATGAAGCCGATCTCGGCATCCTTGTCGGCGGCGCAGGCGGGTGCCGCAAGCAGGGGCAACAGGGCGGCGGTACGCAACAGGGATGATCTCAGCATTTTTCTCTCCATGATCCGGTTCATTGGGCTAGGGCGATATAGAAAACGAGTGTGATGGTTATGATGACAATGCTCGCGAGCTTCAGGTGCCGCCAGGGTGTCATGTCAACCGGGGCAGGGGCCTGCGTCGCAGCAACGACGGGCGCGGCGCCGGGGATGAGCCGGCTTACGGCGGCCATCAGCAGGGTAACGATCACGAAGACAAGCCCCAGGAAATGCAGGAAATGCAGGTCTTCGGTGACGCCAAACAGGGCGCGTGCCGCTGCCTGCGTCTCGGCCCCGAAGGCAAAGACGAGCAGATAGAAAAGCACCGGCCCTACAATCAGTCCGGTGCGGGCAGCACGAGCGGTGACAGTGCGGGTCAGCAGGCCGAGCAGGATGACGGCAAGCATGGGGCCGAAGAAGGTGGCGTTGATCTTCTGCAGGTAATTGAAAAGGCTGCCGGAGGTATCGATCAGGGGCGCCATCGCCATGGCCGCGAGCGCAAGGACGACGCTGCACAGCTTTCCAGCCTTCACCAGATCACGTTCCGATGCGCCACTGCGGATCAGTGTCTTGTAGATGCCGTGGCTGAACAGGGTGGCGGAACTGTTGAGCACGCTGTTGAAGGTGCTGAGGACCGCCCCGACCATCACGGCAGCGAAGAAGCCGACCATGGCATCGGGCAGCACGGCCTTCACAAGGGTCGGGTAGGCCATCAGATAGTTTTCAGGCGCAATCGTATCCTTGAACATGTGAAAGGCGATGACACCGGGCAAGACGATCACAAACGGCCCGAGCAGCTTGAGGGCTGCGGCGATCAGGACGCCTTTCTGGCCTTCGGCAAGGTTCTTGGCACCAAGGGCCCGCTGCACGATGGACTGGTTGACGCACCAGAAGAAGATCTGGTTGACGATCATGCCCGTGAACAGCACGCCGAACGGCAGGAACGAGCCGGGCTCGTCGCCGGTGATATCGAATTTGGGCTGTTCTTCCGTGTAAACAGTGGCGAGGCCTTCAAGCGGGTTGCCATCGCCGATCATCATGAGGGCGAGCAGCGGGATCATGAGCCCCGCAATGAGGAAGCCGACGCCGTTTACCGTATCCGAGATGGCCACCGCCTTGAGCCCGCCGAAGATGGCGTACAGCGAGCCGAGCGTGCCCACGCCCCAGACCATCATCCAGATCGCGGCCGTTTGCGAGATGCCGAACGTGTCGGCCACGCTGAAGAGGCTTTCAAGGCCGGTGGCGCCAAAGAGCAGCACAACGGGCAGGATCGCAAGAATATAGGAAAAGAGGAACAGGCCCGAGGCGATCACCCGCGTGCCTTCGTCATAGCGCGAGGCGAGGAATTCCGGGATGGTCGTCAGGCCCCGCTGCAGGTACCGCGGCAGGAAGAAGACAGCCGTCAACACCATGGCGAGCGCGGCCGTCGTTTCCCATGCCATCACGGCAATCGTATGGTTGAAGGCGTCGGCATTGAGACCGATCAGATGCTCGGTCGACAGGTTCGTGAGCATCAGGGAACCGGCGATCACCCAGCCCGTGAGGCTGCGACCGCCCAGGAAATAGGCGTCGGACGTTTCCATTCGGTCGTGCCGGGTTTTCCACCAGGCGATGAGGGCAACAAGCCCCGTGAAAGCAACGAATGATACAAGTGACAGCATCGGTCCCCCTCCCCAGGAAGATGACGCATCACAAATGAATTTAAATTCCATCTGCATGCATTATCAGAATTGTTATTCTGACTGCGAAGGGGTGTCAAGACAAAGAGGGGCAGATTCCTGTCAGGCGTTTTCGCCTGCCGTTTCGCGGTCAAGGCCGAGCGCGATCATCAGCGCCTGGGCAAGGCACATGGTGCCGGCAACGGTACGGAATCCACTCACCTCTACCTTGTCGCTAAGGAAATAGACATCGCTCAGTTTCACGATGGGGCTGACAAGACGGTCGGTGAGCCCCACGACCTTGGCGCCGTTTTCCGCAGCCTTGTGGGCAATGCTGATCACCTGATCCGAATAATTGGGGAAGGTGACAACAATCACGGTATCTTCCGGGCCGATCTGGTTGGCCTGTTCAGGCAAGAGGCCGCCCACACCATCCAGAAGGTAGGTCGGCACATCCAGATTGCGCATCATATAGTAAAGATAGATGGCAACAGGGTAAGACCGGCGCTGGCCCACTACATACACATGCCGTGCCTTGTTGATATAGCCGACCGCTTCGTTGAGCTTGGCCTCAGTAGCATCGGCCCGAAGCGCATTGATGGCATCGATATTGGCATCGATGAAAACGTTCAGCACCGGATGGTCGCTCGACGCCGTGTCTTCGGTGCCTTCCTTCAGTTTCTCGATCCGGTGGGAATAGTTGGCGGAGTAACCGGGCAGTTGCTGCACAAGGCCGCCCCGGAAGATGCGCTGGATTTCGGAAAAGCCGTCAAAACCCAGTGCCTGCGCGAAACGGATGAGACTTGAAGGCTGTACCTCGATCTTTCCGGCGATTTCGGCGGCGGTATCAAGCGCCGTGTCGATCGGGTTATCGAGGACGAAACGGGCGATCTTCTTCAGTTGCTTGCTGAGGCCGTCGAACCGGCTGGCGAGATAGGCGTTGAACCCGTCGACGTCCTTGATCTGGCCTTTTTCCATGCTGGTCATACGGTCTGTGCCTCCGGTTGCGCCTGAATGCCGTTTCAATGGAATTTAAATTCCCGTTTCAGAATTTACTAGCTGCTTTTGATTTCAGAATGTAAATTTTCATACCGGAACCACCATTCCGATGGTGTGGGCGTCCCAAGGGGAGGGGAAATCTTGAGAGACATAAGGATCGGCCTTATCGGCAGCGGCTATATCGGCAAGACGCATGCGATTGCCTATCGCACACATACAAGCGTGTTTGGCGGTCCTGCCAATCCGGTTTGTGTGGCCGTGGCGGACGACGGCGACGCGCGTGCGGCTGATGCTGCCCACCGGCTTGATATCGGCAAGGCTTACGGTGACTGGCGTTCGCTGGTGGCGGATCCGGACGTTGATGTGGTGGCGATTGCCACGCCCAACAGCCTGCACCGGGAAATGGCGCTCGCGGCCATCGCAGCGGGCAAACATGTCTATATCGAAAAGCCGCTGGCACTTGATGCCGCTGAAGCGCGGGAGATCGCGGCAGCCCTCAAGGGCAAGAATCTCGTCCATATGCTCGGCTACAATTATCTGTGCAATCCGATGATCGGCACGCTGAAGGCGATGATCGATGCCGGCGAGCTGGGCGAGATCGTGCATTTTCGCGGGCGCCATAACGAGGATTATATGGCCGACCCGAACGTGCCGTTCGGCTGGCGTTGTTCACGCGCCCTTTCCGGCAGTGGCACAATCGGCGATATGGGCTCGCACCTTATTTCCATGGCCCTGCATCTGGTGGGGCCCGCGGCCGTTATCGCTGGCGATATCCAGACAGTGATCCCGACCCGCAAGGATGCGAGCGGCGCTTCCCGCGCGGTCGAGAACGAGGATCAGGGCCACGCCATGGTGCGCTTTGCAGGCGGCGCCATGGGTGTGTTCGAATCCAGTCGCGTGGCGCAGGGCAAGAAGCAGGGGCTGGCGTTTGAGATTGTCGGCACCAAAGGTAGCGTTGAGTTCGATCAGGAGCGGATGAACGAGTTGCGGCTGTATGAAGCCGGCGCGCCGGTTGGCCGCCGCGGCTTCAAGACGCTGCTGGTGGATGGTTCCTGCCCCGATTTCGCACCCTTCTGTCCCGCACCCGGTCACGGCCTTGGCTATAACGACCTGAAGGTGATCGAAGTGAACCGCCTGATGAAGGCGATTGCCGAAGGTGCGCCAGTGCCGGTGGACGTACACAAGGCGTGCGAAATCGAGGACATCATCGATGCCTGGCTGCTTTCAGCCGAAGAACGGCGCTGGATTGATCTTTAAGCGAGTGCCCGAAGGCCGGGCTCATGCGAGCCCGGCATCCTTGGCGTATTTGACAAGCGCTTGATAGCCTTTGCGGGCATATTCAAGCGGATTGGCCTTGGCGGGGTCCTGTTCGGCCTCCACAACCAGCCAGCCTTCGTATTCCGCGCCTTTCAGCACATCCATCACCGGTGGGTAATCGACCATGCCGTCGCCCGGCACGGTGAAGACGCCTTCGGTGACGGCCTTGAGGAAGCTCCAGTCGCCGGCCTTGGCAGCGGCGAGGACGCCCGCCCGCACATCCTTGCAATGGACATGGGCAATGCGGCTGGCGTGGCGTTTGGCAACGGCAAGCGGGCTGCCACCCGCGTAGGTCAGGTGCCCGGTATCAAGAAGCAGGCCGACCTTGTCGGAAGTACCCGCCATCATCCGGTCGATCTCGGCCTCGGTTTCGATCACGGTGCCCATATGGTGGTGATAGGCAAGTGTCAGGCCGCGCGCGGCCACATGCTCGCCCATGGCGCTGAGGCCATCGCAGAAGCGGTTCCAGTCGCCTTCCGCAATCACCGGGCGGGCACCGAGGGCAACATCCTCGCGCCCGTGGATGCAGTTGGTTGTCTCGGCCCAGACCACGACCTTGCAGCCCATATCAGCCAGCAGCGAAAGGTGCGCCTCAAGCGCAGCCTTCTCGTCGGCCACCGAACGCAGCAGGAGTTCGGACGAATACCAGCCGGAAATCAGCGACAGTCCATGTTCGGCAAGGATCGGCCGCAGCACATCTGCCTGACGGGGGAACTTGTGGCCAAGCTCGATCCCGCTGTATCCGGCGAGGGCCGCTTCGCTGAGGCAAACCTCAAGCGGTGTGGCGCCACCAAGCTCGCGCTTGTCATCGTTGGACCAGGCAATCGGGTTTGTCCCGAAAGTGACCTTGTTAGCCATCTATTCTCTGCTTTCTCTGTTGTGCCTTGTGTTCGTCAAGGCGTTGTTCGTATCCGTCATGGCCGCCCGTCTCGATGACCGGCACATCCCACCAGTGGCCACCGATGCCGGTGCTGACACGGGGGTCGGTTGAAAGGACGAGGACGCTGGACCTGTCTGCCGCGCGGGCGCGGGCGATGGCGGCGGCGAGCGACGAGACGTCAGGTACATTTTCGGCAATCGCGCCAAGGGCGCGGGCATGGGCCGCGAAATCTATCACCGGCCGTACGCCGTCGATCCGGGTGCCGGCGTCAAAGAGGTTGTTGAAGGCGCTGCCTGTGGTCGCGTTCTGAAGCCGGCTGATGCAGCCGAAGCCGCCATTATCCAGAAGTATCAGGATGATTTTCTGGCCCATCAGGACGGAAGTGGCGAGTTCGGAATTATGCATGAGGTATGAACCATCACCCACCATCACGAACACATCGCCGTCCGGTCGCGCCATCTTGACGCCAAGGCCGCCTGCGACCTCGTACCCCATGCAGCTGAAGCCATATTCAAGGTGATAGGTGCCAACCCCTTTCGAGCGCCAAAGCTTGTGCAGTTCGCCCGGCAGGCCACCGGCAGCGGCAACGACCATATCCCTCGGGCCTGCCACCGCGTTGACGGCAGAAAGCACCTGCGCGTCGGTCGGCAGAGTGTTCTGCTGCGCCGTCACGATGGGCTCCACCGCCTTCAGCCAGTCGGCCTTCGCCTTGGCGATGGCGGCGGCACGGATATCCTTGCCTGCGGGTGTCGTCATCGCACCGTCCAAGGCCTCAAGGCCCAGCAAGGCATCGGCCACCAGCGGCTGGGCGCTGTGCTTGATGGCGTCGAAGCTTGCTACATTCAATGACACGAACTTCACGTCCGGATTGGCAAAGAGGCTGCGTGAGCCGGTAGTGAAATCGGAAAGCCGGGTGCCGACCATCAGCACAACGTCTGCCGTGCGGGCGAAACTGTTGGCCGCTTCGGTGCCGGTGACACCGATGCCGCCTACCGCACACGGGTGATCGTCGACGAGCGCACTTTTGCCCGCCTGCGTTTCGGCGACCGGGATTGCGTGCTTGGCGGCGAAGGCAGCGAGGGCTTCGCACGCACCGCTATAGTGAACCCCGCCGCCCGCGACGATCAGCGGTGCCTTCGCTGAGGAAACGAGGGAGGATGCAACGGCCAGTTCGTGAGCGTCGGGCCCTTGCCGGCGCAGCCGGTGGCGGCGCGGCTCGAACATGGCGGCGGGATAGTCGTACGCCTCCGCCTGCACGTCTTCCGGCAGGCACAGGGTGACCGGGCCGCAGTCGGCTGGGTCGGTCAGCACCCGCATGGCCTGCGGCAGGCTGGTGATCAGCTGTTCGGGCCGCGTGATGCGGTCGAAATATCGGCTGACGGGGCGGAAGCAATCGTTGGCGACCATCAGGGGATCGCCGAAATTCTCGATCTGTTGCAGCACCGGATCCGGCCGCCGGTTGGCGAACGTGTCGCCGGGCAGCAGGAGGACGGGCAGACGGTTGACATGGGCGAGGGCCGCTGCCGTCACCATATTGGTGGCGCCGGGGCCGACCGATGTGGTGCAGGCCATCATCCGGCGGCGCGCGTTGGCCTTCGCGTAGGCAATGGCGGTGTGGGCCATCGATTGTTCGTTATGGGCCCGAAACGTTGGCAGTATGTCCTTCACGCTTTCAAGCGCCTGACCGAACCCCGCCACATTGCCGTGGCCGAAGATCGCGAAGACCCCGGCAAAAAGCGGTGCCTCGCTGCCATCGTCCAGTAGGCTGATCTGGGCTGTCAGGTAGCGGGCGAGGGCCTGCCCTGCGGTGAGCCGGATGGTCGTCATGCGATGGCCTCTTTGCGTTCGGTGATCGTGGGGCGTGCTTCTGCCCAGACTTGTATCAGACGGTCATACCGCGCGGCTATCTCTGCGATTGCCGCGTCGTCATCGATCTGTCGGGCGAACCAGCGCCGTGCCACATCGCCGAAGATGGTGCGGCCGACCGCGAAGCCCCGGCAGATATCGTGGCGCGCCGACTGTGCGATGGCGGCCGCGATCTCTTCCTCGGGGGCATCCAGCCCCAGAAGCAGGATACCCCGGCAGTTCGGGTCGTAGCTGTCGATCATGCCGGCGAGATTATCCCACTCACGGTCGTCCAGCGGCGGCGGCAATTTCCACCAGTCCGGATAGATCCCAAGCTTGTAGATGCGGTCGATGGCGGTGGCGATGGTGTTGCCGTCGCGCGGCATCGAGGCGGGCGGGATCACTTCCACCAGCAGTTCGTGCGACGTGGCGCGGCTCGCGGCAGCAAGGCGCCTGAGCTGCCTGTCCTGCTCCAGAAGCATGCCGGGCGTATCGTCCGGGTGATAGAAGACGAGGCATTTCACGCAGTGTTCCTGCGGCCATTCGCGGAGCGTCGCCATCACGCTGTGGCCGCCTTCGAAGGCAAGCGGACGTGAGCCCGGAAACTCGATGGGCCGCCCGATCCAGGCGCCGGTACCGCTGGCCTTGGCAAGCGCATCTTCGCCGAAGCGCCCGTCACAAAGGATGCCGAGGCCGCGCCCGTTGCGTTTCTCGCGAACGCTATTGAAGGCATCAAGGCAGAGGAGCTTGAATTCGGCGATCTTGTCCTCGCCCAAGCTCTCAGCCTCTGCCATGTCATGCAGTTGCTTGCGGTGATCGAAGGCGAAGGCAAGCACCTCGTCATAGCGCCGCGTGCGGGTGCTGGACCAATGAAGCTGTTCAAGCGCTGCATCCTTCCGCAAGCTGAATTCGGGGCTGCCCTCACGGATGAAGGTCAGTGCCTCGGCGTAGCTCGGGATCGCCGGGGCGCAGCCGTGGCGGGAGACGACAAGCGCCCCGCAGGCGTTGGCAAGCTGGCCGCATTCATACCAGCCGGCCCCAGCCACATAGCCGCGCATCAGGCCGGACATGAAAGCATCACCGGCGCCGAGCACATTGAAAACCTCGACCGGAAAGCCCGGAACGACAAGCCCCCCTTCGACCTTTGTCGGAATGTCACCTGTATAGACGGCGCATCCGTCGGCCCCGAGCTTCAGCACGAGCACGGCGCCGGTCTGTTTGCGGATCGCCTTCAAGGCCTCGACCGTATCGGTGGAGCCACCGGCGATGTGAAACTCTTCTTCCGTGCCGACGATCACGTCGCAAAGCGGCAGGATATCCCTCAGGGTTTCAGTCACTCGTTCCGATTCGACAAAGCGATTCTCGCCGAGCCCCTTGCCGGTCAGCCCCCAAAGGACAGGGCGATAGTCGATATCGAGCACCACTTTGGTGCCGTTGCGGCGGGCGAAGGTGATGGCGGCGTCCGTGGCGCTGCGGGTGCCGGGTGTCGAGATATGCGTGCCGGTGACAACCACGACCTTGGCGGACGCAATGAAGGGCTCGTCCACATCATCGGCGCATAGGGCCATGTCCGCGCAATTCTCGCGGTAGAAGATCAGCGGAAAAGTTTCCTTGTCGCGGATGCCGAGGATGACAAGTGCTGTCAGCCGGTCGGGATCGGAGCGGAGATGCGAGACATCGACCCCTTCGCGTATCAGCGTTTCGCGGATGAAACGGCCCATATGCTCGTCGCCAACGCGGGAGAGGAGGGCGCTTTTCAGGCCCATCCGCGCAGTGCCCACTGAAATGTTCGTGGGGCAGCCGCCGACATATTTGGCAAAGCTCGTCATGTCCTCAAGCCGGCCGCCGACCTGTTCGCCGTAAAGGTCGACGCTCGAGCGACCGAGGCAGATGATATCCAGTGTCTTCACGGGCGGCGTCATTCGTCGAGTCCCTTCGGGTGCCAGATCTGGGCATCCTTGTCCATTGTCCAGGCATGTTCCGGTTTGAAGGTCGGAATGCCATAACGGTTGCCGGGCAGGTGACGGATCACCCAGGCATAATACATGCCGTAGCCGGGGGCTGAGACCTGCGCATGCGTCTTGCCGTCCAGAATGCGCACGGTGTCGCCGTGGCGCAGCTTCAGTACATCATCATCGAGTTCGCCGTGGCCCCAGCCGCGCGGATCGGTGAAGCGGTAGTGATAGATTTCCGGCTGGTCATGATAGTGCGGGGGGTAGGACGACCAGCGGCCGGGCAGGGTGACCACCTCGCCAAGCACCAGCTCGGCGTCGGGCGAGGAGTTGGTGTCGTCGAAAAAGGTCCGCACGATCCTGAGGCATGCGCCACCGACCTGACCCTTGCCCCGAAACTCGTCAGCACCTTCCGTTGGGTCATAGACTTCGAGCGGGAAGCTTTTCTCGTTCGGGCATTCATAGACCGTGAATTCGCAGTCGGTGACTGCCTCAATCGAAATTTTCGTTCCCTTGGCGCCGTGCACGCAGCCACCATGCTGGTCAAAGAGGCTGTCGCGCCACCAGTCGAGCGTTTCACCGCCGATGGTGATCTTGGCAGCCCCTTGCATCAACAGCCATGCCTGTTCGTGCGCGAAGGTTTCCGAATGGCTTTCGCCGGCCTTCAGGCGCAGGACGGCAAAGCCCATCCCTGTGGGTTCGTCCGGATTGCGGAAGTCGGTTATACGGGTCAGGCCGAAATCGAATCCCGACCTGTGATTTGTGATATGTTCAGTCAACGGATGTCCCCTCAGTCCTTCCTGCAGCCTTCCCCCTCGGTCGGCGACAGGAATGATAGCGATTCCTTAAACAGAATAATTATTCCGTTTGATATGAAGGTCAAGAATATATATTCTGTTTGTGAAATTTAGAGGGTAAGGAGAACCACTTAATGACCCATTCTGTCTGCGTGATCGGTGCCGGCCGTATCGGCCGCATTCACGCATCCAACTTTGCTGCCCTGAAAGGAGCGGCTGTCCGCTATGTGGTGGACCCGGTAGCCGAGGCTGCAGAAGCGCTGGCTTCTGCAGTTGGCGCCCGCCCGGCGAGCCTTGAAGAAGCGCTTAAAGACCCTGCGGTACATGGGGTTGCCATCTGCAGTGCCACCAGCACCCATGCCGACCTGATCGAAAAGGCGGCAGCCGCCGGCAAGGCAATTTTCTGTGAAAAACCGGTGGCGCTGGATATGGAGCGCACGCTGAAATCCGTGGAAGCTGTGAAAAAGGCGGGTGTGCCGCTCTTTCTGGCTTTCAACCGGCGTTTCGACCCGCAATTTGCCGCCCTTCGGAAAGCCATCGATGGCGGTTCCATCGGCAAAGTGGAAATGGTGCAGATCACCAGTCGTGATTCGGCTCCGCCACCGGCGAGCTATGTTGCCACCAGTGGCGGCCTCTTCAAGGATATGATGATCCATGACCTTGATATGGCCCGCTGGCTGCTGGGCGAGGAACCGGTGCTGGTGTCGGCGGTCGCGAGCTGCCTTGTCGATCCGGCGATCGGCGCTGAGGGTGATGTGGATAGCGCCGCCGTGACGCTGCAAACTGCATCCGGGCGCATCTGCCAGATATCGAACAGCCGCCGGGCCGTTTACGGCTATGACCAGCGGATCGAGGTGCATGGCAGTGACGGACTGGCGCAGGCCGGTAACGTGCTTGAGAACACCGTGCGCATTTCTGGCGTGAAAGGCACGACGGACGCCCGGCTCCTTGATTTCTTCCTTGAGCGTTACGCAGGCGCGTATAAGGCCGAAGCAGCACACTTCCTTGAGGTCATGGAAGGCAAGTCGAAGCCGCTCGTCAGCGGTGACGACGGCATTCAGGCGCTGAAGCTCGCCGAGGCGGCGGCGAAATCGCTGGCAACCGGGATGGCTGTCGCTCCCTGATCGATCTTCACTACCGCGACAAAAAAGAGGCAGGCCGATTGGCCTGCCTTTTATATTGCGGGGACCGGGAAATCCCCAGGGAAAGAGGCCGCCCCGTGGGGCGGCACCTTTTTCTTCAATATTTGGCGGTAATGCCGAAGCTGCCGGTCCAGCCATAGTCTTCGTACTGGCCCGGGAAGCGCTTGTTCGCAAAGTAGGAATGGAACGGGCGACCGTTGATATTCTGGATCTTGAAGGCGAGCTTCACATTGTCCGTGATTTCATAGTCAGCAGTGAAATCGTAGGAAATGTGGGCATCGACATAATTGTCGAAGGCCGGGTCTTCAGGGTCCAGAATCTCCGCCAGGTATTTGCCCTTGTAGGCAACCGCGAAGCGGAAGCCGAGGCGATCCTTCTCATACCCGAGCGAGGCGTTGAAGATATGCTTTGACTGGTTCGGTAGCGGCATGTCGCGGTCACCGAGGTCGAGGTGGGCCTTGCCGTCAGCGTAGGTATAGTTGACGTTGGCAAGCATCCCGTCGAACGGTGCGGGCAGGAAGCTGAACTGCTGTTGCAGCGAAACTTCAAAGCCCTTCAGTGTGGCGCTCTCACCGTTGATCTTGGTGATCGCCACATTGAAATCCTCATATTGGCCCGGCACACCGCCAAGATCGGCCGTCACGATGAAATTCTTGATGTCCTTGTAGAAGGCCGCGAAGGAAATCATCGTCAGGTCACCCGGATAATATTCGAATGACAGGTCAAGGTTCTTGGAGCTGTAGGGGTCGAGATCCGGGTTGCCGAAGCTGCCCTCAAGCTCGCCTTCCTCGATGGCGCTTTCATAGATCGGCGCCACATCGTTGTAGTTCGGGCGGGCGATGGTGCGGCTGGCGGCGGCGCGGATGATTACCGCTTCCCCGGCACTGTATTTCAGGTTCAGGCTCGGGAAATAGTCGGTGTAGCTTTTGCTCGCCGAAACGGGAGAAATCTCCAGCGTTTCGTCATCCTCGTTCACTGAAAGAAGATGGCCATCGGCGCTGAACTTGGTGTGTTCCACCCGGACGCCGGCAACGATCAGGAGCGGGTCGAAGTCCGCCTGACCCATGACGTAACCAGCCGTCACATTCTCGCGGATTTCGAAGTCGGCAGCGTTGCTGTCGATATAGGTATCTTCATCATTGATGCCGAACGAACCGTTGTTGGCATCGAAGAAGCTGCGAATGCCCGGAATGTTGGCAAACGGCCCCACATTGGCAAGGCTATAGTCCAGCGTGGTCGAGAGATTGTCGTGGGCGAGGGTATAGTCCTCGTCGAAATCGTCATAGACCGTGTTGGTTTCGTCCGCCGTCTTCTTGTTACGGGTCGATTTCGCCCCGAACTTGATGAAGGCAGGCACATCGCCAGCTGTGAAGTCATACTGGAAATTGCCAGCGAAGGTCCATTGCCGTTGGGCATAGTCGCTTGATTCCAGCCCGAACTCATCCAGCTCATAGGCGTCCATATCGGCAATGGCGTCCATGTCGCTTGCGATGATCTGCATCACCTTCGGATTCTTGTCCGAAAGCTGGTAGCCGACCGAAAGGTCGTCATCAAAGTCGCCTTCCCACGCGCTTTCGAGGTTGCTGTAATTGTCCTTCGATTTCGAGTAGGCCGCCTGATAGTCAACGGTCCAGGCGTCGGTCATGTGTTTGGCGCCAAGATTGAGCGACATCACGGACTGGGTTTCGGTCCGGTCCTTCGTCGATTTGCCAAGCTCGTAGGTGCCGTTGTTGGCAAGCGCACTGGTCGCCGAAAGGCTGGTGAATTCCGGATCATCGAATTCGAAGTCGGTCGCCGAGCGGCCTTCGGTGTCGGAGAAACGGCTATAGATCGTGTGCAGATACACTTCGCTGTGGCTGGCGATGCGATAGTCGATATTGCCGACCAATCCCACGCGTTCACGGCTGATCCGGTACGGGCGCTGCGAAACCTCGATCGGGATATAGAATTCCTGACCGCCGAATTCCGCCGTATCCCAGCCTTCGCCGTTCTCGGCATTGTCGGAGCCGAACTTGCGGTCAAAATAGTTGCCGGCGACGGCGATGCCGAGCTCGTTTTCCTCACCGACCTTGAAGCGCTTCGAAGCCGAAAGTGCGGCCTTGGGCGACAGTTTGTTCATCAGGTCGTTGTAGCTGCCTTCGACCGTAGCACTGACGAAGGTGTCGGCGCGGTCGAACGCGTTGAAGGTTTTAACCTCGACCGTACCGCCAACGGCATCGCCGTCCATATCCGGTGTTATGGTCTTTTTCACCGTGATGCCGGAGAGAAGTTCGGACGCCACCACATCAAGCGATACTTGGCGGGCATCGGTTTCGGCCGACGGCATGCGAATGCCACCAATGGAAACAGCGTTGAGGTTCGGGTCGGCACCGCGAATGGTGACGAAGCGCCCTTCGCCCTGGTCGTTCACCACCGATACACCGGCGATACGGCGTGCGGCTTCCGATACGTTCTGGTCGGGGAACTGTCCCATGGAATCGGAAGTGATCGAGTCGCTCACCACCGCCGCCGAGCGTTTCAGGTTGAGGGCATTCAGGGCGCGCGCCTTCTGGCCGACGACCATGATTTCCTCGAACTCGCCGACGGCGGAGGAAAGCGCCACATCGACCGAAACGGTCTGGCCGGCGGATACGGTCACTGTCTGTGTCGCTGTTTCAGCGCCGATATAGCTGACTTCCAGTGTATAGGTGCCGGCGGGCAAATCCCGCAGACGGAAGTCGCCATCTGCGCCCGTATTGGCCTGAATGCCAAGTTCACGGACCTTCACGATGGCGCCCCGGAAACCGAGGTTCGAGCCCGCGTCGATCACGCGGCCGGTGACCGAACCGCGGCCCGTGGCGTCACTGATGGCGGTGTTGCCCTCCGCTGCGTCCTGCGCCATGACCGCGGCGGCAGGCGCCAGGGTCAAGGTCAGGCAACTGCAGAGCAGTGCATTTAGTAAGCTGTTCCTGTGCATTTCATCTCCCCTTTTCCCCTCGCGTGGCCGCACTGCGGCTTGCCGGGTGTCTATATGGATGAGCCTTCCCCAAGGCCCAAAGGCGGTCACTCCCCAGTGCCGCTCTCGCATACAATATAGAATTTAAATTCCTTTGTTAAATGAAAATAGAAGATTTGTTGCTTTTTTCTTGAAATGTGGCGGATTGCCTGCCATATCGAGTGCAGGGCAGGGAGTGAAAAAGGGAGAAAATCAGTGCCTATCGGTAACTATATACGGTCGTCGACCCTCGTCGCAGCGCTCGCAGGAACCTGTCTTTCAGCTTGTTCCGCCGAGCAGCCGACGCAGTCGGGGCCGAGTCGTTCGCTCGTGAATGTGGCTGCTTCGGCCGAAACCACCCCCTCGCGCACCGAAAGTGCAGGCATTGCCCTTCTGTGGGGCACAGGGGCGAACGCGCGAATCTTCGGTGCGGTTGAAGATGGTGTGGAAGTTTATGGCCGCGACGGGGGCTTCAAGACCTCGTTCGGCGGTGGCAAGGTGGAAGGCCTCGCCCTTGTCGGCGACATGCTACTGACACTTGATACCTCGTCGCTGGAACTGCAGGCGTGGAAGCTGGATGCAAGTGCGCCTGACGCTGCCCCCTCGGCCCTGATGGATAAGCCGGTGAAGGCCGGGCGCCTCCTTGAAGGCATGTGCGCCTATAAAAGCGACCTTGACGGCGCGACCTATGCTTTCCTCCTCGGCAGTGATGGCATTATCGAGCAGTGGCAGCTTGAAAAGGCAGATGGCAAGGTCGCTGGGCGCCAGATCCGCACCCTGCAGCTGGGCACGGAACCGAAATTCTGTGTGGCCGATGCCTGGACGAATTCCCTTTATGTAACGGAAGAAGCCGTTGGCATTTGGCGTTTCGACGCCAACCCGGAAGCCGAAGTGGTGCCGAAGCTCGTCGATGTCCGTGATTTCGGCAACATCAAGGGCGAAGTCGCGGGCCTGGCGCTCGTGCGGGATGCCGACGGCAAGGCCGTGCTGCTGGCGGGTGATGCCGGTGCCGCGCACGTCAATGTCTATGACCTCAATGCCGGCAACGCCTATCTGGGCAGCGCCGTGATCGCGGAGCAGGGCGGTATCGACGGCGTGGACGATCTGGGGGACGGTATTTCCTATGCCGATGGCACCCTTCTCGTTGCCGACAACAGCAATGATACTGGCGCCAACTTCAAGCTGATTGACTGGCAAGGCGTGGCCAAGGGGCTGGACCTTGGCAAGCGGCAGGCGCTGGGGCAGGACCGCCCGGTCGAGTTCGACTTCAAGCCGGTTTCGGCCAGCGTGGAAACCGCGCCAGTGGTGAATGACGGTGACGCGGCGGATGACCCGACCGTGTGGCTGCACCCTGATGATCCGGCGAAAAGCCTTATCCTTGGCACCAACAAGAAGGGCGGACTTTATAGCTATACGCTGGATGGTGCTGTGCACCAGTATCTGCCGGTCGGCAGGGTGAACAATGTGGACATCCGCTACAATGTGCAGATCGGCGGCGCCCCGATGACGCTCGTCACCGCCACCAACCGCACGGAAAAAAGCATCTCCATTTTCCGGATGGATGAAGCCACCGGCAAGATGGAAGACGTGTCGGACGGCGTGCAGGAAACCACCATGTCGGACCCTTACGGCATGTGCATGTATCAAAGTGCGAAAGACGGCAGCACCTATGTGCTCGGGAACGACGCAGATGGCACCGTGCATCAGTGGAAGCTCATCGAAGGCGCGCCCGGCAAGGTGAAGATCGAAGAGGTTCGCAAGTTCCCGGTCGGCAGTCAGGCCGAGGGCTGTGTGGCCGATGATGAAACCGGTGCCTTCTATATTGCCGAAGAAGACGTTGCCCTTTGGAAATATGGCGCCGAGCCTGAAACCGGCGATGCCCGCACCATGGTCACGTCCGTCGATACCAATCCGGCGCTCAAGGACGACCTTGAAGGCGTGTCGATCTACTATGGCCACGATGGTACCGGGTATCTGGTGCTTTCAAGCCAAGGCAACAACAGCTATGCGGTGTTCGACCGCAAGGCCCCGCATGCCTATATCGGCTCCTTCACCGTAGTGGCGGGCGATGGCACCGGCATCGATGGCTCTTCGGAAACCGACGGGCTTGATGTGACGGCCGCCCCCATGGGCCCGGCCTTCCCGCACGGCGCCTTCATCGCGCAGGACGGTCGCAACATCGCACCGGAAGAACACCAGAATTTCAAGCTTGTGCCGTGGGAAGATATTGCCACGGCACTGGGGTTGGACAAGCCGTCCGACCGATCCTCGCGCTGACACGCGGGGCCACAAGACTACGGGCTCGGGAATATTCCCGAGCCCGCTTTTTTATGCCTTGAGGGTAGAAAAAAGGCTCAGCGACGTGCCGCTTTGGCTTCTTTCAGGATGCCCAGCAATTCGTCATGGACCGCGCCGTTGGTGGCGAGGATGGCGCCGCCATCGATGGTCCAGTCATCGCCCGAGGGATGGCAGAAGCGTCCGCCGGCCTCGGCCACGAGGATCGTGCCCGGCGCCATGTCCCAGGCTGACGTGCAGCGTTCCCAGTAAGCGTCCCAGCGCCCGGCAACGGTAAAGGCGAGATCAACCGACGCCGCCCCGGTGCGCCGGATACCGCCCACCCGGTGGGTTAGCAACTGCATCTCGTGCATGAACAGGTCATGGTCGGGCTTGCCTTCGAAGGGAATGCCGCAGGCCAGCGCTGCTTCTGAAAGGTTGTTGCGCTTTGAAACCTGTATGCGCCTGCCGTTGCAGAAGGCGCCCTTGCCCTTTTCTGCAGCATATATCTCATCAAGGGCCGGCAGATAGATGACCCCGGCGATCACGTCGTTCCCCCGGGCAAGCGCCACATTCACCCCGAAAAGCGGGGTGCCATGCAGGAAGTTTGCAGTGCCATCCAGGGGATCGACAATCCAGCAATGATCGGGGTCGGAGCCTTTCACCAGGCCGCCTTCCTCGCCGAGGAAGCCAAAGGAAGGCTCGGCCGCAGCAAGCAGGGTGCGAAGGGTTTTTTCGGCGCGCTCGTCGGCGGCGGACACGGGGTCGGCCGGCCCCTTGCGGCGAATTTCGAGCGTGTCGAGCGTCTTCTGGTCTTCCATGAGGCCGGCGCCGGCCGCACGGGCGGCGTCGATCATGGCTTGCAGATGGCGGGACGGGTTCAGCATGGATCAATCTCTCAGGCGGGTGCGCCACAGGCTTGCGGCAAGAAGGGTTGAAAGGACGGACGAGCCGATCCAGAACAGGATGACGGCGTCGAAATCATAGTGGCGGACACCTTCAGTGATCGTCATGCCATCATTGATCAGGATACCGGACACATGCTCCTGCACGGCGGCGCCAATATAGCTGAACACCCCGATCACGCCCATTGCAGCCCCGGCCACCCGCTTGGGGCATATGTCCACGGCGAAAAGGCCACCAAGGGCGGTCACAAGGCCGGTCATGCCAAGGCCGAAAAGCAGCACGGCAATCACCATCACCGGCATGCTATCTGGCCCGTAGAACAGGAGAAGAAGCCCGGCGATTTCCATCAGTGCGAACACAAGGTTCGCTGGCGGGCGTTTCGCATTGAAGAATTTGTCGGACACGAAGCCATAGGCAATGGCCCCGGCGATCCCGGCGAGCGTGCTGATCATCAGGAGCGTGCCAGCCTCGGGGAGTGTCAGGCCCCGGTCTTCCTGCAGATAGAGGACACCCCATGAGTTGATGGCGTAGCGGGTGACATAGTTGGTGGCACTGGCGAGCGCCAGAACCCAGACCGCCGGCAGCTTCAGGATGGCAATCTGGGTGCGGAATACCGAGGCTGCGCCTTGCGTGGGGCTGGTGCTTTCATAATGATCGTTCTTCCAGTCAGCAACCGTGGGCAGGCCAAGCGAGGCGGGCCGGTCCTGCAGCAGGCGCCAGGAAACGAGCGCGACAGCGAGGCCGATCAACCCCGGCCCCCAGAAACCGGCACGCCAGCCGAGCAGGGCAACAAGCGATCCGACGACAAGAAAGGTGAGCCCCTCGCCGATGGAATGGGCGGTGCTCCAGATCCCATACATGCGGCCGCGCTCGTGGTTTGAAAACCAGTGCGTCATGGCGACCACACTCCCGGGTGCCCCGAAGCTCTGGAACCAGCCGTTAAGACCCCAGATAAGGACGGCGGCGCCCACGGCGCCAACAAAGCCCATGGCGATGTTACAGAGCGCCGTCATCAGGAAAAAGAGCGCCAGCACGCGCTTGATATTCACATGATCGGCCAGAAAACCGTTCGTCAGCTTGCCGATGGCGTAGGCATAGAAAAGCGCCGATCCGATCAAGCCCAGATCATCCGGTGTGAAAATACCGTTGTCGATCAATGGCTTTTTGACGAGGCCAAGGGCAAGCCGGCAGGTATAGATGATGCCGTAGCCAAGCGTGATCGCCAGCATCACCCGCAGCCGGTGCCGCTTGTACAGGCGGTCGATTTCCGACTTGTCGGTCAGTGGCGCGGTGGCCGGCAGCGGAGCAAACAGATTGAAAATGCCAGCCACGGGTTCCTCCATCATACTTGGCTGCACGCAGCCAATCCCTTCCCGTGACCAGAATGCAATTTAAATTCTGATCGTCAATAAAAATAAAATAAATATTACGTTTTGAGGCAGGGAAGGCGCTGTCTCGATGCTGGGCAACGGCACAAATGGCTTTTCCGTTTCACCTCTTCGGCCTTTGCTGCGCCGCCTGCGCTGGTTGTGGCTGGAAGAGAATCCCGCTACCGTGCGCGGTGGTGGCTTGGTCGGGATTGCGCAGCGTCTGCTTGTTGCCGCAATCACCGGGCCGATCAGGGGGCGGGTGCCTGCTAAACTTTAGGTGTGCTTCTGCTGGTGGCCGTAATTCATTAATCAGGTTTGATGGTCCGTCTTCAGATTCTGAGAGACGGAAAAGTGCCGCTTCATCATACCTGCCGAGCCTTCGGTGCAGTCGGATAAACAAGGAACAGTATTCGCTATATGGGTCGTTCGTGTATCTCAGATCTTCCCGGGAGACTATCAGCAACCACCGCATCTGGCGCGGTTGTCTCCTGCGTTCTGGTGTCGGCACTGATGGCACCACCGGCCCGGGCGGCAGAGGTGACGACATCCAGTCTTGAGGAAATCAGCGTTCTGGCTGTCAGGAGCGAAGATCGCGCTCTGCAACCCGCCCTCAAGCTTGACGAACAGCATTTCAGGCGGACGGTTCCCACCGACTTTACCGAGGTCTTTCGCGGCGTCATGGGCGTGGGGGTCAGGACCAATTCCCGCGGGGAGGCCGTCCTCCGCCTCCGGGGTTCGGAAGAGCGTCAGACCCAACTCTATATCGATGGCGCACCCATCAGCGTGCCGTGGGACGGCCGTGCCGACCTGTCGCTGTTCCCGGCGAGCCTGATCCGGCGGGCTACTATCATCAAAAGCGCCGCTCCCATAGAATATGGTGCCAATGCCGTGCTTGGTGTTGTCGATATCTCCACCCTTGCGACGGGGGATGACTTTACACTGAGCGCCCGGAGCGAGGCAGGGACCCACGGTTCCTATCTTGTGGAAGGCGAGACCTATGTGCCGGTCGGTAATGTGGGCCTGCAGTTTGGCGGCAACCATTTCAGCCGCGATGCCATCAGTGTGGCGGACAGGAAAGCCATTCCGTTCGATCCGCTTGCGGGCGACGGGCGCACCAACACCGATCTGACGAGCACCAGCTTTTTTGGCGCTGCTGCGCTTGAGGAAACGTGGGGCACCTTGCGCCTGTCCGTAATGGATATCGACGCGGACAAGGGCATCGCCGCTGCCGCGCATCTGGACCCCGCCGAAGCCAGCCCCCGCTTTTGGCGATATCCCGACTGGCACATGCGGCAGATTGGCCTCTCCGGTGATATCAGGCTCGGGGAAAGCACAAATCTGCGTGTCAACACATGGCACCAGCGGTTCAGTCAGGCGATCGTATCTTATAGCGACGTCACCTATAGCGTGGCGGAAGACCAGCAAAACGATCAGGATCGCACCTATGGCGGTCGGCTGGTGCTGGCCACAGATTGGTCGCACATGACGACCCGTCTGGTTACCTCCCTGCAGCAAAGCACTCATACCCAGTTCGAGACGGATCTTTCAAATGGCGTGGACGGCGACGTTGAGCGTTTCCGGCAGCGTCTCTATAGCATCGGCGGCGAAGTGGATGTGCCCCTGGGCGAGACGGTCAAGACCTCGGTTGCCTTTGCCTATGACCGGTCATCGACGCCGCTGACCGGCGGGCGGCCGACGCAGCCGGCGATCTCGAAATGGGCGGCAAGCGGTGCAACGCAGTGGCTGGCGTCAGATGAGCTTACAATCACAGCGACGCTTGGGCTGCGCACGCGGTTCCCCACCATGCGCGAACTCTATGGCACGGCACTCGGCCGCTTTCTCCTCAATCCCGACTTGAGGCCGGAAACCGCACTTGTCGGGGACCTGAGCTTCGAGTGGGCACCGCAAGCACTACCGCTGCAACTGTCGCTCACACCGTGGTTCACGCGCATCAGCGATACGCTTTCGCAGCGCAGGGTGATGGTGGACGGCGTCTCGCTCACTCAGCGATATAATCTTGAAGGTTCTCGCGGATACGGTATCGAGGCCGGCGCGATCTGGCAGGTGTCCGAGGCGCTGACACTGGAAGCCAGTGCCTTGTGGCAGGATCTCAATGCTGACCGGGACGAGGATGGCAACCGTCCCACCCTGTATCAGCGCCCGAGGGGGCAACTGCTTTTTGCCGTCAATCATACATTCACAGGCGGTGCCAACATGCGGGTCGAGATGAACCATACCGGCCATGCGTTTGACGAGAACGAGGACGGCAGCGTCGCCCGGCTGGACGGCTCGACCGAGTTTAACGCGAAATTCTATATCCCTCTGAAAGAGACCGGTCTCGGCGTGTGGCAGTTCTATGGCGCCTTGAACAATATTACCGACGCCCTGATACTGCCCCAGCTTGGCCTGCCTGAGGCCGGCCGGTCTTTCAAGGTCGGCATCCGGTTTTCGGGAAACTGACGGTGACGCGTACTGCAAGTGTGCGGCGCCGTAGATCATAACAAAGGTTTAGAGGATGTGTTTTGTTATTGTGTAACAAAACACATCTGACTGAAGTGACTTTTCGATGTGGTTGGGAAGCCGTTTCCCAAACGAAAATGCAGTAGAACAGACACGAATTGGGGGGAACCTATGAAACTCGGAATGAATGTTGCCATCGCAATGATGCTCGCGGCCACGCCGGCCATGGGCGCGCAAGATGATAAGCCGATGTCTGCCAAGACGTTCGAAGGGCTGAAGGTTCGGAACATCGGGCCGGCCTATATGTCCGGCCGCGTTGCCGATATCGCCGTTGACCCGGCCGACCCGAACACATGGTATGTGGGCATCGGCTCCGGCGGCGTATGGAAAACCGTCAACGCGGGTACCACATGGACGCCGATTTTTGACAATGAAGCGGTTTATTCCATTGGCGATGTGACGCTCGATCCGAGTAACCCGAACATCATCTGGGTGGGGACGGGTGAGAATAATGGTGGCCGCCATATCGCCTTCGGGGATGGTGTCTACAAGTCCATGGACGGCGGCAAGACCTGGAAAAACATGGGCCTCGGCAAGTCCGAACATATCGGCGACATCATCATTCATCCGACGGATTCGAATACCGTCTGGGTATCGGCACAGGGCCCCTTGTGGTCCAAGGGAGGTGAGCGCGGCCTCTTCAAGACAACCGACGGCGGCAAGACCTGGCGCAATGTCCTTGAAGGCGATGAATGGACCGGCGTTGGCTCCGTGGCCATTGATCCCGAGAACCCGAACAAGCTCTATGCTGCCACCTGGCAGCGCCAGCGCACGGTCGCGGCGCTCGTGAACACCGGGCCGGGTTCGGCGCTTCATACGTCTGACGATGGCGGCGAGACCTGGGTGAAGATGACCAATGGCCTGCCGACGACCAACATGGGCAAGTCCAGCCTCGTTGTGTCGCCGATGAACCCGAATGTGGTCTATGCGGCGATCGAGCTGGACGAGCGTAAGGGCGGTATCTGGCGTTCCGCCGACAAGGGCGCAAGCTGGGAGAAAATGTCCGACATGGTGGGTGGCGGCACCGGTCCCCACTATTATCAGGAACTCTTCGCGGATCCGCATACCTTCGACATGCTCTATATGTCGAACAACGCAAGTGCGGTCTCGAAAGATGGCGGCAAGACATGGGAAACCATGAATGTGAAAAACCGCCATGTGGACGACCACGCCTTCGCCTTCCATCCGACTGACCCCGATTTCATCCTTGTGGGGTCTGATGGCGGGCTCTACGAAAGCCGGGACGACATGAAGACCTGGCGTTTCATGCAGAGCATCCCGGTCACCCAGTTCTACAAGATTGCCGCAGACGATGATTACCCCTTCTACAATGTGTATGGCGGCACGCAGGACAACTCGACCCAAGGCGGCCCGAGCCGCACCATGCGGGCGGAAGGGATCAAGAATTCCGACTGGTATCTGATCCTTGGTGCCGATGGTCATCAGCCTGCCACCGAACCCGGCAATCCGGATATCGTCTATGCCCAGTGGCAGAAAGGCAGCTTGACACGCCACGACCGCAAGCTGCGCGAAAGCACCTTCATCCAGCCCCAGCCCAAACCGGGCGAGCCGGCCGAGCGGTTCAACTGGGATGCGCCGATCAATGTGTCGACCCATGATCCGAAGCGACTTTATCATGCCTCGCAGCGCCTGTGGCGGTCCGATGATCGCGGCGACAGCTGGACCCCGATCTCGGGCGATCTGACCCGCAACGGCAACCGGTTGCACATGCCCGTCATGGACCGCACCTGGGGGCCGGAAGCCGGGTGGGATCTCTATGCCATGTCCGACTATCACACCATCGCGAACGTGGCGGAAAGCCCCGTGGACGAGAATATCCTCTATGTCGGCACGGATGACGGTCTTATTCAGGTGACGACCGACGGCGGCCAGAACTGGACCCGCTACGAGATTGGCAAGATCAAGGGCGTGCCCGCGAACGCCTATGTGAACGATATCCGCGCCGATAATTTCGATGCCAATACCGTTTACGCGGCGCTCGATAATCACAAGGAAGGCGACTACAAGCCGTACCTGATCAAGAGCACCAACCTCGGCAAGAGCTGGCAACTGATCACCGGCGGCCTGCCGGAGAAGACCCTCGTCTGGCGCATCACGCAGGACCATGTGAACAAGGATCTCCTGTTCCTTGGCACAGAGTTCGGTCTCTATTTCACGGTTGATGGCGGTGCACAGTGGATCGAACTGACGGGCGGCGTGCCGACCATCTCGTTCCGCGATGTGCGCATCCAGCGCCGTGAAAACGACCTCGTTGCCGGCAGCTTCGGCCGGGGCATCTTCATCCTTGACGACTATAGCCCGCTGCGCAGCATCAATGCGGCCGCTCTTGAGAAGGAAGCATTGCTGTTCGCGGACCCGGAGACCCTGCTTTATGTCGAGGACGAGCTTCACAGCGATAGTCAGGGTGACGACCAGTGGGTGGCAGAAAACCCGCCCTACGGCGCGATGCTGACCTATTATCTGAAAGACAGCTTCAAATCGGCCAAAGAAAAGCGTGTCGAAGCTGACAAGAAAGCCGTTGAAGCTGGCAAGGGTGTGCTGTTCCCGGCGTGGGATGTGCTTGAAGCGGAACGCCGCGAAGAAGGGCCCGCCGTTTTCGTGACCATCAAGGATGCGACGGGCGCCATCGTCCGTCACGTGCCGGCCACGAACAAGAAGGGCGTCCAGCGGGTTACCTGGGATCTTCACCATGCGTTGAAAGAGCCCGTCACCAACGAACCGCAACCGTCATGGTATGGCGAGCCCAAGGGCGTCAGGGCGTTGCCGGGGCAATATACCGCTACGCTCAATCTTCGTGAGAATGGAGCGATCAGGGAATTGGCAGGTCCGGTCGAATTCAAGGTGACCGAATATATCGACCCGTCCCTTGAAAGCCCGACGCTGCAGGAAGCGCAAGCATTCCAGGAGCGGGTGGTCAAGGCGGAAGCAGCCGTCAAGGCGGCCAGCATCACGATTGCCGATCTGCAGAAGCGGCTTGAAGGCTATCGGACGGCGCTTGACCAGACGTCCAACAGGGATGCACTGGAAGCCCGGTTCGCTGCCATTCGTGCGGAGCTCTTCAGCCTTGAGGAAGCCATCGACGGCCAGCGGTCGCGCGACCTTATGGGGGCAACGCCCGCCACCATCAGCAGCCGGGTCGGTTTTGCCAAGTTCAGCAGCTCGACAAGCTATGGCCCGACGGCCCAGAGCCGTGAACAACTGGGCTATGCGCTTGAAGCATTCGAGGGTGTCAAAGCTCGCCTCGAAACGCTGATTGGCGGTACGGTCCCGGCCTTCGAGAAGGCACTCGAAGAGGCAGGCGCGCCCTGGGTACGCGGATCGACCAGCTTACCTGACCTGAACTGACGCGGGCTCCGGCCGAGCGTAAACAGCATGCATCCCCGGACCACCTGCGGCAGCTGGTCCGGGGAATGAGGTCAGCGCTGCAGGTCCATGATCGCCAGTTGCTGCATGCGGGCGGTTTCGGCGAGGACCCTGTCTCGGTCCAGGCCACTCCCGGCATGGAGAAGTTCGGTTGCGACATAGCCGAACTCGATAAGCATGCGGACGCGGTGCCAGATAACGTCACGCGGGATATCGGGCAGGGAAGGTGCGAACGCCTCGGTCAGCGTTTCCGTCACGATCCGGTGCGATTCAATGCGGACATGATCGAGGCGCGGCGTTGCGTGCAGGGCGCGTTCGATCCAGATGCCGCCCGGTTCGGCCTCGGTTATCTCCGCCGTTTCGCGCAGCAGTTCCTCAAGGCTGGCGGCATAAGCATCGATGCCCCCGCCTGCGTGGCGTGCCAGCCAGCGCATCAGGGCTTCATTCTGCCGTTCCATCAGACGTTCACCGAGGGCGACGAGGATTTCATACTTGTCTGCGAAATAATAATAGAGGGCAGGCGGCGTGACGCCGGCGCGCTCGCAGATCATGTTGGTTGAAATCCGCTCCACTCCGACTTCCGACAGCAGGATGCCTGCCATGTCCAGAAGGCGGTCGCGCGTGGAGCGGCGTACCTTGCCCTGGCTCGGGTTTTCTTTCTTCGCTCTGGCCAACACTGATTTCCTTCGGGCATTCGGCGGCTTGTTGCCGGGGCTCAACACAGGCCCTCGGGATTGTCCTGTCTTGGGCTATTGCAAAATTATAGTCATGACTATAATCTAGCATCAGCTGCAAACTGGGGCAAGGTGCGGAAGGCATGAAATATCGGGAAAAACATCCACTCTCGGCCGCTTTGTTGGTGGTCTGCGGCTCGCTGGTGCTGGCGGCGTGCGAGGGCGAACCGCCTGCAAAGCCCCTGACGCCTGAGGAAAGCGCTGCCCTCGCGCCCACGGACCCCCGCATTGCCGGCCTCTACCAGCAGTCCTGCAAATCCTGTCACACGGTGCTGGATACCGGTGCGCCGCTGACCGGGGATCGCACACTTTGGGATGCGCGCTGGGCAAAGGGCGAGAAGGCACTTCTGGAAAGCACCATCGGCGGGATCAACGGCATGCCGGCGGGCGGCCAGTGTTTCGCCTGTTCACCAGAGGATTATCAGGCGCTGATCCGTTTCATGGCAGGGAGGGACTGATGGGAAAGTTGACACGGCGGGCTTTTCTCGTCGGAAGCGGTGTTGCCGGTGTCGGGCTTGCCGCCGCCGGTGGTGTCGCCGGAAGAAATTACATGCGTGACCGCGAGCCGGCACTGCCGCCCTTGCAGGATGCGGACGGCCGCCTCCTGTGGCGCAACTGGTCGGGGATCGAGCATGCCTATCCGGGCCAGCGCGCCGCGCCGCGAGGCGAAGATGAGCTGCTTGCGGTTCTGAGGGATGCGCCGGGCCCGATCCGGCCGGTCGGATCGGGGCACAGCTTTACCGCACTTGTGCCAACGGATGGCACGCTCCTGACGCTCGACGGCATGTCGGGGCTTGTCGACCATGATCCGGCGACCAGCCGCGCCACTGTGCTCGGAGGAACGCGCCTCGCCGACCTCGGGCCCGCCCTCGCGGCTGTCGGGCAGGAAATGGTCAACCTGCCGGATATCAACAAGCAATCGATCGCCGGGGCCATCGCGACGGGCACCCACGGCACGGGGCGCGGTATTCAGGCGGTGCATGGCTCCGTGATTGCCATGCGCATCGCCACCCCGACAGGGGAACTGATCGAATGCGACCACGAAACCAACGCGGACATTTTCCATGCTGCGCGGGTGGGGCTCGGCGCTTTCGGGGTCGTGACAGCGGTGACACTGCAGAACCAACCGCTCACGCGCGTACTCAAACGGGTTGAGCTGCGCCCGACCGAAGAAGTGTTCGAGGACTGGCCGACGCTGCGGACCCGCCATCGCAACGTTGAATTCTATGTCCTGCCCTTCACGGACCGTTCGGTCGTCATTACCCATGATGTTACCGACCTGCCGGTAAGGCCGCGCGGGCCCGACACGGATGTCGAGGCCCTGATGGGGCTGAAGCAGCTGCGCGACTGGTTCGAGTTCGCGCCGTGGCTGCGACGGCGGCTGGCCGCATCGGAGCTTGCCAAGTTGCCGGCGGAAGAAACGGTCGATGAGGGGTGGAAACTGCTGTCGAACGAGCGGCCGGTACGGTTCAATGAAATCGAATATCACTTGCCGATCGAGGCCCATATCCCGGCTATCCGGGAGATACTCGCGGCCATTGAAAAATACCGGAAGGATGTCTTTTTCCCGATGGAGCTGCGTGTGATCGCGGCAGACGATGCCTGGCTGTCGCCCTTCCATGGCCGTGAGTGCGGGTCAATCGCGGTTCACGCCTACTATAAGGAAGATCACGACTTCTTCTTCAGCATCGTCGAGCCGATCTTCCGCCGCTATGAAGGGCGGCCGCATTGGGGCAAGCTGCACAGCCTGAAGGCGCGCGACTTTGCGGGGCTCTATCCGCGCTGGAAGGACGCCGGCGAAGTGCGCCGCATGCTCGATCCGGATGGCCGCATGCTCAATGATTATCTGACGGGGGTATTCCTTGATGGCTGACAATAAAAAAGGGCAATTGTGGACACGCAGGGCGGCCATGTTTGGTGCCGGCGCGGCCATTCTTGGCGGTGCGGCACTGCTGGCGTCCCGCAAGGAAGATCGTGGCGGTGCGCATGACAGCTATTTTGTCGCCCTTTCGGACGCCCTCCGAAAAGCCGGCATCGCGCATCCGGTTCTGGTGATCGACAAGAAGCGACTGGATCACAATATCGCCGCCGCCCGTGCGACGGTGGACGCCGCTGGGCTGCCGCTTCGTGTCGTTGTGAAATCCTTGCCCGCCATGGGACTGATCGACCATGTGGCGGCAGGCATGGGGACCAGTCGTTTCATGGTCTTTAACGGCGCGATGCTGGAGATCATGGCCGCGCGAGAAGGGGCGGATCTCCTGCTTGGCAAACCGCTGCCAGCCGCCGAGTTTGCCGCGTTTATCGACAAGGTGGGGGCCGAGACAGCGGGTCGTATTCAGTGGCTGATCGATACGCAGTCCCGGCTTGGCCAGTATGCTGAAATTGCAGCAGGGCGGGGGATGAACCTGCGGGCTAACCTCGAACTGGACATTGGCCTGCATCGGGGCGGTTTCAAAAGCGCGGGCGAGATAGCCGAAGTGGCGGACAAGGCCCGCGCTTATCCCCATGTCGCAATAACGGGGCTGATGGGATATGACCCGCACGTGCCCAAAATGGGCGATATGGAAGACGCCTACGGCAAATCGCAGGCGATCTACCGCGATGCCATTGAGGTGCTGAAGGGCAAGCTCGGGGTCGATCCGACGTCCCTCACGCTCAATGGTGCGGGCAGCCCCACCTATCTTCGCCACACAAAGGGAACCGTGGCGAACGAGGTTTCAGTCGGGTCTGCATTTGTGAAACCGGCCGATTTCGATCTGTCCCTGCTTGATCATCATGTGCCCGCAAGCTTCATTGCAACGCCGGTTATCAAGGCGGGCCCGATGCAGCTGCCGGGACATGAGTGGCTGACCCGTCCCCTGAGCTTCATGGATCCCAACGCGGAGAGGGCCTTTTTCATTTATGGCGGGCACTGGCTGGCAACGCCGGTATCGCCGCCGGGTCTGCAGTACAGCAGCCTCTTTGGCCGGTCCAGCAATCAGGAAATGCTCACAGGGTCGACGAATGTCGCGCTCGCGCCAGATGATTATGTCTTCTTCCGTCCGAACCAGAGCGAGGCTGTTTTCCTGCAATTCGGCGATATCGTCCTCTTTGATGGCGAGAGGATCGAGGGTGCCTGGGAGACTTTCCCTGTATCTGCCTGAGGAGGCCCTGTTGCGATTTGCGTCAGAGCCGGTTCAAAAAGCAGCGACAGCCGGCAGGCAGCCGGTTTGCGGGCGGGCGAGCAGATAGCCCTGAATCAGGCGCACGCCCATGTTGCGGAGCGTTTCAAGCTCGGCGCGCGTTTCAACGCCTTCGGCAATCACCTCGATATCCATCCGGCTCGCGGTCAGGAGAACGCCGGCGACAATGGCGGCTTTCGAGGGGTGGCTGTCGATATCGCGGATCAGTTCCATATCGAGCTTGAGGACATGCGGGTGGAAAGTGGCAAGCAGGTTCAGGCCTGAATAGCCGGCGCCGAAATCGTCAATCGCCGTCGTGAAGTCGTGGCGGCGATACTCGTCGAAAATATTCTTGAGGTGTCGCGTGTCCTGAACCTTTTCGCCTTCGGTCACCTCGAACATGATGCGGTCGAGCGGAAAGTTCAGGCCGGAGGCGATCTCCAGTGTCGCCCGGATACAGGTCTCGGGGCGGTAAACGGCGTTCGGCAGGAAGTTGATGCTGACCTTGCAGTCGGGCATGTCGAGGATGCCATGGTTGTAGGCCAGCTCGATTGCTTTCACGCGGCATGCCTGATCGAAGCGGTAGCGGTTGGCGTCCGTCACTTGCGACAGGATGTGCCCCGCGCCTTCGCCGTTCACGCCGCGAACCAGGGCTTCGTAGGCGTAGGCACGGTCCTGTTCGATATCCCAGATGGGCTGAAAGGCCATGGTGAAGTCGAAGCCGAGGCTTTCGGGGTCACGGCAGGCGCTGCAGCGAAGCGGGTGGAAGGGGTCGTCGAACTGGGTCTTCACATCAATATCCTGAACTTGCCTTCGTAAATGGGGCGCCGTGACGGGTGCCTTGATCCAGCTCTATACCAATGCGGCAATAACAATTTGTAAACTCGCACCGGGTTGCGGGCCGAAATTGATCCAACTTGCCACTTGGCTGCGTACCAAGGAACATTCATCTTTCAGGGACGTTTTGGTCATGATGTTTGAAGCCCTATTGCTTCTTGGCACCTCCCTTGTTCCCGCCAGTTCAGTCGGCGAGGTTGCGGACCAGCCACAGTGTGTGGCGGCGGCCAGCCCCGCGGACGAGCTTGTCTCCCCGGCGGCCTATGATGTTTATCGGAACGGCAAGAAGATCGGTGAACATACCATTCAGTTGGAGCAGGAAGGCGGGCGGCTTGTGGCCGATATCCGCACCAGGATGCGGGTGAAGCTGCTGTTTGTCACCGTTTTCCGGTATGACTACACCTCCCGCGAAGTCTGGTGTGGTGACAGGCTGCGGCAGATTTCAACGCACGTTGATGACAATGGCACCGATCGCAAGGTCGAGCTGACTGCGGATGAAATCGCCGAGCTTGAAGCGGCCCATGGCAAGTTCGCCACCACCAATCACTGGAACCCGGCCGCGATGCAGGCTTCGGCGCTTTTCAACACAATCACCGGCAAGGTCAACAAGGTATCCATTCAACCCGTTGACGGCGAACAGCCGGATGCCAATACCTATGCGGTCACGGGTGATCTGAATATCCGCTCGTCCTATGACGACGACGGCAACTGGCTCGGCATGCGATTCCGGCACAAGGACGGCAGCGAGATCGAGTTCCGCCGCACGGACGGTGCGCCAGATGGGGATTCGTCAGCCACGCAGGCTGGTCAGCCATGACCGCGAAGCCGTACACAGTATGGATCACCGGGGCAGGAACCGGCATCGGCCGTGCCCTCGCGCTCCTCTATGCGGCGGAAGGCTGCCGCGTTGTGATCACCGGCCGCAGGCGCGAGGCGCTTGACGAAGTCGTCGCGGCCGGAAGTAGCCTGCCCGGCGAAATCCGGCCCTTGCCGGGCGACGTGACGGATGAGCCGGGCATGCGGGCAATGGCCGACACGCTTAGGGTGGCGGGTATGGTTCCGGATGTCGCCATTCTCAACGCGGGCAATCACATCCCCACATGGGGGAAGAATTTCAGGGTCAGCGATTACCGAGCCCTTATGGAGGTTAACTATTTCGGCGTGGTGCATGGCCTGGCGGCACTTCTGCCCCTCATGAGGGCGCGGGGCAGCGGCCAGATTGTTATTGTGGCGTCGCTCGCTGGCTATCGTGGCTTGCCGGGGGCTGCGGCCTATGGTGCTTCGAAAGCTGCGCTCATCAATATGGCGGAAGCCCTGAGGCCGGAACTGGCGCGGGAAGGGCTTGACCTTCGGCTTGTCAATCCCGGCTTTGTGGCAACGCCACTGACTGACCGCAACGAATTCGAGATGCCGTTCCTGATTGATGCGGACACTGCTGCGCTTTCGATCCATAAAGGGTTGCGGGGCAAGCGATTTGAAATCACTACGCCCCGCCGGTTTGCCTTCCTGATGAAAATCCTGCGGCTGCTGCCGGCCGGTTTGTTCTTCAGCCTTACTCGCCGCCTTCTCCCTTAGGAGCCGGTGGCGGCGAGCGGTGCCGGGCGGGCTTCCGCATCCTCGTTGGCCACGCGACGGAACGACAGGAAGACGGTTCCGATCTTGAAGCCCCAGCGTGTCACTGTCGCTTTGTTGAGAAGCGTGCCATCGGGTTGCAGGAACATCCAGTCATCAAAGCTGACTTTCCAGATATCGTCGCCGACCTTGAGGTTGAAATCATATTGCCAGTTGAAGGCATTGCCGGAGGTTTCGCCTTCGGCACGGCCGATCACCTGCTCGGTGATGCCGCTGTAGCGATTTTCGCCGTCCTTCACGATTTCCCAGCGACGGAATTCGCTGGTGCCGTCGGAATAGGCGAAATCCTCGTTCAGGATCAGGGTGCGACCATCCCATGTGCCGTCGATGGTGACGACGAACTGGTTGCGCACGTTGCCGAAGCGGTCTTCGAAAAGGCCGGTCGCCACCGTGCGACCGGTGAAATAGTCTTCGAGTTTAAGTTCAGGTGTCATGCTGGCAAAATCGGTGGGTTTCATGTTGGTTCCACAGGCACTCAGCAGGGTTAGCAGAAAGAGCGAAGCGAGGATTTTCACTGCATGCATCTGCCGGTTGCTCCTTTGTTGAAGTGTATGCATTCAATACGCGGGGCGGGGCCCGGCGGATCAGTGCGGCGAGATATTCTGGCTGGCGGCCAGAAAGGGTAGCGCCATGAACTTCAGCGTGGCGGGGATGAGGGCATAGAGGATTGCGACGGCGAAAGGCAGGCTGGCGGGGTCAATGAACCGGCTGGCAGCCGCCATGCCACCAAAGGCGATGGCGATGCCGACAGCGAGTGCGATCTTCGATGTCATGCTCCACAAGGCAAAGAGGAAGCCTGTCCTGTCTTTCGTTCTACTGTCGCCGTCGCGGGCGATGTCAGCGAGGATCGATGAGGGCAATACCATCTCGGCACCAAGTGCGGCACCCGTGAGCCCGCAGACGATGGCAAATGCCAGGATTCCGCCTTCGCCGATGAAGGGGACGAGCAGGAAAACAAGGCAGGTGAGGGCGGCGCCGACCGTCAGGACCCTTTGCTTGCCCCACCGCCGTGCCGCAACGAGCCAGGCTGGCACGAAAAGGATGGCGGCAACAAAGTAGAGGACGATCAGCCAGTCCCGTGTGCCGGTATCGGCGCCGAGAACGTCGCTCACGAATATGGGGAAAAGGACTGCTGGCATGGCGTTGGCGGCAGCAAGCAGCAGCCAGCCTGTGGAAAGGTTGCGAAAAGGCTTGTGTCGCAACGCGGACAGAAGTCCGGTAAGGGCGACAGGCAGCTCGTCTTTTTCGGCTTCCGTCCGGCGCGGTTCTGGCACGATGAGGCAGAAAAGTACGAAGCAGACAATGGCGCCGGGCAGCAAAAGACCGGGCAAACGCGGGATGATCGAGGCTTCGCCCCCGACAATCAGGGGCAGGGCAAGGGCGACCAGCATGCCGACGAGGGAAAGCGCCTCTCGCGCGCCGGCAAGGCGCGAGCGATCATGCACGGAGCAGGCAAGGTCGGCCCCCATGGCCAGATAAGGCACAGTCGCGAAGGTCCAGCCGATGTATAGGATCGCCGACCAGAGGAACAGGTCGAACGGCAGCATGCCACCGCCGCTGCTGGCGAGCATCGTCAGCGCGATGCCGGCCACCGCAACCCCGGCAATCATCCATCCCTTGCGCCGGTAGCCGAGAAGCGGCACCCGGTCACTTACGATACCGGCGACGGGATCGCTGAGGATATCGATAATGCGTGCAGCAAAAAGTGCGACACCGACTGCCAGATAGCCGAGCCCGAGGTCGTTCGCGAACCATGCAGGCAGATATACTGCGAACGGAATGGTCGGCACCGCAAGGAGCAGCGCCGGCAAGCCATAGGCAAGTGTGAGGCTTGCCGGGCTTTTGTCAGGCGAAGACATATTGGCGGACGTCAATCAGGCCCTGCCGGAAGCCCGCTTCGCAATAGGCAAGATAGAAGCGCCACATGCGCAGGAAGCGTATATCGTAGCCAAGGCCCATCACATCTGCCCGTGCCGCCAGGAAGCGCCGGTGCCAGTCGGCCAAGGTTTCTGCATAACCGAGGCCGAAGGCAAGGTGACTGTCGACAGCGAGGCCAGCGGCCGTCGCCTGTTTGCGAACAATGCTGTCAGAAGGCAACATCCCGCCTGGGAAGATATATTTCTGGATGAAATCGGTGCTGGCGCGGTAGCCCTCGAAGCGCTCGTCATCAATGGTGATCACTTGCACGCCGGCCTTGCCACCGGGCTTCAGCCTTGCTTTCAACTGGTTGAAATAGGTGGGCCACCATTCTTCGCCAACGGCTTCCAGCATCTCGATCGAGACGATGGCATCGAAGCTGCCGCCCACATCGCGGTAGTCCTGCAGGCGCAGTTCGACCAGATGATCAAGCCCCGCAGCCTTCATGCGGGCTGTGGCGTAGACAAGCTGTTCCTGCGAAAGCGTGATCCCGGTAACTCGGCAGCCGAGGGTGCCTGCCGCATATTCCGCAAACCCGCCCCAGCCGCAGCCGATTTCCAGCACATGGTCGCCGTGTTTCAGGCCAACGGCTTCGGCAAGCCGCGCATATTTGCACGTCTGTGCCGCTTCAAGCGTCAGGCCCGGCCGGTCATAAAGGGCAGCCGAATAGGTGAAGGTGCGGTCCAGCCAAAGGCGGTAGAAATCGTTGCCGAGGTCATAGTGGAATGCAATGTTGCGGCGGCTGCCTTCTCGCGAATTGCGATTGAGGAAATGCCGGAGACGGTCGAGCTGGAGGGTTAGGCGCCCGACAAAGCTGTTGCGTTCCACACGGTCCATGTTGGCGGCCAGCATGGTGAGGAGGGCACCGAGGTCCGGGCTGTCCCAGTCACCGGCCATATATCCTTCGCCAAGGCCAATCGCCCCCGAGCGCAGCATACGCGACAGGGCCCGCCAATTGTGAAGCACAATTGCACCGTGAAGGTGCGGTGCCCCCGACGCGGGATTGCCGAACCGCTCAAATCCGCCGCCCGGAAACGTGATGTCCAGCGTGCCGATGGCAAGGTGCTCCATTCGCTTGCGCAGCAGCGGCATGAAGGGCAGTGAAGATGAAGGGCGGACGTTTGCGTCTTCCCTGAAAGCGCCTGATCCGTCCATCAGATACCTCCGTCCTTGGTGACAAGATGATAGGATACCGGCTCGGGCGCCTTGCCCGGCCATGTGAACACGGGAATCCGCTTGAGCCACAGTTTGAGGGCCTCGAAGTGGATGGCGGCAACGACCCCGACGCTGGCAAGCGGCATGCGCACGAGTTGCTTCAGGAGTGCGCCGGTCGCGAGGGGGCGCCTGACGGCCTTGACGCCTGCGTCGAAGCGGCGCTCACCGCTCGGGCCGAAATAGCGGATCAGAAGGCTCAGGATCTTTTCACCGGGGCGCTGGCGGAACTCGTACCGGCCATCAAGGGGAAAGAAGGGCGAAACATGGAAGCGCTTGTTGCAGCCGTGCACGGCGGGCTCGCTGGTGTCGTCCGCTATGCGGAAGACATAGGAATGTTTTTCACCAAAGGTGTTGCTGACCTCATAAACGATCGCGCCAAGCTGGCCGTCTGCGCCGTAGGCATAGAAGACACTGAGCGGGTTGAAGGCGAAACCCAGGCACCGCGGCATCGCCAGCAGCAGAATGCGTTCTGCCTGCCAGCCATCGAACCGGTCGGCAAGAAGGCGGGCGATCCTGCCGCGCAACTGCCCGTCGCCTGCACCGCCATGGTCCTTTTCATGGAAGCTGACCAGATTGAAGCGGTTGACCGAGAAAACGGGTGACATCTTCCCGAGAACATCCAGTTGGTCGAGGTCCATCAGCAGATAGAAGCTCGGATAGCGGAAGGCATGTACCTTCGGCAGATGGCGGCGGTGCCAGACGGTTGCGACAAGAAGCTCGGCAGCGGCGTCGATCATACGGGCTCCGGGATCTGGCGAAGGACAGGGTTGCTCGGCGTGATGATATCGGGCAAGCCGATGCGGGCATTCTGTCCGGGCTTCACCCATGGCCGCAGGCGCGGGCCGATCATTTCGGCGATTGCAAGACCTGCCTGAATGCCGTCTTCATGGAAGCCGTCGCCAAGATAGGCACCGGCGAACCAGAGGCCATCCGTTCCCTGAAGCGGCCAGAGCTGTTGCCGCGCGGCGAGCGCCGCCTTGTCGAACACCGGGTGGGCATAGGTGTAGCGCCCGTGGATTTTGGCTTCGTCAATCGGGCGGTCGGGGTTCAGGGTTACAAGAACTGGCGTATCGGTGCCCAGTTGCTGCAGGGCGTTCATCCAGTAGGTCACGCAGGGCGGGGCCGATGCCGCATCCGTGTGCGCAAGGAAATTCCATGCCGACCATGCAGCCCGGCGTTTTGGCATGAGGCTTGTGTCCCCGTGCAGGATGACTTCGTTTTCGGCATAGCGCATGGCAGCGAGCGGCGTTGCAGCAGCGCTGTTGAACCCGGCGGCAAGTGCGCGGGCCTCATCGCTGTGGCAGGCAAGGATGATGTCATCGAACAGGTCGGACGTCCCGTCTGTGCAGCTGACACGGATCTTTCCGGCCTCGCGGGAAAGGGCAGTCACGCCATTCGAAAGTGTTATTCTGCCACGGAAGTCCGCCGTCAGGCGCTCCACATATTCGCGGCTGCCGCCTTTGACGCTGCGCCAGCCGGGCCGGTCGGTCAGTTGGACGAGGCCGTGGTTGCGGAAAAAGCGCAGGAACGGGGCTGCAGGCATTTCAAGCGCGGAACGGCAGTCGGATGACCAAATGGCGCCGGCCATGGGGGCAAGGTGATCGTCGATGAAAGCGCCCTTGTAGCCTGCTTCCGCAAGCAGTTCGCCAAGGGTGCAGGCACTTTCCTCGGCGCGTTCCGTCAGGGCCGGTGCGTTCCGGTAAAAGCGCAGGATACCCGCGACCATTGACCAGAAGCGTGGCCGCAGCAGGTTGATCGGCTGGGCAAGAAGGCCGAACCCGTCCCCGCCCGAATATTCGAACGATCCGTCGTCCACCGATGCCGCAAAGGACATAGTGGTCGGGTGGGTCGGTACCTCAAGCTGATCAAAGAGGGCCGTGAGGTTCGGATAATTGACGGGGTTGTAGACGATGAAGCCGGTGTCTACCGCAACGGGGCGGCCATCCACCACGATATCCACCGTATGGCTGTGGCCGCCGATATAATCGTTCTTCTCGAAGACGGTGACATCATGGTCGCGGTGCAAGAGCCACGCGGCGGAAAGGCCTGAAATGCCGGTGCCGACGATGGCGATCCTGCGCTGACTGGGGCTCGGCACTATGGTCATCCTTCCGGGACAAGGGGTTGCCAGATATTGCCCTTCTTTACGGCGGAGGATGTGAGCCGGATCACCGGCACACAAAAAGGTCGGGGCGACAGGATGCCGCCCCGACAGTGCGGACACATCAGTTGAAGCTGAAGCGGATACCGACGAACAGATTGTGCGATTTGTTGTCGACCGAAAGCTCGCCGGGCAGAAGGTCGAGCGCGATCTTGGCCGAACCGCCATCGAAGTAGCGATAATCGGTGTAAAGCTCGGTATTTTCGCTGAGGCGGTAGCTCAGGCCACCGATCAGCTGCCATGCCAGGCTGCCGTCCTTGTCATCCGCGATGGCAACGCCGGACGGGTTGAAGCGCACCTTGGTGCTGGCATAGCCGATACCGGCACCGACATAGGGCGTGACAGCCGAACCCGTGTCGATGTCGTAATAGCCGTTCGCCATGAAGGACCAGCTTGTGGATTTGCCGCGGCCATCCGCGACGATCGCGCCGACGCTGGCGCCGAGATTGCCGGAGCCGGTGATCAGCACGCCGGCGTCTTCGCTGTCGATCACGCCGCCACCAACGGCAACGCTATCGTGGCTCGAGACCTTGTTGCGGCGCCATGCGAATTCGAGTTCGCCCCGGAAGCCGCTGCCATAGCCGTAGCCGATGGCACTGCGGAGCGCGTAGCCGCTTTTGAAATCGGTGTTCCAGCCGAGTTCGGTACCGGCAGGCAGGCTTGTTCCGGCCGGGATGCTGGTGCCGGCACCGGTTGTGAAGGCGCTTGTCAGTTCACCGCTGTTCGAGGAATCGGACCGGCTGGTCCAGCCACCGCCAAGGTCGACATAAAGGCCGTCGGTTGCGGCGGCGGGCAGAGTGGTGAGGAAAAGTGCGCTGGTTGCGCCGAAAATCAGAACCGAGAGAGGGGATTGCTTGCGATCGCAGGTCATGATGGGTCTCCCTGATGCTGTTGCGATGCAAGCAGTTACGGGAGCGGGCCGGGGCTGGATTGAAAGCGATTCTTCACGATGCCGTGAGGCGGAGGTGAGTCATGGCAGCACCCTTGACCGATATCAAGGGTTGATCCGGGAGGATGGGTCATGATGTTCCCGTCAATCCAAGGGAGCATTCATTCATGACCGATACACGCGCTGGGGTCGCCTTGGCCCGGCGGTTCTTGACCCCATTGCCACTTTTTCCCCTGAACCGGTTTCTCGATCTTTTCACGCGCCATGTGGGGCGCCGTCATCCGGCTGTCATCCGCCGCCTCGAACCCGTTGCCGGGAAGCGGTTCCTTGTCAGTGCTACCGACCTTGGCCTTGCCTTTCTCATGGAAGTCGCGGCCCGGTCCATCCGCGTGACGGCTGTTCGCCAAGAACATACGGCGACTGATGTTCGGGTGAAGGGCGATTTCATGTCGCTTCTTCGTCTGGTGGAGGGGCAGCTTGACGGCGACGCGCTATTCTTTTCGCGCGATATCAGTGTGGAGGGTGATACCGAGGCGCTCCTGACGCTCAGGAATGCGCTCGATAGCGAGGATATCGACCTGCGCGCGGAGATCGTCTCCCTGTTCGGCCTCTTCGCCCGTCCCATAGACCGGTTGGCGAGCGAGGCAGGCAGTGCGTGGACGCGAATGCGCGTATCCGGGTATGTGCCTGCCGGAAAGGCCGGCCGATGAAAAAACTGGAACTCGTTTGCCCGGCCGGTACACCGGCTGCCCTCCGCGCGGCGGTCGACGCGGGAGCGGATGCCGTTTACATGGGCTTTCGCGACGAGACCAATGCGCGCAACTTCCCCGGTCTCAATTTTTCGCGCGAGGAACTGGCCGAAGGGCTGGACTATGCGCATGCACGCGGCGCGATGGTCTTCCTTGCGGTCAATACCTATGCCCGTGCAGGCGACGATGCGGCGTGGCGGGCGGCCATCCGGTCGGCAAGCGAGCTGAAGGTGGACGCCCTGATCCTCGCCGACGTTGGCCTCCTTGATCATGCACGCGAAACCTGTCCGGGCCTCAGGCTGCATCTTTCGGTGCAGGCTTCGGCCTCGAACGCGGAGGCAATCAATTTCCATGCCCGACGGTTCGGCGTGCAGCGCGTGGTGTTGCCGCGCGTGCTGACGGTGGCCGACATCGCCCGGCTGAACAAAGAGATCGATATCGAAACCGAGGTCTTCGCCTTCGGAGGCATGTGCCCGATGGCAGAGGGGCGCTGCACGCTTTCCTCCTATGTCACCGGCAAATCGCCCAACCGCAACGGGGTCTGCTCGCCGGCCAGCCATGTCGACTATGTCGATGAAGGGGCGAGCCTAGCAAGTCGGCTTGGCGGTTTCACGATCAACCGTTTCGGGGCGGGCGAGCAGGCAGGTTATCCGACGCTCTGCAAGGGTCGTTTCAGCGCGGGCAGCGAAGCGGGCTATCTGTTCGAGGAGCCGACGAGCCTCGATACCTCGGCAATCCTGCCGGAGCTGATGGCAGCGGGCGTGACGGCGCTCAAGATCGAGGGTCGCCAGCGCAGCAAGGCCTATGTGAAGCAGGTTGTCTCCGAATTCCGGCGCGCCATCGATGCAGCGGCTGAGGGCAACCGCGTGGCGCTTGATATGAAAGGCCTGTCCGAAGGGCAGCAGAATACGACAGGAGCATATGCAAAGAAATGGATGTAACGAAACCGGACCTTTCCCTGGGGGCCCTGCTGTTCAACTGGCCGGCAGCCGAGGTGCGGGATTTTTATTTCCGCATCGCTGATGAAGCCGATGTCGATGTGGTCTATTTCGGCGAGGCGGTCTGCGCCAAACGTCGCCCGTTCATTGCGCCGTATTTTGAGGAGATCATCACGCGCCTGCAGGCGGGCGGAAAGCGGGTGATCCTGTCGAGCCTTCAGCTTGTCATGGACCGTAAGGACATGGCAGCGGTGGCCGATATGGTGGCAATGGCTGATGATTTTCTGGTCGAGGCTAACGATATGGCTGCCTGCAGCCTGCTTGGCGGCCGTACCTTTGCCATTGGCCCTTCGGTGAATGTCTATAACGAGGCAACGCTTCGTTTCTTCGAGAAGGAAGGGGCCGTGCGCGTCAGCCTGAATGCCGAACTGCCCGAGGCGAGCCTCCGGGCGTTGGCGGCAGCGGCGACGGCGCATCTGGAGGTGCAGGTGTTCGGGCGCATTCCGCTTGCCATCTCGGCACGGTGTTTCCATGCCCGCGCACACCGGCTGGCGAAAAGCGGTTGCCAGTATGTGTGCGAACAGGACAGGGACGGGCTCACGGTTGACACCCTTGACGGCCAGCCCTTTCTGGCCATCAACGGCCTGCAGACACTGTCGCATCGCTACCTGAACCTGCTCGGGGAAATGCCGAAACTACAGGAAATCGGGATCCGCGGCTTCCGGCTGTCGCCTCACACGGCGGACATGGTGCAGGTGGCCGATCTTTACCGCGGCCGTTTGGATGGACGGATCGGTGGCCAGGAAGCGAATGCCCGGCTCGCCGCGCTGGTGCCAGCAGCGGCCTTTGCCAACGGTTTCTTCCATGACGTGGCGGGGCTTGCTGAAATTTCAGCCTGACGGCTTGGCCGGATAAAAAGGCGGCCGCCCGGATACCGGACGACCGCTTTTAATCGAAATGCCGGACGGATCAGGCGTTGCCGAGGGCGCGTGCAAAAAGAACGCTGTTTTCAAGCGCGATATGGGCTTCTAGGTCAGCCTTGAAGGTAGCAAGGCCGCTATAGAGGGCACGCCATGTGTTGCAGGCGCCGTCCGGCGGCGTCAGACCGTTCGTCAGCCTGTCGATCACGTCAAGCGCGCCGGCATGATCTTCATGCTCGGCCATCATGGCGCGGATCGGCCATGCGGCCATTTCCGCCTGTCCGCTCGTCAGCAAGGGAAAGAGGACCTGTTCTTCCTTCTGCATGTGGCTTTCAAGCTCGACAGTCATCAGCCGCAGATGATCGGCAAGGCCGTTCGGTGCGCCCGGCTTGTCGCCGTGAACCTGCTCCACCCGGTCGGCGAGCCGCACCAGCTCCTTCAACTGGGCGCGGTGCACCAGATGATACCGGCCGAGGATATGCTGGATCAGGTCGGTGGTCGGGGCGCTTTCCCATGCCGATGCCTCTTCATCCGAATGCTGCAATTCGGTCAGTTCGTTCACTAGGGCGGCATGATCGATACCGGCCTTGGTCGCAGCTTCCAGAAGCGTATGACTGCCACCGCAGCAGAAGCTGAGGCCGTGGCGGTTGAAGACGGCGGTCGCACCCGGGATTTCCTGCGCAAGGGTGCCAAGGGATTGATCGAGAAGGGTCATGGGATACTCCTATAGGGGATGGGGGTCAGTCGATATGGGGTGCGTGGCCGGGTGCCCCTGAAATATGATTCAGGGCATGCCGCAATATCGGGGCGAGGACAGCGAGGCCATCCCTCACCCCGCCGGTGCTGCCGGGCAGCGCGATGACAAGGGTGGCGCCGTAAACATGGGCGACCGACCGGCTGAGCCATGTGGTCGGCACATGCGCCGCCGCACTTGCCCGCAGAAGCTCGCCGATGCCCGGCACGGGCAGGCCACCAAGGGAGGAAAGCGTCTGCGGGGTGATGTCGCGCGGGGAAAGGCCGGTACCACCGGTCGTCATGATCAGGTCGACCTGATCGATCCTTGCCAGAATTTCCCTTTCAAGCGCGTCTGCTTCATCGGGGATAAGAACATGATCAGCCACGATGGCCCCCATGCCCTCCAGCCCATCTTTCAGGAGTTTGCCGGACTTGTCCTCGTAGATGCCTTGCGAGGCCCGGTCGCTGAGCGTGATCACAGCCGCCCTGCGCTGGTGAAGGGGCAAGCCGGTTTCTGGCAGGGCATCCTTGTCCGGCATGTGTCCGTTGCTCGCCTTCGGTTTGCGAAGGTCGATCTGCACCTGAACCTGAAAACCACCGGCCGTGACCGTCAGCCCGTCCCGGCTTGGCTCAGCAATCTCATCGACGAGCATCTGGCGGGGCAGGGTGAATTGCAGGCCGTCGGCCTCGATCACCTCGATACGGTCTTTCAGTTCGATATACCATGGCACGACATGCCCGCCGGGCAAGACACAGCGTTCATAAAGACTGCCCTGCGCCAGAAGGGCGTGCGCCTCATCGCGCGACATCTTGAGGCAAAGCGACGATTCACTCAGTTTGAGACTCGACACACTATCCTCCTATCATGGCGAGATGGCGGGTTCGCCCGCTCTTGCCTTCGATCAGTTCATGGCTTTCGCGTTTGAGGCCAAGCAGCGTTGCCACCCGGTCCTGCATCGTTTCCAGCGTGTCCTCGCGCGTGAGGAAGCGGCGGAGGTCGAAAATGTCGTTGCCGAACAGGCACAGTTGCAGGCCGCCACGGGCTGAAATGCGCAACCTGTTGCAGGTGGAGCAGAAGTCCTTCGAATAAGGGGCAATGAAGCCGATGCTGCCGGCGTATTCGCGGTGCCGGAACACCCGGGCCGGGCCGTCCGTCGCGTACCGCTCTTGCTCCGCCCAGCTTGCTGCTGCGAGGAACGAAATCATCGGCGCAGGGTCGAGGTGACGTTCGGCGAAATAGGCCGCGCTATCGCCCGTGCGCATCAGCTCAATGAAGCGCACCGAAAGCGGCCGCTTTCTGATCAGTTTCAGGAAGCCGGGCAGTTCGTCGTCATTGACGCCGCGTTGCAGGACAGTGTTGATCTTGACGGCACGAAATCCCAGCTCTTCGGCGAGGGCGATGCCTCCCAGAACTTCCTGCAACCTGTCGTGCCCGGTAATTGCCTTGAAGCGATCGGGCATGAGCGAGTCGACGCTGACATTCAGGGCGGAAAGGCCAGCGGCCTGGTAATCGGCCAGCGACCGGGTCAGCTTGTAGCCATTCGTCGTCAGCGCCACCGTCTCGATCCCCGGCGTTTCGGCGATCACCGAGATGATGTCGGCAAGATCGGCTCGCAACGTGGGTTCTCCGCCGGTGAGCCGTACCTTGCGGATGCCAAGCCCGGCAAAGGCGTGCACCAGATTGCGGATTTCATCGACCGAAAGGAAATTGTGCGGTGCCGTCTTCTTGTACCCGTCCGGCAGGCAATAGGTGCAACGGAAGTTGCAAGCCTCGGTCACCGATAGCCGAAGGTAGGGGAAGCGCCGGTTATACCGGTCCTGAAGCATTGCCGCCTGCATTGTGGCTCCTTTCCTTGCCCGACCGCGACGCGTTGCGCGCGACGGGACAAGGGCGAGGATAGGGAGGCAGGGGAAGTGTCAACTTGACCGGGGTCAAGCAGCAAGGAACGACAGGTCAGGCAGCGCCCAGGCGTTCCTTGGAGGGGCATTCGTGCGTGCCGGCGCGCTTGCAGTCGCGCGCGACATAACTATCGCAATATTCGCACAGGATCTTGAGGTTCGGCAGGGTGATCTCGTCATTGTGCACGTCCAGCCCTTCGTCGCGCATCTTTTTGAGGACGCGGGAGAAGGTCTCGGGCCGCATGTCGAGATAGGAAGCGATGATCGACTTGTCATAGGGCAGGCGGATCCGCCCGTCTTCGCTGCCTTGCGCCAGGCTCAGCTTCAGGAGGAACCAGCCGACGCGGGCCCGTGCATCCTTCAGCCGGTTCTGTTCGATCTGATAGATCAGCGTCTGGGACCGCAGCGAGATATTATTGAGCATACTGACGGCCAGCGTGTTGTTGCGATTGACCCGCTGTCGGATCACCGGGGCAGGGATCGAAAGCAGGGTGGCATCGTCGATCACCTGTGCGCTCACGGGCGATTCGGTGTTCAGGAAAACCGCGGCCTCGAGGAGCGTGTCGCCGCTTGTCAGCATCTGCAGGATCGTTTCATCGCCGCTTTCGGTGCCGTTATAGAGCTTCACCCATCCCCGGATGATCACATACATGCGCTGTGTCTGTTCGCCTTGCAGGAACAGGAGCTTGCCGCGCGGATAATCGCGGATCTGGGCGTGGGTCAGCAGTTCGGCGAGGTCGGCGTCGTCGATGCCCGCGAAAAGCGGCAGCGAGCGCAGGTAGGGTCGCACCCTTTCGGCCCCCGGCGCGATATGGGTGGGGAAGGCGGGCGGCGTGGTGTCTGCAGCCTCGGGGGCAGAGGCGCCGGCAAGCCCGGCAATCATGCGCTGGCCCGCCACATGCAATTGGTCGAGCACGCGACTGACGAGATCGAACCATTCTTCGGCATCGAATTTCTCGAAATGCGCAGGCGCCGAAGCCTCCTTCAGCTGGGCATGCACTTCATCAAGTGCGCCCATCTCCCGGCTGGCAAGCACATCGCGGACAATTTCGATTTGGCTCGGCGCGGCAAGGCCGATGAAGCCATCAAGATAGGTGCGGGTTTCGGCCGACAAGGCGGCCATCCTGTCCCAGAATTCGGGGTTGCGGAAGGCGAAGGAATAGAAGCCGCGCGAGCCGAGCGCGCGTTCAAGCCCGATCCGTTCCTTCCATTGCAGGAAATAGGCGAACGCACTGATCAGGGCGGAATTCAGCGCCTTGTGCTCGTGGGCGACGATCATGATCGTGTCCAGAAGCGGCATGTTGAGCTCGAACGTGAAGGCGTTGAGCGCCCCCGTGTAGCTCGTTGCAAGTTTGTCGATATCGCCGCGCAGCCCTGACATCGCACCAATGCGCCGCCGGAGGTCGGCAAGACGCGCCTTGCTGAGCGTCGGCAGGGTTGCCGCCTGCTCGGCGCGCTTGATGGCGTCAAGGCAGTTTGCAGCGGCCGTGTCGGTTTCAGCACGGCGGCGGGCAAGGCGTTCCTTGAAAATCTTGCCGCGGCTATCGAGGAAAAGCGCCGCACAGCCTCGCTCATACTGCAATGCATGCAGTAACGCTTCCCCGGCTAGTAGAATTGGTGTCACGCTGGCCACGGGGCGATCATTCCTCACATTTCATCAGGTGGTTCGCCTTCAGATAGCATGCATCATCATGCCGTTCAGGTCAAATCACAGCGGCAGATTGTCGCGCGCCGCTTGACCTCGGTCAAACCCAAACCGGCAAAACGGGCGGAACATGGTGCCACTTCTTGACGAAGAGGAGGCAACTATGACCGATCCGACCGCCAAAGGAATGTCCCCCGCCGGGGGGCTGGCGGCTTCGCACTGGGCGCTGGGGGCAAGCACGCTCGCCTTCACCGTCTGTTTCGCTGTCTGGACAATCTTTTCCATCATCGGTGTCCGTATCAAGGCGGAACTGGGCCTCAGCGATACCCAGTTCGGTATCCTGATCGCGACGCCCGTTCTCACCGGTTCCATCAGCCGCGTTTTCCTTGGCATATGGACCGACCAGTTCGGCGGACGGGTGATTTTCAGTGTCCAGATGTTGTTGACGGCGGTTGCCGCCTGGCTGCTGACGCTGGCGACCACCTATGAAATGTTCCTCGTGGCGGCCCTCGGGGTCGGCCTCGCGGGCGGCGGTTTTGCGGTCGGTGTTGCCTATGTCTCCAAATGGTATCCGAAAGAACGCCAGGGCACGGCGCTTGGCATCTTCGGCATGGGGAACGTCGGCGCTGGCATCACCAGCTTCGGTGCGCCGATCCTGCTCGCGGCTCTCGGCGGCGAGTGGCAGGCAGTTGCCCGTGTTTATGCCGTCGCAATCGCCATCACGGGTGTTGTCTTCTATCTTGTGACCAAGGATGACCCTGTCACCCGCGCGCGGCGCACTAGTCACAAGGCGCATGCATCGTTCCTTGAACAACTGGAGCCACTGCGGAAACAGCAGGTCTGGCGCTTCGCCCTCTATTATTTCTTCGTTTTCGGTGCCTTCGTGGCGCTGGCGCTATGGCTGCCGCGCTACCTGATCGGCGCCTACGGCCTTGATATCAAGACGGCCGGCATGATCACGGCGGCCTATGCCGTGCCGGCAAGCCTGTTCCGTGCCTATGGCGGCAGCCTTTCGGACAAGATCGGCGCCCGAAAGGTTATGTATGTGACCTTCATCGTGTCGCTGATCTGCCTGTTCATGCTGTCCTATCCCGCGACCCATTACACGATCGAGGGCATCCACGGGCCGATCAATTTCTCGACGTCGATGGGGCTAGTTCCCTTTGTCGTCCTGATCTTCATCCTCGGCTTCGTGATGTCGCTCGGCAAGGCGGCGGTCTACAAGCATATCCCGGTCTATTATCCCGGTCATGTCGGGGCGGTTGGCGGGGTGGTCGGCATGATCGGCGGTCTTGGCGGCTTCGTCCTGCCCATCGCCTTCGGGGTCATGAACGACCTGACCAATATCTGGACCAGTTGCTTCATGCTGCTTTTTGCCATCGTCGTCGCATCGCTTGGCTGGATGCATGTGGCGGTTCGCCAGATGGAACGTCAGGCGGTTGGCACCGAACTTGGCGCTCTTCCGCAATTCCCGGAACTGCAGGGTGTCGAAATCCCGAAAGGTGCGGCCGAGCCCAAGGATCATGTGCTGACCGACTGGCGGCCTGAAGACCCTGCTTTCTGGAAAGACACAGGCGCGGCCGTTGCCCGGCGCAACCTCTGGATTTCGATCCCGTGCCTGCTGTTGGCCTTTGCTGTCTGGATGGTCTGGTCGGTGGTTGTGGCCAAGTTGCCGAGCATCGGCTTCACCTACACGACCGACCAGCTTTTCTGGCTGGCAGCCTTGCCCGGCCTTTCGGGGGCGACCCTGCGCATCTTCTACGCCTTCATGGTGCCGGTGTTTGGTGGGCGGACATGGACGACGCTCACGACCCTGTCGCTCGCCATCCCGGCTTTCGGGATCGGCTATGCGGTGCAGGACCCGGAAACGCCCTATGTCCTGTTCCTCGTGCTGGCACTGCTGTGCGGCTTTGGCGGCGGTAACTTTGCGTCCTCGATGGCCAACATCAGCTTCTTCTTCCCGAAAAGCCAGAAGGGCAACGCGCTGGCGCTCAATGCCGGGCTCGGCAACCTTGGTGTGTCGGTCATGCAGTTTGCGGTGCCGCTTGTCATCACGGCGGGTGTGTTCGGCGTGATGGGCGGCGAGCCGCGTGCCACGGCGGATGGCACCTCGCTATGGCTGCAGAATGCGGGCTTCATCTGGGTGCCTTTCATCCTTGCCTCGACCGTCGCGGCCTGGTTCGGCATGAATGACATCGCATCGGCCAAGGCAACCTTCGCCGAGCAGTCGGTCATCTTCCAGCGCAAGCACAACTGGATCATGTGCTGGCTTTATACTGGCACCTTCGGCTCCTTCATCGGCTATTCGGCTGGCCTGCCGCTTCTCGCGAAAAGCCAGTTCCCGACGGTTGACTCGCTGCAGTTCGTCTTTGTCGGGCCGCTTGTCGGTGCACTTGCACGGGCCGCAACCGGCTGGATTTCAGACCGGTTCGGCGGCGGGCGTGTGACCTTCTGGTCCTTCATTCTGATGATCCTCGGCGTCGTCGGTGTCCTCTATTTCCTCGGCATCAAGGATCAACCGGGCGCCTTCTGGGGCTTCTTCGCCATGTTCATGGTGCTGTTCTTTGCCACAGGGGTCGGCAACGCCTCGACCTTCCAGATGATCCCCGTGATCATGCGCAAGGAAATGGAGCATCTGATGCCGCACCTGAACCCGGCCGACCGGCTGCGTCAGGCGGAGAAAGAAGCGGCGGCCATCATCGGCTTCACTTCGGCGATTGCCGCCTATGGCGCCTTCTTCATCCCCAAGGCTTACGGCAGCTCGATCGCACTCACCGGCGGCCCCCAGGGCGCGCTGTGGGGCTTCATGATCTTCTATGTCAGCTGCGCCGTCATCACCTGGCTCGTCTACACCCGAAAGGGCGGCCTTCTCCACGATATCGAGCGGGGCCGTGCCGCGCCGCTCGCCACCCTTACTGAACAACCTGCGGAACAAGGATCATCGTCATGAGCAATTTTCTGGACAGGCTCACTTACCTGACCCGCACGCCCGAAACTTTTGCGGACGGGCACGGCATCACCACCGGCGAAAGCCGGGACTGGGAAAAGGCCTATCGCGGCCGCTGGGCACACGACAAGGTCGTGCGGTCGACACACGGGGTCAATTGCACGGGGTCCTGCTCGTGGAAAATCTATGTCAAGAACGGGCTTGTCACCTGGGAGACCCAGCAGACGGACTATCCCCGCACACGGCCCGACCTGCCGAACCATGAACCGCGCGGTTGCGCACGGGGGGCAAGCTACAGCTGGTATCTCTATAGCGCCGCGCGCCTCAAATATCCGATGGTCCGGAGCCGCCTGTTGCGCCTGTGGCGGGACGCCAAGGCAACGCACGCCGATCCGGTGGCCGCCTGGAACAGCATCGTCATCGATCCTGAAAAAGCTAAATCCTACAAGGTGGTGCGTGGCCTTGGCGGTTTTGTCCGCGCTGAATGGGATGAAGTGAACGAAATCATCGCGGCGGCCAATATTCACACGATCAAGACCTATGGCCCCGACCGGGTGGTCGGCTTCTCGCCGATCCCCGCCATGTCGATGGTGTCCTATGCGGCCGGCAGCCGGTATCTGTCGCTTATCGGCGGCGTCTGCATGAGCTTCTATGACTGGTACTGCGACCTGCCGCCCTCGTCGCCGCAAACGTGGGGCGAGCAGACGGACGTGCCGGAAAGCGCTGACTGGTACAATTCGGGCTATATCATCGCCTGGGGCTCGAACGTGCCGCAGACCCGAACGCCCGACGCCCACTTCTTCACCGAGGTTCGCTACAAGGGCACCAAGACAGTTTCGGTGACGCCCGACTATTCGGAAGTCGCCAAGCTCACGGACCTGTGGCTCAATCCGCGCCAGGGCACCGACAGCGCGCTCGCCATGGCGATGGGCCATGTGGTGTTGAAGGAATTCCATCTCGCCGGAAAGAGCGACTATTTCGACGATTATTGCCGACAGTATACGGACATGCCCTTCCTTGTGCAGCTTGAGGAACGGGATGGCCGCTTCGTAGCCGGCCGCACGCTCCGCGCTGCCGATTTCAAGGACGGCCTTGCCGCCGGCGAGCATGCCGACTGGAAGCCGGTCGTGTTCGACGCCAATTCCGGCAAGGTGAAGGTGCCGAATGGCACCATCGGCTCGCGCTGGGACAAAAGCGCGAAATGGAACCTCGAAATGCGCGCCGCCGCCGACGGCAGTGAACTGTGGCCGGAAGTGACCTTCGTCAAGAAGCATGACGATGTGGTGGCTGTTGGCTTCCCATATTTCGGCAATATCGAAAACGACCAGCCGATCTTCCATCACACCGGACACGACAGCGTGCTTGACCGCAATATCCCGGTGCGGCGGGTGAAAACCAAGGATGGGGAGATTCTCGTCGCCACCGTCTTCGACCTGCTTGTTGCCAACTATGGCATCGACCGCGGCCTTGGCGGCGGCAATGTAGCCAAGGACTTTTCCGAGGACATTCCCTACACGCCTGCTTGGCAGGAAAAGATCACCGGCGTGCCGGCAGCCCGTGTCATCCAGGTCGCACGCGAGTTTGCCGACAATGCCGACAAGACCCACGGCCGCTCGATGGTGATCCTCGGCGCCGCCGTGAACCACTGGTATCACATGGACATGGTCTATCGCGGCATCATCAACCTTCTGGTGATGTGCGGCTGTATCGGCAAGTCCGGTGGTGGCTGGGCCCATTATGTGGGGCAGGAGAAGCTGCGGCCGCAAACTGGCTGGCTGCCGCTCGCCTTCGGGCTCGACTGGTGCCGTCCACCCCGGCAGATCAACTCCACCAGCTTCTTCTATGCCCATTCCGACCAGTGGCGGTACGAGAAGCTGGAGGTGGGTGAAATCCTTTCGCCCACAGCGGACCGGGAAAAGTGGAAGGGCAGCACCTTCATCGACTGCAACGTGCGCGCCGAACGCATGGGCTGGCTGCCTTCCGCCCCGCAGCTTGATCGCAACCCGCTTGAGGTCGCGAAGGGCGCGGCGGCGTCCGGGCAAGCGGCCGATGCCTACATTGTGTCGGAGCTGAAGGACGGCAAGCTCGGCTTTGCCTGCAGCGATCCGGACAATCCGGTCAACTTCCCGCGCAACATGTTCATCTGGCGCTCCAACCTGCTCGGCTCGTCGGGCAAGGGGCACGAATATATGCTGAAGCACCTGCTTGGCACCCAGCACGGACTGCTTGGCAAGGATCTGGGCGAATCCGGCGGGCAGAAACCGCAGGATGTGTGCTGGCACGAGCAGGCACCGGAAGGAAAGCTCGATCTTGTGGTGACGCTCGATTTCCGCATGTCCACCACCTGCGTCTATTCCGATATCGTTCTGCCCTCCGCCACATGGTACGAGAAGAACGACCTCAACACATCCGACATGCATCCCTTCATCCACCCGCTGACCCGCGCGGTTGACCCGGCGTGGGAAAGCCGCAGCGACTGGGACATCTACAAGGGCCTTGCCCGCAAGTTTTCGGACCTGTGCCCCGGTCATCTCGGCATCGAAAAGGATCTGGTGACAGTACCGATCCTGCACGATACGCCGGGCGAGATGGCCCAGCCCTATGACGTGAAGGACTGGACGAAGGGTGAATGCGACCCGGTGCCCGGCAAGACGATGCCGTCTGTCGTCGTGGTCGAGCGCGATTATCCGAACACCTATGCCCGCTTCACCTCGATCGGGCCGCTGCTTGAAAAGCTCGGGAATGGTGGCAAGGGGATCAACTGGAAAACGGAAGAAGAGGTCGAATTCCTCGGCAAGCTAAACGGCACCCATCTGAAGGGGGCAGCCGCCGGGCGGCCGAAGATCGACAGCGACATCGATGCAACCGAGGTCATCCTGTCGCTCGCACCCGAAACCAACGGCCATGTTGCGGTCAAGTCGTGGGCGGCACTTAGCCAGACCACGGGGCGCGATCACACCCATCTCGCCACGCCGAAGGAAGATGAGAAATTGCGCTTCCATGACCTGAAGGCACAGCCCCGCAAGATCATCTCCTCTCCGACCTGGTCGGGCCTTGAGGACGAACATGTCAGCTACAACGCCGGCTACACGAACGTTCACGAGCTGATCCCGTGGCGTACCCTTACCGGACGCCAGCAATTCTATCAGGATCACGAATGGATGCGCGACTTCGGCGAAGGCTTCTGCGTCTACAAGGGGCCGGTCAATACGCGCACCCTGAAATCCGTGGAAGGCAAGCGGGATGGTTCTAAGGAAGTGGCGCTGAACTGGATCACCCCGCACCAGAAATGGGGCATCCATTCCACCTATTCCGAAAACCTCCTGATGCTCACCCTCAATCGGGGCGGGCCGGTGGTCTGGCTCAGCGAGATTGATGCTCGCAAGATCGACGTCGCCGATAACGACTGGATCGAGCTTTACAACGCCAACGGGGCGATCGTTGCGCGGGCCGTGGTGTCGCAGCGTGTGCCGGAAGGCATGACGATGATGTACCACGCCCAGGAAAAGATCATCAACACACCCAAGTCGAAGGCCACCGGCAACCGGGGCGGTATCCACAATTCCGTGACGCGGGTTGTGGTGAAGCCGACCCACATGATCGGCGGTTATGCGCAGCTTGCCTACGGGTTCAACTATTACGGCACCTGCGGCACCAACCGGGACGAATTTGTCACCGTCCGCAAACTTCACAATGTCGATTTCGGGGACGAAGTTCCCGCGACGGCTGCCGAATAGGAGGGGCAAGATGAAGATACGTGCACAGATCGGCATGGTCCTTAATCTGGACAAATGCATCGGATGCCATACCTGCTCCGTCACCTGCAAGAATGTCTGGACCAGCCGCGCCGGCGTTGAATACGCATGGTTCAACAATGTGGAAACGAAGCCCGGCGTCGGCTATCCCCGCCACTGGGAAGACCAGTCGCGCTGGAACGGTGGCTGGGTCCGCAAGGAGAATGGCAAGCTGCAGCCCAAGATGGGCGGCAAGTTCCGCCTGCTTGCCAAAATCTTCGCGAACCCGGACCTGCCGGAGATCGACGACTATTACGAACCGTTCACCTTCGATTACGGCCACCTGCAAACCTCGGGCGAGGCCAAGGATGTGCCGACGGCGCGTGCGCATTCGGTACTGACCGGCCAGAAGATGGAAAAGCCCGAATGGGGCCCCAACTGGGAAGAAATCCTCGGGGGCGAGTTCGAGAAAAGGTCCGCCGACTATAACTTCAAGGACATCGAGAAGGAGATGTACGGCGAGTTCGAGAATACCTTCATGATGTATCTGCCGCGCCTCTGCGAACATTGCCTCAATCCGGCATGCGTCGCGGCGTGCCCGTCGGGCGCCATCTACAAGCGCGAGGAAGACGGCATCGTCCTCATCGATCAGGACAAGTGCCGCGGCTGGCGGATGTGTGTGTCCGGCTGCCCCTACAAGAAAATCTATTTCAATTGGCAGTCCGGCAAATCGGAGAAATGCACTTTCTGCTACCCCCGTATCGAAAACGGTGATCCGACCGTTTGTTCCGAAACCTGCGTGGGGCGTATCCGTTATCTCGGTGTGATGCTTTATGATGCCGACCGCATTCAGGAAGCGGCAAGCGTAGCGGACGAGCAGGCGCTTTATGAAGCGCAGTGCGATATCTTCCTCGACCCCCATGATCCGGCGGTGATTGCCCAGGCCAAGGCCGACGGCGTGCCGGATAGCTGGATGGAAGCTGCCCGCAACTCACCCGTCTACAAGATGGCGATGGAGTGGAAGATCGCCTTCCCGCTGCACCCGGAATATCGCACCCTGCCGATGGTCTGGTACGTGCCGCCCCTGTCCCCGATCCAGAGCCGCTATGAAGAAGGCCAGATTGCCGGTGACGGCGTCATCCCCGACGTTTCGCAGCTCCGTATCCCGGTGAAATATCTCGCCAACATGCTGACCGGCGGCAAGGAGCAGCCGGTGGCCCATGCACTCGAGCGCATGTTGGCCATGCGCGCCTTCATGCGTGCCAAGCATGTCGACGGGGTCATCGATACCGGCATCCTCGACCATGTCGGGCTCGATATCGAGACGGTCGAGGACATGTACCGGATCATGGCGCTTGCCGCCTATGAGGACCGCTACGTGATCCCGACCAACCACCGCGAATATTCGGGCGATACACCGTTCGAGAACGAGATCGCCTTCGCGTCGCGGTCTGGCTGCGGCTTCAGCTTCGGCGACGGCTGCCATGGCGGTCGCCCGAAGAAGAGCCTTTTCGGCACACCAACCCACGAAAACACCATGTCCGGCAACATCAGGAGGGGATGATGAAGACCTATAGAATTCTTTCGCTTCTGCTTGGTTATCCGAAGGCCGACTGGCTGGCGCACCACCGCGAACTCAAGGAGGCGCTTCTCGACGAACGCCTGCTGCCGCCCAAGCAGCTTGGCAATGTGGTTGCCCTTCTGGACAGTTTCACCGTCAGCGACCTTCTGACGTTGCAGGAAAGGTATGTGGCGCTGTTTGATCGTGGACGCGGCCTCAGCCTGCATCTGTTCGAGCATGTGCACGGTGAATCCCGTGATCGCGGGCAGGCCATGGTTGATCTGATGAATCTCTACAAGTCGAAAGGCTTTGAGATCACGGCGGCCGAACTGCCCGACTATCTGCCGCTTTTCCTTGAGTTTCTGTCGGTGTGCGATCCCGCCGAGGCTCGCGAAACGCTTGGCGAAGCCGTTCATATCGTGGCGGCGCTGGCGGCCAAGCTGAAGGACCGGGAGTCGCCCTATTCAGCGGTTTTTGATGCCATCATCGCGCTCGCCAACGCGAAGGTCGACACTGCTTTTGTTGCCCAGGCGATCGAAGAAGACCGCCGGCGTGACGAAAGCCTTGAAGCGCTGGACCGCGAATGGGCCGAGGCACCGGCATTTGATGGTGCAGGCGAGAATGCCTGTTCCATCTGCCCGACCGCGCAACCGCCCCGCGCCATAGCGCCAACCGCGCCCAAACCCGCACAGGAGGCAGCAAGATGAGCTATTATCTCAATGAATTCCTGTTTGGTATCTATCCCTATATCGCGCTTGTCGTGATGTTTGGGGGCAGCATCCTCAGGTACGACCAGAACCAGTATAGCTGGAAGGCCGATTCCAGCCAGCTGATCGCCAGCCGGGGCCTGCGGGTCGGCAGCAACCTTTTCCATGTCGGCATCATCCTGCTGTTCTTCGGGCATCTTGTGGGGCTGCTGACGCCGGAATGGCTGTATGAACTGGCCATCACCCCGGCAACCAAGCAGATGCTGGCCATGGTGGCGGGCGGGATCTTCGGGACGATCTGCTTCATTGGCATGACCGTCCTCTTGCACCGACGGCTCACCAATCCGCGCGTGCGTGCGACCAGTAAGCCTGCCGATCTCCTGATCCTCGTGATCCTCTATGTGCAGCTGATCCTTGGCCTCGCCACCATTCCCTTCTCCGCCCAGCATCTGGACGGCAGTTCGATGGTCGCGCTGGCCGAATGGGCACAGCATATCGTGACCTTCCGGGGCGGTGCGGCGGACTATGTCGCGGGGCAGGGGATTGTCTTCAAGCTGCATATCGTGCTGGGGCTGACCATCTTCCTGATCTTCCCCTTCACCCGGCTTGTCCATGTGTTCAGTGCACCGTTCAAATATCTCTTCCGTTCCGGCTACCAGATCGTTCGCAAGAGGGGGTAGAAATGCCGATTTTCGTAGGTGATGTCGAAATCACGGATGACGCTGTTTTCAACGAAATGCAGTATCACCCCGCGCCGTCGATGGAAGCGGCCCGGAATGCGGCGGCGCAGGCGCTGGTGGTGCGCGAGCTGCTGCGGCAGGAAGCGCGCCGCCAGAAGCGCAAGATCGGGGATGAGGACGCCCGGCTGATGGGGCTTATCGAGGAAGCCGTCAGCGTGCCGGCGGCGACCACTGAAATCTGCCGTCATTATTACGAGCAGAATGAAGCCCGCTTCCGCGCCTCCAACCTGCCGGATCAGGTCGTGCCGTTCGAGGCGGTGGAGGACAAGATACGGGACTATCTGCAGACCCGCAGCATGCGGGAAGGCATCCGGTCTTATGTCCTTTCGCTTGCCGAGCAGACACGGATTGCCGGGTTCGACATCGCGGCGGCACTTTGAACCGGAGGCAGCGATGGACGCTTACGATCTGTTGATCGATGGCTACCGGGCGTTCCGCAAAAGATATCTCGGTGACGCCGCCGAAGACTGGCGTCACTGGGCCGGCAAGCCGCAGGCGCCGCGGATCATGGTGATCGGCTGCAGCGACAGCAGGGTCAATCCCGCGATCCTGACCCATGCCGGGCTAGGCGACCTGTTCGTGGTCAACAATATCGCCAATATCGTGCCAGCTTTCGCCGAGGGGCGACACACACACCGCTCGGTGGGGGCGGCGCTTCAGTATGCCGTCACTGTTCTCAAGGTCGAGCATGTCATTGTAATGGGGCACAGTTCCTGTGGCGGTGTGCGGGCCTTGATGTCGGGGATCGGTGACATCGACGAGACCACACAGGACGATTATGTCGCTGGCTGGATCCGCGAACTGGAACCAGCCCGTGCCGCTGTTCTTGCCGACATGCCCGACGCGCCATTTGAGGAACAATGTCAGGTCTGCGAACTCGAGGGCGTGCTGGTGTCGATTGGCAATCTTCTTACTTATCCCTTCGTCCGCTCAGCTTTTGATGAGGGCAGGCTTTCCCTGCATGCCTGGTATTTCATGATCGAAAGCGGGGACATGCTTTCCTACGATTATGAGAAGGGCGAGTACCGTCGGCTGGTACGCCCGCTGGACTGAGGTGGCCGGGTGCGACATTCCGCCGCATTCTTCCAATAAGGCCAATCACTTGACCCAGGTCAGGTGATGCGACCCCAAGGACGACGAGACTGCGTTATCTGCTCTGAGGAGACAAGAAATGCAGCTCGGAAACTTCCCCTTGCCGTTCATCGCACTGGCGCTCGCTGCTGCGGGATCGGCCCATGCCGATGAGGCACAAAGCCTGACCGAAGCGCTGACCAAAGGCGACCCGAACCTCGGCTTCCGATACCGGCTGGAAATGGTTGACCAGGACGGTCTCGCGAAAGACGCGACGGCCTCGACATTGAGGACGCGGCTTGGATATCGGACTGGCACATTCAAGGGTTTCTCGGCCTATCTCGAATTCGAGGATGTAACGGTCGTCGGTGAGACAAGTTATAACGACACGATCAATGGCAAGACACGCTATCCCGTTGTCGCCGATCCGGACGGGACGGAACTCAATCAGGCATATCTCACCTATACGAATGGATCGGGCCTGACTTTGCAGGCCGGGCGTCAGGGTATCAATCTCGGCACCCAGCGGTTCGTCGGCACCGTCGGCTGGCGCCAGAATGACCAGACATTCGATGCGGTCATCGGCATTTTCCAGACAGGCAAACTGACGGCTGTTGCGGCCCATGTCTGGAACGTCAACCGGGTGTTTTCCCACAACCATCCCCTTGGCAGCCTCGAAACCGCGACCGAAGTGCTGCAGCTGAGCTACAAGGTCTCGCCTGCGATGGAGCTGACGGCCTTCGGTCTCCTGATCGACCTTGATACCGACACGTCTGCCGTGAATGCCACTCTATCGAGCCAGACATACGGCCTTCGCGCCGTCGGCGCTGTGGACATTGCCGACGGTATGCAGTTCGCCTACAGCGCCGACTATGCCCGGCAATATGACTATGGCGACGCGGCGGCTGACTACAGCACAGACTATTATGCCATCGAAGGCGCGCTGACGGTGGCCAGCATCACGGCTACGGCTGGCTACGAGGTCCTCGCGGCGGCAGACGGTGCTGCATTCCAGACGCCGCTGGCAACCCTTCACAAATTCAACGGCTGGGCCGACAAGTTTCTGACAACACCTGCCGGTGGCCTCACGGACCTTTATGTTGGCGCTGCAACGAAGGCCGATGGTGGCGCACTGGCAGGGCTCACCCTGCAGGTCACCTGGCATGCCTTTGCCGCCGAAGATGGCGGGGCGGACTATGGCAACGAGATCGACTGGCAGATATCGAAAAAGCTTGGCAAATCGCTGAGCGTGGCGCTCAAGGGTGCGCATTACCGTGCTGATGCCTTCGCAACGGATACCGACAAGGTCTGGCTTACACTCGGGGCTGAATTCTAGGACGGACGAGCCCCGGTGTGGGAGGAGGCGGGAGTCCCTAGCCCCGCCTCCTTTTCCATTCATGCCCGTCCGCTTTCAGGCAAACAGGCTGCGGTCGGCGGGATAACAATTCACCATCTCGCCCCCCTTCAGGCTTTCGACCCCTTCCGGGTGGACGATCCAGGCATTCATCAGGGCCATCGAGTGCAGCTTGTAGGATTCCTGCCCGTCGAAGGGCGTGACGACGAGCCTGCCGTCGTCTTCAAAGAGCCCCGCTTTCAGGAACACCGTAAGCCCCTTGGTGGCCGACACCTCGTCGGACAGGCGAGCCTTCACGGGCGCTTCGGTCGGCAGGCCGGCGAGCGCACGCAGGAAGGGCACGGCAAACATCCGCAGCCCCATGGCCGTTGAAACCGGGTTGCCCGGCAGGCCGAAGAAATGGCGGCCGTCGCGCAGTTTGGCGAAAAGGATTGGTTTGCCCGGCTTGACGCGGGCGCGGTGAAGCAGGATCTCGGCGCCCATGGCTTCGATCTCGGCCCGCACGAAATCATAGGTGCCGACCGAGACAGCGCCCGTGGAGACGATAACATCGGCCGGGCTTTCAAGCGCCGTATCCAGCGCACGGCGGAAACTTTCGCCGTCATCGCCCACGGTTGTGCGGCCAAGGCAGTCGCAGCCTGCCGCCCTGAGCGCGGTTTCGCCGTAGGGGCCGGAGCTGTTGTATATCTGGCCGGGCAGGAGCTGACGTCCGGGTTCGTCGACCAGTTCGCGACCGGTTGAAATCCACCAGACACAGGGCCGCGGGCGCACACGGAACCGTTCGTGTCCAGAAGCGGCAAGGAGCGGGATGGCGGCACTCGTGATCAAGGTGCCACCGGCGAGCAGCAGGTCGCCGACGGCAAAATCGCTGCCCTTGCGGCGGATGTTGCGCTCGGCCGGGTAGGGCGCACTGATCAGGACGGTGTCTCCATCCTGCTGGGTCATTTCAACGGGAATGATGCTGACGGCGCCGGGCGGCACGGGGGCGCCGGTCATGATTCCGGCAGCTTCCCCCGCCGACAGGGCAACGTTCGTTCCGGCGTCGCCTGCCGCGAAGGTGCGGGATATTGTCAGACGCGCCGGTTTTTCGGCACTGGCCCCTACCGTATCGACCGAGCGGATGGCATATCCATCCATCGCCGAATTGTCGAACGAGGGGGAGGCAGCTTTCGCATGCAGATCGCCGGCGAGGACGCATCCGACGGCTTCGCGAAGGGGCCGTTCAACAGGGGTGGCCGGGGCGGCGTGATCGAGGACAAGGGCGAGCGCGTCGGGATAGGAAAGCATGGAAACTCCTTCAGGGGCGCGGACGGAAGACCATCGGCGCGAAATAGACGACAAGAACAAGAAAAGCGAAGGACCAGAGGGCAGCACTGACGGCGAGCCCGATGTGATACTGTCCCATGAACAAGGGGGCGAGCGTGCGGGCAACGGCAGCCGCAAAGAGTGCGAGATAGGCCACATTCATGGGGCGGGTTGCGGCGAGCGGGCGTCCGGTATGTCCGAGTGTCGCCCGTGTGGTGACGGCAACGACCATGAGGCTCATGGCGCCGGCCGTCAGCGCGTGCAGGCCCATGGTGGCGGGGATGACAGACGGGGCGATGGCGCCGTATCCCGCCAGCACCAACCCCACGGGCATCCAGAGATATGCGGCATGCAGGATAAAGACGAGCGGTTCGGCGGTCGTTTTCCAGCCGCACCAGCGCATCATCCGCAACGCATGCAGAAGACCGGAAATGACGAGAAGATTGCCCGTCAGTTCGTTTTCAGGAAAGGCAGTCCAGCCCGCAAGGGCGAGGACGGTGGCGCCGATCACCAGTTTGTCGAACCCGTTGAAAGCACGGGGACGCTGTGGTTTGCCCGCCTTGATCAGCCAGTTGGTCGTGAAGCTCGGGATGATGCGGCCGCCGATCAGGCTGATGAGCAATAGCACCATCGAAAGCGCGAGACGCAGGCTGTAGTCCGGTGCGCCGGCCAGTAGGCGTTCAGCATGGAACAGGATGTTGGCGCAGGCGAGAAGGCTGACCATCACGCAGACCGGCAGGTTGCGCCAGTTCTTGCCGGCCAGTATTTCCCGCCACACAAGGGCGGAGAAGATAACGAGGAAGGCGCTGTCGACCAGCACCCCGCCAAGGTCACCCGCATAGGGGGACAGCATGACGCCCCGCCCGGCAAGCCACAGCAGGAAGAGGAGGGCGAGGCGCCACCCCGCGACCGGCAGCCGCCCCGTCCAGTTCGGGATGGCGGTCAGGAGAAAGCCTGCGATGGCGGCCGACAGGAAGCCGAAGATCATTTCATGCGCATGCCAGACAAGCGGGCCCGGCCCGGCGATCTCCGCACCTGTCAGGAAGATGTGGACCCAGACCGGGACCAGCAGAAAGGCTGCCGCCCATGCGCTGAAGAAAAACGGCCTGAAGCCATAGGTGAAAAAGGCTGGGCCTGCCGGCCGACGTCGGGACATAGGTCTTCCCCTTATTGATCCTGAACCCTAGGGAACGGCGGTTTGAGCCGTGTCTCCTTGACCCGGATCAAATTGTCTGCGGGCGATTGCCTTAAGGTGGTTGCAGAACATCCCGCCCGAGGCGCAGACCATGACCGATCTCGACCATCTATCCCGCATGAATGCCTGTTTCCTTGGGCCCCGTTCCGAAAACGAGGCATGGCTGCGGTCCGAAATGCAGGCCATCCTCGATAGCTGGTTCGGCTGGCGCCGGGACCTTTTCCCGAATGATCCTGAGGCGATCCCCTATGACGAACGCGTCTCGGTGCCCTTTCTGCAGCAGCGCGAAAGGCTGGCCCGCCAGATCACCCGCCTGACCGATATACTGCGGGACGAGGTGCCGAAGCATACGCCGCGTTATATCGGCCATATGGTTTCGGAAATGAGCATGCCGGCGCTTCTCGGGCATTTTTCGGCGCTCCTGCACAATCCGAATAATACGTCGAAAGAAGTTTCAAAGGTCACGTCTGTGCTTGAAGCCGAAGCGATTGCAGCCCTCGCCAGTATGGTTGGCTATGGCCCTGCCGAGGCTTGTGGCCATTTCACGTCCGGCGGGACGGTCGCGAATTTCGAAGCGATCTGGCGTGCGCGTTTCCGGCTCGATCACTGGCTGAGCCTGGCGCTTTATCTGGCCGAGGAGCACAGCGTACCGCTTGATGTGTTCGCGAGCGCCCACATGGGCTGGAAGCGCTATTTCGAACTGGTCGCCCTGTATGGGGTCGACGAGACGAAAACCCGCCACTATAGCCTTGTCGCCAGCAATCCGTTCGAGGCCGCGTCGCTCATCTCCGCGCATGCCGGATCACCCTACAAGGGGCCGGTCGTTCTGGTGCCCGGCAACAAGCATTTCTCATGGCTCAAGGGGGTCAGCGTCTTCGGGTTCGGGGAAAGGGCCTTCTGGACCGTGCCGCTTGATGCCGCGGGCCGCACCGATGTGACGGCACTCGCGGACCTCCTCAACAAGGCAGAAAAGGAAGGACGACCGGTGCTGATGGTGGTGTCGGTGGCGGGCACCACGGAGGCGGGCGAAGTGGACCCCGTGGACAGGGTTCAGGACCTGCTGGACGAGCGGAAAGCAGCGCGAGGGCATGATATCTGGCACCATGTGGACGCAGCCTACGGGGGCTTTTTCGCGAGCCTTCTCGGCGGGGCGGCGGAGAATCTGCTGGTGCCCGAGGTCCGGGCGGCGCTCTCAGCGCTTGGCCGGGTGCAGTCGATTACCCTTGATCCCCACAAGCTCGGCTATGTGCCCTATAGTTGCGGTGCCTTCCTGGCGCGGGACCGGGAAGCCTATTCCGTGTCTTCCTTCCATGCGCCCTACCTAGACCGCGCCGACCTCGGGGCCAGCGTTTGGGCCTATACGCTTGAAGGGTCGCGGTCGGCGGCCGGGGCGACGGCGGTGTGGCTGACATCGGAGGCCATCGGTTTCGGCCCCGAGGGATTCGGCGAGATCATCGCCTCTACGATTGAAAACTGCCGGCTGTTCGCGGCCACCCTTGCGGCCTCACTGCCCTTTGTGCGGCCCCTCAGGCCGCTGGATACCAATATCCTCTGCTTCAATCTGGCTGAGCCCGGTATGTCGCTCACTGAAGCCAACCGGCGGACCGAAGCGGTTTTCAGGAAATTCGTGGCGAGCCCGCATTTTTCGGTATCGAAGACGAGCCTTTCACTGGAAAGCTATGAAAAGCTCATCGCGGCGCATATGGCCGAAATCGGCGGGGCAGTGGACGCGGAGGCGATGGTGTTGCTGCGCTGTGTTTTCATGAACCCCTTCTGGGCGAACGCAGAGGTTCGGGCACAGCTAGTGCCCGCGTTCGTCGAAGAACTCGCCGCACACTATAGCGGCGTATCAGGCGCCGGCTTTGCGCCGATGCCGCATGGCGGCAAGCTCCTCGGGTGTGTTGATATTGACGAAGCTGTCACTGCCCGGCCATCGCACCTCTGACGCACCGATCATCCGGGCGAGGTGGTGGAGGGAGAGGGACCGGGAAAGGTCCAGCGTCGGCCAGATGCTCCCGAGTGCAGCGATCGGCCAATAGCCGAAGGTCGGATGCGTGCCGGCCTCGTCGGCGGCGATTGCCGGCGCACCACTGGCGCTCAGCCGCGCGGCCAGGTCGGCCGGGAAGCATGGCCCGTCCACCGGGACGGTGATGAATCCCCGAGCAGCAGGTTGATCCGCACTCAGCCGCGCCCAGGCAGCGAAGAGCCCGGCCGCCGGCCCCTTGGGGCCGTCCGGGTGGTCTCTTATGCAGGAAAGTCCGGTACCGCGGTCATCGTCCCCGGAAATCAGAATCTCGTCAACTTGACCGGCAAGGCGCTGCTGCACCAGATCAATCATGCGTTCGTTGCCGATTTGCGCGAGCGCCTTGTCCGCGCCGCCCATGCGTGCCGACTGTCCGCCAGCCAGTATGATGCCGGGGAGAGTGAATGCCGGTTCGTTGGCCATTGTTCCTTGCAGTCCTGACATGACTTATCCCTGCACCTAGGATGCGTGGTTCTGCACGCAAGGTAAAGCAGGGCGTCGTGCCCGTAGGCCGAAGAATGCGACCTTCTGTGGCTCAGCTTGCAAGCTTTTTGGCGATCTCGGCCACGTGGCGGCCCTGGAAGCGGGCGCCCGCGAGCTCGTTTTCGCTGGGCTTGCGGCTGCCGTCGGCCCCGGCGAGTGTGCTGGCGCCGTAGGGGGTGCCGCCGCTCACTTCCGTCATGATGGCGTTGCCGGCGAAGCTGTAGGGCAGGCCGACGATCACCATGCCATGGTGCAGAAGCGTGGTATGGAACGAGGTGATGGTGGTTTCCTGCCCGCCATGCTGGCTGGCGGTGGAGGTGAAGACGCTGCCGACCTTGCCGATCAGCGCGCCCTTGACCCAAAGGCCGCCGGTCTGGTCAAGGAAGTTGCGCATCTGGGCTGCCATGTTGCCAAAACGGGTCGGCGTGCCGAAGATGATGGCATCATAGTCGGCCAGCTCGCCGGGTTCGGCATAGGGTGCCTCTTGGTCGAGCTTCATGCCTGCACCCTTGGCGACTTCATCCGGCACCAGTTCCGGCACGCGCTTGACGACCACCTCGGCGCCCTTCACCTCGCGCACGCCTTCGGCCACGGCATTCGCCATGGTCTCGATATGTCCGTAGCTTGAATAGTAAAGTACCAGAATGCGGGCCATCATCTGCTCCTTGTCGGTTGCTGGATAAAAAACGAGGGCGCCACGGGAACGGTCGGCGCCCTCGATCAGAGGCGGAGGCTCAGAAACGCTTGCTGAGCTCGATCCCGTAACGGGCAGGCTTGGCTTTGAAGACGAAGCCGCCCGGCGAATATTCGGCATTATAGCGCTCATCGAACAGGTTGCGAGCCCAAGCCGTCAGCGACCAGTCGTTCCACTCAACCCCGATGCGCGCGTCCACAAGGTCGACCGGCCGGCGAACGGTGGAATTTTCCACATCCCAGAAGGTCTTGCCGATGCGCTGGTAATCCACCCGCATGATCCCGCGCACATCGTCGGTGATGTCCCAGTGATACTGGGCACCAAGGTTGAGCGTGTAGCGCGACAGCACCGGCACCTCGTTGCCGATATAGGCCGGGTTTTCGAAGTCCTTGATCTTGCTGTCGGTGTAGCCAAGGCCGAAATTCAGGTCCAGCCCGGCCATCGGGCGCAGCGTGCCTTCAAGTTCGAAGCCGGTCAGGCGCGCCTCTGGCACGTTGCCGAGGTTCTGCGTGGAGTTGGCGGCAAGGAAGACGAAGAAATAGCTGTTCTCGGACTTGGTGGTGAAGACGCTGGCGTTCAGCGTCATCATCCGGTCCATGAGGCTCGATTTCACGCCGGCCTCGAAGGTTTTGGCGACTTCGGCTTCGAAAATATCGTTCACACCAACGATGCCGTTCGAGAAAGCAACGGCGCCAACGCCCGTCTGGTTGAAACCGCCGGAGCGGAAGCCGGTGCTGTAGCCCGCATAAAGGCTGACATCATCCGATACATTGTAACGCAAGGTCACCTTTGGCTGCCATTCGCTGAAAGACCGGTCGCGCACATCGCCGGTGGCGCCTGCGGGGAAGCCGGGCACGTTCGGCAGATACTGCGTTGGCGTCAGGGTCGTCTGCTCGCGCTTGTCATGGTCGTAACGCAGGGAAAGATCGATCTCCAGGTCGTCTGTGATGTCATAGGTCACGTCGCCGAAAACGGCCCAGGCGAAATTGTCCTGGGAGTCGGCGAGGAAGGTGGCTTGCGGGTTGATCGGATTGGTGCTTGGTTCGCGGTAGACCGGGAAGACGCCTTGCCCCGTATCCACCATGTTGCCGGTGGAGATATAGCGATCGGTGCCGATGAAATAGGCGCCGACGATCCAGCGCAGCCGCTGGTCGGAATTCGACGTCAGCCGCAGTTCCTGGCTCCATGCCTCCACGTCCAGATACTGGCTCTGGTTCATGTCGAAGCCAAGAAAGCCGTAAAAGAAAGATTCCTCAATCGGCAGGAAGTTGAAGGCGTCGCCGGTGAGGATTTCCTCAAGCTTGTCGTAGGCGCTGACCGAGGTGAAGGTGCCCCAGTCTGCATCGTAATTCATGCGCAGCGAAAGGGTATACATGTCGCGGTCGTTCTGCCCGGCATTGTTCACGCGCACCGGCAGGCTCGTATCGTTCACATCGGCAACGATATTATAGTAGAAGGCCTGGGTGCGAAGCTCGGACATCGAGCCGCGCAAGTCCATCTGGAAGCGTTCGCTCGCCTGCCATGTCAGCATGCCGCGCAGGCTGAAATCCTTATAGGGATCGGCTTCCTCGTCCAGATATTCGTTGTTGATATAGCCGTCGGTGTCCATGAAAGAACCGGCGAGGCGGAACTTGAGCGTATCGGACTGGCCGACCGGCCCGCTGATCGAAGCCTGCGCCTTGTAGCCTGGGCCGGAATCCATGCCGACCTTCACCTTGCCTTCAAGCTCGTCTGACGGCTGTTTTGTGGTGACCACGATGGCGCCGCCGATCGCGTTGCGGCCATAAAGGGCACCTTGCGGGCCCTTCAGGACCTCGATCTGTTCGATATCGAAAAGTTCCTGATTGAACTGCGCGGGGTTCACCTGTTGCACGCCGTCGATGATCACGGCAACCGAAGGCTCGCTGTTGCGGGCTTGCGAAACACCGCGGATGACGATGAAGCTCGATCCCGCATTCTGGGTTTCAACGAGCGTCACGTTCGGGGTCAGCGCCACGAAGTCGGAAGGGCGTTCGATGCCCGCGTCCTCAATTGTCTGCGAGGAAAAGGCGGTGACGGCAGCCGGCACACTTTGCAGGCTTTCCGACCGGCGCCGCGAGGTGACGGTGATTTCCTCGAGTACCATGCCGCCATCATCGCTCGCACTTTCCTGCGCCAGCGCGGCAGTGGTTGGCACACTCAAAAGGCCTGCTGTCAGTGCCAGCAGGGACGTTCCGGCCAGATATGGCCGACGAATTCCAAAGCTTCCCATGATTCCCTCCCTGTCATTTCCCCAACGCACAGGCGACCCGACTGTCTGCGGGCTGTCCCTTCCCCAAGAGACAGGTCTCCCCATGATCGACACGTGCGGTTGATGGAAAAGCTAAGTTTTTCGATTATCGAAGTCAAGTTCGATTTACGAAGTTTTTCCGAGACGGCTCGATCGCCAAAAAGAAAACGCCCGCCCCGAGGTGGGGCTGGCGTCACCAGTTTCCCGGCATGCCGAGGGAGATCAGGCGCCTGTCGGGCCGTCGTAGGTGATGGCTTCCGCCGCCTTGCCGGAGAGGACAAAACCGATGGGACGGGTTGCTTCTTCCTGCAGATGGCCGATCAGGCTTGCGGTACGCGCAAGAAGCGAGATGCCCTTGAGCGCCTCCAGCGGGAAGCCCACATCCAGCATCACGGTCGGGATCGCACCGTTCACATTGATCGGCAGGTCGCGGCCGATGACTTCAGGGATCGCCTTCTGAACGGCCATCAGCATGGTGATGTGCGCGCCGGCAGCGCCGCGCTCGCGAGCGAGGGACAGAAGCAGGTTTGCGCGCGGGTCGCCGCCTGAATGCTGCGGATGACCAAAGCCTGGGATCGCCTTGCGTTCAGCCCTCAACGCTTGCACACCGGCAACGGCAGCCTCTGCCTCGCTGATGCCTTTCTCTTGCACTTCGGCGACAAGGCCCGCGATGAAGCGGCCGGTGACCTCGGCACTGCCAAGCACCACCGAACCGCACCCCAGAAGCCCGGCAGCGACAGCACCTTGGAATGCCTCGGGCGCGGCGGCATAGGTCATGCGGGCGGCGACCACGCTTGGCACCAGTCCGTGTTCGGCAATGGACAGGAGCACGGCATCGGCGAAGAAACGCTGTTCCGCCGTCGGCATATGCCCGGTCACCAGAAACCAGAAATAGGTGGTAAAGTCAGTCTTGCCGATAAGCTCGCCGACAAGATCCTTGCCACGCACCGTGATGCTATCGGCGTCCGAGGTGCAGATGGCACTGAAGGGCTGGTCCTGCTTGCCAATTCTCATGGGTCTCCCTTTCCGTGAAGCTCGTGTCAAATATTTTCGTTATACGAACTTGTTTTCGATAATCGAAGAATTTATACTCCGCCCGATAATTTTGCAAAGGCTATCATGGCGCGGGCCATTTTGGCCGAGGGATTTCGAGATGGCGAAAGAAGGGGGCATGCATGGTTGAAGTGCTCAAGAATGTGCGGGTTCTGGAGATGGGAACCTTCATCACCGGCCCTGCCGCGGGCATGCTTCTGGCCGACCTCGGGGCCGAAGTGATCAAGATCGAGAACCCGAAGGACGGGGATCCGTTCCGCGCCTTCAAGGGGGAGCTGTATAGCCCCCATTTCCAGACCTATAACCGAAACAAGCGCAGCATCACGCTGAACACGAAGGATGAAGCTGATCTGGCGATCCTCGACCGCATGATCGCGGATGCTGATGTTTTCATCCAGAATTTCCGGCCCGGCGTGGCCGACCGGCTGGGTGTGGGGGCGGACCGCCTGCAGGCGATCAATCCGCGCCTCGTTTATTGCGCCATATCTGGTTTCGGTGCCACCGGGCCGGACAAGGACAGGCCAGCCTTCGATACGGTGGCGCAGGCGGCAAGCGGTTTCCTGCGGCTTCTGGTGAACCCGGAGCATCCACGAGTAGTGGGCCCGGCAATTGCCGACGCCATCACCGGCTTCTACGCCGCTTACGGCATCCTTGGTGCGCTTAATGAGCGGCACTCTACGGGCAAAGGCCGCAAGGTCGAGGTCTCGATGCTCGAAGCCATGTGTCATTTCAACCTTGATGACTTCACCCATTATTTCTCTGAAGACATGGTGATGACGCCCTACAGCCGCCCCCATGTGTCGCAGTCCTACGTGTTTGCCTGCAAGGACGGCAAGTGGATCGCGCTTCATATGTCTTCGCCCGCCAAATTCTGGGAAAGTCTTGCTGAAGCGGTTGGTCATCCCGAAATGCTGCAGGACCCGCGCTTTGGTGACCGGCTATCGCGGATTGGGCATTATGAGGATGTGGTGGCGTACTTGGCGCCCCTTTTCCTGACTGCGACGCGGGCCGAATGGTGCGACCGTCTGGCTTTAAACGAAGTGCCGCATTCGCCGGTGCAGTCGCCCGCCGAGATATTGGCGACGCCGCAGGCAAGACATCTGGAACTGGAGGTTTCTGCCCTCCATCCAGATCCTGCCAAGGAGGCTTTTCGCAGCATCCGGTCCCCCGTCAGTTTTGATGGCGAACGGTCGCTGACGATCACTGCGCCACCGCTTCTCGGTGCCGACGATGCTACCGTCAAAGCAGCCTATCAGGTGGACACCGACCCGCGAAAGGCAAGGCCGGCCTAGACAAATTTCTGGCAAGCGCTGCCAGAGGTGCGCTATATCGCAGCAGGTGAGTTGACCGGAGGGGCAGGCGAATATGGCGCGCGAAGCAGGCACGGAACAGGATCCCGAATATCTTTCCACGCTGGAGCGTGGCCTTTCTGTGCTCAGGGTTTTCGGGCAGGAGCATCCCGAAATGCAGCTGTCCGAGGTTGCAGCCGCCACCGGTCTCAGCCCCGCTGTTGCGCGGCGCTGCCTCAATACGCTCGTCAAGCTTGGCTATGTCGGTCGTCACGGTCGCCGTTTCCTGCTGCGCCCGCAGGTGCTGGAATTCGGCTCCGCTTTCCTGGCGTCGATGAATCTTGAGCAGGTGGCGACGCCGCATTTGCAGGCCGTACGCGATGAAACGGGGGACAGTTCGTCCCTCGCCGTGCTGACGGGTGAGGACATTTTGTATCTTGTGCACGTCTCCACAAATCGCCGCATCCGGCTCGGGGCGGGGGTCGGCACGCGCTTCCCGGTTTACGCCACTTCGCTCGGCCGTGTGCTGATGGCCTATCAGAGCGACGATGTGATCGATGACTATCTTGCCAATGTCGAGCTTGCAGGCTTCACCGACTATACGATCACCGACAAGACGGTGCTCCGGGACCGGCTGAAGCAGATTCGCCGGCAGGGTTACGATTCGGCGCAGGACGAGCTCGATTACGGAATCGTATCGGTCGCCGTCCCGGTGTTCGACAACGAACGGCGCATCGCGGCGGCCATCAACTGCTCCACCTCCACCACCCGCATCGCGCGGGATGACCTGATCCGCACCCGCCTGCCGCTTCTGCAGAATGCGGCCGATCAGGTGGAAGGTGCACTGAAAGCCTGGCCTTTCCTCGTTCATTCGCTGCGGGGCAGCTGACCGCCATCCATTTTCAGGCGCGTCCGGGCGGCAGGATTGGTGCGTCCGGTTCAAAAAATTCGCATATCGAAAACAACTTCGACAATCGAATTGCGTGCCTGATGGGCCTGTGGTATCGTCCCCTCCGGAAGTGAGGCCGGCCTCGGGGGAGGCTGGCTCATCGGAATATTCCGGGGGCGGGCAGGTGGCCCGCATTCAAGTGGAGGAGGAACAGGATGGCCATGACACGTCGGCCCCAGCGGCTGCATCACACCGCCTATGTCACGAAGGATCTGGAAGCGACCCGTAAATTCTACGAGGAAGTGGTCGGCCTGCCGCTGATCGCCACCTGGTGTGAAAAGGACGAGTTGTTCGGTGCCGAGCGCACCTATGCCCATTGCTTTTTCGAGATCGAGGATGGCGGCGCACTTGCCTTCTTCCAGTTTGCCAATCCTGAGGACCAGGCCCTGTTCGGCCCGGAAATCCCGTCCTCGCCCTTCAATCATGTGGCATTCCTCGTGGATCAGGAAACGCAGGATGCGCTGGTTGACCGGATCGCCAAGGCTGGGATTGTGGAACCGCAGACTTATATCCTCGATCACGGCTATTGCCGGTCGGTCTATGTGAAGGACCCGGCGGGGATGATCCTCGAATTCACCGTCGATTCACCGTCAGCGGAAAAGCTGAACGCCATTCGCCGCAAGGACGCCCACAGCGAACTGAAGCGCTGGCTCGCTGGCGACCACCGGGTGAATAATGTTCTCCGCCCGGAAGACGAGATGGCCGCGCATTGACGCGGCCTGCCCCGCAGGGCATGACCGTTCCATGAACCCTTCATATGAAACCATCCGGCTGGAACGGTCGGATGGTGAAATCGTTGTGGATATCAGCGGCAGCGGGCCCCTTGTGGTTTGCCTGCATGGCTGGAGCTTCGACCGGCGCATGTGGGGGCCGCTGGTGCCCTTGCTGGCGCCGCATTTCAGGCTGGCGATGATTGACCGGCGTGGCTTTGGCCAGTCCTCGGCGCCGCCTGATCTGGACCGGGAGGTCGATGACATCTCGGCGCTCCTTGACCATCTTGGCGAGCCGGTGTGCGGCCTTGTCGGCATGTCGCAGGGCGGCCGCGTTGCGCTCCGGGCCAGCGACCGGCTGCCATCCCGCATCCGGGGCATGGTGCTTGTCAGCGCGCCGCTCGACGGCTTTCCGCCGCCTGCGGCTGATGAGGCCATTCCGGTGGCGCTTTACCGTGACTGGGCGGCGGCTGGCGGCATGGACCGGGTGAGGGCCGACTGGGCAGCCCACCCGCTGTTGCGGTACGGCATGGAAGGTGATGCCGCAACACTGGTGCTGAGCATGCTTGCCGCCTATGAGGGCCGAGACCTGATAGTCCCGCTTCCGGCGGCGCCCGCCCCCGATATCGCGGACAGGCTTGCCACTATGGATACCCCGGCGCTTGTCATCACGGGCGAGCGTGATACCGGCTGGCTCCATGCCGTTGCTGACACGCTCATTGCCGGGTTGCCAAACGCAAAAGGATTGCGCCTTGAAGGAGCAGGGCATCTGGCCTGCCTCACCCATCCGGCGCAGGTGGGGGATGCCATTCAGGCCTTCCTGTCGGCCCGGGCTACTGCTTCCTAGAGAATATCTGGTGCGAAAAAGCCCCCTTCCGCATGTTGCGGAAGGGGGCAGTTCGGGAAACGCAAACGGTGGTCGAGGTCAGAAGCGGACCTTGCCTTCCACCGCCCATGTCGAGGGTTGGGCGCGGAAGCCGATATCGGTGTCGAGGCCCGAGTAGGCCCTCGGGTTATAGTCGGTATAATATTTCTCGCCGAGCAGGTTGCGGGCGGTGAAATAGAGCCCCCATCCCTCGGTTTCCACACCGACACGGATATCAACAAGATCGACCGGCTCCTGCACTGCCAGATTGTCGATCTGCCAGTATTTTTTGCCGCGATGCTCGTAATCGAGCCGCATCATCAGATTGTGGGTGTCGGTCAGTTCAACATCATACTGGAAGCCGGCGTTGAGGCTCCATGACGTGGTCTTGGGTGTCTTGTTGCCTACAGAAGCAGGCACATCGGTGTTTTCCTTGATCTCGCTGTCGGTCGTCCCGACGGCAGCAAACACCTGCAGGCCCTTGGAGACGAGAGCCTGCGCTTCCAGTTCCACGCCCCAGATGTCGACTTTATCGATATTGCCGATGATCTGCGAAGCACTGGCTGCATCAACGAAGAAGAACTGGAAATTGTCGCTCTTCGACTTGTAGACAGCGCCGTTCAGGACAAGACGCCGGTCCAGCCAACTTGTCTTGAAGCCGGCCTCGAAATTCTCGAGCTCCTCATCCTTGAAGACGGGAATGCGCACCGTGGGTGCGTTGAACCCGCCCGAGCGGAAGCCGGTGCTGTAGGTGCCATATACCAGTTTGTTGTCATCAAAATGATAGGTCAACGTCGCCTTCGGCTGCACGGAGTCAAAGTCCGTCTTGCGGACGTCGCCGCTCGTCAGGTCGGTCTGGCTGCGCTTGTCGCGGTCATAGCGCAGGGCACCCGAAAGGGTCAGGGCTTCGGTGAGGTCATAGTCGAAGCTGCCATAGACAGCATAGGCATTGTTGCTGTTGCTTTCACTGAGATTGACGATCGCAATGCCATCGTCGAACTGGCTGACATCGCCGGTGAGATCAATGAAGGCGCGCGTCAGGAGATCGCGCCCGGTGTGCAGATAATAGACGCCCGTGATCCAGCGGAAGGGCCCATCGGTATCGGACACCAGCCGCAGTTCCTGACTGAAGAGATCAAGATCCAGATTCTGGCCTTGGCCCGCCTGGAAGCCGAGCCCGAGGAAACCGCCCGGCTTGTCGACAGCGTTGGTGAAGTCGATATCGCCCCGGAAATATTCTTCAAGGGCGGTATAGCCGGTGATGCTTGAAAGGGTGGCGCCGTCAAAGGCGATGTCGAATTTGGCGGAGGCATCGAAGATGTCGCCGAAGGTGATGCCTTCGATATTCTCGGACGGCGCGACATAATCATCCGGCTCGCCGGAGAAGACGACGGAATCGTAAACAGCCCCGGCTTCAAAGTCGCGGTAGGAGGCCCGCAGGTCCATCTTTACCCGCTCACCGAAATTCTGGTTATATCGGGCGCGCACCTCGGCGTCATGATCGATAAAATCGACCTTCTCGCCGGTATGGCTGTTTTCTATACGGCCATTGTCGGTTTTGTAGCTGCCGGAAACACGCAGGCCACCTTCATCGCCCACGGGAGTGGAAATCACAGCGGTAAGGTCCAGTGCATCGCCGCGGCCATAGCTCGCATTCACCTGGCCTTCCAGCGTGTCGCCGGGTGCCTTGGTCACGATATTGATGGCGCCGCCAATGGCGTTCCGGCCATAGAGGCCGCCCTGCGGGCCTTTCAGAACCTCGATGCGCTCGATATCGAACAGGTTCATCTTCAGCTGTTTCTGGCTGTTCTGCGGCACGCCGTCCACGATGATGGCAATCGGAGAGTCCGCGTTGTTGATCTGCGTCACCCCGCGCACCACCACGAAGGTATTCAGGTAGGTGAAGCTGTCGTCCAGCGAAACGTTCGGCACCAGATTGATGAAATCCTGCGTGGCCTTGATCCCGGCGGCCTCGATCTTGCTGTCGGAAAAGGCTGCGACCTGGATCGGAACATCCTGCAGGCGTTCCTCGCGCCGCTGCGAGGTGACGACGATCTCTTCAAGCACAAGGTCATCGGACTGACCGGCTGTCTGTGCCGATGCGGCCGCAGGTATAAGGGTGGCAACGGCCATGGAAATGGCCAGAACACTCGTATTTCTCTTAAACGACGATGCCAGTTTCATGGCTTTATCTCCCTGCATATTATTCTATTGCACTTCACCATTTTCAGAAGTCGTAACCGGCGACGGGTTTTGGGCGCGGGCGCGGATGGCAATGCTTGCTCTGAGCAAGCCCTGCTTTCACGAACGCTTCGGCGAGACAAACCGTTGTCGGGATAGGGTCGATCACGGGCACATCCAGCCCTTTGGCCAGCAAATGGGCGCGAATGGCTTCGGCGCAGCCCAGAAAACCGGTGCAGCCGAGGATGATGGTGTCGGCATGGTCGTGCAGCACAGCCTGCTCGGCTTCTTTGGCAAGGGCTGCCTGCACTTCTGTGATGCGGGCTTCAAGCTCAAGGACAGGGACATCAATCACCCGCACGGAAGCGAGTTTGTCTGCGACACCATAGATGGTCGCCAGATTTTCAAGCATGGGCCGCACGGAATCGAGCACCGTCACCACCGAGAAGCGGTGACCCATCATGGCCGCGAGATGCGCCGAAGATTCGAAAGGTCCAAGGACCGGGATGGACACCAGTTCGCGCGCTACGCCAAGGCCGGGGTCACCCATGCAATCGATGATCACCGCGTCCGCACCATCCTTTTCTGCTTCCAGCGCGCGGGCGGCAACGCCCGGCACGGCAAGCGCCTCGTCAAACTCGCATTCGATCGAGGAAGGGCCGGTCGCGAGAAGGACGTGGCTGAATTCAAGGGTCGGGCTTTTCAGGAAGGCGATATCATCCAGTTTGCGGATGCCTTCGGTGATAACCGGTGTGATGAGGCGGATATGGGTCATTCCTTGCCCTCCATCAGCGCGCGGATCGGGGTGTAGGCTTCGCTGAGGCCAAAACAGGCAGGACCCACCACTTCAAGAGCCGCTGGAGTTTTCAGCGGGGCGGGTGCGCTGCAGCCGATGACAGAGACGCGCTGCCCGTAGGCCAGTCGCTCGGTCGGAATGGCTTGTCCGGTTTCCTGGTCGACCACGGTGATCAGGTCCGGCACCACACAGCGCAGGACGCCGTCCACATAGACGACGAGATTTTCGTTCTTGAAGGTAAGTTGCGCCTCGCGTTTGCCAAGTGCCGCGGCGATGGTGCATTTGCCTGTCACCCAACCCGACTGGGTGGTGCGTTCGATCTCAGTGATCTTGCCGTCGAAGATGCGATAGGCATCGGCATAATAGGCATGTTGACGCAGGGCGCCGACCAGCCGGTCGATGGCCGAGAGATCGCCGCGCGTGCGTACGGCCTCGCCAATTGCCACCGCGGCGCTGATCGTATCGCGGACAAGGCCGCGACGGGCTTCCGCCCCGGTCATGGGGTAGCAGGACATGCATATGCTGGCCCCCATCTCGGCGACCACGGGCCGGGCCAGCAATTCCGCCTTCTTGCCGCTGTTCGCTTGGATGAGCAGGCTGTTGCCATGTTCGTCCGCCAGGGTCATCGGGGCGCAGGCGATGCCGGCCACATTCATCGATGTCATCTGCAATTCGGGAAATGCGCGGCCCATGCCGTCGCCGTCGACGAGTGGTAGGCCGCGCATGGCGGCATAGGCAACCGGCATCATCGAGTTGCAGCCGCCAATTTCGGCCGATGTGATGGCTGTCGCTGGCCGGTCAAGATAGCGCTCAAGCAGGCTGACCGCATGGTGCTGGTCCTCGACCGAGAAGAGTTTTTCGATCATCACCGTCGGCGCGCCAATGGCGGCGGCGACATAGACACTGTCCTCGTCTTTCAGGTCGTCGAGCGACACGAGCCGCACAGGGCCATATTTTGCAATTGCCTCGCGGCAGAGGAGGGAGCCGAGATAGGGGTCCCCACCCCCGCCGGTGCCGAGGAAGGCGGAGCCGACGGCGAGGTCTTCGATATTGTCGAGATTGATTTCAGTCGCCATGTCACGCCTTCTCCATCACAAGGTCACCGACCGCCCGGCAAACCACACGCGTCGCACCGCCCGGTAGATACTGCAGCGGCACGGCTTCGATATTCACAATTTCCACACTTGCCCGGTCGGCCCCTGCCAGAACAGCGGCTTCGATGGCACGCTCGCGCGCATCCGCAAGGGCGGCCTCGCGGCTGTCGTCGTTCGCGATATTGTAGATGCGGTCGATTTCGCCGCTGATCTGGCCTATTGCTGCACCGACGGCGTTGGCGACCCCGGCGTGGTCGGGTGCTTCGGTCTGCGAAATGCCTTCAAGGGGCCGGCTGATCAGTACATGCCCGCCGCCGACAAGGATCATGGGGGTTTTGCCGCGGCTGGTTTTCATCCGGTCGATCCCGTCCTCCACAAGCCCGTGGATGGCATCAAGGGCGGCAAAGACCAGACCTTCGTCCAGATGCTCGACCTTTTTCCTGTCGCCGAAATCGGCCTTGCCGCTGGCGACGGCAATGTCGCTTGCGGTCAATGTGGCGCCGCCGAAAATCAGGCCTTCCCGCAGCAGGCGGAAGCCGGTGGAATCCGGACCGACGGTGACCTTGCCGCCATGCTCGCGCACACGGCTGCCACCGCCAAGGCCGATGGAAATGATGTCGGGCATGCGGAAATTGGTGCGCACACCGCCGATATCGACCGCTACGCTCGATTGACGGGGGAAACCGTTCACCAGCACACCGATATCGGTGGTGGTACCGCCGATATCAACAACGATGGCGTCCTTCAGGCCGGTCAGCCACGCCGCACCCCGCAGGCTGTTGGTGGGGCCGGCCGCGAAAGTCAGCACCGGATACCGGCGAAGCTGGTCGGTTTTCATCAGGGTGCCGTCATTCTGGCTGACGAAGAAGGGGGCCGTGATGCCAAGGCTTTCCAGCGCGCGGGCAAAGGCATCGGCCACATGATCGGCGAGGCTGCGCAGGCTGGCATTCATGATGGCCGCGTTTTCGCGTTCCAGAAGCCCCACGCGGCCAAGCTGCGATGACAGCGATACGCTGAGGCCCGGCACTGCGTCGGCGAGGATTTCGCCGGCGCGGATTTCCTGATCGGCATTCAGTTGGCTGAAAATGCCGGAGACCGCCACATGGCCGATGCCTTTGGCCTTGATGTCGCGTGCGGCAGCGGCGATTGCAGCTTCATCGAGCGGCGCAATCTGCCGACCGTCAAATTCGTAGCCGCCGCGGACCATTGCATAACCACCGAAGACGGCATCCCGCATCGCGGCGGGCCACGCGGAGAAGGGGGGAATGCCGCGGCCCGCCGGTGCACCGATCCGCAGGGCAAATACGCGCGCCAGATCCTTCGCCTGCACAAAGGCATTGGTGAAATGGGTGGTGCCGATCATCACGCAGTCGATCTGGCTGCCGGTGACGTCTGCTTCGGTGAGGATTGCACCGATGGCAGCTTCGATGCCGCTGCTGACGTCAGCCGTCGTGGGCATCTTGCGGGAGGCGAGCACCTTGCTGCCGTCCATCAGGACCGCATCCGTATTCGTGCCGCCAACATCTACACCTATGCGCATAACCTACCTCGGGATTGGAAAACGTTCCCAAGCGTAGGCATGATTGCCGCCGGTGGACAAAAGCGAAGATTAGTAGATTCAGGTGTGGCAGCAGTGGGTTTGCAGCTACCGGCGCCATTTGCCTCCACCTACCGGTTTGGGTAGGTCAGCCAGCCACCGGCCTCAGTTTGCCAAGCCGTGCGACCGCCTCGTGCCGCCCTGATACCTGCATCTTGGCATAGATGTTTTTCAGGTGATAGCGCACGGCATGCTCGGTGACGCCAAGCTCGCGGGCAATCACCTTGTCCTGTTTTCCTTCAACGAGATGGCGCAAGACATCGCTTTCACGCGGGCTGAAAAGTGGTCCGTCCGGGGCGGATTCCTGTCGCACCAGTTCGGTGATCCACACATCGTCCGTGTCGGTGCCAATCGGGCCAGCGGCATCATCCAGAATGCCCCGGATAGCCGCCGCCTCAAGCCGTGCGAGGCCGGCGCCGCCTGTTGCCCGCAGCGTCGGCAAAGCAAGGGCGAGAAGCCGGAAGGCGGCTTCAGGCTTGCCGGTGGCATGTTCGGACGCGGCCGCCGTGACAAGCACCCTGCAAGCCGGGACATTCAGGCCGAGCTTCAGGAAATACGTGGCAACAGCCTCCGCAATGTCACCGAGTTTCAGGTCGCGGCGCTGGTATCGCTGACAAAGATAATGGGTGCGCACGATATTCTCGCTGTCCCGCCAGCCGAGATCTGCAAGATTTTCGAGGAGCACCTCGGGCGTCGGCAGGTATCCCGACCCGAGTGTGGTGCCGATGGCTTCACCATTTGCGGCCCTCAGCACCATCTCGAGGCGGCCGACAATCGGCAGCATGTCAGCAACCTGCTCTTCCTCGAAATAGTGACGAAGTTCTTTCAACAGGTCGCGCGCGTCGGCGAGCCTGTCTTCAGCAAGGAAATGATCGACAGCGGCAGTGATGCCCATCGCATAAATGTCGCGCCATGCCTCGAACGCTACAAGGCGCCGCTTGAAGGAGGGCAGCAGTCTTGCCGCCCGGTCCATGTCGCCCGCGTAAAGTGCAAGTTCGGCCTGCATGACATCGCAGGCGAGTCTGGCGCCTTCATCTTCACGGAAATAGCGGCGGTAGCGCGCCTTGCCTGCCTCGAAATGGCGGGTTGCGGCGTCAAGGTCCCCCCGGTTGAAGGCGATGGCGCCTTCGTGCAGGTCGATATAAAGCTGACCGTAGAGAGAGGAGGCATCTTCGTAGGATGCGCGGGCGTGGGACGCGCGGCGCGCGGCTTCATCCAATTGTCCCCGCACGAAGTTCGATACGCAGAGGGTGTTGTTGAAGGCGCCGTCCACAACGGCCGAGGTGCCCATGCGTTCGGGCATGCGGTCCAGATCTTCCTGCCGGAGGTCGCTCCCGGCAAGGCAGCCGTAGAGTGCAAGGAAGACCCGGCAGAAGCGGTGGTCGAGATCAAGGGCCACATCATCGCCGCTGTCGCGATCTTTGGTGAAGCCGGCTGTCAGGCCCGATACCCGATGGTAAACCCGGCGGGCATCCCTGAGGGCGCCAAGTTTCGTTTGCGCCACGCAATACATCAGCGCGACGCGCGGGAAGCTTTCGAGGATAGGGTCGCTCAGATAAACCTGGAAACTGTAGGCGCGGGTCACGCCCTCGCGGAAAAAGAGCCGCACAGCCCCGAATTCCTCGATCAGGGTGCCGACCAGATGACGGTCATCCGAAAGATAGGCATGCGAAAGCGCGAGCCGCAGGCGGTTCCTGTCTGCCATCCAGCGGGCGGCGCGCCGATGCAGGTCGCGGTATTTCTCGGGCGCCTCGCGCTTCAGCGTCTCGCCCAGATGGTCACGTAACAGGGGGTGCAGGCGGAACGTTTCGGATCCGTCATCAATCATGCTGATCAGCGATCCGATCTCGCCCAACTCTCCAAGCCGGGTCAGGAGATTGTCACTGCCCTGCGTCGCTCTCAGGGCGTCGGCTTCCAGCCATTCAAGGACGGCGGCCTCCAGCAGCATGATGCGCATGTCAGCCGGCAGCCGGGTTTCGATCTGCTCCTTGATATAATGGGCGGCGGTTGCTGACGAATCGCCGAGTCGCCGAAGGGCTTCGTCGAGTGAACATCCGGACTTGATGTCCATCTGCACGAGCTTCACGGCAATGGGCCAACCAAGCGTCGCTTCCTCGATCCGGATGGCATCATCCAGCGATATCTTCTGTCCGAACAGGGCAAGGATATGCTGGGCGGTGAAGCAAAGGTCTTCCGCCCGCACCTGATCAAGCTGCATCTGGGCCGCGTAGCGGGTGAGAGCGAGGCCGGGATTGGTGCGGCCCGCTATCAGGAAGTTCACATTCTGCGGTGCGATGCTGATCAGATATTCCACCGCTTCCAGAACCTCGCGTCCGATCACTTCCAGATCGTCGAACACCACGAGCCAGTCGCTGCCGTCATGCTCCAGCGTGTTGGCGATGATATTGAGATAGCGGGTCAATTGGGTGTTTTCGGCGACGCCCTCGTAAAAGTCATGCGCCAGCGACACATCCTGCCGAAGCAGGGCAAAGGCGAGATATTCAACAAGGCTGCGGGCACTTTCATCGCGCGAAAAGGTCAGCCACAGAACCTTTGAATCGCTGCGCGCCAGCCACCGCTGGCGGTACTGGGTCAGGAACGTTGTTTTTCCATATCCCGCAGGGGCTTCGACATAGGTGATAAAGGCAGGGGCTTCGTCTTCTTCCGTCGGCAGGCGGAACAATTCGTCCCGTCCCTGTCGCGGTGGCTGGACCTTGGCGCCTACCAGCCATTCCGGAATGTTCGGCCCTTTGTCCATGAAACCCTGTCACCTTTTTGTGGCTGTGCCCGCTTAACATCTTAGGAGACGATGGGCCTGACAATCAATTTCCAGATCTGCAGTGCGCCACCCAGCCGTTGAAAGCTGCATGAGTGTTACCCCATGCCGGCCGCGTCTGCATCCGCGCCATCCATGCCTGCACATTGGGCCATGGGGCGAGCGAGAAGCCGACAAGTTCACCAAGGCTGACAAGGCAGGCGCCGAAATAGTCGGCGAGGGTGATCGTTTCGCCGCAAACGAACCGGCCGTTCAGGGCAAGCCGCCCTTCAAGCTGCGCGAAGCGGTCCTTGGCGAGCATGAGCGCGCGTTCGAGCGCTGCTTCCTGTTGCTCAGGCGTTGGCCAGATGAAGAAGTCGATGACCTGCGGATAGACATAGCCCCGCCCGAACGCGCCATAGAAGCCGGTATTGAACCAGTCCATCGCCTCGTTGACCCGGGCGCGAGCCTTGATGTCGGCAGGATAGGCGGGCGACCCGTGCAGGTCAGCCAGATACTTCAGGATGGTGGACGATTCCGTCAGGATGAAGCCGTCATGATCCAGCACCGGGATGGCGTGGGCCGGGTTGATGGCGATGAAATCAGCCGACATCTGCTCATTGTTCATGAGCGAGATCAGCACCGGCTCAAGCGTGATCCCTGCTTCCTCGGCAAACATCAGGATCGGTCGGCAAGTCGTTGAAATCGGGTCCATATAGAGGCGCAGCATTCGGCATCCTTGACGCGGTCGGCGGCATGACTACAGTCGCCTTGGTTAATGACGGCGCATTGTTGCCCGAAAGGGTGGCGCGCTGCAAAAGCAATTTGACCGGAAAAACTGATGGCCGCCCCGACCTTCGACTGGAACGACCTGCGCTACCTTCTCGCCGTGTTCGAGGAAGGCTCCACGCTGGCCGCTGCCCGCAAGCTGAAGGTGGACCAGACGACCGTGGCGCGCCGGGTAGCGGCACTCGAGCAGGCCATGGGGCTGACGCTCGTCGAACGGCGGCAATCCGGCTATCTGCCGACCGAGGACGGGATCGCCGTCCTCGATTATGCCGTGCGGATGAACAGTATCGCTACCGACCTTGCCGCCCAAATGGAGCAGCGCCGTCGCGGCATCAGCGGTACGGTCAGGGTGACCATGTCTGAATCGGTTGCGAATCTCTATGTGGTTCCGGCACTTGGGCGATTCTATGAGGAATATCCCGATGTCAGGATCGAAATCATGGTCGAGGACCGGCGGCTCGATCTCCTGAAGGGGGAAGCCGATATCGCGCTGCGCTCCGGCACCGTGCCCAACGACGCGGGGCTTGTCGTGAGGAAGCTGCAGGTTGCCGACTGGTATCTTTATGCCAGTTCCGCCTATATCGCGCGCTGCGGGATGCCGGAAACGATCGCGGAACTCTGCGAACGTCCGGTTGTTCTGTGTGAAGGCAGCGTCAGCCAGATGCCGGCCATGGCATGGCTGAAGGAAACCGCACGTGACGCCCCTGTCGGCGCAACCTCTTCAAGTCTCACGAATGTGGTGGCCGCGGTGAGGGCAGGGCTTGGCATCGGACCCTTGCCCCAGCTTATTGGCGATCATTACGAGGACCTGCACCGCTGTATGGGCGCAATACCGGGCAGTCGGTACGATTTTTTCATGCTGGTGCGCGAAAGCATGCGCAACGCGCGCCGCATCCGGGCCTTCATGGATTTCTTCGCGGCCGAGTTCGGCAAACACTGCGGGCCGGTACGCTGACCCGCAGTATCTGGTTTCTCAGTTATGCCGCCGGAAGCGCCATTCCATGGTGAGCATGCCGGTAAACTCCCGGCCTGAAAAACTGAAGGTCCTTTCTTCCTGCAAACTGCCCCGGTAAATGCCGCCTTCAAGCGGGGCCTTGAAAGCGCCATCGATCAGAAAGTCCATATTGACGAAGTCTTCCATCTCGCCCGAACTTTCCAGCCCTTTGTCGGCAATGCAATTGCGCACATGCCATTCCCCTTGAGCATCTATCGGCATGGGCATCACGTTCCCGAATTCGAGGCCGTCTTTGCCAACAGCCAGGTTCAGTGTCTGGTTGGGCGGCGGCAGTTTAAGGCCTTTCAGAAAGCTGCCCCGCATTCTGGAGGTGCGGTCACAGTCGTCCCTGGTCTTTTCGTCGAATTCATACTCGGCCTCACGCGGCGCGATAGCGAGGAAGACGACCCCTGTGCCGTCGTCCCCGTAACTGTCGGAAAGGACTTCATCGATCTCGTAGGCGCCGAAGAATTTGACCTTGCCGTTGGTGGTCCGGTTCGCGCCCTGATCGTTTTCCTGATAATCCGCTTCGAAATTGTAGGTCACATAGCCTTCCCACTTGCTCGGTGGGCGTATGGTGATTTCGGTGCTGACAAGAATATCCTGACTGCCGACCCGTACTTTTGCGGTGACCGCCACGGGATTGCGCTTCGGCGGTTCGGCGGGGGCCATATAAGTCACCCGGCCATCCGAGAGGCTGGAAATCGCGCCAACGTCACCATTGCCGTTCTGGATGCCGTTGACGGTCCATTCTGTCACCTCATAGGTGATGAGCGGGGTCAGGAGGCTGCAATCCTGCGGGACGTTTTCCTCGAGGGCATCGCGGCACGCCGGCCGCATGTCCCCGTCATAATAGCGAACCCGAAGGAACAGCTTTTCACCCGGTAGCGCCTCGCTGGATTCGCTCTGCAGGTCGAAACGTTCCATCGCCTCGACCGAAACCTTGAAGGGTTCGGCAGAGGCATATCCGCCGATGAAAACAGCACAGCCGAGTGCTGCAACGAATTTAAGGGTTTTCATCTCAGGCAGCCTTTTCAAGCTCGGCCGTCAGCCACGCAAAGTCGTCGGCACTCAGCGAAGGGCGGGCCGCCAGTTGCAGGATCGCCTGATAGGCCTCAGCCGGGGCACCAGCGCGAATGCCTACCAGCATGCCGAGCCGGTCGGCAGGCGTGATCGCCGGCAGCATCAGGCGCATATAGGCCATCATTTCCTCCGGTGGGATAGCGCCGACGATCCGGCCATGGATGATGCCGATTTCAGCGTCGTCCATATTCTCCCACAGCACCGGCATCGCCAGTGCTTCCTCGCGTTCCATATGCTCGAAATCCGTTGCCACGAACTGGGCGAAGGCGAGATAGAGCTGGTGGCCAAGCAGCGGCCGCAGGTTTTCGGTCGTGGCGCTGAGGCTGTCGATCCGGGCGCTGAGGGTGCCGAGTGCAACCTCGTGATTCTCATGGTCGGATGCCAGCTTGTGGAGGAGGCCGGTGTCGAAGGCGGCGAGTGCGGGATGGATGAAATCATCCTCATGCTTCAGATGCCGCTCGCAGAGGTGCAGATGGGCATCAAGTGCCTCGAGCAACGCCTGCGTCTGGTGATTGTCGCGCCAGTCGCTGTTGCCGAGGCGAGTGAGCATCAGCCCGTGGCCGTGCCGGAGTCCCTTGTGGATATCGCGGTAAAGGTTCGGGCGGATCGCTATTGTGCGCGTTGCTATCGTGTTGGTCATTTTTCTTCTCCGGTGGATTGGGATGCCACAGCAATAGGCGCAGCGCGTGCTTCGGCAAAGTCACCGGACCTGCAGTTTTGTTCTGCATAAACGCAGAATGTAACTGCGCAATTGGCAGCTTCCCGGCGCGGCAGCAAATCCGCATCTTGCGCCTCACAAGAAACGGGCAGCCGCAACCCACCGGTTGCTACACGAACAGTGAGGATAAAATGATCATGAAAAACTCTGGCCGGGCATGTCTCGGCCTCCTTTTCCTGTCCACCATTCTCTCAAGCAGCGCCTCTGCGGGCTGCTGGGTGGAGGAGCGCAATTCCGTTGCCAGCGACGAAGTTGCCGAGGGTGTTGCAGGGTCGCGCCTTGTGGAAGCAACCCGCAAGATTGCCGATTGGCTGGAAAAGGATCCCATGCTCGGCAGCATGCCGGGCTACCGCCAGCAACTGACCATCTTTACCGGCTATCCGTCGCGCGACGGCGCCCCCTACACGGTCAGTATCCAGCTTGGCTTTCACCCGCGCGATGTCTGGGAAGGCAATTGCGGACTGGACCAGGGCATGGCCGATTATCAGCTGCGCGCGGCTGTTAATATCCAGATCAATAGTTCGGACATTCTGGCATTTAGCGACGCCGCACAGGAAGACAGCCCGCTGCGGCCATTCCCCCTGCCCAAACAGAAAGGGCAAAACAGGGCCTTGCCGATTTATGGCAAGGAAGGGTTCCTGCTGCTGGCACCTGTCGGCACCGATATCCTGTTGCCCTATACGGTTGAAGACCATCTGACAGAATGGAAGGCCCGCCTCGCCGAAATCGCGATGAATGGCGGTGCCGAGTTTGCCTCCCAGCAGATGTGGGACATTGATGACAGGCTCGCAAGCCTTTCGGGCGAAGAACTTTCGCAGCAGACCGGCTATTCCGGCCAGTCGCCCGATAATCCCATGTGGGCGTATGAGACGGTCAAAGGCGGTGCTTCCACTCCCCGCGTTTATCTGAATCCGGTCCTGTATGAAGAAGGCAGTGATCAGGGCGATCCGCGCTTTGCTTCCGTCTGGCTTGATAACTCGACAGGCGACAAGGAATTGCAGGCCATGATGGACAAGTGGCTCGCCCGCACCGACTTTTCGCCGATCATCGACATGCTGACCGGAGGCGGGCAATGAGGCGGGGAGCTATAGCGGCTGCGCTCTGCCTTGCCTTCGCCGTACCGGTGGCGGCCGAGGAAGACGAGCTTCTGAGCGAAGCGACGGGTGCCAGGGTCCATGCCTTCAGCTCGGAGTTTGGCTCGGGCTGGGAAGCGGCCAACCTGATCCGCCATGCAGGGGACGAGGACGGATCCGCGATCCTTTCCCGCATCTGGAGTTCGGCGAGCCAGGCTCCGTTTCCGCACTGGCTGCTCTTTTCCTTCCCGGAGGAAAAGACATTCGAGACGTTCGTCTTTGATAATTACCTGGCCGACGAAGCCGATCATCCGGGCATCTCCGCCCGCGAAATCGAGATCTGGGTCGGGCCGGAGGAAACCAGTCTTGCAAAAGTTGCCGCATTCGAACTGGAGCGCAACAAGGCCGGCCAGTCGGTCAGGACAGCGCCAATCAAGGGCCGCTTCCTGAAGTTCGTGATCAACAGCAACTGGGGCCATCCCTGGTACACCGAGCTCGGCTATACCCGCGTGCTGCCGCCTGTCGCGGTCGAAAAAAGCCTTGCTGAACGCATGAAGGCGGACGGCAAGGCCGATCTGTACGGCCTGTATTTCGATTTTGGCAGCGCGCGCCTCCGGCCTGAAAGCGAAGCGGTGCTGGCCGAGATCATCGCGCTGCACAAGGCAGACCCCGGCGCGCGTTTCAGCGTCGAGGGGCACACGGACGCCATCGGATCGGATGCTGCCAATCTCGCCCTGTCGCAAGCGCGGGCGGAAGCGGTGGTCGCGGCCCTTGCGGCACGCGGGGCGACCGCCGACGCCTTCACACCAACAGGCTTCGGGGCAAGCCAGCCTGTTGCCGACAACGCGACCGACGCGGGCCGCGCCCGCAATCGCAGGGTCACCTTGCGCCTGCAATCCAATCAACAAACGGACGACAGCAAATGAGGAGAAAAATCATGAACAAACAGACCATCAATGCAGGCCTCGCCGCGATGCTCGCGAGCCTTGTCACCGTATCGGCAAACGCCGACGCCGTGCTCACGTTCGAAACCGAAGACAAGGCAGAAATGAAGATTTCGGTCGGGCACGGCAAGGTGCGGATCGACCAGCCGGAAACCGAAGATGATGACGCCCGCTTCACGATCTATGACCCGGCCGGGCCGTCCTATGTGTTCGGCTTCCCTGCGGACGGGATGTATCGCCGCATGTCGGGCGCCATGCTCACCCAGATGAAAAAAGCGCAGCAGAATCCGTTGATGAAATTCGCAGGCACCTGGACGGGCGAAGAGGGCACCGCGGGCGGTATCGCCTGCCGCTGGGCCAAGCTGAACGCCACCGGCATGGTGACGATTGAGGTGTGCCTTGCCGATGAAGCGGCCTTTGGTCTCACGAAAGATGAACTCGCATCGATGGAAGCGGCCATGTCCTTCGGCGGGGGTGCCTATAACGACATGGAATCGATGGGCCTTTCGGGCGTGCCGGTGATCGTTCGGGGTGAAGAAAGCGCTACCCGCCTGAAAAAGGTGGAAAGCACAAGTCTCCCTCGTGACCTCTTTGAACTTCCGGCTGACATGATCGAGGATGCTGCAGGCGAATAGCCTACTGCAGCGGCAGGCATCTGGCTCAGGCCAGATGCCTTAGTACGTCGGCTGTCGAGACGATATCGGCATATTTGGCGCCCATGTCGAAGATATTGGCGTCATGGACACGGCGGTCACGGTCACCGCAGGCATCTTCCACGACGAGCGGAATGAAGCCATGCTGCAGCGTATCGAGGCAGGAGGCCCGCACGCAGCCCGATGTGCTGACCCCGGTGATCACCACGCTGTCGACGCCGAGTGCTGTGAGCGTGCTGGCGAGCGACGTGCCGAAATAGGCGCTGGCATATTGTTTGGTGACAACGACCTCACCCTTGGCCGGTGCCAGCGCGGTTGGCGGCTCAGCGAGCGGGCTGCCGCGGTCGAAGGCCTTGAGGGCCGGAACCTTGCGGTAGAAATGCCCGCCATCGGCGCCGCCCGGCAGAAATTCTACCCGCGTGTGAACGACCGGCAATCTCTTGGCGCGGAATGCCTGCAGGAGCGTTTCGATGCTGGCGCACTCAGCCTCGATCCCGGCATAGAGCGGGGCTTCGGGGTCGAGGTAGGCAGCACATACATCAATGATCAACAGGGCGGGGCGCTTGCCGAAGCCGAGCGTTCCGGAAAAGCCAGCCTTTCGGTAATCGTCCTGCAGGTCTTCTGGGGTGCGTCCCGCCATCAGATGATTCCTTCCGCCTTCATCCGGGCAAGGTCGGCATCCGACCGGCCAAGGATGCCCTTGTAGACATCCTCATTATGCGCACCAAGCTCGGGGCCCGGCCAATGGATTTCACCCGGCGTTTCTGAAAACTTCGGGAAGGCATTCTGCATCCAGATATTCTGGAAACCCGGATGATCCACTTTCACCACTGCGTCGCGCGCCTTGAAGTGTGGATCCTCAAGCATATCAGGTGCCTTGAAAATCTTGCCCGCCGGCACGCCGTTTTCTTCCATCAGGTCCAGGAGTTCCTTCGACGTGAAGCCGCGGCTCCATGCCGAGATCAGGTCGTCCAGTTCCTGCTGGTTTTCGCCGCGCGCATGGTGGCTTGAATAGCGGGGGTCGGTGGCCAGTTCCGGACGGCCCATGGCCTCGGCCATGCGGGTCCAGACGCTGTCCTGGTTGGCGCCGATCAGGATTTCGCCGTCCTTGGTCGGATAGACGTTCGAAGGCGCGACCTTGGGCAGGATCGAGCCCGTGCGTTCGCGAATGAAACCGGCTTCGGTATATTCGGGAACAGTCGATTCCATCATCGCCAGCACGGCTTCATAGATGGCGCTGTCCACCACCTGCCCACGGCCCGTCACGTTGCGCCGGTGCAGCGCCATCAGGGCGCCAAGCGTGGCATAGGTGGCCGCAAGGGAATCGCCGATCGAAAGGCCCACGCGGCTCGGCGGGGTGGAAGGGTCGCCTGCCAGATTGCGCATGCCGCCCATGGCTTCCCCGATTGAGCCATAGCCGGCGCGGGACGCATACGGCCCGGTCTGGCCATAGCCCGAAACCCGGATCATGATCAGGCGCGGGTTGATCCTGGAAAGCTCATCATAGCCAAGGCCCCATTTTTCCATGGTGCCCGGCCGGAAATTCTCGAGGAGGAAGTCGGCGTCCCGCACCAGTTCGCGCAGGATATCTTGCCCCTCGGGTACGCGCAGGTTCAGCGTCACCGATTTCTTGTTGCGGGCGATGACCGGCCACCAGACGGGCTTGTTGCGGCCCCATTCGCGCATCGGATCGCCGCTGCCGGGCTGTTCGATCTTGATGACCTCGGCGCCATGGTCGGCCATCAGCTGGCCGCAGAAGGGGCCTGCGATCAGTTGGCCGAGCTCGATCATGCGCAGTCCCTGCAGGGCGCCAAAGCCATTGTCCGACATGCTTGTCTCCTTTTCCAGACCCGAAGCCCCGCGAACCGGACCCTTCAGTTTATACATTCTTTTAAATTGGCCCATGACCGGCAATCGCTTCCATGGCCAGATTTATCGCGTCCCAATTTTGTATACAAATTATTTTTGAGATTGTATACAGTCAATAGAAATGCGTATGGATAGGGCGGGAGACACGGATGATGAGACCGGTCGAAATTGTCGAAGTTGGCGCGCGGGACGGCCTGCAGAACGAGAAGGTGATCTTCTCGACAGCCAACAAGCTCGCGCTCATCACGCGTGCCATCGATGCCGGTGCGCGGCGCCTTGAAGTGGCAAGTTTCGTCAATCCCGCCCGCGTGCCGCAAATGGCGGACGCTGAAGACGTGATCGCCGGGCTGCCGGACCGCAATGATGTGACCTATATCGGGCTTGTTCTCAACAAACGCGGCCTCCTGCGGGCCCTTGCCACGCGGGAAGGCGGGCGTCGCGGGGTCGACGAAGCAGGCGCCGTCGTGGTGGCGACGGATACATTCGCGACCCGCAATCAGGGGCAGACGTCGGCAGAATCGATCGAGGTTTCAAGCCAGATCGTGCGTATGGCGGTGGAAAACGGCATGTCGGCGCAGGTGACGATTTCGGCAGCCTTCGGTTGCCCGTTTGAAGGGCGGGTCGATCCGGCCCGGATCGTCTCGATTGCCGAAACGCTGGCAGAGGCCGGCCCGCGCGAGATTGCCATCGCCGACACCATCGGCGTCGCCAACCCGCGTGCCGTGGCGTCGCTTGTCAGCACACTGAAGGAACGCTTGCCGGGGATGCCCGTCCGGGTCCACCTTCACAATACGCGCGGCACCGGGATCGCCAATGCATGGGCCGCCTACGAGGCTGGCGCCGATGTGCTGGATGCTTCCATCGGCGGGCTTGGCGGGTGCCCGTTCGCACCGAAGGCGACCGGCAATATCGCGACCGAAGACCTTGTCTATATGCTCGCGGAATGCGGGGTCGAAACGGGCCTGTCGCTTGATGCGATTGTCGCGGGTGCACGCTGGGTCGAAACAATTCTTGGCCGTCCGGTGCCGTCGCAAGTGGCGCAGGCGGGCGGCTTTCCAGAAGGCGGCGGCACCAGTTGCGCTGCCTGATATCATGATTTCAGAACGGCTCAAGGCCGATACGGGGAGACAGACGGGATGTCATACAGGCTCGGAGTAGACGTTGGGGGGACATTCACCGACCTCCTGCTGATCGAGGAAAAGACCGGCAGAACATGGCGTAACAAGGTGCCAAGTACGCCGCATGATCCGTCTGTCGCCGTGATCAACGGCACCGAGGCCATCTGTGCCGAAGCGGGCGTGAAGCCTGGCGAGATCGACCAGTTCCTGCACGGCACGACGGTTGCGACGAACGCTGTGCTCGAAGGCAAGGGGGCCCGCACCGGGCTGGTGGTCACCGAAGGGTACCGCCAGATCCTGCAGGTTGCCCGGTCGCTGGTGCCTGGCGGGCTTGCCGCCTGGATTACCTGGCCAAAGCCCGAGCCGCTGGCCCCGCTGGAGACAACCGTCGAAGTCACCGAACGGCTCGCCGCTGACGGCAGTGTGGTGAAGCCGCTTGATGAGGCAAGCGTGCGGGCGGCCCTCCAGCGCCTGAAAAACGAAGGGATCGAGGCGCTGACGGTTTGCCTGATCAATAGCTATGTGAACGGCGCGCATGAGAAACGCGTCGGTGAAATCGCCGCGGAGATTTTCCCCGATATCCCGGTTTCGCTGAGCCACGAAATCCTGCCCGAGATGCAGGAATATGAGCGGGCACTCACCACTGTTGCCAACTCGCTGGTGCGCCCGGTGATGGCCATGTATGTGGCCAACCTGCGCGCCAAGCTCCGCGCCCTTGGCATGAAAGGCCGGATCAACCTTCTGCGCTCCGACGGCGGCCTGATGGGCTCCGAGAAGGCCGAGGGGCATCCGGTGAACCTTCTGATGTCAGGCCCAGCCGGCGGCGTGACAGGCGCCTTGTGGGTTTCGCGCAATGCAGGGATCGGCAATATCCTGACGCTTGATGTGGGTGGCACGTCGACCGACGTGGCGCTCATTGAAAACGGCGAGCCCAAGCTGCGCCGCGAAACAAGCGTCGGGCACCTCACCGTGCGGGCATCGTCGCTGGATGTAAAAACGGTAGGCGCTGGTGGTGGCTCCATCGCCCATGTGCCGGAACTGACCCGTGCTCTGCGTGTGGGGCCGGAATCGGCGGGTGCCGTGCCGGGGCCTGCGGCTTATGGCAAGGGCGGTGACCGCGCGACGGTGACGGACGCACATGTCGTGCTTGGCAACCTGCCGGAATCGCTTCTGGGCGGCACCTTCAAGCTGGACCGGGACGCTGCCAAGGCGGTCGTCCAGAAAGTGGCCGATGCACTGGGGGTCACCCTTTATGAGGCAGCACAGGGCATCATCGATATCGCCAACGAGAACATGTTCGGCGCGCTTCGCCTTGTTTCCGTGCAGCAGGGCTATGACCCCCGCGAGTTCGCGCTGATGGGATTTGGCGGCGCGGGTTCCCTGCATTCGAACGCTGTCGGCAAGCTGATGGGGTCTTATCCGGTGATCGTGCCGGTCAGTCCCGGCGTGCTCTGTGCCACCGGGGACGCGACCACGCAGCTCCGCTACGAACATGCCCGATCGTTCAACAAGATGGTGAACCAGACGGAAGATGCCGAAATCGCCACGCTGCTGGCCGAGATGCGCGAGGTGGTGAAAGGTGACCTGAAAGACGAAGGCGTGCCCGAGGACGAGCAATCGGTACGGTTCGAGGCCGGGGTCCGCTACGCGGGCCAGGGGTTCGAGGTCAGCATGGCCATCGATATCGCAGATTTCGAGGCAGGCCGAGGCATTGAGGCGGTAAAAGCGGCCTTCGATGCCGAACACAAGCGGCTTTTCACCTTCAATCTCGATGTGGTGCATGAAATCGTCAACCTTCGGGCCATCGGGCTTGGCAAGGCGGCGGAAATGCCGGCCCAGAAGCTCGCCAAGGGAGACACTGACCCCGCGCAGGCGAAGCTGCGCGATCATCGCATGTGGGTCGAGGGTCAGGAACGCGACGCTGTGATCTATGAACGAGCCAAGCTTGAGGCCGGTGACCGGCTGGCGGGCCCGTGCGTGATCACCGAAATGGATTCGACCGCGGTGATCCTGCCCGACCATGTCGGGGTCGTTGATGACTTCGGCAATATCCTGATCAATCCGGTCGCGTGAGGGGAAAGACAATGGCTGCAACAATCATCCAGACAAACGAAACGCCCTTCTCGCCGATCGAGGTCGATACCATCACGCTCGATATCATCGAAAATGCCCTGCGCAATGCGCGGGAAGAGATGGATGCCACACTCTTCCGCACGGCCATGAGCCCCGGCATCCGGGAGCAGGGCGACGCCTTCCCGCTGATTGCCGACCGCAACGGCCTGATGGTCGTCGGCCAGTTCGGCAGCTTCATTGGCGGCTTCCTGCGCGCCTATGAAGGTGAGATCGAGGAAGGCGACATGATCTGGCTTTCCGATCCCTATTCGTGCGAAGGGGCTGTCAGTCACAATAACGACTGGCTGATCATCCGGCCGATCTTCCGTCAGGGACGCCTGACCGCCTGGGCCTGCATGTTCGGCCATCAGACGGATATCGGCGGCAAGGTACCGGGCTCGCTGCCGACTGACGCTACCTCCATCTTCGAGGAAGGTGTGCGCATCCCGCCGATCAAGCTGTTCCGCAAGGATGTGCTGCAGGAAGATATCCTGAAGCTGGTGCTGCATCAGGTGCGGATGCCGGAATGGTGCCGTGCCGACCTGTTGGCCATCGTTGCCAGTTGCCGGGTGGCCGAGCGCCGTGTGAACGAGATTTGCGAGCGCTTCGGCGACGATCTTTTCGCCTCGGCAACTGACGAGCTTCTGGCCCGCAACAAGCGCGCGATGGGGCATCTCATCGCCTCGGCGGTTTCCGAAAAGAAAGTCAGCTTCGAAGATTATATCTGCGATGACGGGCGCGGTTTCGGCCCCTATAAACTGAAATGCACCATGTGGCGAGAGGGCGAGAAGGTCATTCTGGATTTCGATGGCACAGATCCGCAGGCCGTGGGTTCGGTGAACTTCTATCTCAATGAAAACATGCTCAAGATGTTCTTCGGCATCTACATGATCATGGTGTTTGACCCGCAGGTGCTGTTCAATGACGGCTTCTATGACCTCGTGGACGTGCGTATCCCGGAACGCAGCCTTCTGAAACCGGCCTTCCCGGCGGCGCTCTCCTGCCGCACCCACGCGCTTGGCCGCATCTTTGATGTGCTTGGCGGGCTTCTGGGGCAGGGGCAGCCGGAATTCCTGAACGCGGCCGGTTTCTCTTCAAGTCCGCACTTGATGTATTCCGGCTTCCACAAGGACAGCCGCGAATGGTTCCAGCTCTTCCAGATCGGCTTCGGCGGCATTCCGGGGCGTCCCTGGGGCGACGGGCCCGATGGTCACAGCCTGTGGCCGGGTTTCACCAACGTGCCGAACGAATTTCTGGAGCGCTATTTCCCGATGCGGATCACCCGCTATACCTCGCTTCCCGATAGCGGCGGGGCGGGCAAGAACCGCGGTGGCAATGGCATCCTGATGACCTATGCCTTCCTGAATGACGGCATCATCGCGATCCACGACGACCGCTGGTTCACTTCACCCTGGGGCGTGAATGGTGGCGAGCCGGGCGAGCGTTCAAGGAAGGTACTGCGCCGCAAATCGGGCGAGGAAATCATCCTGCCCGCCAAGTGCGACAATATAGAGGTACAGGAAGGCGACGAGCTCGACTATATCACTTGGGGTGGCGGCGGCTGGGGCAGCCCGGTCGAGCGTGACGCCGATCTCGTTGCACTTGAGGTGAAACGCGGCCTTGTGAGCATTGAGGGTGCCTTTGACAATTATGGCGTGAAAGTGCGGGATGACTTCACAGTCGATGAAGCCGCCACCACGGCCCGCCGCGCTGAAATGGCGAAGACAATCGACACCAGCCAGATCTTCAATTTCGGCCCGTCGATCGAGGAACTGCGGGCACGCTGCGAGGTGGAGACCGGCCTGCCAGCGCCAATGCCGCCGCGCCAGCACTGATCGCTGCATAAAATGAAAAAGGGCCGCCGGTGGATGTCACAGGCGGCCCTTTTCTATGGTTTTTCCGGTTATTCCTGCCCCAGCGACCGGTCGTAATTGCGCAGGAAATTTTGATAGGACGTCAGCAGGTGCTGGCGCATCGCCGTGCAGGCGGTGACCGCGTCGCCTGTTTTAAGTGCCGACAGGATCAGCCCGTGGTGATCGTTGCTCTGGCGCAGATCCTGCCGTGAATAGGTCATCGCCGTGCGATTGACGATCGGGGGCTGTACCAGCTGGTCGATGGTTTCGCGGAGTTGGCGGTTGCAGGCCGCCTCAATGATCGTTGTGTGGAACACGCGGTTGGCGCGCAGGAATTCCGGGATGTCCAGACTGTCTTTCGAGAGCACGTCCTCGATATCGCGCCATGCCTTGTCGACACGGGCGAGCTGATCGGGCGTGATGCGGGAGGCGGCGCGTTCGGCGGCATAGCCTTCGAGAAGGGCGCGCATCTCGAAGATGCAGGCGATGTCGTCGAGCGACCATTCATTGACATAGGTGCCCTGATTGCGGCGCGCGACCACATAACGGTCGGCTGCAAGCCGCCTGAGGGCATCGCGCACCGGGGTGCGGCTCACCCCGCAAAGGCCGACCAGTTCCTCTTCCTTGAGATGGGCGCCCGGAGCGTAGCGCCCGGACAGGATCGCCGCGCGGATCGTTTCATAAGCCTTTTCAGTCGCTTTCGACACCTTCGAGTTCCTTTCCGGAAGGACTACAGCCTCTATACGGAACTTGCCCGGCTTTGGCACGCCAAAACAGGGGCTTCGCGCCGGCTGTATGCTCTTTCATGCCATTGAAAAGAGGCGCAGCCGTTGCCAGCTGCGCCTCGATGATTGTTACGAGGGTGTGTACACCCGGAGTTTCCTAGAATTTATAGGTCAGCTCGAGGCCGTAGGACCGCCGCGCGCCGGGCGAGACGAACGACCCGCCGAACTCGACGGCCGGGATCACTTCTTCGACGAATTTCTCGTTGAAGAGGTTGGTCGCATAGCCGGTGAGGCTCCATGTATCGGTTTCGAACCCGATGCGCAGATTGACGAGGTCATAGGCCTTGCGTTGCGTCATGTCATAATTGGCGGTGCCGAGGCCCGGATAGAAGGCTTCAAAGATCGTCACTCGCGTCTGGTCCTGAACCGTATGGAACCAGGTCGGCCCCACGCGACGCCAGTCGGCCCGCACGAAGAGGTCGATATCGTCGGTGATCTCGTGACTATACTGGGTGCCGGCATTGATCGTGTAATCCGGCGTATAGGGCGACTTGTTGCCGACAGTGTTGGGGCGGGAAGAGTTTTCCTTGATCTCGCTGTCGGTGATATTCACCCCGCCGAACACGCGCCATTCTGGCGTGATGCGGACATTGACGTTGGTTTCAAGGCCCTTGATATCGACCCGGTCGATGTTGGAAACAACGCGTAGGAGCCCGAAGCCGCCGACGAAGAATTCGAAGAATTGCATGTCGTCGACCTTGGTGTAATAGCCGGCAAGGTCGTAGCTGACACGGCCGTCAAGGAAGCTGCCCTTGATACCTGCTTCAAACGCGCTCGAGGTTTCCTTGCGGAACTGGTCGTTGATCACCACACCCGCATTAACCGGGGCCGAGTTGAAGTTGGCATCGATCAGCGCCTTGCTGCCCTGGTTGTTGAAGCCGCCGGACTTGAAGCCAATGCCCCAGTTGGCAAAGGCCGTGAAGGTGCGGTCAGGGGCATAACTCAGGCTGATTTTCGGCTCGATCTGGTCGAAGGTTTTCGACTGGTCCTCAATCGGCTGCACGACGCCGTTCACTACCTGCTGGCCGGGGTTGATCGGGCCGCCGGTATAGGGGTCGAACACCGCGGGGGCGAGGTTGTGCACCTTGCGTTCCTCGCGGTCGTAGCGCAGGGCGAGGGTGCCTTTCAGCGCCTCGCTCATGGCATAGCTCAGCGAGCCGAAGCCGGCATAAACATTGGTGTTGAAATTATCCCAATAGAGCTGCGATGTCGGATTGGCCGAGGTCGGGCCGTTATAGGGATTTTGCAGCACACCCTGATTGAGGTCGGCACCGAGGCTCACCGCCGTCGTGCGGTCGATATTGAGATAGTATGAGCCCAGTTGCCATTGCAGCGGCTGTCCGTCATCAAGCGACGCCAGCCGGACTTCGGCGCTGAAGTCTTTCTGGTTGCGCATCTGATACTGGGTACCGTCGCAGGTCGTGGGCGAGTAGGCGCCGTAAAGCTGGCCGAATTCACCCGCGAAATAGGAAGGCGGATTGGCCGGATAGCCCACGGCTTCGGCTGTAGAGGCAATACATTCCGGCACTGCGGCATAGCGGAAGAAGTCACCCGAGGTGCCATCGGCGGTCAGGTCGTTCTTCACGTCGCTGTAGAGGGCCCATGCGGTCAGCCGCATCGTATCGAATTCATGCTCCAGCTTGACCGAGGCTTCGAAGGTGCGCTGGTCATTCTCGGGGCGGATGTTGCTGTCATAGATAAAGGTGTGCTTGTTGATGTCTTCATAGAAGGCAGGTACGCCAAGGCCGCTTGCGAAGGTGGGCAGGGCGAAGATCGGGTTGAAGTTGATCGAGGCGCCGCTCAGTTCGCCGTAGCGCAGTTTGGCGTCGATCTTCGTCACGTCGCTCGGCTTCAGCACCAGTCGGCCATTGAGGTTCCATGCTTCGCGGTCGTCGACAATCGCGCGGTCGCCAAGATAGCGGTTCCGGAAGAAGCCGTCCGTTGTTGTGTAATCTGCAGAAACGAGGAAGCCGACCGTGTCGGAAATCGGGGCGCTGATATAGGCGGCACCGCTGAAATTGCTGTTGTTGCCGCCGCTCGCCTTGAAGCCGCCTTCCATCTCGTCGCCGGGTTCGGCGGTGGTCATCACGATGGCGCCGGCGGCTGCGTTGCGGCCATAGATGGCGCCTTGCGGGCCTTTCAGGATTTCAATCTGGCGGACAGTGCCCTGATCCTGATTGAGAACCGCCGTATTCGTTTTGAGGATGCCATCAACGACCAGAGCCACAGAGGATTCTGCGTCGCGCGCGCTGTTGATGCCGCGGATGTTGATCTGGTTGTCGCCAGCCTCGGCGGTGTTGGCCACGATGGAAACGCCGGGGGTGAAATTCACAAAGTCGGACGCCGTTTTGATGCCCGTCTTTTCCAGCGTTTCGGAGGTCAGTACCGTCAGTGTTGCGGGGGTTTCCCGCAGAATCTCGCGCTGGCCGCGCGCCGTGACCACGATTTCTTCCAGCGCGAAGTCGTCGTTATTGTCTTCTGTCTGTGCAACTGCCTGTTGGCTTAGTCCGTACGTACACAATACCAGCAGGCTGGAACCCAATTTCCGCATGACACCCTCTCCTGATTTTTACCGTATTTTACAATTTATCCCGGATTAACCGCACTTTCCCTATCATTCACAGGATACATATTCTGCGGCGGGCGTAAAGATAATTGTATACATTAATCTGTCATTTGTTGTGCAATGGGCCGGTCGGCATCAGGCATGAGGTTTCCCCGCCCATGGTTTCCCTTGGCCGGGGTTCCGTGTCTGGTGGGTGGGGGCCGGTCAGGCTGTTGCGACGAAAGAGGCGTTCGGTTCAACCGCGGCGGCAAGCCGGGGCGCCGATGATGCGCCGACGAGGATGAGGGTCGGAGCGTCGTCCGCGAGGGTGGGCGGTGTTGCGCGCAGGGAAGCGATTGTGCCAGCGGTGAGGTGGCGGTCCGCACGTCCCGCATTGGCGATGATCGTCACCGGCAGGTGCGCAGGGATGCCGCTCGCGGTCATTTCAGTCATCAGGCTGTCGATCTTGTTGCGGGCCATGTAAAGCGCCACCGTCCCGCCGGTCAGCAGGGCCTGCCAGTCTGGCCTGTCTTCGGCGAGGGCATCGTTCGTACTTGCCGTCATCAGCGTCAGGCGGCGCGAGACACCCCGGTGGGTGAGGGCGATGCCGCAATCGGCGGCAGCAACGGAAGCAGCCGTCACGCCGGGCACGACATGGGTGCGGATACCGGCTGACTGCAGGTGATCCAGTTCCTCACCGCCGCGCCCGAAGATGAAGGGATCGCCGCATTTCAGGCGCACCACCTTCCGGCCCTGTGTTGCAAGGTTGGCGAGCGTGCGATTGATAAACTCCTGGCTTGCCGAACGTTTGCCGCAGCGCTTGCCGACAGCGATGAGTCGGGCATCGCGCCGGGCGTGCGACAGGAGCGCGGGGTCGATCAGCGCGTCATGCAGCACCACATCGGAGCTTTCCAGCGCTTTCAGGCCCTTGAGGGTGATCATGTCGGCGCTGCCGGCACCTGCGCCCACAAGCCAGACCTCGCCGGGGGTGCCGTCGCCTTGTGCCGCCGCGATTTCGGCCTCGGTCAGGTGGTCCGGCAGATCTGGTTCCGTGCCTGCCAGTCGGCCAAGGTCAAACATCCGGTCCCACAGGCGACGCTGGGCAGCGGGTGACAGTTTCTCCTTCACCTCGGCGCGGAGGGTGGCGGCGCGGCGCACACGCTGGGCAATATCATGCGGCAACAGGCGCTCGATCATTTGGCGAAGGTTCCGGGCGAGTGTGGGGGCGGCACCGCCCGTAGAGATTGCAACCTGAATAGGGCCCCGCCGTACCACGGCAGGCATGTGGAAGTCGCAGCGGGCGGGTGCATCGACGGCATTCAGGAGGATGCTTCGCGCCAGTGTCAGGCGGCGTAGGTCGTCGGCGAAGGCCGGCATCTCGCCGCTGTCGATGGCAAGCATGACGCTGTCGAGATGCGCTTCATCCAGTAAGGCACCTACGTGCTGGATGGGGTGATCTTTCATCAGTGCCGCCATGTCGGGGCAAAGATGGTCGGCCACAAGGCGCAGCGTTGCGCCCGCGTCGAGGAGTGGCTTTGCCTTGTTGGCGGCAATCGAGCCGCCGCCGAGCATCAGGCAAGTGCGGCTGCGGAGGTCAAGGCTGATCGGAAACAGGGATTCAGGCTGCATTGGGGCTTAACTCCCGGGTGATGAGGGCTTTGATTTCAGGGATGCAGGAGCCGCAATTGCCACCGGCCCCGGTGGCGTCGCGAACACCGTCGGTGCTGGTCAGGCGGCCCTTGCAGATGGCATCGCGGATCGTGTTCTGGCCGACCTGAAAGCAGGAACAGACGACCGGGCCGGTGTCCCGCACGGCACCGGGACTGCGGCCGGCGAGCAGCTGTCGGCGAGCGTTTTCCTCAAGGCTTGCTGCCTCAAACTGACTGTCCGCCCAGCCAAGGTCGATGCCGGCAAGGCTTTCGCTCGCGAAAAGCATGAATAACAGCTTTCCCTTTTCAAAGCCGGCGAGCCGCAGGCCAGAGCCATCCCGGGTGCTGGCGATGTCGGGTGCCAATTGTTGAAGATGCTCGCGAAATGATTCGAGATCGGCTTCGGCGCGGCCTGCGAGGCGGGTGAGCGTGGCATGCTTCAGCCGGGTCCGGGTCCAGTAGGGTGTATTGGGTTCAATTTCCGCGCGGGAGAGAAGAAGCCCCCGCCATGTCATGACGGCGGGGGCAAGGGAGACCGCCGTGGACTTGAAGGCGGGCTGCTTGGAAAGGGGATCGACCTCCGGTGCGATCAGCGTGCCAACAAGGGCGGCGCTTGCATGGGTTTCGGACCAGTGCATCGGCAGGAACAGCTCGCCGGGCTTCTGGTCTTCGGTCACCCGTACACGGACGACGACACGGCCGCGCGGGCTGGCGACTTTGGCAAAGCCTTTGTCGGTCAGTCCGTGCGACCGTGCATCCGTGGGGGATATGTCCAGAAGCGGCTCGGGCCTATGCCCCGTCAGGCTGGGGGCGAGGCCGGTGCGGGTCATGGTGTGCCACTGGTCCCGGTAGCGCCCGGTGTTCAGGAGAAGCGGATAATCAGGCAAGGGGACGGCAGGCGACGGGCGGTGACCGAGGGCGACCATCCGCGCCCGCGCGTCCGGCGTGAAGAAGGCACCATCCCCGAAAAGTCGTGTCTGGCTGCGCTCCCTCGCCTGTTGCGGCCATTTGGTGGGCCCGAGCGCATCGTAGGCGGCGGCATCTATGTCGGCCAGTGCGCCAATATCGAAGGCGCGGCTGCCCTCGTTGCGGTACGCGCTGAGGGCGGCATGTTCGCGGAAGATATCAGCGGGGCTCTCGTAGGCGAAGGCCGTACCATGCCCCATGGCAGTGGCCACATCGCAGATGATGCGCCAGTCGGGCCGTGCTTCGGCGTAGGGTGCCCAGAACGCACGCTGGCGGGAGATCGTGCGGTCGGAATTGGTGACGGTGCCGTCCTTCTCGCTCCAGCCTGTGGCGGGCAGGCGGATATGGGCGAAAGCCTGTGTGTCGGTATCTTTCACGCAGTCGGACACGATCACAGTGGGGCAGCGGGCCAGCGCCTCGCGGACCTTTGCGGCCTGCGGCAGGCTGACCGCCGGGTTGGTCGCCATGATCCAGATCGCCTTGATGCGCCCGTCATGAACGGCGTCGAACATGTCGACAGCGCGAAGGCCTGCCGCGCGGGGGATGGCGGGCGATTGCCAGAAGCCCTGCACGAGATCGCACTCATGGTCCGAAAAGCCCATATGGGCGGCAAGCATGCTGGCAAGCCCGCCGACCTCGCGCCCGCCCATCGCGTTCGGTTGGCCGGTCACCGAAAAAGGCCCCATGCCGGGCCGGCCGATGCGGCCGGTGGCCAGATGGCAATTGATGATGGCGTTCACCCGGTCGGTGCCATTGTGGGCTTGATTGACGCCTTGGGAAAAGATGGTCACCACCTTTTCGGTGGCGGTAAACAGACGGTAGAAGGCCGCGACTTCAGCCTCAATGCCGCGTGCGGCGATGGCAGCCGCCAGTTCCGGTGCTTCGTGCCGGGCTATCGCGACAGCATCGGCATAGCCGGTTACGTAATGGCCGGTGTAGGCGGTGGGCGCAGCGCCGCAGGCGTCCAGGTGGGAGAGAAGGCCGTTGAACAGCAGGACGTCGCCGTCCGGCATCACGGGAATATAGAGGTCGGCGATATCGCAGCTTTCGGTGCGGCGCGGATCGATCACCACCACCTTTGTGCCGCGCGCCTCGCGGGCCGCCCGCAAGCGCTGGAACAATACGGGGTGGCACCAGGCGAGGTTGGAGCCCACAAGCACCACAAGATCGGCCTCTTCAAGGTCGCCGTAATCGCCGGGCACGATATCGCCGCCGAAGGCACGGGTGTGGCCTGCCACGGTCGATGCCATGCACAGGCGCGAGTTCGTGTCGATATTGGCACTGCCGATGAAGCCCTTCATCAGCTTGTTGGCGACATAATAGTCCTCGGTCAGCAACTGGCCGGAAACATAAAAGGCAACGGCATCGGGGCCATGTTCTTCGATAACGGTGGAAAGCCTGTCGGCAACGGCGCGGGTCGCGGTGTCCCACGAAACGCGCTCACCGTCGATTATCGGATAGGCAAGGCGGGTGGTATGATCGAGCGTCTGGCCAAGCGCCAGTCCCTTGGAGCACAGGCGGCCGCGGTTTGCGGGGTGGGACAGGTCGCCCTCGATCCGGACCCCTCCTTCCATCTTGGTGGCGATGATTCCGCATCCCACCCCGCAGTAGGCGCATGTGGTCCTTGTGATTGTCATGCCACTGCCGCCTCGGCCATGCCCGAAGGAATGGCCAGATAGATTGAGCCGTCGTCGCGCACCTCGACGGCAAGCTTGCCCGTGCAGCCCGTGTCGGCGCCTTGCGCTTCGCCGGTCTCCAGGCTGATCACCCAGTTGTGCAAGGGGCAGGTAACGCTGTGCCCGTGCACGATGCCTTCAGACAAAGGCCCCTTCTTGTGCGGGCATTCGTTCCTCAGCGCGAAGACCTTGTCGTCGCTGGTGCGGAAGAGGGCGATTTCGCCCGCCGGGGTGCGCACGCGGCGCGATCCGAGGCGGGGAATATCGTCCCGCTGGCCGACAAGGGTGAAGGTGGATGCTTTAACCATCGGTTCATCCAATCGTCACAAGAGGTTGATATTCATGGGCATCCATGCCATTTGCGCGCGCCGCCCACGGGTCATCCTGCGCGTCCTTTTGGCTCAGGAGGAAACGGTCACGTAGTTTGATGCGAGCTTCGGAGTCGCTGGTGAGGCGGTCGCGGATATGGTCGATCCCCACCCGCTCGATCCATGGCGCGGTGCGTTCCAGATACCAGGCTTCCTCGCGGTACATCTGAATGAAGGCCATGCAATATTCGATGGCTTCTTCCTCGGTTGTGACCTTGCAGAGAAGATCGGTGGCGCGCACATGGATGCCGCCGTTGCCGCCGACATGCAGTTCGTAGCCGCTGTCCACGCAGACGATGCCGAAATCCTTGATCGTGGCTTCGGCGCAGTTGCGGGGGCAGCCCGAGACCGCCATCTTGAACTTGTGGGGCATCCAGCTGCCCCATGTGGCATGCTCAAGCTTCACACCGAGCCCGGTGCTGTCCTGCGTGCCGAAACGGCACCAGTCGGTCCCGACACAGGTTTTCACCGTGCGCAGCGACTTGCCATAAGCATGGCCTGAAACCATCCCGGCGGCGCCCAGGTCGGCCCAGACGGCGGTGAGGTCATCCTTCTTGATGCCCAGAAGGTCGATCCGCTGGCCGCCTGTTACCTTCACCGTCGGGATATTGAACTTGTCCACCACATCGGCGATGGCCCGAAGTTCCTTCGCGGATGTGACGCCGGCCCACATGCGCGGCACCACGGAATAGGTGCCGTCCTTCTGGATGTTGGCGTGGACGCGTTCATTGATGAAGCGGGCGCGGGCGTCGTCCTGATATTCGCCGGGCCAGGCACAGAGGAGATAATAGTTCACGGCAGGGCGGCAGGTATGGCAGCCATCCGGCGTGCGCCATTCCAGTGCCTGAAACACGCTCGGGATATCCTTGATGCCTTTGGCGACGATCAGCCGGCGGACCTCGCCGTGATCAAGCGCGGTGCAGCCACAGAGCGGTTTCGGTCCGCTATCGGCCACATAGCCATCCCCCAATGTGAAGCCGATCAGCTTTTCCACAAGCCCGGTGCAGGACCCGCAGGAGGATGAGGCCTTGGTTTGGGCGCGCACCTCGGCAAGCGAGGTGAGGCCGCCTTCGGTGATGGCTGTCTGGATGGTGCCTTTGCAAACGCCGTTGCAGCCGCAGATCTCGGCGTCAGCCGGCAGATCCGCGACCGCCTTAAAAGGGTCGGAAAGCGCTCCCTCCTCGAAGCCTTGACCAAAGACCATGGTGCCACGCAGGGGGCTGATGTCGGTACCGTCCTTGATCATCTGGAAATACCAGGGGCCGTCACCCGTATCGCCGTAAAGCACGGCGCCGATCAGGCGGTCTTTCTTCACCACCAGCCGCTTGTAAACGCCGCGGGCAGCATCGCGGAACACGATATCCTCGGTGCCCTTGCCGCCCGAGAAATCGCCGCCCGAGAAAAGATCGACCCCGGTGACCTTGAGCTTTGTGGAGATGGCCGAGCCCTGATAACCCTTGCCGTCCGACCCGGCGAGCGTGTCGGCAGCGGCCCGTGCCATATCCCAGATGGGGGCGACGAGGCCGTAGCAAAGGCCGCGATGCTCGACACATTCGCCGATCGCCAGAATATCCGGGTTGGAGGTGATCATGTGATCGTCCACCTGAACGCCCCGGCCGGTGGCCAGCCCGTGTGAACGCGCGAGCCATGTGTTGGGGCGAATACCCACGGCCATCACGACAAGATCAGCCGGGAAGCTGCGGCCATCCTTCAGCGTCACGCCTTCAACATGATCGCCCCCGGTGATTTCGGCGGTATCGGCCTCGAGGATGATATCGAGTCCGCGCCGCTCCAGCTCCTGCTTCAGCAGTGTGCCGGCGGCGATATCCAGCTGGCGTTCCATCAGGTGCGGGGCCAGATGCAGCACGGTGACCTTCATGCCGAGTGTGGAAAGGCCGTAAGCCGCCTCAAGACCCAGCAGCCCGCCGCCGATCACCACGGCATGTTGCAGGCGCCCGGCGCCGTCGATCATCGTTTCCACGTCCTTCATGTCGCGGAAGGTGATGACGCCCTCTTTCTTGTGGCCAGGGACGGGAATGACGATGGGTTCTGAGCCTGTGGCGAGCAACAGCTTGTCGTAGGGCACCTTGCGGCCGGCGGCCGAGAATACGAAGCCGTGCTTCTGGTCGATCCCGATGACAGGGTCACCCGCATGCAGGCGGATATTGTTGGCCTCGTACCAGTCCCAGTCGTTGAGGATGATGTCCTGATAGGCTTTCTCGCCCGCGAGGATGGGTGACAGCATGATGCGGTTATAATTGAGGCGCGGCTCCTGCCCGAACACCGTGACATCATAGGTATCCGGCGCGCGCTTCAACAGTTCCTCGAGCGTGCGAATGCCGGCCATGCCGTTGCCGACAATCACCAGTCTGGGTTTCTTGGACTTTGTCATGGTCGCTTCCACTTGGCTGGTCCAGGGGTGCCGGTGGAAGGAGGGGGAGGTGAAAAACGACATCCGCCCGCCAGCCTGATGGCTGTGGCCCTGGACGTCGTTATCCTGAAATGACCCGCCGTTGGGTCGGTGGCAAATCGGGTGCCTGTACCGGTCAAGATCAGCAAGGAGCATGCCATGCGAGGCCTGATGGCCGATTATGGCGCCGAAGCCCTGCGATTCTGCCGTCTGCCAGCATGCCGCCCGTTACGCGGTGGCGTCGATTGAAGCTGGTCACAATGATTAAAAAATAATCAATGAACAAAAAATAGTCAATAAAATAGATGCGCTGCAACATGAAACGCAGGTCGAATTCGAGGCGAAACCGCCCCATCGGCCATTCCTTTCGGGAATATAGAAACAATTTTTGCGTTGCTCTGCAGCAAGGAAACCCGCAGGCGGCTGCGATTTCTATGCCTTAGCCCTGACAGTCGACACCTTCGGGCGCCATGACGGGCAGGTTCCTTGGCACGCGCTTTGCTGCTTGCTGCCTGTCGGTCGCCGATGAAGGCGTACCAGGTTTCCGATCCAACGGAGGGTCGAAAGACATCGCTGCAAGCTTCTGGCCGGGCTCGCCCGCATGAAGGCAGCGGCTTTTGGCCTCCGGCTGATCGACGCATCGATCATTCGAGGCAGAGACAAGGCTTTCGGAGGATAGGATGCAAGGAAAAACGACTGACATCAGCAAACGGATTGCCAGCACATGCCGCCGCGTTGCGGCGCTCGCGGCCCTTGTTTGCGGCTTCGGGCTGCCGGCAGCGGCGGACAATCTCTGGCCGGAGAAGGAAACCCTGACCCTTGGTTTCATCAAGCTGACCGACATGGCCCCCCTCGCGGTGGCCTACGAGCTTGGCTATTTTGAAGACGAGGGGCTTTATGTGACGCTTGAGGCGCAGGCCAACTGGAAAGTGCTCCTGGACCGCGTGATCTCGGGCGAGCTTGACGGCGCCCACATGCTGGCGGGCCAGCCGCTCGGCGCCACCATTGGCTTCGGCACCAAGGCCGATATCGTCACCGCCTTTTCGATGGACCTCAACGGCAACGGCATCACCGTGTCGAACGAGGTGTGGGCTGCGATGAAGAAGCATGTCCCCATAGGGGCTGACGGCAAGCCCGTGCATCCGATCAAGGCGGATTATCTGAAGCCGGTGGTCCAGCAGTACCGGGCCGAGGGCAAGCCTTTCAAGATGGGCATGGTCTTTCCCGTTTCGACCCACAATTATGAACTGCGCTACTGGCTCGCCGCTGGCGGCATCCATCCGGGCTATTATACGACGGGCGATGTGACAGGCACGACGGACGCCGAAGTGCTGCTCTCCGTGACCCCGCCGCCGCAGATGCCGGCGACGATGGAGGCGGGCACCATCTTCGGCTATTGCGTGGGCGAGCCCTGGAACCAGCAGGCGGTGTTCAAGGGCGTCGGCGTGCCGGTCGTCACCGATTATGAAATCTGGAAGAACAACCCGGAAAAGGTGTTCGGCGTTTCGGCCGAGTGGGCGAAGAAATATCCGAACACGCATCTCGCTGTCGTCAAGGCGCTGATCCGCGCAGCCATGTGGCTGGATGCAAACAATAATGCCAACCGGCAGGAAGCGGTGAAGATGCTGGCAAAGCCCGCCTATGTGGGGGCGGATGCCGCCGTCATCGCCAATTCGATGACCGGGACGTTTGAATATGAAAAGGGTGACAAGCGCGATGTACCCGATTTCAACGTCTTTTTCCGCTACTTTGCGACCTATCCCTATTATTCCGACGCTGTTTGGTATCTCACCCAGATGCGCCGCTGGGGCCAGGTCGGGGAAGCGAAGCCCGATGCCTGGTACGACGAGGTCGCCCGCAAGGTCTATCAGCCTGAAATCTACCTGAAAGCCGCCCGGCTGCTGGTGCAGGAAGGCAAGGCACTGGAAGAGGATTTTCCGTGGGACACAGACGGCTACCGGCCGCCGCAGACCCATTTCATCGATGGCATCGCCTTCAACGGCAAAGCGCCGACGGCCTACCTGCGCAAATTCAGCATCGGCCTGAAGGACGACGCGGCCCCTGTACGAGCGGGAGGCAACTGACATGAACGCAACAACCAAGAACGACCCCGAACTTGCCCGCGCTGCCCGCAAGGCTGCACAGGCTCAGCGCGGCCTGATCATCGGGCGGATTGACGGTTATATCTCCATCTTCGGCTTTGGCTGGGTCACCCCGATGTTGCGGCTGGCGAACGGCGAGGATCCCTCGGCACAACTCAAAGCCCTGTGGCGCGGCCTTGGCATTCCGCTCGCGTCGATCGTCCTCTTTCTCGGGCTGTGGGCCCAGATGGCGCCGAAGGTGGATACAAGCCTCGGGGCGATCCCGGGGCCGGCGCAGGTGGCCGAAGCCTTCGGCGGCCTTGTGGACAGCCACATGGCGGAACGCGAGAAAGCGGAAGCTTTCTACGAGCGCCAGCGGGCGCGGAACGAGGTGCGGGTCGCCGAAGACCCGACTTACGAGCCGAAAATCCATCCCTATACTGGCAAGCCGACCTATTTTGACCAGATATGGACGAGCATACAGACCGTTTTCATGGGCTTCCTGCTCGCCACGCTGGTGGCCGTACCCGTCGGCATCGTCGGCGGCCTGTCGCCCGCGATGAACGCAGCGATCAATCCTTTGGTTCAGATTTTCAAGCCCGTGTCGCCGCTGGCCTGGCTGCCGATTGTCACGATGGTGGTGAGTGCGCTTTATGTGAGCGATGATCCGCTGTTCGACAAGGCGTTCCTCACCTCCGCCATCACCGTCACGCTCTGCTCGCTTTGGCCGACCCTGATCAATACGTCGATGGGGGTGGCCTCGATCGACAAGGACCTCCTGAATGTCGGCCGCGTGCTACGGCTGTCACCCGGTGTGCAGGTGCGCAAGCTGATCGTGCCGTCGGCCCTGCCGTTCATCTTCACCGGCATGCGGCTCTCGTTGGGGGTTGGCTGGATGGTTCTGATCGCCGCCGAAATGCTGGCCCAGAATCCGGGGCTTGGCAAATTCGTGTGGGATGAGTTCCAGAACGGGTCATCCAGCTCGCTCGCGCGTATCATGGTCGCCGTTTTCACGATCGGCATCATCGGCTTCCTGCTGGACCGCCTGATGCTCGCCTTTGAAGCGCTGGTCACCAGCCGGGCACAGCGGTGAGGGGGCGGAAAATGGCACATCTTGAACTCAAGGACGTCGCTTTTTCTTATGGCAAGGGCAGGGGGCGTACGCCCGTGCTGCGGGATATCAACCTTGCCATCGAGGAAGGCGAGTTTCTGGCCATCGTCGGCTTTTCGGGGGCGGGCAAAACCTCGCTCATCTCGCTGATCTCGGGTCTTGTGAAGCCCGAACGCGGCAGCATCACGATGAACGGCACCCCGGTCACCGGCCCCGGCCCTGACCGGGGCGTGGTGTTCCAGAACTATTCGCTGATGCCGTGGCTGACAGTTGCGGGCAATATCGCGCTGGCGGTCGATAGCCTTTTCGGCAGCGAAGACAAGGCGGCCCGGCAGGCGCGCGTTGACCGCTATATCGATATGGTCGGCCTTACCCATGCCCGCGACCGCAAACCGCACGAGCTTTCGGGTGGCATGCGCCAGCGGGTGGCGGTGGCCCGCGCATTGGCCATGGACCCGGAAATCCTATTGCTGGATGAACCCCTGTCCGCCCTTGACGCGCTCACCCGCGCCAAATTGCAGGACGAACTGGATGCGATCCGCGCGAAGGACCGCAAGACGGTGATCCTGATCACCAACGATGTGGACGAGGCGATCCTGCTGGCTGACCGGATTATCCCGCTGACACCGGGGCCTGAAGCCACGCTCGGGCCTGCTTTCAAGGTGGATATCCCGCGCCCGCGGCTGCGGTCCGCGATGAACCATGACGCAGGCTTTGTGAAACTTCGGGCTGAAGTGACGAGCTTCCTGATCGAGGCCGAAAAAGGTGCGACCGCCGCACGGCAAGCGGCCGAGGGCATCCTGCCGACCATCGCCCCCATCGAAATTGGCCGGGCACCTAAAGCATACCGTGAGGCGGCAGCCAGCCCGCGCGTTGACCGCTATGTGGAATTCTCGCAAATCTCCAAGGTTTATGACACCCCGAAGGGGCCGCTCACCATCGTCGATGGCTTCGACCTGAAGATGAAGAAGGGCGAGTTCATCACGCTCATCGGCCATTCGGGTTGCGGCAAGTCCACGGTCCTCAATATGGCGGCGGGGCTGACCTCGATCAGCGCCGGCGGCGTGATCCTTGATGGGCGTCAGGTCATCTCCACGGGGCCGGAACGCGCTGTGGTGTTCCAGGCGCCGAGCCTGATGCCATGGCTGACCGCCTTCCAGAATGTGGCGCTGGGTGTCAATCGCGTCTATCCGCATGCAACGGTGGCGGAAAAGCGCGACGTGATCGAATATTATCTCGCCCGTGTGGGGCTTGGCGATGCCATGCACAAGCTGGCGGCTGAAATGTCGAACGGCATGCGCCAGCGTGTCGGCATCGCCCGTGCATTTGCCTTGTCGCCGAAGCTGCTGCTGCTTGATGAGCCTTTCGGAATGCTGGATAGCCTCACCCGCTGGGCGTTGCAGGAGGTGCTGATGGACGTGTGGGCGCGCACGCAGGTCACCGCCATCTGCGTGACCCATGATGTGGACGAGGCGATCCTTCTGGCCGACCGCTGCGTGATGATGAGCAACGGCCCGAACGCCAAGATCGGCAATATCATGGAGATCGATATCCCCCGGCCGCGCCGCCGCCGCGATCTCGTCGGGCATCCGAAATATTATGAATACAGGGAAGAACTTCTGTCCTTTCTTGAAGCCTACGAGCATGGCGACCCGGCTGACGCCGAAAGCAAACCGACCCCCAAGCGGAGGACCGCAGCGTAAATGGCAGGAAACGGCCTCAATATTCTGGTGATCGACGAGGATCCGGCCCGCGCCGCGCTCCTTGAAGGGGCGCTTGTTGAGGCCGGCTATACCCATGTGGTGACGCTTCGGACAACGGCAAATCTGCACCAGCGTATCGTGGCCATCGAACCCGATGTGATCATCATCGATCTGCAAAACCCCGACCGCGACACGCTGGAAAACATGTTTCAGGTGTCGCGCTCGGTGAAAAAGCCGATTGCCATGTTCGTTGACCAGTCGGACGACGACGCCATCAGACGCGCGGTTGAGGCAGGCGTCAGCGCCTATGTGGTCGATGGCCTGAAGAAGGACCGGGTGCGCCCGATTGTCGAAGTGGCGGTGACCCGCTTTGAAAGCTTCAGCCAGCTATTGCGCGAACGCGACGAGGCCCGCACGGCCCTTGCCGATATCAAACGCATCAACCGCGCCAAGGGGCTTCTGATGCAGTATCGCGGCATCACGGAAGAGGAGGCCTACAGCATGATGCGCCGCACAGCCATGCAGCAGAGCCGCAAGATTGTCGATATCGCCGACAGCATCATCACGGCCTTTGAACTGGATGCCGGCTTACTCGGAGACCGCCACCATGCCTGAAGCCAACCTCCCCGTTATCCGCGCCGGCTTCATCGCGCTCACCGATTGTGCCCCAATTGTGGTGGCGCGCGAACTGGGCCTTGACCTTGAAGAAGGCATCAGGATCGAGCCCGTGCGTCTGCCCTCATGGGCGGCAGTGCGCGACCAGCTGGCGTTCGAGAAGCTCGAATGCGCTCACATGCTGGGCGGGTTGACCCTTGCCATGCATCTGGGGCTTGGCGGTTTTCGCTCTGAAATGATGGTGCCGCTTCTTCTCGGGCGCGGCGGCAATGCGATCACCATCTCGGTTGCGCTGTATGAGGAAGCCCGGACCTTGATGAAGGGCAGGGTGATTTTCGACCGCGCCCAGTCGGCTGCCATGCTTGCTGCCGTCGTGCAGGCGCGCCGGGCGGCAGGGGAAGCATCGCTTCGATTGGCCAGCGTGCACGCCTATTCAAGCCACAGTTATGAACTCCGCGCCTGGCTCGCTCACGGCGGGGTCGATCCGGATCAGGATGTGGAACTTTCCGTCGTGCCGCCGCCGAAGATGGTGGAGGCGCTGCGGGCAGGTCAGATCGACGGTTACTGCGTAGGTGAACCCTGGAGCCAGCTGGCGGTCGAGGAAGGTATCGGGCGCATCATGGCCACCAAAGCTGATCTCTATCCCTACAGCCCCGAAAAGGTGCTGGCACTGCGGCGCTCGTGGGCCACCGGGCATGCCGAGACGGTGTCGCGGCTCGTGGCTGCCTGTGTGGCGGCGATGCGCTGGGCGGCACAACCGGCAAACCGCAATGCGCTGGCCGACATGCTGGCGGGGCCCGACTATCTGGATACCGACCGCGAGGTGATCCTTGGCGGCCTGATGTGCGCCCCGCGGCTGGTGCCCGGCGAGACGCGCCAGCCGGTTGCCGATTATCTCTCCTTCGGTGGGCTCGACCTTGGCTATCCCTATGCGGAAGCGGGCCTTTGGCTCCTCGCCCAGATGCGGCGCTGGGGTCAGGTCGGCGCGGGGCATGAGGATGAGGTCAGCGCGATTTTCGATACCACCATCATGGACGGCATTGGCCGACAGGATGCTGGCAGCCACACAAACGCGGGTCGCCGCATGGCGGCCATGCCGTTCGATGGCAACGCCTTCGATGGCGGCGATGTGGAAGGTTACTGGCGCCGTTTCCCGATCCGGCGCGGCGCCTGAACGATTGACTTTATCCTCGCGCGTCAATGGCGGCGCGCCCCTCCCCGAGAACACGACCCCTGGCCGTGCAGCGCCGCACGCGACGGATGAATCGTGTCCGGGTCCACCCATGAAAGAAACATTCTGCAGGGAGACCTTCGATGAAGGCATTTCAAAAATATATCGGCGCATCCGTGATGATTGCGGTGCAGGCGCCATCGGCCTTTGCTGACGATATCACTGACTTTTTCAAGAATGGTGACGCCGGGCTCGACCTCCGCTACCGACTGGAGGCCGTTGATCAGGACGGGCTCACGGAAAACGCCACCGCCTCCACGCTTCTTACCAAACTCTGGTTCAAGACCGCCAATGTGAACGGTTTCAGCGGCCATCTGGAAGCCACCAATGTGGCGGCCATCGGCGGGGCTGCCTATAACAGCACGGTCAACGGCAAGTCAGCCTATCCCGTGGTACCGGACCCGACCGGCACTGAGGTCAATCAGGCATGGGCAAGCTATAAGTCTGACGCATTCGAGGTAAGGGCCGGGCGGCAGGGCATCAATTTCGATGACCAACGCTTCATCGGCACCGTCGGCTGGCGGCAGAATGACCAGACCTATGATAGTGCGGCGGCGACGGTGACGACCGCCAAAGGCGTCAGCGCCACCTATGCTTATGTCTGGAACGTCAACCGCATCTTCGGGAATGATCATCCGCTCGGCAATCTGCACGGCGACACGCATCTCTTCAACGCCAGCTATGCAGGCTGGAGCTACGGCAAACTGACGGCCTATGGTTATCTCCTCGACTTCGACGCGCCGGGGGCGGCGGGCCTGTCGTCGAAAACACTTGGCATCCGGTTTGCGGGCAGTGCGAAGCTCTCGGACCTCGTTTCGCTCGGCTATCAGATTGAATATGCGCGCCAGTCCGACCACGGGGCCAATCCGGCTGACTATGCCGCTGACTTCTGGCATGTGGGCGCAAGCGTTTCGGGCAAAGGGCTGATGGCCGGGCTTGATTACGAGCTTTTGGGGGCAGACAGCGGTGCCGCCTTCCAGACACCGCTCGCCACGCTCCACAAGTTCAACGGCTGGGCCGACAAGTTCCTGTCCACGCCAGTTGCTGGCCTGAAAGATATCTATGCCACACTCGGCTACAAAGTGCCGGGCGATGCGGCCTTTTCGGGTACAAGTCTTCTGGCCGTCTATCATGAATTCAAGTCGGACACTGGCGACACCGACTATGGCAGCGAGTGGGATTTTCAGGTTGAAAAACAGGTGACAAGCTATCTAACGCTCACCGCCAAGGCGGCCTTCTATAACGCCGACGGCTTTGCCACCGATACGACCAAATTCTGGCTCGTTGCCGCCGCCAGATTCTAGGCGGCAGGGACCGGGCAGCATAAACTTCCAGGGGCCTTGCTTTTGGTGCCGAACAGCGTCTAGCTAAGGGTGGCGAGTGGCATGGGCAGGGAGGCAATTATGCAAAATGTGACGCGGGCTGTGGCGTTGATGGCGCTCATGCTGTTTGCGGGCGGGGTGCTCCGGGCCGAGGAGCGCGGCACCATCGACCCGCCGCGCAGGCTGACCGACGAACAGTCCCGCGTCGCTGCCGCCAATTACCAGCGCTATTGTGCCCTTTGCCACGGCGTGGATCGGCAAGGCTATGTGAACGATCACGCTCCGTCGCTGAGGAGCAAGAGCCTGATGCGCACCGGCGTGCCGCATGAGGTGCTCCGTGCCCTTTCCTACGGGCGCGAAGGCACAGCGATGGGCGGCTATCTGGATGAAGTAGGCGGCCCCCTGACGCTCGATGAAACGTGGGACCTCACCTACTGGCTTTTCTGGCAATCGGGTGCAGGAGACCGTGTTGACATCCAGAAGGACCTGATCGCCGGCGATGCGGTGCACGGCGAGGCGCTTTTCAAGGAAAACTGCACCAGTTGCCATGGTGATGAAGGGCAGGGTGTGACGGCGCCTGCCATCGGCAACCGGTCGGCCCTTGCCCACAATTCCGATGAATTCATTCGCTATGCCATCGCGAACGGCCGTGAAGACACGCCGATGGTGGCATGGAAGGATATCCTGTCGCCCAAGGATATCGATGACCTGACCGCATTCCTCAGGAGCCGTGCGGATGGCTGGAAGGCGCAGAAGATTGCGCTGAAGCCATTGCCGACGCCCGATCAGTATGTGCTGAACAAGGATGGTGAAGACCCGGGCTTCGAACTCAGGGACGGTATGCATGTGTCGTCCAAGGATCTGCTGGCGGCTATTCAGGCAGGCAAACGGATGGTCCTTCTCGATACGCGGGTCGTATCCGTGTGGCAGCGCGTGCATATCGAAGGCTCGATCCCGCTGCCTTACTATACAAGGCTTGATGAAGTGGTGCGCGACCTGCCGAAGGATGTGCAGATCGTGGCCTATTGTTCCTGCCCACGCGCAGCGGCCGAACATGTGGTGAACCAGTTGCGGCGGCGCGGCTATACCCGCACCGCCGTGCTGTATGAAGGCATTTTCGGCTGGATGAATATGGGCTATCCCGTCGCGCGCGGCGAGCTGGCCCCTTCCTGATCCTTTGGGGCTCAATTCACCCTTACGTGGGCGATTTCCGCGCTGTTGAAAATCTTTTCGAGATTGAGCCGGTATTCCGTGACATTTGCCAGAATGACCGGGACCTTGCCGCGCGTGTCGATGCCGGTGATATCGAGATCGAGGTGGGCGTCCACCATGCGGACCGATCTGATCCGGTTGATCAGGGCTTGCGCTTCGGCCGGGGACACGGGCCAGAAGCCGGCCTCGGTCGCATTCTCGAGCCGGAGGCCTACCTTGTGAGGCTTGCCGATTTGCGCCTCATACTCATAAGTCGTGCCGGGGCCGATGGATTCAAGCGGGAAGCCCTGGCGGGCCATGTCATATTCCCCGAGCCGCGAGCGCACGAGGATGCGCAGGTGCCCCACGCCCACCGTGGACGCATCGATGGCCCGATACTCGGCTATTACCTCGGCTTCGCGCGCCGAACGCTCAAATTCGTTGGCGGTCCTGACCTTGACGTTCCAGCCAGCCCATTCTTCGGCGGGCAGAGGTTCGCCTCGCAGACGGTAGCCAAGTGCAATCATCTGCAGATAGTCGGGATAGGCTAGGGTGCCGCCTCCGAGCTTCAGTTTGTCGACGCCCGATGATGTGCTGGTATTGCCGGGGAGGGCAGAGCTGCCCCCCGATTGGCTGCGCGAACTGCCATAGGTGGCGCGGGTCTGGTTGGCTTCCTGATCCGATTGTCCTTCCGAGGTTCCCTCGCCGCCGCAGGCGGCTAGGAGAAGGGAGAGCGCAGCGATAGCTGGTCTGGTCATGATCTGCTCCTAAAGTGCGATGTCGCTGCCGGACTTTTTGGCCCGTTCGAGCTCTTCAGCGCGGCGTTTTTCTTCGATCTCGTTCAGTTCGGCTTGCAGGTCGTTGCCATACTGGAAAAGATTGTCCTGATGCAGCATCCCGATGCTCAATTCCTTGGCGAGAGCCGGATTGTCCGGGCTGTGCATGATCTCGACCGCGAGATTGAGGCCGCAGCCCTCACTCCACGACAGGCTGTTCATCCGCCCGTCGATATTGAAGCCGCAGCGCCGAAGCAGCGGGTTGGGGTCCGTGACGGGCTGGCCGTTCACATCGGTGATCCAGCGCAGACGGCTGAGGTCACCGCGCCGGTTTTCGCGCTTGTCGCGGAATTGCGGCGCGCCGTACTTTTGGGTGAGGGCAGAGACAAGGCTTTCGACCGCAGGCATTTCGTCCGGTTTGAAATTCTGGGTGCGCCAGACCCCAACCAGCGTTTCGCGCCCGGGCACGCCGGGGGTGGCGAGGGTTATCTTTTCTGAAACGTGCGCCCAGACACGATTGCCGGGGCCGCACTTCTGCATGTCGTTGAAGGTGCGGAAGTTGCAGGCCGAGGTCTCACCTTGCTGCACCATGAAGGCTTGCGGCCCGAGCTCCAACTGATGGCTTTTCAGGCCATGGATCCAGTTGCGCTGCGGGTCGATAAAGGCATCGGCGCCCAGATGGCACCGCACGATATTGAGCGCCATGTCCTTGCTCATGCCGAGCTTGAGGCCAAGGATATCCGGACCGGGCAGCCCCTTGTCCGTTTTCGCCGGACATTTGGGTGCGGGCAGGGCGTTTGGATCAGCGGCTGCAGGCTTCGCGGCTCCGGCCCGTGTTTCGGCGACGGGCCTGCTGCCATCTGTGGCAGCCGCAGCGGAGGATGTGTCCTCCTCGCCCCCGCAGGCTGCAATCATCAAGCCGGCGGCTGCGAGAATGGCGGTACGGGATGAAGTGCGGAACGAAGGATGGTTTGGTATCATGGCTGAAGGCTCCCCAATGCGGCATGAATGTGCCAACGATAGGGGCTGGGGGCATTTTCAGTCTTCACGGAACCCTAACGAAAGTCTAACCTTTCGCCTGATCAAGGACTTGGGGCATCAACCGCCATGGGGGTCGGATCATGGTGGAAACACCGGACACATCGGGCGGAACCCAGTTCCGCTACCGCTTCGGCGCCGTCGAGTTCGACGAGGCGCGGTTCCAGCTGAGCCTTGATGGCCAGCCGGTGGAGCTGGAGCGCAAGCCGCTGGAACTGTTGGCTGTGCTCTTGGCCCATGCTGACGAGGTGATGACCAAGGACGAGCTCCTTGACCAGGTCTGGGCCGGGCGTACCACCGTTGAAAATGTGCTCGCCAATGCGATGGCGAAACTGCGCAAGGCACTGGGGCCGGACCATGCCGACAGGATCGTGACACAGGCGCGGGTCGGCTACCGTTTTAAGGGGCCGGTCGAGCGCGTGGCCACCGGGCGGCGGCTCGTCAATCGCCTTTCGCTCGTTGAGGGTGAACAGGTTCCGGGCCGGCCGCATTACCGGCTGGAGGCGCAGCTTGCCGGCACCGAGGGCAGCGAGGTCTGGCGGGCCCGTCATTTCAAAACACCCGAAACCCGCATTTTCAAATTCAGCGCCGACGGCGTGCAGCTTTCCGCCCTCAAGCGGGAAGTCACCTTGTCGCGTATCCTGCGGATGAGCCTGGGCGAGCGGGTGGATATCGTTCGTATCCACGACTGGAATTTCGAGGAGCCGCCCTTCTTTCTGGAAGTTGAGGACGGCGGACAGCAGCTTCGCGACTGGGCAGAAGAAGGCGACCGGCTGAAGCAGATGACGCCGGGCGCCCGGCTCGCCATCGCCTTGCAGATTGTGGACGCGGTTGCCGCCGCGCACCGCGCCGGGGTACTGCACAAGGACCTCAAGCCCGCCAACATCCTCATTAGCGGAAATCCTGACAAAGGTTGGCAGGTCAAGCTGACCGATTTTGGCAGCGGTGGTGTTTTTGCAGCGGACAAGCTCGCGGATCTTGGCGTTACGCCGCTGGGGCTGACACAGGATACAGGCTCCAGCGACACGGGGCGCAGCACACCGCTGTATCTCGCCCCCGAGGTGGTGACCGGACAGGCGCCTTCGGTGCGCAGTGATATCTATGCACTTGGCATCCTGCTTTATCAGCTGCTCGCGGGCGATATGCGCAAGCCCCTGACCACCGGCTGGGAACAGGATGTGGAAGATGATCTTCTGCGAGACGATGTCGCCGCTGCCACAGCGGGCGATCCAGCAGCGCGCACGCCGGCTGCGGATATTCTGGCCGGGAGCCTACGTAACCTCGCGCGGCGGCACCGCGAGGCGGAGGAAGCACGGGAGGTGCGACAGCAGGGCGAGCGGATGGCCCGTGAGCTTGACCGGATTGCCGCCCGTCGCCCTTGGATCTGGGCGACAGGAGCTGTCCTCACGCTCGGCCTTGTTGCCAGCCTGTGGCTGTACCGGGGGGCGGAGGCCGCCCGCGATCAGGCGATTGCCGAAGCCAGCCGCGCCGAGGCCGCGACCGGTTTCCTGCGAGAGGTATTGTTGGCGGCGGATCCGCGCAGCCCGGGGGCCAGTGCGGATGCATCGGTGCGCGAAGCGCTTGCCCTTGCCGCCGACCGCATCGACGAGCGCTTCGGCGATGATCCGGCCACACAGACTTCCCTGCACCGGAGCATTGCTGGCATTCACGAAGGCCTTGCCGATTTTGAAGGGGCGGTAAAGCATCTGACCCGGCTGGTGAGCCTTGAAACGGCGCGGTCGGGCAAGGCCTCGCCCGAAAGCCTTGAGGCGCGCTATGCGCTGGCGCAGGCACTGTCCAACGCCAGCCGGTATGCGGAGGCTGCGCCCATACTGGATGCAGCCGATGCAGACGCTACACCGCTGATTTCGACTGGCGATCCGCTGGCGATCCGCGCCGCCTATGCGCGGGGGCGCTATCATCTGTTGCAGGCTCAGATGGAGCCGGCAGCCAATGCCTATGAACAGGCAATCGCGCATTACGATAGGGTGGGAGTGGAAGACCTGAGCCTTCTGCATAGCCTGCGTATGGATCTCGCCCAAAGCTACAGCCGGTTGGGCCGTCAGGAAGAAGCGGTCACCCTTCTGGAGGGCCTCGATCACCCCGCTTTCACCGAAGCCGGCGTGACGCCCGCACGGCAGGCAAGTGCGAGATTGTTTCTGGGGGCGGCGCTGCTCTATGCCGGGCGACATGCGGATGCGGAGCCCGTTTTGCTCGCGGCCATCGAGGACCTGTCGGCAAGCTACGGCCCGGACTCGTTCCAGGTCGAGGAAGCGCGGGGGGCGCTTGTCAATCTTTACGGTTCCACCGGGCGCTGGGCGGAGGCCTTGCCGCTGATCACTCGCGTGCGGGAGGGCATGTGCGCCCGCAACGGAGCCGAGCATCTGTCCTGCCTGATGCAGCTTGGGAACGAAGGCGTCATCCGCTTGCAGCTTGGGGATGCTGATGGTGCCGTGCCGCAGCTTGTGACGGCGCGCGATGGTTTCGCCCGCATGATGGGACCGGCCTCGCCGGGTGTGCAGGTGATGGGCTTCCATCTGGCAACGGCCTATCTGGCAAGTGGGCAGGCAGATGAGGCCGCAGCCTTGCTGCCGGGGCTGGAGGCATCGGTCATGGAGGCTGCGACACCGGGTGAAACATGGGCGTCACGCATCAAGGGGCTGGAAGCCCGTGTCCTGATACGGCAGGGCCGGCAAGCGGAAGGCCGTGCCCGGCTGGAGGCCGCCGTCGCGCAGATGGAAAAGGAAGGCTTCGACGCCAGTGTTATCGCCCCTTACCGCGCCGATCTGGAATAGGTCGAAATTGCAATATCTGGAATACCTGTTTAGATGAGGTCGCCCGCCATCATCGGAGACGACAGGTGCGATTGACGCTGCAGACCGACTATTCCCTTCGGGTCCTGATGTATCTGGGCGTCAATCGGCAGCGGCTGGCGACGATCCGGGAGATTTCGGACTGCTATGGCATTTCGAACAATCACCTGATGAAGGTGGTGCACCAGCTTGGCCAGTTTGGCTATGTGGAAGCTATCCGGGGCAAAAACGGCGGTGTCCGGTTGGGCAGGGAGCCCGAGGCCATCAGCCTTGGCATGCTTGTTCGCAAAGTGGAACCCGACATGGCCATCGTTGAATGTTTCATGGCGGAAAACTGCTGCAGGGTGAAACCCGATTGCCGGCTGAGCGGCATCCTGTCGGAAGCGCTGCTCGCGTTCCTCGCGGTGCTGGACCGCTATACGCTCGCGGACCTGATCGCAAAGCCTGAGCGGCTGACAAGCCTTCTGGGCCTGCAGCCTGTCAATTCCTGACCTCGACTTCCCGCCATTCACCCGGCGCGATGCCATCAAGCGTCCAGTCCCCGATGCTCCAGCGCACCAGCCGCAGGGTGGGGTGGCCGACAGCTGCCGTCATGCGGCGGACCTGCCGGTTGCGGCCTTCGCGGATGGTGAGCTTCAACCATGTATCGGGCACACTCTTGCGGAAGCGAACGGGCGGGTTGCGTGGCCATAGGGCGGGAGGCTCGATCCGTTCAGCGCCGGCGGGCAGGGTCATGCCGTCTTTCAGTTCAACACCCCTCCGCAGCGCGGTAATGGTTTCGTCCGCCGGGTCGCCTTCCACCTGTACAAGATAACTTTTCGGCATCTTGAATTTAGGGCTCGAAATCTGCGCCTGCAGCCTGCCGTTGTCGGTCAGCAGCAACAGTCCTTCGCTGTCGCGGTCCAGTCTGCCAGCCGGATAGACGCCCGGCACCCTGATGAAATCGGAAAGTGTCGCGCGCGGGCTGTCGGTGCCGCGGTCGGTGAACTGCGACAGCACGTCATAGGGTTTGTTGAAAAGAATGAGCCGCGCCATTGTACGATACCTTCCGTTTGACTGGCGCGACCGTAGCGGAGCCGGACGTTCCTGTCACGCCGATGCAAGGTGAAATCCCCGTCAAAATTTCCGCGCTTCATCAAAATGTCACTGTGCAGGCTGTAAGCGGCTCCACAAATGGCATCCATATGCGCTAGGGTGCCGACAAACAGAGGAGACAGCATACATGAAACTCAGCAGACGCCAGTTCGCCATCGGCCTCGGTTCGCTCGCCTTTGCAGGCGTAGCCTCGCGGATCGCGACAGCTGCCAACGGACTTTCGCCGATGGTGGCAGGTTACGGGCCGCTGATCCCCGATCCGGACGGACTGCTGGACCTGCCCAAGGGCTTCTCCTACCGTGTTGTCTCGAAGTTCGGCGATATGATGAGCGATGGTTTCACGGTGCCGGACAAGGCTGACGGCATGGGCTGTTTCCCTTATGAAGGCACCAAGGTCGCGCTCGTCCGCAACCATGAAATGAAGCCGTCGAACACCGGCACCGGCCCGTTCGCACGCAAGGCAGCGTCCGCCGGCATGCCGGCCTATGACCGTTTCGACAATGGCGCTCCCCTGCCGGGTGGCACCACGACGATCATCTATGATCTCGCAACCGGCCGGGTCGACCGCCAGTTCATCAGCCTTGTCGGCACCATCCGCAATTGCGCTGGCGGGCAGACGCCGTGGGGCAGCTGGCTCACCTGCGAGGAAGACATGAGCCTGCCGGGCGACCCCGGCGCCAAGGACCATGGCTGGATCTTCGAGGTGCCTTCGCGCGCCGAAGGGCCGGTCGAGCCCGTGCCGCTGAAAGCCATGGGACGCTTCAACCATGAAGCAGCCGCCGTGGATCCGCGCACCGGCATCGTTTACCTCACCGAAGACCGCGACGACGGGCTTTTCTATCGCTTCATTCCCGAGGTGCCGGGCGAGCTTGCCAAGGGAGGCCGCCTGCAGGCGCTGGCCTTTGTGGCGAAACCGGCGGGCGGCGACAGCCGCAACTGGAATGGTCAGGACTGGGGTGTCGGTCAATGGCAGCAGGCTTTCTGGATCGACCTTGAAGACGTCCACAGCCCGAACGACGACCTGCGCGAACAGGGTGCCGCCAAGGGCGCCGTCACCTTCGCGCGGGCCGAGGGCATCCATTGGGGCAAGGACGAGCTTTACTTCTGTTGCACGGCAGGCGGCGTTGAAGGCTACGGCCAGATCATGCGCTACCGGCCATCGTCGTTCGAAGGGACAGCGAAGGAAGGCGACGAGCCCGGCCGCATCCAGCTTTTCCTGGAATCGCCCGGTCCGGATGTCTTCGATTTCGGTGATAACCTGACGGTTGGGCCGAACGGCCACCTGATCGTCTGCGAGGACCAGTACACGACCTTCACCGAAAACCACCTGCGCGGGGTAACGCCTGACGGCAAGGTCTATACCTTCGCGCAAGTGCGAACGCAGTCGGAAATGGCCGGTGTCTGCTTCTCGCCCGATGGTGCCACCATGTTTGTCAATGTCTATAGCCCGACAAAGACGCTGGCGATCACTGGCCCCTGGAGCCAATTCCGCACCTGAGGCGATCCATTGTCTCCCCATTGTCAAACCCGCCAGTATGGTTAATGATGCTGGCGGGAGAGACTTGAGGGGAGGAAATTCATGATCGCACGATCCCGTTGGTATGGCGGGGCTTTGGCCCTGTCGCTGGTTCTGGCTGCATCAACGATGGCGGAGGATGCCGCCAAGGCGCCGGCGCTGATGCAGGGCTTTCCGCCGCCCGCGGAAGCGCAGGTGACTTTCTCCAACTGGGTCCTGCCGCCCTATAACCGCTGGGCTTTCCAGCATGTGGAAAGCCTGTTGCCAAGTCGGCCGATCTATCGCGGCAGCGGGCCCACTGTGCCGTTGCCAACAGCATCAAAGAAGGTCGTGGCCCGCTACCAGGCGGCGATGGGTGAGGGCGGCAGTTTCGATCTCGAAGCCTATATCCGCGACAATTATGTGGATGCCATTGTTGTGCTGAAGGACGGCAAGCTGGTGGCCGAGCATTATGCTAACGGCCAGACAGCCGAGACGCGGCACATCATGTATTCGGTGACTAAATCAGTTGGCGGGACGCTTGCCGAAATGCTGATCGCCGAAGGCAAGCTCGACGATACCAAACTTGTCACCGACTATGTGCCGGAGCTGAAAGAAAGCGGCTACGGCGACGCCACGGTGCGGCAGGTGCTGGACATGCTGGTCGCCCTCGATTTCACCGAAACCTACGGTGATCCCTATTCGAGCATCAGCCAGTTTGCCTATTCGGCGGGCCTTGCCCCGGCGCCCGAAGGCGTGAAGGTTTATCCTTCCATGTATGACTATCTGCCGACGATCAAGAAGCAGGGTAATCACGGCGAGGCATGGCGCTATATCAGTGCCACCACCGAGGTGCTGGCCTGGGTCATGTCGCGTGCGTCGGGCCAGTCATGGGGTGAGCTTTTCGAGCAGCGCATCTACAGCAAGCTCGGGGCCGACCGCGACGCGAGCGTGATTGTCGATCCGCATGGCATTACCTTCGCGGCGGGGGGCATGAGCATCACGGCGCGCGACGGCGCCCGGTTCGCCCAGATGATCGCGAACGACGGCAAGTTCAACGGCCAGCAGATCGTGTCGGCGGACGTGGTGAAGAAGATCAAGCAAGGCGGCGACCCGACAAAGTTCAAGTCGCAGCGGCCGGGCGGCGATGAGCGTTCCTATGTCAGCCAGTGGTATCTCGACCCTGAAATCAACCAGCTCGGCGCTTGGGGCATCCACGGCCAGGCTTTCCAGATCGATATGGAAGGCGGCATCGTGATCGTTACCCAGTCGTCATGGCCGGTTGCCGGCACCACCGAGCTTTGGGACCGCCGCGCGGCGTTTGAGCGGGCTGTCCACAAGGCGCTGGCTGACTAGGCTTTCAGCCATCCATGCTGCCGATGATCAGCATGACCCTGAGGACACGAGCCCGCGGCAGGCGGACCGTGTCCTCAGGGTTCAGTTGCCGCAGCACGAGGATATCCTCGTCCCATTTGATGAATTGTTTGATCAGGCCGCGGTGGTCGGACGTTTCAACAAGCACGAAACGATCCCGCCGGGGCGGGCGCGACGGATGGACATAGACAAGATCACCGTCCTGGTATTTGGGTACCATGCTGGTGCCCGTGACATAAACGGCAAAGGCATCGCGTACGCCAGCGAGGTCAGCGGGGCGGAAGGTCCAGTCGATCGCGCCTTCTTCCATCACCAGATTACCCTCGGCGCCGCCTTGCGCCCGGCCAAGCACCGGCAGGTCGCGCCCCAGCGAAAAGGCAGGGGCGGGCAAGGGGATGACCGACTGTTCGGAAGGCCCGGCGGCGGCCTGCGTCGCCGGCAGGATTTCGCCCCGTTCCAGCCCGTCGGGGCTGACACCCAGGACGCGAGCGAGCTGCACAATTTTGCGGGGGTGCCCGGTGCGCCCTGATTCGAGCCGGTCGATGGCCTGCTGGCTCATCCCCACCATCGAACCAAGCTGTTGCTGCGAAAAGCCTTTTTCTTTCCTGAGGCGGGATACGGCCTGACCGATCAATGTCATTTCCTGCTCCTTCAAACGCGACAGAAATCTAACAACTTTTGTTGTTAAAAACAACCATGGGAATAGGGCTCCGCATTCATGCAATGCAAGGCTCGCCGGGCGCGGGCTGCTTGGCACGATGTTTGCTGCTTTAAAGGCGGACAGGCAGGCCGCCCGCGCCGGGTGGAAACTGCCGAGACGCAAAGCAAGAGTTGGTCAAGCCTATGCGGATGAAAGAGTTTTTCAGTATCTCCATGAGTGCCCGTGCGGCGCGCAGGGCGAATTTTGCCGCTTGCTGCCCGGCAGATGCTGCCGCTGAAAGGAAGGGCTGTCATGTCGACGCTTAACGCCATCCTGAATACCTCGCTGACGGGGCTTTTCACCAACCAGTCGGCGCTTCGGGTAACGTCCAACAATATCGCGAACGTCAACACACCCAACTATTCCCGGGTGCGCGTGGAGCAGTCGCCGCTGGTGCTGCAGGGCCAATCGGTCGGGACCTCGATTTCGGGGATCACCCGCGTGGTTGATGAATTCCTCTCCTCGGCGCTGCGGACGTCAAACTCGGATACCGCGAAATACAGCATCCAGTCGGAATTCCATTCGCGCCTGCAGGGGCTGCTCGGCAAGCCTGATTCCGAGGCATCACTCACCGCCCAACTTGATGACATCTTTGCCTCGGTTGCCGATCTTTCGATCAACCCGGCGGATTCGCTGCGCCGGCAGGATTTTATCACCGAGATCGACACTTATCTTGGCCAGATCAGCGCCCTGCAATACCAGATTCAGGACCTGCGCGCCGATGTGAGCGCGAAGATCGAGGATGTGGTGGATCAGGCGAACGAACTGCTGCGTGTGATCGATAACCTGAACCCCATCCTGATCCGCCAGAATGTGGTAGGCGGCGAAACCGGCGGTATTTCTGGCCAGATGGACCAGGCGCTGAGTGAACTTTCGCAACTGATGGATATCGTGGTGCGGCCGCGCGGCGATGGGGGGATCAGCGTCTTCACCTCGAGTGGGCTGCCGCTTGTCGATACCTCGCTCAGCCAGCTTTCCTATTCTGCTGCCGGCATCGTGAATGCCGACACCAAATTCGGCGCAGTCGAGCTTTACCGGGTGGATGAGCAGTTGAATCCGACCTCGTCGGCGTTTGATCTGTCGGCGGTTGTCCGTTCTGGCGAGCTGCGGGGCCTTCTGGATATGCGCGACGGCCAGCTGCGTGACCTGTCGCTGAGCCTTGGCGAATTGGCCGCCCACGCGGCGGACGAATTCAACGCGGTCCACAACCAGTTCAGCGCCATTCCGGCGCCCAATAGCCTCGTGGGCAAGGCAAAGCCCGTTTCGGCTAACAACGAGCCCGGCTTTACAGGCATCGTGAACTTTGCAGTGGTGGATGCGGCCGGCAATGTGGTCGCCAAAACGACCGTCGATTTCGATGGTGCTCCACCGGCTGATTATGCCGCCCTCATCGCACAGGTGAACGCGGGCCTCGGTGGCGCCGGTACGCTTGCCCTCAATAACGGCGTAATGAGCCTGACGGCCACCGACCCGACCCATGGTGTTGCGATCGCGGATGACCCGGCAGCGCCCAGCGACCGCGGGGGTCGCGGCTTCAGCCATTATTTCGGCATGAACGATATTGTCGAGGCATCGCAGCCCGGCATCTATGAAACCGGTGTGGCCCCGACCACGTTGCACAATCTGGGTGCTGGCGACACCATGACTTTCCGGGTGCGGGACGCGCAGGGGCGCGTGCTGACTACGGTGACCGTGAATTCAACCGGCACGACCTACGGCGATATGGTGGCCGAGCTGAATAACGTCGCCGGCCTTGGTGCCTATTTCAACTTCTCGCTCAATTCGGATGGCGGCCTAGACTGGACGGTCAACCCGCCGCGCACGGGGCTCGAGCTTGAAGTGCTGACCGACAATAGCGAAATCGGCACCACCGGCATCAGCTTCACCGAAGCCTTCGGTATCGGCGATGGCTATCAGGCGAACGCTGCCCGCGATGTGAAGGTGGTGGACCGGCTGCAGAATAACCAGAACCTCCTGGCCCTCAGCCAGTTTGACCTCACTGCAGCGGTAGGGCAGGTGGGGCTTACTAACGGTGACCAGAGCGGGGCGCTCGCTTTTCAGGAGCTTGAGGCCAAGCTTGTCAGCTTTGACGACGCTGGCGAGTTGAACGCAACTGCCGTGACGCTGACCCAATATACTGCCCGCTTCCTCGGAAATACCGGCCTGATGGCCAACCGGGCGAACAATATGATGGAAGACAATATGGCGCTGCAGACCGAGCTTGGCGTGCGCCTTTCGGATGTGACGGGCGTGAACATGGACGAGGAGCTTTCAAACCTCATCGTCTATCAGAATGCCTACAATGCAGCAGCGCGGGTTCTTTCAAGCGTTCAGGAGCTTTACGACACGCTCCTGAATTCGGTGTAACGGAGGCAATGGCATGACGCGCGTATCCAGTTTCGGCCAGCAGTCGCTGATGGTCAACACCCTGATGGAAAACCAGAAAAGGGTGTTCGAAGGTCAGCGCCAGGTGGCAACCGGCAAAAAGACCGACGAATATGCGGGCCTCAAGAGCGCGACCAACACGGTGCTCAGTTCGCGGTCCTTCATGGCGCGGGTCGATACCTTCCAGACGACGATCAAGACCGTGCGCGGCAAGCTCGACGCCAACGATGTGCAGATCGAGGGTATGCTGTCATCGATGGAAGCGCTGAAGGACAATATCCAGGTGGCACTTGCCAACAATCAGGCGGAGGGCTTTTCGGAGCTTCTGGACCAGACCTTCAAATTCATGGTCAATGGCCTCAATACGAATTTCGACGGCACCTATCTTTTCTCGGGCGCCAAAACCAGCACCGTGCCGGTGAATGTGAACACGCTTTCCGACCTCGCCGCGCTGCCGACCGTGGCTGACGCCTTCGACAATTCGGATATCGGCTTCAAGGCCAAGATTGCCGATAATGTCGATCTCGATTTCGGACTGGTGGCGGACGATGTGGCGGAAGAGAGCTTCCAGGTGCTTCTGGATCTCTATAATTACGATCAGGGTGCGGGTGGCCCGCTGAATGGCGAACTGGACCAGACGCAGTGGGATTACCTGCAGGGCATGCTGTCGAACATCACCTCGGCCATCGATGGCCTGCGCCAAAACCAGGTGAAGAACGGCCTTGTTTATGAACGCCTCGACCTGATTAACGAGCAGCATTCCGATACGGCAGTGTTCCTTGAGGTCTTCGTGGCAGACCTTGAAGACGTGGATATGGCCGAGGCCGTGACGCGGCTCAATAACAACCAGGTGGCGCTTGAAGCCTCCTATCAGGCCGTGTCGATCCTCTCGGACCTCTCGCTTCTGCGCTATATCTGACCGATCGGCCTTGCTTTCCGGGGCGCGCTGGCTACAGTCGGGACGTTTCTGAAGCGACCGGGGAATGTTTGTGCGCGTCACCGAAAATCTTTTCCGCAAGGGTATGCGCCGGCTGGGCGGGGCTGTCACCATCGTCACCGCTGCTGACGGCAAGGGACGCTGGGCCGGGCTCACCGCCACCGCCGTTACCTCGCTCTCGGCCGAGCCGCCGCGGCTTCTCGCCTGTATCAACCGGCAGGGCGGTACCTATGACATCATCTCGCGTGGCCGCACGCTGTGCATCAATGTGCTTGGTGCCTCGCATCTCGAGCTTGCCAAGCGTTTCGCTGGCATGAGCGGCGAACCCGAGTGCGACCGGTTCGAGCAGGGCCTGTGGGCATCGCTTGTAACGGGTGCGCCGGCGCTCAAGGGCGCGCTCGCCACGTTCGATTGCACCGTTGACAATATCCTTGATGTTGGCAGCCATGGCATCGTGATCGGGCAGGTGCAGGGTATCGAAGCCGAAGGGGAACAGTTTGAAGACCCGCTCGCCTATATCGACGGCACCTGGTCGACCCTGACGCCGCTTTGATGCATTTTTCGCCAAAATCCGCCGCAAACCGAATCACAAGATATAGAATCGGAGACTCAGTGCGAGTCGATATATGGTGGAAAAGGCGGTAGCCTAGGGCCAAATAGTTAACGATTTCTTCTAAATTGTTGATTCTTGGTCTGGAATCTATATTCTAAGGGCCAAGGGTTCTGAGTTGGGAAACGCATGCTCGAAATTTTCATGCGGGCTGAGAAGAATTTCTCGACGGGAGAAGATGGGTGTCTGGTGAGCAGTTGAAGCAGCTTCTGTTGCTGGCGCGGAGCAAGTCCGTCGATGCCCGGGCGCGTCTTGTCGAGAATATTACCGATCTTTTCCTCTCCGATCAGGGCCGTCTCAGTGAACATGAACGCGCGCTGATGTCTGACATTCTTGGCAAGCTCATCGGGCAGGTGGAAGCCGATATCCGCAAGGAACTGGCCGAGACGATGGTGCGTGCAGGGGTCGATTTCCCCGATATTGCGCGGTTGCTGGCCAATGACGAGGTCGAGATCGCCCGCCCGCTTCTGGAACGCAGCCATCTGCTGCAGGACCCGGACCTGATTGAAATCATCCGCATGCGCACCGATGAGCACCGCATGTCCATTGCGATGCGCGACGAGCTTTCGGAGGCCGTGTCGAACGCGCTTGTCGAATATGGCTCTGAGGACGTGATCGAGACGCTTCTCAACAATCACGATGCCAATATCTCGAAGCGTGCGATGGAGTATCTGGTGGCGGAAAGCCGCCGGGTCGACCGGTTCCAGGAGCCGCTCCTGTTGCGTGCCGACCTGCCGGGTGACCTTGCCTATCGCATGTATTGGTGGGTATCGGCAGCTCTCCGCAAGCGTATCCTTACCGAGTTTGACATCGACCCGGTGGTGCTCGAGCAGGCTGTGAAACGCGCCGTCAGCACGACGATTGTCGACCACCAGCAGAATGAAAGCGCCTATGTACGTGCCCAGAAACTGGTGCGCCGCATGGCGGAAAACGGCGAGCTTTCGATCCAGTTCCTGATCAATTCGCTCCGCCAGCAGCGGATCGCCGTTTTTGTGGCGGGCATGGGCGAGCTTGGCAATGTGGATTTCCGCACCGCCTGGCGCATCTTTTCAGACCGCGGCGGTGAAAGCTTCGCGATCCTTGCAAAAGCCGTGGGTGTGGACCGCAGCCAGTTTACCAGCATCTTCCTTCTGGTGGTGCAGGCGCGCGAAGGCGCGACCGTGAAGTCGCCGGGTTTCCTGAAAGAAATCCTGGCGCTTTTCGATGCCATCACGGAAGAGAATGCGAAGGGGGCCTTGCAGGTCTGGCAGCGCGACAGCGCTTATCAGGCAGCGATCGAGGAATTGGACCGGGTCGGTTGAACCGGGTAAAGTGGCAGGCACCGGCAAAAGAGTGCCGCTGAACAGGGTAGTGAACGCTTATGAAGGTCGATAAAGGGACGATTGAAGCGGCAGCGAATGTCGTTGATCTGACCGGCCGCCGCGGGGACGCAGCGGATGCGGCCTTTGGCGCTTCCATCACCCGTGCCGCCCGCGCCGGCCTGCCGGCGAACGAACAGGCGCTGGGCCTCATTGACCGTATCGTCGTGGACGACAGCCTGCCCCTTTATGTGGCGGCGCTTGATGGCACCGTCATCCATATGAACAGCCATTATCGCCAGCTCGACCATATGCTGGGCGATGCCGCTCTGGCGCCCGGCGGTGCCGATACGCGCGGCAAGCGTGGCAGTGCGATGCTTGCCCCCATCATCGGCGATATCCTGGCCTCCCGCGCCACGGTGCGCGCCGAAGAAGTTGCCGTGATCGGCGGCAAGGAGCGGGTCTATCTTGGTCGCCACATGCCGGTGCGCAACGAAAAGGGCGAGATTATCGCCATTGCCGGCACCTACGAGGATGTGACCGTGCAGGTGCGCGGTATTGAGGAAGCCTCGAAAACGCAGGCGCGCTTCCAGGATTTCGCCCGCGCGAGCTCTGACTGGTTCTTCGAATGCGGGGCGGACCTCAAGATCACCACGCTTTCCGATCGCTTCACGGCGCTTGTCGGCCAGCCGGCCCAGCTGTTTGTGGGCGCCGAGTTCCATCAGTTCGGCCGCTTTGAGGCCAATCTTGAAGGCCATTCCGATGGCCCGCGCGCCATCAAGATGCGCAAGCCCTTCCGGGACCAGCTTTTCGTGGTGGAAACCCATGACGGGCACGAACTGAAATTCCACTTGTCCGCTGTGCCGGTGTTCGAGCGCGCGAGCGGCGAATTCCGTGGCTATCGCGGCGTCGGCATGGATGTGACCGAGCGCTACAAGCAGGCGAACGACGCGCGGCAGAACCAGGAACGGCTTGAAAAGCTTCTGACCGAATTGACCCGCAAGAATATCGCGCTTGATGACGCAACTGCGCAGGCGACCACTGCACTGCGCGCCAAGAACGAATTCCTGGCGGCCATGAGCCATGAACTGCGCACGCCCCTCAATGCCATCATCGGCTTTGCCGAAAGCTTCGAGCGCAAGGCCTTTGGCGAGCTTGAAGATGCCTATCTCGCCTATGCGGCGGATATTCGCAAATCAGGCCAGCATCTGCTTGGCCTCATAAACGACATTCTGGATGTGGCGGTCATTGAAAGCGGTGGCCTGTCGCTGCTGATCGATGAACTGCCGCTTGAGCGCGTGCTGATGAAGGCCGTGCAGATGAATGTGGAAGCCGCCCGCAAGAAGCAGATCGATGTGGAAGGGCTTCTGGCCACCACCACCGATGTTGTCATCAAGGCGGATGACCGGCGCACCACTCAGATCATCGTCAATCTTCTCTCGAACGCCGTGAAGTTCACACCCGAGGGCGGCACCATCGGCTGCGAAATTGCTGAAAACCGCGACGAAAATATCGTGGAGCTGACGATCTGGGATACTGGCATCGGTATTTCGGAGGAAAACCAGCCGAAGGTTTTCGAGAAATTCCATCAGGTGACGGACGACGTCTATTCGCGCAAACAGGAAGGCACCGGCCTTGGCCTGCATATCTCGCGCGAATTGGCGCGGCGGATGGACGGCGACCTGACGCTGGAAAGCAGTGTGGGCGAGGGCAGCCGCTTCACTGTGCGCCTGCCCCTTTCGGACGGCGCCGCCGCGGACGACAATTTCATCTGAGACTGCAGGGATAATCACCGATCACAAGATCGGGACGGGAGGAGCGGGGCCTCAGGCGACAAGCCTTCGAGGCCCCCTCTTTGTTCTTGATTGGTCTTCGTTTTTTGAGATTATCCAAATTAATGGTTGTCAGCTCGTGTAGCTGATTTCTAACTGAGAGAAAAAGTATGGCAATTGCATATCGTAGAGAAATTGACGGACTAAGAGCGATTTCAGTTCTCGCAGTTTTATTTAACCACGCCAAGTTTCCCTATTTTCATGGAGGATTTGTGGGGGTTGATGTTTTTTTTGTGATAAGCGGATTTTTGATCACGTCCATTCTGTATAGAGATGTTTTGAATGGCAGTTATTCTGTTCTGAATTTTTATGAAGCTAGGGCACGAAGAATATTACCATCTCTTTGTTTTGTTTTGTTTTTTAGCTTAATTATTGCATTTTTTTTGTTAGAACCCGATAGAATGTTGGAATTTGTAAATAGTATTATTTTTGTAATGCTGTTTATTGCTAATGTTTTCTTCTACGAAAAAGGGGACTATTTCGGATTTGACTCAGGTGAAAGGCCAATGCTTCATACGTGGAGCTTAGGTGTCGAGGAGCAATTTTATATTGTTTTCCCTATTCTTGTGTATTTTTTGGTTAAGTATCGACCAAGGTTGTTCGTGCCATGTCTCGTGATTGGTTTTTTTGTTAGTCTTGGCTTGGCAGAATGGCTCGTTAGAAGTCATCCTGCAGCTACATTCTATATGCCTATAACAAGGGCGTGGGAGCTACTGGCGGGAGCCTTGGCAGCTGTCTATGTGACACGTGTTGGGTTGCCTAAGCCAAATGACTGGATCGCGTTTCTGGGCCTATGTGCAATTGCTGCAGCGGTCATTTTTTTTGATGAGCATACTCCGAATCCATCTTTATTGACGCTATTGCCAGTCGGGGGAGCTACGCTAGTCATACTGTTCGGCGCGGAAGGTTCTATCGCTTCTCGCGTGTTGGGCATTCGGCCCATGGTATGGGTTGGATTGATTAGTTACAGCGCCTACCTTTGGCACCAGCCAATTTTTGCCTTCTATAGACTCTCGTCGAGCGTTGCTGTTTCGGAGTTTGATTATGTTGTCCTCCTATTGTTGGTGTTCTTTCTTTCTCACCTAACTTGGAAATACGTAGAGACGCCGTTTCGTAAATTACGAAAGGGGGCGAAATCAAACGCGAGCGCCCACATTGAACTACGTCAGAAGCAGGTGTTTTTGATTAGCACTTTTGCGGTATCGGCTATCATTGCTGTAGCTGGGTTTGTAAGACTGACTAACGGCTTGCCGCAGCGTTATCTGACCGAAACGAACGCATTGGCAGGAAAAATAGAGATCAGTCCCTATAGAGAAACCTGTCATTTTTCATCGCTTAGAACCTGGTCTCCAGAGAAAGTTTGCTCTTATTTTGATGAGAAGGCTACTTGGGCAGTATGGGGGGATAGCCATGTGGTTGAGCTTTCATATGCTTTGGCCGAACAATTGAGAGAAAAGGGGGAGGGGGTTAAGCAATATTCGTTTAGTCAGTGTTATCCGTCTCTCAATTACGACAGTCGCAGTGACCATGATTGCGTGAGGTGGAATAACAGAGCCATAGAAGACATTATGGGTAATTTTGATTTGCAGAACGTTGTTGTAGGATACCGTTACGGGCTATATTTCTTTGGTAGTTTGAAGGGGCGTCCTCTTTCTCTGCCAGATGAGCAACCTGACATAATCGTTCCTGGCGGGATAAGTCCGCGTGAGGCTTTGTGGCAGGATTTCGCGCGGACGATTTCCCTTCTGGCGCAAAAAAAGAGAAGAGTTTTTGTAATGCTGCCAATTCCAGAGATTCGTTCAGACATCAGAAATCTTATTTATAAAGAAGTAAATAGTGATTTAATCGAATCAAAAGATAGGAAATTTTACTTCAGTTATATGCATTCATATGGCCTTCTTGGTAGTTCCTATTCCTACTATAAAGAAAGAAATGAATTTGTGCTCAAGAAGTTCCGCGAGACGGTGTGGCCTAGTAATGTTGTTTTGTTTGATCCGACATCTTCATTCTGCGACAGGCAAACATGTTGGGCGATAAGAAATGGCGTCCCGATGTATTTTGACAGTAATCATCCGTCATTGGATGCAGCTCGGACTTTGGCTGAGAAATTGATCGCCATTCCACCGACCGGCAATTAGCAGAGCAAATCTTGGCCTGCATATCTCGCGCGAATTGGCGCGGCGGTTGGACGGCGACCTGACGCTGGAAAGCAGTGTGGGCGAGGGCAGCCGCTTCACTGTGCGCCTGCCCCTTTCGGACGGCGCCGCCGCGGACGACAATTTCATCTGAGACTGCAGGGATAATCACCGATCACAAGATCGGGACGGGAGGAGCGGGGCCTCAGGCGACAAGCCTTCGAGGCCCCCTCTTTATTTGGCTTGCTGTATCCTTAGGGTTGCGCACTTTCTATATTCGCTTTTAGCTGGTGATGGTTGGGCTGCAATAATTTGCGACTGGAGAAAGATCAGATGTGGGGCAAACTTGATAGGCTTATTCAAGGCTATAGGGATACATCTTTGGTCTTCTTGGGTGGATTGGCTGGTACAACATTAGGCGCATTTCCCTTGCTCGTACTTACCAAGGGAGTAGGCCTTGAGGCTGAGGCTGTCTTTGAGGGTTTAGCGACAATGCTGACTGGCTTCGCGGCTGTTGTTGCGGTTGGGTATCAAGTCAATAAATCAATTGAGATGAATAGAAAAAATTTTCAATTTAAAATACTGCACGATCACAGAAAGATATTTGTAAGATTACTCAATAACTATAATGAAGAGGAGGAATCTAGAAGGAGGGCATACGAGGATGGCTCCGTGTGTGACGAAGAGATTAAATTCTATGAGAATGATGAAATGGGAACACTTTTGAGTTTTTCTTCTAAGGTTGGTTTGATCGCTATGGATCTTGGCAATGGCTTCAGGCGGGTGGAGGGGATGGATTTTTCCGACCCAGAAGTTAAGAGCCAAGTATCGGAAGATATAAATTTCATTTTTGGTAAGGGGAAATTGTTCATAGACCTGTTGTACGAGGCAGTATTCAAGAATGAATTGCCAGATTTTGAACAGGTAGATGCAAATCTTCTGTCACAGAGGTTCTAGAGGAGAGAGGCTCACCCATCAGGCAGCAGGTGAGCCTCATATGTTTTTTACTTCCTGATGAAATCCCGCACATCTTTCACGAGCTGCTGGAAGCTCGGCTCGTGGGCATACATCATGTGGCCGGATTCATAATAGGTGAAAGTGACCTTCGCGGTGTCGATACCATTGTCGTTGAAGGTATTCTCGGTCGCAAAGAAGGGGGTTGCGAAGTCGTAATAGCCGTTCGCTACCAGGATCTTGATGCCGCTGTTCTCGCGCTGGGCCTGGCCCACATGCTGGGCGACATTCACGAAACCGCCGTCATAACCGCCATATTCGAGGCCCTTCCAGTTGCGCACGCCGCCGATCACGGTGAACTTGCGCTCGATATCGACCTTCAGGTCATTCTGGAAATAATGCATCGTGCCGGCGTTGTAGGCGGAATCGATGCCATAGAAGGACGGGTCATTGTCGAAATGCTCGCCCGTGCCTTCATAGTCGCGGCCGAGATAGCGGCCATCAAGGCGGCCAACGGTGAGGCCTTCATCGCGGCGCAGTTCCTTCAGATACTTGTAATAGTGAACGCGCAGGTTCGCATTTTTCACATACTGAAGTTTCAGGCCTGTGTAGCCTGCCACCTTCTCGGCAATCTCGTTGAACTTCGCCTTCGGCAGGCGGTTGCCAAGGAGAAGGGCGGTCGCATAGTCGCCAAGCGCGAATTGGCGGACTTCCTCGATATAGCCTTCAAGCGTGCGGCCTTCGTGGCTGACAAGGCCGTGATACCAGGCGGTGGCGGCCATCGTCGGCAGATAGCCGATATAGGCGCGTGTCTGGCCGGGGTCATAGCTGTCCCACGAGAAATCGAGGATCGAGGAAATCAGCGCCACGCCGTTGATGGCGATATCGGTATAGCTGCCCTGAAGTTCATTCAGGAGAGCGGCGGCACGCGTGGTGCCATAGCTTTCGCCCGACAGATATTTGGGGCTGTTCCAGCGATTGTTCTTCTGCAGCCAGATGCGGATGAATTCCGCGACCGACTTGGCGTCTTCCTTCACGCCCCAGAAGTCCTCGCTTTTGCCCTTGCCGATGGCACGCGACCAGCCGGTGCCGACGGGGTCGATGAAGACCATGTCGACCTGATCGAGGATCGAATCCGGGTTGTCGACAAGCTTGAAGGGCGCGGCGCCATCATCCTTGGCGTCCGACGGCACGATGATGCGCTTGGGGCCGTAAAGACCCATATGCAGCCACACGCTCGCCGAGCCTGGGCCGCCGTTGAAGACGAAGAAGACAGGGCGGGAAACAGTATCTTTCACATCGGTGCGGATATAGCTCGTGGAGAAAATGGCAGCGGTCGGCTCGCCGTTTTCATCCTTGAGGTAGGTCTCTCCCGCGACAGCCTTGTAGCTGACGGCGGTGCCGCCGAAGGTGCCCTTGTGGGTCGTCTCGAAGACCTTGGGTTCACCGACGGGCTTTGCAGCCTCTTCTTTCTTGTCGTCGGCAAAAGCCGGCCCGCTCATGACCAGCGCTGCCATCAGCAGCCCGGTCAGGTATTTCATGGGTCTCATGTTAGCCCCCCAATTTGGTTTATGTTGTTGGCTCAGTGTACAAACTGCTCGCCGAAGATACGTTCGGCGAGGTTATGTTCGCTATCGAACAAAAGATTAATCCGGATATCGCGGGCTTCCTCGACCACCACCTTGCGCACATCGCGCACCTCATGCATATCGGCGACCGCGGAAACCGGCCGTTTGCTCGGGTCCATTACCACAAGCTCGACCGACACATTGTGCGGCAGCAATGCCCCGCGCCAGCGACGCGGGCGGAAGGCGGCAAGGGGGGTGAGCGCCATGAGATCAGCGCCGAGCGGAATGATCGGGCCATTGGCGGAAAGATTATAAGCCGTGCTGCCGGCGGGCGTGGCCACGAGGATGCCGTCACCCACCAGTTCGGGGATACGTTCGGTGCCGTCGATGGAAACGCGGATCTTGGCGGCCTGCCGGGTTTCGCGCAGGAGGGATACCTCGTTCACCGCCATATATTCGATCGTTTCGCCGTCGCAGGTGGTGGCGCGCATCCGCAAGGGATGGATCGTGAAGTTGGTGGCCGCCTTGATCCGCTCGATCAGGCCTTCCTCTTCATATTCGTTCATCAGGAAGCCGACGGTACCCTTGTTCATCCCGAAGATGGGCACATTCTGGTTCATATAGGCATGCAGGGTTTGCAGCATGAAGCCATCGCCGCCAAGGGCGACGATCACCTCGGCCTCGCGGGTGCCCACCACAGGATAGTGGCTGCGCAGACGGGCGGCTGCTTTCGCAGCTTCGCCGAACTCGCTGGAAATGATGGCTATTTTCATACTGAGCAATACTCCCTCGGGGCGAGAGTATAGGCGTTCGGGTGAGGAGTTCCAGAAGGAATCGAACGATGGGGCTTCGTCAGCCCTTGTCGTCCAGAAGGCGACCGAGGCCTTCATCGAGCGTTTCGTCGATCGAGCTGAAGACCTTCGCGTTGGCGGCAAAGACATGCTTTTCCGTCTTCAGGTCTACCATATGCTGGATCAGGTCGCCGAAACCGGGGCCGCCTGAAAGCTTGCCGCTGCCGCCGGTGGCGGTAGCCACGGCAGCCGTGTTGGCGCCTTCGGGCAGGTCATCGAGGGAGAAATTGGCCGCCGCCGTTGTGTCGTCAATGATCTTGCGCGCCACATCCGTCGCCCGTTTTTCGGACTGGATGAGGCCATTTGCGGCAATGTTTAGGGCGTCGATCACGGTGGCTTCTCCTCCTTGATTAGCTGACCATAAGGTGAAAGGGTAAAGCTCTGTTTAATGCGTGTGCGCAATTTGAAGGAAGTAAGCGATGCTGATCGATACGGTGATCGATGTGGTCTGCCCCTGGTGCTTCGTCGGCAAACGGGAACTGGACCTCGCGGTCGCTGCGCGGCCGGCGGCGGTCACCGGTGTGCGCTGGCGGCCTTATCAGTTGAGCGCCGAAACGCCAGCCGAAGGCGTGGACCGGGCCACCTATTACGCGCAGAAATTTGGCGACAGCCCGCAGTTCCAACAGGCGCGGAAGCATCTGATCGCGCGGGGTGAGGCGCTGGGCATCGCCTTCGATTTCGAGCGTCCGGCAAGGATCGCCAACACGCTGGACGCCCACCGCCTGATCCGCTGGGCGCTGGCGCCCGGCAAGCAGGACCTTGTCGTCGAGGGGCTGATGCGTGCCTATTTCGAGGAAGGTGCGTTTCTGGGGGACCGCGAGTTGCTCGCCGATATCGCAGAACGGGCAGGGATGGACCACACGCTGGTGACCGATCTGCTGGCGAGTGACGCGGACAAGGACGCCGTTCAGGCGGAAGTGGCTGAGGCGCACCGGATGGGCGTGCAGGGCGTGCCCTTCTTCATTTTCGATGGTCGCTTTGCCGTATCCGGCGCGCAGGACCATGGCGAGCTTGTGAAAGTGATCGACCATGCGCAGGCGACCGCCGCAGCGGGCGCCTGAAAGTTTGAGTGTGCTGGCTTAGTAAGCCGTTGGCGTTTTGGTCCGCAGCGTTACGGCCACAAACATTGCCATCGAGATGAGCACGATGATGGAGCCCACGGCCGTGAGCGGCTCGGCTTCCATATTGCCGCTGAACATGACGAACAGGCCAACAATCATCATCCACAGCCCGATGTTCGACAGCCAGAAATGCATCCGTGCCAGCATCGTGTGGTTGGCAGCGGGATGCAGGCGGTAATAGGCGCCGAAAAGCATCATCGAAACGAACCCGAGAAGGTTCAGGTGGGCATGGGTCGGCATCTGGCTATGGTCGTGGCTTGCCCCCATGTAAACGCCAAGGGCGATACCGATCAGGCCATATAAGGCCCCAAGTTTGAAAAAGCGTGCTGCTAGCATTGATATATCCTCACTGTCGCATAGCGGCCAGCTTGCTGCCGGCCTTGTTGAGGACGCGGAACATATATCAATCCGATGTAATAGAAAAGTGAATTAAGGTTAACGCCGCGCGCGGGCTTCCAGCTCTTTTACAAGGGCATGCACCATCTTCAGTCGCGCGCCGATCTTTGCTTCGGCCGCGAAGTAAATAAGCTTATGATCCGGCCTGAGTTTTGCCCGAATACCGCTGCCCGAGATAAACTCTACAAGGCCCGCGGGATTTTCGAACTTGTCGTTCCGGAAGCCGATGATGACACCCTTGGGGCCGGCTTCCAGCTTGTCGATCCCGGCGCGTTTGGCGTGGCCCTTGATGATCATGATGGCGGTCAACTGCTTCACCGGTGGTGGCAGCGGACCGAAGCGGTCGATCAGTTCGGCGGCGAACCCGTCGATTTCCTCGCGCGTGTCGAGGTCGGCAAGACGGCGGTAAAGCGCCATGCGCTGGTTGAGGTCCGGTACATAGCTTTCCGGGATCATCACGGTGGCCCCCACATTGATGGTGGGGGACCAGTCGGTCTCGGCTTCCTCGAACCCGCCGGCGCGGGCTTCGGCCACGGCTTCCTCGAGCATCTTCTGGTAAAGCTCCACACCCACTTCGCGGATATGGCCGGACTGTTCCTCGCCCAGCAGGTTCCCTGCGCCCCGGATATCCATATCGTGGCTGGCGAGCGTGAAGCCGGCACCGAGCGTATCCAGCGTTTGCAATACTTGCAGGCGCTTGTCGGCATTGTCGCTGATCATCTGGCCGGGCGGGGTGGTGAGGTAGGCGTAAGCCCGCACCTTCGCACGCCCCACGCGGCCACGGAGCTGATACATCTGCGCCAGGCCAAAGCGGTCAGCGCGGTAAAGGATCATCGTGTTGGCGGTCGGGATATCGATACCGGATTCAACGATGGTGGTCGAAAGCAGCACTTCATATTTGCCTTCATAGAAGGCAGTCATGACGTCCTCGAGTTCCGACGCTGCCATCTGGCCGTGGCCGATGGTGAAACGCACTTCGGGCACCTGTTCCTTCAGGAAGTCGGCAGCTTCGGCGATATCGGCGATGCGCGGCACCACGAAGAAGCTCTGGCCGCCCCTGTAATGCTCGCGCAGCAAGGCCTCGCGGATCACCACAGGGTCGAACGGCAGCACGAAGGTGCGCACTGCCAGGCGGTCAACGGGCGGGGTCGCGATGATCGAAAGATCACGGATGCCGCTCATCGCCATCTGCAGGGTACGCGGGATAGGGGTGGCTGTCAGCGTCAGCACATGGACATTGGCCTTCAGGGCTTTCAGGCGTTCCTTGTGGGCCACGCCGAAGTGCTGTTCCTCGTCCACAATCATCAGGCCGAGGTCACGGAAGCCGATCCCCTTGCCGAGAAGGGCATGGGTGCCGATGACGATATCGAGCTTGCCGTCCTTCATCTCGTCCTTGGTGGCGTTTGCTTCCTTGGCGGATACCAGCCGGGAAAGCTGCGCGATGCGCACGGGCAGGCCCTTGAAACGCTCGGTGAAGGTTTGGAAATGCTGGCGGGCAAGAAGGGTGGTGGGGGCGATCACGGCTACCTGATAGCCGGCCATGACGGCAAGGAAAGCCGCCCTGAGCGCCACTTCCGTTTTGCCGAAGCCCACGTCACCACAAATGAGCCGGTCCATCGGTCGGCCGGAGGCGAGGTCGGCCGCCACATCGGCGATCGCACGCAGCTGGTCGTCGGTTTCGGCATAGGGGAAGCGGGCGCAGAATTCCTCATAGGCGCCGTCTGTGGCGGCGATGGCATGGCCTTCCTTGAGTGCGCGGGCGGCGGCGAGCTTGATCAGTTCACCCGCCATCTCGCGGATGCGTTCCTTCATCTTCGCCTTGCGGGCCTGCCATGCCACGCCGCCAAGCTTGTCGAGCTGGGCGCCGGTCTCGTCGCTGCCGTAACGCGACAGGACCTCGATATTCTCGACCGGCACATAAAGCTTGTCGCCGCCATGATAGGTGAGGAGCACGCAGTCATGCGCAGCGCCCGTCACCTCGACGGTCTCCAGCCCTTCGAAGCGCCCGATGCCGTGGCTGGCGTGCACCACGAGATCGCCGGGGCTGAGCGCGGCCGCTTCTGTCAGGAAATTGTCGGCTTTCTTCGAGCGGCGCACCTTGCGCACCAGCCGGTCGCCCAGCACATCCTGCTCGCTGATGATTGCGAGGTCAGCGGTTTCAAACCCGCTCTCGAGTGGCAGCACGGTGATGGCCACCAGCCGCGGGTTGGCGTGACGGATATCGGCCCAGCCTTCGGCAACGCCCACAGGCTTGACGCCGTGATCTTCAAGCACCCCTTTCAGACGTTCAGCCGCGCCTTCCGAGTAGCTTGCGAACACCACGCGTTTGCCAGCGTCGCGCAAGGCATCGACGTGGGTTTTCAGCGCGTCATAGATATTGCCTTCGCGGGCCGCGCGTTCGGGCGCGAAATCGCGGCCCTGTGCTGCCTCGAACGCCACAAGGCCCGGCACCTGTGGCGCCTTGAAGGGGGTCAGGTGCAGGGCACCAAGCGCATCGGTGAGGTCACCCCAGCCATCAGCATCCAGAAACAGGCTTTCTGCCGGCACGGGCTTGTAGGGCGGGATGCGGGTGTCTCTTGTCGCCTTGGCGGTTTCCCACGCTTCCTTGCGGGCCGTGTAATAGTCGGCTACGGCCGTGAAACGCTCGGCGGCGGCTTCGTCGGTCTGGTGATCCAGCGTGACGACGGGGTCGTCGAGATAATCGAAGATGGTCTCCAGCCGGTCATGGAAGAAGGGCAGCCAGTGCTCGGCGCCCTGATAGCGGCGGCCATCAAGCACAGCTTCGTAAAGCGGGTCTTCACCCTTGGCAGGGCCGAAGGTGGACGTGTAGGTGCGCTGGAAGCGACTGATGGCCTCGGGCGTGAAGGCAATCTCGCTGGCTGAAATCAGATGCAGCTTGTCGGCCTTCTGGGTCGTCAGCTGCGTGAAGGGATCGAAGCGACGAATGGCATCCAGTTCGTCCCCGAAGAAATCGAGCCGCACTGGCTCGGCCTCGCCCGAGGGGAAAATATCGACAAGGCCGCCACGCACGGCAAACTCTCCGGCTTCCATCACTTGCCCCGCGCGGCGATAACCGGCGCCGACAAGGAAGGCGATCACATCGTCCATTGAAAGCGTGTCGCCGGGGGCGGCTATCAGGCTGGATGTCGCGACCGCCGATTTCGGCACCACGCGCTGCAGGGCGGCGTTGATGGTGGTGAGGAGAAGGAGCGGTCCTTTGGGCTTGCGCGCGGCCAGTTCGGCGAGCGTCGCCATCCGGTGCGCGACGATCTCGCCCGCCGGGCTCACGCGGTCATAAGGCAGACAGTCCCACGCCGGGAAGGTGATGACCTCGGTTTCGGGCGAGAAGAAGCGGACGGTGGCTTCAAGGGCGGCAAGCCGCGCATCATCCCGCGCCACATGCACAAGCGCCCGTTTATCCTTGCCGTACACGCGCGAGGCCAGTGCCCCGAGCATCATGCCATCGAAGCCCGGCACAACGCCGGACATGCGCGTGACAGGGTCGCCGCTCGTCAGGGCGTCGAGCGCGTGGGAAAAGGGCAGGGCATCGGCGGCGGGGTTCGTCATGGAGGTGGGCTCAGCGTGCCTTCAGCGTCATGAAATCGAGCTTTTTCAGCCGGTCCATCATCTCGCCCTTGAAGTCGTCAGGCTCGGGCGCGCCGCCCGTGACCCATGCGAGGATTTCATGATCCTGTTCCTCGAAGAGGCGTTCGAACCAGGCGCAGTCGTCATCGCTGAAGGTCGCCACATTCGCTTCGACGAAATTGCCGAAGATGAGGTCCAGTTCCTTGATGCCCCGGTGCCACGAACGGAAGACAAGGCGGCGACGCCGGTCTTCAAGGCTCAGGGGGGCATGGGGGTTATAGTCGCTCATCGGAATTCTCTTATCGTTTCGCTCTCTTGGCGGGGCCGCCACCATAGGCTAAGGTCCACCCCCGATAAAGCGAAATTCCGGGGAGACAGGGCCGATGCGGCCGCCAGCCTTGAATGCATTTTTTGCGGATATAGAGGGCCTCTCTGGCATCGGCAAGCGTAACCGCGCGCTTATCGATAAACTTTCCGGCACCCGTATCCGCGACATGCTGTTGCATCTGCCGACCGGCCTGATTGACCGGCGCTACCGGCCGAGCGTGGCGGATGCCGTGCCGGGCAGTATCGCCACCTTGTCGCTTGATATCATCGAACACCGCCCCGCACCTTCGAAACGCGTGCCATACCGAGTGCTCGCGAAAGACGAGACGGGCTTCCTGACCCTCGTTTTCTTCAATCCGCGTGCCGACTGGCTGCGCGCCCAACTGCCGGAGGGTGAAACCCGGCTGATTTCGGGCCGGGTGGAGGAATATCAGGGAGTCAAGCAGATCACCCATCCGGACTATATGGTGAAGCCCGAGGAAGAGGGCAGCTTGCCGCTTCTGGAAACCGTTTATCCGCTCACAGCCGGCCTTTCGGGCAAGGTGATCCGCAAGGCGGTGCTTGATGCCTTGGGGCAAATTCCCGACTTGCCCGAATGGCATGACGCAGGCTTGATGGCACGCGAGGGCTGGCCCGGCTTTAAGGCGGCGCTCACGGACCTGCACTCACCCGAAACCGGGCATGATATCGCGCTTGATAGCCCGGCCAGGCGGCGGCTGGCCTATGACGAGCTGTTGGCAACCCAGCTGGCGCTGGCACTGGTGCGGGAAAAGGTCCGCAAGAAGCGGGGACGGGCAATCGTCGGGAACGGCAAGCTGACGGCACAGATCCGGGCCGCACTCCCCTATGCGCTTACCGGCGATCAGGAAAAGGCGCTTGCCGAGATTACGGCAGACATGGGTGGTGACCGCGCCATGCTGCGCCTTTTGCAGGGTGATGTGGGTAGCGGCAAGACGGTCGTGGCGCTTCTGGCGATGGCGACCGCTGTGGAAGCGGGCACACAGGCAGCCCTTCTGGCGCCGACCGAAATCCTCGCGCGCCAGCACGCGGCAGGGATCGAGAAGCTGGCCGCTGCCGCGGGCCTAAAGGTCGCGCTGCTCACCGGCCGTACCAAGGGCAAGGCGCGCGACGCACTGCTGGCCAGCCTGAAGGCCGGCGAGATCGATATCCTCATCGGCACCCATGCCCTTATTCAGGATGATGTGGCCTACCGCGATCTTGGCCTTGCGATCATCGATGAACAGCATCGCTTCGGGGTGCAGCAGCGGCTGGCGCTGGCCGACAAGGCCGCCCATGGCATCGATGTGCTGGGTATGACGGCGACCCCCATCCCGCGCACGCTGACGCTGACCGCCTACGGCGACATGGATGTGTCGCTGATCCGCGAGAAGCCGCCGGGGCGCACGCCCATTGATACCCGTGTGGTGTCGGAAGACCGGCTATCCGATGTGATCGATGGCCTGCGCCGGGCGATGGCGCAGGGGGCGCGCGCCTATTGGGTTTGCCCCCTCGTGGAGGAATCCGAAAACAGCGATCTGGCGGCCGCCGAGGAACGCTATGGCATGCTTGCTCACGTGTTTGGCGAAAGTGCCGTGGGGCTTGTCCATGGCCGCATGAAGGGGCCGGAGAAAGACGCGGTGATGGAAGCCTTCCAGAAAGGCGATATCCAGCTTCTGGTCGCCACCACCGTGATCGAGGTCGGCGTTGATGTGCCTGAAGCCTCCATCATGGTGATCGAACATGCCGAACGCTTCGGCCTTGCCCAGCTGCACCAGCTGCGTGGCCGGGTGGGGCGCGGGGCTGCCAAGTCAACATGCTTGCTCGTTCGTGCCCAGTCGGTTGGCGAGGTTGCCCGTGCCCGCCTGCAGGTGATGCGCGACACCGACGACGGCTTCCTGATCGCCGAAGAAGACCTGCGCCTTCGGGGCGGCGGCGAAATCCTTGGGCTCAAACAATCGGGCCTGCCGGAATTCCGGCTCGTCGATTTCGCAGCGCACGGCGACATGATCCCGATGGCGAACGACGACGCCCGGCTTTTTGTATCGAAGGACCCGGAACTGAAAACGGAACGCGGTCAGGCGCTCCGTAATCTTCTGTATCTCTTCGAGCGCGACGAGGGCGTGCGCCTGATGCAATCGGGTTAGCCTAGCCGATCGGCTTCTCGTAAATCCGCATCGTCTTGTAATGCACGCAGGCGACTTCGCGCAGCATGTTGTTCATGCCGTCGTTGTCCTCAAGGATCCAGCCAAGCTCGGCAAAGTTGGCGCCGCGCTTGCGCACACCCGGGCGGGTGGCTTCAATCAGCATGATCGGGATGATGCCGCCGACCTTGGATTTCTGCAGCGACTTGCGGATCCCCATCAGCGGCACGCGCACACGCTCGTCCGATTTTTTGCCGAGCATGCGGGCGAGGAGCTTGAAGATGCCGAAGGGGAGGAGCTTGCCTTTCAGGTCACGGATATGGTGGTTCACATCGGGGATCGTCACCATGAAGCCCACGGGTTCGCCGTCATATTCAGCGATCAGGGTGCGGTATGGCTTCACGATGGGCTTCAGCGACGCAGCGGTGTGCGTGGCTTCGGCGTCGGTAAAGGGGGTGAAGCCCCAGTTGTCGGCCCAGGCGTCATTGAAGATATCGAGAATGAGCGCGAGTTCTTCGTCGAACCGCTTCATGTCGATCTCGCGGATCTTGATCTTCTTGTTGCGCTTGCCCATTTCTACGATCCGCCCGATCCGCTCTTCGGGTTCGTCGCGGATATCGAGATACCATGCAAGCAGGTCCTTGGCTTTTTCAAAGCCGAGCTTCTTCAGCCAGCCGTCATATTCGGGGCGGCCGTGCGGCATCATCACCACGGGCGGCGTATCGAAACCATCGACAAGCATGCCGCATTCCTGATTGGCGGACAGCGACCATGGCCCCTGGATGCGGGTCATGCCTTTGGCTTTCAGCCAGTCGGCTGCGGTTTTGAAAAGCGCTTCGGCCGCCTCGAAATCGGTCGCTTCAAAAAGCCCGAAATGGCCGAGGCCTGGCCCCCACTTTTCTTGCAGATTGGGGTCAACCTGTGCGGAGATGCGGCCAACAGCCACGCCGTCGCGCTCGGCGATCCAGTATTCGCCTTCCGCATGCAGAAAGAAGGGGTTCTTGTCTTTCGAAAGGCTTTCCATCCGTTCCAGCATCAGGGGCTGGATGAATACCGGATCGTCCTTGTAGACGGTTTCGGTGACGCGGATGAATGTCCTGAGGTCGGCCTTTGTAACAACAGGCCGGATAATGAGTTCGCTCACGGTATGCTTCCCCGTACTGGTAACGCCAAAGGCGGCTTATTCAGCCGCCTTCGTTTCGTCCGCACCGGTTTTGTAGCTTTCGCGCTTCTCGCGCGGGCGGCGATCATCGACGCCGCCGGACAGGTTCGCGACCCACGGGTAAGTCGCCGCCACTTCCTCGGTATAGCCGAGGTTGAAGACGGTGGCGCTTTTCACGGGGCGATCCTTGCGCAGGTAATAGGTGCCGAAGAGCTTGTCCCAGAAGAAGCTGGTGATGCCATAATTGCCATCTTCATCATGGAAGTGGTGCATCATGTGCTGTTCCTTCATGTGCTTCAGGAACGCATTCTTGGGCTTGTAGTTCAGATGCTGGATGCAGTGGCAGAATTCGTAGAAGCAGGTCCACAGCACACCGGCTGCGAAGCCTGCACCGGCACCGCCGATGCCATCGAGATAATAGCCCGCCGGGATGGTGACGATGCCGATGGCCGGCAGCGTGGTGTAAAGCGCGCCGAACAGCACCTCCAGATGGTGCGGATCCTGATGGTGATCATAATGGATCCGCTTCCACAGGGGCGCGGTCAGCGGGTTCTTGTAAAGCCACTGCCCATGCAGGATCCAGCGGTGGGTGATGTACCACGACAGCGGATAGAGCGCGATGGCGATGGCTGCCGCCGCGAGGCCCGCGAGCAGGCTGGTGCCATAGGTGAAGGCGACATAAAGGCTGACAGCCGCCAGCACCAGATACACCTGCACGGCATAATAGCCGAAGAACGCGACCACAAGTTCCTTGATGGTCATCTTGTCGAGATAATGGCTCTTTTGCTTCAGGAAGCTGAACCGCATCGCTTGCACTCCGCAATCATTTTCGCTGTCTATCGGCGCTCATACTAGCCGCGAGTGCCGCATCGCAACATCATTTTCTGATACGCGGCACTGTGCCGCACTCAGATATCAGGCCCGTCCGTACCGCAGGATGCGTCCAAAGCGCCCGAGGGCCAGCGCATCTTCCGGGCCGATCCCGTATCGCACCAGAATCAGGAGCGACACCATAAAGCCAAACACGGCAGAAACAAGGCCGAAGGGCGGGCCGAAGGTGTTTAGCGCGTCACCGAGGCCGAAAAGCAACGCCCCGAGAAGGATGCCAAGCGCAAGTGGCCGCATCATCAGGCGGGTATAGGGATTGAGGCGGAAAAGGACCTGCGTCTGCACAAGGCCGAGGATGGCGGTCGTATTCATACCGAAGGCAGCGGCCCAGGCGGCCCCCGTAACCCCTTGTTCCGGAATGAGGGCAAAGCCAAGAACAAGCAGGACGGCGAGCCCGGCAATGCCATTAAGAAGCGGCAGGCTGCGGTGCCCGAGCATTTCAACGATGGCAGACGAGGGACCGGTGGCCGCCTCAACGATACGCGCGACGCACAGGATCACAATTGCGCTACCGGCCACCTGAAACTCGGGCGTGAGGGCCGCGAGAAGGTCGTGCCGCGCCGCCATCAGCGAAACCCCGAAGGGCAGGGCAAGGGCGAGGGAGATGCGGGTGGCAAAGGCATACATGTCACCAAGCGCCGTGCGGTCGCCTTGCCCGTCACGCTCTGCGGCAAGTGGCGCCATCACATATTCAAAGGTCAGGCGCACGAGCTGCAGGGCGCTTGCCACCTTGCGGGCCACGGCATAATAGCCACCGGCGGCCGCGCCTGCGGCTCCGGGCAGCAGTAGGTTCAGATACATGACCGGGAATTCGCTGAAAAGCTTCTTCACAAGGTTCGCGGGCATCACGGTGCGGCCATAGCGGCGCATCGCCTGCACCTGCAGCCCGCGCATCGGGGCCGCCATGACCGCGCGAAAGTTATAGTGTTTGGCGACAAGCCGCAGCGCGAGGATCGCGGCAAGCATGACGCTGACGAGGTGGGCAGCAAAAAGCCCGAAGGTGTTGAAGCCAAGCCCCGCAAACGCCAGCGCAGCGACGAGCCGAAGACCCTGCTCATAAAAGATGCGCACACGGATTTCCGGCCCGAAGGTGCGCCGCGCCCGGATGGCGGCGGTGGCAACCTCTACAATCGTCCAGAAAGGCAGCACCCATGCATATAGCTGGATCACCTGCACCAGATGTTCGGCGTCCCCGTCACCTGCATTGATGAAGCGGCCGAGGAAGGGGGCTGCGAGCGTAAGGGCAAGCGCCATCAGGCTTGATGCGATCAGGCTGAGCTTCAGGGCGTAGCCGGCGGCATGATCTGCGGCCTCTCCCTCTGCACGCGGCACAAAGCGTTGCAAGGCTGTTGTCATCGCGATGTCGCTGACGGCCGTCAGGACTTTCACATAGCTCCAAAGAACTGCGAAAAGACCGTAGGTGACCGCACCGTAAGCCCAGGTGAAGAAGATGACAGAAACAACTTCGATAAGTGCGCCAAGGCGTCCGACCAGTGCCAGTCCCGCGCCGGAAGCGACGCGGGCCCTTTGGTTTTCCTCGTTCTGGACACCCGGCAATTGAGGGTCGCTCACGCGGAGGCCTCTTTGCGGCGCGGCAGCTTGTGGCCCTCTTCAGTGTGGAAGATCACGGCATAGCCGACGACAAGGAACAGGAGGAAGGGGGCGAAGGAGGCAAGGAGCGGCGGTGCCACCCCGAACTCGCCCATCGCCAGCATGAAATTGTCGGCAACGAAGAAGCTGAAACCGAGTGCCATGCCCATCACCAGCCGCATGAACAGGTTTCCGGCGCGGTGCACCCCGAAGGCGGCAACGGCGGCCAGAAGCGGCATCAGGAGGCTCGAGGCCGGGGCAGCAATCTTGTGCAGAAGGCTCGTCATCAGTCGTTCGGTCGGCAGGCCTTCGGCCCTCAGTTCATCGATCGAATGCCACAGCGATAGCAGCGATTCATGCTTCGGCTTCACCGTCAGCGCCATGAAACGCTGCGGACGGGTAGGGATGGTCCATTCCTCGACCGGCGTGACCGAAAGCTCGTGCGAGCCCGCATCGAAGCGCCGGACCTCATGGAGGGTCCATTTGCCGTCCTGATGCCAGGCGAAGTCGGCCCGAGCGATGGATTTGAGGCGGCCCGATCCGTCGCGTTCAAAGAGGTTCACCTTGTCGAGCACCACCCGGTTCTGCACCTGGCTGACGGCTTCCACCAGAATGATCGTGTCGCCTTCCTTCACCCACACGCGGCCGGTGTTGGCCGTCTTGGGGGGCAGGTCGATCGCGTAGCCATGTTCGGCCCAGTAATCGAGCTGGTCGGTGGCGTCCACCACAACGGTTTCGTTGAAGGTGAAGTGCACGGCCGCAATGAAGAAGGAGGCATAGCCGACAGGCAGGAGGATGCGGTGGGCCGAGAGCCCGGCAGCCTTCATCACGATCACCTCGCTATGCTGGTTAAGCGTGGCGAGGGTGAGAAGGGTGGCGAGAAGCGCCACGAAGGGCACAAACTGGCTGATAATCTGCGGCAGCCGCAGCCCCACATAGGTGATGAGTGAGGCAGACGTTGCGCCATCGGCGGCCATGATCTCGTCCGACTGGGCGAGAAGGTCCAGAAGCTGCAATACCGCGCAAAGGCCGATGAGGATGCCGAAGAAACGACCGAGGTGCATCCGGATCATGTAGCGCGCCAATGTGCCCGAAGGGATCAGGGGGCGCAGGAACGTCATGGCCATCAGTCTTTCACTCCGATCAGTCGGCGGGTGGTGCGGATCAGCGGTGTCTTGATACTGCTCCATATGCCATTGATCCATGCAAGCGGATCACCGCCTACCTTATAGGCGGCAACGCGGAAGAGGTACAGGCTGAGTATCGTGAAACCGGCAAACAGCAGCCATATGGTGGCAAAGGGCGAGTGGCCGCCGATGACCAGCGTTTCCATCGCTTCCATCAGCTCGTTATAGACGATGACGAGCGTGAGGCCGACAACGAAGCCGGTAGCTTTGGTGGCGCGCTTGTTCGTGACGCCCATCGGCACGGCCAGAAGCGGCAGCACAAGGAAAGTCAGGCTGTGCATCAGGCGCCAGTGGAAATTGGCTTCCATGCGCTGACGGCTCTCGGGCGGCAGGCTGCTGTCATGCTGGTGCCGGTAGAGTTCCGGCAATGTCATTTCGAGTTCCTCGCCGAACCTGTCGCGGAAGCTGGAGCCCGTGGGCAGACGGAAGGTTAGGTCCTGCTGATCGAACGACAGGACACGCGGCTTCATCTGGCTTTCATTGAGGTCAATGAGCATGCCGTCATAAAGCCTGAGCATCACGGTCTGTTCGTCGCTGGTGGCGAAGAAGCCGCCACGGTCGGCTGAAACCGCAATACTGCCGCGGCTGTCGCGCCGCTCCACGAAGATACCGCGGAGGTCGCTGCCCTGATTGTGGGATTCCTCGATCCTGAGCACCGTATCGTCTCCGATCTCGACAAATTCGCCGACCCGGATCGAGGCACCAAGGGCGCCGGAGCGCAGGTCATAGACAAGGCCCCTGTAAGCGTAGCGGCTGTGCGGCTGAACCCAGCCAACGAGCGCCACATTCACCGCCATCAGGAGAAGCGACAGCATCAGCACAGGGCGCAGCAAACGGCCAAGCCCGACACCGGAGGTTTGCAGGGAATCAAGTTCACTTGAAAGTGAAAGGTTCCTGAAGGCGACAAGGATGCCGAGGAAAAGCCCGATGGGAAGCGCGAGGCCCATATAGTGCGGTGTCAGGTTCGCCAGCATCTCGAACACCACGCCCACGGGGCCGCCTTCGTTCACCACGAAATCGAAAAGCCGCAGCATGCGCTCGAGGATAAGGAGGAGGGCCGCAATGCCGAGCGTGGTCATGAGCGGGGTCATGACAAGGCGCAGGACATAGCGGTCGATAAGGGTCAGCATCCGTCCGCGCTACACGGGCCCGGGCGCCGATGCAAGCCAATTTGTGTTGAAAAATCGTTTGCTCGGCGACGCTTGTGCTGCTCTACCTTATTTTTGCCACCTTGGACGGCGATGCCTATCGGGACAAGAATAGAAAAAAGACCCGACGGCGAAGATAGAGGAGATGTCTTTTGAAGCGCATTACGCTTCCTTTCCTGCTTGCTCTGACAATGGTTTCGGCCCCGGTCCTGGCCGAAGAAAAGTCTTCGGCTGACTGCGAAGTGCCGGCCGGCGGTGCCGTTGTGCGCGCTGAAATCCACAATATCCGCTCGGCGGAGGGCAACCTGCGTGCCCAGATTTACAGCAACGACAAGGCGGAGTTCCTGAAGAAGGGCAAAAAGCTTGTGCGCATCGAGGTGCCGGCGTTGGAAGATGACGCCAGCATGTGCGTGCCGCTACCGGCGCCCGGTCGCTATGCGCTTGTGATCCTGCATGACCGCAATGCGAACGGAAAATCCGATTTCTTCTCGGAAGGCTTCGGTTTTTCCAACAATCCCAAGCTTGGATTGTCTGCACCTGACCACGAAGATGTCGTTTTTGACGCACCCCCCGGAGAAACGTTGGTTTCCATCGATCTTCAATATATGTTCGGGAAGGACAAGGAACAGACCGACAAACGGCGCAAGCTCCGGCGTAGCTGACCGACGATGCTTGCAGCCCGGCCGTTGAAACGGTAAGAAGACGCCGGTCAGCAAGCAGGGATTGGAACGCGCACCGATGCAGCACGAGCGGCATATCGTGGAAGAAGGCAGGTCGGGTATTTTGCTCGTCGGCATCCTGTCAAACCCGCGTAGTTCCACCAACGCCGAGGGTATGACCCGCATCCGCGCCATTGTGGATGCCACCCCGCATGTGATCCATTTCGAACTTGATGGCATCGAATCCATCGATGAAGGCCTTGCGCTGTTCGCCCGTGCAGGCGTCGGCCTCTTGGTCATCAACGGCGGTGACGGCACAATCGGGGCTGTGCTTGCAGCCCTTCTCTATCGTAACCCCTTCAAATCGACCCCACCGGTTTCCTTCCTGCCGGGCGGCAAGACGAACATGACGGCGGCAGACCTTGGCGCCAAAGGGCGACCGGATGCGGTCCTCAAAAAATTGCTGCGCCTCGCCGCCTTCGGCAAGGTGGACGACAATCTGACGAGCCGCCAGCTGATCGAGCTGGACCTGGGCGATGGCTCGCACCCCAAGGTGGGTACCTTCTTCGGCACGGCCGGCATCGTGAAGGGCATCTTCTGGTGTCGCGAGAATGCCTATAGCCTTGGCCTGCCCAACTGGATGGCGCACCTGTGGTCGGCTTTCAAGCTGATCTCCTCCGCCGCCGGGCTTGGCAAGGATCGCAACCTGATGGCGTCTGAACCCATGCAGCTTGATGTGCGAGGGCGGGTAACGCTGACCGGGCGTTTTGCCATCGTGACAGCCACGACACTCGACCGGCTTCTGTTCGGCCTTAGGCCCTATGCCGAGGACGGCCTTGGCGGGCTGCGTTTCGCGGCTGTTGAATTTGGCGGCGCCAACGTGTGGCGCGGCATGCGCGACCTGCTGACCGGCGTGTTCGGCCGCCGCCCGGCCGAGGGCGTGCATACCTATTGCGGCGACGAAATCCTCATCGAAGGCAGCGACCCGATGACGCTGGACGGTGAAATCTATACCCCGATCCCGGGCCGCCCTGTGACGCTCCGGGGCGACAAGTGCCTCACCTTCGTCCGGCTCTGACACGCGGCCTGAAAGCATGAGCAAGGCACAGCAAGCCCGCGCGGCCGCCCGCGATTTCATCCTTCAGGAATGGCAGCGCCCCGCGGCGGATGCAGCCGTTGAAGCCGCCCGCCGGATCGCAGCCCTTTATGGCGACGCTGCTCTCGGCACGCTTTTCTATGGCTCCTGCCTGCGCACGGGGGAAATCGAGGACAAAATCCTCGATTTCTATGTGATCGTCAGTGACTATGCTGCAGCCTATGAAGGGCGCTTCCTGGCCGTCGCCAACAAGCTGATCCCGCCGAACGTATTCTATCATGAGTTCGACCATGGCGGCATGGTCGTGCGGTCCAAATATGCGGTCCTGTCGCTCGCTGACCTTGAGTATCGCACCCATGCCGACTGTTTGAATGTCTCGGTGTGGGCGCGCTTCTCTCAACCCACACTGCTGCTTTCGGCAAAAGATGGTGCCGCGCGCGACCGGATTGCGGCTGCTATCGCAGAAGCTGGCGTGACCATGCTTGAAGCTGCGAAGCCCCTCACGGCAAGTATCGAGCCGCGCGACTGGTGGGTAGCAGCCTTTGAAGCCACCTATGCCGCCGAGCTGCGGTCTGAAAAGCCCGGCAAGGGGCTGGAGCTTTACCTGCTCGATCAGGACCGCTACGACCGGTTTGCGCCCTATCTGGCGGCAGTGATTGCGGCGGACAATAAGGCGATGCCACGCTCGCCCGGCTTCCTTTGGGCGCGACGGCGCTGGAACGGCAAGGTGGTCAGCTTTCTGCGGCTCCTGAAGGCGTCCATGACCTTCGATGGCGGCATCGATTATCTTGCCTGGAAGATCCGCCGTCACTCGGGTGTGGAGATCGAGGTGACCGACTGGATGCGCCGCCACCCGGTGCTGGCCGGCATCTCGCTTTTCTGGAGCCTCAGGAAAAGGGGCGCCTTCAAATAGGCAAAGAAAAAGGGCCGCAGCAATGCGGCCCTTTCTGTATCGGATGTTCGCCGGATCAGGCAGCCTTGACGTTCAGGCCAAGTTCTTCCGCTGTTGCGATGAAGCGGCGGGTGATCTCGTCGATCTGTTCGGTCGTATGCTGCGCACAAACGCTGACCCGCATCAGGTTGTAGCCCGCCGGCGTGGCAGGCGGCAGGGCCATGTTCACGTAAACGCCGTTCAGCAGCAGCTTTTCCCAGAATTTGGTGGCGATCAGCGGGTCCGGCAGGCAGACGGCGATGATCGGGCTCGAAGCCGTTTCGGTCGCGAGGGTAAAGCCGGCAGCCTTCAGGCCCGCGTGCAGGCGGCGGGCATTTTCCCACAGATGGGCGCGGCGATTCCCGCTGCGCTCCAGCGCCTTGATCGAGGCCGTTGCCGATGCCACCACGCTCGGCGGCAGGCTGGCCGTGAACATATAGGGGCGGCACACAAGGCGCAGTACATCGAATTTCGGATGGTTCGAAACGCAGTAACCGCCAACCGTGCCCACCGATTTCGAGAAGGTGCCGACGATGAAATCGGCCAGATGCTCGACACCCAGTTCCTCGCAAAGGCCGCGGCCTTTTTCACCGCAGAAGCCCATCGAGTGGGCTTCGTCCACGAGCGTAGTGCAGCCGTATTTCTTGGCGGTTTCCAGCAGTTCTTTCAGCGGAGCAGCATCGCCCAGCATCGAATAGAGGCTTTCAACGACAACCAGCTTGCCAGCCTCCGCCGGAAGGCGCTTCAGGCGCTTTTCCATGCTTTCGATGTCATTGTGCTTGAAACGCACGATGGTGGCATTGCCCATGGCGCAGCCGTCATAGATCGAGGCATGGCTGTCGGCATCGATGATCACATAATCATCTACACCGCCAAGGGTGGAGATCATGCCAAGGTTGGCCTGATAGCCGGTAGAGAAGACCATGCAATGGTCCATGCCATAGAAGTCGGCGATGGTTTTCTCGAGGCCTTTATGGCCCGAATAGGTGCCGTTGAGGACGCGGCTGCCGGTTGTTCCGGTGCCGTAATTGTCCAGGGCTTCCTTGGCGGCGGCAATCGCTTCCTCGTTGAAGGTCATGCCCATGTAATTGTTGGTGCCGGCAAGGATGGTCTCGCGGCCCTCAATGATTGCAACGGTCTCGGAGAGAACCTTGTCCATCACCACTTTGAAGGGGTCGGCCTTCTCGAACGGCAGGCTGGATTTCTGGGCGATCAGCGCGTCGAATTTGTCAAACAGGTCCATCGTCTGTACTCGGGCAAAAGGGCTCAGTCGTTGTCGGCAACGATGCGGTCGACGGCGGCGGCTACCTGCTCGATGGTCTCGAGCTCGGGCAGCAGATTGAGCGGCAGGATGATGTCGAACGCGTCTTCGATTTCAGCCACCAGATCCATCACGGTGAGGCTGTCGAGATCAAGGTCCGTTGCGAAGGTTGTGTCCGCTTGAAGTTCAATGCCCTTCTTGTTGAAGGGAGCGACCAGTTCGAAAATACGGTCGAGGGTCTGGGCGTTTGCCATAGATTAAATCCGCCTCTTGGTTGGGGCCGGGTGCCCGCAAAAACGGGCCGCGGGCAGGGTGACGCGGAACCTATCACAAAAAGCGGTTCAGGCGATACCATTCAATTGTGTTTTTTAGGCCCGATTTCAGGTCGTAAACGGGGCTCCAGCCGGGGATGGACGGGCGCCTTGCCCCGCGCACCAGCCAGTCAGGGTGAGTGATGAGCCGCGCCTTGTCGAGATTGAGCGTCAGCGGCTTGCCGATCACGCGGCCGACAAGGCTGCCGACAGCACCGGCAAGCAGCACGGCGGGGCGCGGAATGGCGAGCACGCGGGGCATCTTTTCGTCGTCGCCGAGCGCCTTGGCGATATCGTCGATCCGGTAGCCGCCGTCGCGGCCGTCGTCCACTTCCACAAGTTGGCCGCCGAAACCGCCCTTGAGCATGGCGACGATGGCATCCGCCATATCGGCCCCGTGGATCATCGAGAAGCGATTATCGCGCGATCCGCCGTTGGGCAGGATCCCGAACCGGGTCGCCTTCAGAAGCTTCAGGATTTCCATGTCGCCGGGGCCATAGATGGCGGGCGGGCGGACGATGGTCCAGCGGAACGGCCAGGGACGCGCCGAAACGGCAAGCTCGGCAGCGGCTTTCGATGCCCCATAATGGGTGAGGCGGGGCTCGCGCGCCGACAGGCTGGAGACAAGGAAGAAGCGCTTCACATCTTCGTCCGCCGCCGCTTTCAGCATGGCAAGGGTGCCGTTCAGGTTGACATCGAAATAATCATCGCGGCTGAGCGCCTTGACGAGGCCAGCGGCATGGATGACGGCCTCGGCGCCTTCGCAAAGGCTTTCGAGCGCGTCTTCATCGTCAAGGTCGCCCTTGACCCAGTCAAGGCCGGTGCGGATGTCGGTCGGTGTGCGCCGGATAAGGGCGCGCACGCGGTATCCCGCGCGCAGCAGGCTGTCGATCAGATGACCGCCGAGAAAACCGGTCGCCCCGGTCAGGGCGACAACGGGTGCCGTCGCCACAGGGTCAGTCATATCAGCTCGCGAGGGCCTGCAGGCGGCCCGACAGATACTGGTTGCGGGCCTTGGAGCGGCTGAGCTTGCCCGAAGAGGTGCGCGGCAGGGCGCGCGGGCCGACAAGCTCGATCAGGCAATTGATGCCGGTGGTTTTCTGGACATGCTTTTTCAGCATATCGGCGAAACGGGCACGGTCAGCGGGGTCTGACTGGCGGCACTGGGCAAGGATCATCGGCACTTCTTCGGCATTTTCGCCGGGGACCGAGATGGCGGCAATGTCGCCGGCTTTCACGCCGGGCAGCTGCTCTGCTGCCCATTCGATATCCTGCGGCCAGTGGTTACGGCCGTTGACAATGATCATGTCCTTGGCGCGGCCGACGATATAAAGGCATTCCTTTTTCATGTAGCCCATGTCGCCGGTATCGAGCCAGCCGTCTTCCGACAGCACGTCGCGGGTGGTTTCGGGATCGTTGAAATATTCCCGCATCACCGAGGTGCCGCGCACGAACACACGGCCAACATGGCCTTCGCCAAGGGCTGCGTCGTCTTCGTCGCGGATTTCGATTTCATATTCAGGCAGGGGCTTGCCGCAGTTTACGACTTCGCGCTTGCGGTCGTTATCCTTGGAATTGGTGACGAGGAGGTGGCGGTCGCCGCCCAGAAGGGCTTCCTCGACGAGATCGATCTCGATCCCTTTGCCCACTTCGCCGAAGCTGACACCGAGGGTGCATTCGGCAAGGCCATAGCTCGGCAGGAAAATCGTTTTCCGGACACCAATCGACCGGAAGGTCTCATGGAAGTCGCGCATCACGTCGGGGCGGATCATGTCGCCGCCGATACCGGCAACGCGCCAGCTCGAGAGGTCGAGGCCTTCAAGGGCGCTGGCGCGCATGGCAGCGCGGCGCGAGCAGACATCGAAGCCGAAGGTCGGGCTGTAGGAGATGGTGCCTTTGTTGTTCGACAGGACGCGCAGCCAGGTCAGCGGGCGGCGGGCAAATTCCTCGGTCGGGATAAAGTCCACCGATACCTGGCAGGTGAGGGTGGTGAGAAGTGTGCCGACAAGGCCCATGTCATGGTAGAAGGGCAGCCACGAAACGCAGCGGTCGTCGTCCTGCAGCTTCACGCCGTGGAAGCCCATGCCGAAGGTGTTGGCAAGGAGCGACCGGTGGGTGACGGCCACACCGTGCGGGAAGCGGGTGCTGCCAGAAGAATATTGCAGATAGGCGAGATCGTCGGCGGTCGGCAGGCGGTGGTCGGCATCGGCATCTGCCGCTGCATAATCGGCGCAGGAACCCTTGAAACGCAGGCTCATGCCTTCGGTGGCTTCGGCGATGATCCCGGCCATGAAGTCAGGCGCCATGATGGCCGAGGCATCGCAGCTTTGCATCTGTCCCTGCAACTGGCTGACATAGCCTTCCTTGCCACCGAACGAGGTCGGCAGGGGCAGGGGCACGGGCAGGACGCTTGCATATTGGCAGCCGACGAAAAAGGCCACGAAGTTGGCACTCGTTTCGGCAATGAGGGCAATGCGGTCGCCGGGTTCGAAGCCGAGGCCGGTCAACCTGCGGCCGATCAGCCGTGCGCGGTCGCGGATTTCGGTCCAGGTAACCGACTCTACAAGATCACCCCGTGCATCAAAAAAATTGGCGCCCCGAATACCCTGCGCCGCATATTCCATTGCGTCGACAAGAGTATCGAAGTCCGCAAAGCGCCGCGGCAGGGTGGGGTCAAGGGTAGGCGTTACTGAAGTCATAGCGCTCGCTTCAACCAAATAGATCCAGACAAACGGACCGGTACCAAATAACATACGAGGGTCGTTCCGATTCGCCGTCGGTCCCGTCCCTGGAACTGATATTTTGCTTGCAAACCCGAAAGAAAATCCTTGATTCGCCCGGGTCCCATTTTATTCATTTCAGGCAGTTAGTTTTGTCCCGAATGTTACGGCTGAATTACAGTCTGCGCGGCTCCGGCGCAAGTGAATTCTGGCCTGCCGGGTAGTCTGCAAGTTCGATTAGAGAGCCATTGCGGCCAAAAGATGACAGCGGAAGACATTTGACATGCCTGAACATAGCCTGAACGAATTTCGCAGTCACACGCCAGCGGCATCGCTGCGTTTGCATATGGACAATGCCGGTTCCGCCCTGATGCCTGTGCCGGTGATCGAACGTATGGAAAAACAGCTGAAACTCGAGGCAGAGGTTGGCGGTTACGTAGGCCAGGAGCGCACGACGGCCGAGATGGAAGGGGTTTATGCATCGCTCGCTGCACTCTTTGGCGGCAGGGCTGCGGACTATGCATTGACCAGCGGCACGGTCGATGCCTGGACTCGGCTTTTTTACAGCATTCCCTTTGCGCCCGGCGACAATCTCGTCACTGGCTACAATGAATATTGTGCGAACTATGTTGCCTATTTGCATCAGGTGGAGCGGCGCGGGATCGAGATCCGGGTGGCGCCGCCGGGCGCGAACGGCGAACTGGATGTCGCCGCACTCGAAAGCCTCGTCGATGCGCGCACGAAGCTGATCAGTCTTGTACATGTGCCCTCGTCAAGCGGGCAGGTGAACCCGGTGGCTGCCGTTGGCAAGGTGGCGCGGGCAAATGGTGTTCCTTTCCTGCTGGATGCGGCCCAATCCGCTGGCCATGTGCCGGTGAATGTGGACGAGATCGGCTGCGACATGCTTGTCGGCACGGCGCGCAAGTTCCTGCGTGGCCCGCGCGGTGTCGGGTTCCTGTATGTGCGGCCAGAAACCCGGCGCAGGCTGGAGCTTGCATTTGTCACCAACAACAGCGCCTGGGTTGCGGCTGACCGGTTCACGCTCAGGGACGACGCCCGCGTGTTCGAGGCGTGGGAGCGTAACATGGTCGCCATTCTCGGCTTCGGCGCCGCGCTCGGTTATTTCAGGAGCCATGATCCTGCTGCCCTGATGGCCCGTACCCTTGGCCTTGCTGACCGGTTGCGATCGGGCCTTGCGGGGATCCCCGGTGTGGTGATGACCTGTCCGCCGGGCGCCTATGGTGCCATCGTGACCTTCCGCAAGGAGGGGCATGACCCGGCTGCGGTCAAGGCGCTGCTGGAAGCGGAAGGTATCGCCGTGAATGTGGCGTCCGTGGCGCACACACGGCTTGATCTTGAGGCGCGGGGGATTGAAACCACGCTCAGGGCCTCGCCGCACTATTATCTGTCGGAAGAAGATATCGACCGATTTGTGGAGCGGATCAGTGCGCTCTGAGCCCGGCAAAGCACGCCGTGCCCGCCCGGTCAGCAAGGAATGGCTGGAACGGGCGGCGTTGCATTATCTTGGTCGCTATGCCGCCACGCGCGCCCGGCTGGTGGAGGTGTTGATCCGCAAGGTGCGCCGCCGACACGAGGACGATGCACCGCCAAGCGCCGAGGAGGCAGGCTGGGTTGAGGCGGTGGCCGACCGCTGCGTGGAGCTGGGCTATGTGGACGACGCTGCCTATGCGCGGGCCCGTGCTGCCACGCTCCTCAGGAAAGGCAAGCCCGGACGGGCAATTGCCGCCGACCTGCGCCACCGGGGGATCGGTGAGGAAGGGGTGGCCGAAGCGCTTGAAAGGATCGATACGGACGAGAACGCAGGGCTGGACCGTCGTGCCGCCGCCGCCCTTGCGCGCCGTCGCCGGTTCGGTGCCTTCGGGACCGGCAAGGATCAAAGCGATGATCGCCGCCGCAAGGAATTGGGTGCCATGATGCGGGCGGGCTTTTCCTACAGCCTTGCCGTGGAAATCCTTGATATGGAGGAAGAAGCGCTCAGGGAGCTTCTGTAACCGCGCCGAACAGGGCCAGAAGCTCCGGCGTGTCGAGGTCAATGAGGATGCCGGGGTCATCGACCGGCACTTCCAGCACACCGGCTTCGTGTGCCGCCATTACCGCCTTGCCACCCCTGTCGCCTTCAACCTGCATCAGGTCCGCCTTCAGGTCGGCCCGCCACAGCACGGGATGGCCGCGCCGTCCTGCGAACACGGGCACGATAATCTCGGCAGTCGGGTCTTCCGCAGCGGCGCTGGTCAGGGCGGCGATCGTATCGCCGCGCACGAACGGCATGTCGCCGAGCGCCACAAGGAAATGGTCGCAGGCGGGCAGGGCAGCAAGCCCGGCCTTCAGGCTGGTGCTCATGCCTTCCGCGTGGGCCGGGTTATGCAGTACCGCCACGCCTTCGGCAGCAGCGATTGACCCGCTGGCGGCTGATTCGTTGCCAGTCACAACAATGATATGGTCTTTATTTTTAATGACTTCTGCAATTTTCCTGATGCTGCAAGCGAGGACGGGCTCGCCGTTCAGGCGGCTTGTCAGCTTGTTGGTTCCCCCCGCGCGGCGAGCGGATCCGGCGGCGAGGATGATGGCTGCGATACGCGGCGCCATGTCGGTCCCGGCAACCTCGATACGCCCGCGGCCGGGCTCCAGAAGGCCGCCAGCGCCAAGGCTGGCGAGGGCAGTGGTATCGAGCGTCAAGTGGGCGGCGAAGCGCTCCAGCACCAGATCAAGCCCGTTGCGTGCCGGGCTGCGGGCACAGCCGGGCATGCCGATCACAAGACTGTCGCCAAGGTGGCCAAGCATCAGGAGGTTGCCGGGATCGACCGCGAGGCCGAGCTGCAGGATTTCGCCGCCAGCAGCCATCAGCGCAGCCGGCACGATGTCCCGCGCGTCGGTTATGGCAGCCTTGCCGGCGATCAGGATCACGTCTGGTGACGATGCTTTGATTGCCGCCAGTGCATCAGCCAGCGACACCTTGTCGAACCGGCATTCCGCGTGGGAGGCGAGCGTGCCGGCAACAGCGGCAAGACGGGCTTCCGTAACCTTGAGGAGCTTTTCACCGCCCGGTGCCTCGGCATTCAGGAGTGCAGCGCGGAAGGGCTGAAACGGGACCACCTTCAGGGGCGCGGTTGCTGTGGTCAGCGTGTCCACTTCGTCGGCAGGCAGGCCGAACGGTATGACCTTGAGGCTTGCCACCTTGTCGCCTTTGCGAACCGGCGCAGCCTGCGGCCGAGTGGCGAGGGCCGCGGGATAGCCGCCAAGGCCGCCCGGCTGTTCAGGGGGAAGTTGCAGCAGGCCGTCAGACACCGCAAACAGATCAACCCGTCCATGCACAGGCGCCGCTGCGCGCAAGCAGGGGCCGGCAAGTACCGATGCGATCCTTGCCGCCGCGGCATCTTCGCCGCAATCATCGGGCGCCAGCCGGAAAACGCCGACGGGAATGCGGGCGGCGTCACCCATGCGGATGGTATCGGCGTTCGTCAGCAAATGGCCCTTGGGCAGTTTGCCGCCGGGAAAGGTCAGGGAGTGGGCGAGCTGCCAGCCGACGGCATCCGCCGGGGCGCGGTCTTCAAATTCCATTGCCCGTTCTCATGATGCAGATGATTTCCGCCATGATGGAAAGGGCGATCTCGGCCGGTGTCACCGCGCCAATCTTCAGGCCCGCGGGCCCCTGGATGCGGGTGAGGGTCGCCGTATCGAAGGAATATTGCTTCAGCCGCTCGATCCGCGCGCCGTGGGTCTTCCGGCTGCCAAGGGCGCCGATATAGAAGGCGTCGCTCCTGAGCGCGACCTTGAGGGCGGCGTCATCAAGCTTCGGATCGTGGGTGAGGGTGACAACGGCGGTGCGGCCGTCGGGCTCGTGAGAGTTCAGGTAATCGTCCGGCCAGTCGCGCACGATTTCCGCCTTGCCGAACACACGGCTGTCGGTGAAGGCGCCGCGCGGATCAACAACCGTGACGGCGAATCCGGATTCGTTGGCAAACTGCACCAGATGCTGGGCGATGTGCACGGCACCGATCACCACAAGCTTCGGCTTCGATTTGACCGGCAGGAAAAGCGTGTCGCCTTCGATAATCGGCGTATCGCTGCCGCTGATCTCGTCGCCCACATGGCGCGGAATGCTGATTGTGCCGCGCTTCATGTCGATTTCCAGAAGCGTATCCTTGCCGGCCTGCAGCTTTTTCAGGGTATCGCCCAGGATTTCGGAAAGCGCGTGGTCAACCGCCAGAAGAAGGATGCGAATCTGGCCGCCGCAGGCAAGCCCGGCGCCCCAGGCTTCCGAATCCGCCACGCTGAAATTCAGCCGCTTGGCGCCGCCGAAATGCATCAGTTCGGTTGCCTCGGCGATAACCGCACCTTCAACACAGCCGCCGGATACTGAGCCCTCGAAGGCCTGATCCTTACGGATCACCATCAGGCTGCCGGCCGGGCGCGGGGCCGAGCCCCAGGTTTCCGCCACGATAGCAAGGGCAACCTTCTGCCCGGCAAGGTGCCAGCTGATCAGCGTCTGAAGTTCATGATCCATATACAGGTGCCCATCCTCATTTCGCCGGAGCGTAGCGCTGTGCCCGTGCGGCTGGCAAGCCTTAAGCCGAAGGGCGGTATCGCTACCGGTAATCCTTGATTTGGCAATGGGGGGTTTGTACAAGCGAATCGCACGCCGGGAGCTGGCCAGGGAAAAGCTGCGACCGGATTGAGGACTTCCAATAAAGTTTAGGGGTGGACAATGTCGCTTTTTGCGAACCCGACGGGGAGACTTTTCCTCGGGCATTCCGCCGAATGGTACAAGCTGACCATTCTGGCATTTCTTGTAATTAACCCGATCATCTATTTCGCTGTGGATCCTTGGATCGCCGGATGGGTGCTCGTTCTCGAATTCATCTTCTGCCTCGCGATGGCGCTGAAATGCTATCCGCTGCAGCCCGGCGGCCTCTTGGCAATCGAGGCCATCGCCATCGGCATGGCGTCGCCCGATCAGGTCTATTTCGAGGTCCAGCACGGCCTTGAAGTGATCCTGCTCCTCGTCTTCATGGTGGCGGGCATTCACTTCCTGAAGGACATGCTGCTTTTCGTCTTCACGAAGCTGTTGGTGCGGGTGAAGAACAAGGTCCTTCTGGGCCTCCTGTTCTGTTTTGCCGGTGCCTTCCTGTCGGCCTTCCTTGACGCGCTCACGGTTATCGCCGTCGTTATCGCGATTTCGGTCGGTTTCTACTCGATCTACCACAAGGTAGCCTCGGGCAAGGATTACCACCACGACCATGACCATGGTGACGACACGACGATCGAACCGCTCGGTCAGGAAGACCTTGAAGGCTTCCGTGCGTTCCTGCGCAGCCTGATGATGCATGCCGCTGTTGGTACTGCCCTTGGCGGGGTTTGCACCATCGTCGGCGAGCCGCAGAACCTGATGATAGGCAGTCGCGCCAACTGGGGTTTTGCGGAATTCTTCCTCCGCATGTCGCCGGTCACTATCCCGGTTCTCTTCACCGGTCTTGCCACCTGCGTACTCCTCGAGCTCACCGGCTGGTTCGGCTATGGCGGCAAAATCCCGCCGAAGGTCCTCACCATCCTGCAGGATTATGACGCCTACGAAAGCGGCCGTCGTAGCAAGAAGGACAAGATCTCGCTCGCGATCCAGGGCTTCGTTGCCCTGTGGCTCATCGTGGCGCTCCTGTTCCACCTGGCGGCAGTCGGCCTCATTGGCCTCAGCATCATCGTTCTCGCCTCGGCCCTGACGGGTGTGACCGAAGAACACCAGATCGGCCATGCCTTCCAGGAAGCGTTACCCTTCACCTCGCTGCTCGTTGTTTTCTTCGCGGTGGTAGCGGTGATCGGCAATCTGGACCTGTTCCGTCCGGTCACCGATTTCGTGCTGAGCCTTGATGGTCACGGCCAGATCACGGCCTTCTACGTGGCGAACGGTGTGCTTTCCGCGATCTCGGACAACGTGTTCGTGGCAACCGTGTACATCACCGAAGCCGCCAAGGCGCTGTCGACCCATGTGATCGACCGCGACACCTTCGACATGATGGCTGTGGCGATCAACACCGGCACCAACATTCCGTCGGTTGCAACCCCGAATGGCCAGGCCGCATTCCTGTTCCTGCTGACGAGCGCGCTCGCGCCCCTCATCCGGCTCAGCTACATGCGCATGGTGGTAATGGCGCTGCCCTACACGATCACGATGTCGATCGTGGGCTACCTTGCCGTTGCGCACCTGCTGATCCCGATGACCGAGCACTTGTATGAAGCCAAGCTGATCAAGCATCATCATGAACTCGTTGGCGAAGCTGCAGATGTAGGCGACACTGCCGGTACACATGGTGTTCCGGACAAAACCGGCCACTAAAACAAGTCCCGGTCCGTTGTGTTGAAGCAACAGGCTGGCCACGAAACGACAAACCGCCCGCAACGAAAACAGTTGCGGGCGGTTTTATTTTGAGCCAATGTTTGGTATATAGTTAATGAATGGTTAATTTTTGGGCGGTCAGGCATATCCGTCCGTGACTATTTAAGGGGGGTAGATATGAGTGGCCGTGATCAGGCGCGTTTGGAGGACCGGCCCGTCGAGAATGCGCAACAAGTCACCGGGCGCGTAAAATGGTTCGATGCCGTGAAGGGCTACGGATTCATGGTCCCCGATGATGGCAATGGCGACATTCTCCTCCATTTCTCCGTACTGCGTGAAATTGGACGCCGTTCTGTTCCTGAAGGGACAACCGTGATTTGCGAAGCCGTCGCCCGCGACAAGGGGCGGCAGGCGGTTCGTGTCAGCTCGCTCGACCTTTCAACTGCCGTTTCGCCCGAAGATCTGGGTCGCTCGTCTTTCTCCCATCCGGGGATGGAGGTGGAAGTCGCGCGTGAATATGAAGACGTCAGTGTCAAATGGTTTAACCGCACCAAAGGATACGGTTTCGTATCGCGCGGCGAGGGCACACCTGATATTTTCGTCCATATCGAGACGCTGCGCCGGGCGGGGCTGACGGATCTTGAGCCCGGACAGGCCGTGCGTGTGCGGATCGGCCGGGGCGAGCGGGGCCCGCTGGTAGCCCAGATCGCACTGCCCGGGGACGCGTGATCCCTAACGCCCGGGGGTATTCTGTGCTGCGTATCTTCAAAACACTTCTGGCCGGCTTCTGCTTTCTGGCAGTGGCCGCCTTGCCGCTTTCGGCGGGGGAAGAGCAAGGCCCGCTCTCGCCGCTCGCCGTCCTCAAGGCCGATGGCACCCGGATCGAACTTCAGGTGGAAACCGCAACTGATGATGCCTCCCGCGCCGAGGGGCTGATGTTTCGCACCCATATGGCCCCCGATCACGGCATGCTGTTCATTTTCGAGGAACCCGTGCGCGCCCAGTTCTGGATGCGCAATACGCTTATCCCGCTTGATATGCTGTTCATCCGCACCGACGGACGGGTGGCCAACATCATCGCCAATGCCGAGCCTCAGACCGATGATCCCCGCCCCTCGAAAGGCCGGGTGATCGGCGTGCTGGAGCTTGCAGGCGGCCGTGCGGCGGAGCTTGGCATCAAGCCCGGCGACCGTATCCTGCACGGACTTCTGGCGGCCGGCGAATAATCCCGAACTTTCCGCTTGCCAAGCAAGGCCCCAGTTCCCTAGAAGGAGCGGGCATCGGGGAGTGGCGCAGTCTGGTAGCGCATCTGTTTTGGGAACAGAGGGTCGCAGGTTCGAATCCTGTCTCCCCGACCATGTATAAGAAACCCGGCCTTCGTGGCCGGGTTTTTCGATTCAGTCAGGCGGCGACAAGCCAGTCGCGGATGATGTCGTAATATTCGTCGCTGCCATGCATCCAGTCGCGCCCGCCGTCAGCGAGCAGCGTCTGCGAACACAGCGTCTCGCTGATCCGGCCTTCCGCCTCCATCCGCTCCCGTACGAGGATGAACTCGGCGCCGAGCGAGCGGACAACGAGGCAAAACAGCTTTTCATAGAGTTCGACAAACGGCTCGATCTCCGAACCTTTTTCGTAAAAGCGCTGCAGTGGCGGGTCGGAGAAAACCAGGACCCGATATCCCGCATCCACAAAGGCCTTGATGGCCGCTTTGTGGGGGGCCTTCACCTCATTGAAAAAGTCGAAGCATTTGTTGACGTCCAGATTCTGCAGCATGTTGCGGGCCTGCAGCCACTGGATCAGCTGATTGACACTTGCTCGGGTGTTGAGCCCGATGTTCGTCACGATGACCGGCTTTTGACCAGTGGCCTTTTCGGCGGCTGTCAGGTCCTCGAGGGTTTGCAGCCAGTGGTGGCGTGTGGCCCGGCTTTCGAGCGGGACGAAGAAATCTTCGGCATCGGGGCGAAATTTGCCGGCTGCCCATGAGGCGCCCATCATGATCATGCCGCCAAGGGTTGGCAGGTTCTTTCTTGTGAAGCTGCGGGCCAGCAGCGGCATATGGCTATCGCCCACGAGGCAAAAACGGGCTGACGTGTCTGTCCGGTGATTGCTGTTCCAGTTCTCGAGGAGGAGTTCCTCGCAGATGGCATCTTCATCGGCCGGGGCAGCGCCTGCAACTGTGGGCTTGCTCTTGACGCCGAGCCCGGCCTCAAGGTGGGACATCACGAAGGCGACACCTTCGGGACGGACGTTCCGCTGGTTCGGCTCGAAATAGCGGCCGCCGATGGGCGGCGAGGCGATCAGCTCGAAGGACGGGAAATAGTCGATCCAGGCGTGGTGGGCGGCAAGCTCACCTGCCACAGCCCGCAGGATCGATTTCGAATAGGTGGTGGCAACGAGGACATGGCTGTTCGAAGCCGTTGCCGTCAGCGGAACGGGGGAAACAGTGAGAAGGAATCGGATGCCGGGGTTCAGCGCCCGCGCGAGCCTGCATGCGGCCTCCATTTCCTCCAGTGTTTCTGCGTGGCTGTAATTGTGGAAATGATGGGCCTCGGGGTCGAACGTGCCGGCGAGCGTGCCGGGGCACATCGGATAGACAGTGCCGTCGCTGTGGCGCCAGGCTTCGGTAAGGCCCAGCGTGAAGACAAAGAGGTCAGTCCCTTTTATCTGGTCGGCAATTTCCGTAATGGCGGCTTGTCGGGCTGCCAAAAGTTCAGCCTCGCTTGCGTAACCATTCTTGCAGACGGTGGGGCATAGCAGATCATGGAAACGGCCATCCTGTTCGGCAATCTGGCCGTCCAGTTCACGGTTGCCGGTTGCGGCTTCGAGCCATTGGCGCATCAGCGCAGGCGTGTAGATGTTGCCGAGTGCAAAGGAAAAGTTGAACTCGGGCGCGATCTTTGAAGGACTGAAGCGAAAACCGTTAGCGGCAAGCCACTTTCCGACATGCTGGGCGAAGCAGGATCCGGCGGTAATGAAACCGGACTGATTGTCGATCGCATATTTGGGTGCCCAGATGCCGGGAAAAGCATCGCCGGGCCTGATGTCTGCGACGGCAGACCGCCAGAATTTTTCCGGGCCCAGCGTTTCGTAGGGATTAGTCATCGGGACAATTTCCTGGTGATTGAAATTGTCCCGATCAAAGCATGATATGTGCCATCAGGCGAGGGTTTATGCCATCAGGCGAGCATAGCGCCGAGCATCCAGCCGGCTTTCTCGTGGGCCTGCAGGCGGTCCGTCAGGAGGCCTGCAGTTACCTCGTCATGCACTTCTGCGGCCTTGCCGATCACCGGGCGGATGCGTGCAGCGAGGTGGGCGTGGGCATCCACAAGGCTTTTGACCATCTCTTCCGCCGAGGCGTTTTCGTCGCCATCCGCGATCGAGCCCAGCTTCTGGTAGGCCTTGAAGCCTGCAGGCGCCTTCTGTCCGAGTGTACGGATGCGTTCGGCCACTTCGTCAACAGCGAGTGCGAGTTCGGTATATTGTGTTTCAGTCAGCAGGTGCACCGGCTGGAAAAGCGGACCAGTCACGTTCCAGTGCACGTTGTAGGTCAGGATATAAAGCTGAACGGTTTCCGCGAGGATGACTTTCAGGTCATCAGCAACGGCGGGGGAAGCAGCGGCTGCTTTGGCGGTGGCAGATTTTTTGGTCGTCTTGGGGCTCATGTTCATTTCTCCTTGCTGTTGAAACGGTTATGCCACAGACATGGGGACTTATACAGACGATTAAAGGTATATCAGTAATCGATTGTATCGATTAAAGGGTCAGCCTGCCATTTTGATGGCAAGCGCCCCCGATACAATCAGGAGGGTTGCTGCCGTCTTGCGCCGGGTCATCGGTTCGCCCAGCCAAAGGGCACCGATGAGGGCGGCAAACAGGATACTCGTTTCCCGAAGCGCTGCAATCTCACCGAGTCCGCCGATCTGGAAGGCATAAAGGGTGATTGTGTAGCCGCCGTAGGAAACGATCCCGGTCAGCAGCCCGATCTTCCATTCGCTGCGCACCGCCTGCATCAATGGCTTCACGGGGCGCTGGATCAGGGCGCTTGCCACGAAGAAGGGCGCGAACACAAGGTTCACCCAGACGATATAGGAAAAGCCGAATTCCTTGACGGCCAGCCCGTCGATCAGGCTGTAGGAGGCGATGGTGAGACCGGTGAGCATGGCGCTGCCCACACCGGCCTCGCGTTTGCCAGCATGAAAAAGGTGGCGAGGATTGAGGCCCGACATGGCGAAAATGCCGGTCACCAGCACCAGAACACCGCCAAACTGCCAGATTGTCAGGGGCTCAGGCAGTAGAAAGAAGCTGAGAAGCCCGATGACAAGCGGCCCAGTGCCGCGCGCGATGGGATAAACCGTCGAAAGCTGGCCGCGCGACAGGGAGTAAAGCGCCAGCCGCTGATAGGTGACATGCACGGCAACCGAGGCGGCGATCCACAGCCAGCCATGCAGCGGCATCGGGGGTACAAGGAAGGCGGCGGGCACGAAGGCGGCACCGCCCACGATATTCATGCCGACGGCTGCCGCGACCTTGTCGGAGGCGCTTTTCAGAAGGGCGCTATAAGTGGCATGGGCCACCGCTGCGATCAGGATCAGCAGGGTGGCCCATGTATCGGGATCGTTGGCAATCAGGCCGGTCATTTGAGCGCGGCGCAAGCCTCCTGGATGCGGGTGCAGGCTTTCGTCAGCGCCTCGGTGGAGGTTGCATAGCTCACCCGGAAGTGCGGTGAGGTGCCGAAGGCTTCGCCCTGAACGGCGGCAACGCCGAAGTCTTCGAGGATATAGGTCACGAAGTCGCTGTCACTCAGGATCTTCTGGCCCTTGGGCGTCGTTTTGCCGATGCAGCCGGCAATCGACGGATAGACATAGAAGGCGCCTTCAGGCTTCGGGCAGGTGATGCCATCGGCGGCGTTCAGCATGTCAACCACGAGGTCGCGGCGGCCTTTGAATACCGCGGCACGCTCGGCGAAAAAGTCGGTCGGGCCATTGAGGGCGGCAACCGTTGCGGCCATCGAGATCGAGCAGGGGTTCGAGGTCGATTGCGATTGCACCTTGGCGATGGCTTTCACGAGCTTGGCATCCCCGCCCGCATAGCCAATCCGCCAGCCGGTCATGGCATAGGCCTTGGCCACACCGTTCATGGTCAGCGTGCGCTCGTAAAGCTCGGGCACCACAGCGGCAATCGTCTTGAACTTGAAGTCGTCATAAACGAGGTGCTCGTAGATATCGTCCGAGAAGATATGGACGTGCGGATGGCGTTTCAGCACTTCACCGAGCGCCTTGATCTCGGCTTCCGAATAAGCCGCACCCGACGGATTCGAGGGCGAGTTGAAGATCAGCCATTTGGTTTTCGGCGTGATCGCGGCTTCGAGCGCTTCGGGCGACATCTTGAAATTCTGCTCAAGCGTCGTCGGCACGAACACGGGCACGCCCTGTGCGAGGAGCACGATATCGGGATAGCTTACCCAGTAGGGGCAGGGGATTACCACCTCGTCACCCGGATTGAGCGTGGCCATCATGGCGTTATAGACGGTGTGCTTGCCGCCTGCGTTCACCGTGATCTGGCTGACGTCATAAGTTAGGCCGTTTTCGCGGCGGAATTTTTCGACAATCGCCTTCTTCAGCGCCGGAGTTCCATCCACGGCCGTATATTTGGTGTCGCCCGCGCGGATCGCGGCGATGGCGGCTTCCTTGATATGGTCGGGTGTATCGAAATCTGGCTCGCCTGCGCCGAGGCCAATCACGTCCTTGCCGGCTGCCTTGAGTTCAGCCGCCTTGGTGGTCACGGCGATGGTCGGCGAGGGCTTGATACGGTCGAGCGAGCGGGACAGGAAGGACATCGGAAAATTCCTTGAGAGCATGGTTTCAGGCGTCAGGACTGACGCGGCGCAGCATAGGCGGGGCTGCAGCCGGCTTCAAGGGCTGAAAGGGCCAAAAGCTATCAGAAAACCAAAAAAAATGGGGGTGCCGAAGCGCCCCCAAGTTGGTCCAGAAACGATAGAAAGTTGGTCGGGTGTCAGAAGGCGGCCTTGAGGCCGACAACGACAGCGCCTTCGCCAATACCGCTCACATTGGTGTCCACATATTGGACGGTGACCGTATATTGCTGCAGCGCGTAGGCGAGGCCGAGGTTCCAGTCCCACTTGCCGTCGCCAAAGGCGCCGTCTTCATACGCGATATGGCCGGTTGCGGTGATCGGGGTGTCCTTGATCGGCACGCCGGCATCAAGATAGAGATAGATATTGTCTTGGTTGGAAAGGTTGGCCTGTCCGCCCCAGACATAGGCAGCGCCGAGTTTCCAGTCGACGAGGTCGGCAGCATTACCGGAAATCGAGCCGTAGGCCTCGATATAGTGGGTGCCATCGGAGCCCGGATAGGTGTAGGCGAGGAGACCGACGTCTGCGGTCAGGCCCGCGCCGATTTCGGTGCGATAGCCGCCATAGATATCAAGCTCCAGCTCGGAGAGGCCGCCGGTTTCGGTGCCATAGCCCTGGATCGAGGAACCCCAGGCGCCGATGTAGAAACCGTCCTTTGTTGAAATGTCGAAGCCGCCCTGGATGGCAGGGTCTTTTTCCGAGAGCGAGAGCCCGCGGAAGCGATACTCGCTCATCAGGGCTACGTTGGCGGACAGCGAGAAGTAGGGCTCTTCGTCTGCCATGGCGGCGCTCGGGGCCACAGCAGTGGCCGAGGCAATCAGAACAAGGGGAACAAGGGAACGGCGCAATTTCAAAGTGGGCATAGTATTCCTCCGTGGATATCGGGTCTTGGCAATTTTCATTTTTGTGACACCATATCAGCAAAGCCTGTGCCAATCGGCCTGATGTTCTTTAACGCATTGTAAAGTAATGAATATTTATGATTTTCGTTGTGGCCGTATGTTGCGGCGCGAGACAAAATATGCACATATTATAATCATTGATTAAAATATAATCACGTCGCAGGTAGTGGTGTTCACGGTTTTCTGTTCGCGTGCGGGGCTTGATGCGGCGGCCCGAAAGGGGCACCTTCGGGCCAAACACAGCGAGGCATAAGAATGATCCCGAATGACGCCAATATTCCCTTCGTGCCGCACCGGCCGGACCGCCCTGAAAAATCGGAAGGCGGTATCGCCTTCAAGCTGGCGAGCGATTTCACACCGGCGGGTGACCAGCCAACGGCGATTGCGGAGCTCGTCAAAGGACTGAAGGGGCACGAGCGCGATCAGGTTCTCCTTGGGGTCACCGGCTCGGGCAAGACTTTCACGATGGCCAAGATCATCGAGGAAACCCAGCGCCCGGCGCTGATCCTGGCGCCGAACAAGACGCTGGCGGCGCAGCTTTACGGGGAGTTTAAAAGCTTCTTCCCCGAAAACGCGGTCGAATATTTCGTTTCCTATTACGATTATTATCAGCCCGAGGCCTATGTGCCGCGCACCGACACGTTTGTGGAGAAGGAAGCCTCGATCAACGAACAGATCGACCGGATGCGCCACTCCGCGACGCGTGCCGTGCTGGAGCGTGACGACGTGATCATCGTGGCGTCTGTTTCCTGCATCTATGGTATCGGGTCGGTTGAAACCTACACGGCCATGACCTTCGCCCTGAAGGCAGGGGACGAGATCGACACGCGCGAACTGGCCCGGCGGCTGGTGGCCTTGCAGTATCAGCGTAACGATGCTGCTTTCCACCGGGGCACCTTCCGTATCCGAGGTGACGTGATCGACATTTTCCCGAGCCATTATGAGGACCGCGCATGGCGGCTGATGATGTTCGGCGACGAGATTGAGGAAATTGTCGAGTTCGACCCGCTGACCGGCGAAAAGATCAAAGGCCTGGAGCAGGTGAAGGTTTATGCCAACAGCCACTATGTGACGCCGCGCCCGACGCTCGATCAGGCGGTGAAAGGCATCCGGCATGAACTGACCCAGCGGCTGGCAGAATATGAAAAGATGGGGCGTATCCTTGAAGCCCAGCGGCTGGAGCAGCGCACCCGTTTCGATCTCGAAATGATGGAGGCAACCGGCTCTTGCGCGGGGATCGAGAACTATTCACGCTACCTCACCGGCCGCAATCCGGGCGAACCGCCGCCGACGCTTTTTGAATATCTGCCCGAAAACGCCATTCTTTTCGTGGATGAAAGCCATGTGAGCGTCAGTCAGATCGGCGGGATGAGCCGGGGGGATGCGGCCCGCAAGTCGATCCTTGCCGAATATGGCTTCCGCCTGCCGAGCTGTGCGGACAACCGTCCCCTAAAGTTCGAGGAATGGGACGCGATGCGCCCCGACAGCGTGTTCGTTTCAGCAACGCCTGGCGACTGGGAGATGGAACGTACCGGCGGCGTGTTCGCCGAACAGGTGATCCGCCCTACCGGCCTCATCGATCCCGAAATCGAAATCCGCCCGGTGGACACGCAGGTCGACGACCTGATGCACGAATCCCGCCGCATGGCCGAGAAAGGCCTGCGGGTGCTTGTTACCACGCTCACCAAGCGCATGGCGGAAGACCTGACCGAATATCTGCACGAGAATGGCATCAAGGTGCGCTACATGCATTCGGATATCGAAACGCTGGAGCGGATCGAAATCATTCGTGACCTGCGCCTTGGCGTGTTCGATGTGCTGATCGGCATCAACCTGCTGCGCGAGGGGCTTGATATCCCCGAATGCGGGCTTGTGGCCATTCTGGACGCCGACAAGGAAGGTTTCCTCCGGTCGGAACGCTCGCTGGTGCAGACCATCGGCCGCGCAGCTCGAAACGCCGAGGGCCGGGTCATCCTGTATGCGGACAAGATCACGGGGTCGATGGAGCGCGCGATCGGCGAGACCAATCGCCGCCGCGCCAAGCAGCAGGCCTTTAATGAAGAGCATGGCATTACCCCGCAAACGGTGAAGAAGAATGTCGGCGACATCCTCGATCATGTAGCGGAATCCGATTATGTGACCGTCGATATCGGCGAGGATGCGAAGCATCTGGTGGGCTCGAACCTCAAGGCGCACCTTGCGGACCTTATGGAGAAGATGCGCAAGGCTGCCGAGGATCTGGAATTCGAGGAAGCTGCCCGTATCCGTGACGAGATCAAGCGGCTCGAGGCCGGCGAGCTTGGCATCGCCGACAAGTCCCTCCGCCCGCAAGGCCGCGCCATGGGCGGCAAACCGGGCACGCGGACACGCAAGGGTAAACCGCAACGGAAGTTGGGGTAGGGTGGCCTCAGGCGGCAGGTGAGGCTGCTGCGGCGGTGCGCGGCGTCATGGGGCGCAGGGCATCGCGCAGCATCTGCCGAACGGTGTCATCCGTATAGCCATCGAAAATCTCGAGATAGCGCACCCCCGCGCGGCGCAGGACTTCCTTCTTCACCGCGTCGCGCACGGCGGCATTGCCCTGATAATGGCCGCTGCCCTGATATTCGATGGCGGCGAGCGGCTCGCCGGTGTTGCCGATAATCAGGATATCCACTCGCTTGGCATTGATGCAGGCGTGGGCTTCGCGGTCGGTCGACCCGATGATTTCGCCGAGGCAGGTTTGCGCGAACACGCGGTAGCCGCCGTTGATCTGCGGCAGTTCCTTTTCCACAATGCGGAAGAGGCCGTATTCGCTGCCGTTCATGATACGCCGCCGGGTAAAGTTCGCTTGCATCACCTTCTGCAACTGATCCATCGCCGGATCGCGGCGTTCGGTCTGGCGCTCGCGGCTGTAGACAAGTTTCGGCCGGTTGCCCTTGCGGCCGGGCAGGGCCTTGCCATTCAGGCCAAGGATGGCGACAAGGATCAGGCCAAGGCCTATCAGTTCCCAGATCATGACATCCATTCAGATCTCTCCTTCCGGCATAACAACCGCCGTAAACGCGTGATGGATACAGTGAATGGTTGTATATTTATCGCATGATTCGTGAATCAAGTGTTATCATGTCGTAAAAATTGTATATATTAAAGATTGCCGAGCGGTCTCATGCACTTGGGCTTTAACGCTGCAGGTTGCGCATTGCGCTGGCGGGCAGTATCGTCAGGGTGAGTACGAACCGGATGATCGATCAGGGGGCTGATCGCACCGGATGCATCAGGGGGAATTCGTGACGTCCAGGTGGTGGGCCATCCTGTTCTTTGCCGTCGCGCTTGCGCCATTCTTGCTGGTGCAGCTTTACCCCTTTGTCGACCTTTACAATCACGCGGCGCGGCTTTTTGTCCTGACGCATTTTGATGAAGTGCCAAGGTTCAGGGAATGGTACGCGCCGGCTTGGGCCCTGATGCCCAATCTGGGGTTCGATCTGGCAGCGTGGCCCGTCTTCAAATGGCTGCCGCCGCTGATGGCTGCAAAGATATCTGTGCTCGCACTTGTATCCCTGATGTATTGGGGCGGGCTTGCCGCCATGCAACTGATGCGGGCCGATTTGCGGCTGGCCGCACCCGTTGCGGCGCTTTTCTCGCACAATTACGTGCTTGGCTGGGGGTTCATCAATTTCCTCCTCGGTTTCGCGCTTTCGCTTTTTCTGCTGCGACTGACGCTTGACGATGACTGGCGGCTGGTCCGGCGGCACTATCTGATTCAGGTGCCGCTCGCCTTCATGGTGTTCCTCTGCCACGGGCTCGCCTTCGTCTTTTACGGGCTGATGGCGGGCACACTGATCTTCGCCGGATGGTGGCAGCGCAAGGACCGGAATGTTCGTGCCCTGATCACGGACGGCCTTTGGCTGGCGGGGCACGCCCTGGTGCCGGTGGCGGCCTTCTTCGTGACCCGCACGGCGGAGGCCGGCGGCAGCTATGCTGTGGGGGTTGACCGTGTGCTCGCCACCTATCCGGATGCCGGCAGCCTGATGGCGCGCACGATGTGGGAGCTCAAGGAACGCATTGTGGTGACAATGACAACGGTCGAATCAGGATTCTTCGTCGCGGATCTTGTGCTGAATGGCCTTTTGTTCGTGGCACTCCTTTATGCCTTTGTACGCCACCGCAAGCTCGCCGGCAATTGGCCGCCGCTGATGCCGGTGATTGCTTCGCTCCTGCTGCTTGTCACCATTCCCCCCAATTTTTTCGGGGCGAGCTATCTGGAAATCCGCGTGCCGCTTTTGCTGCTGATCGCGCTTACCGCCGGGCTGACCGCTGCGGTGCGGACCCGTGCATTTGTGGCCATCCTCTCGTTCGGGGCCGTTGTGCAAAGCGCGATGCTCGGGGCGTTCCTGCAGGAAAGCGAGACGGCATACAGCGAGTATCTGGCGGAGGCGTCAGTCGTGATCGAGCCCGGTGCGCTTGTGAAGCCCATAACCATCGCCCCCGTCAATGGCCGCCGCGACTCGTTGCCGCGTTGTCAGCCGATTGATTCGCTCCTGATGCTCACCCACCCTGTGGGCGCACAGCTTTTCACCATTCCCGGCCAGCAGCCTCTGCAAGCGGTAGGGGAAATGGCGGCGGCGGGCGATGCGATGCCTTCGTTCCCGCGCTACCGGCATGGGTTCAACCAGCCCTTCACGAATGAGAAGCTAAAGGCCCTGGCGGCATCGGGTTTTGACTATGCCATTCTTTGTGGTCGTGCGCGGGGCGACGCCGAAATCCCGGCGAATTTCCGCCCCGTGCTGAACGGCAGTTTCTACGATATCTACCGGATCGAGCCTATATCTGCCCCTTGACCATCGCCATCGACAGCGTGCCCGCGCCCGACAGGCTCCAGCCGCCATCCACGGGCAGCACCACACCGCTGACATAAGCCGCCGCAGGGGACGACAGGAACATGGCGGCATCGGCAATCTCGCTGACCGCGCCCATGCGCATCAGCGGTACGCTTTCGACCGTGGCTTTCACAGCGGCCGGTGTCGGCGCCAGCCGCTTCATACCTTCGGTACCATCGATCGGGCCGGGCGAGATCGAATTCACCCGGATGCCCATCGGGCCCCATTCCATGGCCAGTGTGCGGGTCAGCATATCGACGCCTGATTTGGCAGCGCACACGTGGGCCTGCAGCATCATCGGAATCCACGCCTGCGGTGCCGAGATATTGATAATGGAGGCGCCGGGAGCCCTGAGATAGGGCTGGGCGCTCTGCATCACATGGAAGGTGCCAAGAAGGTCGATATCGACAACCGATTTGAAGGCATTGGCCGACATGCCGAGGGCAGGGGCCGGGAAGTTGCCGGCCGCGCCCGAGATCAGGATATCGATCTGGCCGTGGGTGGCGTGGAAAGCCTTCAATGCATCACGCACCGCTTCCACGTTGCGCACGTCCAAGGGATAGCCAGCCGCGGTCGCGCCAAGGCTTTCAAGCCGCGCGACCGCTGCCTTCACCTTGTCTTCCGAGCGACTGGCAACGCCCACAAGTGCACCCCGCGCCGCGAAGGCCTCCGCGATACCGAGGTTGATACCGCTGGTGCCGCCGAACACGAAAACGGTTTTGCCTGTAAAGTCGAATGTAACGGACATGACTGGTTCTCCCTCCCATCATTCATTCATGATTTCACGATACATTCGCCGCCGTTGCAACAGGGCAGGTGATAAGAGACGCGTTTCAACAATCACTTTCCTGTCGGCGGCTAGCCTATTGCGGTTGCTTCCGATATTACTTACCTGTTAGCGAGCGATCGGGGCACCCGTCCCGGCGCAAGACGGAAGACGGAAACGACCGATGGCCATGCTGATTGAAAGTGAATCCGGCAATGTGAAACGTACTGCCTGGCCCGACAGCCTCGGGGCAGATGCGCTCGCAGGTCTCGTCCAACCGGCCGATATCGTCGGGCGGTCGCTTCTTTCATGGTCGGAACATTGCAGCGAATGCACGATGCCGGCCTGTTTCACTTCCTGCCAGTTCTATGCACCGCGCCGCGATTTCAAATGCGCTCGTTTCCGCCGCGGGTTCGAGATTGCCTCGGGGCCGGAAGGCGCGAAAATGGCACGGGTCGCCTATGGCAAATGGGCGAAACTTGAAGCCATTGGCAGCCATGCGCTGCGCGGCGGGCTTGCCACACGCCTCGCGCTTGGGCTTTCGTCCGCCGTTGGTGGCCTGATCTGGCGCCTGCCTGTGCCGCATGGCGGCCGCACGTGGGCCGCGCGCAAATTCTACGGCCTCAAGGCGAAGCTCGCCCGTCGCAGCGGCGGCGTGCCGGTGACGGCCTCGCATGCCTTTTTGCTGCAAGCTGCAAGCCTTTCGGGCAAACCATCGAGCCTGATCCTAGAGTTTCGCAACAAGGACGGCCGCACGGGCGTCTTCCAGAAGAATGTGACGATCGAGGCGGGCCTGACGAGCATCGCCATCGATATTGCGTCCATCTCCGCGCTGATCGACCTTTCGGGCGACTATTTCGTGGCGGTTTATCCGGCACAAGAGGGCGGTAATATCGATATCGCCTTCCTGTTTGCCGATTTCGTGCAACTGCGCGACCCGCAGAAGTTCCTGTCGGCTGCTGCCAAGCCCGCTGCGAAGAAAGAAGCCAAGAAAACTCCCGCCGACAAGGTGAAATGCATCATCTGGGATCTTGATAACACGCTCTGGAAAGGCGTGCTGATCGAGGACGGCGCCGATAAGCTGGTGGCGCGCACCGAGCTGATCGATTTCATCAAGGCGATGGACGCCCGGGGCATCCTGCACTCGGTCGCCAGCAAGAATAACGAGGCCGATGGCCTTGCGAAGCTCCGCGAGCTCGGCATCGAGGAGTATTTCCTGTATCCGCAGATCAACTGGGGTCCGAAAAGCCAGTCGATCGATATCATCCGGCAAAGCCTGAATATCGGCATCGATACTTTCGCCTTCATCGATGACCAGCCGTTCGAGCGCGAGGAGGTGGCGGCGATCCATCCGGCCGTACGCACCTTTGATGCGCTTGATTTTGAAAGCTGGCGGGATCATCCCTCGTTCGATGTGGAAGTGACCGACGAAAGCGCCGGCCGCCGCCAGATGTACCGCGACGAGATGAGCCGCAACAGCTTCCTGGCCACCAACGGTGAAGCGGATTTCCTTGCGTTCCTGCGCGGCTGCAACCTGCAGGTGGAGATGGAGCCGCTGTCGGAGGACCGGCTGCCGCGTGCCCATGAACTGGCGCAGCGCACCAACCAGATGAATTTCTCGGGCTGCCGTTATACAAAGGCGCAGCTTGCCGAAATCGCGGCGAGCGACAACAAGCTTGCCATGTTGGTGCATGCGTCCGACCGCTTCGGCAATTACGGCATTGTGGGGCTTGCGATCTTCGACCGGCCTGCCGGTCTGCTGGAAGACCTGATGTTCAGCTGTCGCATCCAGGGCAAGTATGTGGATCACGCGGTGATTCAGCATTTCCTTGAAAATCAGGGGGCGGACATGAAGATCCGCTTCAAGCCGAGCGACCGCAATATCAAGCCTGCGGAGATTTTCTCGAAACTCGGCTTCGAGGAGGTCGACATGGACGGGGATTTCAAGATTCTGCAGCGTCCGGCAGGCAAGCCTTTCGACCATCAGGATATTGTCAATGTGAAGGTGATCGATCATGTCGTTTCTTGAAAAGATCGAACGCCGTGTCGCCCGCTACGCGCCAAGTCGCCGCATGACCCTGCCGAAGGGCCGGGGCGTGATCAGCTTCTGCTTCGATGATTTCCATGTCGACGCCTACGCGCAGGGCGGCCGCATTCTGGAAGCTGCTGACATGACCGGTACCTTCTATCTGTGCGCCGGGCTGCTGGACACCGAACTGGAAGGCCACAGGATCGCGAGCGCAGAGACGGTGAAAAACGCCTTTGATGCGGGACACGAGATAGGCTGCCATACCTTCAGTCATATGGACTGCCAAGCAAACAGCGCGGCTTCCGTTGCGGCTGACCTCGAGAAGAACAAGGCAGCGATCACCGAGCTGACCGGCCTTGCGCCCTACAGCTTTGCCTATCCTTTCGGCAAGATGTCGGTTGCGGCCAAACGGCTGGCGAGCGCCCGTTTCGGCAGTGCACGCGGCGTGACGGGCGGTATCAACCGCGGTCTTGCCGATCTCGGCAACCTTCACGCCAACCAGATATACAGCAAGGGATTTGACCTAGCGGCCCTTGAAGCCCGGATTGCCGATGTGGCTGCAAATGGCGGCTGGCTCATTTTCTACACCCACGAGGTGACAGAAAACCCGAGCCCCTTCGGCTGCCGCCCGGACGAGTTCAAGGCTGTTGTCGATGCCGTCGCCAGAAGCGGCGTGCGCTGTCTGCCGGTGAAACACGCGCTGGCCTCGCTCGTCTTCTGACATTCGGCTGCAAACTGGGTGTTTCGCTTGCCGGAAAAATGCGTTAATGGGTAGCTCCAGTTCGCCTACCCTTGATACAGGAACGAAAAGCCATGAGTGCACGCATCTATCGTCCGTCCAAGACCGCCATGCAGTCCGGCACCCGCAACACGCGGCATTGGTTTCTGGAGTTTGAACCTGAGAAGGGCAAGACGCTTGACCCGCTGATGGGTTGGGTGGGCTCGGCAGATACAAAAGGGCAGGTGCGGCTGAAGTTCGACACGCTCGAGGAAGCCGAAAGCTATGCCAAGCGCATGGGGCTTGAGTATACGGTGGCGCCGGATCATTCGCGCAAGCGCAATATCCAGGCCTATGCCGACAATTTCAAATATACGGCCTGAAGCGGGCCGGCCTTCGTGCCGGGCGTAAGGCCTTTGGGGCCCCGTAGCTCAACTGGATAGAGCACCTGCCTTCTAAGCAGGGGGTTGCAGGTTCGAGCCCTGCCGGGGTCGCCACATGCGCACAGTTGCGCAAGCCAGACCGGGGGAGGGGGCGGCTTGACGAAACGGCAGAAATTCTGGTTCAGGGCTGTCCTTGCTCTGCTGGCGGTGGCGACTATCGCCTACTTCGCTGCTCGCGCCGCTTATATCCAGTATCGCGTCGGCCATCTGACGCCGGGCTGGGCGAGCGTGGCTGACCGCAGCAGCCTGCCATCCCCCGACATCATCCTGTTTGGTGACAGCCGTGCGGCGCGCTTCAACGAGGCCGAGGCGCTTCTCGGCCGCCGCGTAGAAAATGCCGGCATCGGCGGCGACACCACTCCCAACATGCTGGCCCGGCTGCAAAAGGATGTGATTGAGCGAAAGCCTCAGACTGTGGTCATTTTCGCCGGGATTAATGACCTGAACACCGCTGCGATGCACGATGATGGCGAACGTGCGGGGATCGTGGCCATGGCACAAGCCAACCTTTCGGCGATGATCGCGGCCTGCCGCGATGCAGGCATCGAGGTGATCGTGCCTTCGGTAACGCCGCCCGTCCGCCCGGATTTCCTGCGCGCCATCATGTGGGGCAATACGGGCGCCGATGTTGAGGCGCTCAACCAGACACTTGCCGCCATGGAGGGTGATGGCGTCGTCTATCTTCCCCTTGAAATGGTGTTGATAGACGGTGGTGAATACGGACAGGAAAACTTCGTGGACGCCCTTCATTATTCTCCGCTAGGATACGAACGCATTGCGGCCGCGCTACGCGGCGTTATGGATGACTGACTTATGCTGTTTCAAACGCCGCTTTTCTTTGCATTCTTCGCAATCTTCTTCGGCCTTTATTATCTGACGCGGAAGAGCCTGCGGCTCCAGAATATCCTGATCCTGATCGGCAGCTATATTTTCTATGGCGCTTGGGATGAGCGTTTCCTGGTGCTCATCATTGCGTCTACGGCCACAGACTATCTGGCCGGGCTCGGGGCGGCTGGCAATCGGATCACGAACCGGCAGGTCGGTACGGCACTTGGCTATCTGTTCGTCGGATCGCTCGTAGCACTTGCTGCGCAGTGGGAAACATCCGGCCAATATTTCTGGGCGGTCCTGGGTCTAGGCGGCATCCTTGTCGGCATCGAGATGCTTTCGCGCCGGATGAGCGATGCGGCCCGGCGGAAATTCTATGTCACCTCCAGCGTGGTCATTAACCTCAGCATCCTCGGCGTTTTCAAGTATCTGAACTTCTTTGCAGAATCGCTGGTCGCACTCGGCGACACCTTCGGCATCGGCTTCAATTATGTGACGCTTGAAATCGTGCTGCCGGTCGGGATCTCCTTCTATACCTTCCAGACGCTCAGCTACACGATCGATGCCTACCGCGGCAACCTGAAGCCCACCGATCGCTTCATCGAGCTTGCTGCCTTCGTTGCCTTCTTCCCGCAGCTGGTGGCCGGCCCTGTGGAGCGCGCAGCCCACCTGCTGCCGCAGTTCGACCGCCTGCGGCACCTGAACTGGGAGAATATCCAGACAGGCCTTGCGTTGTTTGCCTGGGGCATGTTCAAGAAGGTGGTGATTGCCGACAATATTGCGCCGATTGCCGATCAGGCCTTCACGGACCCGTCATTGATGACTGCGGGGCAACTGTTTGCCGGGCTTCTGGCCTTCACCTTCCAGATTTACTGCGATTTCTCGGGCTATAGCGATATGGCACGGGGCTCCGCCCGCATGCTTGGCTTCGACCTGATGCTGAACTTCAACCTGCCTTATGTATCGCGCACACCAAGCGAATTCTGGCGGCGCTGGCATATCAGCCTGTCAAGCTGGCTCCGCGACTATCTCTATATCTCGCTCGGCGGCAACCGGGGCGGCGCGGTCAGCACCTACCGCAACCTGTCGCTGACCATGATCCTTGGCGGGCTCTGGCACGGAGCAAGCTGGACCTTTGTTCTGTGGGGCACCTATCACGGGCTGCTTCTGGTGATATATCGCATCTTCAATATCGATGACTGGCTTGAGGGCTTCAAGAACCGCGCGATGATGAGCCGGGTGGCGATCAACGGGCTTCTGATGGCCATAATGTTCGGCTTCACGCTGATCGGCTGGCTGATCTTCCGTGCGAACGACATGGCGAGCCTTGGCACCTATTTCGTCGGGCTTTTCGGCGCCGAGGGCTGGACGGACCCGAGCATCGTCAGGGTATTGAGCTATATCGCGCCGCTGGTGCTGGTGCAGATCATCCAGTTCCGCATGCGCGACCTCGAGTTTTTCTGGCGGATGCCGAAATTCATCCGGCTCAATCTGGCACTTGCCGTCCTTTATGGCCTGCTGTTCCTTCCGGCCCTGCAAACGCAGGCCTTCATCTATTTCGATTTCTAAGGGGACGGGGCTGTGAAGAAGTTTTTCAAAATCTCCGTCAAATGGGCGCTGATCGGGCTTTACGCGCTTGTATTCGGTGAATTTTTCCTGCGTGCTTTCGACCCGCAGCCGATGATGCCACGCTATGTGACGGGCGCGCCCGATGGCATCCGCGCCAATATCCCGAACTCCGTATACCGGCAGTGGACGCCCGAGGTGGATGTCGAGGTGCGCATCAACAGCGAAGGCATGCGCGCCGATCGGGAAATCCCGGTCGAGAAAGCGCCGGATACCTACCGGATCGTCATCCTCGGCGACAGCTTCATGATGGGTTATGAGGTCGACCTGAAGGACAGTTTCGCCTGGCTTCTTGAGGAGGGCCTGAAGGCTGAAGGACTGAAGGTTGAGGTGATCAATCTTGCCGTTTCCGGTTTCGGGACGGCGGAGGAGCTGATTGCACTGAAGGAACGCGGCCTGAAATACAAGCCCGACCTTGTGCTGATGGAATGGCACACGACCGACGTGGACGACAATGTGCGCTCAGGCCTTTTCAAAATGGTGGACGGCACGCTGCAGCCGGCGTCCAGTACCTATCTGCCGGGCGTGGAATTGACCGACAAACTGATGAAGATACCGCTTTATGAATGGGCCATCAGTAACAGCCATTTCTACAGCGCCATACGCGAGCGCGCGGCTGCGATTATCAAAGATATCCTTGCGACGGCCAGGGGAGGCACCGCGGTGGCCGATGATGCGAACGACGCACCGCCTGCTGGCGCTGATACTGTGGCCGGTGAGATAACTGACGCGGGCGTTGCGCTCAGCCACCTGCTGGTGGATGCGCTGGCGAAGGAAGCAGAGGGAGCAGGGGCTGCTTTTATGGTGCTTGATGTGCCGGTGCGCCTGAACCGGCTGGATTACCGGGCGAGCGGCAATGACCTTGGCGATGGCGCCTTCGCGCGCTATCCGTATGTCAATCCTGTAGAAGCCTTCAAGGCGGCAGCTGCCCCGGACAAGAAGCTTTATTTCGAGGAAGGACACCGCCACTGGACACCGGAAGGCAACCGTATCGTGGCGGATCTGGCGGTCCGGCAGGCCACTGAAATACTGAGAGGGCGTGTGCCGGTCAATTGATCTTGCTAGCCTAGCATTAGAAAAGGCCCGGAACCTGGGAAGGTTCCGGGCCTTTCATGTCTTGCTGGACTCGCTGCAATCAGCGCAGATTCATGATCAGGTCAGCATCCTGCATGTGGGTCGACCAGAAGTCTTCCGGGTTGTAGGCAAGGCCATCGCCGGTATCATGTACGAATTCGCCGTCATGGGCTGCTGGCTCCAAGGCTTCGCCCCAGACGCGGACGTTATCGATCTCACCCTTGAAGTTCCGGCCCCACGGCGTGCCGCCGATGGTGACGTCCCATTCGCTGGGGTTGCTGATTTGGCCGGCAATGCCGGTCAGGCTGCCAGCAAGCTCGCCATCGAAGAAACCCTTGAGCGTACCGGTTGCCGAGTCAAACGACATGGTCACCTGGTGCCAGTCGCCATCAAGGATTTCGGTGTTCTTGATGGTCAGCGACTTGCTGTCGCCCGCATCGGTGAAGAGGCGGAAGGTGATGTCGTCGCCGGAAAGTTCGACGCCGTAGCGACCATGGGCCCAGAACAGGCGGCTGGTGCCGGAATTGTCAGCATCGGGCTTCACGTCCAGCGTCAGGGTCAGTTCGTCCATGCTCATGAGCTCCGCCGGGCGACCGATCGAGGCGTAGCCGTTGCCATTGAAGTGCAGGGCATCACCGCTGTCAGTCGCGTCGCCAGTATAGCTGGTGACAGCTTGGATGACATTGATGCCGGCAGCGGCATCATCGATTGCCGTGATAACGTCGTCGCCAACAGCGTCATCCGAAGTCGAGGTGTCAGCGGGGGCTTCCGCACCATCCGACACAATCACATCGGTAATGACATCGGTGATCACGTCGGTGGCATCTGCCACGTCGGTCACGAAATCGGCGGCCTTGGCAACCAGCGTATCATCAGCAACGCCATAAACATTCAGGTTTGCAATGTCGCCATCGAAGTTCCGGCCCCACGGCGTGCCACCAACCATGATTTCCCAGTTGGCGGGCTCGGCAATGTTGCCGGTGATCCCGGACTTGCTGCCGACCAGATCGCCATCGACATAGACATTCAGCGTGCCGGCGTTGGCATCGAAGGTGAAGCTGGCATTGTGCCAGTCGCCATCCGTGATGCCAGTGTCTTTCACCAGAACATTGTAGGATCCGCCGTTGTCGGTATAGAGGCGAAAGTTCAGGTCGTCGCCGGTCAGTTCGACACCATAACGTGCGTGGTTCCACAGAACGCGGGCGGTCGAGCTGCTTTCACCGTTCGAGCGAACATCGAAGCTGATGGTCAGTTCGTCCGGATTGAAGAAGACATCCGGCTTGCCGAGCTTTGCATGGCCCGAGCCGTCGAAGCTGAAATAGTCGTCAGCCGTGTCGCCGGTTTTGAAGGGCGAGTCGATGGTTGCCAGAACGCTATCGAGCATGAAGTCAGGCAGGATCGCCTCGGGAAGCGTCGGGACTTCCTCAACCGGATCGGTGACAACCGTGCCGCTTTCCACGCGCTCGGTACCATTGAGGATCGTCAGGTTCGACATGTTGCCGGTGAAGCCTGCACCCCAAGGATCACCGCCCACATAGATGTTCGTGGTGTTGTTGGAGCGAACCGCACCCGTCACACCTTCCATGCTGGCAACGACCTCGCCGTCCATCATGGCGGATACAGTCTGAGCATCGCCGTCGTAGACGAACTTCAGTGTGTGCCAGTCGCCATTCTGGACATCGGGCAGGGTGCCATTCAGTTTCGCAACACTCCCATCCTGCATATAGAGATAGAAAGTCAGCGCATCGCCATTGATTTCAACGCCATAGGTGCTTGAGGCCCAAACCGGGCGGGCACGGTCACCGGTCTCCTTTTCGAACTGGATGTCGAATTCGATCATCAGGTCCTTCATGCCATTGAGGTCGGAACCGCCACCAATCTTGATGTAGGAGCCATCATCGTTGAAATGCGCCACAGTGCCGTGATCGTCCGACTGGCTGTAGGCAGCCGTGCCAACCCAAACGATATCCATGCTGGCATTGCCGTCTTCAACGGCTGCAGCCTTCATGATGGTCGCGTCACCGCCGCCAGCGCCGAGGTCGAGGTCGAGAAGGACAAGGTCCTGCACCAGAACGGTCTTGTGTACGGTGATGATCTCAAGGCCGGTGTTGACCGTAGCGGTGACATCATAGCGACCACCGTCGGCGAACGTGTGGGTCACATTCATGCCCGACGCCTTGGTGCCGTCGCCGAAGTCCCAGGAGATTTTGGCCTGCGAGATATCGACTTCACCAAGCGCCGAGAGTTCTTTGACGCTGAAGACTTTCTCAAGAACGTTCTCGCCGCCTTTGGCATTGACAACGGCCAGACTCTCGCCAGCGCCAATGATCGGCTGGGTGAGCGCGGCGCCGTAGTTTTTCAGATCGATAATGCCGCCGGGAATGGCGAGCAGATCGCTCATCGGATCGGCAGTGTGGTTAAGCGCATTCATGAAATAATCGCCAACGAAATCTTCGCCGGTCGGATCCCACCCCTGCAGGAACAGGTTGTCGCCAACCTTGATCGTGGACGTGACAACCTTATCGAGGCCGGTGATGGCGCCAAGGATATTCTTGTCGATGGTCAGATTCTGGGTGTTGTCTTTCAGCACGAGGCTCGGGTTCTCGCCATAGTCGCCGCTGCGCTGGATCATCGTGTTGTTCAAGATGTTGCCGCTTTTGACAAATTCAAGGCGGATGCCCTGGTTGTCCTCGATTTGGATGACGTTGTTGACAATATCGACATTCTCGAAGCCGAGGCCATTGAGGTTGTCATCCATATAGATCGGAATGGGCGATTGGCCGGCACCTTGCTGCAGAACGTTGTTCGAGATCAGGAAGTTCTCGCTCGCGGTCGTCTGCTTGGTCGGGACCGTCCAGAAGTGAATGAAGTCGGCATGGTCGCCGGCGCCACCGAGATTCCAAGGATTGGAGTCATGGAAATAGTTGTTGGTGACCACGATATTGTCTAGGTCCCCGCCGTTGAGCGGGGTGGTACGCAGGTTATAAACCTCGTTCTGGTTGATCGTGATGGCATTCGAATTGCCGAGGAGAATCCCCTTGTGGAATTCGGTGACGACATTGTTTTCAAACAGCACGTCGTTCGAACCGGTGATGCGCACTGCCTGACCTGCGGGAAGGCCGAGAACGTTGCCGGTGCTGTCCAGCTTGTCGGCCGAAGGATCGACGCCGTTTACAGCAGGGCCGCCTTCAAGGAGCGAGTTCACGAACTTGATGTGATTGCTCTGGTCGATCTTGAGCGCGGTTGAGAAGGATACCGTCGTTTCATCGGGCACATAGTCAAGGAATACACCATCGATCGTCAGGTTATTGGTCATCAGGATGGTCATCTTGCTGAAGACCGCACCTTCCGGGTTTTCCGAAACCATGGTGACGTTCGAGCCGAAATCCATACGGTTGAGCGAAAGCTCGCCATAATGGCCGTCTGCGAGAACAATAGTTTCGCCACCTTTTGCCGACTTCAGTGCCGACATCAGTTCCGAAGCGTTCGTTACTTTAATCGTGGTAGTTGCCATGTCTGCCTGCTCCATGTGCGTGGATTGCGAAAGCCGTTCACTGCCATGAGCGGCTTCGTTGGCGAGATTGAACACCAGAATAATAAAGATTGAGCTAACGAATCGGAAGAATTTGTCCTTTCTCCCATGCGGAGCGCAGGTTCGCACGGTAAACAGGCTGTAAACTTTTATAAAACTGTAAGTAGTTTCAGCAAGTTGAAAGAGGGCCAAGGAAAGGGCAGGAGGCCTGACTTTTATAGAGAATGTGCCGCTTTTCATGATTTCCTTCTCTCTGAATCGAAAGTTGCTCGTCCGATACTGATTCGGATTCGTTACTTTTCGTCACTATTTCCCGTCTGGCGGTGGCCGAAAATTATCAACGCGACGACAGGATTCGCTTCAGGCTGCTTTTCAGCGAGGCGGGCAGCAGGCGTTTCAGTTCGGACTTCAGGAAGCGAAGTTTCAGGAGGCCTGGCGCACGATTATATTCAAGACTTGCGAGTGCGGGCCATGCGTGCGCGACAAGATCGTCGCACAATCGTTGCGTATACCGATAGTCCGCAGGCAACGATAGCATAAGCCGGTAGATATTGCGCGCGTTGAAGGGGCTGAAGGTTGGCACCGGTATGCGGTGTCCATAGACAGACGGGCCGGCCCAGCAACCGAGGCGCTGTTCGATATAGGCGATATCCAGAAGCTGCGTCAGGTTCTGGTGCGGTGTTGTGTTCAACCATTGTATGGCTGCGGTCACCAGCGCCGGGGTGGCTGTGAAGCCGAGCCGCGTGATGAGGGCATCCGGCGAGATCGTTCGCTCGGCAAGGTCGCTTTCTTGCCAGTAGAAGGCCCGTCCGACTTCGCCGCCAGTGCCGGTAAGGACGGGCAATCCCTGGTCGTGCTTTTCAACCGTGCGCACCAGCCCGACGACGCTGTCATTCACCGAATAGCCGGTGCGCTCGAGCCAGGCGGCCTTTTCTTCCACCGAAGATTCTTCAAGGTCGATTGCACGATGTTTGATACCTGCAATTTTCGCGAGACGCTGACCGACGAGCACATCAATCATCGCGCCGTCCCCCGGGGCCCGGATGGTTTCGAGCGTCAGTTGCGCCGCGTGCGGATGCGCACATGCAAGCGACATGCGGGAGTCCCGTCCCGCCGTGATATGGGCAGCAGTGCCTCCCATGTCGAGAAAGCCTTTGACATTGTCTGCCACCAGATCGGCGATTTTTGTGATGGTCGCACCAATATCAGACTTGTCTGCGGTCGGCGCGGGAAAATCACGGACCCTTTCGGCCTGCCACGTTGAGATCCGAAGGGCATGATCTGGCAATAGCCGATGTACCGCCTTCCAGGCCGTGAGGCCGAAAGGAATCCAGCCTTGCCGGTTGCGAAGGTCGAATTGCTCAGCGATTTCCGGGGCCGCGTCCAGATCTACAACTCGCTGCATCAGAGTAACGCTGGAGCAGGCGATTTTGTGCTCGGGGGAATAGACAAGCGACAGAAGGCCGCCAGCATCCCCGATGATGAATATGTCACCGTCCTGTTCGAACAGGCACATGAAGCGGCCGCAAGTTCTGTCAAGAAAGTCTTCGAGGGAGGCTCCGGGGGGCAGACTGAACTGACCGTTCTGGAGCGCCTGGCCCGCGAAGACAGCCCAACCGAGCAACAACCCGACCTTTCCTCTGTCTGGTCCGGTCAGCCACGTAACGGGAAGTTCAGGCGCACTCACGATGGTAAGGCCGCCATATGCTTGGCTCCCCCAGCCTTCAGGAGCGGGGTGGCGCCGCGCGGCGATCATGAACTGCTTTGGCAGGGCCTGCATTTTCTCGGGTCCTTTCAACGATACCGGCCATTCAGAAGGAAACGGGCAATGTTGGACCGCTCGACAAGCTGGTACTGAATGATCGACCCCGTGGTGATGGCCGTGAAGGCTGCCAGCAGGAACAACGCTTCGGCAGGCAGCGCGCCAGCACCGAACGTGTGGAAGATGAGCGAAATCAGGAAATAATGTACGAGATAGATGGTATAGGAACTTTTGGCACAATAGCTTGCGTACCAGCCGCCACGCACCCAGCGCCGCCCGGCGCCAAGGATCAGGAAACTCAAGCTGAAGCCCGTTATATATTGGGCAGCGAACTTGGCGATTTTTTCCGCGGGCGTTACGGGCACGTCCCAGTATTTGAAATAGGCACAGGCCGCCATGCCAAGGAGCGCGATAGCCAGGGTCAGCCAGTCGAGTCTGTGGGCATAATCGCGCAAGCCATCGTCTGAAAACATCAGGTAGCCGAAAACGAAGAATGGCAGGTAGAAAAGCGTCGAGCGGATCAGGAACTGGTAGGCTTCGCCGTAAGGAAGATGTTCCCAGCTAATCGACCAGACATAAACGAGCACCACGGCGCCGGCGCAAAGCGCAACGATCACCGGCAGCGCTGGTAATGGCCTGAACAGGCGTTGCGTCATTTCGCTTGCCTTTCGCGTCAGTTCCAGCGCCAAGAATGGCACGATCAGCGTGTAAAGCGCGAGTGACAGGAGGAACCAGACATGGACGTGCCAGTTGATGCGGATTTCGGCGTCCGGGTCACTCGATCCCCAGAATTCGATCATCCAGGCGATGGCAGGTGGATTCAGCACGATGATGGCAAAGAGCGCAGGTACAAGCATCAGGACCAGCCGTTGCCGCACAAACGGCAGTCCTGGGCGCTTGCCGTAAACCATCGCTGAAAAGTAACCGGAAATCATGAAGAAACAGGCCATGCGAAAGGTTCCGGAAAGAAACCGGATCCACTCAAGTTCACCGGAGCGCTGGTCAGCAAGGCTCGCATGCACGAACACGCCAAACAGCATCATCGAGCCACGAAGGACGTCGAAATAATATTGGCGCTGGGAGGAGGGCATGGCGTTACGCACCATTCTCTTGTTTCACTTCATTTTTCTTGTTTCTGTATAGTGCAACGGCGAAACCAACTAGTATCGCCAAGAACGTATGATTGGTTCTTTGGGAAAGTACAAGTTTAACGATCAAAAATCCAACAAGAGCGCAAGCTATTGCCGCTCCTATACGCGTTCCGTCTTTGCCTTCGGTGTCGGTTGAATTTAGATATGCTTTGGCTGACACCCATGCTGCGATTGCATGGAAGAAGAAAAATGCAAGCGCACCAGGCACACCGGTTTCTAGCAATATAGATAGGTAAAATGTATCAATGGTCAGTTCCCCACCAGGGTTGACGAACCCGAGTTTGTAAGCACCATTAGCATAGCCATAGCCGATGAAGGGGTTTTTCATGATCATCGGGAGGCCCATTTGCCATTGATCGAAGCGCGCCTGCGTACTTGCATCTGTCGAACTGCCGCCAATCACCATTGCACTAAGCCGCGGGCTGACAGCAATTCCAACCAAAAGCGTTGTCATAGTTGCAGGATAGAAGGCAATGAGTGCCGGGCCTATCAGACTTTTTCTATGCGTCCGCCAATATCTAAGCCCAAACAGGAAAAGGTATGTTCCGAAAGCTGCGATGGCACCGACAAACCCTAGGCGAGATCCAGAAAAATAGATTCCAACCAAGCATATGATTGTCATGATAGCGCCGACACCGCGCAAGATCATGCGCCGTCGTTCCAATAGATAATATAGGCAGAAAGGAAAAAGTACCGCCAACAGTTCAGCGAATTCAAGAGAGGTAAGTGATGATGACTTGGCTCGAAAACGATCGTAGCGAGATCTCCCTGTAAGCAACCGTTGAATGGTTTCATCCGAAGTATCAAACCACCAATGAGGGATATAGACGGCCCAGACCGGCTGGTTAAGGCGCGATTCCTGGTAGGCGAAGGCGACGAGGATGACGATGCTCACCATGGCTATCGCAATGAACAGGCGGACGCGTGCAGCGTCTTGGAAAAGTGCGGCGCAAAGGAGAAACGGGATGGTGATCAACATCGTCTCGCGAATGATATAGCTGAGCGACAGCCGCATGTTGGATGTCAGGCCGAGGCTCAGGAGCTCAATCGTGATCAGGATAATGAGGCACACGAAAATTGGCTTGTGGGCCTGATAGCGCTCCTTGATCAGGCCCTTCATTTCCCGCGAGACCGAGAAGGAAATGAGGGCGATGCCGGAAATAATATAAAGAAGGACGCGCTGCGGACTGAGCCACGGGTTTCCCGGCACCTTGATGATCGACACATATTGCGCCCAGACGAGCGCAAAGAAGAAATAGGCAATGAGAAGCGGGTAGAGAGCCTTTTCGCCCCACGAGGCGCGCTCGGGCAATGCCCAGATGCACATGAGCGCAAGGATGACAACCGGAATACCCATGAATTGCAGCATGGGCTGCGGGTTGCCATAGATGGCGGTGTAGCCATATAGGAACGAGCCGACGAGCGCGACGACAAAGAAGCTAAGATACAGGATGGCGCGGTTGATGAACCGCGATCCCTGCGAATAGCGCATATAGGGACGCGCAGCAGGCAGTTTCATCCGGTACAGCCGGTACTGCACAAGAAGACGTGTGTATAGCGAGCGCAGGAAATTCATCACCGGCCCATCAACAGTTTGAACATCATACCTGCCTTGTGAAAATGTCCCCGGCGAATCCTGACGAGAATCTGCACCAAGGTAAAGGCATAGACGGCAGGCAAGGCCCATGGGAAATGATCGCGGGTGAACATCAGCTTGCTGCGCAAGAGAAACCGCTCGGACGCAAGGCTGCGGCCGCCCTTGTTGGAGCTTGACCCGGCGGCCGTCCCTTCCTTGTGGTAGGCGAGCGCCCCTTGCGCATATCCGATATGATGGTGCTGTCTCGCCTTCAGGGCCCACTCGATTTCCTCGAAATAAAGAAAATAGGCTTCGTTCATCGGCCCGATATCGAGGTAGCAGGCCTTGGAGATGGCGAGCGAAGCGCCGGAGACAAAGTCTGTTGCCATTTCAATTTCCGCGCGGTCAACCGTCGGTGTGCCTGCATAGAAATTGAAATGGCCGCGGCTCGTACCGGTCCACTTGTTGTAGCGGGATCCGTTGTAAGCCTGGATCACATCGGGCGTGTGGTAGAAGCGCAGGTCGGTGCCGACCATGCCCGGCTTGTCGTCTTCGTCCATCCGGTCAAGGAGGATCGAAATCGCGTCGGGCTCGATCACGGTATCGGGATTGAGGAGCCAGAAATGACGGCAATCAGTCCAGCTTGCGGCAATTTTCAAGCCCACATTGTTGCCGCCGGCAAAGCCGAGATTGGCGCCGGTGTTGACGATGAAAAGATCAGCATCGTCTGCGGAAGGCAGAGGGGCATCAGGACCGATGAGGGCGGTGCGCAAGGGTTTCGGCGTATTGGGGCACGCAAGGTGCGCAAGCTGCCCGGTCACTGTCACAGGGGCAAGGCCTGACGCCCAGTCGATGAAATGGCCGACAGAGCCGTCCGCAGACGCATTGTCGCAGACGATAACGCGGAAACGGCGGTCCTTGTTGTTGAAGATGGTTTCAAGGCATTCCACCACGTCGCGCCAGCCGTTCCAGTTGACGATGATGATGGCAAGTGCGGGCTCGGCGAGGCGCGAGGGTGCCTGCCGCAATTGTGTCGCATGGTCGGGAAAATGGCTGGATGCCATGTCGGTAGGCCTCATTCAATAGGCCTCTTTCTGTCCAAGCACGACAAGGCCGGTCCGGATCAGGATATAGAGATCAAGCCCGAGCGACCAGTTGTCGATATAATAAAGATCGTGCCGAAGGCGAGCTTCAAGCTTTTCGATCGTGTCCGTTTCACCACGCCAGCCATGCACCTGCGCCCAGCCGGTGATGCCCGGCTTCACGCGGTGGCGTGCCGCATAGCGCTTCACGGCGTCTTCAAAACGCACACCGGCTGCACGGGTCGATTTGGCGTGGGGGCGAGGGCCAACGAGTGACATATCGCCGGTGACCACATTGAAAAGCTGCGGCAGTTCATCAAGGCTCGTACGGCGCAGGAAAGCACCAACCTTGGTGATGCGATCATCATTCTTGGTGGCCTGGCGGATATTGTCGCCTTCGCAGCTTTCGGGCCGCATGGTCCGGAATTTCCAGATGCGAAAGGTCTGATTATTGAAGCCTTCCCTGTTCTGGCGGAAGAAGACGGGGCCTTTGCTGTCCATCTTGATCGCGATGGCGCAGGCAATCAGCACCGGCGACACAAGCAGGATGATGAGGCTGGCGAGAATCTTGTCTTCCAGCCATTTCAGAATCCAGCTGGTGCCGGAAATCGGACGGTCATAAAGATCCAGCACCGGCAAGCCGCCTAGCGACGAGAAGGTCCGGTTGCTGAAATCGAACAACGCCATATCAGGCGCAAGGCGCACCTTGATCGGCGTTTCGGTGATCCGGTCGATGACTTCGCGCAGCCGGTCGGTAGCCGACCATGGCAGGGCGACAAGAACCTGATCGATGGCATTGCGACGGATCAGTTCCACAAGGGAATCAAGGCCAGGTAACACCGGGATATGGTCAAGCTCGTCCGGCACACGGGTTACGCGGTCGTCGCAAAAGGCGATAACGCGCATGGTCAACCACTTGCTGTCACGCACGAAGCGGTAAAGGCGTTGGCCCTGTTCGCCGGCGCCGACAATGGCGACGCGGCTGTCGAACCGTTTGCGGCTGCGCATATTGACCATCAGGCCCCAGACCACCGCGCGCGTTGCAGCAAGGGTGGCGAGCGCCCCGATGGCCCATGCAGAAGCCCAGATGCGCGAGACATTGCCGGTCGATTTAAAGGCAAACCCGACGACCAGCAGCGCAGCAATCGTCAATCCCCAGCCGAAGCTCGCTCGCCGGAACGAGGTGATGAGATTGAAGAAGCAGTCGGCATCATAGCCGCCGACCGAATAGATGGTCATGCTGGCAAGAATGGCGCCGAGAACAACGATATTGGTATAGAAGAGCGCCATATCGGCGTTGGGGTTCGCAAGAACCACAGCGAAGACAACGATGCCGGCAATGAGGATCGACAGGACATCCGATACGCGCAGGATATATTCGATCATCGAAGGCGGCACGGGGCGCGCCGACGAAAGATCGGTCAATCCCAGAAGTTTATCCATGGCTTGCGGATCATGGTTATCGTCGCCAGGGGCCTGATGGCCCGGCTCAATACCGCTTTTTTTGCCGATTTCCGACGTTTCCGTCACAGCAACGCATCCCCCCGAAAGCCGTTATGGTTAAGCTTTACAAATGGAAACTAGTTTAGGCGCCACAGAAGCTCAAGACCTGTTTCTGCGAGAGAAAGAATTCAACCATCAATAGGTTGCGTCAACGTTGCAGTCACTGAAGTGCCCTAGCGCGTCGTTTCATCGCGCTGCCAGCGTTGCCGTGTCAGCGGCTGGATCAGATGGGCGTAAAGCCGGGCGGCCACTTGCGTGAAGGCATAGATGGTGGCTGGCAGCATCGTGCGCGGCGACAGGATCAGGGAGACGATGCCCGATCCCGTTTTGTTGGATTCAGCGGGCGGGTGAATACCCATGGCCTGCAGCTGGCGATTGCCTCTGTAAACCCGCGACTTGATCTTGACGAGCGACCACCAGTTACGGGGCGGCGTGATGCGCACCACACAGTCCGTGCACCGGGCTTTCTCGGCTGCGGTGAAGAGGTGATTGATGAATCCGTCATCAGCGATCACATCCGGAAAGGCCTCAAAACGGGCGCGGCCTTCACGACTGAGGGCGTAGATGCCGGAACCGCCGATACTGGAGGGATTGCGGCCGAAGGGCAGAAGAGACCAAGCCCGATAGTAAGCTGCAACGGCCCAACTGGAACCACTTGCATCGAAATCTGCCATGGCACCGGCTGCCAGTACGCCGGGCTTTTCAAGCGTCTTGCAGATGGCGGCGAGGTCGTCCGGCGTGACCTCGCTGTCTGCGTCAAGATAGATTCGGGGAAACGCCTTGGCGATTGCGTCGCCAGCATTCAGTGCCTTGGTTTTTGATCCTTCGACCTGATTGATCACCCGGATATTGTCGCCAAAGCGGGAGGCCACCTCGAAACTGTCGTCGTGGCAGCCATTACAAACGACGATCACCTCGAAGCGCGCGTCGGGCGATGCATCATGCAGTCGCGGCAGCAGGCGCTTCAGGGCCTTCGATTCATTGTATGCGGGAATGATCACGGACGCGGCGGGTGCTGTGGTCATAAGGCTATCCAGAAGGCCCCAAGGAGATACGTTGGAATGAAGCTGCACGTTAAGGGCATGCCGGCCCGCTATCAAGGAAGACTTCCATCTGTGACTTGTCGGCTTGCAACCAGCGGCTGGCATTGTATATTTCACGGACCGAAGTGGTGACTAAAAAGGCGAGGGGCGAGGGCCATATGAGTACGATCTTTGATTTTGTGACGGTGGCTATTTTTGTGGCGATCGTTGGCATGTTTTTCCAGTTTTCGCGGCGCGAGGACCAGAATATCGCTGCCTATATCTGGCCGGCACTCGGCTGTGCCTTTGCCAACTATTTCGGCAACAAGGGCTTTGATCTCATCGCCTGGATCATGATCGCGGCGACCCTCGGTTATGTCTTTCTTTTCATCCTCCGGCGTCAGGGCGTGCCTGACGAGCGCGACGACAGCTGATTATCAGGCGGACCTCTCCTTATGAAGAAACTGCGTGTGTGCCTTGCTGCCTCTGGCGGCGGTCATCTCCGGCAGCTGGTGCAGATGCTCCCCTTTGCCCGCAAGCATGACTATTATTTCCTGACGGAGGCGACGCCCCTGGGGCTCAGCCTTGCAAAGGATCATCCGGCCCGTTTTGTGCCGCACTTCGCCTTCGGCCAGCGCGAGACCGACGGCTTTCTGAAGTTTGCATGGGCCGGGATCAGCAATTTCTTTGCGTCGATCTGGCATTTCATCGTGATGCGGCCGGACGTGGTGATCAGTACCGGGGCAGGGGCAGCCTTCTTCACGCTGGTGCTGGCATGGGCGACGCGCCGCAAGGTGATCTATATCGAATCGATTGCCCGCGTGGAGAGCATCTCCATGTTCGGCAAGCTGTCGGCTCGCTTTGCTGACCTTTATCTCGTGCAGTGGCCGGGGCTTGTGTCGCAGCACCCCAAAGCCGTTTACTGCAATCCCTTCTGCCAGTCGGAGGCGCCGGCCCACGCCAAGGCGCACAAGCTGTTTGCGACCGTTGGCACCGTGTTGCCGTTCGACCGGATGATCAATTCGGTGCACCAGTTGATGCAGGAAGGCGTGATCACCGAGACGGTGGTGGCGCAAACCGGCGAAAGCGACATCGCGCCTGAGGGGATCGAGGTCCACAAGACCCTGCCGCAGGATGATATGGATCGTCACTTGAAGGAAAGCGGCATCGCCATCGTGCATGGTGGCTCGGGCTCGATGCTCGGCGCGATCCGAGCCGGCTGCGCCGTGATCGCCATGCCGCGCCGGCATGACTTGGGCGAGCATTACGACGATCATCAGTTCGAGCTCGTCGGCGCCTTTCGCGATCAGGGGCTGGTGTTCGAGGCGCGCGACGTGGATAGTCTCCGCGAGGCGATCAAGGCTGCACGTGAAGGCAAGGGCAAGTCGGTGGAGATTGACCCCAACGCCTATGCACGCTTCATCGAAGGTTTCCTGGAGGGAAAACCCCCCGTCCAATCCTGACGGGGGCCTTTAGCTTTTCAACTTTTCTTGACTTGGCCGGTCTGGTTGCGGTCCTGGATGAGGCGCAGGTAGAAGCCCGTCATCGGGTCGTGCAGCCGGTATTTGATCTTGTTGTCGTCTTCGTGCTTCGTCAGGAAGTCAATGCCCGGACGCGCGAGCAGCGAAAGCTTGCTACCGATCGAAAGCTTCGAGATATGCGTCTTGGTGGTGGCTTCGTACTCGACCACCAGCGAATCCATGGTGAAGTCGCCTTCGTCGTTCGTGGAAACGGAAGCCAGGCAGTGGAAGAAGTCCTTGGCCGGGCCGGTTTCCGTTTCGTCGATCAGGCGGCGGTGATTGCGGTCGATCAGGGTTGCGGTGTCATCAAGGGCCTTTTCAACCGCATAATCAACATCGCTGTTGCGCACTTCCCAGCGCTGGTCTTCGAGCGCGCTTTGGGCCGCATGCAGGCAAAGGAGGCGGGTGAAATAGGGTATCTGCCTCGACAGGTTCGAAATCCGGTCGCGCACCGCAAGCGGGAAGGAAACGCCCGAAACCGTTTCGCCGATGGAAATCAGTTCCTCGAACTCGCCAGATGACAACAGTCGCATCGGCAGCCCGGTGACGTTCCGCTCGATCGATTCATGGTAGCCAAGAAGGTCATCAAGCGTATCGGCAACACCGACGATAATGAGCGTGGCGCGGACGGAACGGTCAGAGAAGCTCTTGATCGTATCTGCAATCGGGCGGCGCAGCTTGTGCTCGTCCGCGCGGTCGAATTCGTCAAACACGAAAATGACGCGGGTGGTGGAGAGCCGCGATAGCACATCCGTCAGTTCCTTCGGCGAGAAACTGCCCTCAGGCAGCAGCGTATCGAACCCGAGGTGGGACTGGTCGGCGCCATGGCTGGCGAGGAAGGTACGGTCGTGCAGCAGCGGAATCTGGCGCAGGAAATCGCGGAAAATGCCCTCGAACGTCGTGGCATTGGAGCACGATGCCCGGCAAACGGCGTATCCCGCTTCTTCGGCGATCATACACAGCGTGTTCGTGAAGCTCGTTTTCCCCCACCCGCGCTTGCCGTAAATGATCAGGTGCATGCGCTCGTTCTCGATCGCCGAGATGGCGCGGCGAAGTTCATTGGTGCGGCCGGCGAAATGGTTTTTATCCAGAACCGGCGCACTTGGCGCGAAAACTTCGCGCAGCAAAAGGCGGGCGCGCTCGAACGGGCTGTCTTCTACCGCATTCTTGTTGGGGCGGTCGGATGCCAGCGTGCGGAACCGGATCTTGTGAATGTCGCGGTCGATCGGGGAGGTGTCGGCAGATTCCGTCTGGGCGGTACCGGGTTTTGCAACTTGCTGGCCCATATCCATGAAAGGCATGCCGCTGCTGCGCGGTGCCGGGCGGGGCGCGGCTGCTGTCGAGGGCTTCGGGGGCAGCCCGTCACTGTCGCGCAGCAGGGTGCGGCGCGGCGGGAGCCCGGGGATCGGGGCATCGGGGCCGGAAGCCTGATTTTTCTTGGTTTCGGGGGACTCCGGTGTGGTGTTACCGGTTTTTCGCCGCCTGCTCGAAAACAATCCCACGTCTGATATCTCCCGCCTCAATTCACTTTCATCAAGTCGCATGCCTGACAAAGCTTTTCAAGTCTTTGCGCGACCGTGTCGGGGATGAGCCTGTGATCTTTATGTTAAATTGAGGTTAACTATAAAAATCGATGTATTCGGCCACGAAGGAATCGGCGTGACCGGCGTCAAATGCCCGTTGACACCATCGGCGCTTTAGCGCAGCCGACTGTATCAAAATGGGTCTGGGGCGTTTCAGTTTGATACGGAATTGCTGTCCTTCACCCTTTTCCTCTGCCGCCGATAGTTAAAATTGCAATAAAATATGATTAACACTTGTTAAGTGTTTTTTCACCCGCTAAGGAAAGCCCCGAACCGGCAGGGGCAAATGCCTCTGCAGATTACTCAAATGAAACAGGCGCTTCCCTGCAGGGGGCGTTCAGGGAGACGAAAATGAAAAAGCTCTTTGGTGCTATTCTTCTCGCCGCTGGCCTGACCTTCCCGTCGCAGGCAGCAGTGAACATCGTAGTTGATGGTTCGACCGAATATTACGATTTCGATGGCGAGCAAACCGGCAACGACATTCCGAAAAACTGGTTCGAGAGCAAACTGCTCGACGCCGGTTTCGATAACCTCGTTCAGGGTGCGACGCTCGAAACCACCACGGCTGGCAGCTTCCACTTCTACCTGCTCGGTGCCGAAAGTGCTTACCGCAACTCCTTCTCGGTAAATGGCGAGCAGCTGTTCCAGGAAAACGCCGGCCAGTCGAACGTCGCCTGGCAGGGCTGGACCAACACCTGGCTCGGTTCGTTCGGCGTTGGTGCTGCAACCGCGCTCAACGGCTCGATCTTCCAGTTTGACTCGGTTCAGGGCGTGAAGAACACGGGCCTCGGCGCGCAGGAATTCGGCATCTACCACATCGGTGGCGTGAATGACCTCAATGGCCACACCAGCCTGATCTTCGCCTTCGATGACAACGGCGCTGACGTTGACGATAACCACGACGATCTTGTGATCCTCGCCAAATTCATCGCTGCCGTTCCGGAGCCGGCCACCTGGCTGATGATGATCATGGGCTTCGGCCTCGTGGGCATCGCTGCCCGCCGCCGCGAGCGCACCAGCGTTTCGGTTGCCTGATCGGTTTCACCGATAGCCGGCAAGAAAAGGGCTCCCGAACGGGAGCCCTTTTTCGTTGCGCGTTTTGTACTCGGATCAACCTTCGGTGCCGCGCCATAGCCGACGTACGAGGCCGAGGAAATTATGAAGCCGCAGCTTGAGCGGTGCTTGCGATGAGGCTTCGCCAAGGCGCAGGCCCCTGTAGCGCGGCCTGGCGCGGCCGAACAGGGTCATGGCAGCAAGGCGCGAGGTCACCAGCCGCTTGCGGTTCGCCTGCGAGGGCTGCATGCCTGCGATCTCGGCGGGGTCAAGCGGGTCGGCGACAATATCGCCGGCTGCGATACCATCGGCGAGCAGGGCTTCGCCAAGAGGGGTGCGGGCCAGGATCATGCTGCGACCTTCGGCTTCGACAAAGCTCGGATAGCCGCGATCATCGCCGTGCCATGCATCGGCAAAGACCAGATCGGCAAAACCGCCGGTGCCATCCGGGCAGATCTTGCAGCGGAACTGCACCCGGCCGCTCAGAATGCCGCCCCACGAATCCGGATAGCTCATGGTGCCGACCTCGCCGGTCGTCGCCACGGCCTTCACGCCGCCCGGCCAGCCATCGCCGCGGAAGCGGAAGCTGGCGATTTCCTTGTCGGCCATGCCAAGGCGTTTCAGGATTTCTGCCGTGCCCGTCTGGCTCGGGATGCCACCGCACATGAAGGAGATCTTGGCGACAAGGTTCCGGGCAAGATCCGGCTTGTCCCGCAGGAGGTTGGTCAGCCCCGCCACATCGCAAGGCTTGCCGACAAAGACGACACGTTCGCCGTCCTCGAGGATGCGCACGATATCGGCAAGCGGCGCCGACGGGGCATAGCGCGAGCCGGCGGCTTCATGTACTTCCTGGCTGCTGCGGCTGATGACCATCTGGTTGCGCGTCGGGTGTGTGGCCGATGCGGTGATTTGTATCACGCAGTCGGCTTTGCCGGAGGTCAGGAGATGCATCAGCATGCCCGACAGCGCACCGCCTGAGGACGCGCGGTGGCGCAAGTCCTCGCGCGTTGAATAACCGGTCCATGCTGTACGAATCGGGCCCCAGAGGATCGTCTGCTCGGCAGCCGGCACCTGCATATCAAGATTAGCGCCGGGGCAGAGGCGGCCGATCTGTTCATCAAGTGCTTTAGAAATCGGGCCACTGAACTGCGGACGCAGGAAGCCCTTGGCATCATAATCCATGCGGATGCCTTCGGATGCACCAAGGCTCTCGCAGAGGCCGCAGCCCGCGCACAGGTTCCGCTTCAGGATGGAGGTCAGCGTCTGGGTCATTTTATCCGGCTTTGCGGGTGGCCATCACTTGTCGCATCGTATCGGCGATGCCGTCGGTGTAAACCTTCAGGCGTTCGCGCGAAACGGCAGCGAGCTGGCCGGCCTCTGCTTTCAGGGTGTCGCGGTCCTCGAAGGCCTTCACGATCCGGTCAAAGGCATCGTCGAGCGTGCTGGTACGGCAATCGAGCGTCCGCGTGTAGCCGAGCGTACCAAAAAGGCCCTCGAACTTGCGGCTGTAGGCAAGTGGCACAACGGCAATACCGGCGGAGGCTGCGGCGATACAGGCATGCATACGGGCACCGGTGAAGAAATCGAGCCCGGCAATATAGGATTTGGCTTCAGAGGGTGATGCAAAGTTGGGTGCGAGCACGCAATCCGGATATTCGGCCTTCAGTTGCTCGCATACATGATAGTCGTCATCCACCGGCAGGGTCAGCGAATTGACATGGCCGATCAGATGCACTTCGCAGCCCTTGTCGCGGAAATGGCCGATCAGGCGGTGCATCAGTTGATCGAATGGCAGCGTCAGCTTGTAATCGTTTTTTTTGCCGTAGCCGCCGCTGAACATGAGCCCGGACGGGTTGAGGCCGACTTTCGGTTTGCCGCTGGTGTTCGCCTTTGGCACATCGAAGGGCAGGGCGAAGGCGACATCGGTGGTGAGCCTGATTTTCCCTAGCTTACCGCCCATAGCCTCCCGGAAATAGGCTTCCGAGAGCGCATCGCGCGTGTAAACGGTGTGGCATCCCTTCAGCACGAGGCTCGCAGCCGTGCGGCCAAGCCAGCCATCGAAAGGCCCAAGCGTCTGGGGCGACATGATCAGCGGCACACCGGCGAGCAGGGTGCGGATCTTTGAAAGCAACAGGAAGGTCAGCCGCTTGCCGCCATAGATGCTGGCAAAGCTGTCGCCGCCACCGATATCAAGCATCAGGTCGCAGGCGGCGATCTTTCCTTGCAGGTCGGACCATGGCAGGGCGATGCGCTTACCGTTCAGCGCGACGAATTCAATATCGTCACCGCCCACATAGGGGGTGCGCTTGTCGAGGTAACCGAAGATCGTGAAGCGGACTGCGTAACCAGCTTGCCGTGCGGCTTCCCGCACCAGCGCAATGTTCGATACAGTCAGCGCGCCGATCCCGAGATTGTCGGAATTGATCGAGTGCCAGAAAAGCCCGACATTCAGGCAAGGTTGGGAAACGGCAGCGGTCGTCATCGATCTCAATCGCCTTGAAATGAAACGATGCCCAAGACCGGGCATCGTTGGAATTGCTATTGCAGGGGATGGTGCGGGCTTCCCGTCACACCTCAATAAAGGCTGCCGGGGCCACCTGCTTCATCCGTATCACCGTCCGCACCAGTTCCGGCGTCCGGCTGCTGTACGCTCGAATCGATCTCGCGCTGCAGTTTACCGTCCACTAGATTTGGCGGGTTCTTGGTCATCGAGGCAAACTTGCCGGAGAAGCTGACAGTGGCCTGTTCAAGTGCTTCCGACTGCACCTTCATCATGGTTTCGCGGTTGTTGCGGCCTTGCAGCATGCGGGTAGCAACGCGCAGGGCGTCTTCACCGGTCAGCGAAGCCGGACGGCTTTCCTGAAACTGGGTGATCATGGTACGCGGCCCTTGCACGACGAAGAAAACGGTGCGGTCACGCATCAGTTCTGGCAGCTTTTCCTGCATCGCCGAAGGAATGGTTTCCGAGAAGGCGGTGTAGGGCTTGCGCTGGTTGTTGATCTGCGAATTGCTGAGCTGGCGCTCGATCTCATCGAGATTGCCAAGGGCTTCAAACGCGTCTTTTTTCTCTTCGGGCAGGGCATCGCTCGGCGCGAGGATGGCATCGAAGATATAATAGGTGCGGTTGGCAAAAAGGTTCGGATTGTCGAGAATGAATTTCTCGGCTTCCTGGCGACTAACGGTTTGTGCCCCCGACGCCTGCGACCGCATATAGGCCTGCGCCAGAAGTGTCGAGCGCGAACGGCGGATTTCGGCGATCACACCGGGTACGCGGTCAAGTCCAGCCCCCACCGCTTTCTGTTCCAGGACCTTGCGGTTCACGATGGCGCGCAGGACATTTTCCTCAATAGCCTGACGGTCGGCATCGGCCGGGATATTGATCCGCGAAAGTTCGCTGTTCAGTTCGTGGATGGTGACTTCCTCACCGTTTACGTTCGCAACGACCTGACTCGAAGGGGTTTGTTCGCCGCCTTCTTTGGCAGCTTCCGGTGCGCCGCCACCGCTTTCGGCTTTATCGTCACCGCCGCCACAGGCCGCGAGAACCAGCACGGATGCGATTGCAGCCGCCTTGGTCAGATTGTTCTTTTGTGTGGCCCAGCCCATCACCTATCCCCCAAATCTTGGTCGTTCATTCAATTGGATGCTCGGAACGTTATTTCTCGGCTGCGCGGAGCCCGGAAAGATCGAGCTCTTCGCCTTGTGCACCGATGAATAATGGCAGCGCGTTGGCCGGCAGGGCCGCGAGAAGATCCCGTGCAAACTGATCGTGCAGATCATAAGCGGATTCTTCGTCACGCGAAATAGTGGAAATGCGCACCAGAAGGCCGTCCGGGATACGGCCACTGAGGCCATATTTCAGTTTTTCCCATTGCCGCTCCAGCGTCTTGACCGGGATGGCATCGCCCACGCGCGTCCAGAAGGTCACGGGCTCATAGCGCTGTCCATTGATCGTCATCATGCGCACCGAGGGCAGGACTACATCGTATCCCGGCACCTTCAGGTCCACGTCCTTCCGGAAATTCGAGGTAATCCGGAAGCCGTTCGCGATATAGCAAACATCCGGCCGGTGCAGCTGCAACGTGTCGCTCTGGTTGGCGCCATAGGCGATCAGTACCATCACAAGATCGCCCTCGGCATTGCGGTAGCCCTTGGTGACCGACTGGTCGTAAATCGCATCGGCGAGCGTGCTTTGCTCCAAGGGGCGTACCGCCTCGATCCGTTCGTCCACGGTCCATTCACCGAAGGTCTCGGGCAGAATGTCCTCGATCTTCAGCCCGTCCTTCAGGATGGGGGTCATCTCGGTGGGTGTCAGCCTCCAGCTGGCAAAACCGCCGAGAAGGATCAGCGCCGCCGCCAGAAGGACCTGGAGACCCGGAAGTTTCACGCCGCTTTTTTCCGCGATTGAATCCACCGCATACCTCCGAAGATCAGATTATCGAACAGGAAGAACAGCAACAGGGCAGAGGCAAACATCACGATCCCCGCAAAATCATGCAGGAAGCCCTGACCGGCCTCATCTCCCAGATAAAAGGTGATGAGGACCAGAATGATCACACGCAGGACGTTGGCGGCATAGGCTGCCGGCAGGATGAAAAGCACCAGAAGGGCGGTATGCAGCCAGCTCTGCGGCTTGATGAGATAGATATAGAGCACGCCGACGGCGGCAAGGCTGTGCATCGAATTCAAACCGACGCAGGCATCTTTCACCAGCAGCTGATACTGGCCGATATAGAGGATCACACCATTCTGGGCGATTTCATAACCAGCGTTATATAGAAGTTCCACCACCTGGTCCGAGAGCATGACCTTGAGCGGCAGGGTTGCGCCGTCGATCAGCCAGCCCGGCAAGGGCACGGAGAAGATCAGGAAGAAGATCGGAAACCAGGCGGCCTTGAGCCCGGCCCAACCCCTGAAAATCAGGACGAGTGCTGCGGCCACCGGAATCTGCGATCCGCTGTCGAACAGCAGGATCTCCTGCGAGCTCCCGATGGCAAAAACCGTGAGACTGGCGACAAGAAGCGCCCAGCCTTCCCATACTATTCTGTCGGGCTTTGGCACGGCGGCAATCGCCGGATACCGGATGAGAAAAGCGAGGAGTGCCACAATCAGAATGAAGGGGCCGTGACCGTCCTGATCGGTGTTCCAAGGGCCTTCTGCCATGATGGCGTAGGTTGAGAAATAGGTGACGACCAGGGCTGCGACCACGAGCCACATGCCGCTGCCGAAGAGGTCGCTTGCAATACGTTGCAAGTCCAGGTCAATCGTGGGCTTACGGGCTTGTGTGGTCACTGTGCAGCTTTCCGGGATTTTCGTTTCTGTCAGTATGTGTTGAGCACGGTGCCGATCAGGTGGACACCGTTCGAGCGCAACTCTTCGACCGCCACCCTGGCATCATTGGCGAGTGTCATGTGACGGCGCGCCACCAGAAGGGCAGAGCCCACGCGGGCTGCAACGGTGCGGGCGTCAGCGCAATGGTTCATCGCAGGCGTGTCGAAAAGGACAGTGTCAAAGTCCCTCAGCACATGCGACAGGGTCCAGATCAGCTCGTGACGTCCCAGAAGCTCCTGCGGGTTTGGCGGTACCCGGCCTGACGTGATGATGCTGAGGTTCGGGAAGGTGTCGTTGACCAGTACTTCATCATACGTGCGGCCGCCGATCAGGATTTCCGACAAACCTTCGTGTTCCCTCGAAATATTGAAAAGCTTGGCGATGCGAGGATTGCGCAGGTTGGCATCGATCAGGCAGGTCTTGAGGCCCAATTGGGCGAAGGCAAGGGCGAGGTTCGCTGCTGTGTAGGTGCAGCCTGACTCCGCGTTGGGCCCGACGATCGTGATCGCCCGACGTCCCTTTTCAAGGCTTTCGAGCATCAGTTGCGAACGCAAAGCCCGGAAGGATTCAGCTTCCTGACCGAACGGGTTGGTCGCCACATGCAGTTCGGTGGAGTAGGCACCCGCCTCGGGCGACAGGATCGCATAGTTGAACTGCTGCGAGATCGCGGTATCGATATCGACTTGGGTGAGGAAGCCGAGATAAATGGCGGCTTCACCGAAACTGCAGCTGCGCTCGGCCTGGGTTTTCAGGATTTCGCGGACCTGATCTTCATTGATCTTGCCCTGCGCCATCAGGATCTGGCCGATCTTCAGGCCATAGGGCAGGGAGCTTTCACGCTTGACGAGCGCTTGATTCGTAGCCGGCATTATAGTGCCCCTTTACTCGGCAGCTGCCGGTGTTGGTTGGGAAGACGAGCTTGAAGCTGCCTTTTTCAGCCGCTTCCTGTCTGCCTTCTTGTTCTTGCGCGCGGTTTTGGAGGCCGCAAGTACGGCCAGAACCGGCAGGTCTGTGGCCTGCTCCAGATCCTCAGGGGACCGCAGGCGACGATCAATCATTTCAAGAAGGAAGGCGAGCGCCATGCCAAAGAAAACTGCAGCGACGGTCGCCACCGCGACGGTCAGGCCGCGCTTGGGGAAGCTGTGGGTGAGCGGCGGAACGGCTTCTTCCAGCACCACAAGCTGGGACTGGGCAATATCGCCTTCAAGGCGCAGCGAGCCGGCGCGCCGGAAGGCATCGTCATATTCAGCCTTGCGGATCTGCACTTCGCGGGCGAGGCCATCCAGTTCGTCCCGGCCCTGACGGAGGCGCAGCACGCGGGTCTTCTGGGCTTCCAGTTCGGCTTCCAGTGTCTCGGCCTTGGCTTCGGCGATCTTCACGCGGTTGAAGATGGCGGTACGGACCTTCTGGATTTCCGTATTCAGCTGGTTCTGTGCGACTTCCCGACGGGCCACCATGGCCTTGTATTCCGGGTGATTGACGCCGACCTGACCGCCAACCGTCGCGAGAATCGATTCGATTTTGGTCAGTTCATCGCGCCACTGCTGGATTTCCGAGCTGTTGATAAAGGCAGGCAGGCTTTGGGTCCCGCCCTTCTGGATATCGGAAGCGTTGATTTGGCTGACCATCGAGCGAGCCTCGCTGACTTCGGCGCGGGCTTCCGTCACGCGGGCCGTGAGGTCGGCGAGCTTGGTATCTTCAGCATTCAGCTCCTGCGATTCCGAGATGATGCCGGTACGCTGCTGGTATTCGGTCAGGCGGCGCTGGGCATCGTTAAGGTTCTGGCGCAGTTTGTTCAACTGGCCGGCAAACCACTGGGCGTTGCGGCGAGCGGGGTCTACGCGCAGATCAAGGTCGGCGGCGATATAGGCATCGGCAAAGGCATTGGCGAGCTGTGCCGCCAGATTGGGCGCCGGGGCAGTGTAGCTGATCGCGACGATATCACTACCCGCCACGTTCTCGGCCTTCAGATTGTCCAGAAGGCGCCGGCCAATCCAGTAGCGGATGTCGACGCCAGGGTTTTCCTGCTGGCTGAAGGCATTCAGATAGAAAGGCGAAGACGTGAGGTTGAGTTGGTCGACCACGCGACCCGCAACCCCTTCGGACATGATCAGCCGGATCTGGGTACGGATATGGTTGCGAACCAGCGAAGTGGACATGACCCGGCCTGTCACCGGATCGGGTTCAGCGATATCCAGAAGAACGGTCGTGGAGGCTGTGTAGCGCTCCGGCAAGGCGAGAACGATCAGGGTCGAGACGATCCCTGCCACGACCGTCGATAAGATGATGAGCCAAAGCCTGGCCTTCAGGATGGCTACCACTTGGAAAATACTCATCGATTCGCTCGCTCTCTGCTACTTGCTGGTCACGTTGTCTTCAGTCTAGCTGTCTCTGTGCGGATTAGCCAGTTTCTATCGTCAGAACAGGCTTTGCGGCAGATAGAATACGTCGCCGCCCTTGACGATGTCAGTGAGCTCCGCCGAGACCAGCTTTCCGGACTGCATGTCGCGTCGTTTGATCTTGTTGGACTTGCCAAGTTCGGTGGCACCACCGGCGGTCGCCAGTGCCTGCTCGACAGTGAGGCCAGGTTCAACCCGGAATGTACCGGGCGAACGGACTTCGCCGTAAATATAGAACACAGGGGCGCGCGGGACGAAAATGGTATCGCCGTCGCTGACCGGCCGGTCGATCGAAGCGTCCGCTCCACCCAGAAGGTCCTGGATATTCAGTTCGATCCGCTCGATTGTGCCGGCCCCAATCGGGCGGTCCGTGAAGACAAGCGTATCGCCGGCGTCCGGTGTGGCGCCGCCCGCTTTGGCGAGGAGGTCAGAAATGGTCGAGGGGCGGTCCAGAATATAGGAACCCGGTGAGCCCACATAACCGAGGACAGAAATCCGCTGACTGGCAAATTCGATAACCCGCACGGTGACCGCCGCGTCGCGCACCACACCACCGGTTTCAAGGGCGGCCGCAATAGCGCGGGCTGCACTCGGTTCGTCCATGCCTCCGATCACGACATTCCCGATCACTGGCAGGAAGACACTCTGGTCGCTTTGTACCCGCGCCTGAGCGCTTAGTGAGGGTTGTTGAAATACCTGAATATCCACAAGGTCGCGTGGCCCGATCAGATAGGACGACGCGCTCTGTGCCGATGCAGGCAAGGCCGCTGCAGCCAGTCCGGCGAGGGCCAAGCATATCCGGCGGAGGGTGGATCGAAACTTTGCAGTCATTTCTGTCTCACGTTTTCTGTCTGGGAGGGCTCGGTCACTCGGCCAGCGGTCAGTCCCACTTCAGGCGTAGGGAGATGAAAACCGATTTGTCCGTATAATCGAAGTTGGACACGTTGGAATCTCGTTTGATATAGCGCCCGCCGACCTCAAGCATGATCAGGCGACCTATTGTGTAGCCTACTGAGGCATTCGCCGTGAAGGTATCGTCGCCGGTATTGAGGCCTTCGACCGTCGGGACAAAGTCGTCCGCATATGCGATGGACCGCGAAAGGTAGCCAACGTCAATGTTGGTCGAAATCGCAGGCGACCAGTTCGAGGCAATCGCTGCCTGCACGCCCTTTGTGCTCGAATAGAGGGCCTCAAGATTCTGCAGCGGCTGGTATGACTTGTAGGCCTGCAGGTCGATCACGTGGCGACCGCCAAGATTGTAGGTCAGCCCCGCCGAGCCGCTGATGCCTGTGCCCGGGTCTTCGGTTGTCGAGTTGGAATCCACCTGCACGGCGCCGCCCGAAAGGCTCAGCTTCATCCGCGCCCCCAGCGAATGCTGCAGTTCGGCCATCAGTTCCTTGGTCTGGAATTCGGGCCGAACGCCATCAATCAAGGGGCGCTCCGGATATTCGTATTTGAAGTAGCGTGCTGCCACCCCGATATACGAGTCGGGCGCGTAAGAGAAGCGGAGTGCAGAATAAGCGCCCTTGTCGTCATGGTCGTTCTGTTTGCGGCGATCAGCCGAATTGCTGGCTGTGCCAAGTTCACCCGCAACAGCGAGGGAGATACGGCCACCAATGCCGCATTCGGCATAGGCCGACACGGCTTTCTCGGTAAGGGTGCTTTTCACGATATCGGCGAGCGATTCGAACTCGCTCTGCTGGCGGCCCCAGTCGCCGGCAAAGGCGCCGGAACAGCGCGAACCGAGCGCCCAGTTGAGTGCAGCACGCGCATCAAGGAAGTCGTTGTCGAGATTGCTGTTTTCCTTGTGGAACTGGTAGCCGGTGCGAACTGCGGCACTGATCTGCTGCCGGCCGAAGTTGCGGCCGACCTGCAGGTCGCCCATCACGCGTGTGACGAATTCGGATGTCTTGATGCTCGGGTCCGCATCCATCTCGATATCGGAAAGGCGCAGGAAGTTGTCGTAATATGTTTCCTGGACCATTGCGGCGAGCGAGAGGCCATCCACCCGCGGGGCGCTCATAGCTGAAATTTTTGCTTGTTGGGCATTTGCCGGCGCGGCGCCGATCATCAGTGCGAATGTTGCGGCCGCAGTCAAAAAGGATGCATTTTTACAAGTCATTCTACCGAACCTGTTGGCGGCCCACGATATACATGGTCCGCGATTGAGGTGATTTCGGGAAATTTACCAGACACTTAACGCTCCCCGCACGATACTATCCCGTATTCAGGTAGGGAATTCAACGGTAAATCGGTGAAGTCTTGTCGAAGAAGAGGCCAGCAACGGTGCTGAAACAAATAAGTTTTTGCTTTTGGGCTTTATCGGGCATAGGCTCTTAATGCTTGCCAGCCTCGGCTGACGGGCCTGCCTGATATTCAGGCGAGGATTTCGCCGGCGCGGCCGGTTGTTCAGGGTTTGCGGGAGCCGTGCCCGCCTCATCGGATAGTTCAGGGGATCGCTTGTGGCTGAACTTCTCAAGACCGCAGTGGTTGAAGACGCGATCGCGGAACAGACGTCGCCGTTCGTTACCGTGATCCAGGCCTGCCGCCGTTCGGTGAAGGCGGCTGCGGCTTTTTCCCTCGTCCTGAACCTGCTGCAACTCACCGTTCCCCTTTACATGATGACGCTGCTGGACCGGGTGATCGGGTCAGGCAATACCGCCAGCCTTTATCTGCTGACGCTGATCGCCGTGGTGGCGCTTGGCGTGTCGGCGGCCCTTGATGTCCTGCGCTCCCACATTCTCAACCGGGCGGCGAGCTGGCTCGAATCGCGTCTGGGGGTTGAGCTTTTCCCGCACGTCGCCATGGCGCTGCACAACGGGATGCCGGTGAAGGCGCAGGGACTTGAGGATCTGTGGCGCCTGCGGTCTTTCATGTCGAGCCCCGGCCTTCTGGCGCTTTTCGATATCCCCTGGATGGTTTTCTATTTCATCGTGCTGTTCCTGATCGCGGTCCCCTTGGGGCTCCTGGCGCTGATTGGGGCTGCGGTGCTTCTGGGGATCGCGATCTATAACGAAAATTCGGTCCGCGCCGTTCTTTCGAACGCCCAGAATATTGCAGAAACCTCGCGCGATTTCGTGCGGTCGGTGCAGCGGTCGAGCGACGAGATCCAGTCGATGGGCATGATGCCGGCGGTGATGAACCGCTGGCTGACCCACAATATCAAGGCGCTCAGGGACCAATATACAAGCTCCACACGCGCGGCGACCAATCTGGCGCTTTTCAAGACGTTCCGCATGATTTTGCAATTGGCGGTGCTGTTCACCGGTGCGCTTCTGGTGCTTGGAGGCAGCCTCAGCCCCGGCGCCATCGTTGGTGCGTCGCTCATCATGTCGCGCGCGCTGGCACCTGTGGAGCAGGCGATTACGGCTTGGAAACAGGCAATTTCCGCGCTCGGCTCCTACTCGCGCCTCAGGGATGCACTGCCGGCGGAAAGTGAGCGCAGGGTGAGCGCCCGCCGGCCCGATGGTCCGGTCGACATCGCCTTGCAGGACATGAGTTTTGCTTTTCCGGGGGCTGAACAGCCGTTCCTGAAGGGAATCAGCCTTGAAGCCGTGCGTGGGGAAATCCTCACCATTATCGGGCCTTCGGCTTCCGGCAAGTCGACGCTCGGCCGGGTGATTTCGGGGGCATACAACCCGACCGAAGGGTTTGTGATGCTCGGCAATTTCGAGGTTTCGCACTTCTCGCGTGATGAGCTTGGTGGTTTTGTCGGCTATGTGCCGCAAAAGCTCGAATTCCTGCCGGGCACGATCTACGAGAATATCGCGCGCTTCCAGGAAGTGCCGATCGAAGAGGTGATCGAGGCGGCATCGCGGATCGGTGCGCATGAATTCATCATGGAGCTGCCGAAGGGGTATGACACCCGTATCGGGGGCGATCAGGGGCATCCGCTTTCGGGTGGGCAGTTGCAACGCCTTGCCATTGCGCGGGCGCTGTGTGGCCGTCCCGGCCTTCTTGTCCTTGATGAGCCGAACCTCAATCTCGACAATGAAAGCGAAGCGCTTCTCATCCGTGCGCTTGACGAAGAAAAGGCTCGCGGCGTCACCGTGATCGTGATTTCACACCAGAAATCGATGATCGAACGTGCCGACAAGCTGGCGCTGATCGTGCGCGGTCGCCTCAGCCAGTTCGGCACGAAAGCGCAAGTGTTGCGCCGCCTTTCCGGACCGGCGAAGCCGGGCGTGGCTCCACGTCAGGTTGGTCCGGCACCGCGCCCGAGCGGTATTTCCGGCGTGCGGCCGATTGGTGCGAACCGCCCGAGCGAGCGAGCGGGCGGCAATGGCGGCGACACCGGCGCATCGCTGACTCCGGAAGGCTTCGCCCGCCGCCCCGTCCAACCGCCGCAACCGCCGCAACCGCCGCAGGGAGGGCAGGATGACTGACATACCGCGTTCCCATATGTCGGCCCTGATCGAGGAAGTCCGCCAGTCCCGGTTTCCCTTTGTCGAGGACAAGGTGCGGATTGGCGCGGTCACGATCCTCGCTTTTTTCGGCTTCCTGCTCGCCTGGTCGATCTTCGCGCCGCTTTCCACCGGGGCGGTGGTCAGCGGGCGGGTGATCGTGGAAGGCGACAAGGAGACGCTGCAGCATCTTGAAGGCGGCATCGTGCGCGAAATTCTTGTCAAGAATGGTGACAAGGTGTTGGCCGGTGACCCGCTTCTGGTGATGGACCCGCGCCCGGCTGAAGCGCGCGTTGCCGAGGTGAAGGCCCGCCAACTGGCCTTTGCGGCCCAGCGCGTTCGCCTGCAGGCGGAGCTGGACGGCCTTGAGGCGCCCGACTTTTCGAGCCTTGACACAACGGGACTGAGCGAGGCATCGGTGGCGGATATCCTTGCCGCCGAAGAACGGCAGTTCGTGATGCGCCGCAGCCTCTACACCCGTCAGGAAGCCGCCTATGTGAATGCCGTGGTGGCAGCGCAGGAGGTTTATGACAACACAACCGCCCAGCTGCAGAATATTGCCGGCCAGTTGAAGCTTCTGGATGAAGAGATATCTGATGTCGACAGCCTGCTCGCCAAGGGATATGCACCGAAATCGCGCAGCCTCGCCCTGAAGCGTGCCCGCGAAGGTGCCGCGTCCGAGCAGCTTGGCCTGATGAGCCAGCAGGAGCAACAAGCCCAGGCACTGCTTGCTTCCCGTGTGGAGCTGGACAAGTTCCGGTCCGAGCATGCACAGGAAGTGGCCAAGACGATGCAGGCGGTGACGGTAGACCTTGTGGCGCTTGACGCAGCGGTGCGGCTTGCCGAGGACCAGCGCTCCCGCGTGGTGATGCGTGCGCCGAGGAACGGCACCGTGATGAATCTGAAAGTGAATACGGTGGGCGGCGTGCTGCCGGCCGCAGCCCCCGCCATGGAGCTGGTGCCAGAAGGCGCGCAGCTTGTGGTGACCGGCCAGTTGCAGGCAAAGGATGCCGCCAATATAGGCCCCGGCCTCCATGCCCGCATTTCCGTGCTCGCCTTCAAAAGCCGTTCGACACCGACGATCGAGGGCAAGGTGCTGACCGTTTCGCCCGACATCGTGAAAGACGAACGCACAGGCGCCGATTATTATCCCATCACCATCGGTTTCGATGCTTCGAGCCTCGCAAACCTGGAGCAGGGGGAAACCCTGCAGCCGGGTTATCCCGTTCAGGTGATTGTCGAAACCGCGAAGCAGCCCGTGCTGCTTTATCTCTTGCAACCGCTTCTCAGCAATTTCCAGAACGCTTTCCACGAGCGTTGACGAAGTCAGTCCGGGTACTTTCCTTATGAGGCTATACAAATCCGCCATCGCTGCGCTTGCTGTGCGCGGCGCCTCTATTCTCCTGGGGTTCGGCGTTACCTTCATAATTGCCCATCAGCTTGGCACGGCGGCTAATGGCCAGTATGCGCTTGTCACGCAAACCGTGATGCTGCTCTCGGTGCTTGCGGTTGCGGGCACCGACCTTTCGCTGATCAAGTTTCTGACCGTCAGTAAGGGGGAAAAGCATGTCCTGACCAATCGGCTTCTGGGGGAGCTGATGATCTTCGTGCTGCTGGCTTGCTTCGTGATCGGTGGCCTGTTGTGGCTCAGCCGTTCGCTTGTCTGGAACAGGCTCTTTGGCGATATCGTGCCGATCGAGTGGATCGGACTTCTGGCGCTGATGCTGCTTGGTCGGGCTGGCGGGCGCTTCATCAGCGCGGTCCTGCGGTCACAGCATTATTTTGTGCTGGGCCAGTCCATAGAAGTGCTTGTGGTGCCACTTGTAGTCGTCCTTTATCTCGTTGGCGGTTTTGCCGGCGATGTCAAGGATGTGATCGTCATCAATATCTTTGCATCCATCGGATGTCTGCTCGCTGGTGGGTTGTTCGCATGGACGCGCAAGAAGGCGAAGGAAGACACTGGTGATGTCTCGGTTAGCGCCATCGTGCGCTCGGGTCTGCCGCTCCTTGGGGTCGGCATCACCCAGACCTTCACCGAATGGTTTGCCATAGCGGTCGCGGCCTCTTACCTCGGCGCGCATGAGACTGGCGTGATGCGCATCGCCATGCAGCTCAGTATGGTGCTGGCAATCATCCCGACTGGGCTCTGGTCGGTTTTTGCCCCCAAAATGGCCGCTGCTTATAACAAAGGGGACAGGGCAGAACTCGGTCGTCTCGCCAAACTGGCCAATATGACCATTGCCATGGTTGCCGTGCCGCTCGCAATCTTTATTTCAGCCTTCGCGGGCCCCATACTGAATTTTATCAGTTCGGAAGCGGCTGGAGCCGAACTTGTGGTAATAATACTTGTTGTCGGGCAGCTGATTGCAGCCGTTATGTCGTGCATGGGCATGCTGCTTGCGATGACCGGCCACGAGAAGGTTTCTTTCCGGAATGCAATGATCGGTACAGTCGTGATGGTGGCGTCCGGGACCGTGTTCGTACAGCTTTATGGCATCATGGGGCTGGCGCTTGCGATCGTCTGTACGATCACTTGGCGTCAGGTTTCTTGTATGGTAGCAGTTGTGCGGCTGTTGCGCCTCAATCCTTACACGGGGAAGCAGTATATTGATTGACGCCGGGAAAACTAAGCCTTTCTCTTCACTGAACGGGCCGTATTCCGGGCAGTTGCGGCGGGGACAGAGAACCGCAGCCCTTTGCAGTTTTTAATTCCGAATATGCGACAATTGGAGTTGCACCATGTTGAATCTCATTGCTTCTGAAGTTAAGCAAGCCCCGTTCCCACATATCGTTTCCGACCGGATTCTTGAAGAAAGCCTGTTTAATGCGCTTCGGGCTGATTATCCTGATGCTTCGATCTTCGAGGGCCAGAAAGGGGTCAGCGGCATGTCAGGCAGCCGCACTGGTCAGGGCTTTGATATCTATCGCGGAGACGAAGCCTATTCGGCCCTGATGGCCAAGTCCGAAGCTTGGCGGGAGTTTGACGCCTATATCAATTCCCGTACCTTCGTCGAGAAGTTCGTCGAATTGTTCGGGGATCGGCTGGCCGATACTGGCTGTAGCGTCGAAATCAGTCCTGACAAATATGAACGCGACTATATCGAACCGCGCCATGTGATGACGGCTCACGAAACGCTGAAAAGCAAGATCCTCGATTTGGGGCGCCATATCCTGCCGAAAAAGGCTCGCAAGCCCGTGCCGCTTTTCTCGCGTCTGGACATCCACAAGGCGCTTACTGGTTATGCCAAACAGGTGCATTGCGACCGCCCGAACCGGCTGTGCTCGCTGATCATCTATTTTACAGATGCCGATGAGGCTGGGATCGTCGGCGGCGACCTGACGATACACCAGCACAAAGTGGACAAACCCTTTACGGAATATGAGCGCCATCCGAAGCCTGAAGATGCGCCGGTTATTGCCAAACTGCGGCCGAAGAAGAATCGAGGCGTTTTCTTCCCTTGCTGCAACAACAGCTATCACGGTGTTACGGCGGTGGAGACGCAAGGCAAGGAACGCGACTATCTCTATATCAACATCTCCGGGCATGGGGATTCCATCTGGTATTGAACCGGCGGAATTGATAGAGGTAGATAAGGCTTCTTTAAATGTTTGTGCTGCAGGCTCAGGAGATGCAATGAGTCTGCAGCATTTTATTTAAAGGAAGACAAGGTCAATGGTTGATGCCAGTGTGAATTCGCGTCCCTTTGTTGAAAGTGTCGGTCTTTCGGGCAATCCGCTGGTCAATGGTCTTCTTTATGGTGTGCGCTATTCAACCGACCAGAATGGCGCGGTCGAGATCAGTTTCAGTATCCCCGGCGCCAATAGCACGTTCGCCACGAGCGTCAATCTCGGTTACGGGGCTGCTGATTCCGAGGTGAACAGCGGCTGGCATCCGGTGACTGCGTCGCAGGCGAATGTGTTGCGTCAGGCGCTGGATGATATCGAGCGCTATACAAATGCCTCCTTCACGGAAGTCAGTGACACAGGCGCCCAAGCCGGCACCATACGCATCGCCTGGACCGACTATGTGGACGAGGAGACGCTTGCCTGGGCTTATTATCCGATCTCGGCACCGGTGGCGGGGGATATCTGGCTGATCAGCGGCACGCTAAGTGAAAGCGATGCCTATTTCGAGACGACGATTTATCACGAGCTGGGTCATGCGCTGGGGCTGAAGCACCCGCACGAAGTGGAAGGTAAATTCCCGGCGCTCGCGGCCAATTATGACGGCAACGACTATACCGTGATGAGTTACGAAGTATCGGCGCGCTATGATGATGCGCTCTGGACCGATCTTGAGCCCGATGGCTACATGTATCTCGATATCATGGCGCTGCAGGCCCTTTATGGCACGGATACGGTGACAACCGGCCGGGCCGATGGCTATGATTTTGATCTTTCCGAACGCCACCTGACAACAATCTGGGACGCGGGCGGGGTCGATACCCTCAGCGTCTCGAACGGCACTGACGATGTGACCATCTCGCTCATCCCCGGTACATGGTCCGATATCGGCACTGTCGTAACCTACAGCGGCCGCGCCAAAAATTATCGGGAGAACGAGACCGTCTTCATCGCACCGGACACCTGGATCGAGAAGGCATCCGGCGCTGGCGGCAATGACACGCTGATCGGTAACAGGCAGGCCAACACGCTTGCGGGCAATGCCGGAGACGACACGCTGCAGGGGGGCAACAGCGGCGATATCCTGAAAGGAGGCGACGGCGACGACTACATCCTTGGTCAGCAAGGCTTTGACAAGCTTTACGGCGATGCAGGAGACGACATCCTGTCAGGTAGCTGGGGTGCCGATCTCCTGGATGGTGGCGCCGGAAACGACCGGCTGGTAGGCGGGCAGGGTCGCGACACGTTCGTTGGCGGGTCAGGGCATGACACGATGGTTGGCGGCTCGGAAGCCGACACCTATGTTTTTACAGACAATTCCGGTGGAGACCGGATCATGGATTTCGATACCAGCCGCGATATCCTCGATTTCTCGGATATGGCCGACGGTTTTTCGAGCGCTGCCGCCGTCAGGGCTGCCATGTCGCAGGATCCGTGGGGACTTGTTATCGACCTCGGGGGCGGCGACTGGGTGCGGCTCGCGGGCTTGACGACGTCGGACGCGGATGATGTGATCGTAATAGTCTGACGCGACTGCGGCGCTGATCATTAGGGGGAAAGCGAACCATGGAGCGGCTGCTCGCCATTTTCAGTCTATCCGATTATGAAGCGCTGGGCTTCTTCCTGTTTGTCTGGGCGGCCTACACCTTGCTCACCGACGCAAGCTTCCTGCGGCCGCGCTCGATTGCGGCAGCGATGGAGCGGCAGCGCCAGCGCTGGTTTGAAGAAGCCTTCCGGCGTGACCTTCGCATCCTCGATACCGGCATCCTGCAAATCCTGATGAGCGGCATGAACATGTTCGCCTCTACGTCCATCATCGTGATTGGTGGCCTGTTCGCGGCGATGGGCTATAGCGAAGCGCTGGCGGGCGCGGTGGCCCGTGTGCCGTTTGCAGCCGCAAGCTCGCCCGAGCAACTGACAGTGAAGCTCGCTGTGCTGCTGGCCATCTTCATCTATGCCTTTTTCAAATTCGCCTGGGCGATCCGCCTGTCGCACTATTGCGCGATTCTCCTTGGCGGTTTCGGGAACCCGATGGGAGAGCCGAGCGAGGCTGACCGGCAGCGCGTCGCGGCGGCGGCTCGCCTTAACACGCTGTGCGGCCTGCATTTCAACCGGGGCATCCGAGCCATCTTCTTCGGGCTTGCGACTGTCGGCTGGTTCATCAGCCCGGTCTTCTATGTTCTGTCGACCCTTTTCATCCTTGGGATCGTCGCCCGGCGCGAGTTCGGGTCGGCGGCTGCGGCAGCCGTTAAAAGCCTCTGATCAGGCCCGGATGAGGCCGGATAGCGGCTTGACGGTCCCTGAATCCGGGAAAATATCGAGATCGAGCTTCGGTCCGGCCACCTTCATATGATCCGCCATCACGCCCTTCAGGATCGCGCGCAAGTCAAGCGTTGGCATCAGGTCCCGTCCTTCATACAGCATCGGTCCGGCAAGGCCGGGCCAGTCGGCGATCACCCGGCCGCCATCCACGGCGCCGCCCAGCAGGAAGGCTGCACCTGCCGTGCCATGATCGGTGCCGCGTGTGCCATTCACGGCGGCTGTTCGGCCAAATTCGGTGGCGATAACGACGGCGGTGTGTTGCCATGCATCTCCAAGACCGGTCTTGAGGGCGGCTATCGCCTGATCAAGCGCTGAAAACTGGCGATTCAGGCGTCCCGTCTGGCCCGTGTGGGTGTCCCAGCCGCCGAATTCCAGCATGGCAACGTTCGGCCCGCCTTCGACTGTCAGGAAGCGGGCAGCGGATTCAGACAGAGTGACGATATTACCGCGCCCACCATTCATCGAGTTACCCATGTTTCCTACCGTTTCATTCTCCAGCATTTGCTGAAGGGCGGCCTCGAGAAGTGCGTCACCGGCATAAAGGTCATCGAGGCGGTCGAATATATCGGGGCTTGCCTCCGGTATCCGGGTGGGTGCCCAGCTTGTGGCCCGTTCGCCACCGCGCAGCGCAAGCGGCATGGTCTCGGCAAGGGCGACGGCCTTGGTGACAGCATCGCCATTGATCATCCGGGCGAGGAACCCGTCGTTGGTGGCGGGGGCGGCTATACCCTGTTCAAGCATATCCTGCGCATCGAAATGGGAACGGCTGCGATAGGGGCCAGCCACCGCATGGAAGATCGTGGCTTCCTTGGCGCCGTACAGGGCATGGAGCGTGGTGAGCTTCGGATGCAGGGCAAAGCCGCCATCAAGGGGCAAACCCGCCGTTTCCTCTTCGGCCAATATGCCGCGTATTCCGGCAAAGGCAGGGTCGGCCACCATCGGCACAGCGGAAAGGCCGTCCATCCCGCCACGCAGCAGGAAGAAGATAAAACGGGGTGCTTCGCCGGGCTCCACCGCCATCAGGCGGGGGCTGAACAGGGTGAGGGCGGCGGTCGCACCGGAAAGGGCGAGGAAACGGCGACGGTTGAGGCTTATCTTGTCATGCATAGATCATCTCCGGTGCCGCGAGGAGAAGCGACAGGGCCTGATGCGCGCTTTCGGCACGGGCGATCGATGTACGCGTACTTTCAGATAACGCCTCTCCCCACAGAAACCCGGCAAGCGCGCGGGAATCGACACGGACGACACGCTCGGCAAGGGCGGAGGCCCAGTCTATCCGCGTCATCAGCGATTGGCCGGAAAGCCACTCGCCGGCAGTGTCTGGCCAGCCATCGGGGCCCGGTGGCACCATCGGCCGCTGGCCCATGTCACGCAGCACGGCGAAAATCTTGCGGGTCTTGTCCGCCGGGTCGATTTTCAGGGCCCTGAGCGTTGCCACCACATAATCTTCGGGCGGTCGTATCTTGCGGGTTTCGTCCAGCAGGGGTGCTGCCAGTTCGAACAAGCGCTTGTGGACACTCGGCAGATGCCCGTCGGTTTCCATGAAGGTGCGGGCAAGCGCGGTGACGGCGTCTTCGGGCGGTGTGTCGGCGATGAAATGTCGGGCGAGCTTGAAGGCGATGAAGCGCGCCGTGGCGGGATGAACGGCAAGGTCAGCCAGAACAGCGCGGGTCTGGGCGTCGCCCTTGCCGCGATAGGTTTTGCCAAGCACAGCATGGTCGCCGGGTTCGTGCATACGGTCGACATAGGTGAAGCGTCCGGTGCCGCCGATGATGGGACGACTGACCGTCCAGCCCGTCAGGATACGGGCGAAAGCGGTGACATCGGCCTGAGTATAGCCGCCGTTCACCCCGAGCGTCTGGAGTTCCAGTATCTCACGTGCCAGATTTTCGTTGAGGCCAAGGTCGCGCCGCTGCCCGACCTTGCTGTTCGGCCCCGCCGAGCGGTCGTTATCGAGATACAGGATCATGGCCGGATGCGCGGTCGAGGCCTGCAGCATGTCGCGAAAATGGCCGTTCAGGCGCGGGCGGATCGCCTCGCGTTCGAAGGCGCCGGCAACGGTCAGTACCACCAGTTTTTCAGCCGATACCGTGAAATGGTTGGACCAGAAGCGTACCAGCCGTTCATGCACCGGCGTTTCTGTCATCACGGCTTGCGTGAGCCGCGCTTCCACATCGGCAAGATAGATATTACGGAAGTCCTTCCGCTCCATCACTTTGGCGGCAATCTCCTTTTCATCATCCGCCTTGTCCCTGCGGGCTTTCAGCAATTCCCGCTGGAACAGGAAAACGTCGGCAAGGAGCTTGTCACTCGCCGGGCGGCCTTCGAAGGCTCGCCTGTCGTCAGGCTCGCCGGTCAGTTGGGCCAGTGTCCAGCCGAGCGGGTCTGCGGCGATGGCGGTGGCATCGCCGGGGCGGGCGCCAAGGCCGAAACGGCTGACAAAACGGGCAGGGGCGGGGCTTTTCATCAGGCCTTCCTCTCGAATGTATTCGGGGCGGCAGACATACCGATGGTACGCCCCTGCCGCCCCGAAACCTTCGCGCCGAAGTGTGGCGATTATTTGCCCATGCGGGTGAGGATGGCGTCTGCCTCGTCCATCAGCCGGTTCATGCGGGCGACGATCGTTTTGTAAGGCGCCTCGCTCGCCAGATCGACGCCGGCTTCCTTCAGCATCTCATAGGGATAGCGCGAGCCACCGGCCTTCAGCACATTCAGATAGTCGGACTGTGCTTTCGGGTCGCCGTTCAGCATGCGTTCGGCAAACATGGTGCCGCCTGAGATGCTGGTGGCATACTGGAACACATAGAAGTTCCGGTAGAAGTGCGGGATATAGGCCCATTCGATGCCGTAAAGGTCGTCGATCTTCATCACGCCCTCGGCATCGCCGTGATAGCGCTTCAGGAGGTCGAGATAGATGGCGGTCATCTTCTCGCCCGAAAGCGGCTCGCCTGCCTCCACCACTTCGTGGATCTTCAGTTCAAACTCTGCAAACATGGTTTGGCGGAACAGGGTGCCCCGGATGCCTTCCAGCGCCCGGTCGATATAATAGAGCCGTTCCTTGTCCGACAGGTCGTCCTTCAGCAGATGTTCCTGCAGCAGCACCTCGTTGGTGGTGGAGGCAAGCTCTGCGGTGAAGGTGCGATAGCTGTAGGTCTCGTAAGGATTATTCGCGCGCGACAGCAGCGTGTGGACGGCATGGCCCCACTCGTGGCTGAAGGTCGAAACGTCCTCGAACCCCTTGTTATAGTTGAGGAGAACATAGGGGTGCACGTCATAGGCCGCACCGTTCATATAGGCGCCGGACCGCTTGCCGGGCTGCGGATAGACATGCATCCAGTCGGCATCGAAGCCCTGCTTGAGGAGGCCCAGATATTCCTCGCCGAAGGGGGTGAGGGATTCGAGGGTCAGCTTTTTCGCGTCATCTACGCTGAATTCGCGGTCGAGCGCGGTGGTCTCGGGATAGATGTCATAATAGCGCATGTCGCTGAGGCCGAGCATCCGTTGGCGCAGCTTCAGATAACGGTGGAACGACGGCAGGCTCTCGTTCACCGATTTCACGAGCGTGCGGTACACCTCTTCCGGGATATTTGGGCCGGAAAGAGCGTAGGAAAGCGCGTTCGGATAGTGCCGTGATTTGGCGTAGAAGATATGACTCTTGACCAGCGTGTCGAGCGTCTGGCCGAAGGTCGCCTCATAATTCTTCCAGGTCTGCCAGAAGGTATCGAAAACGAGCTTGCGGTCGTCGCGGTTCTGCACGGCGCGGTATTTCGAATAGCCGGCCTGGCTGAGGGTTGCGTCCTCGCCCGTTGAAAGCTTGACCGTGGGCCAGGCGATATTCGCAGAGGTCAAGAGGTTATAGATATTGCCGGCGCCGCCCGTCACTTCGGCCGCGTTCGCGAGCACGCCTTCAGCCTCGAGCCCGAGCGTATATTTTTCCTGCCGCAGCGTATCGCGCAGGAAGAAGGCGTGTTTCTCAAGGCGTTTCTCGCGTTTGATATAGCCTTCGATCTTTTTCGAGCCGACGGTCAGGAGTTCAGGCGCCATGAAGGCGGTAGCCCGGCCAAATTCGGCATAGGTGGTGCGGGCCTGCGAGAAGCGTTCCTGCGCCTTGGCGTCGCGCAGGTCCTCGTCGGAGCCGAGCGAGCTGTAGATATACATTCGCGCCAGCTCTTTCTCGATCCGGTTCACTTCATCCAGCGCATCGGCAAGGGCCGCGGCACTCTTGCCCAGATTACCCTGAAAGCGGCTATAGGCGGCGACATCCTTCAGTACCTGCTCGCGTGTGGCATTCCATGCCTCGACGCTCGGGTAAAGGTCGCTCAGGTCCCAGCGGATCTGGCCCGGTGCATCCTCGGCCATCGTGCCGTGCGTCAGCGGTGCGAAGGCAAGTGTTGTCCCCAGAAGGGCAGCCCTGATCAGGCGGTTGACCCCCGTTGTTCTTTTCATTGGAATTCCTCCCCGTTTTTTATGGTCAGCCAGTGTCCGTCATGACGGTTGCACTGACAAGCCAACGAAAGTTACGGGGTTGCGTCCATCCGGGCAATCACATCCGGCACGTCACCGGCAGCCACCAGATGCTGATCTTCCATCAGGAGGGCATGGGTCGCGGTCGTCTGGATGTCCTCACGCTCGTGGCTGATCAGCAGAACCGGCGTCTTGGTGAGCGAGGCGACGCGCCCCACGACTTCAAGCATGCTGCGCCGACGGGCTGGGTCGAGACCTGTGGTCGGCTCGTCAAGGATAAGGAGGCGCGGACTTGCCATCAGCGCGCGGGCGATGGCCACGCGCCGCCCTTCACCACCCGAAAGTTGGTGCGGGCGGCGGTCCATCAGGCCAGCGAGCCCAAGCCGGTCGATCAGGTCGTCCCGCCACGCCGGCCTTGGTGCGTGGGCGAAATCGATATTGGCGGCGACCGTCAGATGCGGGAACAGCGATGACCCTTGCGGCACCAGCCCGATGCCGCGCTTGCCGGCGGCAAGGCTGATGCCCGTGTGTTCGTCATAAAGGATGCTGCCATCAAGGCTGATGCTGCCGTGCGTCGCCGGATGCAGGCCGGCCAGCACGCGGGCAAGGGTGGTTTTGCCAGAGCCCGAGCGACCCATCAGCGCGGTGATTCCGTCAGCCAGCGTGAAGCGGGCCGAGCCCTCGGCGCTGCCGGTATGCCAGCCAAGATCGGCGGTAAGGCGTGGCGCGTTCATGATGCTAGCCCCGTGCGGCGGCGGGCACGGCGGCTGAGCATTTCGGACGCGACAAGTGCCAGAATTGCGGGCAACAGGCACAGAAGCGCCAGCCGGGCAGCTTCGGCCTCGCCGCCCGGTATCTGTGCAGCACTATAAAGTGCGAGCGGCAGGGTCTGCGTCAGGCCGGGAATATTCGATGCAAACGTGATGGTAGCGCCAAATTCCCCGATCGCGCGGGCAAAACCCAGAAGCGTGCCGGTGGCGATGGCTGGGGCGGCAAGCGGCAGGGATATGCGCCAGAAACGAGCAACGGCACCAGCGCCGAGGGTGGCGGCGACTTCGCGGTAGATCGGCGGTTCGGCCTCGAAGGCTTGCCGGATGCTGCGCACCATCAGGGGCAGGGCCATGATGCCGCTGGCAAGCGCCGCTCCTTGCCAGCGGAAGGCAACGCCGAGGCCCGCCTCTTCAAGCCAGCGACCGACCGGCGCGTTCGGCGCGAATGCAATCAACAGCAGGTAACCGACAACGACGGGCGGTACCACAAGCGGCACATGCAACAGGATGTCCGCAATCGTCTTGCCCCGGAAATCGCGCCGCGCCATCCCGTAGGCCAAAAGGATAGCGAGCGGCAGGCTGACAAGCGTTGCTGCCCCCGCGACCTTGAGGCTGAGGATCAGTGCCGCACTTTCCATGGGGCCGATCATTTGCGCGCCATATGCTCCCGGTAGCGATCAAGCCCGTCGGCAAGGTCGGCAATCAGGTCGTCGGTGTCTTCAAGCCCGATATGCAGGCGCAGGAGCGGGCCGGGTGCTGCCCAATGGGTCGCGCTGCGGCTGCCGGCAGGGTTCGAAGGCAGGATCAGGCTTTCATAACCGCCCCACGAAAAGCCCATGCGGAACAGGCGCATGTGATCGACCATCGGGGCTGTATCGGCATCGGTGCCGTCCTTCAGGATCACCGAGAAAAGCCCGGTCGAGCCCTTGAAGTCGCGTTTCCAGATGGCATGGCCGCGGCAGTCCTCGAACGCTGGGTGCAGCACTTTGGCGACTTCCGGGCGCTCACGCAGCCAGCGGGCAACAGTAAGCGCTTTTTCCTCATGGATTTTCAGCCGGGCGGCAAGCGTGCGCAGGCCCCGCGAGGCAAGGAAAGCATCGTCGGGTGATGCCGTTTGCCCAAGCGAGAAGGCCGCCTTTTCAATCAGCGGATAGGCACGCTCGTTAGCGGTGACCGAGCCCATCATCAGGTCGCTGTGGCCGCCGATATATTTGGTGACGGCATGGACGCTGACGTCCGCGCCAAGGGCAAGCGGATTGCAATACAGGGGTGTTGCCCATGTGTTGTCCACAAGGAGATACGCTCCCTTGTCGCGGCAGACGGCGGCAATCGCCGGGATATCCTGCACCTCGAAGGTCAGCGAGCCGGGGCTTTCAGCCACCACCAGTTTGGTGTTTTCGCGGAAGTCGGCGGCGATATTCTCGCCCGCCATCGGGTCGTAGAAGCTTGTCTCCACGCCGAAGCGCTTCAGGATACCCTTGGCGAAGGCGCGTGTGGGCTCGTAGGCGCTGTCGACCATCAGCACATGGTCGCCTGCAGAGACAAGCGCGAGGATGGCGCTGTTCACGGCGGCAACGCCTGAGGGGTAAAGTTTGGTGCCGGCGCCACCTTCAAGGTCGGTCAGGGCTTCCTCGAGCGACCATTGGGTCGGCGTGCCCTTGCGGCCATAATAAAGGTGCCGTGCCGCCGGATCCTTGGCACGCTCGCGCATGGTGTCGTAGCTATCGAAGATGCAGGTGGAGGCGCGGTACACCGGCGGATTGACGATGCCATGGGTCCATTCGTCCCGGCGGCCGTCGGTGATCAGCCGTGTTTCGATTTTTGTCGATTTCTTGTTGTCGCTCATCAGTCCCTACTTTGTCGAAGCCGCGCCCGTTTCAAGGGGCAGGTCGGGGTCGCTGCCCCATTCCGTCCAGGAGCCGTCATAGACGGCGGTGTCGTGTCTGCCAAGGGTGGCGAGGCCCAGCGCCAGCACGCTCGCCGTGATGCCCGACCCGCAACTGGTGATCACGGGTGCGCTGGTATCAATCCCTGCGGCATCGAAAGCCGATTGCAGATCGTCGGCAGATTTCAGATGTCCGTCTGAGTTGAATAATTGCCCGAAAGGCAGGTTGCGTGCGCCGGGAATATGGCCTGATCGCAAGCCGGGGCGTGGCTCGGGTGCGCTGCCCTCAAACCGCGCGGCGGCGCGGGCGTCGAGAATCTGGGTGTTGCCGATGGCGGTCAGCACATCCGTGCGGCTGCGGACAAGGCCGGGGCGGAAATCAGGCACGAAAGTACGGGGTGTGATCTGGCTTGGCATATCGGTCACCGTGCCTCCGGCTGCGATCCAGCCTGCAAGCCCACCCGACAGCACGGCAACAGTATCATGCCCCATAGCGCGCAGGCTCCACCACAGACGCGCGGCCGAGCGCACGGCACTGTCATCATAGATAATCACCAGGCTGTCGTTGCCGATGCCAAGCGCGCCGATGGTGGCGGCAAAATCGGCCGGCGCCGGCAACATGTGGGGGTAGGGAGATAAGGTATCGGAAATTGCATCAATATCAAAGAATCGAGCGCCGGGTATGTGCCGGGCGGCGAAATCGTCCGCGCCTTTGCGGCCCGTGTCCGGCATATGCCAGCTGGCGTCGATCACAACAATGGAGGAATGGTCCAGATGCTGGATCAGCCAGTCGGGCGAAACGATCGGTGTGGGCAGGCTCGGCGGCATTGGCGGGCATCCTTCGGCGAATGCCAAAGACTAGGCCGCCACAGCCCAAGGTTCAACAGGGGACTTGTTGTGAATTGCACAAGAAAATCAAGCCCAAGGCGAGCCCTTGAAACATGAATGGGGATGCACCGGGGGAGGGTGCATCCCCATCACGTACCAGCCAACTGGAACTGACTTTGCGGGGGGAGGAAGGTGTCAGTTCACGCTTACACGGCTGGCGAAATCGCCATTGTCGGCCATATCGAACAGGGACGACAGCAGGGGGTGGTCAAACTCGTCGGTATGCCCGCACAGCTCAAGATTCTCTTCGGCGACATAAGTCGTATGGGTCTCGCCGTCCACCAGGACGTGATACCAAGGCCGATCTTTGCTGGGACGCGACTGTGCCATCATTTCGTACCACTCGGGAGACTGGCTGAACATTGCATCAACATCGAAGATGAGGCCGCGGTAGCCGAAGCGACGGTGGCGAACCACCTGGCCAGGGGCGAAACGTGCGGTCTGAATGTGTTCCACTTTCTTCTCCTTTCCGGCTACTTTCGACTACGATTTGCCGGGGATCAGTTCTTGATCCGATGGCTTGACTATAACGTTTCGGCCTTAACATCGACTGAACAAAAAGTTCACAAAACCCTAACGGGAAGCAACTTTGTGTCGCGTGAAACGGGGTGTGCAAGGCTTTGGAATGGCTGCCGTTTCGCGCTTTGACAGGCGGCGTGCCAAGGCGTATGGAAGTCGGGAAATTTTAAAGGAGACTAGCGATGTCGCAGAATATTTACGAAGGCCTGAGCCAGCTCGGCGGCAAGTCAGCGACTCCGCAAACGCCCGAGGAAGCCGTCCTCGAATATGTGCCGAACCCGCGCCCGAACACCGATTATCTGGTGCGCTTCACATGTCCCGAGTTCACGAGCCTTTGCCCCGTGACCGGCCAGCCCGATTTTGCACATCTGGTACTGGACTATGTGCCGGGTGAAACGCTCGTCGAAAGCAAATCGCTGAAGCTGTTCCTGCAGTCTTTCCGCAATCACCGTGCCTTCCACGAAGATTGCACGGTGGGCATTGCCGAGCGCCTGTTTGAGGAAATGAAGCCCAAATGGCTGCGCTTTGGCGGCTACTGGTACCCGCGCGGCGGGATCCCCATTGATGTGTTCGTGCAGAAGGGCAAATTGCCTGAAGGTGTCTGGCTGCCCGATCAGGGGGTCGTACCCTATCGCGGCCGGGGTTAATTGTCCTTCGTCGCCTCGGCCAGCGGCTCGCGCGGTTCTTGTGTCGCCGGGTCATAGGCGAACACCCGCGCGCTGACGAACTGGGCGGTTTCATTGCGGCCATCGAAAATGCGCAGGCGCCAGTTCTGGCGGCGGCCGAGGTCATATTCCTCGAACGAGCCGAAGGCAGTGGTCTGCTCGCCGATTTTCACGGGCTGGTAGCCGCGCACTGCCTGCAGCACGGCATCGCGCCATTCGTCATAATGATGGGCCATGTCGGGCCCTGCTGCCATGCCGCACCAGAAGCCGGGTGCGATGCGCATTGTGACGTCGAGCCCGGAAAGTCGTTCGAGCGAGAGATGGCGGTAACGGGTCTCCCCGGGGCGACCGGCGCCACGCATCTGGGCATAGTCGCGGGGCTCGGCATTGATCCGCATGCCAAGGTCGGCGGGGGCGGTGTCGAGGCAATCCTCGGCAAAGCCTTCTGCCACAGCTGTCAGTGCGGCGATGTCGGCTTCCGCGTCGTAGCTTGGCTCGCTTGTCTCGTCCCCGCCCATGAAAAAGAGCCCGAGCGACAGGACAAGTGCGGCGCCGATACCACCGATGATCCAAGGCGAGATGCCGGCATCTGCCTCTTCATCGCCTGGGGCATGGGGCAAATGTTCGACCGGCTCATTCTGCATTATGGAATCCCGAGATATTTGTGTGTCTGAAGGCTAAGGTGCCACTTCGGGTGGCGCCTGCAATAGTCTACACTTAATGTGGTATTTTCAAGGGCCTCGGGGCCGTCCATCGGCTGCAGGTAAAATCGTTCGAACGCGAGATGCTCGAACTGGGCCGGGTCGCCCCCTTCCTGCGGGTAAACGAGCTTCAGTTCCTGCCCGCTTTTCACCACCATTTCCGAGCCGATTTTGGGGCTGACACACAGCCAGTCGATCCCCGCAGGCGGTTCTATCGTGCCGTTGGTTTCCACCGCAATTTCAAAGCCTGCCGCATGAAAAGCCTTGATCATCGGGGTATCCAGTTGCAGGAGCGGCTCACCGCCCGTACAAACCACGAGGGGCACACCACCAGGGCCGCCGGTCCATGCCGTTTTCACGGCTTCGGCGAGCGCTTCAGCGCTGCGGAACTTGCCGCCGCCTTCACCGTCCGTGCCGATGAAATCGGTGTCGCAGAACTGGCAGATGGCCTCGGCCCGATCTTCCTCACGGCCGGTCCACAGGTTACAGCCCGCGAAACGGCAGAACACGGCGGGGCGTCCGGCGTTGCCGCCTTCGCCTTGCAGCGTGTAGAAGATTTCCTTGACCGTATAGACCTTGGCCACGTTCAAGCCCCTTGCTGATAAGGCGTCGGGTCATCAACGCCCGCTTCGCGGAAGCCCTTCTTGCGGAGAAGGCAACTGTCGCAGTGGCCGCAGGCATGGCCCGCCGCATCGGGATCATAGCAGCTGATGGTCAGGCTGTAATCCACGCCAAGTTTGGTGCCTGCCGCGATGATCTGGGCCTTTGTCAGGTCAATGAGCGGGGTCCGGATATGCAAAGGATGCTCGGTATCCGACACGCCAACACGGGTGGCGAGGTTCGCCATCTTCTCGTAGGCCGCGATATAGTCGGGACGGCAGTCGGGATAGCCGGAGTAATCGAGCGCATTGACACCAATGAAAATGTCCCGCGCCCCAGCGGTTTCAGCGTAGGCGAGGGCAAATGACAGGAAGATCGTGTTGCGTGCCGGCACATAGGTGACCGGGATATCTGCCGTCATCGCGCTTTCGTCGCGGTCCTTAGGTACATCGATATCGGCCGTGAGCGCACTGCCGCCGAAAAGGCGCAGATCGAGCGTCGCTACTTTGTGTTCCTTCACGCCAAGCTGGCGGGCCACACGCTCGGCAGCCTCAAGTTCCACGCTGTGGCGCTGGCCATAGCGGAACGACAGGGCATGCACGTCATAGCCCTCGGCTTGTGCCATGGCGACCACCGTCGCGGAATCGAGCCCGCCAGAGAGGAGAACAACGGCTTTTTTCTTCCCGGTCATGGGCACGGACATCCTTTCCGAAGGCTGGCTTCAAACACTAACATAAAGCGAAACGCCGGGGCATATAGCACCCGGCGCCGCGAATGATAAGCCAAAAGGCAAGGGTGGCCCCTCAGGCTGGATTGTCCGGTATCGGATCGTCTTCCATCTTGTGGCCGAAAAGCCGGTCCAGCACGGCGGCAGCCGTCATGTCGCCGACAACATTGATGACCGTGCGGCTCATATCCAGCAAGCGGTCAACGCCGAGGATCAGCGCGATCCCTTCAACCGGGATATTCTGGCTTTCAAGGATGGCGGCGAGGATCGGGATGCCGGCAGACGGGATGCCCGGTGTGCCGATGGAACCCGCGATCGACAGCACAATGATCGACACCATCTGGAAGGTGGTGAGATCGATACCGTAGGCCTGCGCGATGAAAAGGGCGGCAATCGCCTGATAGATGGCGGTGCCGTCCATGTTGATCGTGGTGCCAAGCGGAATGACCAGTCGGCCGACCGTCGGCCGGATCTTGTGGACTTCTTCCACCGTCCGCAGCGTCACCGGCATGGTGGCCGATGAGGACGAAGTGGAGAAAGCCAGAACCATCACATCGCGGCAATCGCGGATGAAGGTGACGGGATTGCGGCCGCCGACCACGGAGACAATGACCATATAGACCCCGATCATGGCGAGAAGGCCAAGGATCACCGTCAGGAAAAACAGCGAAACCGCGCTGATCGCGCCGAAGCCCATGGTGATCACGGTATTGGCAATCAGGCCGAACACCACGACAGGGGCGAATTTCATCAGCCACATCACGATGGTCATGCACACCTGCTGGGTGGCGCGCATCAGGTCGACAATCGGGCGACCTTCCACATTCGGCATTTTGAGGAGCGCGAGGCCGAAGATGACGGCAGCGATCACTACCTGCAGCATGTCGGTCTTGACCATATGCTCGACAAGGTTGGTCGGGATCGCGGCCACAATGGTAGCCGGGATCGAGCTGCCGCCGACGTTTGGCGCCACGATGTCGGGCTTGACGACCGCGCCAAGCTGGCTGCTGTCGATCTGCGAGCCCGGCTCGATGAGACCGGTCAGGGTGAAGCCGATCACGATGGCAATCGTCGTGGTGATGACGAAATAGACAAGGCCGCTCCCGAGCGTGCGGATGGCGCGGATATCGTTGCCGTCGCAGATACCGAGCATCACACTCGAAATCACAAGCGGAATGACGATGAATTTGAGGAGCGTCAGGAACAATCGGCCGGGCAGGGCAAGCCATTCGCCAATCTGCACGGCGATCCCCTGATCCATCAGGCCAAGGTCCGGCCCCATCATTGTGCCGACAAGCCCGCCAAGCACAAGCCCTGCCAGCACGCGGAACCAGAGCTGGCGATGCATCGGCTCGCCGGTCTGTACCGTCGGTTCTGTGGCTGTCACTTCATATTCCCCCGTATGTTTGTTATCGGGCGACCCTACGGATTTTTGGCGATTTGGCAAGGTGGGCGCCGAAGAATCTGCCGAAACTCATCGGGTCGTCAGTTCGAACTTGCTGTTAATTGTCCCCTTAAGATATCATTAACACTCTAAGGGCAGGCTTGCTTTCAGGCAGCAATAAGGCTCAGGCAGGGGCGAATTCCATGAAACAGTTTGCGTATCGGGCGGCGAAAGCCGCGTTGGCGACGGCGGTGGCAGCCATGATGACGGCAGCACCGGTGATGGCGGGCGGGCAGGCATGCCTGAACCCCCATGAGGAACGCGCCGACAAGATCCGCTTTGTGCAGACCCAGTTCATGGTGGCCGCTCTGCAATGCCGCCATTCGCACACCAAGGCGCTCGCTGACTTCTATAATGGCTTCGTGACCAATCACCGCGCCGAATTCACGGAAAATTACCGCACCCTCAGCACGTACCTGAAGCGCGACGGCCGCACCACGATCGATAGCTATCTGGTGGCGCAGGCCAACCTGATTTCGCTTGGCAGCTGGGAAGTCGCTGATTTCTGCGGCGAGATGCTGAAGATTGCTACTCTTGAAGGTGGCGCGGCCCGCGAAGCCCTGCCGCTCGTCGATCTCATGCCCGTCAGCTACCAGCGCATTGGCAAGGCTTGCCCGGCCACCGCCGTGGCAAGCGCGACGGCACCGACCGGGCGCTGACCTACCTCACGTGTGACGATGAAACCTTCGCCTCATGCGTGGCGGTGCACCGCCACGCCTTTGTGCGAAGCTGTTCCTCAAGCTCGGCGATTTCACCCTCGGCATGCTGGATGCTGAGTTCTGCCTGCTTGCGGTAGGCATCATTCTGCGTGTTGGCCAGTTCTTCCTGGCGTTTAGCGATGATGCGCCGGTTGCGGGCGATATTTTCGTTGATGCCTCGTGTGCTGTCCTGACAGCCGCATTCTTCCATGATTTTGCCCGTGAACTGCAGGCTGCTGTTGCCGGGCGTGCCACGTTTCGGCGGCAGCCGTTTCGCAGCTGCGCAGGCCATAGCCTTTGTGCCGCCGAAAGCTGCTTCGGTACCGACAAGCTCGGTTCGCATGGTTGGGGCCTGTTCTGCAGCAGATGGTTTGGAAGGCGCAGCGGAGGACGAGCCAGCTACGGGCGCAGGGGCGGCACCGCGCTCCTGTGTCAGCCGGGCACTATTGCCGGCGCCTGAACCGCTACCGGTCGATGAGGAACCCGATGCCTTTTGCTGGCTGGCGGTGTTTCCATCGCTGCGATCTTCGCTGCGGCTACGGTCGTGATCACGGTCGTGGCCACGTCTATCGTCGTCGCGATCCCTGTCGCGGTCGCCGTGATGTCGGCCGTGGCCGCCGCCACTGGCGCAATAACCGGCCTGACAGCCATGTTGTGCCAAGAAATAGCGTGACTGCGCTTCGGCGGCGCGCGCATTCCAGAAAGCCTGTTGCTGGGCGGCATTGTTGATCCCCGCAATGATACCGGCGGCGATGGAGCTATCGTTTTCGCCAATCCCCATGCTGGCCCGCCATTCAGCCTGATCGCGCCGCCAGTCGCGCGCGATGCTGGCATTCAGCCGGTCGGCCGTCGCATTGGCTTGGGAAGCGGCCTGATTGCCGCGCCGGGTCATATTGTCGTTGATGAATTTGATCCGCATCCAGCGAATCCGGGCCAGATGGCGTCCAAGCTGCTCAAGTTCCGGCTCAAGGGTAAGCGTTTTCGCGTAAGCAGGGTCCAGCAGTCTCGGGTCGGCACGCCGGCCGATCAGCAACGGGCTGCCGCCGTCGCGCTTTGGCGTGCCGTTTGTGATCGACACGCCTTCCCACTGGCGCAGATAGTGATGATAGGGTGCATCGAAAAAGGCGCTGAAGTTGCGCTCGTCGCTTAGGCTTGTGTCGATCGAACGAGCCCAATAGCTCATGATCGGCACCCGCCGCACATCGAAGACATAGAAGGCAATCGTGTGGCTGTAGTTGTCGCCGCCACCACATTCACCTCGTGTGCAGTGACGGTCGCTCTTGTAGGCCCGGCTCTGCACGCCAAGAACGGTGCGCCCGTCGCGCAGCAGAAACTCTGTCCCCTTGATGCTGGTTCTGGAATTGAACGCATAGTGACGCATGGTGGCACTGAACTGGCCGCCATAGGGTGAATAGTTATCGAAGCTCTGTTTGGCGAGCGGCGCGAGGCGCGCTTCCACAGCTTTCAAAACGGCGGAGAAGTTGCCAGGCCAATCGGGGTTACGGGTATCCTTCTTCTTGATGAAGCGGCGGTTTCCGGTGCGGTATCCCTTTGAATAGGAGATTATCTCATAGCCTTCGGTGGACTTGGCATAATGAAAGGCCCCGAGGGTCCGCCTGCCGGGGTCGCAAGCCTCGCCTTTCGGGGTGGGCGCGGGGTCGCCGTACAGCTGCCGGGAAGGCTGGTTCACATAGGGCATCAGGCACGGTGTGGCTGCAAGCTGGGCGCGGAAGGCGGCAAGCTGCTTGTCGGTCCAGATGGCAACTGCCGCATCCACCTTCTTCTGGTCCGAAGGTTTCAGGTCTTCGTAGCGGATATTGTAAATCTTATCGAGATCGCGGGCCTTTGATGCGCTGATGCCGCTTGCTGCGCTCGCAACGCCGGGAATAGCGACGAGCGCCACAATGATAGCCGCACTTCTGAAAAGATGTTTCAGCATGTCAAAGCCCCCTTCCTGGAATGATCCAGAAATCGTCGGTCGGCACCTCATGGAAGGCCACGCCGGGATATTTGGCGTTCTGCTTCACGGTAACCCTACGGTCGTCGACCTTCGCGCGTTTCATGAGGGCCTCGAGAAGCCTGTCGGCTTCGGTTTCCTGCCCTGCATGCTTGCGTTCCTGCGCCCAGCGCCACTGGGCGCAGATCATCGGCGTATCCAGCCGCAGCACGGAAGGGGGCGGGAAGCTGATCTGGGTTCTGGAAGGCCAGAAACTATATTCGAGGACCATGTTGATGCCTGTCTGGGAATAATGTGCATGGTCTGTCAGTGGTGCCGGATTTCCGCTCTCGCCGCGCCGGTCGCAGGCGGCAAAACTGCTGCGGTCGCATACATAGGCAACGCCGGGGTATGAGTAGCGTGTGAGATGCCGAAGCCCGACCGGTACATTCTGACCCGACCGGAGCCGGTAATATCCAAAACGGTAAGCACCATGTATGTCATTCACGACAATCGGGGCTGTCACGGACTTGGCCTTGTCCGGCGTTGCAAGCTGTCGCAGCACAAACCCATCCAGCGTGTCCGCCACCATGGATAGGTCAAACGGGTCGATGATCGTGTGGCGGAAATCGACGCGGGTGCCGAAGCTGCTCCATTCGGGTGGCCCACCGTTTTTTGACGGGACGACTTCGGGAATTTCGACAGTGTTTTTGCTCTTCGGATCGGGTAGCAGCGTGATCGCGTCCTTTGGATAAAGGACAGACTGGGTCTTTTCCGGCGCGAAGGGCGGGTCCTTGTAGTTGACGGCCTTTTTCGCGGCGGCGACTTTCGCGCGGTCGAACATCACATCATGCCGCAGCATGAAATAGTGATTGAGGCCCATCCCATAATAGTCATAGGCCATATAGAAGATAGCCCGCAAAAGGCTGGGGCCGGCTGTTTGCGTGCTCGAAAGCTTGGCTTCGCGCACGTCCTCAACCGGCTGGACATTCGGGTCCTTGTCGGCCTGGCAAACGCCAATCGGGCGGTCGAGCATGGATTGCACCAGCGGGCTTTCCCACTGGATATCGAGAAACGGGCTCGATGCTGCGTCCTGACGCGGTGCCGGGATGGGCGTCTCGTTGAGGATGGTCAGATTGTCGGACATACCCTGATGTGTCGCACCAAAGGTCGGCAACGGCTTCTGCGCAGATTGCGCCAGTGCCGGCATGGGCGTGACGATGGTGGCTGACAGGAAAAGGGCCAGGGGCGGCCCAGAATACTTCCAGAAAAACATCATGCAGGGCGCTCCGATGCTGCATTCTTCACCGGCAGACGGAGTGCCGGACAAATGGTGACGACCGGCCGATAATCGCTCCGCTGCAACGCACCTTGGATGTTACATGCTATACAAAGGCCTGTACCACTATGAATTTTCATAGGTGTGGGGGCGCGCAAAATCAAAAAGGCCGGGGAAATCCCGGCCTTTTCTTGTTCGCTATGACGTCGGCTTATTCACCGAGGACAATTTCCACGCGGCGGTTTTGCGGCTCGCGGACATTGTCGGCGGTCTGAACGAGCAGGGCGCGTTCGCCGAAATATTTCACGTCGATCTTGTCTGCCGGTACACCACGGGCGACGAGGGCGTTTTTCACGGCTTCGGCGCGCTTCAGCGACAGCTTGTCGTTATAGGTGAGGGCACCCGACGTATCGGCGTGGCCGTTCGAGATGATCTCGACAGCACCGCGCTCAAGGAAGGCCTTGGCAGCAGCAGCGATGATCGGCTCGGCGTCGCCACGGATGGTTGCCTGATCCCAGTCGAAGAAGACCATGAACGGACCCGGCAGCGGTGCCGGTTCAGGTGCCGGCGCAGGAGCAGGCTCGGGCTTCGGCTCGGGCATCGGGGCCGGTGCGGGCATGGGCTCGGGCTTCGGCTCGGCTTTCTTGCCAAACTTCCAAGTCAGGCGGGCGAAAGCTTCGTGGGCCGAGAAGCCGAAGCTTGCCGGGCCGTCCACGGAAGCGAAGTCAGCCTTGGCCGAACGGAAGTAGCGGTAGCCGGCGCTGAATTCCATGTCGTCGGAAATCGGCTTCACCATTTCGGCGCTCATCTGACCGGCGACTTCCCAATCGGACTCGTCGATCACGTTGATTTTGCCGATATGATAGGCATCAAGCTCTAGGCGGGCGAGGCCGATACCGGCGCCCACGTAGGTTTTCCAGTCACCGAAGGTGGCGACATTGTATTTCGCGCCGATCATCAGCGCATGCGAGCGCTGGTAGCCGCCGTCGCGTGTGTTGGTCCCGAAGGGGATCGCGCCGGGGTTCAGGATGTCGAACGATTCGAGCGTGTTACGGCGGTAGGAATAGCTGAATTCGGTACGCCACTTGTCGCCGTCGTCATAGCCGACGAACGCACCGGTCACGAAACCGATATTCTTCTCGTCCGAAATACGCATCCCGCTGTTGGGGGTTTTGTATTCGTTTTCGCCAGCGATGCTGCCGCCGAGCTCGAGGCCGGCATAGACGCCTTCGTCAGCTGTTGCAGTGGTAGCCGCAATCGCGGCCATGGAAAGCCCTGCCAGAAGGGTGGGGAAATGGGCAAAGCGCATGAGATGATCTCCCTGAAAGGATGTGACGGCAGCCCGATCAATGCTGGGCTGTCCCGCCAGACGAGTTAACCATGAAATGCGGCACTCACAAGGCAGAAAGCGGCAATTCTGCAACACTATCTTAATACATAAACGGGGACTGTTGCAAAAATCACGCGTGTGGCGCGCAATTTCAAGGCGCATTTACGGAAAAAGCCCGGTTCCGAAGAACCGGGCTTTCCCTGATTGGCTCCCCAGGCCGGACTCGAACCAGCGACCGAGCGGTTAACAGCCGCTTGCTCTACCACTGAGCTACTGGGGATCAGTAACCGGCGGCTTATCGCCGCAAGTGGCGCCCTTTATACTCAAAAAAACTGCCCTGCCAACCCCCATTTTACATTTTTGTGCAGCTTTTTTCAAAGCCGCAGATTTCTGCCAAAAATGAGGTTTGGGCCGATGGCAATCGCGGTGCCCTGCAAGGCAAAAGGCGGGACTGGCCGCGCTTCGATGGAAGGGGCGCCAAGCGAATGTAATGATGGAAAAAGTTGGAGGCGCGAACCGGAATCGAACCGGTGTACACGGATTTGCAATCCGCTGCGTCACCACTCCGCCATCGCGCCTCACGTGGTGTGGGGAACCGTATAGAGGCGTGCTCACCGGTGGTCAAGCGCGAAGTGGCGAGGGAGGAAAGGCACACTTGTCCCGGAAAATCGAGCCACGACATCCTCCTGATGCAGGAAACGCGTTGTCACACGGCGCCGGTATATTTATATAGAGCGCACGAGTAACTCGCCTATCAATTAAGGGATTAGCGCCCGTGACTGACATGACCGTCGCCCGCAGCCATATGATCGACTGCCAGCTCCGCCCCAATGAAGTGAATGACGAACGCCTGATCGCGGCCATTCGCAACGTCCCGCGTGAGCATTTCGTGCCCAAGGCAAAGCGTTCTGTCGCCTATGTCGACGAGGATATTGCCATTGGCGAAGGCCGTTATCTGATGGAGCCGATGGTGTTTGCCCGCCTGCTGACGGCGGCTGACATCCAGCCGAGCGACGTGGTGCTCGATATCGGCGGCGCCACGGGCTATAGCGCCGCTGTCATCGCAGGGCTTGCCGAGGCGGTCGTGGCTTTGGAAGAAGACAAGAAGCTTGCTGCTGCAGCCGAGAAGAAGCTTGGCGAGCTTGAAATCATCAATACTGCCGTGGTGCAGGGCGCGCATGCCGAAGGCGTTGCGAAGCAGGGGCCGTTCGATGTGATTTTCGTCGGTGGCCTGGTGGAGGAAATCCCGCAAGCGCTGCTGAAACAGCTTGCCGATGGTGGCCGACTTGTGTGCGTGCGCGAGAAGGACGGGGTGGGCCGTGCCCATATCGTGACCCGCGAAGACGGCCAGTTTGCCGCCCGCGACCTTTTCGACGCCAACGTGCCGCCCATTCCGGGCTTTGCAAAACCGGCAGGATTTGTATTTTAAGAGGGTTTGAAGGGCGGGGATGGCCGCCTTTCTTTCAACGGGCGGGACAGAAACCTGCCTTTTAATAAACAGCGAGGAACCTCAAGGAGGGAACATAATGAAAAAAACCATCGTATCGCTTCTGGCGATTGCCACCGTTCTGGGTGGCGCCGGGGCCGCCAGCGCCGAGACGCTCAAGGAAGCGCTCGAGGCTGCTTACGCCTCCAACCCGACCCTGCAAGCACAGCGTGCTGCCGTGCGGGCAATCGATAACACCGTGCCCGGTGCCAAGGCAGCTTTCCTGCCGAGCATCAATGGCACCGCGACATACGGCAAGGGCGATATCAAGGAGCCCGACACGACGGCTCCGATTGGCCCCGACGAAGTAACCAAATTCGATAGCACCAGTTATGGTGCGGAAGCGCAGCTTTCGATCTTCAACGGCTTGCGTGACCTGAATGCTGTAAAGCAGGCCAAGGCCGAGGTCATGGTGGCGCGTGCCCAGTTGCAAGATACCGAGCAACAGGTCCTGCTGCAGGGCATTGCGGCCTATATGGATGTGGTGCGCGATCAGTCCGTGGTCGAACTCAACAAGAATCAGGTGCAGGTACTGGAACGCCAGCTGGAAGCCAGCCGCGACCGTTTCCGCGTCGGCGAGATCACTCGCACCGACGTTGCCCAGTCTGAAGCCCGCCTTGAAGGGGCGAAATCGCAACTTCTGGCCGCTGAAGCCCAGCTGGCTGCCAGCCGTGGCGCTTACCAGCGTGTGATCGGCCGGGCCCCTGCAGGGCTTGAAACCCCCGGCGGGTTGCCGACACTACCTGCTTCGCTTGAAGATTCTATCCAGACTGCAATGACGGACGCGCCGGTTGTGATTGCTGCCCGCTATAGCGAGCAGGCTGCCCGCCATGGCGTCAACATCACCAAAGGCGGCCTGCTGCCGCGTCTCGGGGCGCAGGCAAGTTGGGAAAAGACTGAAGGTAGCAGCGCTATTGGCGGTGGCCTTGTGACGGAAGATTCGGAACGGACCAACCGGTCCTTCGGCTTCCAGCTGACCGTTCCTCTTTATCAAGGTGGCGGCGAATGGGCTGACATCCGTCGGGCCAAGGAAGTGCGCAGCCAGCGCATGGTGCAGATTGTGGAAGCGGAACGCTCCGCTCAGGAAACAGCGCTTGTGACCTGGGACCGCCTGCGCGCGGCGCGGGGCCAGATTGCATCGACCGAGGCGCAGGTTCGTGCCAACGAGATCGCGCTTGAAGGTGTTCGCCAGGAAGCGGCCGTCGGCTCGCGCACCACGCTTGATGTGCTGAACGCCGAGCAGGAACTGCTGGACGCCCGCGCCAACCTCATCCGTGCGCAGCGTGACGAATTTGTTGCGGCCTACAATCTTTTGGCTGCCGTCGGCACGCTCAATTCCGCCACGCTCGGGCTCGAGGTTGATGCCTACGATCCGGAAGAACATTATGACGATGTGAAAAACCAGATGATTGGTTGGTAAGCATCAATTGAAACGCACGAATTCAAGGGCCCTTCGGGGCCCTTTTCTTTGGGGAACTGGAAAGGCGTCGGGAGCTGTGACGAAAAAGTCATGGAATGCACCATAACTGCCTTTCATCTCTTAAGATTTATTGACACTCCGAGAGGGAGGCGGTACCTGTTCATGAGGGAGTGGTTAACACGGGCTGGCATTTAGCGTGATTGCATCTGACGACGAGCCGACAATGGAAGAAATTCTGGCGTCCATTCGCCGGATTATCTCCGATGAGTCGGATGAGGCCGCTGCACCTGCCGTTGCGCCGGAGCCTGAACCTGAGCCTGAAGAGGCGCCGGCGTTCGAGCCGGAACCGGAGCCGGAGCCCGAACCTGTTTTTGAACCGGAACCCGAGCCGGAACCAGAACCAGAACCAGAACCAGAATATGAGCCCGAGCCTGCCTATGAACCGGCACGCGAGCGGGAGCCCGCTGACGACATTCTGGAACTCACCGAATTCGCTGATTCTGACGGAATCGTTTCGCCACCGGTAGAAACCCGTACGGCGCAGAGCTTTGCGCACCTTTCGCACCTGATGGTGTCGGGCTATGAAGGCGACCAGAATACGCTTGAAGGCCTTGTCCGCAGCATGCTGAAGCCGATGCTGCAGTCCTGGCTTGACGAGAACCTGCCGCAGATCGTGCAGGATGCCGTCGAGCGTGAAGTTGCCCGTATCGCGCGCCGCAAGTAATTCAGCCGAAATCCGGCGGTGTTGGCGTTGACGCCCTGCCGCCTTCCCCCTAAAAGAAGCCTTCGCCCGATTTCGGGCCACATATTCATTTGATTCAGGACCTTTCAGTCATGGCCATGGAAAAGACCTACAGCCCCGGCGATATCGAGGCGAAATGGTATCAGCATTGGGAAACGAACGGCGCCTTCGCCTGTGGGCAGAAGCCGGATGCCGAGCCCTATGTGATCGTGATGCCGCCGCCGAACGTGACGGGCAGCCTGCATATGGGCCATGCGCTGGATAACACGCTTCAGGATGTTCTCGTGCGGTTCGAGCGCCTGCGTGGCAAGGACGTGCTGTGGCAGCCGGGTACCGACCATGCCGGTATCGCAACGCAAATGGTTGTCGAGCGCCAGCTGGACGCCGAAGGCAAGACGACGCGGCAGGAAATGGGCCGCGAGGCATTTCTTGAGCGCGTCTGGAAATGGAAAGAGGAATCCGGCGGCACGATCACCCGCCAGCTCCGCCGTTTGGGTGCGTCGTGCGACTGGTCGCGCGAGGCCTTCACCATGGATGAGCCGCGCTCGGCAGCTGTGATCAGGAAATTCGTGAAGCTTTACAAGGACGGCCTCCTTTACAAGGACCAGCGCCTTGTGAACTGGGACCCGAAGCTGAAAACCGCGATTTCGGACCTCGAGGTGGAGCAGAAGGAAGTTGACGGCAACTTCTGGCACTTCCGCTATCCGGTGGACGGCGAGGACGGCGTTTTCATCGAAATCGCCACCACGCGGCCCGAGACCATGCTGGGCGACACCGCCGTTGCGGTGAACCCGGAGGACGAGCGCTACAAGCATCTGATCGGCAAGATGGTGAAGCTGCCGCTGGTTGGCCGCCTGATCCCGATCGTGGGTGACGAACATGCCGACCCGGAGCAGGGCACCGGCGCGCTGAAAATCACCCCGGCCCACGATTTCAACGACTTCGAAGTCGGCAAGCGCCATGACCTGCCGATGATCAACATCTTCACGGCAGAAGCAGCCGTGAACGAGAATGCACCGGAAAAATACCGGGGCATGGACCGCTATGTGGCGCGCAAGGCTATCGTGGCCGATATGGACGCCGCCGGTTTCCTTGTGAAGGTCGAACCTCACCGCCATATGGTACCCTATGGCGATCGTGGCGGCGTGGTGATCGAGCCCTGGCTGACCGAGCAATGGTATGTGGATGCGGCAACGCTCGCCAAACCCGCCATTGAAGCGGTGGAGCAGGGGCGCACCAACTTCATCCCCAAAAACTGGGAAAAGACTTATTTCGAATGGATGCGCAACATCCAGCCCTGGTGCGTGTCGCGCCAGCTGTGGTGGGGCCATCGCATCCCCGCATGGTACGCGCCCGATGGCACCGTTTTCGTTGAGGAAACGGAAGAGGAAGCCATGGCAGCCGCCAAGGCCAAGTTCGGCGACAATGTAGTGCTGGAACGCGACAAGGACGTGCTCGACACCTGGTTCTCGTCGGCCATGTGGCCCTATTCGACCCTCGGTTGGCCCGAAGACGAAGCGACCGTGAAGAAATATTATCCGAACGCCACGCTGGTGACGGGCTTCGATATCATCTTCTTCTGGGTCGCCCGGATGATGATGTCCGGCCTCTATTTCATGGGCGATGTGCCGTTCAGGAATGTCTACATCCACGCGCTGGTACGCGACGAGCACGGCCAGAAGATGTCGAAATCCAAGGGGAACGTGATCGACCCCCTGAAATTCATCGATACCTACGGCGCCGATGCGCTGCGCTTCACGCTTGCCGCGATGGAAGCACAGGGCCGGGATATCAAGCTCGCCGAGAAGCGCGTTGAAGGCTATAGGAACTTCGGCACCAAGCTTTGGAACGCGGCACGTTTCTGCGAAATGAACGGCATTGGCGGGTCCGACAGCGTGGCACCGCCGAAGGCCGATCTGATCTTGTCGAAATGGATCATCGGTGAGGTGGCGAAAGCCGCCGAGGGCGTGACGAGCGCGCTTGAAGCTTTCCGCTTCAACGATGCGGCGGATGCCATCTACCACTTCGTCTGGGGCACCTTCTGCGACTGGTATCTTGAACTGATCAAGCCGGTCTTCTGGGGCGAGGACGAAGCGCAGAAGGAAGAGACGCGTGCCGTTGCTGGCTGGGTGCTGGACCAGATTCTGGTACTTCTGCATCCCTTCATGCCCTTCATCACGGAAGAGCTGTGGCACGGCCTCAAGGACGGCCGTAAACACGACCTGATCGCCGCCAGCTGGCCGAAGATCGATACGGTCGACGCAGCGGCAGGTGACGACGTGAACTGGGTGATCCGCTTCATCAGCGCTGTCCGCTCGACGCGCGCCGAGATGAACGTGCCAGCAAACGCCAAGGCAACCGCCCTTGTGGTTGGCGCTTCAAGCGAAACGCAAGCGCGGATCGATCGCTGGCAGGATATGCTCTGCCGCATGGCCCGGCTTGAAAAGGCCGAAGCGGCGGCTACTGCCGAATCGAAGGGCGCTGCCCAGCTTGTGGTGGATGAGGCAACTGTCTATCTACCGCTGGCTGACCTGATGGATATTGAGGCCGAAAAAGCGCGTCTTGCCAAGGCATTGGAAAAGGTTCGCAAGGAAGCCGGTGCGCTTTCCGGCCGCCTGTCGAATCAGGGATTCGTGGCCAAGGCACCCGCACATGTGATAGAGGAAGCGAAGGCACAGCTCGCAGACCTTGAAAGCCAGGCTGAAAAGCTGGATGCCGCCCTCAGCCGTTTGGGCTGAACCTCCGGGAAAGGGCCACAATATTGCTCGGGAAGTGTGGGCCACAGGAAACAGATCGGATTGAAAAGCGCAGCTCCTTTATGCGCCGATCAGTCCTGTTTCCTGTTTTCGTGTGGCTTGCGGTCGTTTGCGGTTCAGTGTCCCTTTCTGCCGATCCGGGTGCCTTTGCCGAAGAAATCGAGGAGCGCGGCCCGGTGCGCATCTATGCCACGCGGGTCGAGGAACTTCTCGACGCGTCCGATGACAGCCCCTATGTGCGGCTTCTCAAATATCTGACGCGCAATCTGCAGAAGGATCTAAATCTCCAGATCATGCCGTACCGGCGCGCGGTTCGCAGTTTCCTGAAGGATCCGCAGTCCTGCCTCTATATCGCCAATGAGGGCTTCAACTACGAACCCTATGGTTCGCCGGACCTTTCAGGCGTGCGCTATTCAAAGCCGATCAACCGGCTGCGTATCAAATTCTTCGTCCATGCGGGTCGCACGCCGCCGGGCTCGCTGGAGGCTTTGCGCGGGCTCAGTATTGCGGCCGAGTCCGGGGCCTATTCCATTGTCTCTTCCGAGCCAGTGATCAGCGGCCGGGCTCAATTGATGGTGATGGACAGCCTGCAGGCGGCATTGGCGCTTCTAGGCAAGGGCAGGGTGGACGCGGTGGCCGTTTACGGGCTCGATCTTGCGCAATATGAAGCGCAGCACGGCGAACAGGATGTGGTAGCTCATCCTGAATTCGGGATTGGCGATATCTACGAGCAGATAGCCTGCTGGCAGGGCGGCACACGCACCGCTCTCCTTGATCTGGTGGATAGCGAGATCGACAAAGCCGTCGAGGATGGCCAGTGGCGCCGCATTCTTGGCAAAGGGGCCGAAGACCCCGGCAACAGGGATTGAGCCGTTCTAACCTTGGCCCTGTCATGATATGATGAATTACGACGGGGGTCGCTGGGGGTGAATATGCATGTTATCCCTTCAGGTACATTTGAGCCTTTGCGCAAGCAATGGGAACACTGGCGTGCTCAGTCGGGTGACCCGGTTCCGCGCAAGGATCAGGTCGATCCGAAAGCCATCAAGCAGCTGCTGCCCTATGTCAGCCTGATCGAGATCGATGGGGAAGGCCGGGTTTTCAGCCGGCTGGCTGGCACCTTCTTTCGTGACCTGTTCGGGGAAGAAATCGCCGGCAAGGCCGTCGCTGTGATCCGAAAATATCAGGGAACCGGTCTTTTCCTGCCGCCTGCCGCTTTTCTGGCGGTTGTTGAACAGCCGTGCGGGATGGTTTCGACGCGGCGCTTCCCGACGGCAACCGGCGAGGCCTGGCTTGTCCATGTGATGACGCTGCCCCTGAGCGGCGCTGACGGCGCACGCAACAGGGGCATCTATGGCATCGAGATGGAACGCGAAGACGGTATCCGGAACCCGGTTCTGGATGTAGCTACGCTGCAGATCGAAGAAGGGTCATTGTTGGGTTACCGCTTCTTCGATCTGGGTTATGGTGTGCCGGCCGCTGTCGGTGTGCTGGCGGATGCTTTAGCGGAGCCGTGAAGCGCCGATCAGGTAAAGGATATCGGCAGCAATGGTGGCGCCGGCAAGCGCCGTGATCTGGGCTGCCCCTTCATAGTGCGGGGCGACCTCCACCTGATCGCCGCCAACGATATTCATGCCGACAAGGGCGCGCAGCACATCGCGGGCATAGGCCACGTTGGGGCCACCGACCACAGGCGTGCCGGTCGCGGGTGCGTAGGCCGGATCAAGGAAATCGATATCGAAGGTAAGGTAAGCTGGACGGTTGCCGACGCGCTCGCGGATGCGTTTCGCCATCTCCGCGGCCGGGGTCTTGAGGCACTCAAGGCCATCGAGCACAAGCATGCCTTGCTCGTCCGGGTTCGGGGTGCGCATGCCGAGCTGGATCGAGTTTTCAGGCACAATGGTGCCGTCCTTGATCGCATGATGGAACATGGTGCCATGGTTGATGTCGTCGTCGATCCAGGTATCGCTATGCGCATCGAAATGGATAAGCGCCAACGGGCCATGTTTGCGGGCATGGGCCTTCAGGAGCGGATAGGTGATCGAATGGTCGCCGCCAAGCGTCAGGAGCGAGGCGCCGGTTGCCAGCACCTTGTCGGCAGCGGCCTCGACCGCCGGCATCATGCGCTCCGTGTAGGCGGTGAAACCCATCACGTCGCCAATGTCGCCAACCTTGAACTTGTCACGCAGGTGATAGCCCCACGGCCACACACCCCAGGGGAACTCGGCCATGGTGAGCGACATTTCACGGATGCCACGCGGCCCGAAGCGCGCACCGGCGCGGCCGGTGGTATTCAGGTCAAACGGTACACCCATGATGGCAAGGTCCAGCCCTTCGGCGGTTTCGCACACCGGGAAACGCAGGTAGGAAATATGGCCGCCATAGGGCTCCATCATGCCTTGGGACATTGGTCTTGCTCCACCATTGAAAACACGGCCCATACATACTGGCGCGCGCGGCGGGACGCAAATCAATCAGGCGCAATAAAAAATCAAAAGTTGATACCTAATCTTTTCATTTCTTATCGACAGGGGCGGGGTGCGCGGCTAAAGTCCGCCGCGATTCATCCGCTGTTACCGGAGTAGGCAATGCCCGACTATCGTTCCAAAACCTCGACCCACGGCCGCAACATGGCGGGTGCCCGCGCCCTTTGGCGTGCCACCGGCATGAAGGATGAGGATTTCCGGAAGCCGATCGTCGCCGTCGTCAACAGCTTCACCCAGTTTGTGCCGGGCCATGTGCATCTGAAGGATCTTGGCCAACTGGTCGCGCGCGAGATCGAGGCCGCCGGCGGTGTTGCCAAGGAATTCAACACGATTGCGGTGGATGATGGCATCGCCATGGGGCATGACGGCATGCTCTATAGCCTGCCGAGCCGCGAAATCATCGCCGACAGCGTTGAATATATGGCGAACGCCCACTGCGCCGATGCGCTTGTCTGCATCTCGAACTGCGACAAGATCACCCCCGGTATGCTGATGGCCGCGCTGCGCCTCAATATCCCGGCGGTGTTCGTCTCCGGCGGGCCGATGGAAGCAGGCGAAGCCGACTATGACGGCACCCACCGCAAGCTCGATCTCGTCGATGCGATGGTCGATGCTGCGAACCCGAAGGTTTCGGACGAGGAAGTCGCGGTTGTCGAGCGTTCGGCATGCCCCACGTGCGGATCGTGCAGCGGCATGTTTACCGCCAACAGCATGAACTGTCTGACGGAAGCCCTCGGACTGTCTCTCCCCGGCAACGGCACCACGCTGGCTACCCATGCTGACCGCAAGGAACTGTTCCTGTCGGCGGCCCGCCGCGTCGTGGACCTCACGAAACGCTATTATCTGCAGGGAGATGAAAGTGTCCTGCCGCGCAATGTCGCCAACTTCAAGGCGTTCGAGAATGCCATGACGCTCGATATTGCCATGGGCGGCTCGACGAATACCGTGCTGCATATTCTGGCGGCGGCCTATGAGGGCGGCATCGATTTCACCATGGCGGATATCGACCGGCTGTCGCGCCGCGTACCGAACCTGTGCAAGGTGGCGCCTGCCACGCAGAAATACCATATTCAAGACGTGCACCGCGCCGGCGGCATTTTTGCGATCCTTGGCGAGCTGGACCGCGCCGGGCTCATTCATCGTGATTGCAGCACCGTGCATACTCGCACGCTTGGCGAGGCCATCGACCAGTTCGATATCACCCAGACGACGGACGCCGACGTGCACCGCTTTTACCGCGCCGCACCGGGCGGCGTGCCCACGCAGGTGGCCTTCAGCCAGTCGAAGCGGTACGACACGCTCGATATGGACCGTGTGGCTGGATGCATTCGTGCGAAAGAACATGCCTACAGTCAGGATGGCGGCCTCGCAGTCCTCTTTGGCAATCTTGCCGAAGAAGGCTGCATCGTGAAAACGGCAGGCGTGGACGACAGTATCCTGAAGTTCAAGGGCTCGGCACGCGTCTATGAAAGCCAGGACGCAGCCGTTGAAGGCATTCTTGGCGGCGAGGTGAAGGAAGGCGACGTGGTCGTCATCCGCTATGAAGGCCCTCGCGGCGGCCCCGGCATGCAGGAAATGCTGTATCCGACGAGCTATCTGAAATCGATGGGCCTCGGCAAGGCGTGCGCGCTTCTCACCGACGGCCGCTTCTCTGGCGGCACCTCGGGCCTTTCCATCGGTCACGTTAGCCCCGAAGCGGAAGAGGGCGGCCTGATCGGCCTTGTCGAGAACGGCGACCTGATCGAGATCGATATCCCGAACCGCACGATTGAGCTGAAGGTGGGCGACAATGTCCTCGCCACCCGCCGCGCGGCGATGGAAGCCAAAGGCGACGACGCCTGGAAACCCGCCAAGCCGCGCGCCCGCAAGGTCTCGACCGCGCTCAGGGCTTACGCGAAGCTGACGACATCCGCTGCCAAAGGAGCGGTACGCCAGCTCTAAACGCTTGAGTTGCACTCAGCTTTAGTTAAGGTTTCCCTCTGTTCACATTCGATCAGGGGGAAATTCATGCAGTTTTCAATTCTGGGGGTGTTTGGCGCATCCTGGGCTTTGACGTGGAAACACTGGATCCGCACCTATGGTGTGGGCTTTGCCCTGTGCCTTGTCGCCATTGTGATCGGCTTCGGCTTTGGCACAGCGAAGAATATAGGCACGTCCGGCTTTGCCATGTTCCTGAAAGCGGTCGCCATGATCCTGCTGATCGGTATGTCGATGAGTGCCGCCTTCAACTATTGGGTCCGGCTTGCGGCTTTCGGCACCGGGCGGGCATTTCCGGCGTCGGTCGGCAAGTTCCTGTCGGCGGCCCTCGTCAATCTCGTGAAATTCATCCTTATCGTTATCATCATCGGCATCATCACACTGGTGATCACGGCCGGGCTCAGCATGATGGGCCTTGGTGGCGAAAGGCTGCAGCCGACGGCCGAGGATATCTCCAGCGTTGAAGGTTTCCTCGCTTTCCTGTCGGCCAGCTTCACCCTAGGGCAGATGACGCTGCAGGTGATCAGCATCCTTGTGGCCTGCTTCGTTTACTCCTTCTTCTCGGCGAACCTGACCGGCACCGCGCTTGGGGATGATCGCGAAGGGCTCGAGCATCCCCACACGGTGGATTTTGCCGTGGCATTGATGCTGATCGAGCTTGTGGTCATCATCCCGATCTTTGCGCTGATCGCGGTTGGGCTGCCCCTTGTGTCGATTGTGCTGAATGTTGTGCTGGCCTTTCCGATGATGGCGGCCATCGCCATCGCCCACGGGGTGCGCTACCGGATGTGCATCGCGGCGCGCGGCGAGGAGCCGGCTGTCAACTGACACAAAGGCTTGCGGGCAGGGCCTTGACCTTCGGATGCGGGTGGGGCATCACGCTGTTCGATGTTCGAACAGGAGTGAAGTCCCATGTCCGCGAAGTCTCTTGGCCCCACGCTCGATGGCGCGACCCGCGCTTTCATGTATGGCAAGCTGCACCGTGTGACGGTGACGGGCGCCGAGCTCCATTACGTGGGCTCGATCACGGTTGACCCCGCACTCCTGCGCGCATCCGGCATCCTGCCGCACACGGCGGTGGATGTGGTGAACATCACCAACGGCGCGCGGCTCACTACCTATGTGATCGAAGGGCCGGAAGGCGGCGGCGATATTTGCCTGAACGGTGCCGCGGCCCATCATTTCTCGAAGGGCGATCTCGCCATCATCATGGGGTACGAGCAGGTGCCGGCCCGTGATCTGCCGGGTCGCGTCAGCCGCGCCGTGCATGTAGACGCCGCCAACCGCATCGTCAGCATTGATGAATATGTCACGCCTTCCCTCGAAACCCTTGGCGCGCCAGCGGGTAACCGGCTCGGTGAGAAATACGAGCCGGTTGACGCCTGACAAGGCCTAGAAGGCCACTAGCGCCACAATCCCGAGGGTGGCGAAGATCACTGCGGCAATCCCGTGCACCAGTTTCAGCGGGATTTTGGTTGCCGCTGCATCGCCAATCAGCACGGCGGGCACATTGGCGAGCATCATGCCAAGCGTGGTGCCGGCAGTGACCAGCGGCAGATCCTGAAACCGCGCCGAGAGTGCCACGGTCGCGACCTGCGTCTTGTCGCCGATTTCCACAAGGAAGAAGGCGATGAGGGTGGCGAGGAACGGCCCGAAACGGGCGTTTGCCGGTGCATCGTCATCCAGCTTGTCGGGCACCAGCATCCATGCGGCCATCGCGAGGAACGACAGGCCGAGAATCCAGCGCAGCGTATCACCGCTCAGCCAGTCGGCGACCAGCAGCCCGGCCCATGCGGCAAGCCCGTGGTTCGCGAGCGTCGCGACAAGGATGCCCATAATGATGGGCAGGGGAGCACGGAACCGGGCAGCGAGGAAAAGCGCCAGCAGCTGCGTCTTGTCGCCGATTTCAGCGATGGCCACTACGCCGGTTGAAACGAGAAAAGCTTCCATGAAAAGTCCATCAAGGGCCGGACGGCAGAATGACCAATGGCTCGCCGCTCCGCCCAGCCCCTGGGACAGCGGTGAAGCCAAAGGTCTCGCCAAGCAATTGCCGGATACGCCATGAACCCGCAGGCTCAAGTTTGTTGACGCATCCCCCTCTCAAACGGAGGGCGGCTACTCCCCAATGACGGGGCGGACCATAGCGGCGAGTCTAGCGTTTGGCAAGACTGAACCGGGACCCGGATCAGTCGCGGAGCTTGATCCATACGGGCGTGTGATCGCTCGGCGTGTCAAGCCCGCGGGGACCGCGGTCCACCGCGCAATCTTCCAGCCGGTCGGCGGCTTCGGCAGACAGAAGCAGGTGATCGATCCGGATACCGTGATCTTTTTGCCATGCGCCCGCCTGATAATCCCAAAAGGTGTAGGCAGGGCCCGATGGCTTGATCTGGCGAAGCGCGTCGGTGAGGCCGAGGTTGATCAGCGTGCGCAGCCGCTGCCGGCTTTCGGGCTGTGTCAACGCATCGTCAGCCCAGGCGGCCGGGTTGTGGCAATCGATATCTTCCGGGATCACATTATAGTCACCGGCGAGCACCAGTGGCATCTCGGCGGCAAGCAGTTCCTTTGCGTGCGCGATCAGCCGGTCCATCCAGGCGAGCTTATAGTCGAATTTCGGCCCCGGCTGCGGGTTGCCGTTCGGCAGATAAATCGACGCGATGCGGACGCCTTTCACGGTGCCTTCGATATAGCGGGCCTGTTCGTCGCTATCATCGCCCGGCAGGCCGCGCTTCACATCGGATATCTCATGCTTCGAGAGAATGGCAACTCCGTTGAAGCCCTTCTGTCCGTGGGTTTCGACCTTGTAGCCAAGGGCTTCGATCTCGAGCCGCGGGAAATTCTCGTCGATGCTTTTGATCTCCTGCAGGCAGGCTACATCGGGCGAGAAGGTTTCAATCCATCCGAGAAGACGGGGCAGGCGCGCCTTCACCCCGTTGATGTTGAACGTCGCGATCCGCATACGGGTCAGACCGCGAACGAGGTGCCGCAGCCGCACGAGGCGGTGGCATTGGGGTTTTTCACCTGGAAGGAAGCGCCGACAAGGTCTTCCACATAATCGACTTCCGAGCCGATCACATAAAGAAGCGACATGCTGTCGACCAGCATCGTCACACCGTCGCGTTCCACTTTCACGTCATCGGGGGCGGCATCCGATACCAGATCGAACCCGTACTGGAAGCCGCTGCAGCCGCCACCTGATACCGACAGGCGGAACTTCAGGTCCGGCTTGCCTTCTGCGGCAATGATCTGGGCCACGCGCTTCGCGGCGCGTTCGCTGATGGAGACGGGGGCTTGCTGTTGTGCCATGACGCTGTCCTTGTAACCGGCCCGCATGGAACCTGTCCTGCGGGTGCTTTGCCCTTATGTAAGGCGTCCGGGGCTCAGGGTCAAATGGCGGCGCCGAAAGAAGTGTCGTCAGCGCGGCGTTCGTAGGTTGTAAAGTCAACCGTATGGGGGCGGGAAAAGTCGAACGCCAGCATAAGCACATCAAGGCTTTCGCCGCTCTCGTTCATTGAAAAGGGCAGCACGAGCGCAGTGAAGGCGATGCTGTGGAAAGCGGCGGGGGAGAACACACCTTCCAGATAGATTGGCATCGCAGCATCACGCGCCGTGCGCAACAGTTCGATCATAAGATCGCGAGTATGCAGGTCGCTTGCTTCAATCAACGGGTCGGTACTGGTGTCGAGATGCAGCCGTTCCACGATGTCGCTGCCAACAACACGGGTGTGGAAGGCCCTGTCCGCATCGATGCTCACCATCGCCACACGGGGGAGGTGACGGGAGGCTGTTTGCGGGCGGAAGGCACGACGCAGGGGGAAGCGGTGCCCGTTGCGGATCTCGTTCCAGTGGCTAAGCAGATTGTCCTGAAAAGCTGCCGTCAGGGAATTGGCATCATGGCCGAGTATGGTAGCCGCCGTGATCATGATTGTTAAAGCATAGTTAAAATGTCTTTAACCTTCAAGGTGTGAATTAATGCTTTGTTAATATTTTCGTGAAGTCGGTGAGAGGTCCGACAGATAATCGGTTGCCGTGTTTTTGCCTCCCGGATAAGGTGCCTCCCATCCAACCACGCCCCTTGCCCGGAGACATCAATGACGCTCGCGCTGCCCAGCTATGACGACCTTCTCGCCCCTTACGCCTGCCGCACGGACAACAGCAGGGGGCGTCTCGTCAAGGAGCCGGAAAGCCCGACTCGCAGCCCCTACCAGCGCGACCGCGACCGCGTGATCCATTCTTCGAGCTTCCGCCGCCTGAAGCACAAGACGCAGGTTTTCGTGTATCACGAGGGCGACCATTACCGGACGCGCCTGACCCATTCGCTGGAAACTGCGCAGATCGCCCGTTCCGTGTGCCGGGAAATGCATCTGAATGAGGATCTGGGCGAAGCACTGGCACTGGCGCACGATCTGGGGCACCCGCCGTTCGGTCATGCCGGCGAGGCAGTGCTGAACGAATGCATGAAGGAATATGATGGCTTCGATCACAACGCGCAGACCCTGCGCCTGCTGACGAAGCTGGAGCATCGCTACGCTTCCTTCGATGGTCTCAACCTGACCTGGGAAACGCTCGAGGGCCTCGCCAAGCACAATGGCCCGCTCCTTGATAAAGCCATCGATCCGAAAAGCCCGCCCGCGTCGCTGCCGTTTGGCCTGCGTGAATTTCTGCCGACGATGGATCTGGAGCTGCATACCTATGCAAGCGCCGAGGCGCAGATCGCTGCCCTTGCCGATGATATCGCCTATTCGAGCCACGATCTTGATGATGGCCTGCGCGCCAACCTTTTCGATCTTGATGAACTGAAGCCGATCCCGGTGCTGGCGCAGCTCATTGACGAAGTGAAATGGACCTATCCGAACGCGCCGAAGGATATCCTGATCCATGAGCTTGTCCGCCGCTTGATCAACCGCATGGTGGCTGACCTGACAATCGAAAGCCGTAAGCGGCTGGATGCGCTGAACCCGCAGTCGCCGGACGATATCCGGAATGCCGGGCAGCCGACCATTTCCTTCGGCCCCGAAATGGGCCGGGCAGTGAAGACGCTGAAGGAATTCCTCTTTGAGCGGATGTACCGCCACTATCTGGTCAATCGCGTCACCAGCAAGGCGAAAAGGGTTGTGACAGACCTGTTCCAACTTTATATCAGCGAACCGGAATGCCTGCCGACCGAATGGAGCGCGCGCACAAGCGGCGCCCGCACGGCCGACACCGCCCGTGTGGTGGCCGATTTCATCGCTGGCATGACCGACCGGTTCGCCTTTGGCGAACATGCCAAGCTTTTTGACCTCTCCCGGGTAACGCAATGAACATTTTTGCCGAATATCGCCAGCTTATCGTCAACCTGCTGAATGGCCTCGCAGAGGAAGGCCGCCTGCCGGGCGGCCTTGACTGCACCGCCGTGACGGTGGAGCCGCCGCGAGACGCAAGCCACGGCGACATGGCGACGAATGCGGCCCTTGTGCTCTCAAGGCAGGCCGGCATGAAGCCGCGCGATATCGCCGACATGCTGGCGCCGCTTCTGGGCACGGCCAAGGGCGTTGAGGGTGTTGATATCGCAGGCCCCGGTTTCATCAACTGGCGGCTCGCGCCTTCCGTTTGGCAAGGGCAGGTGGCGACGATCCTGAAGTCGGGCACGGCCTTCGGTGACGGCACGCTCGGTGCTGGTCGTGCGGTCAACGTGGAATATGTGTCAGCGAACCCGACGGGGCCGATGCATGTGGGCCACGTGCGCGGGGCTGTGTTCGGCGACGCGCTGGCAAACCTGCTTGCGAAGGCGGGCTACAAGGTCGCCAAGGAATATTATATCAATGATGCCGGCAGCCAGGTCGACACGCTCGCCCGCTCCGCGCACCTGCGGTATCAGGAAGCCTTTGGCCGCGATATCGGGGAGATTCCGGAAGGGCTGTATCCCGGCGACTATCTGGTGCCGGTCGGCCAGATGCTGAAGGACAAATACGGCGACGAGTATCTGGACGCACCGGAAGATGTCTGGCTGAAGCTTTTCAAGATCGATGCGTCGAACGCCATGATGGACCTGATCCGCGAGGATCTGAAGGTGCTGGGTGTGGAGCATGATGTCTTCTTCTCCGAACGTTCGCTGCATGAAAGCGGCCGTATCCCGGAGACGGTCGCTTTACTCACCAAGCGCGGGCATATGTATCAGGGTGTGCTGGAAGCCCCGAAAGGCAAAACGCCGGAAGACTGGGAGCCGCGTGAACAGACCCTGTTCCGCGCCACCGCCTTTGGCGACGACGTCGATCGCCCGCTGCAGAAATCGACCGGCGAATATACCTATTTTGCGGCGGACATCGCCTATCACCTCGACAAAATCAATCGCGGCTTCAAGGACATGATCGATGTTCTGGGCGCTGACCACGGCGGCTATGTGAAGCGCATGCAGGCGGCCGTGAAGGCGCTTGATGATGACGCCGAGCTTGATGTCAAGCTGTGCCAGCTCGTGCGCCTGTTCCGCGATGGTGAGCCGGTGAAAATGTCCAAGCGTGCCGGTAACTTCGTGACACTTCGTGAAGTGGTGGATGAAGTAGGCCGCGACGTGACCCGCTTCATCATGCTGACCCGCAAGAATGACGCACCCCTCGATTTCGACTTTGCGAAGGTGATGGAGCAATCCAAGGACAACCCGGTTTTCTATGTGCAATATGCCCATGCACGGGTCTTCTCGGTACTCCGGAAAGCGTCTGAAGTTTTCCCCGACCTCGCACTGGACGATGCATCGCTTGCGGATGCCGATCTGTCGCTGCTCAATAACCCGGCCGAACTTGCCCTGATCGGTTCGGTGGCGGCATGGCCGCGCCTTGTGGAAGCGGCGGCTGAAGCGCACGAGCCGCATCGGATTGCATTTTTCCTCTATGATCTTGCGTCCGAGTTTCATACCTTCTGGAACAGGGGCAATGAAGACACGAGCCTCAGGTTCGTGATCGAGGGGGACGCAGCCCTGACGGCGGCCCGCCTTGCCCTCATTCGTGCGGCAGCGCTCGTGATCGCGAGCGGCCTTGCCGTTCTCGGTGTCACACCGGTTGAGGAAATGCGGTGATATGAGCGACAATCCTTATGGGCAGAATGACCGGGAAACGCCACCCTGGCTGCAACCGGTGCCCGAGGAAGAATATGAAGAAGGCCTTTTCGGCAACCGCCGCACGATGATGATTGTTGCAGGTGGGGCAATCCTTCTGGTGATTCTGTTCATTGCAGCGATTGTCGTGCTTTACGAAGGCCAGCCAGACGGCGAACCGATGCATGTGAGTGCACCGGGCGAACCGATGAAGGTGCGCCCGGAAGATGCCGGCGGCATGAAGGTCGATCATCAGGACAAGCAGGTCTTCGACAAGGCGGCCGGGATCGAGACCCGCGAAGATGTCGCGCTCGGCCAGCCGGCCGAGCAGCCGATGGAAGCGCTGCCTGAAGAAGCGCTTGAAGGCGAGCCAGGCGAGGAAGGCTATGCGCCGGGTGCGACCGACCGCGATACGTCTACGCCGGCGGTGACCGAACCCGCTCAAACTGCAAGCGAGCAGGCCACAGAGCCTTCGGCAGAAACGCCCGCGCCTGCAGCGGCCTTGCCCGAAGAACGTGCGGAGACATCGTTCGCCGGTAAATACCGGGTCCAGCTTGGTGCCTATGGCAGCGAACCTGGTGCGGAAGGGGCGGCCAAGATGCTGAAGCAGAAATTCGGCGGTGAGCTCGGTGGCCTTGTCCCGCAGTATGAACGGGTGCAGGCTGGCGAGCGGGCGCTTTATCGCTTGCGTTTCGGCCCCATCGAGGACCGCGCGACAGCCGACCAGATTTGCCTTGCCCTGCGGTCCAAATCCCAGGCCTGCATCGTGGTGAACCCGTGAGGCGGCGAGGATGATCCCGGTCGTCTTCGGCTGCGCGGGTACAACCCTCAGCGACGAAGAAGCTGCCTTTTTCAGCGAGGTGAAGCCTGCGGGCTTCATCCTGTTCGCCCGCAATGTGGGAACACCCGATGAGGTGCGCACGCTTGTCACGGCATTGAAGAAAACCACGGGTCGCAAGCATGTGCCGGTCCTGATCGATCAGGAAGGGGGCAGGGTGCAGCGCTTGAGGGAACCTCATTGGCGCGCTTACCCGTCGATGGAAACCTTTGGCCGCATGGCACGGCAGGACGCCACGCTTGGTGCCAGCGCACTCCGGCTCAATTGCCGCCTCATCGCCGACGATCTTGTGCAGCTTGGCATCAATGTGAACTGCCTGCCGGTCCTTGATGTGCCGCAGCGCGGTGCTGACAAGGTGATCGGCGACCGCGCCTTTGCGCATGACCCGCAGCTTGTGGGCGCCCTTGGGCGCATCGCGCTGGAATCTATGGCGGATGGCGGCGTGCTGGGTGTGCTCAAGCACATCCCTGGCCACGGCCGATCGCTCGTGGACAGTCATCTTGGCTTGCCGCGCGTGAGTGCGTCGCTTGATGATCTCTCGAAAACCGATTTTGCCCCCTTCGTGGCGTTGCATGACGCGCCGCTCGCGATGACGGCGCATATCATCTATCAGACGATTGATCCCGCACGGCCGGCCACGCTTTCGAAAGTGGTGATCGGCCGGATCATCCGCATGAAGATCGGCTTCCAGGGCATCCTGTTCTCGGACGATCTTTCGATGAATGCGCTTGAAGGCCCGATCGAGAAGCGTGCCGCCGATGCGCTGGCCGCCGGGTGCGACATTGCGCTTCACTGCAACGGTAATCTGGCGGAAATGAAGACCATCGCCGCCGCTGTGCCGCGTGCCTCATTGAAACTCGAGGAGAGGCTCGCCACCTTGATCGAGGAAGTCTCTGCCCGGCAGGGTGTGGACAGGGCCGATCTTGAAAAGCGTTACCGCGACCTGATGGCCCGTTACAAGCCGGAGTAAATTGTTTGCCCGATCTCGCCTCGAGTATCCACTATCTGAGCCTGATGGCCCTGCCTTTTTTGCTGGCCGTCACCCTGCATGAAGCCGGGCACGCCTTTGCAGCCTATTATCTGGGGGACAAGTCGCAGATCGCCGAGGGGCGGCTGTCGCTCAACCCGCTTAATCATATCGATCCCTTCGGCACGGTGGTGATCCCGATCATCGCGGTGCTTGCGAATCTGCCGTTCCTGATCGGTTACGCCAAGCCGGTGATGATCGACCCGCGCCCCTTCCGGAAGCTGCGGCGGGATCTGGTGCTGGTGGCGCTCGCCGGCCCCATGGGCAATGTCGTGGTCGCGGTTTTCTGCGCCTATATGGTACGCTTCGCCCTGATGTTTGACGCCGGTCCGGATAGCTGGATCGTCAACACCATGGTGTTCGGCATCTATATCAACTGCCTGTTCATGGTGTTCAACCTGCTGCCCATTCCGCCGCTTGATGGTGCCGGGATCGTGGAGCAGTTCCTGCCGCATGAGGCTGCGCAGAGATATCGCAGCATCGCGCCCTTCGGCTTCATTATCCTGATGGGGGTCATCATTCTGGCACCCTCGGTGATCATGGTGCCCTCAAGTCTGATGTTCAGCCTGATCGCCTATCTCGTCGGCGTCCCGGTATGAGCGACAAGGGCGACACTTTCGAAGCCGATGACGCGCCCGTCTGGGCGGCTGTGCCGGACGGCGATACCGATGCGCTTGTCCTGCAGGTGGAAGGTTTCGAAGGGCCGCTCGATGTTCTCCTGACCCTTGCCCGCACCCAGAAGGTGGATCTGACCCAGATTTCGATCCTGGCGCTGGTCGAACAGTATCTCGAATTCGTGCAGGCCGCCAAAAGGCTGAAGCTCGAGCTGGCGGCCGACTATCTGGTGATGGCGGCCTGGCTTGCTTACCTTAAATCCCGGCTGTTGCTGCCGAAGGAAGAGAATGAGGACGAGCCCTCCGCTGAGGAACTGGCGCTGCGCCTGCAGTTGCGCCTGCAGCGGCTGGAAGCGATGCGTGAGGCAGGGGCGCAGCTCATGTCCCGCAACCGGGCAGGGCGGGATGTCTTCCTGCGCGGCGCGCCCGAAGGGCTGAAACTTCTGAAGCTCGGCCAGTATGACCTGACCTATTACGAACTTCTGCGCGCTTATGGCAGCGTGCGCGAACGCAGCATGGTGACGGAACTGCGGATCGAGCGCCGCCCGGTAATGGCGCTTGAAGATGCACTGGAACGCTTGTCAGGCCTGATTGGCGATGTATATAGCTGGTCACAGTTGGCAACCTTCCTGCCGGACGGGCTGAAGGACAGCCGCTATGCGCGGTCGGCGCTGGCCTCCATGTTTGTGGCGAGCCTCGAGCTTGCCCGGCAGGGGGTGGCTGAAATCCGGCAGATGGAGACATTCGGTCCCCTGTATGTGCGCCAGCGCGAGCGTGACAGCAGCGCCGGGGGGAATTGAGGACGGGAATGGAAGACGAACTGGACGAAGGCCGCATGAGCGAGCATCGGCGCATGGTCGAGGCGATCCTGTTCGCGAGCGACCGACCGCTGTCGCTGGATGAAATCGCCGAACGGCTGCCCGAGGGCGCTTCGGTCGAAACTCACGTGGCCGAACTGATCCGCGACTATAAGAATGCCGGCGTCAACCTTGTGAAGGTTGCAGGCAAATTCATGTTCCGCACCGCTGAGGACCTTGCCTTCCTTTTGCGGCGCGAGGTGGAAGAGCCCCGCAAGCTTTCCCGCGCGGCGGTCGAAACACTTGCCATCATCGCCTATCACCAGCCGGTGACGCGCGCGGAGATTGAGGATATCCGGGGTGTCGGCATTTCCAAGGGCACGCTGGATGTGCTGATGGAAGCAGGCTGGGTGCGCGTGGCGGGCCGCCGCAGAACGCCCGGTCGCCCCGTCACCTTTGGCACGAGTGAGGATTTCCTTGTGCATTTCGGAATCGACAGCCTGAAAGATCTGCCGGGCATTGCCGACCTGAAGGCGGCAGGCCTTCTGGATACCGTCGATCATGCCTTCCACAAGATGGCGGATGCGGCAGATACCAAGGACCGAGACGACGACCGCCAGATCGACCTTGAAGATGCGATTGCGGCCTCGGAGCGCAAGGCAGGCGTGGCGCTTCGCCGCGCCGCCGGCTACGAGGAAGAAATGGATTATGAGACCGAACCGCTCACCTGAGCGGAGACGGTGATTGAAGATCGTGGGATTGCCCCTTACCTTGAAGGTTAAGGGACAGAAGGAGAAAAGACGATGTTTCCGGGTTGGATGCAAATTGCACTCGTAGTGCTGCTGATCGTGCTGTTGTTCGGCCGCGGCAAGATTTCCGAGCTGATGGGCGATGTTGCCAAGGGTATCACCAGTTTCCGCAAGGGTCTGAAGGACGCCTCGGACACGCCGGACCTGAAGTCGGTTGAAGACAAAAGCGACACCGAAGCCACGCCGAAGCCGGAAAAGACCGGCGACAAGGCCGACGCCTGATCCTGACCGAAGTCTTTAAGGGCAGGGGCCTTTCATGTTTGACATTGGCGCCATGGAACTTCTGGTGCTGGCGGTGGTCGCGCTTATCGTGGTCGGCCCCAAGGACTTGCCACGCCTGCTGCGCAGTGTTGGTGGCATGGTCCGCAAGGCCCGCGATCTGAGCTATGAAATCCGCCGGGGCATTGAGCATCTGGCCGATGAAGTGGAGCGCGAGACCGACCCCTTCCGTGACGAGCGCAAGCGCGAAGGCCTGAAGCCCGGCATGAGCCCCGAGGAAGTCACCGACCATATCATGGCGAACCGCGCCCGCGAGACGGGGGAGAAAACCCCTGAACAGCCTGCTGAGGCAGCAGCCGAGGCACCCAAAGCCGGGGACAAGCCGGCATGACGATGCGCCCCGATGATTACGCCGCCCATATCGCTCCGCCGGACCTGATTGAGGACGACGAGGACGAGGTTTCGGCATCCAAGGCCCCGCTTCTGGAGCATCTGAAGGAGCTGCGCTCGCGGCTTATCAAGGTGGTCATCGGGCTCCTGCTCGCCTTCCTCGTCGCGCTCTATTTCTCGGCCGATATTTTCCAGATTCTCGCCAAACCCTATGTGGATGCACAGGTGGGCAAGGAAGGGGTGCGGATGATCTATACCGGCCTCATGGAAAAATTCGTGGTCGATATCAAGGTTGCGCTCTATGCCGCCTTCATCGTCACTTTCCCGATCTTGGCGATCCAGATATGGAAGTTCGTGGCGCCGGGCCTATACAAAAACGAGCGCAGCGCCTTCGCGCCTTTCCTGTTCGCGACCCCGATCCTATTTGCCATGGGCGCATGCCTCGCCTATTTCATGGTGGTGCCTTGGGCGTGGCAGTTTCTCCTGAGCTACGAGGAAGCCGGCGGCAACGGCGCCGTGCAGATCGCGGCGGAAACGCGGGTCAGCGAATATCTGTCGCTAATCATGCAGATGGTGTTTGCCTTCGGCTTTGCCTTCCTGATGCCTGTCGCGCTCACGCTGATGGGCCGGGCCGGGCTGATCTCCGCCGATACGCTCCGCGAGAAGCGTCGCTATGCCATCGTTGTCGTCTTTTTCATGGCGGCAATCCTGACGCCGCCGGATCCGATCAGCCAGATCGCCCTTGGCATACCGATGCTGCTTTTGTATGAGCTATCCATCCTGATGATCCGCGCGTCCGAGAAGAAGCGCGTGACCACGCCCGAGTAATCGGCCCCGACTGATCCGGAATGAAAGATATCCCATGTTCGACCTGAAGCTCATCCGCGACAATCCCGAAGCCTTTGACCGCGCCCTTGCCAAACGGGGTGCCGAGGCCCGTTCCGGGGAAATCCTGTCGATCGATAGCGCCCGCCGGGCGGTGATGACGGAAGCGCAGGAGGCGCAGGCCCGCCGCAATGAAGCTTCGAAGCTGATCGGCCGTGCCAAGGCCGACAAGGACGAGGCAAAGGCGCAGGCGCTGATGGACGAGGTCGCTGGCCTCAAGGGGCGTCTCGCCGAGCTTGAGGAAATGGAACGCGATCTCACGGGCGGCCTCGACAGCATCCTGATGGCGCTGCCGAACATGGTGCGGGATGACGTGCCCGAAGGCCCGGACGAAAGCGGCAACGTGGAAGTCCGCCGCCATGGCACACCGCGCGACTTCAGCTTCCAGCCGAAGGAACATTTTGATCTTGGCGAAGCGCTGGGCATGATGGATTTCGAACGCGCCGCCAAGCTTTCCGGCTCGCGCTTCGTGGTCCTCAAGGGCAAGCTCGCCCGGCTTGAACGCGCGCTTGGCCAGTTCATGCTGGACCTGCATGTCAACGAGCATGGCTATACCGAGATGCTGACACCGGCGCTTGTGAAAGACACTGCGCTGATGGGCACCGGCCAGCTGCCGAAGTTTGAGGATGACCTCTTCAAGGCCGGCGATCACTATCTGATCCCGACCTCTGAAGTGACGCTGACGAACATCCATGCCGATGAAATCCTCGCCGAAGAAGACCTGCCGCTGCGCTTCACCACGCTGACCCAGTGTTTCCGCGCCGAGGCCGGCTCGGCCGGGCGCGACACGCGCGGCATGATCCGCCAGCACCAGTTCGAGAAGGTCGAGATGGTATCGGTGACGACTCCGGAACAGGCGGACGAGGAACACGAGCGGATGACCCGCTGCGCCGAGGAAATCCTGAAGCGCCTTGGCCTGCCGTTCCGCACCATGAAGCTTTGCTCGGGTGATATCGGCTTCGCAGCCGAGCGCACCTATGACCTTGAGGTCTGGCTGCCGGGGCAAAACCAGTATCGCGAAATTTCGTCCTGCTCCACGTGCGGTGAATTCCAGGCACGCCGCATGAAGATGCGCTGCCGCCCGAAAGGCGAGAAGCAGACCCGTTTCGTGCATACACTGAACGGTTCGGGCCTTGCCGTCGGCCGCACGCTGATCGCCGTGATGGAAAACTATCAGAATGAAGACGGCTCGATCACGGTACCCGAGGCCCTGCGCCCCTATATGGGCGGGATCGAGGTCATTTCAGCATGAGCCGGGTAGAACGCATCCTCGTTTCCAATGACGATGGCATCAATGCCACCGGCCTTGCCGTGCTTGAGCGGGTTGCTCGCAAGTTTTCAGATGACGTGTGGGTGATTGCGCCGGAAGCCGAGCAATCGGGCGCCGGCCACTCGCTGACCATCACCAAACCCTTGCGCGTGCGCAAGCTCGCCGACAAGCGCTACGCCATTGATGGTACGCCGACTGACTGCGTGATGATGGCCGTCAACAAGCTGATGATCGACCACAAACCGACACTGATCCTTTCCGGGGTCAACCGGGGCGGCAATCTGGCGGAAGACGTGACCTATTCCGGCACGGTTTCCGTGGCCATCGAAGGCACGCTTGCCGGCATTCCCTCGGTTGCTTTCAGCCAGTGTGTCGATCTCGACCGGTCTGCCCCTTGGGAAACGGCGGAAACTCACGCACCTGTAGTCCTTGAAAAGCTGCTGGCGGCCGGATGGCCCGCAGGCGTGCTGATGAATGTCAATTTCCCGGCGATGCCGGCTGGCGAGGTGAAGGGTATCAAGATCACCGCACAAGGCCGCCGCGAAATGGGTTCCTCCAATGTTGAGGAACGGATCGACCCGCGCGGTTTCCGCTATTACTGGTTCGGACTTGGCCGGGAGATTGGTGTGCCGGGGCAGGAATCGGACCTGAATTCAGTGCGCGACGGCTGCATCTCGGTCACGCCGCTGCATCTTGACCTCACCCACCATGCCACCCGCGCGGCTCTTTCCGAGGCGATTACCTGCGACTTCTGCAAGTAATCCTCCGTACTGCTTGAAGCGGGGGGAGGGAGCCGGTATTTTCGGATCATGATCGTGCGGCTTGGCGCTTCAATTGGAAAAATTCAGGCGTGGCGCGGGCTTGTGGGGCTTGCGCTTGCCTTGCCCCTTGCCGCCTGTTTCGGCAGTGGCGGCAGTTATACACGGCCTGAGGACATCAAGCCGGTTTACGACATCCGCAATTCGCCGGTGCCGGTGCCTTATCCGAAATTCAAGCCGGCGCAAGTTCCGTCGCGCTACGCCGCACCTTATGAGCCGGTGGATGCAGGGGCAGCGCCGGTGCCGGTCACATCCACGCCGCTGCCTTCAAGCGGGATCGAAAAGGTCGGCCCCGGCGACACGCTGTATGCGATTTCGCGCCGCACCGGTGTGCCGGTGCGCGACCTGATCAGTGCGAACCGACTGGCACCGCCCTACCGGCTGACGGTGGGGCAGGAGATACGGGTGCCGAATGTGCAGGTCCATGTGGTTGCCAAGGGGGATACCGGCTACAGCATCTCCCGCGCTTACGGCGTCAACCTTGCCGACCTGATGGCGCTGAACAATGTTCGCCCGCCCTATAATCTGGCCATCGGCCAGCGCCTGAGCCTGCCGGGCGGCGCGGAAGCCGAGGCGGTGACGCCTGCAGTACCATCAACCGTGCCGTGGCCGGACGGGGGTGGCACCTATGCCGAGCGGCGCCGCGAAACCGAGGTCGTGGGCCGCGTGACGGCTGCGCCGCCGCCGCGCCGCAGTTCAACCTTCACCTGGCCGCTCACCGGCACCATCGTCGCGCGCTACGGCCCGACCGGCAGCGGCCAGCATAATGACGGCATCAATATCCTTGCTCCCGCCGGGACCCCGGTCAAAGCGGCAGAAGACGGCGTGGTGGTTTACGCCTCGAACGCGCTGGTGGGCTATGGCAACCTGCTTCTGGTGAAGCATGCGGGAGGCTGGATCACGGCCTATGCGCATAACGAGCGGTTACTGGTGCGGCAGGGGCAGAAGGTGACGCGCGGGCAGGTGGTTGCCCGCGTCGGCAACACGGGCGGTGTGCGCGAACCGCAACTCCATTTCGAGATCCGGCAGGGCCGACAGGCGCTCGATCCGTTGCGCTTCCTTGAACGCCAGCGGGCGGACGCTGGACCGACTGACATCGCGGTCTGGTAACTGCTTGTCAACCTTCCTCTATTACAAGCAATTGTATCCGAGGAAGGAAATGCGGCGGATATGGAATTCATCAATGCGACATTGCTGATGCTCGTATGCATCGGCATCGTGTGTGCGACGCTGATCCTGAGCGCGAGGCGGCTTGGCAGTGTGGATCGTGGCTTCAATTATATCCTGATTGGCAGCTGCATCATCTTCGGAGCCGGCATCTTCGATTATCTCGAAGAAGTGCCGGCCATGACGCCTTACTTCCAGACGATTTTTGATCGTGATCGGCTGGGGCCGAGCATCCTGCCGATCATCTATGCGCCGGGGGTGCTGCTGATCGGCCTTGGGCTGGCGCGCTGGCTGCCGGCCATCCGCCGCGTGTCGCACGAGGTGGAGCGCCGCGAGCGGGCGGAAGAGGAATTGAGGGCCCTGTTCGCGGAAACCCAGCGCTTGGCCGTGAAGGCGGAGGAGGCGAACCAGGCGAAATCGGAATTTCTGGCGACGATGAGCCACGAACTCAGAACCCCGCTCAATGCGGTCATGGGCTTCACGGAAATGCTGCTCGGGCGAGCCGGGGCTGTGGACGACCAGAAGCGCGAAGAATATCTGAAGGTTATCCACACAAGCAGTTCGCATCTCCTGACCCTTATCAACGAGATCCTCGATATCGCCAAGCTTGAGGCCGGCAAGATCGATGTGAAGGAAGAGCCCTTCGATGTGGCGCCGCATGCGCGCGATTGCCTCGCCTATGTCGCCGGCATGTGCGCTGAAAAGTCGATCGGGCTTACGTCTGAAATATCGGAAGTCCGCGTCGAGAGTGACAGCCGCCTGATCCGTCAGATTCTCATCAACCTTTTGTCGAACGCGGCCAAATATACGCCGGACGGGGGCGATGTGCGCCTCGAGGCGGCCTTCGCGAACGATAAGCTGACTTACAGGGTGATCGATACCGGCATCGGGATGACCGAAGACCAGCTATCCCGCGTGCTCGAGCCCTTTGTACGGGTGGACAGCGCCTATGCGCGCCAGCATGACGGGGCAGGGCTCGGCCTCACGATTGTTGACCGCTTTGTGCGGCTCCTTGGCGGTGATTTTGCGATGGCATCCGAGCCCGGCAAGGGAACGACCGTCACGGTCGCCATCCCGGTCCGTGAAAACAGCGACCGCAAATATCAGGAACTTTTCCTCTGACAACCTAGAAAGCGACCGATTTGCCCGCTTCGCCGGCCCATGCGGTGACGAACTGCCACGCCGTGCGGCCTGACCGGTTGCCCCGGGTTTTTGACCATTCAAGGGCAGCCGCCATCCAGTCGCCGCTGGTATCAAGCCCGAAGTGCGCGAGATACCCCCGCACGATCCCGAGATAGATGTCCTGATCGCAGGGATAGAAGCCGAGCCAAAGGCCGAAACGGTCGGACAGGGCAATCGTCTCATCCATCGCTTCGGTCGGGTGAATGCCGGTTGCGGCCTCCTGATCCATCATCTGGCGCGGCAGCAGATGACGGCGGTTCGATGTCGCATAAAAAATCACATTGTCGGGCCTGCCTTCAAGGCCGCCTTCAAGAACGGACTTCAACGCCTTGAAATCCCTGTCTGGCTGGTCGAAGGACAGATCATCGCAGAAAATGATGAAACGCCCGTCAGCAGCCTTCAGGATGGTGAGAAGGGCGGGAAGGGCGGCGATATCTTCGCGGTGGATTTCAACAAGCGACAGGGGGGATTCCGGCAAGACCGCCTGATGCACGGCCTTCACGAGCGTGCTTTTGCCCATGCCGCGCGCACCCCAGAGAAGTGCATTGTTGGCCGCCGCGCCGCGCGCAAAGCGGCGGGTATTTTCAAGAAGCGCATCGCGTGGCCGGTCGACGCCCAGAACAAGTGCAAGCGGCGGGGCGGATACGTGCCGCACCGGCTGAAGGGCATGGCGTTCGGCTTCATAAACATAAGCATTCACTGACGGATCAAGCGCCGGGGCAGCGGGTGCTTCCGGACGACCTTCAAGGGCGTTGGCGATGCGTTCAAGGACGCTGATTAGCTTGATATCATTGTCTTGCACTTGTATCTCTCACGCGCGTTCTTATCTCTCGTGGCAGGTCTTAGCATGGCTTGTCGCCCGAAGCGAGACGTCAAGGGCAAACGCCGCCTCGTCTGTTGCAATCGGGGGCAGGGTGGCTATAGTCCGGGACCAAGGCAAAATACCGTGGAGGGGCCGGTTGCCCGTCCGCCATTCTTTATTCAAGGGGACTATCCGATGTTTTCCACTCCGGCCTTCGCCGATGCCGCCACCGCTGCCCAGCAGCCCGGCCTTATCGAGAGCTTCCTGCCGCTCATCCTGATCGTGGTGATTTTCTGGTTCCTCGTGCTGCGTCCGCAGTCAAAGCGCATGAAGCAACACCGCGAGATGGTTGCCAACGTGAAGCGCGGCGACACCGTCGTGACCGCCGGCGGCCTCATCGGCAAGGTCGTGCGTGTAAAAGACGATAACGAGATCGAGGTCGAGATCGGCGAAGGCGTCAAGGTCCGCGTCGTGAAAAGCACCCTCAGCGAAGTCCGCGCCAAGGGTGAACCTGCCAAGACCGAAGAGTAACAGTCCGGCCGGGCACTGGCAGGGCTGGTCCCGCTGGTGCCCCCGTGACGAGAGGACCCCGCCATGTCGACTTATCCGCGCTGGAAGCTGCTGCTGATCCTGGGCGTTTGCCTGTTTGGTTTCACTGCCGCGCTCCCGAATTTCCTGTCCGAGCAGCAAAGGGCCGAACTGCCCGATTTCCTGCCCTCCAAAACGCTCAATCTGGGGCTTGACCTGCGCGGCGGCGTCCATCTCCTTCTCGAAGCCAAGACGGACGACATTATCGAAGGCCGTCTTGAGAATCTGGCGGGGCAGGTGCGCGACATTCGTCGCAACGAAAAAGACATCAACTTTACCGGTGTGCGGATCGAAGGCCGCTCGGTCATCTTCTCGGTATCGGATGAGGCGATGATCGAGAAGGCCCGTGTTGCACTGTTGCCGCTGACGCAGGCAAGCGCCGGCCTTGGCGGCATGATGGGGGCGACCGTTCAGGAAGTTGCCATCGAGCGCGAAGGCCGCAAATTCACCCTGACGCTGACTGACGAAGGCATCAGCATGCAGGCGCGCGATGCAATCTCGCGGGCGCTTGAAGTGGTTCGCAAGCGTGTGGATCCCGATGGTACCCGTGAAATCACCCTGCAGCCGCAAGGCGACAACCGCATTGTCCTGCAGGTGCCGGGCGAAAGCGACCCGCAGCGCCTGCTGAGCGTGATTTCGACGGCCGCAAAGCTCAGCTTCCATGACGTGAATACCAATATCTCGCCCGATGACATCGCCCGCGGCCGCATCCGGTCCAGCGAAAAGGTGCTGCCGGTGCGTGGTGGTGGCGAGATGGTCATCGAGAAACGCGCCATCGTTTCGGGGGACGATCTTGTCGATGCCAAGGCGGCGTTCGACCAGAACGGCCAGCCGGCCGTGGCTTTTGCCTTCAACACCTCGGGCGCGCGCCGCTTTGGCAACCATACCCGCGAGAATGTGGGCCGCCCGTTCGCCATCGTGCTCGATAACGAAATCATCAGCGCCCCGCGCATCATCACTGCGATCCTTGGCGGCTCCGGCCAGATCACCGGGATCGGCGGGGTCGAGGAAGCGCAGGAACTGGCAACCCTCCTGAAAGCCGGTGCGCTGCCCGTGCCGCTTGAAGTGATGGAACAACGGACTGTCGGCCCGGATCTCGGTGCTGACTCGATTGCTGCCGGCGAAGTCGCAGCGGTGATCGGTTTCCTTGCTGTTGTGGCCTATATGTTCTTCGGTTACGGCTGGTTCGGCATCATTTCGAACATCGCGCTTTTCACCAACGTTCTCCTGATCCTTGGTGCGCTCAGCCTCTTTCAGGCGACACTCACGCTGCCCGGTATCGCCGGCATCGTGCTGACCATCGGTATGGCGGTCGACGCCAACGTGATCATTTTCGAGCGGATCCGTGAAGAACAGATGGCCGGACGCAAGCCGTTCGCGGCGCTCAGCGAAGGCTATGGCCAGGCCATGTCCACGGTGATTGATGCCAACATCACAACCTTCATCGCGGCCTTTGTGCTATACTTCCTCGGCTCCGGCCCTGTGCAGGGTTTTGCCGTGACGCTTGGTATCGGCATCATCACGTCCGTCTTCTCGGCCGTTGTGCTGACGCGCCTTATCCTGACGACCTGGCTCAATCGCGCCCGGCCCGAAAAAATCAATATCTGAGGAAGAACCACCATGCTTCGGCTTATTCCGGATAACACCAAAATCGGCTTCATGGCGGCGCGCAAGTTCTGCTACGGGCTTTCGATCCTCGGCATTGTGGCTTCCATCGCGCTCTTCTTCAGCGTCGGCCTCAACTATGGCATCGACTTCGAAGGCGGCCTTGCCGTTGAAATCGGCACCACGAATGACAGCGCCATCGATATCGGCCACGTTCGCGGCTCTCTCTCGGATCTCGGCCTCGGCGACGTTTCCGTGCAGGAATATGGCCGCCCGAGCGAAGCGCTGATCCGCGTTGAACGCCAGCCCGGCGATGATGCGGCCCAGAAAGCAGCGCTTGATCTCGTTCGCGCCACGCTTGAAAAGACCGTGCCGGACGTGAGCTTCCGGCAGGAGAACGTGATCGGGCCGAAGGTTTCGGGCGAGCTGAAGCGCGATGGCATCATCGCCATCTCGGTCGCGCTTGCCGCCGTGCTGATTTACATCTGGTTCCGTTTCGAATGGCAGTTCGGCCTTGGCGCCGTGATCGCGCTGTTCCACGACGTGATCCTGACCATCGGCTTCTTCGCAATCACACAGCTCGAATTCAACCTGTCGGTCATTGCGGCGCTCCTGACCATTGTCGGCTATTCGCTCAACGATACTGTGGTCGTCTACGACCGTATCCGAGAGAATATCCGCAAGTTCCGCAAGATGGAGGTGCCCGAGCTTATCGACTTCTCGCTGAACCAGACACTCAGCCGCACGACGATGACAAGCTTCACCACACTGCTGGCGCTGCTTGGCCTCTATATCTTCGGGGGCGAAGTGATCCGTGGTTTCACCGCTGCGATGATCTGGGGCATTTTTGTGGGTACCTACAGCTCGATCTTCGTGGCGTCGCCGCTCCTGACGCTGATGAAGCTGGACCGCGAGCACATGTTCAACGACGTGCAGGATAACGACCCGACGGTGGACAAGTCCCGTTCGGTCGATCCGTTCGCGAACTGAGGACGGCGAGGTGGCAGGCAAAAGCATCCAGGGCTCCGGCGTCTTCCTTGACCAGCAGCATCCCGATGATGTGCTGCTGGTGGAAGGCTACGGGGAGGGTGGCTTCCGCCTGATGGGGCGCCGTTTCGAGGGGGGCGTCATTGTCCTGCCGGGGGGGGTCTATCCGATTGAGGCGACAGATATCGCCTCTCTCACGCTTGCCGACTTCGGGAAAGCCTTGAATGCTGATCCAAAGATCGACCTTGTACTGATCGGCACCGGTGCCCGCATGTCGCTGGTGCCCTCGGCCCTCCGGGCAAAGCTCGACGCTGCCGGGATCGGGCATGACATCATGGATACCGGGGCGGCTGCCCGCACCTACAATGTCCTGCTCCTTGAGGAACGCCGGGTTGCGGCGCTCCTGCTGCCGGTCGATTGATCCGGCGGTCTGTCGCAAGGGACTTTCCATTCATCGCCAAAAGACTTTGCAGCAGGCGCCGCTCGTTGCAGGATAGCGTCATGGGGGCAATGCCATAGCATGGCCTGTTGGAGGACCGATAGAATGACAATCAAGGCGAGGAAACTGGCGGGCATCGCAGCCCTTCTCCTGACCGGAAGCGCGCTTGCCACCCCCGCGTGGGCGTTTGCTGCAACTGACGATGATACACGAGCGGCCGAGCAGGCTGCAGATGCCGCCGAGGCTGCAGCCGCCGAAGCTGAGCGCGAGGCCGAGAAAGCTGAAGCTGCCGCCCGCAAGGCCGAAGCCGAAGCAGCGAAGGAATCCGTGAAGGCGGTGAAGGAAGCTGCCAAAGCCACCGCTGAATCCGGCAAGGCCATTTCCAGTCATATCTCCGCCCGCAGCGAAAACTGGCCGGCCGATATCCGGGCTGCAGTGATGGAAGGTCGGTCGCGCGCACTTGAAGATATAGAGCGCGCCCTTGCCGACCTCGATGCCCGCGACGCCACCGACATGCGTGCCATCGACCGCTCGGCACTTGCGTCGGCCCGGCAGAGCCTTCTGGCAGCGCGCGAAAGCTTGCGTAACCAGTCGGAAGCCGAAGTGAATGAACATATCGCCGAAGCCGAAGAGCATTATCAGCGCTCACTTTCCGAAGCTCTGCGCGAGATCGAGGTACACCAGAGCGACCTTGACAACATGCGCGACGAACTTGTCGTGGTGCTGGGCCGGGCGCGCGAGAATGTGAACGATGCCCTCAAGGACATTGAACTGAAGGTCGATCTTGATGGTGAAGTGCGCGAACTGCATATCAAACGGCTGAAGGAAAATGCTTTCCAGTTGCAGGTTGACGAGGAACGCCATCTTGAAGCGCTGAAACGCGCCGAAGCAGACCTGAAGCGCACCCGCGAACGGCTGGAGGAGCAACTGGCTCGTCGCAAGGCTGCGCAACCGGGTGCTGCACCAGCTGCCCCCAAAGCGCCCGATGCGCCAGCTGTGAGTGCCGCGCCGCAGACCAACCCGGCTGCTGAAACCCCTGCGGCGCCGGAGGCCCCAGAGACCCCGGAGGCTGATGAAGCACCCGAGGCCCCCGAAAGCCCGGACGCTGGCGTCACCGCCTGACAGCGCGCTCACCTGAAATTGATAATCTTTCGTAAGGGCAGGCGGCGGATCGCTTGCCCTTGTTGCTTATTTGACGCATGATGGTGCCACGCATGGTTAACGGGCTGTGCATTGTGCAAGGGGACTATCGATGAAACGCCGCGTGGGTTTCGCCATCGCCGGACTATCCGTCGCAACACTTGCCGGGGGCATTGCGCTCGCCGGGGAGCCAGCGTCGCTTGATAGCCTTGGGTCGATCGTGCGGGAACTGGGCGGCAAGGGCGCGGTGAGCGATACGAGCTACAAGCGGCTTGAGCCAGCAATTGCGCCCGTTCCACATGTGGCTCCTGCACCAGCGAAGGCGCCTGAGGCAACGGCGGCGTGCCAGAAGGCCGTGGCGACGTCCACTCTGATGCGGCTTGAAATGACTCGCAAGGTCGCTGAAAGGCTTGTCGAGAGCAGCACAGTGTTCGACCGAAATGTGGTCGATGTTCTCGCCATCGAAGCCGAAGCCCTTCGCAATGTTGTGAAAACCATGTCGCGTGAAGCTGCGATGGAAAACTGGAAGCATGGTCGCGCCGAGGCCATCGCGGCGGTATCCGAGCGGCTGGCCCGGATCGAGGAAATGCGCGCCGTGAATATCGAGCTGCGCGCACTTTACGATGAAGCGATTGCCATGCGGGATGTGGAATCTGCCAAGGCCGAAGCCGACTTCGAGGAATAAACTTCCCCCCGCTTCCCTTGAAGAAAGGCGCCGTTTCCGGCGCCTTTTGTATTTCAGCTTTTGACCTTCACATAGCTGCCCGGTGCATCCTCCAGCGCCTTGTGCGGGCCTTTGCCGGGTTCGCGCGCGGGTACCTTCTTGCCGGAGCGTGTGCCGAGCCATGCCGCCCAGTCGGGCCACCAGCTGCCGGGCGTTTCGGCGGCGCCTTCAAGGAAGGCATCGAAGCCCTTGTAGCGGTTATCATTGGTCCAATACTGATATTTATGGGCGGCAGGCGGGTTGACGACGCCAGCGATATGGCCGGATCCCGCCAGCACAAAGCGCATCGGCCCCTGGAAGTGATCGGTGATTTTGAAGACCGAACGAGGCGGGGCGATATGATCCTCGCGGCCCGCCTGAATGTAACAGGGCGTCTCCACACTCGTCAGATCGATCGGCTGGCTCATGATCTCGAGGGCGCCGGGTTCGACCAATGCGTTATTCTTGTACATCCAGTTCAGATACTGCTTGTGGAAGGCGCGGGGCAGGTTGGTGCTGTCGCAGTTCCAGTAAAGCAGGTCAAAGGCCATCGGCTCGCGGCCCATCAGGTAATTGTTCACAACATAGGACCAGATCAGGTCGTTCGATCGCAGCATGTTGAAGGTCAGCGCCATGGCTCGTTTGTCGAGATAGCCCTTTTCGGCCATCATCCGGTCGATAACCGCCAGCTGTTCATCATCGATGAAGACTGAAAGGTCCCCGGCTTCCGAGAAATCAACCTGTGCGGTGAAGAAGGTGGCAGATTTGACGATACCCTCGCGGCCCTCGGCATGGAGGTAGGCCAGCACCATGGAAAGGATCGTCCCGGCCACGCAGTAACCCACGGTATGCACCGAGGGCTCACCGGTGATTTCCTGCACCACGGTGATCGCTTCGAGAAAACCTTCCTTGATGTAGGTCGCGATATCGCAGTCGGCGTAGGACGCATCGGGGTTCACCCACGATACGATGAAGACGGTAAAGCCCTGCGCCACTGCCCACGCCACGAAGCTTTTTTCGGGGCTGAGATCGAGGATGTAATATTTGTTGATCCACGGCGGGAAGATCACGATGGGTGTCGCGTACACATCCTTCGTGGTCGGGCTATACTGAATGAGCTCGAACAGGCGGTTGCGGAACACCACCTTGCCTGGCGTGGTGGCGAGGTTTTCGCCGACAGCGAACTTGCTGTCGTCCACCATCTTCACAAGCGGCATGCCTTGGTTGCGTTGGAAGTCCTCCAAGAGATGCTGCATGCCGCGCACCAGATTTTCGCCCTTCGATTCGATGGTCGCTTGGATGGCTTCGGGGTTGGTCAGCAGGAAATTCGAGGGGCTCGCTGCATCGACCATCTGCTTGGTGAAAAACTCGACCTTTTTGGCTTCTTTAGGGTCGAGCCCGTGAACGCTGCCGACCATCTGCATGATATAGCGCGAGGCGAGAAGATAGCTCTGCTTGATGAAATCGAAGGGGGCCTGTTCACTCCAGCCCGCTGCCTTGAAGCGCTTGTCGCCCTTGGCCGGCTCGATCACCGGCATGGCTTCTATCCCCGCCATGCGCCGCGCCGAGGCATCGACGAGCTTCAGATAGTCCTCGAAGAAGGAGATCTGGTTGCGCATGAAGGCGTTGGGGTCTGCCACCATCTTGCGGGTGAGGTCCAGAATCGCCGGCGTCAGGTTCATGGGATCGAGCGCCGAGCGCACTTCGCTTGGCTGGGATTCGAGGAATTCCTCGATCATTTGCTGCGACTTGCCGGCAGCATCCGACACAAAGGCCGCGTATGCCTCCATATCCGGCATGCCTGTCCCCTTGGTCCCCTCAGAATCGGTCATGATCTGCCCCCCGCAATGACTGACGAACCTTCAGGTTCGCGCAAGACTATTACAAAATGCATCGCAAATGATTACGAAGATTGCGTGCGCAATACAATTCCCTTAGATGTAGGCCGGTGAAACGACAGTTTCACTGCCGTATCGGCATCCACCCAACCAATTGGAACATTTTTCGCCATGAGCAGCAACGACTTCTACCGTATCCGCCGTCTTCCTCCTTATCTGTTCGCTGAAGTGAATCAGATGAAGGCGGCGGCGCGAGCGCGTGGCGAAGATATTATTGATCTTGGCATGGGCAATCCCGATCTGCCCACGCCCCAGCATATCGTGGATAAGCTGAAAGAGACGGTCGATAATCCGACGACCCACGGCTATTCGATTTCGAAAGGTATTCCGGGCCTCCGGAAGGCGCTTGCCGCCTATTACAAGCGGCGCTTCAGCGTGGACGTGGACCCCGAAACCGAGGCCATTGTGACGATGGGTTCGAAAGAGGGGCTCGCCAACCTCGCACAAGCCATCACGGCACCGGGTGATGTGATCATTTCGCCGAACCCGTCCTATCCGATCCACCCCTATGGTTTCATGATTGCCGGGGCATCGGTGCGCCACCTGCCGATGGCACCGGGCGCCAATTTCATGCGCGAGCTTTCCCGCGCTGTGCAGCACAGCGTGCCGACGCCAAGCGCCGTGATCCTCAATTATCCGTCAAACCCGACGGCGGAGGTTGTCGATCTCGATTTTTACCGTGAAGTCGTGGACTTCTGCCATGCGCGCGGCATCTGGATCCTGTCGGACCTGGCCTATGCCGAGATTTATTTTGACGACGTGCCGCCGCCCTCGATCCTGCAGATCGACAAGGCATGGGACTGCGCCGTTGAATTTACTTCCATGTCCAAGACCTATTCGATGGCGGGCTGGCGCGTCGGTTTCGCGGTTGGCAACAAGACACTGATCAGCGCGCTGACCCGTGTCAAAAGCTATCTCGACTACGGTGCCTTCACGCCAGTGCAGGTGGCGGCCACGGCTGCCCTCAATGGCCCGCAGGACTGCATCGAGGAAAACCGCCGTACCTATAAAGCGCGCCGCGATGTGCTGATTAGCGGCCTTGCCGCTGCCGGCTGGGATGTGCCGAGCCCGAAGGCCACAATGTTCGCCTGGGCGCCGCTGCCGGAAGATTTCCGCGAGATGGGTTCGATGGAGTTTGCCAAACTTCTTCTGCAGCATGCCAAGGTGGCGGTGGCGCCGGGCGTCGGCTTCGGCGAATATGGGGAAGGATTCGTGCGGATCGCCCTTGTGGAAAACGAGCACCGCCTGCGGCAGGCCATCCGCAATATCAAGAAATTCATGGCGAACAAGGACAGCATCATCGCTGACTGGACAGCCGCCCAAGTTTCGAAGAATTGAGTTGAAGAAAAGAGACTATTATCATGAAAGAAAAAGATAAACCGATAAAGATCGGGGTCGCGGGCCTTGGCACAGTGGGCGTCGGGGTTGTCAAGATCCTCGCCGCCCATGGCGACCTGCTCGCCGCGCGCGGTGGCGCCCGGCTTGAGCTTGTAGCTGTGTCGGCGCGCGACCGGAACAGGGATCGCGGCGTGGACCTTTCTGCGCTGGCCTGGTGCGACAATGCGGTTGATCTCGCCGTGCGTGATGATGTCGATGTCGTTGTCGAACTGATCGGCGGTTCGGACGGCCCGGCACTGGCGCTGGCGCGCGAAACACTGAAGCGCGGCAAAAGCTTCGTTACCGCCAACAAGGCACTGATCGCGCATCACGGCAAGGAGCTGGCCACACTCGCCGAGGAGAAAGGCGCCTCGCTCCGGTTCGAGGCAGCCGTGGCCGGTGGCATTCCGATCATCAAGTCGCTGCGCGAAGGGCTTGCTGCCAACGCCATCACCGGCGTGCATGGCATCCTCAATGGCACCTGCAACTATATCCTGACGCGGATGGAACGCGAAGGGCTGCCCTTTGGCGAAGTGCTGGCGGACGCCCAGCGCATCGGCTACGCCGAGGCTGACCCGAGCTTTGATATCGACGGCATTGATACGGCACACAAAACGGCGATCCTTGCCTCGCTCGCCTTCGGCACCGAGCCCGACATGGGTAATCTGGCCATCGAAGGCATCCGCACCATCGCGCCCGTCGATATCGATTATGCCGCCGAACTTGGCTTCCGCATCAAGCTTCTGGGTGTTGCCCGCCAGATGGACGCGGGTGTCGAGACCCGCGTTTACCCCGCACTTGTCCCGCTTGCCGCGCCGCTCGCGCAGGTCATGGGCGGTACCAACGCCGTTGTCGTGCATGCTGATTTCGTCGGCCGCACGGTATACGAGGGCGCAGGTGCAGGCGAAGGGCCGACGGCTTCGGCGGTTGTCGCCGATCTTGTGGATGTGGCGCGCGGCTGCGGCGGTCCAACGTTCGGCATTCCGGCGGGCAGCCTGAAGAAGGCGAAAGCCATCCCGGCGGACGCGCACGAGGGCACCTATTATATCCGTTTGCGGGTCGAGGATCGGCCCGGCGTGATGGCGGACATCACGGCGGCCCTTGGCCGCGAAGGTGTTTCGATCCAGAGCCTGTTGCAGCGCGGCCAGGCCGCCGGCGGCGGGGTCTATGTGGTGCTCACCACTCATAAGACCAATGAAGCGGCCATCAAGGCGACACTCAAGCGTTTCACTGGTCTGGATTGTGTGTTAGAGAGCCCCACAATGCTCAGGATCGAGGAAGTCTGAACCATACCTCGACCATAGAACCAATGTAGGGGAACCCGAATGTCTAAAGACCTCAGCCGTACGCTCGTCCTTGAAATGGTGCGTGTCACCGAAGCCGCTGCTATCGCCGCCAGTGCCCTCAATGGCCGGGGCGACGAGAAAGCGGCAGACGCCGCGGCGGTTGAGGCCATGCGTTCGGTTCTCAACGAAATGCCCATCGAAGGCGTCATCGTGATCGGCGAGGGCGAGCGCGACGAAGCGCCGATGCTTTATATCGGTGAAAAGGTCGGCACCGGCGGCCCGCGCGTCGATATCGCGCTTGACCCGCTCGAAGGCACCACCATCTGTGCTCGCGCCCAGCAGAACGCGCTTGCCGTGATTGCGGTGGCGGAAGAAGGTGGGCTTCTGAACGCGCCGGACGTTTACATGGACAAGATCGCCGTGGGTGGCGGTCTGCCTGATGGCATCATCGACCTCGACAAATCGGTATCCGAAAACGTGACGGCCGTTGCCAAGGCGCGTGGCAAGAAAATCTCCGAGATGATGGTTTGTGTGCTCGATCGTCCGCGTCACACCCAGCTGATCAAGGAACTGCGCGAGATCGGCTGCGGCGTGAAGCTGATCGGCGACGGCGACGTTGCGGGTGTGATCAATACTACAGACCGTTCGGGCGGGGTGGATATGTATATGGGGGCCGGCGGCGCGCCCGAAGGTGTGCTGGCAGCGGCTGCCCTGCGCTGCATCGGTGGCCAGATGCAAGGCCGCTTGCTGTTCCGCAACGATGACGAGCGCGCCCGTGCCCGCAAATGGGGCATCACGGATCTTGATCGCAAATATAACATGGAAGACATGGCCTCGGGCGATGTGATCTTTGCGGCGACCGGCGTGACCGACGGTTCGCTCCTTGAGGGCGTGCATCGCACGATTGATGGCTATATCACCACGGAAACGATTGTGATGCGCTCGAAAAGCAAGACGGTGCGCCGTGTGAAGGCACAACACGTCGCTTGAAGGCGGCAGAGGGGCAGGGCGTGAGCCAGACTTCCCAATCCATTGAACTGGCGGACGCTGTCCTCGGCGTCCGCCAGTCTGTTTCAGGCCGGGCGTGGATTGCCCGCAGCGCGTCCAAGCGCATGGGTGCGATGATCGCCGAACGTCATAGCCTGCCGCTCGTCGTTGGCGAAATGCTCGCCGGGCGAGGGGTAGACCCGGATGAGGTGGAGAGCTTCCTCAATCCCTCGCTCCGCGACAGCCTGCCTGATCCGTCCACCATCACCGATATGGACAAGGCCGTAGCGCGGCTGGCGACTGCCATTCAGGCTGGCGAGCGCATCGCCGTGTTCGGTGACTATGATGTGGACGGGGCCACGTCCTCGGCCCTCCTGCACCGCTATATGGCGGCCATCGGTGTGCCGCTCCGGATCTATATCCCGGACCGGATGAGTGAAGGCTATGGCCCCAACGCCGCGGCGATGGAAACACTGCGGTGCGAGGGTATCGACCTTGTGGTCACGGTTGATTGCGGCACGCTCAGCTACGAGCCGCTCGCCCATGCCAAACGGCTGGGGCTCGAGGTGATCGTGGTGGATCATCACAAGGCCGAGCCGACACTGCCTGAAGCCGTGGCCGTGGTGAACCCGAACCGGCTGGATGATGACAGCGGCCTTGGCCAACTGGCGGCGGTTGGTGTGACCTTCATGCTTGTCGTGGCGCTCAATCGTGCGCTCAGGGCCGGTGGATACTTTGCTAACGGTGGGCGCGAGCCTGACCTGATGGCGCTTCTCGATATCGTGGCGCTTGGCACCGTGTGCGACGTGGTGCCGCTGACCGGCGTCAATCGTGCGCTGGTGGCGCAGGGCCTGAAGGTGATGGCGCAGCGCCGCACGGTGGGGCTCGCGGCCCTTGCGGATGTCGGGCGTGTGTCCGAAGCCCCCGGCACCTATCACGCCGGCTTCATCCTTGGTCCCCGGGTGAATGCGGGCGGCCGGGTAGGGCAGTCCTCGCTTGGTGCCCGCCTCCTGACGACAGATGACCCGGTTGAAGCCCGCCGCATCGCCGAGGAACTGGACCGCTACAACGAAGAACGCCGCGCCATCGAGGCCGAGGTGCTGGAAGCCGCCATCGATCAGGTGGAAAGCCTTCTGGGCGCTGGTGGCACGCCAGACGGGCTTGTATTCGCTGCGGGGGAAGGCTGGCACGCCGGGGTCATCGGCATCGTCGCCAGCCGCCTGAAGGACCGCTACGGCGTCCCTGCACTCGTTTTCGCGGTGGAAGAGGGCGAAGCCAAGGGGTCGGGCCGTTCGATCCCCGGCGTGGACCTCGGGGCCGCGGTGATTGAAGCCGCGCAGGCTGGTATCATCCTCAAAGGGGGCGGTCACGCGATGGCGGCAGGCCTCAGCGTAGCGCCGCCACGGCTTGATGAGCTGCAGGGCTTCCTGAAGCACCTCCTGCGTCCTCATGTGACGGCGGCCGAGGCTGCAAAGGCGCTGAAGATCGATGGCGTCGTGGCGCTCTCCGGTGCCACGCCGGAACTGATCGAGCGGATCGAGGCCGTCGGCCCCTTCGGGACCGGCAATCCGGCGCCGCGCTTCGCTATCGGCCCCGTGGCGCTCGTAAAGGTCGACAGGGTAGGTGAGACGCATGTACGGGCCATCTTCAAGGGGCGCGACGGTGGCTCGATCAAGGCCATGGCCTTCCGCGTGGCGGATGAGCCCATGGGGCAACTGCTGCTTGCCGGTGTCGGGCGCGATTTCCACATCGCCGGCAAGCTGAAAATTGATACATGGTCCGGCACTCCCAAGGCGGAAATCATGCTGGACGACGTGGCCGAGGCAGGCGCTTCCCACGCCGCGCACTGAATTTTTGAAAAAGATGTTGACCGATCAGAGTGGGGTGAGTATCTAGGCCCCCGCGTCACAGCGAATGATCGTGGTCCCTTCGTCTAGCGGTCTAGGACGTCGCCCTTTCACGGCGAAAACACGGGTTCGAGTCCCGTAGGGATCACCACTCAAAAAGCCTGCCGTTCCGGCGGGCTTTTTTGTTGGGTCCGCCTCAGGCGGCCTGCTGGGACTGCTTGCTGACCGGCACCTCGATCTGGGCGACGGTGCCCACGCCCTTGCGGGACTGCAGCGTGAATTCGGCGCCGAGGATGCGGGCATAGCGCTGCACCAGCGGCAGGCCGAGCCCGGCCCCCTTGTAACCGCGCGCATATTGCATCTGCAGTTGCGTGAAGGGCTCGAGCGCGCGGGCCATTTCTTCCGATGTCATGCCGATACCGGTATCCGTGATGCGGATCAGGTAGCCATCGTTGGTCGGATGCCCCTCAAGGAGCAGCCGTCCGCCGCGCGGCGTGAATTTGGCAGCATTCGAGACAAGATGGATCAGGATCAGGCGCAACAGGCGCGGGTCGGTCCAGAGCGTGCCTTCTTCGAGTTGCAGGCTCATATAATGCTCGCTTTCGTTCAGCATCGGATGCAGGAAGGTGACACTGCCTTCCACGAGCTTCACCATGTCGACTTCCTCGTTGCGAGGCTCAAAGCGGCCGGATTCGAGCTTCGACAGTTCAAGGATATCGGTGAGGGTGCCGAGTAGCTGCGTGGCGCCTTCGATGATGAGGCCAACATATTCCCGGTTCTTGTCGCCCTCGATCTTGCCGAAATAGCCTTGCTGCAGCATCTGGGCATAGCCGATGACGGCATTCAGCGGGGTGCGCACCTCGTGGCTCATAGCGGCCAGGAATTCAGCCTTCGACTGCATTGCTTCCTCGGCCCTTACAGCCGTGTCGGAAAGCTCCATCGTCAGAGCCTGCAATTCATCTTCCACCATCTGCCGATAGGCAATCTCCTCGCTCAGAGACTGCACAGCAGGCAGCCACACGACAAAGCCGCGCAGGAAGCCGAGGCTGGCGAGCACCGCCACTGTGATAGCAACATCATCATTTTGGATAGTGATCCCGGCGGGCAGGGCATGAGCGTGCGGTACAATGCCCGTTTCATGCAGATAATGCAGCAGGGCATAAAGGCAAAGAAGCATGCTGCCGGCTACTAGCCAGGGAAAGCCCGGGTCATTGCTGCCGTGCCGACGGTGCTTGACAATCAGGTAGGTGGGAAGGATGCCGCTCAACAGGAGGGGCAGAAGGGCAAAATGCAACAGGTTTGCGGCATTGTCCATCGGACCCCCTGCAACCATGAAGCTTAGTGAAAACAGTTACACAATCATGACTATATCACCCACGCCGGATTGAAACAAATCTAAACCGGGACGGGCATTTATGGCTGCTTTTCAGTGGCGGCCGAGGGTGCGGATGAAATCCTGCTGGGGCAGGTTGAGCGGGGCTTCGCCGCGGGCATATTGCTCCAGAAGCTCGGTCTGGGTCACATAGCCGGCGCCTTCGCGGATGTCCGCCTCAAGCGCGAATTTGAGCCCGAAGGGGTTGCGCTCCTCAATTGCCTGCATGATCTCCACGTGACGGTCGACCACATAGGTGCGCTCCAGATGCGCCAGTGCCAGCCGGTGCAACGGACCCATCTGCAGCCACACGCGTTCGATCATCGGCATCGTCACAGGGTGCGGGTGTGCGGTATAAAGCATGCGGTGAAAACGCAGGTTGCCAAGGATGATGGCTTCGGCGTCGTAATGTTCGAACGCCAGGTCCTGTTCATGGTCCAGCCGCTTGAGTTCAGCGAGCCGTGTTTCATCCACATAGGGCAGTGCGCGCACGGCGGCGTGGGTTTCAAGCACGATCCTGAGTTCCAGAAGCTCGGCGAGGCGCGCCGGTGTCATGGTCGGTACTTCGATCCGGCGGTTGGATTTCAATTCCAGTGCGCCTTCCGATGTCAGGCGCCTGAGCGCCTCGCGCACCGGCATGGGGCTGACCCCCAGAAGTGTCGCCACGCCCCTTATGGTGAGCGCAAGACCCGGCCATACCTGACCAGCCATTACGGCAAAGCGCAGGGCGCGATAAACCCACTCCTGCGCGGTTTCGCCGTCCTCGCGGGTCAGTTGGTCGAACCGCAGTGTGGCCTTTTCGGTCACGTTCTCGTTGCTCCACGCCGGCAGGTTCCGGTCAAAGAAGGGCCCTGATCCTTGTCAGGTTGGGGTATTTTTCAATGGCGTGCAAGGACTTGTCGCAGACTTGAGGCGGGCGCCCGTCGTGGCGCCCGCCTCAAGTGTGCTTTTTAGACCGACAGCAGCAGATACTTGTTTTCCCACGGGGAAAGCACGGTACCGAAGCTTTCGTATTCCATTTCCTTCGCCTGGATATAGGTCGCAACGAAGGCTTCGCCCAGCACCTTGGCGAGTGGCTTGCAGTCCCGGAGGTTATGCAGGCCCTCGAGATAATGTTCGGGCAGCGCGCGGCCGCGGGCTTCATAGGCTGAACCCTTGAATTCCGGCGAGGGCGACAGGCCTTCCTTCATGCCGAGGTAGCCGCAAGCGAGCGAAGCGGCAATGGCAAGATAGGGGTTCACATCCGACCCGGCGATGCGGTTCTCCACCCGGCGCGCTTCACGCGGGCCCGAGGGTACGCGCAGGCCGACCGAGCGGTTCTCTCGGCTCCAGTGGGTGTTCGTGGGCGCTGAAAGCCCGGTGCCGAAGCGGCGGTAGCTGTTCACATAGGGCGCGATGAAGGGCATGGCAGCTGGTAGGTATTTCTGCATGCCGGCGATATGCGCATGGAACAGTTCGCTGTCGGTGTCATCAGCGCTTGCGAAGATATTCAGGCCGGTTTCGAGATCCTGCACCGACTGGTGGATATGCATCGCGCTGCCGAAGGTATCGGGATAGGGGCGCGCCATGAAGGTGCAGAACATATTGTGACGGATGGCGACTTGACGGCCGATCCGTTTGAAGAGGAACGACTGGTCGGCCACATTCAGCGGATCGCCGTGGATCACGTTGAATTCATACTGGGCCGGCCCCGCCTCGTGGATGAGCGTGTCGATCTCCACTCCCTGGGCTTCGCAGGCGTCGTAGATATCATCAAAAAAGGCGGGGAATTCATCAAGGCTGTCGATGGAGAAAGGCGACGAGCCCGTGTCCCGCTGGCCCGAACGGCCGCGCGGCGGGATCGGGTTGCTTTCCACATTTTCCTGCCGGTCGATCAGGTAAAATTCAAACTCCGGCGCCACAATCGGCTGCCAGCCTTCGTTCCGGTAAAGATCGAGCACGCGGCGCATGATCTGGCGCGGCGAGAATTCAACAGCCTGGCCGTTTTCATAGATGCAGTCGCAGATCACCCCGGCTGTCGGCTCCGACTGCCACGGCGTCTTGCAGATGGTGTCGAGGTCCGGCAGCAGGATCACATCCTGCTCGGTCTCCCTGAGATAATCGTTGAGGGCATAGTCGCCGTGGATGGTGAGGCCGAAGAGCGTTTCCGGCATCTTCATGTCGCGTTTCTTCAAGCCCTCGATGAACTTGGTCCGCGGCATGGCCTTGCCCCGTGCAATGCCGGCAAGATCCGCCACCATGCATTCGATATCGTCGATGCCCTCGCTCCTGAGCCAGCTGTCTAGCTCTTCAATACGCTTCGGGTCGTACATGAAACACCTTTGCAGTGCCCGCTTGCCGGGCCCTGTCCTTTCTCTTCAGGTTATTTGCTCACTCGGGACTGGTAATGGGCGCGCACAGCCTCGCCGAACGCGCGGAAAATACGGGTCGATTGTTCATTCTCCCACGCCTTCCATTCAGGGTGCCACTGCACCGCCAGGGCAAAGGCGCGGGCCTTTTCAACGGAAACGGCTTCGATCGTGTCGTCGTCCGCCAAAGCCTCGACCACTAGGCCGGGCGCAAGGTCGCGGATACCTTGCCCGTGCACCGTGTTCACCATGAACTCGTCGGCGCCTGTGATCGTGTGCAACAGGCCGCCTTCACGCACGCTCACGCTGTGCGCCGGGCCATACTGCACATCGACAGGGGCCTCCTTGTCCTCGCGGTGATCGAAGCGGCCGTCGATTTCGTGGAGACGGGGGTATAGCGTGCCGCCCATCGTGACGTTCAGCTCCTGCAGGCCACGACAGATGCCAAGCATCGGGATGCCCATGGCAATCGCCTGCCGGATCAGGGGCAGGGTGTTCTTGTCGCGGTGCGGGTCTTCGTTCTCGCCTTCGGGGGCAGGTGCATCGCCGTAATAATGACGCTGGATATTGCTGTAGCCACCGGTGGCCAGAAGGCCGTCAGCGAAGGAGAAAATCTCCTCCGCTGGCACCGGCACTTCCAGCGACGGGATCAGCACGGGCGTAACGTCGGCACAGCGGCGCAGCGCCTGGATATATTTGTCGCCGACCGAATGATAGATATGCGGCCCCGATTTCGAGGTATCGCATACGATGGCGACGACGGGTTTCGATGTCATTTTCGTCCTCAAATTCTCTTAGAAACTGTCACCGGTCTTGGCGATCGCGTCTTCGATGGCTTCGCGTTCCATGTCTGCTTCCTCTTCTTCCTGCCATTTGAACAGGTTCAGTTCGATCAGGAAGAAGGCGAGAATCCAGACGAAGGCGTCCCAGAAACCGACCAGATCCCCCATGCCGGCCCAGTAAAGGCAGCAGACAATGAGGGTGCCGTAAAGGACCATCTTCACGGCGGTGTTGATGCGGTAGAAAAGGTCTGTCAGTTCGCGTTTCAGCGTCAGCCAGACATCCACTTCCAGCACCACGACGATAAGAAGCCACGCGCCTGCATTCAGGACATCCGTGGCCGACAGCCGGTGCATGCGGGTCAGCACCTCGTCATTTACCATCATGCCGACCGTTTCGTTCACAAACCAGCGCGTTCCTTCGAAAGATGCGCAGTTGGCGGCGGTCAGGTCGACATAGTCATCCAGATCCATCGCGACCGACAGGACCTGACCGACAGCCGAGCAGGCATCGGTGAAGCTGGAGGCCGAGAAACCGTAGGTCATCATCATGCGTTCCATATAGCCGAGGAAGGCGATGATGATGAAGGCATAGGCAACAGCGCCCACGGCGCTGATCATGCCTTTTATCCGGTCCAGCTTCTCGTCATTCAGGGTCCATGTCTGAAGCTCGAAAAGCATCAGGAGGACCCACCATGCGAGAGTATCTGTCGACTGCGAGAAGGCTTCAGCCAGTTGCGTCCAGTTGAAGCCGTCCCGGTAGGTGTGGGTCGAAGCCAGATAGTCTTCCCGAAGGAAGTAGAAGAAGTTTACGAGAATGAGGCTGTAAACCAGATATTTGAAACCCTGGAACAGCCGTTCCTTCTTCACGCCCCACAGTGTGTTCTTGTGCCCCATCCCATTATCCCATTGGAACCGGGCCGAATTGCCCGGATCAGAAGTCTATGCCATCCGGGCGTCAGATTCCTAGTTTGTCTCGCATCGAATAATACCAGCAGCCGATGGTCGACAGCGGAACGCTGAGGAGCTGGCCTCCGGGGAAACTGCGCGCCGGAATGCCCGCGAAGGCATCGAAGGCGGTTGCCTGGCCATGAATGGCGTGTGCGAGCACACGGCCCATCATGTGTGAACTTGTCACCCCGTGGCCCGAATAGCCCTGAGTGAAGAAGGTGGACTTGCCGAGCCGGCCCACATGGGGCAGGCGGATCCAGGTGAGGGCGATGTTACCCTGCCAGCCGAATTCGACCTTCTTGTCCTTCAGCATGGGGAAAATCTTCTCCATGTTGGGGCGAAGGGCGTTTTCGACGTCGGCGATATCCTGCCCGCCGTAAACCGTGCCGCCACCGAAAAGCAGCCGCTTGTCGGCCGTCAGGCGGAAATAATCGAGGACATAGTTGCAGTCCTCCACGCAGTACCCATTGGGGAGCAATTCGTCGGCAAGGTCACCGAGCGGTTCGGTCACGATGATTTGGGTCGAGGCCGGCAGCACCTTCGGCGCCAGTTCCGGCACGGTCTTGCCGAGATAGGCATTGCCGGCAAGCACCACATAGGTCGCCGTCACACTGCCGCCTTCGCAGTAAACGACCGGCTTGGCTGCATTGTGATCGACGCGCGTCACATTCGTTTGTTCATAGATAACGGTGCCGAGGCTTTCCGCTGCTGCCGCTTCGCCAAGGCAAAGATTCAACGGATGAATATGGCCGCCGTTATGGTCGATCCAGCCGCCAGCATAAATGTCGGTGCCGACCTGCTCGCGGATGCCTTGCTTGTCCAGAAGCTCAAGCCCACCACGGCCGCGTTCCGCCCATGCCTTGATGGTTTCATCCAGATGACGGATTTGCTTCTGGGTATAGGCTGCCAGCACCGAACCGTGCTTCAGGTCGCAGTGGATATTGTATTTGGCCACATTCTCGCGGATCACGTTGCCACCTTCGAGGGCGAGGTCAGCCATCATGCGGGCTTGGCTCGGGTCGACGCGGTCCTCGATATATTCGATTTCGCGGCTGTAGCCGTTGATGATCTGGCCGCCGTTGCGCCCGGAAGCACCCCAGCCGACCTTGGCATTCTCAAGGACGACGACCTTGTAGCCAAGTTCAGCCAATGTCAGGGCGGTGACGATGCCGGAATAGCCGGCGCCGACCACGCACACGTCGGCCGTGATGTCTGCCTGCAGGGAAGGGCGTACCGGCGTGGGGTTCGCCGTGGCAGCATAATAGGAGCCCGTATGCTCGATGGGTTTTCTGGTCATGATTCTTATTCCAGGTAGCTTGGGGTAGCATTGACTGGCGGAAGCGACTCAGGGTCGCGCCTCGATAAAATGTGATCACAAATTGCCGATTGCGTCAAGCTGGATCGGGCGTGCAAGAAAAGCGTCGCTGCATGCTCGGCAGGCCGCGTTATGCTGGGGAACGCTCGGCAATCAGCCGAATCGGCGATTTGATGCCATTGACTCTGTTGCATTCTTGTGATCACATTGCGCCATTCCGCACCGATTGTGGCCCGTCTCCGGGTCGTTCTCCGGGCAGCCGGTTCCTGCCAATTCATGGCATGCCGGTCGGCGTTCGTGCCAGCCCGCCTGTGCGCTTAACATAGAGTATATGACGATGCCGAAGGATGCGAAGCTTACATTGGAGCAAGAGGTCGAGGCCTTCCTCGCCCGTCACCCCGACACGGAAGTGATCGAGGTGCTGCTGCCTGATATGAACGGGCTTTTTCGCGGCAAGCAATTGCCGATCGAGGCACTGAAGAAACTGCCGAAGGAAGGCACGCTTTTCCCGATCACTACGCCGTTCCTCACCTTCAACGGTGCCGCCGCCGATACGGTGAGCGAGGAATATGGCACTGACCCCGACCGGGTCTGTATGCCGGTGCCGGGTTCGCTGGTGCGCGTGCCCTGGACCAAGCATCCGACGGCCCAGATCATGCTGACCATGATGGACGCTGAAAGTGGCCCCTTTTTCATGGATCCGCGCTCGGTGCTGAACCGGGTGCTTGCCCGCTATCGCGCTGCCGGCCTGACGCCTGTCGTGGCGCTGGAGTTTGAATTCTATCTGTTCGAGGCAAGCTCGGTGCCGCCGGTGCCGATGTCGCCGCTGAATGATTTCCCGAAGGCCGAGGGCGGCAATATCTACAATATGGACGTCCTCTATGATTACGAGGAAATCCTCAACGAGATGGAAGATGTCTGCAAGGAGCAGGGCCTGCCGATCACCGGTATCGTCACCGAATATGGCTCCAGCCAGTTCGAAGCCAACCTCCTGCATATCGAAGACCCGATGCGCATGTGCGACTATGCCATGATGCTGAAGCGGATCATCAAGGGGGTGGCTTTCAAGCACGGCCTGCTGGCGAGCTTCATGGCCAAGCCCCTTGTTGATGAGGCCGGCAATGGCATGCATGCCCACGTGTCGATCCTCGATAAGGATGGCAACAATATTTTCGATGGCAAGGGCGGCGAGGACCGGCTGAAACATGCGGTTGGCGGGCTCTTGGAAACCATGCCGGAAGCAACAGCGCTGTTTGCCCCGAACGCCAACAGCTATCGCCGTTTCGACCCGGATTTCTTCGCGCCCGTGGTACCGAACTGGGGCGAGAACAACCGGCTTCTGTCGGTGCGCCTGCCAATGGCATCGGGCAAGGACCGGCGGTTCGAGCACCGGGTGTGCGGCGCCGATGCCTGTCCCTATCTGATGCTGGCGGCGATCCTTGCGGGAGCCCATTTCGGGCTTGAACACCAGCTCGATCCCGGCCCGAAACGTGGCGAATTCGATGCTGTCGTTTTCGAGAATGTCCTGCCGAACCGCTGGCGCATCGCGCTCGACCGGCTGATGGAGGCCGAGGTGATGAAGGAATATCTGGGCGAGGATTTCGTCGATCTCTATGTGCAGGTGCGCGGCTCCGAGGAACTGGCGTTCCACCGGGCCGTCAGCTCCGCCGACTATCGCCATTATCTGAGGATTGTCTGAAGAAAGACCGTTATTTCCATGCGTTTGACCGATCGAGTTCATAGCGACCGTTTTCCGGCCTCCTACTATGCCGCAACCCTGAAGGACAAGGCACCTTTCGCGCGCCTTGAAGGGGAGGTTACAGCCGACGTCTGCATTGTCGGCGGTGGGTTCACCGGTGTGGCGGCGGCCCTACATCTGGCCGAACGCGGAGCATCTGTCGTGCTGCTGGAGCAAAACCTGATCGGCTGGGGCGCCTCGGGCCGCAACGGCGGTCAGGTGATCGGCGGCTACGGGCAGGAAATGACCGACGCGCCGATGATGGAAAAAACCTTTGGCAAGGCTAACGCTCAGGCCGTGTTCGACATGGGTGTCGAATGCGTCGACATCATCAAGGACTGGGTCGCCAAATATAAGATCGATTGCGATCTTGAATGGGGCTATTTCGATGCTGCCATGAAACAGCGCGAGATGGACGAGCTGGCCGAAGGGATGGAAGTCCTGAAAGCCCATGGCTATCCGCATGAACAATATATGGTGAGCGCGGCCGACGTGAAGAAATACATCGGCTCCGACCGCTATGTCGGTGGCCGGGTCAATATGGGCTGGGGGCAGGTGCATCCCCTGAACCTTGTGCGCGGTGAGGCGCGGGCGGCCGAAAAGCTTGGTGCGCGTATCTTTGAAGGGGCCGAAGTCACCCACATCGCCTATGGCGACAAGCCGGTTGTCACGGCGACAGGCGGCAAGGTCGTGTGCGATCATGTGATCCTCGGGGGCAATGCCTATATGGGCGAGCTGGTGCCGTCGCTGGCGGCGCGCTGCCTGCCGACCGGCAGCTATATCCTGGCAACCGAGCGGCTATCGGAAGATCTGGCCAAGAAACTGATGCCGGCGCGCTTCGCTGCCTGCGACCAGCGCTGGGCGCTCGATTATTTCCGGATGAGCCCGGACCGGCGCATCCTTTTCGGTGGCCGCGCCAACTATTCCGGCCTGCATCCGCATGACCTCGAGCAATCGATCCGTCCGGCGATGGAAAAGGTGTTCCCGGAGCTGAAAGACATCCGCGTCGAGTATTCGTGGGGTGGGTATCTGGGGATCGGCCTCAACCGTATCCCGCAGGTTGGCAAGCTCGACAAGAATATCTGGTACGCGCAGGCCTATTCGGGCCACGGCGTGGCGCCGACGCATATGTCGGCCAAGATCATTGCCGAAGCCATCGGCGGGGACCCGAAACGGTTTGACATCATGGCCTCGGTGAAGCATTTGCCGTTCCCCGGCGGGCGCATGTTCAAGCATCCGCTGCAGGCAATCGGTATGGCATGGTATCGTTTCAGGGACTGGGCATTCTAGGCGGGACAATCCGGGGGGATGATGAACGCAGGTGAGACAGAGACGATCGTGAGGGCAGGCGGGCCAGACAAGGCCCGGCTGGCGGCTCTGTTGAAGCGCGGCTATCAGGCGTTCGCATCCCGCAAGCTGGGTGAGGCGGGTGCCGCCGCCCGTGAAGTGCTCACCCACGCGCCGCGTCTCAAGGAAGCGCATTTTCTCGTCGGCCTCATCGCATCTGAAAGCCGGGATACGGCAACGGCGGTCAGGGCTTTCAAATCGGTCGTCGGGCTTGACGAGCGTGATGCGGCGGGCTGGGCGCAGCTCGCCCGGCTTTATGCCATGCTCGGCCAGTATGGAAACTCTGAGACCGCGCTTGAGCGCGCTGTGGCACTGTCGCCCGGCATGCCCATCGTGATGGATACGATCGGCGGGGTGTTCAGCGCGCTTGGTGATCAGGCTGAGGCGCTTCGCTGGTTCGACAAGGCGGCCGCGAAAGAACCCGGTCATCCGCAATTTGCCTTCAATCGTGCCAATGCACTTCTGTTCCTTGGCCGATTTGACGAGGCACGGGCGGCGCTTGATATCGTGCTGAAAGCGCATCCCGACATGCCCCGCGCCCACTGGATGGTTGCTGGCCTCTCCAAGGCGAAGGACCGCAAGCATATCGCGGAGATGGCTGAATATCTGGGCTCGCGCGGTTATACGCCGCTGTCCCAGAGCTTCCTTCTTTATGCCACTGGCAAGGAACTGGAAGACCTTGAAGACTGGGACGCCGCATTCGAAGCCTTCGAGGCCGGTGCCGCCGCCAAACGCGCTGCAACGGATTATGACGAAGCGGCAGAAGTACAGCTGTTTGCGGCGCTCAAATCAGCATTCACCGCTGAGTGGCTCGCCGCACAGAAGGGCAAGGCGCCTGCAGCAGACGCGCCGATCTTTATCGTCGGCCAGCCTCGCACCGGTACCACGCTCGTGGAGCGGATCATTGCGGCGCACGGCGATGTTGAGGCTGCGGGCGAGCTGCAGCAGTTTGCCATGTCCATGAAGCGGCTTTCCGGCCTTTCAACCCCGCTGCCGATGAGCGCTGAGGTCTTGGAAGCAGTTGCCGCGATGGACGCTGCTCTTGTCGGCCATGCCTATATCGAGGCAACGAAGCCGGTACGCGGCACGCGGCCGCATTTCATCGACAAAATGCCGGTGAACTATCTTTACGCACCGCTCATCGCCGCGGCGCTGCCAAAAGCGAAGATCGTGCATGTGCGGCGCGACCCGATGGACAGCTGCTTCGCGAGCTACAAGCAGCTTTTTGCCGAAGCCTATCCTCATTCCTACAATCAGCGCGAAATGGCCCGGCACCATGCCCGGTACCTGAAGCTGATGGAAGACTGGCGTGCCCTTATGGGCGGCCGGCTGATCGAGATCGAATACGAAAAACTGGTGACGGATACGGAGGCGGAAACCCGCCGTCTGATTGCAGCCCTCGGCCTTGCGTGGGATGACGCATGCCTCGACTTTTTCAACAATGACGGCGCCGTGACGACGGCGAGCGCGGCGCAGGTGCGGGAACCCGCCCATACGCGTTCGGTCGGCCGCTGGCGCCGCTATGAAGACAAGCTTTCCGCGATGCGGAATGAACTGCTGGCCCAAGGTGTTGCCGTCTGACAACCCCTTGCCCAAAAACGGTGTCCGCTTGGCATTTGTGCCTTGAACGGCCACCACGATTGCGTTTGAGTCTGGAAAAATGTGCAAATCGAATTGTCAGGGAGAAACAGAATGGCAGTCACGACAAAGAAAAAGCGGCCTTGGCTGACGACCGGTGCGTCGTTCGCGGCGCTGCTGGCTGGTGCCGGGCAGGCTTTTGCCCAGGAATCGGGCGACAACAACGGGATGGTGATCGAGGAAATCCTCGTTGAAGCCCAGAAACGCGCTGAATCGGTGCAGGATGTACCGCTCGCCGTTGCAGCCTTCGACGCGGCTTTCCAGAAGCGCGTCAATCTGGACGACGTGAAGGACCTGGTGAAGTTCACCCCGGGCTTTGCGGGCGACAGCAAGGACAGCTTCATCGACTATATCAACATCCGCGGTATCTCGACGAACGACTTCGGCGTCGGCGGCGACCCGTCGGTCGGCTTCTTCAAGAACGGCCTCTACCAAGGCCGGAACGGCGTGGTCGTGACCTCGATGTTCGATATGGAACGCGCCGAAGTGCTGCGCGGGCCGCAGGGCTTCCTGTTTGGCCGGAACGCCATTTCGGGCGCTGTCAGCCTTTATACCAACAAGCCCAAATACGACCAGACGTCCGGCTATATGGAAATGGGTGTCGGCCAGCGTGGCATTCTTGAAGGCGAGGCCGCCTTCAACTATGGCATCAATGACAAGGTCGCCGTGCGTCTTGCCGCTTATCACAGCGAAGAAGACGGCTATGTCGACAACCAGTTCGACCCGGAAGCCCGCAAGCAGGTTTGGCATAACAAGGATGCGCTGCGGGCGAGTGTCGGCGTGCGCGGCGAAAGCTGGGACAGCACCTTCATCCTCGAGTATGAAGATCGCGAGCAAAGCGGCTCGGTTTACCGCGCCAACAACGCGCTCGGCATCCTCGATGCACTTGAAGACGTGCTTGAAGGCCCCGTGACCCCGCGCGGCGATATCCGCGATGTGGATGCCGACCAAGGCCTTGGCAACTATGATATCGGCGAGGTTCTCTCGCTTGAGGCGCACATCAATTTCGACCTAGGGTTCGCAAGCCTGCAGTCAATCACCGGCTACAAGGATCATGACTATGATTATGCCGAAGACTTCGACGGCGCGCCGTTCCGCTACAACGACTACGCCCAGACCCAGTCGGGCGACTATTTCGAGCAGGAACTGCGCCTTGTAGGCCAGACCGAAGGCCCACTGTCGTGGTACGGCGGTGTTTCCTATTATAAGGAAAAGCTCGACGTCCTGTTCCGCAACGCCCTTGGTGAAGATGTCCTTTGCGGCGTCTATTACGGCATGACCTGTCAGGAAATGTCGCAATATTACTATGGCGAGGACTATGAATATAACCCCGAAGGCCAGGTTGAAGCCAACATGGTCGACGGTGAATATTCGGGTTGGGGTGCCTATTTCGAGGCGACCTACGAGTTCAGCGAGAAGTTTGATGTCGGTGCAGGTATCCGCTACACCAAGGATACGAAAGACTTTGGCATCAACGTGCTGCCGGTCGAAACCGGCCTCGGGCCCTACTGGATGTTCGGCCTGACGACCGATGGCTTCGTCTACGACAGCAAATCGTGGGACAAGTTCACCCCGCGCTTTATCGCACGCTACCGCCCGAATGACGACTGGATGATCTATGCCAGCCTCACCAAAGGCTACAAGTCGGGCGGCTTTGGCTCGTTTGCCGTGAACCTGAACCCGACGGACGAATTCCCGGATGGTGTTGACGAAAACCTCGTCGCAACGCCTGGTGCCACGCCGAACTCGTTCGATCCCGAGCAGGTGACCTCCTATGAGGTTGGCTTCAAGGGCGACCTTTTCGACAGTCGTGTCCGCCTCAATGGTAACGTCTATCACTATCGCTACACGGACTTGCAGCTGAACTTCTTCGATGCAGGTACCAAGATCGTGAACGTGGGCAAGGTGAAGGCTTGGGGCGCGGAAGCCACTGTACAGGCAATCCTCAGCGAAAACCTCGATATGTTCGTCTCGGGTTCCTACAACACCAACGAAGTGACCGGCGCGGTTTACACCTATCCGGACGGCACCGAAGTGGTGATCGGGCCTGATGGCTCGCGCCTGCCGGGTTCGCCCAAATGGACGCTCGCCGGCGTGCTGGCCTACCACCAGCCGATTGGTGATGCGGGCGAAATCACGGGGTCGGTCGATTTCCGCACGCAAAGCAAGACCTACGGCGGCCTCGACAATACGCCGTCCGGCGTCAACGGCGGCTGGACGGACGTGGCAGCCCGACTTGGCTGGACCAGCAACGAAGGCTGGTCGGTCACGGCCTATATGGAAAACGTGTTCAACGCCAAATATTTCGATGGTACCAGCGAAGGCTCGGCCGATGGGCTGTTCCCGGCGCACGGCTTCGGCATCAGCCGCCCGCGCACCGTGGGTGTGAAGCTGACCATCAATTTCGGCGAAGAATGATATAGCCTTACGGGCGGGGCGGCTGCGGCCGCCCCGGACCCACAAAAATCAGAGTCCAGAGGCGACGGACGAAGAGCCGTTTTCGCCAAAGCATCAGGTGTTTCATGACCTCCTCCAATCCGCTTCGGAACGATGAACTGCAGGCCTACTGGATGCCGTTCACGCCCAACAAGGCCTTCAAGGCCAAACCGCGCCTTCTGGAAAGCGCTGCGGGCCTCTATTTCACCACGGACGATGGCCGTCAGGTGATTGACGGCTCGTCTGGCCTCTGGTGTTCGGCGCTTGGGCACGGCCATCCGAAGGTTACCGAAGCGATCCGCGAACAGGCGGGCAAGCTTGACTATTCCACGGCTTTCGGCTTTGGCCACCGGCCTGCGTTCGAGCTCGCCAATGTGGTGGCGGACGTGATGCCGGGCTCGCTGGACCATGTTTTCTTCACGAACTCGGGTTCTGAATCGGTCGATACCGCGCTCAAGATCGCCATTGCCTACCACCGCCTGCGGGGCGACGCTTCGCGCACCCGCCTGATCGGCCGCTTCAACGGCTATCACGGCGTGGGCTTCGGCGGCATTTCGGTCGGTGGCATGGTCAACAACCGCAAATTCTTCGGCTCGTTGCTGCCGGGTGTGGACCATATGCCGTTCCCCTATGATCCAGCCACCATGGCCTTCACGAACGGCCAGCCCGAAACGGGTGCAGCTTACGCCGACGAGCTCGAAAATCTCGTGAAGCTGCATGACGCATCCACAATCGCAGCCGTGATCGTGGAGCCGGTTGTGGGTTCGGCCGGCGTGTTCGTCCCGCCGGTGGGCTACCTGGAACGCCTGCGCGAGATCACGGCAAAGCATGGCATTCTGCTGATTTTCGACGAGGTGATCACGGCCTTCGGACGGCTCGGCTACGCGAGTGCGGCCGAGCGTTTCAAGGTGGAGCCCGACATCATCACCACCGCCAAGGCGATCAACAATGGCACGGTGCCGATGGGCGCCGTGATCGTTCAGAAGCGCATCTACGACACCTTCATGGATGAAACGAAGGGTGGGGTCGAGCTGTTCCACGGCTATACCTATTCGGCGCATCCGCTCGCGGTTGCGGCTGCCCTTGCCACCCAGAAGGTCTTCAAGGAAGAGGGCGTTTACGAGAATGTCCGTACCCTTGAGCCGCACTTCGGCGCGGCTGCGCACAGCCTGAAGGCCTCGAAGCATGTGACCGATATCCGCAACCTCGGCTTCATGAGCGCCTTCACCATCGCCCACCGCGACGGTGTGCCGGGTGCACGAGCAAACGATGTGTTCCTGAAAGCCTTCGAAATGGGCCTGAAGGTGCGCCTCTCGGGCGATCATATCGCCATTGCGCCGCCGCTTGTTTCCGACAAGGCGCATATCGACCGCATCTTCAACCTGTTCGCCGAGACGCTTGCAGCGGTGGACTGACCGAAGGGGCGGGAGATGATCCGCCAGAAAATAAAGAAAACTATACCGAACAACCAGCTGGGACGCCTCATCGTAGGCGTCCTTCTGGTCATTGGCGGCCTCCTCGGATTCCTGCCGGTTCTCGGTTTCTGGATGATCCCTCTTGGCCTCGTGATCCTTTCCGTGGATTATCCCGCCGTGCGCCGGTTCCGCCGCCGCATGGAAGTCAGGCTTTTGCGCTGGTGGCACAAGCATCGCCCGCGCCGGAAAAAGGATAAATAAGACCATGACACTCGCGATCAGCTACGAGGATATTGTTGCCGCTGCCGGGCGGATCAGGGGGATCGCGGTCCGCACCCCGCTTCTTGAAAATCTTGCCCTCAATGAACGCCTTGGCGGGCGTGTTTTCATCAAGCCCGAATGCCTGCAGCACGCCGGTGCCTTCAAGTTTCGTGGTGCCTATAACCGTATTTCACAGCTGACGGACGCGGAAAAGAAGCGCGGTGTTGTGGCCTTCTCAAGCGGCAACCATGCGCAGGGCGTGGCGCTTGCTGCGCGCATGCTGGGCGTGAAGGCGACCATCGTGATGCCGCAGGACGCGCCAGAGATCAAGGTGCGGAACACGAAGGGGTACGGTGCAATTGTCAGGCTGTTTGATCGGTACAGTGAAAGCCGTGAAGCGATCGCTGCCGAAATCAGCGAGAAGGAAGGCGCCATCGTCGTGCCGTCCTTCAACGACCCCTATATCATGGCCGGGCAGGGCACTATCGGGCTTGAGATCGCGGAAGACCTGAAGGCGATCGGCGTTGTCCCCGACCAGATCCTCACCGGCTGCGGCGGCGGTGGCCTCGCTTCGGGGCTCTATACCGTGCTCGGGCGCGAATTTCCGGAGGCTGCCCGCTATGTGGTCGAACCCGCGACCTATGACGACACCAAGCGTTCTCTGGAAAGCGGTGAGCGCCAGCATGCCGATATCTCGGTGAAGTCGATCTGCGACGCGCTCCTTTCGGAGGCGCCGGGGCCGCTGACCTTCGCGGTCCTGCAGGCTTTCGGCGTGAAGGGGCTGACAGTGTCCGACCGTGAGGCGGCGGATGCCGTGGCTTATGCGGCGGAGACACTGAAACTGACGACCGAACCCGGCGGTGTCGTGTCGCTTGCCGCCCTTCTGGACGGACGCGTCGAGACCAAGGGGCGGACCAGCGTGATCGTGCTTTCGGGTGGCAATATCGACCCGAAACTTCTGTCAGCCTGCCTCGGCGGCACTGCGGTTTGAGACTTGGCCCGACTGTCACAATCGGTTATAGAGCAAAAAAACAACGGGCTGCGGCCTCGCATACTTTGGGAGATGATCATGTCGATGGACGTTAAAGAACAGGAAACCACCTACAATGGCTTCATCAAGGTAGCCGTTCGTTCGACCGTCGCGATTGTCGCGGTCCTCGTGCTGATGAAGATTTTCCTCGCCTGAGGAATTCAGATACCCGGTATGAGAAAAGGCGGCCGATCTGGCCGCCTTTTTCTTTGTCTCAATGCCGCTGGCTTTCCTTGATGCGGTAGCGATCACCGAGATATTCGCCGAACATGTCGGGCACATCGGGGTGATCAACCGGCTCGCCGCTGTCGTCCGGCACCAGGTTCTGTTGCGAAACATAGGCTTCGTACGACTGCTCGCCATTTTCCGCGAGCAGGTGGTAGAACGGCTGGCCTTTCTCGGGCCGGATTTCGGCCGGGATCGATTCCCACCATTCTTCCGTGTTGGCGAATTCCGGGTCCACATCAAAGATCACGCCACGGAACGGAAACACGCGATGCTTCACGACCTGACCGATCGTGAAAAGCGCGTTCCGGGTGATGGGCGGGTTCGTTGTCATGGTCCTCGTTACTCCTTCTGCGCCGTGAGATAGGTGCGCGCGAGCCGAATGTCAACCATCGGCCCTTGTCACCAAATCGTCATCTAACTGTCACGATTTCGTCCGGCGAGCCCCGTTAGGATGGCTGAAATATATGAATCACAGAAGAAGAAATGAAAGACCAAGGGACGATGTACTATTCCCCGATCGATATTGAAGGCATCCGCCGGATTGCCCAGTTGGAGCTTTCCCGCCGCCAGTTTGGCAGCCGCGAGGAAGCCATGACCTATCTCCATGGCCATCTTGGCGCTTACGACCTTGAAGGCGAAGCGATTGCCGATGGCCTTGACGCCCATTTTGCAGCCCCCGCGTCGACGCGCTGACCCCCCGATAGCGCTCCGCACAAAAAGCCCCGCAAGCATCAATGCCTGCGGGGCTTTCCTCAATTGGCGAAGGGCGAAAGCTGACGCTCTCAGATCTCGGGTGTCAGCAGCTTGTGCAGGTGCACGACCACATAGCGGGTCATGGCGTCGTCTACATTGGCCTGGCTGACGCTGCGCCATGCGCTTTCGGCTTCCTGGTAGGAGCCGAAGATGCCGACGATCTCGAGCTTGCTCAAATCGGTGAAATCAAGCGTCTGCGGGTCCGAAACCGGACCGCCGAAGACGAGGTGAAGAAGTTGCTTGTCAGACATGGGCTATGTCCCTAATGAAAATGATTGTGGAGCGCGGCGCCTGTGTACCAAATCCATTGTGGCGCGGCATCAATTTTTTTCAAGCAGGCAAGAACATGAGCAACGCACAAGGTCAGGAACGGGTCTCCAGTAATCTCCTTATTTCGATCATCGGGCGCGACCGGGTCGGTGTTGTTTCGGCTGTGTCGAGCTATCTTTTCGAGATCGGTGCAAACCTTGCCGACAGCGCCTATGCGGTGCTGGGGCAGGGCTTCGAATTCAGCTGTGTGGCTGAATTTGCCACTCTTACCACCCCGGAAGAGGTGCAGGAAGGGCTGGCAGCGCTCGAACTGTTGGAGGGTGCGCGGATCGCGGTCACGAGCTTCCCCTTCAACCTCACCCGCGACGACAGTGGGACCATCACCCACGTGATCGAAGTGAAAGGCGGCGACAGGCCGGGCCTTGTGGCGCGTATCAGCGAAGTTCTTGTCGACTATGATGCCAATATCGTCAGGATGAACAGTCGCCGGATCGAAACCGAAGCAGGTTTCGATTACAGGACACGATTTGCGGTGAATGTGCCGGCATCCCGGGCGACAGCGCTTGAAAGCGCGCTTTACAACACAGCGGGCAGCTTGCGGCTATTGTGTGTGATGGAGCCCGTATCCGCCGCGACCGTGGCCGCGACGGAATAGGAAAGATTGCTCAGTTGCCGACAGGCGCGGCGGAAGCCGTGCTGTAGGTAGCCTTGAGTTCGGCAATCAGGCCGTCCAGCCCGATTTCAGCGATACGCGCCGAGAATTGCTCACGGTTGGTGATCAGCAGATTGATGCCTTCGACTTCCAGATTGACGATCTGGAAGTTGCCATCCTTCTTGCGGACCCGCCAGTCGGCAAGGATCGGCGCGCCTTCCGAACGGTCGACCTTGGTGCGGACAAACAGATGGCCGCCCTTGCCGGAAGCCGGCGTGGTCCCGACGATTTCCACATCCTTGAAGCCGATCTGCTGCATGCGCTTGTCGAATTCACCGATGATATAGTCGGTCATCGCCACCATATAGGCCGAGCGCTGGTCTGGCGTAGCGCTGCGGTAATGGCGGCCGAGCATGCCTTTTGCCAAGAGGTCTATATCGGCAGCTTTCTGGAAAATCTTGCGGAAGGCGGTGGTGCGATCAGCGTCCGAGAGCGTTGCATCGCTCCAGACAGCCTTGGTGTCGTCAGCCACGGATTCGATGAATGCCACGGCCCCTTGGGGATCGGCCACAGCGGTATCCTGGGCATGGGCCGTGCCCGCGCCCAGAATGAAAAGCGTACAAACAGCCGCAAGGGCCTGTTTGTAAAGTCGTTCAAGCATTTGTTTTTCCTCGCATCGACGGTTAGCCGGTTCTTATTAGCGCGCCGACTATAACCGCTTATTATTCTTTTGTCGCCTGTTCGAGATAGGCGATCACGTCCGCGCGGTCCTGTTCTTTCTTCAGGCCGGGGAAGATCATCTTGTTCTTGGGGATGAAGCCCTTGGGGTCAGTCAGATACTGGTCGAGCGTATCAGCGCTCCAAACAACATCGGCTTCGGCCATGGCCGGCGAATATTTATAGCCTTCCGAGGTGCCTGCCTTGCGGCCGAAAACGCCGGCAAGCGACGGGCCCATCTTCAGGCGTTCGGCTGCGGTCAGCGTGTGGCAGGCCTTGCAACGGTTGAAAATCATCTTGCCCTTGGCCGGGTCACCTGCGGCTTGTGCGCTGGCGCTGAGCGCCGAGGCGGCAATAAGGGTGGCGACAGTCGCATTGATGAGGGATTTCAGCATGGGATCAAATCCTTGAAGTCATTTGCCCCGCACTGGGGGCGGTCTGGCGGATGGCTGGCGGAATTCCGTCTGCCGAACATGAAAAAGGCGGCCATGGACCGCCATTTTCAACTTTCATGATGAACCGGCGCTGAACCGGACGCAACCCCGGCGCGGCGAATTGCCGCGCCGGGGTCCGATCATTTCCCTGTGAAGGGCTTGATTTCGCCGGCTTTGAGCCGCGCCAGATAGTCGGCCAGCATCGCCTTCACTTCACGGCGCATGATGAACACGCCAACAAGGTTCGGGAAGCCGAGGGCGAGCAGCATGGCATCGGCAAAATCCATCACGGCGGTCAGCTGCATGGCCGAGCCGACAACGATGGCGGCCAGATACATGACCTTGTAGACATGGACCGTGTTGCCCTTGTTGCCGCCGGTCAGGAAGTGGAGCGCCCGTTCACCGTAGTAATAGTAGGTGATGGTGGTCGAGAAGGCGAAGAGCGGCACAGCGATCGTCAGTACATAACGGAAGCCGTCAATGAAGCTGTCGAAAGCCGCGGACGTCAGCGCGATCCCGTCAAGCCCGGCGCCATGGATGTGCATGTCTGTGATGATGATCACGAGTGCGGTCATGGTGCAGATGATGACGGTATCCACAAAGGGCTCAAGAAGGGCAACAAGGCCTTCGGCAACCGGTTCTTTCGTCTTGGCTGCGGCGTGGGCGATCGAGGCAGTGCCAAGGCCAGCTTCGTTCGAGAAGGTGGCGCGGCGGAGACCCATATACATCACGCCTAGGATACCGCCGGCAACGCCGTCACCGGTGAAGGCACCTTTGAAGATGGCGACGAATGCATCCGGCAGATGCTCGATATTGGCGCCGATAATGAAAAGGGCGGCGATCACATAGATCCCCGCCATGATGGGTACCAGAAATTCGGTGACGCGGGTAATGCCGCGAATACCGCCGACGATCACAAGCGCGAGGCCTGCCGCATAGATGATGCCGAAGATCCACGGGCGGCCGAAGAAGATGCTTTCCACGCCGCCGGTCAGGTCTGCCGCCACGTTCGCAAGCTGGGCGGTTGCCTGGTTTGCCTGGAACATGTTGCCGGCACCGAAGGCGCCGCCGATGCAGATCATGGCGAAAATCACGGCGACCACACGGCCTGCCTTGGGCCAGTTGCGGGCAGCGAGGCCTTTCGACAGATAATGCATGGGGCCACCGGCCACCACGCCGTTTTCGTCGATCTGGCGGTATTTGTGGCCGAGGGTCACTTCCACAAACTTGCTGGTCATGCCGAAGAGGCCGGCAAGGATCATCCAGAAGGTGGCACCGGGCCCGCCAAGCGTGATGGCAAGCGCCACGCCGGCAATGTTGCCAAGGCCGACGGTTGCGGAAAGGGCTGCTGTCAGGGCCTGAAAGTGGGTAACTTCACCAGGGTCCGCCGGGTTGTCATACCGACCGGAAACGATCCGGAGCGACTGGGCAAAACCGCGAAAGTTGATGAAGCCCATATAGAAGGTGAAGAAAATGCCGCCCGAGAGCAGCCACACGATGAGGAAGGGAACGTCCGGTGCGCCGTCGATGAAAGCGCTCAGCGGGATTTTGAAGAAGATGATCTCGTTGGCAACGAAATCGGTAATCGGCGAGATCGCGTCATTGACGGTCTGCGAGAAGGTTCGTTCTGCTGCTTCCTGCGCGAAAGCCGCTTGGCTCAGGCCCACAAGGGCGCCAATAGCAGCCAGCAATCGAATGATCATGTGTCTGATTTTCCCCGTACCATGAGCCGTCAGTTTGTGAGTGCCCATGAAGATTGTTCTTGGGACAGATACGCTGTCCGGTTAAAATTGCTGGCACGATAGCCGGTATGTCCGGGCGGCTCAACGGAAAGATGGCACATTTCTGCCATATTTGATGAAGGAGTTGCCGACCGGCCGGGAAGAGGGTGATATCCTTGCGCTGGGCCGCGATTAACGCCCGGTTAAACAGTTTCGCCTAGCTTGCAGGTGACGGACCGGTTATCCGGTATATGTCAGGCAGATAGAACGGGAAAAGCACGGTGGCAGATAACAAAACCTTGTCCAGCGCGGATGTCGCAAAGCTTCTGCAGGATCCGAATACCGACAACCGTGCCGATGCGGCAGCCAAGGTGGCGGCGACCTTCAGTTCGTCGGCGCTGTCTGAAGGCGAGCGCGCGATTGCCGAAGACATCTTCCGCGTGATGCTGAAGGATGCAGCCGTGCGTGTTCGCGCCGCGCTTTCCGAAAGCCTCAAGGAAAACCCCGATGTGCCACATGATGTGGCTGCGACGCTCGCCCGCGATGTGGACGAGGTGGCGCTGCCCTTCATCGAAAGCTCGTCGGTGCTGACGGACGAAGACCTCCTGGCCATTGTTCAGTCGTCGGGCGAGGGCGCACAGAAAGCTGTTGCAAGCCGTGCCACTGTGTCGGCAACCGTTGCTGACGCACTGGCCCGCACTGACAACGAGAATGTTGTGGCAACCCTTGTTGCCAACGAAGGCGCCCAGATTTCGGAAGCGACTTACGGCCATGTGATCGACAAGTTTGGTGCGAACGAAAAGATCAATGCGCCGCTTGCTCAGCGCGGCGAACTGCCGATCGGCGTGGCCGAGCGTCTGGTGACGCTGGTTTCCGAAAAGCTGCGCGAACATATCATGTCGCACCACGAGATTTCAGCCTCGATGGCGAGCGACCTCCTTCTGGAAAGCCGCGAGAAGGCGACCGTTTCGCTTCTTGAAGGCGGCCAGCAGGCGCAGAATGTGCTGCAGCTTGTCGATCAGCTTTACAAGAACAAGCGCCTGACCTCGACCCTTATCCTGCGGGCGCTGTTCATGGGCGACACTACCTTCTTCGAGGCCGCCCTTGCCCGCATCGTCGGCATTCCCGCAGCCAACGCCTATCAACTTGTGCACGACAAGGGCGACATGGGCCTGAAGCGTCTGTTTGAAGCCGCCAAGATGCCGATCCAGTTCCTGCCCGTTGCGCGCGCTGCGCTCGAGGTGGCGGACGAGATGGTCACCACCGGTGGCGATGACCGCGAACGTTTCAAGCAATTGATGATCGAGCGCGTGCTGACGGCTGTCGAGGACAGCTGGGACACCGAGAATCTCGATTACCTGATTGGCAAGTTGCACAAGATCGAATCGCCGACCGGTGCTGTCGCCTGATCGGCAATGCTGTTTCGATTGAGGAAGGCGCCCGGTGTGGCGCCTTTTTCATTTCAGCGGGCCGGCACCAGCCACAGTGCGATTTCGGGCCATAGGATGATGGCCCCAAGCCCCAGTATCTGTAGCAATACGAACGGCAGGATGCCGCGATAGATGTCGGTGAGTGCTACCCCCGCCGGTGCTGCCCCTTTCAGATAGAAAAGCGCGAAGCCGAAGGGCGGGGTCAGGAAGCTTGTCTGCAGATTGACCGCCATCAGGATGGCAAACCAGACGGAAACGAGCCCTGCCGGTACATGGCTGCCGAAATCGAGCCCTGCGATGACGGGTGCGAAAACCGGCAGGATGATCAGCGTGATCTCGATCCAGTCGAAAAAGAAGCCGAGGAAGAAAACGGCAAGCATCAGAACGGCAATCAAGTGCCATGGTCCGGCGCCGGTGGCTTCTAGTGCGGAGAGGATCAGATGATGCCCCTCGAGAAGCGCGAAGACATAGGAAAAGGCGGTGGCGCCGACAAACAGGCCGAAAAGCATGGCAGAGGTGAGGGCGGTTTCCTCCACCACTTCCCTGAGCGTGGGGAAGGAAAGACGGCCTTTAAACAGGGCAAGGAGCAGAGCGCCGAACGCGCCGATGCCGCTGGCTTCAGTCGGGGTGGCAAATCCTGCGAAGATGGCACCCAGGACGGCGAGCATGAGGCCGAGCGGCGGCAGCAGGCAGCGGGTGACCTCAGCCACTGTGATGGGTACGGCATCGCTGTCTCCGAGTGAGGGGGCAAGCGACGGATTGAGCCAGGTGCGCACGAGGATATAAAGTGCGTAAAGCGCTGCTAGCAGGAGTCCCGGCCCGACTGCCGCCATGAACAGGCCGCCGGCGGAGACCGACAGAAGATCGGCCATCACCACAAGCATGATCGAGGGCGGCAGGAGGATGCCAAGCGTGCCCGAGGCCGCAATCGTGCCGGTGGCGAGGGGGCGGTTGTAGCCATGTTCCAGCATCACCGGTAAGGCAAGCAGTGTCATCATCACCACACTTGCCCCGATGATGCCGGTGGTGGCCGCGAGGATGGTGCCGAGAAGCGTCACCGAAAGCGCCAGTCCACCTGGAATGCGCCGTGTCAGGCGTTGCAGCATGGTCAGAAGATCCCGGGCTACCCCGCTTTTCTCCAGCATCTGCCCCATGAAGATGAACATCGGAACAGCCACCAGCAGGGGCTTGTCCACCACGCCGCCGAAGATGCGGGAGACGACGAGAAAGAAGCTCTGCCCGTTCTCAAGGCCCAGCACCACTGCGATGCCCCAGAAGGCGAGGCCCACGCCGCCAAGCACGAAGGCAACCGGGAATCCGGTGAACAACAGCGGCACGAGGGCCGCGAACATCAGAAGGGCGAGATATTCAGCCATCAGCCGGCGCCTCCCTTCCGCAGCGTCAGGATAGCGCGGCAGGCGCGGGCGATGGCGGAGAGCCCCAGAAGTGCGAAGCCGAAAACAAGGATTGCCTTGATGATCCAGCGCCACGGCAGGCCGGTGGCAGAGGCCGAACCTTCATTGAAGGCGAAGCTGTAGGCCAGATAATCGCTGCCGAACCACAGGATGGCGGCCACATAGGGGATCAGCAGCAAGGTGATGCCTGCAAGCTCGATGATCGCACGCGCCCGCAGGGAAAGCCGCTCGCTGACGAGTTCGATCCGCACATGGGCGTTGCGGCTATAGGCCCATGCCATAGTTAACAGGAACAGGGCCCCGTGCAGGTGCCATTCCAGTTCCTGCAGCTTGGTGGATCCGATGACGAACCAGTGCCGCAGGGTCACGTCAGCAACGATGACCCCCATCAGGGCGAGCAGGAGCCAGGCTGCACTCCGTCCGAAGAAGGCGACGATCCGCTCCAGTTCCCCCGCCAGCCGTTCAAGCCCCCTCATGGCCGCGTCAGTCTTTCAGGTAGCCGCGATCTGCCCATTCCTTGTAGGCAGCGCGGAAACTGGTCATGGAGGCCCAGACCTCGGCAAATTCAGGGTCATTTGCCACCATGTCAGCCGCCACCTTTTCCCATGCAGCCTTCAGACCGGCGAGCACTTCGGGCGACCATGTGTGCAGGGTGACGCCGGCATCGGCGATGCGTTTGAGCGCCGCTGCCTGCAGGGCTTCGCCTTCCGAAAGGCCGTAGCGGATGTTGGCGGAGCAGGCGGCTTCAATCTGGGTCTGTTCCGTCTTTGTAAGGCTGTTCCATGTGTCCAGATTGATGATCAGTTCAAAGAAGGTGGATTGCTGGTGCCAGCCGGGGAAATAATAATGCTGGGCGATTTCCTGAAGGCCCATCTTCTCGTCCACGGCTGGCACCGAATATTCGGTGCCGTCGATGGTGCCAAGCTCCAGCGCCTGATAGATCTCGCCGCCCGCCAGCAGTTGCGGTGACGCGCCGACTTCCTCCAGCACCTTGCCGCCAAGGCCGAAGAAGCGGATCTTCTTACCCTTGAAATCATCCAGCGTACGGATTTCATCCTTGAACCAGCCGGATGCTTCAGGCGGGCTCATGCCACAGATGATGCCGTGGATATTGTGCTGGTGGTAAATTTTCTCGAACAAGGGCCGCCCGCCGCCATAGTCGAACCAGGCAAGATACTCAGGCGCCGAAGGCCCGAAGGGAACGGAGGAGAACAACTGCAGCGCCGGCACCTTTCCGGCCCAGTAACCGCTTGTGGACCAGCCGGCCTCAATGGCGCCGTAGCTGACGGCATCGAAGGTTTCAAACGGCGGGGCCAGCACGCCGGGCTCGAAGAAGCGGATATCAATGGCGCCGCCGGACACAGCCGCCACCTCGCTCGTGATCCTTTTGCCCATGGTGCCAAGGATGAGGAGCGTTGAGGGATAAGTGCTGGACATGCGCCAGCTGATCTGGCGCGCCGGGGCGGCTTCTTCCGTTTTTGCAGTTTCGGGCGCTTTGCCGCAGGCAGGCAGCATCAGGGCGAGCGACAGGGCAGCAGCAAGGGCAGGGCGCATGGGCGTCAACCGAACTTCTTGAGCGACTGGCCGAGGAGGAGATAAAGCCTGCCCATCTCGGACGAGATCAGCGACACCGACATGGCGCTGCCACGGTCGCCCGGCATCACGCGTTCCATCAGGCTTTCGAAATCGCGGCAGAAGCGCGAGACGGCTTCCTTGAACTCGCGGTCCTTGGCGAAACGGTCGGCAATGGCGCTCCGCGCAGCGCGGTCCCCCATCTTGATGGTGCGGCGCATGAAGATGGACCGGTCGCCGCCCAGATAAGCCTCCCAAACATCGTCCGGCACGTCATGGGCCAGCGCCTTGTGGATATCGATCGACAGCGACTGCAGGCTTTCGATAAGGAGCTGGGCGGTTCGGGCGAATTCGTTCTTGGTGGCCTCGCCGATACGGCTGTCGATCTCGGCAGTCTTGGCACCGAATTCGGCGGCGATCTTCGCCATCTTCTCGGCTTCCCGGCCCATGCGCATGGCGAGAAGGGCGCTTTCCTTCTCGGCCTGCGTGGCGGTTGCCTGATAGTCGTCCAGCACCTTGGCGAGTGTCGCCTGCATGTCGGATTGCAGATAGGTGATCTTTTCGCTGGCGTGGCGGCCAATTTCCTCGATGCTGGCGGTCAGTTCGCGGTTCGTATCCTCAACCGCATCGCGGAGGCGCAGGCGCGCGGTTTCGCTTTCGTCCTTCAGCGTCTGGCCTGCTTCCTCGATCCGGCTTGTCATGGCGTCGGTGTCTTCAACCAGACGTCCGGCCTCGCGGCCAAGCTGGCCGGAGGCATCGTTGATGCGCGCGACAATGCCCTCGACTTCCTCGCGGATACGGGCGCGTTCACCCGAGAAGGCGGTTGCAGCAGTGCCCAGCGCCTTGCTCGACTGCGCCAGTTCGTTACGGATGCTGTTCGCCTCGGTGCCGAGCGCTTCGGCGGCTTCCATCAGCTTGTTGTGCGTGGCGGTGCCAAGGCTGCCCAGATGCTCGGTTGCCTTGCCCATGTCATCGGCCTGCGCGACAAGGTCGGCGCGGATATCCTGGGCGGCTTCGCGCAGGGCTTCGCTGCGGCTGGCGAAGCGTTCGGTGGCGTCGATCACGCGCGCTGCGGCTTCGTCGGATACGGTGGCGAGGGTGTCGCGCTGTGCGAGCAGGTCGGCCTCCAGTCGCACCAGTTTCTGGCGGGTGTCATTGAGGGCGGCGGCAAGCGCCTCGCTCTGTTCGCTCATGCCCGCATGCACTTCCGAGAGGCTTTCGCCGGTGGCTCGGGCGTTTTCAACAAGTGTTTTCGACTGGTCGCCGATCTCTTCCACCACTTCGCCAAGCGCCCGGCCTGCTGCAGCACCCGTGGAGGCAAGCTCGGCCATCTGGTCCTCGACGTTCGCGCGCATCTGGCGGATATGCTGCAGCGTGCGCGCGGCGGTCTCCTCGGCGGCTGCCACGGCCATGCGGCTTTGTTCGGTGATGCCGGCTGCGGTTTCTTCAAGTGTTGCGCGGGCACGGGCGAGGCCTTCATCCAGAAGCCGGTCAAGCTCGGCACTGCTGGTGCGCACGGCTTCGCTTGTCGCTTCGGTCTGTGCCATGGTGCGGGCATGAAGCTCGGCACTGGTGGCGAGCGCTTCCTGGCAGTGGGCATCAAGCGCCTTGTTCGCTTCATCAAGCATGCCACGCGCACGTTCCACGGTCTCCACGATATGCGCGGACATGGATGTGGCGTGGGCTGAATATTCGGCACCGATTTCGCTGGTACGGGCCAGGGCGGCTTCGGCGGTGCGCTGCACTTCCTCGACATGCGCCTTGAGCGTCGATTCGATTCGTTCCGATTCGGAGGCGGCTTCGCAGGCAAGGTCGCGCAGGGCGGTTGCCTGATCGGACATGCGGCCGCCGATATCGTTTGCCCGACCTTCGATGGTGCCGAGTGTGTCGTCCAGCCGGACCATATGATCGCCGAGATTGCCGGTAACGGCATCCAGCCGACCTTCAATGGAGGCGGCATCGTTTGCAATCCGGTCGGCCTGTGTCTCGATATCCTGCTGCACGCGGGCGAGGCGTGCCTCAAAGGCTTCGCCAGCGCCGCCAAGGGCACCAAGGCTGCGGGTTACCGAGGCCTCGCTTTCGGCGATGACGGCGCGGGTGTCGTCGGTGGCCGCACCGATCTTTGTGCCCATGTCCGAAACGCGGCTTTCAAGGGCCGCGAGCCTGTCTTCGAGGGCGGCAGTCAGTGTGTTGATCTCGGCGCGTTCGCGGGTCAGGGAATCGCGGATTGAAACGGTGCGGGCTTCGGCATCTGCAGTCGCTGAAAAGATTGCTGCGATCTGCTCCTGGAACCGGCCTTCAAGATGCCCCAGCCGGTCGGCGGCCAGATCGGCGACAGCATCGATGCTGGAAAGTTCCTTCTTCAGCTTCTGGTTCAGTTCAACCAGTCGCCGTTCCGCCATTTCAACGGGGGCCAATGCCTGATCGAGTGTTCGGGACATATCCAGCCGGTGCTCAATGAGCGGGTCGGTACGCTGGAAGGCGAGGGCAATGAGCCAGATCAGCGCGAGCGGCGTGATGGCACCGGCAAGGTAGGACGCGATGGTCGCAACAGTCAGCGAGTCGAATGTGCCAAGCTGGCCGGATACCCCGAGATAAGCGCAGGCCCCGATCCACAGTAGCGAGACAAACGTGGCGCCGACCACCGGCCAGTAACGGCGCGAAAGCGGACGCCTTTCAGCGCGCCGGTCGCCTTCCGGTTCTTGCTCTTTCGCGGATTTCGAGAGTTCCAGTTCGGCTTTCATCACTTTGCCTTGATCGTCACGCCCTTGTGCCTGGTGGGCAGGGCTGTCCCCACTCCCCCTAGACTTTCGTATTTCCGGGGCGAGGTCAATTGCCTGAACCCTATGCATGGCGAATATCCGTGGCTATAGTATGGCCTTCCATGGAAAGGACTTTTGGGGAACGACCGTGGGGCTGACAAAAGGGGCTGAAACAGAAACCATCTCCCGCCGCCCGACAGCGGTGCAGGCGGCTTACCTGAAGCGCGGCCTTGGTGAGCCGGGCGGCAAGCTGCCGCTTTTCGATGGTGGCGGGCTGCGGGTGAAAGATGCCACTGTTAAAGCCTGCCTGCGCGAAGGCTGGTGCGAACCCTGGTACAGGAACCCGATCAAGCCGGACTGGCTTGTGTGCAAGCTGACCGATGCAGGCCGCCGTGCCGTGTCGGATATGGGAAGGAAAAGCCGCACGTGACGACAGCGCGCAGCAATTGGGATGAAAGCGTGATCCTGGACAGGGCACATCTCGCGGGCTTCACCGGCGGAGATGAGGATCTTGAAGCCGAAATCCTCGGGATTTTCGTCGCGAACGCGCCAAACTATCTCGAAACGCTAAAGGCGGCCCCGCTGGCCGACTGGAAAGCCCATGCCCACAAGCTGAAAGGGGCAGCGCGGGGTATCGGTGCATGGCGGCTGGCGGTGGAAGCAGAGCGCGCGGAAACCGAGATGCCGGAGCGGAGCGATGCCGACCGCGCCGCCTGCCTGTCGGAACTCGCCGCACGTCTTGATGCGCTGCTTGCCGAAATTCGCGCCGTTGTGGCGGCCTGATGCCGGTTTGACCCTGACGTGACGATTGACCACGAACAGGGTTAAGGATTAGATGACATTAAAATTATGCTGCAGCATACAAGATTGAATTTCAGGGCGGATTCATGAGCAATTACGATTTCGACAGGGTGAGCGTGCTTCTGGTGGACGACAGTCCTTTCATTCGCTCGCTCATTGCCAATTCGCTCAAGGTGCTTGGGGTTGGCAATGTTTACGCGGTGGAACATGGTGGTGACGCCATCACTTTCCTGCAACGGGTGAAGAACGAGCCGATGAAGGTCGGCTGCCAGCAGATCGATATCATCGTCTCCAACTGGGATATGCATCCGATCGACGGCATGATGTTCCTGCGCTGGGTGCGCCGCCACAAGGATAGCCCGGATCGTTTCGTGCCGTTTGTGATGATCACAAGCTATACCGAGCCCGACAGGGTGATGCAGGCGCGTGAAATGGGCGTGACTGAAATGCTCGCCAAGCCATTTACAGTGAAAAGTGTCGGCGAAAAGCTGGTGTCGATCATCGAACGGCCCCGCCAGTTCGTGCACACGAAGGATTATTTCGGCCCGGACAGGCGTCGGCAGGCGATCCAGATGCCCGACGGCCGTGACCGCCGGGTACTGACCGACAAGAGTGAAGGCGTGGAGATTATCCGTGGCTAATGGCAAACCCGTTATTGTGCGTTTCTACCGCTTCAAGAATCGGCTGAAGGAAAAGACGGCTGGTCTCAATCCTACCGGCAAGGTGACGCTTTCGGCAGAAGCCATGGAGGAAGCCGAAAAGGCGCTTTCCAAAATGTCGGAAGACTATCCGGACTGGGTGTCGGGTCTTGTCGGCAAGATGCAGGAACAGCATGGGCGCTGCGTTGATACGCCCGAAAGCCGCAAGGAATGTTTCGAGGAAATCGCCCGTATCGCCCACGATATGAAGGGGCAGGGCGGCACCTTCGGCTATCCGCTGATCACTGCCTTTTCGGACTCGCTTTATGGTTTCACCCAGATCAAGGGCGATATTGAAGATGCGGTCGTGGAGCTGGTGAAAGCCCATATCGATGCGATGCGTGCCGTGATCCGCGGCCGGGTCGCCGGTTCAGGCGGCGATATCGGCAAAAGCCTGACCGAGGGCCTGAACGAGGCCATTGCCAAATATTCGGTCTGAGGCATCGCGGCCCCGGACAAACGAAAACCCCCGCCGGACAATCTGGCGGGGGTTTTGTGTTTCAGGCGGGTTCAGCGCTTGACCTTCAGGTCCAGCGCATGCCGCATCAGATGGAAGACCGCATTCTGCTCCATCGTGCCGCTCGCCAGATAGGCGCGCGGGCCGGTGGCGAACAGGGCAACATCCTCGCCGCCGTGGGTTTCGCTTCTGGTGTGAACCAGCGATTGCTGGCGGAAGTTCGGGTCCAGCACCTGTTCCTGTGTCAGTACCGGACGGTCGCCGTTCACTGCCCCCGGGCCGTTCTGGTAGCCAAGCGTTGTATAGGGACGACCTTCCTCGTCAAGGTCCGGTTCGCCGTGGAACTGGGCGAGGCCGAAGATCGGGTTACCGCGCGAGGGATAGCCCGCCATGGTGAAAACATGGCTATGGTCGGCGGTCACCAGGATCAGCGTATCTTTCAGGTCCACCAGTTCGCTCGCGCGCTTCACAGCGGCCGACAAGGCAACCACGTCGTGCAGGGCGCGGTAGGCATTGCCGCCATGGTGGGCATGGTCGATCCGCGCACCTTCCACCATCAGATAATAGCCCTTCTTGTTGGTTGAAAGCTGACGGATTGCTGCTTCGGTCATGTCAGCGAGGCTCGGTTCCGTTGTGCGATCAGCCTCGAAATTCATGTCGCTGTCGTTGAAGAAACCAAGAAGATGTTTGGTTTTCTTCGGGTCGACGGACTTCAGTTCCTCAAGGCTTGTCACATAGCGGGCATCGGCACGATCCTTCACCCATTCCGCGGTGAGATCCCGGCCATCGAGGCGCTTGCCACCCTTGGCTTCAGGCACATAATTGCGGCGCCCGCCGCCGAGGGCCACTTCAAGCCCGTCGCCGCCAAGGTCACCGACCATCTGCACGGCGATATCGGGGCAGCCGTTGGCCTTGGCTTCATCAGGCAGGTTTGCGTCCGCTTCCCAGTCGCGCTCGGCGGCATGGGCATAAACGGCTGCCGGTGTGGCGTGGCTGAGGCGTGTCGTAGTCACAATACCGGTCGAAAGCCCAGCTTCTTCCGCATACATGGCAAGCGTTTTGGGCGCACCGTCAAGCGAGCCCTTGCAGACACCGACTTCCTGGCCGGGCAGGGTGTTGATCGCACCAATGCGGGTCTTGATACCGGTGTTGAGGGCCGAGGCAGTGCCGGCGGAATCAGGCACCTGTGCGTCCACATTGTAGGTTTTCACAAGCGCCGTGTAGGGAAACTTTTCGAAGCTCAGCTTGTTTTCCTCGCCCGGCTCGCCGCGCATCTGGCCTTCAAGGATACGGCCTGCCGTGATGGTGGAAATGCCCATGCCGTCGCCGACAAAGAGGATCACATTCTTGGCACGGCCCTTGTTGACGGGTGCTGCCGCGCGTTCGGCAATCGCGTCGGCGCCTGCCTTGAACCATTCCTCGGCCGTGCCGTCGCCCTTTGGCGAGTCTGCCGCTACTGCAGCACTGCTCATGGCAAGGAGTGCGACTCCGGCCAGCCAGTTTCTCGATTTTGGCATTCTGTTCTCCCTTTGCCACAAATTCAGGCGCCCAGCATAAATCCTTCGATTGAAGGTTTAGCGACAAGTCGCAGGCGATGAACGGTTCGTCGCCTGCGATGGTCGGATGCGGCCCTGGCTTGATAGCGTGACCCTACCGCCCGGCAGTGGCGGCTTCAAGAAGCGAGGAGAAACGAAATGAATAAACTGATCATCAAAGGGGCGCTCGCGGCAGCGCTCGTGTCCGGGGCCTTTGGCACGAATGCCATGGCAACCGACAAGGCGGCTCTCAAAGGCTGGGCCGGCGGTGCGGCCGAGGCAGTCGATGACGTGATGGTTTACCCGGCCCGCGCGATCCGCGATAATCTGAGCGGTGCGGCGGTCATGCGGGTCACCATCAACCGCGACGGCGAGGTGGTGGATACCGGCTTTATCAAGAAGTCGCGCCAGTCGGTGTTCAATGCAGCGGCAAAGCGGGTGGCGAAACGCGCCGACTTTCCGGCGATTCCGGCGAGCTACGCTGGTGACGAGATGAGCTTTGCCCTGAAGCTTGAATATGCGCTTGTCTCGTCTTACGGCGAACTCCGTATGCGTGAACGTCAGGGCACGGTGACCGGCGAAGAACTGGCAGACGCTGCCCCGGCGGGTGCGCGCGCCAGCATCCAGATCCTGGATACGGCTGTCGGCCGCTGATCAAACTCCAATCCATTTGGAAAGGGCCGCTTGATGCGGCCCTTTTGCTTTTCGGCCTTGGCGCAGGGATAAGCGGGCGCTAAGCTTGCCAAAGCGGGTGATCGCAGGGGCAAGTCTATGATCTTTCAGGAAAAGCGGAGCACAACAGCGTGACGAAAGTGGCGCTGATCCCGGCTGCGAAGCTTGCGCCGCTGGAGCTGCAGGTCGAATTCGGCCCGATGCCTGCCGCCATGTTGCCGGTCGGTGGACGGCCCGCCTTCGATTATATCGTCCGCCTGTATCTGGATCGCGGCTACCGGGTGCTTGTTGGCATCCATGAAGGGGGCGAGCGGATCAGGGCCTATGCCGACCTGATGGGATACGACGGCGTTGACCTTGTCGATGTTGGTGAAACATCAAGCCTTGGCGAGACGATCTCCGTGCTGATGGAGCAGGTGCCGGACGATGTGAGCGACATGATTGTCGCTTTCTCGGATACGCTCCTGACCGACAATCCCGAAGTGCCGAATATCTGCTTTGTTGACCGGGTGGCTGATCCCTTCCGCTGGACCCAGCTGGCTTCCGATGACGAAGGCCGCATCGTGAAGGTGACCGAGAAGTTTGAGGACAGCGCGTGGCACGGCGACGCGCTTGCCTTTTGCGGTGTTTTCCGGATCGGTGACGTGCATGGCTTCTTCAGGCACCTGGCAGACGAACTCAGGTTGCCGGCGGGGCAGGCGCTTGATCCCTTCTACCGGGCCTTCATCGCCTGGTTCAACGGGCAGCCTGCATCATCCCGTGCGCTGGTGCAGCCGAAGGACTGGTATGATTTCGGGCATCTGGATACCTATTATGCCACGCGGCGACGGCTGGGCTTCGGGGCGCGCGAGTTTAACGATGTGGCGCTGGATGAAACGCGCGGCATCTTGGTGAAATCAAGCGCGAACGCCGAAAAGTTTCGCCGCGAAATCGCCTGGTACAGCGACCTGCCGGCGGACCTGCAGTTTCTGGCACCCCGGATTTTCGAAGCGGACATGAAAGCCACGCGGCCGAGTGTCGCGATGGAATACTACAGCTACCCAGCGCTTAATGACCTTTACCTGTTCGGTGATGTGGCGCCTGCCTTCTGGCAGCGCGTGATCCATGCCCTTGATAAAACGCTGGTGCTGATGGGCAAGCGCCGCCCGGACCTGAGCGACGCCGAGATGGCTGATGACCTGACAGACATGTATCTCGCCAAGACACTCGACCGGCTTGATGCGCTTGGCGATCTATCCCGCTTCGGCGCGATGGCCGGCGAGGGGGTGCTAATCAATGGTGTGGCGTGCCCGGGACTTGCTCGTGTGCGGCGGGAACTGGCCGCTGTTGTGGAAGCGAACGACCTGCTGATTGCCGCCTATTTCTCGATCATCCACGGTGATTTCTGCCTGTCGAACATCCTGTTTGACCCGCGTCACGGGATCGTCCGGCTGATCGATCCCCGTGGCAGCTTCGGGCAGCAGTCATTGACTGGTGATCCTCGATACGATCTCGCCAAGCTGTGCCACAGTATCGAGGGCGACTATGACCATATCATCGCGGGACTGTATCGTTTCAGCGAGGAAGGCGATGATATAACCCTTACGCCGGCGATCAGCCGCAGCCAGCAGGTGGTGAAAGACCTGTTCGCAGGCTGGCTGGCGCGGTTCCCCGATGATTATATGCGTCAGGTGAGGCTCATTGAGGCCCTTCTGTTCCTTTCCATGCTGCCGCTGCATGGCGACCGGCCGGAAGCCCAGAAGGCCCTGCTGGCGCGGGGATTGCTTCTGGCTGCCCCATATTTCAAGTAGGGGGGCGCATGCAGATCATCATCACCATGGCCGGGTTCGGCAACCGCTTCCGCGATGCGGGCTATGATGTGCCCAAATACCAGATTCCGGTGCACGGCGTGCCGCTGTTCGACTGGTCGCTTGTTTCCTTGTCGCGCTTCTTTCCGTATGTCACTCGCACAGTTTTTATCGTGCGGCGAGCCGACGGTGCTGGTGACTGGATTTTGGCCCGTGCAACAGCGATTGGTGTGCCAGCGCCCATCCTTGTGGAACTTGATGCACCAACCAGGGGGCAGGCCGACAGTGCACTTCTTACCGCCCCGCATCAGGAGACGGACCAGCCTGTCCTGATCTATAATATCGATACCTTCACCGAACCCGCATCGCTTGACCCGTCAAGGGTGCGCGGGCAGGGGTGGATACCCTGTTTTCCAGCCGCTGGCGAAAGCTGGAGCTTTGTGAAGGCGGACGCCACCGGCAAGGCTTTGGAAGTGCGCGAAAAGACCCGGATATCGGATCATGCAACGATCGGTCTTTACTATTTTGCGTCCTTCCACCTGTTCAAGGCTGCGGTTGCCGGCACTTACGGGGGCGGTGCAACCGAGAAAGGCGAAACCTATGTGGCGCCCGTTTACAACTGGCTGATCGCACAGGGGCACGATGTCTTCATTGATGATTTGCCGCTTGATGCCGTACGGTGCCTTGGCGTGCCAGCCGACGTGAGCTTCGAAGCGGGGCGCGAGCCGCCCGCCGTTATCCAGGACCTGCAGATCAAGGGAAAAACTTAAGTCCATGAAACAGATCATCTTCCTAAAGGGCCAATCCCAGTATGGATCGCTGCGGCTGCATATCGACCAGGCGGCGGAAGCAGCATCGGCGCTGGGCTATAAGCCGGTGGTGCTCGATCTGACGGACGAGGGCGTGAAAGCGGGTTTCTGGGGCCTGCTCGGCGGTGACAATGCGTTGATTCTGACCCAGAACATCGGGGGTGATCTGCGGTTTGAGGGCAAGTCGATGGCTGAGGTGGCTGGTTGCCCCCACTGTGTGATGTTTGTCGATCATCCGGCGGCCCAGCAGCCGCGCGTTGCGGCGGCAACCAAGGATCAGATCCTGACTTTCCTGGATGGCAGTCACGTCAGGTGGGTTGAGATGATGATGCCTGGCAAGGCGGGTGCATTGGCGCTGATCCCGCCCGGCGGCAACGTGAAGACCCCACCGCCGGTTGACGCAAGTGCCGATGAATTCATGGCGCGCCGCGATATCCCTATGCTGTTCACCGGTACATGGCACGATCACAAGGCGAAGCGCTGGGCGCAGCACAATGGCACGCCGGTCGGAAAGCTGCTGGACGCCACTTTCGATATCGCCATGGCGCATAATATGATGCCGGTCGAAGGTGCGCTCGAGGCGGCGATGATTTCGATCTATGGGGATGTGGATCGCCAAGTTTACAACAAGCTCCTGACCTTTTCCTTCCTTCTGTCGGCACAAGTTCATTCGACACGACGCTGGGAGGCGCTTGTCGCCCTCGCCAAGGCCGGGGCACCGGTGCATCTTTATGGCAAGGGATGGGAAAAGCATCTCTACCGTTTCAAAAGCTTCACCTATGGCGGGGAGGGAACGTTTGAGGAAACCCTTGAAAACCTGAAGCGCACCCGCATTGTGCTGAACACCAACACCAACTTCGTGGCGGGCGCCCACGAGCGTGTGTTCGCGGCCCAGATGGCGGGTGCCGCGGTGTTGTCCGACGTATCAAGCTGGTATCAGGCACACTTTACGGATGGCAGCGATATCGCACTTTTTGAATGGGTGCCGACGAATACTGTTGCGGTGAAGGCGGAAGAATTGCTGGCGAGCCCTGAGAAGATGCATGCCATTGCTGCGGCAGGCCGTGCGAAGACCGAAGCCGAAAACAGCTGGCAGAACCGCTTGCAGGAAATCCTGAAGATTGCCGAAGGGATGAAGGTCGGGGCCTAACCCTAGCGCTTCAGTTCCTTGATAGCGCCATCGATACCGGCGATGGTCAGAGGGAACATGCGGCCTTCCATCAGGTTTTTCATGATTTCGGTCGACTGACTGTAACCCCAGTGCGTTTCCGGGATGGGATTGAGCCAGATGGCTTTGGAATAAACGTCCAGCAGCCGCCGCATCCAGACCTCGCCCGATTCCTCGTTCCAGTGCTCCACCGATCCGCCGGGGTAGAGGATTTCATAGGGGCTCATCGAGGCATCGCCCACGAAGATCACCTTGTAATCGTGAGGGTAGGTATGCAGCACGTCCATGGTCGAGAGATATTCGTTGTGGCGGCGGCGGTTGTCTTTCCACACACGCTCGTAGAGGCAATTGTGGAAATAGAAGAATTCCAGATGCTTGAATTCGGTGCGGGCGGCCGAGAATAGCTCCTCGCAGACCCGGATGTGGCTGTCCATTGAGCCGCCGATATCGAAGAATATCAGGACCTTGACGGCATTGTGCCGCTCGGGGATCATCTTCAGGTCCAGATAACCCTTATGGGCGGTGGCGCGGATCGTGTTGTCGATATCCAGTACTTCGGGCTCGCCCGTGCGGGCGAACTGGCGCAGTTTCCTGAGGGCTACCTTGATGTTGCGGGTGCCAAGCTCCACGCTGTCATCAAGGTTCCGGTATTCGCGCTTGTCCCATACCTTTATGGCGCGGCCGTGGCGGCCTTCCTTCTGGCCGATCCGCACACCGGCCGGATTGTAGCCATAGGCGCCGAAGGGGCTTTTCCCGCCCGTGCCGATCCATTTGTTGCCGCCTTCGTGGCGTTCCTTCTGTTCCTCCAGCCGCTTTTTCAGCGTCTCCATGATCTCGTCCCAGTCACCAAGGGCTTCGATCTCTGCCATTTCCTCGGGCGTCAGGTACAGCTCCGCCATTTTACGAAGCCATTCCTCGGGGATGTCGGCGGACGGGTCATCGGCGATGAATTCGATGCCTTCGAAGACCTTGGCGAAGACACGATCGAACTTGTCCAGATTCTTCTCGTCCTTGATGAAGGCGGCGCGCGAGAGATAGTAGAAGTCATCCACCTTGTAGCTCGCGCAGCCGGCTTTCAGCGCTTCAAGGAGGGTCAGATACTCCTTGATGCTGACCGGCAGGCGGGCGTCCCTCAGCGCATAGAAGAAATCGATGAACATCGGCGTTCGTCAGCCTTTCTGCTGCTGCCTGCGGTTCATGAAGGCGAGACGCTCGAACAGATGCACGTCCTGTTCGTTTTTCAAAAGCGCGCCATGCAGCGGCGGCACCAGCTTGTTCGGGTCGCGTGACTGCAGCACCTCGAGCGGCAGTTCTTCCGCCATCAGGAGCTTCAGCCAGTCCAGAAGCTCGCTTGTCGAAGGCTTCTTCTTGAGGCCAGGCACTTCACGCATGTCATAGAAGATATTCAGCGCCTCGCGCACCAGGTCTTTCTGGATATTCGGATAATGGACAGCGACGATATCAAGCATCGTCTCGCGTTCAGGGAATTTGATATAGTGGAAGAAGCAACGGCGCAGGAAAGCGTCGGGCAATTCCTTCTCGTTGTTCGAGGTGATGATGACGATGGGGCGTTCCTTCGCCTTCACTGTTTCGCCGGTTTCATAGACATGGAATTCCATCCGGTCGAGCTCGAGGAGCAGGTCGTTCGGGAACTCGATATCTGCCTTGTCGATCTCGTCGATGAGGAGAACAGGTGTGCCGCCGGCCGTGAAGGCCTCCCAAAGCTTGCCGCGCTTGATATAGTTGCGGATATCCTTCACCCGCTCGTCGCCGAGCTGGCTGTCGCGCAGGCGCGAAACTGCATCATATTCATAGAGGCCCTGCTGCGCCTTGGTGGTGGATTTGATGTGCCATTCGATCAGTTCGGTATCGAATGACCGTGCTACTTCCTCTGCCAGCACCGTCTTGCCTGTTCCGGGCTCGCCCTTGATCAGCAGGGGGCGTTTCAGGGTTGCGGCTGCGTTGACGGCGATCTTCAGGTCGTCCGTCGCCACATAGGTATCGGTGCCGGTGAATTTCATGCGTCTTGTCCGTCCTGTTGTTAGGGTACCTTCCTATCTACAAGGATTAGGCTGCAGCAGGCACGAATTCAAGCCGTCAAATATGAATAGGTAAAAGGCCAATAACGCAAAAACCCGGCAGCACCCCATCAGGTCCGGGTGGCCAGGATAATCGGAACATCAGGCTCGATTGCATCGCCGAAATACGGCTTGCCGGAAAGTCGGCAATGCAATCAGGCTTTATCGTCGACAGCCAGTCCTTCAAGTTCCCGATAGTAGGAAAGGAACTTAAGGATATCTTCTGCCGGAAACTGCCGGCGCACTTCACCGGAATCATTGTCTACGCTCTGGTAAACAAACAGACCGGTCGTGTCGTCACGGTTGATCCGGAGGCGGGTGTTCGGAATGAACTCCTCATCCGGAATGAAGCTTTCGAGCGTTTTGCTGGCTTTCTGAAGGGGATCCTTCTTTTCAGCCTCTTCGGCGCTTTCGGCTTCCTTTGTATCAAGTCGCTGAACGAACTGGGAAACTGCACTGTCCGTCTCGCCCGAGTTTACGGGCGGGGCGAATCGTTCGGTGCCCTCAGATCCTCCTGCCTTTTTGTCGGCGGTTCGCAGGGTCTGACCTTGGTTACCGCCAACGATGCTGTCAATTGTTGTCATCGTTTAGCTCCAACCGCTCAATCGATCTCCTCTCCGTTTAACCATTATCTGTGCCTCCAGGAAGGGGGCGAGCCGGCGTACCGGCTCGCCCGAGTTCCTGTTACTGGAAGAGGCCCAGTACGGTCGACGGAGCCTGGTTGGCGATCGACAGTGCCTGGAGACCAAGCTGCTGCTTGACCTGCAGGGCCTGCAAGTTCGCCGACTCTTTGGCGAGATCCGCATCCACCAGGTTACCGATACCGACTTCGATCGCATCCGACAGTTTGGTCGTGAAGTCTTTCTGGAGTTCCAGACGCTTCGAACCCGCACCGAGGGTCGACAGGGCGGTGTTCACGGTGTCGATGGCCGATTCAATCAGGTCTACTGCCGAGCTTGCATCAGCGGCAGCACTGATCGAGGTGTCGGAAGCCAGACCAAGGCCGGTCAGCGACAGGTCTTGTGCGGCAACGGTGATCTGGTTGTCCGAGGTACCGGTTTCGTCGGTGATCGCCGAGATGCTGTCACCACCCGATTTCACGGCGTTGGTGCCGTTGAACTCGGCGTTGTTGACGATCGAGGTGATCTGGTCGCGGAGCTGGGCGAAGTCGTCGTTGAGCGACGTCCGGCTGTCAGCGTCGAGACCCGGGTCCTTGGCGGCCACGGCCTTCTCTTTCATCTCGATGAGAAGGTCAGACACGGCTTCACCAGCCGAGATGGCAACGTCAAGGGTCGAAAGGGCGCGGTCGAGCGAGCCCTTAACGGCATTGAGGCCAGCCACGTTACCACGCAGTTTCTGCGCGATAGAGAAGATGGCAGCATTGTCTTTGGAAGAGCCTACTTTGAGGCCGGTGTTGATGCGGCCCTGGGTCGTCTCAAGGCTCGACGAAGTCTTATTGAGGTTTTGCAGAGCCAGGAAGGCGCCGCCATTGGTGTTTACCGAAAAAGCCATTTTGCTTTCTCCATTTTGGAGTTGTTGTTGGGCTTTCTTGCCCAGGGATATTTTATCCCGCTGAGATATAAGCAAGTCATATGCCAAATGGATACGCCGGCAAAGGAAGCCCTAAGCCGGTGTTTTCAATGGATAAAAGTGGAAATACCGCGACTACTTCGGAAGGCATTTCTATGGGCAAAAATTGCCGACTTTCTGAATTTGAGGACATAAATGCCCATCAATCGGCAATTTGTGCCGGTCGGGCCTCGGCCCGACCGGCAGGCGTTTTAGCCTTGGAACAACGAAATGATCGAGCCCGGCGCCTGGTTGGCAATGGACAATGCCTGAAGACCAAGCTGCTGTTTGACCTGTACCGCCTGTAGCGTTGCACTGGCTTTTGCCATGTCGGCATCCACCAGGTTGCCGATGCCGACTTCAAGCGCGTCCGACAGTTTGGCCGTAAAGGCCTTCTGGAGTTCGAGACGCTTGGCGCCGGCACCGAGGCGCGACAGGGCCGCGTTGACGTTATCGAGGGAAGCCTCGATCAGGTTCAACGTGGATGATGCTTCCGCTGCCGAGGTCATGGTGGCATCGGATGCTACGGTAACGATCGTGCCGCCAAGGGACATGTCCTGGGCGGCGACGGTGATCTGATTGTCAGAAGAGCCAGTCGAGTCCGTGATGGCTGTGATGGCAGCTGGAGACGGCCCCCCGACCGCATTGATGCCGTTGAATTCGGCCGTCCGCACGATCGCCTGGATTTGATCGCGCAGTTGGACGAAATCATTGTTCAGTGCCGTACGGCTGGCACTGTCAATGCCGGGGTCTTTGGCCGCGACCGCTTTCTCTTTCATTTCAATCAGCAGGTCCGACACTGCTTCGCCCGCCGAAACGGCAACATCAAGCGTGGAAAGGGCGCGATCGATCGATCCTCGTGCGGCATTGAGACCCGAGACATCTGCGCGCAGGATCTGGGCGATTGCCCACGTTGCGGCATTGTCCTTGGTCGAAGCCACCTTGAGGCCGGTGTTGATCTGTGTTTGCACCGTTTGAAGCTTCATGTTCGTCTTGTTCAGGTTCTGCAGCGCCTTCAGGGCACCTTCATTCGTGTTGACTGAGAAAGTCATGGCCGTTCTCCATTCTGGAAAGCTGATAAGAGCCTTTTGCTCGAAGGAGACAGTCAGCAATGGGCGTGCCAGTGCTAATCAATTGATAATATTGATATATTTGGATTGTGTTCGGATTCAGGCGCCGGGGCGCGGCAGGAATTGCCTGTCGACGGGGCGAAAGTTGCCGTGATTTGAGAGCTTCATGGGGCAAACGAAAAGGGGCCTCGAAGGGCCCCTTTGGAAACTTGTTGCAGGTGAGAAGTCGCTTACTGGAAGAGACCCAGCACGGTCGACGGAGCCTGGTTGGCAATCGACAATGCCTGCAGCCCGAGCTGCTGCTTGACCTGCAACGACTGCAACTGGGCACTTGTTTTGGCGAGATCCGCGTCCACAAGGTTGCCGATACCGACCTCGATGGCGTCCGAAAGTTTGGTCGTGAAGTCTTTCTGGAGTTCCAGACGCTTCGAGCCTGCACCGAGGGTCGACAGGGAAGTGTTGACGGTATCAATAGCCGATTCAATCAGATCCACGGCCGAGCTGGCTTCGGTCGTGCCACTGATGACCGTATCCGAATCCAGACCGAGGCCCTGCAGCGACAGATCCTGTGCTGCAACGGTGATCTGGTTGTCCGAGGTACCGGTTTCATCGGTGATAGCAACAATTGCGTCACCGCCGGCTTTCACGGCGTTGGTGCCGTTGAAGGTGGCGTTGTTGACGATCGAGGTGATCTGATCGCGCAGCTGGGCGAAGTCGTCATTGAGCGACGTCCGGCTGGAGCTGTCGAGGCCCGGGTCCTTGGCGGCCACGGCCTTCTCTTTCATCTCGATGAGAAGGTCAGACACGGCTTCACCAGCCGATATGGCAACGTCAAGGGTCGAGAGAGCGCGGTCGAGCGAGCCCTTAACGGCATTGAGGCCAGCCACGTTACCACGCAGTTTCTGCGCGATAGCGAAGATAGCAGCATTGTCTTTGGAAGAGCCGACCTTCAGGCCCGTGTTGATCTGGGTCTGCGTGGTGTTCAGCTTTTTGGTGGTGACATTGAGGTTTTGCAGGGCGGCGAATGCGCCCGCATTGGTATTGACGGAAAACGCCATTTTACAATCTCCATTCTGAGATAAGTTCGGTTTTTACCTGTGAGCATTTTGCTCACTGAGCACTTCTGCGCTCGAATAACCCTAAGCAATCCGCGTGCCAGAGCGTTTGTTAACCATTTTCGCGCGGCATCAAACCGGCAGTCAGATTGGAGATAACGAGCTGTTGGAAGGGCGCGCCGGCGGTGAAAATGTTAACAAAAATATGGGCAGAAAATGCCTATTGGGCAGAAAATGCCGATCAACTTTGATTAAAATGCGGAATATTTTGCCGGGATAGGCTAATGCCGGCCCGGAGAAGCCTCAAACGTTGTGAGATGTCGGCGTCGGTTGTGCGGGGGGAGTCGCAGGCGTCGGGGCATGGGCCGCCTGGGCTGCCAGGCCTTCCATGATCGTGCGATTGATATTGATCAGATCGTCGACTTTTTCACGGCCGCGCATGACGAGCGACGAGTGTTTGGAAACCCAGATGGAAAGGGAGATGATCGCGGCGCGCAGTTGCTGCGGCAACTGGTTGCCTTCGGCGCCGCAATCGGTGGCGAGAACGGACCACAGACGGCGGTTCCAATCGAGGGCCGCCGCGAGCTTGGTGTCTGGTGGCGTCAGCTCCCTGACATCCATAAGGGACCGGGTCACCTCGGCAAACAGGCGGTATTCTGTCTGGCTGGGCTTCTCGGCGGATGCCTGGGTTTTCTGGTAAGCCTGGTATGACATCTGGCCTTAGGGTTCCTTCTACTCGTCACTATAGCTTAGATTCAGCCGTTCTGCTTCGAATTTCAGCAGTTTTTTGCATTGTACGAGCGCCTTATAATAGTTGCGATCCATTACCGCTTTACTAACTTCGACGCACATATCGAGCACCTCGGGGGTCGAAACCGCTCCCATGAATTCGGTCATCCTGAGGACGAACTCGTCATAATATTGGGTCGAGCTGGCGGGATCCATATACATCAGCATGATCGGGAAATAGATGCGGCGGGCGGGCGTGTTTGCCTCTTCCTGCTGCATGATGTCCTTTTCACGCAGGATCGACGCCTTGTTATGGACGATGAGGTTGGCGCGGCGGTCACCGTTGGCGATGACGGCGCCATTGATGACCAGCTTTTCCTCAGGACGCAGCGACAATTTCAGCGCCATTATATTCCTCCCGCAGCTTGTGCTTTGTTTGATGCGCTTTTCCTTTTAGCATCAAAAGGGTTGAGCGCAAATCAGGATGTCGCGCGCTGGCATGGCTGGCAAGATTATTGCTATAAATGTGCCAAGTGGGCGGTGGCTCGCCCGGCGGTGTGTTTCGAAACGGAGTATGGGATGGCAAAGTCGAAGGTGGCGCGGCAGAAGGTCGGCAAGACCAAGGGGTTGAAAAAGGGTGCGGCTGCCGGCAGTCGGCAGCATCTTCGGCTCCTGCAGGAAGGCAAGGCTGCCTACGAGCGAGAAGACTGGCCGACGGCACTTGAGCTTTTCAACAAGGCCCTGGACACGGACCCTGACAATATCGACCTGATGACGGTTGTGTCTGATGTTCTGGTGCGCCTCGGTGCACGCGATCTGGCGCTGAAAATGCTCGAACAGACCGTCGCCCGGGCAAAGCCGAGTGTGGGCGTTTGCCAAGTGATGGGTTCGCTCGCCACCAATATGGGCATGCACGATATCGCCGAAAAGGTGTGGCGGCAGGCCATCATGCTCGATCCCTCTGCGCCGATTTCCTATGTGAACCTGGCCTCAGCCATGTATTCGCAGGAGCGACTGGATGAAGTGATCGAATTCTGCCAGGAAATCATACCGCTTTTTCCAACGGAATCCGGCCTTTGGAATGTGCTCGGAACAGCGGTTCAGTATAGTAGGGGCGGGAGCGAGGCGCTTCCCTTCTATGAAGAAGCGGTCCGCGTTAACCCCGCGAACTCCAAGGCATGGTCGAACCTCGCGGCATGTTACGCACAGGATCACCCAGAGGAGCGCATCTATGCCTATCAGCAGGCGCTGAAAGCTTCCCCCGAGTATACTGAATCACATCTGGGTCTCGCTATCGATTATCTCATGATGGGTAATCTTGAACAGGGTTGGAAGCATTATGAGTATCGTTTGAAGCCCAGTCGCGGCGGCGGCCAAGGCGTGGTGTTTTTGCATGATTTTCCTGTCTGGAAAGGTGAGCCGCTAGCGGGGAAAACGATTTATGTGGCAGCAGAGCAGGGGATTGGCGACGAGATTCTGTTTGCCCAAGTTTTACCGGAGCTAATTGGCAGGGCTGGAAAGGTAATCGTTTCCTGTGATCGACGACTGATCGACATTTACAAACGAAGTTTCCCTGACGCTCTGGTCGTTCACTATTCAGCGGAGCTAAGGATGGGCTATCATTATCGTTCATCCCCGGAGTTGATGAAGCTGGTCAGGAACGGGGAGGTCTCTGTCGATTGTTATGTTCCGGCGGCATCTGTGCTGCAGTACATCTGGCCTACAGTTGAGAAGATACCTGACAGGAAGGGGGCGCTTCTTGTGCCAAGGTCTGACCTTGTTCATAAGTGGAAAGAGCGTTTTGAAGCGCTTGGCCCCGGCCGAAAAATTGGTGTTTCGTGGCGAAGTGGCAACATGGCAGTTACCCGGGCTCACAGTTATTTCACAGCAGATTTGCTGAGCGCATTTGCCGATGCGGATACTCATCTCATCAACCTGCAATACGGGGACGTTGCACAAGAGCTTGAGGCTGTCAAAAATGTCAACGGATTGAATATCCATCACTGGGATGATGTTAATCTGCGCGAAAGTATCGAAGACAATTTGGCGATGATGGCGAATCTGGATGCTGTGATCGGGCCGAACACGGCGACACAGCAATTTGCTATGGCATCGGGTGTGCCAACAATCTGGCTGGTAGGCGGACGGCCTTGGTGGTCTTTTGGCGCGGCAGATGGGCGACCGCCATTTTATCGTACCAAGGGAAAGATCATCGGTTACGATATAGAGGTTCCGAGAACGTGGGAGCGAGTTATCGAGACGGCCAAGCCGTTTCTATATATGCTACGAAACGGAGAATAGGGGCGGGCGCGGCGAGTGACAAAATTGACAAGGCTTTCTATGCACTCCCCCTTCATCATCGCCGAAGTTTCAGGCAACCACATGGGGCGGCTGGATCTGGCGCTGAAACTGATTGATCTGGCGGCGGAAACTGGAGCCAATGCCGTCAAGTTCCAGACCTATTCGCCAGCCACCATCACCCTCGATTCCGATGCGCCCGCCTTCGTGGTGCAAGAAGGCCTGTGGAAAGGCCGTCGGCTGCATGATCTCTATGAAGAGGCGCAAACGCCGTTTGAGTGGCATGCGGCCCTTTTCGCCCGCGCCCGCGAACGCGGCATACTTGCCTTTTCGGCGCCGTTTGACCTCACCGCCGTCGACCTCCTCGAAAGCCTTGACTGCCCGCTTTACAAGATCGCCTCGTGCGAGCTTGTCGATATCGGGCTGATCGAGCGGGTGGCCGCCACCGGCAAGCCGATGATCATGTCGACGGGCATGGCAACGCTTGCGGAAATCGATGAGGCCGTGAAGACAGCCAAGGGGGCGGGGGCGAGCGATATCACGCTGTTGCATTGTATCAGCGGTTATCCGACGCCCTATAGCGATTGCCATCTGGAAACCATTCCCGATCTTGCGAGGCGCACTGGTCTGCCCGTCGGCATTTCCGACCACACGCTCGGCACCGCGATCCCGATTGCGGCAACCGCACTCGGTGCGACCGTGATCGAGAAGCATTTCTGTCATTCACGGGCCGCCGGCGCCGTTGACAGTGCCTTTTCGCTGGAGCCGGACGAGATGAAAGCGATGGTGACAGCCTGCCGTCAGGTCGCCGAAGCCCGCACCGCGCCGCACTATGGCCCTACGGCGTCGGAAGCTGACAGTTTGCGTTTCCGCCGCTCGCTTTATATCGCGGAGGATGTGAAGGCGGGCGAGGTCTTCAGTGCCCGAAACCTGCGCTCGGTGCGCCCTTCAGGCGGGCTACACACACGCTATCTGGAAGGCATTTTGGGGCGGGCAGCGACCCGCGATATTGTGGCAGGAACACCGCTTGATTGGACTATGGTCAAAGGCGGCGAGGGCGGCACGGAATGAATGTCCTGATCACCAGTTCGGCGAATAAAGTTCCGCTCGTCAAGGCGTTCCGGAAGGCGCTGATGGACTGCGGCGGGCGGGTGATCGCTGCCGACATCCGGGATGACGTGGCTTCGCGTTTTGTAGCCGATGACTTTTGCCCGCTGCCGGCGAGCGATGACCCAGATTTTGGCAGGAAGCTCCTGGAAGAATGCAAGCGCGAACGGGTGCGGCTCCTGATCCCGACCCGCGACGGCGAGATGAAGGTGCTGGCAGCGCTCGCGCCGGAGCTCGCCAAGCTCGGCGTCATCCTGCCGTTACCAACCCTTGCCGAACTGGATACCTGCCTCGACAAACGCGCCTTTTATCGCTTCTGCACGGAGCACAAGTTTCCGGTGCTGCCGGTGGTGGAGAGCAGGGGGGCCGGCTTCCCGCTTTTTGCACGCGCATCGATTGGCGCAGGCAGCCGGAGTGCAACCCGGATCAATAACGCGGCTGAGCTTGCAACATTCATGGCCGATCATCCAGATGCGCTGGTCCAGCCTTTCTGCGCTGACGACGAATATACGATCGACGTTTTGATGTCGCTGGATGGCGAGCCGTTGCAGGCCGTCAGCCGAGTGCGCGGCCGGATTGTGGCGGGGGAAAGCTCGTACAGCCGTACGGTGGAGCTGCCTGCTCTGATGCAGGCGTCGCTCGACCTGTGCGCCCGGCTTGGCCTTAAGGGGCACAATGTGGTGCAAGCCTTTGTGCATGACAAAAAGGGTGAGGACTTTTCCTTCATTGAGGTCAATCCCCGCTTCGGTGGGGTTTCGTCGCTGAGCATCGAGGCAGGCCTCGCATCGCCCGAGCGGCTGATCCAGATGGCGGCAGGTGATGCGGCGGCCCTGAAGCCTCGCCTGATCCGCTGGGGGCTCGCGTCCTACCGGTTCATGAGTGACCTTTATGTGCGCGAAGGTGCAGCAGGCTGATGGGCCCCATTGCCTTTCTGGTGACGAACGACCCGCGCCACGGCCTTGGCCACTGGCGCCGCATGGGGGTGCTCGCTACTGCGCTAAAGGCGGAAGGTGCAGCAGTCAGTTTGATCGTGAGTTACAGCCCGGTGCGCTCGAGTGCTACAGCGATTTACGACAGCTTTTGCTCGCTCGCTGATGCCGTGGCGACAGCTGCACTGATAGTTCTGGACGGCAAGGATTTCGCGGCCGCGGACCTTTCTGCGCTCGCCGCAGTCAAATCGAAGCTGGTGCTGATTGATGACATGGGTCACCCTGAGGCGGGTTCTGCCCGACTTGTCATCAATCCTAACATTTATGGGCATGAACTGACCTATGATCCTGCCGCCTTCGCTGAAGTGCTGGCAGGACCGCAGTGGAACCTGATTGACCCACGTTATGCTGAAGTGGCTCGTGAGACCGAGCGAGACCGCATTGCCGTCTGCTTTGGCGGGGCGGACGACGGCAGTTGGGCGCTGCCCGTGCTTGCTGCCCTCAAGGGGGCCGTAGTGTGGCTCGATGCTGGCCAACGCAAGCTTGTGCCAGCCATGCGAGATCTGCTGGCGGAGCGTCCGGATATCACCCAGCTGATTTCACCCGACGATATGGCAGGGTTTTATGCCTGTACGGATATCCTTGTATGCGGGGCAGGTCAGATGGCTATCGAAGGCCTGGCTAGCGGCTGCAAGGTGATTGCCGTGAAGGTGGCCGCGGATCAGGCGTTGCAAATCAAGGCACTGGAAGCGCTTGGCGTGACTGTGTTTCAGGAATTGAATGCCGCCGCCATCGCGGCTGCAGCGGGGCATGCTGCAAAGGTCCAGTGTCCTCACATTGCTGGTGGGCCGGCGCGCGTTGCAAAACGGCTGATGGAATTGGCGTCCGAGGTGGCTGTGTGATGAAGCAGCATCGGGCCATCCTCCTTGATCTCGACGATACACTCTACGAAGAAGCGGATTATGTCCGCTCCGGCTACCGGCATCTGGGTGCGACCTATGCGGAGCAAGCGGGTGTTGCACCCACTGAGATTGCAGCTTTTCTCATTCGTCGTTTTGAAGCACAGGGCAGGGACGGCGCATTCGATGCGTTGCTCACAGCATTTCCTGCCCTTGCGACAAAAGTGACAGTATCCGGGCTCGTGGCCGCATATCGTGCGCATGTGCCCGATATCACCCTTTATCCTGGCGTTGCTCCAATGCTGGGCCGATTGAGGGAGCGATATCCGGTTGCCGTCGTCACGGATGGCCTGCCGCTCATGCAGCGCAACAAGGTGCAGGCGCTGGGGCTGCAGGGGTTGATCGACACTATTGTCTATTGCTGGGAGGAGGGTGCGCCAAAGCCCGATCCCGCAGGATATGTTAAGGCGCTTGCTCTTCTCGGCGCGTCTGCGGAAAATGCGCTGATCGTTGGCGACAATCCTGCCCATGACGAAGTGGCGGCCCGCGCGCTCGGCTGCCGGTTCGTGCGGGTGCTAACCGGCCGTTTCAAGGGTGCCGCATCGCCCGCCATGGCTATCGCCGACGTCACTGCCATAACGGCGATGCTGGAGCAAGAGGCATGCTAACCCAAGCTGACGTATGCGCCCTGATCCCTGCCTATAATGCCGCGAGGACTATCGAGCGTGCGGTCCGCTCGGTGGCCGATCAGGTTGGTCGCATCATCGTGGTTGATGACGGATCGACGGATGATACGGCAGCTGTTGTCGAGGCGCTGAATTTGCCGCACCTGACACTGATACAGCAGCCGGAGAATAAAGGGGTGGGGCATGCGCGAACCGTTGCGCTTGCTGCCTGCAACCTGCCGGTTTTGATGGGAGTGGATGCCGACGATATGGCCTTGCCGGGGCGTACGGAATCCATGCTAGCCCATGTGCGACAAGGCGCTGACCTTGTGTACGATTCTGCGGAACTCTATGACGGCCTCAGCGGCAACTATGTACGTGATCTTCCGATCGCAGAGAAGCTGTTCTCATCGGGCGGGCTGGCTCATCAGCTTGCGCGGAACTATATCCCGTCAATCGGCTGGCCCATGGCGCGTACTGAAGTCGCAAAAGTGCTGAATTATGACGAAACCATGCGGCATGCCGAGGACTATCATTTCTTCATGCGGGCACTGCTGGCGGACATGAATATAGCCCTGTCTAGAGAAACGACATACCGGCAATATGGTTATCCGGAAAGCCTGTCGCGCCGCATCGACAATCAGCTGCAAGGTGTTCGCAGAACACTTCAATCAGTCGGTGCTCCTGCGCTCACCGCCTTTATCAAAAAAAGCAAGCTGCCGCAGAGCGAAGCTGCATGGATCAAGGCCTGCGTGCTTTGCCGTCTCGAAGAGTGGCATGAGTTGGACCAGCTTTGTGGCGAGTGCTTGGGGGTAGATGCGAGTTCGGACGGAGCATTTCTCTGGAATTTTATGGCCGGCACAGCGAGCTATGGACGAAGAAATCATGGCAAGGCTGCTGAATATCTAGAAAGCGCATTGACGATTTCCAGGCGACCCGAGGTTCTGAACAATCTTGGCGTCCTTGCTTTGGAAAACAGGCGTAGCGGCAGCGGGTATTTCAATGAGGCGTTAAAACTTTGGCCTGAATATCTGGATGCGCGGCATAACCTCGATAGTGTGTCGCCCCGCTGGACGTATTTGCCTCTCCGCGCCGAAGCTTCGCGTCATGATTATGGAAGTGCTGAGGCATGAAAGCTGTTTGCATCGTTCAGGCACGGCGTGGCTCCTCACGGCTGCCAGACAAGATACTCAAACCGATTGGCCACACAACGGCGCTTGAATCCTGTCTGAAGCGCTGCTTGCGCATCCCGGGTATCGATGAGGTCATTTGCGCCGGGGTTGATCGAGATGAGGAGCAGCCCGTGTTTGATATAGCTACCGCTGTCGGCGCCAGCATATTCCGCGGCGATGAGGCGAATGTTCTGTCGCGCTATCACAGCGCTGCGGAAGCAGCCGGTGCAGACTATGTTATGCGCATTACTTCCGACTGCCCGCTTGTAGACCCCGATGTGTGCGGTCAGCTTCTGGGTGCGGTGATGGACGGAGGTTACGCATTTGGGGGCATTTCAGGCTTTCCTCATGGACTTGACTGTGAGGTCTTCACGATGGCGGAACTCAAGCGGGCTTTCAGGGAAACATCATCGAGTATGGAGCGCGAGCACGTAACGCTTGGCATCAAGAACAGAAAAGAAAACAGGATGTTGCACCTCGTTTGCCCGCAGGAGTATCGCACCCTGCAGGGAGAAATAAGGCTGGTTCTCGACTATCCAGAGGATCACGCATTCTTCGACACTCTGTTCAATCTTGCAGGTCCCATAATTGACGACATGACGTGGTTGGAAGTGAAGGCGTTTATCTTGCAGCACCACGCGAAGCTGCAGCAGAATAAGGTCGTGATCGAAGACTGGAAGCAGAGCACGGCAGCCATCATGAGCAGGGCCAGAAGCGAGGGCATCGAGGTTGGGCGTGGCTTTGGTGAGGCAACGGTGGAGTGGCGCTTTGATGGGCAGCGATAGTTCGGATGGAATGCTTCTTGCACTGATGTTTGACGGTGCGGGTGAGCTGCTTTTCTCCCTGAAGAATTTTCGATAGGTCGGTGCTAGGCTGGACGTGAGCCAAGCCACCCCAAGTTTGAGTTTGAGGTTGATATGTCTTCACAAGCCATTGAGTTTCCCCGTGTATCTGTCATAGGTCTTGGCAAACTGGGAGCTCCGCTCGCCGCTGTCATGGCGAACGGTGGCTACAAGGTCATCGGTTACGACCTCAATCGAGATTATGTGTCTGCTGTTCAGCGGGGCGTGGCGCCGGTAAATGAGACCGGCTTGCAGGACATGATTGATGAGGTTGGGGCGCGCCTAACTGCGACCGAAAAGATCGAGGCAGCCGTCACGAACAGCGATGTTTCCTTCATCATCGTACCGACGCCGAGCAAGCCCGATGGTTTTTTCTCGCTCGACTATGTTCTCAGCGCTATTGAATCAATGGCTCCCGCCATCCGAACCAAGCAATCAAGACACCTGGTCGTGATCACCAGCACCGTTATGCCGGGCGCAACCGACGGCCCGATCCGGCAGAGGCTGGAAAAGGCGACTGGTCTTAAGGTCGGTGAGGAAATCGGGCTTTGTTACAATCCCGAGTTCATCGCACTTGGCAGCGTCATTCACGACATGCTGCACCCCGATTTCATCCTGATCGGCGAGAGCGACTCGGCGTCCGGCGACTGCCTTGAAGAAATCTACAAGAACACCTGCGCCAAGGAGCCGGTGTTCAGGCGCATGAACGCAGTGAATGCTGAGCTCTGCAAGATTTCGGTCAACACTTTTGTCACCACCAAAATCACCTACGCAAACATGCTTGCTGATATTTGTGATCGGCTGCCCGGGGCCGACGTTGATACCGTGACAACCGCGGTCGGGGCCGACAGCAGGATCGGAAAGAAATATCTCAAGGGCGCGGTAGGCTATGGCGGGCCCTGTTTCCCGCGCGACAATCGGGCCTTCGGAGCCCTTGCTGATAGTCTGGGGGCGCGTAGCGACCTTGCCCGGGCGACCGATGCCATGAACGACTATCAGGTGGAGCGACTTGAGCGTTGCATCCTTGGCCTTGTTGGCGATAGTGCACGGGTTTCTATCCTTGGTGTCTCTTACAAGCCCCTCACAGCAGTGACAGAAGCCAGCCAAGGCTTGATGCTTGGAAAACGGCTCGTTGACCAGGGCGTCAAGGTGACGGCTTTCGATCCGGGCATTGTAAACGGGAGGGCGGCGGTTGATGGCTGGCTGACATGGGCGGAAACATTGCCGGATGCCTTGAATGGGTGCGATCTGGCTGTTGTTGTTACGCCTTGGGATGTATTCAATACCTTGCCTGCTTTGGTGCCGGATCAATCGAGGCTGACGATTGTTGACCCTTGGCGGATGTTTTCCGGCAACGAGTTCGGGAACAATGTGACCCTTGTTTCGCTTGGGCGCGGCAGGACGAACCGAAATGCCATCTGATCTGCCGCTAACCCTGTTTTCGACCTTCAAACCCTTTCGAGGTGAATCGGCTACATTTCAGCAAAATGCGCTTCGGAGTTGGGCGACGCTTGGGCTGGATGTAATCCTGTTTGGTGACGAGGATGGTGTTGCGGCGGCGGCAGAAGCCTATGGGTTCAGGCATTTGCCGGTGGTGGAACGTAGTGAAAAAGGTGTGCCACTGGTGTCCTCGATGTTCGGTCTGGCCCGGGAACATAGCGCCGCGCCATATCTTGCCTATATCAACGGCGATATCATTCTCGATGCGCGGGCCTTGGCAGCTTTTCGCGCCCTGTGTGACGAGGATAACGCGTGGCGTGGTCTCGCTACTGCTCGTCGCCGCAATCTGCCTCTGGACGTGCCTCTTGGTGAGGAAGGCAAAGACTTCTGGGCTGACTTGAGCGCAATTGACCGGGAGTATGGTTGCTGGGACCGCAGCAACGCGGTTGATCTTTTTCTGTTCACTCGAGACATCTATACCGACATTCCCTCCTTTGCCGTTGGCCGGATGGGCTGGGACAACTGGCTTGTCTGGAGCGCGCGCGATAGCGGCGGGGATGTGATCGACGCGTCAGCCGATATGAATCTTTTTCACCCGATCCACGGATATCATGCCGTTGGCGGCTGGCATCAACTGGTTCAGGGCGATGATGCTGTCCGCAACAGGCAGCTGATGGATGGCCGAGCAATGAATCTTGACGAGGCAGTTACGCACCTCCTGAAGGATGGCGAACTGATCGTAGCGGATCTGGGAGCCCGTGACTGGCTGGCAACGGAATGCGCACGCGACCCGGCACGGGAATTTGTTGCCGGTTGTGTGCGTCTCGCCGGAGCTTCGGCATGGATGGAACAACGGGCGCTGGTCGATGCGGCCTATACGCTTCTTGAGCGGGTCGAGCGGTATTTTCCGATCATGTCCCTGGAGGCTGCCAATGGGAAAAACGCTTTTGACTGGGATGGGTTTGCCGGGCTTTCCAAGGGCTCGCCAGTTCAGGCGGCAGAAATGCTGCAGGATTTTGTTATGGCGGGATTTGCCGAAAGGCTGATTGCGGCAAAGCGGCAAGGGCGTGAGATTTGCATCAGGGGCACTGGTGGACTTGCTATGCGTCTTGTTGATTTTCTGCAGCGCAGGGGAATAACGCCGGACATGTTTGTTGACCGTGCGGCAGGCAAACGGCTACCGACGGCGCCAGAGGTCCCGGTCATCAGTGTTGAAGAGTTTGGCGGAATCGCAAATCCAGGCCGGCATCTGATAATTGCGGCGTCGATGCATGCGCCGGAAATTGGCCGGGAATATCAGGCGTTGGGGTTCCTGCCTGAGCGTGACATTCTGTACTGATTTTGAGAAGGAAGGGTTCGATGAAGACAGCACTCGTACTCGGCGCCGGTGGGTTCATCGGCAGTCATCTGGTGAAGCGTCTGAAGCGTGAAGGCTTCTGGGTGCGCGGAGTGGACCTCAAATTCCCGGAGTTCGCGCCGACCGAGGCCGATGACTTCCTGATCGGTGACCTCCGCGACCAGCAGGTCGTGCGCGAGGTGATCGATCGCCGTTTCGATGAAGTTTACCAGCTCGCAGCCGATATGGGGGGCGCCGGCTATATCTTCACCGGTGAGCATGATGCGGACATTATGCAAAACTCGGCGACCATCAACCTGAACGTCCTTGACCGCTGCCACAAACGCAATATCAGTCGCATTTTCTACAGTTCTTCGGCCTGCATGTATCCGGCCTATAATCAGGAGGATCCGGACAATCCTAATTGCGCGGAAGACTCAGCCTATCCCGCTGCGCCGGATAGCGAATATGGATGGGAAAAGCTTTTCAGTGAGCGGCTGTATCTGGCCTATGCACGGAACTATGGCATGAATTGCCGGGTCGCGCGGTATCATAATATTTTCGGGCCCGAGGGCACGTGGCGGGGTGGTAAGGAAAAGGCGCCGGCGGCGATTTGCCGCAAGGTCGCAGAAACGCCCGATGGCGGCGAGATTGAAATCTGGGGCGACGGCCTGCAGACCCGCTCGTTCCTTTATATCGATGAATGCGTCGAGGGCACGATCCGCCTGACGCGGTCCGACAAGACCGGGCCCTACAATATCGGCTCCGACGAGATGGTGACGATCAATCAGCTGGCGGAGATCGCCATGAAGGCAGCCGGTAAGAAGCTGACGCTGAAACATATCCCGGGCCCACTTGGGGTGCGCGGCCGCAATTCTGATAATCGGAAAATCAAGGCCGAGCTTGGCTGGGCACCGTCAGCGCGTCTGGAGCAAGGGCTCGTCAAGACCTACGAATGGATAGAACGGCAATTTAAAAGGAACGCTTCTAGCAATACTTGAGCACTAAGGCACAGTTATCACCAGCTCAGGGTGGTCAATTTTTACACCGCGATGATATAGTCCTCGCCTTCAATCAGACCTTCTGACCGTAGCCCTTCTTCTATCTGCAATGCATGCATGGATGCAATGACAATGAAAGGCGCAGGCGTCAACATGTTGTTCAGAAAGTCCCTGCCCGCAATAACCGGTATTCCATGCAGGCTTCCTGTGAAGCCTGAAGCCTGCGCCCCGTCCACAAAAGCCACCACCTGAACATTGCATTCAAAAAGCGAGGCGGCAAGGGTGAGGCCCCGTCCTCCGGCGCCCCAGATATAAAGAGGGCGTTGAGCGCTGGCAGTTCTTATGAAGGTTGCTGCCATCTGCAGGACATCCTTGGTAGCTGGCGCTATGTATGCGCCAGACCATTCTTCGAGTTTTACCAGGTCGATTGCGCAAGCACTAAGTCTATTTCCAGAGCTTGCAGGTGCGGCGTATGCCAAAGAATCACAGTCCCATGCGCCAAGCGTCAGGCGCTCGTCTTGTAACGCCCGGAAAGGCATTCCCCAGTCAGTGCCATTAAAGGCAATCGCTTTTTCGGTGTTTCGCAGACTGTCGGCAACAGCTACAAGGGTGTTCAGGGATACATGCTTCAACTCATGTTTTTCTTGGGTGAAATAGGACCCATCCTTCACCTGGGAGCCCAAAGTGTGATCAATGTGATAATGAGAAAAGTGCCTGGGGAAGATATGTTCCATAAGGCCGGCGTAATGGCACTGGATCGCGAACAGCGAGTCCAGATGCATGGAAAAGGCATCAAGTTCAGGGTATCCGCGTACTCTTGCCCAGTCATCTCGATGCAGCATCTGAAAGTCGCCACAGGCCATGATGTGCAATAGTGGAATGAAGGGCCCTTCAAGGAATTGGGGCGCCGTCAGATCATCTTTTGAAGGGGGCAACGTCCCGTGTATCGTGTTGATATTCAGGCAGAGATCCGGGGCTGCAGCGGCTCGCTCAGCTGGCGACTGGAGGTCAAGGATACTACGGTCAACATCCCAACGGTCGGACCGATAGTGATATCCGGCGGCCAATGTTTCGTCTGACATCTGGCTGAAGAGGGCCTTAGAGAAGAGAACATCGATATTGGTCACGGCGATCATTCGACCGCGGGCCCGCCGGATGCCGACATTCTTGCCGATCATTTGATACAAGGGGAGCGTGCTTCCCATGTTGAATTTCTGGTGAACGTCTGAGGGTACGGTCACGACCCGGATGCTCACATAGTCATGCTTCTTTGGAAAGCGGAACGCCTGGGCCATCCGTGGGCGGTCATCCGGTGGATTCCATTCAACAATGATCAACTCAGTGGGGCGTTCCAGGCACTGAGCGAGATCAAGTATACCGTCGATGAACGCTTGGGTACGTTCTTCCATCCGTTCGACATGGGTATCATTGCGCGTGATGGTAACAATTGATAGCGGCAACGAGGGATGGGCTTGAAGGCTTGCAGCGGCATTCAGGGAACCCGAGTCAGCATTTTCCTCGGAAAGAGTCCATGGTCCCACGAGATTCTCGCGAGATAAATTTGTCATGGCGTGCGCCAAATCAAGATAGTATCTGTTGGCTTCGGCGGTTGCCAATCGACCGGCTGAAGCCTCAGTGAACTTGACCCGGTGATATCTTTCTGGAAAGACGAGGGTCGCCATGTTTTTCAACGAATTAAGATCCGGCAGCGCCATCTGGTTCACTCCAACTCTCCAATTGCATTTGATGCTTGTGCCTCTCATCATGGCATTGTTCAAGCTCCAAGAATTGTGCCAGTTCGGATGGGGTTTCAGGTATTTGGCTCTGAAATTGCTGTGCAACATCAGAATCTGTTGATGGAAAGTGTGGGAGGGCCGGACTATGGGATGTCGTGGGCAACTGGAGAAATATTGTTCGCGTGTGGAAGATGCAGTTTCTCGATTGCCCGAGCAATTTGATCACATTGAACGCGCCATTCATATGGTCTCTGACTGTTTTCAAGAAGCCGGGAAGATTTTGCTCATTGGTAATGGTGGATCTGCGGCAGACGCGCAGCATCTGGCGGCCGAACTGGTTGGCCGGTTCATGGCAGAGCGTAAGGCTCTTCCTGCTATTGCGTTAACCACCGATACATCCATCTTGACGGCAGTGGCTAATGATTATTCCTTTGACAGGGTTTTTGCGCGACAGATCGAAGCGTTGGGACGGGCCGGCGACGTTTTGATCGCGATTTCAACCAGCGGAAATAGCCGTAATATTATCGAAGGTGTTCTTGCCGCAAAGAACGTCGGGCTAAAGGTGATTGGCATGACCGGCAGTGCCGGTGGCCGGTTGGCCGAGGTTGCCGATCTATGTATTTCAGCTCCTACGGATGAAACAAGCCATATCCAGGAGCTGCATATCATGATCGGTCACATGATTTGTGCACAGGTTGAGGAACTTTCGCAATGAGGCAAGCCGTAATTCTAGTCGGTGGCCAAGGGTCGCGTCTTGGTGAGCTGACGGAAGGACGTCCGAAGCCCTTTGTCGACGTCAATGGCGAGCCCTTCATCAACAGGTTGCTCCATCAATTGCAATCCATCGGCATTCGGGAAGTTCTTCTGTTGGGAGGGGTCAACGCTGCGTGGGTGGACGATCATTTTGTGAACCCATGTCCATCCCTGCGGATTGACCTGCATGTTGAGCAGACGCCGCAAGGGACCGGCGGCTGCTTGCGGCAGGTTGCGGACCGGCTTGATGCCAGATTTCTTCTCATGAATGGTGACTCAATACTGGCGTCCAATCTGGCCAGCCTGTTTCCTGAACTGGACGGACATGTCGCTGTCGCAATGGCGCTGCGAAATGTTGCCGATGCCGGGCGATATGGTCGTGTGCAGATTGAAAATGGTTGGGTCCAGCGCTTTGATGAAAAGACGGAAAGTGGGCAGGGGATCGTCAATGCAGGCATATACGCATGCGAAAGAGACTTGCTCATCCCCCGGATTCCTGGGCCAGCCTCTCTTGAGAACGATATCCTGCCACGCTTGGTCGAGGACGGTCTTGTGAAAGGTATTCGCTATGACGGATATTTTCTAGACATCGGCCTGCCGGACACGCTCAGGCGGGCGAGAGAGGAACTTGATCGATGTTTGCGGCAGCCGGCGGTAATCTTTGACCGCGATAATACGCTGGTCGAGGATCATGGTTACACATGGAAGGTCGAAGATCTGAAATGGCTTCCAGGAGCCGTTGACGCGATCCGCAAGATCAATGATGGCGACAGGCGGGTGTTTGTCGCCACAAATCAGGCGGGGATTGCTAAAGGGCACTACCGTCAGGACGACATGCATCGTTTCCATGCTGCCATGCAGGCCGCATTGCATGAGGCAGGCGCGCACATTGATGGCTTTTTCTTCTGCCCGCATCATCCGGAAGGAGTAGTTCCGCACCTTGCCGTGCCGTGTGATTGCAGAAAGCCGGGGACAGGAATGCTGCAGCAAATGTCCACGGCTTTCGATTTGGATTTGGCAGGAAGCGTGATCGTTGGGGATAAATTGACTGATGTTGAGTGCGGCTTGGCATTTGGTATTCGTGGGTTGCGTTTCGATGGTGGGAACCTGCTTGAGTTTCTTGAGCGTGAACGGGTGATGTGATGACTGTGCGAGATTTGGTGGCGCCGGGTGGAGGCACTCTTGCCGGACGTCGGGTCTGGGTTGCCGGGCATCAGGGAATGGTCGGCAGTGCGCTTGTCAGGGGGCTCAAAGAACGCGCAGCAACTGTGTTGACGGTTAATCGATCTGATTTGGATCTGACGCGGCAGGCCGATGTTGAGCGATGGGTATTCGAGACTAGGCCGGAAGTGGTGCTAGTCGCCGCCGCGAAGGTCGGTGGTATTGCGGCCAATATGGCCAGCCCTGCCGATTTTGCCTACGATAACATGATGATAGCAGCAAACGTTATTCATGCCAGTTTTGCCGCGGGGGTCAAGCGCTTGTGTTTTCTTGGCAGCGCCTGCATGTACCCGCGAAATGCTATCCAGCCCATGCGAGAGGAAGCCCTATGTTCCGGGGCTTTCGAGCCGACGAATGAAGCATATGCAGTCGCCAAGATGGCCGGAATGCAGTTGTGCCAATCCTATTACCGGCAGCACGGCGCTGACTATTTTACGGTTATTCCGACGAATGCATACGGCCCAAACGATAATTACGATCTGGAGAGCGCTCATATGCCGGCGGCATTGATGTTGAAATGCCATGACGCTCGCATGCGGGGCTTCCGGTCCGTGGAAATCTGGGGCACCGGCAAACCGACCCGCGATTTCATGCATGTGGATGACATGGCGGACGCAATCCTTTTCCTGACGGAACGGTACCATGGCGACGCACCAGTGAATATCGGTTCTGGTGAGGAGATCAGCATAAAGGATTTTTCCCTCAAGATGGCCGAAGTTGTCGGCTATGAAGGTGGGTGGCACTTTGACAACAGTCGGCCGGACGGTGCTCCACGCAAGGTACTGGACACGACCGTCCTTGACGCTTTGGGGTGGCGGCGGCGCTATAGTTTGGAGACTGGCTTGAAACATGCTTATGAAAATTTTTGCGAGCGCTTTGGTCGGTGAGCGGACAGCGCGACGGAAGAGAAGCAAGTCGAAGCTTTACAGGTGGGTATAGGTGCCAGAATACATGAAATGCGGTGAAATTGACATCAGACGCGCCTATCACCTTTTGCGGACAATTCGCAGGTCGGAAGAGAAGATCATCGAGATTTACAGTCTCGACGTCATCAAGAGTCCGGTACACCTTTCTATCGGACAAGAGCACCTCGCCGTTGGCGCTTGCATGGCTCTTGATGACAATGATGTCCTGTTTTCAAATTATCGCGGACATGCTCATTATCTTGCCAGAGGCGGCAGCCTGAAGGCCTTCTGGGCAGAACTGTATGGCAAAAGTAACGGTCACGCTCGAGGCAAGGCCGGGTCAATGCATCTTGTGGATATGGAGGTCAACTTCATGCCTGCGTCGGCGATCGTGGCGAGCGCCATTCCCAACGCTGTCGGCTATGCCCTTGCCTGCAAGATGAGGAACGAAGAGAGGATTGTTGTCTGTTTTCACGGAGATGGCGCGGCGGACGAAGGGGTTTTCTGGGAGAGCCTGAATTTTGCGGCGTTGAAGAAGCTGCCCATTCTCTTCATCTGCGAGAACAATGGATACGCAATTTACTCAACACAGCGCCAGAGAATGGCGGGGGGATCGATTTCGGAAAAGGCAGAGCGGTTCGGCATCCCTGCGAGCTTCCATGAATGTCCCGGCACGCAGCAGGTATGGAAACTGGTCAGCGAAGCCGCAGATGGGATCCGAAATGGCAACGGTCCGCAGCTGCTGGAAATGACAACATATCGTTGGTTCGATCACGTGGGAACGGATGACGACCATGATTTAGGATTTCGCGACATTGCGTTACGCACCGGGGCCCGAAACCGTGACGATGTTGTAAAGCTTGCTGCACTTTTAAGCCCTGCCGACGTGATGGCGATTGATGAGAGGGTCGAAGCAGAACTGGCTGCCGCGATTGCATATGCCGAAACTGGAGAATTTCCCGGGAGTGACGAGTTAATGGGCCACGACTATGTCTGACGGACGGATGCTTAGCTATGGCGCAGCTTTGCTCGAGGCCATTGAGCAGGAAATGGAGAGGGACCAGTCTGTCTTCGTGATGGGGCAGGGCGTGGACGATCAGAAAGGTCAGTATGGTAGCACGCTAGGGCTTCACAAGAAGTTTGGCGCGGCGCGCAACTTCGACACGCCGATAGCCGAAGATGCTATGACGGGCATCGCGGTTGGTGCTGCGTTGGCTGGTATGCGTCCGGTACATGTGCACCAGCGGATGGATTTCTTGATGCTATGCATGAACCAGCTCGTGAATATGGCGGCAAAATATTCCTACATGTCCGCCGGGCAGGTCTCTGTCCCAATGGTGGTTCGTGCCAGCATCGGCAGAAGTTGGGGACAAGGACCGCAGCATAGTCAGGCCCCCTATCCGTTTTTTATGCATGTGCCCGGCCTGAAGGTGCTAGCACCCACCACGCCGCACGATGCGAAAGGGAGCCTGATCGCCGCCATTCGGGACGATACCCCCGTGCTGATTGTCGAACATAGATTGCTCTATGGAAATCAGGGTATTGTGCCCGCCACTGAATTTGAAATTGAGTTTGGCAAGGCGCGAATTCTACGCAAAGGCAGCCACGTAACGTTGGTTGGTGTGAGTTACACAGTGGTAGATTGCCTCCGGGCTGCAAGTATGCTGGCCTCGTGCGGAATTGATGCGGAGGTGATTGATTTGCTTTCCCTTGCGCCGCTTGACTCTGCCGCTGTCCTTGAATCCGCTGCCCGAACCGGGCGGTTGGTCGTGGTCGATAACAGTTGGGTTACATGTGGTGCGGGAGCCGAATTGTTGGCTCGGCTGCAAGAGAGCCCGCTCGGTGAGCATGTGAGAGCAAAGAGGTTGGGATATGCGCCTGTCACATGTCCGACCACCCGCCCGCTAGAGGACATTTTCTATCCTTCGCCACGGTCAGTTGCTGTGGAAGCCATGAAGCTCTGTGGTCGCGATCCCGCAGATCTCGGGGAATTGGCTGTTGCTAGGGAAATTGAAGAGTTCAAAGGGCCATTTTAGGACTGGTGTAAGTGTATGGAAGAGACCTTTGCAAAAGTGGCGGATGCCATCAGCGAGTACTGGGAAGCGCACGAGCGCCCGGTGTTTGATCCAGCGGTTCCCCATGTGGCCCTGCATCATCCGACGTTCGGGGCGGAGGAAATCACAGCCTTTACCCGCCAAATGCTGAGTACGCAGGTCACGATGGGGCGTGAGGTCGAGCGTTTTGAGGAAGAGTTCTGCCAACGGTTGGGATATGGGCACGGTGTCAGCAATAACTCGGGTTCTTCCGCAAATCTGTTGATGATGTCAGCTGTTACAACGCCGCTTTTTGAGGCGAGGCTCATGCCGGGAGACGAGGTTATTCTGCCAGCACTGACATGGTCAACGTCTCTCTGGCCGATTATTCAAAGGGGATTGAAGCCCGTTTTTGTGGACAGTGATCCGGTCACGATGAATATGGATCCTGCTGCAGTTGAAGCAGCTATCGGGGCAAAAACGAGGGCAGTTCTCGCCGTTCCTGTGTACGGGAACCCGTGTGACATGGATGCCATTTCGGCAATCTGCCGCGACAAGGGATTGCTGTTGCTGGAAGATTGTTGCGAATCACTGGGAGCGCGTTACAAGGGGCGCCCGGTCGGCTCTGATGGCCTGATCTCAACTTTTAGTTTCTACTTTTCACACCACATGACCACGCTGGAGGGGGGGATTTGCCTCGCTGGCGACCCTGAAATTGCGGACATCATGCGAATTCTGAGAGCGCATGGCTGGACCCGGCAAGTGAAGGATCGGGAGAAGTGGGAGAGGGCCGCGCCAACATATGATCCGAGATTCATTTTTGTCGGTGAGGGCTATAACATGCGCCTGACAGAGCCGCAGGCGGTGATGGGCCAGATACAATTGAAAAAACTGGAAGGTTTTGTCGAGGCGCGTCAGCGTCTGGCTCGTAAGCTGATTGCGGGTCTTTCTGGGTGGATGGACATTCTTCAGCCGCAAAAGACGACCGACGGAGGCGAGCACAGCTGGTTCGGGATGCCGATTCTCCTGAATGCGAATGCGCCGATCACACGTGATGATTTATGCGCGCAGCTAAATGCTGCGGGGGTAGAGACCCGGCCTGTCATCGCGGGAAATCTGGTGCGCCATCCGGGTACCAGACAGTTTGACCACCGGGTAGCCGATAAGCTGACAGGTGCCGATGCTGTCATGGATAGGGGCTTCGCGATCCCGTGCCATCAAAGTCTGTCGGACGAAGCGGTCGATTATATGCTCGAACAGTTTTCCCGGATTTTGGGCCAGCAAAAGGGAAGATTGTCATGAGAGCCCTCATTACCGGTGTTACCGGCATGGTCGGCTCCCATTTGGCCGATTATCTCATTGATAATACCGACTGGGAAGTTCATGGCATGTTGCGCTGGCGCAGTTCGCTTGACAACCTAGGACGGCATATCGGTCGCATCAATCGACGTGATCGCTTTTTTTGCCACTATGGCGACCTTAGGGACAGCCAGTCGATTGACACTGTTATTCGTGCGGTGAAGCCTGATTTTGTGTTCCATCTTGCGGCGCAAAGCTATCCGAAAACGAGCTTTGATTCACCTCTTGATACCTACGAGACCAATATTCAGGGCACTTCTCGCGTCCTTGAGGCTCTAAGACTTCACGCACCGGAAGCCGTTATCCATGTTTGCGCGTCTTCGGAGATATTCGGGCGCGTTCCCCAGGACAAGTTGCCGATTAACGAGGAGTGCACGTTCCATCCAGCGAGCCCTTATGCCATTTCCAAGGCGGGAACCGATATGATCGGTCGGCATTACGCGGAAGCCTACGGGATGACGGTGATGACCACCCGTATGTTCACCCATACCGGGCCGCGGCGGGGGGATGTTTTTGCCGAGTCGAGCTTTGCAAAGCAGATCGCTCTGATCGAGGCGGGGTTGATCGAGCCTGTTGTTAAAGTCGGGAACCTGCAGTCCCTCCGGACGATTGCCGATGTCAGGGACGCTGTACGCGCATACTATCTTTTGGTTACGGTGATGCCCGTGGCCGGGGCATATTATAACATTGGGGGCACCTTCACCTGCACCATTGGTGAGCTGTTGGATGATCTTATCTCGATGTCCCCGGAAAGAGATAAAATCCAGATTGAGATCGACCCCGAACGGCTGCGCCCGATCGATGCAGATCTTCAGGTACCTGACACCCGGAAGTTCACGTCCCATACCGGCTGGAAACCGCAGATTCCGTACAAGAAAACGATGCAGGATTTGTTGGAATACTGGCGATCTCGGGTCGCTTCGAGTGAGAACGGGTTTCTTAGCCGCTAGAGGGAGCAACGCAAGATGATTGTCGCAAGGGCACCATATCGCGTTTCCTTCTTCGGAGGGGGGACCGACTATCCGGAGTGGTTTTCGGAGAATGGCGGCGTATTCCTGTCCTCTACAATCAACCATCACATTACGATTGTTCTGCGTCGCAAACCTTCGGCCGACCGTTTCCGGTACAGGATAGTTTGGCGGGAACTCGAAGACACGTCCGTTCTGGAGCAGATAAAGCACCCTTTCGTGCGAGCTGCGTTGCAGAAACGTGATATTCGGTCCGGCATCGACGTCGTGTATTTTGGCGATCTTCCCCATGGCGCAGGTCTCGGGTCCAGTTCCACGTTCGGGGTGGCTTTCCTGACGGCTCTTAATTGCATGACAGGGCATGACAGCACACAGTATGACTTGGCTCAGGAGGTGTATGAGATTGAGCGGCACCGCCTTGGCGAAACTGTTGGTATCCAAGATCAGTTTGCTGCGGCATTCGGCGGGTTCAACTTTGGCAGTATAGCGCAGGACGGGTCTGTTTCGATTAGCAAGGTCAGCCTTACGACTGCCCGCAAGCAAGAGCTGGAGAAACGGCTCCTTTTTATCTTCACAGGCAAGTCTCGTGAGGCGTCGATGATTGCCCAGTCGCAGGTTGCCAACTTCAAGGCACGTGAAGCAGCCCTTCGCGAGATGACAAATTTTACAAGAGAGGCCCATTCAATTCTCGCCAACGGCCGGTCGCTTGATGATTTCGGTCTGTTGCTCCATCAAAACTGGCAGCTCAAGAAATCGCTAAGCGAGAAAGTGAGTCTGAAGGTGATCGACGATTTGTACGCTGAAGCGCGCGATCAGGGCGCACTCGGTGGCAAGGTCCTCGGTGCGGGTGGTGGTGGCTTTCTCATGCTGTTTTTGAGGGAAGGCGACAAGGAAAGAATTTCGCGGCATTTCTCTGCTCATGTCCAGGTACCTGTCCGATTTGAGGCGGAGGGGCCCAAGGTTTTGCTAAATCAGGATCAAGAGTACGCGAAGTATTACGAAAGAGTGTGGGCGATGAATGAGGAATAGTGACTTCCACCCTTTACCCTCTCTCCAAATAGGATAGTGCCAGTGACACCTCTTATCAGTTTTGTTGGGTTCGCAAGAAACGATGGCTATGTAGAAGGCTATGAAGATCGCTTGCGCTCCACGGTAGGAATGGTCGAGGAGCAGGCTCGCAAGTTTGGTATATGCGTTGAGTACATTTTGGTAGAATGGAACCCGCCGTTTGACAGGCCCGCGCTTCATGAAATCTTCGCAGGCTACACTTCTGGTGCCAATTTTAGCTTGCGGATTATCACTGTGCCTTCAACAAACCACCGTGGTTTCAGAGGGGCCGCTGAGAGGGAAATGCATCCTGGCCGCGCCTTGAATGTAGGTTTTAGGAGGGCGCGAGGCAGGTTTATCACCTCTCTCTCTTCCGACGTGTTCTTGAGTGATGGGGTATTTCAATATCTTTCTACGGAAGAACTCAATGATGACGCCGTATATCGCCTGGACCGATACGATGTTGATCCAGAGAAGACCATTGGGCTTGCGGCAGCTACCTCTGCGGACCGGGAGGCAATGCTGGCTGCAGCGGTTGTGCAGCATCACGGAACGCTTTCCTCTGCAATGGCCGCATATTATGGCTTGAAGCCTTTGCACACCAATGCCTGTGGCGATTTCATGCTTATGGGGCGCGAGATTTGGCATGGCATCCGAGGGGTGCCGGAGAATTGTTCCGTTGCGTGCCTAGAGATTGACAGTCTCGCGCTTCATGCCGCTGTGGCAAGTGGGGCAAGGGAAATTCTCATGCCTGATGACTGCAGGCTGTACAAGATTGCACATAATCGCATGACAAGCCGTAAAGTGACATTGTTGACTTCCGGGTGGCGAATGAGCTTGGCGCGATACCTCAATCGTTCCCTGAAAAGTGCGAAGCTGAATTCACTCATTCGGGGCTTGCTAGACGCGCCTCAGCGCAAGGTTGAAGGTCTGGCGGGTGTTTTCCCGTCCATGGAGAGGAACTTTGTCGTTCCTGCACTTTACTGGCACTGGCGTGGCAAGCAGGTCTGCCTGAACGGACGGGGCTGGGGTCTGAACAATGTGTCTTTGGACGAGAGAGTACTGTGAATAGTATGAACTTGTGTGATTTTTTGGGGGGTGAAGAATGACGGAAGTAACAATTGAGGAAGTTCGGCAGTATTGGAATGGCCGTCCATGCAATATCCGGCATTCGCCTGCCGAGGTTGGTACACAAGAGTATTTTGACCAGGTCGAAGCGCGGAAATATTTCGTCGAACCTCATATCCCGGGCTTTGCCGGCTTTCCCGACTGGAGAGGAAAGAGGGTTCTGGAAATTGGCTGCGGAATTGGCACCGATGCCGTCAACTTCGCCCGCAATGGTGCACATTATACGGCTGTTGAGTTGTCATCCGAAAGCCTGGATATAACGCGGAAGCGTTTTGAACTCTTTGGTCTGGACGGTCGCCTGCTGGAGGGTAATGCAGAGCAGTTGAGTGAGTTGCTCGGCGGAGAGACGTTCGATCTCGTTTACTCGTTCGGGGTTCTGCATCATACCCCCTCGCCAGAGCGCGCCATTGCGGAAATTCGCAAGCTCATCAAGCCTGACGGAGAGCTGCGTATCATGCTCTATGCCCGCAACAGCTGGAAGGCCGCGATGATTGAAGAAGGGCTGGACCAGCCAGAAGCGCAGTTCGGTTGTCCGGTGGCTTATACCTACACCGAACAGGAAGTGCGCGACTTGCTGACAGGGTTTGATGTCGTTGACTGCAGACAAGACCATATTTTCCCGTACCAAATTGAACCCTATAAGCGCTATGAGTATGTCAGGCAGCCGTGGTTCGAGAGCATGCCTGACGAAATGTTTCGGGCGCTGGAACGGCAGTTGGGGTGGCATCTACTTGTCAGGGCGCGTCCGATTTAAATGACTGCGGCCTGATTGTTGGTAACGTGAGGGGATTGAAAAGCATGCTTGCAGATATGAAAGGCCTCCTCAATGAACAGGTCAATGGCAAGTCGATCCTGATCACCGGGGGTACGGGGTCGTTCGGGAAGGCCATGCTGCGGCATCTTCTTGCCGAGCATAATCCGCGCCGGGTGATCGTTCTGGCGCGGGGCGAGAATGCCCATTTCGAGCTTCAGAACAGCCTGTCGAGGCGGGATCAGGGCAAGGTTCGTTTCTTCGTCGGTGATGTCCGCGATGTGGACAGGTTGATCATGGCGTTTCGCGGGGTGGATGTGGTCATTCATGCCGCCGCGCAGAAACAGGTACCGCTTGCCGAATACAACCCCTTCGAATGTATCCGCACCAACGTGGTCGGAGCCGAGAATGTGGTGCAGGCGGCGATCCGCTCGAACGTGAAGCAGGTGATCGCGCTGTCGACCGACAAGGCGGTGAACCCGATCAACCTTTACGGCGCCTCGAAGCTGGCGTCGGACAAGATTTTCGTGGCGGCAAACGCGCTCGCCGCAGGCACGGGTACGCGCTTCGCTGTGGTGCGCTACGGCAATGTGCTGGGCTCGCGCGGCAGTGTTATCCCATTCTTCCGCAAACTGCTGGCGGACGGCGCCACCGAACTGCCGATCACCGACATCCATATGACCCGCTTCTGGATCACGCTCGAGCAGGCGGTGGCTTTCACGCTTTCCTGCTTGCCCATCATGCGGGGCGGCGAGATTTTCGTGCCGAAAATCCCCTCAATGCGGATCACCGATCTTGCCGAGGCATTGGCACCGAGCTGCAAGAAGAAGCTCGTGGGAATCCGCCCCGGCGAGAAGCTGCACGAGCTGATGATCACCGAGCATAATGCCCGCACTACGGTCGACCTTGAAGACCGCTACGTGATCGAGCCGGAATGGAACTTCTGGGACCGCAAGTCTTTCGCATCCGAAGGCCAGCCACTGGTTGCACCCGATTTTGAATATGCGAGCGACAAGAACGACCGCTGGATGACGGTTGAAGAGTTGCGGGAGATTCTCGCGCAGATCCCCGCCCAATCGGCCTGAAATCAGTATGCCTGCGGATTTCCTTCCATATGGCCGCCACTCTATCGACGATGATGACATCGCGGCGGTCGTGGAGGTTTTGCGCGGGCCGGTGCTGACAGGCGGGCCCAAGGTTGCCGAGTTCGAACGGGCTTTTGCAGCATGCGTGGGGGCGGCCGAGGCTGTTGCTTGCTCGAACGGTACAACGGCGCTGCATCTTGCCTGCATCGCGGCAGGGCTCGGGGAGGGCGACCGGGCGATCGTGCCGGCGGTCACCTTCCTCTCCACCGCCAATGCCGTGCGCATGTGCGGGGCCGAAGTGGTGTTCGCGGATGTCGACCCCGATACGGGCCTGCTGACGCCTGCGAGCCTCAGGGCGGCGCTTGCATCGGCGGATGGTTCGGTGAAGGCGGTTCTGCCGGTGCATCTGAACGGCCAGATCGCTGATATGGAAGAGATTGCCGCCATTGCCCGGCAAGCCGGCGCCACGATCATCACAGACTGCGCCCATGCCATCGGTGCCGAATATGAGGGCCGCGGCGCACCCGGTGACGGGCAGTGGGAAGATATTGCCTGTTTCTCGCTGCATCCGGTGAAAACCATCGCCATGGGCGAGGGGGGCATGGTCACCACGAACGATACGGCTGTTGCTGCGCGCTTGCGCCGGCTGCGCGGGCATGACATGCGCCGGGGCGAGGAGGGGTGGTCGGCTACCGATCTGGCGCTTGATGAAGGCGGCGAGGCCAATCCCTGGTTCTATGAGATGCAGGAACTTGGCTATAATTACCGCGCCACCGATTTCCAGTGTGCGCTGGGCCTTTCCCAACTCGGCAAACTTGACCGGTTCATCAAGGCGCGGCGTGCCATCGCCAACCGTTATGACGACCTCCTGAAGCCGCACGATAATCTGTTGCGGCCGATTCCGCGGATGCCGGGCCTTTCCGCCTGGCACCTTTATCCTGTCCTTATCGATTATGAGGCCCTTGGCACTACGCGTGCGCGCCTGATGCGGGCGCTGGCGGAGGAAGGGATTGGCACGCAGGTGCACTATATCCCGCTGCATTGGCAACCCTATTACAGGGCTCGATATGGCACGCAGGACCTGCCGGGGGCAGCTGCCTATTACCATCGTGTGCTGAGCCTGCCGATCTTTCCCGCGATGCCGCGCGATGCGCCTGAGCGCGTGGTTGAAGCGCTCGTCCGCCTGCTTGGCTGAACTTGCCTGAAGTGACTGCCCAGAAAAAACGAGCGCCCCCGATCTTCTGACCGGAGGCGCGGCGGGCGAAACGTGTTTGCCGGGGCCCATGGGCCCGTTCGGCTTAACCCTGGAACAGCGACAGGATCTGCTGCGGCGACTGGTTGGCGATCGAAAGCGCCTGGATACCCAGCTGCTGCTTGACCTGCAAGGCCTGCAAGTTCGCGCTTTCCTTCGCCATGTCGGCATCGACAAGGTTACCGATACCCACCTCGATCACGTCGGAAAGCGTGCCGGCGAAGATGCGGTTTTGCTCGAGTGCCTTCGCGCCAGAGCCCAGACGGGTCAGAACGGCGTTCAGGTTGTTGATTGCCTGACCCACCTCAGTCACAGCAAGCGCTGCATCGGAAAGGGTGCCGATTTCCTGCGTGGCATCGATCGGGATCGCGCTCGAACCCAGCGTCAGGTTTTCGTGGGCCACGCTCAGGGTTTGGGTCGCATCGGCGTTGGTGATCGCCACGATCTGGTCAGTGCCGCCATCGATGATGTTGGTGCCGTTGAACGAAGCGTTTTCAATGATCGTGCTGATCTGGTCACGCAGCGCGCGGAAGTCTTGTGTCAGCGCCTGGCGGCTCGTCGAATCGAGCCCCTGGTCGGCGGCAGCCACGGCCTTTTCCTTCATTTCAAGGAGAAGGTCGGAGATAGCGTTAGCAGCCGCAAGAGCCACGTCGACGGTCGAGATACCGCGGTCGAGCGACTGTTTCACGGCGTTCAGGCCGCGCAGGTCGCCGCGCAACTTTTGCGCGATCGAGAAGACTGCGGCGTTATCTTTGGCGGACGAAATTTTCAGGCCCGTGTTGATATGGGTCTGGGTCGTATTCAGCGACCGGTTGGTATTGTCCAAGTTACGAAGTGCACTCAGCGCACTGGCGTTTACGTTAATTGAGAAGGCCATTTAACCTCTCCTCCACTAGACGTTTCGAACCCGCCGACTTCTCGGCTTGCCTAGTGATCAGCAAGAGGTGTGCCAGTTTTTATAAAATTTATAATATGTTGAAATATATAGATATTTTGTAGAATTGGCAGTTTCAATGTCGTCGAGTCGCGGGGGCAAAACATGCCACCTCAGGCGGGTGCAAACGGGCAGATTCTGCTGCGGAGCGGCATAGTTGGAACGTCCCAGGCGGCGATTGTTGCCCGCCGCGCCTGTCAAGGTTTGGTTTCGTCGTCCCGCTTCCGCTTCCTCGCCGGCCGTCGGGGTGCGTTGTCGCTACACGCGTAGGACGAGGTTGGTATGATCGGGAAGGTGCGCAAGGTGAGATAGGGATAGGGAACCGGCAGAAGGGGATTCTGCTGTGTCAGCGGAAGGCTCGTTGCAGAGCCTGACTGTAAACTGGCGCCAGCGGATCCGGCAAAATGCGAAAACGAGCCCGGACGGGCATCGCAGTCACTGGCGCTCAGAATTTCTTCAAGCATGGGCTGGAACCGGGCTGGGCTGGCAGCGCGGGTCGCGCCACCGGATATTTCTGTCTCGGCCTGTGGCCAGGGAACCTGGGGCGGAGCCGGAGGGGCCACCGGCCGCACGGATCAGATCGTCTGGTTGATGGCAATGGAGGTCGGACGGGCAACCGACGCAGGACGGGCGGCGGCATTGCGGCCATAGCCAGCCACCGGCCTGTTCTGACGAGCAATGTCTTCGCCGACCGAGCGCACAATCCCTTCGGTGACGGCCTTCAGGCGCAGGACGATCCGGGCATGTTCCTTCAGGGTTTCGCGGAATCCGTCGGTGATCGAGCGGATATATTGCCGTTGTGGCGAATCAGGAGCGCCCAGAAGGTGCTGGTTGGTTTGCAGCTTGCCAAGGGTATCGCGATATTCCGAAATCAGGCGCGCTTTTTCGCCGTGCAGGCTTTGCGCGACTTCGGGGCGCTGTTGGCGCAGGAACTGCGTTTCCCGGCGGAACAGGTCACCAAGCTGCCTCGTCAGGTCAACGAGCTTGGCCGCATGGCCGGTTACGATCGGCGCCTCAGGTGTGGTTTCAAGCGTGTCGCGCGGCATGGATCAGGCCTCCTGCAGTTTCAAGAGTTGCGTATAGACATTGTCCGCAATGCCGAAGCCGCCGCGACGGGCAACAGATTTGCCCACTTCGTCGAGCATCAGCGAGCGATAAACCTCTTCCGACTGGCCGCCGCCGAACATGCTGTCGGTGGAAAGACCCTCGAAAATCGGATTCAGCATCTGCGTGATGAAGACCGCTTCGAAATCCTCGGCAGCCTTGCGGGCGGATTTTTTCTGGGCGTCGGTGAGGGTGGCGCCGGGCTCCAGCGTCGCCGCGCTCTTGGCGGCCTCAAGGCGTGCCTTCGAGCGTTCGAACGAGCCGATATCGGCCTGGGGCAGGGTGAGGAGACCGCTGTCCATCATCACATCACCTGTATTTCGGCTTGCATGGCGCCTGCGGCCTTGATGGCTTGCAGGATGGAAATCATGTCGCGCGGGCCCACGCCCAGAGCGTTCAGGCCGTCCACCAGTTGTTGCAGGCTGACCGATTCCTGAAGGATGCCAAGCTGTTTGGGGCCGGATTCCGTCACGTCAACCTGGGTGCGGGGCACGACGACCGTTTCCCCCTCGCCAAAGGCATTGGGCTGCGAAACCACGGGGGTTTCGGAGATGCGGATCGTGAGATTACCCTGCGCGATCGCCACCGAGTTGATGCGAACCTCGGAGCCAAGCACGATGGTGCCGGTGCGTTCGTCGATCACCACCTTGGCGCGCTGGTCGGGAGTAACCGACAGTTGCTCGATCTCGGCAAGCATGGCAACAAGCGGCAGCTTGTAGCCGACCGGACGGCTGAGCAGAACGGTTGACGGGTCGGTAGCTTCCGCCAGTCGCTCGCCCATATGCTCGTTGATGGCTTCCGCCACGCGGCGGGCAGTGGTGAGGTCGGGGTTATGCAACGCCAGATGCAGCTTGTTCATGTCTGACAGCTGGAACGTGGTTTCGCGCTCGACGATCGCACCGTTCGACACACGGCCCGACGTCGGCACGCCTTGTACGATGGTGGCAGCGTCGCCACCGGCCGAGAAGCCGCCCACGGCCATGGCACCTTGCGCCACGGCATAAACTTCACCGTCGGCGCCCAGAAGCGGGGTGACAAGCAGTGTACCGCCATTCAGGTCGCTCGCGTCGCCCATCGAGGAAACGGTAACGTCAATGCGCGTACCCTGACGGGCAAAGGCCGGGAGGTTGGCCGTGACCATCACGGCGGCAACATTTTCCGGCTTCATGGTCACGCCCTTGGCGTTGATACCCATGCGTTCGAGCATGGCAGCGATACTTTGCTGGGTAAAAGGAGAGTTCCGGACCGTGTCGCCCGTGCCATTAAGGCCGACGACAAGGCCATAACCGATAAGCTGGTTTTCCCGGATGCCTTCGACCGCTGCGATATCCTTGATCCGCGAGGCGGCTGCCACCGGCAGGGCTGGCAGCACAAGTCCGCAGAGGGCAGCAAGGACAAGCGGCAGACGGATGATCGAACGGGTCATTTCGGACTTCCTTCAAACAGGGGCCACCCGGCGCTTCTTGCCGGGCTGTGGCTTCTTGCCAGCATATGATGCGAGAAGCATGCCAGACGGTGGCCAAATGCCACAATCTTGGGGGCAGGGGTTGAAACGGTACAGAAACCTATGTACGCCATGGGGTGATATGGCATAATGCCCGCATGGGGAGGCTCACCAGCGTATCGGTTGTGTCGTCCCGTGCCATCGTATCAAGGCAGGTTCGGTCTCATGAAGATTTTTGGCCCAGGCCAGATCCAATCCAAGTCGATCCAGAAAACATCCCGCCGCCGCAGTGCGGATGGATCGTCTTTTGCGTCCGAACTCGATGAGACGAGCCATGCTTCGAGTGCCGCTTCCACAAGGGGGGCGTCGCCGATTGCATCCCTTGATGTGCTGCTCAGCGTACAGGAAGTGCCGGACGCGACGGTCGGCCGTTCGAAGGGCCTGAAACGGGCCGACGAAATGCTCGACATGCTAGAGGAAGTGCGGCGCGGCCTGCTTCTTGGTGCCATCCCGGAAGGCAATCTCAGGACCCTTGCCGACCTCGCACGGAATCAGCGCGGGCGGATAGCGGACCCCAAGCTTGCGGAGATTCTGGGTGACATTGAACTGAGGGCCGAGGTCGAGCTTGCCAAGCTCGGCTACTGAAATCCATACATTACAGTCGCTTACCGGTTGTTTGTGCGGCGCCAAATGAAGCGCCAGCATTGCAATTTTATTACGTCTTGCCCGTCCAGCCTGAAATCATTATATAACCCGCGAGCCTCCGGGGGACAAAAGGGGGCTGCTTGTATGGCGGACAGCGGCCGGTCGCGGCCTCATGCCCGTCAGGGAGTGCATTGTAGTGGGAGCGACTATGACCGAGACAATGACAGCGATCAAACTTCCGGAAGGCTATGTTCCGTCCCCGGATGAAGAGTTCATGAATCCGCTGCAGCTGGAATATTTCCGCCGCAAGCTCCTGGCCTGGAAGGCCGATATCCTCCGCGAATCCGCAGAGACTCTCCAGAACCTGCAGCAGGACAACCTGCGCGAGCCCGACATTGCGGATCGTGCATCGTCCGAGACTGACTGGTCGGTGGAGCTTCGGACACGTGATCGCCAGCGCAAGCTGGTCTCCAAGATAGATTCCGCTTTGCGCCGTATCGAGAATGGCGAGTATGGTTACTGCGAAGTGACGGGTGATCCGATCAGCCTGCGGCGTCTGGATGCGCGTCCGATCGCCACCATGACGATCGAAGCGCAGGAAGCGCACGAGCGGGCCGAAAAGGTCCACCGCGACGAGTAAGCGGTTTTCAGGGCTTGTGAAACGCATGAGGGGGCCTCGCAGGTCCCCTTTTGTTTTGCTTCAGATGCCGCTGCCGCTTTCGAAACGGTCGCCCTTGCGGCCTTGAGCCTCGACAATCCGGATCAGGCGGATCAGATCATCGCGGCCGATATCCAGCACCTCATCATAATTTTTGATGATTTCCTCGATATCGTCTTCTGTGAGGTCGAAACCGGTCGCGAGAGGGACAGGCTCGGCGGGCGTTGCCGCATGCGGATACCGGTGCCCCGTCAGGTTGTTGAAAACCCATGCGGCGGCGACAAGGATGGCAGTGTTGACCATCACGGGCAGGAAAGCGAACGACCAGCCAAAGGCTGCAACCGCTGGCCCGCCCAGTGCCACGGTTGCCGCCACCGCGCCTCCGGGTGGATGAAGGCAGCGAAGGGCGCTCATTGCCCCGATGGCTGCTGCGATGGCGATGGCGGCAACGATTGCGGGGTCATCCGAAAGCGGCAGGCAGGCGATGGCCACAAGGGCCGATATCGTATTGCCGCCGAGGACAGGCCATGGGCGGGCCATCGGGCTTGCCGGCACTGCGAACAGAAGCACCGACGAGGCTCCCATCGGAGCAATCAGCCATGGCAACATGCTGCTGTCACCCTCGATCCAGCGGGTCACGAACCCTGTCACGAGAATGCCGAGAAGTGCGCCGAGCGAGGCGCGCAGCCAGCCCAGCCGCCCGAGGGGCGACAGGGGGCGGAAAGTCAGTCTTGGCATAGGTCAGGCCTCCGCCTCACCCAAGCGTACGAGGCAGGCATCGCATTCATCTGGACTGCAGGGCTTGAAGGCCGCTTCGGCTTTCATATCATTCTTCCCCTTATGTTTTGATTGTGCGGCAGCCTATGCGTACGAGCGATAGGCGGCAAGCGCCGGGATGCAACTTATGCTTATGCCTCGCGCAAGAAAAAAGGGCCGGTCGCCACGGAGGCGCCCGGCCACTGCAAATCTGCAGATAAGTTTGGCTTTAATTCGGTAAGAAGTACAATGCGTTCCTGGGTGTCAGAACCTCCTTTCAGTCGTTAGAACGGGAAGATGATGTCATATAGCTGCGTTCCATAACGCGGCTGCTGGACATCGGTGATCTGGCCCTTGCCGCCGTAGGAAATCCGTGCCTCGGCGATCTGGGTGTGCTGGATGGTATTGCCGCTGGAGATATCTTCCGGCCGCACGATACCGGCGAGCAGAAGCTCGCGTTTCTCGAAATTGACGCGCACTTCCTGACGGCCCTGGATCACCAGATTGCCGTTCGGAAGCACTTCGGTAACGATGGCGGCCACGGTGAGCGAGATGCTCTCGCTGCGGTCCACAGTGCCGGTGCCGGCATAGGATGAGGACGAATCCGCCGTCACAAGGTTCGAAGGATCGGTTGCCGCACCGGCGGTGCCGCTGACCTGGCCGATGCCTTTGCCAATCAGAGTTTCAAGGCCGAACATGTTGGGCAGGCCGGCGCCTTCTGCCGTCGTGCGGCTGCGGGCGGTCGAATTGCCGATCTTGGCCTGATCCTCGATATTGATTTCCACGGTCAGGATGTCGCCAACCTGTGCCGCGCGCTGGTCTTTGAAGAAGGCTCGCGCACCGGTGCGCCACAGCGAGTTCGCCTGAAAGACCTGCGGTTCCTGGCTCGGCATCGGCAGGCTGATCGAGCGCTGCTGTGCGGGGGCCGCCACATTGGAAATCGGCGTCATCGCCGGTTCCTTGCCGATCTCGGACATACGGTCCATCGCGCCGCACGCGCCAAGCGCCAGCGCCATCAGGAGGGAGGCGGATTTCTTCAGAGGATAGCTTTTCATGTCACTCTCCTTGCCCGGCCGTTCGCCGGTTCACTCCAAACTCAACGGGATGCCAGAATGTGGGATTGCAGGGTCACGACCTCGACCGTGTCGTCACCGGTGACGACGGCATCCACTGTCTGCCGAGATGCCAGGTTCATTACCCGGATCGTGTCACCAACCCCGCCATTTTCAAGTGCGCGCCCACCGGCCACGAGCCGCATGGCGCCGTTTGTCAGTTTCATTGCGATGGTTGCCCCCTTGCGGACGACAACCGGGGTTTTCACATCAACCGCATTCAGCAGCTGTCCGGGCTGCAAAGGGCGGCGTACCGTGCGGCCGACCAGATTTTCCACGTCGTCGATCACATTGCTGCGCAGCGTCCGCATCGGGAAGGATGCCCAGCCGATATCGCTTTCGCGGATTGTCTCGCCCGGCATCACGGCGCGGGTGAGAACCGGCATGGCGCGCATGTCCTCAAGCGACCCGCGGAGATCATAGCGAACCTTGCCGCCGTCTGCCTTGGGAACGAGAGCGATTGCAGTGAAACGGTCGCGCCGTGCCGTCACATCCAGTGCTTCGAAGGTGACACCACCCGCCAACGCATCGGCGACAACGACATCGTTGCCCTTGCCGAAGATGCGAACTTCCACATCGCCGCCGAAACGCGTCTCGATTTCGCTGGCGACAAGGGTGTCGAGCGTGGCGGCCATGGCAGGCGCCGACAGCGCGGCCATAAGGCCGGCGACAATGGCCGTGCGAAGCGGGCGACGGGTCGGGATGTGCCGGGTGGTCATTCTAGCCTCCTATCAGCGCAGGTTGTTGGTGGCGCTCATCATCTCGTCGGCGGCCTGGATGACTTTCGAATTCATCTCGTAGCCGCGCTGCGCCGTGATCATGCTGGTGATTTCGCTCACCGGGTTCACGTTCGAATTCTCGAGATAGCCCTGCAGCACGGTGCCATAACCCGGCTGGCCGGGGGTGGAGATGGCGGGGGCACCAGACGCCTGCGTCTCGACGAGGAGGTTGTTGCCGATGGCTTCAAGGCCTACCTCGTTCGGGAAGATCACCAGTTCGAGCTGCCCCAGAACCTGCGGGTTTGTCTGGCCCTGAAGTTTGGCCTGCACCTCGCCCTGTTCGTTGACGGTGATGTCGATATTGTCTTCAGGCACCGTGATGTTCGGCTGCACGATATAGCCCGAAGGCGTCACAAGCTGGCCGGTCTGGTCGATCTGGAACGATCCGGCGCGGGTATAGGCATCCGTGCCGTCCGGCATCTGGATGCGGAAGTAGCCGCGGCCGTTGATCGCAAAGTCATACTGGTTGCCGGTGATCGACAGCGCGCCCTGTTCGGTGATGCGGTAGATGCCCGAGGCGCGAACGCCCACGCCCACCTGAATACCGCTCGGGACCGTGGTGCCGGCGTCCGAGGAGTTGGCGCCGACGCGCTCGATATTCTGGTACAAGAGATCCTGGAACTCGGCGCGGGAACGCTTGAAGCCGGTTGTGTTCATGTTGGCAATGTTGTTCGAGATGACCTCGACATTGAGCTGTTGGGCCAACATGCCGGTTGCTGCGGTGCTCATGGCTTTCATCGGAACTTCCTTTCGGTGCTATAAGGCGGCGCTTACTGGACCCGGGCGAGCCGGTCGAGCGCGTCCTTGCGCATGTCCTGGTAATCTTTTTCGAACTTGGCTGACTTCTGGTAGGCGTGGAGAACTTCCATCACTTCCATCATGGATTCGATGGGGTTGACGTTGGATTCTTCCACAGCCTTCGGAATGAGCGTGATGCGGGGCATCTGGTCCACAGGCATCGGCTGCGCGTTCGTCTCGTACAGCGAGGAACCACGCCGCTGCAGGGCTTGCTCGTCCGTGAAGGCAGCAATTTGCAGCTTCGCAATAGGCCCGATATTCGTGGAAACCGAGCCGTCTGCGGCAATCGCCACCGAGGTATAACCATCGGGCATCTCGATCGTCGCGCCGCCATCATCCAGAAGTTTCTCGCCGGAGGTGAGGGCAAGCTCGCCGTCGGCATCGATCATCATGCGACCGTTGCGGGTGTAAAGGGTGTCGCCGTTCTGGGCGCGGACGGAAAAATAGGCCTTGCCGTCGATATAGATATCGAGGGGGTTTTCCGTCGGCACCATGCGGCCGATCTCGAGATTGCGGATCACGCCGTGATCAAGCACATAGGCGATCTTGCCGCGGGTTGCCGCTTCGGCGCCGGGGGCGTCCATCAGATACTGGCTGAACGCAACCCTTTCCTTTTTGAAGGCGGTCGTCGACATGTTGGCAACGTTGTGGGACGCTACGTCCATGCGCCTTCTGAGAGCCATCCTGTGGGACAGGCTGATATAGAGAGTGGAATCCATCATCCTTCTCCAATGTACCGAATTCATGCCGTCTGGCGCGGCTTTGTTCGGCATGGAAAAAGCATGAAGCATGCCAGTCAGAATATTTAATATATTTCAAAGGGATGTGGGTCGGCAGCCGGTATGATGCGCTCGACCGGGGAAAAGCTTGCCGTCGCTTTCTGCCGCCCGGCGGCAAGATCGGCAGGGCAGCGACAATCATGATGCCTGCAGGATTTTTATTCCGCATGTTCCGGTTTCACGGCTTGTTAACCGCGCAATAATAAAGATAAACTTCGCGATGATTGCGAGCCGGGGTATGTATGGCCCCCGCGCGTCCCGAAGGCAAAGGCAGGCAGGCATGTCGGAAGAAACTACAGGCATTGGTGATGAGGCGCTGACAGAGGGCCTGGAAAAGAAGAAGGTCAACGGCAAGGTTATCGTTCTTGGTGTTGTCGGTCTGGTTTTCCTCGTTTTCGCGGTGCTTGGCATCATGTCGCTTTTCGGGGGCGGCGAAGATCATCCTGAACCAACCGACGCGGAAAAGGCGCAAGCCGAGCTCGACCAGATGGGGGCGGATCACGTTGCCGGGCGCGATGCAGCGAGCGCGGCTTCGGAGGCCGCCGAGAACGAGCCGACGAAAATCCTGTTCAGGGATCTGGACCGCCGCACCTATAATCTGAAAACGGACGGCTCGGGTTCGAGCTTCCTGACGGTGACCATCTCGCTTGAAGTGGACCGCGAAAGCTTCCTTGCCGATCTTGATGCCAAGATGCCCCGCATTCTGGATGAACTGAACATTTATATGCGCGAACTGCGGCCTGAAGACCTTGACGGTGCGGCGGGCCTGTTTCGCCTGAAGGAAGAGCTGCTGATGCGGATCAATCAGGCGGTGGCGCCGACCCGCGTGAAGGATGTGCTGTTCCGCGAGTTTCTGATTCAGGGCTGATTCTTGCATGTGTGCGTGTAACCATGCAGGCAAGCCCGAAAGGCAAAAGTGATGGCAGACGAACCGATCGATGACGAGGCAATGGCGGCCGAGTGGGAAGCCATGGCAGGCGGCGGTGACGACGATCAGGATGCAATGGCCGCCGAATGGGAGGCCATGGCAGGCGGAGATGCGCCTCCTGAAGAAGACGACGAGGAAATGTCCGGGGCTGCCCCCGGCCGGGTGCTCGATCAGGACGAGATCGACAGTCTTCTCGGGTTTGACGGCGATGCCGACGCTGGCGAAACCACCGGCATCCACGCCCTGATCAACAGCGCGCTCGTTTCCTACGAACGCCTGCCGATGATGGACATCATCTTCGATCGCATGGTCCGCATGATGTCCACAAGCCTGCGTAACTTTACATCGGACAATATCGAGGTTTCGCTGGATAACATCACGTCGGTCCGTTTCGGCGACTATCTGAACTCGATCCCGCTGCCGGCCATGCTGGCCGTGTTCCGCGCCGAGGAGTGGGACAACTATGGTCTGATGACCATTGATTCGAGCCTGATCTATTCAATCGTGGACGTGCTTCTTGGTGGGCGCCGCGGTACGGCGGCGATGCGGATTGAGGGCCGGCCCTATACGACGATCGAACAGACGCTTGTGGAGCGGATGATTTCGGTGGTGCTGAAAGACATGTGCGGTGCGTTCGAGCCGCTGTCGCCGGTGAACTTCACCTTCGACCGGCTGGAAACCAACCCGCGCTTCGCCACAATCGCCCGGCCGCCCAACGCGGCTGTCCTTATCAAGCTTCGGGTCGATATGGAAGACCGCGGCGGGCGGCTTGAAGTGCTGTTCCCCTATGCCACGCTTGAACCCATCCGCGAGCTCTTGCTGCAGCGTTTCATGGGCGAAAAGTTCGGCCGCGACACCATCTGGGAAACGCACCTCGCGACCGAACTGTGGCGCGCCAATGTGGACCTGATGGCGATCATGGACGAAACCGAAATGTCGCTGGGCGAGGTGATGAACCTGCAAGTCGGGCAAACCGTGGTCTTTAACAAGACACCGCGCGATGAAATCGTGCTAAAATGCGGTGATGTTGCCATGGTCAGCGGCGCCATCGGGCGGGCGGGCCAACATATGGCGGTGCAGGTGCGCCGGACGGCGGAGCGCCTGCATTCAGCGAATATGGAGGAGTAGGGGATGCTGCCTGAAATGGCCGGTCTGATCGTTGATGGTGTGCTGGCGCTCCTCCTTGTGCTGGCGATTGTCAGCTGCTGGGTCGTTTATGCCCGGCTTGGCACCATCCGCGAAGGTCAGGCGGAGCTGAAGATACTGACCGACCGGCTGAACAATGCCGTGGTCGATGCCCAGCGCGGCATCGCGAACCTCAAGCATTCGGCGCAGGAAATGGAAGGCAAGCTTGGCGGCGAAATCCGCAAGGCGCGGGCCCTTTCCGACGAGCTGAAACTGATCACCGAGGCAGGCAACAATCTGGCTGACCGGATCGAACGCGGGCTTACGGGCGGCAATTCGCAGTCTGCAGCAGCACCGCAAGCAACGCCGACGGAAGAGCCCGAGAAGGCAGCCGGTTCGCGCCAGCAAAAAGAAATCCTCGCAGCGCTCCGGGAAGCGCGCTGAGGCTGTAAATCAGGATCAGGCAGGCCAATGACCCCAATCTTTAACGAAGCCAACGACCAGGCACCGAGCACCGATATCGTGACGCGGCGCCGCGTCCGTCTGTTTCCGTTGCTGATCGGTGTGGCCGCGCTGGCGCTCGTTGGCCGTACGGTCGATATCTACACAGGCGTTGACCTGATGTTCTCGGCGGCGAACGCGGAAGAACAGGAAGCAACGGCCACGACCGAAAATCAGGACGCGGCAAGTGTCGAGCATGCTGCCGATGAGGCAGCACCGCCCGCAGACACCGGGGCACCGGCAATCATCGGCCTGCCATCGAGCGAAGAGATGGAACTTCTGAGCCAGCTTCGCCAGCGCCGGCTGGAGCTTGACAAGCGCGCCCGCGAGCTTGACGAGCAGGAAAAAACGCTGCTCGCCTTCGAAAAGCGGATTGATGACAAGATCGGCCAGCTGAAAGTGCTGGAAGAACAGGTGAAAAGCCACCTCAAGGTCTTCGAGGACCAAGAAGCCGAACAACTCGCCAGCATCGTGAAGGTTTATGAAACGATGCCCGCGAAAGAGGCAGCGCCGCGTTTCGAAATGCTGGGGCTTGAAACCCAGATGGATCTGGTGACGCGAATGAAGCCGCTCAAGGTGGCGGCGCTGATGGCCAAGATGTCCCCCGACGCGGCCTCACGCCTGACGACCGAGCTTGCCAATGTTGCTCAGGCGCCAAAAATTGAGGATATTCAAGGTAATAATTGATTTGCTTAGAGTGCTGATTGAACAGTTTCAGTTTGCCGGCAGGCCCGGCACCGGAGTTTCAGAATGACCAAAGAAGCCAAACCAGTCAGCCTTGAGAGCCGCGCGGAAGCCCTGCGCCAGGATCGGGGTGACAATGTCGCGATTGCCGAGATTTCCAACGTCGTCGGCAGCCTGATGAGCGGCACGGTGGTGGATGACGAGCTTGATGAAGTCGCCTCGGAACTGCGGGAGCTGACCCTGTTTATCGGGGCGGCCAAGCATGTTCTCTCGGACCTCGGGCCGAAAAACCTGTCGAACCGCTCGATCCCCGATGCGGCGGAGCAGCTTGACGCCATCGTGGAAGCCACCGATGCGGCCGCAACGTCGATCATGGATGTGGCGGAAACGCTCGAGGCCATGGCGGAAGATGCTGAGGGCGACATGGGAGCCACGCTCGGCAATCTCGCGATCACACTTTTCGAAGCTTCGAGCTTTCAGGATCTGACCGGCCAGCGCGTGACCAAGGTCGCCCGCATCCTGCAGCATCTGGAAGAGCGTCTCAACAGCCTTGCCGACGCCATCGGCGATACGCATGTCGAGGAAGCGGCCGCCGAAGCGGAGATTGAAAAAGACGATGAAGGTGTCGCCGTGAACGACAAGGATCTGCTGCACGGCCCTCAGCTTGAGGGGCAGGGCAACAGCCAGGATGAGATCGACGCCATCCTCGCCATGTTCGACTGATCGCGGCCCACGGAGGAGAGCCCGGCATCCCCATGTTGCATGATGACCATCATATCCGGCGCCAGCCGCCGATTGACGGCACAATGGGGCTGTTCGTCTCGCTCTATCTGATCCTGCTCGCCTTCTTCATCGTGCTGAATGCGGTTTCCAATCATGCGCCTGCGAAGGCCGTGGAAACGATGGACAGCGTGAGCGGCACTTTCTCCGCAGCGTCGTCCCCGGTTGCTCCGCCGGGCCTTGATCCGGCCGAGCAGACGGCCCCGACCGATGACCTGCTGACCAGCATCAAGGGGGAATTCTTTGCCGAAATGGCCATCGAGGGCCGCTTCACAGGGGCCGGCGGCCGCATCCTTGAGCTGGATATCCCGGTCAGTGCGCTTTTCTCCGGCGTCGATACGGAGGTACGGTCGGATCGCAAAGCATTCCTCGGGCGTATCCTTGGCATGCTCAAGGGCGCATCAGCCCGTCAGCGCCAGCAGGTGCTGTTCCTGTTCGGCAATGGCGAAGCGGCCGTGACGCCGAAACTCACCCGTGGGCAGGAGATTGCCATTCGCCGTTCGGGCTCTCTTGCCCGCTTCTTGCGCGACGCCGGGCTTGAAGGCGGCACCTACGGCGCCGGTTTCGCGGCGCACGCGGAGGATCGTATCCTTGTGGTCTTCCGACCGACACTGGCGAGCGGCGCGGATGTCGATCTGTCCGCCAGCGAAGGTGAGTTCCGCTGATGTTGCCCGAGGTCGGTCAGCAGGAACAATCGGTGCGCCGGGGCGGCGATGCCAGCTGGCTCCTCACCTTTGCCGACCTGCTTTCGCTGCTTCTCACCTTCTTCGTACTGATCTATTCGATGAATTCGGTCCAGTATGACAGCTGGCGGACCGTGGTGACGGCCTTCCAGCGCGAATTCAACCCGACCCGCGCCATGGTGGAAACCGAAGAGTTTGACGCACCCGAAAGCATGCGTCAGTCGCGGGCGCGCGGTGTGGGGCCCGGCTATCTTCTGAGCATTCTGGAACGCGCGACCACAACAAGCGAGGCGCTGGCAGGTTCGCAGGCTTACCGGATCGGCGACCGTGTGGTGCTGTCAATCCCCGCAAACCGCCTGTTCGATGGAAAAACGGCTGATCTGCTTCCCGGCGCAAGCGCGGCAGCGGGGGATTTGGTCGCGACCTTCAGCCAGATCGCCAATCGCATCGTGATCGCCGCGCATACCGATCAGGAGCCGGTCAAAAGCGGCCTTTTCCGGTCGAACTGGGAACTTTCCATCGCGCGCAGTCAGATGGTGGCTGGCCTTCTGGCTTCGCGCGGCTATGCCCGCCCCGTCGTCGCCGTCGGCTATGCCGATACAAGATTTAAAGAATTGGGGCAGACGATGACCCTGCAGACGCGCTATGAATTGGCCGAACGGATCGATATCGTCTTCATTGACGAGGCAGGCGAACGGGGGCCGTATGACATTTTCTGAAGGCGTGCAAGGCAAGCTCCGGCAGATGCTCTGGGCCCTGCTTGTGCTCCTGAGCCTGCCTGTTATGGCTGTGGACTTCGGCACGATTGCCGTTCGCGTCGGCCAGCACACGGACTATAGTCGTGCGGTATTCGATCTGCCGCGTGAAGTGCCTTATTCCGTGCGCACTGACGGCAATGTGCTGACCATCAGGATTGAAGCCGGGTTCGATGCCGACCTCGGCGCGATCCGTCGGGGTGTGCTGCGCGGCATGGCCGCACCCTCGATCAGCCGGGAAGGCGATATCACGACTGTAACCGTGACGATGCCGGCAGGGGCGGGGCCGCGCCATTTCCGCAGCGGCAACTCCATTGTTCTTGATGTGATGGATGTAGCGCCCGCATCGGTTGTCTCCGGCCAGTCGGTGGCGCCTGCAAGTGCTGCCGAACGCAACGCGCCGAGCCGCCCGCAGACGACGCCACCTGCAGAAACACCGGTACAGCAACCGGAAACCACACCGGAGCCCGCCGCCGAAACGCCGACTTTCGAGGGACGCAGTGCAGACTATCCGCGCCTGCAGCCTGTCTTCCGGGCATTGGCCGAGGGGGGCGTGCAGCTCACCTTGCCGATCACCGAGCCGGATGTGGGACTTGCCTTCTTCAAACGTTCGAGCGAGGCCTGGCTGGTGGTCGACAGACCCTTTGCCGTTGATCCTGCTGCTTTGGCGCGCGGGTCGGAAGGGGTGATTACATCGGTTGCCCGGATCGATCATCCGGACGCAACGATCCTGCGCCTTGCCTTGGAGGGGGATCCGAGCCTTTCGGTGATGCGCGATGGGGCTGGCTGGCAACTTTCTTTCAAGCCGCTGCGCACGGCGCCGCGCTTTCCGCTGAAGCCGATCAAACGGATCGACACGCCATCCGGCCAGCAGGTCTTCATCGCGTCTGGTGCGGCCGGTCGTCGTATTGCTGTCGCCGACCCCCTGATCGGCGACGATCTCGTGATCGTGCCACTGGTCGAAGGCGGGCAGGGGATGGCCGAAGCCTTCCGCTACACTGTCGCCGAGGTTGGCGAGACAGCACAGGGCATCGTTGTAGTGCCTTATTCGGATGAAGTCCGGGTCGAGCGTTTCCGCGACGGCGTGGCGATCATGAGCGGTGATGCGCGCTATGCAGAAGGGGATGCCGCGCGGGATCAGGCCCTGCGGCGGCTCATTGATTTCAAGGCATGGCGGCAAGGCGATGTGGAGGACTATTACGAGGTCCGCACCCGACTCCTTTATGCGCTGTCCCTGCGCCCGGCGGACGACCGCAACGAAGCCCGCTGGGATCTGGCCCGTTTCTATCTGGCGCATGGCCGTGCGACTGAGGCGCTGGCTATCCTGGAGATGATGCTGGATGAAGACCCGGCGCTGACCGGAAACGGCGAATATCTGGCGGTGCGCGGCGTTGCGAACGTCAAGAAGGGGAGGCTGCAGGCCGCAGACGCCGACCTCAGCAACGACAGCCTGACAGCCGAACAGGATGTGTCGCTGTGGAAGGTGCTGGTGGATGAAGGCCTGAACCGGCCCGAGGCAGCCCTTGCCAATTACAGGCGCGGCGTCGATGTGCTCGGCCCCTATGACGACAAGGACAAGGCCGATATCCAGCTCGCCGTCATCCGCGCGGCCATGAAAACCGGCGACATGGAACTCGCCAAGCGCGAGCTTGAACTGCTCGGCGGCGTAGCCCTGACTGACAGGCAGCTTTCCGAGCGCGTACTTCTGTCAGCACGGATCGACGAACTTGAAGGTCGTGAAGAAGACGCCCTCATCGCCTACGACAGTCTCGCGATGGCACCACAGCGCGATATTGGTGCCGAAGCCCGTCACGTACGGGCAGCCCACGATATCCGCAAGGGTATCCTCAGCGGCACCGAAGCCATCGAGACGCTGGAACAGTTGCGTTACGCCTGGCGCGGCAACGGGCTCGAGTTTGATCTTTTAAACGAACTCGCCGACCTCTATTTCGCGGCTGGCCGGTATGAAGAGGGGCTGGAACGCCTGCGCATCGGGGTCACCTATTTCCCGGACCGCGCCCGTGAGGCCCGGATGTCCGCCAAGATGAGCCAGATTTTCCGCCGCCTTTACCTTGAGGGCGAAGCTGACCGGATGGACCCGGTGGCGGCCATCGGGCTTTTCTACAAATTCCGTGAGCTTACCCCGCTCGGGGCGGACGGCGATGCCATGATCCGCCGCCTTGCAGACAGGCTTGTCGCGCTTGACCTGATCGATCAGGCAGCGGAACTCCTTGAATATCAGGTGAAAGTGCGGACGGAAGGGGCGGCCCGTGCGGCCATCGCCTCGCGTTTGGCCAAGCTTTATCTCCTGAACAGTGACCCCGAGCGTGCCCTTGGCACCCTGCGTGCGACCCGCGAGCCGCAGTTGCCCGTGGAAATCGAGCTGGACCGCCGCCTGGTTGAAGCCCGGGCACTGACCGAACTTGGCCGCTATGAAGAAGCCGAGGTGCTGATCGAGGAAGATAACGACCGGGCGTCGAACCTTCTCAGGGCTGACATCTACTGGCAATCGAAAGACTGGCCGAAAATGGTGGACGCCGGCCTGAAACTGCTTGATGGCAAGGGTGAAGGTGGCGAGCCATTGGAGCCGGGGGACCGGGTACAGCTGCTGCGTCTTGCCATCGCCATGACGTTCGACGAGAACAAGGCAGGCCTTGCCGTGCTGCGCCGCCGCTTTGCCGGGGACATGAAGGAAGGCGAGTTCGCCAATGCCTTCGCGCTTCTGACCGGCCCGCAGGATCTTTCCGGTGGCGAGATCAGCCAGATCGTCAGCCAGATCGCCAATGTCTCCGGCCTGCAATCCTTCCTCAAGGACTACCGGAACGACTTTTCGGACGATTGATTCTCTGCGGTATCAGAAGGTCGCATAGGCGCGCACCGGGAAGGTGCCAACGTCCTCAAGCTTGATGGGCGCCGCATGAAAGCTGAAACCCGCGTCTGGCAACCGGTCGAGCCCGGTCAGATGTTCGACGATCGGGATGAGGGTGCGCGAACTGTCTCACCAACACGTGACAGTCTTATGATTTCCCTTCGCAACACGCCGCGGCCAATATGACCCCAGGCCGAGCCAAGGGGGTTCGGCCCAAGTCTAGTGCAAGGGGAAATACCCATGAAAATGACCTCGATTGGCAAACTGGCCATGACCACGGCGGGTGCCGCATTCGCAGCCTCGATGATCGTTGCCGGTCCGGTGGCCGCTGAAGGCAACAAGGGCAAGGAAAAGTGCTACGGCGTTGTCGCCAAGGGCGCCAACGACTGCGGCACGGCTAGCCACAGCTGCGCCGGACAGGCGAAAGAAGACCATGCGAAAGACGAATGGATCTATGTACCCGCCGGCCTTTGCGAGCGCCTTGCTGGCGGCTCGACCGAAGCCCCCAAGGCCTGATCCGGCTTGATCTGCGGCGGGGCGCGCGTCATGGCATCCAAGGGGAAGGGCACCGTGGGCATCAGCCTGAAGGCGATGCATTATGATGCCGTGCTGGACACGCGACCCGCCGTCGATTTTTTCGAAATTCACGCTGAAAATTATATGATGGCCGGCGGCCCGCACCGCCGCTATCTGGACCGGATCGCCGAACACTATCCGATTTCCCTTCATGGTGTCGGCCTGTCGCTCGGGTCCGCTGAAGGGATCAATGAAGCCCACCTCGCCCGCTTCCACCATCTGGTGGAAACCTACCGGCCCGTCTTCGTTTCCGAGCATCTTGCCTGGTCTGTCTCGGGCGGGGCGTATCTCGCCGACCTGTTGCCGCTGCCTCTGAATGCCGAAACGCTTGATGTGGTTTCTGCCAATGTGGCGCGGGTACAGGATGAGATCGGCCGGCCGCTGCTCGTGGAAAATCCCTCTGTCTATCTTGATTTCACCGGCCCCTCGATCCCGGAGGTCGAGTTTCTGGAGGCCCTTTGCGACCGCACTGGCTGCGGGCTCCTCTTGGATGTCAATAACATCGAGGTCAGCGCCCGCAACCTTGGCCTCAGCGCGGCGGATTATATCGACCGGGTGAATACCGACCGCATCGGCGAAATCCATCTGGCGGGGCACATCGAACGCGAGGTGGAAGGCGTGACCATCCTGATCGACGACCATGGCAGCCCGGTCAGCGACGCCGTGTGGGCGCTTTACCGCCGGCTGATTGAGCGCGCTGGGCCGAAGCCGACGCTTCTGGAACGCGACAATGAAATCCCGCCGCTTGCCGAGCTTGTAGATGAAAGCGAAAAAGCCCGCGCCATTCTGATCGAAGGATACGCCGTCCATGCCTGATCTTGCGACGCTGCAGAAGGCCATGAAGGCCGAAATACTAGGCGCCGGGCCCGAACCCGTGATTGGCCTTGCCGTGAATGGCCACGGGCTTGATCCGCATGCCCGGCTGCGCATCCATGCCAACACGTTGCGGCTTGGGCTCATCGATACGCTGATGGACCGCTATCCCGCCTGCCGTGCCTTTGTCGGCGATGAATATTGGCGCGCCGTTGCCCGTGCCTACGTGAGGGCCCACCCGCCGCACTCGGCGGTGCTTAACGATTATGGCGCCGGCATGGGTGATTTCCTGACCGATTTTACACCGACGCAGTCGCTGCCTTATCTGGCCGACCTCGCGCGGCTCGAATGGCTCATTCACGACATCCAGAACCGGGCCGGAGACGCCGAAGCACGGCTCACGAGTGCCCACCCGGTGTTTGACCTGTGGCGCGCGGCGAGCGGTCATATTGCGCCAGAGGCTGTGGACATGGGCGCGGGCGGGCAGCAGGTGCTGGTGGCCGGACGCAGCGGCGAAGTGCATGTTGAACTAGAAGGGGACGCAGCGTGAGCGCGCTTGTAATCAGATATCAGCAGGGGTCAGCGTGGCTGTCCAGCCTGCCGGGCGCTACTGCATTGGCGCCGCTCGCAGTGCGCCTTTGGCTCGCGCCGCTTTTTTATGCATCCGGGCGCACGAAAGCAGGTGACAGTTTCTGGGTGCCCTCGGATCTTGCCGTGACACTTTTCGAAGAAGAATACAGGCTGCCGCTCCTTGACCCTGGCCTTGCTGCACAACTTGCCTTGCTGGGCGAGACAATCCTGCCGGCCATGCTGCTGGTTGGTCTCGGCACCCGCTTTGCGGCCTTCGGGCTTCTCCTCATGGCTTTGGTCATCCAGCTCTTCGTCTACCCCAGCTATTGGATGGAACATTTGCCATGGATGGTCGGTTTTCTATCACTTTCGTTGACGGGAGGCGGGGCTGCTAGCCTTGACCGTGTGCTTGAGATGACTTTTTTTCGCAAAAGTAGAGATTAGTTGCGACTTTTTCGCAGGAAAACGCTTTATTTCCCCCACAAATGGGCTAACACTGCGCCAAACGAGTTGTTGGGGGTATTATGGACGAGATTGACCGCAAGATCCTTGATCTGCTGCAACAGGATACCACGTTAAGCACCGCTGAAATTGCATCGCGCGTCGGGCTCTCGACTACGCCTTGCTGGCGCCGCATCCAGTTGCTGGAACAGGAAGGCTATATCACTGCGCGGGTGGCACTGGTTGACCGGAACATGGTCAATGTGCCCTTGGATGTGTTTGTTGCGATCCGCACCAATGAGCATAACTGGGAATGGCTTGATGAGTTTGCCCGCCTTGTGGGCGAGTTCCCGGAAGTTGTCGAACTATACCGCATGAGCGGCGAGATCGACTATCTGATGCGGGTTGTGGTGCCGGACATGGCAGCTTATGACAAGTTCTACAAGGAACTCATCAAGCGGGTGAAGCTGACCGACGTCAGCTCTTCCTTCGCGATGGAACGCATCAAATACACAACAGCCCTCCCGCTCGATTATGTCGACGACAGCTCGAAGGGCAAACGAAGAGGCAAGTAGGAAATGATGGATCAGGCGGTCAGAAACGGCACCGAGGCACAGTCCGAACACAAGGTGGAAATCTTTCTGGCCGATTACGAACCGCCCAAAACGGTCGTTACCGACATCCATCTGACCTTCCGCCTTTTCGATACCCACGCGGATATCACTGCAACCAGCAAATTCAGGCGTCAGGGTGACCTTGCCGCCCCTATGATGCTGGACGCCGGCGACATGCTGGAAATCGTTTCGGTGAAACTTGACGGCGCACCGGCTGGTTTCAGCCGGGGCAAACGTGCGCTGACGGTTGAAGGGGCAGGGCCCGAAGGTACGCTTGAGGTCGTCACCCGCATCAAGCCGCAAAGCAATACGAAGCTTGAAGGGCTATATCGTTCTGGCGACATGTTCTGCACCCAGTGCGAGGCCGAAGGATTCCGCCAAATCACCGCTTTCCCTGACCGCCCGGACGTGATGGCACGCTATCGTGTGCGGATCGAGGCGGACAAGGCATCCTGTCCGGTGCTGCTGTCAAACGGCAATCCCGTGGCCGCCGGTGATCTGGGCGAGGGCCGCCACTATGCGGAATGGGAAGATCCGTTCCCGAAGCCGAGCTATCTGTTCGCTCTTGTCGCTGGCGATCTGGGCCATATTACAGACAGCTTTACGACTGCTTCAGGGCGTAAGGTAACGCTCAATATCTATGCCGCGCCGCGCGATCTCGACAAGTGCGACCATGCCATGGAATCGTTAAAGCGATCCATGAAGTGGGATGAAGAAGTCTATGGTCTTGAATATGATTTGGATCTTTTCAATATCGTGGCGGTTGGCGATTTCAACATGGGCGCCATGGAGAACAAGGGGCTGAACATCTTCAACACCAAATGTGTGCTGGCGAGCCCGGAGACGGCCACGGACCGGGACTATGACAGTGTTGAAGGCATCATCGGCCACGAATATTTTCATAACTGGACCGGCAACCGTGTTACCTGCCGCGACTGGTTCCAGCTCAGCCTGAAAGAAGGCCTGACCGTTTTCCGCGATCAGGAATTTTCGGCCGACATGGGCTCGCGCGCCGTCAAACGGCTGGAGGACGTGCGCATCCTGCGCTCGCACCAGTTTCCGGAAGACAGCGGCCCCCTCGCGCATCCGGTACGACCGGACCGGTACGTGGAAATCAACAATTTCTATACCGTCACCGTTTACAACAAGGGCGCCGAGGTCATCCGCATGATGCACCGCCTGATCGGTGCTGAAGCCTTCCGCAAGGGCATGGACCTCTATTTCGCGCGGCACGACGGGCAGGCTGTCACCTGTGACGACTTCGCCGCCGCCATGGCCGATGCGTCGGGCAAGGACCTCAGCCAGTTCAAGCGCTGGTATTCGCAGGCCGGCACGCCGGTGCTGAGTGTTTCGCGCGCCCGTAACGGCAATGAGGTTACCGTGACAATCGAGCAGGAAACCGCGCCAACGCCGGGCCAGCCTGTGAAGGAGCCGTTCCATATGCCGTTCATGATCGGCTGGATCGGGCCGGACGGGCAGGCGATCACGCCGGCCGTTTCGGGTGGCAACTGGCGGGATGACGGGTGCCTCCTTGAAATCCAGGAAGCCCGGCAGAGCTTCACTTTCAAGGACGTGCCCGAAGGTTCGGTGCCGAGTCTCCTGCGCGGCTTCACCGCCCCCGTGCTGCTGAAAAGCGACCTGACCCGCGACGACCTCGCCTTTCTCCTGCGGCACGACAGCGATCCGTTCGCCCGCTGGGAAGCCGCTCAGACGCTTGCGCGCGATCAGGTGCCGGGCCTGACGGCTACCCTTGCTGAAGGCCGCAACGCGCCCGCCGATACGCCTTTCAGCGATGCCGCCGGCAGCCTCTTTACCGACGATACGCTGGACCCGGCCTTCCTTGCCGAGCTTCTGACGCTGCCGGGCGAGGTCGAGCTTGGCCAGATGATGGACGTGCTGGAGCCCGGCCATCTGCATGCGGCGCGCGAAGCCACGCTCAACGATCTGGCCGCCCGCTATGAGGCCGAGATGCAGGCGCGGTACGATAGCCTTCGCACGAATGGTGGCTACAGGCAGGACGGGGCGGCGCGTTCGGCGCGGCGCTTGTCGAACCTGCTGCTGCAGTTCCTGGCGCGCCGGCCTGCCGGCGAAGCGCTGGTGAAGGCGCATTACGAGGCGGCGGACAATATGACCGATCGCATCGCTGCACTTTCTGCCGTCAGCGACAGCGATTTTGCTTGCCGCGATGAGATCCTTGCCGATTTCTACGAGCGCTCGAAAGACGAGCCATTAGTCCTCGACAAATGGTTTGCCGTGCAGGCAACAAGCCGCCGGGCCGACACCGTGCAAAAGGTGCGCGAGCTGGCCCGTCACCCGGCCTTCACGCTGAAGAATCCGAACCGGCTGCGGTCGCTGGTATCCAGCTTCACCATGCTCAATCAGGCGGGGTTCCATGAAGCGGGCGGGCAGGGCTATCGCTTTCTCGCTGAAACCATCCTTGCCGTGGACAAGATCAACCCGCTGATAGCCGCCCGGCTGGTAGCACCGCTCGGCCGCTGGGCCAAGCTGACCCCTACACGGCAGCGCATGATGCTCGACTCGCTGCGCTTCATCCTCGACGAGCCCAAGTTGAGTGACGATGTACGCGAACTCGCGAGCAAGTCCTTGAAGGGGTAGTGCTCTATAGCGTCGGTTGTGAATCGGCTGCCTGATTCTGTTCCATTTTGATACACCCTGTTCCGATTGCAATCGGCTGCCACCGGTTGCGATTGTATCCGGTGGCGATTGCAGACTTATCCCTTGAAATATCTGCACGAAAGCTCAACGTGAGGAAATAGGCCGCCTTGTCAGCCTGTTCGTATGCCGCACAGGGCCGACAAGATACTGGCGATGGTAAGAGATGCAGCCTATAATACCATTGCCAACCTAACTGGAGAGCAAGCAATGATGAAAAGTCCCGATCCGGTTGACGTACACGTTGGACAACGTGTGCGCGCAAGACGGAAAATGCTGGGCCTATCTCAAACGCAGCTTGGTAAAGACTTGGGGGTCACTTTCCAGCAAGTGCAGAAATACGAAAGAGGCACGAACCGCATCGGTTCGAGCCGCCTTTTCCGGCTTTCTGCGGCGCTTGATGTGCCTGTAGCCTATTTTTTCGAAGGCGCCGAAACCAAATTGTCCGGTTACAACCCTGTACCGGAAGGTCTGGATGCTGACGCATTCGAGAAGCAGGAAACTCTTGAACTTGTCGAAGCCTACTACCGTATTGCTGACCCGCGCGTCCGCAAGAAGGTTCTCGGCCTTGCAAGGCTACTGGCCAGCGGCATGGATGAACACGGGGTCTGACTGCGCCCTTTGAACATCCGATCCGAATTGGAAGGCGTGCCACGCTTGGCACGCCTTTTCCGTTTGCAGGCAGGCGAGGCGGCTTCTATAGAAATGACGCGTTTCAATCATATGCCCGGATGCCGCCATGCAGACCAATGCCTCCCCTTTCGATGACCTTCGCACCCTGATCGACCGCCTTCCTGCGCTCGACGACTGCGCCGGTCGCCATGTGCGGCAGCATCTGGCGGTCAAGGGGATAGTGACGGGTGCGATGCCCGATATCGCCGAATGGCTTGCCTCCGTGGCCGGGGGCGAGCATCCGGCGACGCGGGAGACCCATATCTGCCTTCTGGCATCGAGCTATGAAGACGGCGCAGACCCCGAAGCCATCACGGGCTTCATCGCCGAGGCATCCAAGGGCACGGCGCCTGTGAACCAGTTGTGCAAGCCGGGTGGGGTGGGCCTGCGCATCCTCGAACTGGCGCCGACCGTGCCTCACCGTGTGGATGTTGAGGCGCCGACATGGTCGGCCCGTGACATGATGGCGGCGGCGGCGTTCGGGATGGAAGCGGTGGCGGCTGGTGGCAATGTGCTGGGTCTTTCCGCGCTCGCTTTCGGGGGGGAAGCGCATGCAGCGACCCTGCTGACGGTGCTTGAGAAGGCAGGCGAGAGAGGCGACCCGCTTGAACTCGCCCGTCACTATGCTGGTCGCGAGGTGGCGGCACTGATCGGCGCCATCCTGGCGGCGCGCATGCAGAAGCTGGCGGTGATCCTTGACGGTGCAGCCGCCCTCTCAGCGGCAGCCGTCCTCTATACCCTGTCGCCTGCCGCCATCAGTCACTGCCGGCTTGCCGCCACAGAGACCGCAGAAATGGAAAAAGCGGCGGCCCGGATGGGTCTTACGCCGCTTTTGTCGCAATCAAGCGGGGCAGGCCCCGGTGCCGATGCTGCGCTTGCCGCCGGGCTGCTGGCCGCAGCGGCAAGTCTTGTCTGACCCTCAGATACTGTTTGTCGTGTCGAGGGCGTAACCGGCCGAACGGACGGTACGGATATAATCAGGCAGCGTGTCGCCGTTGATTGCCTTGCGCAGGCGGCGGATATGCACGTCCACGGTCCGCGGCTCCACATAGACGTCATAGCCCCAGACCGAGTCCAGAAGCTGCTCGCGGCTGAAGACCCGGCCAGGATTTTCCATGAAGTGGCGCAGCAGCCGATATTCGGTCGGCCCCAGATGGACCGGCTTTTCGGCGCGGGTCACCTGATGGGAAACGTTATCGAGCACGATATCCTTGAAGCGCAGTTGCTCGGCTGCCAGTGCTGGGCGCACCCGGCGCAGCACCGCCTGGATGCGTGCCACCAGTTCCTTCGGCGAGAAGGGCTTGGTGATATAATCATCGGCGCCGGTCTCGAGACCGCGGATACGGTCGGGCTCGTCTGCGCGGGCCGTCAGCATCAGGATCGGCGTGTGGGCTGTGCTGTTGTTGCGGCGCAGCCGACGGCAGATTTCAAGCCCTGAAAGATTGGGCAGCATCCAGTCCAGGAGGATCAGGTCAGGCGATTCTTCCGTGGCCAGAAGCAGGCCCTCTTCCCCGTCCGCCGCCGTGATCACGGAGAATTCGGCGCGGGTCAGGTTATATTTCACGAGTTCCGAGATATTCTCGTCATCCTCGATAAGCAGGATCTTCGTCTTCAAGCTTTCACTCCATTTCAGGCGCTGGCGTCGGGCCCGGACGTTACCGAGCTCGTCAGGTCATGCTTGGGGCGCGTATCCTCAAGGATCGTGCCTTTGACGCTGTAATAGATCTGTTCCGCCAGATTGGTTGTCTGGTCGCCGATGCGTTCCAGATTCTTGGCAATCATCAGAAGGTGGGTCCAGGTGTTGATATGATCCGGCATTTCCACCATCCGGGCGATCAGTTGCCGGTAGGCGGTGTTATGCAGATTGTCGAGCTGCTCGTCGCGGTACCACACATCCATGGCTGCATCGGCATTGTGGCGGACATAGGCGTCCATCACGTCGCGCAGCATGGTGGCGGCAAGCTCGCTCATCTGCACGATTGTCGGGGGGAAGCCGACCGGGCGTTCCTGGGCGATGGCGATGGTCCGCTTGGCGATATTCTTGGCATAGTCGCCGGCGCGCTCTAACACCGCCGACATCTTGAGGCTGGAGATGATCTCGCGCAGGTCATCGGCTACCGGGGCACGGCGAGCGAAGATCGAAACGGCAGTGTTTTCCACCTGGATTTCAAGGTCATCGATCTGGCGGTCGCCGGCTTTCACCTTGGCGGCCAGTTCGACATCATATTCAGAAAGTGCCGTGATGGCGGCGGAAAGCTGGTCTTCCACCAGACCGCCCATACGGCTGATCAGGCTTCTCAGTTCGCGAATTTCCGCATCGTATGATTTCACGATATGTTCCATGGTTTTTCCCTCACCCGTCCTTAGCCGAACCGGCCAGTGATATAATCGCGCGTGCGTTCCTCGCGCGGGGTGGTGAAGATTTGCGTGGTTTCGCCCATCTCGACAAGGTTGCCGAGGTGGAAGAAGGCGGTCTTCTGCGAGATACGGGCAGCCTGCTGCATGCTGTGGGTCACGATCGCGATGGCGTAGCGGCCCTTGAGTTCCTCGATGAGCGCCTCGACGCGCGCCGTGGCGATGGGGTCCAAGGCCGAGCAGGGCTCGTCCATCAGGATCACCTCGGGGTTCACGGCAATCGCCCGGGCGATGCAAAGGCGCTGCTGCTGACCGCCCGAAAGCGCCGTGCCGGGGGTATCGAGGCGGTCCTTCACCTCATTCCAGAGGCCGGCTTTTTCGAGGCTCGTGGCGACGATCTCGTCAAGATCGAGCCGCGTTTCGGCAAGGCCGTGGATGCGCGGGCCGTAGGCGACGTTTTCATAGATCGATTTCGGGAAGGGGTTCGGTTTCTGGAACACCATGCCGACACGGGCGCGCAGTTGCACCACATCGATCTTGTTGTCGTAGATATCCTTGCCATCAAGCGTGATCGAACCTTCGACACGGCAGGTGGCAACGGTATCGTTCATGCGGTTGAGGCACCGCAGGAAGGTGGATTTGCCGCAACCCGACGGGCCGATCAGGGCTGTTACCTCATCCTGGTGCAGGTCAAGGTTCACGCCTTTCACAGCATGGGTTTCGCCATAATAGACATGGACGTCCCTTGCGGCCATTTTCGGGGTACGGGTGGTTTGGGTCACTTCAGGCATCGCTTCGGTCATCCGGGACAGTTGATCAGGCATAGCGGACATTACCATTTCCGTTCGAATTTCTGACGCAGTTTGATGGCTACCGCATTCATCATGATGAGGAAAAACAACAGTACCATGATGGCGGCTGAAGTTTTTTCGGCAAAGGCCCGCTCCGGGCTATCCGCCCAGAGATAGACCTGCACGGGCAGGGCAGTGGCGGCGCCCGTGATGCCGGACGGAATGTCGACAATGAAGGCGACCATGCCGATCATCAGGAGCGGCGCGGTTTCACCGAGCGCCTGCGCCATGCCGATGATGGTGCCGGTCAGGATGCCGGGCATCGCAAGCGGCAGCACATGGTGGAAAATCACCTGCATCGGCGACGCGCCAAGGCCGCGGGCTGCATCGCGGATCGACGGCGGCACTGCCTTGATGGCGGCGCGGCTGGCAATGATGATGGTCGGCAGCGTCATGAGCGCAAGGGTAAACCCGCCGACAAGCGGCGCCGAGCGCGGCAGGTGCATAGTGCCGATGAAGACGGCAAGGCCCAGAAGACCGAAGACGATCGACGGCACGGCTGCGAGGTTGTTGATGTTGATTTCAAGGAAATCGGTGAAGCGGTTCTGCGGCGCAAATTCTTCAAGATAGATGGCCGTCAGCACACCAACGGGGAACGCGAGGATCAGCGTTACAAACAGCGTGAGCGCCGAGCCCACGACCGCACCCCAAACGCCCGCCATTTCCGGGTTGCGGCTGTCGCCCGACGTCAGGAAGGTGGTGTGAAATTTCACATCCACGCGGCCGGCATCTTCAAGTTTCTGCAGCCAAGCCAGTTCGCGGTCGGAAACCCGGCGGTCTCCTTCGTCGGTCTCGGTATCGATATTGCCCTTCACCACCTGGTCGATATCATCAGAAGCAAGCAGCCAAAGTTTCTGGCGCGTGCCGACAACATTTGGGTTTTCGGTCACGAACTGGGCAAGCTGGCCACGCACGCCGGTGCTGAAGATCTTGATAAGCGCCCGCTTTTCGCTGCGGCTTGTCACTTCGGGGAAAGTTTCCTCAAGCGACTTGGCAACGAGACCCAGCATGTTGGCGCGGCGTACCGAATTGGCAAACTCTTCCGGGGTCATGGTGCGCGGGTCGCCGAGCACCTTCACGGGAAGCTCGACTTCCGTCTCGATATACGTCTGGAAGAAGCCGCCGGTGCCCTGGCTGATGATATTGCCGAGGAGCACAACAAGGAAGAGCGCAGAGATTGCCACTGCACCAAGGCCGGCGGCGCGGAAGATGCGTTCCTGCCGGTAGCGGCGCGCCGTGCGCCGTTGCATTTCCTTGCTGTCCCACAGGGTCGGACTGTCGATTTTCGAGGGCGTCGTCATGGAGCGGGCCTCAATCGTAAATCTCGCGATATTTCCGCACGACGCGGATCGCAATCATGTTGAAGAAAAGGGTGACGACGAAAAGGACGAGGCCGAGCGCGAAGGCGGAAAGTGTCTTGGCGCTGTCAAATTCCTGGTCACCGGTCAGCAGGGCGACAATCTGCACTGTCACGGTCGTGACCGCTTCGAACGGGTTGGCCGTCAGGTTTGGCTGCATGCCGGCGGCCATCACCACAATCATGGTTTCGCCAACGGCGCGGCTCACGGCCAGCAGAAACGCGCCGACAATGCCGGGGAGCGCCGCGGGCAGGATCACCTTGCGGATGGTTTCCGAAGGCGTGGCACCAAGGGCAAGCGAACCATCGGAAAGGCTGCGCGGCACGGCAGTGATCGCATCGTCAGACAGGGACGAGACGAACGGAATGATCATGATGCCCATCACGACGCCGGCTGCAAGCGCGCTTTCGCTGGCGATATCCAACCCGACGCTCAGCCCCATGTCGCGGAAAAGTGGCGCTATCGTGAGGGCGGCGAAGAAGCCGTAAACCACGGTCGGCACGCCTGCGAGGATCTCAAGGGCCGGTTTCGCCACGGCGCGGACCCGGCCGCTTGCATATTGGGTCAGATAGATTGCAGCGAGCAGCCCGATGGGGCCAGCAACCGCCATGGCCAGAAGGCTGATCAGCAGCGTGCCGGCAAACAGGGGCACAGCCCCGAAGGCACCGGATGAGCCGACCTGGTCGGCGCGCAGCGCGGTTTGCGGGCTCCATTTCAGGCCGAAGAGGAATTCGCTGATCGGCACCTGCTGGAAGAAACGCAGGCTTTCGAAAAGCAGCGAGGCAACGATACCGACAGTGGTGAGAACGGCAAGCGTCGAGCAGGCGATAAGCACCACACGCATGATCGTCTCGACCTTGTTGCGGGCGCGGAATTCGGGGCTTGTCGCCTTCAGGGCAAAGGCAAGACCCGCGAGGCCTGCAAGAAGAGCTGCAGCGAAGGTAACCCAGACAGCTTCTCCGTGGGCTTCACGGTAAAACTTGGCGGCCGCGAGGATCGTCGGGTCTTTTTCAACCCGGTCACCCTGATCGACAGCGATACGGACGCGGTTCAGCACCAGATGGTCTTCAACACCTTCGGTGGCGACTGCCCCTTCCGGAATTGAATTCATGGTCATCCGCTCCAGCACGAAGTCGCCGAAGGTGAGCCACAGAACGAGGATCAGGGTGCTTGGCAGGATAACGAGGGACGCGGCGAAATAGCCATAGTGGCGGGGCAGGCTGTGCAGGTCGCTACGGCGACCGCCAACGGTGGCAAGCGACCGCTGCCGTCCGGCGGCAAAGGCGGCAAGCGAGAGAAGCAGGATGATGACGGAGATGGCTGAACTGGTCATCTGGTCTTTCCGGGTGCTGGCCGACTGGTAGTATAGGCCGTTTCAGGCAGTGGGGAAACGGGGCGGTTTGTCTCCGCCCCGCTTTCGATAATGCTGTTACTTCAGGCTGAGCGGCTTGAGGGCGGCAACGTCTTCCGCAACCGTGGCGCGCTCGTCTTCCGGGAGCGGGATCAGGCCGCGGTCGGCCAGATAGCCCATGTCACCCCAGGTTGCTTCGCTCGTGAATTCGGTCAGGAATTCCTTGATGCCGGGCACAACGCCAACATGCGCTTTTTTCACATAGACATAAAGCGAACGCGAAACCGGATAGTCGCCCGACGAGATGGCTTCAAAGGTCGGCTCGACGGCTTCGGCATCATCCTTGGCAACCGGGAAGGCCTGCAGGACGTCGCTATTCTGGTCGAGGAAGCTGTAGCCGAAGACACCGACAGCGCGGCCATCAGCCTGAAGCTTCTGGACGATCAGGTTGTCATTCTCGCCAGCTTCAACATAGGCGCCGTCTTCACGAACGGTCTGGCAGACCTGCTTGTGCTTGTTCTCGTTCGATTTCTTGAGCGCGGCATTGCCCTTGAAGAAGTCGCAGCCGACTTCTAGCGCGAGTTCGACAAAGGCGTCACGGGTACCGGAGGTCGGCGGCGGGCCGAGGACGACGATTTCCTCGTTCGGCAGGCTCGGGTCGATCTCGTTCCAGCGCTTGAATGGGTTGGGGATCAGGTGGCCTTCACCGCCATCGGTGCCCGGAGCCGGGACCTGAGCTGCGAGCGCAAGATAGATGTGATGCAGCGCAAGCGTCATCGAGGGCGAGGTTTTGGCAGCAGCCATCACGATGCCGTCAAAGCCGATCTTCATTTCGACGATTTCGCTGACGCCGTTGGCGGCGCACATATCAACTTCCGACTGCTTGATGCGGCGCGAGGAGTTGGTGATGTCGGGGTGTGCCGTACCGACGCCACCACAGAAAAGTTTCAGGCCGCCGCCGGAACCGGTCGATTCAACGATCGGGGCCTTGAAGTTGGTGGTGCGGCCGAACTCTTCCGCCACGGCGGTCGAGAAGGGGAATACGGTCGAGGAGCCGACAATGCGGATCTGGTCGCGCGACTGAGCATGCGCACCCGTCGAGCCAATGAAGGCGAGGGCGGCGATAGTGCCAAGGAGATACTTTTTCATTTCTGGTGGCTCCGATTGTTATCGTAACGCGGTGAGCGGCCAATCTGGTGATACCGGGTGCTGGATGCGGCCCGTCCGACTGGCTTTCTCGGGTGCTCCCTTGGTACAATGCCTGTGTTACAGTTTCATGACAGACTGTAACAATTGGCTAACCTGTTTATTTTGCGTCACTTTTTGAAACGGGCAGGACGAAGGCGAAGGACGAGCCTTTGCCGACTTCGCTCCTGATGTCGAGATTTGTTTCATGACGTAAAAGGATATGCTTGACGATGGCGAGGCCGAGGCCCGTGCCGCCCATTTTGCGCGAACGTGCCGTATCGATCCGGTAGAAGCGCTCGGTGAGGCGTGTCAGGTGTTCGGGCGCGATCCCGGGGCCTTCATCTGCCACCGCGATGCGTACCTTCGCTGCGCCCGGCATAAGCTCGGCCTTCACATGCACGGTGGTGCCGCGATTGGCATATTTGATGGCATTCATCAGAAGGTTCAGCAGCACCTGCGTGATCTGGTCATCGTCACCGCGAACGCTCGGCAGGCCAGCCGCGACTTCGTTGGAAATAACGATATCACGCTCGCCAGCCTGACCGACAAGCGCATTGATCACATTGCCGATGACGAGGCCAATCTCGAACTGGGTGTCCGGCGCCACATGGCGCGACATCTCGATCCGCGACAGCGAGAGAAGGTCATCGATCAGCCGGGCCATACGCTCGGCTTCCTTCTGCATGATCGAAAGGAACCGCTGAGTGGCATCCGGGTCGTCACGGGCAGGGCCCTGGATCGTTTCGATGGCGCCGATCACAGACGAAAGCGGCGTGCGCAGCTCGTGGCTGGCATTCGCCACGAAATCGGCGCGCATCTGCTCGGTCCTGAGAAGGCTCGTGACCTCGTAAAAATAGATCATGGCTTGCCGTCCGCCGCGCGCCGAACGCTCGGCAAGCGGGGCGATGGTGATATCGAAGCTGCGATCATGTGCTGCGGTATAACGCAGCGAACCGGCGAGTTGCGGGCCGTCCGTGAGGGCCGCGTCTACCGACTGCACGATGCGCGGATGGCGCAGGAAAAGGAATACGTCTTCGTCGACAAGATTGGCGCCAAGAAACGCGGTTGCGGCATCGTTGGCGAAAACGATCTTGTGCTGGTCGTCAACGATCAGCACGGGCGAGGGCAGGCCGTTCAGCGCATGGGCGCGCATCGACATGGTTCCTTCCGTCTGCACTTCTTCAGGCTCCGGGTGAGCAGCATGACGGGCGCGCAGGATATCCAGCCGCCGCTTGCCTTCAAGCTGCACCAGCAGCACGATTGCCGCACCACCGACCGTGATGACGGTGGCAGGTGTCGTCAGCCCGAGGGTCCACATGAGGACAAGCAACAGCACCAGAACCGCGATAACGGAGCGTTCGCTGAGGAGGCTCTTGTAGCTATTGTCTGCGGGTTCCATGGGTGCCTGGCTCTGTTCACGGCGGCGTAGCCGGATTGGCACGCCGGGGTCATACAATCTGGATGCAGGAATCGTGTCCCGCAGTCGTGCAGACAATGAATGACACTAATGTTACAGATTGATGAAGGCCAGATTCTTTATCTCAGCCCCGCAGAATCCCGGGGATATCTACAAGGCTGTCGACAATGGCATCCGCGTCGAGATCGGCAAGGTTGCCGTTCAGGTAACCATAACTCACAAGAATGCTCGGGATGCCCGCTGCCCGCGCGGCTGCCGTATCACTGACCGTATCGCCTACCATCACGGCACGGCCGGTGCCACCCATCAGCGCGAGCGTTTCGGTAAGGTGCCGGGGATCTGGCTTGCGGAACGGGAAGCTGTCGCCGCCGGTCACGGCAATGAAGCGTTGGCGGATGCCAAGGGCTTCGAGAAGCGGCTCGGCCAGATGCAGGGGCTTGTTGGTGCAGACGGCCGACTTGATGCCGCGGGCATCAAGCGCATCCAGCATCTCAAGCGTGCCGTCATAGAGGCGGCTCTCGATGCAGAGATTGTCCTTGTAGAAATCAAGGAATGTCGGGAGCAGGGCATCGAGATCAAATCCGTTGATCCCCCCGGTATGCATCAGTCCCTTCTCGATCAGTCGCCGTGCCCCTTCGCCGACCATATGACGGACGGCTTCGATCGGGATTTCAGGACGCCCGACGCTTGTCAGCACATGGTTTGTGGCGCGGTGCAGATCGGGGGCGGAGTCCACAAGGGTTCCGTCAAGATCGAAGACGATACGCTCTACATCAAAAGGCACGACAAACATGAACTGGCTTTCGTTCCGGGGCTCGTTTATGGGCTGGGTTATGCCGTCTGGCGAGGGGATTTACAAGCGATCAAGGTTAAGAAATCGTCACTGAAAGCGACAGAAATTGTAGCCTTTCCCGCCGTTTTCCGGTCTCGCTGACAATTGACTTGCCATTAAGGCGGCTGCATTGTTTATGGACGCGCCGGAAATTGCGAATTTTCGGCGGCCTATGGAATTTTCTGTCGCGGCGCCCTGGCGCCGAATTTTGAGAAAGGTTACCTCAATGAGTGATTGGCGCCCAGACAGCTGGCGGTCTCGCCCCGTCGTGCAGGTGCCGGACTATCCGGATACTGAGCGACTCGGGCAAGTCGAAAGGGAACTTTCGAGCTATCCGCCGCTCGTGTTTGCCGGCGAGGCCCGCCGTCTCAAAGCCCAGCTTGCGCAAGTCGCAAACGGCAAGGCGTTCCTCCTGCAGGGGGGCGACTGTGCTGAAAGCTTTGCCGAGTTCCATCCAAACAATATCCGAGACACCTTCCGTGTGCTGCTGCAGATGGCGGTCGTTCTGACCTTTGCTGCAAGCTGCCCTGTGGTGAAGCTCGGCCGGATGGCTGGCCAGTTCGCCAAGCCGCGTTCGGCGGGCACCGAAACTATCGACGGTGTGGAACTGCCGAGCTACCGGGGTGACATCATCAACGGTATGGAGTTCGAGGAAGGCGCCCGCCTGCCTGATCCCGCCCGTATGCTCAAGGCCTACAGCCAGGCTGCTGCGACGCTCAATCTGCTGCGTGCTTTCGCGCAGGGCGGCTATGCCAACCTGATGTCGGTACACCAGTGGAATCTCGATTTCGTGTCGCAAAGCGGCGCGGGTGAGCGTTACAAGGCAATCGCCGACCAGATCGGCAATGCGCTCGCTTTCATGGAAGCCTGCGGCATCCACCCGGCCGAGATTCCGCAACTGCAGGGCACGGACTTCTACACCAGCCACGAAGCGCTGCTGCTGGGCTACGAGCAGGCCATGACCCGCATCGACAGCACAAGCGGCCGTTGGTACGACACCTCGGCACACTTCCTGTGGGTTGGTGACCGTACGCGTCAGGTTGATGGCGCCCATGTGGAATTCCTCTCGGGCATCGGCAATCCGATTGCCTCGAAGGTTGGCCCGTCGACGGAACCGGACGACCTCATTCGTTTGATCGACAAGCTCAATCCTTCGAACGAAGCGGGCCGGCTGACGCTGATCAGCCGTTTCGGCGCCGACAAGGTCGAAGAATATCTGCCGCGCCTGCTGCGCCGCGTGAAATCCGAAGGCCGCACTGTTGTGTGGTCGTGCGATCCAATGCACGGCAACACGGTGAAGGCGGCCGGCGGCCTGAAAACCCGCCCGTTCGACCGCGTGCTGAAGGAAGTGAAGCAGGTATTTGCCGTTCACCGCGCCGAAGGCACCTATGCCGGCGGCATCCATCTGGAGCTGACAGGGCAGAATGTCACCGAATGCACCGGCGGCGCCGTGGCGATCACCGAAGAAGGCCTGTCGAGCCGCTATCACACCCACTGTGACCCGCGCCTCAATGCCAGCCAGTCGATCGAGCTCGCCTTCCAGCTGGCGGAAGCTCTGAAGGAAGAACGCGACGCGATGGCGGCAAGCGCAGCCGCCTGATAAATATTGTCACCCCGGCCTTGAGCCGGGGTCCAGTCTTCTGTAGACGCTGGATGCCGGGTTAAGCCCGGCATGACTTTTTATGGGGATCGCATGAGCCTTCCTGATTTTGTCTATGATCCGCCGACCGAGCCTTGGCTGACCGTCCTTTATGAGGACGCGGATATCATCGTGCTTGATAAGCCGAGCGGGCTGCTCTCGGTGCCCGGGCGTGGGCGCGAGATGCGCGACAGCCTTGCATGGCGGGTGCAGAAGGATCGCCGCACTGCCACAGTCGTGCACCGGCTGGATCTCGACACCAGCGGCATCATGGTGATGGCCCTGAACATGGACGCGCACCGCCATATCAGCCGTCAGTTTGAGAACCGCGAAACGGATAAATTCTATACCGCGCTCGTTGAAGGCGACGTGGAAGCAGGCGAGGGCGAGGTGAACCTGCCGCTGATCGTCGACTGGCCGAACCGCCCGAAGCATATGGTCGACTTTGATAACGGCAAGCCGTCGCTGACACGCTATAAGGTGCTGGTGCGGGAGGGTGGCAACACGCGGGTGGCGCTCTATCCGATCACCGGCCGGTCGCATCAGTTGAGGGTGCACATGCAAGCCCTGGGGCATCCGATCATCGGTGATCCGCTTTATGCGACCGAAGCAGGCAGGGCCGCCGCCCCGCGCCTGTGCCTGCATGCTACCGAACTTTCCTTTGCGCACCCGGCCACGGGCGAGGCGCTCACTTTCCGCTCGGATGTGCCGTTCTGAGGAAAAAGTAACGGCCATGCCGGGCATGGCATGGCCGCACGCTTCAAGGTATCTGGTACTTATCTCACGATCCGCTTACGCATAGGCCGGGACGGAGAAGAACAGCTTGATGGCAAAAAGAGTGGATTTGAAAAATCCCATCAATGCCCCCCTTTCCATAGTTGCATGAAACTGCAAACACGGAACATGCCTGCCGAGGGCGCTCCGGCGCGGCCAATCTGGCCGATCCGGCACTGGATATGGAGATGTCTGGACAGGTGCTGGCAATTGCACCCTTCGCCCCCCGGCTAGTCCTTATTCTCCCGTTGGCCCGCGCCCTCGAAAAATGCACAGGCAAAGCGGACGCTATCACAATTTTATTAAAATGCCTATCGATCTTGTGGCCGCCCAGAATGCTGCTTGCCGCCCCTCACGTCGTTGGCTAAAAGCATGGCATGACAAAGGCATTTTCCATATGGATGGCACAGATCAACCCCACTGTCGGGGCGATCGCCGGCAACGAAACCCTCATTGAGGCCGCCTGGGTTGAGGGCAAAGCGCACGGCGCCGATCTGGTGCTGACGCCGGAGCTTTCGGTCGTCGGCTATCCGCCCGAAGATCTGGTCCTGAAGCCCTTTTTCGTGCGTGAAGCGGAAGCCGCGGTGGAGCGGCTGGCGGCCATGACAGCAGCCGGTGGTCCGGGCCTTGTGGTTGGCGCGCCGTGGTTGTCGGATGCGGGGCTTCATAATGCCGCACTTCTCTTGGCCGACGGCCGGGTCGAAGCTGTGCGGTTCAAACACGAATTGCCAAACTATGGCGTGTTCGATGAGAAACGAGTCTTCGTTTCAGGAACACTGCCGGACCCGGTCGGTTTTCGCGGCGTGCGCATCGGCCTGATGGTCTGCGAGGACATGTGGTTCCCGCGCATCTCCAGCCATTTTGCCGCCAGTGGCGTCGATTTCATGATCGTGCCGAACGGCAGCCCGTTCGAGGATGGCAAGGGTGGCGAACGCGTTGCCCATGCCCGTAACCGCGTGGCGGAAACCGGTGTGCCGCTTCTATACTGCAACCAGATTGGCGGGCAGGACGAACTGGTGTTCGACGGTGCCAGCTTCGCGATGGACCGCGATGGCCGCCTTGCTGTCACCATGGATGCGTGGGCAAGTCAGGGCATGCTCATCCGGCTTGACGCAACCGACAAGGGCTATGTGGTTGCTGGCGGGCATCGGGGGTACGATCCCGACCGGATGGAAGGCCTGTATCAGGCCATGATGCTGGCACTTCGCGATTATGCGGGCAAGAACCGTTTCCCTGGCGTGATCCTTGGTATGTCGGGCGGTATCGACAGCGCCCTTTCGGCAGCTGTTGCCGTAGATGCGCTCGGGGCCGATGCCGTGCACTGCGTGATGATGCCGTCGCGCTACACATCGGGCGAAAGCCATACGGACGCCAAGGCATGCGCAGAAGCCCTTGGGGCCCGCTACGATATCATCTCCATCGCACCCGGTGTGGAAGCGATGGACACGATGCTGGCCGATGCCTTCAAGGGATCCAACGCCGACACGACGGAAGAGAATATCCAGTCGCGCCTGCGTGGCGTCACGCTGATGGCGCTTTCCAACAAATACGGCAAGATGGTGCTCACCACCGGCAACAAGTCCGAAATGTCGGTCGGTTATGCCACGCTCTACGGTGACATGTGTGGCGGCTACAATATTCTGAAGGACGTCTACAAGATGGACGTTTTTGCGCTCGCGCGCTGGCGCAACAGCCATGTGCCGCCGGGCGCCAAAGGGCCGAGCGGGGTCGTGATCCCCGAGAATATCATCTCGAAGCCGCCAACGGCCGAACTTCGCCCCGATCAGAAGGACGAGGACAGCCTGCCGCCCTATGAAGCGCTGGATGACATGCTCCGCTGTCTGGTTGACGAGGAAATGTCGGTCGCCGAGGTTGTGGCACGCGGCCATGACGCATCGGCTGTTGCACGAATCGAGCACCTGCTGTACATCGCCGAGTACAAAAGGCGGCAGGCCCCGCCGGGCGTCAAGCTGACGCGCAAGAACTTCGGCCGCGACCGGCGCTACCCGATCACCAACGGGTTCAGGAGCGCGCGGCGAGGCTGATCGCCCCGCGTGGGGGCTTATCCCCACCGATCAAGGATTGAGAAGAATGACTGTGAAGGTACGTTTCGCCCCGTCTCCGACCGGAAAACTCCATGTCGGGAACATCCGCGCCGCGCTCGTGAACTGGCTGTTCGCGCGCCAGCAGGGCGGCACCTTCTTCCTGCGGATCGACGATACGGACCGCGAACGTTCCACGCTCGAGAACGAGGAAGCGATCAAGCGCGACCTCGCATGGCTTGGCCTGAATTATGATGACACCTTCCGTCAGAGCGAGCGTTTCAGCCGTTATGACGAGGTGGTGGCTGACCTCAAGGCAGCTGGTCGCCTGTATCCCTGCTATGAAAGCGCTGAAGAGCTGGAAATGAAGCGCAAGATCCAGCTCGGTCGCGGCCTGCCGCCGGTTTATGACCGCGCAGCCCTTGCCCTGACGGACGAGGACCGCGCCAAGCTTGAAGCCGAGGGCCGCAAGCCGCACTGGCGTTTCATGCTTGAAGTGCCGGCCCGCGTGGAGTGGAATGATCTCATTCGCGGCACGCAGTCGATTGATATGGCGGCCCTTTCCGATCCGATCCTCGTGCGCGAGGATGGTTCGTACCTCTATACGCTGCCGAGTGTGATTGACGACGTGGACTATGGCATCACCCATATCGTGCGCGGTGAAGATCATGTGACCAACTCGGCCGTGCAAGCCCAGATTTTCGAAGCCATCGGCGGCAAAGTGCCGGAAATGGCGCACTTTGCACTCCTTACCGGCAAAAGCGGCGAGGGCCTCTCGAAGCGCCACGGCGCCATGTCAGTCGAAGAATACCGCGATGAAGCAGGCATCGAGCCCATGGCCATCATCTCGCTGCTGGCGCGCCTTGGTACCAGCGAGCCTATCGAGGCGTTCGTATCGCCGGAGCCCCTGATTGAAGGCTTTGCCTTCTCGAAATTCGGCCGTTCGACCGCAAAGCTCGATCCGGCTGACCTCGACATCCTCAATGCCAAGATCCTGCACGCCACGCCGTTCGCGCTGGTTGCGGATCGGCTGGACGGCCTTGACGAGGCTTTCTGGGAAGCGGTGAAGCCGAACCTCAACAAACTTGCCGACGTGAAAGACTGGCTCGCCATCGTGCGCGGGCCGGTGACACCGGTGATCGAGGACGCGGCTCATATGGCAAAGGCGCTTGAGCTGCTGCCTTCGGGTGAGCTGACAGGCGAGACCTGGGGCGCATGGACGAACGCGATCAAGGAAGCGACGGGCGTGAAGGGCAAGGGCCTCTTCATGCCGCTGCGCCTGGCGCTGACAGGGCAGGAACGCGGGCCGGAAATGGCGACACTGCTGCCGCTGATCGGTCGTCAGAAGGTTGCGGCGCGCCTCAGCGGGGAAGCCGCATGACGGAAATCCGTCTTTACAATACGCTTGCCCGCGAAAAGCAGGTCTTCACGCCCATCGACCCGAAGAATGTACGGATGTATGTCTGCGGGCCGACCGTTTGGGACTTTGCCCATATCGGCAACGCGCGGCCTGTGGTGGTCTTCGACACGCTCTTCCGGCTTCTTTGTCATGTATATGGTGAAGAACACGTCACATATGCCCGTAATATAACGGATATTGACGACAAGATCATGAAGCGTGCGGCGGACGAGGGCGTCGGCATCGACGTCATCTCGGACCGCTACGCCAAGGCGTACAGCGAGGATATGGGCGCGCTCAATGCCCTTGATCCGTCGGTCAAGCCGAAGGCGACCGAGCATCTGCCGGAAATGATTGCCATGATGCAGACATTGATCGCCAAGGGTCACGCCTACGAAGCCGAAGGCCACGTGATGTTCCATGTGCCCTCGATGCCGAATTACGGCCGTCTGTCGCGCCACAGCCGCGATGAACTGGTGGCGGGCGCGCGGGTTGATGTCGCTCCCTTCAAGCGCGATCCGGCGGATTTCGTGCTGTGGAAGCCCTCCACCGACGATCAACCCGGCTGGGAAAGCCCGTGGGGTCGTGGCCGCCCCGGCTGGCACCTTGAATGCTCCTGCATGATCGAGAAGCATCTGGGCGAGACCATCGATATTCACGGCGGCGGGCAGGACCTGATCTTCCCGCACCATGAAAACGAGATCGCGCAATCCGAATGCGCGCACGGGGGCCATACCTTCGTGAACTACTGGATGCACAATGGTTATCTGACCGTGGACGGCGAAAAGATGTCGAAATCCCTCGGCAACTTCCACACCGTGCATGACCTGATCGCCGATGGCCATGCCGGCGAAGCGCTGCGCCTTTCACTGCTGACCGCACATTACCGCCAGCCGATTGATTTCAGCCTTGATAGCGTCGCGGAACAGAAGCGACGGCTGGATAAATGGTACCGCGTGACGGACGGCGTGACGGCAGCCGCTGACGTGCCCGCCAGCGTGATCGAAGCCCTCAGCGATGACTTGAACACGCCGAAGGCGCTGGCGGCACTTGATGCGCTTGCTGCGCCCGAAACGGCAGCGGACCTGAAGGCTGGCGCGCAGTTCATGGGGTTCCTGCAAGCTGGCTCTGCGGAATGGTTCCGCGGTGAGGGCGATGCGTCGGCCATCGAAGCGCTGATCGAAGAACGCATCAACGCCAAGAAGAACAAAGACTTCGCTCGCGCCGATGCGATCCGTGCCGAGCTTCTGGCGCAAGATATTGTCCTTGAGGACGGACCGGGCGGCACGACTTGGCGGAAGGCTTGATGATGAGTGATCTTCAGCCCGCCATCATTCTTGTGCGGCCGCAGCTTGGCGAGAATATCGGCAAGGCGGCGCGGGCCATGCTCAATTTCGGACTGACCGACATGCGGCTGGTGGCGCCGCGCGACGGTTGGCCGAACCCGGCGGCTGGCCCTGCGGCATCTGGCGCTGATGTGATCCTCGATAACGCGAAGGTCTTCGATACGGTCGAAGAGGCGATTGCCGACTGCACCAGCGTTTATGCCTCCACGGTGCGGGACCGCGACATGCCGAAGCCGGTGGTAACACCGCGTGTCTGTTCGGCCGAGATGCATGCCGCCATTGCGCGCGGCGAGCGGCCTGCAATCCTGTTCGGGCCCGAACGTTCCGGCCTTTCAAACGACGACGTGGCGCTTGCGGACACGGTGCTGACCGTGCCGGTGAACCCGGAATTCGGCAGCCTCAATCTCGCCCAAGCAGTGATCTTGCTGGCATATGAATTCTCGCAAGCTGTGGATAAAACCACGCCGATCCAGCCCGCACACCCCGATGGCGCTGCGCCGAAATCGGAGTTTCTGGGGCTGATCGAGCATCTGGAAGCAGCACTTGAAGGCCGTGGCTTCTTCCGCAGCGAAGACCGCCGCGCCACGCAGAAGCGGATGCTGCAGAATCTGTTTCACTCGGCTGGCTGGTCTACGCAGGAAATCCACACCATGCGCGGCATCATCCGCTCGCTGACGCGGGACGGGCAGGGCGAATAACCCCGCCCGGTTGCCGATCAATCATTCAGAAGCTTCGCCACGCGCGGCGCGAAATAGGTCAGCACCCCATCGGCGCCAGCGCGCTTGAAGGCTGTCATTGCCTCAAGAATGACTTTGTCGCCGTCCAGCCAGCCATTCTGCACGGCGGCCATCAGCATCGCATACTCGCCGGACACCTGATAGGCATAGGTCGGCGCGCCGAACTGGTCCTTCACCTCGCGGATGATATCAAGATACGGCATGCCGGGCTTGATCATCACGCTGTCGGCGCCTTCAGCGATATCCATGGCGACCTCGCGGATGGCTTCCAGCCGGTTGGCGGGGTCCATCTGGTAGGTTTTCTTGTCGCCTTTCAGCACGCCACCCGATCCCACGGCCTCGCGGAATGGGCCATAGAAGGCCGACGCATATTTGGCGGCATAGGCCATGATCTGCACATTCTGGAAGCCGGCCTTGTCCAGCTCGGTGCGGATTGCGCCGATACGGCCGTCCATCATGTCGGACGGTGCGATGATATCGGCGCCTGCTTCAGCCTGAACGACAGCTTGCTGCACCAGCACGCCGACCGTTTCATCATTCAGAATCACCCCGTTTTCAACGAGCCCGTCCTGGCCGTGGCTGGTGTAGGGATCGAGCGCCACATCGGCCAGGAGGCCAATTTCCGGCACGGCATCCTTGATGGCGCGCATGGCGGTGTTGATCAGGTTATCGCGGTTGAGGGCTTCGTCGCCCCGCTCATCACGCTTGTCTTTCGGCGTGGAGGGGAAGAGGGCAATGCACGGGATGCCAAGGGCTGCGGCTTCCTTCGCGGCCACAACAGCAAGGTCAACAGACAGCCGCTCCACACCCGGCATCGAGCCAATGGGCTGGCGCACACCTTTGCCTTCGCATATAAAAATAGGCCAGATCAGGTCGTCCGGCGTCAGGATTGTCTCGCGCATCATGCGGCGCGACCAGTCATGTGCGCGGGGGCGGCGAAGGCGGGTGAGGGGGAAACGAACGGTCATCTTTAGCCTCGTGCGAAACCGGAAACGGCAGCGACCCTAACGCCTTGGCAAACTTCTGTCATGTGCTTCATCACTGTTGCGAAAAATTGCTGGCAATTTTAGGTTTAACTTCGCGTTAAGCTTTGTGCGAAACAGTGCGGCAAATGGTAACAGTTCGACGAAAATTCGGACAGAAATCAGGCGAACGAAAATGAACGACTACAATTTTGACGATCCCAAGTTCCTGTTCCACGACCTTCTGTCGCTGGTCGAGCGCCTTCACCGCCGCCTTCTTGACGTGATCAAGGACCAGCTTGACCGTGCCGGCCTTGAGGACTTGAACCCCGTTCAGGCGCTGCTCGTCTACAATATCGGCGAGAATGAAATGACGGCGGGTGAGCTGAAAACCCGCGGTTATTATCAGGGCTCCAACGTTTCCTATAACCTCAAGAAACTGGTCGAGATGGGCTACATGCGTCATGAGCGGTCAGATTTCGACCGCCGTTCGGTGCGTATCTCGCTGACAGACGAGGGCTATGTGGTGCGGGATATGGTCGAGAAGCTCTACCAGAATCACCTGGAAGAGATCCTCGCCGACAACCTGTTGTCGCCGGAGGAACTGAAGAGCCTGCGTCGCAATCTCAGGAATCTTGAACGCTTCTGGTCCGACAAACTGCATTTCGGGATGTAAGTCGCACCTTGCTGCGACAAATTGGCCACTGGACTACTTTCGTATGGTTGCGCTAAACATGCCGCGCCGATACACTGGCGCGGTATATGACAGTTGGACAGTGCCCGATGGATTACGAAAAAGTATTCGCTGACGCGATTGCCGCCATTCAGGCTGAGGGGCGTTATCGCGTCTTCGCGGATATTTCCCGCCACCGGGGGGAATTCCCCCGCGCGACCCGCTTTGACGCCGGCGACAATGCCCGCGCCATCACGGTCTGGTGCTCCAACGATTATTTGGGGATGGGCCAGCATCCGACGGTGCTGGAAGCCATGCACAAGGCGCTTGATGAAACCGGCGCTGGCGCCGGCGGCACCCGTAACATCGCGGGCAACCATCATTATCATGTGCTCCTGGAGCGCGAACTGGCCGATCTCCACGGCAAGGAATCTGCGCTTCTTTTCACTTCGGGCTATATCTCGAACGAGGCGACGCTTTCGACGCTCGCCAAGGTTCTGCCGAACTGCATCGTCTTCTCGGACGCGCTGAACCATGCCTCGATGATCCAGGGCATCCGCAACAGCGGCGCCGAGCGCCACATCTTCCGCCATAACGATCTTGAACATCTCGAAGAGCTTCTGAAGGCTGCTGATCCGTCGCGCCCGAAGCTTATCGCGTTTGAATCCGTTTACAGCATGGACGGCGACATCGCGCCGATTGAAGCCATCTGTGATCTGGCCGACAAATATGACGCCATGACCTACCTTGATGAAGTGCATGCCGTTGGCATGTATGGTCCGCGTGGTGGTGGCGTTTCTGAACGCGACAAGGTCGCGCACCGCCTGACCGTGATCGAGGGCACACTTGGCAAGGCATTTGGCGTGATGGGCGGCTATATCGCTGCATCCAAAACGTTGGTTGATGTCGTGCGCTCGATGGCGTCGGGCTTCATCTTCACGACCTCGCTGTCGCCGGTGCTGGCAGCAGGGGCGCTGGCCAGCATTCGTCACCTGAAAGTCAGCCAGATCGAACGTGACGGTCAGCAGGCTCGCGCGGCCGAACTGAAACGCCGCTTCCGGGCCGCCGGACTACCGGTGATGGACTCGGTCAGCCATATCGTGCCGCTTTTCGTCGGCGACCCCGTGCTCTGCAAGGAAGTGTCCGACACGCTCCTCAATGAATACGGCGTCTATGTGCAGCCGATCAATTATCCGACCGTGCCGCGCGGGACCGAGCGCCTGCGCTTCACCCCCGGCCCCATGCATGACGACAGCATGATGGACGCGCTTGTCGCTGCCCTTGTCGATATCTGGGCGCGGCTCGGGCTCAAGAAGAAAGCGTCCTGACCGGGCGCGACACCATGGCAGGCGCCGGGGTCATCATCGAATTCATCAAGATGGGCACTGTCGTGAAAGTCACGGCTGTGTGCGAACGCACGGGGCTTGAAGTCAGCATCGTTGGCGACCCGCGCGTGAGCCGTATGGAGCTTGAGCGCCTGGCCATCCGCAAGCTTGAATATGTGCGTGCCAAGAAGGCTGGCGGGCAGGGTGGTGGGGGCACGTCCGGCGGGCGAGGCGGCATCCTTACCTGACAAATAATAAGGTTAATGCCCCAAAGTAAAAGCCCGGCAGAAACCGGGCTTTTGCAAGAATTCAGCGTTAATTTTATCAGCGCTTGCCGAGGCCGATTTTTTTCGCGAAGGCGGACCGCTGCTTGGCGTAATTCGGGGCGACCATCGGGTAATCGGCCGGCAGGTTCCACTTTGCACGATATTCCTCAGGGGTGAGATTATAGCGCGTGCGGAGGTAACGTTTGAGCATTTTCAGCTTCTTACCGTCCTCAAGGCAGATGATGTAATCGTCCGTATAAGATTTTTTCGGCGATACCGCAGGTTTCTGTTCGACCGGCTGCGACTCGGCTTCGGCCCCGTTGAGCGACGACAGGGTGCTGAATACCGAATGGATCATGCGTGGCAGATCGTCCGTCGAAATCGTGTTATTGCTTACGTAGGCCGTAACAATATCAGCCGTAAGCGCAAGCACATCTTCTCCGATTAGCTTCTGAATTGCATTCCCGGACATTAAAATCCACCTCGACTTCTTGACATGTGATGATTTTATATTGCTGAAAGCAGGGGGGCTTTCAACAAGAAATAGCGATGACGTGCCACTCAATAGCTTTGAATTGGTTAAGCTTCCGCTAATTTTCCGAAAATTTTATCGATTGTCGGAAGCTAGTTTAAATTGCGCCGATCCATATACGCTCGTCTTGGGTTGCCGGATCTATTGTGCTAAGACGCGGCGGAGAAGAAGACTGGCTGAAAAGGCTCGACTGTACTTTTCCTCGCGACAGAAATTCCCCAACCGTTACGAATGGACCGATCATGAGCGCCAAACCCATCGCCCTTGCTTCCGATCATGCCGGATTTGCCCTCAAGGAAAAAATCAAGGAGTGGCTCGCCGCTCGTGGTTATGAAGCGCTGGACTTGGGTGCGCACGGCCTTGAATCCGTCGATTATCCTGATTTCGGCACAGCTGTCGGCGACGCGATTGCGGCAGGCAAGGCCGAGCGTGGTGTTATCGTCTGCGGCTCGGGTATCGGTATTTCGATTGCGGCCAACCGCAATCCCGCGGTGCGTGCGGCACTTTGCCAAAGCGGCCTGATGGCCCGCCTGTCGCGCCAGCATAACGACGCCAACGTACTGGCCCTTGGTGCGCGCCTTATCGGCGACGAGGTAGCCATCGATTGCCTGAATGAATTCCTCGACACACCGTTCGAGGGTGGCCGCCATCAACGCCGGGTCGACAAGCTCGGCATTAAAGGCTAAAGACGCGATCAACCGGTTTCTGAGCATAGCGCACGAGGTACTTTCCATGAGCAAATTTACCCAGGATGGCTTCTTTTCGGCCCATGTGGCCGCAACCGATCCCGAGCTGAAAGCCGCCCTTGACGGCGAGCTGACCCGTCAGCAGAACCAGATCGAGCTGATCGCGTCTGAAAATATCGTCAGCCGCGCGGTGCTTGAGGCACAGGGTTCGGTCCTGACCAACAAATATGCCGAAGGCTATCCGGGCAAGCGCTACTATCAGGGTTGCCATCAGGTGGATATCGCCGAGAACCTGGCGATCGACCGCGCCAAGAAGCTTTTCAATTGCGACTTTGTGAACGTGCAGCCGCATTCCGGTGCGCAGGCGAACGGCGCCGTGATGCTGGCGCTTGTGAAGCCGGGTGATACCATCCTCGGTATGTCGCTCGATGCCGGTGGCCACCTGACGCATGGTGCGGCCCCCGCACTTTCGGGCAAGTGGTTCAATGCCATTCAGTATGGTGTGCGCCGCGAAGACGCGCTCATCGACTATGACGAGGTCGAGCGCCTTGCCAAGGAACACAAGCCGACCCTGATCATCGCCGGCGGCTCGGCTTATCCGCGCGAGATCGATTTCGCCCGCTTCCGCCAGATCGCCGACAGCGTCGGTGCCTACCTGATGGTTGACATGGCCCACTTTGCCGGCCTCGTGGCGGGTGGTGCGCATCCTTCGCCGCTGCCGCATGCCCATGTGGTGACGACGACGACCCACAAAACGCTCCGTGGCCCGCGCGGCGGCATGATCCTCACCAATCACGAAGATGTGGCGAAGAAGATCAACTCGGCCGTCTTCCCCGGCCTGCAGGGCGGCCCGCTGATGCACGTGATTGCCGCGAAGGCCGTGGCCTTCGGTGAAGCGCTGCGCCCCGAGTTCAAGGCCTATGCAAGCCAGGTTGTGAAGAATGCCGTGGCGCTTGCCGCCCGCATGAAAGAGAACGGCTTCGACATCGTCTCTGGCGGTACCGACACCCACGTTGTGCTTGTCGACCTGCGGCCCAAGGGCCTGACAGGCAAGGCCGCCGACGAGGCGCTCGAGCGCGCCCACATGACCTGCAACAAGAACGGTGTGCCCTTCGATCCCGAGAAACCCTTCATCACGTCGGGTATCCGCCTTGGCACGCCCGCCGGCACCACGCGCGGTTTCGGCGAGGCCGAATTCATCGCGATTGCTGACATGATCACCGAAGTGCTGGATGGCCTGAAGGCCAATCCGGACAATAACGAGGCTGCCGAAGCTTCGGTCCGCGCCAAGGTGGCCGATCTTTGCAAGCGCTTCCCGATTTACGAAGACCTTGCCTGACGCTAGGCTGGCCGGTGCGGATGGGGGTTCGTACCGGCCGGTTTACAAAGGGGGATTTGATCAATGCGTTGCCCGTTCTGTCAGCATGAAGATACCCAGGTGAAGGATTCGCGGCCCACGGAAGACAATTCCGCGATCCGTCGCCGTCGCTCCTGCACCGCCTGCGGTGCCCGCTTCACGACGTTTGAACGCGTGCAACTGCGTGAACTGACCGTGATCAAACGCAACGGCCGCCATGTGCCGTTCGACCGCAACAAGCTGGAACGTTCCCTCGATATCGCGCTCAGGAAGCGTCCGGTGGAATCCGAGCGGATTGAACGCATGATCAACGGTATCGTCCGCCAGCTTGAATCGCTGGGTGACAGCGAAGTGCATTCCGACCAGATCGGCAAGCTGGTGATGGAGGGGCTGGAGCGCCTCGATCAGGTTGCATATGTCCGTTACGCCTCGGTATATCGAAATTTCCGTGAAGCTTCCGACTTTGCAAACTTCCTCAGCGGCATGGAGCCGTCTGACGAGGACGCCGGGGAAGCATGAGTGGCAGGCGCACCCCAGCAGCCGGATGACGCGCGCCTGATGGGCCATGCGCTGGCGCTGGCCCGCCGTGGCCTCGGCCGCACCTTTCCGAACCCTTCCGTTGGCTGTGTGATCGTCGGGGATCGCATCATCGTTGGCCGGGGCTATACCCAACCCGGCGGCAGGCCACACGCCGAAGCCGAAGCCTTGAGAGAGGCGGGCACTGCAGCGCGCGGTGCCACTGCCTATGTTACGCTTGAACCCTGCGCCCACCATGGCAAAACACCGCCCTGCGCCGAAGCACTGGTTGCGGCGGGTGTTGCCCGTGTGGTGACGGCGGCAGGCGACAGTGACCCACGCGTGGCGGGTCGGGGAATTGCCATCCTCAAGGCGGCCGGCATTGCGGTGACCGAAGGGGTGCGCCGCGCCGAAGCAGAGGTGATCAATGCCGGCTTCTTCTCGCGCGTCGCAACCGGCAGGCCGGGCTTCACCCTCAAGATGGCAACAAGCCTTGATGGCCGCATTGCGCTGTCAAATGGCGAAAGCCGCTGGATCACGAGCCATGATGCCCGCCGCATGGGCCATATGATGCGGGCCGCGCACGATGCGATCCTTATCGGCATCGGTACTGCGCTTGCCGATGACCCTGTGCTTGATTGCCGGGTCGAGGGGCTCGAGGACCGCTCCCCCATCCGCATTGTGCTGGACCGCAGTTTGCGTTTGCCCGTGACATCGAAACTCGTGCAGTCGGCATCCCGGTTGCCGCTTTGGGTCGTCACCGAAGTCGCAGGCGGGGCGGGCAGCGATGCCCTTGTGTCGGCAGGGGTAAAGGTTTTGGTCGTTCAGGATATCCGCGACATGAGTGCTGTTGCAAAGCGCCTGGGCGACGAGGGCCTCACCCGCGTGCTTGTGGAAGGCGGCGGAGAGGTGCATGCCTCGTTCCTGAAGGCAGGGCTCGCTTCGCGAGTTGAACATTTCGTGAGCGGTATGGCGCTTGGCGGCGATGCAACACCTGCAATCGCCGCGCTTGGCTTGACGGCGCTTGGCTCAGCGCCCAGATTTAAACTTCAGGGGATGCGCCCGCTCGGGCCCGATGTTCTTGCATCCTGGATCAAGGAAGAGTAACGAGGCGGCATGTTTACGGGCATTGTCACGGATGTGGGCGCGGTCAGGGCGCTCGAAAAAGGCGGCGACCTTCGGGTCGTCATCGGCACCGGCTACGATCTCTCCGACGTCGCCATCGGGGCCTCCATCGCTTGCGGGGGCGTTTGCCTCACGGTTGTCGACAAGGGCGACGACTGGTTTGCGGCAGACGTTTCGGATGAAACGCTGCGGGTGACCGCGCTCGGTGACTGGCAGGTCGGCAGCCTGATCAATCTTGAACGCTCGCTGAAGCTCGGGGACGAGCTTGGCGGCCATATCGTCACCGGCCATGTCGACTGCGTGGGCGAGATCGTTCGGTTTGAAGCCGTCGGCGGCTCGATTGCCATGGATATCAAAGTGCCGGCGCGCTGGGGCCGTTATGTTGCCGAAAAGGGCAGCGTTGCCATCAACGGCACGTCGCTGACCGTCAACAAGGTGACAGATACGGCGGATGGCACCGTGATCGCCATCAATCTCATTCCCCACACGCAGGAAGTGACGAGCTTCCGTACCGCCAAGGCGGACGACCGGGTGAATGTGGAATTCGATATTCTTGCGCGCTATGTGGCGCGGCTGACTGAAAGGGCCTGATCCGTGCCGCAATCCTACCTTTCACCCATCGAGGACGTGATCGAAGATGCCCGCAATGGCCGCATGTTCATCCTTGTGGACGATGAAGACCGGGAAAATGAAGGGGACCTGATCATCCCCGCCCAGATGGCGACGCCGGATGCAATCAATTTCATGGCGAAATACGGGCGTGGTCTTATCTGCCTGCCGCTCACCCGCCAGCGCGTGGCGGAGCTTGGCCTGCCGCTGATGAGTTATAATAACGAAAGCCGCCACCAGACGGCCTTCACGGTTTCGATCGAAGCCAAGACGGGGGTGGCGACCGGTATTTCAGCCGCAGACCGCGCCCGTACCATCGCGGTTGCTATCGATGCGTCGAAGGGCAAGGACGATCTCGCCACCCCTGGCCACGTTTTCCCGCTGATGGCGCGTGACGGCGGCGTGCTGGAGCGTGCCGGCCATACCGAGGCATCGGTCGATATTTCGCGCCTTGCCGGCCTCAACCCGTCTGCCGTGATCTGCGAGATCATGAATGACGATGGCACCATGGCGCGCCTGCCGGAGCTGGTGGAATTCGCGAAACAGCACAAGATGAAAGTGGCCACGATCCGTGATCTGATCGCTTACCGCCTGAAATATGATCATCTGGTGGAAACCGTGGCGACGTCCACCTTCCGCCGCCGGAGCGGGGCGGAATGGACCGTCCGCGTTTACAATGCCACCTCGGATCGCCGCGAGACCGTGGCGCTGGTGCTGGGTGATATCGATGCCGATACGCCGACCCTTGTCCGCATGCATTCGATGAACCCGTTCGAGGATATGCTGGACGGCGCAAGCCCGCGTTCGGGCCAGCTTGGCCGCGCACTTGATGTGATTGAATCCGAGGGCAGGGGCGTGGCTGTCCTGTTCCCGGGACTGGCCGGCATGCGCCCGTCGCAGGCACTTCAGGCGAAAGCGCCGTCTGGCGGGCATCATAACGAACTGCGGGACTACGGCATCGGTGCCCAGATCCTGCGCGATATCGGTGTGCGCCACATGATTCTGCTGTCAAACTCCTCAAGCCATGTCGTGGGCCTTGATGGCTATGGCCTCGATATTGTAGAACACCGCCCGATCCCCGGCGCCTGAATGGTGCCCGCCGCGTCCTGAAGGTGCGGCTGAACAAAGAAAAGGAATGACGCCGTGTCCGACCCCAAGCCGCATCTTCTGATCGTGGAAGCGCGCTTCTACACAGATATCGCTGACGAACTCGTCGCCGGCGCCATCGACGCCATCGAAAAGGCGGGCGCCACGTTTGACCGCGTGGATGTGCCCGGTGCCCTTGAAATTCCTGCTGCCATCAAGTTCGCCCATTCCGGTTCCGGCCTTGATTACGACGGCTATGTTGCCCTTGGCTGTGTGATCCGCGGTGAGACCACGCACTATGACTATGTGTGCGGCGAATCCGCCCGTGGCCTGCAGGAACTGGCGCTGAAATACAATCTGGCTGTCGGCAACGGCATCCTGACCGTTGAAAACGACGATCAGGCCTGGGCGCGCGCGCTGCGCACCAAGAAGAACAAAGGTGCCGATGCCGCCAACGCCGCGATGCGCATGGCGACGCTCCGCAAAAGCTTCGGCGTCATCTGATGAACGGACAAGCCCCAAAAAAGCCCGGCGGCCCACGTAGTGCTGCACGCCTTGGTGCCGTTCAGGCCCTGTATCAGCTCGGGGTCAGCGAAGATCCGAAAGTGCCGCTGGTGATCGAGGAATTCATTCGTCACCGCCTTGGCGCCGAGATCGAGGGTGATCAGTATGTGGAAGCCGACACCGAGCTTTTCGGCGATATCGTGAAAGGCGCGTGGGAACGCCGCGCAGACCTTGACGAAGCGATCCGTGACTGCCTGACAGCGGACTGGCCGCTCGAACGGCTTGAGAGCATTATCCACGCCATTTTCCGTGCCGGCGCCTACGAGCTGTCGGCCCGCCCGGATGTGCCGACCGCGGTTGTCATCAACGAATATCTGGATGTCGCCCACGCCTTTTATGAGCGCGCGGAAGCGGCTTTCGTGAACGGCGTGCTGGACAAACTTGCCCGCACCGCACGGAGCTGAGCTTCATGGCGGCCGTGCCCCAGGGATGAGCCGGGAGTTTGACCTGATCGGGCGCTGTTTCGCGCCGCTCGCGGGCCCTGAGGGGCTCGGTCTTCTTGACGATGCCGCGCTGTTCACCCCCACACCGGGGCAGGATCTGGTGATCACCAAGGATGTCCTTACCGAGGGCATCCATTTTCTGTCCGGTGTCGATCCCGCAGCCCTTGGCTGGAAGTCTCTGATGGTCAACCTGTCGGACCTTGCTGCCAAGGGTGCCACCCCGCGCCTTTATTTTGTAGGCCTTTCCGCACCGAAGGATACCCCGGACAGCTGGTTTGAAGGTTTTGCCGAAGGCTTGCGCCGAGCGCAGGAAGTCGGCGGTTTGACACTTGCGGGCGGCGACAGCACGGGCTCGACCGGCCCCCGCACCATCAGCATTACGGCCATAGGTGAATGTCCGGGTGACGCCATGATCCGCCGCAATGGTGCCACGGTTGGCGACGATATATGGGTGAGCGGCACGCTGGGTGATGCAGCCCTCGCCTTGGACGCCATCCTCAAGGGCCGGACGCCTGACGAAGGCTTGCGCCAGAGGCTCGAACAGCCCGTGGCACGGGTGGCGCTTGGCAGTCAGTTACGGGGACTTGCAACAGCGTCAGCAGATGTTTCCGACGGGCTGATTGCCGATGCCGGGCATATCGGCAAGGCTTCCGGCGTACGGATGGTGATCGAGCGGGCAGCGCTGCCCGTTTCAGCCGCCGCGGAGGAAAGGTTGGCGTCCGAACCGAGCCTCGACCGCTGTGTCTGGGCGGGCGGAGACGATTACGAGCTGGTTTTTACAGCACCCTCTTTTCTTCGGGAAAAGGTGCTGGCGGCAGGCACGTTGGCAGGCGTGCCTGTTACCCGGATCGGGCGGGTGCAAGCAGGCACCGGTGTCGTGATGGTTGATCGGGCAGGGATGCCTGTGCAAACTGGCGCCGGCGGTTACAGTCATTTTGGCGATTGAGTGGAAAGGGAGAGAGTATGGCAGCTGAGGGCGCAACAGAATCGGGTGGCGGCAAAGGGGGCAAGATGCTCCTGATTGTCGGCCTTGCCCTGGGGCTTGGCCTTGGTGCAGGGGGCGGCTTCTTCCTTTTCGGCAATCAGGCGGAGGAAGGTGTGGCAGACGAGCATGCCACAGCCGAGCCTGAAGTGCCGGCAGGCCCCACTGATCCGCAAAGCCATACGATCGAACGGCTTGCTGTGCCGATCTATGCCTCGCGCGGCGGCAAGATGAGCTTCCTTGGCAACTATTTCATCGACCTCACGATTGAGGTGGACGGCGCTGAAAATCTGGAAAAGGTCCGCGTGGCCGGCCCGCGCCTGCAACATGCCTTCATTTCGGCGATCAGCAAGACCGACCTGATGCGCGCCGACAGTCCGATGGAGCTTGATCTCGACAAGGCGGCAGAGGTGCTGAAGGAGCGCGCCAACAGCGTGCTCGGCAATGATGTCGTCTATGCTGTCAGTGTCTCGAAAGCGGTGCGCGCCTCACGCTAATTTCCAATAACGGCATATGAATCAATGGGAAAGCGCTCCATCCAGGGCGCTTTTCGCGTTTCAAAGTGCCCCCTTGCGCCTCGTGAAATCGATCCCTAGACTGATCCTGTTCGACCTTCGGAAGTATGGGGGGAGGTCGGGCCGTTAACGTGAGTGGCCTCGGGGTAGGCAGACTGTTACGCGTTCAATGCCCCTGAAGGCTGCTCGCCAAGTGGTTAAACCATATTGGGTCTCAGAGTTCGGCCTGTTCGAGGGGGATAATTCACATGCAAGTGTTATACGCTGCTATTCTGTGCGGCGTTCTGGCCGTGGTTTACGGCATCATTACGCGTCAATCCATTCTGTCGGCCTCTGCCGGCAACGAGAAAATGCAGGAAATCGCAGGCGCCATCCAAGAGGGCGCAAAGGCTTATCTGAACCGCCAATACCGCACCATTGCGATTGTCGGCGTGGCTGTCGCCATCGCGCTCTTCTTTGCCATCGGCGGCCTTGCGGCCGCCGGTTTTGTAATCGGGGCCGTGCTTTCGGGCGTGGCGGGCTTCATCGGTATGCTGATTTCGGTGAAAGCGAACGTCCGCACCACCGAAGCTGCGCGCACCAGCCTGCAGGCGGGCCTGACCATCGCTTTCAAATCGGGCGCCGTGACCGGCATGCTGGTGGCGGGCCTTGGCCTCATCGCGATCGCCGGCTACTACACTTATCTCACCGGCGCGCGGGGATATGACCCGACAAGCCGTGAGGTGATCGATGCGCTTGTGGCGCTCGGTTTCGGTGCTTCGCTCATTTCGATCTTCGCGCGTCTTGGCGGTGGTATCTTCACCAAGGGTGCAGATGTGGGCGCCGACCTTGTCGGCAAGGTGGAAGCCGGCATCCCCGAAGATGACCCGCGCAACCCGGCCGTGATCGCCGATAACGTGGGCGATAACGTGGGTGACTGCGCCGGTATGGCGGCGGATCTTTTCGAGACCTATGTCGTCACTATCGGCGCCACCATGGTGCTGTCGGCCCTGTTCATCACGAGCAGCACCGCTGCCGTGATGAGCTTGCCGCTCATTATTGGCGGGGCCTGCATCATCACCTCGATCATCGGTACCTATTTCGTGAAGCTCGGCAAAAGCCAGAATATCATGGGGGCGCTCTACAAGGGTTTCACCGTCACGGCGCTTCTCTCTGCCGTCGTCATGTGGTTCGCGATGGAGTGGGGCTTGGGCGGCGATCTTGGCACGGTGATCACCACCAAGTCGGGGATGACCTTCACCGGGGTTGATCTCTATTATTGCGGCATCGTTGGCCTTGTGGTCACCGGCCTCATCATCTGGATCACCGAATACTACACGGGCACTGACTATCGGCCTGTGCGGTCCATCGCAAAGGCTTCGGAAACCGGCCATGGCACCAACGTGATCCAGGGCCTTGCCGTGTCGCTGGAAGCCACAGCGCTGCCGACCATCGTGATCTGCGTGGGCATCATCGTGGCCTACAATATGGCAGGCCTCATCGGCCTTGGCTTTGCGGCCACCGCGATGCTGGCGCTCGCCGGTATGGTCGTCGCTCTTGATGCCTACGGCCCGGTTACCGACAACGCCGGCGGCATTGCCGAAATGGCAGGCCTTGAGGATGACGTGCGGGAACGCACCGATGCCCTTGATGCTGTCGGCAACACCACGAAAGCGGTCACCAAGGGCTATGCCATCGGTTCGGCAGGCCTTGCTGCCCTCGTGCTGTTCGGCGCCTACACGGCAGACCTTGAAACCTACTTCGGGCATGTGACGGTCGATTTCGGCCTTTCTAACCCCTATGTGGTGGTCGGCCTGTTCCTGGGTGCCCTGCTGCCGTACCTGTTCGGGGCAATGGGCATGACCGCAGTCGGCCGCGCCGGCGGTGCGGTTGTCGAGGAAGTTCGTGCCCAGTTCCGGGAAAATCCCGGTATCATGGCCGGCACTTCGAAGCCTGATTATGCACGTTCGGTGGATCTTCTGACCAAGGCTGCCATCCGCGAGATGATCGTGCCGAGCCTTCTGCCGATCGCGGCACCCATCGTCACCTTCTACGTGATCAAGGCGATTGCGGGCGAGGGGGCGGCTTTTGCGGCCCTCGGCGCGCTTCTCCTAGGTGTGATCGTCGGCGGCCTCTTCGTGGCGCTTTCCATGACCGCCGGCGGCGGCGCGTGGGACAATGCCAAGAAATATATCGAGGACGGCCATCACGGCGGCAAGGGGTCAGAAGCCCACAAGGCGGCAGTGACTGGCGACACGGTTGGTGATCCTTACAAGGATACGGCAGGCCCTGCCGTCAACCCGATGATCAAGATCACCAATATCGTGGCCCTTCTTCTCCTCGCCATGATGGCGCACTGAGAGAGGCAAGACCCTAAAAAAGAAAAGCCCCGGTTTCGGCCGGGGCTTTTGCTTTGAAGCGTTGAACGCGGCGATCAGCCGTTCGGGCCGACCGTCCCTTCGGCACCCACCGGAGCCTGACCGGAGAAGCGGCCGACATTCATGAAAATCTGCTGGAAGATGTTCAGTTCACGGCCGCGCGTCGGTGTCTTGTCCGCGACTGGCGTGATGGTGCGCGTGTGCGAAAGGTCGTAGTTCGTGATTTCCTCAACCACGCCCGCATCGTTGAAGCGGATGGCAAGCACGCGGTGTTCCTTGGGGTCGGGCCAGAAGACCGGGCGCACGCGCACGGTTGTCGACACATAATACCAGGTCGCATCGCTGAATTCGCCCGGCAGCGTCGGCGTGCCGAGGGTCGATGTCACGGAGTCGCGGTTGTCAACGCCGGGCTGGATGGCGGCGGCCAGTTCCTTGTCGAACACATAGCCACGCACCATGCGCGTATCGCTGCAGGCGCCGAGGCCAACGGCAAGCGTGGCAACGGCAATCAGGCGGGCCGGAAAGGCAGTCTTGGAAATCATGCGGGTCCTGTCCAGTTTCAAATCTGCCGGATCGGGGCATCGGCCTCACCCGGCGGGTTGCCCCATTGATAGCCCCTAATCATTGCGCCGCGCAAGGCTCCATGATAAGCCCCTCCGCTACAAAAGATGTTTCTCGGAAGGTTAGGCTTGCATGCTGAAACGCTGGCTCAACAGTCGCCGCCTGCAGATAAGCGGTTACAAGCTTTATGGCGTGGTCGTGGACCGAGCGCGCGACCCTGTTTATTACACCGATCACGGTGTTGATGACACGGTCGAGGGCCGGTTCGACATGATCTGCCTGCATCTTTTCATCCTGTCCCGCCGCCTGATGGCGATGGGGGAACAGGGCAAGGTGCTGCAGCGCGCCGCGCAGGAGGCCATGATTGCCGATATGGACCGTTCCTTGCGTGAAATGGGCTTTGGCGACCTCAGCGTCGGCAAGGAAGTGAAAAAGATGGGTGCGGCCTGGTTCGGGCGCCTTGCAGCCTATGATATCGCGGTCGACAGTGATGCCCCGCGCGAAGCGCTGACAGATGCAATCCGGCGGAACGTGTACCGCGAGGTTGAGACGCCGCATGCCGCCAAACTGGCGGCTTATGTGGCGGCAGCCATTGACGATCTCAAGAAAGTGTCCGATGAGGCGCTCAGTGATGCTAAACTGTCGCTTCCGGCAGTTGGCGAACTCATGAAGGATTGACGCATGGCCCAGACCATTCATGCCGACAGCACATTCCCGGTGGCCGACGTGGACCGCGACCCGCGCCCCTTCACCTTTACGGCAACGGAAGCCGAGCGCACCGCGATTGCCGACCGCTTCGACCTGAAGGCCGTGAACAGCCTGACAGCCGAAGCGAGCCTTTCAGCGCCCGGCAAGGGCCGCGGCATCCTGCTTTCGGGCCACCTGCGGGCCGATATCATCCAGCGCTGCGGCGTGACGCTCGCCGACGTGCCGGAAATCGTGGACAACAGCTTCGAGCTGATGCTGGTGAGCCCCGAGGAGGCCGACCGGCTGGACGCCGACGAGGCCTATCTTGATCCGGCGATCCCGGATTATGACGCGCTTGAAGGCGACAAGGTGCCGGTTGGCGAAATCCTGGTGCAGACGCTGGCGGTTCTGATGAACCCGTGGCCGCGTGCCGAGGGTGCAGCGCTTGATGCCGGCAATGCGCAGGGCGTGGAGGTCGACGCCCCCGAAGCCGAAAAACCGAACCCGTTCGCAGCGCTCGCCAGCCTGCGTGACAAGCCTTGAACGCATGTCGAAACTATTTACTCTAACCTGAAACAGGGGTAAGCCCTTTCGGGTGCCTATTGCCTGCGGGCTTGTATGAGCCTGCAATCCGCTGGGGGGTGGAGGGCAAGACGCGCCAGGGGCAACAAGAATAGGTCAGTTGAGTGAGTGACAAAGCGAAAATCGCGGTCGACGCCATGGGCGGCGACCAAGCCCCGCAAATGGTGATCGAGGGACTGGCTGCAGCCCGCGTCCTCTATCCGGGTGTGCGGTTCGTCATCTTCGGGGACGAGAAGGTCCTTCGCCCCATGCTGGCGAGCCACCCTGAGCTCGAAGCCGCAAGCGACCTTGTCCATACCGACGAAAGGGTGACGAGCGACTGTAAGCCTTCGCAGGCGCTGCGGCGCGGCCGTCAATCCTCGATGGGGCTTGCGCTGCAAGCTGTGAAGGATGGCGAAGCCGACGTGGCGATTTCGGCCGGCAACACCGGTGCGCTGATGGCCCTCGCCAAATTTATCCTGCGCACCATGCCGGGGATCGAACGCCCCGCACTTGTTGCACCCGTGCCGACGCTCCGCGGTGAAAGCGTGATGCTGGACCTTGGCGCCAATGTGGAATGCGACACCCGCAACCTTGTGGAATTCGCCGTGATGGGTGCAGCGTACGCCCGCACCGTGCTTGGCCTCAGCCGCCCGACCGTGGCGCTCTTGAATGTCGGCGTCGAAGAACTGAAGGGCAAGGAAACCCTGCGCGAGGCTGCCGATATCCTGAAACAGGCAACCCATATCCCCATGGAATTTGTGGGCTTCACCGAAGGCGACGCCATCGGGGCAGGGGCTGTGGATGTGGTTGTCGCCGATGGCTTCACCGGCAATATCGCGCTGAAAACCGCCGAAGGCACCGCCCGCTTCATGGGAGAATTGCTGCGCCGCGCGTTCGGCTCGTCGCTTTTCGCCAAGATCGGCTATCTGTTCGCCCGCCGGGGCCTGCGTCAGCTGCGCGAACATCTGGACCCGAACAATCACAATGGCGGCGTGTTCCTCGGCCTCAACGGCCTTGTGGTTAAAAGCCACGGGGGCGCCTCGGCTGAAGGCTTCAAGACGGCTGTCGTCACCGCCATCGACATGGTGGAAGCCGATCTGATTCGCCTGATTTCCGCAGATCTGCCGGACGTGCCGGGGCATGAAGAGGAAGCCGGGGCGGCCTGAAATGGCCCGAACCCCGCAGTTTCACATCAAAAAGCCTCTATAAGTCGTTATAAAATATATGCAAAAGGTGGGGCCTGATTGACAGGCCTGCCACCTTCCCTTACGCTATCAAGTCTGGCCTTGTTTGCCAGTGCTGATAGCGAAAGGGATCGCCATGAGCCACAAGACGCTGACCCGCGCCGACCTGACGGAAGCGGTTTACGAAGAAGTGGGCCTGTCGCGCAACGAATCCGCCGCCCTTGTGGAAGCGGTTCTCGGCGAGATTTCCGACTGCCTGGTTGACGGCGAGAATGTGAAAATCTCGTCTTTTGGCAGCTTCCTCGTCCGCCAGAAAAACGGCCGCATGGGTCGCAACCCCAAAACCGGCGATGAAGTGCCGATTGATCCGCGCCGGGTGCTGGTTTTCCGGCCGAGCCAGGTCATGAAAGACCGGATCAACGATTGATCGAACCGACGACGAGTAAGGTGGTGCAAGTGGACGACGGAGACCTGCGAGGGCGGGGTGGCAAGGCTCGTGAAGCCTTCCGGACCATTTCGGAAGTCGCCGAAGAAATGGACCTGCCCCAGCATGTGCTCCGTTTCTGGGAAAGCAAATTCTCGCAGATTCGCCCGCTGAAACGCGGTGGCAACCGCCGCTACTACCGTCCTGAAGACGTCACTCTCCTCTTTGCTATCAAGAAACTGCTGCATTCGGACGGTTATACCATCCGCGGTGTGCAGAAGCTGTTCAAGGAACAGGGCGTGAAGGCCACCGTGCAGCAGACGCTGCAGGATGACGACCTGCCACTCGATCCCGATGAGGACGGCACCACCGGCGTGGAGGAAAAGGCCTCGCCCGCTGCGCCTGCCGCTGTGGCGAGTGCACCACAACCCCCGCAGCCGCCCGTGCGCCCCGTGGCAGCCGCCCCGCAAGCCGCCCCCGCAACCGTGGTGCAATTGCCGCGTGGCGCCGACCGCGCGCAGGTGAAACGCCGCCTCGGCGAACTGCTGGCCGAGCTCCGCCGCCTGCGCAACACGCTTGGCTAACCGCCTTTTCCGGCACCGGCAAAAAACTTCGCCCAAACACGAATTGCGCTGTTGCAGACCCGGTTTGCCGCCGCTATAGTCCGCGCCGCCCACACCCCGCTGATGAGGCAATTTTCTCGGACGGGAAGTAGCTCAGCCTGGTAGAGCACTACGCTGGGGGTGTAGGGGTCGCAGGTTCGAATCCTGTCTTCCCGACCAACAAGAAGGGGTTAGCTGATTTTCAGCTAACCCCTTTGTCTTTCAAGAATACGCCAATATGTTCAATGACGCTTTTCGTCATCAATGGCTCGGTCGATTTTCTCATAGGCCACTTGGCACATATTAGCTATGTGCTGAGGGCTATCTTTCGGTGCAGCAGGAATGGTTCCAAGTGCTCTCAGCCCCGATACATTCTCTGCACGGAAGTTTGCTTGTTCCATTGCTTCGACCGCCTCCAGCCGCAATTTTGTGAATGCTCGTTCTGCGTCTTTGTATATGAATTTCTGAAGGTCGACCGAGAACATGCGTGACCGCATGTGGACAAAATTTTCTCTGCAAACAGTGATGGCTTTGAACCGATCTCTATCGACAACAGAACTCTTCTCTTGCGATTTTGGCAGGAGGAATGGGGCTATGAGGTATAGGAAACATAATAGGAAAACTACACCTAAGATAATGTCAGTACTAGGATTTGTTAGAAATGCAGGTGGATTGTGCTCTGGAAATGCTTCTGAATACCACCCAGCCAAATTCGATAGGTTTTCTCTGGTGTCCGCAGGACTGTGAGACAGGCCATACAAAATCAAAGCCACAATCAAAGACGCAGATAATCTTATGAGATTTTTAGCCATTTTCTTCCTCTGAAGTTCCGAAAATTGACGCAGACGGCCACATCACGAGCCATAGCGAGCTTCAAAGCCGAGAAGAGTTCAAAAGATACACTAAAGATGCGTTTGGCTTGTTCAGAAATGAGCCGGTCCTTTTTGTTTTTAGGTAGTTGCATCAATAATTGGTCCTATCCGCGCTTGACCTTGGCGCCTTATCCCCCCATGCTGCGCCGCAATAATTGTGTCATGAGGGGACGCGGGGTTGACGCCGGATATCCTTCCATTGATGGCCGGGCTGTTTGGCGCCGGGATGCTCGCGGGCCTCATCGCCGGCCTTTTGGGTGTGGGCGGTGGTATTGTGACCATTCCACCCCTGTTCATTGCCCTTGGCGTGATCGGCGTGCCGGATGCGTGGCACATGCATATGGCGGTCGCCACCTCGCTTGTGATCATCGTCGCCACCAATATGTCCAGTGTTTATGCCCATCACAGGAAGGGCGGCGTGGATTGGGCCGTGGTGAAGGACTGGTGGTGGGTGCTTGCCATCATGGCCTTCATCGGCAGCAAGTTTGCCGAAACCCTTAAAACGCGGGAACTGGTGTTCATCTTTGCGGGCCTTGCGGCCCTTCTGGCACTGAAGATGATCCTGCCGCTTGATAGGTTCCGGGTGAAGGGCGGCCTGCCCACCGGCCTCGGGCGTTTCATCGGCCCCGCTGTCATCGGCTTCTTTTCAGCCGTGATGGGGATCGGCGGCGGCAGCTTTTCCGTGCCTTTCCTTACCATTCATGGCATGCCCATCTGGCGCGCGGTTGGCACGTCGTCGCTCGCGGGGCTCGTCATCAGCTTGGCCGGCGGTATCGGCTATCTGACCGCCGGGTCAGGCATCACCGGCATGCCTGCGGGCACGGTCGGTTTCGTTTATCTGCCAGCGGCAGGCCTGATGGCTGTCGCTTCCGTTATCACGGCACCCTTGGGGGCAAAGCTCGCCCACAAGCTGCCAAAACAGGTGCTGAGCATCATCTTCGGGCTGTTTCTGGTGCTTGCCACCTGCCGGATGCTCAGTGCCGTGCTATAAGTGGCAAGTGCCACGCTTGACACAAGAAACCTGAAAAAGGGACGGGTCATGGTTCAGAAGACCGATACTTTCATGCTGGGTGATGCTTTCAAGAAGGTCGACAGGGCGGCCTGGCGCGCCATGGTCGATGGCGTCCTGAAAGGCAAGCCTTACGACAAGGTGATGCTCGCCGAGACGCTGGAGGGCCTGACCCTGCAGCCGCTTTATGCCGCCGATAACGCGAGCGTGGAGCCGCAACCTGCTGGCCGCAACGGCGCGTGGGGCATCGATACCCCGCACTGGAACCCGGACGCCGCCGCCACGAATGCTGCGATCATCGAGGATCTCGAGCGCGGCGCCACCGGCATCGTGCTAAAGCTCGCCGCTGGCGGCACGCCCGGCATTGCGATAGAGCATCTGGGAGAAGCGCTGAAGGGCGTGTATCTGGATCTCGCCCCCGTCACCTTGCTGCCGGGCGAAGATTTCGCGCTGGCATCGGAAGCCTTCCTTGGCCTTGTCGCCGCGCGCGGGCATGCGCAAGGCAGTGTGCGTGGCACGCTCGGGATCGATCCCTTGGGTGTGCTGGCGCAAACAGGGCGTCTGCCGCAGAAGCTTGAAGCGGCCATCACGGATGGTGCCGCCATCGCGGCGCGGGTCACCGATACCCAGCCGGGCCTCAGTGCCTTCATGGTGGATGCCGGCATCGTGCAAACGGCCGGCGGCGCGGCACCGATGGAGCTCGGCTACATGCTCTCGGCCGGGCTTGCCTATCTCCGCGCCATGGAAGCCGCCGGTGTGCCGCTCTCGAAGGCCGTGACGCAGCTTTCCTTTGTGCTCGCGACCGATCCCGACATGATGATGAGTGTCGCCAAGTTCCGCGCCGCCCGCCGCCTGTGGGCGCGCGTGCAGGAAGCGATGGATGTGACTGACACCCCGGTGAAGCTCACCGGTGTGCTCAGCCTGCGGTCGATGACCATCAAGGATCCGTGGGTGAATATCCTGCGCGCCACGGCGGCGGGCTTCGCGGCAGGCATCGGCGGGGCGGATAGCGTATGCCTGATGCCGCACGATACGATGCTCGGCCTGCCCAGCGCCTTCGCGCGCCGCATCGCCCGCAATGTGCAGGTGATCCTGCAGGAAGAAAGCAACGCCGCCGTCGTGGATGATCCTGCCGCCGGGGCTTGGTCGTTCGAGACAATCACGGCCGAACTTGCCCGCGAGGCATGGGACTATTTCCAGAAGATAGAAGCCGCAGGCGGCGCCGTTGCTGCCGTGCGGGCAGGGCTTATCGCTGAAGACTGCGTCGCCGTCTGGCAGTCCCGCCGCGCGAAGCTTGCCACCCGCAAGGAGCCGGTCACCGGCGTCAGCGAATTCCCGAATATCGACGAAAAGCCGCTTGAAGGCTTTGGCGTAATCCCGGTGGGCGCGCAGCCCGCGCGGCCTGCGGTTGAGGTTGCGCATCCCTTCGGCTTCCACCGCTATGCGGAAGATTTCGAACGCCTGCGGCTTCTGTCCGACGCCATGCTGGATGAAACCGGCACTCGGCCAGCCGTTTATCTCGCCACCCTCGGCAGCGTGGCGGAGTACACAGCGCGCGTCACCTTCGCCCGGAATTTCTTCGAGGCGGGCGGCGTGACGGCCCATGTAGCTGAAAGTGATGATCTGGCCGAAGGCTTCCGCCAATCGGGCGCGAAAGTCGCCGTCCTTTGTGGCAGCGATGCACGGTACGAGGAGGAAGGCCTTGCTGCCGTGCAGGCCTTGAAAGATGCGGGTGCGGCGCGCGTCATCATCGCCGGGCGTCCGGCGAATGCTGATAATCTTGCGGCCCACGGGGTTAGCGAATTCATTTTCATGGGCTGCGACGTGATCGCGTCACTCAGCCGCTTTTACGAGGGAGAGGCAGCATGAGCCGCATTCCCGATTTCACCAAGCTCGCCTACGCACCGGTAAAGGCCACCGCGCCCAAGGGCGGCGAGGCGTGGGCCACGCCTGAAGGCATCGATGTGAAGCCGCATTATACGGCCGCAGACATCAAAGGCCTAGATTTCCTCGATACATGGCCGGGGGCGGCACCCTTCCTGCGCGGGCCTTACCCCACCATGTATGTGAACCAGCCGTGGACGGTGCGCCAGTATGCGGGATTCTCGACCGCCGAGGACAGCAACGCCTTCTACCGCCGCAACCTCGCAGCTGGCCAGAAGGGGCTTTCTGTCGCGTTCGATCTCGCCACCCACCGGGGGTACGACAGCGACCATCCGCGCGTGATGGGTGATGTGGGCATGGCTGGTGTGGCGATCGACAGCATCTATGACATGCGCACGCTCTTTGACCGTATCCCCTTGGACCAGATGTCTGTCTCGATGACCATGAACGGCGCGGTGCTGCCCGTGATGGCGCTTTATATCGTGGCGGCGGAAGAGCAGGGCGTGAGTGCGGACAAGCTTTCAGGAACCATCCAGAACGATATCCTGAAGGAATTCATGGTCCGCAACACCTATATCTTCCCGCCCGCACCCTCGATGCGGATCATCAGCGACATTTTCGCCTATACATCCACGAACATGCCCAAGTTCAACTCGATCTCGATTTCCGGCTATCACATGCAGGAAGCCGGCGCGACGGCGGATCTGGAGCTTGCCTATACGCTGGCTGACGGCGTGGAATATCTGCGGGCAGGGGTTGAAGCGGGGCTTGATGTCGATGCCTTCGCGCCGCGTCTTTCCTTCTTCTGGGCCATCGGCATGAACTATTTCATGGAAGTCGCCAAGATGCGCGCCGCCCGGATGATCTGGGCGAAGCTCGTGAAGGACTTCAATCCGAAAAGCCCGAAGTCCCTGTCCCTCCGCACCCATTGCCAGACCTCCGGCTGGTCGCTGACCGCGCAGGATGTGTTCAATAACGTCAGCCGCACCTGCATCGAGGCAATGGCGGCGGCCCATGGCCACACCCAAAGCCTGCACACGAACGCGCTGGATGAAGCACTGGCACTGCCGACCGACTTCTCGGCGCGGATCGCCCGCAACACCCAGCTTTTCATCCAGCAGGAAGTCGGCACCAACCGGGTGATCGATCCGTGGGGGGGCAGCTATTATGTCGAGCGCCTGACCGCCGACCTCGCCGCCCGCGCCTGGGGCCATATCCAGGAGGTGGAGCGCGAAGGCGGCATGGCCAAGGCTATCGAGGCCGGCATTCCGAAGCTTCGGATCGAAGACGCCGCCGCGCGCACGCAGGCGCGGATCGATAGCGGCCGCCAGACGGTTGTGGGCGTGAACAAATACCGGCTCGATGAGGCCGAGGAAATCGACGTCCTCAAAGTCGATAACAGCGCGGTGCGGGCCGCCCAGATCGCCAAGCTTGAACGACTGCGGGCCGAGCGGAATGACGGTGATGTGGCGCGCACCCTTGACGCCCTCACCAAGGCCGCTGAAACTGGCACCGGCAACCTTCTGGCGCTGTCGGTCGAAGCCGCCCGCGTCAAGGCAACGGTCGGTGAAATCACCACGGCGCTTGAGAAGGTCTATGGCCGTCACAAGGCGGAAATCCGCGCCGTGACTGGCGTTTATGGCAAGGAAGTCGGCTTGACGACGGAAAAGGTTCAAAAGGTGCTGAAGCTTGTCGACGCGTTCGAGAAGGCCGATGGCCGCCGGCCGCGTATCCTGATCGCCAAGATGGGGCAGGACGGCCACGACCGCGGCCAGAAGGTCATCGCCTCGGCCTTTGCTGACCTCGGCTTTGACGTGGATATCGGCCCGCTGTTCCAGACACCCGAGGAAGCGGCCCGGCAGGCCGTGGAAAACGACGTTCATATCGTCGGTGCCTCGTCGCTCGCGGCCGGGCACCTGACCCTCGTGCCAGCGCTCAAGGCCGCGCTCAAGGACCTTGGCCGGGAAGACATCATGATCGTCGCGGGCGGTGTGATCCCGCCGCAGGATTATGACGCGCTGAGGAAGGCTGGCGCTGAAGCCATCTTCCCGCCGGGCACCGTGATCGCCGATAGCGCCGTGGAGCTTCTTGAAAAGCTCGGCGCCCGGCTTGGCTACAGCCTCGCGGCGTGAGCGGCGCCCGGCCCGATATCGAAGCCCTGTTCGCCGGTGTCCGCGCCGGCGAACGTGCTGCTATCGGGCGAGCCATCACGCTGATCGAAAGCCGTAATGAAGCCCACCAGCAGCAAGCACAGGAGCTGCTCCATAAACTTTTGCCGTTCGCAGGCGGCGCCCAACGTGTGGGTATCTCCGGCGTGCCGGGGGTCGGCAAGTCGACCTTCATCGAAGCCCTCGGCACCATGCTCACCGGGGCCGGGCACAAGGTCGCCGTGCTGGCGGTCGACCCGTCCAGCGGTCGCACAGGTGGTTCGATCCTTGGCGACAAGACCCGGATGGAAGCCCTGTCGCGGGATGAGAATGCCTTCATAAGGCCAAGCCCTTCCTCAGGTGTGCTTGGCGGCGTCGCACGGGCGACGCGCGAAACCATCGTGGTGATGGAAGCGGCGGGCTATGACGTCGTGCTTGTGGAAACCGTCGGCACCGGGCAGTCGGAGACGATGGTGGCCGACATGGTCGACTTTTTCCTCGTGCTGATGCTGCCGGGGGCGGGGGACGACCTGCAGGGGATCAAGAAAGGCATCCTCGAGCTTGCCGACATGATCGCCATCAACAAGGCCGATGCCTTCCCCGACAAGATCACCGATGCCATGCGCCATTACAAATCGGCGCTGCATATCCTCACTGACATCAGCCCCAGCTGGCATCCGCCGGTGGTGGCTTGCTCTGGCCTCAAAGGCGACGGCTTGAGTGACCTTTGGGCGCAGGTCGAAAAACACCGGCGGCTGATGACCGAGAATGGCGAGCGGCAAGCCCGGCGCGAGAAGCAACGCCTGGCTTGGTTGAAAGCGCAGATTGCCGACCGGCTGCTGGCGGACTTTTACCATCACGAAGGGGTTTCAGCTGCCCTTAAGGGCATTGAGGTCGAACTCAAGGGCGGCCGCACCACCGTCTCCGCCGCCGTCCGCCGCCTGATGGCGCTGTATCACAAGAATGATTAGCCGCCACCGGCACCCAGCAGCACCGAATTGATCTGTTCATCCTCGATCCAGACATCCACCTGTATCCATAGGGGCAGGTGATCGGATAGCTGAAAGGTGAAAGCCTCCTGCGTCAGTTCCGGGAAAAGCGGCGTGTGATCCCCCTTGAAGAAATCGAGCGCACCGCCCTTGCCGGTGAAGCGGCTGTCGTTCGTGGGATCAATCATGATCTGGTCGTAGCAATTACGCTGCGACAGGTTGGTGCCAATAGCCTTCATCAGGCTCGCCGGCGCCTTGAGCCCGTGTTTGGTCAGCTGCTTGTAGGTGCTGCTGCCCTTGGACGGGATGTTGAAATCACCAAGCAGGATGATGTCCTTGTCCGACACAAAGGGATGCGTGCGACGGGCCTGAACCCAGTCAGCCAGATGGCCAAGCGCTTCGGCGCGCTCTGCCACGCTGTCGCCCCAGCGCATATGCGCTGCCATCACGATGAAATCGAAATTGCCAGCGCGGAACGAAGCCATATAGGGGCTGCGCCACCAGTCATCATGCATATATTCGTAAGGCGCGCCAGGCGCGGGCCGCGCGCGGGGTGGATTGGCTTCGGCGGCAAGGCCTGTGAACACCACCATGCGCTTGTCATAAAGAAAGGCGATCCGCTCATCATTGCCGGCACCATCCGACCGGAAATCGGAATAAACGACTTTCCAGTAGGGACCGAGGATATCAAGCACGCGTTTGAAATCGGCGAGATTGTCCCGAAGCTCGGTGATGGCGATCAGATCGAACTGCGACAGGATTTCGGCGATCAGGTGGATCGCCTTGTCGCTCCGCGGGCTGTTGCCGAACTCGCGGATATTCCAGGTGGCGAGATTGAGCGATTCGTCGAGCGCCGAAGGCGGAATCTTCACCTTCTGGTCATCCATCCGGTCGCGCAGGATGCGGATGGCCGCGGCGATTTCCGGCGAAATATCCCCGTGATGCATGATCCTTCCCCCTCAGGTTCGAATGAACCCGGGGTAGAATATCACGCTTTCAGGGCAGCTGTATTACAATCCTTGCGGGAGATGATCAGTCGCGCTTCAGGCCTGCCCAATCATAGAAGCTGACCTTTTCGCCGTGCTTGGTGCAGGCAGGCGAGGCGAGCTCGACAAAAAGCGGTGCGATATCGGCCGGCTTCGGCAGGGTCGATGCGTCCTCGCCCGGTACGGCCTTGGCGCGCATGGCGGTGCCGATGGGGCCGGGGTCTATGAGATTGACCTTGATAGGCGTGATCTCGCACTCGGCGGCGTAGGTGAGCGCGAGGCTTTCAAGCGCAGCTTTGGTTGCGGCATAGCCGCCCCAATAGGCGCGGTTCTTGGATGCGGCGCCAGAGGTAACGAAGATTGCCCGACCGGCATCGGAACGCTTCAGAAGCGGGTCCATCGAACGGATGAGGCGCCAGTTGGCCGTCACATTCACATCCATCAGTTCGGCGAAATCCTTCACCGAAATATGGCCAAGCGGGCTGATGGTGCCCAGGACACCGGCGTTGCCGACAAGGATATCGAGCTTGCCCCAGCGCTCATAGATGGCAGCACCCAGCCGATCGATACTGTCATGGTCCTTCAGGTCCATCGGCACGATGGTGCAGTTGCGGCCCATGGCGCGGATCTGGTCGTCCACATCCTCAAGCGAGCTCTGGCTGCGAGCACGCGCGGTGATGATCACATCGGCACCGGCTTCAGCAAGGGCAAGGGCAACAGCGCGGCCAATACCGCGGGAAGCGCCGGTCACAAGGGCGAGGCGGCCGTCAAGAGGCTTGGTCATGGGTATCAGCGTCCGGTTGAGGCGATGAGTTCAAGCTGGCTGTCGCCGGCTTCCGCTTCCGACTGGTCGGTCAGGAAGGTCGGATAATCGCCGGTGAAGCAGGCGTCGCAGAAAGCCGGGCACGATTTGACACGGCCTTCGGGGCGGTTTACGGCGCGGTACAGGCCGTCAATCGTCAGGAAGGTCAGGCTGTCGGCATTGATATGCTTGCACATGCCTTCGATATCCATGCGCGCGGCCAGCAGCTTCGAACGTTCGGGCGTATCCACACCATAGAAGCAGCTGTGAGCTGTCGGCGGGGAAGCGATGCACATATGCACTTCGGTGGCGCCGGCCTCCCGCATCATGTTCACGATCTTCAGGCTGGTGGTGCCACGCACGATGGAATCGTCCACCAGAATGATGCGCTTGCCCTTGATGTGCCAGCGGTTGGCATTGTGCTTCAGCTTCACCCCGAAGTGGCGAATCTGGTCGGAAGGTTCGATGAAGGTCCGGCCGACATAATGGTTGCGGATGATGCCAAGCTCGAACGGAATACCCGATTCCTGCGCATAGCCGATGGCGGCAGGCACGCCCGAGTCCGGTACCGGGATCACGAGATCCGCTGTCACCTTGCCGCTGTTCTCGCGGGCGAGTTCGGCGCCGATGCGTTTCCGCACTTCATAAACGCTCATGCCGTCCATGAAGCTGTCGGGGCGGGCGAAATAGACATGCTCGAAAATACACGGGCGGGCATTTTCCTGCTTCAGCGGCTTCAGGCTGGTGAGGCCTTCTTCGGTGATCACGACAACTTCGCCCGGCTCCACATCGCGCACGAACTCGGCGCCAATGATATCAAGCGCACAGGTTTCCGAGCACATGATCCAGGCCTTGTCGAGTTTACCAAGGACAAGCGGGCGGACACCGAGCGGGTCGCGCACACCAATCATGCCTTCACGGGCGACGGTCACGAGCGAATAGGCGCCTTCAATCTGGTTGAGGGCATCCACGAAGCGGTCCATCAGGGTGCGGAAATGGCTTTTCGCAATCAGATGCAGGATGACTTCGGTGTCGGAGGTCGACTGGAAGATCGCGCCGCGACGAACGAGGCTTTTCCGCAGATGGGTGGCGTTCGTCAGGTTGCCGTTGTGGGCGACCGCAAAACCGCCCGAGGCAAACTCTGCGAACAGCGGCTGCACATTCATGAGGCCCGTGCCGCCGGTCGTCGAGTAGCGCACATGGCCGATGGCAACATGGCCGGGCAGGCTGTCAATCACATCCTGGCTGGTAAAATTGTCGGCGACATGGCCGAGCACTTTTTTCGAGTGAAAACCCTGATCGGTTCCGTAGGAGGTGATGCCGGCGGCTTCCTGTCCGCGGTGCTGTAGGGCGTGGAGCCCGAGCGCGCAGTGGGCGGAGGCGTCAGGTGTGCCAAAGATACCGAAAACGCCGCACTCTTCCCTCAGTTTGTCATCATCGAACGGGTTCGTGGTGACGTCGGCAAAGGGGTTGGTCTCGCGCGGGTTGGTCGTCTGAGCCATGGAGCGGTGTCCCTTATCCAGTCGGTACTCGAAAGTCCCGCACCGTATATAGCGCGAAACTGGTTCTGCCTAGATTAAAATCGCGATTGCCTGCTGCCGGCAATGCGCCGGAGCCTATTTCTCGGGCTCAGGCGGTGGCAGGTCTTCCTCCACCGTATCGATCAGGTCGTCCAGCCGATCGCGTGCCTTGTCGTCGTAAGACGCTGCTTTTTCCTTCAGCGCCTCGTTGATGAACTGGCTGGTGGCCGAGCGTGAGGCCTTTTCAAGATAGGCATCGCCCACGGCCCGCGGATCTTCGCCGATTGCTTCGGCTGCAAAGCCTTCCACCATTTCTGCGCCCCACGCCACAAGCGGCTGCAGCTGGGCGTGGCTCACCCACGGCGGGCTTTCCTTGCCGGGATAGAGCTTCGAAATGGCGAGATAGGCAACGGAGATAATCACGACCCCGCGCAGGAAACCGAAAAGCGCGCCAAGCGAGCGATCCAGAAAGCCGATGGGGCTGTCCTTCACGGCGCGACCGACGAATTCGGCAACATAACGCAGAATGAAAAGTGCTAGCGCAAAGATCACCAGAAGCGTGACGAGATCGGCAAGCTCCGGTGGGCTCACGATATCACGTCCATAGGGTTTGGCGAGCGGAAAACCGAAGAAGGTGACGAAACCCGCACCGGCCCATGCGGCAAACGAAAGCGCCACGGTCGCGAAGCCGCGCCCGAAGGCCAGAATGGTTGAAAGCCCCACCAGAAGCAGGACACCGATATCAAAAGCTGTAAGTTGGGCGAGATCCATGGCGCGATAATACTCCGGGATTGTCACGAGGCCAATGCATCAGGAAAAAAGAGTGCCGCAAGGTCACCGACGCGGTCGAGCGCCTTGAGGGGAAGGGCGCTTGAAGCATTCTTTTTCTGGGCAGGGCCAAGGGCTTCGGCGAAACCAAGCTTGGCGGCTTCCTTGAGGCGGGCATCCGTCTGGGCTACCGCGCGGATATCGCCAGAAAGCGCAATCTCGCCAAATACCACGGTCTGGTCGGGCAGCGGGATCTGCGCGAGGCTCGACATGAGCGCCGCCGCAACCGCGAGGTCCGCCGCCGGTTCGTTGATCTTCAGTCCACCCGCCACGTTCAGGTAAACATCACACCCGGCGAGGCCGAGCCCGACGCGGGCGTCCAGCACGGCAAGCACCATGGCGAGGCGCCCCGAATCCCAGCCAACAACAGCCCGGCGCGGGTTCGCCGCACTCGAGCGCGCCACAAGCGCCTGGATTTCCACAAGCACGGGGCGCGACCCCTCGATGCCTGCAAACACCGCGCTGCCGGGCTCGCGTGCCTTATGGTCGGCAAGGAACAGGGCAGAGGGGTTACTGACTTCGGTAAGACCTTCACCGGTCATTTCAAACACGCCGATTTCGTCGGTGCCACCGAAGCGGTTTTTGACAGCACGCAGGATGCGGAACTGATGGCCGCGGTCGCCTTCGAAATAAAGAACGGTATCGACCATATGCTCCAGCACGCGGGGGCCGGCGATCTGGCCGTCCTTGGTAACGTGCCCGACAAGAATAACGACCGTGCCACGCCGCTTGGCATAGGAGATCAGCTCGTGGGCGCAGATGCGCACCTGTGTGACGGTGCCGGGGGCGCTGTCCACATGGTCGGCGAAAAGCGTCTGGATCGAATCGATCACTACTACTTTCGGCGGAACGGCCTCATCAAGCGTGGTCAGGATATCGCGCAGGCTCGTCTCGCAACCAAGCTTGAGGGGGGCACCCGAAAGACCGAGGCGGGCGGCGCGCATTTGCACCTGCGCGGTCGCTTCCTCGCCCGAGAAATAGATGCATTCATGCCCGGCCTTCGCGAGCGCAGCCATGGCCTGCAATAGGATCGTTGACTTGCCGATGCCGGGATCACCGCCGATCAGGATTGCGCTGCCCGCTACAAAGCCACCACCAAGGGCCCGGTCAAGCTCGGCAAGGCCGGTCAGAAGGCGCGGCTGGCTTTCGGGCGGCGTATCGAGGGACACAAGATCGACCCGCCGACCCTTCTGGGCGGAAAGGCCCTTGGGCGCACCGGAAACAACAGCGCCTTGTTCCTCGATCGTATTCCACTCGTTGCAGGCGTCGCACTTGCCCTGCCAGCGGGTATAGACCGCGCCGCAGGCATTACAGGCGAATGTTTTTTGTGCTTTTGCCATCTCAGGGTTTCAGCACTTCCATCTGGATCGGCCCATGTGCGCGACCATGGATGAACTGGTCCACATAATCGTTGCCTGACCTGTCGATCTCGTCGCGCGTTCCTTCCCAGATGATTTCACCATGATAGATCATCGCGATGCGATCAGCGATCTTGCGGGCGGATGCCATGTCGTGGGTGATCGAAATGGTGGTGGCGCCAAGGTCCTTCACGCACTCAACGATCAGGTCGTTGATGACGTCCGCCATGATGGGGTCAAGGCCGGTTGTCGGCTCATCGAAGAAGATGATCTCGGGTTCGGCTGCAATGGCGCGGGCAAGCCCCACGCGCTTCTGCATGCCGCCTGAAAGCTCAGACGGCGACAGGTTACCGACATCCGGCGAAAGGCCCACACGACGCAGTTTCTCGATGGCGATATCCTGCGCCTCCTTGCGGTCCATACCCTTGCCCTGAATGAGGCCGAAGGCGACGTTTTCCCAGACGGGCAGGCTGTCGAAAAGGGCCGCCCCCTGGAACAACATGCCGAAACGGGTGAGGACCTCACGACGTTCGCTGCGCGACATGGTCAGCACATTCTCGCCGTCGATCATGATTTCGCCAGCGTCCGGCTTGATCAGTCCAAGCACCGATTTCAGCATCACCGACTTGCCGGTGCCAGAGCCGCCGATCACAACAAGTGACTGGCCGGCAGGCACAGCGAGATTGATGCTCTTGAGGACAGTTTTCGGGCCGAAACTTTTGTGAACGTCCTTGAGGACGATTTTATCCAGCCCGCTCATCCCCGGCCTCCGAACACGATGACGGTGATGATGAGGTTTGACAGCAGGATGGCGATGAAGGCCGATACGACCGCGTTCGTGGTTGCCTTGCCCACACCTTGCGCGCCGCCGCGGCTGAAGTAGCCGTGATAGCTGCCCATCAGCGCAATGAAAAAGCCGAAGACAGCAGCCTTGACGAGCGAGGAATAGACGTCCGACTTTTCGAGGAAATCGACCGTGACCTGCAGATAGGTGCCGGGGTTGAGGCCAAGCCGCCCGGTGCCGATGATATAGCCACCAAGCACACCGATGATATTGGCGATCAGCACCAGCATCGGCAGGGTGACGACGGCCGCCACAAGGCGCGGCACGATCAGATATTTGAAAGGGTCGGTCGAAAGCGTTGTCAGCGCGTCGATCTGCTCGGTCACCCGCATGGTGCCAAGCTCGGCCGCCATGGCGCTGGAAACACGGCCTGCCACCATCAGGCCGCCAAGCACGGGGCCAAGCTCGCGCACGATGGCGATCACCACCACGCCCGGCACCACGCTTTCGGCGTTGAACCGGCTGCCACCCACATAAATCTGCTGGGCAAGCGCTGCGCCGGTGAAAAGGGCCGTGAGGCCGATAACGGGCAGGCTGTTATAGCCGATCACCCACATCTGCTGCAGGATCAGCCGCCAGTAGATCGGCGGGTTGACAAGGCCGCCCAGCGCTTGCCCCGCAAAAAGGGACAGTCGCCCGAGCTCGGCCAGAGTGCCAAGTACCATCCGGCCGATGGCAGCAAAGGGATTGAAGGGACGCATACGAGCCAATGTTTCCAGTTTGTTCCGGTCAGTCCTGTTTATCGTCTGCGTCCTTAAAAGGAAAGAGGGCGATTGACCAGTGCTAACTGCACCGGCTGGTCAGCGCCCCTCAAACTTGGTCGGCCGCTTCTGCATGAAAGCTGAAACGCCTTCAATGAAATCGGCGGTCCGGCTGCACTGGCGCTGGGTTTCCGCCTCGCGCTGCAGCTGTTCCACATAGGTGCCGTTGAGGCTTGCGGCCATCAACTGGCGGATGCCGGACAAGGCCTTCGTGGGGCCATTTGCCAGCCGTTTGCCAAGGGCGAGGGCGGTGGGCATCAGGTCGTCGTCCTCGACGACATCATAGATCATGCCCCAGTCCTTCGCGGTCTCGGCCGATATCTTCTCACCCAGCATCATCTGGGCCGTTGCCCGTGCCTTACCGATCAATCGTGGCAGAAGAAAGGTCACGCCTGCGTCCGGCACCAGCCCGATATTGACGAAAGCCAGAAGGAAATAGGCAGACCGCGAGGCAAGCACGATGTCGGCGGAAAGCGCAAGGCTCATGCCGGCCCCTGCTGCCACACCATTGACGGCCGAAATCACCGGGATCGGCAGCGCCGCAAGCTCCAGCAGCATCGGATGGTAGGTATCCATCAGGTTCGCGCCCGAGTCCGCGTCGCCACCCATGCCTTCGGCCAGATTGGCACCGGAGCAGAAACCGCGGCCCGACCCGGTGATAAGGAGCGCGCGGGCCCGCCCACCGGGACGGCCCAGCGTCCGCAACGCATGGGTGACTTCCGATTTGATAGCTTTTGAAAGTGCATTCAGCCGGTCCGGCTGATTGAGCGTGAGAACGGCAAGACCGTCCTCGATCGTCAGCGTGATCGCTTCATATTTATCCGACATCGGCTTTCCTCCCCCGAGTGATTTTTCACACTCTAAGGGTCAGAAAATGCGACGGCAATAGGAAGGCTTATTTGCTGAGCTTGACCGGGGTCATGAGGAAAGCGGGCATATGATCGCCCATCCCGACGACCGGCTCGAAATCGTCATCGTCGTCACGACGGCGACGACCGCGCGGTGCGGGCTTGTCGACCTTCTTCTCAGCCCGTTTCTCAGGCTGAGGCTGAGGCCGGGGCTGCGGCTCGGCCTTCGGTTCAGCTTTGGTTTCTGCCTTCGGTGCTGCAGCCTTCTCCGCTGGTGCCTCATCCTTGCGGGGACGGCGGCTGCGGGACGCACGCGGCTTTTCTTCCGACGGGGCATCCGCGGCTTCCGGCTTTTCGCTGCGAGCACGGGACTTGCCGGGCAGGGGCTCGTCATCAGCCTTGTCGTCCGGCACATCGGTGCGCGGCAGCGCAAGGCCGGTCATCTTTTCGATGGCCGACACATATTTGTCGTCGTCACGGGTTTTCGCCGCGATCGTGAAGGCCGAACCGGTGCGCCCGGCGCGGCCGGTGCGGCCGATCCGGTGGACATAATCTTCCGCGTGGCTCGGCACGTCCAGATTGAAGACGTGGCTTACATCGGCGATATCAAGACCGCGCGCCGCCACATCGGAGGCGCACAGAAGCTTGATCTCGTTTTCCTTGAACTGGCGAAGGATCTCGAGCCGCTCGCTTTGGGCCATATCGCCATGAAGCTGGCCAACGCTGAAGCCGTGGCGTTTCAGGCTCTCGTAGGTTTCCTTCACCGAAGTCTTGCGGTTGCAGAAGATGATGCCGTTCTTGACGTCTTCGGTACGCAGAAGCGCGCGCAGCACGCGGCGCTTCTGTTTCACCATCGGCACTTCGATCAGGTGCTGGCTGATATTGGTGCTGGACGACGACGGACGCGAGACCTCGATCTTCTTGGGGTCGTTCAGGAACTGCTTTGTCAGGCGCTGGATCACCGGCGGCATGGTGGCCGAGAAGAAAAGCGTCTGGTGCTGGCGCGGGATGCGTTCGCAGATCTTTTCCACATCCGGGATGAAGCCCATGTCGAGCATGCGGTCGGCTTCGTCCACCACCAGGATTTCAATGCCGGTAAGCAGCAGCTTGCCGCGCTCGAAATGGTCAAGCAGGCGACCAGGTGTGGCGATCAACACGTCGACGCCACGGTCAAGCGCCTTTTCCTGATCGGCAAAGTTCACACCGCCAATCAGGAGCGCCATCGAAAGCTTGTGATTTTTGCCGTATTTCTCGAAATTTTCGGCAACCTGGGCTGCCAGTTCACGGGTCGGCTCAAGGATCAGCGAACGGGGCATGCGAGCGCGGGCCCGACCATGGGCCAGAATGTCGATCATCGGCAGCGTGAAGGAAGCCGTTTTACCGGTACCCGTCTGGGCAATGCCCAGCACGTCGCGGCCCATCAGAACCTGTGGAATGGCCTGGGCCTGGATAGGCGTGGGCTCACTGTAGCCGGCGTCGGTGACTGCCGTCAGTGTTGGTTCGCTCAGTCCCAGAAGATCAAAACCCATGTGTGTCCGTCGGTTGCTTGGTCAAGGAATTGCGGGCAGCATAGGGATATAAAGGCCAAAGTCAATCATAGAGGGCAGGAGATACAGGCATGCTGAAACAATTGGTGCTCGTACCGGGTCTATTGTGTGACAGGCGCCTGTTTCTGCCCCAGATCGGGGCACTTTCGCAGGACTATGATATCCATGTGGCCGAGACCCGCGAGGACGAGACAATCGAGACCATGGTCAGCCGCCTTCTTGCTGAAATCAAAGGAGATTTCGCGATTGTCGGGCTTTCAATGGGCGGCTATGTGGTGCTCGATGCCCTCCGGCAGGCGGCGGACCGGATCACCCACTTTGCCCTGATGGACACGAATGCTCACGCCGACTTGCCGGCAGCGACCGAAAAGCGGCTGCAGGCGATGCGGCTTGCCGAGCAGGGGTATTTCGAAAACGTGATCGAAACCTTCGTCAGCAGTGTCTTTTCCCCAAAGACCGTCGCAAGGCCCGGTTGCGGCGACGTGCTCCGTGCCATGGCCCATGATATGGGCGTCGATATCTTCCTGAAGCAGCAGGGCGCCATCATGGCGCGAGCCGATGCGGCTGCCCGGCTGAAGGACTATCATCAGCCATCGCTCGTGCTATGCGGGATCGAAGATGCCCTGTCACCGCCTGCCGTGCATGCCGAAATGGCAAGGAACCTGCCAAACGCCGACTATCACTGCCTCACGCACTGCGGCCACATGGCAACGCTGGAAAGGCCGGACGCCGTTATCGACGCGATGCGGACGTGGCTGGTGCGGTAGCGGGGAAACTGGGAAAGCAGTTAGAATGAAGAATATACTTGTAGCTTCATGGCATTACCTATGCCCTTACAAAATATACCAAATCCCCAACAGCATTTTTGCCGAGATTTTTGACCGAGAAGGCCAAAACATCCAGTTTTGGGAAAGGCTTGTCTCCAAGTTGGGGGCTGTTCGATGTGAAGAACTGGAAGCTGAGTTCAACGCGAACTGCATCTCCCGAAGGCATGTCACAGGAATTCAGGGAGTCTTGCTGGTTGGTATGGAAGAGGCGATTGCGTCGTTCCCCACACTCAGGAATTGCGATCTGGAACCCTTCGGCAGACCATATAGAAATGCGGCGCAGCCCGGCTCGCACAAAGATCCAAACGGTCACAAAATGCTGAACTTCATGTGCATCGATGAAGGCGGAGTTGGATTTGACATATTCGCAATGCCCGCAACTGACTTTGGGGCAGTTTTTGGCAGCAACCGAAACGTCGTCATTGCAAGTGATTGGGAAGGAATTGAAGAGCAGGACGAACAATTACAGCACGTCGACGAATGTTTAGGGAATGCGTGGCGCCACCCCGTTTGCAGGGAATCTGTAGAGGGTGTGGATGGCCTTATTTTCTACCACTTCCCAGAAAAAGCCGGCTTATACCCCAACCGGACAATGTCCGATCTGGATGGGCGCGAAAATCCCAGTTTCTCGGAGATGAGCCGCAAAGTAGGTGGTTGAAGCTCTGTTTAGCCTAAATGGGCGTGATCAGATATCCAGCTCTTCGATGCTGGTTGCATTGTCGCGGATGAATTCGAAGCGCTTTTCAGGCTTCTTGCCCATCAGGTCGTCCACCAGCTCGTTCACGACGGCGCGTTCGGCATAGTCGTGGGGCAGGGTGACGCGCAGGAGGGTGCGTTTTTCCGGCGCCATGGTGGTTTCCTTCAGCTGCGCCGGCGGCATCTCGCCCAAGCCCTTGAAGCGGCTGATATCGACCTTGCCCTTGCCGGCAAATTCGGTGGCCATCAGATGATCCTTGTGGGCGTCGTCGCGGGCGTAGAAGACCTTGCCGCCGCGCGCGAGGCGATAAAGGGGTGGCATGGCCAGATAAAGCCGGCCGTCGCGCACCAGTTGCGGCATTTCCTGGAAGAAGAAGGTCATCAGGAGCGTTGCGATATGGGCGCCGTCCACGTCGGCGTCAGTCATGATGATGATTTTTTCATAGCGCAGGGCAGCCCGGTCGTAATTGCCACCGGTGCCGCAGCCAAGCGCCTGGATCAGATCGCGGATTTCCTGGTTTGCTGCGATCTTGTCGCGGGTTGCAGACGCCACATTCAGGATCTTGCCGCGAATGGGCAGGATCGCCTGCGTCTTGCGGTCGCGCGCCTGTTTGGCCGAGCCGCCTGCGGAATCGCCTTCCACGATATAGATTTCAGTGCCGTCCGGGCTGTCGCTTGAACAATCGGTAAGCTTGCCGGGCAGGCGCAGCTTACGCTTGGAAACGGCGGTCTTGCGCTGGATTTCCTTCTCCTGCCGACGGCGGAGGCGTTCCTCCATCCGCTCGAACGCCCAGGTCAGAAGGCCACTCGCACGCTCCGGATGGTCGGCGAGCCAATGGTCGAAAGCGTCACGGATCGCGTTTTCGGTCAGCCGCTGGGCGTCACTCGTCGTCAGTTTGTCCTTCGTCTGTCCCTGGAACTGCGGGTCGCGGATGAAGACGGAAAGAAGCGCGCAGGCAGATCCCCACACATCTTCAGCGGTCAGTTGGGCCGTTTTCTTGCCGTTGCCGGTAAGATCCCCGTAGGCCTTCAAGCCTTTCACGAGGGCGGCTTTGAGGCCGCTTTCGTGGGTACCGCCTTGCGGGGTCGGGATCGTGTTGCAATAGCTGGAGAAGAAGCCGTCGCCGAACTCCGGCCAGTGCAGCGCCCACTCGACCTGACCCTGCGCGTCTGGAAATTTCACAAAGCCCGCGAAGGGCTCGGGCGTGACGGTGGAACGCTTGGCGACCGTTTCTGTCAGGTAATCCGAAAGGCCGCCGGGGAAATGCAGTGTTGCTTCCGCCGGGGTCTGGTCGTCTGACGGGATCAGGCTTTCAGCACATTTCCAGCGGATTTCAACGCCGCGGAAAAGATAGGCTTTCGACCGCGCCATCTTGAACAGGCGAGCCGGCTTGAAAGCAGCACCCTTGCCAAAAATCTGCTCGTCCGGCTTGAAGCTGACGATGGTGCCGCGGCGATTTTGCACAGCGCCAAGATTTTCCAGTCCCGAAGTCGGCAGGCCGCGCGAGAAGGTCTGGCGGTAAAGCGTGCGGTCGAGGGCAACCTCGATATTCACGAATTCGGAAAGCGCGTTCACCACCGAAATGCCCACGCCGTGCAGGCCGCCCGACGTGGCATAGGCATCGGACGAAAACTTGCCGCCCGAATGCAGCATGGTAAGGATCACCTCAAGCGCGGACTTGCCCGGATACTTCGGGTGCGGGTCCACGGGGATGCCCCGCCCGTTGTCTCCGATGCTCACCGAACCATCTTCATTCAGGGTCAGGGTGATTCGCGTGGCGTGGCCCGCCACTGCCTCATCCATTGAGTTATCGAGCACTTCGGCAACCAGATGGTGCAGTGCGCGTTCGTCCGTTCCGCCGATATACATGCCCGGCCGCATGCGGACAGGCTCAAGGCCTTCAAGGACTTCGATGTCCTTCGCAGAATAATCGGTCTTGGTCTGCGAAACTTCGAACAGGTCGGTCATCGGCTTTCCTTTTGAGGGCGGGGCATTCCGGGTTATTATAGCGGGGCGCGCCCGTCAAGCTGCATCAAAATATAGTAGCACTGACGGGTATAATTAGCAGTGGTTGTATGTAGTTGCGTGAATTGGTGACGAATCTGCCCTTTCCCTAAAGACAAAATTAAGGGATAGGACGCTAGCGTCACCCGACAAATGAAAGCGACAGGTGCTACATGGCCTCCCTCACTGCCTTCTCTTCCATGCGTCGCTGGATGTCCGGCGAAGATACGGAAACAGACACTGAAAATGTTGCCGTCGGCGACCGTTTCTGCCTGCGCGAGCGCCTTTCGAGCGTGTGGGTGGTAAGCCGCATTTCAAACGTCGAATCCAGCCGGTATCCGCTCGTGAACCTACGCCATGAATCATATCCCGACCTTGAAAAGACGGTTTCGGTGGGCGCCCTTGCCGATGGAATCGATTTTCTGCCAATGCCGCGCCATTGACAGCGGCGTGTGATCACAGCCGCTTGATTTTGGGGCGCCGGCCCGTCACCTTGGATGTTCGTACCGTTTCGATCATTTCCAAGGACCATCACCTGTGACGTCACCCGAAAGCGCCGAACCCACCGGTTCCCTCGCCACCGCGATTGCCCATACATCGCGCCTGCTGGCACAGAATCCGGCGCTTGCCGAAGAACAAGCAACCGAAATCCTGCGGGTTGTCCCCGATAGCCCGGAAGCGGCTCTCCTGAAGGCGATGGCCGTGGCACGGCAAGGCCGCCGCGAGGAAGCGCAAGCTCAGTTCGAAGCTCTTTTGAAGCGCCTGCCGGACTATGCCGGTGCCTGGTATGAGCTTGGCCAGTTCCATGCACGCTCAGGCGATTTGGAGGAAGCGGTCAGGAAGATTCGCAGGGCCGTGGACGTGGCACCAGGCTATACGCAGGCATGGCTGGCGCTGGGCGATATGCTGACAGTGCTCGGAAAAATCGAGGAGGCCGACGCGGCCTTCGCACGCCATATTGCGACCTCGACAAATGACCCGAACCTGATGGCGGCGGCAACCGCGCTGGTCGAAAACCGCCTGCCTGAAGCCGAGCATCTTCTGCGCAGCCACCTGAAACAGTTCCCGAGCGACGTAGCGGCCATGCGCATGCTGGCGGAAACCGGCGGTCGGCTTGGTCAGTATGACGATGCCGTGTTGCTGCTGGAGGATTGCATTGAACTGGCGCCGGGCTTTGATGCCGCGCGGCACAATCTGGCCCTGATGCTGAACCGGAACGGGCGCTTGCCGGAAGCGCTTGAGCATCTCGATTTCCTGATCGGCAAGGACGGCAACAATCCGAACTACCGGCTGCTGCGCGCAGCCTGCCTGTCGCGCCTCGGCAGGTACGAGGAAGCGATCCAAGCCTATGAACGCATACTGAAGGTTTTCGACGGCCATCCGCAAAGCTGGATGAGCTACGGCCATGCCCTGAAAACGGTCGGGCGTCAGGATGAAGGCATTGCAGCTTATGAAAAGGCGGTGGCTATCGCGCCGGAGCTTGGCGAAGTCTGGTGGAGCCTCGCCAACCTCAAGACCTTCCGCTTTTCCGATGAGCAACTGGCCATCATGGAACGCGAGGTGGCGCGCGAGGATATTTCGAAGGAAGACAGGTTCCACCTGCATTTCGCACTCGGCAAGGCTTATGAGGACCGCAAGGACTATAGTCAGTCGTTCGCTCACTATGAGGTCGGCAACACAGAGCGCCGTGAGGAACTTCAGTATAGCGCCGAGATCACGTCAGGACTGGTGGCTCGCAGCAAGGAACTGCTGACCGCAGACTTTTTCGCTACGCGGCAAGGGCAGGGGTCGCCAGCTGCGGACCCGATCTTTGTGGTGGGGCTGCCGCGGGCGGGCTCGACGCTTGTGGAGCAGATTCTGTCCAGCCATTCGATGGTCGAAGGCACGATGGAACTGCCGGACATTATCGCGATTGCCAAGGAACTGGGCTTCAAGGATGGCCGCAAGGGCACCGGGCTGTATCCGGGCTCGATTGCCGATCTGCCGGCCGATCAGCTGAAGGCGCTGGGTGAAGAATATCTTGATCGTACCCGTATCCAGCGCAAGGAAGGCACACCTTTCTTTATCGACAAGATGCCCAACAACTGGCTGCATGCCGGGCTTATCCACCTGATCCTGCCGAACGCCAAGATCATCGATGCGCGCCGCCATCCTATGGGCTGCTGCTTCTCGGGCTTCAAACAGCATTTCGCCCGCGGGCAGGCCTTCACTTACGGCCTCACTGAGATCGGCCGTTACTATCATGACTATGTCGACCTGATGTCGCATATCGACCGGGCTTTGCCGGGCCGCGTGCACCGCGTGATCTATGAGCGGATGGTCGAGGATACCGAGACAGAAATCCGCGCACTCCTTGATTACTGCGGGCTTCCTTTCGAAGAATCGTGCCTGCGATACTGGGAAACCGACCGCGCGGTGCGCACCGCAAGCTCCGAACAGGTGCGGAAACCGATTTTCAAGGATGCCGTAGAGCATTGGAAAAACTACGATCCCTGGCTCGGGCCGCTACGCGAGGCGCTGGGCCCTGTACTTTCGTCCTATCCCGCTTCTCCCTTCGTTTAAAGTGCGGATAACGCACGAAAATTTCCTAATTCGTTGCTTGTAGGGCAATAAAAGAAAAGGTAGCCTAATAAGGCAGTAATAAGCCGAAAATAATGGCCTACAGGGAGATAACGAATGATAACGGATCTAGGTGCGCAACGTACCGGTTTTGCGCGCAATGCTACGCGGTCGCTGCTGCTGGCGACGACCGTACTGGCGGCTGGAAGTCCCGCCCTGGCGCAATCGGCCGGTGCCGAGTCGAGCGAACTTGTTCTCGAAGAAATCGTGGTGACCTCGCAGAAGCGTTCTGAAAACATGCAGGACGTGGCGCTCGCCATCCAGGCGTTCGGCAACGAAAAGCTTGAACAGCTTCAGGTCACCGACTTCTACGATTACGCCAAGATGCTGCCGAACCTGTCCTACGCGACAGCAGGCCCGGGCTTCAGCCAGGTCTATATGCGCGGTGTGGCATCAGGCGGTGACGGCAACCACTCGGGTTCGCTGCCGAGCGTCGGGATCTATCTTGATGAACAGCCGATCACGACAATCCAGGGCGCCCTTGATGTGCATGTCTATGACATCGAGCGTGTCGAGGCACTGTCGGGCCCGCAGGGCACGCTCTATGGTGCCAGCTCGCAGGCCGGTACGGTCCGTATCATCACCAACAAGCCCGACGTCAACGAGTTCTCGGCAGCCTATGACCTTGAGGTCAATCAGGTTGAGCACGGCGGCATGGGCTATGTCGGCGAAGGCTATGTCAACAAGCCGCTGTCAGACAAGGCAGCCATCCGCCTTGTCGGCTGGGTGAAGGAAGACGCCGGCTATATCGATAACGTCCATAACGTGCGCCAGTATGTCGGCCGCAGCCAGTTCGCGGACGACAATGCTGAATTTGCCGAAGACAATTACAACAATGTGTCGACCTACGGCGGCCGTCTTGGCCTGCGTATCGACTTGGACGAAAACTGGACCCTCACGCCGCAGCTGATGGGCCAGTACCAGAAATCCAACGGCTCCTTCGCCGTGGACCCGGCTTTCGGCGACCTGAAGGTAGCTCACTACCATCCTGAAGTGCAGAAGGACAAATGGGTACAGGCAGCCCTCACGCTTGAGGGCAAGGTTGGCAACTGGGACCTCACCTATTCGGGCTCGTACCTGCGCCGTGCGATCGACGGTGAAACCGACTATGCCGACTATGCTTATTTCTATGACGCCTATTATGTCGCGGGCGGCGGCGGCGGCACCTATTTCTACGATAATGCCGGCGATTATGTGAACCCGTCGCAGTTCTTCCGCAGCCGCGACCGCTTCTCGAAGATCAGCCAGGAACTCCGGCTGGCCTCGCCCGCTGAAAATGACGTCCGCTTCGTAGGCGGCTTCTTCTATCAGCGCCAGAGCCACAATATCCAGCAGCGCTACATGATCTGGGATATTGCCGATGCGATCACGGTTCCGAACTGGGATAATACGATCTGGCTTACCAAGCAGAGCCGCGTTGACCGCGACTATGCCGTGTTCGGCGAGCTGACCTGGGACATTACCGAGAAATTCTCGGTGACCGGCGGCCTGCGCGTCTTCAAGTATGACAACACGCTTGTCGGCTTCTTCGGCTACAGCGACGGCTGGTCAAGCCGCACGGGCGTTGCTGCCTGTGCCGGCGGTATCGACGGCCCGGCTGTCGTGGAAAACAGCCCCTGTACCAACCTCTATGACGACGCGGTATATGCAGCGACCGGCGATGTCGTGCCGCGTTCCGCCAAGAAAACAGGCAACACCTACAAGATCAACATGAACTATCATGTCACCGACGACATCATGGTTTATGGCACGATCTCGCGGGGCTTCCGTCCGGGCGGCCACAACCGTCGTGGTACGCTGCCGCCCTATATCCCGGATTTCCTGACCAACTATGAGCTGGGCTGGAAAACCACGCTGTTCGATGGTCGTGTTCGTTTCAACGGCGCCATCTATCAGCAGGATTGGACGGACGTTCAGTATTCGCTCCTTGGCGCCAACGGCCTGACCGAAATCACCAACGCGGCGCAAGCCCGCATCAAGGGTTTCGAGATGGATGCGACGGTCGCCGTGACCGATGGCCTGACCGTGACCGGCAGCATTGCGCACAACAATGCCCGGCTGACCGAAAACTTCTGCGGTTTCACAGATGATAACGGCAACCCGGTAACCGAGTGCGCAAGCCCCGAGGCACCAATCGGCACCGTCCTGCCGATCACGCCCAAGTTCAAGGCGGCCATGACGGCACGCTACGAATGGACGTTCGGTGACTATAACGCCTACGGCCAGATGGTCATGAGCCATCAGGATCGCCGCAATTCGGATCTCCGTCTTCTGGAGCGCAGCATTCTGGGCCGTCTGCCGGCCTCGACCGAAGCTGATTTCAGCTTTGGCGTGGGCAAGGATGGCTGGACGATCGAAGCTTACATCCATAATGCCTTCGACGAGCGCACCGAAAACGGTCGCTATGCAGCTTGCGGCGAGACGATCTGCGGCACCGGCTTCCCGGAAGTCGGAGCACCTGGCATCATCTACAGCGTGCCGAGCCAGCCGCGCACCTTCGGCATCAAGTTCGGTCAGGAATTCTGATCGGGCCCATGCCCGCGATAACAGGGAAGGGGCGGTGCTTCGGCATCGCCCTTTTCATTTTCAGGGACTTGCCATATCGGCCGCTTGGGCCTATGGCTGCGTCAACGAATTCAAGAATGAGGCAAAGCCATGCAGCAATATGATGTCACCGCAATCAAGGAAATGATCCCGCACCGTTATCCGTTCCTCCTTGTTGACAAGGTTGTCGATATCGTGAAGGGCGAAAGCTGCACGGGCATCAAATGCGTGACGATCAACGAGCCCTTCTTTCCGGGGCACTTCCCGGACAAGCCGGTGATGCCAGGGGTGCTGATCCTCGAGGCCATGGCACAGACTGCCGGCGTGCTGGCCGTTGACAGCCTTGGCGAAGATGCCAAGGGCAGCAAGGCGGTCTTTTTCATGGGGATCGACGGCGCCAAATTCCGCAAGACGGTGGAACCGGGTGATCGGCTGGAAATGAAGATCACGGTCCTGCGCGGCGGCGGGGCTGTCTGGAAATTCCAAGGCGAAGCCTATGTCGAAGGCACCAAGGTTTGCGAAGCAACCCTGACCGCCATGATGGGCGCGAACTGAGCGAACCCAAGATCATCCATCAGATGAAAAAGGCCCCGGAAATGTTTCCAGGGCCTTTTCTTTTTGTCGTTATCGCTTAGCGCTTATCGACCGGTACATAGTCGCGTTTGGTGGCGCCGGTGTAGAGCTGGCGAGGACGGCCGATCCGCTGGGTCGGGTCTTCGATCATCTCTTTCCACTGGGCGATCCAGCCCGAAGTGCGGGCGAGCGCGAAGAGAACGGTGAACATTTCGGTCGGGAAACCCATCGCCTTCAGGATGATGCCCGAATAGAAGTCCACGTTCGGATAGAGCTTCTTGTCGATGAAATAGGGGTCTTCGAGCGCGATCTTTTCAAGCTCCATCGCCACATCAAAGAGCGGGTCTTTGACGCCAAGCTCTTTCAGCACCTTGTGGGCGGTGGCGCGCATCACTTTCGCGCGCGGATCGAAGTTCTTGTAGACGCGGTGGCCGAAGCCCATCAGGCGGAACGGATCGTTCTTGTCCTTGGCGCGGGCGATGAATTCCGGAATACGGTCAACGGTGCCGATTTCCTGCAGCATGTTGAGGCAGGCTTCGTTGGCGCCACCATGCGCGGGGCCCCAGAGGCAAGCGATGCCGGCTGCGATACAGGCGAACGGGTTCGCGCCCGACGAACCGGCAAGACGCACGGTCGAGGTCGAGGCATTCTGCTCGTGATCGGCATGCAGAATGAAGATCAGGTCCATTGCCTCTTCGAGGATCGGGTTGACCTTGTATTCCTCGGCCGGGACCGAGAACATCATCTTCAGGAAGTTGCCGGCATACGAAAGATCGTTCTGCGGATAAACGAACGGCTGGCCGACCGAATATTTGTAAGCCATGGCAGCGATCGTCGGGATCTTAGCGATCAGGCGGTAGCTCGCCACCATGCGCTGGTGCGGGTCGTTGATATCGGTGCTGTCATGATAGAAGGCGGCAAGTGCGCCGACCACACCGACCATCACCGCCATTGGGTGTGCGTCGCGGCGGAAACCCGAATAGAATTTGTGCAGCTGCTCATGGATCATCGTGTGGTGGGTGATATCCCACTCGAACTTGGCTTTCTCGGCTTTGGTCGGCAGCTCACCGAACAGCAGGAGATAGCAGACTTCCATGAAATCGCTTTGTTCAGCCAGTTGTTCGATCGGATAGCCGCGGTACCAGAGCTCGCCTTCATCGCCGTCGATATAGGTGATGCGGGATTCGCAGCTTGCGGTCGAGGTGAAGCCGGGGTCGAAGGTGAACATGCCGGTTTCCGCATAAAGCTTGCGAACATCCATCACTTTCGGACCGGTGCTTCCTTCCAGCACGGGCAGATCCACTGCAGCGCCGTTGCCGGCCAGCTTCATCGGTTCGTTGGACATGTTTTCAACTCCTTCCTTATATTTTGGCGTTCGGTTGCTGGCGCCGGGGGCGTCAGGCCGTCGATCTTTCAAGCCGGGCGAGAGTTTCTTCCCGGCCAAGAATTTCCAATGTGTCAACCAGATCACCAGACGGGAGACCACCGGTGACGGCAGCGCGAACGGGCTGCATAACCTTGCCAAGTTTCAGCTCTTTCGCAACTGCAAAAACGCTGACAGCTTCCTTGATCAGGTCATGGGACCAATTTTCAACAGATTTGAGACTTTTTGAAAGCTCAGCGAGCATCGCCTTGTTCTCATCCGTCAATTGGGCAAGGGCAGACTCAGATGGCTTTTGCGGTTCGCCGTTACAGAAAAGCGACGCATATTCCGCGAGTTCCGGCAGGCGCTTGGCCCGTTCGGCAAGCGATGGCATGGCCTTCAGGATACGTGCTTCTTCGTCGGCAGCAGGCGCACGACCGATACGGGCAGCGAGCAACCCTTTGACAAGGCCGTAAAGCGCATTCGCAGGCTTCGCGCGCATATAATGGGCGTTGAGGCTGTCCAGCTTGTCGAAATCGAAACGGGCAGGGCCCCGGCCGACCGATTCCAGATTGAACCACTCAATCGCCTTGTCGGTCGGGATGATTTCCTCGTCACCATGGCTCCAGCCGAGGCGCAGGAGATAGTTGCGCATGGCTTCGGGCAGGAAACCCATTTCTTCATAGGCTTCAACGCCAAGCGCACCGTGGCGTTTCGAGAGCTTCTTACCGTCCGGCCCGTGAATGAGCGGGATGTGGGCGAATTCCGGGATTTCCCAGTCCATCGCCTTGAAAAGCTGATACTGGCGGAAAGCATTGTTCAGGTGATCGTCGCCGCGGATCACGTGGGTGATCCCCATGTCATGATCGTCCACAACCACCGCCATCATATAGGTCGGCGTGCCATCCGAGCGCAGCAGGATCATGTCGTCCAGCTCCTTGTGCTGGACGGTAACAGGCCCCTGGACAAGATCATTGATCACGGTTTCGCCGTCACGCGGCATCTTCAGGCGGATCACCGGGGCAACGCCTTCAGGTGCCTCAGCAGGGTCGCGGTCGCGCCACAGGTCGCCCCGGAAATTTTCACCCTTCGCGCGGGCTGCTTCGCGGGCGGCGGCATTTTCCTCGGCGCTTGCATAGCAGCGATAGGCCCGGCCGCGTGCAAGCAGCTCCTCCGCGACCTCGCGGTGGCGGGGCGAAGAGGCAAACTGGCTGACAGCATCGCCGTCCCAGTCGAGTTCCAGCCACTTCAGTCCGGTGAGGATGGCCTCGATAGCGGCATCGGTGGAGCGGGCCCGGTCGGTATCCTCGATCCTCAGGCGGAACGTGCCACCATGATGGCGCGCGAACAGCCAATTATAAAGCGCCGTGCGGGCGCCGCCGATATGGAGAAAGCCGGTTGGGGAGGGCGCAAAGCGGGTCACCACCCTCTTTGAAGAAGACGCCGTCATCGTACGCGAAGTCCTTGATCTTGATACAGAACGGGAGGCGAAAACAGGAGAGAGAAGGGGAGTACCTGCTTGCCCTAATGGCTTGTAGCATATGTTTTTCCGCAACACAAACAGGTGCGGCGCCATCGTGGCTTGTTGATCCACAGGTGCGTGATTACACTTCTGGCGGGCAAACGGGGGCTATATGGACGGCAGCCGGGTATCGGGAAAGCGCAACAGCTGGCAGGCACGCCTCCTGCGGCCTGTCACCTTTGCGCGCGACGGCCGCGTTGCCGTGCTTGCTTTCGCGCTGTTGTTCGGGGCCGGATTCGGCGCTAATGGCCGGATACCGGTGCTGGCGTCCGGCACACTATGCCTTGCGACCTTCGCCCTTGCCCGATTTGCGCCAGCCCGCCTGCAGCTCACCCTTTATGCAGTGGCTGCATTCGCGCTCGGCTTAGCGTGGGCGACTGTGCGCGTTCCGCAACTTGGGGACATCACCTTCTGGCCAGCGGAAACCTATATTGCTTTCACGGGCGAAGTTGGCGCGGTCGAACAGCGCGGAGAGCGAGGATTGCGCCTGACCGTAACCCCGCGCGATTTTAACGCTCAACGCCGCGAGGGACCGCCCGGCCGGTTGCGCCTGATGGTCCGTACGGAAGCACCCGCTGATCTCGTGCCCGGCGATATCGTCACGCTTGAGGCCATTGTCAGCCCACCCAAAGGGCCCGTCTATCCGGGCGGGTATGACTTCCGCCGCCATGCCATCTCGCAGGCTGTAACGGGCGAAGGCTTTGCAGTGTCACCCGTTGTCCGCGTGACAGAAGCTGATGGTGGCGGCATGGCACGGCAAGTCGAGCGGTGGCGCAGCCGGATCGCACAAGACCTGCAGTCCCTGATGCCCGGTCAGGCCGGGGCGCTGGCCGCCGCCCTTCTCGTCGGGATCCGTGGTGGGCTCGACCAGGCAACGCTTGATGCCATGCGGGACGCGGGCCTTGCCCATATGCTTGCTATTTCCGGCCTGCATATGGGGATTATCGCAGGCGGCGCCTTCCTGCTGTTCGAACTGCTTGCGGTGGCGATCCCGGGCTTCGCCCACCATATCTTGCCGCGAAAGGTGGCGGCGGTGATGGGCATGCTGGTCGCGACCGCCTATCTCATTCTTTCCGGCATGGGGATACCGACGATCCGGGCCTATATCATGGTGATGATCGGCTTTACGGCGGTGCTCGCCAACCGGCGGGCGCTATCGCTGCGCAGTCTTGCCATCGCCGCACTCGTGATCGTGGCCATCGACCCGGCCGCTATTTCGAGTGCAGGCTTCCAGATGTCATTCGCCGCAACAGCAGGGCTCGTTGCCGCTTATGAGGTTTGGACCCGTTACCGCGCCGCGCGGCGGGCAAGCGGCGAATGGCGGGGCGACGATAGAGGCTTCGCTGGCCGGATAGCCGGCTTCGTCGTGGCAAGCCTTGCAACAACGCTGGTGGCGGAGGCCTCGATTGCCGCCGTCGGGCTTTATCATTTTCAGCACCTCACGCTTCTTGGCGCCGTTGCCAACCTGATCGGCGTACCGGTGCTGGCATGGTTTATCATGCCGCTCGCCATCGTCACGCTGCTGCTGATGATCCTGGGCTTGCCGGCGTTTACCGCGCCGCTTCTCGGCTGGGGGCTTGAAAGCCTGATCGAGCTTGCGGTGGCTGCCGCCGGGATGCCCGGCGCCGTGCTGTACCGCTGGATGCCGGGAGAAGCCTATCTTTGCCTGACCCTTGCCTTCGCGCTGTTCGTTGTCGCCCGTGACCGGCGCGTGTGGGTGGCTTCCGCCCTGATGGTGGCCACAGGGATGATGCTGACCGATCAGGCGCGGCGCCCGGACCTGCTGATCGACAGCGGCGGGCGCCTTGTCGCACGCTTCGATGCGGCCCGGCAGACGATGCAGTCATCAAGCGGCAGGCAAAGCTTTCGCACGGCGGCGTGGGCGCGGCAATGGGGCCTGCGGCCGGGACTTGCACAGGAAAAGCTGCCCGGCGCCTGCGATGCTGCGGGGTGCTTGTGGGATATAGGGCTTGATAAGCCACTGGCGGTGCCCCGTGACCTGTCGGCCGTCGAGGAAGATTGTCCGCAAGCCGCCATCGCCATCGTTGAATATCGCTGGCGGCGCTATTGTCGGGGCGCGGATATCATGGTCACGACGCGGGAGCTTGAAGAATCCGGTCCGGTAGCCGTCTGGTACGGTGCGCCGGGATCATTGCCCCAGTTGGAATGGAGCAGGGAACAGGAAGACCGTGATAGTGTCCATGCCCCCTGATCGTTTCACCGTGCCTCAGTGATAATGCCGGATCAGCCCGACGAGGCGACCCTGAACCTCAACCCGATCGGATTCGTAAATCTGGGGTTCGTAGGAGCGGTTGGCGGGAATAAGGCTGATATGGCGGCCGGAGCGACGCAGCGTCTTGAGGGTGGCTTCCTCTCGGTCGACAAGGGCGACAACAACTTCGCCGTCACGGGCCGTGTTGCAGCTTTCGATGATCACGGTATCGCCGTCCATGATGCCGAGCTCGACCATGGAATCGCCGGAAATTTCGAGCGCATAACAGTCGCCGCGGCCGAGCATGGAGGCGGGAATTGCCACATGGGCGTCGCCACGTTCCAGCGCTTCGATGGGTGTGCCGGCCGCAATCCGGCCATGCAGCGGAATCTCGACCGTACCTGCGTCCTGCTCGGGGGCGCGGCGCGGCGTGAAGTCGGCGGAGACGACATTGGTGCTGGCAGCAGGTGCCGTATCGGGCTTGGTGCCTTCCGGCAGCTTCATGACTTCGAGCGCGCGGGCGCGATTTGCCATGCGGCGGATAAAACCGCGTTCTTCAAGGGCACCGATCAGACGGTGAACACCGGACTTGGATTTCAGGCCAAGGGCATCCTTCATCTCGTCGAAGGAAGGCGAGATACCATCCGCCTTCAGTCGCCGGTCGATGAACAGAAGAAGCTCGCGTTGCTTGGATGTCAGCACATCATCCCCCTTGAAAACATGATAAGCGGCGTTGCTTATATGTTCTCTTTTAGTTCACCTTTTGATTGAATGTCAAGAGCGTAAGGGGATCAGCAGGTCTCGGCGCGCCACGGGCCGCTTTTGCCACCGTCTTTTTCAAGGAGGCGGATATCGCCGATAACCATGCCCTTATCGACGGCCTTGGCCATGTCGTAAAGCGTGAGGGCGGCAACGCTCACCGCCGTCAAGGCTTCCATCTCGACCCCTGTTTGGCCCGAAACTTTCACCGTCGCTTCAATACCGATGCAGGTGTCATCAAGCGGTGTGAAATCGAGCTTTACCGAGGTGATGGCCAAGGGATGGCACAAGGGGATCAGGCGGCTGGTCTCCTTGGCAGCCATGATACCGGCGATCCGCGCGGCGGCGATCACGTCACCCTTGGGCAGTCCGCCTTCCATGATGAGCTTCAGCGTTGCAGGCCGCATGGTGACAGTGGCAGCGGCAAGCGCGCGGCGCTCGGTGACTGTCTTGGCACCCACATCCACCATATGGGCGGCGCCAGTATCATCCAGATGGCTTAGCTTGCTCATGCCGCTGCGGGCCTTTGCAGGGCACGAACGGCGGCGGTCACGTCGTCCTGACGCATGAATGTCTCGCCGATCAGGAAGCAGCCCGCACCGGCAGCTTCGCACGCCGCTAGGTCAGCGGGTGTTGCCAGGCCAGATTCCGCCACAAGGATACAGTCATCAGGCACATGCTTCGCGAGCTCAAGCGTTGTATCAAGAGAGACCTGCATCGTCTTGAGATTACGGTTATTTATACCGATCAGCAGGCTATCGAGTTTGAGGGCGCGGTCAAGCTCCGCCCGGTCATGCACTTCGATCAGTACGTCCATACCGAGGTCAAAAGCCGCGTATTCCAGTTCATGGGCCAGCCCGTCGTCCAGTGCCGCCATGATCAGCAGGATACAATCGGCTCCAAGCGCGCGGGCTTCCACCACCTGATAGGGATCGACCATAAAATCCTTGCGCAAGCATGGCAGCGAGACGGCTGCACGCGCAGCCACGAGATAGCTGTCATCTCCCTGGAAATAGGGGATGTCGGTCAGGACAGAAAGGCACGCCGCACCGCCGGCCTCATAGGCACGGGCAAGGGCAGGCGGGTCGAAATCAGGGCGGATCAGGCCCTTCGAAGGGCTCGCCTTTTTGATCTCGCATATGAAGCCATATTCGCCTGCGTTCCGGCGGTCGACAAGCGCCTGCGCGAAATCGCGTGGCTCGCTAGCGGCCAGTGCACGGGCGCTAAGCTCGGCAAGGCCGACCTGCTGCTTGCGGCGGGCCACATGCTCGCGCTTTGCATCGCAGATTTCAGCCAGAATGTCGCGGGTGCCAGTCATTTCTCGTCGTCTTTCCAGCGGTTCGTATAGGCAATCCAGTCGGCAAGCGCGCGGGCGGCCTTGCCGCTGTCGATGGTCTCGCGCGCCAGATCCACGCCTTCCTGCAGCGCGGCCGTGCGGCCACCCACGGTAAGGGCCGCGCCTGTATTCAGCAGAACAATATCACGGTAGGCGGATTTTTGCCCGGACAGAAGTGCGCGGATCGCCTCAGCATTCACATCGGCGTCACCGCCTTTCAGATCCTGGATGCTGGCGCGCTTGAGGCCAACTTCCTCTGGCGTCACGGTGAAGCGGCGGGTGACGCCATCTTTCATCTCGACCACATGGGTCTCAGCCGTCGTCGTTAGTTCATCCAGCCCGTCGGCGCCGTGCACGACCCAGACATGCTCGCTGCCGAGGCGCTTCAGCACCTCCGCCATAGGCTCCAGCCAGCGTTCGTCGAACACGCCCAGAAGCTGGCGTTTGGTGCCCGCCGGGTTAGCGAGGGGGCCGAGCAGATTGAAAATCGTCCGAAGCTTCAGCGAGCCGCGCACCGGCGCCACATGGCGCATGGCGCGGTGGTGGCTCGGCGCAAACAGGAAGGCGAAGCCATATTCGCGCAAGGCCTGTTCGTTGGCGAACTCGGGGATTTCAAGGTTTGCGCCGAGTGCGATCAGCACATCCGCTGAACCGGATTTTGACGAGACCGAACGGTTGCCATGCTTGGCGACCGGCACGCCGGCCGCTGCCGTCACAATCGCGGCAGCGGTGGAGATATTGTAGGTACCAAGCTCGTCGCCGCCCGTGCCGCAGGTGTCGATGGCGCCTTCCGGAGCCTCGATACGACCGGCCTTGGCGCGAAGGACCTCTGCGCCGCCGACGATTTCATCGGCCGTTTCGCCGCGCACGCGCATGGCCATCACGAAAGCCGCCATCTGCGCCAGATCGGCCCCGCCCGACATGATCGTATCGAACGCATCTCGCGCGTCAGCGGTCGTCAGCGCCTTGCCATCGGCAAGCCGGGCGAGATGCTGCCGAAAATCGGTCACTTGCCGAACTCCGATGCGATCTTCATGAAATTGGCGATGAGCGCATGACCATGCTCGGAAGCGATGCTTTCCGGGTGGAACTGCACGCCGTGGATCGGCAGTGTTTTGTGCGCGAGCCCCATGATGAGCCCGTCTTCTGTTTCGGATGTCACCTCAAGGCATTCCGGCAGGTCTTCGCGCGCCACGATCAGCGAATGATACCGTGTGGCAGCATAAGGTGAGGGCAGGCCGGCAAAGAGGCCGGTGCCGTTGTGCGTGATCTCGCTCACCTTGCCGTGCATCACCTTGGGCGCGCGGCAGACTGTGCCGCCAAAGGCCTGACCGATCGCCTGATGGCCAAGGCACACGCCAAACAGCGGCAGCGGTGTTTCGGTCACCGCCTTGATCATATCGAGGCAAATCCCTGCTTCATTCGGCGTGCAGGGGCCGGGCGACAGAATGATGCCTTCCGGTTTTTGTGCCATAACGTCGGCCACGGAAATTTGGTCGTTCCGGTAAACGGCGACCTCTGCCCCTTTTTCGACGAAATAGTGGTACAAATTGTAGGTGAAGCTGTCGTAATTATCGATCAGGATATACATGGCTTTAACTGGGATAGTGTCCCGAGGGATGATGGCAAACGTGCATCGGACAATGCGGTATTCGCCGCGATTGTCAATCCTTCAGGCGGGCTTGTCACAGAAAAGGCCGTTCAAATGGTAGGGAGTTACAGCCGGTGACGGGTTCGCGCCGCAGCGACAATATCTTGAAGCGACAGCCTGAGAGTGCCCCGCAGATGGAGTTGAGCTTTGCCGATGACGCCTCGGCAGAGGAGGGCAAAGCCGACTGGCGTGCCCGAAAACGTCGCCATCCCAAGCCGAAACCCCGCAAGATCAGCTCCGGCCTCAGGATGGCCGGCGGGCTTTATGGCTTTGTCATCCTTGCCATCGTTTACGGCCTATACAGCGTGATCAGCGAACGGAAAGACACGCTGCCACCACCCATCGCTGTGGCGGTGGAAGAGTCAGCTGGACAGACGCCGGAAGAAATTTTCGAGGCGAACGAGCCTGCGCCCCCCTCAACAGCGGCGCTTGGCGACGATGATATTGCTGCGCCGGGCATGATAGTTCCCGCGCAGCCGCCGCAAACCGTCAAGGGCGTGCCGGCCTGGCGGCGCAATGCGATGGCAAGCGTGGTGACGAATGCGCCAAAGCTTGCGATCGTTATCGATGACCTCGGCCTGCAGGAATATGCGACGGACGACCTCCTCTCCATTCCGGGGCCTATCACGCTTGCCTTCCTGCCCTACGCCCAGAATCTGGCGGCGCAAACCCGCAAGGCGCATCTGGCAGGGCACGAGCTTCTGGTGCATTTGCCGATGGAGCCTGCAGCTGCGGGCTATGACCCCGGCCCCAATGCGCTCCTTTCCGGCCTGACCAAGGACGAATTCAAGCGTCGCCTTGACTGGAACCTCAGCCGGTTTGATGGTTTTGTCGGGATCAACAATCACATGGGCAGCGGCTTGACCGCACGTCCGGAAGCCATGGCTGCGGTGATGGTGGCCCTGAAGTCGCGGGGCCTGCTGTTCCTCGACAGCCTGACCACATCAAAAAGCCAGGGGGCGCGCGAGGCGGCGCTTGCCGGCGTTCCTTATGCTCGCCGCGATGTTTTCCTTGATAACGTGCGGGACCGCGCCGCCATCCTCAGGCAGCTCGCAGAAGCCGAAGCAAGGGCACGAAGCCACGGATCGGCAATCGCCATCGGACATCCGTATCCCGAAACCATCAGCACCCTTCGCGAGTGGCGCAAGGGGCTGGACGCACGCGGACTTGTGCTCGTCCCGCTCAGCCAACTTGTGCAGGAAGAAACAACAGCCCGCGCAGAGGCGGCACGAGCGTCAAACGTTTCGAGATAGCGTCAGCCGCGGTTGGACGTGGCGAAACGGATGGCTTCGCGTGCAGCGGCGATCAGGGCACCGGCTTTTTGCTCGCATTCGCGCTGTTCGCTGGCCGGCACGGAATCAGCCACCACACCTGCGCCTGATTGCACATGCATCACGCCGTCCTTGAGGATCGCGGTGCGCAAGACAATGCAAGTATCCATATCGCCGCCAGCGCTGTAATAGCCGACGGCCCCGGCATAGGGCCCGCGCGCATCGGTCTCCAATTCGTCAATGATTTCCATCGCCCGCACCTTGGGGGCACCCGATACCGTACCCGCCGGGAAACCGGCAGAGAGCGCATCGATGGCATCGTGGGCGGGGTCAAGGTCTCCAACCACGTTCGAGACGATATGCATGACGTGGCTGTAGAGCTCGATCGTATTCCGGGCCGTCACCTTGACGCTGCCGGCCTTGGCAACCCTGCCGACGTCGTTGCGGCCGAGATCGAGAAGCATCAGATGCTCGGAAAGTTCCTTCGGGTCCGCCAGAAGGTCGGCCATGAGGGTAGCGTCTTCCTCTGCATTCGCACCCCGGCGGCGGGTGCCGGCAATCGGGCGGATCGTGACTTCGCCTTCGCGCAACCGCACAAGGATTTCAGGGCTCGACCCGACGATGGACACATCGTCAAAAGCCAGATGATACATGAAAGGCGAAGGGTTCGTCCGGCGCAGGGCACGGTAAAGCGCGAAGGGCGGCAGGGTGAAGGGCAGGCTGAAACGCTGGCTAAGCACGACCTGGAAGATATCGCCGGCGAGAATATAATCCTGCGCCGTCCTGACCATTTCCTCGTAGCGTTCCGGGCTGGTGTTCGACACGGGTACAGCGGCTTCGAGCGCGCCTGCATCAACACTCGCCGAGGCAAGCAGCGGCAGAGGCGCGTTCAGCCGATCCATCATAGTGTCTATAAGGGCGTCCGCCGCCTTGAAGCCATTCGCGTCGCGCACCGGCACCACGATGGTGATAAGGTTCGTCACGCTGTCGAATATCGCCATCACCGTAGGTCGGATGAAAAGCGACGTCGGCAGACCGAGCTTGTCAGGCTTGCCGGGGCCCAGCGGCTCCATCTGGCGAACCATGTCATAGCCCATATAGCCGACAATCCCGGCAGCCATCGGTGGCAAACCGGCAGGCAGGTCAATCTGGTTGTCAGCGAGCAACTGGCGGAGCGACTGGAGCGGCGCATCGGGCAGAGGGGCATAAACCTGCGGTTCGGCCGTGACATCAGTGCATAGTTCGGCCTTACCGTCCCGCACACGCCACAGGAGATCGGGCCGAAGGCCGATGACCGAATACCGCCCGCGCGTTTCGCCACCTTCAACGGATTCAAGAAGGCAGCTGTAGCGTTCCCCCGCCGCCAGTTTCAGATAGGCTGAAACCGGCGTGTCGAGGTCCGCCACGAAAGAACGGTAGACGACCGTAGGGATGGAATTCCGACCGTCGGCCAAGCTCATGTCACTCGGCGTCCTTGCGGAAGAGCTGAGTGACCACAGCATTGTTGATCTCGGGCTTGTACTGCTCAAGGAGCCAATGCTGATACTGAGCCAGAAGTTCGTCCATCAGGCCACGCGCGATCCCGTCCTGCAGGTTCGCAACTTCCGTTGTCGACTTGTCGGGATCCCCGGCGACGATTTCGTTCACGCGCACAACCACATAGCCGTCATTGTCGGCCGAACGGTCAGTGGCGACTTCATCCTTCTTGAGATCGAAGATCAGGGCGCGGATCGAATCCGACAGGCTCGATTGTTCGGCAGCCGTGCGGGTAACGTTGCGGGCATCAAGCGAGGTGCCGCCAAGGTCAGCCGCAATGGCTTCGGGCGATTCACCGGCTTTCAGCCGCTCGACAGCTGCTTCGGCAAGCGCACCGGCGGCTTCCTGCTTCGCATCGACGATCAGGCGCTCGCGCACGCTGCTTGCCACTTCCTCGAACGGCTTCAGCTCGGGTTCCTTGACTTCATCAAGGGCCATCACGAACAGGCCCTTGGTATTGTCCTGCGGATCAAGGTCGGTGACTTCCGGCTCCTGACCCATTTCAGCCGCAAAAGCGGCCTGATGGATACGGGCTTCCTCGGCGCTCGAAATCGCCGGGCTGCCGTTCGCATTGAGGCCATCACGATCAACGAGGGTCACGGTCGCGGCGTCCAGGTTCAGCTTCTGTGCGACAGAGGCAATGGAGCCATCGGCCGCGATGGCATCTTCAATCTCGGGCACGAAATCGAACATCTTGTCGATGGCATGTTCGCGCTTGAGCGTGGCAACAAGCTCGTCGCGGACGCTTTCCAACGTCTTCGTTTTGCCCGTGGTTATGCTGGCAACACGGAAGACGTTCCAGCCGGCGCCTCCCTCGATGGCCTCGGAGACGGCCCCGTCAGCAAGGGCAAACACGGCGTCCGCGGCGGCATCGCCGTAATCCCGCGCGATGTCTTCCTTCGTCAGGTCGCCAAGATCGATTTCTTCCTCGGTGAATTTGGAGGCAGCAGCCGCTGCCTTCACAAAGTCCTCGCCGCCCTGAACGGCCGCGATCAGCGCGTCAGCAGCTTCTTTCGTCGGCAGGGTCACTTCCTGAATGCCGCGCAGTTCGGGCTGGATATAGTCGCTCGCCCGGTCTTCATAGGCGAGTTCGATATCGGCATCCGTCAGTTCCACATCCTTTTCGAAACGCGCAGGCGTCAGGAGGATATAGCGATAGGTGCGGCGCTCGGGAGTCATGAAGCTGTTCTTGTTCGCTTCGTAATAGCTTTGCATCGCCTCGTCGGTCGGCGCTGGCACGTCCGCAATGTCGCTCGCCTTGAAGGTGATCATCGAGGCCGCGCGGCGCTCGGCGCGCCACACATAAAGCTCACGCGCCATTTCAAGCGGTACGGGCGAGGCCGAAGTCATGGCATCCACAAGCTGCTGGCGGGTCACAAGGCCGCGCAGGTCGGTCAGCAGGTCTTTCTGCGTCATGCCGGCGCGCTGCAGGGCGGTATCCATCATCGCCTGGCTGAAACGGCCATCAGGCGTGCGGAACGCCTCGATCGAGGTCAGTTCGTCAGCAATCTGTTTGTCGGTCGGGCGCAGGCCAAGGTTGCGGGCATGTTCCATCACAGCCGCTTCCGTCACCATCTGCTGCAGGATCTGGTAATCCAGATTGAGCGCCTTGATGAGTTCGGCCGTGCCCATCTGTCCACCGAACTGCACTTGCAGTTGCTGGGCGCGGCTCTGGACCGTGTTGGCAAACTTCTGGGTGGTGATTTCCTGCTCGCCGACTGTTGCGACCTTGGAATTGTCGCCGGTGAGGATGCCAGGGCCGATCCCCCAGATGGCAAAGGCCACGATCAGGATCGCCATCAGCGGTGTCGCGATAACCTTGGTCATGGACCCTTTGCGCATATTGAACAGCATACGCCGTTGCTCCCGTGTTCTTATCGTTCGTCTGAAGCGCATGCGGCCTTGCCGGACATGCGGTTGGGCGCGCATCATAAGGGGCAGTGTGCGGGCCCGCAACATGCGATTTCGCCTATTTCAAGGAGGTGGCGACGGTCGTTTCTGGCTGGCTTCGGACGGCGCTATTTGCTACGAGCAGAGGGAAAATCATCAATACCAATAATTCAATACCCCAATGATCCCGAGGAGATGCCCGATGCGCGCACCAAAACCACTGGCTGCCGGCAACTGGAAAATGAACGGCCTGAAGGCAAGCGGAGCCGAGATTGCCGATCTGGCAGCACGCCTCAAGGCTGCCCCCGCTGGCTGTGATGTACTCATTTGCCCACCCTTCACACTGGTAGCAAGCCTTGCAGAAGCCGCTGCGGGATCCGGCGTCGCCGTCGGTGCGCAGGATTGCCATGCCAAGGCATCGGGTGCGCATACCGGTGACATTTCGGCGCCGATGCTAGCGGACGCCGGCGCGAGCTTCGTGATCGTCGGTCATTCCGAGCGCCGCGCCGATCACGGCGAGACAGACGCAGACGTGGCGGCGAAAGCAGCAGCGGTGCAGGCTGCCGGCCTTTCGGTCATCATCTGTGTTGGTGAAACCGAAGCCGAACGCGTCGCGGGCCGCGAGGTGGACGTTGTCAGCAAGCAGCTTGCCGGATCGGTTCCTGCCGATGTCGACACCGACCACCTTGTCATTGCCTACGAGCCTGTCTGGGCCATCGGCACCGGTCGCACGCCGAGTGCCGCCGACGTGCAAGCCATTCACGGCGTCATCCGCGAAAAGCTTGTGGCGCGGTTCGGTGCAGAGGCGGGCTCGATGGTCCGTATTCTTTATGGCGGCTCGGTCAAGCCCAACAATGCGAAAGAACTGATGTCGGTCCCCAATGTGAATGGCGCGCTCGTTGGCGGCGCCAGCCTCAAGGCCGCAGATTTCGACGCGATTATCGGGGCCTGGCGCTGAGCGAACAAAAAGGCGTACTTAGGGCTTGGCAAACGGACGCCTTTTGTCTAGAAAGCGCGCTTTGATCGGGGTATGAAGTTCATGCCCCGTGTACTCATGCGAAGAGTTGAAAGGTTGGCCGATGGAAGCCGTACTTCTCAGTATCCACCTGATTGTCGCGATTGCGCTTGTTGGCGTGATCCTGCTGCAACGCTCCGAAGGCGGTGCGCTGGGCATCGGCGGCGGGGCGGGCGGCCTGATGACGGCGCGCGGCGCCGGCGACCTCCTGACCAAGACGACACGCTGGCTTGCCATCGTGTTCATCGCCAACTCGCTGCTTCTGGGCTGGTACGCCACCCACAAGAAAACGGACAACAGCGTCATCGAAGCCGCCGAACAGGCAGCCCCGGTGACCCAGGAAGAGGGCGGCAGCCAGCTTCCTGAAATGCCCACCATCCCCGAGGATGGCGGCAACTAAGCGACTTCGGTCGAACGGGGGCAGCGGCCCCCGTTTCCTTTTGTGAGAGCGTATTTATAGTAGGTTCAAGCTGCGGCCCCGTCCGCAGTCTTTCGTGTGAAAGCGAAGGGACGCGTTGGGGCCGGGCTTTGTATTGATGTGAGTGAGGGATCATGACGCGCTATATTTTCATCACGGGCGGGGTTGTCAGTTCGCTGGGGAAAGGCCTCCTGTCGGCATCGCTCGGGGCCCTGCTGCAGGCTCGTGGCTATTCGGTTCGCCTTCGCAAGTTTGATCCCTATCTGAACGTCGACCCGGGCACGATGAGCCCCTATCAGCACGGTGAAGTGTATGTGACCGACGACGGCGCCGAAACCGATCTCGACCTCGGCCATTATGAGCGCTTTACGGGCGTATCGAGCCGCCAGAGCGACAACATCACCTCGGGCCGCATCTATTCAAACATCATTCAGAAAGAGCGCCGGGGCGACTATCTTGGCGCCACCGTGCAGGTGATCCCGCACGTGACCGAGGCGATCAAGGAATTCGCGCTTGCTGAAACCGACGGCATCGATTTCATGCTATGCGAAATCGGCGGCACGGCCGGTGATATCGAAGCCATGCCCTTCATGGAAGCGATTCGCCAGCTTTCGATCGAGCTTGGCAAAGGCCGCTCGATCTTCGTACACCTCACGCTCGTGCCGTATCTCGCCGCAGCCGGCGAGCTGAAAACCAAGCCGACCCAGCACAGCGTGAAAGAGCTGCGCTCCATCGGTATCCAGCCGGATATCCTTGTGTGCCGCGCCGAGCATCCGATCCCCGATAGCGACCGCCGCAAGATGTCGCTCTTCTGCAATGTTCCCGCGAGCGCCGTGATCCCCGCGCTTGACGTGTCCAACATCTATGAAGTGCCGATCAGCTATCACCGCGAAGGGCTGGATGTGGAAGTGCTGAAGGCCTTTGGCCTCGCACATTCCGAAAAGCCGAACCTGTCGCGCTGGGAAGATATCGTCGACCGCGTGAAAAACCCGGAAGGCGAGGTCACCATCGCCGTTGTCGGCAAATATACCGGGCTCCTGGACGCCTACAAATCGCTCTCCGAGGCGATCGTTCATGGCGGTATTGCCAACCGCGTGAAGGTAAACATCGAGTGGATCGAATCCGAGATTTTCGAACAGCCCGACGCTGTCAGCCGGCTTGAAGACGTGGATGCGATCCTCGTGCCCGGGGGCTTCGGCAAACGCGGCACCGAAGGCAAGATCGCGGCCGCCCGTTTCGCGCGCGAGAACAAGATTCCCTATTTCGGTATCTGCCTCGGCATGCAGATGGCAACCATCGAAGCCGCCCGCAACATGGCGGGGATTGCCGAGGCAGGGTCGAGTGAGTTTGGCGAACCGAAAGAGCCGGTCGTCGGCCTCATCACCGAATGGGTGAAGGATGACGGCAGCGTTGAGAAGCGTACCGCCGAAACCGACCTTGGCGGCACAATGCGTCTTGGCGCTTATCCCGCCAAGCTGAAGCATAACTCCAAGGTCGCCGGCATTTACGGCACCACCGATATTTCGGAGCGTCACCGTCACCGCTACGAGGTGAACATCGGCTATGTGAAGCAGCTTGAGGAAGCGGGCGTCCTGTTTTCGGGCATGTCGCCGGACGGCGAACTGCCGGAAATCATGGAAATCGCCGATCATCCCTGGTTCATCGGTGTGCAGTTCCACCCGGAACTGAAATCCAAGCCCTTTGACCCGCATCCGCTGTTCGCAAGCTTCATCAAGGCTGCCGTCGAACAGAGCAGGCTCGTGTGATGAGCGGTATCCCTGCCTGCCCGAAATGCCAGTCGCCCTATGCCTATGAGGACGGCAGTCTGCTCATTTGCCCGGAATGCGGCCACGAGTGGACGCCAGGCAGTGAAGGTGCATCCGACGCTGCCAAGGAAGTGCGCGACGCCAACGGCAATGTGCTCGCTGACGGCGACACGGTAACCGTGATCAAGGACCTGAAGGTCAAGGGCTCGTCGCTCGTCGTCAAGGTCGGCACCAAGGTGAAGAATATCCGCCTTGTCGACGGCGATCATGATATCGACTGCAAGATTGACGGCATCGGCCAGATGGGCCTTAAGTCGGAATTCGTGAAAAAGATCTGAGGGCTCGGGGCAGGGCCTTCTTTGAGGAGAGGGCACCGCCATGACCAAAACAGTTCAAGGCCCTGATGGCCGTCCGCGCTGTGGCTGGTGCGCCGCTGCCCCCGAATTTTTCGACTATCACGACCGCGAGTGGGGCTTTCCGGTCGCGGACGATATCCGGCTTTTTGAAAAGCTCTGCCTTGAAAGCTTCCAGTCCGGCCTCAGCTGGCGGACGATCCTTGCCAAGCGCAAGAACTTCCGCGCGGCGTTCGCAGGCTTTGATTTCAACAAGGTCGCAACATTCGATGAAACCGACATTGAGCGGCTGCTTGCCGATGCCGGCATCGTGCGCCATCGGGGCAAGATCGAAGCGACGATCAATAACGCGAAACGTGCGCTCGAGATGGTTGCCAAAGAGGGCTCGATTGCAGCCTTCATCTGGCGGTTCGAGCAAGACCCCGCAACGCTTGGCGCGCCGCAAACGGCGTCCGTCACCGATGTTTCAAAGACCTTGTCGAAAGAGCTGAAGAAGCGGGGCTGGCAATTCGTCGGGCCTACGACCGTTTTCGCCTTCATGCAGGCGATGGGGCTCGTGAACGATCACGCCGAGGGATGCGCGATCCGCGCCGAGGTGGCCTCGGCGCGGCAGTCTTTCAGAAAGCCGGTCTGAACCGATCACTCTGCTTTCGCGGCATATTCGGCATTCTTTGCCTTCACGGCTGCGCGTACCTGTTCGAGCAATTTCGGCACATCGAACACGATGCCGTCCCGGATCGTGTAGCGGATGCCATTCGTGCGCACATTCTGCTTCGTTTCGAAATCATAATGCGGGAAGCCGGTACCATAGAGCTGCTTGAAGTTCGCCAGCGGGTTTTCCTTCACGAGCACAAGATCGGCCCGTTTGCCGACAGCAACGGTGCCATAGTCATCTTCCTTGCGGAGCAGTTCGGCGCCGCTCAGCGTGGCAGCACGTATTACCTCAAGCGGATGGAATCCTGCTTCCTGCAGCATCTCAAGCTCGCGCACATAGCCGAAACCATAGATGCTGTAGATGAAGCCGGTGTCCGGCCCAACGGTCACACGGCCGCCAGCATTCTTGAAGTCTCGCACGAACTGCATCCACAGCTCATAATTCTTGCGCCAGGCAATCTCGTCCGCTGTTGTCCAGTTGAAGAAGAAGGATCCGTGCGCCTCCGGGTTCGCCTCGAACGCCTTCAGGATATAGGGCATGCCATAATCCGGCAGCCACTCCTGCGTGCGGGCCCGCATCAGGTCGCGCGAGGCTTCATAGATCGAAAAGGTGGGATCGAGCGTTACATCCAGATCAACGAGTTCCCGGATCGTGCTGTTCCAACGTTCTGACCCCGGCTTTGCCGTTTGCTGCCACAGGCGCCCGGCCTGTCCGAAACGGTCTTGCTCGTTATTGTAATTATAGTCGTTCGGATAGTGCTGGACGGTGCGATCCTCGAACATGGCTTCGGGAAGGCCGTACCAGTGTTCGATGCTCTGCACGCCAAGGCGCGCGGAATCGAGGGCATTGTGCCGCGTCACTGACGTTTGCGAATGGTGGTAGGCCGAGCCCATGCCAAGCGCATTGATTTCCTTGATAGCGGCGGCAAATACCTTGGGATCGGCGCCGAGGAATTTCACGCCGTCGGCGCCGGTCTTGTGGACCGCCTTCACCCATTTGACGGCTTCTTCAGCCGTCGCGGTTTTGGCCGGGAACACGGCATAGGAAACAACCCGCGGCGCGGTGATCTTGCCTTCTTCGCTGAGCTTCTTGTGCTCTAGTGTCCATTTCAGGCCCATCATGGAGCCTACGTCGCGGATCGTGGTGATGCCGTGCGCCAGCATCAGCTTGAACACATAGCCGGGGTCAGTCAGTTCTCCGCCATAGATATGGTTCGGGGTGCCGATATGGTCGTGCGTATCGATGAAGCCGGGCAAGATATAGCCGCCTTCGCCGTCGATCACCCGAGCTGCTGACTTCGCCGCTGCGCCGCCCGATGCCTCGCCAATGCTGACGATCCTGTTGCCTTCAATCAGGATGGAATAGGGCCCCTGTGTGGGGGCGCCGGTACCATCGATGATATTCACATTGGTGATCAGCAGCTGCTGGTAGGGCCCCTGGGCTTCGGCACCTCGCGCGGGTGCCATGACAGGCGGCTTGGCGCCGGTTGCCAGGACACGGGCGATCACTTCCTCGCCGGGCTCGGCGGCATTGGCGAATGGCGCGATGACAGCCACTGCGAGCGCCGCCGACAGCAGCAATGTCTTTAACGATTTCATCTTGTTGACCCCCATGATCTGTTATTTTCCGTAACCCGCGATGACGGTCGCATAAATCTCGATCGCGTCCCACAGATTCTGGATCCGCATATTCTCGTTTTCGCCGTGCTGGTTATTGTCATGATTGGCGACCGGCAGGATGACAATCGGTGTAGTTGGCATGGCGGTCGAGAACATATGGATCGGCAAGCTGCCCCCCATCGTGGGCGTCAGCAGCGTCGCTTCACCGTCTATGCCATCCAGAAGCCCGATCAGCTTGCGGGTGGCAGGGCTATCAAGATCGGTGCGGAAGGCCGGATAGCCCGAACCCCATTGCACTTTGGCAACCTTGGCATGGGCGCGGCGCACATCAGCGGTCGGTTCTTCCTCCGTCAGGAAAAAGCCTTGGGCCCGAATGTGATTGTCAATCGCCTCGCGCACGCTTTCGGGCGTCTGGCCGGGCGCCAGCCGCAGGTTGATGGCCGCGGTAGCTCGCGGCACCACAGTGTTGCTTGCCCTGTCGCCGGTGCCGCCCGCGTTGAAGCCGGTTACGATCAGCGCGGGTTTCATGACGCTTTCCTCAACACGCTGGCCGTTGCCAAGCGTGCGGCCAAGCGCCAGATCGGCTTTAAGCTTCTCGTCAATATTTGGCATTGCGGCGATGGCAGCTTTCTCGGCTTTGGTGACCGGGCGAAGCCCCTTGTCGAGGCCTTTCACGGTCAGCGTGCCATCTTCCTTGCTCATGCTGGCCACAAGACGGGAAAGGTCGGAAATTGGACTTGGCGCCCAGCTGCCATAGTGCCCGCTATGCAGCGGCCGCTCAGCGCCGTAGGTCGTGATCTGCACTTCGGTGGTGCCACGCACGCCAAACACCAGCTGGCGTTGCCGGCTCTGATGCATCGGGCCATCGCAGAAAAGAAGGATATCGGCGGCAAGCTTGTCCTTATGGGCGGCAAGAACGGCTTCAAGCGTCGGGTTGCCTTGCTCTTCTTCGCCGTCCAGCAGCAGCTTGATATTGGCGCTTGGCGGGATACCGGCCTTGTCGAGCGCATCGAGGGCTGCCGCGACCGCAATGATCGGGGCCTTGTCATCGCCGGCGGAGCGGGCATAAAGCCGCCATTCGGGATCAATGGCGCCAGCGAGCGCCTCTTGCATATCCAGCGTCTTCGCACCGTTCACCACCATCCCGTCCCGCAGCGTTGGGGTGAAAGGCGGGCTCGCCCACTCTTCCTCCTGCACCGGCTGGCCATCGAAATGCGCGTAAATAAGCAGGGTCTTGGTCGCCCCCGGCACCTTGCGCTCGGCGATGATATAGGGCGCGCCACCGGCCGAGACCGTCTCGCTCGCGAAGCCGCGGCTGGCAAGATAGGCGGTGATCCATTCCGCGTTCACTTCCATGTCGGCCTTGTTGGTGGCGACGTTCGGCATCGACAGCAGCGACATGAAATCGCCGATGATCCGGGCTTCATTGGCCTGCCGGTAAGCGCGAGCCGCATCGGAGGCATCGTCGGCGTGCGCGAACGGTGCAAAGGCGAGGGCAGCGGCAGCAAAGGGAACAAGTTTCTTCATCAGTGATTCCTTAACTCAGGAAGGTGGGAACAGAGGCTTCAAGGATGGCACGGGCGTCGGTCCCCGCTGCCAGAACGCCGAAGGAGGCGGGTGTGGCGCGCGGCGCGAGGCGATTGGCGAGATAGCCTTCGGCAACTGGCGCCGGTGCGCGGTCCATCAGGATGGCGGCGGCAGCGAGAAGGGCAAGGCTTTCGGTGAGCCAGCGGCCATCCCGTTCGCCGAGCGAATGGCTGGCGATCCGGTCCTTCAGGCTGTCGAGAAGGGCATCATAATGGCGGTCCCGTCCTGCAGCGGCCTCAAGCACGACAAGGGTTGCGGCCACTGCATCGGGTTCTCGCGTCATCACGCGGAACACATCAAGGCACATCACGCTGCCAGTACCTTCCCAGATGGAATTGACCGGCAGTTCGCGGTAGATGCGGGCATTGATCCCGTCTTCCAAATAGCCGTTGCCCCCAAGGCATTCCATGGCTTCATAACCAAGGGATGGGCCGCGTTTGGTGATCCAGTATTTGGCAACGGGCGTCATCAGGCGGGCAAAGGCCTGCTCGGCATCATTGTCATGCCGCTCGAAGGCGCCGGCTAACCGCAGGGCCAGATGGGTTGCAGCATCGACCTCAAGCGCGAGGTCGGCAAGCACGCCGGTCATCATCGGCTGGTCAACCAACCGTTTCTGGAACACTTGCCGGTGCACCGCATGGTGAATGGCGCGCGAGAATGCCTGCCGCATCAGCCCGGCCGAGCCGAGCGCGCAATCGAGCCGCGTATAATGCGCCATCGTCATGATATTGCGGATGCCACGGCCTTCCTCGCCGATCAGATAAGCTTCTGCATCATGAAATTCGACCTCCGACGACGCATTCGATTTGTTGCCGAGCTTGTTTTTCAACCGCTGGAAGCGCAGGCCATTCAGACTGCCATCCGCCCGGAAGCGCGGCATCAGGAACACAGAGAGGCCGCCTTCGGCCTGCGCCAGCACCAGAAAGGCATCGCACATGGGGGCAGACATGAACCATTTGTGCCCGGTGACGAGATAGGGCTCACCCGGCCCGCGTGCGCCTGAGGGCCTTGCAACGCTTGTATTAGCGCGCACATCGGTGCCGCCCTGCTTTTCGGTCATGCCCATGCCGATGGTCGCACCCGATTTCTCGGCCATTGGCTTCAGCGCAGGGTCATAGGACGGCGACAATATCTTCGGTAGCCATGTCGCAGCCAGCGAAGGCTCCTGCGCGATGGCCGGGATGGCGGCATGCGTCATGGTGATCGGGCAGATGTGGCCGGCTTCCACCTGGCTCATCATATAATGCCGGGCTGCCCGTGCTACACCCACGCCCGGCGCCTTGGGGCGTGCGTCAGTCGCAAGACCATCGAAAGCACCGCAATGGATATGCTCACGCTTCGAAATGCTCATGAAGCGATGATAGCTCGGGTGAAATTCCACCATATCCTGCCGGTAACCACGGGAATCGTGCACTTTCAGTTCGGGCAGGAAGCGATTGGCACGCTCGCCTTCATCAAAGAGCTCAGCCCGACCGAGTTCTGCTCCAAACGCTGTCAGCCGGTCATCTGCCCAATCAGCATCTTCCGCCTTCACCGCAGCCATCAGGGCGGCGTCGCTGGTGTATAGATTGACGCCGTCATATAGTGGGGCCTGGTTGAAGACCTCGTGCGTTTCAAATGCGCTTCCCAGAGCCATGACGGCATCCCCCTGATCATCCCCGAATTCCCGGAAGCGAGGCTAGGGGAGGGACCTGTCCCTGTCAAATGCTGCAACGGTTGCGCCTTCCCTGTTGCGAAGCACAAGGCTTTGTGGCTATGACTTGCGCGGACCTTTCCCCAATTCTCACTTGAGGACACTCCCATGAGCGCCATTATCGATATCCTCGGCCGCGAAATTCTCGACAGCCGCGGCAACCCCACCGTTGAAGTTGATGTCCTGCTGGAAGACGGCTCGTTCGGCCGCGCCGCTGTGCCCTCGGGCGCATCGACCGGTGCCCACGAAGCCGTTGAACTGCGCGACGGCGAAGGCCGCTATCGCGGCAAGGGCGTCCTCAAGGCCGTTGAATCGGTGAACGGCGAGATTTTCGACGCGCTCGTCGGCCTCGATAGCGAAGACCAGATCGCGATTGACGAGATCATGCGCGAAGTGGACGGCACCGAGAACAAGAGCCGCCTTGGCGCCAACGCCATCCTTGGTGTGTCGCTCGCCGTTGCCAAGGCCTCGGCCGAAAGCTGCGGCCTGCCGCTTTACCGTTATCTCGGCGGCCCGTCGGCCCATATCCTGCCCGTGCCGATGATGAATATCATCAATGGCGGCGAGCATGCCGATAACCCGATCGACGTGCAGGAATTCATGATCATGCCGGTGAATGCCGACAGCTGCACAGACGCCATCCGCATCGGCGCCGAGATTTTCCATGAACTGAAATCGAAGCTGAAAGCCGCCGGCCACAACACCGCCGTTGGCGATGAAGGCGGCTTTGCGCCGAACCTGAATGGCACAAACGATGCACTCGACTTCATCCTGAAGGCCATCGAAAGCGCCGGTTACAAGCCGGGCGAGGACATCTATCTCGCCCTTGACGCTGCCTCGACCGAGTTTTTCAAGGACGGTAAATATGTCCTCAAGGGCGAGGGCAAGACGCTCGATAGCGCTGGCATGGTCGATTACTGGGCGAACCTCGTTGCCAATTATCCGATCATCTCGATCGAGGACGGCATGGCCGAGGACGACTGGGCAGGCTGGAAACTGCTGACCGACAAGATTGGCTCCAAATGCCAGCTCGTCGGCGATGACCTGTTTGTGACCAACCCTGCACGTCTCGCCGATGGCATCGAGCAGGGCGTTGCCAACTCGATCCTCGTGAAGGTCAACCAGATCGGCACGCTGACCGAAACCTTCCAGGCCGTCGAGATGGCACACCGCGCGCGCTATACCTCGGTGATGTCGCACCGCTCGGGCGAGACCGAAGATTCAACGATTGCCGACCTCGCGGTCGCCAAGAACTGCGGCCAGATCAAGACCGGGTCGCTGGCCCGTTCTGACCGGCTTGCCAAATACAATCAGCTGATCCGCATCGAGGAACAACTCGGCGGTCAGGCGATTTACGCTGGCCGTTCGATCCTGCGCCGCTGATCCGATCACAATCTGTCGGCGCCGCGCGGGTCACCCCTTGCGGCGCCGAATCTCTTGTGCGATGCTCGTTTCATGAGAAAAGTTGCGTCATTGCCGAAGCTTCTGGGACAGTCATGGATCACCATGGTCTGGCTGTTTCTCATTGCCTATTTCGGCTTCCATGCCTTTCAGGGCGACGCAAGCCTTTCGGCCCTTCGTGCACTTGATGTTCGCGCTGTCGAACTGCAGGCGATGGCCGCTGACGTCCGTGCCCGGCGGGTCCATATGGAAGACCGCATCGAAGCCTTCAACAACCAGTCGCTCGATCCCGACCTCCTTGAGGAGGAAGTGCGAGACCGCCTCGGCTTCGCCAATCCCGACGAACTGGTCATCCTGACCCGCTGATTACTATTAACATAAATTCAGTTAATAGATTATTTTCGTTATAAAACAGTAAGTTAGTCTGTATTGCCAATTGCCGTCTTTAGGGTTAAAGATGGTGACGAGGGAATGGGGTGCCTTGTGCCATCTGCGCGGGGCGCCAATACGATACATTGCCGAACCTCTCCAACGTCTCACAGATTCAGAGGCTCAAATGAACGCGTCCACATCTTCCAACAAGTCCGCAGGGCGGGGCCGTCGCGCTTCCAAGCCCGCCGTTTACGAAGCCTCTCCCGAGGAACTCCTGAAATTCTATCGTGACATGCTGCTCGTCCGCCGCTTTGAGGAAAAAGCCGGCCAGATGTATGGCATGGGCCTGATTGGTGGCTTCTGCCACCTCTATATCGGGCAGGAAGCCGTTTGTGTGGGCGTTCAGTCAGCGCTCAAGGATGGCGATGCCGTCATCACCGGCTACCGCGAGCACGGCCACATGATGGCCGCAGGCTGCGACCCCAAGGGCGTGATGGCTGAACTGACCGGTCGTTCCGGCGGTTGCTCGCGCGGCAAGGGCGGCTCGATGCACATGTTCGACCCCGCCAAGGGCTTCTATGGCGGCCACGGGATCGTGGGCGCGCAGGTCTCGCTGGGCACCGGCCTCGCATTCGCGGCCAAATACAAGAAGACCGACAATGTGGCTGTGGCATATTTCGGTGACGGTGCTGCGAACCAGGGCCAGGTATACGAGAGCTTCAACATGGCGCGTCTCTGGAACCTACCGGTCATCTATCTGATCGAGAACAACCAGTATGCCATGGGCACCTCGGTCGCCCGCGCAAGCTCGGAGATCGAGCTTTATCGCCGCGGCGAAAGCTTCAAGATCCCCGGCAAACAGGTTGACGGCATGAATGTGCTCGCGGTTCGCGCCGCGATGGACGAAGCCGTGGCGCATTGCCGCGCCGGCAAAGGCCCGATGATCCTTGAGATGAAAACCTACCGTTACCGTGGTCACTCCATGTCCGACCCCGCGAAATATCGCACCAAGGACGAAGTGCAGAAGATGCGCGCCGAGCGTGACCCGATCGAACAGCTGCGCGAGCTTCTCCTTGATGGCGGCCACACCGACGAGGCAGCCCTGAAGGAAATGGACAAAGAGGTGAAAGCGCTGGTGGCCGATGCCGCCGCCTTCGCCACCGAGAGCCCCGAGCCCGACGCGGCCGAGCTTTACACCGACGTACTCGCCTGAGGAATCAGACATCATGGCTATTGAAATCACGATGCCGGCACTGTCGCCGACCATGGAAAAAGGCACCCTTGCCAAATGGCTGGTCAAGGAAGGCGATACGATCAAATCGGGCGATGTGATCGCCGAGATCGAAACCGACAAGGCGACGATGGAAGTCGAAGCCGTTGACGAAGGCACAGTTGCCAAAATCCTTGTTGCCGAAGGCAGCGAAGATGTGGCTGTCGGCACCCCGATTGTCGTGATCGCCGAGGAAGGCGAAGACGCGTCGGACGTCAAGCCGGCTGCTGCGCCTGCACCGGCCGCGGCCCCCGCGCCGAAGAAGGAAGAAGTGTTCGAGGACACGCCGAAGGCGCCGGTCACCAGCGTTGCCGTGGCCGATCCCGCCATTCCGGCCGGCACCAAGATGGTATCAACGACGGTGCGTGAAGCGCTCCGCGATGCCATGGCCGAGGAAATGCGCAAGGACGCCAATGTCTTCGTGATGGGCGAGGAAGTGGCCGAATATCAGGGCGCCTACAAGGTGACCCAGGGCCTCCTGCAAGAATTCGGGCCGGACCGCGTGATCGATACCCCGATCACCGAGCATGGCTTTGCGGGCCTCGGCTCGGGTGCAGCCTTCGCCGGCCTGAAGCCGGTCATCGAATTCATGACCTTCAACTTCGCGATGCAGGCCATCGACCATATCATCAACTCGTCCGCCAAGACGCGTTATATGTCGGGCGGTCTGGTATCCAGCCCCATCGTCTTCCGCGGCCCCAACGGTGCAGCAGCACGTGTCGGCGCCCAGCATAGCCAGAACTATGCGTCCTGGTATGCCCACGTGCCCGGCCTGATCGTCATCGCACCTTATGATGCCGCTGACGCCAAAGGCCTGCTGAAAGCCGCGATCCGCAACCCGAACCCGGTTGTATTCCTTGAAAACGAGCTTCTTTACGGCGAAAGCTTCGACGTGCCGGACCTTGACGATTATGTCCTGCCGATCGGCAAGGCGCGCGTCTGCCGTGAAGGCACCGATGTGACCATCGTTTCCTACTCGATAGCCGTCGGTGAATCGCTTAAAGCTGCCGACAAGCTCGCTGAAGAGGGCATCTCGGCCGAGGTCATTGACCTGCGCACCATTCGTCCGCTCGATATCGATACGGTGATCGAAAGCGTGAAGAAAACCAACCGCTGCGTGGTGGCCGAAGAAGGATGGCCGACCTGTTCGGTATCGTCCGAAGTGTCGGCGCAGCTGATGGAAAAAGCCTTCGACTGGCTGGACGCACCGGTAACGCGCGCCACCAACGTCGATGTGCCGCTGCCTTACGCCAACAATCTCGAGAAGCTGGCGCTTCTGAATGCCGGCGACATCGTGAAAGCGGCGAAAGCCGTCTGCTACAAAGACTGATCCGGACGGAGTTACAAACATGGCTATCGAAATCTTCATGCCCGCCCTGTCTCCGACCATGGAGAAAGGCACGCTCGCCAAATGGCTCGTCAAGGAAGGCGATACGGTTTCCTCGGGCGATGTGATCGCCGAGATTGAAACCGACAAGGCGACGATGGAAGTTGAAAGCATCGATGACGGCGTGGTCGCCAAGATCCTCGTCGCTGAAGGTGCGGAAGATGTACCAGTCGGTCAGATCATCGCCGTGCTGGCGGAAGAGGGCGAGGACGTCAGCGCCGCGACCGCTGGTGCCGGTGCTGCCGCGCCGAAAGCACCCGAGGCGCCGAAAGCCGAAGCGCCGAAGGCTGAATCTGCCCCGACACCGGCTGCCGCCCCCACACCTGCCGCAACGCCGGTGAAACATGACGGTGACCGTGTATTCGCGTCGCCGCTCGCCCGTCGTATCGCCAGCCAGGCTGGTGTTGATATCGGTGCGATTGCGGGCTCCGGCCCCAAAGGTCGTGTCGTGAAGGCCGATGTCGAAGCCGCGATGGCAGGCGGTACTGCCGCGAAGGCTGCGGCCCCGGCACCTGCCGTAGCGCCCGCCGCCGGCGCACCCGCCGTTGGCTCCGCACCGGTTTATGGGCCGCATGACGGCATCCCGTATCATGAAGAAAAGCTTTCGGGCATGCGCAAGACCATCGCGCGCCGCCTGACGGAATCGAAGCAGCATGTGCCGCACTTCTACCTGACCATCGACTGCGAGCTCGACAAGCTTCTGAAACTGCGCGGCGAGCTCAATAAGAAGCTCGATGGCACCGGCACCAAGCTGTCGGTCAATGACTTCATCATCCGCGCCTCGGCGCTGGCGCTGAAGAAAGTACCAGCGGCGAATGTCCAGTTCGCTGGCGACAAGATGTACTGGTACGAACGCGCTGACATTTCGGTCGCGGTTGCCATCGAAGGCGGCCTTGTGACCCCGGTGGTGCGCGGCGCGGACGGCAAAGGCCTCGCCGACATCTCGAACGAGGTGAAGGAACTGGCGGGCAAGGCGAAGGACGGCAAACTGATGCCGGAAGATTATGCCGGCGGCACCTTCTCGATTTCCAACCTCGGCATGTACGGGATCAAGGAATTCGGCGCTGTTGTAAACCCGCCGCAAGGCGCGATCCTCGCGGTCGGTGCGGGCGAACAGCGCCCGGTCGTGAAGGATGGTGCGCTTGCCGTTGCCACGGTCATGAGCGTGACGCTGTCCTGCGATCACCGCGCCATTGATGGTGCCGTGGGGGCCGAGTTCCTCGCCGCCTTCAAGGTGCTGATCGAAGACCCGGTAACGATGCTGCTGTAAGGAGGGCGAACCCATGAGCGACACTTACGATCTCGTCGTCGTCGGCGGCGGCCCTGGCGGTTACGTTGCAGCCATCCGTGCCTCGCAGCTTGGCCTGAAGGTCGCGTGCGTGGAGCGCGAGCATCTGGGCGGCATCTGCCTCAACTGGGGCTGTATCCCGACCAAGGCCCTTTTGCGCACGGCGGAAGTTTATCACCTGATGAAACATGCCAAGGATTTTGGCCTGAAGGCGGATGGCATCGGTTTCGATATCGAGGCAATCGTCAAACGCAGCCGCGGCATTGCCAATCAGCTGTCGTCGGGCATCAAGCACCTGTTCAAGAAGAACAAGGTTGCCCATATCGAGGGCGAAGCCGCGATTGCCGGCAAAGGCAGCCTTTCTGTGAAGGGCAAAGACGGCAAGACGACGACGGTTTCGGCCAAGAATATCATGATCGCAACCGGTGCCCGGGCGCGTGAGCTGCCGCATCTGAAGGCAGATGGTGAACTTGTCTGGACCTACAAGCATGCCATGACCCCGAAGACCATGCCGAAATCGCTGCTGGTGATCGGTTCGGGCGCCATCGGGATCGAGTTCGCTAGCTTCTACCGCGAAATGGGTGCCGAGGTCACAGTTGTCGAGATGATGGACCGTGTGCTTCCTGTGGAAGACCATGAGGTTTCCGCTTTCGCAGCCCAAAGCTTCAAGAAGCAGGGCATGAAGCTGATGACATCGGCAAGCGTGACCGAGCTCAAGAAGGGCAAGGACAGCGTCACCTGCGTGGTGGACGAGAAGGGCAAGAAGACGGAGATCACCGTCGACCGCGTCATCCTCGCTATCGGCATCGCCGGCAACACCGAAGGTATCGGACTTGAAAAAGTCGGCATCAAAACCGACCGTGGCCATATCGTCACCGACGAATGGGGCTTCACCGGCGTTGAAGGCTTCTGGGCCATCGGCGACGTGACCGGCGCCCCGTGGCTCGCGCACAAGGCCAGCCACGAAGGCGTGATCGCGGTTGAGAAGATTGCGGGCGTCAAAGGCCTGCATCCGATGGACAAGAGCAATATTCCGGGCTGCACCTATTGCCGCCCGCAAGTGGCGTCCGTCGGCCTCACCGAGGAAAAGGCCAAGGCTGCGGGCTATGAGCTCAAGATCGGCAAGTTTCCCTTCATCGGCAACGGCAAGGCGATTGCGCTGGGCGAGGCCGACGGCTTCATCAAAACAATCTTCGATGCCAAGACGGGTGAACTGCTGGGAGCCCACATGGTGGGCGCCGAGGTGACCGAACTGATCCAGGGCTATGTGGTTGCCCGCACGCTGGAGACGACGGAAGCCGAGCTGATGCATACGGTCTTCCCGCACCCGACCCTTTCGGAAATGATGCACGAATCCGTGCTCGACGCCTATGGCAGGGCGCTGCACTTCTGAGTGAGCGCAGCCCCGCCGTCATTGACTTGGCGACGGGCGAGGCGCATATGACGCCTGAATGGCGGGGCCCCACGAGGCCCGCCCAACTCGATCCTGATATCGGATGTGTGTTACCATCCGGCGGAAAGACGATATGAACAAGCCAGAAGACAAGCAGACCTTCCAGCGCAAGCCAGACTGGATTCGCGTCAAGGCACCGACATCGAAGGGCTACAATGAAACGCGCAAACTGATGCGCGACCTGAAGCTCCATACGGTGTGCGAGGAAGCTGCGTGCCCCAACATCGGCACCTGCTGGCAGCAGAAGCACGCCACGGTGATGATCCTTGGTGATACCTGCACCCGCGCCTGCGCCTTCTGCAATGTGAAAACCGGCCGCCCGATGGCGGTTGATCCGCTTGAGCCCGTCCGCACGGCCGAAGCCTGCGCCGAGATGGGCCTGAAGCATATCGTGATTACGTCCGTCGACCGCGACGATCTCGATGACGGCGGCGCCCAGCAGTTCGTGCGCGTGATCGAGGAACTTCGGAAACGCAGCCCGCAAACGACCATCGAAATCCTGACGCCCGACTTCCGCAACAAGCCCGGCGCGCTGGAGCGCGTGATCGCGGCCAAGCCCGATGTGTTCAACCACAATCTCGAAACCGTGCCTCGGCTTTACACCCGCATCCGACCCGGCGCGCGCTATTATCATTCGCTGAAGCTTCTGGACACCGTGAAGCGTGTCGATCCTTCGATCTTCACAAAGTCCGGCATTATGGTCGGCCTTGGAGAGGACAAGGTTGAAGTCGCAACGGTGATGGATGACATGCGCTCCGCCGATATCGACTTCATTACCATCGGCCAGTATCTGCAGCCGACCCCGCGCCATGCCAAGCTTGAACGATTTGTGACGCCCGAGGAATTCAAGACCTATGAGCGCCTCGCGCGCGGCAAGGGCTTCCTGATGGTGTCGGCGACCCCGCTGACCCGTTCTAGCTATCTTGCCGGCGACGATTTCGAACGCCTTCGTGCGGCGCGCGAAAAGCAGCTTGCGGCCAAGGGATAGTCCTTCCCGTGCCGCGTTACGAGGACATTAAGCGCCTGCCATACACGACGGACGAACTGTTCGCCGTGGTGATCGATGTGGCGCGCTATCACGAATTTCTGCCTTGGTGTCTGGCCTCGCGCGTGTTCAACCGCAAAGACACCCAGTTCGATGCCGACCTCGTGATCGGTTTCAAGATGTTCCGCGAGAAGTTCACCTCGCGCGTCTCCTTCAAGCACGGCGAGCGCATCGATATCGACTATATCAAGGGCCCCATGAAGCGGCTCTATAACCATTGGCGCTTCCTGCCTGACCCGGACTATCCGGATAAGGCGACACTCATCGATTTCGAAGTGGACTTCGAATTCAAAAGCAAGCTTCTGGAAAAGATGATCGGCCCCGTGTTCACCGAAGCCACGCACCGGATGATCAGATCCTTCGAGGAGCGCGCCGTCGCCGTTTATGGCGCGCGAGACCTGCCTTAGGCGATAGCCGCCGTCAGCGCTTCAAGCGCCTTCCTCACAGTTTCAGTGCGGATGCCGTCCCGCCCGATATCGCCAAACAACATCTTGAAGGCTTCAGGCGCCTGTCCCTGAACGGCAATGCCGAACCAGACAAGTCCGACGGGCTTTTCTTCAGAACCACCGCCTGGGCCGGCGACACCGGTGACCGCCACGGCGGCATCAGCCATCGAATGGGCGAGGGCGCCGTAAGCCATTTCCTTGGCAACGGCCTCGGAGACGGCCCCGAAACGTGCAAGGCTCTCTGCGCTCACCCCCAGCATCTGTTGTTTCGCTTCATTGGAATAAGTGATGAAGCCCCGATCCACGACGTCCGACGATCCCGCTATTGATGTCAGCGCACCGCCAATCAGCCCGCCCGTGCAGGATTCCGCCGTTGCGAGCTTCATGCCTTGCGCGCGGGCAAGGGCGAGCAATCGTTCGGCTTTGGCGGTGATGTCTGCATCGAAAGGCATTTCACATATCCACAAAGGGCAGGGCGACAAGTACGATCAGGGCGAGCCACACGGTCTCGGCAAGCATCAGCAGCACGGGCTTCAGGCCAACGTCAGTCAGCTTGCGCATGTCGGTTTTCAATCCTATTGCCGCGATGGCGACAAGAAGGCAAAGGCGCGACAGCGTGCCCATCGTCTCCGTCACCACAGCCGGAATGCTGATCAGGCTATTGATGGCCACAATCGCCACAAAGGCAACCAGAAAGGGGGGCAGCAGCGTGGGGGATGCGCCATCGCCAGCCGCAATACCACTGCGGCGGAAGCTCATCACCGTCAGCATCACAACGGGCACAAGGAAGGCGACCCGCATCAGCTTGGTCAGCGTGGCAATGTCTCCCGCTTCAGTTGAAAGGCTGTAACCGGCCCCCACCACCTGCGCCACATCATGGATTGTGGCACCAAGGAAAATGCCGGCCTGATGGGCATCGAGCCCGAGGCTTGAAGCAATCAGCGGGTAAAGGATCATGGCGGCCGTTGAAAGCGAAGTGATGCCGATCACGGTGAAGGCCGTATCGCGCTCGCTGTTCTCACCCTTTGGGAGCACGGAAGACAGGGCGAGGGCAGCAGACGCGCCGCAAATGGCGACAGCCCCACCCGTCAAAAGCCCGAAACGGCGCCTCTGGCCAAAAAGACGTGCCACCAGCACACCGAAGCCAATGGTCAGCCCGATGGCCACCGCAATCATCAGGACAGGCTTCCAGCCCACCGCCATCACATCCTGCCAGGCGATGCGGAACCCGAGGAGCGCGACGCCGACCCGGAGGATTGTCGATCCTGCCGTCATCAGCCCCGGCATCGTGCGTTCCTGCTCGCTCAGGAAGGAAAGCGCCATACCAAGGAGCAAGGCAAACAGCATGGCGGGTGCGCCGTAATGTTCTGACAGGAACGAGGCGGCAAGCCCCACGGTGCCGGCAACAGCTAGTCCCGGAAAAAGCTTTTTCAGTGAAACGAGGTTCGCCACTTCGCTTCCTTTATGATCGTTACATCCCAAGATAGGGGTTTACGATAGAAAGCACGATCGCCGCAAGGATGCCGGCCACTATGTCGTCCGCCATCACGCCGAACCCGCCATGCACATGCCGGTCGATCCAGCTAATCGGCCAAGGCTTCCAGATATCGAAAAGGCGGAACAAAAGAAAAGCCGCCGCCGCTTCCTGCCATGTGAGGCCCATTGCCATCACTGGCAACAGGGCGACCCAGATGCCTGCCACTTCATCGATCACGATCTCGGGCGCATCATGAATGCCTGTTTTTGCCTCGATGACATTGATCGCCTTTGATCCGGCAAGGGTCATGGCCGCGATGAAGCCGACGAGTTGCGCTGCGTCGATCCCGGTCGAGATCAGCAGGACACCCGCAATGAGCCCCGCAAGGCTACCCCATGTGCCGGGCGCGGGTTTCAGGAGGCCGGAACCGAGGAACGTGGCGATCCAGAAAGCGATACTTTTGTAGCGCCCCTCCCATGCCCCCAGACTTTGCTTCATTTTGCTTCCTTTCAAGGCAGGCGAAGGGTCGCCACGGCCTGCGCCGCGATGCCTTCGCCCCGCCCGGTGAAGCCCAGCTTTTCAGTCGTTGTCGCCTGGATGCTGACGCGGTCCATGGCAATCTGCAACAGGTCGGCCACACGTTTCTGCATCGCGGCTTTCCAGGGCATCAGTTTCGGTGCTTCGCAGATGATGGTGACACCCACATTGGCGATCAAGCCTCCGCGCGCCAACACGCGGTCGCGGGCAAAGGTCAGGAAGGTATCGGACGACACCCCTTTCCATTTGGCTTCGGTCGGCGGGAAATGAAAGCCGATGTCCCCGTCCGCGAGGGCCATCAGGATCGCGTCGGTCAGCGCATGCAGGCCGACATCGGCATCCGAATGGCCTTTCAGTTTCTGCGCGAAAGGCACCTTGACGCCGCAAAGCCACACATGATCGCCGGGTTCAAACCGGTGAACATCGAAACCCGTGCCGGTACGCACGTCCGCAAGCGCACTGATGATCTGCTTCTCGGCGAGCATGAAATCCTCCGCGAGGGTCAGTTTGATATTGGTGGTGTCACCCTGCGAGATGGCAACAGGGTGCCCGGCGCGTTCCATGACTGTCGCGTCGTCGCTCAGGTCCTCACCCGCAACGGCCTGATGGGCGGCCAAAAGGTCGGCAAAAGCGAAGCCTTGCGGGGTTTGTACCCGGTAAAGGCCGCTGCGATCCACGGGTGCGGTGACACCTGACGCATCGCGGCGGATGCTATCGACAATCGCCACACCCGGCACCACGGCTTTCGCACCGTTTTGAAGCGCCGTTAGCACGCTGTTTACAAGCGCACTGGTAACAAAGGGCCGGGCGGCATCATGGACAAGCACTATCGTTGGTGATGCGGCCTCAATGGCAGCAAGCCCTGCGAGCACACTCGCTTGCCGGGTGGCACCACCGGGCACCGGCGCAAGAACACCATCGATCCCGTCGCTGGCAGATGCAAAAAGCGCTGCGTCTTCGGGATGGATAACCGGCTGGATCGGCGCCAGGGGCAGGGCAGCCCGGAGCGCCTTCAGGGTGCGGCTCACGACCGGCTCGCCGGCAAGCAGGCGATACTGTTTAGGCAGGCCTTCGCCCGCGCGCTGACCACGACCGGCGCACACAAGAACGATTGCAGGTTGGTCCGCAATCAAAGGCTGGCAATCCATCAATGTTTCTGGCATAAGGTTGCCCAAATTTTAGGCACTGAATCGTATGAGTGAAAGAATGGCATTGAAGCCTATTAACATCGGCCCGCTCGAAATCAAAGAGCCCGTGATTCTGGCCCCCATGTCGGGCGTGACCGACCTGCCGTTCCGCCGGCAGGTCAAAGCCTTTGGCGCGGGTCTTGTGGTCTCGGAAATGATCGCCTCGGAAGCGATGATCCGCTCCACCACAAAGTCGATCAAGCAGGCCGAAATCGGCGCTGAGGAATTCCCGATTTCGGTGCAGCTGGCCGGCTGCGAAGGTGTCCGCATGGCGGAAGCTGCGCGCCTCAATGAAGATGGCGGGGCCGCCATCATCGATATCAACATGGGCTGCCCCGTGAAAAAGGTGGTGAACGGCCACGCGGGTTCGGCGCTGATGCGCGATCTGGACCATGCCGGTTCGCTCATTGAAGCCACCGTCAATGCCGTCAAGCTGCCGGTGACGCTGAAAATGCGCCTTGGCTGGGATGATAACAGCCTGAACGCGCCGGAGCTTGCCAAAATCGCCGAACAGCTTGGCATCAAGATGATCACCGTGCATGGCCGCACGCGCTGCCAGATGTATCGCGGCAGCGCCGACTGGAAAAAGGTCGCCCGTGTAAAACAAGCCGTGAATGTACCGGTGATCGTGAACGGCGATATCAATACGTTCGAGGATATCGATCAGGCACTGGCGGACAGCGGCGCCGACGGCGTGATGATCGGGCGTGGCACCTACGGTCGCCCGTGGTTCATTGCCCAGGCCATGCATTATATCCGCACGGGCGAACGCCTGCCGGACCCGGACCTTGAAACCCAGTTCAATGCTATCATGGAACATTATGACGCCATGCTTGTGCACTATGGCACGCAGGGCGGGGTGCGCATGGCGCGCAAGCATCTCGGCTGGTATACCAAGGGCCTGCGCGACAGCGCCGAGTTCCGCAACGGGATGAACCAGATGGATGACCCCGACGAGGTCCGCGCGGCGCTCAGGGAATTCTACCTGCCCCTTTGCGACCAGATGGCGGCCTGATGGTGTTGGCGCAGCCAGGCAACAGACCCGGTCATTCTTTCGATGTCTGTTCGGACATCCGGGCATTGCCTGACGATATCCTCGCCAATCTTGTCCAATCTGTTGTATTGGTGGGCGCCGGAGGCCTTATCGAGGAAGTCTATGGCGCCACCGAACAATTGTTCGGCCGTAGCCGCGAAGGGCTGATCGGATCGCCTGTTGCCGAACTGCGCGGTATCGGCGATGCGGCGCACGATCTGATCGGCCGCTCCATCAGCGATGACGTGCCCCTCAACAGCTACGACGTGGCCTGCCGTCCGCCGCTTGGCGATATCGAACTGATGGACATGCATGCCCATCCGTTTGACGACGCGGGCAGGGTGCTTCTCACCATGCAGCCGCGGCGCATTACCGCCTTCCTTGAAAAGCGGGATGATATGGAAGCGGCGGCCCGGTCGGTGTCCGGTCTTGCCTCCATGCTCGCACACGAGATCCGCAACCCGCTTTCCGGTATCCGGGGCGCGGCGCAGCTTATCGGCCGCTCGACCGACCAGAAGAATATCCGCCTGACCGAGCTGATCTGCCGCGAAGTGGATCGTATCAAGGGCCTCGTTGACCAGCTGGAGCATTTCTCCATGCCGGTAACGACCGGGTTCGAGCCTGTGAATATCCACGAAGTGCTGGACCATGTGCTGAGCCTCGCCCAGGCCGGCTTTGGCGAGCACGCGAGCATCCGCCCGCGCTTCGATCCATCCTTGCCGCCCGTGAACGGCGACAGGGACAGGCTGACCCAGATCTTCATCAATCTTATCAAGAACGCCGTAGAAGCTGCTGGTTCAGAAGCAGATATTACAGTTCAAACCAGCTACAAACACGGCATCTGGCTCACCAATGCCGAAGGCCACCGCGTTCGCCTGCCGATCGAGATCATCGTTCGCGATAACGGCCCCGGCATCCCGGAAACGCTGCGCGCCCATATTTTTGATCCCTTCGTCAGTGGCCGCGAGGGTGGCACCGGCCTCGGCCTTGCGCTGGTTGCGCGCTATGTGTCCGAAATGGGCGGCACGGTGACATGCGAAAATCATCCCGAAGGCGGCGCCGTCTTCCGCGTGCAGTTACCCCTTTATGAGGATCAGCCAAAATGAGTGGATCGAAGCCCAGCATCATTGTTGCCGACGATGACCTCGCCATCCGCATGGTGGTCAGCGAAGCCTGCCGGCAGGAAGGCTGGCTGGTGCTGGAAGCCGACGACGCGCCGGAACTGGAACGCATGGTGCGGGCAGGCCAGGGCGACCTCGTGATTTCCGATGTGCTGATGCCGAACGGCAACGGGCTTGAACTTCTGCCCAAGCTGAAAGCCATGCGGCCGGACTTGCCGGTGGTGGTGATGAGCGCCCAGAACACGCTCGCGACCGCTATGAAAGCCTCGCGCGCCGGTGCCTATGAATATCTGCCGAAGCCCTTCGATATCGATGAACTCATCGGCGTAGCGAAGAAGGTGCTCAAGGTTTCGGCACGACCCAAAAGCGCGGTGCAGGGCGGCGATGACGACAGCCCGCTCATCGGGCGCTCGGTCGCCATGCAGGAAATCTACCGCGCGATGGCGCGCGTGGTGCAAACGGACCTTACCGTCCTGATTGTGGGCGAAAGCGGCACGGGCAAGGAACTGGTGGCCAAGGCGCTGCACGAAAACGGCCCGCGCCGGGAAAACCCGTTTGTGCCCGTCAACATGGCGGCGATCCCGAAGGAACTGATCGAGAGCGAGCTGTTCGGCCATGAACGGGGTGCCTTCACGGGGGCCGAAACCCGCACGCTCGGTCGCTTTGCACAAGCCAAGGGCGGCACGCTGTTTTTGGACGAAATCGGCGACATGCCGCTTCTTGCCCAGACCCGGCTCCTCCGCGTCCTGCAGGAAGGCGAATATCGCACGGTTGGCGGACAGACGCTTCATCGCACCAATGTGCGGATCATCGCCGCCACCAACAAGGACCTGCGCACCCTGGTCCGCCAGGGCGAATTCCGGGAGGACCTTTATTTCCGGCTGAATGTGGTGCCCCTGACGCTGCCGCCGCTGCGGTCGCGCAAGGAAGACATTCCCGATCTCGCCGATCATTTCCTGCGCAAGGCAGCCGCTGCCGGCTTGCCGCAGAAGGAACTGACGGACGGTGCCAAACGCGCCCTGATGTCGTTCGACTGGCCAGGCAACGTGCGCGAGCTTGAAAACCTGCTGCACCGGATCTGCGCCCTTTACGCCGAAGACCGAATCACCGGCGACGTAATCAAGACGGAGCTTGACCGCTCGACCTCCGAACTGTCAGGTGCGCCGCTCAGCATGCTCGCAGAAGTCACGGGCGGGAACCTGTCGCAAACGATCCGCGCCCATCTTGACCAGTATTTCGATCATCATGAGGACGGCTTGCCGCCGCCGGGCCTTTACCAGCGCCTGCTGCGTGAGGTCGAACGACCGCTGATCCAGAAGGTTCTTGCTGTCACCGGCGGCAACCAGGTGAAAACGGCCGAGCTTCTCGGGCTCAACCGGAACACCCTGCGCAAGAAAATCCGCGAGCTCGATATCCATTTGCCAGCCCGCCCTGCCTGATGGCACTAAATCTCGATCCACGAGTGTGATAATTCTGGAACATCCGTGTCTTTCGTGCATCATGTGCCGTGATGGAACCGAATTCGCCTGATGCTGCCGGCCCGCGCAAGCCCCGGCAAAAAAAAGACCTGATGGACCTCTCGCCGAAGCTGCCGAGCCGGCGAGTGGCGCGGTTGCTTTTATGGTCACGCCGGGTGAATTTCGGCGGCAGGCTGGAGATCGCTCTTTCGGTTCTCGCCGTTATCGCCGCTGTCGTCACCTATGTCGCCATGAGCCGGAAGGGCACGCCGCTAGAGGCCACGAGCGGTCGCACCATGACGGTGCTTCTCTATGTAAACCTCGCGCTCCTCTTGGCCCTCGGCGCTTCCATCGGGCGCTGGTTCGTGCGCTTCTGGCTGGCCCGCAAGGCCAATGCAGCAGGCTCGAAACTGCATACCCGCATGATCGGCTTTTTCATGGGCATCGCGATCGTGCCGCCGATCATCATGGCTGTTTTCTCCAGCCTGTTCCTCGAATTCGGCATCCAGACCTGGTTCAGCGAAAAAGTTCGCTCCACGCTCAACAACTCGCTCGAGGTTGCCGAAACCTACCTCGTGGAGCACCGCTCCACGATCGAGAAGGACATGCTGGCCATCGCGCTTGCCTTCAACCGCCTGTCGCCCAGCCAGCAATTCGACCAGTCGACGCTGCAGCGTGTGGCGGACACGGCGCTTTCGACGCGGCTTCTTTCCGAGGTGATGCTGATCGAAGACCGGGACGGGCAGGGCTCGGTGCTGGCGCGCGCAACCGCCGGCTTCGATTTCCGCACACATCGCTTTGAGGTCGAGATGGTTAACCGCGTGCGTGAGGGCGAGGCCTTCATCGCCTCGAACGCGGCCGACAACACCATTATCGGCATGATCCGGCTGTCATCCTTCCTGCGGCCCACCTATCTCTATGTATCGCGCGACCTGAACCCGCAGGTGGTGGGGTATCTTGAAGCCACCCGTAACGCGGTGGCTGATTATGACAATCTCGAAGGCCGCCGCAGTACGGTGCAATTGCAGTTCAGTGTGGTTTTCATCATCGTATCGCTCCTCATCCTGCTTGCTGCCATCTGGATCGGCCTGTGGTTTTCCGGCCGCCTGTTCAATCCACTCTCGGAACTCGTGGATGCGGCCGAAAGAGTGGGCGCGGGTGACCTGACGGCCAGGGTGCGCAGTGTGACAACTGGAGACGAGGTCGGCACCCTGTCGCGCACCTTCAACCGCATGACAGACCAGCTTGCCCGCCATCAGGCGGATCTCATCACCGCCAACCGCGAACTTGATGATCGTCGCCGCTTCCTGGAGGAAGTGCTGGCGGGCGTATCGGCCGGAGTGATCGGCCTGGACAGCGAGCGGCGCATCTTCCTGCCGAACAAGTCAGCGGCGGCCCTCTTGGGCGTCGAGATTGATGTCATGCTCGGACGAAAGCTCGACGAGGCATTCCCGGCTTTTGCCGCCCTTCTCGACCAGACGGTTGAAGGCAAAAGCGACACCGTACAGGGTCAGGTGCAGATCGATGTGGGGGAAAGCAAACGCACGCTCCTTGCCCGCGTGTCGGTGGACCGCACCAGCGAAGGCGCACCCGTTGGCGGCTTCGTTGTCACCTTCGACGACCTGACCGAACAACTTGCCGACCAGCGCACGGCGGCATGGGCCGATGTGGCGCGACGGATCGCGCACGAAATCAAGAATCCGCTGACTCCGATCCAGCTTTCCGCCGAACGGTTGAAGCGCAAGTACCTGAAGGAAATCACCACCGACCCCACGGTTTTCAGCCAGTGCACGGATACGATCATCCGGCAGGTGGGGGACCTGAGGCGCATGGTCGATGAATTCTCGTCCTTCGCCCGCATGCCCGCCCCGCTTTTCAAGGAAACGGATATTGTGGACGTGGTCCGTCAGGCCGTGTTCCTGCAGAATGTGTCATGGCCGCAGGTGAGTTTCGTTGCGAATCTACCGGACGAACCGCTTGTCATCGATTGCGACGGGCGGCTGCTGGGGCAGGCTTTCACCAATCTTCTGAAGAATGCGGCAGAATCGATCGAAAGCCGGATCGAACGCGACCGGGCATCGGGGAGCGATACGCTGGAGCCCGGGCAGGTGCATGTCAGCATCAACGCCTCGGGCGACCTGATCGAAATTCTGGTGACCGACAACGGCATGGGCCTGCCACAGGACCAGAAAGACCGGTTGATGGAACCCTATGTGACAACGCGGGTGAAAGGTACGGGGCTCGGCCTCGCCATCGTTCGCCGCATTGTCGAGGAACATGGCGGCACCGTCCGCATTGCCGACCAACGCCCGCTTGGTGCCGTCGCGACAGTCAGCCTGTCGCGTGCGGCCCTCAGAAAGCGGCTGGACCGGCAGGGCGGACACGAGGAAGCCGCCGAATGAGACTGAACTGAGGAGACGGAGACGCTATGGCGCTCGATATTCTGATCATTGACGACGAAGCCGATATCCGGGAGTTGATCTCGGGCATCCTCGAGGACGAGGGCTATCAGACGCGCACTGCATACGACAGCGAAAGCGCCCTCGACGAGATCGAGAAACGGCTGCCGTCTCTGATGGTCCTCGATATCTGGCTGCAAGGCAGCAAGCTTGACGGGCTTGAGCTGCTGGAGCTTGTGAAGACGCGCCACCGTGACCTGCCGGTCATCATGATCAGCGGCCACGGCAATATCGAAACCGCTGTTGCCGCCATCAAGAAAGGCGCCTACGACTTTATCGAAAAGCCGTTTGAGGCTGACCATCTTCTCCTCACCGTGCGCCGGGCAACCGAAGCCGAGCGCCTGCGGCGGGAGAACGAGGAACTCAAGAAGCGCGCGGCCCTCGTGGTGGAACTGACCGGCAAGTCAGCGCCCCTCAATAACGTGCGTCATGTGATCGAAAAAGTGGCAGGCACCAACAGCCGCGTCCTGATCCACGGCCCCTCGGGCTCAGGCAAGGAAGTGGCGGCGCGGGTGATCCACGCCCGCTCGCAGCGCACCAATGGCCCCTTCATCGTGGTGAGTGCGGCATCGATGGAGCCGCACCGCATGGAGCAGGAACTGTTCGGCGTGGAGCAGAATGGCGGCGTGGTGAAAACCGGCTTCTTCGAGCGCGCCCACGGCGGCACACTTTTCATCGATGAAGTGGCCGACATGCCGCTGCCGACGCAGGCCAAGATCCTGCGCGTGCTGACCGATCAGGCGTTCGAGCGTGTCGGCGGCAACACCGGCGTGCGCGTTGATGTGCGGGTGATTTCGGCGACCTCCAAAACGCTCGTCACCGAGATCGAAAACGGCCGCTTCCGGGAAGACCTGTATCACCGCCTGAATGTGGTGCCGCTGATGATCCCGCCGCTTGCCGAGCGGCGCGAGGATATCCCGCTGCTGGCCCGCTATTTCCTTGAAACGCTTGCTGATGCCACCGGCCGCCCGCGGCGCGCGCTGACGGATGAAGCCATGGCGGCACTCCAGTCCTACAACTGGCCCGGCAATGTGCGACAATTGAAGAATATCATCGAGCGGGTGGTGATCATGGGGCCCGAAGATCCATTGGAAGAAATCGCCATCGACCAGTTGCCTAGCGAGGTACGGTCCGATTCTGCCGACCTGTTCCGCAACAATAACGACGGCGCCATCATGACAAGCCCCCTGAAGGAAGCGCGCGAAGCGTTCGAGCGCGAATATCTGAAGGTGCAGATCAGCCGTTTCAGTGGCAATATCTCGCGCACGGCCGCCTTTATCGGCATGGAGCGTTCGGCGCTTCACAGAAAACTCAAGTCTCTTGGCTTGGCATCCGGCAAGGCCGGCGATATCAACTGATAGAAGTTTCCACAGTCAGGGTCTTCCCATGAAAGTGATTGTTTGCGGCGCCGGCCAGGTCGGCTTCAACATTGCCAAGCATCTGTCTGGTCAATCGAACGATGTGACGGTGATAGACCGCGCGCCCGAGCTTATCCGCAAGATTTCGGACTCGCTCGATGTGCAGGCCATGGTCGGGCACGCGTCCGACCCCAAGATGCTGGAGCGGGCAGGGGCGGCCGATGCCGACCTTCTGGTGGCAGTTACCTGGTCGGACGAAGTGAATATGGTGGCGTGCCAGGTGGCAAGCTCGCTGTTCAGCATCCCGACCAAGGTTGCCCGTATCCGCAACCAGGCTTACCTCAAGCCCGATTATGCAGATCTCTTCTCGCGCGATCATATGCCGATCGATGTCATCATCTCGCCAGAGCGCGAGGTGGCGGAAGCCATCATCCGCCGGCTGGATGTACCCGGTGCCTTCAACATGGTGCCGTTTGCCAAGGGCAAGGTGCGCCTCATCGGCCTCACGCTCGATCATCGCTGCCCGGTGGTGGATACACCGCTCCGCCAGTTGACCGAACTGTTCCCGAACCTGCAGACGACCGTCGCGGCCGTTGTACGTGACGACAAGATGTTCGTGCCGCGCAGTGACGACCAGCTGCAGATCGGCGATTCCGTCTATATCATCGTGGACACAGACAAGACTGCGCGCTCGATGGCGGTCTTCGGTCATGAAGAAAAGCCAGCGCATCGCATCGTGATTGTCGGCGGCGGCAATGTCGGCCTGTTCCTCGCCGAAATGCTGGACAAGCGCCCGAACCCGCCCAACCTCCGGATCATCGAACATAACCCCGAACGCGCAGCCTATATCGCTGAACGCATGGCCAACGCCGTCGTCATCAATGGTGATGCGCTTGCCAAGGAAATCCTGCAGGAAGCAAGAGTGGGGCAGGCCGACACGATCGTGACGGTCGCGGACGATGACGAGGTCAATATCCTCACAGCCCTTCTGGCCAAGCAGCAGGGCTGCCCGCATGCCATCACGCTTCTGAACAACCCGATCTATGGCGGGCTTGTGGGTACGCTCAATATCGATGTGGCACTCGACCCGCGCGAGACGACGGTTTCCTCGATCGTCCGGCACATCCGCCGCGGCCGCATCCGCGACCTTTACAGCGTGCGCGATGGCGAGGCCGAGATCATCGAGGCTGAAATCCTAGAAGGATCGGATATCGTCGGCAAAACAATCGGCGATCTGCGGCTGCACGGCGAGATTAAATTCGGCATGATCGTGCGCGGTGACGATTGCATCGTGCCGCACGCCGATACCATGATCCATGCAGGGGACAGGGCGATTATCCTGGCCCTTTCGGACGCGGTGAAACGAATGGAACAATTGTTCACTGCGCGCGCGGATGTCTTTTGAAACAAAAATATTATTAGCAAATCGCCCCTCACTCTGACATATTATTTGCGAGACGAATGACAGGCGACCCGTTTGCCGGGGGTTGAAACCGGGAAGCGAGACGTTTGAAGTTTGTCTTTGCCTATGCCCAGGCACAACAAGCGCCCGGTTCCCCCGGGCAATAAACAGAACGAAAAAACTGAAGGCTCAGACAGTCCAATGTCCGACAAGAATCAAAACCTCCAGGACGTGTTTTTGAATGCCGTCCGCAAATCCAAAATCCCCGTCACTGTCTTTCTGGTGAATGGCGTCAAACTCCAAGGCGTTATCACCTGGTTTGACAATTTCTGCGTGCTGCTGCGCCGCGACGGGCACTCGCAGCTCGTTTACAAGCATGCCATTTCGACGGTGATGCCGGGCGGCCCTGTGCAGCTCTTCGAGCCCGAGAAAGACGTCGAGGCCTGATTTGTCCGACACTGATGACCGTTCCGGCAGGGACGGCGACCAAAGCGGCGGCGGTTGGTCGGCCGAGGGGCTGGGCTATCTGCAGAAACGCGTCGACAAGCCGCGCGTCTATGTGGTGCATCCTGACATAAGGTCCGATACCGCCGAACTTCTCGAGCGCTCGCCAGAGGCCAAGCTCGAGGAGGCGAAAGGCCTCGCCGAGGCGATCGATATCGAGCTGATGGGTGGCGAGATCATCCCGGTGCGCAAGCGCCGGGCGGCCACGCTCATTGGCGAAGGCAAGATCGAGGACCTGAAGGCCATCTCCGAAAATCAGGAGATCGACGTCTTCGTCTTCGATGCCGAACTCACGCCCGTGCAGCAACGAAACCTTGAGCGTGAACTGAAAGCCAAGGTGATCGACCGCACCGCCCTGATCCTTGAGATTTTCGGCAACCGCGCCTCGACGCGCGAAGGTGAATTGCAGGTGGAACTGGCCCACCTGACCTATCAGAAAAGCCGGCTTGTGCGGTCATGGACCCACCTCGAGCGCCAGCGCGGCGGGGCGGGCTTCATGGGTGGCCCGGGGGAAACCCAGATCGAGGCCGACCGCCGGATCATTTCGGACAAGATCACGCGCCTGAAACGCGCGCTCAAAGACGTTGCCAAGACACGAACGCTGCACCGGGCGCGCCGGCAGAAGGCACCGTATCCGATTGTGGCGCTGGTCGGCTACACCAACGCCGGAAAATCGACGCTCTTCAACCGGCTGACCCGCGCCGAGGTGTTGGCTGAGGACATGCTTTTCGCGACCCTGGACCCCACGATGCGAGCGGTGGAAATGCCGTCAGGCCGCAAAATCATCCTCTCTGACACCGTCGGCTTCATCTCGAACCTGCCGACCATGCTGGTTGCCGCCTTCCGCGCAACCCTTGAAGAAGTGTGCGAAGCTGACCTGATCGTGCATGTGCGGGACGCCAGCCACGAAGACAGCGACATTCAGGCCGCTGACGTGACCGAAGTCCTGAAGGAGCTGGGCATCGACCTTGATGCTTTCGATACCGGCGTGCCGGTGATCGAGGCGCTCAACAAGGGCGATCTCCTGAGCACCGAGGAAATGGAAGCCCGTATCAGGGAAGGGGTCCGCCATCCGGACCGCGTGGCTATCTCGGCCCTCACCGGCGAAGGCACCGACACGCTGATCGCACGCATCGATACGCTTCTGGGAACGGCGGACTACAAGCTCACCAAGCTCATCCCCTATTCAGACGGCAAGGCCCGGGCTTGGCTGAAGGCCAATGCCAAGATCATATCGGAAAATGCCGAGGAAGAAGGCTTCCGGATCGAGTTTCAGGTTGATCCCGTGGCGTGGGACCGCTTCTCGAAAAACCATCCGCTGCCGGATTGATCATTCGGCAGCTTTTTTCAGCGCCTTGTCCTCGGCCTTGGCGCGGTCCCACAGCGCATCCATTTCAGCAAGATCGGATTGGTCCGGCGTGCGGCCGTCTTCGGCGAGCCAGGCTTCGATCTTGTGGAAGCGGCGGGTGAATTTGGCGTTTGCAGCCCGTAGCGCTTCCTCAGCATCAACTTTAAGATGGCGTGACAAGTTTGCGACAACAAACAAATAATCTCCAATTTCTTCCTTGATATGCTCATCGTCGCCGCTTTCCATCGCTGCCACGATTTCGTCCGCCTCTTCCTGCAGCTTGGCAAGCACATCACGGGTTGAAGGCCAGTCGAACCCCACACGCGCCGCGCGGTTCTGCAGCTTGATGGCGCGGACGAGGGCAGGCAGGCCAAGCGCCACACCGTCCAGAACGGAAGGCTTCTCGCCCTTCGCCGCTGCCTTTGCGGCACGTTCCTTGGCCTTCTGCACTTCCCAGGCTACAGTTTGCGCGTCCGCCGTCGCGATATCGGCGTCGCCGAATACATGCGGATGACGTGCCACCATCTTGTCGCCGATTGCCGCTGCCACGTCATCGAAAGTGAAATGTCCGGCTTCCGCCGCCATCTGGCTGTGGAACACCGTCTGCAACAGGAGGTCGCCAAGTTCTTCCTTCAGGGAGGCCATATCGTTTGCCCGGATCGCTTCCTCGACCTCATAGGCCTCCTCGATGGTATAGGGCGCGATGGAGGCAAAATCCTGCTCCAGATCCCACGGGCAGCCGCCGTTCGGATCGCGGAGGCGCGCCATGATATCGAGAAGTCGGGTCATCGGATCGGGATGTGTCATCGTTTCGTCTTTTACCATTGATACGACCGGCCGAACGCGGCCTTATAGGGCACGAGCAGACAATGGAGAATGCGGATGCGGCGTTGGATCGGACTATGGCTGGCCCTCTGGGCAATTGCAAGCCTGCCGGCGGGCGCGGAAGGCCCGCAACCGAAGATCGAGGCGGCAGTCCTTCATGGCACCGAACTGCCCGCTGGCGGCCTGCCGGCCTACCTGCGCTACACGCCGGACCGCAAGCCGCTTGTCAGCGCGCATCGGGGCGGCGATATGCCGGGCTATCCCGAAAATGCCATCGAAACGCTGGCGCATGCGTTGACCTTCGGTCCTTCGCTTCTCGAGGTCGATATCCGCCGGCTGAAGGACGGGACATTGATCCTGATGCATGACGAAACGCTGGAGCGGACGACGACCGGCACGGGCCGCGTGGACGCTGTCACCCATGACTATGTAAAAACACTCCAGTTGCGGGACCCCGAAGGCAGGACCATGCCTTACCGCGTGCCGACGCTCGACCAGGTACTTGCCTTCACGAGGCAAGCGAAAGCGATCCTTTCGCTCGATATCAAGCCGGGTGTCGATATCGTCGACGTTACCCGTCATGTGCGCGCGGCGGGCGTGGCGGGCAGGGTGATCCTCATCACCTACAGCCACGGGCAAGCCATGGCATTTCATGCCGCCGCCCCTGAAATGATGCTGTCGGTATCCATTGACAGTATGGATGATATCGAACGGGTGAAGGCAAGCGGCATCGACCCGAAGCAGGTCGTCGCCTGGACCGGCCTGCAGGTGCGCGACCGCGCCCTTTATGACGCCATACATGCCGAAGGCTGGCTTGCCATGCTCGGCACGCTCGGCAGCCCGTCAAAGTCGCTTGATGCCCGGATCGCGGCATCCGGCGATGACACACGCTATCTCGACTTTCTCGCGGCTGGAGCCGACATCATCGCCACCGACCGGCACGCCGCCGTTCAGGCCGTTTTGCGTCGCTGATCTGCGGGTGGGGGTTCAAAGAGCCAGTCATTTCGACTATATTAGGACCATGGGGGCAATTCAGGTCGCAAGGCCGTGAAAGGAGATGCCCCATGCCGAACCGGCACCCCGTTTATCCCGGCAATATCCGAGGCCGCCTCAGGCCCGATCTCGCGGTTTCCGACGTGCGACTATCGAGCCTCAGCCCAGAAGCACTGGCTGCCGCCCCCGATATCCCGCGCGAGGCCAAGATTTCCATCCTGCGGCAGTGGGAATATGACGCCCGCGACATCGCCGTTGCGGTAGAGGAGGGCATGGGCGCACGGGAAAACCACGACTTACGACGAATACTAGCGGCCCTCCACGCACTTGGCGCTGAACTGGACATGGCCTCGAGCCCGCCGACCAAGCAAGGCGGATGGTAAAAGCAAAACGGCCGCCCGAAGGTCAGGCAGCCGTTCCAGAAACTGATGTTACGTAGCGCACCAATCAGGCGGCGAGGGCGCGCACACCTTTGCGGCGGCGGGCAGCAAGGCCCACAAAGCCGAAGCCGAAAATCATCATCAGCCAGGTGGCTGGCTCGGGCACGCCCGGGATCGTCGGGATGCCCGGCTCATTCGGCACCCAGCTGTCGTCATTGAAGCCAAGCGAATTGTTGACCTGCACGCTACCGCTCCAGCTGCCGCCGATCACCACACCGTTGATCTGGCCATACTGGGTGACGAAATCGGCCGTCGGGGCGAGAATGTTGCCATAAACACCAACACCGCCGATGTTTACCGTTTCGGCTTCATAGAAGTTAAAGAGGATATTCTGCGATGCGGTCTGGAAGAGGCCCATGTTCGACATGTCGATGATGCTGCCCGACACGTTGATGACGATCGAGCTGCCATTCGACGGCGTGAAGGCCAGCGCCAGCGTGTGAGCTTCCTTCAGCTGATCAGCGGTCATGTTGAAAACCTGCGGGCCACCATCTGCCGTGTTGCCGATGGTGTAGGTGCCCCAGGCATTGTCGACAGTGCCAGTCGCGCCCATACCGGCATAATAGGCGGCGGTATCCTTGGCCAACTGCTCAACCGCCGCGAAATCGATCGGCAGTTCGGAGGTCACTTCCTGGCCTTCGTTTTTCAGGCCCCAGTATACCGAGCTATCGAGGTTGGCTTCGCCGCCCACAGCCACGTCACCATAATAGATGCGGCCCGAGCCGGTCGTCAGGTTGCCACCGACAACGAGGGCATAATCGGGGTTTGACAGCTTGTCACCGACCGAAAAATTCGAGAGAGAGGCGTTGCCGCCAACGGCCAGCGCGCCTTCAACATCGGAATTCGGAAGGGTGTAGTCCCCGAAGAAAATTGCATTGTAGCTGCCGAACAGGTCGAAGCTCGTCGACGCGTGGCCCGGCGCGCTCATCAGCGCGGCCGCCATCAGAGGTGCTACAGCAAATTTAGCAACAGACTTGAACATGGGGGTCCTTCCCGAAAATAAGTCATCGTTGTCATTGGCGGTTTCCCTAGCATTCCAGCAGGCAGCCCGCAAGCATGGGGCGGAGCCTAGCGGCACTTTCTTCAAGATCGGTTTAAAAGCGTTTCAAATTTGAACGAAGTTTTACCGGACCCGCATCCGGCAGTGTTAGATTGGCACACAGGGTTGCATTGGTGGCACCGACAGTACCCGAAAGGCACAGTGGGCCAGCCGAATCGACGGTCGACATATTTTTCAGGGAAGGGGGCTTCATGGACAGGCGACATTTCATTCTGGCAAGCGGCGCCTGTCTCATCGCCGGGCCTTTCACTGGCATCGCTAACGCTTTGACAGTAAAAGACGATACGACAGCAAAGGAGAGAAACACCATGTTCGGACTGATCGGCAAATTCACCGCAGCGGAAGGCCAGCGCGACGCGCTTATCGATATCCTGCTCGATGGCCTGCAGGGTATGCCGGGCTGTATCAGCTATGTCGTCGCGCGCGACCCGGCGGACGCCACCGCCATATGGGTGACCGAAGTGTGGGACAATGCCGACAGCCACAAGGCCTCGCTCACACTGCCATCCGTGCAGGCCGCCATCGCCAAAGCCCGCCCCCTGATCGCCGGCATGCAATCGGTCGCCGCGACCGAACCCGTCGGCGGGGTAGGGATCGGCTGAAATGTTTCGTTCGACACTCGGTTTATGCGCAGTCTTTGCACTTGCTGCACCGGCTGCATCCGCCAACGATGCGAATCTGAAAGATATTCTTTCAACACCTCCGGGCGTCGAACGAAAAGCGCCCGTTTCATCGGTACCGATCAAACTTCGTGCCGGTAAACTGTTTATCGATGCATCTGCAAACGGGCAGAAGCGCCAATTCATATTCGATACCGGCTCGCCGAGCATCCTGACACGCCGTTTCGCCGACACGCTCGGGCTGGCCCATGTCGGGCAGAACACAGGCCGGGATGCCCACGGCGCGCCCGTCACAATGGACATAGCTATTCTGGACTCGCTCTCCATCGGCGATGTCGAGTTCCGAAAGGTGCCTGTCCTGATATTTGATGATTCAGAGCTTCCGCTGGGGCCATGCATCTTCGACGGTGGCGTGATCGGTTCGGAAATATTTCCCGGAAATGCATGGCAGATCGATATGGAGGAGGGCCGCCTGAGTATCGCGCAGGATGCAGCCGCCCTGGGTGTGAAACGCCCGTTCCTGCGCACACGATTGTATGATTTCGGATATCCCCATGCACCGATTGTCGATTACAAGGCGGGCACCATCACCGACAAAGCCTTGTTCGACACGGGAAGTTCGGCTGAAATTTCCCTGTTCGCCGGTGTTTATGACAATCCTTCAGTGAGGGCGAACATTCCGCCCCACACCATAAGAACGGGGAGGGGCTCCCAAGGCATCTCCGCCGGCGGTGCTGGCACGGTGACGGACCTTGCTTATTTCGATCTGTCAAAGATCGAACTGGGCGCCAAGGAAATCAATAACTTGCAAGGCCTCAAGCGCGATGTGCCACCAACTCTGCTGGGGGCAGGCCTGCTTGGATCCTATGTCATCAGCATGGACTATACCAAAGGCGAGCTGATACTCGAGAAACGACAGAAGGCGGAGCCAGCGGATACACACCCGGGCTATGCCGTCACGCTGGGCGAGGATCATGCGTCGGTCACACAATTGTTTCACGGATCCGAGGCCGAAGCCGCCGGCCTGCAACTGGGCGATCAGGTTATCGAGCTGCAAGGAAAGTCGCTGCGTGTGACGTCCGATGCCGACAGGTGCGAGAAAGCGAATTGGCTCTTCGACACATTTGACGCAAGAGAGCCGGCGAAGATCGTGGTGCTACGAAACGGTGCAGCACAGACGATAGAGATTCCGGCAACACAATAGACCGGGAGGGGCGCTTCGAGTTTGCCCATGACGCACCGCGTTTGAAACGATCGACTGCGCGCATAATTTATATTATGGGAAATATCTGACCCGTATGACTCGTACAGTTCACAGCCTGTTGCTGCGACATGCTAGCCCCCATTGTAACTAGATATACTTTATGGTGTAAGTCGATCTAATAACGCATTCTAAGGTTTGATGACTATTATCCAAAACCTTCAGAATCCTCAGAAATACATTGTTTTCACTGTATTCTTTTGATCTGGACCGCATAACCATCAAGAAATATTCTCCGCTGACATTTACGATGTTCTTGTAGCCATCAAGTGGATCGACGTAGCCCTCTGAGTCCGGCAGATTGACAGTCAACAACGGTGAATTGCCTTCAGTGTATATCGAGGACTGAGAGGCAAGCTGCCTGAGGTAGCGCATGGAGCTACCCGTACTCCAGGCCTTCTGCGCCAGAGCAGCTGGGACCCTATATAGATTGTGACGATGTATACCTGACGGCCCGACCATTTCGCGGAATACCTTTTCTTCCTCGCCATCTCCATCAAGGTCAGCTGACGTCATCTCGGGCATTCTCAAAACCTGGTCCTTATCCACCACGCTCCATTCGAGAGTGAGCCTCGATGCCATCGCTATGTCAGAATAGACCCACCAACTTGCCGCATCAAAACTTGGTCTACCAAAACGCTTGTAGACCAAGCCCGAATATCCAGCAGCAGAATGTTCCTTGTTCAAGGCTTCCAATATGGCATCACAAACTCTGGCGCTTGTAGGTGAACCCAGTCGTTCCAGCATGTAAAAATTGGCAGGTCGCCCAACCTCCACCCAATGGCGATAGGAAATCACCGGCTTCGTGGCTTTCGATGCCTCGTCTGTGCCAGTGCCATAAGTTTCACTTGCTGCGCTCAAGAATAGCGCCGTTATTGACACTGCGATGTTTCTCATGATGTTGTGCATGTCATACACTCTCAGGTTGAATATATATACTTAAGGATGTATTTTCAAGAGAAACTATAATGAACTTGAACTGGAGTGCTTGCCACCTTGGAGCAACGCGTGTCGCCGTTACAGTACATAGCTGTTTGCAATATCGCGAATCCCAGAAAACTTTTTATTGGCCTTGGCCTCCTCGACTTTGCGTTTAAGGGTATCCGTGGCCGAGCGGCCGACACGGGCGGCAGGCCGGGGGCATGGGAAATAAAACATATATGGATTTTATAGCCACCTGCGGCAAATCCGGCTAAAAACTGCCCGCATGAATGATCTGACAGAAAATCCCGTCCCCAACGTTCCTGACCCCGGCACGATCCATCTGATCGTCGATGCCGATGCTTGCCCGGTGAAATCTGAAATCCTGGTGATTGGCGCACGGCACGCGCTGGCGGTGTTTCTGGTTTCCAATCAATGGCTGCGGCTCGATGTCGGCGCCAATGTCCACAAGATCGTGGTTGGCGACGGCTTTGATGAAGCCGACAACTGGATTGCCGACCGAACGAGCGAGGCGTCCATCGTCGTCACCGCCGATATCCTGCTGGCCGAGCGCGTGCTGAAAGCCGGCGGCGCCGCCATCGGCCCCGATGGCCGGCCCTTCACCGCGCAGAATATCGCCTCCGCCGTCGCGATGCGGGAGCTGAACAGCCAGCTCCGCGCCATGGGCGAAATTTCGGGCATGAACAAGCCGTTCTCGGGTCGGCAACGGTCTGATTTCAAGGTCGGACTTGAAACATTGATCCAGCAGCGAAAACGGATGCTTAGCGCAACTTGGCGCCCGCGTTCCTGATCCGTTCCAGCCACTTTTGGCGGCCCTTGTCGCCGATTGCCTCAACCCCGCCGATATAGGTGTTTTTCACCGGCTTGATGCCGCTGATCCTGAGGAACGCCGTTTCCAGCGCCTTCACACCGTGGGCGCGGAAAAACAGCCGGAAGGCGAAGGCCGGCATGCCCATGGTGACGATCACATGGGCCGACCTGCCCTTCAGATTCTGCGCCGGCCAGCCGCCCTTGTCATTGGCGCCAAGCGCGAATTCCGCGCGGCTCAGTTGCTCCAGAAATGCTTTAAGTATGGCTGGCAACATGCCGAGCCATAAAGGAAATATGATCACTATATGATCGCATTCCATGACCGCCTGTTGAACCGCTGCTATGGGCGCTGGCGCCGGTTTTGCGAAGTCGGCCGGGTCTGTCATGAAGGCCAGCCCTTCAAGGCGCGCGATTTCGACTGTTCGCACCGTGTGGCCCGCCTTTGCCGCGCTTTCGGCGTAGGCGCTGGCTAGCGCATGGCAGAAATGGCCGCCGCGCCCGTCCGGGTGACCTTGCAGGATCAGGATATTGCGGCCCATCGTGCGCCTCCCGGCTTGTGCGTCAGGGTTTCAGGATAAGCGTATCCCCGGCGATTTCGAAGCTGGCAAAACGTCGCAGGCCCGCCATGCCAAAAAGCGAGCCCGGCAGTTCGCCGCCATTCACGGTTACGGTGACATCTTCGAAAACGACATCATCCAGTGCCATCGCGTTGCCGCCCGCGAAGGCGAAGCGCACACGGCCGTTGGCGGTTTCGGCGATGCTGGTAAAATCGAGTGTGTTCACATCGATCCCGGCGCGTTTCGCGTCCTCGCGGCTCAGCACGATGTGAGTGGCACCCGTATCCACCATCATCAGGATCGGTGTACCGTTCAGTTCCGCCCGCAACCAGAAATGACCATCCGCCGCGCGGCGGACCATCAGCCCCTCGGATGTGCTGCGCACGCCGCTCGGATCCAGTTCACTCATGATCCGGTCGGAAACATCATTGCCCATCATATAGAAAGCGCCGATCCCGGCGATAATCATGACCCAGAGGCCAGCTGCGCGCACCAGATCCGATAGCCGCGCCCTGCTCCAGTAAATCGCCGAGCCGCCGACGAATACGACAATCAGAAGCGACCGCCAGATTTCCGGCCGGCCAAGCCCGACGTCGGGCCGAAGCTGGTACAGCACGAACATGAGAAGCGCGAGACCGATGAGGAAGGCAATGAACAGCCAGAGGCGACCACGCGGTTCGCCGGGGCCTTGCCCGCCGCCCTGCCCGTTCTGCCTGCTGCTTTCCGGCACCTGATGCCAGGGATTGTTGCTCATACCCTTCCCTCTCCAGTATGGGCCGAGCTTAGCGCGGCAAGCGCGCCTGTCAAAGCTCGATCACCATGCCGTCGTAGGCGGGCTCCACGCCCGCGGGCAGCGAGGCCTTCAGCGTCTGGTAATCCATGTCCCACGTCATGTGAGTCAGGACCGCGCGCTCGGGCTGCACCCGTTCGATCCATTCGAGCGTCTGGGCAAGGTGCGTGTGCGTGGGGTGCGGCTCGGGTCGGAGTGCATCAACCACCCAGACCTTCACGCCTTCAAGGGCGGCAAAGGCACTTTCCGGCATCACATTCAGGTCGGTCGAATAGGCCATGTCGCCAAAGCGGAAGCCATAGGAAATACCGTCGCCGTGCCCTTGTTCGAACGGGATCATGGTGATGGGGCCAACCTTGACCGGGCCGTTCATCACATGCGCCTTCGCAATGGCGGGATAGCCGCCTTTCTGGCGGAAAATATAGTCGAACCGGGCTTTCAGCACTTCAAGCGTGAAGGCATCGCCGTAAACCGGCACTTTCTCGCGCGTGACCTGGAAGAAGCCGCGCAGGTCATCGATCCCGTGGGTATGGTCGGCATGATCGTGGGTATAGAAAACGGCATCGAGCTTCCCCACTCCTGCATCCAGCATCTGCTGGCGCAGGTCCGGCGTGGTGTCGACCAGAAGCGTAGTGCCTGCCTCCTCGATCAGGATGCTGGACCGGCGGCGACGATTCCTTGGCTCGTTCGGGTCGCATTTGCCCCAATATTCCGGCAGGCGCGGAACGCCGCCCGACGTGCCACAGCCAAGGATCGTCAGCTTCATCGCATCACTCCCCTGCCCGCACCGGCGGCTTTGCCTTGTCGAACAGGCGGAAGAAGTTGGCCGTCGTGACTTCCTGCAATTCCTCGAAGCTCACGCCTTTGAGGTCCGCCACGAAGCGCGCGGTATCGGCCACAAAGGCGGGCTCGCATACCTTGCCCCGGTGCGGCACGGGGGCAAGGAAGGGTGCGTCGGTCTCGACCAGCAGCCTGTCCATCGGCAGCGCCTTCACGGTCGCCTGCAGGTCCTTCGCACTTTTGAAGGTCACGATCCCGGAGATGGAGATGGAAAGCCCCATGGCCAGCACTTCATCCGCCAGCCACTGGCTTGCGGTAAAGCAATGGATAAGCCCCTTGAAGGGACCACCCTCGGCGATTTCTTGCCCGAGGATAGCCACACAGTCTTCATCCGCGTCGCGGGTATGGATGATCACCGGCAGGCCCGTCTCCCGCGCCGCCCGGATATGGGTGCGGAAGTTCGCCTGCTGCAGGTCGCGCGGCGCGTTATCGTAATAATAATCGAGGCCCGTTTCACCGATACCGACGACCTTTGGGTGTGCCGCGCGCTTGGTGAGTTCCCCGAGCGCCACATTGGGCTCGTTTTCGGCCTCATGCGGGTGGATGCCCACGCTGGCATAAATGTCTGCGTTCGCTTCGGCAATGCGCAGGCATTCGTCAAACTCGCGAAGCTTGGTGTTGATCGTCAGCATAGTGCCAACGCCTGCAGCGCGGGCACGGCCGATCACCGCGCCCTCGTCTTCGCGGAGGCCCTTGTAATTCAGGTGGCAGTGGCTATCGACCAGATATCCGAACCCGTCTGCCATCAGGCAGCCCCTTCGCCCGCCGGCACCTCGAAGCGCGGGAACACGCCTTGCGGCTGGGCTATGGCAGCACCGGGCTTCAACCGGCCAGCTTCGCCAAGCGTATCGAAACCGCGGCCCTCCACTGCCATCTGGTCCAGCATCTTTTCCATCGCCATCGGCATGAACGGCTGGATGAGGATGGCCAGCTGGCGCACACATTCAGCCGTTACATAAAGAACCGTGCCCATGCGTTCGGGATCGGTTTTCTTCAGCGTCCAGGGCGCTTCGTTCGCGATATAGACGTTTGCCTCACCGACCACACCCCAGATGGCATCAAGCGCCAGATTGAAGGCCTGACGGTCCATATGGCCGCGCACGACAGGCAGCAGCCCCTCAACAGCGGCGAGGATCGCCTTGTCGGCATCAGAGAAGGCACCGGGCGTGGGCACGGTGCCATCGCAATTCTTGAAAATCATCGACAGCGAACGCTGCGCCAGATTGCCGAAATTGTTCGAAAGGTCGGCATTGCAGCGGATGAGGAAAGCGCGTTCCGAGAAATCGCCGTCGTTGCCAAAGGGTACTTCACGCAGAAGGAAGAAGCGGACGGGATCAAGCCCGTGGCTTTCAATGAGCGCGAAGGGGTCGATCACGTTACCAAGCGATTTCGAAATCTTCTGGCCTTCGTTCGTCCACCAGCCGTGCGCGAACACGCGCTGCGGCACCGGCAGATCGGCGGCCATCAGGAAGGCAGGCCAGTAAACAGCATGGAAGCGCAAGATATCCTTGCCGACCATGTGCACATTGGCTGGCCAGTATTTCTCGTAGGTCTCGCTGTCCGTATCGGGATAGCCGATGGCGGTCAGATAATTCGTCAGCGCGTCAATCCAGACATACATGATATGCCCCGGCACATCCGGCACCGGCACGCCCCAGCTGAAGGTGGTACGGCTGATTGAAAGATCCTCAAGGCCGCCCTTCACAAAGCTGCGCACCTCATTGAGGCGCGATTTTGGCAGCACGAAATCTTCCTGTGTGTCGTAAAGCTCCAGGAGCTTGTCCTCGAAGGCTGACAGCTTGAAAAAGAAGCTCGGCTCCTCCACCCACTCGACAGGCGCGCCGGTCGGGGCCACTTTGGCGCCGTCCGGACCATCGATGAGCTCAGCTTCGCCGTAGAAGGCCTCGTCGCGAACCGAGTACCAGCCAGCGTATTTATCCTCGTAAATATAACCCTTTGCGACGAGTTCTTTCCAAAGATGTTGAACAGCTTTCTTGTGCCGATCCTCGGTGGTGCGGATGAACTGGTCGTTCGAGAAATTCATCGCCTTGGCGAGATCGCGGAAGCGTTCAGACACCCGGTCGCAGAAGGCCTGCGGATCGACACCGGCTTTCTCGGCGGACTTCTCCACTTTCTGGCCATGCTCGTCGGTACCGGTCAGGAACATCACGTCGAAGCCATCCAGCCGCTTGAAGCGCGCCAGCACGTCGCAGGCAAGCGTCGTGTAGGCGTGGCCGATGTGCGGCACATCGTTCACATAGTAAATGGGCGTCGTGATGTAATAGGACGGCCGGTCGGTCATGGCATTCTCACGGGATAAGGACTGAAAAAACGAGCGGTCAACCCTGCCCACGCGCCACGGCCATGGCCGAGGTGAAGAAGGAAAGGATGACCTGCTTGCGGTCCAGATTGACCGCATCGGCGCGGGCAAACTGCTGGCCCACCTTTTCCCACAGCGCGAGCCAGCGATCAACCCCCGCAAGCGTGCCAAGACGCTGCATCGCCGCTGTTTCGCCCGGCACCACTTCAGCACCGATCACGCCGGAGGCCGTAAAGCGCACCAGCCGCTCCAGCCAACCTGTCGTCAGGGTCACAAAAAGCCGGTAGTCGGCATCGTTCTTGGCAGCGGCGAGCGTGTCAGCAAGGCCGTGCACGGCGGTCATGGTAAGGTCCGGCAGCGCCGCCATCATGCCCGACAGCGTTTCATAAAGCACCATACCACCCTGCGCCTGCAGCGCAATCGCCCTGCCCGGCGCACCTTCTGATAGGGCGGCGAGCCCTTGCAGGTTCACGGTATCGAGATCAGGGCAGCGGATGGACAGCACATTTGCCACCTCGCCTGCCGAAAGCGGCCTGAGCGCCAGGGTGCGACAGCGGCTGCGGATCGTCGGAAGCAAACGTCCCGGCGCATGCGCGACGAGCAGCAGGATGGATTTGTGTGGCGGTTCTTCCAAAAGCTTCAGAAGCGCGTTCGAGGCCGCTGTATTCAGTTCATCAACCGCATCGATGATGGCGATCCGCCAGCCGCCTTCAGCGCTGGTCTGCTGGAAAAAGCTTGTCAGCCCGCGTACATCATCAATCGGGATTTCCGTGCGCATCTTGCCGGTCTTTTCATTGACCGTGCGCTCGATCACCCGGATGCCACCGTGGCCACCTGAAAGAATCCGCTGGATCACAGCATTTTCCGGGTCGGTCGCAAGGCTTTGGGGCGGCTCCTTCGGCAAGGCATCACCGAACAGGCCGCCGGCATCCGCTTCTTCGGTCGCGTCTTCCGCGCACAGGAACTTGGCTATCCGCCAAGCCAGTGTGGCCTTGCCTACGCCCTTGGGGCCGGTGATGAGCCACGCATGGTGCAAGCGCCCACCAAGATAAGCGTCCAGAAAAGTGCGCTCCGCAGCTTCATGCCCAACAAGATCGCGAGTGAAGCGCGGGTCGTCCTCGAAAGTCGGGCTGGTTCCTGCCTCTGCCATGTCAGTTGAGTCCCAGCCGTGCCTGCGCGGCGGCCCAGATTGCTGCCTCGACAGCATCGGCATCACCGGTCGCGTCGATCAGTGTGCAGCGATCCTTGTGGGTTACGGCAATCTGGCGGAAGCCATCCGCGAGCGCTTCGTGGAAGCTTTTCGGCATGCGCTCGAACCGATCCTCACCGCCCTGCACCTGCCCCTCCCGGTGACCGGCACGGGCAAGGCCCATCTCAACCGGCAAGTCGAGGATGAGCGTCAGGTCCGGCGCCATGTCACCAAGCGCGAGCCGCTGCAAGTCTTCCATTTTTTGGGCACCAAGGCCGTGGGCATAGCCCTGATAAGCAATGGTGGAATCGTAGAAACGGTCGGAAATCACCCATTCGCCGCGCTCGAGTGCCGGCAGAACAGTGCGGGCCACATGATCAGCCCGCGCGGCAGTCACCAGCAAGGCTTCGGTCATCGCGGTCCAGCGACCGGGTTCCCCGGTCACCAGAAGGCCACGGATTTCCTCCGCCCCTTCCGATCCGCCGGGTTCGCGGGTTAGCAGCACCTTTATGCCTGAAGCCTGCAGCCGGGCGGCGAGGCGGCGAATCTGGGTCGATTTCCCAGCGCCCTCCCCGCCTTCAAGCGTGATGAACCGGCCGCGTGCCACGATCACTCGGCTGTCGCAGGTTGCGCCTCGGCGGGCGCGCTGGAGCCGAAGATGAAATAGCTGAGCGCCGCACCAAGGCGGCCAAAGCCGCTGATTTCCTCAACAGAGGCGCCAGCAACGAGCGGCACAGTCACATCCTTGCGGTCCGGGGCGCTGATCGTCAGCGAGCCGAGCTCCTGCCCCTTGGTGATCGGCGCCTTCACCGGCCCCATATAATTAACCGTCACCTGCATCTTGCTGCGCTGGCCGCGCGACAGGGTGATGCCGAGGTCATTTTCTACAACAAGCGGCACGGTGCCAGCCTGTCCGAGCCAGACATCGGCATTGTCGACAGCCTCACCAGCCTTGAAGAGCGGATAATAGCCGAAATTGCGGAAACCATATTGCAGCAACCGCTCGCTCTCCCGTGCACGTTCCGCCATGGAGGAAAGCCCGCCGACGACAAGGATCAGGCGGCGGCCTTTCTGCACAGCCGAAGCCGTAAGACCATAGCCCGATTCTTCCGTGTGGCCGGTCTTCAGGCCGTCAGCACCCGGGAAACGGCCAAGCAACGGATTCCGGTTGAAGCGGTTGGATTTGTAATCCTTGTAGAGATACTCGCGAACCTTGAAGAGCTCGTAAAGCTCGGGGAAATCAGTCGCCAGATGATAGGAAAGCGTCGCAAGATCACGCGCGCTCATCTCATGGCCTTCCGCCGGCCAACCGTTGGCATTGAGGAAATAGCTGTTCGTCATGCCGATTTCCTGCGCCTTGGTGTTCATCCACTCGGCGAAGGTATCGTGGCTGCCTGCCATATATTCAGCCAGCACCACGCAGGCATCGTTACCGGAAAGCACGATAATCCCCAGAAGCAGGTCCTTGATGGTGACCACGTCATTGGGGCTCAGGAACATGGTGGAGCCCTGATTGTTCCACTTGCGCCAGGTATCGGGCGAAACGGTCACCTGGTCCTCAAGGCTCAGCTTGCCGCGCTTGATGGCATCGAATGCCATATAGACGGTCATCAGCTTGCTCATCGAGGCCGGCGGGAACGGCTCATCGGCATTCTTTTCAAACAGTACCGTGTTGGTGCTGGCGTCCAGGAGGATCGCTTCGCGCGCCGGCGAGTCCATTTCCTGGGCAGTGGCATTGGCCGTGAGGGCGACTGCCAGCAAACCAGCAATCGCAGAAGTCTTCAGCATCGTCTTGTTCCCGGATGGTTATTTGGTTTCAAGGTTCAGAAGTTGGTTTAGCGGCTCATGACGCGCGCGTCAAAAAAGCCGTTGGAAACGACCTTCGAAAGCACGCTATCAGCCATATCTTTCAGCGAGAAAGGTCCGATCCGCACGCGCCACAGACGGCGACCGCCGGCATCCACCGGTTCGATCTCTGCCTGCTCGCCGATTGATTCGAGCTTGCGGGCCTGCGCCTCGGCGCCGGATCGGTCCGAAAACGCACCGATCTGCACAAAATGGCCACCAGAAGCCGACGATGCCACGACAGGCGCCGGTGTCCGCACCGGCGATGTGGCAACCGGCGCCGCAGGCAAAGGCTCGCCGGCCGGTGCATCCAGGCTTTCTTCCATCAGAACATCATTGGAGGCAACCTGCGCCGGTGCAGCTTCACGCGGCCCTTCGCTCAGAGCGCGACCCGTGGAAAGCGGATTGCCATATTCATCGCTCACCTGCACCCGGACCTTGGTCAACCCCTGTGCGTGGAAGCCGAGGAGCTGGGCACCGCGCCGCGATATATCGATGATGCGGCCGGAAACGAACGGCCCCCGATCATTCACGCGAATGACCATCGTACGATTATTCTCTAGGTTCGTGACCTTGACATAGGACGGCAGCGGCAGCGTCTTGTGGGCTGCCGACAGAGTATTCATGTCGAAGACTTCGCCGTTCGCCGTCTTCTTGCCGTGAAACTCGGTGCCATACCATGAGGCATAGCCGGTCTCGTCATAGGCCGGGTCATCCTTCGGATAATACCAGACACCCGCCACCTGATAGGGATTGCCGATCTTGCGGCCATCCTTGGTCATGGGGATGCTGCTGCTGCGCGCCGTGGGCACCGACGAGCCTTGATGAGAAGGGCCGCTCGAGCAGGCGGCGACAAGAACCGAGGAAGCAACCAGAATGGAAAGCGGAAGACTTTTCAAGGCACGGACCTATTTGAACGTGTCGGACAGGAGCCCGACTGCAAGCGCATAACGGAATGCGGGATTGTACCGCATGATCGAGCAAAAGTTGCCATAAACCAGATAGGCCTGGTCGTCATCTTCATCACCCACAACAAGTGCTGCAGCGATATCGACGGCAGGCAGATCATCACCCGAAAGACGGCGGATACCAGCAGCCTGCCAGTCAGCAAGCGACCGCCAGCCACCAAGCGTCTTGTAGGCCTTGCAGTGGGCGGGCGGAGCCACGCCATCAGCCTGCTGGCCAACCATATCCGCACCGCCTTTCTTCGGCAACCGGACCGGGCGGCCCCAAGTCTCGTTCCCTTTCCAGCCGTTCATGTTCAGATAGTGCGCGATGGAGCCGAAAACATCGGCGTGGGATGTCCAGATATTGCGGTGGCCGTCGCCGTCCATATCCACGGCGAAACGCAGATAGGCTTCCGGCATGAATTGCGGCTGGCCAAGCGCGCCAGCCCAGCTGCTTTTCATCTCATCGAGGTCGGCATAACCACTATCAACAATTTCAAGGGCTGCAAAAAGCTCGCGCCGGAACCGGTCGGCCCGGCGCTTGTCATAGGCAAGCGTGGCGATCGTGTCGAAAGCGGAATAGGTGAGCGGGATGGTCCCGTAGTTGGTCTCGATCCCCCAGATAGCAGCGATCACCCTGCCCTGTACGCCGTATTTCTCAGTGGCGGCAGCAAGCGCATCCGCATGCGCGACAACCATTTCCGCCCCCTTCGCCTTGCGCCAGTCGGAGACGCGCTTCTGAAGATAGGTGGCGTAGGTTTCCTTGAATTCGGGCTGGGCCTTATCGCTTTTGATCACCCGCTCGATGGGGCTGATGCCGGGCAGCACGTTATCAAGCGTGGCTTCGCCGATACCACGCGACAGCGCCTCGCTGCGCACACCGGCAAGCCATTCGGTGAAGGCGGGATCCTGGGCGGGTGTTTTGGCCTCGGCAGAGTCGTTGCCCAGCGACGGGGCGCTCATGGTGGTTGCCAGCATGAGGGCCGCGGCCAGACTTTTGAAACTCTGCATGTGTTCCCCCCGGAAAGCTCGAAACGTTGAATCAAGTTTAGGCAGTCGCGGGCCAAACTCAACCCTCAAACCCGGCTTTTTAATGGCAGGCGCGGATGATTGGCAAGGAAAGCCTTCTTTCGCCATATGATAGCCGAAATCAGACCCGGATCCGCGCAAAAGAAAACGGGCCGGCGAACAATCGCCAGCCCGTCTCTTGAATGGTGAGCCCAACAGGATTCGAACCTGTGACCTACTGATTAAAAGTCAGTTGCTCTACCAGCTGAGCTATGGGCCCCCATCGGGAACGGGGCGGAACATAGGGGCATCGATTTCATCGGTCAAGGAAAAGTAACGCCCCTTACGCATTTTTCCATAAACCCTAATAATATTGCGGGTTTGCGGGCAAGTTTGTAGCATTAGGGCATGCCATCAGGTTCCAGCAGAATGATTATGATCAAGGCCTTGTCAACGCTCGCCTTTACGTTTGGCCTCGCCGTCACGTCCGCGGCGCAAAAAGCGGTCGCCGACGACATTCCCGTTTGCGAACCGGGCATGCTTGATGTGGGTGGCCCGTCCCGCTGCCGAGCCCCGACATCGGACGCCACGGACATCCTGATCATACGCCCCGGTGGTGGGATGACGACGACACGCTTGCCGCTTGTCTATATTTTCGGTGGTCCGGGTCTTTATCCCGACCGTCAGTTCCCGCGCATGCAGGCGCTGGCGAACCGCTGGCAGCGTGTCCTGCTGGTCGCCGTGCCCCCGGGGCTGGATAGCAAGGCCCCGTCGGACCTTGCCTGTGCAGGCGAACTTGCACCACGCCTCTGGGAAGCAGCCGAAACACCCGAGGCCGCCCGCCCCATGACCAATGACCCCGTGCCGCCGCTCAGGGCCTGCCTCGATCACCTTGGCAAGCTCGGAGGGCGTGCTGCGGATCTCGGCACCGTTGCCACTGCAAGGCGCTTGGCGGGTGCGCTGGCCGCGCTGAACACTGCCAAGGTGGATATCCTTGCGGAATCATACGGCGCCCGCATCGCCCTTGATGTTGCAGAGCTTAGGCCCGATCTCGTGCAGGCGCTTGTCCTTGATTCCCCGGAAACGCCATGGGTGTCCAGTTTCTGGCACAGTGGGCAGAATCTGATCATAGCCCTCGATAATCTGCAGGAGGCCTGCCGCTACCGGCGGAAATGCCCTACACGCGGCCGCTATATGGCAGAAAAATTGCTGACCCGGCTTGCCGCCTTCGACCAGGCATCCGCACCGGCAATGCGCCTGCGTGACCAGATGTCCGGCGAAACGCTCGGATATGTAAAGCCCGCGCAAGCGCATCTTGAACTGCGCCTTGTTTCCGCGCTCGCGAGCCCCGTGGAAGCCGGGCACCTACCCTATATCGCCGCATCCCGCAGCGACGCGGACCTGCAACGCCGCTTCGCAAGCCTCATCAGTGGCTATGTGCTGGATGATACCCCTGCGCTCAGTTTCGCCGTCCATCATATCGTCCGCTGCAGCGAATGGCCCATGGCGCGCTGGCACCGGGCCCTTGATGCCGATGCAGCCACCCACCCGGCCCTGAGCCCGATGCTGACTTACCTGAAAGCCCGCCAGCAGCATATTTGCACAGCACTTGATGTTGCGTCCCCCGAGAGCATCGCCAAGCCCTCAGCGCCGCAGATGCCGACCTTTGTCCTGAGCGGCACGCTCGACCCCGTAACGCCAGCCAGCAGTGTCGACAAGGCCTTCTCCAGCGATGCCATGGTCCGCCGGGGCCTCTATGTCAACGCCGGGCACGTGGTTCAACTTGCGGCGGGTTGCGTGCTCGACGATATCGACGCTTTCTTCCGCAGCCCGGAAGCGCAAGCGCCAACCACCTGCAAGCGAGACGACCTGCAGATACCCTTCTTCCAGCCGATTTCAGTGCGCTAGGACCTAGAGGGGCTCAATATCGCCGCGCGCATAGTCGGCCCGGAAGGCATTTGCATGCTCGGTCAAACGTCCCTCAGCAATCGCTGAGCGCAAGCCCGCCATCATATCCTGATAAAACTGCAGGTTATGCCAGGTCAGCAGCATCGCGCCGAGGATCTCCCCCGCCCGGATCAGGTGATGCACATAGGCGCGGCTGTAGTTTGTGCAGGCCGGACAGGCACAGCCCTCAACGATGGGGCGCGGATCGTCCTTGTGGCGGGCATTCTTCATATTGATGGGGCCATAGGGCGTGAAGGCCTGCCCGGTGCGGCCTGATCGCGTGGGCAGCACGCAATCAAACATGTCGATCCCGCGTTCCACCGCGCCGACGATATCGTCAGGCTTGCCGACCCCCATCAGGTAACGCGGTGTGTGCTTCGGCATCTTCGGCATGGTGAAATCAAGGACACGGAACATCTCTTCCTGGCCCTCGCCCACTGCAAGTCCGCCCACTGCATAACCGTCGAAGCCTATATCGGTCAGCGCATCGATCGACTGGAAGCGCAGGTCCTCATAGACCCCGCCCTGCACGATGCCAAAAAGCGCCGAGCGCGCGGCATGAGCTTCACCGCTGTTGAACCCGTCTCGCGACCGTCTCGCCCAGCGCATGGAAAGCTCCATCGACGACCGTGTCTGCTCATAGGTCGCAGGGAACGGCGTGCATTCATCGAAGCACATGACGATATCCGAACCCAGAAGCCGCTGGATTTCCATCGAGCGTTCAGGCGTGAGGAGGATCTTGCTGCCATCAAGGTGCGACTGGAAGGTCACCCCCTCCTCGCTCATTTTGCGAAGCTCGGCGAGCGACATGACCTGAAAACCGCCGGAGTCGGTGAGGATCGGCCGGTCCCAGTTCATGAATTTATGAAGCCCACCCAGCCGGTCCACCCGCTCGGGCGTCGGGCGCAGCATCAGGTGATAGGTGTTGCCAAGAAGGATGTCGGCGCCAGTCGCGCGGACATTTTCAGGCATCATGGCTTTCACCGTGCCTGCGGTGCCCACCGGCATGAAGGCAGGCGTGCGAATGTCGCCGCGCTTCATATGGATGGTGCCCGTGCGGGCTGCACCGTCAGTCGCATGAATATCAAATCTGAAGCGTTCGCGTTCGGTCATGTCTCGTCTCGCTTCGGGAAAAGGAGGCTGCTGTCGCCGTAGGAATAGAAGCGGTAGCCTTCGTCCACCGCCATCTTGTAAGCCGCCTGCATGCGATCAAGCCCCGCAAGCGCACTCACCAGCATGAACAGCGTCGATTTCGGCAGGTGGAAATTGGTCATCAACAGGTCAATGGCCTTGAAGCGGTAGCCGGGCGTGATGAAGATCGCTGTGTCGCCCTCAAACGGTTTCACGATGCCATCGTCACCGGTCGCGCTTTCCAGAAGCCGGAGCGATGTGGTGCCAACCGCCACGATCCGCCCCCCACGCGCCCGCGCGGCATTGAGGCGTGCCGCCGTTTCGGCGCTCACCTCGCCCCATTCGGCATGCATCTTGTGATCGTCCGTGTCGTCAGCCTTCACGGGCAGGAAGGTGCCGGCGCCGACATGCAAGGTGACAAACACCCGCTCCACACCCCTGGCATCGAGCTTGGCCATCAGTTCAGGCGTAAAGTGCAGGCCGGCTGTCGGCGCCGCCACAGCACCGGCACGGTCCGCATACAGGGTCTGATAGTCTTCAAGGTCGGCGTCATCCACCGGGCGCTGCGCCGCGATATAGGGCGGCAGTGGCATCACGCCATGGCTTGTCAGTGCATCGGTCATCGCGTCCGGTGCCACATCGAATGCAAGGCGTCGCTCACCAGCATCGCCCACTGCGATCACTTCGGCAGTCAGGCCCGAAAAATCGAGCCTGTCGCCAAGTCGGCATTTGCGCGCGGGCCGGGCGAACACGTCCCACACGGTGGCGTCGACGCGCTTGTGCAGGGTCACTTCCACCTTGGCGTCCCCCCGCTTGCCGAAGAGGCGACCGGGGATCACACGGGTGTCGTTGAAAACGAGGATATCGTCCGCCGTCAGATAGTCGGCAAGATCGATGACCTGCCGGTGTTCGGTCGCATCCGGCTTCACCACCATCAGGCGTGCAGCATGGCGCGGCTTCGCAGGGCGAAGTGCGATCCGGTCGTCAGGCAGGTCAAAATCGAAAAGGTTTACGTCCATGGGCGCTGGCTTTAGCCGAAAGCGCCCATGACCTCAAGCGAAAGACGGGCGGTTATTCCTTCACGTCTGCCGCCACCTGCATCTTCACGATCTTGCTGGGATTGCGGGGCGGCTCGCCCACAGCGATCTGGTCCACGAACTCGATGCCGGAAATCACACGCCCCCAGACGGTATACTGGTGGTCAAGGTGGGCCACACGGGTGAAGCAGATGAAGAACTGGCTGTCGGCGCTATCCGGGTCGGTGGCGCGCGCCATCGATACAGTGCCCCTCAGGTGGGGTGCGCCGGAAAATTCAGCCGCAATATTCTGGCCAGAACCGCCCATGCCGGTGCCGGTCGGGTCGCCGCCCTGCGCCATAAAGCCGGGGATCACGCGGTGGAAGACTGTGCCATCGTAAAAGCCCTGGCGCACCAGTTCCTTGATACGGGCAACATGGTTCGGAGCCAGATCGGGGCGCATGGCAATCACCACCCGGCCGCCGGTATCGAGGTCCAGGTACAGGGTATTTTCGAGGTCTTGCGCTTCTGCGGCAACTTCACTGGTCATAAGTCCCACCATCATCATCAGGGCATAAAGGAAAGGTTTCATCGGGTGCTGTTTCCCCGCTTCTCGGTTCTCAAGATTTATTGACTTTCGCCCGAACGGCCTCGGCCACAGCGGGCGGCACGAAAGCATCGATCTTGCCGCCATAGATGGCAACTTCCTTGACGAGCTTCGACGCGATCGTCTGATAGCGCGGATCGGCCATCAGGAAAACCGTCTCGATAGACGGGTTGATCTGATAGTTCATCCCGGTCATCTGGAATTCATATTCGAAATCCGCCACGGCACGCAGGCCGCGGATGATGATATTCGCGTTCATCCGCTCGGCAAAGTGCATCAGCAGTTCATCGAACTGGACGACCTCGAAGGCGACTTCGGCCTTTTCGGCCAGCGGGCCAGCCTCGCGCATCACCATCGCCACACGTTCTTCCAGCGTGAACATCGGGTCCTTGCTGGGATTGGTGGCCACGCCGATGATCAGCCGGTCCACAAGCGTCAGGCTGCGCCGGATGATATCGATATGTCCTTTGGTGATCGGGTCGAAGGTACCCGGGTAAACGCCGATGCGTTCTATGCTCACGATAATTCCCCCCGTTCGGTGACCGTCAGGCATGGCGCCGCCCATTGCCGGGCAACCGCTTTCGTGCAACATTCCCGAACGAACCGGAAATTACAAGTCATCACCGACAGTTCGAGGCAAATCTCTTGGTCGACCCCCTGCTTTTTACCGGCTTTCTGGCGGCAACGGCCCTGCTTGTGCTGTCGCCCGGCCCCATTGTCAGCATGATCATCGCCGAAACGCTTGGCCGCTCCAGCCGCCACGGCCTCGCGGTCGCGCTGGGCGCCGGTGTCGTGCTCGTGTTGTTCCAGATAATCTATATCGCCGGTTTTTCGGCCGTGCTGATGGCCCTGCCCGACTGGGGCTTTACGGCAATCCGTTATGGCGGGGTCATACTCCTCGCCCACATGGCCATCCAGATGCTGCGCTCCAAAGGCAATGTCACGATTGGTGCCGCGCCCGACAAAACGCCCGCACAGGCCTTCCGGCATGCCATGCTGCTGTCAGCCACCAACCCGAAAGCGATCCTGTTTTTCGCCGCCTTCTATCCGCAGTTCATCAGCCGGGACCTGCCAGTGACCCCGCAGCTCATTGTCATGGGCTTCGGCTTCCTGATCGTCGCAGTCGGCGGGGACTGCACCTGGGTCGCGGCATCGAGCTATGCCCGCACGTGGCTGGTGAAAAAGGGTGGTGCCCGTTTCGTCACGCGGCTCGCGGGCGGTGTGCTGCTGTGCGGCGCGCTTCTCCTGTTGCTTGTCAACCCGGCCTGAAAAACAAAAGACGTCCATTAGGATGGACGCCTTTTTTAATGTTTCACCTGAGGCCAGAGATTACTCTTCCGATCCACCTTCTTCGGCGACAACGCCACCTTCAGCGACATCAATGCCTTCAACGGCTTCCATGCCCTCTTCATCCTCGCCACTGTCGAGGAGCTTGGCGACCGAGACGATATGCTCGTCATCTGCCACCTTGAAGAGCGTGACGCCCTTGGTGTTGCGTGCGGCGATGCGCACATCATGCACCGGTGTACGGATCAGTTTGCCCTGATCGGTCACCATCATGATCTGCTCTTCTTCGGTGATCGGGAAGACGGCAACAACCGGGCCGATCTGGTCGCGCAGGCGATCATCCGACGGGCCGTTCCAGATACCCTGTCCGCCGCGGTTCGTCAGACGGTATTCGTGGCTTGAGGACCGCTTGCCAAAGCCGTTGTCCGTTACCGTCAGCAGGAACTGCTCGGTCGCCTTCAGTTGCGCCATGCGCTGCGGCGAGAGGGTCGGCTCGGCAGGCTCGGATTTCCAGTCGGCAGCCCTGAGATACGCGTCACGTTCCTCGGTATCCGCATCCGTGCCGTTGATCACGCACATGGAAACGATGGATTCGCCCTCGCCGAACTTCATGCCGCGCACACCCGTGGCGGTGCGGCCAACGAACAGGCGAACGTCCGTCGCCTTGAAGCGGATGGCCCGGCCGCCCGATGCTGCCAGCAGGACATCATCGTCCTCGGTGCAGGTTTCAACGCCGATAAGCTTGTCGTCATCGTTATCGAAGCGGATGGCGATCTTGCCGTTCGACAGCACGTTTGCGAAGTCCGACAGCCGGTTGCGGCGCACATTGCCCTGGGCGGTGGCGAACATCACGTTGAAGTCGCCCCAAGTGTTTTCATCCTCCGGCAGCGGCAGGATCGTCGCGATGGTTTCGCCCTGGCTAAGCGGCAGGAGGTTGATCACTGCCTTGCCTTTCGATTGCGGTGTGCCGAGCGGCAGGCGCCAGACCTTCAGCTTGTAAACCTTGCCGATGTTCGAGAAGAACAGCACCGGCGTGTGTGTATTGGCCACGAACACCTTGGAGAGGAAATCCTCGTCCTTCGTCTGCATGCCCGAGCGGCCCTTGCCGCCACGACGCTGCGCCCGATAGGTGGAAAGCGGCACGCGCTTGATATAGCCCGTGTGGGTCACGGTCACGACCATGTCCTCGCGGGCGATCAGGTCTTCATCATCGAACGCGCCGCCACCGAGGATATCGATTTCGGTCTTGCGGTCATTGCCGAACTCGTCGCGAACGGCTTCGATCTCAAGCTTCAGCACTTCGTAAAGACGGGCACGCGACCCGAGGATTTCGAGATATTCGCGGATCTTGATGGCCAGCTCTTCGAGCTCGCCGCCGATCTCGTCGCGGCCAAGCGCCGTCAGGCGGTGCAGGCGCAGCTCAAGGATGGCTTTCACCTGCGCGTCGGAAAGCTGGTAGAAACCGCCTTCCTTCAGGTCGCCGACCTCACCGATCAGCTCCAGATACGGCAGGATTTCCGCCGCGTCCCATTTGCGGGCCATCAGGGCCTCGCGCGCATCGGCCGGCGACGAGGCGCCACGGATGGTCGCCACCACTTCGTCGATATTGGCAACGGCGGTCACGAGGCCGACCATGATATGAGCCCGGTCGCGCGCCTTGTTCAGCTCGAACTTGGTGCGGCGGGTGATCACTTCCTCGCGGAAATCGATGAAGGCCTGAAGGATGGTGCGCAGGCCCATCTGCTCCGGCTTGCCGCCATTCAGGGCCAGCATGTTGATGCCGAAGCTGGTTTGCACCGGGGTGAAGCGGAACAGCTGGTTCAGCACCACATCAGGCACCGCATCACGCTTCAGTTCCACGACAACGCGCACGCCTTCGCGGTCGGATTCGTCGCGCAGTTCCGAAATGCCCTCGATCCGCTTGGTTTGCACACATTCGGCAATCTTTTCGATCATCGAGGCCTTGTTCACCTGATACGGGATCTCGGTGATAACGATGGCCATCCGGTCCTTGCGGACCTCTTCAATGTGTGTGCGGCTGCGGATGGTGATCGAGCCACGGCCCGTCTCATAGGCCTGGCGGATGCCGCCGGCGCCAAGGATAATGCCACCCGTCGGGAAATCAGGGCCCTTCACATATTCCATGAGCCCGAGATCGTCGATCTCCGGATCCGCGATCAGCGCCAGCACGCCATTGATCACTTCGGTCAGGTTATGCGGCGGAATGTTCGTCGCCATGCCGACGGCGATACCGGCACCACCATTGACCAGAAGGTTCGGGAAGCGCGCCGGCAGCACGACCGGCTCATGTTCGCTTTCGTCATAGTTCGGCTGGAAATTAACCGTGTCCTTGTCAATATCGGCAAGGATCATCGAGGAAATCTTGTCCATCCGGGCTTCGGTGTAACGCATGGCCGCGGCGCTGTCGCCGTCCATCGAGCCGAAGTTGCCCTGCCCGTCGATGAGTGTGGCGCGCATGGAGAAATCCTGCGCCATCCGCACCAAGGCATCGTAAATCGCGCTGTCGCCGTGCGGGTGATATTTACCCATCACGTCGCCGACGATGCGGGCGGACTTGCGGTACGGCTTGTTCCATTCATAGCCGTTTTCATGCATCGAATAGAGGATACGGCGGTGCACCGGCTTCAGGCCGTCGCGCACGTCCGGTAGGGCCCGCGACACGATCACGCTCATGGCGTAATCGAGGTACGAGCTTTTCATTTCCTCTTCGATGGTGATCGGGAAGATGTCCCGGCCTTGCGGCTCGATCGGCGTAGTGTCGCTCACGCGTGTTGCCCTTAGGATTGTTGGCGGAAAAGCAGGCGAGCCCGCCTCCGCGAGGATCGGCTATTTTGGGGCAGGTGTCGCAGAAAACCGCGATATCTTGTCCCCGCTGGTGCTTTTCTAGCAAGCCCCGCGCCCCCGCGCAAGAAATCATCCGTCCTCTCGCTCACCCCCTTCAAAAAGGCTGGACCAGCGAAGCGCGGGCCGGTAAAAGGTGCCGACTTCTCGAAACGCGGAAGAGTGGCCGAGTGGTTTAAGGCAGCGGTCTTGAAAACCGCCGTGGGTGCAAGCCCACCGTGGGTTCGAATCCCACCTCTTCCGCCATGAAGAAACGGCCTCGCTTGCGGGGCCTTTTCTTTATGATGAAGCCGGGTGCGGTGGACGACCCACCGGTTCGGGACGGGCGCTAGCCCGGCCGGCGCATCAGGGATGCGGTCCGAAGGACCAGAAACAGGCCAACGCCTGTTTTTTGCCAATCCCGCCTCTTTCTCCATCCGCTTCATCCCGCTATGCTTGCCGCCGATACGATCAGGAGAAGCAAACCATGCCAGATAGCAACCTCCCCGCCGGCGTCGTCCATGATCTGCCGGACGACCTGAAAGACGCGCTGCTTTCGCGGCCCGGTGCGCTGGCCACATGGATGGATATCACCCCGCTTGCCCGCAACGAATGGATTTGCTGGGTGGAGGACGCCAAGAAGGTGGAAACCCGCCTGAAACGCATCAACTGGGGCTGCGAGAATCTCGAGGAAGGCAAGCGCCGCCCCTGCTGTTGGCCCGGCTGCAAACATCGTTGACGCCGCGCGAACGCACCATCATATGATGGCATGATGTGAGGCCACGTCCTCCCCCATCTGCATATGCGAACACACGCGCTTGCATGGGTTTCAAGTCCGGTACGGCCCGGCTCTTTAAGCAAGGAGAGCCGGTCATGGCCTGGATATCCCTTCTGTTCGCCGGCCTTCTGGAAGTCGTCTGGGCTTTCTTCATGAAGCAGTCTGCGGGTTTCACGAAACTCGGCCCCAGCCTTATCACCGGCGCCGCGATGCTCGGCAGTATCGTCCTTCTGGGATACGCCATGCGGAGCCTGCCGCTTGGCACGGCCTATACGGTGTGGACCGGGATCGGGGCGGTTGGGGCCTTTGCCGCGGGCGTGCTGTTTCTGGGCGAAAGCACAAGCCCCCTGCGGCTCGTGGCTGCCGCACTCATCGTCGCAGGGCTCGTGCTGATGAAGATATCAAGCGCAGAGTGACCTGGAAGGGCGGAATTGCATTTTCGGGCGGCGCCGTTAGATTGGGCCACCTTATGCCGCACCAACCTGACGGAGTCGCCCTTTGAACGCCCCTGCCCTGTATCAGGAACTTGAAAGTCATCTTCGTCAGGGCGCCACGGGCCGCGCGCTCGATATTGCCCGGCAGATTGCCGCGGCTGGCGGCACCGTTCCCTGGATGGCGATTGCCAAAACCTGCCACGAGCGCGGTGACCGGGCGGGCGAGGAAGAGGCCCTGTCCCGCCGCCTGCGCGAACAGCGCGGCGACATCGGCGCCATTTCCGGCCTTGCGGAACTGAAACGCGCGCAGGGGGACCGCCGGGCCGCGCAGAATTTCTACCGCCTTGGCCTCAATACGATTGCCCAGCTTGCGAATGTGCCACCGCCGCTTCGGTCGTGGGCCGAGCGGGCGCAGGCGTATATTCAGGAAGGGATCACGGCATATGCCGCGCATCTGGACGACCAGATGAAAGCGGCCGGCATCGATGTAGCCGCCAGCAGCCCGCGCATTCGCGAGGCGTTCGACCTGCTCACCGGCCGCACGCCCCTGTATCTGCAACAGCCGAGCATGTTCTTCTATCCCGGCCTGCCACACCGCGCCTGGTATGAACGCGAGGAGTTTGACTGGGTGCCGGCGCTGGAGGCCCGCACAGAAGCCATCGCGGCAGAACTTACGGCCCTCATCGACACGCCGGACGATTCCTTCGCGCCCTATGTGCAGGCCCCGCCGGGCCGCCCGGCGCCCAACAATCCCCTTCTCGATGACCCGAGCTGGGGTGCGGCCTATCTGATCAAAAGCGGCGAACGCCAGCCGCTGGCCGACCTTTGCCCGGCGGCGATCGACGCGCTTTCCCTTGCGCCGCAGCCGGTGATCGAATCCCGGTCGCCCATGGCGCTTTTCTCGCGCCTCAAGCCCGGCACGCATATCAAGCCGCACCACGGCCTCCTCAACACGCGGCTGATCTGCCATCTGCCGCTGATCGTCCCTGATGGATGCGGCCTGCGGGTCGGGCCGGAAACGCGGGCCTGGCAGGAAGGCAAGCTTTTCATCTTTGATGACAGTTTTGAACATGAAGCCTGGAACCGGGGCACATCGGACCGCACAGTCCTGTTGTTTGAAATCTGGCGACCGGAGATACCCGAGGAAGACCGCAATGTCCTGACCGCACTATTCGCCTCCATAGACCGGTTCGAAGAAGACGCCTGACAGCGGCCAAATGAAAAGGGCGCCCCGAGAGGCGCCCTTCCGTTGTTCGGTTTCCGGGACCGGTCAGGAGGCAAGCGCCTCGTGCTTGATCGTCTCGATGAAGCGCTGGGTGACCGTACGGATCTGGTCGGACGTCACTTTCAGTTCCTGCGACGAACTGGCGACCCGCACCGCGACCTGACTGTTCGATTCCGCCGCTTCCGCCACCGAGGTGATGCTGGTACTGACCTCCGACGTGTTGGAAGCCGCGTGCGACACGCTGCGGGCGATCTCGTTCGTCGCAGCGCGCTGCTCTTCCACGGCCGAGGCAATGGCCGCCGCCATGTCGGTGATCTCGCGGGTCACGGCCTCGATGTTCGAGATCGCTTCGGCGACCGACTTGGTCTGGTCCTGCACGGCTTCGATCTGGGCGCGGATTTCGTTCGTGGCATTGCCTGTCTGGCTGGCCAGATTTTTCACCTCGCCCGCGACCACGGCAAAGCCGCGGCCGGCATCCCCCGCACGCGCTGCCTCGATGGTGGCATTGAGCGCCAGAAGGTTCGTCTGCTCGGCAATATCGCTGATCAGCTTCATCACATTGCCGATGGCCACAGCCGAATCCTCGAGCGCGCGCATGTCTGTCCGCGTACGGGAGACAAGCTCGGCCGCGTCCGCCGTGCGGCGGGAGGTGCGGTCGATTTGCTGGGCAATTTCCTGAACGCTGCTGTCCATTTCCTCGGTCACGCTGGCGACGGACTGGACATTCTCGCTGGAACTGACCGCCGCGCGGGCCACATTGTTCGCCTGTTCCTGCGTGGTGACTGCCGCACTCGACATGGTGTTCGACACTTCGTTCAATAGGTCGACAATCTGGGTTACCCGCGCGAAATCGCCTTGTGCCGAGGAATCATACTCGGTGATCAGGCTGACGATGCGGGCTTCCTTCTCTTCGCGGCGACGCAGGATTTCCGCCTGACGCTCGGCTTCAAGCTGGCGTTCGCGTTCCTCGCGCTCGCGCTCCTCACGCTCACGGCGGGCTTCCAGTGAACGCTGCTCCTCGGCTTCCGCCTCGAGCCGCTGGCGCTCGATCGCGTTTGATTTGAAGACCTCGACCGCACGCGCCATGTCGCCCACCTCGTCAGCCGAGTCAGTGGATGGCACGTTGGTATTGAGCGCACCTTTGGCGATATCGGTCATCGCGCGCGTCATCGCCCGGATCGGCTTTGCCACGAAATGCAGCATCATCCAGATCACGAGGCCCGAAATCACGAGCGTGGAGCCAAGCGAAATCATCTTGACGAGATTGAGGCGTTCGAGCGCCATCCCGGCATTGAATGTGGCCGCCTGTGCCTTTTCATTCATCCCGGCATTGAGAGCCGCACTCAGTTTCTCGATTTCCGCGAAAAGGTCTCCGGGCTCGCCCGACACTTCAACAGCCTTGGCGAGATTGAGCGTCTTGTAATTCCGGGCCTGTTGCAGTTGCTTCTCGGCATAGCTGGTGCGCCATTCCATCGCCTTGGTACGCAGCGTTTCGAGATTATCGGTTTCCCGCTGCATGCCGGTATCGGAATCGAGCCCCTCGCGGAAACGCTTGTAGGCCGCATCGAACTGCTCCACACCGCGGTCATACTGCGGCAGGACCGATCGATCGGCGGTTACGAGGAGATACAGAAGAGCGCTGCGCTGGGCCTCGAGCCCGCGGTTCAATGCCTGAAGATCGTCCGACATGGTGCGCAGCCGGTCAACCTCAGCATTGGCGTCGCCCACGCGGTCCGCTTCCACGGTGGACCAGATATTGAGCGCAATGGCAACAAGCACGATCAGGCCGAGTGAAAGCCCGAGCTTGGCAATAATTGATAAGTTACTGAATATTCTGGACATTGCGTGCCCTCCTACTGGCGCCGGGCAAGTTCGGTCAGATTGACCTCGAATGTTGCATGGCCAATGGCGCGGCCATTCTCATCCGTAATTGTCACGTTGGCCTGCGAGCGGACGGTTTTTGTGTCTTCATCCCGCTCAGGTTCGTCTATGAATACGGCGGAAGGTCCCACGCCATAGGTGTTTTTGAACTTGGCTTCATCGCCCTGCCAATAGTCCGACGTGATGGCACTTTGGCCGGCGTTCAGGCCGTTCTGGTCGGTGATGAATATCTCGGTGAAGAGCCCCAGCGATTCCGCCTGAATCTGGGTCAGATACATGGACGCCGGATTGTTGAGCGCCGCCGCGATAAGCGGCTGGTCATCCTGCTGCCGTTCCTGCACCCATTGCGCATCCAGCTTGTCGATCTCCGACTGCCCCAGATTACCGTATTTCCGGTTCTGGGACCGGACCGTCATCTGCACCACCGGATGCGCCAGTATCTCGCGTAATTCGGCGACCAGTTTGTCGTCGATCAGGCTGGCGGACTGGGCCGTGGCAGGCAACGCGGCCGCCATCAGCAGCGCCCCCGCCAGCACACCCTGCCCGATCATTTTCATGAGACACGAAGTGAGTTTCAATCTGGCCTCCCTTTCCGATCAGCCGCTGAAAAACGAACTATCTGCTTTACCAGTCGACACCGAGCCGCAGCCCGATCATGTCGGCACCATTATCGAGGCCGGGGATCGAAACATCCGAGTGCCCATATTCTACGATGGTCCGGAGATAACGGTTCATGTACCAGCTGAGGCTGAGGATATAGCTTTCCATCTCGCCGCCATTGATGCCGGCGCCGTTGAGTTCAACCCGGTCATACCGCCCGGTCAGCATCCAGAGGCCGCTACCGCCTTCGCCGAAGGGGTTGGCGACCTTGGGCCGTCCCCATACGCCACCAGCGGGGTCCAGCGGGCGAGTTTCGCCGGTCAGGATATAGCCGATCTCGGCATAGCCACCCGAGAAACCGCCGCTTTCACCGGCCGCACCAATGTCCTTTGCGTCAAGAACGGCGAATTCGGCCGCGCCGTAGAATGGCCCGTTCGAGAAGGCCGCCTCCGCGCCCACCATCATGTCCTCTTCCTGCCCCGTGAAGCTCAGGAGCGTGCCGGACTGGTTGGACGTTCCCTTGGTACGATAGGCGAGCCGTGCATCGGGGAATTTGCGCCAGCGGCCCGAAAGACCGACCATCCAGGCGCCGTCGGCTTCAAGCTTGCCGCCGTATGTGCCTCGCAGCGCTGTGGTAACGCCCTCATCCGTGTTGGAAATCGCTTCGTTCGTGCCCTGGAAGACACCTGCGGTGAAGCCCCAGTTTTCGCCCTCGGTGCTCGCCTTGATGCCCATGCCGCGTTCAAGCCCGAAAGCATTGCGGAAGGCGCTGCGCTCCAGCACGCTGGTCAGGCTAACAGGCGTCAGCCATTCAAGCGAGTTCGGCACCTTGCTGTGGCCGACCGTGTAGGTCCAGTCGCCTTGCGTGAACGCGACGAACGCATCTTTCACCGAAACACTGTTGGTGCCGAAGTCGGCTTCGAAACGATAGGCGATATCGGGGGCGGCCTTGCCTTCAAGGCCGAACCAAGCGGCGCGGAGCTTGGTTCCGGAATAGTCGAACGTGTCCCGGTCATCGCTGCCCATGCCCCAGTCGGCCATCATGCGGCCGCGGATATTGAAGCTGAGGCTGCCATCGGCTGTGGCAACCGCAGGTGCGGGATCCTTGCTCGCGACCACGGCGACATTGGCTGGTACGTCGCGTTTTTCGGCAACCTGCACTTCACTGCCCGCGCCCACAAGTTTCTGCACGAGCGTCTCAAGCGCTGCGACCCGCGCCTCAAGACGCGCAATGGTTTCCTTGTCCTCGGCAGACGACTGCGCGAGAGCGGGCGGCGTGAGTGATGTGGCAAACAACAGCGAGAAAAGGCCTGAAGCCAGAAAGCTCCGTTTCATATTCGTCTCCCCATATATGAAGAAGCACCGGAACTACTCGCGTACCATACAACATCCTAAATAATTGGTAAAACGGGCAACTCAAATTCCGGAATTGACCGTTTTTACCAAAAAAGTTGCCCTAAAAGCTTCATCAGGCCGAAGCGAGATAGGCTTTGGTCCGATCAAGCCACGCCCGAATCTTTGGCCGCCTTTCGAGCGAGAAGCCGCCATCTTCGGCGAACTGGGTATAGGCAATGAGCGCCACATCGGCGAGACTGCAGTGCGGGCCGACAAGCCAGCCATGACCATCCAGATGGTTTTCCATCAGATCGAGGGCGGCATTCCCTTTCTGTACCAGTTTCGGGTCGATCTGGCCTTCCTCCCAACCAAGGTAGAGCCGCTGGAACCGGGCAACCGCGATTGTAGGTTCGTGGCTATATTGCTCCCAGAAAAGCCACTCGTCCATCTTGGCACGCTCCCACGGGTCTTCCGGGATCAGATGGCTGCCTCCCGCCAGATAGCGGATGATCGCATTGGACTGGCCCATACCCCGCCCGTCGGTCATCACGATGGTCGGCACTTGTCCTGCCGGGTTCACCGCCAGGATTTCGGGCCGCTTGGCCTCCCCCTTCATGATGTCGGTATCGACCCAATTGTAGGGAATGCCCAGATGGTCGGCCACATATACCACCTTCAGGCAATTGCCTGATCGCTTGTCGCCATAAACTGTCAGCATGTCGTTTCTCCTTGTGTCGTGAGGTTGAAGCCGGGTGCATTGCCCGACCCTTGTTTATGCCAAAGCCGCATTTTCCACGGCCTCCCCGGCAATTTTCGAAAGATAGTCGATGGTTTCGCGGCGGCTAGCTGCCCAGTCCTGATCTTCGGCAAACGATAACAGACGCGCTGCAAACCCCAGCGCCGTCACATCGTCCGCCGGGTCACCGAAATAGGCTGGCAGTTCATGCTGGTTATTGATCGCCTGCCGGATGATCAGCGACACCATATCCCTGGCCGCGACGGGATTTGCCGGTTCACGGACCAGCGCGATTTCCAGATAGTCCTTCGGCTCCCGGCCGTCGGGAATTCGATAGTCATAAAGCCGGGCGAGCCATATGCATGGCTTTGCCTCGCCGGGCATTTCTTCCATCCAGGCAAGCAGCGCCGGCCGGACAATTTCCTTGAAAAGCAGAAAGCGGATCAGTTCCTGTGGCCTTGAGAAATCGGCAGCAGCGTCGACCATCCGGATTGTAAACGAACGCCGCTCTGCGGCGTCACCCCCCCGCGCCTCTGCAAGAAACGCATCAAGGTCTCGGTTCGCCGCATCCTTCAGGCCGCTGGCAAGATGCCGGCAATAGGCGGCAAAGCCAGGCCAGCGCCTGCAGACCTCGGGGTCCGCCGACACTCTTTCTAGGTGAGTATGATCGTCGTCGACCAGCATAAAGGAAGCTCCTGATCCGGTGAGAGGTTAGTCAGACATCGTCCGGTCGGCAATCCGCTTTGCAGCGCAAGGCGAGTGATTAATATTTATGCATTGCATATTTTATGAGCAGTTTGCGACAATGCAGAATCGGGTAAATATCTATTAACGTATTGAATATATTTAACTATTCATTCTGGCACGCTTCGTGCCTTTAACCTCCCGGTAACCAATAACATTATTACACCAACTTCGGGAGGCTTCATGAAATACATCATTGCGATTGTTAAGCCGCACCGCCTTGATCCCGTAAGGGAGGCTCTGAATGAGCTGGGCATCAACGGGATGACCGTTTCTGAGGTGCAGGGCTATGGCCGTCAGAAAGGCCAGAAAGAAATTTATCGGGGCGCCGAATACGAGGTGCATTTCCTGCCCAAGGTGAAACTTGAAGTCGCCGTCGCGAGCGAGCTTGCCGAGCGCGCCGTCGAGGCCATCAAGTCCGCCGCCCACACCGGCCAGATCGGTGACGGCAAGATTTTCGTCCTTGATCTCGGCCAGGTGGTGCGGATCCGCACCGGCGAAACCGATAGCGAAGCGCTCTAGGAGGGCATTTACAGATGAAATCCTTTATCAAAGCAGCGCTCATGGGCGCCCTCTTCACCAGCCTTGCCACCCTCCCCGCGCAGGCTGCCGTGGACGGCGAGACCCAGTTCCTGTTGAACACCTTCCTCTTTCTCGTGATGGGTGCGCTCGTCATGTGGATGGCGGCGGGCTTCGCCATGCTCGAGTCCGGCCTTGTCCGGTCGAAGAACGTCGGCGCGATCTGCCTGAAAAACATCAGCCTCTTCGCCGTTGCCTGCATCATGTTCATGCTCTGTGGCTACAACCTTCTCTATGGCGTCGACGAGGGCGGCTATCTTGGCACCTTTGCCTTCTGGGCAGCCGACGATAGCGGTGTCCTCGCCGAGGGCGCAGTGATCGAAGGCGGCTATGCGGCGGCTTCAGACTTCTTCTTCCAGGTCGTTTTCGTGGCCACCGCAGCCTCGATCGTCTCCGGCACCATCGCCGAGCGCGTGAAGCTCTTCCCCTTCCTGATCTTCACCGCCATCCTCGCGGCCGTGATCTATCCGGTCCAGGCCAGCTGGGTCTGGGGCCAGGGCTGGCTGACAGCCATGGGCTTCAAGGACTTCGCCGGCTCCACCCTCGTCCACTCCACCGGTGGCTGGGCAGCCCTTGTCGGTGCCGTTCTCCTTGGCGCACGCCGCGGCAAATACGGCGCTGACGGCAAGCCGCGTCCGATGCCCGGCTCGAACCTCACCCTCGCCACGCTCGGCACCTTCATCCTGTGGCTCGGCTGGTTCGGCTTCAACGGCGGTTCGCAGCTCGCCTTTGGCTCGGCTGCTGACGGTGTGGCCGTCTCCAATATCATCCTGAACACCAACATGGCCGCGTGCGGCGGTGTGGTGGCTGCGATGATCGTTACCCGCCTTGTTTACGGCAAGGTGGACCTGTCGATGGTCCTGAACGGCGCCCTTGCCGGGCTCGTCTCGATCACCGCAAGCCCCGATACCCCCACCCTTGGCATCGCCACCCTCATCGGTGCCGTCGGAGGCGTCCTCGTTGTCTTCACTGTCCCCCTCCTCGACAAGCTGAAGATCGATGACGTCGTCGGTGCAATCCCCGTGCACCTTGTCTGCGGGATCTGGGGCACCCTCGCTGTGTCGCTCACGGCCGACGTATCCTTCGTGACCCAGCTGATCGGCGTTACCGCCATCGGCGCCTGGGTTGTGGTAGCCAGCCTTGTGGCATGGCTCGCCCTCAAACTGACCGTCGGCATCCGCCTGTCGCCAGAGGAAGAAGATCTCGGCACAGACATCACCGAACTTGGCCTGGAGGCATATCCCGAGTTCGGCCGGGGGTCGCAGAAGCTGGTCTGATCCGTGGGGGAATGGGTCTGACCGTCGGGGGCCGCATCGAAAGATGCGGCCCCTTTTCATTTGGGGCTTGCCTTGCAGGAATATTTAGTGGACGCTATAGTCCAGTTACATGTGACCCTGGGGAGGAGAGACATGGCACTTGATCCGATTTACGCAAAAGCGCTTGAAGGCAGCATGTGGAGCGTGCCTCAGGATTATGAGACGCTTTTCAACTGGAACTATTCCGACGATCGCAAGGATCTCCTGAACCTTTATGACAAGGGCAAGTCGATGCAATGGGACACCGAGTCCCGGATCGACTGGTCGCAGGACCTCACACCCGGCAACCCACAAGACCTGCCGGAAGAGCTGTTCCCACTGTATGGTGCTGACTTCTACATGAAGATGTCGAAGGAAGAGCAAGGCGTTTGCCGCTCGCACTGGCAGGCATGGTCGACAAGCCAGTTCCTGCACGGCGAACAGGGCGCGCTCATTTGCGCCGCCAAGATCGTGCAGAATGTGCCGGACACCGAATCGAAATTCTATGCCGCCACCCAGGTGATGGATGAAGCCCGCCATGTGGAAACCTACAAGAAGCTGGTCGAGAAGATGGGCATCGCCTATCCCATCACCGGCCCCCTGAAGACGCTTCTGGACCAGGTGATCCGCGACAGCCGCTGGGACATGACCTACCTTGGCATGCAGGTGGTGATCGAAGGGCTTGCACTGGCCGCCTTTGCCGGCATTCGCGACCACGCGAAAAACAATCTTGCCTCCGCCGTCAACGCCTATGTGATGCAGGACGAAGCCCGCCATGTCGCCTTCGGCCGGCTGGCGCTTCGGGCCTATTATCCTGAACTCACCCAACATGAGCGCGACGAGCGCGAGGAATTCCTCGTGGAAGCCTGTTACCTGATGCGTGACCGCTTCCAGGGCAATGAAGTGTGGGAAACCATTGGGCTCAATGTGAAGGACTGCGTGAACTATGTGCAGGCATCGCAAGGCATGCAGATGTTCCGCACCCAGCTTTTCAGCCGTATCGTGCCCGTGGTGAAAGATATTGGCCTTTGGGGTGGCCGCATCCAGAAAGCCTATGGCGACATGGGCATCCTTGGCTTTGCCAATGTCAATCTGGACGCCATGTCCGAGAATGACATGAAAGTGGCGGCAGAACATGATGCCCGCCGCCAGCATGTCGAGGATGTGATCGAGATGGGCCGCTCCAGCGCCGCAGAATAGCCTTCAACTGAGCAAGCAGCGACTGACCGCCTGGTCCCACCCGGCGGTCATTTTTTTGCGCGTGCCCGCATCCATATCAGGCTCGAACCGGCGATCGAGCGTCCAGTTGCGGGTTGCGGTTTCAAGATCAGGCCAGACACCTGCACCAATCCCGGCACAGATTGCGGCCCCAAGCGCCGTCGTTTCCAGAATTTCCGGCCGGTCGACGGTCGCATCGCAGATATCGGCCAGAAACTGGGCGAACCAACCGTTTGCTGCCATGCCGCCATCTATACGGATCTGCCTGGCGCTCCCTGCTCCGTCCGCCTTCAGCGCGGTCAGCAGGTCGTTTGTCTGGTAGGCGATGCTCTCGAGCCCCGCTCGCACCAGCTGGTCTGCATTAGTGCCGCGTGTCAGCCCCGAAATCAGTCCCCGTGCCTCCGGCGCCCAATGTGGTGCGCCCAGACCGGTGAAGGCGGGCACCAGATAGACGCCATCGGTCGTCCCGGCCCGCACCGCCGCCGCTTCGCTGTCGGCAGAGTTTTCAATCAGCCCGATGCCGTCGCGGAACCACTGGATCACCGTACCGGCGTTGAAGATGCTACCTTCGACCGCGTAGGCAATCTTGCCTTTCATGCGGCTGGCGACGGTAGACAGAAGCCGGTTCCGGCTCAGCACCATCTGGTCGCCCGTATGCTGCAGCAGGAAACAGCCGGTGCCATAGGTGCTTTTCACCTGCCCCGGCGCGATACAGGCTTGCCCGACCGCGGCGCTTTGCTGGTCGCCGATCATGCCGGTGATCGGCAAACCCGCACCGGGCAGCCCATCAGCAACGCTGCCGAAGGTGTCTGCGTTATCGGCAATCTCCGGCAACAGCTGCATCGGCACACCGAACAGCCGACAAAGGTCCTCCGACCATCGCCCCTCGCGAATATCCATCAGCATGGTGCGCGAGGCATTGGTTGCGTCGCTCATATGCGCCTTGCCGCCGGTGAGGCGCCCGGCGAGATAACATTCGATGGTACCGGCAGCGAGCTTACCAGCCGCTGCCTTCTCCCGCGCGCCCGGCACATGATCCAGAAGCCATGCGATCTTGGTGGCACTGAAATAGGGATCAAGCAGCAGGCCGGTCTGCTCCTGCACCATTGCGGCAACGGATTTGTCTTCGGCGAGCTTCGCGCAGGCTGCCGCCGTACGACGGTCCTGCCAGACAATGGCCTTGTGAAGGGGCTCGCCGCTATCCCGATCCCAAAGGACGGTAGTTTCGCGCTGGTTGGTGATGCCGATGGCAAGGGGCGCGTAGCCGGCGGCTTTCGCCTTGTCGATCACTTGCCCCAATACCTTGAGCGTCGCCTGCCAGATCTCGCCAGCGTCATGCTCAACCCAGCCGTTGTGCGGGAAATGCTGCTCAAGCGGGATTTGCGCGACCGCGAGCTCATTGAGGTCAGTGTCGAAGGCAAGGGCACGAGTGCTGGTCGTGCCCTGGTCGATGGCAATAAGGCAGCTCTTCTCGGTCATCGTCCCTCCCCCGGAAACCGACCGGTCAGGCGTCAGTCCTGCCGGTGTTCGCTATCCCACACGGTAAACTCGTGGGCGATGCTCCATTCAATCAGATGACGGTAGATATCTTCAAGATACTGCTGGTTGCCGCCTTCTTCGGCACCGCACGCCTTTACCTTGGCTACCACATCCTCGATCCGCCATTCGTCGCGCACCGTGTCACGGCTGCCCTTGATATGCCCCGCCTGCTCGATATAACCGAGACGCTCGAGAAGCAACGGAACGATCAGCCGGTCAACGCGGTCGATCTCGGTACGGACTTCGGCCATAGTGCTGCAGGTCTTCAACGGGACATCCTTTTTCAACCACTCAAAGGTGCCGCCTGATTACCCGGCACGGGAACGCGGGGCAAGGATCAATCACGGCTGCGGCGCCAATTCCGCCGCAGGCGGCAGATAGCCGAAAAAGACGGCGGCAGCCGCATCTGCAGGGCTGAGTGTCGGCAGCAGGTCAATCAGTTCCATCTGCTCGGGGCTCACCACGCCTTCGATCTTCGGCTGTTCCCCCTGCCGCGCGCGGATCAGGCGGCTCATGGTCTGCGCCATAGGCAGGATCGCGGGTTGCTGGCTCATCGCCATCAGCATGGCCCGCGCCGTTTCCATATTGCCGGACTGCGAGAATGACCAGGCAAGTGCCGCCATGGCCTCGCCGTTCAATGCGCGGTCCTCCTGTGCAATGGCGAACATCTGGCGCGCGGACTCGCCGTCGCCCTTGATTTCAAGAAGCTTGCCAGCGATCAGCGCCGATTGCGGCCGCGGCGGCGTCTGGCGCAGCCATGGCTCTATCGCCTTTGCGGCAGCTTCGAAGTCCCCGGTTCGCCCGGCCATGTCCGCCAGCGTTTCGGCCACCACCGGCTGATCGGGGAACCGCACATTCAGGGACGCCAGGTAGCTGCGGGCAGCCGCCACATCGCCTGTGCGGAAAAGGACCCGCCCGATGGCAAGCCCCGCGCGCCAGTTCGAGGGGTCCGCATTCAGCGCCTTGCTGTAAAGATCCAGCGCCCCGCCAAGATTACCGGAGCGTTCCATCCCCTCGCCCACTTCAAACATCGCTTGCGGGTCGCCATTCAGTGCCTTTGAAAGCCCGCCATCGGCCTGCTTGTTTGCGGACTGGCCACTGCTGGCGCACGCAGCAAGCAGAAGGCTCGTAGCCAGAAAAAGCGGCTTCAAAGTGATTCGAATGGATAAAATTGTATCTTTTTTCACGGTCATTTCCGGCCTGCTGCCATGCCCCGAATGGGACAGAATCGTCAAAATCGGCCTGAATCCGGGCCCAAACAGGGTTGCCTGTCCGTTAACATTGGCAATCTAGGCCCAAAAGACCTATATTTTCAATGCTGAGTGAGCCGTCCAGAAGGGCGGTAGTTTGGAGACGAAAAATGGACATCCAATCGACGGCAGCGACGAGCAACCAGAATGTTGCCTCCGCAGGTCGCGCAGGATCGCTTGAATCCGCCGCTGAAGAGCGCAAAAGTGTTGAGGATTCCGCGGTCGAGCGTAAAGAACCCGAGCCCTCGGCCAAAGCGCCGGGCGTGGGCGAACGAGTTGACGTTCAGGCCTGAGGCCTGAGCGACCCCCAATCAGTACAGGAAAGCCTGCAGACGATTCTGCGGGCTCTTTTGCTGTTCAGTAACGACCTGTCAGGTTAGCCCACATCAGGCGCAAGAGGACGCCGGGGCCAACGAGGCCCCCTTCCGGCAATTGAAACATATCGCCGCCTGCCTGCCTGAAGCGGCGAACGTGACGCGCAGCCAATGTGGCGAGCAGCAACGGCGCGCGTTGCGCCTTGGCCAGTCCCCGGCCCAGCCGCTGCGCTTCGGCAATATTCGCGTCCGCTGCGTCCAGCATCCGCCCGATCACCGGCATCAGTGAAGGCGCCATGTCGGCATTGATGGTGTTGACGCTGCGGCTGAGCGTGCCTTCCACCTCCGCCCCCGGCAACAGGCGCGTCGAGGCCGCCCTGGCCGTCTGGATTTCAAAAATCATGGCGCGCAACAGGCCGACCATCGCCCAGGCATCTCCGGCCGCGCGGGCGGCACGGGCAGCGCTGTCATCCGCAGCCGCACCAAGGATGATGGCCGCCGCCTCGTTCAATTTTCCGCCCACGGCCGCCGTGTAGGCCTGAAGGGCTGAAAAATCGGCAAGCCCAATCTCGTCAAGATCGCTGCGGCGGGCTTCGATCAGACTGAACAGCAACGGCGCAATCACCGGCAATTGCCTGATGGTGCCAAGCCCTGTCACCACAGGATGCTCCCTGCCCTCGCCTGCCAGCAGCCCCTCGATGGCCTCCTGCCACCATTGCAGGCGGATTTCACCGATCATCGGATCCGACACACTTTCCCGAGTCTTGGCTATTTCGTGGTTGCAGGCCAGAAGCGCAAAAAGCTGCGGCTGCAGGCTGGCCGGCGCAAAAAGCGCCATCACATAGCGGTCATGATCGTGCGATTCCACAAGCGCACGGCAGCTTTCCAGCGCCCCTGCGATATCACCCACTGTTTTTTCTTGAAGTATCATACGCTTGAAGCTGAGCCCCTCAGACTTCCTTCTTGAGAAGCCCCTACGTTGGGTTTACCATAGGTCCTCTAATCGTATGTCTAGGGGGACTATTCAATGGGGAAAATTCTTCAATCGCTGCAGAACACGGTGATTGCAGGCGTGGTGCTCGCGATCATTGTCTTTGCTGCTGCCACCAGCGGCTTTTCCAGCATCGCCGTCGATCACGGCTATTTAGCACGCTATCTCCATGTTATCTCGGGGGTCATGTGGATCGGCCTGCTCTGGTACTTCAATTTCGTCCAGATCCCGACCATGCCATCGATCCCGGACGAGTTGAAACCGGCGGTCGGCAAGCATATCGCGCCGGCCGCACTCTTCTGGTTCCGGTGGGGTGCAATGGCGACCCTGATAACCGGCCTGTGGCTGATCGGCCCTAACCTTGTCGACGCGCTGACCGTAACCGAAGGCTTCCGCCTGATCGGCATCGGCATGTGGCTGGCTATCATCATGTGGTTCAACGTCTGGTTCGTTATCTGGCCGAACCAGAAAATCGCCCTTGGCATCGTTGAAGCCGACCCGGCGCTGAAACCGAAGGCGGCCCGCACCGCAATGCTCTTCAGCCGCACCAACACGATGCTGTCGATCCCGATGTTGCTGTGCATGACCGGCCAGCAGAACGGCCTCGGTTTCTGAGAGACTGACTGCTTCAATGAACGAAAGGGCCGGATTTCCGGCCCTTTTTCTTTTGTCTCAGGGATAAGGCGGCAGTTCGTGCGGGCGCCCCAGCGCGTCCATCCTGTGCTGTTCAGCCAGCCGATGATAGTGGGCCGCCATCTTGCGATTCCGCTCAATCTCCTCCGGCGTCACGGCGCGCATGAATTTGGCGGGTGAGCCAGCCCACAATTCACCGGAACCGACCGTCTTGCCGGGCGTGAGCATCGCGCCCGCCGCCAGCATGCCATCAGTGCAGACACGGGCATTATCCATCACGATCGCGCTCATCCCCACAAAGGCATGATCTTCGAGCGTGCAGGCATGCAACATCACCTTGTGCCCGACGAGCACATCCCGCCCGATGATGGTCGGATGCGTGCGAGTGCTGACATGGATGACCGTGCCGTCCTGAATATTGGTGCGCTCACCGATCCGGATGTGATTGACGTCCCCCCTCAGCACGCAATTGTGCCAGATGCTGACGTTTGCGGCGATTTCCACGTCGCCGATCACCTGCGCCCCGTGAAAGACAAAGGCGCTGTCGTCCACGACAGGCCAGCGCCCCATATAGGGGGTGAGCCGCCCGCCGCAGTCGGTTTCGCGGTAAAGCGCCGTCACGGGAACATCGGTGCCTGCATCAGGCCGGTGGTTTCATCCAGCCCGAACATCAGGTTCATATTCTGGATCGCCTGCCCCGACGAGCCCTTCACCAGATTGTCGATGGCCGAAACAAGAATGGCACGGCCCGGCATGCGGTCCTCGAACACGCCGAGCGAACAACGGTTGGAGCCCCGCACAGCGCGGGTCGAGGGCATGCCGCCCTTCTCCATCACCTGCACGAAGGGTGCGAGGTCATAAACATCCATCCAGTGGGCCCGCAGATCGTCAGCACTGACACCGTCCTTGAGACGGACATAGATGGTTTCAAGCTCACCGCGGTTCATCGGCACCAGATGCGGCGTGAAGCTGATGGTCACCGGCTTGCCGGCGGCCACCGCCAGTTCCTGCTCGATTTCCGGCATGTGCCGGTGGTGACCGACGCCGTAGGGATGCATAGCCTCGGCTACTTCCACGAAAAGGTTCGATTCTTTCAGGCTGCGCCCGGCACCCGAAACACCGGACTTGGCATCGATGATGATATCTTCGGCCTCGATTAGCCCGGCACGCAACAACGGCACAAGCGCGAGGAGAGCAGCCGTCGGGTAGCAGCCGGGGCAAGCGACAAGCGCGCCCTTTACCACCGCTTCGCGGTACAGTTCCGGCAAGCCGTAAACAGCTTTGGTCTGCAAGTCGGTCGCCTGATGGGCGCGGCCGTACCATTCGCCGTAGGTTTCAGTGTTGCGCAGGCGGAAATCGGCCGACAGGTCGATCACTTTCACCTCGCCCTGAATACGATCGGCAAGCGATGACGGGCTTTCTGCGACCATTTCTTCCAAGATGCTGTGCTTCACCGAATGCAGCAGGCCCTTGATCACTTCCTGGCTCGTGGCGTGCGGCAGTGCGCAGAAAACCACGTCCAGCTCAACGGCAGGCCATTCCACATCATCGAGCGAGATCAGGTCCGGCAGGCCATAACCGCCAAGGTGCGGGAAAACGGATTCGATCGACTGGCCAGCCTTTCGCTCGGCTGTCAGCAGCACAATCTCCGTATTCGGATGGCAAACGAGCAGCCTGATGAGATCGGCACCAGTGTAACCGCTGGCACCAAGGACACCGACGCGCAGCTTCTTATCCATTTTCATGCTCCGTCATTTGGATATGGGAGAACCGGCCAAAAATGGCCGGCCTTTCCCGGGGATTGCTTCTACTCTGGAACCGGCGCCGGCTGTGCCGACCCTGTTACTGCCCGTCAGGAAAGATCCGGCGGCAGATTTGCGATGGCTTCTTCAAGTTCGATGAAGCTGCACATCAGGTGGCCCGGCACGGCTCGTCGGCCAAGTTCCACGGAGATCTGCGGGGCATTCCCCTGCAGGTGACCGACCAGAATGACCTTCACGAGATTCATGAAGTGGCCGTCCTCAAAAAGGATCTGGTTATAGCGGCCCGCGACCGGCGCGATCATCAGGTACGACAGGAAGATGCCAAGGAACGTGCCGACAAGCGCACCCCCCACCATCGCACCAAGGATTTCAACAGGCTCTGAAATGGAGGCCATGGTCTTGATGATACCAAGCACGGCGGCCACGATACCGATAGCCGGCAGGCCATCCGCCATCGTTTGCAGGGCATGCTGGGCTTCATGCTCTTCCTTGTGGTGCTTCTCAAGGTCCGCATTCATCGCGTCTTCCATCTGGTTCGGATCCTCGAAGTTCATCGTCATCATGCGTACATAGTCGCAGATGAAATCAACCACATGATGGTCGTGCGCGATCTTCGGGAAATTCTGGAAGATTTTTGATTCGTGCGGGTTTTCGATATGGGCTTCAACGGCCACCACACCCTTGGAGCGGATCGTCTTCACAAGGATGAACATCAGGCACAGGAGGTCTTTGTAGTCCTCCGCCTTCCATGTCGGTCCCTTGATAACCTTGCCGAAAGCCGCGGCGCTCTGCTTCATCACGCGGGTCGAGTTGGCGATGATGAAGGCGCCGAGGGAACCGCCGAAAATGGTGATCAGCTCGTGCGGGGCTGCGTGAAGGATGATGTCGAACTTGCCGCCGGCCATCATGAAGCCGCCGAACACCATCACAAATACAACTATCAGCCCGATGAACAGAAACATTGATCAGCGCCTGCCCTGAAAATCCGAAATCTGACGGTATCTTACCGTGGTTAGAGGCAGGCGCAAGCCTGTTAACGATTCATGCGGCCGGCTTTAGCCTCAGCCTTCGTATTTCACCGAACAGCCATAGGGCTTGGTCGAGGCGGGATCGGCGGCCTTGCCAGCCTTCATGGCATCCCATGCAGCTTCAACATAATTGTGGGCACCATCGAGCGTCTTGGGATTTGCCGAGGGCTTGTCATCGATCGCACCCATATATTGCAGCACACCGGCTTCATCGATCAGGAACATGTGGGGCGTCGTGCGGGCTTCATAAGCGCGTCCAATCGTGCCTGCCTCATCCAGCAGCACATGCGCAGGCGATGCGCCACGGTCAGCAGTCAGCTTGTCGGCGGTTGCGGCGTCCACATTGCCCTGAGTGCCGGGGGCTGAGGAAATCACAGTGAGCCAGATGGCGCCTTTTTCTGCGAATTCGGCCTGCAGGCGCTGCATATTCTCGCCTTCATAATGCTTTTTCACATAGGGGCATTCGTGATTGGTCCATTCAAGGATCACCGGCTTGCCCTTCAGGTCGGCGAGGCTGACAGTGGCCCCAGCCGTATCGGTGCCGGTGAAGGCGGGGGCTGGCTTGCCCACTTCGGGGGCGGCAAGCGCAGGGAGCGTGAAGGCGGCAATCGACAACAAAACCGGAGCAAAACGGATCATGACAGTGTCTCCTTCCTTGATCAGCTGGTTTGGCGGCCGGCGAGTACATCCTGCAAGCCGCCGGGGGTGAGAATTTCAGGCAGCACGATCGGGTTGCGCGCACCTGCGGGGTAGAAAAGATAAAGCGGCACACCGGCCCGGCCGTGGGCGGCCAGAACGGCAGCAATCTCGGCGTTGCGGTTGGTCCAGTCGCCCTTCACCACCTTGATTCCGCGCTCGGCGATCAGTGCCTGCGTGTCGTCGCGGTCAAGCGCCACGCGCTCATTCACCTTGCAGGTGATGCACCAGTCGGCGGTGAAATAAACGAAAACAGGGCCACCATCAGCGAGCAGTCCTTCAAGCGCTGCGGCGCTGTAGGCAACGGTATTGTCGCCCGCTGCCACCTTCTGTTCGACCCGCGCACCGGATGTCCAGATGACAAGGGCGAGGCTGACGGCACCGATGGAAAGTGCAAGTCCGCGCACAAACCCCTTCGTGCCCGTGCGCCATATCCACAGGGCCAAGGCCAGCACGAGCATGGCAAGTAAAAGCCCGAAGGTCGCCGGGATGCCGGTCTGCTGGCTGAACACATAAACAAGCCAAAGGGCAGTCGCGAACATCGGGAAGGCCAGTGCTTCCTTGAAGACATTCATCCAGGGGCCGGGTTTCGGCAGGCGCTTCATGGCGGCAGGGCTGAAGCACAGCACAAGGAACGGCAGTGCCATGCCAAGCCCCAGCATCAGGAAGGTGATCAGACCGATGACGGCAGGTTGCGTCAGTGCGAAACCGACAGCAGGCCCCATCAAGGGCGCCGTGCAGGGTGTGGCAACAAGCGTTGCGAGCACACCGGTGAAATAAGCGCCCTTGGCCCCGCCCGATGCCGCCAGCTCCTGCCCCGCCCCCTCAAAGCCGGTGCTGATATTGATAAACCCGGCAAGCGACAAGCCAAGCACAAGCATCAGCATCGCCATCAGGGCAACAAAGATTGGCTCCTGCAGCTGGAAGCCCCAGCCGATGGCCGCGCCCCCTGCCCGTAGGGCGAGAAGGACGCCGGCGATCGCAAGGAATGTAGTGAGAATACCGGCTGTATAGGCCAGCCCTTCCATCCGGTGATGGGCATCGGCCTTGCCCGCACATTTGGCGAGTGAAAAGGCCTTCAGCGACAGGATCGGGAAAACGCAGGGCATAAGGTTCAGCACCAACCCGCCGACAAGCGCGAAAAGGGCCGCCTGCCACAGCGGCATGGCGTCAGCCAGCACAGCGGGTGCCGAAGCGTTCGGCATGACCGGCGCAGCAGACAGGTCTGCATCCAGCATCATGGCAAGCGATGTGCCATCGGCGAGGGAAAGCGTCAGAATACCTTTGCCTGTTTCCGGGCGCGGCGCGCCGGCACTGCGCTGCAGGGAAAGTATCAGCCCTTCGGCACCCGTCTTGAAAGTCTGGGGCGCCGCATAGTCGACGACACCTTCGCTGGCGGGATAGAAATAGGCTTCCGTTACCTCCGTTGCTTCTTCTTCGCTCATCATCACGGTGAGGGTCGTGGCCGTGTCACCCTCAAGGGTAACGCGACTGTCCCACCATGCGGGCTCCGGGAGTTTGCTTTCGGCGACACGGATCGCCACGGCCTCGTCGCTCGGCACAGTCGTGGCGCCAACCGGCAGCGTGATATCGAACCGGCCCATCTGGGGGACGCATTCGATCTCGCAGACCAGCCATTCGGCATCAAGGCCGATCTTCACCTCGCTGCTGGTGAAATCCTTCGGCACCGCGAGCGTCATCAGGATCGTGGCGTCGCCGTCATAGCCATAGTTCATCAGGGGGCCGACCGGCAGCTTGCCGGGTACAGGATAATCGGGCGCGGAGATGGTGACGCCTTTAGGGAGTTCCCAATCCAGAATAGTCGCCTGGCCGCTGTCGCCCGGATTGAGCCAATAGCTATGCCAGTGATCGCGCGGCGAAACCGTGAAGCCAAGCCGTACCGTACTGCCCGGGGCCACACCGTCCGCGGCGGTCAGGAGTGCTGCACTGCTGTGGCTTTCACTGAGCGATACCTCGGCGCCGGGGGCGGCATGCGTGCTGCCTGCAACCATGGCCAAAGCCACCAGCGTTTTCCTGAAACCGGCAAACATCCGCGCAACAACTCCCCTTGGCGATCGACGTTCGGTTATCTCTCTTACCGTGCCACAGGCCCCACGGTCACCTCACATATGTGTCAGTCCCCGGTGAGAGGCAACAGCAGCACCGCGCGGAAATCATTGATATTCGTCCCGCTCGCCGCTTCCGGGATATGGGTCCCGAGGGTAGCGAGGAAATCAAGGCTCGCGTAGGCTTGCATGCTGGCACTGACATCAAGCCCCATGGCCCGGGCATCCGCCAGGCTTTCCGGTGTGAACCAGCCCCCGGCCCCGCCGCCGATGCCATCACACCCGTCGGTGTCGAAGGCGAGCCCATAGATGCCGGCAGTTCCATCCAGCGCTGCCATCAGGCTCAGCACATAATCCTGATTGGGGCCACCTGCGCCGGCATTTTCCGGCAAGGTCGAGGTCAGCTCCCCGCCTGAAATAACGAGCGTCGGTTTCGCGATACCTGCCTGCACCGCGCGAAGCTTCACCGCATGATCCTTCGCCACGATGCGCACATCGCCGACGATCGCGTCGCCCCAGTCGATCACATCCCAACCCTGCTCCGCAGCATAAGCGATGGCGGCATCAATCCCGGTTCGGCCACTCCCGATAAGCTCGTAGCGCGCCGACCTGTCATTTTCGCCAAGCCATGTGGGGCCGGATGCAATGGTGGCAGGGTCATCACCCACGACATCGGACAAGGCCAGCGTGACAATCTCCCGCGCCCTCTGCGCCGCGCGGGCGAGGCCTCCACCCTTGAGCCGCGACATCTGTCGCCGCTTGGCGTTGATCTCGTCAATCGGCGCACCGGACGCCAGAAGCGCCTTCACCGCTGCCTGTTTATCGGCAAGCGTCACACCTTCCATAGGAGCAACCGCTAAGGCCGAACCACCGCCGGACAGAAGGACAAGGAATAGGTCATCCGGTCCGGCACTTGCCGCGACCTCAAGCGCGGCTTCACCTGCCGCCAGCGAACGCTCGTCCGGTACGGGATGCGAACCCGGCATGAAGCGCAGGCGTGCGGGCGTCCATCCCTCGTCGGACTTGGCGACGACGACACCTGAAACATAAGGGTGCGCGGCGTAAGCTTCTTCTGCCGCTCGCGCCATTCGAACCGCCGCCTTGCCGAGCGCCACGATGCGGATGCCCGCGTAGGCGTCACCATCTGGCAGGTTTGCCGCTGTCAGACGTGCCGGTTCCGCCGCCGAAGTCACCGCATCATAAATCGCCTGCACATGCGCGGGCCAATCAACCATCTGATCAGTCATCTTCGATTTTCACATAGACATCCTTGTCGGTGTCGATCGCGTCGATGCTTAGGCTATTCAGCGGAAGTTTCAGGCTGGCAAGGCGCTGCAGCAAAAGTTCTGTCAGTGCGAGTTTCTGCTCTGTCGTGCGGCCCTTATAAAGATGCACCGTCACATGCATGAAATTCCCGTCCTTGCCACCAACAAGGGCATGATCAACCGGCACTGCGCGTGTCTTGATCGAAGGTGCGGTGAAAAGCCCGCTTTCCATGGCGCTATCGTGCAGCAGGCGCACCAATGCCTTGATATCGGCTGATCGCTCGATTTCCCGCGAATATTCGGCAATGATATGCGGCACAACACTTTCCTTCCCTGTGGCATTTTAACGCGTGCCTTCTTATAAGCGGCGCTGAATGGCTAATCAAACGGTTGCGGATCAAATGGTTGCAGAGGCGATAGGTGGCAGGCGCGTTGCCGTGATAGGGGCTGGTCCTGCCGGGCTGATGGCCGCCGAAATGCTCGCCGGCGCCGGGCATCTCGTCACCGTTTATGACGCCAAGCCGTCCGCCGGCCGCAAGTTCCTGATGGCAGGCAAAAGCGGCCTCAATATCACCCACAGCGAACCCTATGAATACTTCGTCGCGCGCTATGCGGAAGCGGCCGACTGGCTGAAGCCAGCGCTTGATGCCTTCACACCTGCTGATCTGACCGACTGGTGCAACGGGCTTGGCGTTGAAACCTTCGTCGGCTCATCGGGTCGGGTCTTCCCTGTGGTCATGAAAGGCGCACCGCTCTTGCGCGCCTGGCTCGCGCGACTCCGCGAGCTTGGCGTCGATTTCCAGTTCAAGCACGTTTTCAGCGGATGGGCGGACGATGGGCGACTGACCTTCGCAACGCCGCATGGCGAGCGACAGGTGCGGGCGGCCACCACCATCCTCGCCATGGGCGGCGCCAGTTGGCCGCGGCTCGGCTCGGACGGCGCATGGGCGAGGCTTATGCCCGATATCGTTGCGCCGTTCCGCCCTGCCAATTGCGGTTTCACGGTCGATTGGGCCCCTGATTTCATCACACGGTTCGCCGGCGCGCCGGTCAAGCCCGTGGGCCTCAGCGTCGGCAGCACCAGCGTACGCAGTGAATTCGTGGTAAGCGAACGGGGGATCGAAGGCACCGCCGTTTATACCATTTCTGCCCCTTTGCGCGATGCAATCGGGCGTGACCCTGCGACCCCGTTGATGCTGGACCTCGCCCCGGACCGCAGCGTGGGCTCTCTCAAGGACGCCCTCGCCCACCGATCGCTCAAAAAGTCGCTCACCTCGTTCCTTCAAGGCTCGCTTGGCCTGTCGCCCGTCAAGCTTGGCCTGTTGAAGGCGCTGACCCCGAAGGAAGCCATGCAGGATTCGGCAAGGCTCGCACACCTCATCAAGGCCCTGCCCTTGCGTGTCACAGGCACGCGCCCGATTGCCGAGGCAATCAGCGTGGCGGGAGGCATCCGGCAGGATGCGCTTGATGAAAATTATATGCTGAAAAGCAGGCCCGGCGTGTTTGCAGCAGGCGAAATGCTTGACTGGGAAGCGCCGACCGGCGGCTACCTGCTGACGGCCTCGATGGCCACCGGCAGGGCCGCAGGGTCTGGCGCTATCCGGTGGCTCAGTCAGCCACCGTCACGGTGATCTGCTGCGAATAGACCGGCGGATCGTGCGGGATATGATTCTGGTCGGCCAGCAGTAGCTGCAGGGTGTGCTTGCCCGCCGGCAGGGTCACCGTCACCTCGGTCTGCCCGCCGCCGAAATGGACATGGTTTTCATCCATCGGGATATTCTCGTCAAACGGCGGCAGCGGCGCATCGATGATCAGGTGATGGTGTCCGGTGCCTTCCTTCTCGACGCCAGCCGGTGCCACACCCATCCCCGAAAGGCCAAAGCGTACCACAAAAGTGCTGGCCACCTTGTCGCCGTCAGCGGGCGTTATGAAATAGACTTTCGCGTCAGGCTTTGAAGGCGTTCTGTCACTTGCAGCCACGGAACCGAAAGCCAGGCCCGCTACGATGGAACCAAGCACGATTTTACCAAGAACATTCATCTTATTCGTCTTTCTTCAGATTTGCAGTCAGGCCTCAGGCGGCCAGGGTCGGATCTTCCCCATATTCGTTGGGGCCAGGGGTGCCGGGCAGCGCCAGCAGGATGATGACGGCGATCCAGCCGACAACAGGGACAAGGGCCAGAAGCAGCCACCAGCCGCTTTTGCCCGTATCCTGCAGCCGCCGTACACCGACGGTGATCGACGGCACAAGGGTCGCAAGGCTGAAAAGCCAGTGCAACGCGCTTGATACCAGCGACAGCACAATGCCGGCGACAAAGCAGAAAAGATAGAACCACCAGGCTTCCGAGCGGCGCGCGCGCCCCTCGATCACCAGAAACTTGTTGAAGCATGTTTGCAGCGATGTCTTGAAATCCATCCTCGTTCCCCCGAGAAAATGTTGCAGCTTCAAGCCTCTCACGAAATGTGGATGGCTTCAAGAAAAGGCGGAGGAAAGGGATACCCCTCCCCTCCGCACGCGGTTTCATTCGGCAGCGGGTGCCTTGCCCTTCAGATACTGGTCAAGGAAGGTGACGTAGCGCTCGGACGCCGCTACCCGGTTTTCCTTGCGCAGGAAGCCATGCCCTTCATCCGGGAAGAGGAGATAATCGACCGGTACCCCGTTGGCGCGCACTGCAGCGACAAGCTCATCGCTTTCCACCTGCAGCACGCGGGGGTCATTGGCCCCCTGCACCACCAGAAGCGGCTTGGTGATATTGGCAGCATGGAACAGCGGCGAGATGCGGCGGTGGCGTTCCTCATCGGTCGCCGGATCACCCATTTCGTCATAGAGCGCTTCCTTGAAGCTTTCCCACCAGGGCGGGATGGATTTCAGCGTGCGCACCCAGTTGGTCACGCCGAAGATATTGATACCGGCGTCGAAGGCATCAGGTTCAAACGCCAGCGCCGCTGCCACCATGAAGCCGCCGTAGGAGCCGCCGACGATGGCAACCTTGTCGCCGTCCACCCAATCAAGGCTCTCGAGATATTTGCGACCCCAGACGATATCCTGAAGGTCGCCTTCCCCGTGGCGTTTGTCATCCATATGGAAGAAGGTCTTGCCATAACCCGAAGAACCCCGGTTGTTGGCGCCAAGCACCGCGTAACCGTGGTTAACCAGATGCTGGATCATGCCGCTGTAGCCAACCCGCGTCTGCCCGCCGGGCCCGCCATGAACGAACACGATTGCCGGCACCTTGTTCTCGGCACTCGCCTGCTTCGGCTTGTATAGGATCGACGGGATTTCAGTACCGTCAAAGCTTTCGTAGCGAACCACCGTCGGCTCCACCAGATGCGCAGGGTCCACTGCCGGGTTCATGGCGTGGGTCAGCACTTTCGCTTCGCCGGTCGCGAGATCGGCAACATACAAGTCGCGTGGCGACTTGGCGCTATCCACCAAAAAGGTGATGCGGCTATCGTCCTTCGAGAAACGCACGCTCGCAAGATCGCCAGCCGGCAGGCCGCTCAGGGCGACTTTTTCGCCGGTCGCGATATTTTCCACCGTCACCCGCGTCACCCCATCCTCGTTGATGCCGCTATAGCGGTAAGCGCCGGTGGCCGAGAAATCGACGAAGGAGACATCCCAGTCAGCGGTGATATAGGGCGCCTTTTCTCCGGTGGTGAGATCGTAAGACCATGCCTCGTTCCATTCGCCGTGTTCGTCGGTCGCGTAAATGAGTTTGGCACTATCCGGCGTGAAGGCATAAACGCCATAGCTGATATTGCCTTCATGCTCACTGATCAGTTTCAGCTCCGGCTTTTCAGCCGTCAGGTCGGCAACCAGAATGTCCGAATCCGCACTGGTGCGCGGCCGGGTGAAGGCGAGCCAGCGGCCATCGCGGCTCATGGCGGAGATATCGAGCGCGTCGTTATTCTGGAACACGAGCGTACGGGCATAGTCGCTGGCAGCATAGCGATACAGATCGAAGGCCTTGGGATCGCGTTCGTTAGTCAGTACATAGAAGGCGCTGCCATCCGCCGACCAGCCGCCGAAGGAGGCCTTGGTGTTTTCTGTAGGGGTCAGGTCCCTGACGCTGCCATCTTCCTCGCGTACCCAGATATGATCAAGCTCATCACCGCTGTTGTCAGCGTGGAAAAGGATGCGGCCATCTGCCGGGAAATAGCTGTCGGCAAAGTGCGAATTGCCTTCGGGTGTCGTCAGCCGTTCCTGCGTGCCCGAGGCAATATCGACGGCATAAACCGAGAAGGCGCCGCTTTCATCGCTGGTCATCAGCACCCTGGTACCGTCGGGGGAAAAAGCAAAACCGGCGGGTGCCGCCGCGACCACAGCCGTGCTCTTGAACAGCTCTTCCGCGGTATAAGTGCGGAACGGTGCCATCGCCTCGGCGGGCGTTTCTGGCTTGGTATCGGGCGCCTTCGGTGCGCCCGGCTTGTCGCAGCCGGCCAGCATCCCGGCGAGTGCTGCGGTGATCACGAGATAGCGCATGAGTCCGATCCCCATCATCATGGTTAATGAGGTGGCAACTCTCGCACAAAGAAAATGGGGCAGCAAGCACGGCACACAAAAGAAAAGGCCGCCCGGAAGGCGGCCTTTCCCAATGCTTTGTACCAGTGTCGCTTAGCGCTTCGAGAACTGGAACGAACGACGGGCTTTTGCCTTGCCGTACTTTTTCCGTTCAACAACGCGGCTGTCGCGGGTCAGGAAGCCGGCCGACTTCAGCGCACCGCGCAGCTCGGGCTCAGCCAACTGCAGGGCGATCGAAATGCCGTGCTTCACAGCACCGGCCTGGCCCGAAAGGCCGCCGCCGGTAACGGTCGCGATTACGTCATACTGGTTCGCGCGGTTCGTCACCTGGAACGGCTGATCAACGATCAGACGCAGGGTCGGACGGGCGAAGTAGACTTCCTGGTCGCGGCCGTTGACGGTGACTTTACCGTTACCCGGCTTGATCCATACGCGGGCAACAGCGTCTTTACGCTTGCCGGTGGCGTAGGAACGGCCCTGGGCGTCAACAACGCGCTTGCGCTCGACAGCACCTTCGACAACAGCTGCGTCGCCGGTGATTTCCTTCAGATCCTGAAGCGTGGCTTTTTGTTCGGCCATGGCGCTTACCTCTTGTTCTTGGGATTCATCGCGCCGACGTCGAGCACTGTCGGCTCTTGTCCGGCATGCGGATGCTCGGCACCGGCATAGACGCGCAGGTTACGCATCTGCTGACGGCCAAGCGGGCCACGGGGAATCATGCGCTCGACAGCTTTCTCGATCACGCGCTCCGGGAAACGACCCTCGAGGATCTCGCCAGCGGTCTGGCCTTTGATCCCGCCGGGGTGACCGGTGTGATAATAGTAAACTTTGTCGGAGAGCTTCTTGCCGGTGAGCTTCACCTTCTCGGCATTGATCACGATGACATTGTCACCGCAATCCATGTGCGGGGTGTAGGTCGGCTTGTTCTTGCCACGGAGAACGACGGCGATGGCTTGTGCCAGGCGGCCGAGGACGACGCCTTCGGCATCAACCACAACCCACTTCTTTTCGATCTCCGAAGGTTTTGCGGAATAGGTTTTCATCGCAATGGACCTCGGTTCCGGATATCCGGGTTATACTTTGGGTGCCCGAAGACACCCGGTTTCGATATGGAGGCGCAATATAGGCGGAAACGGGCGGCTGTCAACGACGATTTATCGGACGTCGCGTTTTTTAATTCAATAAATTCAAATACTTAAAATTATGGTATTTAAATACCCCACATTTTTGAGGCCTTTTCAGCGCTTGCAGCGGACGAAAAGGCCTCCTATTCTGCCGGACGGGGATATTTCGCACCAGCCGGTGCAGTAAAAAGAAGGGAGTTAGCCGATGACGGCAAACCAGCAGATTCGCCTGAAAAGCCGCCCGACCGGGTGGGTAACGCCCGACAATTTCGAGCTCGTGAAGGCTGACATGCCGGCACCCGGCCCTGGCCAGATGCTTGTCAAAACGCTTTATCTCTCGGTCGACCCCTATATGCGCGGCCGCATGAATGACGCCAAAAGCTATGCCGATCCGTGGAAACTGGGTGAAGCCTGTGTTGGCGGCATTGTGGTACGTGTTGAGGAATCGAACGGCGGCAAGTTTCCGGCAGGCACCTATCTGGCCGGCATGGGCGGATGGACGAACTATCAGGTTACGGATGGCACGGGCTTCAATCCGGTCGACCCCAAGCTTGCGCCCCTTTCCTACTATCTCGGCATCCTTGGCATGCCGGGTATGACAGCATGGGTTGGTCTCAAGGGCATTGGCGCATTGAAGGAAGGCGAGAATGTCTATGTGTCGGCGGCGTCTGGCGCTGTCGGTCAGGTCGTCGGCCAGATTGCCAAAAACATGGGCTGCCATGTGGCCGGTTCGGCCGGCGACGACGCCAAGGTTGCCTATCTGAAGGACGAGCTCGGCTTCGATGCTGCCTTCAACTACAAGACCGAGAAGAACCTTTTCTCCGCCGTGAAGGCCGCCAACCCCAAGGGCATCGATGTCTATTTCGAGAATGTCGGCGGGCCGATGCTCGAAGCCGCCATCAACATGATGAACTTCCATGGCCGCATCGCGCTGTGCGGCATGATTGCCGACTATAATCTGACGGTCGATGAAATGCCGGCAGGCCCGCGCAACCTCGTGCTGCTCGTGGGTCGCAGCATCAAGATGCAGGGCTTCATCGTGGTCAATTACCCGGATCTCTGCCGGGAATGGATCGGTGTCGGCGCCAAATGGCTGCAGGAAGGCAAGCTCAAATACCGTGAAAGCGTGGTCGAGGGCCTCGAGAATGCACCGACTGCCTTCATAGACATGCTGAAGGGCCGGAACTTCGGCAAACAGATCGTCAAGGTAGCTGACGAATGATCTGGCGGCGGCTCCTTCTTTCCGCCGCCCTCCTGATCGCGGCGGTCCTCGCCTTCCTTTACTGGCCGGGGCTGCCGCTTGCCCTTGACACACCGCCGGAGCTGCACCTTTCGGTCGCCGAAAGTTTTGGGCCAGAGGCAGGCGCGACCGCCAATGTGGTCGGCATCGAGCCTTTCATGGAAACGCTTGATTATGCCACGCCCGAGCGGTTCGAAGCCAAACTGCGCGGCTATCTTGATGCTGCCCGCTCTCGGGGCTGGCTCAGCGCCAACACGATCGTCATGTTCCCCGAACATGTCGGCACATGGCTCGTTGCCGCCAACCAGAAGCCGAGGGCGCTGCGGGCGGGCTCCACCGCCAGCGCGATGATCCCGATCATCGCCTGGAACTTGCCGTCTTTCCTCAAGAACTATTATCTTTTCCATGACGCCGACCGCGCCGCCGCTGCCGTGTTCCGCAGCCGCGCTGAAGATGTAGCCACCATGACCGGCGATATTTTCGGGCGCCTCGCACACGACTATGGCGTCCATATCGTTGCCGGCTCCACGCTTTTGATGACAGCCGGCATCTATGACGGTGACGCACTCTCATACGGCCACGGCCCCCTTTACAACGCGTCCTTCATGTTCGGGCCGGACGGACGACCTGTGGAAGACGCTGTGCGCAAGGTTCACCCGATCCCGAGCGAAACCGGTTTCACCACCAAGGGCCGGCCCGATCTGTTACCGGTTTTCAAGGCAGCAGGCCGCACGGTCGGTGTGCTTGTCTGCGCCGACAGCTGGTTTGAAGACACGACAAAGGTTTTGGCCGATCAAGGCGCCGATCTGTTGCTTGTGCCCTCGTTCCTCACTGGCCCATGGGACGCGCCGTGGGGCGGTTATGTCAATGATACCCCGGAAAGTGACGCATGGCGTGGCGATATCGGCCGCATCAGCGAAGGCGAGGCATGGCAGAAATATGCCCTGCCGGCGCAGGCCGCCGCCCACAATATCCGCTGGGGGATGAATGTGTTCCTGAAAGGCAATATCTGGGAACTGAAGGGCGATGGGCATGCGCTCGTTGTCGCGGATGGTGTCCTGCACACTGGTACAGCCGGTGCAGACACCGGCGCGATCTATAATCTCTGGCTGCCCTGAAAGGCGCTTCAGAAGCTGACCGCAACCGGTGCCGTCTGCGTGCGCACCCATTTCAGATATTCGGCGTGCCCACCCGTCACATCAAGGGTGACGATGCAAGGGATATCATAGGTGTGCAGTTCTTTCGCGCGGGCAACAGCGGCCTCGGCGCGTGACTTGACCGTCTTCATGAACACGGTGACTTCGCGGTCCAGCCGGATCACATCGTCCCAGCGATAGATCGAACGCGTACCGCTGGAGAGATTGGCGCAGGCGATCAGGCGCTCATTGACGAGCGTGGTGGCGATATGGATGGCCACATCCTCGCTTTCGGTCGTCATATAGATCTGGACGATATCTTCATCCGGCATCCCTTGCCCCCTTTCGCATCACATGCATCAGATTGAGAAACGCGGCGAGCACGACAACCCCGCCGCCCTGGTGCGCAGCACCCAGATGCACGGGCACCTCGGCAAGCAGCATCACGATACCCAGCACAATCTGGGCGAAAACAGTGAGGAGGACCAGAACACCGGCTTGCCGCACCAGCCCACCCTGCCCCCAGGCCTTCACCCCGATGACAAGCGCGAGTGCCGCAAGGACATAGGCGCCGATCCGGTGATCGAACTGCACTGTTACGGCGTTATCAAGGAAATTGCGCCAAACAGGTTCCATATCCAGCAGCACGTCGGGCACGAAACTATCACCCATCAGCGGCCAGGTATTGAAGATATAGCCAGCCTTCAGCCCGGCGACGAGCGCCCCCATCACGATCTGCAGCACCAATATGGTCATGCTGACATGGGTGAGGATTTTCAGCCCCTTCGGCGCTTCCTGCCAGCTCGTTCGCAGCAATGAAAGCCCGGTCCAGAACAATAGCGCGAACAACAGAAGCGCAAGGCTCAGGTGTGCTGTCAGCCGGTAATGGCTGACGGATGGCTCGTCGACGAGCCCCGACATGACCATGTACCAGCCCATCGTCCCTTGCGCGCCGCCCAGCAGGAACAGGACAACAAGCCGCGGCTTCAAGCCCTCCGGGATTTGCTTTCGCATCCAGAACCAGACAAGCGGTAGGAAATAGGCAAGGCCGATGAAACGCCCGATATTGCGGTGCAGCCATTCCCAGAAATAGATGTCCTTGAAATCCTCAAGGCTCATGCCGGCGTTCTTCAGCTTGTATTCTGGGCTCGCCTGATACAGCTGGAACTCGGCTTGCCATGCCTCATCCGTCAACGGTGGCAAGGCGCCGGTCACCGGCTCCCACCGCACGATGGAAAGGCCGGACTCGGTCAGGCGCGTGATCCCGCCCACCACAACCATGATGAAAACGATGGCGGCAACGGCCATTAGCCAGATGCCGACGGTGCGGGAATTCTGATCAGCAACACTTTGGTTCATGAAGGTTTGCTACCGGCAATTCGCACGGCGGGCAAGCGCAATCGACCGTTATGCCGGTCACTTTTGAATACAATCTTTGCTGGTGTTTGGATTGACACAACCAGAAGACGCGTCCATAATTCCAACGCCTTATGGGAAGATAAGGTATATGGGACAAAGCTTATGCTGACCATTCTTGACCGCCTGGGCGACCAGGAGTCACTCGACAAGATCATCGATCTTTTCTACCAGAAGCAACTGGAAGACCCGGTCACCCGGCCCTTCTTCACGAACGCCAAGCTGCCACGCATCCAGCAGATGCAGCGTAGCCTGCTGACCATGCTTTTCTGCGGCCAGACCACGGGTGTGGCCTTCTATCTGCAAGAATCGCACGCCCACCTTGTGCGGGACCACGGGCTAAAACACGAGCATTTCGCCCATACGATGACGAACCTCGAGGCCGCGCTCAAGGAATGCGGCCACACGCCCGCGCTTGTGGCTGAAATCATGATGCTCGCCTGGAATCTCGAAGATGCGATCCTCGGCAACCGCAAGATCAGGTCAATGCAGGGCACCCTTGTCGACGCGCTGCGGCTTCAACAGGAAGCGCTCGGCGAGGCCGACACTGTAGTAAAGGCCAACCCCGAGGGCGATAAGCCAGAAAAGGCCGACGAATAGCCGCTCGACCTGCAGCCGGTTGCCAGCCTCGAGTATCCGCCAGGCGAGCCCGGCGGCCTCGCCCGAGCCTGCTACGAACTCGGCCACCACGGCCCCGATCAGCGCGAGGCCACTGCCGACCCGAAGCCCCGCAAAAAGATACGGCAGCGCCGTCGGCACCACCAGGCGGCTGAAGCGCTGCCAGGGCGTGGCTTTGTAGAGGCGAAACAGATCGGCAAGCGCCGGGTCCACAGCCTTCAGGCCGCTTGTCAGCGTTGCAAGGATCGGAAAGAAGGCGGCAAGCCACGCGATGATGACGAGCGCCCGTTCGACATTATCGATCCCGACCCATATGAGAATGAGCGGCGCCACAGCCACAATCGGCGTCACCTGCAGGATCACGGCGATAGGGCTGAGGGCTGCCTCGATGGTCCCTGAAAGCGAGAACAGAAAGGCAAGCACAAGCCCGGTGAGCAACGCTGCGGCGAGCGCCAGAAGCGTGATCTTCAGCGTGAAGGCGGCGGAGCTTGCGAACTCGGGAATACTGCCCACCAGTTCGGCCCCGATGGCGGACGGCGCCGGCAGGATGAATTTGGATACACCGGTCAGCGCAACACCCGCTTCCCACGCGATGATGGCAAGAAGGAGCGACAGGACCGGAGCAAGGATGCGCGTCTTCATGCCACAGCCTCCTCGAGCCAGCCCTGCATGGCGCTGACGGCGGCGGCGAGTTCGGGGGCGGCCCGACGCTCCTTGGAGGGAAGTGCGGGATCAATCCCCGGCACCACCTGCCCCAGAAGCCGCCCCTTGCCCATCACAAGGATGCGGTCTGCCAGATAGGCAGCCTCATACAGGCTGTGGGTCACAAACAGGCTTGCGAACTTACGCGATACTTTAAGATTTCGAATCAGATCATTGAGATGAAAGCGAATTATCTCATCAAGGGCAGCGAAGGGTTCGTCGAATAGAAGGATTTCCGGTGCCGTCACCAAGGCGCGGGCGATAGACACCCGCATCGCCTGCCCACCCGAAAGGCTGGCCGGATAACGACCCCCGAGCTCGCCAATTCCGGCGGCGTCAAGGCAGGCTTGCACCGCCGCATCGTTCGACTTTCCCGCAAGTTCCAGCGGCAGGGCGACATTCGCCCGGACCTTTTCCCACGGCAGCAAGGCCGGTGACTGGAACACGAAGCCGGTTTCAGAGCCCGCGCCCCGCGTGACACTGCCTGCTGATGGCTTTTCGAGCCCGGCAACAAGCCGCAAGAGCGTGGACTTGCCGCATCCCGATGGCCCGACCAGCGCCACCATTTCACCCGCCGCTACATTCAGGCTCACCCCGTCCAGCACCGGTGCCTCGTTCCCGTACCCGAAGCGGACGTTATCGACATTGATCATGGCCGAGTGAAATCCAGCCGGTAAACGCTTGCGGGATCAAGACCCTTCGGCAGGATGCCAAGTTCGCTCATTTCCCTATAGAACTGCGCCCAGCGCTCAGCCGTCATGGTGCCGACGATATCCCCCTCGCCCACGATGCCGCGCTCGTGCATGGCTTTCACGGCATATGCCAGGAGTTCCGGTGTCATTTCGCGGTTATCCTTCAGGATCAGCGCATTGCCGGCAGCCGGATCACCGTGGATATAGTCCTGCCACCCCCTGATACTGGCCTGCACGAAGGCGCGCATGGCGGCTTCATGGTCTTTCAGATAGTCGTCCCGCACCATTACCATGGCCGCATAGCCGGGGTAGCCCGCATCGGCGAACAGGAAGACTTTCGGCTCTATCCCGGCAATCGTGGCGCTATAGGGCTCGGACGACAGATAGCCTTCCTGCACGCTGCCCGGATTGGCGAGCCACGGCCCAAGCGAATAACCATATTTGCGGATCTGCTTGTCCTCGAACGCAAAGCGCGCCTTTAGCCACGGCCAGAAGGTGGAAATCGCACTATCGGAAATGAAGATGGGCCGTCCTTTGAGGTCGGCGATCTCTGCGGCCGGCACGTCGGGATGCACCATCAGGACCTGCGGATCCTTCTGGAAGGACGCCATCAGCACCTTCACCGGTACACCGGCTGCTGCAAGATTATAGGGCTGGAAGCCGTTCGAGGCCATCACGACATCCAGCGCACCGGCCGCCATCAGGCGCGGCAGATCAACCTGCGGGCCGCCGGGGCGGATCGTCACATCAAGGCCGGCGTCGCGGTAATAGCCTTTGGCAAGCGCCTGATAGAAGCCGCCATGCTCGGCCTGCGCTTTCCAATCAGTCGCGAAGGTGATGGCGGTGCGCGCCTCGCCAGCCAGCGCCGGCAAGGTGATGAAGCTGAATATCAGTGCTGCAACAAGGGCTTTCATGCCGCCACTATAGGCGAACCCGCAGCGGCGTCAATTCACAGGGCCTACTTGTTCTTGCGGCGGCGGCCTTCGTAAGGATTGGCGCTGCCCTTCATGATGAAACGAAGCGGCACGCCCGGCAGGTCGAAATCGCGGCGCAGTTCGTTTTCAAGATAACGGACATAGCTATCCGGCACATCGTCCGGCAGGTTGCAGAAGATCGCGAAGGTCGGCGGCCGGGTCTTGATCTGGGCGCCATACCGCATCTTGATGCGGCGGCCATTCACCGAAGGTGCCGGGTGCTTTTCAAGCTTTTCATGGAGCCAGCGGTTGAAGGCGGCCGTGGGCACACGCGCGTTCCAAGTTTCATAGACTTCTTCGACCGCCGGCATCAGGCGCTGCAGGCCCTTGCCGGTCAGCGCCGACAGGGTCACCGTCTTCACGCCCTTGATCTGCGGCAGGCTGCGGGTCAGTGCGTCCTCGAAGGCGCGTTGCACTTCAAGCCGGTTCTCGACCGCGTCCCATTTGTTGAGGACGATCAGGAGCGCCCTGCCTTCTTCAACCACGCGCTCGGCAATTTTCAGGTCCTGCTTTTCAACGCCTAGCTCCGCGTCCAGAAGCAACACAACGACTTCGGCAAACTGGATGGCGCGCATCGTATCGGCCACCGACAGTTTTTCGAGCTTTTCGCTGATCTTGGCCTGTTTGCGCAAGCCGGCCGTATCATAGATACGGACAGGCAGCCCGTCCCATTCCCAGTCGACCCCGATCGAATCGCGCGTCAGGCCAGCCTCAGGACCCGTGATCATGCGGTCTTCGCCGATCAGTTCGTTGATCAGGGTCGATTTCCCGGCATTCGGACGCCCGACGATGGCAAGGCGCAGGGGTTTTACTTCCTCTTCCTCGTCTTCCGGGTCCTCGAACTCGTAATTCAAATCGCCTTCTTCGGGGCCAGTGTTGGCTTCCCGCGCGCGGCGCTCGGCTTCCTCGTCGATCTCTTCCTCGGCGTAGGGGTCGATGCCGATTTCCTGAAGCTTGTCGACAATCGCCTGATACAGATCACCAAGGCCTTCGCCGTGCTCGGCCGAAAGCGCGATGGGATCGCCCATACCCAGCGCATAGGCTTCATACACACCCTGCTGGATGAATTTGCCTTCGCATTTATTGGCGGCAAGGATGATCGGCGTTTTCGAGCGGCGCAGCAGCTTCGCGAAATGCTCGTCCATGGTGGTGAGGCCGACGCGGGCGTCATACAGGAGGACCGCGATGTCGGCTTCCTCGATCGCCGCTTCGGTCTGCTTGCGCATCCGGTCGGAAAGCGAGCCCGGATCGCCTTCTTCAAGGCCCGCCGTGTCGATCAGGCGAAACTCGAGGTCGGCAATGCGACCTTCCGCCATGCGGCGGTCGCGCGTCACGCCCGGCGTATCGTCAACAATGGCAAGGCGCTTTCCAGCCAAGCGGTTGAAAAGCGTCGATTTGCCGACATTGGGGCGGCCCACAATGGCAAGGGTAAAGGTCATCTGTTTTTATCCAGGATGGCCGGGGCCACCGCTCCTCAGCGGTAGGCCACCAGCTTTCCGTCATTGGTGATCACAATATAGGTGCCATCCACCACGATCGCATCGGTGGTGACGCCAGCCGGCAGTTCGGTGGCACTCAGCACCTCGCCCGTATAGGGCGAAACGCTGACAAGATAGCCATGGCTTGATGCCACCAGCAGGCGGTCACCGGCCAGCACCGGGCCATTCCAGCTGATCAGGCCCTTGCGCTTTTCCTGATTGGTGAAGCGCTGCAACTGGGCCACCCAGCGCACACGGCCATCGCCGAGGGCGATACAGGCCACCTGCCCGTCGATGGTGGTCATATAGGCAAAGTTGCCGGCAATCCAGGGCATGGAAACGGATGCAATATCGGTTTCCCACGAACGTTCGCCCGAACGCATATCAATGGCAACCATCGTGCCTGCGTGGCTGACCGCATAGACCTTGCCGCGATCGATCACCGGATGGGCATCAACATCAGCAAGGGTAGCAAGCGGGGTAAGGCGCTGCGATGCTGTGAGGGCGTCCTGCCACACGATACGGCCGTTGCCGGCCCGCATGGCCATCAGCTCGCCCGACGACAGCGCCGCCACGACCGTCTGGCCATCAGACGCCGGGGTCGCGGCACCAAGCATACCTGCGCTTTCAGCAATGCCGACCTGATCCCAAACCAGCGAGCCATCGTCGATATTCAAGGCAACGATGCGGTTGTCATGGGTCACGGCGATCACGCGACCTGCCGTTACGGTCGGCGCACCGCGGAAGGGCACACTGGCATCAAACCGCCAGCGCTCTGCACCCGTGCTCGCATCAAGCGCCACCACAAAACCATAGCCGGACGTCGCATAGACGACGCCGCCCGCATAGGTAACACCGCCACCGAATCCCACATCGCTGCGTTCTTCGCTACGGATTTCAGCCGTCCAAAGCGGCGAACCGTCCGACAGAGAAACAGCGGCTACATCGCCACGGGAATCAACCGCAAAAACCTTGCCTTCTGCAGAAACCGGCGAAGCGACCATACGCTCATAGTCCTGATTGCCGCGCCCGAAGGACCGGGACCATGCCCGCGAGAGCGTCTCGCCGATTTCCAGATGCTGGGCAAGGTGCGCTTCGTTCCCGCCAGGCTGCGCCCAGTTGAGGTTACGATAGGCCGGCGGCAGGGTCACGGTGATGCCGGAAAGTGCTTCGTCGGCATCCAGGAGCTGGGTCGAGGTCAGGACGGATACCCGTTCCCGGCCTTCATCGTCATATTTATTCTTGGGCTTCTTGTCGCCGCCGCCCGAGCAGGCCGCAACGAGCGACGCAGCAGCCGCAATCATGATGATCCGACCGAAGAGGCTCGAAGTACGTGTCATTGAGCCTCTCCTTCGGTGGCAGCTTCATCGCTGGCGGCCGGGGCTGTTTCTTCCTCCGCCGGGGCAGCGGCTGCCTTGCGGGCATCGATCATTTGGTTGAATTCGGTCGCACGGCTGCGGATCGACTGCGGCGTTTCGCTATCGTTTGCAAGCGACGAGAAGCGCGAGGAAGCACTGTCGAGGTCACCGGCACGCAGATCGAGAAGGGCGAGCTGCTCCTGCGCCGAATGGCTCCAGGGATGTTCATGGCCTACAAGGCCCGAAAGACGAGCGCGGGCGCCATCCAGATCACCCTTGTGGGAGATCTGCACCATGGCCGCCAGCAGCGACGACAGCTCCTTCATGCTGATGTCAGCATCGGACGCTTCAACCGCTGCATAGGCTTCAAGGGCTGCGTCCACCTTGCCTTCGGAAAGGGCGACGCCCGCTGCGCGCAGGCCGGCAAGCGCCTCATAGCCACCCTCAAGCTTCGGCATGACGTCCTGCCATACCGCGAGCGGGCTGCCGCCATCCTGCAGGGCTTTGTCGGCCGCCTTCGAAGCTTCGCCGAACACGGTCGACTGCGCCTCTTCCTGGCTGTGCACATAGGCGCGCCAGCCTTCCCGTCCGGCAACGAGCAGCACGATCAGCACGGCACCGGCAATGACATACTTGCCGTAAGCCTTCCACAGCGCATTCATCCGCGCCCGGCGCAGCTCCTCATCGACTTCCTGAAAGACGAGATCGGGATTCTGGTCCGACACACCTAACTCCCCAGTGTTTGGGCCGCCAGAGCCCCGGCGGCGGGATAATATCTTTGTTATGACAGGGCTCGAGGCCCCTCAATCGGCGGCTACCATAGCCAAAGCCGCCGAAGGAAGCAAACGCGAAGACACCAGCCGATTGTGGTGTTTTTTCGGCAGGCTTTTCATCGCACCAAGGGCCCTTTTCACCGCAGGCAGGATTCCCCTGCCCCGTCTATTGTGCTAGCCCCCGACAGGGGACTTGAAAAAGGAGGAAGCAACCCATGCGCCTTGCACTCGCCGCCATCACAAGCCTTGTTCTTCTGGCCGGCCCTGCTACCAGCATTGCCGCCGCAGAACCCATGTTCAGCGGCCATATCCAGCAGCTTCGGATCTACGAGATCCCGGAAGAGAATCGCGCCGCCTTCAACGACCGGTTCCGCGATCACGCGGCGCGGATCATGAAACGCTACGGCTTCAACATCCGCGCTATTTGGGAATCCCGTTCGCCAGAAGGCAAGCTCCAGTTCGTTTACCTGCTGGACTGGCAGGACGAGATGGCCATGAAGGTCGCCTGGACGCGCTTCATGGCCGATACCGAATGGAAAGCCATCAAGCGCGAAACCGGCGCCCGGCATGGCACATTCGTTAATGGTATCACCGATATGACGCTGGCACCCGTGCCCTATTCGCCGGCCCTTGCCAAATAGGCAAGGTCAGGCGTTGGCGCCACGCATCTTGTAGGTATGCTCTTCGCCCGGGAAGGTGCGGTTGCGCACCTCGCCCGCATAAGCCTCGATGGCGCCTTCGATGGCGTTACCGATTTCGGCGAAACGCTTCACGAACTTCGGATTGATGGCGAAAAGACCCATCATGTCTTCGGTCACCAGAATCTGGCCGTCGCAGGCGTTCGATGCCCCAATCCCGATCACCGGCACCGGCACTTCATCGGTGATCTTGCGCGCCAGGGGCTCCGCCACGCCTTCAAGCACAACGGCGAAGGCGCCGGCCTCGGCAATCGCCTTGCCGTCATCGATGATCGGCTTCCATTCATCGACCGTGCGGCCACGCGCACCATAGCCACCGTTCGTATGAACTGCCTGCGGCATCAGGCCGACATGGCCGAGTACTGGAATCCCGCGATTGACAAGGAAGCGCACAGTTTCGGCCATTTCCACACCACCTTCGAGCTTCACGGCAGCCGCCCCCGTTTCCGAAAGGATGCGGGCGGCATTCCGGAAGGCCTGTTCCTTCGATTCCTCATAGGTGCCGAAAGGCATGTCGACCACGACCATGGCACGCTTGGCGCCGCGCGTGACGGCACGGCCATGACGGATCATGTCCTCGATCGTGACGCTGAGGGTCGATTCCATGCCGTAAAGCACCATGCCCACGCTGTCGCCAACCAGAAGAAGATCGCAATGCTTGTCGAGCCGCGCCGCCATGGGCGTGACATAGGCGGTCAGGCACACGATGGGCGTGCCACCCTTGCGGGCCATGATTTCCTTCGCCGTCAGGGCGCGCGCCGGGCGCGCATCCACATGCAGGTCTTGCGGGGTCGTCGACATGATCGTTCCCTTTCACTTCCGGACCTTGCGGCAGCGCCGCATATTCTACCATGACTGTAGGCCGTTCACACACGGATGCGGGGCCGCAATCACTGTTTGCCGGTAATTTGTCGCATTTTGTGCAGTGCAATTAAAGTGCAATTTGGAAGCAGGCGAGCGAAGCCACCCTGCCCTGCGGGCCTATTGCTGGCGGAGCATTCTCGACAGCGAAAGGAACTTTTCACCCTTCTCCGGCACAATCCAGCGGTTCCGGGAGAAGCTCATGAACGCCTCGGTACAGCCCTTGACGATCCGGTCGTGCAATTCGGCTATCACCGCCGGAATCTGCTCCAGCGCCTCCGCCTCGTTTTCGAAGAGATCCTTTTCGGCTCCTTCGATATCGAGCTTCAAGATGCCGATAATGCCGGGATCAACGCCAAGGTCGCATATCCGAAAGCTCGGAACCGTGGCAATAAGAGAAATATTCTCGTCGTTTTCGTCTTCGGGGATGTCAACCACGGAATAGCCCCAGGCACCTGTGCCGCGATCCTTCAGGGCGAGCGGCGTATCGGAACTTGCAGCCAACACCCCCTCTACAACGCTGATATTCTTGTAAGGCGCGATGTTACGACGCAGCAAGGACAGGTTTTCAGGTGATGGCTCAATGGTTATCACCCGGGCATTGGGGTACATTTCCGCGAAGGCCATCGCAGCTGTTCCAATATAGCCGCCAGCATCCACGATTGTGCCGTCATAGTCCCGCGGGAAAAGGCGCGCGAGCATTGCAAACTCGCCACTGAGACAACTCATGGCTACCTGCAGATCCGGCGTTCCCTTCCGCACGACAATCGGCCGACCGAGGGCCGTCAGCCGGACCTCCGCACCATCGCGCGCAAACTTGTAGCGCAGATAGCCCTTCAGGCTGATCCGGCCGACGAGAACAGCGCGCGCATAAGTCCGCCAAAGGAAACGCCTGAGCTTGTGTTTGTCGTGCATGGCAGGTCAGCCGTCCAGTCGTTCGCTTATCACTCCCACTCGATGGTTCCGGGCGGTTTCGAGGTGATGTCGTACACGATCCGGTTCACGCCGCGCACTTCATTGATGATGCGGGTGGCCACGCGGCCGAGGAAATCGTGCGGGTACGGATAATAGTCAGCGGTCATGCCGTCGGTGGAGGTCACCGCCCTGAGCGCACAGACATAGTCATAGGTCCGCGCGTCGCCCATCACGCCCACGGTTTTCACCGGCAGGAGCACGGCGAAAGCCTGCCAGATGGCGTCATAAAGCCCGGCATTGCGGATTTCCTCAAGATATACAGCATCCGCCTTGCGGAGGATGTCGCATTTCTCGCGGGTGATTTCGCCGGGGATGCGGATCGCGAGGCCCGGTCCCGGGAAGGGATGGCGACCGACGAAGCTATCCGGCAGGCCAAGCTCGCGGCCAAGGGCGCGGACTTCGTCCTTGAACAATTCACGCAGGGGCTCCACGAGTTTCAGGTCCATCCGCTCCGGCAGGCCGCCCACATTGTGGTGCGATTTGATCGTCACCGAAGGACCACCGATGAAGGAAACGGATTCGATCACATCTGGGTAAAGTGTGCCCTGCGCCAGGAATTTGGCACCGCCGACCTTCTTGGCTTCTTCCTCGAACACGTCGATGAAAAGCTTGCCGATGGTCTTGCGCTTCACTTCAGGGTCGGTGACACCGGCGAGTTCGCCAAGGAACAGGTCGCTTGCATCCTTGTGGATAAGGTTGATGTGATAATGCTCGCGGAACAGGCTCACCACCTGCTCGGCTTCGCCAAGGCGCATCAGGCCGTGGTCGACGAACACACAGGTCAGCTGGTCGCCGATGGCTTCATGCAGCAGCACGGCCACAACCGAGCTGTCGACGCCGCCCGAAAGGCCACAGATGACCTTGGCGTCGCCCACCTGCTCGCGGATTTCGCGGATCTTGGTTTCGCGGAAGCTTGCCATCGTCCAGTCGCCCTTAAGGCCGCAAATGCCTTTAACGAAATTCTGGATAAGGGCCGCCCCGTGTGGGGTATGGGCCACTTCCGGATGGAACTGAACGGCATAGAAACGACGGGATTCATCCGCAACAGCCGCGAAAGGCGCGCCTTCGCTGGTTGCCACGACAGAGAAGCCTTCCGGCAGGCGGTCCACATGGTCGCCGTGGCTCATCCAGACCTGCTCGCGGTCACCAACCTTCCAGACGCCATCGAACAGCGCGCAACCGGCTTTCACATCGACGAAGGCACGGCCGAATTCCTGGTGGTCGGACGCGGTGACGCTGCCACCAAGCTGGGCCACCATTGTCTGCTGGCCGTAGCATATGCCAAGTACCGGCAGGCCCATGGTCCACAGGCGTTCGGGCGCGCGGGGTGTGTCATGGTGGGTCACACTTGCAGGTCCACCCGAGAGGATCACGCCGGCAGCGCCGAAGGTGTCCAGCACCTCATCCGCCTTGTTGAAGGGGACGATCTCGCAGTAAACGCCGGCCTCGCGAACGCGCCGGGCGATCAGCTGGGTCACCTGGGACCCGAAATCGAGGATGAGAATCTTGTCGTTCATAGGTTCGGTTCCCTGTGTTCCTGTCTGAGAGGACTTCTAATGGGAGAGGCCCGCGCGTGCGGGCCCCTGTCTTCGTTTCGTCAGTCTTTCTTCACCGGCTCGACGGTGCGAATATGCAGCTCGCGCAGCTGCTTCGGCTCCACCGTACTTGGCGCCTGCATCATCAGGTCTTCCGCCTTCTGGTTCATCGGGAACAGGATGACCTCCCGGATGTTCGGCTCGTCCGCCAGCAGCATCACCATGCGGTCCACGCCGGGGGCGAGGCCACCGTGCGGCGGGGCGCCATATTTGAACGCGTTGAGCATGCCGCCAAATTTGCTTTCCACGACGGATTCGTCGTAGCCGGCAATCTCGAACGCCTTGATCATCACGTCCGGACGGTGGTTACGGATGGCACCTGAGGAGAGTTCCACGCCGTTACAGACGATATCGTACTGGAAGGCGTTGATCTCGAGCGGATCCTTGTTGAGGAGCGCATCCATCCCGCCTTGTGGCATCGAGAAAGGATTGTGCGAGAAATCGATCTTCTTCTCGTCCTCATTATATTCGAACATCGGGAAGTCGACGATCCAGCAGAACTTGAACTCGCCCTTGTCGATAAGGCCAAGGTCTTCGCCCACCTTCGTGCGGGCAAGGCCTGCGAGCCTCGCGGCACCGGCTTCCTTGTCGCAAACGAAGAAGACACCGTCGTTGGGGCCGAGGTTCAGCTGATCGACAAGCTGCTTCACACGCTCTTCGCCAAGGTTCTTGGCAATCGGGCCACCGGCCTCGCCATCCTTGAAGTTGGCATAGCCCATCCCGGCATAGCCCTCGCGCTTCGCCCAATCGTTGGCTTTATCGAAGAAGCTGCGCGGCTGCACGCCGGCGCCCGGCGCCGGAATTGCACGCACGACAGAACCGCTTTCCACCATCTTGGCGAAGATGCCGAAACCGGAGCCACGGAAGATTTCCGTCACATCCTGGATTTCGATGGGGTTGCGGAGGTCCGGCTTGTCGTTGCCGTATTTCAACATCGATTCCTTGTAGGGAATGCGCGGGAACGGCGCTTCCGTGACCTTCTTGTCCGAGAATTCCTTGAACACGCCCACGAGGATCGGCTCGATTGCGCCGAACACGTCATCCTGCGTCACGAAACTCATCTCGATATCGAGCTGATAGAATTCGCCGGGGCTACGGTCAGCACGGGCGTCTTCATCGCGGAAGCAAGGCGCGATCTGGAAATATTTGTCGAAGCCCGACACCATGATCAGCTGCTTGAACTGTTGGGGGGCCTGCGGCAGGGCATAGAATTTACCCGGATGCTGGCGAGCCGGCACGAGGAAGTCGCGCGCACCTTCGGGGCTTGAAGCCGTCAGGATCGGGGTCTGAAATTCAGTGAAGCCGGCTTCCGTCATGCGGCGACGCAGGCTCGAAATCACACCGGCGCGCAGAAGAATATTCTTGTGCAGGCGCTCGCGGCGGAGGTCAAGGAAGCGGTACTTGAGGCGGATATCTTCTGGATATTCGGTATCACCGAACACCGGCATCGGCAGTTCCGCCGCCGCCGACAGCACTTCCATCGTATCGATATAAAGCTCGATCTCGCCAGTCGGCAGGTCGGCATTCACGGTCTCAGCCGTGCGCTGTTTAACCCGGCCGGTAACCGAGATAACACTTTCAGCGCGAACCGCTTCGGCATCCTTGAAAGCCGCGCTGTCGGTATCGAACACGCACTGGGTGATGCCGTAATTGTCGCGCAGGTCAATGAACAGGAGGCCGCCATGATCGCGCTTGCGGTGAACCCAGCCAGCGATGCGGACGGTCTGCCCGACGTCAGCGGCGCGGAGCGCGTTACAAGTATGGGTACGGTAGGCGTGCATGTCAGACGGTCCTTGTTTCAGGATAGTTTGCCGTGACCCGGAAAGGGTCATGATTTCGGCGCAAAAGCGCATGAAAGCCCCCTATTGTCAAGACCCCGCACGCGCGAGAGGGCCCTTATGCTGCGCTCAGGCGCGCAACATCCACTGAAGGCGTGACGGACACGAAAAAGCTGTGTATGACAAACCCTGTAACTTTAATGGAAGCAGGCATGCAGCCGATTACGAGTACTGAAGCGCTGGCCGCATTGTGCGACGAGTGGAAAAAAGCTGAATTCATCACGGTCGATACAGAATTCCTGCGCGACCATACCTATTACCCTAAACTCTGCCTCATTCAGGTTGCGGACGATCAGGGCGCACACGCCATCGATCCGCTGGCCGAGGGCATGGATCTCGCTCCCTTCTTCGAGCTGATGGCCGACACCAATGTCGTGAAGGTGCTTCACGCCTGCCGTCAGGATCTGGAGATTTTCTATCTCCTGTCGGGTGACCTGCCCCGCCCCGTGTTCGATACCCAGATTGCCGCCATGGTATGCGGTTTTGGCGAGTCGGTTGGCTACGAGACGCTGGTGCAGAAGCTGGCGCGGGCGAGCCTCGACAAGTCGGCCCGTTATACCGACTGGTCACGCCGTCCGCTGACCGATACGCAGCTGCATTATGCGCTGGGTGATGTCACACACCTGCGCAAGATCTACCGCAAGCTCTCGAAGGAACTGGCCGATACCGGCCGCGGTGCGTGGGTCGAGGAAGAGATGCAGGCCCTGATGGACCCGAATCTTTACAAGACCGAGCCCGACGAGGCCTGGCTCCGGCTCAAGGTTCGCACCTCGAAGCCGCGGTTCCTTGGCATCGTGAAGGAACTCTGTGCATGGCGCGAAGTGCAGGCACAGGAGCGCGACATGCCCCGCAGCCGTATCGCCAAGGATGAAACCATCCTTGAAATTGCGGCCCATCCGCCAACCAGCGAAGAAGCGCTTGAAAAGATCCGCGGACTGCCGAAAGGCTTTGGCCGTTCCAAGGGCGGTGCTGCGCTTCTGGCCGCTGTCGACCGCGCCATGAAAATGAGCGAAGACGACCTGCCTCATCTCGAAAAGGCAAAGCCGCGCCCGGCCACGCCCCCGATGGCTGACCTTCTGAAAGTTCTCCTGAAGATCAAATGCGACGAAGCCCGCGTAGCGCCGCGCATGGTCGCGTCAGCGCAGGAGCTTGAAGCCTGGGCCTCCGAGCCCGACAAGGTCGATTTCAGGGCCATGCACGGATGGCGCTACGAGATTTTCGGGGCTGATGCCGAGAAGCTGATGAAAGGCACGCTCGGCCTGACCGCCCGGAAAGGCGACATCGACGTGGTCGAGCTTTTCGAAGAAGAATATGACTGAGGGGGCGCAAAGCCCCCTCTTCTCTTTTCAGCCTCTAAAGCCGATCAAACCGTCTGGATGGTTGCCTGGCGGCCCAGCAGCTGGCCGAGTTGCAGCAGCCGCTTGAACACCACATCGTTGGCGATTTCCGACTGCGACTTCGGCACGCTCAACACGATCTTGCCCCGCGCAATGGTCAGGCTCGAAAGCCTGATCGCGTCGGCGGCACCACCCGACAGGCGCTGGGCAAGCCGCAATGCCGCTCCCATCACCCGCGCTTCGTGGATTTCCTCCACCTTCAAAAACTGCAGCACGCCCGCCACATGCGGCACGTTCAGCGGCGCGCCATAAGCCTGATTGAGCGCGAGGGCAACATAGGCGCGTTCCCGGTGCGTCACGCCCACGAAATTACCATGAAGGACTGTCTCGACCGCCTTTTCAGCACGGAAGTCCGGATGGCCACGCCAAGCCACGTCGCTCAGAAGGCAGATGGCCATGTGCAGCATGTCGCGGTCCACATCGCGCTCGGTATCGCCCGAACGGAACAGCGGCCGCGTCCAGTCAAACAGGATGTCCGCATGCTCGGCAAACCGGCAGCGCTCTTCCGCCAGATGACGGCAGCTGTATAGGAACGGGTCTTCCGCGCGTTCCTCCGGCGTAAGGCGGTCAAAAAGAACCCCTTCACGCAACCCGAACGAAGAAACGATCACATAGCGCGGCCGCAGCACGCGCAGCACCTCGCGCAAGATCATGGCGGCCACCGGGATAACCTGCCGGCGACGCTCGTTCAGCAGGTCACCGAACGGGATATCAGCCGGACGCAGCATCGCCAGCCGGTCGCAGAAGGCTGCCATTTCACTGCCGGCCGCGCGGTAGCCCTGCAGGATCGGCAGCGGGTTCGACTGTTCCTTCATCATCAGCCGGGCGATGTTCCGCCACGCGCCCCCGACGAGATAGAAGGAATCGCCCTCGCGGTGATCGAGCCACTCAACTTCCATCAGCGAGTTTTTAACATGCTGCCGCATGGCGCGCATGTCCTCGCCAAACTTGCTCATGAGCCTCAGCGGGCCTTTTTCAAGACTCCGGCGCTCGAACGCGTCGCCGTCATGGATACGCACCAGTTCGAGCGACCCGCCGCCGAGGTCCCCGATCACGCCTTTGGCCGAAGGCTCGCCCGACAGCACACCAAGCGCTGAAAGACGGGCTTCTTCCGGCCCTTCGATCACCTGGATGTCAAGCCGGCATTCTTCTTTCACACGGCGAACGAAGTCTTCGCCGTTCCCGGCATCGCGCACCGCAGCCGTTGCCAGCGATACAATCTCGCCAACCCCCATCTGGTCGCACAGCGCACGGTAACGTTTCAGCGTGGAGATGGCGAGTTCGACCGATTCTTCGCTCATGCTGCCCGTGGTGCCGATGGCACTGCCAAGGCCGCACATGATCTTTTCGTTGAAAACGGTATCCGGCACGCGGCAAAGGCCGGAGAAAACGACGAGGCGTACGGAATTCGAGCCGATATCGATCACTGCGATATAGCTTTTCGCCTCGGCGTAAGTCTCTGTCATATACTAGATGTCCTCTTTGTCGGCGGGATCGTAGGTGACAAGCGGCATGATGCGTTCGCGCGTAAAGGCTGTACCCCTGCCAGACATGGACGGGCTTCGCATGAAATAGTCGTGGCAGGCAAACGGTTCTTCGCCTTCCTCCGGCCGGATACGGATATAGGACCCATCGGCCCGCATCGCCCAGGACTGCATATTGTCCTTGAGGTTGGCGGCGATGATTTGGCCCATGATCTGTTCAAGCACCGTCGGGTTCTCGATGGGTACCAGCGTTTCAACCCGGCGGTCAAAATTCCGGGGCATCCAGTCAGCCGACGAAATAAAGACCTTGGCATAGCGCGACGGCAGGCCGTGCCCGTTGCCGAACACGCAGATGCGCGAATGCTCGAGGAACCGCCCGACGATCGATTTGACCCGGATATTCTCGGAAAGCCCCGGAATACCGGGCCGAAGCGTACAAATGCCGCGCGCGATGATATCCACCTGCACCCCGTTCATCGAAGCTTCGTAAAGCTTGTCGATGATCGCCGGATCCAACAGCGAATTGACCTTGATCCAGATCGCACCTTTCTTGCCGCTGCGCGCAAATTCGATCTCGCGGTCGATCAGCTTCTTGAGATGCGACCGCATCATGAAGGGAGACAGCACCAGCTTTTCAAGCGAGGTGGGCTCGATATAGCCGGTCAGGTAATTGAACATCTTGTTGGCGTCGCGCGCCAATGCCTGATCGGCCGAAAAGAAGGATGTGTCGGTATAGATTTTGGCGGTGATCGGGTGATAGTTGCCAGTGCCGAAGTGAACGTAGGACCTGAGCCTACCGCCTTCGCGCCTGACCACCATCGAAACCTTGGCATGGGTCTTCAGGTCGATGAAGCCATATACCACATGCACGCCGGCGCGCTCCAGGTCGCGCGCCCACTTGATATTCTGTTCTTCATCAAAACGCGCTTTCAGCTCCACCACCGCCGTCACGGACTTGCCGTTTTCGGCGGCCCTGATGAGCGCGTTGATGATCTGCGACTGCGAACCGGCACGGTAGAGCGTCTGCTTGATCGCCACCACATCGGGGTCGTTCGCCGCCTGCACCAGGAACTGGTGGACGACATCGAAGCTTTCATACGGGTGATGGACAACGAAATCCTTGGCGGCGATCGCCTTGAAGATATCGCCGCCAAAATCCTTCACGCGTTCCGGGAAGCGCGGGTTGTAGGGCTTGAACTTCAGGTCCGGGAAATCATCGACAATCAGTTCGGAAATATCCTTGATGCCAAGGACGCCATCGAACATGACAACCGAATCGGCATCGGCATCAAGACGCGAAATCACCAGATTGCGCAGGCCTTCCGGCATGTCGCTTTCCACCTTCAGGCGGATCACCCGGCCGCGGCGACGACGCTTCAGGGCGCTTTCGAACACGCGAACCAGATCTTCGGCTTCGTCCTCGATCTCCATATCGCTGTCGCGGATCACGCGGAACATGCCGTCGCCATCCACCCGGTAACCCGGGAAAAGCTGGTCGAAGAAAAGCGTCAACATATGTTCGATGGAGATGAAACGAACGCCCTCGCCCGGCACGCGGATAAAGCGCTGCACATGCTGCGGCACCGGCAACAGCGCCACCATTTCCCGGTTGTCGCTCTTGCGGGCGAGCTGCAACACCATCGTGAAGCCGAAATTCGGGATGAAGGGAAACGGGTGCGCCGGGTCCACCGCAATGGGCGTCAGCAGCGGGAAGACGGTTTCAAGGAAATAACTTTCGATCCATTCCCGGTCCGTCGCCGTCACTTCGCCGCGGTCCAGAAGCATGATCCCGGATTCGCGCAGCTCACGCTTCAGTGTCGCCCATACCTCCTGCTGCTTGTCCATCAGCTGTTCGGCGTAATCGACAACGCGTGCCAGCGTCTGGGCCGGCGTCAGGCCGTCTTCCGAGCGCACCTGCACGCCCATGTCGCTTTGCTGCTTCAGCCCCGCGACCCGAACCATGTAGAATTCGTCAAGGTTGCCGCCGGAGATCGACAGGAAGCGCACGCGCTCCAGAAGCGGATGGCGGCAATTTTCGGCCTCCTCCAGCACCCGCATGTTGAATTTCAGCCAGCTGAGCTCGCGGTTCAGATATTTGTCATGGGGCGTCAGCGCCGCAATATTGGCGACAATATCCTCCCGCGATGGCAGCCCCCCGGACTCTGCCGGCTTGGCCTCCGGCTGCCGGATCGGGTTCACCGAAGCGTCACTCGCGATATCGTCTGCCATCGAAGGCTCCTTTGCGGTTGGACGGGCTCAATGCATCCCGCTCCAGTAACCCGCCTTTATGACTCTTTTGCGACAGTGGGTTCGTCCAGGCATTCACGGGCGAGATGCTTGGTAATCTCACGCTTTCCAGCCAGCGAACGCGCGTCCATCGCTGCTACCAGTTGCCGTGCTCCGTCAAACGAACGGTCCATCCGCATCATCATATAGTCTATCACTGCAGGATCGACCTGCAACTGCCGATCAGAAAACAGTTTTGTGACGATCATGCGCAAGAGGTCATCGTCCGGCGCCTCGATCGCCATCACAGGCACGGTGGCGAGCCGGGATTTCAGGTCCGGCAGTGTCACCGGCCAACGCGTCGGCGCTGTGCGCGCTGTGAAAAGAATGCGCCCGCCGGTTTCTCGCGTCCAGTTGAACAGATGGAACAGGAGAGTGTCATCGAACCCTACCCGGTCGGCATCTTCAATCAGCACGGGCGCGCCTGCCGCAACGCTTTCGGGCGCCATGTCGGGTTCGGCGCGGACCGCGTCGCTGATCGTGGCCCACGCGGCCCCGAGATGCGTCTTGCCGCAGCCCGCCGGACCCACCAGCGCCACGGCATGGGCCGGCCAGTCAGGCCAGCCAGCGATCATGTCGAAGGCTTGCCGGTTGATCGACGACACCATGAAATCGGCCAGATCGAAGCTCGCGGCATGGGTCAGGTCAAGGGGTAACTGGCGGCTCACGGTCGTCTTCCGACATGGTTTCGAGGGCTGCAGGGCTCGGCTCCTGATTCACGGCGACCGGATGCAGTTCATAATGGTCGAGATAACGATCAATGGCATAACGCACAAGCACCGCGATGGCAGCCGCCATAGGCAGCGCCACCAGCACGCCGACAAAGCCCATCACCTCGCCGCCCGCAAACACAGCAAACAGCACCCATACGGGATGCAGGCCGACCCGGTCGCCCACGAAACGCGGGGTCAGGAAGGATCCTTCCATGATCTGTCCGAAAACAAACACGCCGGCCACAAGTGCCAGATTCAAGGGATCGAGCCCCCACTGCCCGATGGCCAGCACGAAAGCGACGAGTGCGGTAAGGAACGCACCGACAAAGGGTATGATGCCAAGAATACCGCCGAGAAGACCGAGCACGAGCGCATAATCAAGTCCGATAAGCGCCCAGCCGACGGCGAAAATCAACCCCATCGACAGGCTGACCGAGACTTGCCCCCGCACGAAACCGGCCAGAACCTCGTCGATCTTTGCTGCCTGTTCGCGCACATCAGGCGCCACATGACGTGGCAGCCAGCTATCGACCCGCGCGACGATCAGGTCCCAGTCCCGCAGGAGATAGTAGGCGACGACGGGGGAGATCAGCACCATCCCCATGATGTTGAAAAAGGCGAGACCACCGGAGACAAGCTTCACGGCACTGTCCTGGACTTTTGCAAGAAGATCGCTGCTGACGCCGGAGAGGACCCCTTCCACATCTGTCGGCACCACGACCCCGAAACGCTCCGAAAGGCCCGCCAGCATGCTGTTGAGCCACGGCCTGAAGTTGGCGAGCGTTGCCGGCAGCTTTTCCGACATGTTGGCAAGCTGCGATTGCAGCAACGGCCAGAACGCAAGGAGGATGCCGATAACAGCGAGGAAAAAGACGGCGATGACAATGGCAGCACCAATACTGCGCGGCACTTTCATCGCCTCCAGCCGGTCGGCCACCGGGTCCATCAGATACGCGATGGCAAGCCCGAGAACGAATGGGAGTAGAATGCCTTTGGTCAGATACAGGAACCCGACAAACAGCAGAAACCCGGCGATCCACATCCAGCGCGACAGCGTCATGGTCATTCCCTTCCGGCTTCGCTGAGGGTCAGGCGGCGGCTTTCGCCCTCGCCTACAAACTCAAGTCCCACCTGTTTCATGGCGACGATCAGCTGTTCCTCGCGCCCTGCGAAATCAAGTGCGATACGGCTGAGCGGCAAGGCAAGCGTCAGGCGGCGATACCCGGTCACGAGCGTGACCCGGTCAAGCCGCCGCTCGATTTCGAGAAGCGTCTCGATCCGCTCCGCCGCCACATCGGCCTCAATCGACCCGGTTGCCCCGGCGTCCACCAGCTGGCTTTGCCGCCATGCCTTTTCCTCGACGCCGATAATGGCGTCATACATTTCGGCAATCGCATCTTCTTCGGCCATGGGACCAGCCGGCTTTTCGATCACGTCCGCGAGCAATTCTTCGGTGCCGTCACTTTCATAAGCGCGGAACGCGAGCGAGCCCATGCCGTCGCGTTCCACCCAACTGCTCTGGATCACCAGTCCGCGCGGCACCCCGTAGGCGCGCAGGTGCGGCGCCAGATGAGCCTGGTTGCCGCTGACGATCTGCCGCCATGAGAAGTTCTCGCGCTCGGCCTCCGTCGCCGCCGGCCAGATATAGGGGCGCAGGCGATTGACCCAGTCAACGCGTTCGCGGGCAGCGAGCAAGGTCGCGTCCTCGCTCAGGAAATGGGTGAAAATGCCGCGCGTGTGGCCGTGCAGCACCAGAAGCGGCTGCCCGAGCGACAACACATGGCCAACACCGTTTTCTGTGAACAGCCGGATCATCAGCTCCGGCTCGAACCGCACATTGAGGCTCGCCACATAGCGGTTGCTGGAGGCCTGTTCCTTCAGGACCTCAATCCCGCTCACATACCGGCGGCGTTCCTCGTAGGAAAGCGGCGGCAGCTTGTCGCGGTCAGCCACGCGGGTCAGCTTGTCGATGACCTTGTCCCATGCCTTGTTTTCGGCAACGCGCAGGGCCTGTTCGCGGGCGCGCAGGGCATCGCGGGCGGTTTCATCCACCGCCACGTCGCGAATCGTGAAAAGGGTTTCGAGGCCGTCTTCCGCCACTGCCGGCATCCACGCACCGAGCATGAGCACAAGACCAAGGGCCGGAAGGCGCATTGCCGCCCTCACCTGCCCCGTCATCAGGCTCGCCGCTCTCTTCAAAATCCTGTACATAAGCCCTTTCATATCCGCGCAGGCGACACTATAACGCCGCAAAGATCGATTGCCAGCCCCGTAAGGCGCCGATATGGCGGAAGTAAGGACGAACCGAGCCGTGAGCGATACGAAACAGTCTTATACCTACAAGGATGCCGGCGTCGATATCGATGCGGGTGAAGCGCTTGTCGACAATATCAAACCGCTTGCTCAATCCACCGCGCGGCCGGGCTCGAACCCCGACCTTGGCGGCTTCGGCGGCCTGTTTGACCTGCGCGCTGCGGGCTTCACCGACCCGATCCTTGTAGCCGCCACCGATGGTGTGGGCACCAAGCTCAAGGTCGCGATCGATGCCGGGCTGCATGACACGGTCGGGATCGACCTTGTCGCCATGTGCGTGAACGATCTCGTCGTGCAAGGCGCCGAGCCGCTTCTCTTCCTTGATTATATGGCAACCGGCAAACTGGATGTGAAACAGATGACCGCCGTGGTCGCCGGCATCGCCGAAGGCTGCCGTCAGGCAGGTGCGGCCCTCGTCGGCGGCGAAACCGCCGAAATGCCCGGCATGTATCAGGACAAGGATTATGACCTTGCCGGTTTCGCCGTGGGCGCGGCAGAGCGCGGCACCATGATCGACGGCTCGACCGTCACTGAAGGCGATATCCTCATCGGCCTCGCCTCCTCCGGCGTTCATTCGAACGGCTATTCGCTGGTGCGCCGCATCGTGGGCGACAAGGGCTATAAGTACAGTGACAAGGCGCCGTTCGATGCCAGCCGCACGCTTGGTGAAGCCCTGATTGCACCGACCAAAATCTATGTGAAAAGCTGCCTCAAGGGCGTTCGCGCCGGCTATGTGAAGGCGCTGGCGCACATCACCGGCGGCGGCTTCACCGAAAACGTGCCGCGCGTGCTGCCCAAAGGCACGCAAGCCGTGATCGACAGCGGCGCGTGGACACTTTCGCCGCTCTTTTCGTGGCTGCAGGGCGAAGGCAATATCCGCGCCGCTGAAATGGCCCGCACCTTCAACTGCGGCATCGGCATGGTGGCTGTGGTCGCGCCCGAGAATGCTGACGCTGCCCTCGCGCTCCTGAAAGCCGAGGGTGAAGACGCCGTCATCATCGGCAAGGTCGTGAAGGGCGAAGAGAAGCCCACCTGCCTCGTCACCGGTAAGGCCGGCACCTGGGGCGAAGCGGCCGACTGGTCCGCCATCACCACGGGCTGACACAGACAATGGCGAAGCTGAAGCTCGGCGTCCTGATATCGGGGTCCGGCACCAATCTTCAGGTGCTGATCGATGCCTGTGCGACCGCTGGCTATCCGGCTGAAATCGCCCTCGTCATTTCGAACAAGGCCACAGCCGGAGGCATTGCTCGCGCTGAGGCCGCCGGTATTCCGGTTGCTGTCATCAGCCACAAGGATTTCGACGGCCGCGAGGCCTTCGACGATGCGATGCATGAAAAACTGACGGAAGCGGGGGTGGAATTCATCTGCCTCGCCGGTTTCATGCGCATCCTTTCGGACCGCTTCATCGAGCGCTGGCACGACCGGATGATCAACATTCACCCGTCTCTGTTGCCTGCCTACAGGGGCCTTGATACCCACGCCCGCGCGATTGCGGATGGTGTGCGTTTCGCCGGCTGCACGCTCCATTATGTGCGCCCGGACCTCGACAACGGCCCGATCATCGCGCAGGCCGTGGTCCCCGTGCTGCCGGACGACACACCCGACACGCTCGCCGCACGTATCCAGGTGCAGGAACACCGGCTTTACCCCGCCATCGTCCGCCTGATTGCCGAGGGCAAGGTGACGGTGGAAGATGGCCGCGTGGTTTACGGGGGCGGTGTCGACCTTGGTGAAAATCTCACCGACATCACGTCACCCCGGACCTGATCCGGGGTCCATTTCAGGCCCCCTGTGCCGCTGGATACCAGGCCGGGGCCCGGCATGACGACATAAGACAAACAAAAAGGCCGGTCAAATGACCGGCCTTTCCGTTTCGGCAGTCCCGGATGGGATTAGCCGACGATTTCGTTGCCAGCGAAGAACTGGGCGATTTCGATCGCTGCGTTCTCAGCCGAATCCGAACCATGGACCGAGTTTTCGCCGATCGAGAGGGCAAACTCTTTGCGGATGGTGCCTTCAGCGGCTTCCGACGGGTTGGTGGCACCCATCACTTCGCGGTTTTTCGCGACTGCGTTTTCACCTTCGAGAACCTGAACAACGACCGGAGCCGAGGTCATGAACTCAACCAGTTCGCCGAAGAAGGGACGCGCGCTGTGAACAGCGTAGAAGGTCTCGGCTTGTTTCTGGGTCATCTGGATGCGCTTCTGGGCAACGATGCGCAGGCCAGCAGCTTCGAGCTTGGCATTGATCGCGCCAGTCAGGTTGCGGTTGGTAGCATCCGGCTTGATGATCGAGAAGGTGCGTTGCACGGCCATCTTGAAATTCCTTGTTTCTGGACGGGGATAAGAATCGGTTCGCGGCCTTATAGCGTCCGTTTCGGAAAGCCACAAGCCCCCCATTGCGCGGGAGCAAAGGCCATGCTAGAGCCGCGCGCATGCTGCATATCACCGACATAACCTACCGCATTGGCGACCGCCTCCTGATCGATCAGGCCACCGTTGTTGTGCCCGCCGGTCACAAGGTTGGCCTTGTGGGGCCGAACGGTGCTGGCAAATCGACGCTCCTGAAGATGATCCTCGGCGAGATCTCCCCGGAATCGGGTGAGGTAAAGGTGCGCCCCTCCGCGCGGCTTGGCCATGTGGGTCAGGAAGCCCCCGGCGGTCCGCAAAGCCTGCTGGAGACTGTGATCCAGTCGAACAAGGAACTGGTGTCGCTCGAAGCCGAAGCCCTGACCGCCACCGACCCGCATCGGATCGCCGAAATCCACACGCGCCTTGCCGATATAAGCGCCCACACAGCCCACGCCCGTGCCGCCACGATCCTGCAGGGCCTCGGCTTCAATGAGGAAGCGCAGGCCCGGCCCTGTTCGAGCTTTTCTGGCGGCTGGCGAATGCGGGTGGCACTCGCCTGCGTGCTCTTCAACGAGCCCGATCTCCTGCTCCTTGACGAGCCGACCAACTATCTCGACCTCGAAGGCGTGATCTGGCTCGAGACGTTCCTCAAGAGCTATCCCTATACCGTGCTGATCGTCAGCCATGACCGGGACCTTCTCAACAATGCCGTCGGCCATATCGTCCATCTCGAAGGCGGCAAACTGAATATCTACACCGGCGGCTATGACCGGTTCGAGCAACTGCGCGCCGAGAAGATGGAGCGTCAGGCCGCGCTCAAATCCAAGCAGGAAGCCGAACGCCGTCATATTCAGGCGTTTGTCGACCGCTTCAAGGCCAAGGCTTCGAAAGCCAAGCAGGCGCAAAGCCGCCTGAAAATCCTTGAAAAGATGCAGCCTATCGCCACGATGGCAACGTCCGAGACGATCCCCTTTCGCTTCCCGAACCCGGAGCCGCTCTCGTCGCCCCTTATCGCGCTTGAAGGCGCGTCGGTCGGTTATGAGGTGGGTCACCCTATCCTCAAGAAGCTCGATCTGAGGATCGACATGGATGACCGGATCGCGCTTCTGGGCGCCAACGGCAACGGCAAATCGACCTTCGCCAAGCTGCTGTCCGGCCGGCTTGCCCCCATGGACGGTAGCAGCCGCAAATCGAAGGCCCTGAAGGTCGGCTATTTCGCACAGCATCAGCTGGATGAACTGAACCCGAAATCGACACCGCTTGATCAGATGAAAAAGCTGATGCCTGATGCGATCGAGGCCAAGGTGCGCGCCCGCCTCGGCAGCTTCGGCTTCGGTGCCGACAAGGCCGACCGCCCCATCGAGTCGTTGTCTGGCGGCGAGAAAGCCCGGCTGATGTTTGCGGTGTGCACCTTCGACGCCCCCCAGCTGTTGATTTTGGACGAGCCGACCAACCACCTTGATGTCGACAGCCGCGAGGCGCTCATTCACGCCATCAACGATTTCGATGGTGCCGTGGTGTTGATCAGCCACGACCGCCACTTGCTCGAAGCCTGCGCCGACCGGCTGTGGCTGGTGGAAAAAGGCGATGTGAAGCGCTTCGAGGGCGACCTTGCCGACTACCGCGTCCACCTTCTGAAGGAACGTGGCGGCGACAGAGCCGATAAAGTGGATAAGTCCGACAGCAGCCGCAAGGCGCAGCGGCAGGCGGCCGCCGACGTCCGCCTGAAGCTCGCCCCCCTGCGCCGCGAGGCCGAACGCGCCGAAGCCAAGGTCGAGAAGCTGTCGGTGCTCGTCGCCGGCCTCGAGGAAAAGCTTGGCAACCCTGCCCTTTATGCAAGTCAGGACGCTGCCGCGACCGCCAAGGTCACCTCATTGCAGGTCGATCTCGCCAAGCAGAAAGCGCTTCTCGAGGACGCCGAAATGGCGTGGCTTGAAGCGCAAGAAGCCTATGATGCGGCCTCGGCCGAATTTGCTGACTGAAATCCTCGCCCCCAGCGCCTTCTGATATCTGCGGTCACCTCGGGCCGCCATGGCAGGTCTACATGGTCTGCCCCCTCGATCACCTCGAACGCGTCGTCCGGCCCGAGCAGCGGCTTGAGTTCGATCCCCGAGGCAAGCGGAATCACCTCGTCCTCTGTGCCGTGATAGATCACGATGCGGGACGCGCCTGCATCCGCCAGCGCCAGATCGCTCCTCAGCGGATAGCGCGCGAGGAATGACGGCACGAAGGGATAGCGCCGTTGGCCGACATCAAGCACCGATTTCATCGGGGCGAACAGGATCACATCGCCCACTAGGCGGCGCTCCGCCACCTGGGCTGAAAGACTGGTGCCGAGCGAATAGCCGACGATCCGCACGTCCTCTTCGGCATAACGCGCCTTCGTCCAATCATACCAGGCAACGGCATCGTCAATGAGAGCGTCCTCGCTCATCTCACCCCGGCTTTTGCCGAACCCCCGATAATCCATGGACACCACATCGAAGCCGAGCGGTGTGAAAATGCGCGCCATGCTTTCCGAATGCCCCACATTGCCCGCGTTACCCTTGTAATAGACAATCGCGCCGCGGCGTGGCTCGTCCGCCAGAAAGACAACACCATTGAGCCGGGCGCCATCCGGCCGGTCAAGCCAGACTTCCCGTGTCGGCATGTCAAAGGCGAACGCGTGGCTTTCGTCCACCGGCAGAAAATGGAACAACACATTCTCCTGCCAGCCATAAAGCCAGCCACAGGCGGCAAGCCAAAGAAATATCGCCACAGCAAACAGCCGCTTCAGCATTGTGTCCTCATTGTCAAAGATATGTGCATGCCGCCGGGGGGATGGTCTACACATCAGGCTTTCAGAATGGCAGAAGTCCGCCGTTTCGTGAAGGGATTTCGATAGGCACAGCGCGATTTGCGCAATCAGCCCGCGGCGATGTTCACAGCCGCCATCACAAGCCCGATGCTGCAAAGGGTGGCGGACGGCCATGCGAACGGCCCCATCGCCACCCACATGCGAGCGAGCGCGCCGGGCGCAGGCCCGGTTACCGTGGCCTTCGGCGCCAGCCGACGGGCATAGATAAGGATACCGGTGACAGCCAGAAGCGTCAGCAGCATCCCGAAAAGGAACCACAGAAGCCGCACCCAGAAGCCGCCAAAAGTGCCGAAATGCAGCGGGTCCGCCGCCTCGCTGATGCGCTGATGGACAGTCAAGTCCTCGCCGCGTAGGCGCTGCACCACACGCATGGTGGCGGGATCGACGAGCACGGCATTGGCCCGTTCGCGAACGAGCAAGGCATCGGCCTGTCCCATGACAACGAGGCCGCCGGGCTTGCCCTCGGGGAAATAGAGCGACGTGATGTGAAGCGTTGGATAGTCGGCCTGTGCGACTGCTATGGCTGCGTCCAAAGTCGCGGCGTCGATCTGCTCGATTGCCGGCAGCACTTCCCCTCGGCGCTCAGGCTGCGGCGCGTTTCCGCCGCCCCATTCCACAAGATACCAAAGGCCCGTGAGGCCGATCAGCAGCACGAACCACAGGCTCCACACACCCGCCAGCCGGTGCAGGTCGCCGTAAAAACGCCGCGGGCTGCCGCGCTTTGCGGCGGGGCTTGCCGGCCATTTGAAAAAGCCGCGCCACCAGCGTTTATACACCACAAAGGCGGTGATGGCCGAGGCGAGCATGGGCAGTGAAAGGATCGCTACGAAAGGCAGGCCGACCTTCACCGGCAGCATCAGGTGGCGGTGAAGTTCCCTGAAAAGGCGCTGGGCGTTGAACCATGGCAGGAGGCCCTGCACGTCCGCCGTCCATGGATTGATAAAGATCCGCTGGCGGGTGCCGCCTGCGTCCACAACCAGCATTTCAGCAGCAAACCAAGGGTCACGCGGTTCGCTGATCCGTTCAAGACGGGCCCCTTCGGGTGCCGCAGCAAGCCCTGCCGCCACCAACTCACCCCAGCTGGCAACCGGGCCTTCCCGGCTTTCCACCCGCATCTCGGGGTTGATCAGCCAGTCGATTTCCGCTGAAAGTACAGCGAGCGTCCCCGTGGCGAGGATGAAGGTCAGGAACAGGCTGACTTTCATCCCCGCCCAGTGGTGAACGAGCCACCATATGGAACGCCCTTTGGCCATTTACACTCAGAGTTTCCAGCGCAGTTCGACAAACACCGTGCGCGGTTCGCCCGGGAAGTGGCCGGTGCGCGCGATGAAGCCCGATGCCGCATATTTCTTGTCGAAGATATTATCGGCACGCAGCATCACATCAAGTTCTTCGCTGAAGGTATAGATGATCGAGGCATCGAAGATCGTATAGGGATTGACCGGCTGGCCCTCGATGCTGACCCGTTCACCTACATATTCCATGCCGGCGGCGAAGGTCGTGTTGATTGCCGCCACCTCATAACGGGTCCAAAGGCCCGCCTGATGCTTCGGCGCGTTGGCGAAGCGGTCCCCCACGGCATTCGTGAAGGTACCACCCGGCACCGTGCGGGTGATGCGGGCATCGTTATAGCCATAATTGGCGGTCAGCACCCAGGCGTCGGTCAGATCGGCCACCAGCTCGACCTCGAAGCCTTCGCTCGTCACTTCGCCGACCGTCGAGAAATCGGCAACGCCATCGCTTTCGTCCCCGTTCGGGTCCACCTGCAGCATATTCTGGCGCTTGATCTGATAGACAGCGGCACCGCCCTGCAGGCGGCCGTTGAACAGGTCAAACTTCACGCCGCCCTCGATCTGGCTGCCGGTCATCGGGCTGAAGGGTCCGCCCGCAAGCTCGCTTTGCGAGGAAATGGCCTGCGGCTCGAAACTTTCCGACCAGCTGGCATAGAAGGACACGCCGTCGACCGGCTTGTAGATCACGCCGCCGCGCAGCGCCCAGTCGCCATCGGAAAAGCCGGTATCGCTGAGCAGGTCTTCATCCTCGAAATCATCGTAGCGCACACCGGCGATCAGGATGAGATTGTCGGTGAGGCTCAGCTGATCCTGCAGATAGATACCGGTGCGGGTCAGCCGCGATTCCGTGCTGCGCAGGGGATAGCTTTCAAGATCATAGAAGGACGCGCCAGACTGGCCGTAAACGGGGTTGGTCAGGCTAAGGAGCGGGATTTCGGCGTTCGGCACCGTACGGCCCCAGAAGTCCGAATCTTCGCGGTAGTAATCGCCACCCACGAGGATCGTGTTATCGAGCCCGAAAAGCGGCTTGTTGATCACGCTCGACGCTGCAATCGTCAGTCCCTCGGTGTTGCGTTCCTGATCGCGCAGTTCGCGGCGCGAGGCATCGACCACGCCGTCGGCATCCGTATCCACAAGGCCGCGAGCCTCGTGATACTGCTGGCGTTCGTTCGCATCGAAATAGCGCACGGCCAGTTCGTAGCTCCAGTCGTCCGACACCTCACCCAGAAGGCGGGATTGCAACACCGTGGCTTTCAGGTCCAGAAAGTCGCTGGCTTCGTTGGTGTTCCAGCTGCGGTCGGCAAGAAAGTCGCCATTATCGTCCACCGGCACGCCGCGCAGGCGGGCGGCCTGCATGTCCTGGTCATAATGACTGACCTGCGTGATCAGCCGGGCGCTTTCGCCAAGCTTGAAGGTGAGCCCGCCATCAAGGATGAGCGAGGTATCCTTCGTGTTATTGCGGAAGGGTTTCATGGTTTCATAGAAGGCGCCCACCCGGCCGAGGATTGTTTCGCTCTTGTTCAGGGCGCCCGAAACGTCGCCGGCCGCACCATAGCGATCATAATTACCACGGGTGAGGCTGGCGCTCGCCGCCAGTTCCTCGGTCGGCACCTTGGTCACATAATTGATCAGGCCGCCCGGCTCGCCGGGGCCATAAAGCATGCCGGCCGGCCCCTTGAGGACCTCGACACGTTCGATATTGAACAGCTTCGGTACCGAGAAGGCGATGAACGGGTTGCCACGGAGATTGTCGTAAAAGACCTGATCCTGACGGAAGCCGCGGAAGGTTACGCCCGAATAGCTGAAGGTAGAGATACCGGCGATGTTGCGGTAAAGATCCGTCATGTCGCGCGCGCCTTGGTCAGCGATCAGCGCAGCGTTCAGCACGGTTACGGACTGTGGAATATCAAGCGGATCGGCGGCACCCCTGACCACGCTCGTTTCCGAGACCCGGTAAAGAGTCTGAGCGCGGCCGGAGACGATGATCTCCTCCACGTCGTCCCCAGCAGCATATGTTTCAGCAAAAACTGGAACAGTCAGCGCGGATGCGGCAACCGAAAGACCGAAAACAGACGCCATCCGGCGCGAATTGTGATTGTTTGACATGGGCATTATCCTCCTGAGCCGCGAGTGATAATGCGAACTATTCTTAATTACAAGACATGAATCACAAAACCCCATGAAATTTAAATGACCATGCGGATCGTCCTGTCCTCCGTCCCGAACGGATGATCAAGCCGTGCTCGCGGACGATGACCGATACTTGAGTTGATGTGATCGGCGAGTTCGCGGCTTATGACGTCAGTTTTCGTCCTTCAAGGGGTTCAGGACATGATCACGGCACCCACCCACTATTCGCCGGATAGCGGCACCCGGCAGCGCATAGCGGCGGGATCGCTAGCGTTCGTGTTTCTGTGGTTCGCGGCGATGAACCTGACCGGCACAGCCACACCCATTGTCGGCCGGTGGCTGGGTGGACACACTTTCCTCTCGGGCCTTGAACCGAACAAGGAGACCATCGGGATTGTCCTCGGCATTGCACAGGCCGTCGGCGCCCTCCTCCTGCTCGCTGCGCGCACCCGCAAGATCGGCGCGGCAACCCTCCTCCTGATCTCGCTCGGCGCGCTCAGCCTTCTTTTCACCAATCCTGTTTGGGACGACAGCCTCGGCGGCTTCCCCGCCATCGGCTCGGGTCAGGGCCTTCTGAAATATGCGACGATTGCGGGCCTCTGCCTTTATCTGACGGGCTACGAGCGCGCAGGGCGCGGCTTCATGCTTGGTGGCCTTCTGCTGGTGCTTGTCTGGATCGGCGGGATGAAGTTCACCGCGCCCGAAGCCGCCGGTATCGCGCCGCTTCTGTCCACCAGCCCGATCTTCAACTGGTGGCTTTCGCCCAATTTCAGTGAACAGGGTGCGTCCTGTGTGATTGGGGTGCTGGAGCTCATCACCGCCTTGCTGCTCACCGCGACATGGTGGAACAAGGGCCTTTTCCGGCTGGGGCTACTGGGGTGTGCCGCCACCTTTGTGGCGACGCTGACCTTCCTGATCAGCTTTGACCCGGCATGGACAAAGGCAGGTTTCCCGTTCCTCAGTTCAGGTGGTCAGTTCCTTCTGAAGGATTTGCCGCTGCTCGCGGCCACGATCATGCTGCTGCCTGAAAAGGCGTGAAAGGCTCAGGTCAGTGCGGCCTTCAGCGCAGCGCTGACCTTTTCCATCAGGATTTCGGGCTTCGACAGGTCTTTGAAGCCGAACTTGGCGTAAAGCGCATGCATGTCGGCTGTGGCCAGAAGCTGGCGGCGCTGGTCGGCGAGATCGGGGTGGGCCAGCAGTGTCGCCACCATCCATTCGCCCAGCCCCTGCCCGCGTGCCTCAGTTGCCAGAAAGACATCAGCAAGATAGGCAAAGGTCGCGCGGTCGGTGATGGCGCGCGCCGCACCAACCTGCCGAAGCCCCGACACCGCCTTTTCATAAAGGCCGACGGACAGGGAATTGAGGAAAGCTCTGGTCAGCTTTTCCAGCGCGATGCCTTTGCACCAGTAGGCTTCCTCGGCATACCAGGGATGCATGCGGGCGAAATCGAGATCGGCAGGATCGAAGCTCAGAACATAGGGAAGCGAGGGATGATCCACCCGTGATGGCAGTGTCATGCCTTCTTCTCCCAGCCGCCGCGCTCGCCCTGCTGCCAATAGCTCATCTCCGCCCCCATATCCTTGAAGGTCTTCCACTGGGCACGGGCCTTTTCAACGATGGCCATGTCGCGGCCATCGAACATGTAAAGGCAGCGGTCAAAGCCGAGCTCCGCCGGCGGATCGACAGCATCAACCAGCACCAGCACGCTCGCGCCGTTCGGCACCTCGTCACCGGTTGTCAGGTAAAATGGCTGCTGGTCTGCATGCTTGCAGCCTTCCTTGTCGTGCGCGAGGAAGCTGCCGGGATCATAATCCCAGAGCACCTTGTCGAGCGTATCGAGGTGCGTTCTCCCTGGCACCTTGATAACGGCGCGGAGACCCGCTTCCTGCACGCGCTCCATCAGCTTCGGAAGGGCTTCCTCAAGCGTCTGGCGCTGCAGGTGATAGAAGCGGATCTCCGCCATATGCGTCAGCCTTCGTAATAGTCCGCGACGAAGCGGTCCAGAAGGCGCACGCCGTAGCCCGTACCACCCTTCTCGGCGAGCGGCAGGTCCTTGTCAGACCAGACGGTCCCGGCGATATCGATATGGGCCCAGGGCACATCGTTCGTGAAACGCTTCAGGAACTGGGCCGCAGTGATCGAGCCGGCCGCGCGGCCACCGATGTTTTTCATGTCGGCGGTCGGGCAGTTGATCAGCTTGTCGTAATTGTCGTGAAGCGGCAGGCGCCACGTCTTGTCACCCGTTGCATAACCGGCTTTCGAAAGCTGGTCTGCAAGCTCGTCGGACGACGAGAAGACGCCGGCATGTTCGTTGCCGAGCGAAATGATGATGGCGCCCGTGAGGGTCGCAAGATCGATCATGAAGCGTGGCTTGAAGCGGTCTTGGGTGTACCACATGGCATCACACAGAACGAGACGGCCCTCGGCATCGGTGTTCAGCACTTCAATCGTCTGGCCGGACATGGAGGTGACCACATCACCGGGGCGCTGCGCGTCACCCGACGGCATGTTCTCGACAAGGCCGACAACCGCGACAACATTCACTTTCGCCTTGCGGCCGGCGAGCGCTTTCATGAGGCCCACAACGGTGCCGGCGCCGCCCATGTCCCACTTCATCTGCTCCATGCCTTCGCCGGGCTTCAGCGAGATGCCGCCGGTGTCGAAGGTCACACCCTTGCCGATGAAGGAAATCGGCTGCTCATCTTTTTTGCCGCCGTTCCAGCGCATGACAACAAGTTGCGATTCCTTGACCGAGCCCTGCCCCACCGCGAGAAGCGCATTCATGCCAAGCTTCTGCATCTCGGCTTCGCCCAGTATCTCGACCTCGACGCCAAGCGAGGACAGTTCCTTGATGCGATCAGCAAACGATTCCGGATACAGGATATTCGCGGGTTCAGATACAAGATCACGCGTCAGGAACACGCCATCGATCACCTTGGCGCGCGCCTCGAAGCGGGCAGCGGCATCGCTGTCCTTCGTTGCAACAACAATCGTTTTCAGCGTCGGCTTCTTGGCCTCGGGTTCCTTGGTGCGGTACTTGTCGAAACGGTAGCTGCGCAGCGCAGCGCCTTCGGCCAGTGCCACGGGGCACATGGCCGCAATCTCGACAATCGCCGTCGCGGTATCACTGCCACTCATGGCGAGGGCTGCGGTGATGGTGCCGCCGAGTTCCACCTTGTCGGCTTCCGTCAGCTTGTCAGTTTCGCCAAGCCCCACGAGCAGGACGCGGTCCGCGTCAAGGCCAGCGGGCGCTACGACGTCAAGCGTCGCACCCTTGGCGCCTTCAAAGCGGCCAAGCTTGATCGCCCTGGCGAGCTGGCCACCCGATGCCTTGTCCGCCTCGGCGGCGAGACCAGCGAGGCCTTTATCCTTTTCCACGAAAAACACCACGGCACCGGATTTGGGCATGGCGACTGTTTCGAATCTGACTTGCATGAATTCCTCGTCCCGATTGTCGGTTGGCCCGGCATCCGTGCGGCGGCAATGGCCACCGGCCAAGGCTGGACACCCTGTTCTGGTGCCGGGAGACAGGTTACTAGATGCCCCCAAAGCCACGTCTTGGCAAGGGCATGGCATCGCCCTTTTCACCTTCACTGCCAAAAAAGCCACATTTTACCGCTGTGGTGGCGCCCTCGCTTCGCTTCTTCATTGCAGCGACAGCATCAAGCCGGTATCACCAAAGCGAATATTGCCTGACTATCACGGATCGTCCCCTTGCCTGCCATCCGCAAAGCTTTCTCAAGATCGGCCCTTGCCGCCAGCCTTCTGGCGGGCAGCATGCTCAGCCCTGCAGCCCATGCCCAGGAAAAAGGCGAGGTGGAACTGAGCGCCGATCTCCTGACCTATGATGCCGACACGGGCGAGGCCCGCGCCCTTGGCCGCGTGAAACTTGTGCATGACGGCATGGTGCTGGAGGCCGGTGAAATCCGCTACAGCGAGAAAACCGGCGAGGCGAGCGCGCACGGTGCCGTGACACTGACCATGAAGGATGGCAACCGGATCGTCGCGCCGCAGATCGAACTGACCGACAATCTGAAACGTGCCTTTGTCGAAGATATCCGCCTCCTGCTGGCGGACGGCGCGCAGGTTGCGGCCAAAAGCGCTATGCACGACGAGAATACCGGCCGCACCGAGCTGGATCTCGCCGTCTTCAGCCCCTGCAAGGTGTGCGAAGGCGACAGCCGCCCGCCGCTTTGGCAGATCAAGGCTGTGGAAGTCGTCCATGATGCCGGCAAGAAGCGCCTCACCTACCGCGACGCCCGGCTTGAAGTGTTGGGTGTGCCGGTCCTCTGGACCCCCTATTTCTCGCATCCGGATCCTGAGCAGAAGCGCGCCAGTGGCCTCCTGCCGCCGGACCTGAAAACCACCAAGGAACTCGGCGTTGTTGCCGCGTTTCCCTATTATCAGGTTTTCAACCCCAGCATCGATGCGACCCTGACGCCGATCCTCACCTCGAAAGAAGGTGTGATCCTCGCCGGCGAATATCGCCAGCATGTCGGTATCGGCCAGTATGAAATCAGCGGTAGCGCCACGCCTGCCAACGATTATGACGAAAACGGCGTAGATACAGGCGAAAACACCGTGCGCGGTCACTTCTCGTCCGAAGGCCGTTTCCAGCACGACAGCAACTGGCGTTCGACCTACCAGATCAACTGGGCGTCGGACGATACGTATCTTCGCCGCTACGACTTCTCGAAAGTCGATACGCTGATCAGCGACTATAACTTTGAAGGCTTCTTCGGACGCTCCTATGTGGGCGCCAGTGCTATGGCCTTTCAGGGCCTTCGACAGGAAGACATTTCGGGCAAGACCGGCTTCGTGCTGCCCCTCCTGCAGGCGGAATATGTGACCGACGCAGTGCCGATCGGCGGCACGGTCAGCCTGAAGGCCAATGCGCTGATGCTGCACCGGACGGACGGGCTGGATACCAACCGCCTGTCGATTTCCGGTAACTGGCGCCGCCGCTGGATTGCTGACAGCGGTTTTGTCTTCGATGCCGACGCCCTGATCCGGGGCGACGCCTATTATATCACCGACGCCAACGAGCCCGACGACCCCGAGTTTGGCGGCGACGGCGGCACCACCTTCCGCGGCCTTTCGCGGATCACCGGCAGCGCCACCTATCCGCTGGTACGTTACGGCGCCAATGGCACACATGTGCTGGAGCCGATCCTTGAGGTGACGCTGTCGCCTGCGCGCGGCTCCCCGCTTGATCTGGTGAATGAGGACAGCCGTGCGTTCGAACTGAACGAGCTGAACATCTTTTCGGCTGAGCGGGCCTCGGGCTACGATCTCTGGGAAGAAGGTTCACGCGTCACCGCCGGCCTGCGCTGGCGCTATGAAAGCAGCGACTGGCTGAGCCACGTCCTTGTGGGTCAGGCCTACCGGATCACCGGGGACGGCTCCGAGTTTGACGATGGCACCGGCCTTGAGGGCGATGTGTCGGACATCGTGGTACGCACCCTTGTCAGCTACAAGGACTGGCTGGATATCCAGCATGCCTTCCGCATGGATGAAAGCTCGCTGGCGCTTCGCCGCAATGAAGTGAGCCTGCGCGTTGGTGGCACAAAAAGCGCCATCACGCTTGGATATCTCAACCTCGACCGGGGCCTGGCCCAGTTCGAGCTTGACGACCGTGAGGACCGCGAGGAACTGCGTGCCACCGCGCATTATGGGATAACGGATGAATGGCGGCTTTATGGCTCGATCATCCAGAACCTCACAAATGGCTGGGACGGGGTCGAATATGACATCGGCCTCGGCTACCGTGACGAATGTGTGGAATTCTCCACCACGGTCAGGAAAACCTACACGCGGGACCGCGATATCGACCCCGGCACCTCGATCCTGTTCCGGCTGAAGCTGAAGAATTTGGGCTAGTCGTGCCATCGGAAACCGACTACAAGGTCAGTCGTTAAAGGGCGGGAAGAAAGACTTCGATGACGGTAAAGAATACAGGGAAGCGTATGACAACCTCTTTCAAAAGCTGGAAGAACGGCATTCTGGCACTTGCAGGGTGCCTGTGCGCCATCCAGCCAGTGGCTGCCCAGCAGGCGCTGAACAGCGTTGAGGTTCTGGTCAATGACGAGCCCATCACTTCCTTCGATATCGACCAGCGCCTGCGCCTCGTGATCGCGATTTCCGGCGGCATCCGTACCGAAGAGGAATTCCTGCGGGTGCGCGAGCAGGTCATCCGCTCGATGGTCGACGAAAAGCTTGAAATCCAGGAAGCCAAACAGTTCGAGCTGGAAATCAGCGACGCCGAGCTTGAAAGCTATTTCGCCCGCCGCTCGCAGGGCATGGGCCAGACCCCGGAACAGTTCGAGCAGGCCCTCGCCAACATCGGCTCCAGCAAGAAAACGATGATGGAACAGATGGAAGCCGAAATCGTCTGGTCCCGCCTCGTGCAGGGCCGCATGGGCTCCTTTGTGAGTGTGTCCGACGAAGAAGTCGAGGCCACCATCAAGCGCATCTACGATAACAAGGGCAAGTTCGAACTCCGTCTTGGCGAGATCGTGCTTCTTGTCGACTCGCCCGAACAGGAAGCGAGCGTGAAAGCGAACGCCGAGGAACTTGTCTCGCGTATCCGCGGCGGCGCTTCCTTCCCCGAAATCGCCCAGCAGCTTTCAGCATCATCCTCGGCCGCCGTCGGGGGCGATCTTGGCTGGTTGACTGCCGACGACCTGGACAGGTATCAGTCCGCCGCCATTGAAAACATCGGTGTCGGTGAAGTCGCTGACCCGGTGCGCACCGCCGGTGGCTATCTCATTCTGGCCCTGCGCGACCGCCGCCGTGTGCTGACCGCCGATCCGCTCGACGCGCAGGTCAGCCTGCGCCAGATCGGCCTCAGCCAGGAAAAGCTCGCAGACGCCGATGCGGTTGCCCGCTTTGAACTCATCGCGAACAATCTGCACAAGGAGGATACCTCCTGCGGGGCGGTTTCCCGCTATGTGGACGAATCCGGCGCCGACATGCCGCCGGAGGTTGGCCTCCTGCGCATTCGGGACCTGCAACCGGACGTGCGCGGCGAAGTCGAGAAGCTCGAGATCGGTGATGCCACGACCCTGCAGAAGATGCCGGATGGCTGGCGCGTCCTCCTGCTTTGCGACCGCCGCGAGCCGGAAGTGCAGGAGCCCGAGTTCGATGCGATCTATGACCAGATCGAACAGCAGCGCCTGTCCATGATGGCCCGCCGCTATCTCCGCGACATCCGCCGCAAATCGATCATCGACTACCGGTGACCCTTTGAAAGCCGCCCTGCCGCTTGCCATCACCATGGGGGAGCCCGCGGGGGTGGGGCCGGAACTTGTGGTGCGCCTTTGGAAGGACCGCAAGCCCCTCGCCCTGCCCGCCTTTGTGTTCATCGGCTGCAAATCCGCGCTTCTCGCTCATGACAGCGACCTTCCTGTTACCGAAATTGAAGACGCGGCTGAAGCCACAGCTGTTTTTGACAAGGCCATCCCGGTGTTGAAAGCGGGCCCTGCCCTGAAGAATGTCACGCCCGGCGTGATTGACCCGGCAAGTGCCCCTATCGTTATCGCAGCCATCGACAAGGCTGTTGAACTGGCCTCAGAAGGCAAGGTTGCAGGCGTCGTCACCTGCCCGATCCAGAAATCGGCGCTCTATGCCGCCGGCTTCACTGCCCCCGGCCACACCGAATATCTGGCTGAACGGCTCGACCTACCCGCATCGGACGCTGTGATGATGCTCGCCACCGAAGGGCTCAGGGTCATCCCGGTAACGATCCACATGGCGCTGAAAGACGTTCCCGCAAAGCTGACGAGCGCGGCCATCGTGCATGCAGGCCTCACCGCCGCGCATGACCTGAAGGCACGCTTCGGCATTGATGCGCCTCGCATTGCCATTGCAGCCCTCAACCCGCACGCGGGTGAAGGGGGCGCGCTTGGCATTGAGGAAGGCACCCATATCCAGCCCGCCATCTGGGCGCTCGAGGATGCAGGCATTGCCGTCAGCGGACCTCATGCAGCAGACACGATGTTCCATGCGGACGCCCGCGCAGCCTATGACGTTGCCCTTTGCATGTATCACGATCAGGCTCTGGTACCGCTGAAGACGCTCGATTTCTATGGCGGGGTCAATATCACGCTCGGCCTGCCGATCATCCGCACCTCGCCCGATCACGGGACGGCGCTGAGCCTTGCCGGCACCGGCAAGGCCCGCACCGACAGCATGCTTGCCGCCATCCGCGAAGCCGCCGCGATGGCCGCACGGGAGGCCGTGAATGGCTGACGCCCTGCCCCCCTTGCGTGAGGTCATCAACAAGTATGAACTGCGCGCCAAAAAGTCGTTCGGGCAGAACTTCCTTCTGGACCTTAACCTCACAGGGCGCATCGCGCGAGTGGCGGGTGATCTTTCAAACTCAGTCGTCTATGAGGTCGGCCCCGGCCCCGGCGGCCTGACCCGCGCCCTTCTCACCGAAGGCGCCAAGCGCGTGGTGGCGGTGGAGATGGACCGGCGCTGCCTGCCTGCCCTTGCTGACATCAGCGACGCCTTCGACGGCCGCCTGACGGTGATCGAAGGCGATGCGATGACAATCGACGAACCGGCGGCGCTCGCAGCCGTCCCCGGCGAAGATATCCATATCGCCTCGAACCTTCCCTATAACGTCGGCACCATGCTGCTGATCCGCTGGCTGACGCAGGAAACCTGGCCGCCCTTCTACAAGTCGCTGACGCTGATGTTCCAGCGCGAGGTGGCGGAACGGATCGTGGCGGCCCCCGGCAGCAAGGCCTATGGGCGCCTTTCGGTGCTGGCGCAGTGGCGTGGCAAGGCACGGATCGCCTTCAATGTGCCGGCAGCCGCCTTCACGCCGCCCCCGAAGGTGACAAGTGCGATCATCCATTATGTGCCGGGCGAGCCCATCGACCCGGGCGTGAAGCTCGCGGACCTTGAACTGGTGGTAGAACGCGCCTTCAACCAGCGCCGCAAGATGCTGCGCGCCAGCCTCAAGGGCTTGGCGGTACCACCTGAACCGCTTCTGGAAGCCGCAGGGATCGACCCCACGGCACGCGCCGAAACGCTGAGCGTTGCCGACTTTGTGCGCCTGACGAAAATCTATTCCGAGATGAAAGCCGCGCGCTAATCAGCGCTTGCGGCCTTCTTCCATCAGTTCGCGGGCAAAGTCCGACAGGCCGATGCGGCGACGGCGCTTCAGGCGCTCGGCTTCCAGGATATGCACAAGCTTCTGGAACGTGGCGTCGACATTGTCGTTCACCAGCACATAGTCATATTCCGACCAGTGGCTGATCTCGTCCGCCGAGCGCGCCATGCGCTTCTCGACTACAGCGTCGCTATCCTGTGCGCGGCTGCGCAGGCGCTTTTCAAGGTCGCCAATCGACGGCGGCAGGATGAAGACACGCACGAGATCGTCCGCCGCACTTTCCGCCAGCTGCTGGGTGCCCTGCCAGTCGATATCGAAAATGATGTCCTTGCCGTTTTTCAGGGCCTCCATCACCGGGCCGCGCGGCGTGCCGTAGCGGTTATCGAACACGTTTGCATGCTCAAGGAATTCGCCATTGTCGACCATGTCCTTGAAGCGGTCGTGGCTGATGAAATAATAGTCCTTCCCATGCACCTCTCCGGGGCGCGCTTCCCGTGTAGTGGCCGAAACCGAGCTGACAATCTGCGGATCATTCTCCAACAGACGCCGCGTCAGGGTCGTTTTCCCCGCACCCGAAGGCGACGAAAGGACAAGCATCACGCCACGACGTTTTTCAAGATTTTTCAGCGACATATTTATATTATCTCATCATGTACATTAATTATTCGATATTCTGAATCTGTTCGCGGAACTGGTCGATCACGGTTTTCAGCTCAACGCCCACACGGGTCAGTGCCGTGTCCCCGGATTTGGAACAAAGCGTGTTGGCTTCGCGGTTGAATTCCTGACAGAGGAAATCGAGCCGGCGGCCTACCGGGCCTTCATCCGCCATCAGCCGGCGGGCTTCCTCGATATGGCTGGCCAGCCTGTCGAGTTCCTCGCGGATATCAGCCTTTACGGCAAGAAGGACAATCTCCTGCGCCAGCCGTTCGTCCGCGACCGGCTTTTCACCGCCAAGCATCTTTTCAACCTGCGCCTTGAAGCGGGCCACCATCTGCTCTGTCCGGTCGTTTGCCAGTGTTTCAGCCTCGCCCGTCAGGCGCGTGATATCGTCCAACTGGGCAGCCAGCACTGTCGCGAGCCGGCCACCCTCGTCCCGGCGCGCCTCCACAAGCGCTTTGAGCGCCTCATCAACGCTCGCCAGCACCGCATTCCCGAGCGCATCAAGCGTATCGCTGTCCGGGGCTTCATCAGCAAAATCGATCACCCCGCGCACCATCAGCAAACCATCCAGCCGCGCTGGCGCCATCCCCTTGGTACCGTCATATCGGCCGGCAAGCGCCACAAGTGCCGCCAGGCGTTCCTCGTTGATCGAGAAACCTTCCGCCGCCTCACCGCGATCAAGATTGATATTCACAAAGAGCGTGCCGCGCTTCAGCATCAGACCCGCACGGCGTTTCAGTTCGATATCAATGGAATCAAGCGTGCCCGGCAGTTTGACGCGGACCTCAAGCCCCTTGGCATTGACGCTTTTTGCCTCCACGACCCAGCGGTAGCCAAGGCCTTCGCCGCTGGCGCGGGCAAATCCTGTCATGCTCATCAGGTTCATGGGGTCACTCCATCATGGGATAGCGGGGCACTATACCGGCTTGGGCCATACAGAAAAGCGAAAACGGCTTACCGCTGGCTCAGCCGCCGCCACGCAGCCACATTCTTCAAATGCTCATTGTGGGTGCGGGCAAAGGCATGCCCGCCCGTACCATCAGCCACAAAATAGAGATAGTCGACGGGAGCAGGATCCAGCACCGCCTTGATTGCCTCTCGCCCCGGATTGGCGATGGGAGTGGGCGGCAAGCCCTTGATCACATAGGTATTATAGGAATTGTCTGCGGCAAGATCGCTTTTGCGGATCGGCCGACCGAGCGGCTGGCCGCCGTTGACGCCATAAACAACAGTGGGGTCCGATTGCAGGCGCATCCCCTTCTTCAATCGGTTGACGAAAACCGCGGCAACCAAAGGCCGCTCGCTCGCCACGCCCGTCTCCTTCTCGACGATGGAGGCAAGAATCAAGGCTTCTTCCGGGCTTTTGAACGGCAGGCCCGGCGCGCGAACTTCCCACGCCTCCTTCAGGAAGGCCGCTTGCGCTGCTTGCATCCGGGCAACAAGCGCCTTCGCCGTGTTGCCGCGCTCGTAAAACCATGTATCGGGCTGCAAACTGCCCTCGGCAGGCTCGGTGAGCCCTTCAAGCTCGAGCCCGAAGGCATCCTTGAGAAGCGACACGACCTGCGCGCTTGAAAGGCCTTCAGGTACCGCCACGCGGCGTTTGAACGTGTCGCCGTCGCGCATCGTCGCCAGATGGTCAATGAGCTTTGTGCCCGGCTTCAGCTCATATTCGCCGGCTTTCAACTGCCGCTCGATCCCCATCACACCGGCAACGAGCACAATGTTGCGCACCTGCCAGCTACGGGCAGCGTCGGCACTGAGATATGCGGCACGCAACACACCCTGGCCGGGCGCCAGATAGACATATTCATTCTGGGTGTTGGCCGAGGGCAGCATCATCACGCGCGAAAGCGCGGCGCCAAGCACGCCACCGACGATGACGAGAAATAGGACCAGAAAGCCTGCAAGCCGCAGAAGCTTCAGAAACATCCGTACTTTCCCGAAAGGAAGACACGCCGCGAGGGTTCATGGTCCTCGCGGCGTGTTCTGATTGGATCAGTCGCCTTCGTAGGCGCGCACGATGATCGAGGCGTTGGTGCCACCAAAGCCGAACGAGTTCGACAGCGCGACCTTCACCTTTTTCTCCTGCGCCGTGTGCGGCACCAGGTTGATGCCCGTGCACGATTCGGCCGGGTTGTCGAGGTTCAGGGTCGGCGGAACGACACCCTTGTTGATCGCCTGGATCGAGAAGATGGCTTCCACGGCACCGGCGGCCCCCAGAAGGTGGCCAATGGCCGACTTGGTGGAGGACATGGCAACCTTGGACGCCGCATCGCCCAGCAGGCGCTTCACAGCGCCAAACTCGATCTCGTCGCCAAGCGGCGTCGAGGTACCATGGGCGTTGATATAATCGATATCGCCCGCTGCAATGCCGGCGCGCTTGATTGCGGCTTCCATGGCGCGGTAACCGCCCGATCCATCAGGGGCCGGGGCCGTGACGTGATAACCGTCACCGGACATGCCATAGCCGATCACTTCGCCGTAAATCTTGGCGCCGCGCTTCTTGGCATGTTCAAGCTCTTCAAGGACAACCACACCGGCGCCCTCGCCCATCACGAAGCCGTCACGGTCCTGATCCCAGGGGCGCGATGCCTTTTCAGGCGTATCATTGAATGCGGTGGCCAGCGCACGGGCCTGGCTGAAACCGGCATAAGCGATGGCGCAAACAGATGCCTCTGCGCCGCCCGCAATCATGACGTCGGCGTCATCAAGTGCGATCAGGCGGGCCGCGTCGCCAATGGCGTGCGTGCCGGTCGCACAGGCGGTCACCACCGAATGGTTCGGGCCCTTGAAACCGTATTTGATCGACAGGTTGCCGGACACGAGATTGATGATCGAACCAGCGATAAAGTGCGGGCTCACCTTGCGGTGGCCGCGCTCGTTGAGGATGAGCGAGGTTTCGGCGATCCACTGCAGGCCGCCGATGCCGGCACCGATCATCACGCCGGTGCGGATCTTTTCCTCTTCGCTCGGTTCAGTCCAGCCAGCATCTTCGACCGCCTGGGTCGCGGCGGCCATGCCGTAAAGAATGAAAGGATCGACGCGGCGCTGGTCTTTGGGCGCCATCCAGTCGTCCGGGTTGAAGGTGCGGCCCGTACCGTCGCCGTGCACCACTTCGCAACCGATCTGGCAAGGAAGATCGGTCACTTCAAACTTGGTGATCCGGGTGGCTGCCGATTTGCCTGCAACGAGGCTTTCCCAAGTTTTTTCAACACCGGTCGCCAGCGGCGACACCATGCCCATACCGGTTACAACGACACGTCTCATCTGAATTCCCTCAAATCCTGATGCGCCTTAAATCTGGTGGGGCCCACCATAGCGCAGAAACAAAAAAGGCAACAGCCTAACCCGTTCGGCCCGGCTGTTGCCTCTTTCAAACCTGATCAGCGTCAAGCGTTGGCGCTGATGAAATCGATCGCGTCCTTGACGGTCTGGATTTTCTCGGCAGCGTCGTCCGGAATCTCGATGCCGAACTCTTCTTCAAACGCCATGACCAGTTCGACGGTGTCGAGGCTGTCAGCGCCAAGATCATCGATGAAGCTGGCGGTATCGGTTACTTTGTCTTCGTCCACACCCAGGTGCTCAACGACGATCTTTTTCACCTTTTCGGCGATTTCGCTCATGTTTCATTTCCTCAGTTTCTAACACCGATTTGGGTCGGCCCGGACCATGATAGCCCATGCTTTCCCTATATGGCACCCTGTCCCTTAACTTCAAGACAGCGGCGGTTTCCTGCCGTTTGACGCCGTACCGGGCTGCTCGTAACACAGTTTCCCGGGTTTGAGAAGCGCGAGTTGGCGAAATCACGGCACTGGGATCAGGCCTCAGCCAGACCCCTTCAGATCATTGCCATCCCGCCGTTCACATGCAGCGTCTGGCCCGTCACATAACCAGCCTCAAGGCTCGAAAGATAGAGGACGGCAGCAGCGATATCCTCGGGCGTGCCGAGGGTGCCCGCCGGGATGCCGTCGGTAATGGCTTTTTTCTGGTCGTCATTCAGCGCGTCGGTCATCGGCGTCACGATGAAGCCGGGCGCCACGCAATTGACCGTGATGCCACGGCTTGCCACTTCCTGCGCCAGCGACTTGGACATGCCGATAAGGCCTGCTTTCGACGCCGCATAGTTGCACTGGCCCGGGTTGCCGGTCACACCCACGACCGAGGTGATATTGATGATACGGCCGAAGCGCGCCTTCATCATCGGGCGCAGCATGGCCTTGGACAGGCGAAACGCGGATTCGAGGTTCACCTGCATCACGCTGTCCCAGTCATCGTCTTTCATCCGCATGGCAAGGCCGTCGCGGGTGATGCCGGCATTGTTCACAAGGATGTCGACACCGCCCATCGCTTCCTGCGCGGAGGCAGCAAGCGCATCAACGCTTGCGCGGTCCGAAAGATTGGCCGGAATCACATGAACACGATCACCGAGTTTGGCTTTCAGCTCTTCAAGCTTCTCGGCACGCGTGCCGGAAATGGCGACTTCGGCACCGGCCGCGTGAAGAGCTGCGGCAATCGCTTCACCGATCCCGCCGGTGGCGCCCGTTACAAGGGCCTTCTTGCCCGTCAGATCAAACATTCCTGTTCCTTTCCCAGGGTTCAAAGCGTTGCCGCAAAGGCTTCGATGTCGGCCGGTTCCTGCAGATTAACCGTCGCCAGATCCTTGTCGATCCGCTTCACGAGGCCGGTCAGCACCTTGCCGGCGCCGACTTCCACAACGTCAGTCACGCCAAGCGAGCGCAGCGAGGCCATGGATTCGCGCCAGCGCACCGCACCCGTAATCTGTTCCACCAGCAGGTTGCGAATGCCGGATGGCTCGCTGATGGGGGCGGCGAGCACGTTGGCAATCACCGGCACCGAAGGACGTTCGATGGCAACATCCGCGAGCGCCGCTGCCATTTCGTCGGCCGCCGGCTTCATCAGCGGGCAATGGAAGGGGGCGGACACGGGCAGCAGAAGGCCGCGCTTGGCGCCTTTTGCCTTGGCAATCTCGATGCCGCGCTCAACGGCTGCCTTGTGGCCCGAAATCACGATCTGACCGTCGGCGTTATCGTTAGCCGCAACCACGACCTCGCCCGCGGCGGCCTCGGCGCACACGGCTTTCACAGTGTCCAGGTCAAGGCCGAGGATCGCGGCCATCGCGCCCTCTCCCACCGGCACGGCGCGCTGCATGGCCTGCCCGCGCAGCTTCAGGAGGCGGGCCGTATCGGCAAGCGTGAAGGCACCGGCGGCTGCGAGTGCGGAATATTCGCCAAGGCTGTGGCCAGCCACATGGCTCGCGATCGTATCGACCTTCTTGCCGCCAACTTCGAGGACGCGGATAACCGCCATCGAAACGGCCATCAGGGCGGGCTGTGTATTTTCGGTGAGCTTCAGATCGTCCTCGCTACCCTCCCATATCAGGGCCGACAGCTTCTGGCCGAGCGCGTCATCCACTTCTTCGAAAACGAGACGGGCGGCAGGTTCAGCGTCGGCGAGCGCTTTGCCCATGCCGATGAACTGGCTGCCCTGACCCGGAAAGACGAGTGCGCGTGTCATATTCATCCCCTCGAAATGCCGTTACGGAACGCTGGCCGTTCGGCGCTGGTATCGGGCCGGAGTGCCACAGGCCGGCAGAGCCTTGCAAGCCTTTTGGCAGAAATCTCGGGATTCCGCCGATCCGGGGTTGATTCCCCTAGCCCCCGAGAGTATAGAGGCGCGTCCCGATTCCTCTACTTCGCAAGTTCGGGGCATATTGCAAGAAAGCTGGAGGTGTCAGTCATTGTGGCTGGCAAGCGATCAGCAAAAGGAGTGAGACATGGCTTTTTACGAGCATGTTTTCATTGCGCGGCAAGATGTTAGCGCCGCCCAAGTGGAAAGCATGACCGCCGATTTCTCGAAAATTGTCGAGGACAACGGCGGCAAGGTCACCAAGAATGAATATTGGGGCCTCAAGAATCTGCAGTACCGCATCAAGAAAAACCGTAAGGGTCACTATGTGCTCCTTAACCTCGACGCACCCCACAAGGCAATTGCCGAACTGGAGCGTCAGGCGCGCCTGCATGAAGACGTCATCCGTTACATGACCATCCGCGTCGACGCCCTCGAAGAAGGCCAGTCGGTCGTTCTGCGCACCAAAGCCGACAAAGAACGTCGTGGCCCGCGTGAAGGCGGCCGTGACTTCGACGGCCCCCGTGGTCCGCGCGAAGATCGTGGTCCCCGTGAAGACCGTGGCGGCCGTGAAGGCCGTGGTGAGAAAAGGGAGCAATTCTGATGGCCGCTGTACGTCGTCCGTTTTTCCGTCGCCGCAAGAGCTGCCCGTTCTCCGGCGAGAATGCCCAGACCATCGACTATAAAGACGTGAAACTTCTCCAGAAGTACGTCTCCGAGCGGGGCAAGATCGTTCCGAGCCGCATCACCGCGGTTTCGGCCAAGAAACAGCGTGAACTCGCCAAGGCCATCAAGCGCGCCCGTCAAATCGCGCTGCTGCCCTTCGTGGTTCAGTAAGCACCAGAGGAGCAGATACGATGCAAGTGATTCTCCTCGAGCGCGTTGAAAAGCTGGGCCAGATGGGCCAGATCGTCACCGTGAAGGACGGCTTCGCCCGTAACTTCCTGCTGCCGCAGAAAAAAGCGCTCCGCGCCACTGCTGCCAACAAGAAGTTCTACGAAGCCCAGAAAGCTCAGCTCGAAGCTGACAACCTTGCTCGCCGCAAGGAAGCCGAAGCTGCCGCTGCCGGCATGGGTGACCTCAAGGTCGTCATGATCCGCGCTGCCGGCGAATCCGGCCAGCTTTACGGTTCGGTTTCGAGCCGCGACATCGCAGAAGCCGTTGCTGACGCCGGTGGCAAGATCAACCGTAACCAGGTTGTTCTCGACCGCGCGATCAAGACGATCGGCCTGCATGAAGTTGCAATCCGCCTGCATGCTGAAGTCAGCGTGAAAGTGGTTGTCAACATCGCTCGCTCGGCTGACGAAGCTGACGTCCAGTTCTCGACCGGTTCGGCTGTTGTCGCTTCCGACGACTTCGACGACGAGGAAGCTTACGAAGAGGCCTTCGAAGAAGAAGCCGCTGAAGAAGCTGCCACCGAAGAAGGCGAAGAAACCGAAGCCTGAGGCTGACCGGTTTCCACCGAAATTGAAGAAAGGCGGTCTTCGGGCCGCCTTTTCTTTTTGTGCCGGGCTCAAGTTATCCCCATAGTTACCCACCTGTGGATTGAATAACGGGGGCAAGCTGAAAATAGCGGTATCACTCCCCTTGCCCCGCCGCTAAGGTGCCCACCACACAAACGAGCGGCGATGGGATCAGCCTTCGGAACCGGCATCATTGGTTTCCTTCCCGAAACACCGCACTACTGGCTTGGGGAGGGCCCTTACTGGGAGCATGGAAGTTCTTCGTACCACGCGCGCATCCGACAACGAGAATGAGACAGGTGTGAGCTACCGGCAGCCACCGCACAACCTGGAGGCCGAGCAAGCCCTGTTGGGGGCCATTCTCGTCAACAACGAAGCAGCGCAGAAGGTGCAGGACTTCCTGCTCCCAGACCATTTTTACGAGCCGGTCCACGGCCGCATCTATCAGGCCATCCTGAAGTTGATGGACAAGAACCAGATCGCCGATCCGGTGAAGCTGAAACCCTATTTCGAGCATGACGAGGCACTCGCCGACGTGGGCGGTGCCCAGTATCTGGTGCGCCTTGCCGCTTCTGCCGCCACCATCATCAATGCTGAGGATTACGGCCGTACGATCTATGACCTCGCCACCCGGCGCGCGCTCATCCAGATCGGTGAGCAGATGGTGATCGACGCCTATGACGCCGAAGTAGACGCCGAGGCGACGGAACAGATCGCCGAGGCCGAAAAGCGCCTTTTCGATCTCGCCGAGCTCGGACAAGCCGAATCCGGCTCGCAACCCTTCTACCGCGCGCTCCAGAAAGCCGTGGAGAATATCAAAAGCGCCTATCAGGACCCGGACAGCCTTTCGGGTGTCACCACGGGCCTCCACAAGCTCAACGAGCAGATCGGCGGCCTTCACAATTCGGACCTTGTGATCCTCGCCGGCCGCCCCGCCATGGGGAAAACCGCGCTTGCCACCAACATCGCCTTCAATGCCGCCAAACGGTATGCGGACGACAAGGTGGCCGGCATGGACATGGCCCGATCAAAGGGCGCCGTTGTTGGTTTCTTCAGCCTTGAGATGTCGGCCGACCAATTGGCAGCCCGTGTGCTTTCAGACCGCGCGAACCTGCATTATCAGGGCCATGACACGATCCAGTCGCACGCCATGCGACAAGGCAAACTCACGAAAGAGCAGTTCGAGGCCATCGCCCGCGCCGCGATCGAGCTTGAAGACGTGCCCCTGTTCATTGATGACACCCCGGCCCTTTCAATCGCCGGCCTCAGGACCCGCGCGCGCCGCCTGAAGCGTCAGCATAATCTCGGCCTTGTGGTTGTCGATTACCTGCAGCTCCTGCGCGGCACGGCCAAGGGCGGCGGCGAAAGCCGCGTGCAGGAGGTGTCAGAAATTACCCGTGGCCTGAAGGCACTTGCCAAGGAACTGCATGTGCCGGTCATTGCCCTGTCGCAGCTGTCGCGTACCGTCGAAAGTCGCGAGAACAAGCGGCCGATGCTATCGGATCTTCGGGAATCCGGCTCGATCGAGCAGGACGCCGATATGGTGATGTTCGTGTTCCGCGAGGAATATTACAAGGAGAAGGACAAGCCGTCCGAATCCGACCAGGAAAAGATGCTGCAATGGCGCGCCGAGATGGAGCAGCTCTACGGTCGCGCCGAATGTATCATCGGCAAACAGCGTCACGGCCCCGTGGGCACCGTTCACCTGCGCTTCGACAAGGAAGTCACCCGCTTTAGCGACCTTGTTGACGAAGACCATCTGCCGGATCGGTTTGAGTAGGGTTGGAAGCCAATTCAGGCATGGTTCGTCACCCCGGACCTGATCCGGGGTCCATGTCAGATGCAAGTGCCGCTGGATGCCGGGTCAGGCCCGGCATGACGAATGGACTCAAAACCCCATCATGTTGCGGGTGGATTTAGGCAGGCGCACGATCAAGCCGTCCAGATCGTCTGTCAGTTCCACCTGACAGCCGAGCCGCGAGGTAGAAGTGAGCCCGGGCGCGAGGTCGAGCATTTCTTCTTCCTCATGGCAAGCCTCCGGCAGTTTGCCGTACCAGGCCTTGTCGATGATCATGTGGCAGGTCGAGCAGGCCATGTTGCCCTCGCACGCGCCTTCCACCTCAAGCCCTGCCCCTTGCGCCACCTTCAAGAGCGTGTCGCCCGCCTCGCCAGCGGCCTCAAACATGCTGTTATCCGGACGGATGAAGGTGAGGCGGATCATAGGCGGTCTTTCAGCTTCGCGATGGTGTTGATGAGTGTTTCAGTGGCGAAATCCACTTCCTCGTCGGTCGTGAAACGGCCAATGCCGATGCGGAGCGCGGCCTTGGCCTCCGCCCCCGTCCGCCCGATGGCAGCCAGCACATAGGAAGGCCCGCTGACAGCAGACGCGCACGCCGCGCCCGAGGAAAGCGCGAGCGGTGAAAGCTCTGCCAGCAGCAGGTCGCCGTCCACCCCCGGCACACTGAGATTGAGGTTCCCGACCCAGCGCTCGTTCGGGTGGCCGTTCAGGATCAGGTCCGGCAGGGCCTCCCAGAGCCGCCCTTTCAGACGCGCCATCAGGGTTGAAAGCCGGCCTTCTTCCTGCGCCATTTCTTCCGCTGCGATCGCCGCCGCCTTGCCAAAGCCCGCAACCAGCGCCGGCGCCTGCGTGCCGGAGCGATAGCCGCCCTCCTGCCCGCCCCCGGACATGAAGGGCTGCAGAGCCACGCGGCGTTCGTCCCGGCGGTACAGCGCGCCAACGCCTTTGGGGCCATATATCTTGTGCCCGGAAAGGCTCATCAGGTCGATGCCGAGCACATCGACATCCAGCGGGATCTTGCCGAAGGCTTGCGCTGCATCCGTATGGAAGATGGCGCCGTGGCGCTTGGCGATTGCGCCGATTTCCCTCAAGGGCTGGATCACGCCAATCTCGTTATTCACCGCCATGACGCTCACGAGCGCCGTGCGCTCGCTGACCGCAGCTTCAAGCTCGTCCATCCGTACACGGCCGTCACTGTCGACGCCAATAACAGTAAGCTCGGCGCCGTGACGCGCACACCAGGCCGCACTTTCAAGCACGCACTTATGCTCGGTCGCGACCGTCACGAGGCCGGGGCGCTTGTGCCCCCAGGCTTCCATCACACCCTTGAGGGCCATGTTGTTGGCTTCAGTGGCACCCGAGGTGAAGATGATTTCTTTCTCGTCTGCGCCGATAAGGCCGGCCACCTGCCCGCGCGCTACATCGAGCGCGGCTTCGCCTTCCCAGCCATAGCGGTGGGTGGCCGAATGCGGATTGCCGAAACGGCCGGTCAGATAGGGCATCACGGCGGCCAGCACGCGCTCGTCCATCGGCGTTGTCGCCTGATAGTCGAGATACACCGGCTGCTTCATGCCGCCAGCCCCACGGTGCGGTCGTAAAGTGCTTTCCAGGCATCGATGGCCCGGTCGATATCCTCGTCCGTCGTGCCGTAACCGAGCGACACGCGGATCGAGCATTCAGCGTCCGCCGCCGGTTCTCCCATGGCACCAAGCACATGGCTGACCTTCACCTTGCCGGACGAACAGGCCGAACCAGAGGAAATGCAGACGCCAGCGAGGTCGAAATGCATCACCTGCGTTTCGCCGCGCACGCCAGGCATGATGATGCAGCTGGTGTTCGGCAGCCGGTCAGCCGTCGCCCCGACCACACGGGCGAGATTGCCATGGGTGGCAACAGCCGCCTCAAACCTGTCACGCAGGGCCTTCAATCGGGGCATGTCACCCAGTCCGTCCATCGCAGCAAGGGCTGCCACCCCGAAGCCGACGATACCGGCCACATTTTCGGTGCCCGAACGGCGCCCCAGTTCCTGCCCGCCGCCGGCGATGAGGGGGGCGAGCGGCGCGGTCGGCGCGCAGACAATGGCGCCCACGCCTTGCGGCCCGCCGATCTTGTGGGCGGAAAGGGTGAGATAATCAACACCAAGCGCCTTGAAATCGATATCGATCTTGCCCGCCGCCTGCACCGCATCGGTATGGACACGCGCCCCCGTCGCCTTGGCAAGGCTTGCTACCTCCGCCACCAGCTGCAGCGTGCCAACCTCGTTATTCGCGAGCATCACGGAAACAAGCGCAGGCTTCGGCGCGTCCGCCAAAAGCTTTTCAAGGGACGTGAGGTCTACCCGGCCATCGGCTGCAACGGGCAGGCTGAACACCGGCACGCCGGCGAGTTTTGCCGCCGCCAGCACGCAATCATGCTCGACTGCCGAGACGATCAGGCTTTTCGCGCCTGTCATGCGGATCACCGCATTTGAAGATTCAGTGCCGCCCCCGGTGAAGACCACATCGCGGGCGCGGGCATTCACAAGGGCCGCCACCTGCGTGCGGGCGGCCTCCACCCGGCGGCGCGCTTCGCGGCCTGCCTGATGCACGGACGACGGGTTGCCGACATGCGCCATCGATTCGGCCATTGCCGAGATCACCTCGGGCCGGATCGGTGCTGTCGCGTTATAATCAAGATAGGCCAAGCTCTTCATACGCTTCAAATAGGGGCAATCCGTGGGCCGTTCAACGCAATTTTGGGTGACACGAGCCACCATGCTTGCAGCGGGGGCTACAGATTCGCTATAGGGTAAGGCAACAAGCCGCATCCCGCACAAGCTCTTATTCGAAGTCGAGAATATGCCCGAGATTATTTTCAACGGTCCGGCCGGTCGCCTTGAAGGCCGCTACCAGCCCGGCAAGTCCGACACCGCCCCGGTTGCCCTGATCCTGCATCCGCATCCGCAATATGGCGGCACCATGGACAACAAGGCCACCTACTATCTGTATCATGCCTTTGCGCATCGCGGTTTCGCGACCCTGCGTTTCAACTTCCGTGGCGTTGGCCGCAGCCAGGGCGAGTTCGACCAGGGCAACGGCGAGCTTTCGGATGCCGCGTCGGCGCTTGACTGGCTGCAGTCGATGAACGCGAACTCGACCGGCACCTGGATCGCCGGGATTTCGTTCGGCGCCTGGATCGCCATGCAGCTCCTGATGCGCCGCCCTGAAATTCAGGGCTTCATCTCGGTTGCGCCGCCGGCGAACCTTTATGATTTCTCGTTCCTCGCACCCTGCCCCTCGTCGGGCCTGATCGTGCAGGCGGAAGACGACGACCTCGTCACGCCGATCTCGATCGTGAAGCTCGTTGAAAAGCTGAAAGCGCAGAAATCGATCACCATCGACCATGAGACCATCAAGGGCGCCAACCATTTCTTCGAGAATGAACTGGCCCAGTTGATGACCTCGGTGAACAATTACCTGACGAAGCGGCTGACCAGCGGACGCTGAAACCAGCGCACAGGCACTAAACGAAAACCCCGGCTTTCGCCGGGGTTTTTCTTTGTCAGCGGATCGTATGCGGCTCGTGATAGACGCCGCCCGGCGTCGGCGCATTGCAGCCGGTGGTGGACGGCAGGCTGAGCGGCAGGCCGCGCAGCGACCGCACCGCAAGGAAGGCGAAGGCCTCGGCCTCCAGCGCCCCGCCACGCCAGCCCAGCACTTCCACAGGGTCAACCGTTACCGGCATGCGGCGGCGCAGGCGGCGCATCAGCGTGGTGTTCAGGCGCCCGCCCCCGCAGATATACCAGGCATCCGGCGGCGACGGAAAATGGCTCTGCGAGGAGACGATCGTTTCCACCACGAAATCAGTGAGCGTGGATGCGCCGTCCTCAACCGACAGCCCTCGCACCGTCTGGATATTGAAATCATCCCGGTCCAGCGTCTTCGGCGGCATTTCATCGAAGAAGGGCGACGCCATGAGGCCGGAGAGCACTTCATCATGCGTCAGCCCGCGAGAGGCCAGCGCGCCGTCCTCATCGAAAGGCTTGCCAGTGTGCAGCATCGTCCAGTCATCGAGCATGGCGTTGCCCGGCCCTGTGTCGAACGCCATGATGGCGGGGGCGTCGGGGTTTTCTGCGAAGGATACCCACGTCACGTTCGCCACACCGCCCAGATTGAGGATCGCGACCGTCTGTTGGCGGCGTTCGCGTGACAGGAGGGCCGCATGATAGAGCGGCACCAAGGGGGCGCCCTGCCCGCCCGCATCCATGTCTGCGGTGCGGAAATCATTCACAACCGGAATGCCGGTGCGCCCGGCGAGCCGCCCGCCGTCGCCGATCTGCCATGTCCAGCCACGCTCGGGCCGGTGGGTCAGCGTCTGGCCGTGGAAGCCGATCACGTCGATCTGGCTCGGGTGCAGGTTATTGACCGAGAGAAGATCAAAAACCGCCTCGGCATGAAGGTCAGTCAACTCGCGCTCCAGCATCGCAAGGCCGGGTGCTGAAATATCCTTTGTCTGCGAGGTCGCAGCCACACTCAGCCCGTCGCGCAGGCGCGAGCGCACGGCGTTTGAATAGGGTTTGATCAGCGAAGGGCCAAGGCGTTCAACGCGGACACCATCCGTATAGACAAGCGCCGCATCGATCCCGTCCATCGAGGTGCCGCTCATCAGACCGACGGCCATTTTGATTTCCGCCGGTTCACCGAAAAATGTCATGACTGAAGAACTCCCCGAGGACACGCCGAATATGCGGCTAAAACCTTTGCCTTTCCGCCACCCTATGCTACATCAGCCCGACCTTGGAAACGAATTTTTGCAAGCGGACCCTTGATCCCATGAGTGCTTCCCATATCGACTTTCTTCGCATCCTTCAGGAACGCGGCTTCGTTCATCAGATCACTGATGAGGCAGCCCTTGCCGACCAGCTGAAGAAAGGCCCGATCACGGCTTATATCGGGTTCGATTGCACGGCGCCTTCGCTGCATGTGGGCAGCCTTGTCCAGATCATGATGCTGCGCTGGCTGCAGAAAACCGGCAACAAGCCGATCGTCCTGATGGGCGGTGGCACCACGCGGATCGGTGACCCCACGGGCCGCGACGAAAGCCGCAAGATGCTGACGGACGCGGACATCAACGCCAACATGGATGGCATTCGCTCGATCTTCAGCCAGTTCCTCACCTTCGGCGATACCGGCTCGGACGCCATCATGGTGAATAACGACGACTGGCTCTCTAAGCTTTCCTACATTGAAATGCTGCGCGATGTCGGCACCCATTTCACGATCAACCGGATGCTCACCTTCGATAGCGTGAAGCTGCGGCTTGAGCGCGAGCAGCCGATGACCTTCCTTGAATTCAACTACATGATCCTGCAGGCCTATGACTTCATGGAACTGCACCGCCGCCACAAGTGCGTGCTGCAGATGGGCGGCTCGGACCAGTGGGGCAATATCGTGAACGGCATGGAGCTGACCCGCCGCACCGACGGCGCCCATGTTATCGGCCTCACCACGCCGCTTGTCACCCTTGCCGACGGCAAGAAGATGGGCAAAACAGCCGCAGGCGCCGTATGGCTCAATGAAGCGCAGCTGCCTGCCTATGACTATTGGCAATTCTGGCGCAACACACAGGATGCCGACGTTGGCAAATTCCTGCGGCTTTTCACCGAGCTGCCGATGGATGAAGTTGCCCGCCTTGAAGCGCTTGGCGGGTCGGAAATCAACCATGCCAAGGCGGTTCTCGCCAACGAAGCGACCACGCTCTGCCGTGGCCGCGCCGCTGCCGAAGCCGCTGAAGCCACAGCCCGCGAAGTTTTTGAAAAAGGTGGTGCGGGCGAAGACCTGCCGACCATCAGCGTGAAAGCGGGCACGAGCCTTGTGGACGCCCTCGTCGGCCTTGGCCTCGCGAGTTCCAAGGGCGATGCGCGCCGCCAGATCCAGCAAGGTGCAGTGAAAGTAAACAACAATGCGGTCAGCGATGTTGATGCTGTCATCGACGCGGGCACCGAACTGATAGACGGCAAGATCAAGCTATCAAAGGGCAAGAAGAACCACGGACTTCTCTCCCTCGAAGGCTGATTATGCGGCCTTTTCGGGCTCGTTTTCAGAACCGGTCGGCGCGTCAGGCGTTTCGTCCGGTTCCTCGTTTTCAGCGGCCGGCTTTTCTTCTTCTGCGGCGTCCGGCTTCGGCAGGTCCTCAACCGGCGCTTCCTCCACCTTCGGTGCCTCGCCTTCGGCCGCAGGAGGGGTATCGGGTGTCTTGACGGTCGAAACCTTGCCCTTGGCACCTTCGAAGAAGAAGCGCAGGAAGCCGGGCGCAAGGCCTGATAGAGCATTCACGGATACTTCCGGATTATCGGTCATGCCCTTCACCCGATAGGTGATGCCGATCACGCCCTTGCCGTCGCCGCCCGTGAGGATGGCGCCGATCAGCGGGATTTTGCCGACAACGGCATTGATGCCGTAGGCAGGCACGATCACGCCGTTCACATTGACCTTCTTCTGGATGGCATCCACCTGCCCCGCCAATGTCACGCCGAGCGAGGCGCCATTGGCTTTCAGGTCGTCGATATCCAGAAGCCCGTGGCGCAGGCGGAATTTCATATTGATCTGGTCAAGCGGGACGCCATCGTCGCCGAGCTGCTTGTCAAGCGCCGGCATGGTGCCCTTCTGCACAGCAGGATCAAGCTTCGCCGTCGGCACCATAAGCGATTTGGCGATCTTCGCCTCGCCCTCAAGGCGCAGGGTGCGGCCCCATCCGCTTGTCTCGCCGGAAAGGTCAAGTTCGCCGCCATCCAGATGGCTGAAATAGCCAAGCCCGCGCACAAAGGCGCCGCCATCGTCGGCCGTCAGGCGGATCGTATTGTTGCCGTTCACGTCAGCGCTGATCGTCAGCCCCACATCGCCGTCCGAAAGGATGGCCGTCAGGTCCGTCGCCGTCGGGGCACCGTTCAGGAACAGCGTATCAAGCTGCAGGTCCGTGAGCGTTTCACCGTTCAGAAGGTCGACCCGGTCGGCATGCAGGCTGAGGTCGATGGTCGGTGTGGGTTCCCCTTCCGTCGCCTGCACCTCGGTCGGCACGGGCTCATCTTCAAGGTCGGAGCCAAGGAACCCCGAAAGATCCAGCCGCTCGGCCGCCACTTCCACGCGGTAGGGCTGATCGCCGCTCGCGCGTACCACAATACCGCTCAGCCGGTTGTTATCGAGCGCGCGGGCATCAAAGCTGAGTTCAAACCGGCCCGTATCTGGCGCTCCCCAGATGAACAGCGCATCGGCGTCGATCCCGTCGCCCTTCAAGGACATGGGCGCCACCCGCGTGCTGCCGTCGGCTTCAAACTCGATGAGCCCGCTCGCCGTCGCCTGCACGCCCGGCGCCTTTGCCCAGGCTAGCTCGGGCACCATCACGCGCGTTGCCGTCACGTCCGCCTTGAAGCTGCCTTTCGTAAATTTGAAATTGCGACCGGTGAAGCTGGCATCCGCCTGCATGTCGCCTTTCAGATAAGTATCGAAATCGAGCCCGAAAGCTTTTAGTCCGTTATGGTCAAGCCGGCCGGACATTTCCACGAATGTCGTTTCGGCTTCCGCATCCTTGCGGCCGGCGGCGAAATCTTCCTTCCAGTGCAGGCGCATCGGCACGCCGTTGAAGCGCGCGTCACCCGCCACGTCGATCCGGTCGTTATCAAGCTCCAGCCGCAAGGCGCCGTTCCTGATGCCTTCGCCGCCGAGAAGATCGGCAACACGAGCGTCCACGATATCTGCGGCGACTTCATAGCGAACGGCATCGGCAGGCATGTCCTTGATCAGCGGCACCCTGATCCGGGCAAACAGTTCGGCCTCGCCGCCAAGCCGGGCAAGATCAATGCCGATCCGGTCGGCCACGCGCACCGGCGGCGGCGTCACGAGGGCGAGGATATTATCCACCCCGCCCTTCACGCGAACATCGAACTGGCCTTTCGCACCATTTTTCACATTGATATCAGTCAGCAGTACGCGGGAGCCATAAAGCGGCATGTCCATGATCACGCCGCGGTCGATGGCGATATCGAGCATGTCTTCGGTCAGAAGGCCTCGTCCGCTGATCGAGGACACCGGCGCCATGTCGTCCAGATAGCTTGTTGTCACATCATCAAGACTGAAGGAAAGCGCCAGATAATGGCTGTCGAAAAGGCCGCCACTGCCATCCGGCAGCATGTAGAATTCGAACTTGCCGCGCCGCGCCTGCCCTTTCGAGATATGATCCTTCACCCAGACGCGGGCGCCGCGTTCATTGCCTTCCTCATCCACCTTGATCGGCCAGTAAGCCAGAACCTCAGGGATAGTCGCCTCGTCGATGGCAGCATTAAGGCGCAAGCCGGGCGTGTCGCTTGTATCGACCCAGTAAACGAGCCCGTCCCCCGTGACGACGCGCTTGCCCGCCGCAACCTCGAGCTTTTCGATCTCGAACGTCTTTTCGTCGGGCTTCCAGTAAGCGCGGATTTCGCCGTAAGGCACCGGTGAACCATCAGGGAAGGCGGTCGCATGCGACAGGCGCCCTTCACCGAGACTGACTTCCACATCCGCGGATTCGAGCCCGATGGCGCTCGAGAGGCTGAGGCTCGCCTGAACATCCACCGGCAGATCGAAATAGGAAACCACCTCCGGCACCTCGACATGGCTGGCAAGGCCCGCCGGCACCAGTTTTTCAACCCGCACCATCAGATCGAGCGTTTCGTCTTCAGGGTAGCTTGTCGCCGTGATGCCAAGGGAGGCCGGCATGTCACCGATCGCAAGGTCGCCGCGGATATCGAAATCCAGCCGTCGCCCGTCCTGCCCGAAGGTGACACGAGAAATCATCACGTCGGTCGCCGCGCGCGCCTCATTCCCGGCAATGGTCAGGTGAAGCTGACGAAACTCGACGGAACTGAGGTCTGATATATTTTCCAGAAGCTGGCCGGCGAGGCCGGAAACTATGCGGGTAAAGGGCCCTGCAAGCGCCGGCCGGATAGGGCGACCGTCCGCGATCAAATCCTTGAAGGGATTGGGACCGCCCTCAACGCCCATCAGCGCATCAAGCTTTTCGATATGCACGTTCGGACGGTCCAGCCGCACGGCCGCGATGCCAATATTGCCAAGAAGCGTGCTGCGGCTGAGGCCCACCGCCATTTCCGGGATACGGATACGCCCGCGCGCCGCACCGTCATCGATGGCGACGCCTTTCATTTCGACCCATGGCCGCACACCGCGCCAGTCCCAGCCGACCTCGGCGCTCTCGTACTTGATATGCCATCCGGGCAGGAGGGATTCGACGCGGGCTTCGATCATCCCGCGCGCAAAGCCAAGGTCAATGGGCGCGATCACCAGCCGTGCCGTCACAAGGCACGCGAGAGCGACAATCAGAGTGACAGCCCAAACGAGCGCTCTGCCTGCGAACATACAGGAACGGATCAGCATCGGATGCTCATCTTGGGGTGATCAGGAACTCTGCCGATAGCCACTTTGCTTGATTTCATCGGTCCAACACGAAAGACTGGCGGGACACGTCCCTTTCTGCCATGGGTTAGAGCATGACCGCCCGCCACAGTCCATATCCCAAACCCCATGATACAGCAAATACGGACGAAATCTGGGCAATCCTTTGTGAAGTCGCGACAGAGAATGGTGATCCCGCACCGGCAAACCGTGCGCTTGCCGATGCCGTGTTCGGCAACAGCCCGTTCCTTGCCACCACCGCCCGCCGCCGCCCGGCAACCGCAATCCGGGTTCTGACCGAAGGGCCGGACGCTTGCCTTGCCGCCGTTTTTTCAGCCCTCGATGCCGATCGGTCGGAGGGCGAGAATACGACCAGCCTGATGGCGACCCTCCGGCAGGCCAAGGCCGATGTGGCGCTCATCACCGCGTTTGCCGATGTCAGCGGTGAGTGGGCGCTTTCAAAGGTCACCGCCGCCCTCAGCGATTTTGCTTCGAAGGCGCTTGATCTTGCTGTTTCCCATCTTCTGGAAATCCGTATGCGGGCGGGCGAGCTTGGCTGGCCGCGCGGTGAGCCCGAACCCGTGAGCCCCCGCCTGTCGCAAGGTACCGGTTTCTTCGTTCTTGGCATGGGCAAGCTCGGCGCGGGTGAGTTGAATTATTCGTCGGACGTCGATCTGATCCTGTTCTATGACCCTGAAGCCATCAGCTACACCGGCCGCAAAACACTCAGCGACTGTTATGTCCGCCTTGCCCGCGACCTCATCGAGATGATGGAGAAGCGCACGGGCGACGGCTATGTCTTCCGTACCGATCTGCGGCTCAGGCCCGACCCCGCCGCCAACCCGCTTGCCATGACTGTCGGCGCCGCCGAGGTCTATTATCATTCGATGGCCGTGAACTGGGAACGTTCTGCCATGATCAAGGCGGCAACAGTGGCGGGCGACAGGCAGGCTGGCGCCGATTTCCTTGCATCGCTTTCAAGCTGGATCTGGCGCCGGACCATCGATTTCGCAGCCCTTGCCGACATCGCCGCGATCAAGAACCAGATCAACCGCCACTATGGCCAGCAGGAACTCGCCTTTGAAGGTTATAATGTGAAGCTCGGGCAAGGCGGTATCCGCGAGGTCGAGTTTTACACGCAGGTCCATCAGTTGCTGTTCGCGGGGCGGCACCCTTCTCTTATCCTGCGCGGCACGCTCGAAGCGCTCGACGCCCTGGTCGCGGAGGAACTGGTCGACCCCGACATCCGGGACACACTCGGCAATGCCTATATTTTCCTGCGCACGCTCGAACACCGTATCCAGATGGTCAATGACGACCAGACCCACGAAATCCCGACCGAAGCGAATGATATCGCCCGCCTCGCCACCTTCTGCGGTTTTGAAAAGCCGTCGGACCTGAAGGACGCCCTGTTCCGCCACACCCGCGCGGTCAAAGCCATCTATGATGCCTTCCTGCCGCAAAGCGCCGACGATGAAGACGCCCGCACCAAACCCGAAGCCATTGAGGCGACGCTTATCGAGCTTGGCTACAGTGACGTGCCGAGCGTCGCCGCGATCATCGATGGCTGGCGGCGGGGGCGATACCGTGCGCTGAAGAACGACCGGTCGAAAAGCCTGATGAAAAAGCTGCTGCCCCGGCTTGTTGACGCCTTTGCGGCGACCGATGCGCCGTCCGCAGCCCTCACCCGTTTCGACCAGTTCATCGCGCAGCTGCCGGCCGGTGTTCAGCTTTTCTCGCTTCTGGACGCCAACCCGTCGCTTTTCAAGCTGCTCGCCCGCGTGATGGGTCTGGCGCCAGCGCTGGCCGAAACACTCGCCAAAAAGCCGTCCCTCTGGGACGCGGTGCTTGATCCCGACTTTTTCATGCCGGTGGAAGAAGAGGACGAACTTGCCGCCATCCTCAAATCCATGCTTCGGCGCGCCAAGGATTATCAGGACGTGCTCGATATCGCGCGGCGCTTTGTGGCGGATTATCGTTTCCGTATCGGTGTGCATGGGCTTGAAGGGATCGCCGGTGTCGAGGAATGCGCCCATGCCCTCGCCCGTGTCGCGGACGTGACCCTGAAGGCACTGGTGCCGGCGGTTTCGGAAGAATTCGCCCGCCGCCACGGTCATTTCCCCGGCGGCAGCCTTGCCATCCTCGCCATGGGGAAATATGGCGGCGGTGCCCTGACGCAAACGTCCGACCTCGATATCGTATTCCTCTATGATGTGCCCGACATGAATGCGCAGTCGGATGGCGACCGGCCCCTGATGCCGAGCCAGTATTTCTCGCGCCTTTGCCAGAATATCATCACAGCAATCACGGCGCTGACCCCCGAAGGCCGGCTATTCGAGGTGGACACGCGCCTGCGCCCCTCGGGCAATCAGGGGCCGATTGTCGTCACACTCAAGACCTTCTCGGACTATTACACCGAAGCCGCCTGGACGTGGGAGCATATGGCGCTGACCCGCGCGCGGGTGGTGATCGCCTCGGATGCGTTCGGGAAAGCCATCAAAAGCACTATCCATAAGGTGCTGACTGCCCCCCGCGATGGTATTGCGCTCAAGGCCGCTGTTGCCGACATGCGACGGCGTCTTGCAAAGGAGTTCGGTACTGAAAATCCTTATGCCGTCAAGCATGTGCGCGGCGGGCTCGTGGATATCGAATTCATCGGCCAGTATCTGATGCTGCGCGAAGGGGCGCGCCACACCGGCGTTTTCATTCCGGAACTGATGGCAGCCTTCGACCGGCTTGCCGATTGCGGGGCCTTGGACGCGGCAGACGCCGCCACGCTCAAGGATGCCTATGTGCTGCAGCATCATCTGCAGTCGATCTTCCGGCTGTGCCTTGGCAAATCGCCCGCTGATGACGCCGAAATCTCCGCAGGGCTGCGTGATATCCTCACTACAGCACTTGGCATTTCCTGCTTCGATGATCTGAAGGCGACCCTCGCGCGTACCCAAGCCGCGGTTTACGCCCTCTATCAGTCCATGCTAGGGGACGACCGCAACGACACGGAAAATGATCAGAGGAACGCGACATGAGCCTGAAACCCGGCGATCTTGCCCCCGATTTCACCCTGCCCGGTGGCGACGGCACCGATATCACCCTTTCCGCCTTCGCGGGCAAGCCGGTGGTCGTCTATTTCTATCCCAAGGATGACACGCCGGGCTGCACGACCGAAGCCATCGACTTCAGCGCCCGGATTGCGGATTTCCGCGCCCTTGCCTGCACTGTCATCGGCATCTCGAAAGACACGGCTGCAAAGCACGCCAAGTTCGCCGCAAAGCATGATCTGAAGGTCCTGCTCGCTTCCGATGTGGACGGCACGGTGATCGAGGCATGGGGTGTCTGGATCGAGAAAAAGCTCTATGGCCGCGCCTATATGGGCATCGAACGCGCTACCTTCCTTCTGGACGGCGACCGCAAAGTTCGTGAAGTGTGGCATTCGGTGAAGGTGAAAGGCCATGCCGATGCAGTGCTTGAAGCCGTGAAGGCACTTGCCTGAGCGATCATGAGCCAAACCCGCTGGCAAACCATCGGCGAAGCGGCCGTTGCCGTGTTGACGACCGCTGACGCTGCTGACAAGGCCGCCACCGCCCGCAAGGTGGCCGCAGCGTGGCGCACGGGATTGCTTGCCGCAAGTTACGACACGCCACCGCCTGATCGCCCTGCCCGCCCCGCAAAGCCTGAACTGTTGCCGCCGGCCGACATGCCGAAGCGGCGCAAGGCTGGTACACTCGATAACCGCCGCGCGCTCCTGCATGCCGTGGCGCATATCGAGCTGAATGCCATCGACCTTGCCTTCGATATCGTGGCGCGTTTTGGCGCCCGAATGCCCCGCCCCTTCACCGATGACTGGATCGGCGTGGGGGACGACGAGGCCCGGCACTTCGGCTTGCTGTCCGCCCGTCTTTCTGCCCTCGATTGCGCATACGGTGACCTGCCCGCCCACGACGGCCTTTGGCAGTCCGCCGCTGCCACGGCGCATGACGCCGCCGCCCGGCTCGCCGTGGTGCCGATGGTGCTTGAAGCGCGGGGGCTTGATGTCACCCCGCAGATGATCGACCGCTTCGCCCGGCTTGGCGATGCGGAATCTGCGGCAGCGTTGCAGACTATCTACGACGAGGAAGTCGGGCATGTGGCTGCCGGCACACGCTGGTTCCACCATCTGTGCGCCGGGGAAGGCGTCGACCCTGAGGAAAAATTCCAGTCTCTGGTGCGCACCTATTTCAGCGGCCTTCTGAAGCGCCCCTTCAACCGCCCGGCGCGCGACGCGGCAGGCTTGCCGTTCAGCTTCTACGATCCGCTCGCGGACATGTTACTTTGAACGCCTCACCGCATTAGGGCTTGACTCGGGCCCCCTCGAGTCGGTGGAATGCGCCGTGGCTTGCGCCAGATGTGCCGGGGGGAAACCAGTGCAGACAGGTGCCAAGGGAAGAAAAGACCCGAAAAAGGGTCTCTCGAAACGGGGCTAAGGGCTTGAAAGCACTAAAAAATCTTTATACGCGCCTTGACGGTTTGCGGCTCAGGTATTTTCCTGAGCGGCAGCTTTTTCTGCGCAGCGAAGGCCGTGTGCGATTCCTTACCATCGGCAGTTACACCCAAGTAGCCCTTTCCGGGCTACTTCTTCTGTTTGTACTGTGGGGCCTCGTTGCAACCATCGCTTATGTGAGCCGCGATCTCACGCTTGATGCCAAGAATCGCACCATCAAGGTCATGTCCGCCAATATGCAGAGCGTGACGGAAGACCTGTCGACCCTCGAGAATGATGTAGAGCGCCGCGCCGCCAAACTTGAGCGCCGCCAGCAGTATCTCGAGGAAATTGTCGACCAGATTGCGCCGCCGCGCCCCGAAGCGGAAGGCACCGCCGAGAGCCCCGCAGCTGAGGAAGCTGAAGAGGCCACCGGCGACAAGACGGCAACACTGGCGCCGTCCGTGTTCGAAACGCCAGCCGAGACCGAAGGTCCGGTCACCGGCTTCCTCCGCGAAATCTTCAATGCCGGCGACGCCCATGCGTCGCTCCCCGACGCTGCCGAATCGCGCTCTGACGCGCTGGCCGCGCGCTTCGCGGAAATGGACCTGCGCCAGCGCAGCGTTGCCCGGTCGCTCGCCCTTGCGATCGATGGCAAGATGGAAACGCTTGATACCATCCTGCAGCCGACCAAACTGAGGAGCGAGCAACTGGCCCCGAAGGGTCGTTCGTTGTGGCATCCGGCTTCCTATCTCACCACCAAGCTGCCCGGCAGCGAGTTCGGCATGGAATATGAAGACCCTGCCTTCGTGGGCCTGAAAGAAAAGTGGGACCAGTATCAGAACCTTCTGGTTCTGCTGGAAGCCTTCCCGGCGGCAGAACCCGCCGCTGACTATTATATCTCCAGCCGTTTCGGCAGCCGCCGCGACCCCTTCTCCAACAAATGGAAAAGCCACAAGGGCCTTGATCTTGCCGGCTGGCCGGGCACTGCCATCTATGCCACGGGCGCCGGCAAGGTGATCAAGTCTGGCAAATGGGGCCCCTATGGCAATATGATCGAAATCGACCATGGCAATGGGCTCAGAACCCGTTATGGTCATATGCGCCGGTTGCGCGTCTCCGTGGGTGAGATTGTCGCGGCGGGCCAGCAAATCGGAGACATGGGACGCACCGGCCGTGCAACCAGTTCCCATCTTCATTATGAAATCTGGCAGGGGGACCGGATCCTGGACCCCATGCCATTCCTGAAAGTGGCAGCGGATGTTCGACATTTCCAAAGAAAACAAGAAAGGACCGATGGCTAGCGTCAACGGCCCGTCCACCCCTTCCATCCTTTCCGCCGATGTGACCATCGAAGGCAATGTGACCGTGAACGGCGAACTGCAGCTTGATGGCACCATCAAGGGTGACGTGGTGTGCGGCGAACTGGTGATGGGCGAGCATGGCTCGGTTACCGGCACCGTCACCGCCGACAGCGCCACCATCCGCGGCAATATCAAGGGCGAAGTGAAGGTCCGTGTGTTACGCGTCGAAAAATCCGCCGTCATCAACGGCGACCTTTATCAGGAAAGCCTTTCGGTGGAAGCCGGCGCCAAGCTCACCGGCCGCATTGCCGATCTTTCAACGGTCACCCGCGCCGCCGCCAAGCCCGCCGCTGAATAAGCGCGAAGGCCATACACAAAAACAAAAAGCCCCGGCAGCCAGTGGCGCCGGGGCTTTTTGTATTCTCTGGGCGATCCGAGTTAGTCGATATCGCCAACTTCCTTGTTCTCGCCGTAAACGCGCGCCGCAAGGGCTGCTGCCATGAAGCGGTCGAGGTCGCCATCCAGCACCACCTGTGGCTGACCCGATTCCTCACCCGTGCGCAGGTCCTTCACCATCTGGTAGGGCTGCAGCACATAAGAACGGATCTGGTGACCCCAGCCGATCTCGCTTTTGGTCGCGTTTAGCGCGTTCGCCGCTTCTTCACGCTTCCTAAGCTCCGCTTCATAGAGACGGGCCTTCAGCATGGACAGCGCCGAAGCCCGGTTCTTGTGTTGCGACCGCTCGGCCTGACACTGCACCACGATGCCCGACGGGATGTGGGTCATGCGCACAGCGGAATCGGTGGTGTTCACGTGCTGGCCACCGGCGCCGGAGGCACGATAGGTGTCGACTTTCAGATCGGACTCGTTGATCTCGATGTCGATATTGTCGTCGATCACCGGATAGACCCAGACGGACGCGAAGCTCGTGTGGCGCCGCGCGCTCGAATCATACGGGGAAATACGCACCAGCCGGTGCACACCGCTTTCGGTCTTCATCCAGCCGTAGGCGTCCTCGCCCTTGATCTGCAGCGTGGCGGATTTGATGCCCGCCTCCTCGCCCGGCATATACTGGACGGTCTCCACCTTGTAGCCGCGCTTTTCGGCCCAGCGGAAATACATGCGGAACAGCATGCTCGCCCAGTCCTGGGACTCGGTGCCGCCGGCGCCCGAATGGATTTCCACATAGGTGTCGTTGCCATCAGCCTCGCCGGAAAGCAGCGCCTTCAGTTCGGCTTCCTTGGCCTTGGCCTGCAGCCCCTTGAGCGAGCCTTCGGCTTCGGCCTGCATAGCATCATCGCCGTCCATCTCGGCAAGCTCGATCAGTTCGAGCGTGTCGTTGAGGTCAGCGTCGATCGCCTTGAGGCCGGACACGGCATCATGGAGCTTGGTGCGCTCGCGCATCAGCGCCTGCGCTTTCTGGGGGTCGTTCCAGAGATCGGGATCTTCGGCGAGGGCGTTCAGCTCCTCAAGCCGCAACAGAGCCTGATCCCAGTCAAAGATGCCTCCTCAGCAGTGCCAGCGACTGCTTGAGTTGGTCGACGGTTGCCTGGGCTTCCGCGCGCATGTCAGTTCCTTATCGTTACTCGTTTGCAGAATAGGCAGGCGGATCAATAGATTCCGCCGGTACCCTTGCGAATTGTGCCCTGTGTTTGACCGATCGGAAGCGACCCGTCAAGCACTGTGACCTCACCGAACTTCGGTTCGGTCCCGGGGCGGAAGGCTTCAAGGATGACCTGGGCGTTACCGGCGCCCGCAAGCTGGCCGGTCGAAGCATCCACTTTGACAAGCCGCACACCGGTCGGCATCCGGAATGGAATGCTCGGCTGGCCCTTCAGGGCATCGATCATGAAATCCCGGAAAACCGGCACGGCAACGCTGGAACCCTCTTCACCTGCCCCGAGCGAACGAGGCTGGTCGAAACCGACGAAGACGCCAACCACGAGGTCCGGCGCGAAGCCGACAAACCATGTGTCGGTGGAATCGTTCGTGGTGCCGGTCTTGCCCGCCAGCGGCTTGCCGACTGCACGGATACGCACGCCGGTGCCGCGCTCCACCACGCCTTCGAGCATGTGAACAAGCTGATAGGCGGTGATCGGGTCCACGACCTGCGCGCGGGTATCGGGCAGTTCGGGCTCGACGAGCGGTGCGGCCGGCTCGACACTCGCCTCACAGCCCGCGCAGGCACGGGTATCGTGCCGGAAAATCGTTTTGCCGTAGCGGTCCTGGATACGGTCGATCAGCGTCGGCTCGATCTTCTTGCCGCCATTGACGAGCATGCCATAGGCGGCACTCAGCTTCAGGAGCGTCACTTCGCCCGCGCCAAGGGAAGCCGCCAGTGTGGGGGTCATATTGTCGGCAAGCCCGAAGCGCTGGGCATAATCCATCACCATCGGCATGCCGAGATTCTGGGCGAGCCGCACGGTCATCAGGTTCCGCGATTTTTCGAGGCCGAGGCGCAGCGTGCTTGGCCCATAGAACTTGTTCGACGAGTTGCGGGGCTTCCAGGTGCCCTGCCCGTCGCCCTGATCCATCACGAAGGGCGCGTCGAGAATGAGGCTGGAAGGCGTGAAGCCGTGTTCAAGCGCCGCCGCATAGACGAAAGGCTTGAAGGCCGATCCCGGCTGGCGCTCTGCCTGCGTTGCCCGGTTGAACTGGCTGACATTGAAATCGAACCCGCCAACCAGCGCAAGCACCCGGCCGGTATGCGGGTCAAGTGCGACGAGCGCGCCGCCGATTGCGGGGATCTGGTCGAGATTATAATTGCGCGCTTTGGTCAGCGTGTCGCCCGAGAAGGTATTGTAGGCGGCAAAGCTCGCCTCGCCCTCACCTTTCGAGACCACGATCACATCACCGATCTTCAAAACCTGCCCGGTGGATTCGACCTTCGGCCCCAGACGCTCGCCTTCGCGCCATTCACGCGCCCAGCGCATGGCATCAAGCGGAATGAAGCCGAACGTGCCATCGGCGAGGCCGATGATAGCGCCGTCCTCGCGCACTTCCTGAACCAGCGCGAGCCGCCAGCCGGGCTTCCCGACCGACTGGCGAACCTTCAGAAGCTTCTCGCGCCAATCGGCGGCCACACCGATATGCGTCACCGGCCCGCGCCATCCGTGACGGCGGTCATAAGCGACAAGCCCGTCGCGCAGGCGCCGTTCGGCAATTTCCTGCAGGCGCGGCTCCAGCGTGGTGCGTACCGAAAGACCGCCCTCGTACAGGGCTTTCTCGCCATAAAGGGCTGCCACTTGCCGCCGGACATCCTCGGCGAAATAATCGGCCCTGAACTCGGCGCGTGCACCCTGCACCGGCGGTTCCAGATCGGTCGCCACAGCCTCTTCATATTCAGCGTCGCTGATGAATTCGAGATCATGCATGCGCGACAGCACCCAGTTGCGGCGGCCGAGCGCGCGGTCATGATCATGCACCGGGTGATAATTGTTCGGCGCCTTCGGGAGCACGGCAAGGTAAGCGGCTTCCGCAACCGTCAGCTCTGGCAACGACTTGCCGAAATAATTGAGCGCTGCAGCACCGATGCCGTAGGAGCGGTTACCGAGATAAATCTCGTTCAGGTAAAGCTCAAGGATCTGGTCCTTGGTGAAGGCGCGCTCGATCCTGAGCGTCAGGATCATTTCCTTGATCTTGCGGTCCAGGCGCTGGTCAAGCGTCAGAAGGAAGTTCCTCGCCACCTGCTGGGTGATCGTGGACGCCCCCTGCAGGTTGCTACGCCCTTGCACGATATTGAGCGCGCTGTTGATGGCCGCCCGTACCATCCCCATGTAATCAAGCCCGCCATGCTCAAAGAAATTTTTGTCCTCGGCCGCCAGAAAGGCTTCCACAACGCGGTCCGGCACGGCCTCGACCGGCACGAACAGGCGCTGCTGCCGCGCGAATTCGGTCAGGAGGCTGCCGTCACCCGCATGAATGCGCGTGGTCACCGCCGGCTCATATTCCGCGAGAGTCTTGTAGTCCGGCAGGTCACGTCCATAGTGGATGAATGCACCAAGCACGACGCCGGCACCGGCGACCATCCCGAAAAGTGAAAGCCCTGCCCCCCAATAGACGAACTTGCGCCAGCGCGGTGCACGGCGCTTCGGCGCTTCTTCGCTGCCTTTGGGCTCGGCAGACTTGATATCGTCTTTCGGGGTCATGGGCGGGTCAGGCCTTCCTGTTCTCGTTCGGGCGCACCCTATGCCAGAATTTTGTGGCGCTGGTAAGGCGCAAACGCTCGCAAAGTGTACAAGGAAATCAGCGGCCGAGCGCGATCATATGTTCGAAATAGCGATCCACGGCGCGGCTGACCGAACGGGCGATCTTGCGCTGTCCCTCGGCACTTGCCAGCCGGCGCGCGTCATCCTTGTTGGAAAGATAGCCGCATTCGATCAGCACGCTCGGCACATCAGGCGCTTTCAGCATACCAAGATTGGCATAACGGTGTGCGCGCGACAGCATCGGATTGTCCCGTTTCATTTCGTTTACGAGGATTTCTGCAAACTGGGCCGAGTAATTGAGCGTCTCGCGCTGGGCGAGATCAATGAGGATTCCGGCCACCTCGTCGTCCGCTTCATTGAGGTCGAGCCCCGCCACAAGGTCAGATTTGTTCTCGCGAGCGGCCAGCCGTTCGGCTTCCTTGTCCGATGCGGTTTCGGAAAGGCTGTAAACACTGCCGCCGGTAACGGTCGGGTTCTGGATCGAATCCGCGTGGATGCTGATGAACAGATCGGCGCCGAGCTTGCGGCCCAGCACGAAGCGCTCGCGCACCGGGATGAAGAAATCCCTGTCCCGGGTCAGCTTCACCGTATAGCGGCCGGTACGCTCTAGCTCCGCCTTGATGGCCTTGGCCATGGCAAGCACGATGTGCTTCTCGTTGACACCAAGAACGCCGAGCGTGCCCGGATCAGGGCCGCCGTGCCCGGCATCAAGGACAATCACCTTCTTCGCCCCCGGAATGGCGGAGGGGCGTGAGGCCGGAACGCTCGGGGCAACCGACGTCACGTCCGGGCGCGCCGCCGAAGCAACTGCCTTGTCGGCGGCGACGGCTGCCGCGAAATCCGCCGCATTCGTGGATTTCAGGTCGATGACATAACGGTGGTTATAACCTTCACGCGGTGGCAGCGCGAAACTTGACGAGACAAGCGCAGGGCGCTCGAGATCAAGCACGATCCGGTATGTATCGGCATCAAAAAGCCCGTGCCGGAACTGGCCGATGAGGCCGATGCCACGATTGGCGCCGTTGCCACGCCATGCCCCCATGGGCACGTCGATCACCACCCGGTTGGGGCCGGACAATAGAAAGATGCGCGGCTCGATGGCACTGTCCACGTCCAGCACAACGCGCGATGTATCGCCGTTCTCGCCGAAACGGATGCTGCTGATGGCGACTTCCGCCGCCACGGCAAAGGACGTGCAGCACCAAAGGGCGAACGCCAGACAAGCCTTGATGATCCTGCAGTTCACGCGCAAAACCCTGCTCATGTTCACTCATGACGGACCGGAGCAACTAGGTGCCGGCACATCCCGTTTATCGAGCATACTATTTAGAAGTGGCAACAGTCTCAACATTTTCCGTTGTAAAAGACCGACGAACTTACTACGTTAGCGGCGCGAGATTATCGGTTTGGCGCTTTCGGGCGGCGAACCATGACCCGGCCCCGACGCGATCGCAACGCGAGGGCAGGCCGTGACGATCCGAGAGGCCGCCGTTATGGCCATCGGCAAAAACGGACGAGACCGGGTCATAACAAGGACAAGAACCGGCAATGGTCGAACGGCTTAGCCACCAGGACGCATCAAAATCCAGCCGCTTGGTTACGCAGCGGGACGATGCTCGCCTTATCGACCGGAATGCGCCGATTTCTGCCCACCTCGTTCCTTCGGGATCCCTTCACATCAATGGCATGGCCAGCGCGCCCCGCATGTCCGCGGGCGATTCCGCGCGGCCAGATGCCTGGAGAATTTTCTATGTCCACACGTATGTTGATCGATGCCCGCCATCCGGAAGAGACCCGGGTTGCTGTAATCGAGGGTAGCCGCGTCGAGGAATTCGACTACGAATCCGCTTCCCGCCGTCAACTCAAAGGCAATATCTATCTCGCCCGCGTCACCCGCGTCGAGCCGTCGCTGCAAGCCGCCTTCGTTGAATATGGCGGCAACCGTCACGGCTTTCTGGCTTTCAGTGAAATCCACCCGGACTATTACCAGATTCCGGTCGAGGACCGCGACAAGCTGAAAGCCGAGGAATTCGAGACCGCAAAGGTCGAGGATGTCCTGCCTGCCCCGGTGAAAGAAGCACCTGAACCCGTGGAAGCCGATGCGGACGCCGAGCATGAAGATGCCGATGGCGAAGAACCCATCGAAGCGACGACGCTGCAGGAAAATGCCGAAGAAGAAGCCGATGCGCATCTTGAAGAAGCGGCCGAACGCCGCCGTTCGATCCGCACCCTGAAGCGCCGCTACAATATCCAGGAAGTGATCAAGCGCCGCCAGATCATCCTTGTGCAGGTCGTGAAGGAAGAGCGCGGCAACAAGGGCGCGGCGCTGACCACCTATCTGTCGCTCGCCGGCCGTTACTGCGTGCTGATGTCGAACTCGACCCATGGCGGCGGCATCAGCCGCAAGATTTCGTCAACGACCGACCGCAAACGCCTGAAAAGTGTCATCGGTGAACTGGACGTGCCTGCCGGGATGGGCCTCATCATCCGCACCGCCGGCATGCAGCGCACCAAGGCCGAAATCAAGCGCGACTACGAATATATGCTGCGCCTCTGGAGCGGCATCCGCGAACTGACGCTGAAGTCGGTTGCCCCTGCCCTCATCTATGAGGAAGGCGACCTGATCAAGCGCACCATCCGCGACCTTTATACCCGCGAGATCGACGAGATTCTTGTGGAAGGGGAAAAGGGCTACCGCGCTGCCAAGGACTTCATGAAGCTGCTGATGCCGAGCCACGCCAAGAAGGTTCAGCATTACAAGGACCGCATCCCCTTGTTCCACCGCTATCAGGTGGAAAGCCAGCTGGAGACCATGTACCAGCCGGTCGTGACGCTGAAGTCCGGCGGCTATATCGTCATTAACCCGACCGAAGCGCTGATCTCGATCGACGTGAACTCGGGCCGGGCGACGAAAGAGCACAATATCGAGGAAACCGCGCTTCACACGAACCTTGAAGCAGCGGACGAGATTGCCCGCCAACTGCGCCTGCGCGATCTTGCCGGCCTTATCGTCATCGACTTCATCGACATGGAAGAACGCGGTAACAACCGCAATGTCGAACGTCGCATGAAGGAAGCCCTGAAGGCCGACCGCGCCCGCATCCAGGTTGGCCGCATCTCGAGCTTCGGGCTGATGGAAATGTCGCGCCAGCGCCTCCGGCCCAACCTGCAGGAAACCAGCATGGTTACCTGCTCCACCTGCAAAGGCACGGGGCTTGTCCTTTCGATTGAATTCGCCGCCCTGAATGCGCTGCGCCAGCTTGAGGAAGAAGGCATCCGCGCCCGCAGCACAATTGTCCGCATCGCCACGAGCCCGGACGTTGCCATCTATCTCCTGAACAAGAAGCGCGACGCGCTGGTCGAGCTGGAAGGCCAGTATGGCTACCAGATCGAAGTGATCGCCAGGACGGGCTTCGGCAATTCGGATATCGAACTGACCCGTGAAGCCGGCACGCCGATGATCCGCGCGGTTGAACCTGCAACGGTCATCACGCAGGAAAATATCGCCGAATTCGACGGCGAAGACGAAGAAGACGATATCGAGGACGCCGAAGAAGAAGAAATCCGCACCAGCAGCAACGAAAGCCGCGAGGAACGCGGTGACGGCGACCCGCGCCGCAAGCGCCGCCGCCGTCGTCGTCGCGGTCGTGGTGGCGACGCCGAGCGTGGTGACGAGCAGCGCACTGCCCGCCGCGACGAGAATGGTGAAGAGGCCACTGCCGACGAAGCCGGCGAACGTGCCGATGAGGAAGATAATGGCGAAGGCGAAGCCCGCGTTGACAGTGAAGGCCGCGCACGCCGCCGCCGGGGTCGCCGGGGCGGTCGCCGCAGGCGTGGCCGTGGCGAAGACGGCCAGCGCGATGACGTGGCGGCAGAAGACGCCGGCACCGCAATCGAAGCCCGGTCAGAACCCGTGGAAGCCGAAGCGGCAGACGCTGACGCAGGCGAAGAAGCCGCTGCTGACGGCAATATCCCTGCGCCGAAACCGCGCCGTCGCCGCCGCGTGAAGCGGGCGGATGCTCCTGAAGGCGAGGCTGCCGCAGAAACTGCGGAAGCTCCTGCCGAGGAAGTGAAAACCGAAGCGGAAGAAGCACCGGCACCGGCCAAAAAGCCGCGAGCCCGTCGCAAGACCAAGGCCGAAATCGCAGCTGAAGCCGAAGCTGCAGAAGCTGCAACTGAAGCCCCGGCCGAGGAAGCAAAACCGGAAGCCGAGGAAGCACCAGCCAAGAAGCCACGCGCTCGCCGCACGACCAAGGCCAAGCCCAAGGCCGAGGAAGCCGCAGTTGAGACTGCGCCTGAAGCCGCTGAAACTACCGAGGAAGCAGCAACCGCCGAGCCGAAGAAGAAGGCAGCTCCCCGCAAGCGCAAGGCGCCTGCCAAGGCCGCAGCGGCTGAAGCACCGGCGGTCGCCGCGAAAGCGGAAGAGCCCGTTGCCGAGGCTGCAGCAGCCACCCCTGCTGCGGCAACGCACCCGGCGCTGCAGGTCACGACTGTTGAAGCTGGCAACACCGATAGCAACCAGCCGAAGCGCAAGGGCTGGTGGCAGCGCACCTTCGGCTAAGAAAAGCCACGATCCGATATTAGAAACGGGCTCCTGCGGGGGCCCGTTTTCGTTCCAGCGTGCGATCACAGCTTTTCACCGCACTGTTCATTGACGGTTCAGTGCTGTCGCCCTAGCCTGAGCCCCGAGACAAGCCGGAGAATGAATCGGTGACCAAGCCGTCCAGCCTGAAGAAACTCGCTGCCGTCAGTGCCCTTGCCATCGCCCTTGCAGCCCCTGCAGAGGCGCAGTCCATCCTCAGGGATGCGGAGACGGAGCATTTCCTGCACGAAATTTCGGATCCGATGTTCAAGGCCGCCGGGCTGGACCCGCGCTCGGTCGAAATCTATCTTCTGGGTGATAACAGCATCAACGCCTTCGTCACCGGCGGACAGAATATCTTCATCCATTCAGGACTTATCGAAGCCGCAAACGACGTTGATGAACTGAAAGGCGTGATCGCCCACGAAACCGGCCACATTTCGGGGGCGCACCTCGCGCGGATGGGTGAAGGCGTTCAAGGCGCCACGATGATGTCGGTCATCTCGATGGTGCTTGGTGCTGCCGCCATCGCAGCGGGCGGCGGTGACGCCGGCATGGGCATCCTGATGGCGGGCCAATCGATGGCGCAACGCCAGTTTCTGGCCTACACCCGCGTGCAGGAAAGCGCGGCAGATCAGGCGGGCGCCACTTTCCTTGAAGCCACGGGCACATCGGCGACCGGCATGGTCCGTTTCTTCCGCAAGCTGCAGAATCAGGAAATCCTCGCACAGGTGCGGCAGGATCCTTACGTGCGGAGCCACCCGCTGAATTCCACCCGCATGCTACAACTGGAACAACGGGTGAATGAAAGCCCGTTCCGCGACAAAAAACCTGACCCGACCGAGGAAGAAACCTTCAAACGGCTGCAGGCAAAGCTTGTCGGCTATCTCGCCAAGCCGCGCCAGGTGCTGGCCAAATATCCGGAAAGCGACAAAAGTGCCGCCGCGCGCTATGCCCGCGTTTATGCGTGGCACAAGGCGATTGAATGGGACAAGGCCCTGGCCGAGGCCGACGCGCTGATCGAGATGGAACCGGAGAACCCCTATTTCCATGAAATCAAGGGTCAGATCCTGTTTGAAAACGGTCGCGTCGACGAGGCGATCACGGTCCTGAAACGCGCCACGGAACTCGCGCCCGACGAAGCGCTGATCCTCACGGCTTACGGGCAAGCCCTTGTCAGCAACGAGAATCCGGAGCGGATGGAAATCGCCCTGCCCGTACTGCAGCGCGCTGCCAAGATCGATCCCACCAACACATTCGCCTGGTTCAATCTGGCCCGCGCCTACAGCTGGCTCAATGATGAGCCGCACGCGGCCCTTGCCACGGCCGAACGCTTCTATTCGGTCGGTGCGCTGCACCTTGCCGTCAATCATGCCCGCAATGCCATGGAAGGCCTTCCCAAGGGATCGCCAGATTGGATTCGCGCGCAGGATATTTTGATGATATCCGAGCCCTATGCCGAACAGATGCGCGAGCGGATGCGCCGCCGCTGACATCACTTTCTCTCTATCCAAGGAACATTCATGCGCCGCCAGATCGCCAGCCTTACCCTCGTGCTTGCCACCACCAGCCTGCCCGCCCTCGCCCAGTCTTCTGACGTGAAGGTGAGCGACGCGGAGCGGGAGAAGATCGAGGCCGTTATCGAAAGCTACCTGATGGAGCATCCCGAACTGATCGTACGTTCGATCAGTGAATGGCAGCGCCGCCGCCAGACCGAACAGATGCTGCCGACCGTGGGCCTATATCGGGGGTATCTCGAGAACGATCCGTCGATCCCGGTGCTTGGCAACCCCAAGGGCGACGTGACGATTGTCGAGTTTTATGATTATCGCTGCGGCTATTGCCGCCGCCACTATCCGGTCATGAAAGATATTCTGGCGAAAGACGGCAACGTGCGCCTCACCGCGCTGCAATTCCCGATCCTTGACCGCGACGGTGAAACGCCAATGTCGCGCATCTTGTCCCGTGCCGCGCTCGCATCCAACCTGCAGGGCAAGTTCGAGTCCTTCCATGACGCGCTGATGACTGCCCCGAAGGCGCCCGCAAGCGAGAAGGAAATGCTGGCGATTGCCGAGCGGGTCGGCCTCGACACCACACGCCTGCAGGCCGATATGAAAAGCCCGCTCATCGACAAGGCGATTGAAAATGCGCTCGCCATCGGCCGCGACATCGGCTTCGAAGGCACGCCGGGCTATATCATCGGCAACGACATCCTGCTCGGCGCCGAAGGCCCTGACCGCGTGAGGCAGGCCATCGCCCGCGCCCGCGCGGACAAGGCGAAGGCCGGCAACTAAGCCAGCCTAGATCAGGCCGTAAAGAGGCGAGCTCGGGTCCGCATATTTCTTCTTGGGCATCCGCCCGGCGAGATAGGCGGCCCGACCGGATTCGACCGCGAGCTTCATGGCATGCGCCATCAGGACCGGGTCTTTCGCCTCGGCAATCGCGGTATTCATCAGAACGCCGTCGCAGCCAAGTTCCATGGCGATGGCAGCGTCCGACGCTGTGCCAACGCCCGCATCCACCAGCACCGGCACTTTCGCCTGTTCGATGATCAGGCGAATCTGCACCGGGTTCTGGATGCCAAGGCCCGAGCCGATCGGTGCGCCGAGCGGCATGATGGCCACGCAGCCCATGTCCTCAAGGCGCTTCGCGATGATCGGATCGTCGTTCGTATAGACCATCACCTTGAAACCCTCCTGGATCAGGGTTTCGGCGGCCGAAAGCGTTTCGACAATATTCGGATAAAGCGTCTTCTGGTCGCCCAGCACTTCCAGCTTCACCAGATCCCAACCACCGGCCTCACGCGCCAGGCGCAGGGTGCGGAGCGCATCGTCCGCCGTGAAGCAACCCGCTGTGTTCGGCAGGTAGGTGATCTTTTTCGGGTCCACGAAATCTACAAGGCGCGGCTCGTTGGGGTTCGTCACATTCACGCGGCGTACTGCCACGGTGACGATTTCGGCGCCCGAAGCAGCAATTGCCTCGGCCGTCTGTTCAAAATCCTTGTATTTACCGGTGCCGACGATCAGGCGGGACGAATAGGTCTTGCCCCCGACCGACCAGCTGTCGGCCTTCGTGTTGCCGCCACCGATAAAATGGACGATTTCGAGCCTGTCGCCGTCCGCAAGCGTGGTTTCGCCGTAGGTTGATTTCGGCACGATTGCGAGGTTGCGCTCTACTGCGATCTTGGTGGGGTCAAGGCCGAGCGAGGTGAGGAAGGCATCAAGGGTGACCGGCGTTTCGATGGTTTTCGGATCGCCGTTAACTGTCAGATGAATCACGTCTCTGTCCGTTTCGTCAGTGCGGGAAGGTGGGGCTGTCCGCATCATCAAACATGGACCATGCGGTTCCGGCTTTGCATTGCCTACATATGGCATTATACAGGGGCCATCAAGCGCTCAGTCGACAGATCGGACGGTGGCATGCCCCAAACCCGGGACGCAAAAATCCTGATCCTCAATGGTCCTAACCTCAATCTTCTCGGCACCCGCGAAGTGGCCACCTATGGCACCACGACGCTCGCCGATATCGAGGCCATGTGCCAAGAGGCCGCAGGCAAGCATGGCCTTGCCGCCGATTTCCGGCAAACCAACAGCGAAGGCACGCTTGTGGACTGGATCCAGTCCGCCAAGGGGGACGCGGATGTCATCATCCTGAATGCCGCCGCCTATACGCACACCTCGATCGCCGTGCGCGACGCGCTCAGTGCCGTCGCCCTGCCCGTGATCGAAGTGCACCTCTCCAACATCTTCGCGCGGGAAGAATTCCGCCATCATTCGCATGTGTCGCCGGTTGCCGCCGGGGTCATCTGCGGATTTGGCGCGGACGGCTACCGGCTCGCCATCGACGCAGCCAGTGCCCTTCTCGACCGGGCCAAGACCTGACCGGCCGCTTCAAGACCGGTCAATCTATTCAGACAACAGAACAAGTCAGAACTGGGGGATACCCTGATGTCCAAACTCAATGATTATAAAGAACTGATCCGCGAACTCGCCGAGCTGCTCGACAAGTCGTCGCTGAGCGAAATCGAGGTCGAAGAAGACGATTTCCGCATTCGTGTGGCGCGCGACGTACCCCAGGCTGCGATGACCTATTCGGTACCTGCCCCGATGGCAGCGGCCCCCGCCGCAGCCCCTGTGGCCGCGCCAGTCGCCGCACCGGTTGCCGCCGCACCTGCGGCTGCCGAAGATCATCCAGGCGCTGTGCCCTCGCCGATGGTCGGCACCGTCTATATGTCCCCCTCGCCGGACGCCGCGCCGTTCGTGAAGGTTGGCCAGCAGGTGAAAGAGGGTGAAACCATCCTCATTATCGAAGCCATGAAAGTGATGAACCAGATTGCCGCGCCCAAATCCGGCACCGTGAAGGAAATCCTGATCGGCGACGCACAGCCGGTCGAATTCGGCCAGCCCCTGATGATCATCGAATAAGGCGCCAGCCAATGTTCAAGAAAGTCCTGATCGCCAACCGGGGCGAAATCGCCCTCAGGATTCACCGGGCCTGCCACGAGATGGGCATCAAGACGGTAGCCGTGCATTCCACGGCCGACGCCGATGCCATGCATGTGCGGCTTGCCGACGAATCGGTCTGTATCGGCCCTGCCCCGTCACGTGAAAGCTACCTGAATATCCCGCGCCTTATCGCGGCCGCCGAAATCACCGGCGCCGATGCGGTTCACCCCGGCTATGGCTTCCTGTCGGAGAATGCCCGGTTCGCAGAAATCCTGCGCGACCATGGCATCGCCTTCATCGGCCCGAGCCCCGAACATATCCGCATGATGGGCGACAAGATCATCGCCAAGGAAACCGTGAAGAAGCTAGGCATCCCCGTGGTGCCGGGCTCGGATGGTGGTGTGACCGAGGACGGTGAAGCCCGCGCCGTGTGCGACCGCATCGGCTATCCGGTCATCATCAAGGCTGCTGCCGGCGGCGGTGGACGCGGCATGAAGGTGGTGCGCACCAAGGAAGAGCTGCCGACCGCACTCAATGCCTGCCGTACCGAAGCAAAGGCCGCTTTCGGGGATGACGCCGTTTATATCGAGAAATTCCTCGAAAAGCCGCGTCATATCGAATTCCAGATCATCGGCGACAATCACGGTAACTGTATCCACCTCGGGGAACGCGACTGCTCGCTGCAGCGCCGCCACCAGAAGGTTCTGGAAGAGGCACCGTCGCCAGTGATCAACGAGGAAACCCGCCAGCGCATGGGCGGCATCGTCGCCAAGGCGATGGCCGACTTCGGCTATTCGGGTGCGGGCACCATCGAGTTCCTTTATGAGGACGGTGAGTTCTATTTCATCGAGATGAACACCCGCGTGCAGGTGGAACATCCGGTGACCGAGATGATCACCGGCATCGATATCGTGCGGGAGCAGATTCGTGTGGCCTCCGGCACACCGCTTTCCTATACGCAGGATATGGTGCGCTTCCACGGTCATGCCATCGAATGCCGCATCAATGCCGAGCATCCTTTCACCTTCGTGCCGAGCCCCGGCAAGGTTACCCAGTATCACGTGCCGGGCGGCCTCAATGTGCGGTGCGACAGCGCGATCTATGCGGGCTATACGATCCCGCCCTATTATGACAGCATGGTCGCCAAGCTGATCGTATCGGGCTACACCCGCGAAGGCTGCCTCCTCCGCCTGCGTCGCTCGCTGGAGGAATTTGTTGTCTCGGGTATCACCACCACGATCCCCTTGCACCAGACCCTTGTTGAAAACGATGACTTCCGCGCCGGAAAATATGACATCCACTGGCTCGAGAAATTCCTGGCGGCCCATAACGCCAAGGAAAAATGACAGAAGCGAGGGGGAGACATGAGCGATCGCACTGTCTCCCCTGAGCTGTTGTTGCAGGCCTATGCCGCCGGGGTTTTCCCGATGGCCGAGGCCCGCGACGACGACAGTCTTTTCTGGATCGATCCGGACGAGCGCGGCATCCTGCCGCTCAAGAATTTCCATGTCTCGCGCAAACTTGCCGCCACTGTCCGCCGTGATGTTTTCACCGTAACGGTGGACAGCGCCTTCCGGCAGGTCGTGCGCGCTTGCGCCGCGCCTGCCCGCGCGCGCGAAAGCACCTGGATCAGCGAGCGGATCGAGGATCTTTATACCGAACTCCATGAGATGGGTTTCGCCCACAGTGTGGAATGCTGGCAGGACGACGAGCTGGTGGGCGGACTATATGGCGTGCGCCTGCGCGGTGCCTTTTTCGGGGAAAGCATGTTCCACCGGGCAACGGATGCCAGCAAGGTCGCGCTGGTGCATCTGGCCGCACGCCTGAAGGCCGGGGGCTTCAGCCTTCTCGATACCCAGTTCGTGACCGAGCATCTGAAGCAGTTCGGGGCAATTGAAATTCCGCGCGGGGAATACAAGGCGCGCCTGCGCGACTCGCTGGCGATTGAAGACGCCGATTTTCAGCGGCTGCCGGTGTCGCTTTCGGGGGCAGCAGCCTTGCAGGCGATAACCCAGACATCATAGACCGGATGCTCGAGCCCGTTGAGCGCGGGCGAAGAAGCCAGCATCCAGCCTTCAAACACCTTCACTTCTTCAGTTTGTCCGGCAGGCCTGTCGTGGATCGTCAGGTAAGCGAAGCTTTCCGGCGGTTCGATCGGCGGGCGCGAGCGGCAATATTGCACATCGATGGTCAGGGTGCCGAAGCCTTGCTTGCCGCCGACCGGGATTTCCAGCTCGGTGATCCGGGCGGTGATCTTGTCGAGGGCGCGAAGCACCGCGATGGTCGGCTCTGCGGCCTCGATTTCGGCCTCGCTCGGCCGATCGATAGGCAGGCTGGTTTCCTGCGCCGCCACGGGTTCAGCAACCATCAGGCCAAGGATCAGCGCCAGCGCGCGGTCAGGACGGCTTGTTCTCACTGCCTGACGCTTTCTTGTCATCGCCGCTATACATGAATTTGCCGATAAGGCCCATCAGGTCCACCGCATCCTGCGTTTCGGCAATCTCGTCGCCGTCTTCCAGCATCTCGTCGCTGCCGCCGGGAATAAGGGCAAGGTAGTTGCCACCAAGCAGGCCTTCTGCCGTGATGGCAGCGGCTGAGTCTTCCGGCAACGTCACGTCCCTCGTCACCGAGAAGGTGACAATCGCCTGATAGGTATCGGGATCGATTTTCTGCGATTTCACGGCGCCAACCTTGATGCCGGAAAGGCGCACGTCGCTGCCGATGGTAAGGCCGCTGACCTTGTTGAAACGGGCCGAAAGCTCATAGCCGCCTGTCATGCCGCCTTCCGTGCGGCCGTAGGCGAAGATGAGGAACCAGCCGGCCACTACAAGAACAGCCGCGCCGACAATCGTTTCAATCCAGTTGGACGTCATATCAGGTCAAACTCCCCGGATGCCCCTCAGGGCTTCCAGGCTTCATAATCGGAGGAAGAGGCTGCACGCTGGCCGCCGGCGCGCTGGCTGCCGGGCGGCACATAGGCGCCCGCCGTGCCGGTCAGGTTCGGCACATGGTCCTTTTCCCAGGATTTGGTCGGCAGCGGCTGCTCGCTCGGCGGCGTGTCCACTGTATAGTGCAGCCAGCCATGCCATTCAGCCGGCACGCGGGACGCCTCGATCGGGCCATTCTTGTAGATGACCCAGCGACGTTTGCCGTCCTTCTCGCGGTAATAGATGTTGCCTTCCTTGTCTTCACCGACCTTGACGCCCTTGCGGGAAGTGTAAAGCCGCGTACCGAAGGTCGCGCTGTTCCACCAGGTGAAAATCGGAGAGGAGAAAAGTTTCTCGATCAGGTTTGCCATAGGGTTTCAGGTCCTTGGGAATAAAGGCTCTCTACGGACGGTTCCGCATCATGTGCGCCCGTTTAGCATAGTCGCACCAGCCTGAAAAGCAAACGATGCACAAAAGACTGGTTGCCCCATAATCGGGGCCAAATTGCGGCGATACCATATGCCACCACGAGTCGAACCCTAACCTTCGTTCAGGGCCCCGGTGTCAACCACAATATCTGGAAATTTGCGCTTGTCGCACCCCAATATGATCCATAGGATTGTGTCCAGATCGGGGGCCAATCCCAAGATATTGTGTCGGGACTGGCAAACCCACGGGGGACAGACATCAGCCTGTAGTACGCCGCTCCCTGCCATGAGGAGCCCTCCCGTGCCATGACCGCCGACGCTTGATAAAGAAGCGCGCCCCCGGCATCGAGACTTTTGTTATTATTGGTTCAGGGGGTACGATCGGCCATGAAGATCAACCGGCATTTCACGTCGACAGAAGTCTGCCCGTATGCGGCGCTTGAATGGCGCTCGGCGACGAGTGAAATCCGCAACCCCGATGGCTCGATTGTCTTCCATCTTTCCGATGTCGAAGTGCCCGCCACCTTCAGTCAGGTTGCGACCGACATCATCGCCCAAAAATATTTCCGTAAGGCCGGTGTGCCGCAAGCCCTGAAGGCCGTGAAGGAAAAGGATGTGCCCACATGGCTGTGGCGCAAGGCTGCCGATGAAGCGGCCCTTGCCTCCATGCCGGAAGAGAAACGCTATGGCGGCGAACAGAGTGCCAAGCAAGTCTTCGACCGGCTTGCTGGCACCTGGACCTATTGGGGCTGGAAAGGCGGCTATTTCGATAGCGAAGCCGACGCCCGCACCTTCTTCGATGAAATGCGCTTCATGCTGGCCGCCCAGATGGCCGCACCGAACAGCCCGCAATGGTTCAACACCGGCCTGCACTGGGCTTACGGCATCGATGGCCCGGCACAGGGTCACCATTATGTGGACTTTGAGACCGGCAAGCTCGTGCGCTCCAAAAGCTCGTATGAGCATCCCCAGCCGCACGCCTGCTTCATCCAGTCGGTATCGGACGATCTCGTCAATGAAGGCGGGATCATGGATCTCTGGACCCGTGAAGCACGTCTCTTCAAATATGGCTCCGGCACCGGTACCAACTTCTCGAACGTGCGCGGCGAAGGCGAAAAGCTCTCGGGCGGCGGCAAGTCGTCGGGCCTGATGAGCTTCCTGAAGATAGGTGACCGCGCAGCCGGCGCCATCAAATCGGGCGGTACCACCCGCCGCGCCGCCAAGATGGTGGTGGTGGATGTGGATCACCCGGATATCGAGAGCTTTATCAACTGGAAGGTCATCGAAGAGCAGAAGGTAGCGGCGCTCGTTTCCGGCTCCAAGCTCAATGAAATCCATCTCAACCGTATCATCAAGGCCTGCTGGGATCACCGGCAGATGCTCGGCAAGGATACTTTTGACCTGAAGGCCAACAAGGACCTGAAGAAAGAGGTGATCGCCGCGCGCAAGGTGATGATCCCCGAGAATTACATCAAGCGGGTCATCCAGTTCGCCGAACAGGGCTATACCTCGATCGAGTTCAAGACCTACGACACCGACTGGGATTCGGATGCCTACCTCACGGTTTCCGGCCAGAATTCGAACAACTCGATCCGGGTGACTGACGACTTCATGAAGGCCGCCGCCGAAGGCCGCGCCTGGGCGCTCACCAACCGCACCACGGGTGCGGTGTCGAAAGAGCTGAATGCTAAGGAACTCTGGGCCGATATCGGTCATGCGGCCTGGTCCTGCGCTGACCCCGGTATCCAGTTCCATACCACGATCAACGATTGGCACACCTGCCCGGCATCTGGCGATATCCGCGCTTCGAACCCGTGCTCGGAATATATGTTCCTCGATGATACGGCCTGCAATCTGGCCTCGCTGAACCTGATGACGTTCCGCACCAAAGACGGCGGTTTCCGGATCGACAGCTTCAGCCATGCCTGCCGGTTGTGGACCATCGTCCTTGAAATCTCGGTGCTGATGGCGCAGTTCCCCTCGAAGGAAATTGCCAAGCTTTCCTACGAATACCGCACCCTCGGCCTCGGCTTTGCCAATATCGGCGGCCTGCTGATGAGCCTTGGCCTGCCCTACGACAGCCGCGAGGGCCGCGCGCTTTGCGGGGCCATCACCGCCCTGATGACCGGCGAGTCTTACGCAACATCTGCCGAAATGGCGGGCGAACTTGGCGCCTTCCCGGGCTATGCCAAGAATGCCAAGCATATGCTGCGGGTGATCCGCAACCACCGCCGCGCCGCCTACGGGCAGGACGAAGGCTATGAAGGCCTGAATACCAATCCCGTGGCGCTTGATATCAAGGGTTGCCCGAACGCCGCGCTTGCCGCCGCTGCCGCCGGTGCGTGGGACCGCGCGCTGGAACTTGGCGAACAGCACGGCTTCCGCAATGCGCAGGCAACCGTGATTGCGCCCACCGGCACCATCGGCCTTGTCATGGACTGCGACACCACAGGCATTGAGCCCGATTTCGCGCTGGTGAAATTCAAGAAGCTCGCCGGTGGCGGCTATTTCAAGATCATCAACCGGATCGTGCCGCAAGCCCTTGAAGTGCTTGGCTATAACGCCGAGCAGATTGAGGCCATCGACAAATATGCCGTCGGCCACGGGACGCTCGACGGTGCCCCCGGCATCAACCATGAACTGCTGCGCGCCAAAGGCTTCACAGACCGCGAGATCGGTCTTGTCGAAGCCCAGCTCAAGAATGCCTTCGATATCAAATTTGTATTCAACCAGTGGACCCTTGGCGCCGACTTCTGCACCGATACATTAGGTTTCGACCGCAACCAGCTAAGTGATTTTGGTTTTGACCTTCTGGCTGAGCTTGGTTTCAGCAAGGAAGACGTGGCAAAGGCCAATATCTATTGCTGCGGCGCCATGACGCTTGAAGGGGCACCGCATCTGAAGGAAGAGCATTATGCCGTGTTCGACTGCGCCAATGCGTGCGGCAAGATCGGCAAGCGCTATCTGAGCTGGGAAAGCCACATTCGCATGATGGCAGCGGCCCAGCCCTTCATCTCGGGCGCCATCTCGAAAACCATCAATATGCCGAACGCTGCGAGCGTCGATGACTGCCTGAAGGCATACGAGCTCAGCTGGTCGCTCGCGCTCAAGGCCAATGCGCTATACCGCGATGGCTCCAAGCTCAGCCAGCCGCTCAACTCGGCACTCCTTGATGACGAAGACCTCGTCGACGACCTCGAAGACAAGACCCTCGCCGAGAAGGTCGAGATCGTGTCCGAACGCATTGTCGAGCGGATCATCGAGGTGGAACGCCAGGGCCCGGCCAAGCGCCGCCGCCTGCCCGAACGCCGCAAGGGCTATACCCAGAAAGCCATCGTCGGCGGCCACAAGGTTTACCTGCGCACCGGCGAGTATGACGACGGTTCGGTCGGCGAGATTTTCATCGACATGCACAAGGAAGGTGCTGCCTTCCGCTCGCTGATGAACAATTTCGCCATCGCCATCTCGATCGGCCTGCAATACGGCGTGCCGCTCGAGGAATTTGTCGATGCCTTCACCTTCACCCGGTTCGAGCCCTTTGGGCGCGTGGAAGGCAACGAAGCCATCAAGATGGCGACCTCGCTTCTGGATTATATCTTCCGCGAACTGGCGATTTCCTACCTCGGCCGCGACGACCTCGCGCATGCTTCGCCGGCGGACCTGTTGCACGATACCACCGGCCGCGGCGACGCGGGCGACGGCCTGCCGGAGCTTGACCACGATGTCAGCGAAACGCTGGAGCGTGTGCAGAAGCTGGCGTCTTCGGGCTATGTGCGTGGCACCAACCTTGTGGTGCTGAAATCGAGAACCGAGAAGACGAAGAAAACAGCCAAGGAAGAGCGCGAGCTTGTAACGGCCACAAGTGCAACAGGCACCGATGGCACAGCGCGCGTGCAGGTCGGCTCGGCCATGGCTAACGGCGGCACCGAGGCGACAATGGACGCCCGCGCAGCCGCCCGGATGAAAGGTTATGAAGGCGACGCCTGTGGCGAATGCGGGAATTTCACCCTCGTGCGCAACGGCACCTGCCTGAAATGCGACACCTGCGGCGGCACCAGCGGTTGCTCGTGATCGCACTGATTGAAGTTTTATCCACCTGCTAACCCGTCCCAGCGGGTGGATTTCCTCAGGGGAAGGCTTGTCCTTCCCCCATTTTTTTGTGCTGTGACAGGCCGTTGCAAAGCAGCATCACAGACCATCAATTATTTGGAAAATAAGCTCTGTTGTTAACAAGGCTTTTACGCTTTATTTACTTCAAGCTGATGAAGTGAGAGTTGCAGGCGTGGCCGGGTCCGGCATTCGACACGCCTCGTTTGCAGTACAGCGCCGGGGGGTTAAGCGCGAATGGAATCCAAGATTGCGCCAATCGCAAGTCATGCGGAAGGCGGCAGCTTCGTTTCCCGCATTGTAAACACAAGTGCGGTTGTAGAACGGTTGCCCGTGGGTGTGCTCGTGTGCGGGCTCACACCCGGCAAAGCCATCGAAATCCTGTTCATCAACAAATTCGCGCGCGACATATTCACCACCGACACCAATCTGGTTGCCCCCTGCCCGATCGAGGCGCTCTGGGGCTCCGGCGAAAATTACATCCTTTCCGGCCAGGTACAGGAAACCTTCCGTAGCCAGCGCCGTTCGAACTTCGAATGGAGCGTGCGGCACGGCGCTGTGGAACGTTATCTATCCAGTCAGCTGATCCCGCTGAAGGACCATACAGGCATGGTCTATCAGGTGATCTGTACGGTAGAGGACCAGACGGCCGAAAAACTGGCCGAACGAAACCTCCTTCACCATGCCTTCCACGATGCGCTGACCGGCCTGCCGAACCGGGTATTGTTCCGGAACAAACTGGAAGAAGCCGTTTCGCGACCGATGGCGGACGACAAGGAAATCGGCTGCGCCGTGCTTATTGTGAATATCGACCGCTTCCAGCAGATCAACGACAGCTTCGGGCACTCGGCGGGCGACCGCTTCCTTGTCGCCATGGCAGCAACACTGCGCCGCTGCATCCGCTCCACCGATACGCTCGCCCGTTTCTCGGGTGACGAATTCGCGATCCTCGTTGGCAAATGCCGCGATCTCGAAGAGGTCAATCTGGTATCCGGCCGCATCCATGAAGCAATGGAACTGCCTTATGATCTGGACGGCAACGAGGTCTTCACTTCGGTTTCCATCGGGGTCGCCACCACCCTTTCAAGTTCGACCCACCCTGAAGACCTGATCCGCGATGCCGACTTTGCCATGCACCGTGCAAAGGCAGCCGGGAAGGCGCGCACCGAGATTTACCAGCGCGACAGCCACCAGCGGGTGCGCAGCCAGTTCCATCTGGAAACCGAGTTGCGCCGTGCGGTGGAACGCGATGATCTGGAGCTTTACTATCAGCCCATCGTCGACCTGAAGACCTCGCAGATTCATGGCTTTGAAGCCCTAACCCGCTGGCATCACAAGGAACGCGGCTTCGTGTCGCCCGCAGAGTTCATTCCGCTGGCCGAGGAAACCGGTGTAATTGTGGCGCTGGGCCGCTGGGCCGCCCGCACCGCCTGCGCGCAGATCCGCACCTGGATGGATGCCTATGGCACCGACAAGGTGATGCCGATCAATGTGAATGTCTCGGGCATCCAGTTTGCGCGCGACGATGTGGCGGCAATGGTGGAAGCCTCGCTTGAGGAATATCAGGTGCCAGGCGAATGGCTGCGCATCGAACTGACGGAAAGCGCCATCATGGCAAACCCGGTGCGGATCTCGGAATCGCTATCGCGCCTGCGGCGGCTTGGCGTGAAGGTCGCACTTGATGACTTTGGCACCGGCTATTCGTCCCTCAACTATATCCACCAGTTCCCGATCGACGTGATCAAGATCGACCGCAGCTTCATCAACCAGCTGCAGTTCGATAACGAACCTTACAAGATCCTGTCAATGATCGGGCTTCTGGCCAAAAGCCTTGGCCTTGAAGTTGTGGCCGAAGGGCTCGAAGATATCGACCATATCCAGATGCTGGCCGACCTCGATTTCAATTTCGCGCAGGGCTTCTATTTCTCGAAGCCCCTGCCCGCAAGCGACGTGGGCAATCTGATCAGCGGGCGTCTGCCCTGGCTGAAATAGGGCGCGGGCGAGGCCTGAGCCTCACTCGTCGATGAAGATATCCTCAATCCGCATCTCGAACAGCCGGGCAATCTTGAACGCAAGCGGCAGGCTCGGGTCATATTTGCCGGTCTCAATAGCATTCACGGTCTGGCGGGAAACATCCAGCAGTTCGCCAAGCTTGCCCTGGCTCCAGCCGCGTTCGGCACGTAGGTCCTTCAGATGATTATTCACCGGTAGCGCACCATCATAAAGCCGCGGATCAGGCCGTAAACGCCAGCCACGATGGGAGCTGCGAGCATGATGTCGGTGCTTTGCCATCCCATGAAGCTGCTGATCGTACCCCAGACGATTACGATCCACATGCACACACCGCCGGCGACGGCGAGGGACAGGACCTCAAGATATCGCTCAAACTCATCCATCTTCCTGATCTGGAAGAAGAAATAGAGGAACCAGATAGTCAGCAAGCTGATGGGGACGAGTGCCCCCATCAGCTTGCCTGCTGTCGTGACTCCCTCTGCCGCGACAAGATCCCTGCCAGCCACAAAGCTGATCAGAAAGCCGATGGTGAGTGCCGCTTCCAGAAGGTAGCGTGCGAGCTTGCCCATGCGTTTCTTGCCGTTCGGTATGGTTGTCATCGTTATGTCTCGTCTTCTTTCTAGCCGTTCTGACGTGCGCTGAACGGCGAACAGATAAATTCAAACACGCGGCGGCGGCTACCCCAGAGATTGGTGCCGAGCACCACCGCGGTTCCCCAGAAGGCCACCTCGGTCATGACCGCGGCCGCCACGACCGCCCCTGTCCAGACCGATGTCGAAGGGTTGGAGAAGTAGAGCACGACAAGTGCCACCCACGTTGCGGCGGCCAGCGGCCATACAGTCCAAAGTACCAGTTTCTTCCATTGCATCCTCGCTCTCCTTTCTATGTAAAGCGTCCTTGACTGTCAACTGTCCTTTACATAGGCCCGGCGAATTTATCTGTCAAGCTCGCTTTACATATTTTTGAAAAGACGCATTTGACACAAGGCTTGCCTTATATGCGGGAGCGCCTAAACTGTTGCAGAACCAATGCCTTCGAGCCCCGAACCAATGGGAGATTTTTGATGAGCGACGAGACGAGCCCGGACAAGCCTGCCGCCCCCGCCGCAAAAAAGGCACCGGCAAAGAAACCGGCAGCTGCGAAAAAGCCCGTAGCCGCAAAACCGGCTGCCCCGAAAGCCACTGCAGCCAAGCCTGCCGCCAAGAAACCGGCGGCCGCCAAAGCCACTGCAGCACCCAAAAAGGCTGCAACGCCGAAGAAACCCGCCGCCCCCAAGGCCGCGGCCGCAGCAGCCACGCCTGCTTCGAAGCCGAAAGCGGCGCCAAAGCCCAAACCCGCGCCGCAGCCGGCAGCCACGGCAAAGGCAGAAGAGCCGCCGGTGATCGAAAGCTACGAAGCCGAAGCCATGGCAGATAAGCCTGACACCGCCCTGCCCCCGCCGGAAGCCGATCAGGGCGAGTTCTGGAAAAAGCTTCTGATCCGCGCTGCCTTCATGCTGCTGTTCGGCGTGCTCGCCTGGATTGCCATGCTGGCGAGCCTTGGCCTGTCGCTGGTGCAGCTCATTCTGGCCGCGCTCACGGGCGAGCCCAATGGCAACCTGCAGCGCTGGATCATGGGCCTTGGCGACTATATCAACCAGGCGCTGGCTTTCCTCAGCTTCAAGAGCGATGACCAGCCCTTCCCGCTTGGCAAGCCTTTCCCGGTTGAAGACTGAGTCTCAAGAAAGCAGAAACAGCAAGGGCGCCCGTTGGGCGCCCTTTTCTTTTGCTCGTTCTGATGGTCAGTCGATATCTGCTGGCGGCTTCATCAGGTCGAAGGAGCCACGCACCGCAATGCCGATGTCAGGATAGTCAGTGAAAATGCCGTCAACGCCCGAGGCAAAGATGGCCTTGAATTCCTGCTCCACCGTTTCGAAATTCGGGCCGACCTGATCCTGCCGCACCGTCCACACATGCACTTTCAGCCCCGCATTGTGGGCGCGGGTCACGATATCGGTCGGATGGCCCTCTGCGGATACCAGCAGTTCCTTGTATAACCCCACCCCATCGAAGCCTTCAGCAACAGCAAGTGACAGCGGCAGAGCCGGCGTGTTGGGCGCGTCTTCCTTGCCATCAATCAGCAAGATGCGCGGGCCTTTCACCTTGCCTTCCACCGATTTCAGCCAGGCAGGCTCAAAGCACTGCAGGAAATACGGCACGCCAGCGGCCTCAACCCGGCCAAGCGCTTCCAGCACCGCTGCCGTCGGGTCCAGCCCCGATTGTGTGAAAAGGGCGGGATGCTTCACTTCGGGATAAATGCCGATATCGCGTCCCTCGGCGCGCGCCTTGACTGCAAGGGCAATAACCTCGTCAAAGGTCGGGATATCATATTTGCCGTCGGCTTCCGTACCGCGTGTGGGGCGAACCTGCTTCGCTTTCAGGGTGCGGAGTTCGGCCAGCGTGAAATCGATGCTCCACCAATCGTCCATGCCCTGGATTACCCGCTTGCGGTCGGCAAATTCAGGATGGTCCGCCACATCGGTGCTGTCCGAAAGCCATGGATCGTGGCGCACCACCAGATGCCCGTCCTTCGTCATCACAAGATCAGGCTCGATATAATCCGCACCCTGCTCGATCGCCAGATCATAGGCCGCCAGCGTATGCTCGGGCAAATAGCCGCTTGCCCCCCGGTGCGCGATGATGATTGGCTCTTCAGCCATGATCGCCGTTCCTTCCGTGCCGAGCACAGCGGCGAAACCCGCCAGCGCCAGCCCCAACATTTTCAACCTTTTCAAAACCCTTTTCCCTTATACTCGGTGGCGTTTCTATTTTCAGACTTGACGGTCCATGAAACCGTAAGGAACATGCCTATCATGTCACTATTACAGCTTCTTGGCTCTGTCATCGCCGTCTTCATTGTCGCCGCCATCGCACGCTGGCTGTTCCCGGTTCGATTCCGGCTGGAAGACGCCCATTTGCACCGCGAGCTTGAACGGGTTTACCCCGATCTGGAGCCTGAGGAAATCCTGATCGACCGTGCCGGCAACGCCGCCCTCCTGCGGCTTTCGGGCGCCAGGGGCATCGTCGTTGTCCGCCGCCTTGGCGACAAGGCTGTCCTGCGCCATTGGATGCCGGGCACCAAGGTCACGGCAACCCGGACACCGACAGGCCTCATGCTCGATACCGACGATTTCACGGAACCGAAGATCGTCCTCGATCTCGATGCGGAAGGCGTTTCCCGCACCGAATCATGGCTCGCCCTTCTCGCTGCACCAGATGGACACGCCCATGCCGCTTGATCTGCCAAATCCGACCGACCTTGCCGTTCCCGGCTTCATCGTCCTGATGCTGGCCGAAATGATCTATGGCCGCATGTCCGGCCGCGCGGTTTATGAGGGCAAGGACACACTGACTTCGCTTTTGATGGGTACCGGCAGCGTGGTGGCCGGGCTCATCCCCGCCGGCCTCGGCTACGGGGCCGCCTATTATATCTGGAGCGAATGGCGCCTTTTCGACCTCGGCCATGCCTGGTGGGTCTTTGTTGTCGCCTTCGTGCTGGATGACCTCGCCTATTACTGGGTTCACCGCTTTGGCCACCGGATGCGCTGGATGTGGGCCGCACACGTGATCCACCATTCAAGCCAGCACTATAATCTTTCGACGGCGCTTCGGCAGACATGGACGGGCAAGCTGACGCCCGGCTTTATCTTTGCCCTGCCGCTCGCCTTCCTTGGTTTCGAGCCCGCGATCATCGCCTTCGTCAGCGGCATCAACCTGATCTATCAGTTCTGGATCCACACCGAAGCGATTGACCGCATGCCCCGCTGGTTCGAGGCCGTGATGAACACGCCGAGCCATCACCGGGTGCATCATGCCACCAACCCCGATTATCTGGATGCCAACTATGCGGGTGTCTTCATCATCTGGGACAAGATGTTCGGCACCTTCATTCCCGAAGACAAGGCAAACAACCCCTGCCGTTATGGCCTCGTCCATGATCTTGGCACTTTCAACCCGCTTCGGGTTGCAGTCCATGAATGGGTCGGCATAGTGCGCGACATGTGGCACGCCAAGGGTTTGAAAAACAAGCTGATGTTCCTGATCGGACCGCCAGGCTGGACACCCGATGGCAGCCGCATGACGAGCGATATGATCAAGGAAGACTGGAAGCGCCGGCAGGCTGTGAAGGAAGCGGCCCCTGCCAATATCGCAGCCGAGTAGGCCTCAGCTGTCGCCCTTCTTGCGGTTCTCCGGCGCGCGGCGATCCAGCAGAAAGCCGAGCACAATGGCGATCACACAGCCAGCCACAGCCTCGATAGTCGGGGCGTAGGGCAGCCAGTTGCCGATGATGGCGCCGAGCACGAGGCCCAGAAACCCGAAGAAACCAATCCGCGTCGTCATCGCTGCGCTCCCTTATGATTGCCGGGTTTCTATAGGCCGTGTGCACCATACCGGTCAACCGCATGTGAATATTTTGCACTTGCGAAATAAGCAGGATTTGCGACAGTAGCCGCAACCGGCGGCACCGCCCCTCCCCGGGCGCCGTGATACGCCTTTGTCCAGAAAGCAGAGATACTGAAGGAGACAGAAATGGCTGAGGATGCAATCGTCATCGTTGGTATGGCCCGCACCCCGATGGGTGGCCTGCTTGGCGACCTTTCCGGCGTGGCTTCGGCCGAGCTTGGCGCCACGGCAATCAAGGCGGCGGTCAGCGCCTCCGGTATCGATGCAGCAGCCATCGACGAAGCCATCATGGGCTGCGTCCTCCCGGCCGGGCAGGGCCAGGCCCCTGCCCGTCAGGCCATGCGCTATGCGGGCCTGCCGGATGAAACCCATGCTGTAACCATCAACAAGATGTGCGGCTCGGGCATGCAGGCGATGATCCAGGCGCATGACAGCATCAAGGCCGGCACCAACAGCATCGTTGTCGCCGGCGGCATGGAAAGCATGTCCCGCGCGCCGCACATACTGCCCACCGGCCGCACCGGCATCAAATACGGCGACGGCACCATCAAGGACCATATGGCCCTCGACGGCCTGACCGACGCCTACAAGGGCGAGCCCATGGGCAATTTCGCCGAGCTGTGCGCCGAACATTACCAGTTCACCCGTGAAGCGCAGGATGCCTATGCCATCGAGTCGCTGAAACGCGCCCAGCGCGCCATCGCCGATGGCAGCTTCGACGGCGAAGTCACCCCCGTGACTGTGAAAGGCCGTGGCGGCGATGTGGTCGTGGCGGTTGACGAGCAGCCCGGCAAGGCCAAGCTCGACAAGATCCCGAACCTGAAGCCCGCCTTCAAGAAGGACGGCACGGTAACTGCCGCCAACGCCAGCTCGATTTCGGATGGCGCTGCCGCCCTTGTGCTGATGTCGGCAAGCGACGCCGCTGCCAAGGGCGCCAAGCCGCTTGCCCGTATCGTTGCGCACGCCAGCCACAGTCAGGCGCCCGAATGGTTCACCACTGCCCCTGTGAAAGCCATGCAGAAGGTGATGGATAAAGCCGGCTGGACGAAAGACGATGTCGATCTTTTCGAGATCAACGAAGCTTTCGCCGTTGTACCGCTTGCAGCCATCCACGAGCTCGGCCTCGATCACGCCAAGGTCAATGTGAACGGCGGCGCCTGTGCGCTTGGCCACCCGATCGGCGCCTCCGGAGCCCGCATCTGCGTGACGCTCATCAACGCGCTGCAGAAACGCGGCCTCAAGAAGGGTGTTGCCAGCCTCTGCATCGGCGGCGGCGAAGCAACCGCCATGGCGATCGAACTGGTGTGATCCGGCAACAGCCATGATCCTTACAGAAGAGCAGCGCATGGTGCGCGATATGGCGCGGGATTTTTCCCGCGACCGTATCGCGCCAAACAGCCGTGCATGGGAAACCGCCGGGGCAATCCCCGCCGATATCCTGAAAGAAATGGGCGAGCTTGGCCTGCTTGGCATGACCATTCCCGAGGAATGGGGCGGCGCCGAGACGGATTATGTGTCCTATGCCCTCGCGCTGATGGAAATCGCAGCTGGTGACGGCGGGCTCTCCACGCTGATGAGCGTGAATAATGCCCCGGTCTGCGCCGCGGTCTACCAGAATGGCACCGACGCCCAGAAAGAACAGTATCTGAAGCCCCTCGCCCGCGGCGAATGGATCGGCGCCTTCTGCCTCACCGAGCCGCAGGCAGGCTCTGACGCCTCGATGCTGAGAACCCGGGCCGAGCGCACCAACAGTGGCTGGAAACTGAACGGCACCAAGCAGTTTATCACCTCCGGCCGCATCGCCAAGGCGGCGATCATCTTTGCGGTGACCGACCCTTCGGCCGGCAAGAAGGGCATCTCGGCCTTCCTCGTGCCGACCGATACACCGGGCTTCACCGTCGCCTCCGTTGAGCACAAGCTTGGCCAGAAGGCATCCGACACCTGCTCGCTGGTGTTCGAGGATATGGAAGTGCCGGCCGAATGCCTGCTCGGCAAGGAAGGCGACGGCTACAAGGTGGCGCTCGCCAACCTTGAAACGGGCCGGATCGGTATTGCGGCCCAGTCCGTTGGCATGGCGCGCGCGGCGTTTGACTATGCCCTCGCCTATGCCAAGGAACGCGAAGCTTTCGGTACGCAGATCTTCAACCATCAGGCTGTGGGCTTCCGACTTGCCGATATGGCAACAGACCTTGAGGCCGCCGAACTGCTGGTATTGAATGCTGCTGCCAAGAAAGACGCCGGCGAGCCGTGCATGAAGGAAGCCTGCATGGCCAAGCTCTTCGCGTCCGAAGCTGCCGAGCGCATCTGCTCCGCCGCTATCCAGACGCTTGGCGGCTATGGCTACTTGGCAGATTATCCGGTCGAGAAAATCTACCGCGATGTGCGGGTCTGCCAGATTTATGAAGGCACGTCCGATATCCAGCGGATCGTGATCCAGCGGGAACTCGCCCGCTGACCCTTTTAACCGGCGCTCTCCATCACGGGCGCCGGTTCCCTCTCCAGAATGTCCAGAATTTCCGGGATCGCCTGCCGCCCAGCCAAACGCCCAAGCGCGATCAGCTCGTCCGCCTTGGTGAAATCCGCGACATCCACATGGCCGATCTTCGGCGTAATCACCACGTCAGCCCCTTCATGCGCCATGCGCACCCGGCCGAGCGTCCGCATCGTCATGAAAAGCGCAGCGCGTGCCATTTTCAAGGGCCCCGGCATTCTGGTGCCCAGTCCCTCGGCCTCCAGCCCCATACGCTGGGCTCGGCCGATATAATCCCCCTGAAGATCGACCGCCACAACATGGGCTGCCCCAAGCGAACGGGCGACAGCCACCGGCACGGGGTCGACCATCCCACCATCAGCGAGCAACATGCGGCTTGTCGTTACCGGCGGAAAAACACCGGGAATAGCGGACGACGCCCTGAGCGCCATCACAAGGTCGCCGCCATCGAGAATCACCCTGTCGCCGCTGATCATGTCGGCCGCCACCGCCGCATAAGGAATCGGCAGGTCCTCAATCAGGACATCGCCGAAATGGCGGCGCAGTTCCTGTTCAATCTTGTTGGTGCCGATCAACCCGCCAGTACGGAAAGTAAACTCCCCCATCCTGAGCATCGAGCGGAAGGAAAGCGCGCGTGCGGTTTCTTCCACAAGGTCAAGCCGGTCAAGCGCCACACCCGCGCCGACGATGGCGCCAATCGAAGTGCCGGCGACCGCACCGATCGGGATATTTTCTTCCTGAAGCGCACGGATCACGCCGATATGGGCCCAGCCGAGCCCGGCGCCGCCGCTTAATGCCAATCCGATCATGCCGTCGTTTCCTCGCTGTTTGTGACTTTTGGGCCGGTTGGTCACCCTGACATGGGAGCCTCAATCCACCACTACAAGTCATCCTGCACGAAATTCAGGCGAAAGAGGGGCCTTTCAGCTCCACCGCGTTGCCTTCAGGGTCTTCAAGATAGATCGAAGGCCCCTCGCCCAAAGCCCCGTACCGCGTGACGACTTCAAGGCCTGAGACCCCGTGACGCGCCAGATGGGCAAGGATCGCGTCGGCGTCCCATGGCTCCACCTGAAGGCAGAAGTGATCCATGTTCGGCGCGTCCCGGCGCGGGGCATCGAACCGTTGCCCAAGGGTGCCTTCAACGCTGACGATATCGATCAGCGAGGCCCCGGCACGCAGCTGCCAGAGCCCGATCCTGTCCTGCACCTTTTCCAGCCGACAGCCGAGCACATCGCAGTAAAAAGCAATCAGGCGCGGCGCATCATGGGCACGCAGCACCACATGATCGATCATCGCAAGATTGATGGGGTTATGTGCGGTTTCAAGGTCAGTCATTCTTCAAGCCTATCAGCTGGAGACCAAAAGAAAAGGGCGACCCCATGTGGCGCCGCCCTTTGTGATGGATATTTGATCCGCGATCAGAACGGGATTTCGTCGTCGAGGTCCGAGCCGCCGCCGAAGCCGCCTTGCTGGCCGCCACGGCCACCGCCGCCACCCGAACGACCACCGCCGCCGTTGCCGCCGCCATAGCCGCCCGACTGGTCGCCGTAATCGCCGCCACCGAAGTCGCCGCCACCGCCACCATCACCGCGGCCGCCGAGCATCGTCAGTTCACCGCGATAACGCTGCAGGACGATTTCGGTTGAATATTTTTCCTGGCCCGACTGGTCGGTCCATTTACGGGTCTGAAGCTGGCCCTCGATATAAACAGTCGAGCCTTTCTTCAGATATTGCTGGGCCACCTTGGCAAGCTGATCGTTGAAGATCACCACACGGTGCCATTCGGTCTTTTCCCGGCGTTCGCCCGTGTTCTTGTCGCGCCACGATTCGCTCGTCGCGATACTCAGATTAACCACCGGCGAGCCGTCCTGCATCGTGCGCACTTCCGGGTCGCGCCCGAGATTGCCGACGAGAATGACTTTGTTGACGCTACCGGCCATAAGAGCCCCCTGATATCTAGTGTGTATGTTTATGTCGGCGGACTTTAGACAAGTCGCCGCCTGAATCCAAGCGTCGCCGCAACGAAAGTTCGGCTGCCAGCCCCGCCCCCGCCTGTTACCATGGCAAAACCCAAGGGAGGGAGGCTTTTCATGCGTACCATCTGTCTTGCCCCGGCCATTGCCCTGTTCGCGTTCACCGCACCCGCCACGGCCCAGTCGGCCTTTTCCTGCAACGATGCACCGGGCTTTCACGATTTCGATTTCTGGCTCGGTGACTGGTCGGTCAGCGACCGCGCCACCGGCAAACATGCCGGCAAAAACCGTATCGAAGCCATCGAAGCCAATTGCGCCCTTGTCGAAACATGGGCCGGCAATGGTGGCTCCACCGGCATGAGCCTTAATCTCTATAACCCTGTCACCGCCAGGTGGCGGCAGGTCTGGGTATCGGCCGGCGGCTATTCCATCGATATCGAAGGCGGCCTCAAGGACGGTGCAATGGTCCTTGAAGGCAACATCTTCTATTATGGCCAGAAGGCCGCCATCCCGTTCCGGGGCACATGGACGGCTGAGGCCGATGGCAGCGTGCGCCAGTATTTCCAGCAATATGACACCAAAACGTCCGTCTGGAACGACTGGTTCGACGGCCGCTACGAACGGGTGAAGGCCGAGCCTCAGCCCTGATCGCCGTCCATCGCCTGCACGGTGCCATCCGCATCAAACTGCAGGGCACCGGCAATGGGCGCCATCCACGGGAAGCGGGTGCGGGTGTAAATCTCGTACTGCACCGGTATATCTGCCGGATGGTCGAGCGTCGGGGTGGAAACCCCTACGCTTTCGGCGCCGTCCAGCGCTTCCCAAGTGAGCGGCGTGCCGCACTTTTCACAGAAGCGCCTGACGGCAATGTCGCTCGCATGCGCTTCGCCTTTCGGCATCGCAACCCAGTTGAACCGGCCGCGCACCACGCTCGTAAAAGTCATGAAAGGGGAGCCGGCATTCTTCTGGCAATCACGGCAATGGCAATTGCCGGTGCGGGCACCCTCAACATCAATCTCATAGCGTGCTGCCCCGCACAGGCAGCCGCCTTCTCGCCAATCGCTCATGTTTTGCTCCTCGCTTATTTGTTCTTTATTTGTTCCCAGCCGCGCGTTAATGTCAAGGCGCTTGACAGCGAGGCTGGTGACAGCCACTTGATGAGACCAAGAAACTCCCCGAACAAGGCCGTTCTTCGATGCTGACCCAAATTTCCGTCCGCGGTGCGCGTGAACACAATCTGAAATCCGTCGATGTGGATATCCCGCGCGACAAGCTGGTGGTGATCACCGGGCTATCCGGCTCCGGCAAATCATCGCTTGCGTTCGATACGATCTATGCCGAAGGCCAGCGCCGCTATGTGGAAAGCCTGTCGGCCTATGCCCGCCAGTTCCTGGAACTGATGCAGAAGCCGGATGTGGACCATATCGAGGGCCTGTCGCCCGCCATTTCCATCGAACAGAAGACGACGAGCAAGAACCCGCGCTCGACCGTTGGCACCGTGACCGAGATCTACGACTATATGCGCCTTCTGTGGGCGCGGGTCGGCATCCCCTATTCGCCCGCCACCGGCCTGCCGATTGAAAGCCAGACCGTGAGCCAGATGGTGGACCGGATCGTGGCGCTTGGCGATGGTGCCCGGCTTTACCTGCTGGCGCCCATTGCCCGCGGCCGCAAGGGCGAGTTCAAGAAGGAACTGGCCGAACTGCAGAAGCGCGGCTTCCAGCGCGTGAAGATCGACGGCGAGTTTTACCTCATCGAGGAAGCCCCGACGCTCGACAAGAAGATCAAGCACGAGATCGAAGTGGTGGTGGACCGCCTTGTCATCAAGGAAGGCCTCGCCCAGCGGCTGGCCGACAGCGTGGAAACCGCGCTCGAGCTTTCGGACGGGCTGATCATTGTCGAGATGGCTGACAAGCCCACCGATGGCGAAGCACCGGCCCGCCACCTGATGTCCGCCAAGTTCGCCTGCCCGGTTTCCGGCTTCACGATTGAAGAGATCGAGCCCCGGCTTTTCTCCTTCAACAACCCTTACGGCGCCTGCCCCACCTGCGACGGGCTTGGCAACCAGCTTTACTTCGACCCCGATCTTGTAGTGCCGGACCAGACCAAATCGCTTATCGATGGTGCCATCGCCGCCTGGTCCAACAAGCTGCAGAACCCGTCGCCCTTCTATTTCCAGGCACTTGAGGCCGTGGCGCACCATCATGGCTGCGACACCCGCACGCCCTGGAACAAGCTGCCGGAAAAGGTGCAGAAGGCGATCCTTTATGGCACCGGCAGCGAGGCGATCACCATTGTCTATGCCGATGGCAAGCGGCGGTTCGAAACCCGCAAGCCGTTTGAAGGCGTGATCACCAATATCGAGCGGCGCTGGCGCGAAACCGACAGCAACTGGATGCGCGAGGAACTTTCCCGCTATCAGGCCGCCACCACCTGCTCGGCCTGCAATGGTGCCCGTCTGAAGCCCGAGGCACTGGCCGTGAAAGTAGGCACAAGCCCGATCAGCGATATCTCGAACCTGTCGGTGAAGGCTGCGCACGACTGGTTCACGGAACTTCCGGCCCAACTGAGTGACAAACAGCAGCAGATTGCCGCCAAGGTGCTGAAGGAAATTCAGGACCGGCTCGGCTTTCTTGTTAATGTTGGACTTTCGTATTTGACCCTAAGTCGTTCGTCAGGAACACTTTCTGGCGGTGAAAGCCAGCGCATCCGCCTCGCCAGCCAGATTGGCTCCGGCCTTACAGGCGTGCTTTATGTTCTCGATGAACCGTCCATTGGCCTGCATCAGCGCGATAACGACCGGCTCTTGGAAACCCTGAAAAACCTGCGCGACATCGGCAACACCGTGCTGGTGGTGGAGCATGACGAGGATGCTATCCGCACCGCCGACTATGTGATCGACATGGGGCCGGGTGCCGGCGAGCATGGCGGTACCATCGTCGCCGAAGGCACGCCTGCCGAGGTGATGGCCAACCCCAAAAGCATGACCGGCCAGTATCTGACGGGCGCCCGCAGTGTACCCGTGCCGGCGATCCGCCGCAGCGGCCACAAGGGCAAGAAGCTGACCATCAAGGGGGCACGCGCCAATAACCTCAAAGGGGCAACTGCCTCGATCCCGCTTGGGACCCTCACCTGCATCACCGGCGTGTCGGGCTCGGGCAAATCGACCTTCACGATCGAGACGCTTTACAAGGCTGTCGCCAAGCATCTGAACGGTTCCCGCGAGGTGCCGGGCGCACACGATGCCATCGAGGGCCTGCAGCATCTCGACAAGATCGTGGATATCGACCAGAGCCCCATCGGCCGCACGCCGCGCTCCAACCCTGCCACCTATACCGGCGCCTTCACGCCGATCCGCGACTGGTTCGCCGGGCTGCCGGAGGCCCAGGCGCGGGGCTACAAGGCGGGCCGCTTCTCCTTCAATGTGAAGGGCGGGCGCTGCGAGGCATGCCAGGGTGACGGCATGATCAAGATCGAGATGCATTTCCTGCCGGATGTCTATGTTGAATGCGACCAGTGCAAGGGTAAGCGCTATAACCGTGAAACACTGGAAGTTCGCTTTAAAGACAAATCGATATCCGGTGTTCTTGATATGACAGTTGAAGATGGCGCAGAGCTTTTCAAGGCCGTACCCGCCATCCGCACCAAGCTTGAAATGCTGGAAAAAGTCGGCCTCGGCTACATCCGCGTTGGCCAGCAGGCCACCACGCTTTCGGGCGGCGAAGCGCAGCGCGTGAAGCTCGCGAAGGAGCTCTCGAAACGCTCCACCGGCAAGACGCTCTATATCCTTGATGAGCCGACGACCGGTCTGCATTTCGAGGATGTCCGGAAGCTGCTCGAAGTCCTGCAGGCGCTCGTTGACCAGGGCAATACGGTCGTGGTGATCGAACATAATCTCGAGGTCATCAAGACAGCCGACTGGATCATCGACCTTGGCCCCGAAGGCGGCGATGGCGGCGGCGAGATCGTGGCCGTGGGTACGCCCGAGGATGTGGCCGACAATCCGCGCAGCTACACCGGCCAGTATCTGGCCTCGGTGCTGGCCCGTGCAGCGGCGGAATGAAGGATAACGCGCCGGGCGGGAGCCCCGCTCTTTCCTGACCGGCGCGTTCATCGGAGGGTCATCTTTCACGCCTCATGGTTGCCTTGATTACCGGGCACAGTCGCCCATAAAGGATTTCATGATGGAGGAAATTATGTCCCGCTCCTTTGCCACCCTTCTCGCTGCCACCGTGCTGACCGCCCCGGCCTTTGCCGATACGGCCTCCACACGGCTCGATCATGCCACCGTCTATGTGTATGGCGGGGTGGATGCAACACGGGTCGGTTCGGTGAATGTGCCGGCGGGCGACCATGAGATTGTCATCAGGGACCTGCCCGTGCGCCTTGCCGAAAACCCGGCCTTCGTGCGCGCCACCCTTGGCCGCGATGTGGTGCTGACCGACCTGCGCGTCCGCACGGCGGACGAGGTCACTAACCCCAACCCGCGCCTCAAAGCGCTTGAAGACCAGATCGACGCCCTGCAGGCCGAAATTGACGATCATAACGACACGATCCGCGGCATCGATATCCAGCTCGGCCTTCTGGGTAACACCGGCGGGCTCGCCGGCGACCCCAAGAGCTGGGGTGCAGCGCTAAAATTCGCGGGCGAACAGACCGAAACGCTGATCGCTGCCCGACGCACGGAAGAGAAGGCCATCGCCGCCATCATGCCCGCCATGAATGCCCTGCAGGCGGAGCTTGACCGCGCCGGCGGCAATGTCCGTCGCTCGGCCGAGGTGATCCTGAGCGTCCACTCGCCCAAGGCTGTCACTGTGCCCCTGTCGCTGAGCTATTTCCTCAACGAGGCAAGCTGGCGGCCGAAGGTGGAAAGCTATCTCGACAGCGCAACGGGCAAGGTGGCGATCCATTATGTGGGCGAAATCTCGCAGTCGACCGGGGAAGACTGGAAGGGCGTGAAGGTCGATCTCGCCGTCCATCGCCCGTCCGGCTATTTCGGCAATGCGGACCTCAGCCCCTCCTATGTCGGCCTTGAAGATCCGCGCGAGGAACGCGCCTACGCCATGGCAGCGCCGATGCAGGCAGAAGCAGCCCGCATGACGAAAGGCCGCATGGCAGACGTCGCCGACCTGCAGATGACCGCCTTCGACCGCCGTTATGCGCTCAAGGATGCGCTCTCCCTGCCATCGGGCGGCGAAGACCAGCGTTTTGATCTCGAGGTCGTGGACGAGAAGGCCGAGTTCGTGGTGCGTGCCATCCCGTCGCAAAACCCCACCGCCTTCGTCTTTGCCGACCTGACCTGGAGCGGTAAATCAACGCTCAACAATGTCACCGCCCGCCTGATCCGCGACGGCAACTTCGTGGGCGAAGGCCAGTGGCCCAATCTTGTGCCGGGTGAAAAGGTGGAACTGCCGTATGGTGAAGACCCGCTCGTGACCGTGGATTATGTCCGCGAGGCCGAGAAGGACAAGGAAGGCGGTTTCTTCCGGGGCAAATCCGGCGATGAAAGCCGGTATCTGATCAATGTGAAAAATAACCACGACCGCCCGACAACCGTCGAGATCATCGACCGCGTGCCGGTTTCCACCCACGAGGATGTGAAGGTAGAAATCACCAAGGATGCTACCCCGGCCACCTCGAAAGGCGGCGAGGACGAACCCGGCATCCTGAAATGGAAGAAAACCCTTGAGCCCGGCGAAAGCTGGACGATCCGCCACGGCTACCGGATCAGCTATCCGGACGGCAAGCAGATCTCGCGCAGCTATTAAAAGCTGCTGCCGGGCTCCTTCAGGAACGCGATTTCCTCGGGCGTGCTGACGCGCCCGAGGATCGCGTTACGGTGCGGATAACGCCCGAACCGGTCGATGATCGCCTTGTGGCGATGCTCGAAATCAAGGTTATCCTCCAGCCCCGGCTGATCGAACAGGCGCACCGCCTGCGTATGTACCGCCGGGCTTTCGCTGTGCATGAAGGGCATGAGGAGAAAAGCTTTCTCCTCCGGCGTCAGCCGCTCATAGCCCGGTGCCTTGGTGGCTTCCTGCGACAGCACAAGCGCCGTGGCATCCGCCGCAAAAGCCCGGGGGCTATCCCGGAACATGTTTCGCGGAAACTGGTCCAGCACGATGATCTCGGCGAGCCGCCCGCGGATCGCGGTGCGCCAATGCGAAAGCTCCCCCGCTGCTGCCGCTTCGTAAAGGTTCAGGAAACGCCGCTTGACCAGATCGTCGAAATCCTTCGATTTCTGCCACCAGTCCTTCGGGCTGCATTCGGTGAACCAGAAGTAGAGGATATCGTCGGGGCGGATCATGGCGTTTCTCCTGTCGTGGCCAGCACATCGCGGGCAATGGCCTCGGTGAAGGCCGCAGCCTTCGCGATTTTTTCGGTCGATACATGTTCGGGCCGGTCGTCGGGCGTGTGGATGCGCGGCATCAGGCCCTTTTCATCGTATGCCGCAAGTGTCAGCGAGGCTACCCCGCCCCGGTTGAACCAGACGCTGTCGAAATCCCCCACATGATGCCGGGCGGGACCGACCCCGATGGGTGCGCCGAGCCGCGCGGCGGCGGCCGTCAGCGCATTATCATAGGCCTGTTTGGTGAAGCCTGCGGTTTCGATGACGAAGGCGAGATCCCCCACCCCCACGGTATCCACATTGATGAGATAGGCCTCACGGGCTTTCAGGGCTTCCCTGTGCGTCTGCCAATAGGCCTGCGCACCGAGCATCCCGGCCTCCTCGGCGCTGGTCACCACAAGCCGTACTTCGGTGTCCGGCGGCATATCCCGCCAAAGGCGCCGAGCGGCGGCAGCCACGGCCACCACGCCGGAAAGATTATCGCTCGCCCCCGGCACATAGCCGAAACGCCAGAAATCGATGGAGGTCATGACGGCGGTGGCGATGAGCGCGACTGTCAGCCCCGCCTTGATCCAGAAGGGCAACCCGCCACCAATGAAACAAGCAAGACCCGCCACACCGATGATGGCGGTGCCGAGCCACACCGACTGTTTGAAATGCGGCACCTGATCGGGCCGGTAGGCGAAGGAGGCCGGCGCGCTATCCAGATGTGCCATCAGGATCAGGAGCCGCCGCCCCGCCCCCTTCGAAGCCACCAGATTGGCCGTCACCCGGTTCGATCCGATCCAGGCGAGCGGCGAGCGGCGCCAGTCAAAGAACAGCAGGTGAGAGACGAACAGGCCAAGCGCCGCAAGCCCCACCCAGAAGGGCGCGAACGGTGCCACCCACAGGCACAGCACCAGTCCGCCCGCAATCGTCCACACCATGTTCAGGTAGGAGGCGGGCGCCATGAAACCTTCCTCGGTGATATCGAGGCCCGGCTCGTCCATCAGCGCTGCCATCAGGCTTTCGCGCGCTTCCATTTCTTCTTCGGTACCGACACCCCGGTGTGGCCATTCGGACAGGCGGGCAAAGAGGTCAGCCTCAAGCGAGGGCATCGATCACCTCCGCCACCACACGGTCGGCGGATCGCACCGCGCCTTCCATGTATCCCGAAAACTCGACCGCCGTTTCGGTGCCAGCGAAATGGACGCGGCCTTCGGGGCGGCGGAGCACGTCGCCGAACTGGGTCCATACCCCCGGCGCGAAATGCGCGCTATAGCAGCCCCGCGCCCACGGGTCGGCAGCCCATACCTTCTGTTCAAAATGAACCATGTCGGCAGCTTCCGGGCCAAAGTAGCGCACGGCACAATCGCGGAAGGCAGCCTGCCGTTCAGCATCCGTGCGTTCCGACCATGCAATCGCCGCTTCGCCTTCAAAGAAGCCCGTCAGCACGCCAGTTTTGCCATCAGCCGTGCTATTGTCGAACATGATCTTCACCGGTCCCTCGTTCGAGACCACCTGCCCCGAAAGCCCACGGCCCCGCCAGAAAGGCGTAGCATAAACAGCCTGTCCCTTGATCACGCTGCCCATCGGCATGCGCTGCAGCAGCTGCGCGCGCTTCGGCGAAAGGATCGGCTGGAAATCGATCGTCGGAATCAGGGCGGGCGGCACGGCCATCACCAGCCGCTTGGCGAGAAACAGCTCCTTGCCAGCGGTTACCGCCACTCCATCCTTGGTGGTCTGCACCCGGCGCACCGGCAGACCTAGCCGCAGCACATCCGGTGGCAAGGCGGCGGCAAGCGCCTTGGCGACAGCCTGCGTGCCACCCGCAAAGCGCGTTTCCTGCGCGCCGCCTGTCGATTTCGACAGCCACTCGCTGCCGCCCGACGAATGCGTGTAATAAAGCGCGTGCAGGAGGCTCACGTTTTTGGGTTCGGTTGCGAACACGGCGTTCGTGTAGGCGGTGAACAGGGCATGGGCCTTTTTGCCGACCGTATGCCGCCGGATCCAGCTTTCGAAGGTTTCATGGTCCCACTGAGATTGCTCCCACGGTTTGGCGAGATCGACCTTGCGCGCCATCCAGTCGAGCTTCAGCTGGGCCAGCGCGAAATTGACAAGGGCGAACGGGTTGATGCGCGGGATCAGGCCCCGATAAGCATGTTGGCGGCCATTCCAGTTGAAGATGATGCCGCCGTCTGTATGGGTCTTGAAGGTGTCAACGCCCAGCTCATCGGCCAGCGCCTGCATGCGGCTGTGTTTCGAGCCGATCCACTGCGCGCCAACATCAAGCCATGTACCACCCGGCCCGGCACGCGAATCGGTACGTCCTCCCACCCGTTCCTGTGCCTCGATCAGCGTGACCGACTTGCCCGCCGCCAGCAGCTGGCGGGCTGCGGAGAGGCCGGCAAGTCCGGCTCCTACAACGATAACATCCATGCTTTCCCCCTGACGGCGGAACCTGCCGTCCGCTAATCCCCTTTTTCTCTTAACGAAGCGGCTGCATATCTGTAAACAGGCGACCGAAATCCAACGGATAAAAGGCGCATTCAATGACAGACAGCATGAAACCGGTCCATATCATCGGCGGCGGGCTCGCGGGCTCCGAAGCCGCATGGCAGGTTGCCTCGCGCGGGGTGCCGGTGGTGCTGCATGAAATGCGCCCGGTCAGGAAGACCGACGCCCACGAAACCGAAGGCTTTGCCGAGCTTGTCTGCTCCAACAGCTTCCGCTCGGATGACGCCGAAAACAACGCTGTCGGCCTCCTGCACGCTGAAATGCGCAAGATGAATTCGATCATCATGAAAGCGGCGGACAAGCACAAGGTGCCGGCGGGCTCCGCGCTTGCCGTGGACCGCAACGCCTTTTCGGATGAAGTGACGGCGATCCTGTCGTCCCATCCGCTCATCACCATCGAACGCGGCGAAGTGGACGGCCTGCCGCCTGCCGAGTGGGACAATGTTATCGTGGCTACCGGCCCGCTCACCTCTCCTGCCCTTTCCGAAGCCGTGTTGAAGCTGACGGGCGAAGACAGCCTCGCCTTCTTCGATGCCATCGCGCCCATCGTTTACAAGGACAGCATCGATTTCTCGAAAGCCTGGTACCAGAGCCGTTATGACAAGGGAGATGGTGCCGATTACATCAACCTGCCGATGAGCCGCGAGCAATATCAGGCCTTTGTGCAGGCGCTGCTGGACGGTGACAAGACCGACTTCAAGGAATGGGAGAAGGACACCCCCTATTTCGAAGGCTGCATGCCGATCGAGGTGATGGCGGAGCGTGGCCCCCAGACGCTGAAGTTCGGCCCCATGAAGCCGGTCGGGCTCAAAAACCCGCATTCGGACGACTGGCTCGAGGCTGTCGTGCAGCTGCGGCAGGACAACAAACTTGGCACGCTCTACAACATGGTCGGCTTCCAGACGAAGCTGAAATACGGCGAGCAGACCCGCATCTTCCGCACCATTCCGGGGCTGGAGAATGCCGAATTCGCCCGCCTTGGCGGCCTGCACCGCAACACCTTCATCAACAGCCCCAAGGTGCTGGATGGCCGCCTGCGCCTGAAGGCCGACCCGCGCCTCAGGTTCGCCGGGCAGGTGACCGGCGTTGAAGGCTATGTGGAAAGTGCCGCTGTCGGCCTTATCGCCGGGCTCTTTGCGGCAGGTGATCGCCTCGGCCATGAGCCCGCCATCCCGCCCGCGACCACCGCTTTCGGCGCACTCATCGGCCACATCACCGGCGGGGCGGACGAAAAGACCTTCCAGCCGATGAATGTGAATTTCGGCCTGATGCCGCCCCCCGAAGGCCGGGTGCGCAAGAACGAGCGCAAGCAGGCGATCACCCGCCGGGCGAACGCCGATATCGATCAGTGGATTGCGGAGCTCGGCGGTCTTTCAGTCGCCGCCGAGTAAGGCTCAGCGCCCTTCCGTGGCGGGCGTTGCGTCCGCCATTTTGGATTTGGCGTCGGCGGCTTCGGCCGCGGCGTGATGCGCCTCGATGGCCGCCGTCACTTTATCCAGCGACGGGCAATCATTTGCACAGATCTCGGCGATGCGGGCACGGTTGCGTTCGGCGCGGTCCGGCAGTTTGCGCTTGAGGAAGGCAAGCGCCTGGCTCTCGAGCGCCACCACATTGTTCGGGCGGATTTCGAGGGCTTGCCGGTAATATTTCAGGCTGCGGCCAACCTTGCCCTGCTCCTCGAACGCATGGCCAAGTCCTACAAGCGCATCAACATTCGCTGGATCAGCCACAAGTGCGCGCTCGAACAAGAGCTGCGCACCGGCTGCATCCTTGGCAAGAGCCACTTCCGCCTGGGTCACCAGCTCTTTCGACAGGGCCTGATACTGCGGCGCCGTCTGGGCTGCTACCACGGGGGCTGCCAGAAGCGCGCACAGGGCTGCACCGGTGATGGATTTGCGCAGGTTCAAGAAAGTCATTCCGTCCTCGTTCGTCTTCTCGTCGGCAAAACTCTGCCGTCCATTAATGGAAGCATAGCCAGTCAGCCTGTGGCTGTCTGCAACTTTATGCGCCGGGCCGGCGCTCGAAGAAGGCGATGAAGAAGCCGTCGGTGGCGTGCGCGTGCGGCGCCAGCTGCAGGTCAGTGGCGTTGAGGGCCAGTGACGACGGCGCTGCACCCTGCAGCCACGGCCCCACCCAGAAATCACGGAAATCGCGCCGGACGAAATCCGGGTTCTCGGCAGCAAACGCATCAGCAACGGCCTCGTTTTCCGCTGGCAGCAGCGAACAGGTCATGTAAACCAGCAGCCCACCGGGCTTCACGAGGGCTGAAGCCTCCTTAAGGATCGCACTTTGCAGGGCTGCCTGCTCGGCAAGTGCCGCATCATCCAGCCGCCAGCGCTGATCCGGATTGCGCCGCCATGTGCCACTACCCGAGCACGGCGCATCGACGACTACCCGGTCCATACGGCCAAGGAGAGGACGCTGCATCGACGACCGCTCGTCATCCTTGAGCGGCAGCCGCTTGACCTGAATATTATGGGCGCCAGCGCGCTTCGCCCGCTCCTTCAGCGCGTCCAGCCGTTTCCCTGAAATATCGAAAGCATGGATCTGGCCATGATTTTCCATAGTCGCCGCCATCAGGAGGCTTTTGCCGCCTGCACCAGCGCAGAAATCGACAACCTGCTCGCCCAGTTTGGCACCAACAAGCAGTGAAGCGACCTGTGCCGCAACATCCTGCACCTCTATCTGGCCATCACGATACAGCGCTTCGTTCGTCAGGACTCGGTGCTGGGCGCTTCGCATTGAAATATTCGTATAATCATTAAAATCAATAAGTTCATAAGAATTTTTGAAGTTATTGATTATCTTTTCGCTGACGCGTTTCAGCGGATTGATGCGCAGGTCCAGTGGTGCCGTTTCGGCAAGTGCCGCCATGGCAGGGGCGAGCTCATCCCCGAAGCGGGCATGCAGGCCAGCCGTCGCCCAGTCAGGGATATTCAGGCGGGCATCTTCGGGCGCACTGGCTACATCCACCGACATGCCCTCTTCCGCCGCCGTCAGCGCCGCCGGTGCGAAACGGTCTTCCGTGCCGAACATATCGAGCTGCTCGCTGTCCAGCTTCAGGGCAGCGATCACCAGCGCACGTGCATTGGGCTCAAGCCCGGCAACGCTCGCCATATACACAAGAAGCGCCCGGCGGCGCAGGATGCCATAGACAAGCCCGGTCACTGCACGCCGGTCACCCGAGCCCGCATAGCGGCGCGCCCGGAAGAAGCTGGCGACAATCGCGTCGGCGGGGGCGCCGCGCGACGCCATCGCCTTCTCGATTTCGTCGAGAAGTTCGATGGCGGCTGCGATGCGGGCAGCGGGCGTCATGCCCGAGGCACCTTATTTCGAGGGATAGTTGGGCGACTCGCGGGTGATCGTCACGTCGTGAACGTGGCTTTCCTGCAGGCCCGAGTTGGTGATCTGGACAAACTGGCAATTGGTGCGCATCTCGGGCACCGTGCGGTTGCCGGTATAGCCCATCGAGGCACGCAGGCCGCCCACCAGCTGGTGGATCACGCCGGCTGCCGGGCCCTTGTAGGGAACCTGGCCTTCAACGCCTTCCGGCACCAGCTTCAGCGTGTCTTTAACATCGTCCTGGAAGTAACGGTCCGCCGAGCCGCGCGCCATGGCGCCGACCGAGCCCATGCCACGGTATGCCTTGTAGGAACGGCCCTGATAGAGGAACACCTCGCCCGGCGCTTCTTCGGTACCGGCAAGGAGCGAGCCGACCATGCAGGCGCTGGCGCCGGCGGCAATCGCCTTGGCAACGTCGCCCGAAGTGCGCAGGCCGCCATCGGCGATGATCGGGATATTGTGTTTGGAGGCATAGGAGGCAACGTCGCTGACAGCGGTCAGCTGCGGCACGCCGACGCCCGCCACGATCCGCGTGGTGCAGATGGAGCCCGGCCCGATACCGACCTTCAGGCAATCCGCGCCAGCGTCGATAAGGGCGGCGGCGGCATCCGCCGTCGCGATATTGCCGGCCACCAGCTGCAGTTTCGGGAAAGCCTTCTTGATGAGGCGAACCTGCTCAACCACGCGCTCGGAATGGCCGTGGGCAGTATCGAGAACGACAAGGTCACATTCCGCTTCGGCGAGCGCTGCAGCGCGCTCATAGCCCTTGTCACCAACCGTGGTGGCCGCAGCCACACGCAGGCGGCCCTGCCCGTCCTTGGCGGCGTTTGGGTTGGCGACGGCCTTTTCCATGTCCTTCACGGTGACAAGACCCACACAGCGGTGCTCGTCATCCACCACAATCAGCTTTTCGATGCGGTGCTGGTGAAAGAGGCGCTTGGCTTCTTCGCTCGACACGCCTTCGCGCACAGTGACCACTTCACGGGTCATCAGTTCGGCAATCGGCTGCGCCATGTTGGAGGCAAAGCGCACATCACGGTTGGTGAGGATACCCAGAAGCTTCTTCGGGCCGGGGCCACCATTGCGTTCCACAATCGGGATACCGGAAATCTTGGCGCGCGACATCAGCTCCATGGCGTCGGCCAGCGTCTCATCGGGATAGAGCGTCAGCGGGTTGACGACCATGCCTGATTCGTACTTTTTCACCTGACGGACCATCTCGGCCTGTTCTTCAACGGTCACGTTCCGGTGCAGCACCCCGATACCGCCGTTCTGCGCCATGGCGATGGCCATGCGGGCTTCGGTCACGGTATCCATGGCGGCGGAGAGAAGCGGGATATTCAGCTCGATCTCGCGGGTGATGCGGGATTTGACATCCACCTGCGCCGGCATCACATCGCTTGCAGCGGGAACCAGAAGAACATCATCGAAAGTAAGGCCGAGACGAATATCCATTGTCTTTCCTGTCGCTTGAGGGAGAAGCCGAATGGACAAAGCCTCCCGCAAAGGACGAGAGGCAAGCCGGGCTTCTTTTGATGTTCGCCGTTCAATACGCCGGGAGCGCGGAAAAAACAACGCGTAATTTGGCCTTATTCCGCGCTTTCGCGATCACTTTCTGCGGCGGCCTCGGCAGGCGAAAGCTTGCGGAAGCCCTGGGCCACCACGAACCATTCCTTGCTGTCCTGACGGCTTGACGGCGGCTTGGCATGCTTGACCGTGCGAAAATGCTTCTTCATCCGCACCATCAGGTCGTTATCCGCCCCGCCCTGCAGCACCTTGGCGACGAAGGTGCCGCCCTCTTCCAGATTGTCGATGGCAAATTCGAGCGCGGCTTCCGCCAGCATCATGGTGCGCACCTGATCGGTACGACGGTGGCCGGTCGCGGAGTTTGCCATATCGGAAAGGACAATATTCGGCGCGCCGTCGAGATAAGACCGCACCTTTTCGTCCGCTCCTTCTTCCAGAAAGTCCATCTGCACGAAGGTAGCGCCGGGGATCGGCTCCACTTCCTGCAGATCGATCCCGAGAAGCGGCACCTGCCCCTTGAACTTCTGCATCACGACCTGCGTCCAGCCGCCCGGCGCACAGCCGAGGTCGACGATCCGCTTGGCACCGTCCAGCACCTTGAAGCGCTCATCGAGTTCCAGGAGCTTGAAAGCCGCGCGGGAACGATAGCCCAGCCGGTTGGCTTCGGCCACATAGGGGTCATTGAGCTGACGTTCCAGCCAGCGGGTGGAGCTGACCGTGCGGCCACGGGCGGTTTTTACCCGCACCTTGGGGCCACGCGCCCGGCTTTTCGTCTTCGATTGACTGTTCCAGCCCTTCGCCATCAGTCCTGTCCTTCACTCATCGCCGGCCCTGCCGTCCGCCCCGGTATCCGCGCCGCGCTTGCTGGGGCAGCGAGCGTTCGGGCGACATCAGGCCGCGCAGGATGCCTTCGCGGATGCCACGGTCGGCCACGCGCAGGCTTTGTACATTCCACATGCCGAGAATCGCATCGAGGATCGCGCAACCCGCCACCACAAGGTCAGCGCGTTCGTGCCCGATGCAAGGCTCGGCTGCCCGTTCCTCATGCGACATCATGGCGACACTGTAGGAAAGACGGGCAATCTCGGACGATTTCATCCAGGCACCATCCACGCGGTCCCGGCTGTATCGCGGCAATTTCAGGTGCAGGCTCGCAAGCGTCGTCACCGTGCCCGACGTGCCCAGGAACTGAACCCGCTTGCGCTTGACGACTTTCGACAGCTGGTGTGCGTCCTCGAAGGCCTGCAGGTGATCGCGCACGGTGGACACCATGCGGTGATATTTATCAATCCCGACGGTCGCGCCGGACGCACCGAAGGCTTCGGTCAGCGAGACGACCCCCCACGGGATCGACATCCAGCCCTGGATCTCGGTACGGCGTTCGGGCAGCACTTTCACCCAGATCAGTTCGGTAGAACCGCCGCCGATATCAAACACCAGCGCATGCCGGTTGCCGGGGGCAATCAGCGACTGGCAGCCCATAACGGCGAGCCGCGCTTCCTCGCCCGCGCTGATGATATCAAGGTTGATGCCAGTTTCCTGCCGCACCCGTGCCAGAAACTCGTCGCTGTTTTCGGCCATGCGGCACGCTTCGGTCGCCACATGGCGCATGCAGGTGACGCCGCGCCGGTCGATCTTGTCGGCACAGACCTTCAGGGCTTCGATGGTGCGGTTCATCGCGTCGTCAGACAGACGCCGGGTTTGCGCCACGCCCTCGCCAAGCCGCACGATGCGCGAGAAGGCATCAATCACACGGAAGCCCCCGGCGGTCGGACGGGCGATAAGAAGACGGCAATTGTTGGTGCCAAGGTCGATCGCGCTATACACGGGCCGCGCCTGTGGGCGGCTGGTGCGCGATCCCGGACCATCGGCCCGGGCTGGTGAACGCTCGGTGCTGCGCGGCGGGGGCATTTCCCCATCGGCGCCCGGCGACCCCGCGTTGATTTCGTCTAACGACATAGGGCGCTCTTCATATTTTCTAGCCGGATGGTTTCTGGCCTGCCTCCAAGGCAGGCGCGCGTTCCGGCGCACTTGATTTCCTCTTAACACCAGCGGGCAGGCCTTAGCAACACAAAGCCATCAGCGCGAACACGCAAGCACAATGTTCTTTTTTTGTTCTTGACGCAGGCGCCAAGGCAGAATAAGAACACAACAAGAACATTCAAGAGGACGACCAGATGACCAGCCTGCTGCATGCCCTGCTCTTCGGCCTGTTTGTGATGATCGGCGCTTTCGGGATGACTGCGTTTCAGGATGCCCTTGGCCCGGTGTCGCGCTTCTGGCGGCAACGCCGTGCCAGCCGCCCGATGGGCAGCACCGCCAGACTGCATCTCAACTGAAATTCGGGATTGCCCCTGCGCCCTGAGGCTCGCACATAAAAAATGGCGCGGCAGATTAGGCTTGCACCCTCTCGCCGCGCCAGAATCCGAGCGTTTTCCCCCCATCGGGACGCTGCCCGGCCTTTCTGGGAAATGTCAGCTGCCGTTTGACCAGCGCTAATATCGGATAGTGCTCAACCTCCCCAAGTCGCACTATCTGAAGCATCTCCCAGAAGGTGGGTGTATCCGACAAAAAATGGCCTCTTTTGTCAAGGCCTCACGACTGCCTTTTTATGATTTTTTTCAAATACTTGTACGTTATGTGAACTTGCTGCGCATGCGAATATTGATTGCCGCACTGCACTATCTGCGCAAGTTACCGTTTTCGTTACTGTAACGGATCACCCGCCAGTCGCATTGCAGCACAGAATTGATCGCCCGACATGCGCTTCAATGTGGCGCACAGTTCATCAGCTGCCTGCTGGCTGTTCAGCGGCCCAGCCTGCAGTTTGATGAAGGAACCGAGGCCATCCTGTTGTTCTGTCACAACATATGGCTTTAGTTCGCTGAGCGGGGCACCGAATGCAGCTGCAAGTTGTCTCCACCCGACTCGCGCCTGTTCGATAGTACGGTAGGAAGATAGATGCACGGTGTAGCGAGCCGGCATGGCGGCCTGGCGTGCGCGCTCGGCGTCTGCGTTCAGTCGCTGCAGTTCCTGCGCCTGGTTACGGTTCACACTGTTCAGCGTCGCCACCTGCTGCTTGAGGCTTTCGAGCTCTGCATTGAAGGCAGAGGCCGAATCACGCTGTGCCGTCATCGCCTCGCTGGCCGAGGCCGATTGCCGGGCTTCGAGCGCGTTGAGCCTGCCCTCGATGCTGCCAAGCCGCTCTTCCACCCGCATCAGCACGCCTTCAAGATCGCGGAACCTGTCACGCAGCACACGGTCCTCTACCGGACCGTTGAGGCCGGGTTGGGGGCCGGTGGCACCGGTATTCACCAGAATCTGGTCGCGCCGGTCGGATGTTTTCTGGACATCCTCGTCCTTTCCGCCAATGCCGAGCGCCCCGCAGCCCGAAAGGGTGAGGGCCACCAGAAGGCCGGAAAGAGAAGTCTTCGTATGTTGCCTGAGCATCGCTGAACCCAATCCCTCTAACGTCACTTTACCTCATAGCCCCGGAAACCGGAATGCCATACCCGGAGATCAATCAAGCAAGGGACGCGCCAAAACCGGAAAGGATGCCGATTTCTGCGCCTGCCCCCTTTACAATGACGCCACAGATGCCATCTTCATATGACAGCCCGATATAGAAAGACAAAGAATGGATATCCCCACACTCTGCCTAGGCATCCTCAGCCTTGGTGACGCGACAGGATACGAGATCAAGAAGATGGTTGCCGAAGGCAGCTTCAGCTTCTTCAGCGAAGCAAGTTTTGGTTCGATCTATCCGGCCCTCACCCGCCTCACCGAGGAAGGCCTGATTTCCTGCCGTGCCGAAGCCCAGTCCAAACGGCCGGACAAAAAGATTTATAGCCTGACACCGGCTGGCCGCGCCGAACTGGAAGCCGCCCTTGCCAACTCGCCAGGCCCGGACCGCAACCGGTCGGACTTCCTTGCCGCCCTTCTCTTTGCCGAGGCGGTGGCACCGCACCGGATCGAAGACCTGATCGACGAGCGCATCGCCCACCACGGCGAGCAGATCGAGGCGCTCGAAGCCATGCTGCAAGCCGAGGAAGGAGCCGCGTCTCGCTTCGTGCTTGAATATGGAATCGTGATGCAGAAAGCCGCCCACGATTTCCTGGTGAAAAAAAAGCGGGGACTGATTGCAGGAATGATGGCCCCGGTTTCGTAAATCTTGTCGTAAAATTGCCGCAATCCGCCGAAAACTGCGTGCAGCCATATATTTGAAGATACTGGAACAGCTTATGAAGCCGGTCACGACTGCCCTTGTAATCTCTGGTGCCCTTGCCCTCTATCTTGCCATTGGCATCCTTTCGGGCCCGCGGCACGAACAGGCAGTCGAGGCCGCAGCTGGCGACAAGGCCTTTCCTGTCGTCTACCAGTCCTTCACTGCCCGTGACTTCGGCCATGAAGCCTCGGTCCGCGGCCACACGGAAGCGCTGCGCAAGGTGGCCCTGAAAGCCGAAATCGACGGCCGAGTGATTGCCACACCGGTAGAAAAAGGCACACGGATCAAAAAGGGCGATGTGATCTGCAGGATCGACACCGCCGACCGGGCGGCAAGCCTTGCCGAGGCAAAGGCGCTTCTTGACCAGCGCCAGCTTGAATATAACGTCGCCGTGTCGCTTGCGGCCAAGGGGCACCGCTCGGAAACCCAGACAGCCGCAGCCAAGGCGCAGCTTGATGCTGCCCTCGCCGCCGTCGACCGCCGCCAGCTTGACCTTGCCTACACGGCCATCAAGGCACCTTTCGATGGCATCGTGGAGACCCGCGAGGCCGAGGTCGGCACCTATCTGCAAAAGGGCTCCATCTGCGCGACCCTGATGCTGGAAGAGCCTTTCCTGGCCGTTGCCGAAGCCTCCGAAGCCTTTGTCGGTGATCTTGATGTCGGCGAACCCGCCACCGTTTCCGTGAAGGGCCTGCCGGACATGACAGGCCGCATCCGCTATGTCGCCTCCGCTGCCAATCTGCAGACCCGTGGCTTCCGGGTTGAAGTGGAACTCGCCAACCCCGAGCACACACTGAAGGAGGGCCTGACAGCGACGATCCGCCTGCCGATCGGCCGTGCCAATGCCCACCTCCTGTCGCCGTCATGGTTCATCCTGGACAAGGAAGGCCGCCTTGGTGTCCGGCTGGTGGACGCGGAGGACCGCGCAGCCTTCATGCCTGTGCAGGTGCTGGACGATGCCGAGGGCGGCGTCTGGGTCGCCGGATTGCCGGACGAGATCCGGATCATCACTACCGGTCAGGACTTCGTGGCCGACGGCGAGAAGGTCCGCCTTGTTGAAGAAGGCGCCCCGTCATGAGCGGCATGATCGACTTTTTCGTCCGCTCGAAACGGCTGATCCTGACGCTCCTGTCTATCATCCTGATCGCCGGGATGCTTTCCTACGCCAATATCGTGAAGGAAGAGGATCCCCATATCCCCTTCCCTGTTTTCCTGATCAATATCTCGCACGACGGCATTTCGCCTGAAGACGCCGAACGGCTGCTGATCAAGCCGATGGAAGTGCAATTGCGCGGCCTGGAAGGCCTGAAGCGGCTGGATGCCGTGGGCCGTGAGGGCGGGGCCTACCTGATCGCCGAGTTTCACCCGGACCAGAGCCAGGACCGCGCCCGCCAACTGGTGCGCGACGCGATGGACATGGCCCGTTCGCGCCTGCCTGACGACACGCTGGAGCCGACCCTTTCGGAATTCAGCACCTCGGATGAACCGGTGCTGACCATCGTGCTCTCTGGCCCGGTGCCGGAGCGCACCATGGCCCAAATCGTCCGGTCGGTGCGCGAAGAACTGGAGGCCCAGTCGCTGATCCGCGAAGTCGAAACAGGCGGCGAGCGCGAACAGATGCTTGAGGTGCTGATCGATCCGGCCAAGCTGACCGTCTATAACGTTACCCCGGCCGAGCTTTACGGTGTGGTTGCCAACAACAACCGGCTGGTGGCGGCAGGGTCGCTTGACACCGCATCGGGGCGCTTCTCTGTGCGTGTGGATGGGCTGGTGGAAGAGCCGGACGACGTGCTCAGCCTGCCGATCAAGGCATCGACCGACGGGGTGGTGACCCTGCGCGACCTGACGACCGTGCGCCGCACCTTCAAGGACGCCAACCGCCTGTCGCACTATAACGGCCAGCCCGCCTACACGATCGATGTGATGAAACGCACCGAGGCAAACGTGGTGGAGGCCGCCGAGCAGGCAAAGGTGGTGGTTGAAAAAATGCGCGTCGGCTGGCCCGACGGCATCCAGATCGACTATCTGTTCGACCAGTCGGTAGAGGTTGCCGACTTCCTTGATACACTGCGCAACAACGTGGTTTCCGCCATCGTGCTGGTGGTAATCATCGTGGTTGCCGCCCTTGGCACCCGCGCCGCCATGCTCGTGGGCGTGGCTGTACCCGCCTCGTTCCTGTTCGGCATCATGTGCCTGCATTATACGGGCGAATCGATCAATAACGTCGTGATGTTCGGCCTGATCCTCGCTGTCGGGATGCTCGTCGACGGCGCCATCGTCGTCACCGAATATGCTGACCGTAAAATGGTTGAAGGCATGGACCGGCAGGAAGCCTACAGCCTCGCCGCCAAGCGCATGGGCCTGCCGATCATCAGTTCCACGCTCACGACTGTCGCCGCCTTCCTGCCGATCATCTTCTGGCCCGGCATCATGGGCGAGTTCATGAAATATATCCCGATCACGGTGATCTATACGCTCATGGGCTCGCTTCTGGTTGCTCTCGTGTTCCTGCCCACACTTGGCGCCACCATCGGCAAACCGAGTGAAGTGAGCGCGGCCTCGATGCAGGCACTGGCGCAGGACGCCACCTTCTCGGTCGACCGGCTGCGCGGCTTCACCCGCTGGTACGGCGAAATTCTGGAAGCCGTGGTCCGCAAGCCCTTCCGTGTGCTCGCCGGCACAGTCGTCATCATGGTGATGATCGTGATGGCATATGGTGCAGCCAACCTCGGCAGCCGCACCTTCTCGGAAGGTGATCCTCCACTCGTTCGGCTCCTGGTGCATGCCCGCGGCAATATGTCGATCGGCGAGATCGACCGGATTGTCCGCAGTGTCGGCGAGCGCGTTTATGATACGCCCGGCGTGAAAGCGGTGTGGAGCACGACGATGCTCACCAACAACGATATCACCGGGTCCGAGGATGTGGTCGGCCGCGTCAACCTCATGCTTGAGGACTGGAACAAGCGCCAAAGCTATGAAGACCTGAAAAACGAGCTTCGCGAGCGCACGACAGATATGCCGGGCATCAAGGTGGAGCTTTCCGAGGTCAGCTTCGGCCCCATTCAGGGCAAGGATATCCAGATCCGGCTTTCAAGCGAAGACCCTGCCCTGCTCGCCACTGCCGTCGCCACCGTGAAGGGCAAGCTCGGCGATATCGACGGTGTGGTCGAGGTCGAGGACACGCTCCACGTACCGGGCATCGACTGGTCGCTTGATGTGGACCGCGCCGAGGCAGGCCGTTATGGCACCGATGTCACGACCGTCGGCAGTTTCATCCAGTTGATGACCAACGGCATGCTTGCCGGGCGCTACCGGCCCGCTGATTCCATCGACGAGGAAGATATACGCATCCGCTTGCCGCAAGATGCCCGCGGCATCCAGGCGTTCGACGAGCTGACGATCATGACGCCCAAGGGCCCCGTCGCGCTCACCAACCTTGTAGACCGGGTGCCGACACCGAAAATCGGCAAGATCACTCGCACCAACGCGGAACGCTCCGTCACTGTCAGCGCCAACGTGCGCGATGATGTGCAGGTGAACCGCGTGGTGGAAGCCATGAAGGAATGGCAGGGCGCAGCCAAGCTCGACCCGCGCGTGAATGTGAAGTTCGAAGGCAGCGACGAGTTCCAGCAAGAAGCATCAAGCTTCCTGTTCGGCGCCATGCTCCTCGCCCTCGCGCTGATGGGCCTTATCCTTCTCGCCCAGTTCAACAGCTTCTACCAGACAGCTCTTATCCTCACTGCCGTTATCATGGGCGCCATCGGTGTGCTGTTCGGGCTTTTCGTCACAGGACGGGAATTTTCGGTGATTATGACCGGGATCGGCATCGTCGCACTCGCCGGTATCGTGGTGAACAACAATATCGTGCTGATCGATACCTATAACCGCTTCCGCGACCACGGCATCGATCCGCTTGAAGCCATCGTACACACAGGGGCACAGCGCCTTCGGCCGATCCTCCTCACCACCGGCACCACGATGATCGGCCTGTTACCCATGGCGCTTGAATTCAACGTCAATTTCTTCGATGCAAATATTGAATTCGGCTCGCCGACCTCGAAATTCTGGGTCGATCTGGCGATTGCTGTTGTGTGGGGACTTGGCGCCTCGACCATCCTGACGCTGGTGTTCACGCCCGCAGCCCTTGCCGCCCGCGAACAGTTGCGGATCAAATGGCGCGCCCGCCGCGACCGCAAGGCTGCAGGCGCAATCGCCGCCGAGGTGGCCGAAAACAAACTGGCCGCTGAATAGCGGCCAGTCTTTCAGTCTTTCGGTGTGCTGATCTCGGCGCCCTGCCGCTGTTTCTGCCCCAACCGGCGCCGGAAGGCCATGTAGCTGAACGGCAGCGTCGCGAGGTAGGTGAGGCCCAAGAGAATGATCACTTCCCACGTCCGGGCGAAAAGCCCGGCAATGATCGCCCCGATCAGCAGCATGAAGGGCGAGAACCATTGCTTCGGCATGCGGATCGATTTCATCGACCATGTCGGCAGGGTCGAAACCATCAGCATGGCAACGAACATCACATAAAGGCCGATGGTGCGGGGGTAACCGCGCACGAGATCGGTTTCGGCCACCAGATCCACCATGATCGGCATCAGCATCAGGGCTGCTCCCATCGGGGCGGGAACACCAGTCAGGAAGCCAAGGCGACGGCGCGGCTCGTCCTCGTCTTCCATACGCGCATTGAAGCGCGCGAGCCTGAGCGCCATGGCGATGGCATAGAGAAGCGCGAACGCCCAGCCCAGCCGGTCGATGCTTTCAAGCGTCCAGAGATAGAGGACGACCGCAGGCGCCACGCCGAAGGCCACATTGTCGGAAAGCGAATCAAGTTCCGCGCCGAAGCGGCTGGTGCTTTTCAGAAGCCGTGCCACGGTTCCATCCAGCCCATCGAACACACCGGCCACGATAACCGCCCAGACGGCCAGTTCCCATTTGCCGGCAAGGGCGAAGCGAATGGCGGTGAGCCCGGCCACGAAGGCCAGCAGCGTCACCACATTCGGCAGGATGGTGCGGATCGAGATCTCGCGGAAAAGAAGGGGACGATTATCCATGGGGCGTCCCGGTGCTTCAGGCCGAACGGCGCGCGATGACGGTCTCGCCGCCAATCATGGTCTGACCCACCTTCACCATCGGCTTCAGCTTATCGCTCAGATAGATGTCGGTGCGGCTGCCGAAACGGATCAGGCCCATCCGGTCGCCACGTTCCACTTTCTGCCCGTCTTCAAGGTCGCAAAGGATACGGCGCGCCACGAGGCCTGCAACCTGTGCGAAGGCAATGTCGTCACCGTCCTCGGTGGTCATCCGCACAAGCTGGCGTTCGTTTTCCTCGCTCGCATCCTCGTCCGCCGCATTCAGGTATTTGCCGGGCACATAGGCAAGGCCAGTGATGGTGCCGGCAGCGGGCACGCGGTTCACATGCACGTTGAAAACGGAAAGGAAGATCGAGATGCGGGTCACCTTCTCGTCGCCCATGCCAAGTTCGGCCGGCGGGGTCGCTTCCATGATCAGGCAGACGGTACCGTCGGCAGGGCTCACGAGGATGCCCTTCTCTTCCGGCACCACGCGGTGCGGATCACGGAAGAAATAAAGGCACCAGGCGGTCAGCACGAGGCCGATCCAGCCAAGCGGCGCCCAAAGCGCCATCAGGACGATCGACGCCGCGAAGAACAAAGCCACGAAGAGATGACCTTCGCGGTGAATCGGCGTCATCACGACATCCATTGCTTTCATCAAAACAAACCTTTTCCCGTATGGGGACCTGCAAAATTCAGGACACACTGACGATTTGGGCCCGCGCCGTCAAGCAAAGCCGGATCAGGCTGGCCCCGAAGGCCGCTTCATGACAAGATGCCGGGGCAATTGTCAACGAACACATTCCTACAATTTAACGCTTGTTTAAAAGAGCTTCTTCAAGCTATTGCGGGTAAACCGTCCTTTCGTTTCCCAACCGGGTGAAAGTTTCGACCGATGAAGCTGCATGACAGTCTCGAACGTGCCAGGGGCCACCTTGAAAGCCTTGATGAAGCCCGTTTCGACGAGATCGATTTCGAATGGGAAGGCATCCATTTCCATGCACGCTCGCTGAAAAAAGGCGACGATGGCGGTGAAATCCGCCTGCATGCGAAGCTCGGGCAGGTTTATTTCACCATCGAGGACGAATTGCAGCGTGGCCTGGCGCTGGAGCGCCTTTTCCTCAACAATCGCGGCGTGGACGGAGCCTACCGGATGAACCGTGATGGTGTGGTTGAGTTTTCAAGCATCACGACGACAGACGATCATCTGGCCGGCGCAAAGCTGATGAGCGCGCTGACGCTCATCCTGCTCGAATCGGAAAATCACCTGCGCTCGCTCAGGGCCCACCTGAAACCACTGGACTGAGGCCGCGCCTCAGCCTCTTTCGCCTTCCGGCAGACGGAACAACTGCCCCGGATAGATCAGGTCCGGGTCGCGGATCACTTCGCTGTTTTCCTTGAAGATCATCGTATAGCGCACGCCGGAGCCATAAAGCTGCCGGGCGATATGCCACAACGTGTTGCCGGGCTGCACGATCACACCACCCGCCGCCTGACGCGGATCAAGGGGCAAGCCTGATTCCACCGGCTGCTCGATCCGGAGCTGCACGGTGCCGTCCTTGCCGATTGTCTGATCCACCCGGATCGTGTGTCGCCCGCCGCCGATCGCGTTGGCAGCCGTCACCGACCAGGTGCCGTCGTCCTTCACACGGGTAACCCCGATGAAATTGTCATCGACATAGACCCGCACATCCACGCGCGGCAGCGCGCGACCGCTGATGACCGGTGAGCCACCGTCACCATAATCCAGCGAATCCACCGAAAGGCTGTCGCCAACCTCGGCAACCGACGCCGTGCCGGGCTTCTGCAACAGGCGACTGCCGCCCTCCCCCGATTTCGGGCTGAGGACGGCAACAACACCGCTTTCATCACGTTCGGCGAAGCTGCGGTCGTCTGGTTCGGGGACCGACACCACGACTACGTCGTCAGCCTCGGAAACCGTGCCGGTCGCCGGGTCATGACTTTTCAGATTGAGCGCCACGGAGCCTGCTTCCAGCGGCTTTTCAAGCACAATCACCCATTCGCCCTGGGCATCGGCGTCCACTTCGGCAATCTTTTCATCGTTGGCATACAATGTGACGTGAGCGTTCGGCGCCACACGGCCAGCAATAACGCCCGTGCCGCCCCGCGCGATCCGTACCAGATCGAACGCCGGTTTCTGCGGCGCTTCAGCAACCGGCTGCTCTTTCGCGCCGGGCACAACGGGGCCGGTGGGCGCAGGGGTGCTGTCGCCTGCGGTGAATTGCCAGATCACGGCCGAAACGGCGAGGACGATCACAATGATCGCCGCCAGCTTGACCTTCGGCGGCAATCCGTCGTTTTCTGAATCAAAAGCCATGATGGGTCGAACGCCTGTAAGTTTTGTTGTTCATTAACAATCGGCCGCTAATGTTGAAAGATGTTTCTGAGAGCGGCACGATCCCGACCCCGAGGCCGGACAGAAGCATCGACGGCCATAATGCCTTTGTCGCCCTATATTGTGGAGAGAATATGACCCTTCAACCCCTCAAATCCGTGTGTGTCTATTGCGGGTCGCGCACCGGGACCAATCCTGTCTATACGCGTGAGGCCACGGAACTTGGCAAAGGCCTTGCCGAACGCGGGCTCGATCTCGTCTATGGCGCCGGCTCGATCGGCCTCATGGGCCTTGTCGCCCGCGCTTCTGTGGATGCCGGCGGTCGTGTGATCGGCATCATCCCGGATCATCTTGATGCTGTGGAAATCACCCAAGGAGGCCTTGCCGAAATCCATGTCACCAGTTCGATGCATGAACGCAAGAAGATGATGTTCGACCGCTCGGACGCGTTTCTGGTGCTGCCCGGCGGCCTTGGCACACTTGATGAGCTTTTTGAAATCGTCACCTGGGCACAGCTTGGCCTGCACCGGAAGCCCATCATCCTTGTCAATTCCGGCGGCTATTGGGACGCGCTCGTCACGCTGGTGAAAAGCATCGTCACCGAAGGCTTTGCAAAGCCCGCCCACGCTGACCTCATCACGGTCACGGCATCGGCATCCGAAGCGCTTGCCCACCTCGATAGCGTGGCTATGGTAGAGGGCGAGGGCCTGACCGAACTGATCTGACAAGTCCCGGCCCACAAAGGGCTTCAAACGCCGAAAGCTTGATGCTAGGGTGCCGCCCAATATTGGCGCAGCCTCCCTGCGCCCGAACGCGCTGCCCGGGTTCTGACACCGTTTACCGGGCCAACAATTGAGGACAAGATGAGCAAGATTAAAGTCAAAAATCCTATCGTCGAGGTTGATGGCGACGAGATGACCCGGATCATCTGGCAGTGGATCCGCGAACGCCTTGTGCAGCCCTATCTCGATGTGGAACTCCTCTATTACGATCTTTCGATCGAAAAGCGCGACGAAACCAACGACCAGATCACCATCGATGCCGCCAATGCCATCAAGGAACATGGCGTGGGCGTGAAGTGCGCGACCATCACCCCTGATGAGCAGCGCGTCGAGGAATTCGGCCTCAAGAAAATGTGGAAAAGCCCCAACGGCACCATCCGCAACATTCTGGGCGGCACCGTTTTCCGCGAGCCGATCATCATCAAGAACGTACCGCGCCTCGTGCCTGGCTGGACCAAGCCGATCGTGATCGGCCGCCACGCCTTTGGCGACCAGTATCGCGCGACGGACTTCAAAGTACCTGGCAAAGGCAAGCTTACCATGCGTTTCGAGCCGGAAGACGGCGGCGAAGCCATCGAGCACGAAGTGTTCGATTTCCCGAGCGCCGGCGTGGCCATGGGCATGTACAACCTTGACGATTCGATCATGGATTTCGCCCGCGCCAGCATGAACTATGGCCTTGATCGCAAATGGCCGGTTTACCTTTCCACCAAGAACACGATCCTCAAGGCCTATGACGGCCGCTTCAAGGACCTGTTCATGGAGGTTTACGAGACCGAATTCAAAGACAAGTTCAAGGATGCCGGCATCACCTACGAACATCGCCTGATCGACGACATGGTCGCAAGCGCCCTCAAGTGGGCCGGCGGCTTTGTATGGGCGTGTAAAAACTATGACGGCGACGTGCAGTCCGATACCGTGGCACAGGGCTTCGGCTCGCTTGGCCTGATGACCTCCGTCCTGATGACGCCGGATGGAAAAACCATTGAAGCCGAGGCCGCCCATGGCACGGTGACCCGTCACTATCGTCACCATCAGGCTGGCAAGGAAACCTCGACGAACCCGATCGCCTCGATCTTTGCCTGGACCCGCGGTCTCAAGTATCGCGGCATGCTCGACGGCACGCCGGAAGTATCGGCCTTCGCGGAAACGCTCGAGCAAGTCTGCGTTGAAACCGTTGAACGCGGCAGCATGACCAAAGACCTTGCCCTGCTGATCGGCCCGAACCAGAGCTGGATGACCACCGGCCAGTTCTTCGACAAGATCGACCAGAACCTGAAAGCCAAGCTCGGCTAAGCAGCCGCGCAGCGAAGAATTCGAGGAAGGCCGTGCCGGATGGTGCGGCCTTTTTTCTTTGGGGTTATAGTCAGGCAACCTTGCCAACACGGAGCCCCGTCATGCGCCTACGCCTGTTGCCCGCTTGTGCCGCCCTCGCCTTCCTTTTCGTAAGCCCTGCCCTCGCCGGCGATTTCGACTGGCTGACCGGCCATTGGCGTAGCGAAGACGGCGGCAAGGTGAGCGAGGAAATGTGGACGAACGGCGAGGGCGGCGTCTATTTCGCCGTCAACCGCAGCCTCCGGGACGGCAAGACAGGCGCCTTCGAATTCATCAGGCTGACAACAGGCGTCGATGCCGCCTATATCGCCCAGCCGGGCGGGGGCGCACCGGTCGCCTTTCCACTGGCCGAGCATTCCGCCAACCGGGCTGTGTTCCTGAAGCCGGATCATGACTATCCGCAGAAAATCGCTTACGAACGGGATGGCAACAGGCTCACCGCCACCATTTCGAAAGCCGATGGCTCGGATGCTGCAAGCTGGTCCTGGACGCTTGTCGAGGAATGACACCCTGTGGCTAGTTGGGGTGATGAACCATGCGGGGGATCGGCCCCACCACACGCGGCACAGGCGTGCCTTCCAGCAGCATCACGGCAAGCGCCACACCGATGCGCGCCTGCAGCATGGGTTCATCGGTGCCCACTGCCATCACCTTGCCCCGCGCGAACAGGTCCATGACCGTCGGCGTGGCATAATAGGATAAAACCGGCATGTCATGGGGCAACATGCCCGACGTGCGCAACGAAACCGCAGCTGCCGCCGTTGGCGCCGTGCCGACCACCAGGTCGAAAGGGCCGTGCTTGTCCCATGCATCGCGAATGAGCTGGGCCTGCACACGCTCGAACGGTGGTCCGTAAAGCGTGACGACCTCAATGTCCGGTACGCCCGCCAGCGTTTCCGTGAAGCCTTTGTGGCCACACTGCACCCATCGGGCCATTTCCGGGCCCGGCACCCACAATACCCGCGCCTTGCCCTTTTTCTGCAAGAACCCCTTCGCTGCCATGTCGCGCGTCATCGTTGCCGCAAGGCTGCCGAGATGCCAGAAATCGACCATCGCATGCGCCGATACCATGGCGTCGTCATAACCGTTGATCAGATCAACAACCGGAATGCCGGCCGCGCGGGCGGCGGCGAGCGGCTCGCGCAGGCCCCTGTCCTCGATGGCGGCGATGAGGATTGCGTCATACCTGCTGCCAATGCAGCGCGACATCAGGAGGCGTCGCTGCTGTTCCAGCCCCGATGCATCATAGCCGCTCGCCTCGAAGACGGATATTTCCACACCAAGGCTGGCCGCTTCCTGGCGCAGGCCATCCACGACCCAGTCCCAGTAGCTGTCGCTGACATTCGGAAGAACGGCGCAAATGCGCCAAGGCTTGCTTGCCTTTTCGGGGCCTTCGAAGCGAACGGTCCGCTCCGCCTGTTCGGGCTTGTCGCTCTGGAAGGTCTGCACCTTCAGCCCGCCTCCTGCAAGACGAGCCTCTGCCCCCACGGCTGGCATCATAAATCCCAACGCCAGCAAAAGCGTCACAAAGCCAATGCGCTTCACATCTTGCCCCCGCAATACTCATATACATATGAGAAGACTGCGCAATTCACTCGCCTTAGTCAACGAGCGATTGCACTTGAAACAATCTTTTCAAATAAAAAGGGGCAGCATGAACGCCGCCCCTTCATCTTGATTTGATTTATACTGACGATTTCAGCCCGCGAGGGTTGCCTCGATTGCCGCGATTGCCTCGGCCACCTTGTCGCCATTCGGGCCGCCGGCCTGCGCCATATCGGGGCGACCGCCGCCGCCCTGCCCGCCAACCGCTGCCGTGGCAGCGCGCACCAGATCGACCGCGTTGATCTTGCCCGTCAGGTCCGCCGTCACACCGACCGCAATGGCCGCCTTGCCGTCCGCATTCACCGCATAGGCAACAACGCCTGAACCGACCTGCCCCTTGGCTTCGTCCACAAGGCCGCGCAGGTCCTTGGCGCTGACGCCCTCAAGCACGCTGCCAAGGAATTTGACGCCATTCACATCCTTCGCCGCCGGGCCGCTCGCCGCGCCACCGCCGAGGGCGGCTTTCTTGCGGGCGTCGGCCAGATCACGTTCCAGCGTGCGCTTCTCAGCCACCAAGGCAGCAACGCGTTCCGGCAGTTCTTCCGCCTTCGCCTTCAGTGTACCGGCTGCTTCTTTCAACAGCGCCTGCTGCGCCAGCAGGTGATTGAGGGCGGCTTCACCCGTCAGCGCCTCGATCCGGCGCACACCGGCCGATACACCGCCTTCGGAGACGATCACGAACAGCCCGATGTCGCCCAGCCGCCGCACGTGCGTGCCGCCGCAAAGCTCCACCGAGAAATGCGGGCGGCTGCTTTTCAGCTCGTCGCCCATCGAAACAACGCGAACCTCGTCGCCATATTTCTCACCGAACAGCGCCATGGCGCCGGCCGCGATGGCGTCATCATAGGAAAGAAGGCGGGTTTCAACATCGGCATTGCCGCGAATGAGGGCATTCACTTCCTGCTCGACGGTGCGAAGCTCGCTTTCCTCGATCGGTTTCGGATGCGAAATATCGAAGCGCAGACGGTCGGGTGCCACGAGCGAGCCCTTCTGCGTCACATGTTCGCCGAGCTTGCGGCGCAGGGCTTCATGCAGAAGGTGCGTGGCCGAATGGTTGGCACGCAGACGCGCGCGGCGGTCGCCGTCAACAACCAGATCGAGGCTGTCGCCCACCTTCACGCTACCAGCCTTCACCGTGGCCCGGTGGGCATGCAGCGCACCGACCATCTTGGCGGTATCCGTGACATCCAGCGCCGTGCTGCCCGCCTTCATGACGCCAGCGTCGCCCATCTGGCCACCGGATTCACCATAGAAAGGCGTCTGGTTCATCACCACAAGCACTTCGTCACCCGCGTTGGCGGAAGCAACTTCCTTGCCGTCCCTGACGAGGGCAACCACGGCACCTTCGGCATGTTCAGTGGTATAGCCGATGAATTCTGTGGCGCCGGCGCGATCAAGAATATCAAACCAGACCTTTTCGGTCGCTGTATCGCCGGAGCCAGCCCAGGCGGCGCGCGCCTGCGCCCGCTGGCGGTCCATCGCTTCATTGAAGCCCGCCACGTCAACCGTCCGGTCCTGCTCGCGCAGGGCATCCTGTGTGAGATCCAGCGGGAAGCCGTAGGTATCGTAAAGCTTGAAGGCCACGTCGCCCGGCAATGCCGCCCCGGACGCGAGTTTCGAGACTTCGTCGTCAAGAAGGCGAATGCCTTTTTCAAGCATGGCGCGGAAGCGGGATTCTTCAAGCTTCAGGGTTTCCTGAATGAGCTTTTCGGCGCGCACAAGCTCGGGGAAGGCCGCACCCATTTCAGCCACAAGCGTGGGCGCGATCTTGTGCATCACAAGGTCCTTGGCGCCCAGCATATGGGCGTGACGCATGGCGCGGCGCATGATCCGGCGCAGCACATAGCCGCGACCTTCGTTCGACGGCAGCACGCCGTCCGCGATCAGGAAAGACATCGAGCGCATGTGATCGGCGATCACGCGGTGCGAGGCGCGGGTTTCCTTCGCCTCTTTCGCGCCCGTCGCATCAACCGATGCGGCGATCAGGCGGCGGAACAGATCGATATCATAATTGTCATGCACGCCCTGCATCACGGCGGAGATACGCTCCAGCCCCATGCCGGTATCGATCGACGGTTTCGGCAGGTTGATGCGCTCGCCCGAGGCCAGCTGCTCATATTGCATGAAGACGAGGTTCCAGATTTCAACGAAACGGTCGCCGTCTTCCTCCGGCGTGCCGGGACGCCCGCCCCAGATATGGTCGCCGTGGTCGTAGAAGATTTCCGAGCAGGGCCCACACGGGCCGGTGTCGCCCATTGACCAGAAGTTATCGCTGGTCGCGATACGGATGATGCGGTCGTCCGGCAGGCCGGCGATCTTGCGCCAGAGGCCTGCGGCTTCCTCGTCCTCGTGGAAAACGGTAACGCAGAGGCGATCCTTGTCGATCCCGAAATCCTTGGTAATCAGGTTCCAGGCAAGCTCGATGGCGCCTTCCTTGAAATAGTCACCGAACGAGAAGTTGCCGAGCATTTCGAAGAATGTGTGGTGGCGGGCCGTGTAGCCGACGTTATCGAGGTCGTTATGCTTGCCGCCAGCGCGAACGCATTTCTGGCTGGAGGCCGCGCGCTTGTAATCGCGGACTTCGGCGCCCGTGAAGACATTCTTGAAAGGCACCATCCCGGCGTTCGTGAACATCAGCGTCGGGTCGTTGATCGGCACCAGCGGCGCGGAGGCGACGACCGTATGGTCGGCCTTGCCGAAAAAGTCGAGAAACCCTTTGCGAATGTCGTTAACACCGGTCATGAAGCCGTTCCTGTCACTAGCGTTCGTGGCACATACCCGTGATGGGTACACCAAGAGCGCCTATTTAGCGGGCATGGGCGCCCGTGTCCAGCGCGCCCCGAAGGCGAACAGCGCAAAAAGCAGCGGGGCCGCCCGCTGCCGGACGACCCCTCCCCTGATCCTGCTGCCGTGCCCTTCGGGCCAGGCTTTTATTCGTCGCTATACTCCGCGCCGTCCTCATCGTCCGGCGAGGTCAGCATCGCTTCATTCATGGTGCCGGAATTCTGGCGGATCACCCGTTCGATATCGGCGGCCACATCCGGATTGTCGGCGAGGAATTTCTTGGCATTTTCGCGGCCCTGCCCGATGCGCTGGCTGGAATAGCTGTACCAGGACCCCGATTTCTCCACGACACCGGCCTTGACGCCCAGGTCGAGGATTTCGCCATTCTTGGAAACGCCTTCGCCATACATGATATCGAACTCGACCTGCTTGAACGGCGGGGCAACCTTGTTTTTCACCACTTTCACGCGGGTCGTGTTGCCGACGATATCTTCCTTGTCCTTGATCTGGCCAACACGGCGGATATCAAGACGAACGGACGCATAGAATTTGAGCGCGTTGCCGCCCGTGGTGGTTTCCGGGCTGCCGTACATCACACCGATTTTCATACGGATCTGGTTGATGAAGATGACAATCGCGTTCGAGCGCGAGATCGAGGCCGTCAGCTTACGAAGCGCCTGGCTCATCAGGCGAGCTTGCAGGCCCACGTGGCTGTCGCCCATCTCGCCTTCAAGTTCGGCGCGCGGTGTAAGAGCCGCTACCGAGTCAACAACGAGGATATCAACGGCGCCCGAGCGAACGAGCGTGTCGGCAATTTCAAGCGCCTGTTCACCCGTGTCCGGCTGGCTGACGAGAAGCTCGTTCAGGTCCACACCCAGCTTGCGGGCATAAACGGGGTCCAGCGCGTGTTCCGCATCCACGAAAGCAGCAGTACCGCCCTTTTTCTGGCATTCAGCCACGGCATGCAGCGCGAGCGTCGTTTTACCCGAACTTTCCGGCCCGTAAATCTCAACGATACGGCCTTTAGGCAGGCCGCCGATCCCAAGCGCGATATCAAGACCCAAGGAACCGGTAGAGATCGATTCGATCTCGATAGCCGTTCCCTTCTGGCCGAGCTTCATCACGGAGCCCTTGCCGAACGCACGGTCGATCTGGCTGAGGGCGGCTTCTAGCGCTTTGGACTTGTCCACTGAGTTTCCTTTAACGAGTTGCAGTTCCGGCATTGCCATGAGAGCCCCCTTATTCCACAGGCTGAATATGCTTGCAATGCGGCATTCGTACCATGTTTGTTCTCGTTACGCAATATGGTTTGTTCTATTTTTGTACCAACATATTTACCCTATCCAATTGACACTTTGGTCAATCACAGGAAGAATTTAGCCATCGTTTCGACCTACCGGGGGTGACGATGATATCGTCGGACACCGAAGAACCCAGCAACAAGCCTTCATGGCGTTTCACTATCGGTGCCGCGCTGCTGCACACTATTTTGCTTGCACCAATCGCATGGCTTCTCTGGCAGAACTTCTTCGGGGAGGTATCCTCCATCCAAGAAACTGTTCGATTGATCGTTCTGATTTTTATCGGGCTGGTGACAGGCGTCAGAATATTGCACGCATTCCCATTGTCCGCAGGCCTTAATTGGATATGGTTTATTTTGGCAGCCGCGATTGTCGCGTCAATATTCTCTGCTAGCACACTTGCCCTTCCCTATCTTTTCGCTTCATGGCAGCTGACAAGCCCGTGGCCAAGCATAGCCTTCAGCTTCACCGTCGCACTCATCGCAGCCAATCTGATTTGGCTGATGGGGAAGATCGCCTAGCGCAACAGAAGTTAGCCCAGAATGGACTTCACCTTCTCGGCCAAATCCTTGAGCGAGAAGGGTTTCGGCAGGAAATGGAAGTCTTCGGCCTCGAGATTCTGGCGGAACACATCCTCGGCGTAGCCGGAGACAAAGATGACTGGCAGGTGCGGCATGGTTTCGCGCACGGTTTTCACGAGCGTCGGCCCGTCCATATTGGGCATGACCACGTCGGAAATCAGCAAGTCGATCGGCCCGTCATGGCTTTCGATGACCTCAAGACCCGCCTCGCCGGAGTTGGCCTCGAGGATCGTATAGCCCTTGTTGGCGAGCGCGCGAGAGGCGAACATCCGCACCGGATCTTCGTCCTCCACAATCAGAATGACCCCCTTGCCGGTCAGGTCCCGCGCCGGGCCCTCGTCTTCGCCCACCTGTGCCTTGGCGACTTCCTCACCGGCCTGCGCATAGCCTTTCAGGAGTAGGTAGAAAGTGGTGCCGACACCCACTTCCGATTCCACAAATACGTAGCCACCCGTTTGCTTCACGATGCCATAAACGGTCGCGAGGCCAAGGCCAGTGCCCTGCCCAACTTCCTTAGTGGTGAAGAAGGGCTCGAAAATCTTGCCAATCACCTCCTTCGGGATGCCGCAGCCGGTGTCCTCGAATTCAATGAGCACATAATCGCCGGGCTCGACGATATCGTATTTCTGCACGAACGGATCATCGGCACTGATCGATGACGTGCGGATTTCAAGCCGCCCGCCTTCCGGCATCGCATCGCGCGCATTGACGGCAAGGTTGATTATCACCTGTTCCAGCTGGCCCTGGTCCACCTTCACCGGCATCAGGTCGCGGCCATGCACCACCTTCAGCTCGATATTCTCGCCGATCAGGCGGCGGATAAGGTTTGAAACCTCGGCCAGGATATCGGTGATAAGGAGCACCTTGGGGCGCAGGGTTTGCTGGCGCGAGAAGGCCAGAAGCTGCCGCACGAGGTTAGCGGCGCGGTTGGCATTCTGTTTGATCTGCATGATATCGGAGAAAGACTGGTCCCCCGCATCGTGCCGCACAAGAAGAAGGTCGCAGAAGCCGAGGATAGCTGTCAGCAGATTGTTGAAATCGTGTGCAACGCCACCGGCGAGCTGGCCCACGGCCTGCATCTTCTGGGCCTGCACAAACTGCCGCTCCAGGCTCTTTTCCTGTGTTGTATCAAGGAAATAAAGGATCGCGAGCTGTTCTTTCTCGGTCGCCACGCTCGAGAAATAAATCTGCCCCACCCGTTCGGGCTGCACATTGAAGCGCACATCAATGGGCCGGTCGTAAATCTCGCTGGCGGCGGCCAGTTCCAGATGACGCTTCAGTTCGGTCCGGTCTTCCTCGTGCACGATATTGAGGATGCTGTCGCCGTCCTTGAGGCCGCGCCCGATGGAGGCTCCCTTCATGGTCGCGTTCGTCTCCCGCACCTTGCCGGCGCGGTCGGCCACCGCAACGGAGACGGGGGCGGTATCCAGCATCGGATCGATAAGGATCGCGCCGTCTTCACGCCCCGGACGCTGGCGCAGCGATTCCGCGCTGATGAGGAAGCGGTAGCGGCCGATATGCCTGTCTTTCTCGCGCGTCGTCAGTTCATGGCTCACGGTCCTGACCGCCATATCGCGGCGTCGACCGATCTTCAGGTGGCGCCCTTCATGATCGAGCGGCAGGCTCGCCGGCAGCGGATCATCGGATGCAAGCCCCAGCCAGTCCCGCACCGTCTGGTTGGTGGCGATCAGCCTGCCCGTCTTGTCCTCAAGTACGATGCCTGCCTGGATACGGTCGAAAAGCGGGGCGGCGAAGCCCGCCAACCGCTCGCGTTCCTGATCCAGCCGCGCTTCATAGCTGTCGACCGAAACTTCCCAGATCATATAGTGCGCGGTGCGCCGCCCGCGGAGGGTGATTTCCTGCGCCGGATCAGAGGCGAGCGGAAAGGTCCCCGAGCCCTCGCCGGTTTGCCGCACATTGCGCACGAGCGTGCCAAGCGACCGGTGGGCGGCCTCGCCCGCGATCAGGTCGTGCAGCCCGGCAGCACCCGAGCCCGTCAGCCGCTCAAACGCGGAGTTGAGCGAAACCGGATCGCCGGAAAGCCCGGTCACCAGCATCGCACGCCGGTTGATGCCGCACAGCATCCGGACGAGTTCGGGATCGAGGAAATCGATGGCCTTGCGGGGCTGATCAAGAAGCGCGAGGCGCCGGATCACGATGGCAGCCGCAAGCGTCAACGCAAGGCCGCCGCCCAACACCATTCCTTCTACCCCGCCAAGGAGATAGGCGATGGCGGCAATCCCGCCGGACATCATCAACCCGGCCACCGCCATCAGCACAAGGCTGATGCCTGCGGTGGAGGCCCCGTAGGTCAGGGTCTCGGCCGAACGGTCCGGCAACCGGCTATCCATGATGAGCGTTCCTCCCCCGCGTGCTTTGGCGCCAGATTAGCGGCAGGCCACGGGAAAGCGCAAGTCCGGGAAGATTGTTGCGGTTTCAGCGGCCACTGCGCTTGCCGATGCCGCCGGTTGCGCGGCGGAGCTTCATCACATAGCCGATCACCTCGGCAACGGCCTTGTAATGGTCTGGCGCGATTTCCTCGTCGATCTCCACCGTCGCATGAATGGCACGGGCAAGCGGCGGGTTCTCGACGATCGGCACACCGTTTTCCTCAGCGATTTCCCTTATCTTGAGGGCGACATTATCGACCCCCTTGGCGACCAGTTTCGGCACATCCATCTGGCCATGCTTGTATTCAAGGGCAACAGCATAGTGGGTCGGGTTGGTGATCACCACATCGGCGTTCGGCACGTTCGACATCATGCGCTGGCGGGCGCGTTCCATGCGGATGCCACGCAGCCGCGCCTTCACCATCGGGTCGCCTTCGGTTTGCTTGTGCTCGTCCTTCACTTCCTGCTTCGTCATCTTCAGCTGCTTATGGTGCTGGTGACGCTGGTAGGCCAGGTCCGCCGCCGCGATGAAGGTGAGGATGATCAGCACACCGATGAAAAGCTGCCCTGCCATGTCCTGGATGATTTTGAGGACATCGAAAAGATCGACCATCACGAGGCTGTCCAGCCGGTCGCGCTCCGGCCATACGATCAGGAAAACGACGACGGAAACCACAATCAGCTTGGCAAGAATCTTCAGGAACTCGACCACCGTCCGCATCGAGAAGATCTTCTTGATGCCCTTGAGCGGCGACACCTTGTCGAGCGTCGGCTTGATCTTCTCCAGTGTGAAGACCGGCGGCTGCTGGATGCGCGAACCGATAAGCCCCATGATCATCAGGATGAACATGGGAATGAGCGCAATCAGGAACACTTCCCACACCAGCTCGAAGGTCGGGTCGGCGATACCGCTCTGGTCGGTGGCTATCTCATGTGTCCGGCCAAGAAATGACGTGATCGGCGCAATGATGCGGGAAACCAGAAAGTCAGACAGGCTGACGATGATGAAGGTGGCGCCCAGAAGCAGGAACCAGGTCTTGAATTCCTGGCTGGTCGCGATGTCACCCTTGTCGATCGCATCCTGCAGCTTCTTGGAGGTCGGCTCTTCGGTCTTCTGGCTGTCGTCTTGCTCGGCCATGCCCTACCCCAGGAATTGCATCAGAACGGTCTGAAGATGATCCATGAAATAGCGCATCATGGAGGCCAGCACCATGGTGAAGAGCGCGAAGCCAAGGAAGATGTTGAGCGGCATCCCGATGAAGAAGACCTGAAACTGCGGCATCATCCGCGCGATCAGGCCAAGCCCGACGTTATAGATAAGCCCGTAAACGATGAAAGGGGCGGCGAGCTGCATCCCGATCTGGAACGAGTAGCCCACATAATGGATGATCACCCGCGCGAAATCGGCCACGGCCACCACATCGTTCGCCGGGAAGCGCGTGTAGCTGTTCACCATGCCCATGATCATCAGATGATGAGTATTCGTCACCATCACGAGCGTCACGCTGATCAGCGTCATGAACGTGCCGATGATGGCCGACTGGGTGCCCTGCGTCGGATCAAACGACTGCGCCGCCGCAAGACCGGACTGGTAGGCGATGATCGTACCCGCAACATGGGTCGCCGACATCATGATGCGCACGATGAGGGCAATCAGGATGCCAAGGAAGCTTTCGTGCAGCATCAGCATCACAAGGCCGACGAAGGACATCGGCATGGCCGGCAACAGCGGCGCTACAACGGGATAGACGACGATAGACAGGAGGAAGGCAAAGGAAACCCTGATCTGCGCAGGGATCGAGGCATCACCGAGCGCCGGCATCAGCATCACAAGGGCCGTAACCCGCGTGAGCACCAGCAGGACGCCGAAAATCTCGCCCGGCAGGACATCATCAAGCATGTGCCGCTACCCGCCCGCGATGATGCGGTCGGCGATGCGCTCCATCAGGCCACTCAATTGACGGCCCATCATCGGCATCAGGAACAACAGCCCCGTGAAGACCGCAATGATCTTCGGGACAAAGGTCAGCGTCATTTCGTTGATCTGGGTAACGGCCTGGAAAAAGGCGATCGTCAGGCCGATGAAAAGGCCGATGCTGAGAACAGGCGCGATGAGGATAAGAAGCGTGGTCATGGCGTCGCGCGCCACATCCAATACGTCCGGTCCTGTCATCGTTTGATCCCCCTTCTTGCTGCACATCAGCCGTAGCCCGGATGATGCCACCCGAAGCTGCCGGCCGGCAACGCGGGATCAGATCGGCATCTTCAGGATTTCGTTGTAAGCGTTCAACACTTTATCGCGCACCGTGACGACCGTGTCGACCACCATTTCAGCGTTCGAAACGGCGGTGACCACATCCACGAGATCAGCCTGGTTGACCAGCGACTGGACACCAACGGTTTCCATGGAGCCGGACGTCTTGGCAACGTCGCCGATCACGCCATCGACCATCGAACCGAAGGCCGAACCCTGCGCGCCGATGGCCGAAAGGCCGTCATCCCCGTCGCGGCCCGTGAGCCCGGACGTGCCGGTACGGGCTGCCTGGGCATAGGCATTCATTGCGTCAAGTTGCTTGATATCCATGGCTCAGGACTCCTAGCGCAGCAGATCCAGCGTCAGCGAGGCCATGCGACGGCTGGTCTCGAGCGCGTTGAGGTTCGACTGGTACGACCGCTGGGCCTGGGACATATCCATAGCCTCGACAAGGCCGTTGACGTTGGTCGTCTGGATATAACCGGCATCGTTGGCAGCCGGATGGCCCGGATCGTACTGCAAACCGAATTCCGACTGATCATACTGCACGCGGCCGGGGCTCACAAGGTTTACGCCCATAGCCCGGTCCATCTCGTTCGCGAAAGTAACGAGCTTGCGGCGGTACGGTGCGCCACCTGCAACGTCAGCCACCGAATCCTGGTTGGCGAGGTTTTCGGCAATCACACGCATCCGCACGGACTGGGCGTGCAGCCCGGATGCGGAAACTTTCATGGCGGTGTTGAGGTCCATCGTCTGTCTCCTTGCCTATCCGTTATTGCGCTTTGCCGAGGGCTTTTTTCATCAGCCCGATATTCTTGCGGTAGAGATTGACCGCGAGGCCGTATTGCATCTGGTTGTCGGCCATACGGGCCATCTCTTCCTCGAGGACGACCGCGCTGCCATCGGGGTCTTCTTCCATATTCTTGTCTTTCACGGTCTTGAACTCGCCTTCCACGGCACCGGTCGGGCTCATATGGCGGGGATCGGTGCGCAGCATGGCGGTACCGCGCGGGGCAGATACTTCCTTGTCCCCGGCAAATTTTTCCACCAGGGACGAGAAGTCCTGCTGCTCGAGCTTGCGGGCGCGGTAGCCCGGCGTATCGGCATTGGCCACATTCTCGGCGATCACGCTCTGGTTCTCGTTGAGCCAGCGCATCCGCTCCTTGAGCGCGCCCATGATTGGAATCTGGTTCAAGTCCATGTCTTGTCTCTGCTTTCTACCGGCTGGCGTTTCCGCCTCATATCCGGCTTCTGCCTCTTCTCACCAAAACCGCCTTTGAGCTTGTTCTTGCAATTTTTGCCGTTTCGCCGCTCAATAGGCTTATGCAGGATAAGACTTTGCAAGAAGCGGACCAGTTGAAAACGCCCTCGACGAAAGCGGTGGCGATCGACGGTGAACGCGCGTCCGGCGGTACCCCGAAGATTGTCGCCAAGGGCAAGGGCTTCAATGCCGAACGCATCCTCGATATCGCCTTCGCCGAAGGCGTGAAGGTGCGTCAGGATAGCGAGCTGACCGATATTCTTGAACAGTTCGAGGTCGAAAGCCCCGTGCCGCTTGAAGCCCTGCATGCCGTTTCCCTCATTCTCGACCGGGTCTATCAGGAAAACCGCCGCCTTGCCGGCGAGCCCGAAGATAACCCGCCCGCCGGCACAACCATGCCCGCGCAAGACAAAGGCCAATCATGATCGGTGAGATGCTCGGCGCGTTTGTTGCCCTTCTTTTCGTCCTTGCCCTTATCGCGCTCATCGCGTGGGGGGCGCGCCGCTTCGGCCTTGTGCCCGGCCAGCCGGTAGTTCCGCGCCGGACGAAGGAGATTGAAATCCTCGAGGTCCGCCCGCTTGACGCCCGCAACCGGCTGGTGCTTGTGCGCTGGAACGGCGCGGACTATCTTGTCGGCGCGGGGGCGGAAGGCCTTCGCCTGATCGACCGCCGCGAAGGCGCGACCAAGGACGAGGCCAAAGCGTGACCGACACCCCGACCCGCCGAGAACTGCTGATCGAAGGCTTCAAATCGTGGCTGAAGCCGCTGGCTATTGCCGGGCTTTGTGTCGCCGCCCTTTCAAGCATCTTCCTGATCGCGCCCGAAGCCGCCGCCCAGTCGCTGAGCATCGATCTCGGTCAGGAAGGCTCGCTTTCCGGCCGTGTCGTGCAGATGATCCTGCTGATCACGATCCTCAGCCTCGCCCCCAGCATTCTGGTGATGACGACGAGTTTTACCCGCATGATCGTGGTGCTGTCGCTTCTCCGCAGCGCCCTTGGCACACAAAGTACCCCGCCGAATATCGTATTGATTTCGCTGGCACTTTTCATGACCGGCTATGTGATGGCACCCACTTTCAACGCCATGTACGACACCGGCATCCAGCCCCTGATGAATGAGGAAATCGACGAGCGCGAAGCCTTCAACCGTGCCATCGTGCCCCTTCGGGCCTTCATGCTGGCGCAGGTGCGGGAAGAAGACCTTGGCCTGTTCCAGAGCCTCGCGAACGCGGAGCCGGCTGAACGGGCTGAAGATGTACCGCTGACCACGCTGCTCCCTGCCTTCATGATCAGCGAGCTTCGGCGCGCGTTCGAAATTGGCTTCCTGCTGTTCGTGCCCTTCATCGTGCTTGATATGGTGGTCGCGTCGATCCTGATGTCGATGGGCATGATGATGCTGCCACCGGTAATGATCGCCCTGCCCTTCAAGCTGATCTTTTTCGTGCTTGTCGATGGCTGGGGGCTCGTCGCCGGATCCCTGATCCAGAGCTTCGGGACCGCCCCCCTGCCACCTGTGACGGGTTAGCGGATCACATATTGAAGGGCCGTGGCGGCGCGATCCGCCCGATCTGCGGCGCTTCAAGACTGCCGAGATACAGATAGCCGCCAGCCTCTTCGACCGACGTGATCATGTAAAGATGCTTGCCTTCGGGGTCATGCAGCATGGCAATCACCTTGCCGTCCTCATTGAGCCCGACGACCATGCCGTGACGGATCGCCGACGGCTGCAAGGATGCCGGCAGCTTGGCGAGCAGCGCCTTGGCCCAGGGCTTGGGGTGCACCTTGTCCAGCATCGGGTTGCGGGGCGAGGCCAGCGCCAGCCAGAAAGTACCCTTGCGGTTGGCCGAAACGCCATCCGGGAAGCCCGGCAGGTTATCGATGAAGATATCGGACGTGCCCGCCTTGTCGCCCTTCAGCCAGTAACGGGTGATACGATAGCGACCGGTTTCATTGACAAGCACGAAGTCTTCATTCTGTGAAAGCGCGATGCCGTTCGCGAAATAAAGCCCGTCGAGCAAGAGCTTCGCTTCGCCTGCTGCCGGATCATAAACAATCAGCCGGCCACGCGGCATGGCTTCCAGAAGATCGAGCCGGTAATGGCGCTGCCCATGCAGGTCGCTGGCGTCCGAGAAATAGATTTTGCCGTCCGAGGCGATATCCAGGTCATCGGTGAAGCCGTAGCGCTTGCCGTCCACGCTATCTGTCAGCACCGACCATGAGCCATCGGGCGCGACGCTCACCAGCCCCTTGTAGGCATCGGCGACGATCAGGTTGCCCGCTGCATCGAACGCGAGGCCGAGCGGACGGCCACCTTCGATAGTCGCAAAGGTTTCCTGTGCCTTACCATCCGCCGACAGGCGAACGATCCGGCCATCCTGCAGGCCGCCATAGATCCGGCCCTCGCCGTCCACCGCCACATCCTCGGGGCCAGCGCCGTCCTTCAGCGGCAGCACTTCGGCAAACTGAAGCGCGTCATTCAGCGCATAGGGGCCGGTAAAGCCGGGATCGGCCGGCGGATCGTAAGCTTCCGGCGCGATGGGCGACGGCCAAACGATGAACGCCAGAATAAGCGCCGCGAAGGCGACGAGAAAATGATGCAGCTTCATGGAGTTCCCCCTCCTCTTGCCAAGTGGCTATTGTGCCTGCGACAAAGGTGGGGTCAAGGACAAGTGCGCGGGCATTATGGAAGCAGACAAGGAAATTTCGGCGCTAGCGGCAAATACCGCCGTTCCTTTCGGTCAGGCCCTGCGCTTCTGGGCCAAGCTTGGCTTCATCAGCTTCGGCGGGCCCGCCGGGCAAATCGCCATCATGCATGACGAGATAGTGACCCGGCGGCGCTGGGTCGATGAAGCGCATTTCCTGCACGCACTGAATTATTGCATGCTGCTGCCGGGGCCAGAGGCACAACAGCTTGCCACCTATCTCGGTTGGCTGATGCACGGGGTTAAGGGCGGGCTGGCGGCCGGGCTCCTGTTCATCCTGCCGTCCTTCTTCCTCCTCGCCGGGCTCGCTTGGGTCTATATGGAATTCGGCAGCCTTCCGGCGGTTGCGGCACTCCTTTACGGCCTGAAACCGGCTGTCGTCGCCATCATCGTGCACGCGGCCCTCAAGATGGGGCGCAAGACGCTCGCCACGCCTTTCCTTGCCTGCATCGCAGTTGCTGCCTTCCTTTCGCTTGCCGTCCTCCACCTGCCCTTTCCGCTGGTCGTCGGCGGTGCGGCACTGGCCGGCTGGATCGCCCACCAGCGTAAGGCCGGCAAGATCACTACCGCCACAGCGGCACCCGATCCGGCAAATCACACGCGGTCGGCACTATGGCCCGTTCTCGCGGCGGGCCTCGTGCTATGGCTGCTTCCGATGGCGCTGGTGGTGTTTACGGTCGGCACGGGTTCCACCCTTGCCGAAATGGGGCTTTTCTTTACGAAAGCTGCCCTCCTGACCTTCGGCGGTGCCTATGCGGTGCTGCCTTATGTGGATCAGGCTGCCGTCACGGCCCATGGATGGATCAGCCGGCCACAGATGATGGACGGCCTCGCGCTCGGCGAAGCCACACCGGGCCCGCTGATCATGGTCGTCACCTTCGTCGCCTTTGTCGGCGGCTTTCAAAGCGGCGAAGGCCCCGCAGCCCTTTCAGGCTGGCTGGCCGCACTCATTGTCACCTGGATGACCTTCCTGCCGTCCTTCCTGTTCATCTTCGCGGGCGCCCCCTATGTGGAGGCAACCCGCCACCTGCCCAGCATCGCCGCGCCGTTGAAGGCGGTCACCGCGGCGGTTGTCGGGGTTATCGGCAGCCTTGCGCTCACCCTTGGCCCGCACACCTTCATGCCCGAAGCACAGGTAGACATTGCTGCCCTGGCTCTCGCTGCCATCGCCTTGTGGCTGATGGAACGCAAGGGCTGGAGCGCACCGCGCATTGTGGTTCTGGGGGCGATTGCCGGAACCGCCCTGCATCTTGTGACCTAGGCGTCTCCCGACGGCGGCGGAGGCGGCGGGCCGATCTGTTGCCACAGCTCGATCTTTATGCCGTCCGGGTCCATGATCCAGGCGAAGCGGCCATAGGGCTCGTCGACGATATCATCAACCTGCTGGACGCCTTCGGCCTTCAGGCGTTTCAGGATCGCGTCCAGATCATCGACCCGGAAATTGATCATGAAGTCCTTGGCGGACGGCTTCATATATTCGGTGTCGGCCTTGAAAGGCCCCCACACCGAATAGCCTTGGGCGTCAGCGCCGCCACCTTCCCGGAACGGGAAACTGGCGCCGTAACCATCGAACGGGATGCCCAGATGTTTCTTGTACCAGGCGACTGTCGCATCCGGGTCCTTGCACTTTACAAAGACACCGCCAATGCCGATCACCTTGCCCTTTTGCGGTTCCATCAGAATCCCCCAATTTTCTGGCAGGCGGAACTCCGAACTGAAACCAGTGTGACGGCAGTGCAGCCGCCACACAAGACTTAGTAGACTTCTTCCTTCGTCTTCAGGAAGCGCAGGGTCGGGAAATCATCCTTCGCCTTGTCGAGATGCCAGCTGTTGCGCGCGAGATAAACGGGCGCACCGGCATGATCCACCGCCATCGAGGCGCGGTTGGCATCGACGAACTTCTTCACCTCGCGCGGGTCACCGTCCACCCATTCGGCGGTCATCAGCGTTGTCGCCTCGAACTTCACCGGCAGCTGATACTCAGTGCGGATCCGGTCAGCCAGCACATCGAACTGCAGGGGGCCGACAACGCCCACCACCCAGTCGCTGCCAAGGTTCGGCTTGAAGACGCGCGCAGCCCCCTCCTCCGCAAGCTGCTCAAGCGCGCGGCCAAGATGCTTCGCCTTCATCGGGTCTTCCGAGCGGACCTTTTGCAGGATTTCCGGCGCGAACGACGGCACGCCGGTGTAGCGGATGATCTCGCCCTCGGTGAGCGTGTCGCCGATACGCAAGTTGCCGTGGTTCGGGATACCGATGATGTCACCCGCGAAGGCTTCCTCGGCGACCTCGCGGTCCTGCGCGAGGAAAAGCTGGGCATTGTGGATCGCCATGATCTTGCCAGAGCGAACATGCTTGGCCTTTATACCCTTGCGGAAGCGGCCCGAAACGATGCGCAGGAAGGCGATCCGGTCCCGGTGCTTCGGATCCATGTTCGCCTGGATCTTGAACACGAAACCGCTCATCGCTTCTTCGGTCGGCGCCACACTGCGTTCCAGCGCCTTGCCGGGACGCGGACTCGGCGCATGCTTGCCAATGGCGGCGAGCAACTCGCGAACACCGAAGTTGTTGATGGCGGAGCCGAAGAAGACCGGCGTCAGATGCCCTTCGAGATAAGCCTGGATATCAAACGGCTTGCAAAGCGCGCGCACCATCTCGATATCCGTTTTCAGCTTCTCAAGCGCATGATCGGGCAGCAGTTCTGCAAGTTTCGGATCATCAAGACCCGAACACTGGATGCTTTCGGTGAGAACGTCGCCCTTGCCGCGATCAAAAAGCACGAGCTGGTCGTTCAGAAGGTCATAACAGCCTAGGAAATCGCGGCCCATGCCGATGGGCCAGCTGGCGGGCGTCACATCGAGCGCCAGCTTCTGTTCCACTTCATCGATCAGGTCGAACGGGTCGCGGGCTTCGCGGTCCATCTTGTTGATGAAGGTGGCAATCGGCATGTCGCGCAGGCGGCACACTTCAAAAAGCTTGCGAGTCTGGGTCTCGATACCCTTGGCCGCGTCAAGCACCATCACGGCACTGTCGACGGCCGAAAGCGTCCGGTAAGTATCTTCCGAGAAATCCTCGTGGCCCGGCGTGTCGAGGAGGTTGAAGGTATGGCCTTCATAATCGAAGGTCATCACCGACGACGCGACGGAAATGCCGCGTTCCTGCTCCACCTTCATCCAGTCGGAGCGCGCCCGGCGGCGATCGCCGCGTGCCTTCACTTCGCCGGCAAGCTGGATCGCACCCCCGAACAGCAGGAGTTTCTCGGTCAGGGTGGTTTTACCGGCGTCCGGGTGCGAGATGATCGCGAAAGTGCGGCGCCGTTCGATTTCCTGGTCAAAGGCCATGATCGTTCCGGTACATCAGAAAGCGGCCCTCGGGCGCGCGTCAATTCGGGGCGCACACTAGCGTTTTCTCGTCAAATGCCAAGGAAAATGTGCCCGCGGACGGGCGCCCTGCCCCAAAAGGAAAACCGGACGACCGAGGGGAGGTCATCCGGTTTCAACCTGGGTTCCTTTTCAGGAACGATCAACTGGCCCGAGGTCAGATGGGGAGGGGAGGGAGGGGAGGTATCCAACCCCGGGCCGGTTGATTTCCGGTCGACCCTTAGGCCGAAGCTTTAAGCTCTTCCACGCCGGCGGTGTAACGCGCCTGCAGGATCGCAATTGCTTTCTGGTTGGAAGCGATGACGAGGTCAGTCACTTCACGGTAGCCCTTAAGGTTCGACTGGAACATCATCTGGGCCACTTCGTAACCTTTGGTTACCGAGCTTTCCGGCGACTTGGTCGAGAAGACTTCGGTTGCTGCGTCGTTGAACTTCGCAACGGCGTCCTTGGTCATGTCGATCTGCGCCTGGGCAGCTGCTTTAGCGCCTTCGAAAGCAATCTTGTTTGCTTCCACGGCAGCTTCGATATTTTTCTTCTGGAACTCGATGACGCTGGTGACATCAAGTTTCGGGGTTTTGAAGAGATCCGCGAAAGCGTCGAAACCTTTTTTGAGGTCAGCAGTCATTTTCTCGGTTGCCTCTTCGATCTTTTTCTCAACACTAGCTTCAGCTTTGGTAGCCATGGCTTTTGTTCCTTTCTCGCTGGCACCACGTTCATGGTGCGTTGCAGCGTTCATGAGCCAAATATATGTGCACTGCACCAAAGTGTCAAGGGTATTTTTGTTGCATTGCACAAAATTACTAAGTCGTTGATACTAAAAGACAATGGAGAGACACGTCGTGCCTCCCCATTAAACTAAACCCCGAAAATGACGTGGTTATTTCAGGTTGCGTTCGAAAAAATCGAGGCCCCTGCCCCACAGATGCGCCCGCACGGCCTCGCCCTGGATGCCATGGCGCTTGCCGGGGTATGTCATCAGCTCGAACGGCACGATATTGGCCTGAAGCACCCCCATCAGGCGCACCGAATTATCGAAGAAGACGTTATCGTCCGCCATGCCGTGAATGAGCAGGAGCTTGCCTTTCAGCCCGTCCAGATGGGCAAAGACGGAGCTTTTCTCATACACATCACCCGGTGCGTCCGGCATGCCCAGATAGCGTTCTGTATAGGCCGTGTCGTAAAGCCGCCAGTCGGTGACGGGCGCCACCGCCATGCCGGCCTTGAACACATCCGGCGCCCGCGACAGCGCCATCAGGGTCATATAGCCGCCATAAGACCAGCCCCAGAAGCCGACTCGCTCCCGGTCGATATAACCTTCCTTCACCAGATGCTCGACGCCCGCCACCTGATCGGCGATTTCCACCGTGCCCATGGCATTCTTGACGGCGGCCTCGAATTTCAGGCCACGGTTCCACATGCCCCGGTTATCGATCACCATCACCACATAGCCCCGGCGCGCCAGGATTTCGTTGAAATCGAGCGACCAGCTTTTCTTCACGCGCTGCCCATGCGGCCCGCCGTAAGGGTTGAGGATCAGCGGATATTGCTGCCCAGCATCGAAATCCGCCGGTAGATACAGCCGGTAGTGAAGCAAAGTGCCGTCCGCCACCTCGAAGCTGCCGAATTCGGTGTTGGCGCGATTCGCCGCAAAGGCAGCATAGGGATGGCTGTCATCCAGCTTGTTCTCTATCACCGCGAAACGGGTGGTGCCGTCCTTCAGGTCGCGCACCATCACTTGCGGGGGCTGGTCGGGGCTCGAGAATTTGTCGATGAAGACCCCTGCCCCTACCACTGGATCATGCCAGCCTTCTTCCAGCGTCACCTGCCGCACCTGCCCGCCAGCGAGCGGCACACTATAGAGATGCTGTTCAAGCGGGCTTTCCATCCAGCCGGCGAAATAGACGAGGCCCGCATCTGCATCGACCTTGAGGACGGAATCCACAACCCGGTCGCCACTTGTCAGCTGTTTCAGGTCGCCGTTCACCCCGTTCGATAGATAGATATGGCGGAAACCGGTCCGTTCGCTCGTCCATACAAACCGGCCATCGGGCAGGAAGGTGAGATCGTCAGTCAGGTTGACCCAGATATCGCTTGTCTCGCTCATCAGGACGTCGGTCAACCCGGTCGCCGCCGAGGCGCGCAAGACATCAAGCTTTTCCTGATTGCGGCTCAGGCGCTGCACAAGCAGTGTTTTCGAATCCGGCGCCCAGTTCACACGAGCGAGGTAGATATCCTTGTCCTTACCCAGATTGACCCAGAGCGTGGCACCGCCATCGATGGGCACCAGGCCAAGGCTGACCTCGGCGTTTGCCGTGCCGGCCTTCGGGTAGCGCTGTTCGATGGAGGTAACGCCGCCATCGTCATTCACTTCATAGCGCTGCAGCAGCATGACAGGTGCTTCGTCCACACGGGCAAAGGCAATGGTCTTGCTGTCGGGCGACCACCAGTAGCCGCTGTAACGGCCCAGTTCCTCGGCTGCCACGAACTCGGCCGTGCCATTCGAAACCGTTTCGCTTTCAGCTGTTGTCAGGCGTGTCTCGGCGCCGGTTTCCACCTCGACGACGTAAAGGTCACGGTCGCGCACGAAGGAGACATATTTGCCGTCCGGGCTGAAACGGGCGTCACCTTCGAAGGCATCGGTTGCCGTCAGCTGGCGGGCCTTGCCGCCGACCGGCAGCACATAAAGGTCACCGCCGAGCGGGATGAGAAGCGCGTCACCTTCTGCGTTCCAGTCGTAGCTGACGATGCCGCTCTTGCCTGTCAGGCTGCGGTCGCGCTCGCGCCGGGCCTTCTCGGCCTCGCTCAGCACTTCCTCAGAGCCATCAAGCATCGCGGCGGAATCAACCAGAAGCGACGCCTCGCCGCTTTCGAGGTCATATTCCCAAAGGTCCAGCCGGGCGGCCTCGTCGGCGCTGCCGCGCAGGAAGGTCAGTCGCTTGCCATCGGGGGAAAATTTGAGGCCCTGCACATTGGGGCCGGAAAGCGCGGGGCTTGCTTCAAGACGCTCAACCGTCAGCTCCGTTTCCGCCGCCATGGCTCCTCCTCCGATCATCGCCGCGAGCACGGCCGCCTTCGCCAGTCTTTCGATCATGCCTGATCCTCCCCCGTTCATTCTTATATGAATAAGGTTCGGGCATAGCAGAGCCCGCCGCCGACCTCCAACCGGAATCGGCGCGGCCCCGGTGTCAGGCTGTTTTGCAGAGACGCTCGAAACCGGCTGTTACAAAGGGAATCATCTGCTCCACCGCAGCTTCCAGATCGCGGGTATCGATGGCACCGCCCGACAGGATCTTCATCCGTTCGGTCTGGGCGAAGGTCAGCGACAGGGCTGCCGACATGAAATGATAGGACCAGTAGATCTGCTCCGGCGGCGTATCCGGCATGGCGCGCTTGAACACATCCATGAAACGCACAACGAGCGGATTGAAGAACTGGGTCATCACCCGCCCGCCCATGTCGTGCGCGTTGTTCACATAGGCGATCAGTTCAAAATAATGCTGCCAGCCCGGATCGCGGGCGAGATCGGCGGCAAACATCGGCGCGAGGAAGGCGCGTACGATTTCCTCCACCGGCGGCGCCTTCGGGGCAGCCGCCCGCTCGCAGGCCTCAAGCGCTGCCAGACGCCGTTCGTTCAGCACTTCAGCGCGGCGCAGCAGTACAGCGTCGAACAGCCCCTGCTTCGATCCGAAGTGATAGCTCGCAAGCGCGAGGTCAACTTCGGCAAGTGCGGCCACCTTGCGCAGCGTCACCCCGTCGAAGCCATGCTTGGCAAACAGGATTTCGGCAGCGTCAAGGATCCTGTCCTTGCGCCGTTGCTGGTCCTTGCCTGCGGGTTTGAGCGCCATAGGAACCCCCATCTGTGGCTTTGCGGCGACAGCGTGACGGATTCCGCATCCGATTTCAACGCTCATTGAATTTCCTGTTTGACATTTCAACACATGTTGAATTTCAATGGGTATGGAGGATGGGGTGATTTGCCTTGTCTGCATTCCTGGGGAGGAACCAATCCATGCTACGCAATCAATCTACAGTCGGGCTCTATCTGCAGGGTGTCTGCGCCGCGGCGCTCCTTGCCACGTCCGCGCCCGTACTGGCACAGGATGCCGGTGCGGAAGAGCGTCTCTCGCTTGAAGAAATCGTCGTCACCGCCCGTCGCCGCGAGGAAAGCCTGCAGGATGTGCCGGTTGCCGTTACCGCCTTCTCGTCCGAAGCGCTGGAACTGCGCGGCGCCACCGATATCTCGGATATCGCGCAAATCGCGCCGAGCGTGACGATCGAACCGTCGCGTGCCACCAACAGCACCCTCACTGCCTTCATCCGCGGCGTGGGCCAGCAGGATCCGCTCGCCGGCTTCGAGCAAGGCGTGGCGCTTTATATCGACGATGTTTATCTCGCCCGCCCGCAGGCAGCTCTCCTCGATATCTATGATGTCGAACGGATCGAGGTGCTGCGTGGCCCCCAGGGCACGCTCTATGGCCGGAACGCCGTCGGCGGCGCCATCAAATATGTGACGAAACGGCTGGACGACGAATTCAGCGGCTCGGTTCGTGCCTCCTATGGCTCCTATAATCAGGCCGACGTGATCGCCAAGGTTTCCGCGCCGCTGGGCGACAAGGTGCGCTTCGGCGGCGCTGTTGCCTCGCTCAATCGCGACGGCTTCGGTGAAAACCTGACGACCGGCAAGGATAACTATAACAAGCAGGTCTTTGCAGCCCGTGCGAGCCTTGAATTCCTGCCGAGCGAAGACCTGTTCATCCGCATCGCTGCCGATTACACGGACGATGATTCCAATCCCGTGGCCGGCCACCGCGTCAACCCGGCGGTGGTGAGCGGCGAAGCCGTGATGCAAGATGTGTATGACACCACGGCCGGTGCTGCCACCAACGCTTCCACGGCCGGCATCGATGGCAACAACGAGGTTCATGCCAAGGGTGTCAATGGCATGATCGAATGGACCGCGTCCGAAAATGTGACCTTCAAGTCCATCACCTCTTACCGTGAGGACTATACCGAATCGGTCATCGATTTCGACAGCCTGCCGGTCGATGACATGGATGCACCGGTTGTTTACGACAACGAGCAGTTCAGCCAGGAATTCCAGCTGCTTTACACCGGTGAAAAGCTCAATGGTGTGCTCGGCTTCTACTATCTTGACGCCACTGCTTCGAACGACTTTGACGTGGTGCTCGGCCAGACCGGCCGCGTGGTTTACGGCCTGCCGCTGACCGCCTACACGGGCGGCACGGTGGACACCAAGGCATGGTCGCTGTTTGCCGATGTTTCCTACGACATCACCGAGGCAGCCTCGATCTCGGTCGGCGGCCGTTACACGACCGACAAGCGTTCGGCAGATGTCTATCGCGCCAACTATTTCGGCGTCGGCTCGCCGTTCCTCGGCAACAGCTCCGCCGTTCTCATCGCTGCCACCAGCGACTTTGAAGCCGAGCGGACCTTCCATGACTTCTCGCCGCGTTTTGCCGTGAACTATGACCTTTCGGACGAAGCGACGGCTTATGCGTCCTACAGCCGCGGCTTCAAGGCCGGCAGCTTCGACCCGCGCGGCGCCAACTTCGCTTCGCCGGAAGTTGCCTCGGGCTTCGAGCCCGAGCATCTGGACAGCTTCGAGCTTGGCCTGAAGTCCACCTGGTGGGATGGCCGCGCCCGCACGAACATTGCCCTCTTCTCGAGCAAATACAAAGACATGCAGATCCCCGGTTCGCTGCCGATCGATTCGAACAACGACGGGGTGAACGATGGCTTTGTCGGCACCGTGACGAACGCCGGCCGCGCCACCATCAAGGGCATCGAGTTTGAAGGCGAATTCCTGCTCACCGAAAACTTCACCCTGCAAACCACGCTCAATATCCTTGACGCCAAGATCAAGGAATGGATCGTCAACGACGTGAACGTGGCCGATCAGCGCAAGGTCCAGAACACGCCGGAATTCATGTCCCACGTGGGCCTGAACTATCTGATCCCGCTGGCGAGCGGTGCTGTCAACCTGAACGCCAACTGGTCGCACAAGGGCAAGATCCAGCAGTTTGAAACTGCTGCCCCGGAAATCGACCAGAAAGCCTACGACATCTTCAACGCAAGCATCGTCTGGACCTCGGAAGATGCCCGCTGGAATGTCGGCCTGCATGCCCGCAACCTGTTTGACGAGCGCTACAAGACTGCAGGTTACACCTTCGGCGCACCCTATGCGGCCCTCGGGCTTGAAAACAACGTCACGGCCTTCTACGGCCCGCCGCGGACCGTTACGGCCACGGTCGGCGTGAAGTTCTGATCCAATAGTCCAAGGCGGGGGCTTCGGCCCCTGCCTTCTCCCCGGTTCATCCAGGCGTCGAGGCAATCATGTCCGCATTCGATGACAGGGCACCCTTGTTCCCCCGCATTCTCGCACTTCACGGGCGGCAGCGTGCCAGCAAGACGGCCCTTGTGGCCGAAGGCGTGCGGCTCACCTGGGGTGAACTCACAGCCCGCATGAACCGCCTTGCCCATGCGCTTCGCACGCTCGGCCTTGATGAAGGTGACCGCGTCGGCATCGTGATGTCGAACGGGGCGCCAATGGCCGAAGCGCTGATCGGCTGTATCGCCGCCGGCCTCACCTCGGTGCCGATCAACCTGTCGGTCAGTGACGCCGCGCTTGAAAACATGCTGAAGGACGCGGGCGCCAAAGCCGTGATCGCCACGGGTGACCAGATCGCGCGCCTGCAGCCGCTTGTCTCCCGCCTTCAAGGCATTCGCTGGATCACGGCGGACGCAGACCTGCCTGCCGGATGGATGGATTTCGCCAGTCTCTTCGATCACGGCCCCTGCCCCGACACTTTGCCGGACGTGAAACCGGCAACACCGATGAACATCATCTATTCGTCCGGCACCACGGGTCTGCCCAAGGGCATCGTGCATACGCAGGCCGGGCGACTGAACTGGGCACGCGACCTGGCGATTACGCTGCGGTACGATAGCGCCGCCCGCACGCTATTCACCATCGGCCTTTATTCAAACATCAGCTGGGTCGGTTTTCTGGCGACCCTCCTTTGTGGTGGCACACTTTATATCGAGAACGGCTTCGATGCCCGGCGCGTGCTGCAGCGGATCGAAGATGACCGTATCAGCCATTTCTCGATGGTGCCGATCCAGTATCAGCGCCTTCTGGACGTGCCTGATGAAGTGGATTTTGACCTTTCATCCCTCAAGGCCGTCATGAGCTGTGGCTCGCCCCTGCATGCCGACCTGAAACGTCGCCTGTTCGCACGGCTTGGCCCCAAGGTGATCGAGCTTTACGGGCTTACCGAAGGACTGATCACCACACTCGATCCCGAAGATGCTGAAGGCCGCTGGGCGTCGGTCGGCCTGCCGCTTATGGGCACCGAACTGAAATTGATCGATGATGAAGGCATCGAAGTCCCAGCCGGAACTGCGGGCGAGATCGTCGGTCGCGGGCGTATCGTCATGCCCGGTTATTGGAACCGGCCCGAAGCCACGGCGGAGGCCACATGGACCGACCCCCACGGCGACAGATGGCTGAGGACGGGCGATATCGGCCGCTTTGACGAGGACGGCTATCTGTACATCGTCGACCGCAAGAAGGACATGATCCTCTCGGGCGGGCAGAATATCTATCCGCAGGATATCGAGGCCGTACTGATGGAACATCCGGCTGTCAGCGAAGCAGCAGTCATCGGCGTGAAAAGCGAACGCTGGGGCGAAACCCCGCTCGCCGTCGTTGTTTGCAAGGCTGAACTCGACGCCAAAGCCCTGCTCGACTGGGCTAATGCGCGGCTCGGGCGGCAGCAACGCTTGACGGCGGTCGATTTCACCGCTGAACTGCCTCGCAATCCCAATGGCAAAATCCTGAAACGCGACCTGCGTGAACGCTACAAGGACCGACACTATGGCTGATTACAAGGACCGCTATTACACCAGCAGCGATGGCCTGCGCCTGCATTACCGCGATTATGATGCGGCCGGCACCGGGGACGGTGTTGAGACGGTCCTTTGCATGCCGGGCCTGACCCGCAACGCGCGCGACTTCACCGAGGTGGCCGATCACCTGAAGGGGCGCTACCGGGTGCTGGTTGCCGAGCAACGCGGGCGCGGCCTTTCGGCCTGGGACCCAAACCCGGCGAACTACCATCCCGGCACCTATATTGGCGACATGTTCACGCTGCTGGCGGATGCAGGCGCCACCCGCGTACATGCCGTCGGCACCTCGCTCGGCGGGCTGATGACGATGATCATCTCCTCGATGAAGCCCGGCTTCTTCAAATCCGCGACGCTCAACGACATCGGCCCGGTGATCGAGCAGACAGGCATCGAGCGCATCAAGGGTTATGTCGGCAAGATCACCCCGGAGAAGGATTGGACCGAAGCCACCCAACGTGTGAAGGCCATGGCGGCGGACGTGTATCCCGATTTCACGGACGCCGAGTGGGACAGCTTCACCCGCAAGATCTTCGTCGAAAAGGACGGCCATCCGATCCTTGATTATGACCCGAACATCGCCCTTCCCTTTAAGAATGCGACGTCGGAGGCCGCCCCGACCGATATCTGGCCCGCGTTTGAAAGCCTGAAGGGCACGCCGCTTGCCGTGTTGCGCGGCGGGCTTTCCGATCTCCTGTCGGCCGAGACGATGGAAGAGATGGGGCGCCGCCACGAGGGCATGGTCGCCGTCACCATCCCGAATGTCGGCCACACGCCGATCCTGAATGAGCCCGAATGCCTCGCCGCCATCGACGCGGTGATCGCCAAAGGCACGTAAACCCTTTCATTTCAGCCATGGACAGGCGGGGCCGGACTGTGGCAAAGCAGCAGTCCGGCGCAGGCCTGTCCGCCTCGCGCCTGTGAACAATGACCGAGGAGGCCCCCATGACCGATGCAAAACTGCCCATCAATGCTGAAGATGTGCGCTGCGCGGCCATGGCCATCAAAGGCGCCATCCCGCACACACCGATGCATCACTCCCGCACGCTCAGCGCCATCACGGGCGCCGACGTCTGGCTGAAGTTCGAGATTTTCCAGTTCACTGCTGCCTACAAGGAGCGCGGCGCGCTGAACAAGCTCTTGTCATTGCCGAAGGATACGAACGGCGTGATTGCCGCGTCCGCCGGCAACCATGCGCAGGGCGTCAGCTTCCATGCCGGCCGCCTTGGCATCCCGGCGACCATCGTGATGCCTGAAGGCACCCCCTTCAACAAGGTGAAGCGCACCGAAGAGCTTGGCGCCCGCGTCGTGCTTGCCGGCAAGACGTTCGAGGAAGCAACACAGGCCGCCTATGACCTTGCCGAGAAGGAAGGCCTGACCTTCGTCCATCCCTTCGACGACCCGATGGTGATGGCAGGCCAGGGTACGGTTGGCCTCGAGATGCTCGAGGACTGCCCGGAGCTCGATACCCTGATCGTGCCGATCGGCGGCGGCGGGCTCATCTCGGGCATCGCCACCATCGCCAAGGCCATCAAGCCGGGCATCAGGGTGGTGGGCGTGCAGACCGAAGCCTTCCCCTCGATGAAAGCGGTTGTCGACGGCACCGACCTCAAGGGTTCGTCCGTTACCGTGGCCGAAGGCATCGCCGTGAAAAAGCCGGGCGAGAAAACCCGCGAGGTCGTCAAGGCGCTCGTCGATGACATCCTGATCGTACCCGAAAGCCGTATCGAAGCAGCTATCCTGTTGATGATGGAAGTCGAGAAGGTGGTGGTGGAAGGCGCCGGTGCCATCGGGCTCGCCGCGCTGATGCACTACAAGGAATATTTCCACGGCCGCAAGGTCGGCATCGTGCTCACGGGCGGCAATATCGACAGCCGCCTTCTGGCCTCCGCCATCATGCGCGGCATGGCGCGCGACGGCCGCCTGACCCGCCTCCGGATCGAGATGATGGACCAGCCGGGCAACCTCGCCCGCGTCACGGAAGTCGTCGCCCGGCTTGGCGCCAACGTCATCGAGGTGAAGCATCAGCGCGAATTCGGCGCCGTTTCGCTGAAAATGACCGAGATGGAGCTGGTGGTCGAAACCAAGGACCGCGCCCACGCGGACCGGCTTGTCGAGGCCTTGGAAGCCGTCGGCTTCTCGGTAAGCGCCGCCAAAACCGTATAACCGGACACCCGCCCCGCTCACCCGAACGTGACGGGGCGGATTGCCGCACCTGCTGCATTCTGCTTGCGTCGTCGGGCTCGCCATAATAGATGTATTTTAAATACAGCTTAAAGCGAGACAGCGATGACACCGCCCCTGCCCCTCAATGACGAAGGCCTTGACCGGCTCGTGGACGCCTTCTACACCCGCGTCCGCGCCGACGACATGATCGGCTGGATTTTCAATAACGCGATCTCCGACTGGCCCCATCATCTGGAGCAATTGTCCGCTTTCTGGTCGTCGGTGATGTTGACAAGCGGCCGCTACAAGGGCCGCCCGATGCCGGCGCACATGAAGCACAAGGCGCATATACGCCCCGAAATGTTCGACCGCTGGCTTGCCCTCTGGGCCGAGACAACGAACGAACTGATGACCCCGCAAGACGCCGCCAACCTGCAGGAAAAAGCCGCCCGCATCGGCGAAAGCCTGAAGCTTTCCCTCTTCTTCAGCCCCGAAGACCTCGTCTCCCGCGCGGCAGAGTAACCTGACGCCCGGATCGGGCCTTCAATCCGCCTTGTTCCCGCCTTCCATTTCCGCCATGGTTGCACCATGACGCGCATTCAGGGAAGACGGCATGAACAAGTTTCTGGCTTTTGTGATCCTTCTGCAACTCGTTGGGGTCGGTTATTTTCTGCTACATGAACCCGAGCCATCAAGTGCAAACACCGAACAGATAGTCAGCGAGCCAACCAACGTTGCCCCGAAGGGAGACGCAAACGACCGCCCCTCGCATCCTCCATTGTGGGTCGATTTCTCGGATGAAAGGCGAAAACGCATCATCGAAGTCACCCGTGCCGGTGAGATTCATAAATACAAGTTTGCACTTCGTGAGCAGATGAAAAGCAGCGACCGAATGATGGCCAACCTTGCCGAAGCGCATCTCGAACTGATGCGGACCAGACCTGATGGCGAACGAGAATTTCTCGAATATCTTCTGGATCAATTTGTGAAAGGCGCGACTGCCAACAACGTTGTGGCGATACAAAAACTGGCAAATGCCTATGCGTTCGGTATTGGCGTAGCGGAGGATCAGGAAAAAGCAGTCGAGCTATTTGAAAAGGGCGCGTCCCTGGGCAGCGTGACGGCGAAGTTTTCTCTGGCTCGCTACATCCTGAACGGCCGTGGCACAAAACAGGATTTCGTGAGGGCACATCAACTGTTCACGGAACTTGCCGCGTTTCCCTATGACAGCGCTGAGGGATATCTTGCCTTTATCGAGAAGGAAGGCCTGACGGGCGAAAAAGATGACAGCCGCTACAAGAAACTGCTAGGGGCTGCGGCATCCACTGAGGCTAGTCAGAACCTGCTAACGCTGGGCCACCTGTACGGCTATAACGAGCTTCTTGTCTCGGCAGATCCCCTACCGGAAGCACATATCGCCACCCTGGTTGAAATATATGAAGCCCTCGTCGCCGTGAATAATCCGGATGGACTTATGGATCTCGGGTTTATGCTCGAACGTGGGCTTGGAATTCCTGCCAATCCTGCACTTGCGATACAATATTTCCACCGGGCCGCCAGACTTGGCAATGCTCCCGCGCAATCGGCTGTGGCATATCACTACAGGACCGGAAAATATATCCCGGTTAACATTGCTGAGGCCTACTTCTGGGAACGTCTCTCAGAAAATAACGGCATGCCAGGCGCGAAGCCTATCGTCGATCAATTGAGGGCACAGCTTTCAGCGGCGGAGATCACGGCTTTGGAAACCCGGATCGGACGCTTCAAGCCTGTACCCTCAACCTGATTCCTATCACTCAGCTGGCGCGCCCGTCGGGGTGCCACCCTCTTCTTCGCGCTGCTGCTTCTTGAGCTTCTCGGCCACGAAGCCGGGTGACTTCGTATATTTGGCGAGCATGTCGTAGAAAACAGGCACGATATAGAGGGTGAAGACGGTGGAGACGATCACCCCGCCGAACACCACGACGCCAATCGTCTGGCGGCTGGCTGACCCCGCCCCACTTGCAAACATCAGCGGCACGGCCCCCATCGCGGTCGACAGACTGGTCATCAGGATCGGCCGCAGGCGCAGTTTCGAGGCACCGATGAGCGCATCACGAATTTCGAGGCCCTCGTCCCTTAGCTGGTTTGCGAATTCCACGATCAGGATACCGTTCTTGGCGGCAAGGCCAATGAGCATGATAAGTCCGATCTGGCTGTAGATATTGAGCGTACTGCCAGCGAGATACAGCCCGAGGAGCCCGCCCATTACCGCGAGCGGCACGGTGAACATGATGACAACCGGGTGGACGAAGCTTTCGAACTGCGCGGCCAAAATCAGGAACACCACCACAAGCGCCATGGCGAAGGTGAAATAGATGTCCGAGCCAGCTTCCACATACTCACGGGTCGCGCCCTTGTAATCGATGGAGGTGGCATCGGGGATTTCGCTGCGCACCAGCGCCACCATATCCTCCAGCACCTCGCCCATGCTGTAGCCGGGCGCGAGGTTGCCTTCGATGGTCAGCGCCCGGACGCGGTTGAAGCGGCGCAGGGCTGCCGAGCCCGAGACTTCCTCAACCTTCACAAGGTTTGAAAGCGGCACCAGCTGGTCGCCCCCCTGTGTCGCCACATAGAGGTTCGTCATATCCATCGGCTGTTCGCGGTCCTGCGCTTCGGCCTGCAGGATCACGTCATACTCCTCACCGTCGCTCACATAGGTGGTGACGCGGCGACCGCCCATCATGGTTTCAAGCGTCGAACCGATGGTCTGCACCGATACACCCATGTCGGCGGCACGGGTACGGTCGATCTTCACTGCATATTGCGGCTGGTCTTCGCGGTAATCGATATCGGCGTTCGTCAGCCCCGGATATTTCTGGATGGCCTCGAAAAGTACATCACGATACCGGCCAAGGTCTTCGTAGGTGTTGGCGCCAACGACCAGCTCGAAATCCGATCCGCCGCCGCGCGAAGACGACAGGCCCGATGTCTGGATCGGGATGGCGCGCACACCCGGCACATTGGCTTCAAGCTTCTGGCGCAGTTCCTCGGCAATTTCACCGGCGGAACGCTGGCGCTCCTCCCATGGCTTCATCACGATGAAGCCGAAACCGCCATCGGATTCAACGCGCACAAGCAGGCGTTCCAGCTCGCCCTTTTCAACAAGAGGCAGGACCTGCGTTTCGATCTCGCGGGCGCGTTCACGCATGAAATCGAAGCTCGCGCCTTCGGGCGACCGGATATTGAGGAACAGCATGCTGCGATCCTCGATGGGGGCCAGTTCGCTCGGCACCTGACGGGCGAGCCCGCCGATCACGGCAAAAGCACCGACAAAGCACAGGATCACGAGCGGCTTGGCGCCAAGCGTGGCCTGCAGTGTGCGGCCATATCCATCCTGGACGCGGGCGAAGAAACGGTCGAGAAACTGGGCGAATTTCGGCTTCTTGTGACGGCGCCGCACGAAAAGCGAGCACATCATTGGGGTCAGTGTCAGCGCCACGATACTCGAGAAGCCGACAGCGGCCGACATTGTGATGGCCAGCTCGCCAAACAGGCGTCCGACGTTGCCGGTCAGGAACATGATCGGCACGAACACGCCAATGAGCACGAGCGTGGTGGCGATCACTGCAAAGCCCACCTGCTTCGCCCCGTTATAGGCAGCAAGCAGGCCAGGCTCACCTTCTTCAACCCGGCGGTAGATATTCTCCAGCACCACGATGGCGTCATCGACCACAAGGCCGATGGCGAGCACGAGCCCGAGAAGCGTGATGAGGTTGATGCTGACATCGGTCGCCGCCAGCGCCCAGAAGCTGGCGATGATGCACACAGGCACCGTCACCGCCGGCACAATCACCGTGCGGATATTGCCAAGGAACAGATAAAGCACCAACACCACGAGGCTCATGGCGATAGTGAGCGTGAAATAGACCTCGTCAATCGCGCGCTCGATAAAGACCGAACTGTCGTAGGAGGACAAGAGCCGCATGCTTTCAGGCAGCGTCTGGCGGATACGCTCCACCTCCTGTCGGACACCTTCAGCCACGGCCACCGTATTGGCGGTCGATTGCTTCACCACAGCAATGCCGACGAGCGGGTTGCCGTTGCCGCGAAACTCCTGACGTTCGCGTTCGCTGCCAAGTTCAACGCGGGCGATGTCACCCAGCCGGACAAATTCGCCCTGACCATTGTCTTTCGACAGGCGCACGACGATCTCGTTGAATTCCTCGGGGCGCGTATATTCGCGGTTGATACGGACGATCGTGTCGCGGTGGATGGATTCGATCTTGCCGGCCGGCAGTTCAACGTTTTCAGACCGGAGGGCCGATTCCACGTCGCCGATAGTCACACCGCGTGCCGCCATGGCCTGCCTCGACAGATGGATGCGGATCGCATAGCGGCTCGACCCAGTCACCCGGATCGCCGCCACGCCGTCCACCACGGACAGCCGGTCGACGATATTGCGCTCGGCAAAATCGGTGAGCTGCAGCGTATCCATCGAGGGGCTGGTGAGGTTGAAATACATGATCGGACGCGTGTCCGAATCCGCTTTCGAGACCTCGGGCGGCTGCGTGTCTTCCGGTAGGTTATCGAGAATGCGGCTGATCCGGTCGCGCACGTCGTTGGCCGCAGCATCGATATCCCGGTCCAGATTGAACTCGATATCGATGTTCGACTGGCCGTCACGGCTCGTCGATTCAATGAGCTTGATCCCGGCCACGCCGGCAATCGCGTTTTCGATAAGCTGGGTGACGCGGGTTTCAATGACCGCCGCATTGGCGCCAGGATAATCGGTGCTGATCGAAACGATCGGCGGGTCCACATCCGGCAGCTCACGCACAGAGATTTTGGAGAAGGACAGAAGCCCGAATGCCATCAGCAGAAGGCTGATGACGGTGGCGAAGACAGGCCGTTTGACCGAGACTTCAGAGAGGATCATTGCGCGGCCTCCACCGTGTTCGAGCCGGCTTCAGCGCCCGTCGATTGGCCAAGCAAACGTACCGGCACATCGGCATTGCCAAGGCGCAGCGTTCCTTCGGTCACCACAAGGGCACCTTCTTCGAGCCCGCTCGTGATCTCGACATAGCCGGGGCGGCGCAGGCCGAGCGTCACTTCCTTGCGGTTCGAGATGCCATTTTCAACGACAAAGACATAATCCTTGCCGGCTGTCGGCACCACGGCTTCTTCCGGCACCGCGATGCCATCCCACGTGCGGCTTGTCAGTTCCACCGTCATCAGCATGCCGGGGCGCAGGCGCAGGTCCTTGTTGTCCAGCTCGGCGCGCACGATGATGGTCCGCGAGATCGGATCAACCCGGCTGTTGACCGTGGTCACCTTGCCGCTGAAGGTCTCGCCCCGATAAGCCTCGACACGCGCGTCAACGCTCTGGCCCGGTTTGAGGGCCGCGATGAAGCGCTCCGGCACCGAAAAATCGACCCGCATCACATCGATCTGGTCAATCGTGGTAATGGGGGTCGTGGTGGTGATGAGCGATCCTTCGCTCACCTGCCGCAGGCCAAGAATGCCATCGAAGGGGGCCTCGATCCGGCGGTCATTGAGCCGCGCCTTGGCACCGTCCAGCCGGGCCTGCGCTTCATCAAGTTGCCGCTTGGCATTGTCGAGCGTTGCGGTGGAGGCATTGCCCCGGCGCACAAGGTCGGTCACCCGTTCATACTGCTGCTGCGCCTCGCGCAGGTAGGCGCCTGCTTCCTCGATGGCAGCCTTTTCCTCGTCATCCGTCAGCTTTACCAGAAGCTGGCCTTCCTTGACGAGCTGCCCGTCATCGAACAGGACCTTGCTGACCGTTTCCGAAACGCGCGACATCAGCACCACGGATTCCTTGGACCGTGCCGTACCGATGGCTTCCACAATGTCCGCGAACTGGCGCTTCTCCGCCGGAACGGCCCGAACCGTGATAGCCGACATGCCCCGGCCTTCTCCCTCGCCTCCTTTCGGATCAGAGAGCAGAAGCCAGGCGCTGCCCGCCACAACGGCGACCAACAGACCGGACAGATAAACCTTCGCGCGCGACATACAGACGACCCCCAAAAATCAAATCAAATGCGGACGCCACATACAGCGCCCATGTCCCTAATTCTATAGCCTCGTAGATATACGATCGTCAGAAGCAGTTTCATGCGTCCGTTATACGTAGAGGGCATAACTTCAGGATCACATATCTGTGATCCTTTGGCATTCACCTAAACCGGACTACCCCCAAAAGTCGGTAACCCAACGTTCAAGAACCCCCGCCACACGTTCTATGGCAGGAGTTGGCTGGTAACGCGGTTTAAGCAAAGCCAGATCACGCCGATAGGAGAAACCTTCAAGGGGTTTTGCGACGACCCGTTCGTCTGCAAGGCTGAACGGAACGACAGTCCCTCCGACACCCGCCGCCACCATCGCCACAGCCCTACTATCGTTGGGGGTGCGATAAACCAGCCGGGGGCGCACATTATGGTCGGTGAAATAGCGGCTGGTTTCGGAGAGGACCTCGCAGCGGCTGCGCACGATCATGCGCTCTTCAAACAGATCTGTCGCCGACAGGCTGTCGCGGCCCGCCAGTTTGTGATCGCGCGGCAGAATGAAAACATAGGGCTCACCGCCAAGCCGGGTAGCTCCGTGCCCGTCATCGCCCCGCCAGATCGAGATCGCGTAATCAAGGCTGCGGTCGTCCAGCCGGTTCAACAGTTCCTGCTCGGTGCCATCATAAATCTCCAATGTCACTTTCGGCCCGCGTTCCCGGTAGCCGCTCACGAAGGCTTCCACTTGCCGGTTGCCGAGCGTGCCCAGGAGCCCAAGCCGCAGCACCGGCACTTCTTCCACCGCCCGCACGGCTTCCATCGCCAGATTGCATTCATGGAGTATTGCCTTGGCGCGCGGCAGGAAGCGGATGCCCGCATCCGTCAGGAACACCCGCTTGCTTGAGCGGTCAAAAAGCGTGGTGCCAAGCTCGGCTTCCAGCTTCTTGATGCCCGAGGAAAGGGTCGGCTGTGTCACAAAAACCCGCTCCGCCGCCCGCGTGAACGAACCGGTTTCGACAACCGCCAGAAAATAGCGCAGAAGATACAGATCAATCATAGATGCTATCTATCGTAACCATATTTGCTTTCAACTGTACCAATACCAGAGCCGCGGATAGGATGCCAGCCACAAGCCTGCCAAGCCGCAGCAAAAATACGGGCCTGACCTTGGGAGACCCGCTCGATGAGCCAGCTGAAATCCACCCTCGACCCCGCCTCCGACGCCTTCAAGGCCAACGCGGCCCATATGGGCGCACTGGTTGACGACCTGAAAGCCCTGTCCGCCAGGATTGCCGAGGGCGGCAGCGAAGCGGCGCGCGCCAAGCATGTGGCCCGTGGCAAGCTTTTGCCGCGCGAACGGGTGCAGACGCTCCTTGATCCCGGCTCACCCTTCCTTGAGTTGTCCGCTCTTGCTGCGCACAATATGTACGGCGAGGAAATCCCCGCTGCCGGCGTCATCACCGGCATTGGCCGTATTGCGGGCCGTGAATGTGTAGTCGTGTGCAACGATGCAACCGTCAAGGGTGGCACCTATTATCCGATCACGGTGAAGAAGCACCTGCGCGCGCAGGAAATTGCTGCAGAAAACAAGCTTCCCTGCGTCTATCTCGTCGACAGCGGCGGTGCCAACCTGCCCAATCAGGATGACGTTTTCCCCGACCGCGATCATTTCGGTCGCATCTTCTATAATCAGGCGCGCATGTCGGCTGCCGGCATCCCGCAGATCGCCGTCGTTATGGGCTCCTGCACCGCAGGCGGTGCCTATGTGCCCGCAATGGCGGATGAAAGCATCATCGTCCAGAACCAGGGCACCATTTTCCTTGGCGGTCCGCCGCTTGTGAAGGCTGCGACCGGCGAGGTGGTGTCGGCGGAAGACCTCGGCGGCGGTGATGTGCACGCCCGTGTCTCGGGTGTGGCCGACCATCTGGCGAAGGACGACACCCATGCGCTCGGCCTTGCCCGCCATATTGTTGGTAACCTGAACCGCCGCAAGGAAATGCCGGTTGTCACCAGGGCACCGGTTGATCCACTTTATGACCCCGCCACCCTGCACGGCGTGATCCCCAAGGACGTGCGTCAGCCCTATGACGTGCGCGAAGTGATCGCCCGGATCGTGGACGGCAGCCATTTCGATGAATTCAAGAAGCTTTACGGTGAAACGCTCGTTACCGGCTTCGCGCACATCCATGGCATGCCGGTCGGCATCGTCGCCAACAATGGCGTGCTCTTCTCGGAAAGTGCGCTCAAGGGCGCCCATTTTGTGGAGCTTTGCTGCCAACGCAAGATCCCGCTCGTATTCCTGCAGAATATCACCGGCTTCATGGTCGGCCGCAAATATGAAAACGGTGGTATCGCCAGCGACGGCGCCAAGATGGTAACCGCCGTGGCGTCGGCCAATGTCCCCAAATTTACCGTCATCATCGGCGGCAGTTTCGGTGCCGGCAACTATGGCATGTGCGGCCGGGCCTACCAGCCCCGCTTCATGTGGATGTGGCCCAATGCCCGCATCTCGGTGATGGGCGGCGAACAGGCGGCGGGCGTACTGGCCACTGTCAAGCGCGACGGGATCGAAGCCAAGGGCGGCAGCTGGAGCCCGGACGAGGAAGAGGCCTTCAAGGCCCCGATCCGCGAGCAATATGAAGCCCAGGGCCATCCCTATTACGCCAGCGCCCGCCTCTGGGACGACGGCGTCATCGACCCGGCTGACACGCGCCGTGTGCTGGCGCTTGGCCTTTCGGCTGCCCTCAATGCCCCCATCGAAGACACACGCTTCGGCGTGTTCCGCATGTAGGAGACGACAGAATGCTTGATATCGATCTCCTTGAAAACGGCGTTGCCACAGTCACGCTTAACCGGCCCGATGTGCATAACGCCTTCAATGCCGAGCTGATCGCGGCCCTCACCCATGCCTTTGCCGACCTTGGCAAACGGGCCGATGTGCGGGCCATTGTCCTGGCTGGCAGCGGCAAAAGCTTCTCGGCAGGTGCTGACCTCAACTGGATGCAGGCGGCAGCCAATTATGACTACGAGCAGAATCTGGACGATGCCATGCGCCTCTCCGAAATGCTCGATACCCTGTATGAATGCCCGAAACCCGTTGCCGCCATCGCGCACGGCGCCGTAATGGGTGGCGGTACGGGTCTGCTTTCCTGCGCCGATTTCGTGGTTGCCGTTGAAGGCACCCGCTTTGCCTTTTCAGAAGTGAAGCTTGGCCTGACGCCCGCCACCATCTCCCCCTTCGTGGTGGCCGCCATCGGTGCGCGGCAGGCCCGGCGGCTGTTCACGAGCGGTGAGCGGTTCGATGCTGCCCTCGCCCAACGGATTGGCCTTGTGCATGAAGTGGCAGCAGACATGGAAGCCGCGCAGAAAGCCGTTGAAGCATGGGTCAGCCACTGCCTTGATGCCGCACCCGGCGCGATGGCAGACGCCAAGGCGCTTGTCAGCTTCGTGGCCTCCAAAGAAATCAACGACGAACTCCGCGAGGAAACTGCCGAACGGATCGCCTATCGCCGCGCCAGTGACGAAGGCAAGGAAGGCCTCGCCGCCTTCCTTGAAAAGCGCAGCCCAAGCTGGAAGGGAGACGCCTGATGCGCAAGATCAGAAAGCTCCTGATCGCCAATCGGGGCGAGATCGCCGTCCGTGTGATGCGCACCGCCAAAGCACTGGGTATCCGCACCGTTGCGGTCTATTCCGACGCTGACGCCAAGGCATGGCATGTGGAAGCCGCTGACGAAGCCGTCCATATCGGCCCGGCAAGTGCCGGTGAAAGCTATCTGGTCGGCACGAAGCTTCTGGACGCTGCCAAGCGCACAGGCGCCGATGCCATCCATCCGGGCTACGGCTTCCTTTCCGAAAACCCCGGTTTTGCCGAGGCCTGCGAAGCCGCCGGGATCATCTTTGTGGGGCCGACGGCAGACGCCATGCGCGCCATGGCACTCAAAGGGGCGGCCAAAGCCCTGATGGAAGAAGCCAAAGTACCGGTCGTGCCGGGCTATCACGGCGGTGACCAGAGCCTTGAAACCCTCACCCGCGAGGCCGCTCGTGTGGGATACCCTGTGCTTCTGAAGGCCGTGGCCGGCGGTGGCGGCAAGGGCATGCGCAAGGTTTACGGCGAGAGCGAAATTGCTGCAGCCGTCGCCGCAGCAAAACGTGAAGGCGAAAACTCCTTCGGCGACGGCACACTGCTGATCGAGAAGCTGATCGAACGTCCGCGCCATATCGAGGTGCAGGTCTTTGCCGATACCCACGGCAATGCGGTGCATCTGTTCGAGCGTGATTGTTCGCTGCAGCGCCGCCACCAGAAGGTGGTGGAGGAAGCCCCGGCCCCCGGCATCAGCGCCGAAATGCGCCGGGCCATGGGTGATGCCGCCGTGCGTGCAGCCAAGGCTATCGGTTACCGCGGTGCGGGTACGGTGGAATTCATCGTCGATGTCGCAAACGGGATCGACGGAGCGCCCTTCTATTTCATGGAAATGAACACCCGCCTGCAGGTGGAGCATCCGGTGACGGAAGCGATCACGGGTGAAGACCTTGTCGCGTGGCAGCTAAAGGTCGCCGAGGGCGAAGCCCTGCCCCGCACGCAGGATGAAATCGACGCGACCGTCAAAGGCCATGCGGTCGAGGTGCGCCTCTATGCCGAGGACCCGGACAAGGGCTTCCTGCCGGCGACCGGCCCGATCGACCTTTTCGATCCCATGCGCCCCCTCGGCCCCGGCTGCCGCATCGACGCTGGCGTGCGCGCCGGCGACGCTGTCACGATCCATTATGACCCGATGGTCGCCAAGATGATCGCCTACGGTCCCGACCGCGCTACAGCCATCGACCGGCTGATTGCCCTGATGGAAGAAACGCCGGTGGCGCCCCTCGTCACCAACCGTGATTTCCTGATCCGCGCGCTTGACCATCCCGTGTTCCGTTCGGGCGATGTGCACACAGGTTTCATTGCCGAGCATGAAGCGGCCCTCATTCCGGCGAAAACCGTGACAGCGATGGATCATGTGCTGGCAACGCTCGCCATCATCGCCCACCGCCCGCACACAACAGCCCATGACCCATGGGATGTGCGCGACAATTTCAAGGTCAACCTGCCCGCCGCCGAGAATTTCCTGTTCGATGCAGAAGAAGGCGAGCCGGTGAAAGTGACCGTCACTGGTCGTGGCCTGCCCTACCGGGTTGAGGTCGGCGATACAGTCGTAACCGTTTCATTGCTGGCCGCTGACGGTGCCGCCATCAGCGCCATGATCGACGGGATGACCGAGCATTTCCACGCGCTCACCGGCGACGACGACGTTCATATTGTCACCGCGCGCGCAACGAGGCACCTGAAACGCCATGCCCGCGCCGGCGCTCATGATGACGATGCGGACGGCCCCGGCACCATCGTCACCCCGATGCCCGGCAAGGTGCTCGAAGTAAAGGTGAAGGAAGGTGATGTGGTCGAGAAAGGCCAGCCGCTCCTCATCCTTGAAGCCATGAAGATGGAGCAGACGCTGACAGCCCCGCGTGCCGGCACCGTGAAGGGCCTCGCTGCCCGCGCAGGCGAGCAGGTGGCCGACGGCGCCCTCCTCCTCACTATCGAAGAAGCCTGAAAACAAGCCTTAGAAAACAAGGAAGTCCAGCCATGTTCGAGTTCCCCCACCTGCAGTTCGACCATTCGGAAGAAATCGATATGCTGCGCGACACGGTCGCGCGCTTCGCCGCAGACGAGATCGCCCCGCGCGCGGCCGAAATCGATCATAACAACGCCTTCCCGGCGGATCTCTGGGCCAAGCTCGGCGAGCTTGGAGTGCTCGGGCTCACCGCGCCTGAGGAATTCGGCGGCGCCAACATGGGGTATCTCGCCCATGTGATCGCCATGGAAGAAATCAGCCGCGCGTCTGGCGCTATCGGGCTTTCTTACGGCGCCCACTCGAACCTCTGCGTGAACCAGATCGTCCGGAACGCCAACGACGAGCAGCGCGCCAAATATCTGCCGAAACTGATTTCGGGCGAACATGTGGGCGCACTGGCCATGTCCGAGCCCGGCGCCGGGTCGGATGTCATTTCGATGCGCCTTCGTGCCGACAAACGGAACGACGGCTATCTCCTCAATGGCAACAAGATGTGGATCACCAACGGCCCGGATGCCGACGTTCTGGTGGTTTATGCGAAAACCGATATGGACGCGGGTGCGCGGGGCGTCACCGCCTTCCTCGTTGAAAAAGGCATGAAGGGCTTTTCGACCGCCCAGAAGCTCGACAAGCTCGGCATGCGCGGCTCCAACACCTGCGAACTGGTGTTCGAAGATTGCCTCGTGCCGTTCGAGAACGTGATGGGTGAGGAAGGCCGTGGTGCCCGCGTGCTGATGTCCGGGCTGGATTACGAGCGCGTCGTGCTTTCGGGCGGCCCCTTGGGCATCATGCGGGCCTGCCTCGATACCGTGATCCCTTATGTGCACGAGCGCGAGCAGTTCGGCCAGCCCATCGGCACTTTCCAGCTGATGCAGGGCAAGCTGGCCGACATGTATGCCACCTGGGGCGCTTGCCGCGCCTATGTCTACGCCGTCGCCGCCGCCTGCGACCGCCGCGAAACCACCCGGAAAGATGCCGCTGGCTGCATCCTCTATTCCGCCGAAAAAGCCACATGGATGGCCGGCGAAGCGATCCAGGCGCTTGGCGGCAACGGCTATATCAATGAATATCCGACCGGCCGCCTGTGGCGCGACGCCAAGCTTTACGAAATCGGTGCTGGCACCAGCGAGATCCGCCGCATGCTGATCGGCCGTGAGCTTTTCACCGAGACCGCATGAAACGCTTTTCCGGATCATGAAATTCAGTGTTACTCTGGGCGGTGCTTCGGCACCGTTCATTCTTTAAGGGGAGACTGATTTCATGCTCAAGGAATTCCGCGACTTTGCCGTGAAGGGCAATGTCATCGACCTCGCCGTCGGTATCATCATTGGTGCCGCCTTCGGCAAGATCGTGTCGTCGCTCGTCAACGACATCATCATGCCCGCCATCAGTCCCATGCTCGGGAAGCTCGATTTCTCCAATCTCTATGTCGCCCTTGGCGAAACGCAGGCTGGTGCCCCTCTCGCAGAAGTGAAGGCGGCTGGCGTGCCGGTGATTGCCTATGGCCAGTTCATCAATGTGGCGATCGAGTTCGTAATCGTCGCCTTCGCGGTCTTCATGCTGGTCAAAGCCGTGAATGCCGCCAAGCGCAAGGAGGCGGAAGCCCCCGCTGCGCCGGCCGAACCGCCCGCCCCGCCCGCCGAGGAAGTGCTGCTGACCGAGATCCGCGACCTTCTGAAAGCGCAGGCCAAGTAAGTTAAATTCAACAAACGATGAGGAAAGAGGCGGGATTCTCCGCCTCTTTTTTATTGCGCTGCAGTAAGTTACAATATACGGCCCCCGGACAAGCTTATTTCAATCCGGCCGCGTTTCGCTTCCCGAACATTGCGAAAATAGCGAATCTTCGAAAGCTCATTTCCTCAACTGAGTGGCATACTCTGGCAACTTGATACCTCCCTTTTCCAGGGAGTGGGGCGGGAGACTACAATGACTGACAAGGTAACCCTTGCCGACAAATATGTCCGTCGCGACGGCCGCGTCTATATGAACGGTGTCCAGGCGCTGGTGCGCCTGCCGCTGGTTCAACGCTGGCGCGATGCAGAAGCAGGGCTCAACACGGCAGGTTTCATTTCCGGTTATCGCGGCTCGCCGCTTGGTGGCTATGACCAGGAGCTGATGAAGGCCGAGAAATATCTCGACCCCGAGAACATCAAGTTCGTGCCCGGCATCAACGAGGACCTCGGCGCCACGGCCGTCTGGGGCACCCAGCTGATTGACCTTCATGAAGAACACAAGGTCTATGACGGTGTGTTCGGCATCTGGTACGGCAAGGGTCCGGGTCTTGATCGCTCGATGGACGTGGTGAAGCACGGCAACGCGGCCGGCACCACCCCGCACGGCGGTGTGCTGTGCATCGGCGGCGACGACCACGGCGCCAAATCCTCCACGATCCCGCATCAGGTTGACCATAACTTCATGGCGGCCTTCATGCCGGAACTCTATCCCGCCTCGATTTCCGAGTTCGTGGAATATGGCCTCCTTGGCATTGCCATGAGCCGCTACACCGGCACCTGGGTCGGCTTCAAGGCGAACGCCGAAGTCGTGGAATCGTCGGGCACCGTCGATCTCGTGAACGAACGCCGCTCGATCATTCTGCCGACCGATTTTGAAATGCCCGAAGGCGGCCTCAATATCCGCTGGCCGGATGTATGGCGCGATCAGGATTTCCGACTGCAACGCTACAAGGGCTTCGCTGCCCATGCCTTCGCACGCGCCAACGGTATCGACCGCGTGATCTGGGACAGCCCCAAGCCGAAATTCGGTATCATCACGTCGGGCAAGTCTTATCAGGACGTGCGTCAGGCGCTCTACGAGCTTGGCATCGACGAGGAAGTCGCCAAGGAAATCGGCCTGAAGCTCTACAAGGTCGGCATGCCCTGGCCGCTGGAGCCCGAAGGGGTCCGCCACTTCTGCGAAGGACTTGAAGAAGTCCTCGTCGTGGAAGAAAAGCGCGAGATGATCGAGCACCAGCTGCGCTGGCAGCTCTATAACTGGAAAGAGGACGTGCGTCCGCTCGTCGTCGGCAAACACGACGAGAAGGACAACTGGCTGCTGCCGCCTGAAAACGAGCTTGATGTCGGCATCATTGCCCACGTCATCGCCGCCCGCATGGCGCGCCTGTACAAGAACAAGGATATCGAGGCCAAGCTCGACTATTTCACCGAGCGCCGCCGGGCTTCCGAAGGCTATACGCCGGAAATCAAGCGCACGCCCTATTTCTGTTCGGGCTGCCCGCACAACAGCTCCACGAAGGTGCCGGAAGGCAGCCGTGCGACCGCCGGTATCGGTTGCCATATCATGGCCATCAATATGGAACGCCGGAACGAAACCTTCACCCACATGGGTGGCGAGGGGGTTCCGTGGGTTGGCATGGCGCCCTTCACCAAGGAAAAGCACATCTTCGCGAACCTTGGCGACGGCACCTATAACCACTCGGGCAGCCTTGCGATCCGTCAGGCCGTCGCGGCAGGGGTGAACATCACCTACAAGATCCTCTTCAACGATGCTGTCGCCATGACCGGCGGGCAGGAAGTCGAAGGCGGCCTCACCGTGCCGCAAATCGCCTACCAGCTGAAGTCGGAACGTGTCGGCCGTGTGGTTATCGCGTCTGAAAAGCCGGGCGATTATGCGCTAGTGAAGCTGCCGGAAGGTGTCGAGGTCCACGACCGCTCGATGATGATGCGCCTGCAGGAAGAGCTGCGCGAAACACCGGGCGTCACCGCGATCATCTATGATCAGACCTGTGCGGCCGAAAAACGCCGCCGCCGCAAGCGCGGCCTGATGGAAGATCCCGACCGCCGCATCTTCATCAACGATGCCGTCTGCGAAGGCTGCGGCGATTGTTCGGTGCAATCGAACTGTGTGTCGGTGGAACCGCTGGAGACCGAGTTCGGCCGCAAGCGGGTGATCAACCAGTCGAGCTGCAACAAGGATTATAGCTGCGTGAAGGGCTTCTGCCCCTCGTTCGTCAGCGTCCACGGCGGCAAGCCGCGCAAATCGAAGGCTGGCGTTGGCGAGCTTGATACGCTTGGCCTGCCTGCCCTGCCCGAGCCCAAACTGCCGGACTTCGACCCCGAGTTTGACGACTACAATATCCTCGTCACCGGGATCGGTGGTACGGGTGTGTTGACCGTCGGTGCCATCCTCGGCATGGCGGCGCACCTTGACGGCAAGGCCTCAAGCGTCCTCGATATGACCGGCCTTGCGCAAAAAGGCGGCGCGGTGCTGAGCCACGTGCGGATCGCGGCAGACAGCGACAAGCTGCGTTCGCCCCGGATCGTGACGGGCCGTACCCACACGCTTCTGGCCTGCGACAGCATTGTGGCGGCATCGAAGGATGCAACCGGCGTTCTGCGGGCTGACCGTTCGGCAGCCGTCATCAACTCGCACCTCACGCCGATTGCCGACTTTGTCCGCAACAAGGACATCGATTTCAAGCAGGCAGCGGTGCAGAAGCAGCTGGATGAAGTGACCCGAGAGGACAAGCGTTTCCGCGTGCCCGCGCAGGAAATTGCCGCTGCCCTGATGGGTGACAGCATCGCCACCAATACCTTCGTTGTTGGTTACGCATGGCAGAAGGGCCTGATCCCGCTGACCTACGAAGCCATCGAAGGCGCTATCCGCCTCAACAAGGTGGGTGTGGAAAGCAACCTTCGCACCTTCTTCTGGGGCCGTATGGCGGCGCACGATATCGATGCCGTTCTGAAGGTCCTGAAAGGCACGACGCTTGATAAAGCCAAGCTGCCGGAAACCGTGGACGAGATCATCGCGAGCCGCGTGAAGCATCTGACGGCCTACCAGAACGCTGCCTATGCAGACCGCTACAATGCACTCGTCGAAAAGGTGCGTGCAGCCGAAGCGAAGGCCGGCGGAAAGGATGAGAAACTCACCCGTGCGGTCGCGCTCAATTATGCCAAGCTCCTTGCTTACAAAGACGAATACGAGGTCGCACGCCTCTATTCGAGCCCTGAATTCATGGACAAGCTGAATACGCAGTTCGACGGCAAGATGCGCCTTTCCGTGCATCTGGCACCGCCGCTGCTGCCGGGCCACGATGTGGCAACCGGCCGTCCGAAGAAGCGCGAGTTTGGCCCGTGGATTTTCAAGGCCTTCCGCCTTCTCGCCAAACTCAAGGGTCTGCGCGGCACGCCCCTCGATCTCGTCGGCTACACGGCCGAACGCAAGATGGAACGGGCGCTGATCGCGGAGTACGAGGCGACACTGACCGAACTTCTCGGCTCGCTGACTGCCGACAAGCTGGCACTGGCGACCGAGATCGCCAGTGTGCCCGACATGATCCGCGGCTTCGGCCCGGTCAAAGAAGAAAATGCCCGGGCGGCTGCCCAGGCCAAGACGGCCCTGCTGGCCAAATGGCGCGGTGAACCCGCTCCTCTGATGGCCAGCGCGGCGGAATAACGGGTCCCCAAACCCTTTCGAAGGAAAAAGACATGCCTGTGTTTGACTCCCGCAGCTTCAAGAACCACGAGCAAGTGGTCTTCTGCAGCGATCCGGCAACCGGCCTCAAAGCCATCATCGCCGTTCACTCGTCGGCGCTCGGCCCGGCCACCGGCGGTACCCGTTTCTGGGACTATGCCGCCCTCCATTCGGGCGCGCCCGTCGATGTGGCGGAAACCCGCGGCGAGCAGGATGCCGTCTATGACGTGCTTCGCCTGTCGCGCGGCATGAGCTTCAAGAACGCCATGGCAGGCCTGCGCCTTGGCGGTGGCAAGTCGGTGATCATCGGGAACCCGAAAAAGCTTGGCACGCCCGAGCTGATGCGCGCCTTCGGTCGCTTCGTCCAGCGCCTTGGCGGCGTTTATTGGGCGGCGGAAGATGTGGGCACCACGCCCGCCATGCTGCAGGCAGCCAGCGAGACCACCCAGTATGTCTGCGGCCTTGAAGGCGGCGACTTCGGCACCGGCGATCCGTCGCCGCACACCGCGCTTGGCGTGTTCACCGGCATTCAGGCCGCTGTGAAGCACAAGCTTGGCAAAACCGACATGAACGGCGTGACCGTTGCGGTTCAGGGGGTTGGCCATGTTGGCCAGTATCTCGTCGAGCACCTGCTGAAGGCGGGCGCCAAGGTTGTTGTGACCGATATCGTCGATGCCAACATCCAGGCCGTGAAAGCCATGGGCCCGGTTGAGGTTGTGGCACCGGCCGCGATCCACGCTGTGGACTGCGATGTGTTCGCCCCCTGCGCCCTTGGTGGCGGCCTCAATGCCAAGACGATCCCGGACATCAAGGCCTCGATCATCGCCGGCGCAGCCAACAACCAGCTTGAAAGCGAAGGCGTTGAAGACGAAGTCCTGCGCAAGCGCGGTGTGCTTTATGCCCCGGACTATGTGATCAACGCCGGTGGCATCATCTCGGTCGAATCCGAAGTTTATAAAGAGCCCGTCAATGAGGCAGCCCGCACTGCCAAGGTGCTGCGCATCGGCGAAACGCTCTCGAAGATCTTCACGGCGTCCGACAAGGAAGGCCGCCCGACCGGTATCATCGCAAACGAAATGGCGGAAGACATCATCCGCCGCGCCAATGAAGCGAAGCTTGCCGCCGCTGAATAAGCGTACAGACTGCTGTTAAACGATTGAAGGCCCTGGCAGAAATGCCGGGGCCTTTTGCTTTGGTGCTCGCACAGATCCAAGCGCATTGACAACATACCAACTGGTTGGTATGTTTTGCATCAAGGAGAGAGAAATGCCCAGCCAGCCCGCAAAACAGGATGCACGCTCAAAGCTCTTGGACGCTGCCCTCACGGTCATTCGCACCAAGGGCTATGCCGCCACAACGGTGGATGAGCTTTGCGCGGCGGCGGGCGTCACCAAAGGGGCCTTCTTCCACCATTTCAAAAGCAAGGAAGCGCTGGGTGTGGCGGCGGCGGACTATTGGTCTGAAATGACCAACGGCCTGTTCGCTGAAGCGCCCTATCACGACCATGCAGACCCGCTTGACCGCGTCCTTGGCTATGTCGCCTTCCGCAAGGAACTGCTGCAGGGCGGCGTGCCGGATTTCACCTGCCTTGTCGGCACCATGGTGCAGGAAACTTACGAGACCACGCCGGCCATTCGTGATGCCTGCGACCGCAGCATCAGCAGTCACGCCGCAACGCTTGAAGCTGATATCGAGGCCGCGATCCGCAACCGGGGCCTGACGCCCGACTGGACCGCGAAGTCCCTCGCCCTGCACACACAAGCTGTGCTGCAGGGTGCCTTCATCCTTGCCAAGGCAAAAGGCGGGGCCGAGGTGGCGGCTGAAAGTGTTGATCACCTGACCCGCTACCTGAAACTGCTCTTCACCCAAAAAATGGCTTGAAAGCCCGAGTCAAACAACAGCGAGAGGAACCCACAATGCCTAGTACGATCAAACTGCACCGCGTTATCGCCACCAGCCCCGAAAAACTCTATCGCGCCTTTCTGGAGGCCGACGCCATTGCCAGCTGGCTGCCGCCATACGGCTATGTCTGCACGGTTCATGAACTGGATGCGAAAGTCGGTGGCAAGCACCGGATGTCCTTCCGGAACTTTACGACCGGCCACAGCCATTCCTTTGGCGGCACCTATCATGAACTCGTGCCCGGTGAACGCATCGCTTACACCACCAGCTTCGAAGGCCCGCACATGCCCGCCGGCGAAATGCGCACGAGCATCAGCTTGAAAGCTGTGTCCTGCGGTACCGAGATCAGCATCGAGCAGGAAGGCGTGCCGGATGTGATCCCGGCCGAGGCCTGCTACCTCGGCTGGCAGGATTCACTCGACAAGCTCATCAGGCTCGTCGTCCCCGAAATCAATCCCTGACCGCCACGTGCAGGCCACACCAAGCCTGTATCAAGCCAAACCACACATGCTAAGGGGAGACTGAAAATGACCGATCTTGTTACCTGCATCTGGTTCGATCACGGCGAAGCCAGCAAGGCTGCTGCTTTCTATGCCGAAACCTTTCCCGACAGCCGGGTCGAGCGCATCAATTATGCGCCTGCAGCCTTCCCGGGCGGGCAGGAAGGCGCCGAGTTGACCGTTGAATTCACGCTCTTGGGCCAGCGGTATGTGGGCCTCAACGGCGGTCCGGTGTTCACGCCAAACGAAGCTGTCAGCTTCATGGTTGTCACCAACACACAGGAAGAAACCGACCGCTACTGGAACGCCATTGTAGGGAATGGCGGCGCCGAGAGCGCCTGTGGCTGGTGCAAGGACCGCTGGGGCTTTTCGTGGCAGATCACGCCAAGGCGGCTCCTGGAACTGACAACAAGCACGAACGCAAGCGAGGCAAAGCGCGCCTTCGAAGCCATGATGACCATGCACAAAATCGATATTGCCACCATCGAGGCCGCCGTGGCCGAGGGAGGCGCCCGGTGACGCCGGTCATCACCGCCTTCGAAAGCTCGCCGGACCGCGGCCGTGGCCTCGCCCGCGACATGCAGGTGCGCTGGGCGTTCGAGGAAGTGGGCCAGCCCTATGACGTGCGTCTTCTGTCGTTCAAGGCGATGAAGGAAGCCGCTCATATCGGCATGCACCCGTTTGGTCAGATTCCGACTTACGAGGAAGACGGGCTCGTCCTTTTCGAATCCGGCGCAATCATCTTCCACATCGCCGAGCGCCATCCGGGCCTTTTGCCAACGGATGCAAACGCCCGGGCACGCGCCATCAGCTGGATGTTCGCGGCCCTCAACACGGTCGAGCCGCCGATCACCGCCCGCGAGGCAGCCATCCTCATGGAACGGGATCAGCCCTGGCACGAAGCGCGCCTGCCACTTGTCGAAGATCGCATCCGCAAACGGCTGGGCGAGCTTTCGGCCCGGCTTGGCGATAGCGAATGGCTGGACGGCGATTTCAGTGCAGGAGACATCCTGATGATTTCGGCCTTACGGCGCTTGGGGCGGTCCAGCCTGCTGGCAGAGAACGACAACCTTGCGTCCTATGTCGCACGTGGCGAGGCTCGCCCTGCTTTCCAGCGCGCATTCGCAGCCCAGCTCAAGGTTTTCAAGGCCGCCGCCAAGGCCTGAAAGCAGGCTAGACACTTGGTTTAAACCACCACTTTCGCGGTGCGCCTGACGGCCGCCGTGCTATCCTCCCGTCCAAAATACAGGAGGAAATCATGCGCAAAACCCTTTCAACCCTGCTGCTCGTCGCGACCCTCACACCCGCCGCACTGGCGGATAGTCGCGATGATATCATGGGCGTGGACAGCGCCTTCAGCCGCATGTCGATGGAAAGCGGCATGGCGGCAGCCTTCAGCCATTATCTGGCGGCGGACGCCGTGAAGCTGGATGGCGGTGCCCATGCAACGCTCGGCCACGCTGCCATCATGAAAGGTTTCGAAGGCCTGCCGGCCGACATGCAGCTTGAATGGTGGCCGAAGGACGGCAGCGTCGCCGGGTCCGGCGATCTTGCCTACACGTGGGGCACCTATGAGCTTCGCTTCATGAAAGACGGCGAACGCAAAACGGCCTATGGCAAATACACGACCATCTGGGCGAAACGCGACGGAGAATGGAAAGCTGTGCTGGATATGGGCAACGCAAGCCCCGGTCCGGCGCCTGAGTAAACCGGCTCTATTCCGTATCTCCCTCGGTACTGTGCCCGAAGGGTTTGGCATTTCCCTCGCCCGATGCAGGCGTGCAGGCAAACAGCACATCACAGTGCAGCGGGAACGAGAAATAGGATTGCTTGATCCGGTCCATTTCGCCTGATGCGCGCATGGCGTCCAGCTCCGCCCTGAGCTTCGCGATCACCTCGGGGTCCGTGCCCGGCGAGGCCGCCAGATATTGCAGCGGCGTGCGCCAGAAGCGGATGACCTTCAGGTCTGGAACCCTTCCCCCCGCCTTTTCATAGGCCCAGTGCCCCGGCAAGCCGCGCTGCATCCACAGAAGCACCCGGTCCGCCAGTATCATCCGGGCTGCAGCTTCCTCGTCCTCCACAATGGTGATCGACTGGAAGCCGAGGTCCTTCAGCATGAATTCAGCGGGCGATTCCATGCGTGCTGCCACCTGCATGCCCTTCAGCTCCTCAAACGGCGCTTCGTAGAGCGCGTTCGAGCGGGTCACAAGCTGCAGGAAGGAAATATTGACAGGTGCCACCCATGTATAAAGCTTCTCGCGGTGCTCCACGCGCGTCAGCGGCGCCATGAATCCGTTCGGATGCTTCTGCACCATCGTCTGTTCGCGCTTCCACGGCGCATAGACAGCATCAAACGGTATCCCCGCCCGCTTGAAGGCGGTTTCGACAATCTCAACTATGAAGCCGTTCTCGCCCTCGCGGGAGCCCCAGGGCGGATTTTCGGGATGATAGAGCTTGAAGACGGGCCGGTCTTCATCATCGGCATAAGCCGGCAAACCGGCAAGCATGAGGGCGCAGCATAAGTGCAGCATCAAAGGCCGGAAGAAGGCATGAATTGCTGGCCTGCCCGCCGCCACAGTGCAGCGGGCCATCAATGATCGCCACCACCTGGATATGACATCGCGCATCATATCCCCCCTTCAGCGCCATCATGCCGTGTATCGGCCCGCGCTGCAAGTGGCGGAAATGATGAAGGGAATCCTCCTAGCCAGCCTTGGCGAGGCGTCCGCCGGCGCGTGCATAGGCCTGCGTGCCCTCGTGATGCACCCTGTCGCCTTCCACGATCGCGTCCGGGGCATGCTTCACATCTTCGGTAACAAGCGCGTCATAAAGCGGGCCGAAATCCTGATATGTGGCCTCCAGCAGTTCCGTGAAGCTGTCGATCACCCAATAGGTCTGCTGGAAATCATCGATCCGGTAGTCGGTCTGCATCAGACGTTTCAGGTCAAAATGGATGCGGTGCGGGCTATCGCTTTCAAGGCTGTAGATACTTTCTGCCTTCGAGCTGACGATACCGGCGCCGTAGATGCGCATGCCATCCTTCGTGTTGATGAGGCCGAACTCCACCGTGTACCAGTAGAGCCGCGCGAGGTTCGTGAGTACGCCCTTGCCCTGTGCGCGCTGGCCGCCCTTGCCATAGGCTTCCATATAGTCAGCGAACGCCGGGTTGGCGAGCATCGGCACATGGCCGAAAACATCATGGAAAACATCAGGTTCCTGCAGGTAATCAAGCTCGCGCTCGCTGCGGATGAAGTTGCCGGCGGGGAAGCGGCGATTGGCCAGATGGTCGAAGAACACGTCATCCGGTACCAGATCGGGCACCGCAACCACCGACCAGCCGGTAAGCTTGCCAAGTCGCGCTGAAAGGTCGTCAAAGCGCGGAATGCCGCCATCCGAAAGCTTAAGAAGCTTGAGGCCCTGCATGAATTCGTCGCAGGCGCGGCCTTCGAGCAGCTGTTCCTGCCGGGCATATAGCCGGTCCCAGCGATCATGCTCTTCCGCGGTGAAACGTTCCCAGCGCTGGTCAACGGTGTAATCTGCATTGACCTCAACCTGACGTCCGAGACGGGTGGTGATAAGCATCAGAACAACCTCATTGGAGCATTATAGCACATGTCAGGCCTTCGGGGCGTCGGGCTGCTGTTCGGGCATCGCAGCCTGGAAAGCCGGCAGCTCGCGGCAGGCAGCATCGGCGGCCACGATATGCGGAAAATCGTCAAGCGGCAGGTTGAAACGACGGGCATTCCACACCTGCGGCACAAGGCACACGTCGGCAAGTGTGACCGTATGGCCGTGGGTATAGGTGCCGGGGCTTTCCGCCATGATGGCTTCAAGGGCGGTGAAGCCCACCTTGATCCAGTGCCGGTACCAGTCCTGCGTTGCCGCGTCATCCGCGCCGAAACGGGATTTGAGCTCGCCCAGAACCGCAAGGTTATTGAGCGGATGAATGTCGCAGGTGATGATATTCATCAGCTGCCGCACGCGGGCGCGGGCCGCCAGGCTTTCGGGCAGCAGTGCTGGGCTCGGGTAAGCTTCCTCAAGATATTCGAGGATCGCGGGCGACTGGCCGAGGGACAGATCACCGTCCACCAGAAAGGGCACTCGCCCCTGCGGGTTCATGCGACGATATTTGTCGGACTTCTGCTCGTCGACACCGGGGAAGATATTGACCGCCGCATAATCGTAATCGAGCCCCTTAAGGCCGAGCGCGATGCGCACCCGGAAGGCCGCGCTGGAACGAAAGTAGCTGTATAGTGTGCGGCTCATGGTTTCCCCTCCCCTGTCGCCTCAGACTTTTTCCACAACCTGGTCGATGGCGCCGAAAATGCTGCGGCCTTGCGCATCCAGCATCTCGATCCGTACCCGATCACCGAAGCTCATGAACGGCGTGGTCGGCTTACCCGTCTGGATCGTTTCGATCATGCGGATTTCGGCGATGCAGCTATAACCCGCCCCGCCTTCGCTGACAGGCTTGCCGGGGCCGCCATCCAGCTTGTTCGAGACCGTGCCCGAGCCGATAATGGTGCCGGCGGCGAGCGGCCGCGTTTTGGCGGCATGCGCGATCAGCGTCGGGAAATCGAAGGTCATGTCCACGCCAGCGTTGGGATTGCCGAACAAATTGCCATTCAGATGGCTGACAAGCGGCAGATGAAGTTTGCCCCCATCCCACGCATCACCCAGTTCATCGGGCGTTACGGCCACCGGGCCGAAAGCGCTTGAAGGTTTGGACTGGAAGAAGCCGAAGCCCTTGGCAAGCTCGCCGGGGATCAGGCCGCGGAGCGACACGTCATTGACGATCATCACAAGGCGGATGGCCTTGGCTGCATCCGCCACCGAAACACCCATCGGCACATCACCGGTGACAACGGCAATCTCGGCCTCGAAATCGACCCCCCAGCCTTCGGTTGTCGGGAAACGGATGGCATCACGCGGCCCGATGAAGCTGTCGGAGCCGCCCTGATACATCAGGGGATCGGTCCAGAAAGTTTCCGGCATTTCGGCACCGCGTGCCTTGCGCACCAGTTCCACATGGTTCACATAGGCCGACCCGTCAGCCCACTGATAGGCACGCGGCAGGGGCGAGGCGCATTTGGCCTCGTCGAACGGTTCACCGGCCTTGGCGCCCGATTCCAGCGATTCCGAAAGGGCACGCAGGCGCGGCAGCACGGCCGGCCAGTCATCAAGGGCGGCCTGCAGGGTCGGCGCGATGGCGCTGGCGTCCACATAGCGGGTCAGATCGGCCTTCACAATGACAAGGCGACCGTCACGACCAGCCTTCAAAGAAGCAAGTTTCATAAGGATATTCCCTCAAACAATCCTGGCGGGCCTATCAGCCCTTGGCGCCCGTGAATTCGCCTTCGCCGTGCATCCAAGCGGCGTGGCGTGGGGCTTTTTTGGTTTTTGACCATTCCTCGATCATCGCCGGCGCCACGCGGTGCAGTTCTTCAAGCATACCGGGGGCAGCGGTATTGGCCGCAAGCTCGATACGGTGGCCGTTCGGATCAAAGAAATAGATCGAATGGAAGATCGTGTGGCTGACGGGCCCCAGCACATCGATGCCGAAGCTTTCGATATGCTTCTTGGCCTCGAGAAGCGCGTCCATATCCGCCACTTCGAAGGCAATATGCTGCACCCAGGCCGGGGTGTTTTCATCCCGGCCCATGTCGGGCGAATTGGGCAACTCGAAGAAAGCCAGCACATTCCCGTTCCCCGCATCCATGAAGACATGCATGTAGGGGTCCGGCGCCTTGGTGGACGGCACCTCGTTCTCGGCGATCGCCAGCTGGAAGTCCATATTCAGGACCTTGCTGTAGAAATCGACCGTTTCCTTGGCATCCCTGCAGCGATAGGCGACGTGGTGAATGCGCTGGATCTTCATGCCCGCTCTCCTCAATCGGCTTTCAGGACGCCGCGGCGGATCTGATCGAGCTCGATGCTTTCAAACAGCGCCTGGAAGTTGCCTTCGCCGAAGCCTTCATTGCCTTTGCGCTGGATGATCTCGAAGAAGATCGGGCCGATCACATTCTGGGTGAAAATCTGCAACAGCAGGCCTTGGCCCTCGGTCGGCGCGCCGTCCAGAAGGATACGGCGGGCTTTCAGCTCGGCCGTGTTTTCGCCGTGATCCTTCACGCGGCCGTCCAGAAGCTCGTAATAGCTGTCCGGGGTGTCCTGGAAGGCCACACCACGGCCACGCAGCACGTCGACCGTCTTGAAGATATCGTCGGTGCCCAGCGCAATATGCTGGATGCCTTCGCCATTATAGTCACGCAGATATTCGGCAATCTGGGACTTGTCGTCCGACGATTCGTTGATCGGGATACGAATCTTGCCGCAGGGGCTCGTCATCGCGCGGGACACGAGGCCGGTCAGCTTCCCCTCGATATCGAAATAACGGATTTCGCGGAAGTTGAAGAGCTTCTGATAGAAGCCCGCCCACTTGTCCATATTGCCGCGCATCACATTGTGCGTCAGGTGATCGACATAGGTGAGGCCGGCATCAAGCGAGGCGGCATTGGCACCTTCGATCGGCACGAAGTCCACGTCATAGATCGTGTTCTTGCCGTAGCGGTCCACGAGATAAAGGCGGCTGCCGCCAATGCCTTCGATGGCCGGGATATTCAGCTCCATCGGGCCGACTTCGTTTTCCACGGGCGTGGCGCCGGCTTCAACGGCCTTCTTGAAGGCAAAGGCTGCATCCTTCACGCGGAAGGCCATGGCACAGGCACAGGGGCCGTGCTCGGCGGCGAACTTCTGGGCGAAGCTGTCCTTTTCGGCATTGATGATGAAGTTGATGTCGCCCTGCCGGTGCAGGGTCACATCTTTCGAGCGGTGGCGGGCGACCGCCGGGAAGCCGAGGCGCTCAAACAGCGTGCGAAGGAGCTGCGGATCGGGGGCCGCATACTCAACGAATTCGAAACCATCAGTGCCAAGCGGGTTGTCCCAGAGTTCAGCCATGTAACGCTCCTTCAGTCTTGCGCCGCACATGCGGAATTTACAGATGAACGGAAAGCGGGCAGGCTATCCCCTGCCCGACCGTTTCTCTTGAAACCATATTAGTTTCATACGAAACTGTCTGCAAGGGGATTACGACAAGCTGTAGGAATTGTGATGGACGAAATGCAACGGAACCAACGGGAACTCAGGCTAAAGGCTTTCCTGCCCTATCGGTTTTCGGTGCTGTCGAACCGCATCAGCCGCGCGATTGCAGACCGCTATAGCGAGGTTTTCCAGCTGACCCTGCCCGAATGGCGAATCATGGCAGTCCTCGGTGAAACGCCAGATCTTTCGGCCGCCGACGTCGCCGACCGCACGGCGATGGACAAGGTGGCGGTCTCCCGCGCCGTCAACCGGCTTCTGGAAAGCGGCAGGATCGAGCGCCATTTCGCGGAAGACGACCGCCGCCGCTCCGTCCTCGCGCTATCGGCCAAGGGGCGAGCCGTATACGAACAGATCGTGCCACTGGCGCTTGACTATGAAGACCGGCTGATTTCAGGCCTGACTGCGGACGAACAGGCACAGCTGACGGCCCTCCTCGACAAGCTTGATGACGTGCAACTGCACGCGGACGGGGCTTAGGCAGGCCGGTAGGCCAACCGCAGCAGCATGTTGCCCGTTTCGCCGTGTTTCTTGCGTTCGAGAAACTTGAAGCCGTAACGGTCATAGAAGGCTCGGCCAACCGAATTGGCCTCGAATACCTCGACCTCCAGCGTTGCATGCAGCGATGCGGCCTGATCCATCAGCGCCTTGCCGATGCCCTGCCCGTGGCATGCAGGATCGATAAAAATCGCCCCGACCTCATTGCCTGCAAGTGCAATGAAGCCGACGACGGCACCGCCGACCTCAGCGACCCAGACATCTGTATTCGGGATATAGAGGCTCGGGATGCGCTCGCGTTCTGCATCCAGAAAATCTTCCGTCAGGAAGGGATGCGCAAGCCTTGATGCGCGCTCCCACGCAGCAAGAACGCCCTCGATATCAGCCGCGCGATAGGGGCGGACGATCACGTCGTCAAATCCCGCTCGCGAAGCCGTAGAAACGCGCTTTGGCATCTTCGGTGCCATAGCTGCCGAGAAGCAGTGACAGGAGGATGCGGGCTTTCCTTGTATCAAGCCCGCCTGAAGGGATCAGGCCGCGCTCGATCAGGTCGATCTCAGCACCCCGGTAGCCATAGCTTTTCTCCAGCACCCGGCCTGCCCCGGTGCGGGTGGCGAGCACCACGGGCATTTCAGCGGCCAGTTTTGCGGCAGCATCTGCCCAAGGTTCGGAAAGGTGCCCGCCGCCATAGGCCGCGATCACAGTACCCTTGTAGCCAAGCGACGGCAGGGCTTCGACGAGCGCGGTCGTATCGTCCATCGTCGCGGTCAGCAGCGCCACCGGCTGTGCCTTCGCCGCATCCAGCTTCATTGGGGCGTGCCGGACCGGCAGCGGCCCGCGCAGGAAAACGCGCCCCTCAACGATCTGGCCTTCCGGCCCGCCGGGCGAGGTGAAAGCGGCGACCGAGCTTGTGTGGCTTTTTCGCACACGGGCGGGATCGTGGATTTCATCATTCATGACGACTGATACATGCGGCGCCCCGCCGCTTGCCGCCACACGGATGGCAGCCAGAAGGTTCGCCGCCCCGTCCGCCCCCGGAATATTGGCCGAGCGCATGGCACCGGTGAAAACGATGGGTGCGTCACCTTCATAGAGAAGGAAGGCCGCAAAGGCGGTTTCCTCCATCGAATCGGTGCCTTGGGTCACCACATAGCCCGCTGCATCGCCGGCTTCGGCGCGGCGACAGACCTCCGCCACATGCGCGAGCGTCAGGTTGGCACTGCCCACCTGCATCAATGTTTGCGCCCTGACATGAGCGACATTGGCAATTTCAGGAACACCCGCCACCAGATCGGCAGCGGTCAAAGACGGCACGACCCCCGGCGAGGCGGAGGCCGCACCGGGGGTCATGGCGATGGTGCCGCCAAGGGCGAACACCTGAATATGCGGCAAGCTGGTCATGCCTGCCTTCTACACCCAAATCGGCTTAGGCGCCAATAGCTTCGCGCGCCGGGGTGTAGGCAAGGTTCTGGTCATGGGCAACCGCTTCGTAGGTAACCTTGCCGTTGGCGATGTTAAGGCCATTGAGCAGATGTTCGTCATCCGCCAGTGCCTTTTTCCAGCCCTTGTCAGCCAGTGCGAGCGCAAACGGCAGCGTCGCGTTATTGAGCGCGAGGGTCGAGGTCCGTGCCACACCGCCCGGCATGTTGGCCACGCAGTAGTGCACAACTTCGTCGACGATATAGGTCGGGTTTTCGTGGGTGGTGGCTTTGGAGGTCGCGAAGCAACCGCCTTGGTCGATCGCCACGTCCACAAGGACCGAACCGCGCGGCATGGCCGATACCATTTCGCGGGTGACGAGCTTCGGTGCAGCCGCGCCTGGGATGAGCACGCCGCCAACCACGAGGTCGGCATCCAGCACATGCTCTTCAAGCGTGCCGGTGTTCGACACGATGGTCTTTGCTGCGCCCTTGAAGATGTCATCCAGCTGCTGCAGGCGGCGGATCGAACGGTCGAGGATCACGACGTCCGCGCCCATGCCAACCGCCATGCGGGCCGCGTTGGTGCCAACCACGCCGCCGCCGATGATGGTGACCTTGGCAGGCGCCACACCCGGCACACCGCCGAGCAGGAGGCCGCGGCCGCCGTTTTTCATCTCCAGCGCATGGGCACCCGCCTGGATCGACATACGACCCGCGACTTCAGACATCGGTGCCAGCAGCGGCAGGCCGCCAAACTTGTCGGTCACGGTTTCATAGGCCACAGCCACGCAACCGGATTTGATGAGACCCTGGGTCTGCTCCGGATCGGGCGCCAGGTGCAGGTAGGTGTAAAGGATCTGGCCTTCGCGCAGCATTTCGCACTCAACGGCCTGAGGCTCTTTCACCTTCACGATCATGTCGGCGCGGTCGAAAACCTCTTTCGCGGTTTCAACGATCTCGGCACCGGCCGCCACATACATCTCGTCCACAAAGCCGATTTCGTAACCGGCATTTTTCTGCACGATCACTTTGTGGCCATGGGCGATCATTTCGCGCACGGACGCAGGGGTCAGACCAACGCGATATTCGCGGACTTTGATTTCCTTCGGAACGCCTACAAGCATGCTTCCCTCCACTAGGATGACAATGGGGCACTTCCCGCCCCGGATGCCCCGCAATCTAGCAGGCGAGACCTCGAATGTCCTTGCGAAGCGATGATTTCTGGCGCATCATTTTCGCAGATTCTTGCGTAAATTAGATAAACTATCGAATGATCCGCCAGATATGAAGCTCGACAAGATTGATTATGCGGTACTCGCCGCCCTGCAGGAAAATGGCCGGCTGTCCAATGTGGAACTGGCTGCGCGCGTCGGCCTTTCTGAATCCGCCTGCCTGCGCCGCGTGAAGGCGATGGAGGAAGCGGGCGTCATCCAGTCCTATTCGGCCGTGGTGAACGGCGCCAATGTCGGCCTGCCGGGCTCGGTGTTCGTGCGGGTCAGCCTCGACCGCCAGCAGGAAGACCAGCTTGACCAGTTCGAGCTCGCGGTCAAAGGCGTGCCCGAAGTGATGGAATGCTATCTGATGAGCGGGGACGTGGACTATCTGATGCGCGTCGTGGTGAAGGACGCACCGGATTACGAGCGCGTCCACCACACCCTCACCCGCCTGCCCGGCGTGGCGCGGGTGCATTCAAGCTTTGCGCTCCGTACCGTGCTCAAACGCGCCAGGCTGCCGCTTGAGGCACAGGCACCGAAGACCCGGCGAAAGGCCTGATTCTGTTGGCCATTCCGGCTCGTTTCTGTATCTTTCATGGCGAAACAGACAGGAGACCGGATACCGATGCCTGCACGACGCCTTCTGACCGCCTTTATCTTCATGGCTCTGGCACCAGCGGCCACGGCGGATATCCTGCCGAAGCATCTGGCCGAAGCCCGCAGTGAATGGAACAAGGTCGGTGACCGGGCCGCCGCGGGCGACAAGCAGGCGCTCAGGCAGCTTGAAGAGGTATCGGCACGTTGCACACAGGACCCGGCCTGCAAGGGACCGCTCGCCAACCCTTACAGCGCCACGCAACAGCAGATCGATGCCGGATTTGCAGCCACCAATCTTGCCTGGCTTTACCTGCACGGGAAATCCGTGAAGAAAAACGAGGCCTATGCCTATATCCTGTACCGGGCTGCCGCCGACCGCGGCAATCCTGTCGGACACCATAACCTCGCCGTTGCCTACAATATCGGCAAAGGAGCGATCACCAAAAACAGGGAGCTTGCGATCAAGCATTTCAAGGCCGCAGAAATCCTGGGTATGGACGACGCGGCCTTTGAACTGGGTGAAATCTACCGAAGCTCAGGCAAAACACTTGAAGCCAATTATTTCTACAAGCGTGCCCTGAAGCTGAACCCCGGAAAGGACATCGCCGAGAAAGCGACGCAAGTGCTGGCGACACTACCTGCCCCAAAAATCGGCATGACAGCCGCAAGCAATAAGCCCGCCCCGGCGGCACCTGTCGCCTCGGCACAGCCGAAGCAGCCGGATCCGGCGATCATGACAAAAGGGCGCACCTGTATCGCGATGGGCAAGGAAGCCGACGAAGGCAAAAAGGAACTCAGAAAATACAAGCGCGATCTCGATAAATGGCGCAAGGCGCTGAAAACCGAGACCAACAATCTGGCCTTCTTGCGAGACCATGCTGTCACCCCGGAAAAGTGGCGCGATTTTCAGGCCTATGAGGCAGAGGTGAATGCCGACGGCGCGGCCTTCAACGACGAACAGCGCAATTATAACCGGGAAGTCGACCGCTATACCGCGTTCCTTGCCGACTATAAGAACAGCTGTATGTTCAGCGTCAACCGGCTGGAGCTGGAAGCCCTGTGCAGCGGCGCCGACGCCGGCAGCCGCTGGTGCAAGGCTTACAAAAAGAGCTAAGACTTCAAAGCCAGTCAGGAACCGGCAGGTCCTTTGATTTCAGAAACTCGGGATTGAAGAGCTTCGATTGGTAGCGCAGGCCGCTATCGCACAGGAGCGTGACGATCGTGTGGCCCGGTCCCATCTGTTTGGCCAACCGGATGGCGCCCGCCACGTTCACACCGGTGGAGGCTCCCACACACAAGCCTTCTTTCCGCAAGAGGTCGTAAACAACCGGCAGGGCTTCCGTGTCCGGAATCTGGAAGGCTTCGTCGATGGGCGCATCCTTGAGGTTCGCGGTGATGCGCCCCTGCCCGATCCCTTCGGTGATCGAGCTGCCTTCGGATTTCAGCTCACCCGTCTTCACATACGAATAGATGGCAGCACCCATCGGGTCCGCAAGGCCGATGACGATATCCTTGTTGAATTCCTTGAGCCCGATGCCGGTGCCGGCAAGCGACCCGCCAGAACCGACGGCGGTGATGAAGGCATCCACCTTGCCGTCTGTCTGTGCCCAGATTTCGCGCGCCGTCGTCTTGATATGCGCTTCCCGGTTTGCGGTGTTGTCAAACTGGTTGGCCCAGATGACGCCATGCTTTTCGGTCGCCGCCAGTTCTTCCGCCAGTCGCTTGGCGACATGGTTGAAGTTACCTGGGTTCGAGTATGGAGCCGCCGGCACCAGCTTCAGCTCGGCACCAAGGATACGCAGCGTATCCTTCTTTTCCTGGCTCTGGGTTTCCGGCATCACGATGAGCGTGCGATAGCCCTTGGCATTCGCCACCACCGCAAGGCCGATACCGGTGTTGCCGGCCGTGCCTTCAACGATCAGGCCGCCGGGCTGCAGGAGGCCGCGCTTTTCAGCATCCTCAATGATATTCAGTGCCGGGCGGTCCTTCAGCGACCCGCCCGGGTTCATGAACTCGGCTTTGCCAAGGATCGTGCAACCGGTCAACTCGGACGCATGTTCGAGCTTGATCAGCGGCGTGTTGCCGATGGCAGCGATGGCACCGCCTTTGCGATTATGGTGCGACATGGGTTCCTCGCGTCATTCTATTGTCGCAAGCGCTACACCGACATGATTAGAATTTCAATCCCACATTTTCGTTATATGGGAACAATTTTCTAATTAATCGCCTTTTGCGCCTTGATCCAGCTGTCAATTCTGTCGTCCAGAATGGTCAGCGGAACGCCACCTGCTGATAGTACACGGTCATGGAAGGCGCGGATATCGAACTTGGCACCCAGTTCCTTCTCGGCGCGGGCCCGCAGCTCCAGGATCTTCAGCTCGCCCATCTTGTAGGCCAGCGCCTGCCCCGGCCAAGCGATATAGCGGTCGATCTCGGCGCTGATGTTAAGCGGGCTGAGGGCGGTGTTTTCGGTCATGAACTGGATGGCCTGTTCACGGCTCCAGCCTTTTGAATGGATGCCGGTATCAATGACCAACCGACAGGCGCGCCACATTTCATAGGACAAGCGCCCCATCTGTTCGTATGGCGTGGTGTAGAGGCCGATTTCGAGCCCGAGCTTTTCGCTATAAAGCCCCCAGCCCTCGCCGAAGGCATGCGGGTAAAGTTCCAGTCGGAATTCGGGCACATTCTCCAGCTCCAGCCCCAGCGCATTCTGCAGATGGTGGCCGGGCACCGCTTCATGCAGTGTCAACGACGGCAGCTCGTAAAGAGGCCGCTGGTCGAGCGCATAGGTATTCACCCAATATTCGCCGCCCGTGGGGCTATCGAGGGTCGCACCGGAATAGCGGCCGGTCGTGTAGTTTTTGGCAATCGCATCGGGCACCGGCACCACGCCATAAGGCTGGCGCGGCAGCTTGCCGAAAAGCGACGGCAGCTTGTGGTCGATCCGCTTGGCAAGCCATGAGGCATACATCAAGAGTTCCTGCGGTGTCTTGGCATAGAACTGCGGATCAGTGCGCAGGAAATTCTGGAATTCCTTGAAGGTGCCGTCGAACTTGGCATCTTTCATCACCGCGTCCATTTCGGCGCGGATGCGGGCCACTTCCTTGAGGCCCAGCGCATGCACATCGTCCGCCGTGATATCGAGCGTGGTATAATAGCGCACCATCGCATCATAGAATTCCTTGCCGTCCGGCAGGTTCACGGCTGCGAGGTCTTCCCGTGCGGCAGGAAGATATTCATTGTGCATGAAATCGGCAAGCGCCTTGTAGGCCGGCAGCACCTTGCCTTCGAGCACCTTTTTTGCCTTGGCACGCAGGGCCGCCTGGTCGGCTTCGCCCACATCCCCGTTCATCTCGCGGAAGGGGGCGTAAAGCGTGCTTTCCTCGGCGGTGGCGACGACCGCCGCATCAAAGCTCGGCATCACGCCCTTGATGACAATGGCCGGGACCACGAAGCCTTCCTTGATGCCGATACGGGCGGCAGCGATATTTTCCTCCAGCCAGCGGGGGATATCCTGCATGCGGCGGATATAGGTTTCATAGTCGTCAGCATTTTTGAAGCGCAAGCGATTGCCCATGCCGAGCGAGTAGGCGTGAAAGGCGGTATCGCCCGAAAGCGGGATACGCCATGTCCGGTATTTCGCGAACAGGAGCCGCGTTTCGATCATGTAGGCGAACATGTCGTAATTGAGCTGGTCTTCTTCCGTCAGCTTCGTGCGGTCAATCTTGCGGAGGGCATCGAGGAAAGCCTGGTCCTGAACTTCGCGGCGGGCAAAATCGGCAAGGCTCTCGTGCGGCATCTCGTCCGCCATCGGCTGCGGCTGGTCCATCGGGCCTGAACCCGGGTTTTCAGCATAGTAAACCTGCCGCTCCTCAGCAAAGAGGCGCGACAGCGCGTCATGGCCCTTGTCCGCCGCCTGAACGGCCGTTGCGGAAAGGCCAACAGCCAGTGCAAGAAGAAGCTTCATCCGATTTCCCCCATTGAATCTTGTATGCCTGCCATCAATGCCTAGAATGGCGCCAAAGTCAAAGGGAGGGACACTAAACCATGGTTCTAAAACACTTGATTGGCGCAGCATTTCTGATGGCAGGAACGGCAATGGCAGCAAAAGCAGACGATGCAATGCAGGATTATGCGCTGGTGATCCACGGCGGTGCCGGCACCATCACGCCCGACAAGCTGACGCCTGAACTGGAGGCCTCAATCCGGGCGGACCTGACAAAGGCGCTGGAAGCCGGCGAAGCGGTTCTCAAAGCCGGAGGCAAGGCGCTTGATGCTGTCACCGCCGCCATTCAGGTGCTCGAGGACAGCCCCAATTTCAACGCCGGCAAAGGCGCCGTCTTCACCCATGAGGGCAAGAACGAGATGGATGCCGCCATCATGAATGGCCAAACGCTTGAAGCTGGTGCCGTGGCGGGCGTTACCAACATTCGCAATCCCATCACCCTCGCCCGCGCCGTGATGGAGAAAAGCCCGCATGTGATGCTGTCGGGCAAGGGGGCCGAAACTTTCGGTGCCGAAAACGGCGTCACGATTGTTGACCCCGCCTATTTCCACACCGACTTCCGCTGGCAGCAGCTGCAAAAGGCCTTGGCCGAGGGCAAGACGGCGCTTGACCATGACATCGAATACAAGTTTGGCACGGTGGGCGCCGTGGCACGCGATAAATCCGGCCATATCGCTGCCGGCACCTCAACAGGCGGCATGACAAACAAGCTGTGGGGCCGCATTGGCGACAGCCCGGTAATTGGTGCAGGCACCTATGCCGACGACAGGTCCTGTGCGGTTTCCGCGACCGGCCATGGCGAATATTTCATCCGCAAGACGGTGGCCCGCTCGATCTGCGCGCTGATGGAATATGGCGGGATGAGCCTCAAGGCCGCTGCCGACAAGGTGGTGATGGATGAACTGAAGCCGATGGGCGGCGACGGCGGCATCATCGCCGTGGACGCCAAGGGCAACATGGCGCAGGTCTTCAATACCCCCGGCATGTACCGCGGCAAGGTGGGTGCGAAAACACCGCTGAACGTCGCCATTTACGGCGACGACCAGTAAGCCTAGCGGATCGTTTGCGCCACCAGCTTGCCGATTTCGACGTGGGCAGCGTTAAGATCGCCGTAAGACGCGTCTGAATCGCTCAGATATGACGCCACAAACACCGGGCCACGGCCCGGTGGCCACGCAACGGCCACATCATTCACCGCCCCGCGCGAGCCGCAGGTCCCGGTCTTGTCGCCGGCCCGCCAGTCGCCGGGGAAGCCACCCCGCAAGCGGTTGTTGCCGGTCGAGGTTTCCTCAAGCCACTGGATCAAGAGATCGCGCGACTGCGGCGACAGGGTATCGCCTGTCAGCAGCTTCTGCAGCGTGTTTGCCATCGCATCCGGCGTGGTCGTATCGCGCTGGTCGCCTTCGCGGTTCTCGTTGAGGCTCGGTTCCGTGCGGTCAAGCCGGGTCACAGCGTCACCCGTATTCCAAAGGAAAGCCGTCAGCCCCTCCGGGCCGCCGATTTTGGCAAGCAGCAGATTGGCCGCCGTATTATCGCTGACGGATACGGCAGCAGACGCCAGATCGCGCACACTCATCGCACCCTCCCCGACCCGCGCCGTGGTGACAGGCGCATAGGAAAGCAGATCGCGGTCGCCGTACTGGATGCGTTCGTCAAGCGTCAGTCGGCCTTCGTCCACTTCTTTCAGGATGGCTGCTGCCAGCGCCCATTTGAAGGTGGAGCACATGGCAAACCGTTCGTTGCCGCGATGGGAAAGACGCTGGCCGGTTTCCGGGTCAATGACCGTCACACCAACACGCCCGCCAATCTTCGCTTCAATCGCCTTGATGCCGGCCTCGAAGGTTGGATGCGCGGCGACGCCGCCCGACAGTATTCCCATCAGCGCGAAACAGAGCCCGGCGGGCAACAAGGATTTAAGCATGATCAACCTCCCGAATGCGATGGCCGCATTCAGGGGGATCAGGATGGCAGGATTAAGGCGATATTCCGGTCAGAACTGGAAACGACGGGTCGCGCCGCCATCAACCACCAGATTGGCCCGTGTGATCCAGCTCGCGGCCGGACTCGCCAGAAAGACGACCGCACGGGCAACCTCTTCCGGCGTACCAAGGCGGGCGCCGAGCGGATGGCGGCTTGCCACCATATTATAAACATCAGGCTGGTTGCGCTGGATTTCACCCCAGAAACCATCTTCCACATGGATGGCACCGGGCGAGACCACATTCACGCGCACACCCTGCCGCCCGGCACTGTCGCCAAGGCCGCTCGCATAAGTCGTCAATGCCGCCTTGAAGGTGGCATAGGGGCCGATATCGCCAAAGGGCTCGATCCCCGAAATGGACGAGATGACAACGATGCTGCCGCCACCTGGCATGTGGGTCATGGCGCGCTCGGCGCCCCGTACGGTCCCCATCAGGTCGACCTCGAACTGCCGGCGCCAGGCCTCCTCGCCGAGGCCAAGCCCCATGCCGCTGACGTTTGGCACGAAAACATCAATGCCGCCAAAGGCGGCCGACGCTTCGTCGATCCAGGAAAGATAGGCGCGGGCGTCCGATACATCGCAGGCGCGGCCATCCACCCGGTGCCCTTGAGCCTCAAGGGCTGCAACCCGCTCGGCAACTGCCTTTGCGTTGCGGGCACAGAAGGCGACGTCTGCACCTTCCGCGAGGAAAGTGTCCACAATCGCAGCCCCGATCCCCCGGGTGCCGCCGCTGACGAGAACGCGTTTGCCTTTGAGCCCCAGATCCATCGTTCAGGCCACCGATGCAAATTCGACGCGGGCACGGTCCCTGAGTTCACGGCGCAGCACCTTACCCACTGGCGATTTCGGCAGTTCGTCGATCAGCACCACCGATTTCGGCACCTTGTAGCCGGTCAGGTGCTCGCGGCAATAATCGCGGATTTCCTCCGGCGTCAATTCATTGTCGCCTGGCACCACATAGGCCACCACACGCTCGCCCGTTTCATGGTCCGGCACACCAACGACCGCAGCATCATTGATGCGCGAATGACGGGTCAGTACGGATTCGATGTCCGTCGGGAACACGTTGAAGCCCGAGACAATCACCATGTCTTTCAGCCGGTCCACGATATAAAGGTAGCCTTCGTCATCCACCTTGGCGATATCGCCGGTGCGCAGCCAGCCATCGGCGAGGATCGCAGCCGTGGCCTCCGGCGCATTCAGGTAGCCCAGCATCACTTGCGGCCCCTTGATCCACAGCTCACCCGGCTCGCCCGGCGGCAGGTCCCGCCCGTCTTCGCCAACGATCCTGAGGATGGTGCCGGGCATCGGCTTGCCGCAGCTGCCGGTACGCGGCTGTTCGGTAAAGGGGGTGGAGGTGACGATACAGGTCCCTTCGGTGAGGCCATAGCCTTCATAGATCGGGGCACCAGTGAGGTCCGTCCAGGCTTGCGCGGTGGCCGGCTGCAGGGGTGCAGCGCCAGCGAAGCACATGCGCAGTGTTTTCGGCGGGTTTTCGCGGAACCAGCTTTCCTGCATGAGGCCGAGGAACAGCGTGTTCACCCCCGGCATCACCGTGATATCGAACTTCTCGAAGGCATGCTTCAGGTTGACGATAGGCCGCGGCACCGGCACCAGAACCACATGCACACCGTTATGCATACTCGCCATCGCGCCAACCGCCAGCGCGTAAACGTGATACAGCGGCAGCACCAGAAGCATGCTGTCATTCTCGGCGATCAGGCCAGCGCTGCGCTTCGAGCTTTGCGACATGTTGGCGATCACGTTGCGGTGCGTCAGCGCCGCCCCTTTCGAACGGCCCGTGGTGCCACCCGTATATTGATAAAAGGCGATATCGTTAAGTCCGCGCCCTTCGCGGTAAAATTTCGGCTGCGCCCCTGCATCCAGAAGCCGCTGGCCTTCCTTCACCACATCGAGAAGCGTGCCTTCCGACTTCACGCTGAAGGGCGGGATCAGCTTCTTGATATGTTTCATGGCAAAGCCAAGGATGGCACGGGTCGGCTGCGGGAAGAAATCAAGGAGCGACAGTTTGTAAACGTGCCGCACTTCCGTGCCGTCGATGGAGCCTTTCACACGGTCGCCGAAGAGGTCGATCACGAACAGGACCTTGGCGTGGCTATCCTTCAGCTGGTGCTGGGCTTCCTCGACCGTGTATAGCGGGTTGACGTTGGTGACGGTAAGCCCAGCCTTCATGATGCCGAAGGCAAGGACCGGATAGCCAAGCACGTTCGGCGCCTGGATCGCCACCACGTCACCCTGATTGAGCCCGAGCCCGTCGCGCAGGAAGGCAGCAACCGCATCCGAATATTTGCCGATCTGGCGGTGCGTCAGCGTGGCATGGTGGCCCGTCGGCAGCACGCAAGTGAAGGCGTCGCTGTCGCCGTGCATATCCACGCACAGGTCGATGAAGTCGCCAAGATGCCCGGCCAGCAGGTCCGCTTCCCCGAATACAGTTCCATCAGTGTACAATTGGCTACTCCCCGTTCCCATTCGATCATTTGGCCATCATTGCGGCGCCATTTCAAGCCGCTCCATCAGCTTGCCCGGCGAGGCCGAAAGCATTGCAAACTCTTCCCCCAATCGGCCGCTCTCGGCCACCACCTTGCGCCAGTCCTTCAGGCGATCGGCGTCCGGGCGTGCGCCGAAGTCCTTGCGCTCCGGGATACGACCGTGCGGCAAGCTGGCGACGAACTCGTCGCTTGGCGCCAGGATCAGCAAATTATCAAGCGCCTCGCCGCGCACACGGCGGCCTTTCAGCTTCTTGTCGAACCAGCCGGGCACCAGATAGGGGTAGAAATGCGGGTAAAGGACGATCCCGTCGCCCGCGTCCCACATCACATCGAAATGATAGTCGGTGACGCCCCCGTCGCGGTAATTGCCGCGCGGCGCACCGGCGATTTCAGTGATCGGGTCGATCACATAGGGGATCGATCCCGATGCCATGATGGCATCAACAAGTGCCTCGGGCCTCAGCGGGATATCGATCCGCCCGAAGCCCTGCCAGCGGTGCGACGACGGGACGGCATGTCCCGTGTGAAAGACCACCCGTTCGTAAAACAGCCCCAGTGCCTTGCGGCTCATCAGGTTGGCGCCGGCAGCAAGGAGCACGCCAAGCCCTTCGATGAGCGCATGATGGCTGGCAGCCGGCCCCTTGCCCCGCACTGCCACAATATTGAGCGGCCGGCGGTCGGCATTTGCCACTACCCTGACAGCATCTTCAGGCGGGAACAGCGCATTGACGATATCGTAGGACTGTTTCGTCACTGCCTCTGCCGTCAGCCCCTTGTCGGCACGGTAGGAAAGATAGGTGTCCTCCAGTCGCTGGACCATTTTGGCAGGCTCCGGATGCGCCGCGACCGACATGCGGAAGGCACCGATGGACGAACCGATCAGGTCAATCGGCTGCGCCGCCTTCGGCAGCCACTCGCCCAGCACATACTGATCAAGCCCCTTGAGAACCAGCCATTTCGGCCCGCCGGATGCCCCGAGCACAAGACGGACAAGATCGGGCGTCAGACCGTTTTCCTCGATCCGGCGCCGCGCCGTCTTGCCTGCTATGAGCCGAAGGGCATGGCCGCTCATGGCACAAGGACGACCTTGCCCGTCGCCCGACGCGCCGAAAGGGCTTCAAAAGCCGACGTGAAGTCGGCAAGCGGGTAAATCTCGGTCACTTTCGGATCAAGTCGCCCTTCCGCGATCATCGCGAACATTTCCTTCATATTGGCAACCTGCCCCTTGGGGTTGGCACCAGCCCATGCGCCCCAGAACACACCCACAAGCGCGGATTGCTTCAGAAGCAGCAGATTGAGCGGGATTTTCGGGATATCGCCAGCCGCGAAGCCGATGACCAGCAGACGGCCATTGGGCGCCAGAGCGCGCACGGCAACCTCAGTATAGTCACCGCCAACCGGATCATAAACCACATCAACACCCCTGCCCCCGGTCAGTTCCTTGAGGCGGGTTTTCATGTCTTCGGTCGCGTAATTCAGTACTTCATCGGCGCCTGCCGCACGGCAGACCTCGAGCTTGGCGTCGGACGAAGCCGCCGCGATCACCTTGGCGCCCATGGCTTTGGCAAGCTGCACGGTCGCGAGGCCAACGCCGCCTGCGGCACCAAGCACCAGCACGGTCTCGCCTGCCTTCAGGTCTGCACGGTCCTTCAGCGCGTGATAGCTCGTGGCATAGGTGATGGTGAAACCGGCACCGACTTCGAAGCTCATGGCATCGGGCATCGGCATCAGCATGGCGGCGGGTGCCACCACCTTTTCAGCAAAGGCCCCGGTCATGGTGGTGACAATCACCCGGTCGCCCGGCTTCACATTTGTCACACCATCGCCCACGCTTTCAACGATCCCGGCGGCTTCACCGCCGGGAACGAAGGGCAGTTCGGGCTTGAACTGATATTTGCCCTGAATGATCAGGAGATCGGGGAAATTGATCCCGGCGGCTTTCACCGCCACAACAGCCTGGCCCGGGCCGGCAACCGGATCGTCGATATCGGCGAGTTCAAGTTTATCGGCGGGCCCAAGCTCGCGGCACAGAACAGCTTTCATCGGATTTCCCCTCCCCTTCGATCACAGGACTTCAAAGAGGCCGGCAGCCCCCATGCCGCCGCCCACACACATGGTGCAGACAACGTATTTGGCACCACGGCGCTTGCCTTCGATGAGCGCATGGCCAACCATCCGCGCGCCCGACATGCCATAGGGGTGGCCGATCGAGATGGCCCCACCATTGACGTTCAGGAGCTCGTCCGGGATACCGAGCTTGTCGCGGCAGTAAAGGACCTGCACGGCGAAAGCCTCGTTGAGTTCCCAGAGGCCGATGTCATCCATCTTCAGGCCATTGGCTTTCAGAAGCTTCGGCACGGCGAACACGGGGCCGATGCCCATCTCGTCGGGCTCACAACCTGCAACAGCGATACCAACATAGCGGCCAAGGGGCGCGAGGCCGCGCTTTTCGGCCAGTTTGGCTTCCATCAGCACGCTCGCCGATGCGCCGTCCGAAAGCTGGCTTGCGTTACCTGCCGTGATGGTGCCGCCTTCGATCACGGTCTTCAGGCCGGAGAGGCCTTCAAGCGTGGTTTCCGGGCGGTTGCCCTCGTCTTTCGCGAGCGTCACATCCTTGAACTCGACGGCGCCGGTTTCCTTGTTCATCACGCCCATTTTCGTAGGCAACGGCACGATCTCGTCATCAAACTTGCCAGCAGCCTGCGCGGCCGCCGTGCGCATCTGCGACTGGTAGCCATATTCGTCCATGGCTTCGCGGCTGATGCCGTAACGCTTGGCGACAACCTCGGCCGTCTGCAGCATGGGCATGTAGATGTCCTTGTGCATGGCGACGAGGCTTTTATCGATCAGTTCGTAGCGGTTCATCTTGTCGTTCTGGACAAGCGAGATCTGCTCGAGGCCTGCGCCCACGGTGACATCCATGCCGTCATGGATGATCTGCTTGGCGGCGGTGGCGATGGCCATCATGCCGGACGAGCACTGACGGTCCATCGTCATGCCCGAAACGGTGACCGGCAGGCCGGCGCGGAGTGCGGCGTTGCGGCCGACATTGACGCCCGAGGTGCCTTGCGGCAGGGCGCAGCCCATGATCACGTCTTCAACTTCGGCGCCATCGATACCGGCACGCTTGACAGCATGTTCGATGGCATGGCCGCCCATGGTGGGCGAATGGGTGGCATTGAAAGCGCCTTTGTAGGCGCGGCCGATGGGCGTACGAGCGGTGGATACGATGACTGCGTCACGCATGGATTTAACTCCCCTGAATTCGGTTGAACGCGCGCGGCCTCAGCCGCGCTCTTTCACAATAGCTTCGAAGACAGGCGGCCTCAGCCGCGCACCTTCTGGGCGTTGGTCAGGAACTTGATGGTCTGTTCATTGCCACCCTTGTATTCCTTGCCCGTCGCGGCATCTGCAATTGTCCCCCAATTGGCCGCGATATTCTCCGGTGTAGCATCCTCTTCGCGGAATGCCATCCCTTCTGTTTCCAACACCACGGCGCGGGCAAAGCCGCCCGCACCTGCTGCGATCACTGCGCGGTTCGGGCCTTCCTTGGAGGCCATGAACAGCACCGCCGGCGTGACAAGCTCGGGCTTCAGAGCCGCGAGCATCTCTTCCGGCATCAGGTTTTCGGTCATCCGTGTGGCCGCCACCGGCGACAGGCAGTTGACGTTGATATTATACTTCGCACCCTCAAGGCACAGCGTGTTCATGAAACCTACAAGAGCCATCTTGGCGGCGCCATAGTTGGACTGGCCAAAGTTGCCATAAAGCCCCGACGACGAGGTCGTCATGATGATGCGTCCGTAATTCTGCTCGCGCATGATTTCCCACACCGCCTTGGTGCAGACTTCCGAGCCCTTCAGGTGCACGGCGATCACAGCGTCCCAATCGCTCTCTTCCATCTTGGCGAAGCTTTTGTCACGCAGGATACCGGCGTTATTGACCAGAATGTCGATGCGGCCCCACTTCGCCATGGTCGCCTTGACCATGTCGGCGACTTCATCGGCCTTGCAGACGTTGGCACCGTGCGCCATCGCCTCGCCGCCCGCCGCGACGATCTCGTCCACCACGGCCTGGGCTGCCGAAACCGAGCCGCCCTCGCCGTGCACGCTGCCGCCGAGGTCATTGACCACCACCTTGGCGCCGCGCGCGGCCAGTTGCAGGGCGTGGCTGCGGCCAAGACCGTTGCCGGCGCCCGTCACGATGGCCACCTGGCCGTCAAACCTGATCGTCATTTCTGGAAGCTCCTTGAAGTCTTATTGGGGGATGATTAACCGGCGACCTGGATGAGGGTCAGCCATTCCGTGATCAGGGCGGGTTTGTCCTCGCCTTCGATGTCCACGGTGATCTCATTTTTGAGAAGATAGCGGCCGCCGGGCTTCGGCGACACTTCCATCAGCTTCACCCGCGCCCGGATGCGCGAATTCACCTTCACAGGACTGAGGAACCGCAGTTTCTCCATCCCGTAGTTGATGCCCATCACGGTGCCCTCGACCTGCAAATTCTGCGGGCCGGCAAGATAGGCCAACAACGACAGGGTAAGGAAGCCGTGCGCGATGGTGGTGCCGAAGGGCGTGGCCTTCGCGCGCTCGGGGTCGATATGGATGAACTGGTGATCCAGCGTCACATCGGCGAACTTGTTGATCCTGTCCTGATCCACAAGGAACCAGTCGGAAACGCCGGTTTCCTTGCCGATATAATCATTCAGGGCTTCGGGCTTGACGACAATTGCCATGTCTCGGTCCTCTCTCGGATCAAACGCTGTTCGAGCGATATTTTTTGAGTTCGGTACGCGCGATCACCATCCGGTGCACGGCATCCGGACCGTCGGCAAAGCGGAGCGTGCGCTGGCCGTGCCACATATTGGCAAGCGGGAAATCCTGGCTGATGCCGGCGCCGCCATGCATCTGCATCGCCTCGTCGATCACCTTGCAGGCCATCCGGGGTGCCACCACCTTGATCTGCGAGATATAGGGCTGGGCCGCTTCGGTGCCGAGCGTGTCCATCATGTGGGCGGCACGCAGGCACAGGAGCCGTGCCATTTCGATCTCGATCCGGCATTCGGCAATGATGTCATAGTTGGCGCCAAGCTTGGCGAGCGGCTTGCCGAAGGCTTCGCGCGTCATCGCCCGCTTGCACAGCAGATCAAGCGCGCGTTCAGCAGCCCCGATCGAGCGCATGCAATGGTGGATACGGCCGGGCCCGAGGCGGCCTTGCGCCACTTCAAAACCGCGCCCCACACCGAGGATCAGGTTATCCTTCGGCACGCGGACATTGGTGAAGCGGATATGCATGTGGCCGTGCGGCGCATCGTCATGGCCGAACACCATCATGGGACGCAGGATTTCAACGCCCGGCGTGCCACGCTCCACAAGGATCATGGAATGACGCGCATGGCGCGGCGCGTCCTTGTCGGTGCAGGTCATCACGATGAAAATCTGGCAGCGCGGGTCACCGGCGCCCGAAGCCCAGTATTTCTCGCCGTTCAGCACCCATTCGTCGCCGTCAAGCTCGGCTGTCAGCGAAATGTTGGTTGCATCCGACGACGCCACGCCCGGCTCGGTCATCACATAGGCCGAGCGGATTTTGCCCTCAAGAAGCGGCGCCAGCCATTTCTTCTTGTGCTCTTCGCTGCCGTAGCGTTCCAACACTTCCATGTTGCCGGTGTCGGGCGCCGAGCAGTTGAAGCATTCAGCGGCCAAGTGCGACCGGCCCATTTCCTCGGCGAGATAGGCATATTCCACTGTGCTGAGGCCGTAGCCACGCTCGCTATCGGTCAGCCAGAAATTCCAGAGGCCGGCTTTCTTGGCTTCCGCCTTCAGCGTTTCAAGGATTTCGGTCATGCGGTCGGTGAACTGGAACCGGTCACCAAGCTTGCCAACTTCAGAATGATATTCGTCTTCGAGCGGCAGCACCTTTTCATCAATGAAGGTGCGTACCTTTGTCCTGAGCTCGTCGGCCCGCTTCGTGATCCCCAGATCCATCGACATTCACTTTCCTCCCACTTTCTTCATCTCGTCAGCATAGGCGGCGCGGTAGAAACTCCGGATACCGCTGCGGTCGATCTTGCCCGAGGCGATCTGCGGCAACGGCTCAGCCGTGCGCCAGACCTTTTCCGGCAATTTATAATAGGCCAGATGCTTTGCAGCTTCCGCCTTGATGTCCTCGACCGACACTGTCTCGTCCGGTATCACCAGTACCGCGCCTACAATCTCCCCAAGGCGTTCATCCGGCAGGCTGAACACCATCACATCTTCAACCGCCGGGTGGGCGTGCAGCACGCCTTCGACTTCAAGGGTGCTGATATTCTCGCCGCCCCGGATGATGATGTCTTTCAGGCGGTCGACGATATAGAGATATCCGTCCTTGTCCAGATGTCCGATGTCGCCCGAATGAAACCATCCATCCGTGAAGGCACGGGCCGTTTCTTCCGGCCGTTTCCAGTAGCCGCGTACATTGGCAATGGTCTTGATCCAGATTTCGCCGTTTTCACCGGTCGGCATCTCCTTGCCGTCCGCGCCCATGATCTTAACCTGCACGGTCGGCGGCGTCGGTTTGCCGGTCGAATTCGGCCGCGCAACATATTCATCCCCCGACAGCATCGCGGTCAGCGAATTGGTTTCGGTAAGGCCGTAGCCAATACCGACACGGACTTCCTTGAAAGATTCCTTGATCAGCTTCACATGCTCCGGCGGGCGGGCAGCACCGCCGCCGCCAAGATCCACCAGAGTCGACAGGTCATAATCCTTGCGCAGCGGCGAGGCAGCGAGTTCATAAGACATGGTCGGCACGCCGGTCATGCCGGTCACGCCCTCGCGCTCGATCAGCTCAAACGCCGTCTTCACATCCCATTTGTGCATCAGCACGAGCTTGCGGCCGATCATCGCGGAGACCAGCATCACCGGCACAAGGCCGGTCACATGGAAGAAAGGCACTGCCACCAGCATCACGGGCTGGTAGTCGTCCGGCACCGGCTGGCCGTTTGCCGCTGCCTGCGATTTCAGCGCCATGGCGATCACCATCCATGTGAGCAGCACATGGGCGATGGCCTCATGCGTCGAAACAGCCCCTTTGGGGAAACCGCTGGAACCCGAGGTGAAAACGATCATGGCATCATCGGTTGGCCCCAACTCCACCGGCGGGAAGGCCATCGGGGAGCCGTAATCCATGAATTCCGCGAAATTGCGGACCCGCTCGCCACCGCTTTTCCCACGCACCATGATGAACTGGACATCCTTGTCCTTGGCATGGCGTGCCTGCAGCCGGTCGGCGCGGTCCTGATCGACGACCAACAGCCGGGCGCCGCTATCGTCAACCGCCCATTCAAGCTCCTCGGTACCCCACCATGCATTCATGGCAACCACAACGCCGCCAGCTGCGATGATGCCCATATAGGCGATCACCCATTCGGCATTGTTCCGCATGGCAAGGCCGACGGGCTGGCCCTTCTTGAGACTATATTCGCCAACCAGCGCCTGCGCGAAGCGCGCCGCGCGGTCGAGCGTGTCCCGGAAAGTCAGCCGGTCATCCCCGCAGACGAGATATTCCTTCTCTGCATGCGTCATCATGATCATGAACATTTCCCTGAGACTCGGCGGGCAATGCTCGAAAACATCGTAGGAGACACCGTCCCGTTCCCGCTTGCCACGGGCAAACATCGGCACAGCGTCCATGATACGCAGCATGGTGGCATCGACAGGTTCACCTGCAACAGCAGGCGGCAAAACGAGTTCTGACAGCAAGCGGACCTCCCCAAATCCAGTGGCTGTTGATGGTCTGGAAAACATTTTCAGACCACAAAGTCCAAAATATGTTTAAAGTGACCTGACGGATATTCAAGCGCTTTCGGCAGCAGGGCCGTCAAAGACGCTTGAACAGGGAGATTTGCTCAGGCAGCCTGAGCACACTGGGGAATGGGAGAGACACCATGAAAAAGACCGGAATGCTGGAAATCCCGTCGGTTCGCGACAAGGTTTCCGAAGAGGAATGGAAAGTGCGGGTCGAGCTTGCCGCTGCTTATCGCCTGTGTGCGATGCACGGCTGGGATGATCTGATCTATACCCATATCTCGGCGAAGGTGCCGGGGGGCGACCATCATTTCCTCCTTAACCCGCTCGGCCTGATGTTCGATGAAATCACGGCCTCGAGCCTCGTCAAGGTCGATCTCAACGGCGACAAGATCCTCGATACCCCCTTCATGGTGAACAAGGCTGGCTTCGTCATCCATTCGGCGATCCATCAGGCAAGCGACGAGGCCGGATGCGTGCTGCACCTTCACACCGACTATGGCATTGCCGTATCGAACCAGAAGGACGGCCTGCAGCCTTTCGCCCAAAGCTCGATCCCGGCCTGGATGACGGTCGCCTATCACGATTTCGAAGGACTTGCCGTGCGCGACGACGAGAAGACCCGGTTGGTGAAGGATCTTGGCAACAAGCAGGCAATGATTCTGAGGAACCACGGCACACTCACTGTGGCCAAAACGGTCGGCCAGGCGTTCGAGCTGATGTTCTTCCTTGAAAAGGCCTGCCGCATCCAGATCCTTACCCAGTGTGCCGGCGTGCCGATTCATCACCCAAGCCAGGAAGCCATCGACAATACGGTCCGCGACCTGCGCACCGTGGCCGGGGCTTCGGGCGCCGACATGCTGGTCCTGCCTGCCCTGATGCGCAAACTGGACCGTACCGACACAAGCTACCGCGACTGAGGCTTTATGACCGATCTTGCCGCCATCCTGGACAATCTTGCGATCAGCGAGGTTGAGCCTTTGAACTATCACGGCCAGCCGAACGACTGGCCGAACCGTCATGTCTTCGGCGGCCATGTGCTGGCACAGGCGGTGGATGCCGCCACCCGCACCGTGGACAAGAGCCTCAGCCTCCACAGTCTGCACAGTTATTTCCTGCGCGCCGGCAAAGCCGACCTGCCGATCAGCTATTCCGTCGATGTTTTGCGCGACGGACGCAGCTTCTCATCCCGCCGGGTTGTCGCCTATCAGGACCATCAGGCCATCTATTCGATCGGCCTGTCGTTCCATGCGGGCGAGCCCGGCTACGAGCACCAGCCGCAGATGCCCGAAGTGCCGGACCCTGACACCCTGCCCTATGGCGCGGGCTATTACGGCCGCTTCATCCGGCTATTCAAGCGCGACGAAGACCCGTTCCAACACCTGCCGTTCGAGGCTCGCGCAGTGACGCCAGTGGACGTGGACGATCCCAAGCCGATGCCCGCGAAAGGCGGCCACTGGCTCAGGCTTCGCGGCACCATCGGTGACGACCCAGCCCTGCACGAGCGGTTACTTGCCTATATTTCCGATTTCGGCTTCATGTCGTCGCTCTTGCGCCCCCACGGCATCCTGCCTTCGCACCCGACTGTCGGCCGGCTGGCAAGCCTTGATCATGCCATGTGGTTCCGCACCACCGACTTCCGGGTGGACGACTGGCTTTATTATGAAACCGAGGGCCTATGGATGAAATCCGGGCGGGGACTCTGCCGCGGCAATATCTATCGCCGCGACGGCACGCTGATCGCCTCTACCGCGCAGGAAGGGCTCATCCGGTTGAAGAGCTCGGACGAGCCCAAAGCCTGAGCCGCACTAGCGGATATTCGATCCTTCGATCAATGACCGGGCATAGCGCCCAAGCGCATTTGTGCGTTCGCCGAAGGTCGAAAACGCCTTGTTCTGCGTCTGGCCGTGATAGTAGCGGTAATAAATCTGCTGCAGGATCACGGCGAGCCGGAAAACGCCGGCGATCAGATAGAAATCGAAATGGCTGCAATCGATGCCGGTTTTGGCCTGATAGAAATCGACGATCTCGCGCCGCGTCATCATGCCCGGCGCGTTTGAGGGCTGCATCCGCATCGCAAGGATATTGCCCGGGTCGCCCGCCTGTGACCAGTAGGCAAGCGTATTGCCAAGGTCCATCAGCGGATCGCCAAGCGCACTGATTTCCCAATCGAGGATAGCCTCGATCTTCAGGGGATCGGCCAGATTGAGAATGGCGTTATCAAGCCGGTAATCGCCGTGCACGATGGCATGACCCACCTCGCCCGCCGGCATTTTGGCCTCAAGCCAGCCGCGCACATCGGCAAAGTCCTCGACGTCATCGGTGATGACCTTCTCGTAGCGGCCATTCCAGCCCTTGATCTGGCGTTCGACATAGCCTTCCGGGTGTCCGAAATCACCAAGGCCGATGGCCTTGAAATCCACGGCATGCAGTTCAATCAGCTTCTCGAAAAAGGATTCGCAAAGCGCCCGGTTCTTGGCGGCATCGAAATTGAGGCCCGCCGGCATGTCGCGGTCGATCTTGTAGCCCTCGACCTCGTCCATCACATAGAACTCAACGCCCAAGGGGCTTTCCTCGTCCGGCACATGGAAGTGCGTGATGGGAACAGCCGGATAAACGGGCTTCAAGGCATTCATCACGCGAAATTCGCGGATCATGCTGTGGCCGGATTTGGGCCGCGTGCCGAAGGGTGGGCGGCGCAGCACCAGCCGCTTGTTCTCATACACAATCGAATAGGTGAGATTGGAATGCCCGCTCGCGAACTGGCGAATAAGCGGTTCGCCCTTCAGGCCACCGATCCGCGCCTTCAGGAAGGCGTCGATTTCAGCAGCATTCAGTTCTTCGCCGGGCCTCACATCGATTTTCTTGTTGGTCGCGTCACTCACATCCCGCCTCCCGTGGTGTAGCCTCCGTCCATCACAAGCGTGGTGCCCGTGGTGAAGCCTGCGGCGTCAGAAGCAAGATACAGCACACCCGCCACCATGTCTTCCGGCTGGCCCACACGCGGGATCGGGAAGGCGGACGTGATCTTGTCCATCAGCTCGTCATTTTGCTGGAAAACGGAGGTCATCTTGGTGGCGATGAAGCCGGGGCAGATCGCGTTCACGCGAATGCCGTCTTTGCCATATTCGCGGGCGTAGGAAAGCGTCATGTTGATCATGGCGGCCTTCGTCATCGAATAGATGCCCTGCAGGTTGCCGGGGCGGATGCCGTTGATTGAGGCCACATTGACGATGGCGCCGCCGCCACGCTTCTGCATCTGCTTCACCGCGCGGGACGACATATAGAAGGGCCCTTTGAGGTTCACATCAATTGTCTTGTCGAACGCCGCTTCCGGTGTGTCGCCGATCAGCCCGAAGAAGGGGTTGGTACCCCCGCAATTGACCAGCACATCAAGCCCGCCGAACTCGGCCTCGATCCAGTCGAAAAGCGCATTCACCGCTTCCATATGGCCGGCGTGCGCTGCCTTGGCGACAGCGTCACCGCCGACTTCCCGGATGCTGGCCGCCACCGCTTCGCAGGCAGCCTGATCGCGCGAGGAAACGATCACTTTGGCGCCGTTCGCGGCAAAGCCGCGCACGATCTGCTCGCCTATCCCGCGCGAGGCACCGGAAACCAGAACAGTCTTGCCGGTGAAATCCATCAGTTTCGTATAGTCCATGTCACCCTCCCCGGTGTCGTATCCCTTCAAAGCTGCCTCAGATCGGGCGGCCGGTCTTTTCCATCTGCAGGCGGCGCAGCTTGCGCATGCCGCCGACCCAGCGGTCGTAATTTTCCGCCTTGTGCTTGAAATAGCTTTCCACTTCCTCATGCGGGCGGATCATGAAGCGGCCTTCGCGTATGGCGGCAAGCGTACGTTTGGCCAGTTCTTCGGCGGGCATCACACCATCGAGCGTGGCCGAGCTGTCACGCGCACCCCGCACCATCGCGGTATCTACCGCCTGCGGGCAAAGTGCGCCGACCCAGATGCCATCGTCGCCGTGACTGATCGCCAGGCTTTCGGCAAAGCCGACCGCGGCATGCTTGGTGGTGGAATAGCTGGTGTCGCCAATCTGTGACAGGAGGCCCGCGGCCGACGCTGTGATCAGGATGCCGCCCGATTTGCGCTCCCGCATCTGCGGCAACACGGCGCGGCAGGCGATCACATGGGCATAGACATTCACTTTCCAGATCTTGTCCCACTGGGCTTCCGACTGGCTGATCGCCGTCCAGTCCGGTGCGTCCGAGAACAGGATACCGGCGTTCGAGACATAAAGGTCGACCCCGCCGAACTTGGCCGTCATCTCATCGACGACCGCCTTCACGGCAGCTTCGCTCGTCACATCCATCACGTAGGGGATGGCGACCGCGCCAATGCCCTTGGCAACGGCGTCGACGCCTTCCTGATTGACGTCGGTCACGGCAATCGCCCTGGCGCCTTCCTTGGCGAACAACTCGGCGAGCGCTTTGCCGATGCCGCTGGCACCGCCCGTGATGATGATGACCTTGTCTTTGACGTCCATACTTCCCTCCCCGGAAACGGATCAGAACCTTGCGGCTTCCAGCACCTCGCGGAACCGCGCAGGCAGTTCGGTCGGACGCCGCGTCGTGCGGTCCACATAAACATGAATGAAAAAGCCTTCTGCCGCCGCCTCAGTAAGGTCAGCGCCGTAGAGGCCAATCTCGTATCGCACGCTTGAGCGCCCGATATGGGCAACTCCCATGCCCGCGGTCACGGGCTCGGGGAAGGCAAGCGGTGCGCGGTAGCGGCAGCCGGTTTCCACCACAAGGCCGATCACCTCACCCGCGTGGATATCAAGTGCCCCCGCCTCGATCAGGTGGCGGTTCACCACCGTATCGAAATAGCTGTAATAGACCACGTTATTTACATGGCCGTAGATGTCGTTATCGTCCCAGCGCGTCTGGACCGGGGCTCGCACCGGAAAGGCATCGAGCGGGCGGAAAGTCGGACGTTCAGATGTCACCAGGCGGCCTCATAGATGGCACGGGCGTCAGACAGGGTCACCTCGCGCGGATTATTGACGAGAAGGCGGGTCTGCAGCATCGCGTCTTCCGCCAGCCTTTCCACATCATTCTCCGCAACACCCACTTCACGCAAGCGCCGTTCGATGCCGGTCGCCTCGATCAAGCCTTCCAGCCATTCGATCAGCGCTTCGGCGCGCGCCGGGGTCGTGTCGCCCGCGAGACCCAGATCAGCGGCAAGCTCGCCGTAAAATTCGAAAGCTGCCGGCAGGTTGAAGCGCATCACATGCGGCAGCACCAGCGCGTTTGAAAGCCCATGCGGCACATGGAAAATGCCGCCCACCGGGTACGCGAGCGCATGAACGGCCGCCACCGGCGCATTCGCGAAGGCAGTACCGGCCAGCATCGCCCCCGTCAGCATGGCACGGCGGGCATCGAACGACACCTCATTCCCGCAGGCTTTGAGAAGGTTGCTACCGAGCATCTTCAGCGCCTGCCGGGCATAGGCATCGGACACCGGATTCTTTTTGATGCGGCTGGTGAAGGCTTCAATCGCATGCACCATCGCGTCGATCCCGGTTGCCGCCGTCACATGGCGCGGCAAGCCGGTCGTCAGCGTGGCATCGAGAAGCGCGAGGTCGGCCAGCAGTACAGGCGAGCCCACGCCTGCCTTGGTCGTCTCGCCGGTCGTTACAATCGCTACCGACGTGACTTCCGAGCCCGTGCCAGCGGTCGTCGGCACCTGCACAAGCGGCAGGCGGCCCGATTTGATCTTGTCGAGGCCGTAGATGTCAGCAAGCTTTTCACGCCCCTTGGCGAGGACGGCAACAAGCTTCGCCACATCCATCGAACTGCCGCCGCCGAAGCCCACAATTATTCCGGCACCGTGCCGAGTTGCGGCTTCCGTGGCAGCCAGCACAACGCTGTCCGCAGGATCTGCAGTGACGGCATCAAAAACAGCAGGTTTGAAGCCCACCACCTCCAGAGAGGCGATAGCAGGCCCGGCGAGGCCGAGTTTGATGATGCCGGGGTCGGTGACGACCAGCACCGGCGCGCGGTCGAACCGTGCGGCGAGGATTTCGCCAAGGCGGGAAGCGGCGCCGTCTTCACAGAGAACGGCGCCGACCGTGCGGAACTGGAAGCCAAGGTCAGTCACATGCCTGCCCTTACTTCTTCAGCTGCATTGCCATCATTTTCTTCAGCTTGTCGGTATAGGGCGGCACAATCCCCATCAGCCGGCCAATGCTACGTTTGGGGTGCTTCAGCACCGGCTTCATATGGCTGAATTCCTTGAAGCCGTCATAACCGTGATAGCAACCGATGCCACTGTTGCCCACACCGCCGAAAGGCAGCGTTTCGTGGGCGCCGTGCCACAGGCAGTCATTCACCGTCACCCCGCCGGAGGTGGTGCGGGTGACGACCTTTTTCTGCTCGGCGTCGTCATTGCCCATGTAATAGAGCGCGAGCGGACGTTCGCGGTCATTCACATAGTCGATGACCTCATCCACCTCTTTGTAGGTGCGCACCGGCAGAATGGGGCCGAAAATCTCTTCCTGCATCACCTTCATGTCGTCGGTGGGGTTGAGGATGAGGGCAGACGGCAGCTTGTTCGTCTGGTTCTGGCCTTCGAAATTCTCGTCCGCCGGATTGATGATCCGCACATCGGCGCCCTTGGCGCGGGCGTCGGCGATATAGCCTTCCAGCCGTTCGCGGTGCCGCGGTGTGATGATCGAGGTATATTGCTCGTTCGCCAGCATGGTCGGATACATGCCCTCGACCGTCTTGGTGTAGCTTTCAACAAACGCGTCACGCTGTTCTTCCGCCACATTCAGATAATCGGGCGCGAGGCAGATCTGGCCGGCGTTCATATGCTTGAACACCGCCACACGCTCGGCGGTTTCCGCAATGTCTGCCGAACGGCCAACCACAACCGGGCTCTTGCCGCCGAGTTCAAGCGTCACGGGCACGAGGTTCTCGGACGCCGCGCGCATGATAAGCTTGCCGACCGCTGGGGCGCCCGTGAACATCAGATGGTCCCAACGCTGCGAGGCGAAAGCCTGGCTCGTTTCCACGCCGCCCGTCACCACAGCCACTTCGGTGCGGTCAAAGGCCTTGGTAAAGGCTTCCTTCAGGAATTCGGATGTCTTTGGCGTCCATTCGGACGGCTTGATGACAACCCGGTTGCCGGCCGCCAGCATCTGGGCTAGCGGCACAAACACCATCGTCAGCGGGAAGTTCCAGGGGGTGATGAGGCCGACAACGCCCTTCGGCTGCGGCACCACCTGCGCCTTCGCGCCAAGGAGGCCCAGCGGGAACGGCAAGCCGCGACGTTCGGGCTTCATCCATTTGGCGGTATGTTTGATGGCATCCGAAAGCGCCCCGTGGCTGCCTACGATATCGGCAAAGAGCGTCGTATCGCCCGAGCGATTGCCGAAATCCTCGGAAATCAGGCGGATGAAGGTATCCTTGTTGTCCATCAGCACGGCACGGGCGCGCTTCAGCCGGTCGAGGCGCGCCTCGAGCGTGACCTCGCCTTCAGCCAGATAGGCCTTGCGCTGTGCGTTCAGAATTTCGCGGATCGTCTCGGCCGGCGTACCGGCAGGCTGCATGCCATCCATCTCACTTCCCCTCCCAGGATTTGAAAGTCCAGATTAAGCGTCAAAATCTGTACTGCCAAGTATGAAAAAGGGAAGAAGGGCCGAAAAACCGAATCACTCATTTCGATTCGGATTGCGAGTCGTAATTCATCCGCAATCAAGGATAAAGAGTGGTAACCGTCCAACCTTTGCCGTCGTCAGCCAAATCATACTGATGCCGGTCATGCAGGCGAAAAGGCCGGTCCATCCAGAATTCAAAACGCTTCGGCGTCACCAGATAACCGGACCAGAAATCCGGCCTTGGAATTTCACCCACTGCATATTCGGCCGTATATTTTGCGATGCGTCCCTCGAACTCGAACCGGCCTTCCATGGGCGCCGATTGTTTCGATGCCCAGGCCCCGATCCGGCTGCCACGCGGGCGTGAGGCGAAATATTCGTCGGCCTCTTCGGTCGTCACCGGTGAAACGCTGCCTTCAATCCGAATCTGGCGGCGCAGCGACTTCCAGTGAAACAGAAGTGCCACATTCTGGTTCTCGGCCAGATCGCGCCCTTTGCGGCTGGTGAGGTTGGTGAAGAACCGGAATCCGTCCTCTGCCCAGCCCTTCAGCAGCACCATACGCAGGCCCGGCCGTCCTTCCGCGTCCACGGTGGCAAGCGCCATGGCGTTCGGATCATTGGGCTCGTTTGCCTCGGCTTCCTTCATCCATTCCGCAAAAAGATCGAAGGGTTTGGTGTAGGTGGCATTCTGGGCTGTCATGGCGGGGAACTTCCCTCTATGGTTTTGTCAGTTGCAGCAGACGCATGGCATCTTATATTGGGTTGGCGCAAGCAGAGTATTCGAGTTTATCAGACGGACAACACCTTGTGATGCGAGACCTCTATCAAATTCTCGGCGTTGAGCGCCAGGCAAGCCCGGATGACATCAAGAAGGCTTACCGTTCGCTTGCCAAGAAATACCATCCCGACCGCAACAAGGACAATGCGGCGATTGCCGAGAAGTTCAAGGAAGTCTCGGCCGCTTACCATATCCTTGGCGACGAGGCGCAGCGCGGCCGTTATGACCGCGGCGAGATCGACGATCAGGGCAACGAACGCCATGCCTATCATGATGAATGGTACGCCAAGCCGGGCGGCAAAGGCGCTGGCGGCTTCGGCTTTGGCGGAAAGGGCCGCAGCAGCGGCGAAGGCTTCGATTTCGAAGACACCTCGGACATCTTTTCCGAATTTTTCCGTTTCTCCGGCGGGCGCGGCCGCAAGGGTGCCGCTGGCGACGCCGGTGGCGCCAAGCCCAAGGGCGGCCCGCGCCGCGGCCTTGATGTCAATTACGAACTGACGATCGGCTTCGAGGAATCGATTTCGGGCGGTACGCGCCGCCTGCGGCTGAATGACGGCCGCTCGGTCGATATCAAGATTCCGGAGGGCATTCAGGATGGTCAGGTGATCCGGCTTGTCGGCCAGGGTGGCCCGGGCACGGCGACGGCGCTGAAGGGCGACGCGCTGATCGAAATCCGCGTGGCGCCGCACCCCTATTACACCCGCGACGGGCTCGACATCCTTCTCGAACTGCCGATCTCGCTCGATGAAGCGATCCTTGGCGGCGATATCGAGGTACCGACCCCGAAAGGGCGCCTCACCATCCGTATCCCGAAAGGTTCTTCCTCAGGCAAGCGGCTGCGCCTGAAGGGCAAGGGCGTGAAGCGGCGGGATGAAGTGGGCAATATGTATGTCATCCTCAAGGTCATGCTGCCCACTGAACGCGACCTGATCCTCGAGCAACTGATCCGCCAGTGGCGTGGTGGCAACGGGGCTGACCTGCGCCGTAAGGCAGGCCTCAGCTGAGGTGATGGAGCAGCTGCGGCATCACGGCGCAATCTGGCGCAAGGCAGCGGCCCGCTTCCTTGAACACGATGGAATGGGATCGGCCGGCAACATGGCGTTCATCGCCATGCTATCACTTTTCCCTTTCGTGATTTTCCTCGTGGCCGTTTCGGGCTTTCTGGGCCAGACCGAACAAGGGGTGGCCGCCATCACCTTCATGATGGATGCCCTGCCCCATGAGGTCGGCGAGGCCCTCAGTGGCCCGATCAAGGGGGTGGTGGATTCCACCAGACCTGAAATCCTCACGGGCTCCATCGTCTTCGCCATCTGGACGGCCGCGACAGGGGTTGAAACTGCGCGAGGTATACTCGTGAAGGCCTTCGGGCGTGAACATGCCCGAGCCGCATGGCTCCGCCGGCTGGAAAGCCTTGCCGTGGTGATCTTTGCCGCCATCAGCATCCTCATTGCCATGTCGATCCTCGTGATCGGCCCAGCGGTCGTGAAGGCGGTTACGAGCTTTTTCCCCGACGTGGTGACCGGCAGCCTGACCGAGCTATGGAACTTCCTCAACCTGTTCCTTGGACCTGCAGTGCTGGCGTTCGGACTTTACGGCGTTTATCTCGCGCTCACCCCGCGCCGGCTGAAACGGCCGTACCGGCTGCCGGGCACGCTGCTCGCCCTCGTCATCCTCATTGCCACGGCGAAGGGGCTGTCGCTTTATCTGCGCTACGCCGGCAATTACGATGTCACCTACGGTTCGCTTGCCGGGGTGGTGGTAACCCAGATATTCTGCTTTCTCGTCAGCCTCGGTTTTGTCGCCGGGGCGGAGCTCAATGCGGCCTATACGCTTGACCGGCTGACCAGGGAAAAGACCGCCAATTGACCGGCGGGTCCGAATGTGTAGGATGCGCCAACCATAACGTCCAGTAACCCACGATAGAATAGAATAAAGGGGCAGACATCATGAGCAAACTCCTCGAAGGCAAACGCGGCCTCATCATGGGGGTCGCCAATGACCGCTCGATGGCATGGGGCATCGCCAAGGCCTGCGCCGAGCAAGGCGCCGAGCTCGCCTTCAGCTATCAGGGCGAAGCGCTCGAAAAGCGCGTGCGCCCGCTTGCCGCCGAAGTCGGCTCCGATTTCCTCATCGAATGCGACGTCTCCGACAATGCCTCGATCGACAATCTGGCTGCCGAGATCGAAAAGCGCTGGAGCAAGATCGATTTCTTCCTGCATGCCGTCGGCTATTCCGACAAGAGCGAGCTGCGCGGCCGCTTTGTGGATACGAGCCTCGATAACTTCCTGATGACCATGAATATCTCTGCCTTCAGTTTCGTTTCGGTCGCGCAGCGGCTGGAAAAGATGATGACGGATGGCGGCAGCATGCTGACACTGACTTATTACGGCGCCGAAAAGGTTGTCCCCCATTACAATGTGATGGGCGTGGCGAAAGCCGCCCTCGAGGCCTGCACGCGCTATATGGCGCGGGACCTTGGCGAGAAGGACATCCGCGTCAATGCGATCTCGGCCGGCCCCATGAAGACGCTGGCGGCGTCGGGCGTTGGCGATTTCCGCATGCTCCTGAAATATAACGAGAAGAACGCACCGCTGAAGCGCAACATCACGCTTGAGGATGTGGCAGGCGCGGGGCTTTATCTCCTGTCGGGCCTTTCAAGCGGCGTAACCGGCGAAATCCATTATGTGGACGCAGGCTTCAACATCACCGGCATGCCGCTGGATGAAGAATCCATGCGCATCATCTGCCAGTAAAACCAGCCAAACGGGGGCTTTATGTCGTTCAACACCTTCGGTCGTCTGTTCCGTTTCACCACCTGGGGCGAAAGCCACGGGCCGGCACTCGGCTGCACGATCGATGGCGTGCCCCCGCTTCTGGACCTTGCTGAAGGTGACATTCAGGGCTTTCTAGACAAGCGTAAACCCGGCCAGTCGAAATATACGACCCAGCGCCGCGAGCCGGACCTTGTGAAGATCATGTCTGGCGTGTTCGAGGGCAAGACGACCGGCACGCCCATCCAGCTGATGATCGAAAACACCGACCAGCGCTCCAAGGATTATGGGAATATCGCCCAGTCCTTCCGCCCCGGTCACGCCGACTATACCTATATCGCCAAGTACGGCATCCGCGACTATCGCGGCGGCGGGCGTTCGTCTGCCCGCGAGACCGCTGCCCGCGTGGCCGCAGGTGCCGTGGCCCGCAAAGTGTTGGGGGGTGGCATCACAATCCGCGCCGCCATGGTGCAGATGGGCCGTCATGCGATCGACCGTTCCCGGTTCGACTGGGCGGAAGTGAACAACAATCCCTTCTTCTGTCCCGATGCCGTCACCGCCGGCATGTGGGCGGATGAGCTGGACGCTATCCGAAAAAATGGCTCCTCTATCGGTGCCGTGATCGAAGTGGTGGCCGAAGGCGTGCCCGCCGGCTGGGGCGCCCCGGTTTATGGTAAACTCGACGCCGATCTCGCCACGGCGATGATGAGCATCAATGCCGTGAAAGCCGTTGAAATCGGCGCCGGCATGGAAGCCGCCTGCCTGACCGGGGAGGAAAATGCCGATGAAATGCGGCCGGGCCCGGACGGCAAGCCCGAATTCCTATCGAACAAGGCGGGGGGCATCCTGGGGGGAATCTCAACCGGCCAGCCGGTTGTTGTGCGGTTCGCTGTGAAGCCCACAAGTTCCATCCTCACCCCGCGCAAATCGGTGAACGAGCACGGCGAGGCCGTCGAGGTCGTCACCAAGGGCCGCCATGATCCGTGTGTGGGCATCCGCGCCGTACCGGTGGCCGAGGCCATGATGGCTGTCGTGCTCGCCGACCATATGATGCTGCACCGCGCCCAGTGCGGCTGATCAGCGCCGCCACCAAACAGCCAACATTGCCAAACCCCCGGCGGGCATCAGCCACCAGACAGGTGACCCGAGCGCCCAGAGGAAGGCTCCGCCGACCGTCGCCCATAGCAGGGGGATGATCGCAAGCGGCCAGACGCGCCGCCCATAAGCCATCAGGATACCGAAGGTCATCAGCACCGTCGGATCTGGCGCCAGCAGCGGCACTTCGGACTGATCGAGTGGTCGCCCCATCGCCATCGGCAGGTAGATGCCGACAACCAGTGCTATAAGCACTGTCAGCGCCCCTGCCCGGCTCCGTTCCATCACAGGGGGCCGCATCACCATCCACAGGAACAAGGCTGCTTGCCCGACGAATGCCGCCGCGAACCAGTCGCCAGCCCAGTTGATGGTGGCATAGTGGCGGTGAAAGAAGCCAATGCCGGTCGTCCCCCAGCCTGCCGCCATCAGGACAGCAATCGCACGCGTGCCCCAACTGGTAGGTCGGAAAAGCAGGTAAACGACCCCAAGCGTGGCAAGGATCGCCGCGATCCCGAAGGGGAAAATCTCCGCCGCGTAAAGACCGTAAAGCCGGTAATAGGTATCCGGCCCATACATCAGGAAATCCTGAATGCTGTAACTCAGCCAGTCTCCCATCAAAGATCGTCCACATAGGCAGCGATCCGGCGCCGGAGGGGCTCGTCAAGCGCCGTCCACCCGCCTGCCGCCATATTCTCCCGCACATGTTCCACCCGCGTGGTTGCTGGGATCGCGCAGGTGACGGCGGGGTGCGACAGGATGAAACCGAGCGCCACATCGGCCCATGTGGTGAGGCCGGCCTCTGCCGCCCATCCGGGCAAGGGTTCGCGCTTCAGCTGGCGGATCAGGCGACCGCCCTCGTAAGGCCGGTTGACGATCACCGCCACGCCGCGCTCGCGCGCCAGCGGCAACAGCCGCGCCTCCACATCGCGGGTTGCGGCATTGTAGGTCAGCTGCACAAAATCGATCGCTTCGGTTTTCAGGATACGTTCAAGATCGCCGTGCCGGCGCCCGTGGGAGGTGGTGACACCTACATAACCTAGCTCGCCCGCCGCCTTCATGTCGCGCAGCCACGGCAGATGGTCCTGCCAGTCGGTCAGGTTATGGACCTGCAACAGCGAGAAGCGCTCGATCCCCCAAGCTTTGCGGGATTCCTCAAGCTGCGTTCTGGCGGCAGCAAAGCCGGGGGTCCATACTTTGTCGGCCGCAAACAGGTCAGGCCTTGGCATGATGTTGCGCAGGGCGTAGCCGATGGTCGCCTGAGACGAGCCATACATGGGGGAGCAGTCAATCAGCCGCCCGCCCGCCTCAAAAAAGGCCCGGACCACGGCTTCTGACTGCGCCAGCCCGACCGGATCGTTACCGACATTGAAGGTGATCCAAGTGCCAAGCCCCACGGGGGGAACAATTGCATTGTCACTGGCAGCCAGAGCAGCAGGAAACGCGGCGAAGGCAACCGGCAAGGCGGCAAGCCCCGCAAGCAGGTGTCGGCGATCCACAAGGGTCGGGAATGGCTTCGGCATGGCATCCTCCCGTCATCTGCCCCATGATGACTCGCACGCATGGCCTGTGCCAGCCGCAAATTGGTTTACCGGTCGCGTAACGGCTTGTGTTGCATCGTCTTTCCAAAATGCCTCTTTGGGGCTAGACTTGGGCGCGGATAGGCATGGGGAGCGGTATGGGAAAATTCCTGAAAATCACGGGCAGCCTGATCCTGATCGGGATCATCGGTGCCGTCGCCTGGTTCCTTGCCTGGGCATGGGCCCCGAACAGCGACCCCGGCGAAATGACCACCCGCTACGGCGCGCCGCCTTCGCAGTTCGTGTCGCTTGATGGTGGCATCCGCATGCATTACCGCGATCAGGGATCATATGAGGCCCCCGCCCTTGTGCTGCTGCACGGCTCCAACAGCTCGCTGCACACGTGGGAGCCATGGGTCGCCCGCCTGAAGGACCGCTACCGCATCATTACGCTTGATCTGCCCGGACACGGCCTGACCGGCGCGACGCTTGCTCGTGACTATACCTACAGCGGCATGGCGGACGCGGTGGACGCGCTGCTCGTGCGGCTCGGCATCAACAAGGCAGCCATCGCCGGCAACAGCATGGGCGGGGCTGTTGCCATCACCTATGCCCTGCAGCACCCGGACAAGGTGAGTGCCCTTGTGCTCGTTGACAGCGCAGGTGTCGCCGCGCCGCCCGGTGCGCGCAAGACCGACCGGCCCCTTGCCTTCGAACTCGCCGCCAAACCGTGGGCGCAAGTGTTGCTGCAGAATCTGACTCCAAAGTCGCTGGTGCGTGAAGGGCTGCTGAAGTCCGTTTACGACCCTGAATTTGTGACAAAGGAGATGGTGGAGCGCTACTGGGATCTCGCCCGTTATCCCGGCAACCGCGAAGCCACCGGACTGCGCTTTGCCTGGTACGCCGCCAACATGGACAAAAGCCTGCCAGTGGAACGGCTGGAGATGCCGACGCTGATCCTTTGGGGCGAGGAGGACAGGCTGATCCCGGTTGAAACCGCCTCGCTCCTGAACCAGAAGATCGATGGCAGCGGTGTGATTATCTATCCTGAAACCGGCCACCTGCCGATGGAAGAACGCGCCGATGAAACCGCGGCGGCTACCGGCGTGTTTCTGGATCAGATCACGTCAGCCCTTGCGGAAAGTCGCCACGATCTCGACGTGGGACGACCATAGGAACTGATCGACCGGCAAGACACTCGTCAGGCTGTAACCCCCGTCCACCAGAAGTCGCGCGTCACGTGCGAAGGTGTTGGGGTTGCAGGAAACGCCAACAATGACCGGGATATCGGACACGGCAAGGGCCGCCGCCTGCTCCTTGGCGCCCGCGCGCGGCGGATCAAACACCACGGCATCAAACCCCTTGAGCTCTGCCCCCGTGACCGGGCGCCGGTAAAGGTCGCGGTGACGGGTGACAATCTGCTTCAGGCCCGTCGCCTGTGTGGCTGCAGCGGAAAGCGCATCTAGGGCGCTCTTGGCCCCTTCCACCGCTAGCACCTGTGAGCTTTCGGCCAGCGGGAAGCTGAAAGTACCGATACCGCAGAAAAGATCGGACACGCGGCGGGCATCGTCCACCCCTTCTTTCACCGCTGCCACAAGAGCCGCTTCGCCCTCGTCCGACGCCTGAATGAAGGCCGCCGGTGGCAAGGCCACGCGGGCTGACCCGAGCTGCATCACGGGTTCCCGCCGGATCGCAACGGGATCAAGGAAACCGCCGTCCTGCCAATGGACGGCCGCAAGGTCATAGGTATCAGCAAAGCTGACGAGCGCCTCACGGTCGGCAAGGCTCAGTTCCTTTGCTGCCTCGATCACGAGGTCAACGCCACTTGCCGTCAGGGTCAGGTGCAATACCGCATGCATCCCCTGCGGCAGCAGATTACCGAGCAGATGTCGGAGCGGCTCAAAGAGCGTGGTCAGTTCGGCCCGTGTTACCGGGCAGGCCTTCAGATCGACAATCGTGTGGCTTTGCCGCTCGTTGAAGCCAAGCACCACACCCTGAACGGTGCGGCGGGCCTTGAGTGCCACGCGGCGGCGGCTAGCGGGCGGCGTGATGACCGGGTCGCGCACAACCTCGGGGTCGAAACCGTGATGCCCCATCGCAGCAGCCACCCGGTTTTTCACCCAGGTGCGGTAATCCTCGCCGCTCATAAACTGGAGCTGACAACCGCCGCACTTGGTAAAATGCTGGCATGGCGGCGCCATACGCGCGGGGGACGGCGTCACCATCTCGACGATTTCGGCAAACGAGCCTGATTTCTGTCGTTCGGTGATCCGCGCCTTCAACACGTCGCCGGCAGCGGCATAGGGGATATAGACAAGGCCGTCCGGCCCATCGGCGATTCCGTCGCCCTGTGCACCGACCTCGCGGATTGTCAAGGTGAGCAGATCGTCAGCCATTGTCTTTGATCCCATGGATCAGGAATTCCACATTGCCTTCCGGCCCCTTGATCGGGCTTTCGGTGATGCCGACAACGCGCCAGCCCGGCAGGTCGCCAAGCCATGCCGTAATATCGTCGCATACTGCCTGATGAAGGGCAGGGTCGCGCACCACGCCGCCCTTGCCGACATTGTCCTTGCCGACCTCGAATTGCGGCTTGATGAGCGCGATGACGACGCCACCTTCGCGCACGAAACCAAGGGCCGCCGGCAGCACTGTTTTCAGACTGATGAAGCTGGCGTCACAAACGACCATGTCGACAGGTTCAGGGATTTGTTCGGTCGTCAGGTAGCGGGCGTTGGTCTGTTCCATCACGACGACACGGTCGTCCGTGCGCAGTTTCCACGCCAGTTGGCCGCGCCCCACATCCACTGCATAAACCTTGGCCGCACCTTTGGATAGCGCCACATCGGTGAAGCCGCCGGTTGACGAGCCTACGTCAATCACCGTCCAGCCGGTTGGATCTACGCCGAAATGCGACAGGCCTTTTTCAAGCTTCAGGCCGCCGCGACTGACCCATTCATGGTCGCGCCCGCGGACATCCAAAGGCTGGTCTTCGGCAATCGGCTGCCCGGCTTTCTGGATTTTGACTTCGCCAGAAAAAACGACGCCCGCCATGATAAGCGCCTGTGCCCGGGCCCTGCTTTCCACGAGGCCGCGGTTGACGAGCGCAACATCAGCCCGTTCTTTCGCCATGGCTCAGGCCGAAGCCGCCTCGGCGGCAGACTGGCCGAGATCATTGCGCCCCATGGCTTTCAGCACGGTGGCAACGATACCTTCGGCATCGAGCCCGGCATCGGCATACATGGTCTCGGGCTTGTCATGATCCTGGAAAATGTCCGGCAACTTCATGGCGCGGACCTTGAGGTTGCCATCAAGAATGCCCTCTTCCGCGAGGAAGTCCATCACATGCGCGCCGAAGCCGCCGATGGAGCCTTCCTCGATGGTGATGAGGAGATCATGGCTCGCCGCCAGATCGCGGATCAGCGCATGGTCAATGGGCTTGGCAAAGCGGGCGTCAGCGACCGTCGTTGAAAGGCCGCGTGCTTCAAGCTCGTCAGCGGCCTTCAGCGCTTCGGCAAGGCGGGTGCCGAGCGACAGGATCGCGATCTTCGATCCTTCCCGCACGATGCGACCTTTGCCGATCTCAAGGATTTCAGGCACCTCAGGCAACGCCACACCGACGCCTTCACCGCGCGGGTAACGCACGGCAGAGGGGCGATCATCAATCGTCGCGGCGGTCGCGACCATATTCACAAGCTCGGCCTCATCCGCCGCTGCCATGACAACCATGCCCGGCAGGCTCGTCAGGAAGCCGACATCGAAGCTGCCCGCATGAGTGGGACCGTCAGCACCCACAAGTCCTGCGCGGTCGATCATGAAGCGCACCGGCAGCTTCTGGACGGCGGCGTCATGCACGACCTGGTCATAGGCACGCTGCAGGAAGGTCGAGTAAATGGCGCAGAAAGGCTTGTAACCTTCGGTCGCAAGGCCGGCCGCGAAGGTCACGGCATGCTGCTCGGCGATCCCGACATCAAACGAGCGATCGGGGAACTGGGCCGCGAATTTATCGAGGCCGGTGCCCGAAGGCATCGCTGCCGTGATGGCCACGATCTTGTCGTCTTTTTCGGCCGCCGCGATCAGCGCCTTGGCAAACACATTCGTATAGCTTGGCGCCTTCGGCGCGGATTTCTTCTGTTCGCCGGTCACCACATCGAACTGCGGCACAGCGTGATATTTCTCGACATGCGCGGCTTCGAACGGATGACCCCGGCCCTTTTCGGTGACGACATGAACAAGGATCGGGCCTTCTTCCGCGTCACGCACGTTTTCAAGAACCGGCAGCAGATGTTCCATATTGTGGCCGTCGATGGGGCCGACATAATAGAAGCCAAGCTCATCAAAGAGCGTGCCACCGGTGGCGATGCCCCGCGCATATTCCTCGGCGCGGCGGGCCGTGTTGGCCAGCGGCTTCGGCAGCTTTGCGATCAGCTTCTTGCCGAATTCACGGAACGACAGGAACGACTGGGACGACAGGATGCGGGCGAGATAGGCGCTCATGGCCCCCACCGCCGGCGCAATCGACATGTCGTTGTCGTTCAGGATGACGATCAGCCGGTTGCCGGCTTCATAGGCATTATTCATGGCTTCATAGGCCATGCCCGCGCTCATCGCGCCGTCACCGATCACCGCAATGGCCTTGCCCGGCTTGTTCGCCAGCTTGTTGGCGACCGCCATGCCGAGGGCAGCGCTGATCGAGGTGGAGCTATGCCCCGCTCCGAACGGATCATATTCGCTTTCCGACCGCTTGGTGAAGGGCGACAGGCCGCCGCCCTGGCGGATCGTGCGGATACGGTCGCGCCGCCCGGTCAGGATCTTGTGGGGATAGGCCTGATGGCCCACGTCCCAGATCAGCCGGTCGTCAGGCGTGTTGAACACATAATGCAGCGCCACGGTCAGTTCGACAACACCGAGCCCCGCACCAAAATGGCCGCCCGTAACCGAAACAGCACTGATCATCTCGGCCCGAAGTTCATCGGCCACGCGCTGCAGGTCATCGCGTTTCACAGCGCGAAGGTCCTTGGGCGTGTTGATCCGGTCGAGGAGCGGTGTTTCAGGTCGCACGGTCAAGTCGGGTTCCTATAGTATGCGTCAGGCGGCAACGGTTTGCCTGAGCTTTGCGGCAATGTCACGGCCAAAATGGTGCCGGACAGGGCAAGCCTTATGTTCGCCGGTTTATAGCAAAATGCGCAACGGCACGCAAAAGCGAGGCCCGTTCGTCAAATTCCGCAAGGTGGGCAATCGCTTGGTCAGCCAGAAGTTCAGCCTGCCGCCGCGCGCGTTCCACCCCCATAAGGCTGACGAGCGTGGCCTTCCCGGCATCCGCATCCTTGCCGGTCGCCTTGCCTGTTTCTTCGGGCGTGCCTTCCACATCCAGAAGGTCATCGGCAATCTGGAAGGCCAGCCCCAGGTCGCGGGCATAGCCCTGCAAGCTATGGCGGGCTTTTTTGCCCGCGTGCCCCATGATAGCGCCAGCTTCAGCGGAAAAGCTGATCAGGGCCCCGGTTTTCATTTGCTGCAGGCGGCAAACGGCAGCTTCATCCATGCTGCCGCCCTCACCTGCGCGAATATCGATCATCTGGCCGCCAACCATGCCCTGATGCCCGGACGCATGAGCGAGCGCCTTTACAAGCTCCAGCCGAACCATCGGATCGCCGTGAGTTTCTTCAGACGCCAGAATCTCGAAGGCAAGTGTCAGAAGCGCGTCACCCGCAAGGATCGCCGTTGCCTCGTCGAACGCCTTATGGAGTGTCGGTTTGCCACGGCGAAGGTCGTCATCATCCATCGCCGGCAGGTCGTCATGCACCAAGCTGTAGCAATGCACGCATTCGATCGCTGCGGCCACACGCAGCGCCTGCTTGCGGTCAACGTCAAAAAGATTGGCGCTGGCGAGCACAAGGAAGGGCCGAAGCCGCTTGCCGCCCGAAAAAACGGCATAGCGCATGGCTTCCACAACCCGCGCTTCGCTCCCCGACGGGACCGCGAGAAGGGGTTCCAGCACACGTTCCACCGCATGCGATGTGGCGGTCAGGGCTTCCTGCAAGGCAGATTGCATCGCTATGCCTCAGTCGGCGTCGAACGGGGCTGTTCCCGCCGCACGGCCATTTTCATCCAGCGTGATCTTCTCGATCCGGGCCTGCGCGCCCTTCAGCTTGGCTTCGCAGTGCGCCTTGAGGGCTGTCCCGCGCGTATAAAGGTCAATCGAGTCTTCGAGCGATACCTGACCCGATTCCAGCCGCGCCACCACCTGTTCGAGCGCGACCATCGCCTCCTCAAACGAAAGGGCTGCAATATCGGCTGTCTTGTCGGTGTCGCTCATGAACCCTCCCTCCAGATCGGCATGCGGGCGATATTTTCCCGCCTTTTGCCCTATATAGGCAATGGCAGCGGGGGCATGCAAAGACTAAAGCGTTTTTCAGGCCCCGGTTTCGACAAGGAGTGGCGGCAGGGACACACCCGGCTCGGCGACCATCCACGCATTGAGTGCCTCAGGGTCGAAGGATTTCAGCACTTCATAGCGGTTATGCCGCCCGTCGAACGAGCGCTTGATGAAGCCCGCTTCCACCATCAGGTTGAGATGCGCGACCGCTTCGCCGAGCGCCATGAAGAAATCAACGCCCGTCAGCTGGCGGCGGAACAGGAGCGGCAAGGTCTCGACCGCCTTCACGCTACCCTCGATACCCGCCATCAGCCGTTCGAGCTTGCCCATATGACTGTCGATCAGTTCACCAAGCCGCGCCGTGAGGCCGTAGAAGACACGACCGTGCGACGGCAGCACCAGCGGATTGCCCGGCAGGCCTTTCATCCGGTCAAGGCTTGTCAGCCACAGGGCGAGCGGGTTGCCCTCGGGCTCGCGCGGATATACCGAAACGTTCGAAGTGATGTTCGCCAGCACCTGATCGCCGGAGATGAAGAGCGGCTCGTCCAGGCAATAGAGGCAGGCATGCTCGGGCGAATGGCCACGCCCGATCACCACTTGCCAGCGCCGGCCACCAAGCGTGATCAGCATGCCATCCTGCAGGCGCTTGTAGGCCTTGGGCAGTGGCGCCACACCCTTCTTGAAATTGTCGTTGCCGGCTGCCCGGATCATCGGCTCGAACTGGCGACTGACCCCGGCACGGAACAGATATTCGACATCCCAGTCGCTGATCGGCTCGTATCCGCCAAGCCACAGGGTCGACGCCATCAGATATTCGCTCATGGTCATCTCGAAGCTGGCACCGTGGCGTTCCACAAGCCAGCCGGCAAGCCCCAGATGGTCGGGATGCATATGGGTCGCGATGATACGCTTCAGGGGTTTGTCGCCGAGCACTTCAGCTTCAAGCGCTTCCCATGCCGCGATACCGCGTTTGCCGTTCGAACCGGTATCAACAAGGGCCCAATGGTCACCTTCGTCGAAAAGATAGACATTGATATGGTCAAGCGACCAAGGCAGCGGAATGCGCGCCCAAAGGACGCCCTTCGCAACCTCGATCACCGTGGCACCTTCCGGCACCGCGTCGCCATGCGGATAAACGAGCCCGGCGTGGGTTTCCAGCCGCTCCTTCTGATGGTCGGCCACATCCGCCGATGCCATGTCGTCTTTTTCGCTGCTCACCGGTCAGCCCCGCGCGAAATCGGCTTCGTCCATCGCCATCAGTTGCGTCGCACCCGCCTTGATGGGGCCGAGAAGCGCGATGGCGGGCGGCAGAAGCTGTTCGATGAAGAAGGTGGCTGTAGTGATCTTGGCTTTCAGGAAGCCGGGGTTGCCGTCGCCGGACGCCAGCCGCCGCTCAGCCGCTACGGCCTGCCGGGCAAGGAGATAGCCGCCGAGCACTGTGCCGAAAAGCTTCAGATACGGGGTCGCGGCACCAGCTGTATCGACAATGCCTTCAAAGCCATTCGCAAACAGGGTTTCAGCGGCGTTTGCAAGCGCATCAACGCCTTCGCCAAGTGTGGTTTTGGAGCCTGCCATGGCGCGGTCGAGCCCGCCCACGAAGCTGCGCATTTCTGCGATCAGCGCGTGCCAGTGCTCCCCGCCGTCAGCGTTGAGCTTGCGGCCGACGAGATCAAGCGCCTGAATGCCGTTGGTGCCCTCGTAAATCGGTGCAATCCGGCTGTCGCGGTAGAATTGGGCCGCACCCGTTTCCTCAATGAAGCCCATACCGCCAAACACCTGCAAGGCGAGCGACGAAACCTCGACACCGATATCGGTGGACCATGCCTTCGAGATGGGTGTCAGCAGATCGGCCTCACCCTGTGCCAGCCGTCGTGTCTCGACGTCCGCCGCATGATGAGCTCGGTCAACCGCCCAGACGTTCCGGTAGATGATCGCCCGGGCCGCTTCGGTGAGCGCGCGGGAGGTCAGCAGCAACCGGCGCACATCGGGGTGATGGATGATCGTAACGCTATCGCGCGATTTGGCGCCGATGGCCGCCGACTGGACACGATCCCGCGCATAAGCGACAGCATGCTGGTAAGCACGCTCGGCCACTGCCACACCTTCAAGGCCGACCCCGATGCGCGCATGGTTCATCATCGTGAACATGTTGCGCATGCCCTTGTTTTCCTCACCGACGATATAGCCGATGCAAGCATCATGATCGCCGAAGGACATCACACAAGTGGGGCTTGAGTGGATACCGAGCTTGTGCTCAAGGCTCACCACCCGTACATCGTTGCGCGCCCCCAGCGAGCCATCTTCGTTCACCATATATTTGGGCACGAGGAACATGCTGATGCCGCGCGTGCCTTCAGGCGCACCCGGCAGGCGGGCGAGCACCAGATGCACCACATTCTCGGCCTGATCATGATCGCCCCAGGTGATGAAAATCTTCTGGCCCTTGATGAGGTACGTGCCATCCGCCTGTTTTTCGGCCTTGGCCTTGAGCGCGCCCACGTCGGAACCCGCCGAGGGCTCGGTCAGGTTCATCGCCCCGGTCCATTCGAAGGATACCATCTTCGGCAGATATTTCGCCTTGATCTCGTCGCTACCGTGCGCAGCAATCGCCTCGATCGCGCCGGCGGTCAGAAGCGGGCACAGCGAAAAGGCCATATTGGCCGAGGTGATCATTTCGGTAACAGCAATTGCGAGCGTCGCCGGCAGGCCCTGCCCGCCAAAATCCGGGTCGCTTGCAAGCGTGTTCCAGCCGCCTTCGCGGTAGGCTTCGAACACCGGCTTGAAGGCCGCGGGGGTGACAACACCATCGCTCGTCAGTTTCGCGCCCTCGGTGTCGCCCGTGCGGTTGGTGGGCGCGATCACCTCGCTTGCCATCTTGCCGCATTCTTCAAGCACTGCGAGGGCGATATCCTCGCCTGCTTCTTCGAAGCCCGGCAGGCTGTCCCAGTCCCTGAGGCCGCCAACGGTTTCAAGGGCAAAGGTGATTTCTTCCAAAGGGGCGCGATAGTCGCTCATGTCAGGCTGTTCCTCAAAATTGATCTGTACAATGATCCTGCTGGCCGCTAAGCCGCCGGTTGCCGGTATGTCCCTTGGAAGTTCTTTGTTATCGGCGGCGGACAGGATAGGTATTGTGCATGTGCAAGACAATAGCCGATATCGAAGCGATTGATGACGCAGACGCCCGCGCACGCGCGGTGGAAATCCTGCGCGCCGGTGGTCTCGTCGCCATCCCGACCGAAACGGTGTATGGCCTTGCGGCGGATGCCACGAACCCCGAAGCCGTTGCCGCCATCTATGCCGCCAAGGGCCGCCCGGCCCACAATCCGCTGATCAGCCATGTGGCCTCGCCCGAAATGGCGGCGTGCTATGTGACCGTCTCGCCCGCCGCGCAGACGTTGATGGACCGTTTCTGGCCCGGCCCGCTGACGCTCGTGCTGCCCCGCCGGATGGACGCGCCGATTGCTGCGGCGGTCGCTGCCGGTCTCGACACGCTCGCCGTCCGCTGCCCTGCACTTGAACCGACCCGGCAGTTGATCGAAACGCTGGACCGGCCGCTGGCCGCACCGAGTGCCAATCCTTCCGGCAAGCTATCGCCCACCACCGCCGGGGACGTGCAAGCCGGGCTCGGTGACCGCATCCCGCTGATCCTTGATGGCGGCCCGGCGCGCGTGGGTATCGAATCGACCATTGTCGGCGTGGAAGATGGCGCCCTGCGCCTCCTGCGCCCCGGCAGCGTGATTGCAGACGACCTGACCGAAGCAACCGGCCTTGCCGTGCTCGACCGTGACGACAGCCGCATCACGGCCCCCGGCCAGCTTGTCAGCCACTATGCGCCGAATGCCCATGTGCGCCTGAATGCAACCACGAAAGGGGACGGCGAAATCCTCATTGGCTTTGGCACCGTGAAGGGCGATTTCTCGCTGAGTCACAAGGGCGACCTCGATGAAGCAGCCAGCAGGCTGTTCACCTATCTGCGGCAGGCGGACGAAGCAGGTGTCGGCACCATCGCCGTGGCCCCCATCCCGGAAGCGGGCATCGGCATCGCGATCAACGACCGCCTGCGCCGTGCCGCCGCACCGCGCGACAGCGAGGCCTGACACGATGGCGATTTCCCCCACCCATATCGAAGCGCTCCTGGCACGGGCTGGTGCGGGGGGCGGTACAACGGACGCTGACGTCATCGCCCCGCACATCACCGAATGGCGCGAGAAATTCAAGGGTGCCACGCCCCTGATGCTGACGCCGAAGGACACAGAAAGCGTTGCTGCGATCCTCGCTTACGCCAACGAGCACAATATCAAGGTCGTCCCGCAGGGTGGCAACACCGGCCTGGTGGGCGGTGGTATACCGGGCCTTGAAGAGCGCGAGGAAATCCTCCTTTCGCTGAAAAAGATGGACCGCATCCTGTCGGTCGAGCCCGAAAGCTATCTGCTGACGGCGGAGGCCGGCGCCACCATCGCCAGTGTGCAGGCGGCAGCCACGGCGAAAGACAGGCTGTTCCCGCTATCGCTGGCGTCCGAGGGCAGTTGCACGGTCGGCGGCACCATCAGCACCAATGCGGGCGGCGTGCATGTCATCCGCTACGGCACCATGCGGCGGCTGGTCGTGGGGGTTGAAGCTGTGTTGCCCACCGGCGCCATCATCCGCGACCTTGATGGCCTGCCGAAAAACAATACGGGCTACGACCTGAAACAATTGCTGATCGGGGCTGAAGGCACGCTTGGCATCGTCACGAAAGCTACCTTGCGCCTCGCGGAGCCTGAGCGTGTGCGCCACACGCTGTGGCTTGCCGTGCCCTCGCCTGCCGCAGCGCTCACAGCGCTTTCAACCCTCAAGGACGTGACCGGCGGACGCGTTTCGGCGGCCGAGATCATTTCCGCCGCCGGGCTTGGCCTCGTCCTTGCCCACATTCCCGGCGCACGCGACCCGCTCTCGCGCCCATCGCCTTGGTATCTGCTGATCGAAGCCGCCACAACGGGGGAAGACACCGCGCTCGAGGCCGCGATCATGACGTGGCTTGAAGCCCGGATGGCTGATGGCACGGTCAGTGACGGCACCCTCGCCCAATCGCTGACGGAACGAGACGCACTCTGGAAACTGCGGGAAAGCCTGTCGGAAGCCCAGAAGCATGAAGGCGCCAGTATCAAGCACGATATCGCCGTGCCGGTGGCAAGCGTGCCTGCTTTCCTGCAGCAAGGAACAGCGCTTATCGAGGCGCGCTGGCCCGGCGCACGCGTCATCGCCTTCGGCCATGTCGGCGACGGCAATATACATTTCAATGTATCAGCACCGAAAGACGGTGACGGCAAAGCCTTCCTCAAGGAATGGGAGGCAATGAACGCGGCCGTGCATGACCTTGTCGTCTCGATGGGCGGTTCGATTTCGGCTGAACACGGCATCGGCACCCTGAAACGCGGCGAACTTGGCCGACTGAAGCCCAAGGCGGAGCTGGAAGCCATGCGCGCTATCAAACGGGCGCTCGACCCCAATGGCATCCTCAATCCGGGCGTGCTGATCCCCTATTGATTGGCGGGATTGATGCCCTGCTTGTCGGCATAGAAGGCATGGATCGCCGCCATGTCGGCCGTCATGTCACCGGTCGGGTAAAAGAGCGGCCCAAGCCCCACTTCCTTTTTCGACGCGTCGAGATAAGCCATCAGGATCGGCACATTCGCCGCAACCGCGATACGGTAAAAGCCGGTTTTCCAGCGCTCCACCTTCGAACGCGTGCCTTCGGGCGCGATGCCGAGGATGAAATCGTCGTGCGCCTCAAAGGCTTTTACGGCGCCTTCGACCATGTCGGCAGCAGCGCGTGTATCGCGTTCCACCGGCACACCGCCGAGCCAATAGAAAAGCCAGCCGAACGGCCCGTCGAAAAGCGTATGCTTGCCAAAGAACCGCGCCCGCACGCGAAATGCGCCAACAACGGCCATGAAAATCGGAAAATCCCAGTTGCTGGTATGCGGCGCAGCAATCGCCACGAATTTCGGGATATCGGGCACCTCGCCCACCTTTTTCCAGCCGGTGAGACGCAGGAACAGATTGCCGGTATGATGCAGGAAGCCGGAAAAGAAGCGGCTGTCGTGGATAAGCTTTGCGGCCATACAGGCTCCGGAACATTGAGCGGGCGCCAACCCTAGCCCGGCGGCGGATAAAGGCAAGTCCCTTGAATTTGTGGGGTGCCGAAAAAGAAATAGGCGGACAGGTCACCCCGTCCGCCGATTAGTTTCGGCGTCCGATACTCAGGCAAGGCACCGGACGCCATACTCGAAACAGATGTCTCTGCGATCTCAGGCAAAAACCGCCAGACACAAGAGACTTTGCACACCCCGTGCCATGAAATTTAATTGTTATATTTCAATTACTTAGAAATTTTCGACAAATAGCCATCCCGTTTTGAAACAATTGCTGCGCAGCGATTGTGTTTCAAAATGAGACATGCGTCTTTTTGGGACAGATATCCGGGCGATGACGGGTCAGACGGTTTCGGCTTCGCCGGAAGCCAGATCCTCAAGCCCTTCGCGGTCGAGGATACGGATCGTGTGAGCCTGCTCGATTTCCAGAATGCCCTCATTCTTGAGGCGAGAGAAGGCACGCGACACGGTTTCAAGCGTAAGCCCGAGGGAATCAGCAATATCAGCGCGGGTCATGGGCAGCCACAGTTCGTGGCCGTTGCACTGGATTTCTTCCTGCCGCTCGACATAGGACAAGAGGAAAGACGCCACCCGCTCAAGCGCATTCTTGCGACCGAGCGTGAAAAGCTGGTCCTGCATGTCATCCAGCATGCCAGCGGTCATCCTATTGAATTCCCGTTCGAATACAGGGAAGCGGACAAGCAGGTCCTCAAACGCGCCCCGCTCAAACCGGCAAACAGTAACGTCGGTCAGCGCCTCGGCTGAAATGCTGTAGGCGTCCTTGCGGGTGTGGCCCACGAAATCGCCAGTGGAGACAAATCCCATCACCTGCCGGCGACCATCGATGCCGACACGGGCAAGTCGCAAATAGCCATTCACCACATTGAAGGAATGACGCGCCTCGTCCCCTTCCAGGAACAGCGTCTCGCCCTTTGAAACTTTCAGCGAAGTTGAAATGGCATTGAGCGCAGGCATAAGCTCATCGGGCAGACCAGCACAAAGCTGCCGCAGCCGCGCTTCACATTGAAGACACCGAGAAGGGCCGTAACCGCCCCCTCTGACACCGATAGAAACCATTCGAACTTCCCCTGTTCGCTGATCTCAATGTAGCCGGTTTGACCTTGAATTAAAACACATTTCGGGCAGAAGAGCGCTTTTGACGCACACCGATGACGTGCATGAAAACTACTGGTGGCGTTCGTAGGCGATCAGGAGAACGCGGATGACCGCACGGGAAAAACCGGCGCTCTCCAGCACGCGCGCCAGCACCTTGCTGGCCTCCTCCCCTTCCACAAGCCGATTGTGAAGGGCTGCTGGTGACGCATCAATCAGCACGGCAACAGCGGCGATGAAAAGCCTGAGATTGGCATTCTGTAGATAGTTCAACAGGATGTCGGAGGTAATTCCCCCCACGGCCTTTAACTGGCGAAGATAGTTCTCGATCTCGGTCGTCGGCGCGCTGTCGAGCGCTTTGGTGAATACCTGCCGGTTGGCCATCGAGATCAGATAGGAAGAATAGTCGGATGCAAGGCTGAATTTGGCGGTCAGATATTCGCCGTAGGAGCTCGACACTTTCGAAATCAGGCGCTCGACGAGCGAAACCGGCAGGTCGGCCCGCGCCGCCAGCTTCTCCATCAGCGTGCGTTCTTCCGGAAACCGGTCGATCGCTGTGTTGAACGAGCGTTCCGACATCGCCGCCGTGTCATTGTCGGCGAGCCTTTCAAGCGCCCGGACACCGGCCAGCGAGCAAAGTGCGAAAGCAACCATTTCAGGGAGTTCGTTGCGCTGTGCGATGGCGCTGTGCGTCCCGTCCGATCCTTCGCGGATCAGGGCTTCCAGCGCCTTTTCATCCAGTGCCTTGCTGGCGATCAGGAAGGGTGTGGAGACCTGCTCGATATCCGTGGCGATCTTGCACATGATATCCCGCGGCAGGAAGCTGCAGTGGCGCAGTTCCTTCGACAGGGCTTCGCGCACAGAAATGGCCAGGTCCTCGACGAGCAGCCGGGCAAGTTCGAGCGCAGCCTCATAGTCAGGATAGTCATGCCGCTTGGCGATCAGGTGCCCCACCTTCTGGGCGATCTCGACCCGGCCAGCGAGGTTAACCTGCTGAAGCTCTTCAATACTGATCAAGTCTTGGTTCATGGACACCGTAATTCTTGTTCGGCCTGCCAGCCGCCCGTTCGCCAATATTCAACCGGAAACGGTGCTGTCTGCAAGTATTTCAGCGTTGGCTTCTTCAAGTCCCTGCGAAAATCTGCGAGCGTTTTCAACATAATGTAGCGAAGAAAGCTGGAGCATCTTGCGTTCCGGCTCGCCGAGGGTACGCGCTACGCGCGCAGGTGCACCAATTATAAGCGAGCCTTCAGGAAACTCTTTTCCCTCGGTAATCAGCGCGCCGGCGCCAACAATCGATCCTGCCCCGATTCGGGCGCCGTTCAAAATCGTCGCTCCCATGCCGATCAATGTATCGTCGCCGATCTCGCAGCCGTGCAGCATCACCTTGTGGCCAACCGTCACGCCCTTGCCGATGACAAGTGGCTTGCCCGGGTCGGCATGCAGCACCGAACCATCCTGCACATTGGTGCCTTCGCCGATGCGGATTTCCTCGGTGTCGCCCCGTACGGTCACCCCGAACCAGACGCTGGCACCCTTGCCAAGCCAGACGTTACCGATGACCGTGGCTGTGGGTGCCACCCAGACGCTGTCGTCTTCGAACCGGGGCCGAACCCCGTCCAGTGCATAGATCATGAAATCCCCCTCGATTGCGCGGTTTCCTTAGAGCGTAACATCATTCGGGTCAAACAAAAGGCGGAGACAGCAGCCCGGCGAACCGCTAAGAAGGCCCCATGATTGAAAAGGACACATCCAATGGTGGACAAACCCTGTCCCCCATCGCGGACGATGCGATCAGCTGGCGCGGCAAAGCGCCGGTCGCGCCCGGATTCGATGATGTCTATTATTCGGCCGACGACGGCCTCGCCGAGACCGAATATGTGTTCCTCGGCGGCACGGGCTTGCCCGACGCATGGGCCGGGCGCGACCGGTTCGTGATCGCCGAAACAGGCTTCGGCACCGGGCTCAATTTCCTTGCCACATGGAAGGCCTGGATTGCGGCGGGACGCCCCTGCGACCTCACCTTCATCTCGGTGGAAGGCTATCCCCTGTCGCGCCGCGCCCTTGCCGAGGCGCACAGGACTTTCCCTGACATCGCCGACCTGTCGCCACACCTGATCGAGGCATGGCCCGCGCCCGCGCCCGGCTTCCATGAACGTCGGTTCGAAGGTGGACGCCTGCGCCTTCTGCTGCTGTTCGGCGATGTGGTGCCGAGCTTTCAGGCCCTGCAGGCCGATGTGGATGCATGGTTCCTCGATGGCTTCGCGCCTGCCAAGAACCCCGCCATGTGGTCGGACGCGGTGATGGACCAGATCGCACGGCTTTCGCACCCCGGCACCCGCTTCGCCACCTTCACAGCGGCAGGTGTGGTGAAGCGGGCCTTGCAGGCACGCGGGTTTGAGGTGATCAAAGGCAAGGGGTACGGCCGCAAACGCGACCGTTTGCTCGGCACCGCCATCGCACCAGCACCACTGACGCCATCGGTGGTGCAAGCCCCCGAGTGGGCGAGCCTGCCCGCCGCGCGGCGCGAAGGCCGGATCGCCATCATCGGGGGCGGTGTCGCCGGCGCCTTCCTCGCCCGCGACCTGAAAGCGCGTGGCCGTGATGTGACGCTGGTTACCGACCCCGCCACACCTGCGGCCTCTGCCCTGCCTGCTGCCATCCTTGCGCCCAAACTGCCGCTTGAGGACAGCCCCGCATCGCGCTTCATGGCCGCCGCTTTCCTCGCAGCCGTCAGTGATCCGGACGTCATCGCCTGCATGGCAAAGGCGCGCGGCACGGAACTGATGCCAATCGACGCAGCCACCAAAGACCGGCTGGCGGCCCTTCAGGCGTACCTCAACTGGGGTCAGGACCGGACCAGCAAGAATGAGGCCGGTGGCCTGACGTTCACCGAGGGCGGCAGCGTGGATGCCACAGCCCTGCTTGTCCGCCTCACCGAAGGCATTCCTCGCCTTGAGGCGAAAGTCGAACGTCTGGAACGGACCATCACCGGCTGGCGCCTGATCGGCACGGACGGCAGTGTCATCACCGAAGCCGAAACAGTCGTCGTGGCCGCCGGCCCCGCGAGCGGTGATATCCTTGGCGAACATGCGCTGGACCTTCGCCCCAATCGCGGCCAGATCGAGATTGTGGCGGATGCAGCCCTTTCAGGCGTCCCGACACACAGCCTCACCTTCGGGGGGTACCTGACGGCCGCTATCGGCGGCGAACGAACGCTCGGCTCATCCTTCGAGCGTCTGGATGCCACCGCGCGCGAAGCAGCACCGCCCCGCGACAGCGACCGTGCCGCTATCCTGCAAACGGCCAATGATGCCGGATTACGGGTTGATGCAAGCACGAAGACACGCTCGTGGAGTGGCCTGCGCGCGACCGTGCCGGATCACCTGCCCTATGCCGGCCCCGTGCCGGACTGGGCTGCCATGGAACGGCAGTTCGCACCGCTCGCCAATGATGCGAACACAACAGGTCTCGGCCCTGCACCGCTACAGCCGGGGCTTTTTCTGCTGACCGGGCTTGGCTCCAAGGGTTTCCAGTATGGTCCGCTCGCCGCACGCTATATTGCCGCGATCATCAACGGCGATCCGCTGCCCTTGCCGGCGGACCAGATCGCCCGGGTCCATCCCGCGCGACACCTGATCCGCCAGATCATTCGCCGCACCTAGTGCGCTGTGCGCTCCTTGGCGGCGCTCAGCACCTTGTCCTTCAACTTGCCAGTCAGTTCCGTCAGGTGATCGAAACCATGCCGGAAGGTGCCTGAGCCTTGCGTCAGGGACCGGAGCTCGATGATCAGGTCCTGCATGTCGGCCTTCGGGATATGGGCATCCACCTGATCCCAGCCCGGCCAGCCGGGTCGCGCATCGAAGTTCAGAATCTGCCCCCGGCGCGCAGAGACAAGGCTTGTCACCTTGGCGGTATAGTCGGACGGCACGAAAACAGTTACCTTCTCGATCGGTTCCAACAACACCGGCTGACACGTCGGCAAGGCCTGCGAAATGGCCATGCGCCCCGCCATCTTGAAGGCCATGTCGGAGCTGTCGACCGTATGGAACGACCCGTCGGTCAGCGTTACCGCCACGTCAACGACCGGGAAGCCCAAGGGGCCGTGATCGAGGCTTTCGCGCACGCCTGCTTCCACGCTCGGGATATATTGGCGCGGGATGGCGCCACCGGTGATCTTCTCGGCAAAGGCAAAGCCCGATCCCGGCGCTTGTGGGCGCACTTCGATCACCACATCACCGAACTGGCCATGCCCGCCTGTCTGTTTTTTGTAGCGCGCATGGTGGGTGGTGCCCGACCGGATCGTTTCCTTGTACGGCACTTGCGGCATGGTCATGGCAACATCGATGCCGAAACGCTCCTTCAGGCGGACGCGTGCGGCACGCATATGGATTTCGCCCTGACCGGAAAGGACCAGCTCACCCGTATCCTGCAGGTTTTCAAGCGCAAGCGCCGGATCCTCGGCGATCAGCTTGGCGAGCGATTCTGACATCTTGGCCTCTTCCTTGCGGTCGCTGACCGAGATGGCCATCGCGTAAACAGGCTGCAACCTTTCGGGGCCGGCCGCTGCCGGGCGGCCAAGCGTCTGGCCTGTCGTCACCCCCTCAAGGCGCTGGAACGCGGCAACTTCGCCCGCTTCCACGCTTGAAACCTTCATGAATTCGCCGCCGACCATCCGGTAAAGCCCTGAAACCCGATGTTCGCCGATCAGATCACCGTCCTTGATCGGCCCATCGATCACGCGGGAAATGGACATGCGCCCCATATGCGGCAGGATGCGCGTCTTCATCACATAGGCGCTAAGCGGCACCGATGGCCCTGCTGCCAGCCGCGCGCGGGCAGGCTTGAAGCCCGGCGCTTCATGCCGGATCGCTTTCATCAGGCGCTTCAGGCCGTGGCTCATCAGGGCGCTGCCCATCATCACCGGCATGATCCGCCCTTCCGAAAGGTCAGCCGAAAGATCGGCATAAACCTCGGCTGAAGGCGGCTTCACGTCTTCGAGCAGTTCTTCCATCAGCTCGTCGTGAAAGTCAGCGATGGTTTCCAGCATGTGGAAGCGGTCGTCCTTCACCTGCTCGGCGATACTTGTCGGCATGTCGATGGGGCGGCTGCGGTCGTTACTGCGATACTCCCACGCGCGCTCGGCGGCGAGGTCCACAAAGCCCTTCACTGCACCATTCTCGCGGATTGGCACATGCCGCAGCACTGCCGGCACTGCGCTGACGCGGTCAAGGGCGGCTGCCAGCTCGTGCACGCTGCCGCCTGCGCGGTCAATCTTGTTGATGAACAGCATGTGCGGGATGCCTTCTTCCTCCAGCATATGAAGAAGCGGCCCGAGGATCAGGATCTTCTCGGGCTCGGGCTCTGCCACCACAATGGCAAGATCGGCTCCGTGCACCGCATAGCGGGCTTCCTGCGCGAACTCGACCGAACCGGGGCAGTCGAGAAAAACATAATCGTCATCCATCCACCGCATGGCGGCGATGTTAAGCTCGGTCCCGATGCCGAGCTCGCGGGCGTCCGGCCCGTCGTCACCAAAAACCCGCTCGCCATTGGCCTGGCGGCGGGTTGTTCCGGACATGAACAGCAGATTTTCGAGCAGCGTGGTCTTGCCGCTCGCACTGGGGCCCACGAGTGCCACCACCCGCGGGCCAACCTCTTTGCCTTTTGTCATTTGAACCTCCGTCCCGGCGGCCGGGCATGGCCGCTCTCCTTGAATGGAATTGCGCGCAGCAAACCCTTGGCCGGGCCTGCTGGCCGGCTGACGAAAGGCGATGTTTCTTATCTTGAGCGGACGATGGCCAGTCTAGCAAATCCGGGCGGCGCCGCCAATCGGCAATAAAGTGGCGGGTGGCAAAGGGAGCTTGCCACCCGCCTGAAGAAATGCCGGGGTCGGGGAAGACGTGTCCGGCATCACGGCCGGTCAGTCGTTGCTGGCGAGCTGCTTGTTCTGGATGGCAGTTTCCATCCGGGCAAGCACACGGCCCGTCAGTTCGCTTTCCGGATTCAGTTTCGCGGCGCGGCGGTAATCGGCGAGCGCGGCTTCGGTCTCGCCAGAGAGGCGATTGAGATGGCCGCGGTTCACGAAAGCCCGCCAGTCGCGTTTGTCAAAGCGGATCGCCGTGTCGCAGGCGTCCTTGGCACTATCGAGCTTGCCAAGGGCAAGGTCGACCGCGCAGAGGTTGCTGTAGGCAATCTGCTGGCGTTCACCGCCATTGATCGACCGGGTCGCCTTGGCCAGATAGTCGGACGCCGTTTCAAGGTTTCCTTCGGTGAGCGCTTCCATGCCGGCCTTCAGGTTGGGATCGTTATACATATAGAAGGTCTGCGCATTGGCGGCACCACCAAGTCCCATCGTGGCAACGATCACGGCCGCACCGGCCAGACTTGCCATCTTCTTGTTCACATACTTGATCATCTTACTACTCCTCGCTGCTGGCCCTGCTTTCAGGGCCGGGTTTGCCTGGATGCCCCAGGCTGGCTGTCGTTCTCGGGCATGCGGTCTGATGCCGCCTTGAGGAGTTTTCTACATCATTCGAATGCGTATGGCATTCAGCTAATATTGCATGTAATGTATTCGATATTGAATATGTGAAGACGGAGCCATCCGATGATCAACTGGGACGATCTGAAATATTTCCTTGCCATGGCTGAAGCCGGCAGCCTTTCCGCCGCTTCCCGCAAGCTGGGGGTCAGCCAGCCGACCCTGTCACGCCGCCTGATCGCGCTTGAGGAAGGCATGGGCGTGGAGCTGTTCCTGCGCACCCGGAACGGGCTCGAAGTAACCGCGCTCGCCGAAAGTATCATCGACCGCGCCCGCCACATGCAGGACGATATCTATGCAATCGAACGCATGATCACCGGCCAGGGCGATGCGCTGAAGGGCAGTGTGGTGGTATCGGCGGCCGAGCTTGTAGGCTCCAACTGGCTGGTGCGGAAACTCCGCCCCTTCCATGACCTCTACCCCAGCATCACGGTGGATATCAGCGTGGCCAACAGCGCGGCTGACCTCCTGCGCCGCGAGGCCGACATAGCCCTTCGCATGTTCCAGCCGACACAGGGTGACCTGATCGCCAAGCGCACGGTGACGATGAACTACGGCTATTACGCCAGTCAGGATTATATCGACCGGCGCGGCAAGCCCGAGCGGCTGTCGGAACTGAGAGATCATGCCGTGGTCCTGCCGCACGATGAAATCCTTGCGGCCTCCAAAGCCAAGATCCGTCACGCCTTGCCGGGCCCGCGCGACGCGGCTTTCCGTTCCAACAGTTTTGCAGCGCTTACCACCGCCGTGCGCGAGGGATATGGCATCGGCGCCGTATCCTGCCTCACGGCGGCTGATGACCCGAGCCTCATCCGCCTGTTCGACGATTATGTAGTGGCCTCGATGGATATCTGGCTTGTGGCCCATGCCGAGCTGCGCCGCAGCGCCCGCATCCGGGCCATGTATGATTTCATCGGCGACATGCTGATGGAGAATGCCCGTGCCTTCGATGGCTGCTGAATGCTTCACAGCGGCCTTTCGATGCGCTAGGAAAGGCCGAACCGATTTGAGGAGCGGCGAATGAAAACCGTATTCGTGATGATCAAGTGCGAACTGGGCCGCACCTACGACGTGGCAGCCTTCCTGGCCGATGAAGTGCCGGAAGTGCGCAGCTGCTATTCCACGTCCGGCAATTATGACCTTCTGGCCCAGTTCCAGCTGGAAGCGGATCAGGAAATCGGCCGCTTCATCTGCACCGAGGTGCAAACCGTGCCGGGCGTGAAGGATACCTACACGATCATCGGCCTCAATGCCTTCACCGAAGACCGCGTGGAAGGCGACTGCGACGCCCTCTGATCAGCGGAACAGCAGGACCGGCACCTTGCAGGCGCGGATGACCTCGGTCGTCGTGCTGCCAACGATCATGGTGCGCAGCGGCGAGTGGCCGTAAGCGCCCATCACAATCAGCCCGCAATCATTATCCTGCTGGTAGCGCACCAGCGCGTTCGCGGCATGACCCGGCACCATCGCCGCCGTCACCCTGGCGTGGCGCGCCTTCAGCTTTTCAGCCGCCGCCTTCGCCCTGGCTTCTACCTCGGCGGTTTCGCCGATGGAGACAACATGCAAGGCCGTCCCGTCAAAGAGGGGCGAGGAAGCCACAAACTCGAGCGCTTTTGCAGCACTCTTGCCGCCATCATAGGCGATCAGCACGCTGCGGATCGGGCGGAAACCGCGATTGGCAACGAGCACCGGCTTCACGCTGGCGCGCACCACCCGTTCGATCTTGCTGCCAAGATGCCCAGCCGCGAAATCGGCCGAGGCGCCGCGCTTGCCGATCACCACAAAGTCCGCCCCTTCTTCGCGCTCAAGGATCGTTTCCACGATCCCGCCGTGGCGGTGGGTGACGCTGATATCGGTGAGCCCTGCGTCCTTCAGATGCTTTTCGCCGGCCGCGAGGAGCGAACGGCCGGTTTCCTGCGCGGCGCGGCTTTCGGCCTCGTCGATCCGGGCGAGTTCCTCGAGAAGCGCGCTTTTGGCCCCAAGGCCCACGGCGCCCGAGAGATCATGCCGTGCTGCCACCGCATCCTTGCGCTGGATGGCATGCAACAGCTCCACATGGGCACCAAGCTTTGATGCCATCCAGGCGGCATGGTCGGCTACGCTGGTGGCGTAAACGGATGCATCGATACAGGCGAGAATTCTGGTCATCACTATCCCCTCAATGCCCCGATGCTGCCGTGTCGGCATCCGGCTTGTCAAACACGCTGAAGCGGTCAATGAGCGTGGCGCTTGCTTCATTCAGGCCAACGATTTCTACCCTCGTACCCTCGCGGCGAAATTTGAGGACGACCTTATCCAGCGCATCCGCCGCCGAAATATCCCAGAAATGCGCCGCCGAGACATCGATGGTCACATGGTCCAGCACTTCCTTGAAATCAAAGGCGCGGACGAACCGGTCAACCGAGGCAAAGAACACCTGCCCGGAGACCTGATAGGTGCGGCCATTGCCACCCTCTTCCGCGACGGACGTGACCTCAAACAGCCGCCGTACCTTGCTGGCGAAGAAGACACCGGAAAGAAGGACACCCACAAGCACCCCGCGGGCGAGGTCGTGCGTGCCGACAACGGTAACGACGGTGGCGACCATCACGACGGACGATTGCCAAGGGTGAACCTTCAGGTTCTTCACCGATTGCCAGCTGAAAGTGCCGATCGATACCATGATCATCACGGCCACAAGCGCCGGCATCGGCACATCGCTGACCAATGGCCCGAGTGCCACGATGAGGATGAGGAGCACCACACCGGCGGTGAGCGCAGAGAGGCGGGTCGAGCCCCCGGATTTCACATTGATGACCGACTGGCCGATCATGGCGCAGCCCCCCATGCCACCGATGAAACCGGTGAAGAAGTTGGCAATGCCCTGCCCCTTGCACTCGCGGCGTTTGTTGCTCTGTGTATCCGTCAGATCATCCACAATCTGCGCGGTGAGGAGCGATTCCAGAAGTCCCACCGCCGCCATCGTCAGCGAATAGGGCGCGATGATCGCAAGTGTTTCAAACGTCAGCGGCACATCCGGGAGCGCGAAGAAAGGCAGTGCAGACGGCAGCTCCCCCATGTCGCCCACCGTATTCACCTCGATCCCGAAGCCCATGGTGATGGCCGACAGGGTGATGATGGCAATCAGCGGCGACGGAATGGCTTTGGTCAGCCGCGGCAGCAGATAGATGATGGCAAGCGCCAGCGCGATCAGCGGATAGGTGATCCAGCTGACACCAATCAGCTGCGGCAGCTGCGCCATGAAAATAAGGATGGCGAGCGCGTTCACAAACCCGGTGATGACCGAGCGCGACACAAACTGCATCAGCAGATCAAGCCGCAGGAACCCCGCGATGATCTGGAAAATACCCATCAGGATGGTGGCGGCAAAGAGATACTCGACCCCGTGATCGCGCACCAGGGGCCCCACAAGCACCGCAACCGCGGCGGTTGCCGCCGAAATCATCCCCGGCCGGCCACCCGTGAAGGCGATGATGACGGCGATGGAGAAGGAGGCGTAAAGCCCCACCTTCGGGTCCACGCCCGCGATGATCGAAAAGCCGATGGCTTCGGGGATAAGGGCGAGCGCCACCACAAGCCCCGCCAGAAAATCGGCACGCGGGCTCGCCAGCCATTCACGGCGCAGCGCAGTCAGGAAAGGCATGGGCTTGTCCTACAAATCGGGAATTTGCGGCCCGTGATACCGGGAACAGGGCAGGATGGCAAGGATTGAGGGGCGAAGTTCGTCGTGATGACGTGAAAGCCAGCGCCGGATTTCAATCTTCACTATAGAAGGTGAAGCCCCTCGTAGCTGCGCTAGGAAACAGATATCGCAGCATGCCTATTCTGGTGACTTGATCCAGTTCCACCGCAGGAGGGACGTATCCTTCGTAGCGTGAGAATTCCCGTTCCAACATAGCCATCGTTTCGTTTTTAACCTTCGCCACCGCAGCTTCATAAGAATTCGCGTGAACCAGCTTAGTGCAGACAAGGCCATTCACGCCGAGATATGTGCCGCCGCTGGCCTCCGCACTGCCAATCCTGTTTGGCCAACTGGCATGAATTACAAAGCTATAGAATTTGATCATCGCAAGAACTCTATGAGTATTAATGAAGAGTACTAATCTTCACTTGGTTGCGCATCCTCGCTGTAACCTTTGCCACATTTATAGCATTTCTGCGGAAAATTTTCCTCCGGATAACCCATTTTGACTTGAGGAATATGCGCGCCGCAATGCTGGCATCTGCCTGAATACCTCAGAACAGCATATGAAATTGCCATCCAAGAAAACGCGATATACACAAAATACTCCCTAGCGTATTCTGTAGAAGTAACCATAATTATGTAAGATAATATAAGAAAAACTGGAATCATTAAATAATGCCTAATGATCGGATTAACTATTTTCATCATTTTCACCAATGAATATTAACACGCAGACCACTTTTAGCTGCAATGCGTTCCAACAAAATGAGCATACCCTTGTATGTCGCCGGTAGCGCTTCGCGTCGAATTTTAGTCATGGTTGCCGGAACGCATTGCCTGATCGAAGTATCCCGCTTACCTGCCCGTCTCAAACTCGCAGACTGCCGTGACGCAAGGGCTGTCACGAGGCATTACCACTAGCACAAAACAAAAACACCCGCCGCCAGTTTCCCGGCAGCGGGTGTGTTTTAGCTCAGGCCGTGCGTCTGCTTACGACAGGGGCACGAAGCGGATGGCCTGGCCGCCGCCAGCGGCGAGGCGCAGGGTCAGGGTGTCGGCGCTGGTGACTGTTTTTTCTTCCCGCACGAAATCATAGGGGGCGGTGTCCCAGTGGGCCTTTTCGCCGTCCCGGTAGATTTCCGCGCGGTAGCGGGTGCCGGGGGTGAGGAACGACAGCGGCACGCTCAGCATCCGGCCTTCCTCGTCCGTCAGGCTGCCGAGGAACCATTCGCCGCTGCCCTTGGCCTTGCGCACGATGGTCACATAGTCGCCGATCTCGGCATTCAGCACCTTGGTCTCGTCCCAGTCGGTCACCACATCCTTGATGAACCGGAAGGCTTGCGGGTGCTTGCCATAATTTTCCGGCAGGTCCGCCACCATCTGGATCGGGCTGTAGATCACCACATAATGGGCCAGCTGCTGCGCGAGCGTGGACTGCGGGCGGTTGCCGTTCGTCTTCTCGTAGTTGAAGGTGAGATCGAAAATCCCCGGCGTATAGTCCATGGGGCCGGAAAGCATCCGGGTGAAGGGCAGCACGGCCACATGCTCGGGCGGGTTCGGCGGGGTGCCCCAGGCGTTATATTCCTGCCCCCGGGCGCCCTCGCGCGAAATCCAGTTCGGATAGGTGCGCCGCAGGCCCGTATCCTTCACCGGCTCGTGGCTGTTGATCGAAAGGCGATGCTTTGCGGCTTCTTCCAGCACCTTGATATGATGGCGCTGGGTCACCTGCCCGTCATGATATTCCAGATGCATCTTGCCGTCTGCGCCGCGCGCCTTGATATGGCCGGCGTCGGCCACATAGCCGGTCTTGATCTGGCGGATGCCGAGGCGCTCGTACATTGCGTAGGCCGCTGCCATCTGGTCCTCATAATTGGCGATATTGCCCGAGGTCTCGTTATGCGCCACCAGCCGCACGCCTTTGGAAAGCGCATAGGCGGCAAGCTTTTCGATATCGTAATCGGGGTAAGCCTTGGTGAAATCGAAGAGATCACCATTCTGCACCCAGTCCCCGTCCCAGCCGATGTTCCAGCCTTCAACGAGTACGCCCTTGAAGCCGTTCTCGGCTGCGAAATCGATATATTTCATGGTATTTTCGGTGGTCGCCCCGTGGATCGGGCCGGATTCCCAGCTCTCCACGCCCAGATGCATACCCCACCAGATGCCGACATATTTGCCCGGCTCAACCCATGAAACATCCCCCAGTTTGTTGGGTTCGTTGAGGTTCAGCACCAGATCGCTTTCCACAAGGCCACCAGCAGTATCAGAGATGGTCAGCGTGCGCCACGGGGTCACGAACGGCGTGGCCCGGCGCACCAGAACGCCCTTTTCGGAGGACGGCGCGAGGTCCGCCTTGAAGGCACGGCCCTTGGTGCGGCGCACCGACATGCCGGAATAGTCGACAAGGGCGGCTTCATGGATGCTGATATGCAGCCCGTCCTCCGTGCGCATCGTGATGGGCGTGTGCGCCATCGTGACGGCCTCAACGGGCGTTGTTTTATAGATATATTCATAGCGGTTCGGCAGGCGTGCCTCGATCCACCATGTGGTGGCGGGCTCGGCGAAGCGGAACTCGGTTTCCTCGTCGCGGATCAGGGCTTCGGTGAGCGCATCCTGCTTCGGCACGTCATAGCGGAAGCCGAGGCCATCGTCATACACGCGGAACACCACATCGAAGGTGCGGCCGCCCTTGTCGGTAACCGTTGCCTTCAGCTCGTTGAAATGATTGCGCACGCGGGAACGCTCGCCCCACGGCAGGTCCCACGTATCATCCTCGCTGCGGGTTGCGGCTTTCGCGATGGTCGCCCCTGCCCCGAGTGTCGGCGCACCTTTGAGCGCGATGGCCAGTTTCGACCAGTCGACGACCGGTTCGCCGAAACGCGTGACCCGGTATTCGAGCACGCCTTTTTCGGCCTTCAACTCCACCGTCAGCACGTTAGACGGTGACACCACCGCCGCAACATCATCGGCCGCAGCAGACGTCGCAATGAACAGAAGCCCGGCGAGCGCCAGGCCAATTGCTTTGAACATGTTTTTCCCTCCCTGCGCCGGAACGGTCCGGCGGTCAGGCGGCCAGCGTACCGACGAATTGACAGCGCTGTCAAACGAAACAGGGCACAAACAAAAACCCCCGCGAGGGCTGCTCGCGGGGGCATTTGACCAAACCCTTTATCGGGGCTTGTTAATTTTTCTTCTCGGGCGCAGGTGCTGCTGCACCTTCCTTCTCGCCCATGCTGAGCTGCACGGTCGGCAGTTCGGCATCAAGCTGCTCGATGAACTCGGTGGTCACATCGGTGCCGGCAGCCGAGCCAAGCACCAGACGCTTCACCATGATAACCTGCGCCTTGCGGGCAGAGAGAAGGTTGCGGATCACCGGCTGGCGGGCACGCTCCACCTGGACCATGGCTTCCTGGCGCAGGCGGTCGAAATTATATTCCAGAACCTGCAGCTCGCGCTGGGCCTGCACGAAGGCACCTTCAAGCTTCTGCTTTTCAGCTTCGTACTTGTCGTTGCCGATGATCGACTTCTGCTTTTCAAGCTCGGCCAGCTGCTGCTCCAGCACGCCGCCGCGGCTGATGAACTGACGGCGCTGGACGATGCCGTTGCGCAGGTCGGTCGTTTGCAGGTTGAAATCCTTGTAGGCCGCTGCCTCACGCTCCACGCGGTCGTCGTCGACGATCAGGATCTGGGCGCTGACGGCAATGCTGAAGCATGCAACGGCCATGAAGCCCGCGGCAGCGCGTTTAATATTGCGAAGAAGGGTAGCCATGTGTTGGATCCTGTATTCTCTTAGAAGGTTGTGCCCACGTTGAACTGGAGCGTCTGGGTTTGGTCGCCAAGCTGCTTCCTAAGCGTCTTGGCAAGATCGATACGGAACGGGCCGAACGGCGACTGCCACGAGAAGCCGATACCGACGGCCACACGCGGCGACGGCGAGTCACCCGCGATACAATCAAGATTGTACGGGAAATCGACGTCGGGGTCACCCAAGTCAATATAATCGTTATATTCCTTCAGCGAGAAGCCGCATTTCTCGCCGTCGAGCTGGCCGCGCCACAGCGAGCCGACATCGACGAAGGCCGAGGCATTGATACCCATTTCAAGCGCTGCGTCGCCCAGCGGGAAGAAAAGCTCGCCGCGGCCAATATAATAGGCCGTGCCGCCTTCCGACCGGGTGTTGGTCGCCTGCGCGAAGCGGCGCGGACCGATACCGCCGGCGTCGAAGCCGCGGATACGCGGGCCGCCGATATAGAATTTGTCGCTGAAACGGACGTTTTCGCCAATGCCTTCCACAAAGCCGCTTTCGCCGCCGATCCGGAAGGTCCAGCCTTCCCACGGGGTCCAGTAGTTGTCGAAGTTCACACGGGTCTTCAGGTAACGGACGTTGCCGCCAAGGCCGGCGAAATCCTGGCTGAAGTAGAAGGAGTGACCGCGCGTCGGACGGATCAGGTTGTTACGGGTATCGAAGCCGACCGTGTAGCCGATGATCGATTGCCAGTAACTGCCGAAGCTTTCCCGGTAATATTGCGGGAAGACATCGAGCTGTTCATCCTGCGACAGCGCGCCGTCGCCGTTGAGGTCGAAGTCCGTCGCGTCGATCTTGCCGTCGCGGTTGAGGTCATACCGGTCCAGAAGGATCGGGGCCGCCGCGTCATCGTTCTCGATCCGCGTTTGCAGGCTCGAGACCGAATAGTCGAAATAGCTCTGGATATAGGAATCAACCGGCTTCACGGTGTCGTAGCGCAGCGTGTAGCGGGTCGACAGGGTCCAGAATTCGCTGATCGCCATCCCGGCACGGAGCGAGAAGCCGCGCGAGAGCGAGCTGTAGGCCGTGTTATAGATGCCGGGCTCGGTCCGCGTGATGAAAAGGTCACCGCCCGCCGCAACGTTGCGGCCCATGAAATAGGGCTCGGTGAAGCTGAGGGTCGCCTGCTGGGTGTAGCCCGACAGACGCAGGCCAAGGCTCAGGTCCTGGCCACGCCCCGCAAGGTTGCGCTCGCGGATCGAGAAGTCGAAAATGAAATTCTCAAGGCTCGAGAAACCGGCGCCAAGGTTCAATTCACCCGTTGCCTGTTCTTCCACCTTCACGTCCAGCACCATGCGGTCAGGCTCGGAGCCTTGCGTCTTCTCGACCTCGACTTCACGGAAGAAGCTAAGGCGGTCAAGACGGCTTTCCGAACGCGTCACGAGCGCCGAGTTGAAGGCATCGCCTTCCTGCAGGCGGAATTCGCGGCGGATCACCTTGTCGAGCGTCCGGACGTTGCCGTGGATATTGATGCGTTCGACATACACGCGCGGCGCATCCTTCACCGTGAAGGTGATATTGATGATGCGGCCTTCGCGGTCTCGGTCCACCTGCGGCTGGATATCGACGAATGCGTAGCCCAGAAGGCCGGCCGCATTCGTCAGGGCCTCAATCGTGTCCTCGATCCGCTTGGCGCTATAGATATCGCCTTCGCGCATCAGGAGGAACGCCTCGAACAGGCGGGCATCCACATCGCGAATTTCGCTGACCACATTGATCTTGCCAAAATGGTAAAGCTCGCCCTCTTCCAGCGTGAAGGTGATGAAGAAGTCTTCGCGGTCCGGTGTCAGTTCGGACACAGCCGAAGCAACGCGGAAGTCGGCATAGCCTTCATTCAGATAATGCTGGCGCAATTGCTGCTGGTCATAGGCCAGGCGGTCCGGATCGAACGTGTCGTTCGAGGTGAAGATTTTCCACCAGCGGGCTTCCTTGGTGGCCATCACGTCGCGCAGGTCGCCATCCGAATATTTGTGGTTGCCGATGAAATTGACACGGCTGACCTTGGTTTTCGGACCTTCCTGAACCTCGAAGATCAGGTCGACGCGGTTCTGGTCAAGCTGCACCACCTTGGGCTCGATGATTGCGGCGAAGCGACCCGAGCGGCGATACAGTTCCATCATGCGCTGCACGTCGGAACGCACCTTGGCACGGGTAAAAACCATACGCGGGCGCAGGCGCACTTCCTCGATCAGCTTGTCGTTATCGAGGCGCTTGTTGCCCTCGAACACGATGCGGTTGATGATCGGGTTTTCAACGACCCGAACGATCAGCACGCCGTTCTGCTGCGAAAGTTCCACATCCGAAAACAGGCCGGTTGCGAAAAGGTTCTTGAGGCTTTCGTCAAGCTTGCCGGCCTCGAAGCGGTCACCCGTCTTCACGGTCAGGTAAGACGCAACGGTTTCAGCTTCCACCCGCTCGCTGCCGATCACGCTGATCTGGCGGATAACCGGCACCTGCTGCGCGATCTGGGCTGCATCTTGAGCAAGAACCCGGGGCGTCATGACTGCGGCCCCCGCGATCACCACTGGCAAAGCGTGGCAGAGATTACGAAAAGTCTTGGATTGCAACTTTATCGGCCCATTCTTGAATTTATGGTCTTGGCACTTTGGGCCCGAAGGTGGCCTAGAGCGCTATGGATTGCAAGTCATTCAATGTGACGAACAGCATAAAAAGCAGCATCAGGGCGAAGCCCGCCACAAATCCTGCTTCCTGCGCCTTGGCGGTCAGGGGCGAACCCTTGATGGCCTCGATCGCATAGTAGAAAAGATGCCCCCCATCCAGCACCGGAATGGGCAGCAGGTTGATCACACCGAGATTGACCGAAATGATGGCGAGGAACCAAAGAAGGTTCTCGATCCCGTTCTGCGCGGCCTCGCCTGTCATGGTGACAATACGCAGCGGCCCGCCCAGTTCCTTCGGCGACCGGAGGCCGAGAAGCATCTGTCCGGTGGTCGTGAAGATCGTCTTGATCATAGAGCCCGTCTGGCGGACACCCTCCCCGATGGCAGGGAAAAAGGACGGCTCATAAACATGCATCTCGCCCGACTGCACACCAAGGACACCGAACGGATAGCGGTTGCCGAAGCGGTCTTCGATATAGTCGATCCCGAGAACCGGGGTCACCGCCATTTCCTTGCCGTCGCGTTCCAGCGTGATCGGCACGCGGCGGCCGGGGTAAAGGCGCACGATTGGGGCGATGTCGTTAAAGCGTTCAACCGGCGCACCGTCCACCGTCAGGATGCGGTCCCCCTTCTGGATACCAGCCTTCGCAGCAGCGCCTTCCGCCACGACCTCGCCAACCACCGGATCGGAGACATAAATGCCGTAGCTCCAGTAGAAGGCGGCAAACACAAGGGCTGCAGCAATCAGGTTCACGGCAGGCCCCGCGAACACAATAAGCGCGCGCTGCCATACCGGTTTGAAATGGAAACAGGCGGCCTGTTCTTCGCTCGGCAGCGCCTCAAGGCCTTCGGCGGCGTTGCTGGCGCCCGAGCGGTCGCCGAAGAATTTCACATAACCGCCAAGCGGCAGCCAGCCGAACTTCCAGCGCACTCCACGCTTGTCCGTGAAGCCCACGATCTCGCGCCCGAAACCGATGGAGAAGGATTCGATCTTCACCCCGAAGATGCGGGCGACGATATAGTGACCCCATTCATGAATGAAGACGAGCGCGCTGAACCCGCAGACGAATGCAATGATGGTGAGCAGAATGCCGGGGGCTTCAGTGGCTTCCATGGACGTCCATTCCTTCGGTCACGCGGCGAACTTCATGATGAGGCCATCTGCAATGCGGCGGGCCTCTGCATCAAGTGCGAATACAGTCTCCAGCGATTGTGGCGCTTTCATGTCTGCAAGCGACAGGGTTGCGTCCACCAGTGCCGCGATATCGGTGAAACGAAGCCGGTGCCCGAGGAAGGCTGCCACGGCAATCTCGTTGGCGGCATTCAGGACCGTCGGCGCGGCCCCGCCAGCCTCAAGGGCGGCGCGTGCGAGCCCAAGACAGCGGAAGCGTTCCATATCGGGTGCTTCGAAAGTCAGCGCCCCGATACGACCAAGATCCAGCCGCTCGGCGGGGGCTGTCATCCGCTCCGGCCAGGCGAGGCAATAGGCGATCGGCGTGCGCATATCGGGCGAGCCGAGCTGCGCGAGCGTCGAGCCGTCCACATATTGCACCATCGAATGGATCACCGATTGCGGGTGGATCAGCACCTCGATCTGGCTCGCCTTCACCGGGAACAGATGGAAGGCCTCAATGACCTCCAGCCCCTTGTTCATCATGGTGGCGCTGTCGACCGAGATTTTGGCGCCCATATCCCAGTTGGGGTGTGCCACCGCCTCGGCCGGCGTGATGAAGGGCAGGCGCTCCGCAGGCGTCTGGCGGCAGGGGCCACCCGAAGCCGTCAGCACAATACGGTCGATCCGCTCGGGCGCGTTGAAATCAAAGACCTGGAAGATGGCGTTATGTTCGGAATCAACCGGCAAAAGCGTGGCACCAGACCGACGCACCTCGGCCATCATCAGATCACCGGCACAGACCAACACTTCCTTGTTGGCAAGCAGCACCGTCGCCCCGCGCCGTACGGCGGCAAGGGTGGGGGCAAGGCCGGCAGCGCCCACGATAGCCGCCATCACCATGTCGCTCGGGCGGCTGGCAGCTTCAATGATTGCGCCCTCGCCTGCGGCTGCTTCGATGTCCGTCCCTGCAAGGGCAGCCTTGAGCTCACCAAGCAGGTCTTCCCGGCCGATCACCGCGACGCTAGCGTTAAACTCGCGCGCAAGGGCCGCCAGTTCCTGCACCCTGCAATGCGCCGTCAGGGCTTCCACCTTGAAACGGTCAGGGTTGCGCCGCAGGAGATCAAGCGTGCTTTGGCCGATCGAGCCGGTTGCGCCAAGAATGGTGATGGACTTCATGGGCCCCTCAAAGCTGCACGGAAGGCTCATTGTATGCCCGACGCCGCCCAATGGAAATAGAGTGCCGCAGCAGGTGCCGCGAAAACGATTCCGTCCACCCGGTCAAGGATGCCGCCGTGGCCGGGGATGAGGTTGCCCGAATCCTTGGCGCCGAAGCGGCGTTTCACGGCACTTTCAAACAGATCGCCGATCTGGGCGACGACCGCGAGGCCAGCGGCCAGCAGGCCAAGCTCCATCGGACTATGCCAAGCAGTGATCGCAGCAATGGCAGCACCCACGGCACCGGCCAGCAGCATGCCGCCGAGAAGCCCCGCCCATGTCTTCTTCGGGCTGATGACAGGCGCGAGCTTCGGCCCGCCGATGCCCTTGCCGAAGAAATAACCGCCCACGTCCGTCGCCCAGACGAGCAGGAAAACGAAAATCACGGTCAGGAAGCCTTCCGGCAACTTGCGGATCAGGTCGAGCGCGAAGATGGGCGCCCCCACATAGCCGATCCCGGCGGCCCACCAGCCGATGCGGCCAGCTGCCCCCTGCCCCTTGGTGGCGAGAAGCCATCCGCCAATCGCCAGAACGGCGAGCAAGGCGACGCCTTCAACAGCCGCGAAAACCGGTGTGGAAAAGAGGATAAGCATGGCAACGGGCAACAGGACCAGCGCACCGGCAACCTTCGAGCCGCCAAGCGTGAGCCCTGCCCATTCGAACGCCATAAGCGCCGCCCCAAGGATCAGGAGGCAATCGAACCACAAGCCGCCAGCCCACACAGCACCAAGAACAGGTGGCAGCAGCGCGAGCGCTGCAACGATACGTTTGAAGAGATTGTCACTGAGGCCGAGCGGCATGCTTGCTCCCGTTCCGTCAGGGGCGCGCGCCGAAGCGGCGGTCGCGGCCATGATAGGCGCTGACGGCCTCGGCAAAGGTTTTCTCGTCAAAATCCGGCCAGTAGATATCCATGAACAGGAATTCGGAATAAGCCGCCTGCCATAACAGGAAGTTCGACAGGCGCTGCTCGCCGCTTGTGCGGATGATCAGGTCTGGATCCGGAATGTCGTGGGTGGAAAGCTCCAGCGCGAAGCGTTCCTCATTGAGGTTCTCAAGCGATTCCCGCCCTTCGACCACAGCCGTGGCCAGCGCGCGGGCCGCCCTGACAATCTCGTCCCGCGAGCCATAGCTCAGCGCGATCACGAGGGTCAGCCGGTCATTGTCGCGGGTCATGTGCTCGGCGTCGTCGATCATCTTGTTGATGTCGGCAGCGAGCCGGTCGCGGCGGCCGATGATGCGCAGGCGCACCCCTTCCTTGTGCAGAGACTTGATCTCGCGGGAAAGATAGGTCCGCAGAAGCCCCATAAGGTCCATGACCTCGTCAGCCGGGCGGTTCCAGTTTTCCGACGAAAAGGCATAAAGGGTCAGGTAGCGAACGCCCTGAATAACCGCACCGCGGACGGCGGCGCGGACGGCATCGGCGCCCTTCCGGTGCCCGGCGGCACGCGGCAAGCCGCGCGCGGCGGCCCAGCGCCCGTTGCCATCCATGATGATGGCAACATGGGTGGGCGCAGACGGATGGCCGGAGCCCCCTTCCCGCGCCGGATCGCTTACCGGATTATGCCTGTCGTCGGGCACTCGGCTTATACCTGCATGATCTCTTGCTCTTTCTGAGCAAGGGCCTGATCAATGTCCTTGATGTGACGGTCGGTCAGCTGCTGTACCTCGTCCGAGTATTTCTTGTGCTCGTCCTCGCTGATGACCTTGTCTTTCTCGGCCTTCTTCAGCATGTCCATGCCATCACGGCGCACGTTGCGCACAGCGACGCGGGCCTGTTCGGCATATTTGCCGGCAACCTTCTGCAGCTCCTTGCGGCGCTCTTCGTTCAGTTCCGGGATCGGCACGCGCACATTCTGGCCGTCGATCATCGGATTGAGGCCGAGGCCGGCGTTGCGGATGGCTTTTTCAACGGCCGATACGGCCGAACGGTCCCAGACCTGTACGGTCAGCATGCGGGCTTCCGGCACCGAAATCGTGCCAACCTGGTTGATCGGCATCATCGAGCCATAAAGGTCGACCACCACGGGCTCCAAGAGGCTTGCGCTGGCGCGACCGGTACGAAGGCCTGCAAATTCGTGCTTCAGCGCGTCATTCGCGCCTTTCATGCGCCGGTCGATTTCCTTGATCTGTTCTTTCATGGATCATTCTCCGCTGACGATGGTGCAGGTTCCCTTGCCCTGCAGAACGTTCACGAGCGCATTTTCGGAATGGATCGAGAACACGACGATCGGGATGTTGTTTTCGCGGCTGAGGGATATGGCCGAGGCATCCATGACCTTCAGGTCCTGGCGCAACACATCCATGTAGGTGAGGGTTTCGTAGCGAACGGCTGAAGGGTCTTTCTTGGGGTCGGCATTGTAGACACCGTCCACCTGCGTACCCTTCAGAAGCGCGTTGCAGTTCATTTCGGCAGCGCGAAGTGCTGCAGCCGTGTCGGTGGTGAAGAAGGGGTTGCCGGTCCCCGCCGCGAAAATCACCACGCGGCCCTTTTCAAGGTGGCGGATGGCACGGCGGCGGATATAGGGCTCCGACACACTCGCCATCGGGATGGCCGACTGCACGCGGGTATGCACACCGATACGCTCAAGCGCACTTTGCAGCGCCAGTGCGTTCATCACCGTCGCCAGCATGCCCATATAGTCGGCAGTGGCCCGGTCGATCCCGGAGGCCGCCCCCTTGAGGCCGCGGAAGATATTACCGGCTCCCACAACAACGCACACTTCGGTGCCGATATCGCGGGCCTGTTTGATTTCCTGCGTCACGCGGTCCAGCGTTTCGGGGTCGATGCCATAACTGCCGTTCCCCATAAGGGCCTCACCGGACAGTTTGAGAAGGATACGCTTGAACCTTGGCTCTGCGGACGACATGAAAGATCAACTCCCCTTTGGCGATGAAGCGGCGGCAGTGTATCGGGACTGCCCGTCACGCACCATCGCAGAATGATATAGACCGAGCAGGTGCCTGCGGCCTACCCCTTTTTTGAGGCAAGGCCATGGCAGGCCCACAAAAAAAGCCCGGCGGGAGGTCCAGCCGGGCTTTCTTCGAAGATCAGCGCTTAGCGACCGGCGACAGCGGCCACTTCTGCTGCGAAATCTTCTTCTTTCTTCTCGATGCCCTGACCGAGTTCCATGCGGACATAGCCGGTCAGTTCGATCGCGGTGCCGGCGTCTTTGGCGGCCTTGGCAATCACGTCCTTGACCTTGGATTCGCCGTCCATGACGAAGACCTGCTCGAGGAGCACGACTTCTTCATAATATTTGCGCATGCGGCCTTCGATCATCTTCATGATGATCTCGTCCGGCTTGCCGGATTCGCGTGCCTTTTCGATCTGGACCTGCTTCTCGCGCTCGACAAGCTCGGGATCGAGCTCGGCGGTGTTCAGCGAAGCGGGGTTCGCAGCCGCGATGTGCATGGCAAGCTGCTTGCCAAGGCCAGCGAGGGCTTCTTCACCGGCAGCCGACTTGAGGCCGACGAGAACGGCGATCTTGCCCATACCATCGGCAACGGCGTTGTGGATATAGTGAGCCACATAGCCTTCCGGTACTTCCACGACGGCAGCGCGGCGGATCGACTGGTTCTCGCCGATGGTGGCCACGTTATCGGTCAGCACATCAGCAACGGTTTTCGAGGTGCCCGGATACGTGGCGGCCTTGATGGCTTCCACATCGGTACCGACCGACAGAACAACACCTGCGACATCAGCCACGAACTTCTGGAACTTGTCGTTGCGGGCAACGAAGTCGGTTTCCGAGTTCACTTCGACAACAGCAGCGCGGGTGCCTTCGGTTTTCACAGCAACGAGGCCTTCAGCGGCAACGCGGCTTGCTTTCTTGGCGGCAGCAGCGAGGCCCTTGGTGCGCAGCCAGTCAACGGCAGCTTCGAGGTTGCCATCGGTTTCGGCGAGGGCTTTTTTACAGTCCATCATGCCGGCGCCGGTTTTTTCGCGCAGTTCCTTGACGATTGCGGCGGTAATTTCAGCCATCGGAAATCTCCTTGGGGGCGTGAGAGGGGTTGTTGGCCACTGAATGGCCAAAGGCCCCGTACGGGAAGACCCGTACGGGAGCCCTGTTACAGCTTGATTACTCAGCTTCAGCCGGAGCAGCAGCTTCTTCAGCAGGCGCTTCAGCAACGGCGCCGAGGTCAACGCCTTGTGCGCTCAGGTCAGCCTGGATACCGTCGAGGACGGCTTCAGCCACGAGGTCGCAGTAAAGCTGGATGGCGCGGGTCGCGTCGTCATTGCCCGGAACCGGATAGTCGACGCCTTTCGGCTTCGAGTTGGTGTCGAGGACGCCAACAACCGGGATGCCAAGACGGTTGGCTTCGGCAATGGCGAGATCGTCACGGTTCACATCGAGAACGATGATGATGTCCGGCAGGCCGCCCATGTCCTGGATGCCGCCGAGCGAAGCTTCAAGCTTTTCGCGCTGACGGGTCAGGGTCAGGACTTCTTTCTTGGTGAGGCCAACGCCGCCGGCATCCAGAAGAGCGGTCAGCTCTTTCAGGCGCTTGATCGACTGCGAAATGGTCTGCCAGTTGGTGAGCATGCCACCGAGCCAGCGGTGGTTCACATAATACTGGCCGCAACGCTTGGCAGCTTCGGCGATGATCGGCGAAGCCTGACGCTTGGTACCAACGAAGAGAACGCGGCCGCCCTTGGCAACAACTTCACGGATCGCCTGCAGGGCGCGGGTGAAGTAAGGAACGGTTTGCGAAAGGTCGATGATATGAACGCCGTTACGGTCACCGAAAATAAACGGTGCCATTTGCGGGTTCCAACGGTGGGTCTGGTGACCAAAGTGAACGCCAGCTTCGAGAAGGGCGCGCATATCGACTTGCGGCATGGCCATGGTATCTGTCTCCTTTACCGGTTAAGCCTCCGCGGGGTTGCGCATGCCTGTTTCCAGACCTGCACCGGTCGGCCGCCCGGCCATGCATCAGCCGGTGAGCCTTGAGACCCCGCGTGTGAAGTCGCGGCTCTCTTAGGCGCTCGGCCACCATAGATCAAGCGATTTTTGAGGATTCACGCCTTTTTCGGGGCGGGCGTGCCGGATTCGACACGCAGTTCACGAGGCGTGGCTTCCACAACCCCATATCCCGTTTCAGGATTGATGCGAACGACCGTGCCATCCGCCGTGCGCTTGAGGACCGGCAACGTGCAGACAACCGGCGTGCGCCGCGCCATGGCAATCGCTTCGGAAACCGAGCCCGCCCGGGCAAGCTTGATGAGATTGAGCCGGGTCGGGAACATCAGGGGTGCCTCGTCCCTGTCCCAGTCGGCGAGCACCTTGGCGGGCGACAGCCACAACAGGTCGTCAGCCTCCGCAATATTCCGCACCAGCCGCTGGTTCCGGTGCAGGGGTGCCAGGTAGAAGCGTGTGTCGAAGCGCAAGGGCAGCATCTCGGGCGTTATCCAGTGAGCAAAGAAGACCATCTCGGAAACCGCCAGCTGCACACCAGCCTGATCGAGCGCCTGCCCGAGCGGGCGGTGATTGATCCGCCGCTGCGGCACCGGGCCATCGGCCAGCAGGATGCCGGTTTCCTCAAAAAGCTCGCGCGCGGCAGCGATGCGGTTCGGCAGGTCTGCGCCTGTGCGGAAACTGTCGATCCGGGTTCGCCAGTAAGAAATTCGCATGTCGGCCGCGTCCACCGCCCCGCCGGGGAACACAAGTGCGCCGGGGGCGAAACGCATATGCCGCGGCCGCTGCATCATCAGGACCTCGAGCCCGGCGCGACCATCGCGGATCAGGAGAATGCTGGCGGAAGGCCGGGCCGACACGATCGGGGCATCAGGTTTCATTCACGGCCTCCACGCCGATTTCGGCGGCAATCGCCTGCACCAGTTCCGGCGTCACCTTGTAGCGGCCCGGCAACTTGAACTCGACATAGCGACGCCCGGCAGCCACCGGCATACGCAGCACCACGCGCCCCCTGCCCCCGGCCTTGCGGTCGAGCGAAGCCTTGGTGCCAGCAAGCGCGCTTTCATCATTCAGGATCACATAGAGGCCACGGTCGGAGGTTGCAGCCACCGCTTCGAGGCTTTCCATCCCGCGGTTCGAAAGCCGAACTGTATCCTCATCATCTCGTTTGCGGACCTGCACAGTCACCACGAGCGGCGCCCCTTCATCGACAAGCGCGCGGACGGTATCGAGATCGTCTTCAAAGATCATCAGCTCGAATGCGTCTGTCTGGTCGGAAAGGGTCAGCGAGCCAAACTTGCGGCCAGTCTTTTTCGACGTGCCCTCGCGGTAGCCAAGGATGGCCCCCGCCATGCGGATCGTCTGCCCGACGAGGCCAAAATCGGCAAACACCTCGCGTGCTGGCACCATGCGTTCGCGCTCCAGGATTTTATGGTAGGCGTCCAGCGGATGCGCCGAGATATAGAAGCCGACGGCCTTGCGTTCGGCATCCAGTTTTTCCGTATCCGTCCACGGCTTCACAATGGGCAGCACCGGGCGGTCCACCACGCTTGTAGCATCGCCAAACAGGCTCACCTGATTGGAGCCGCGCTCCTCTGCCCGCATCTGGGCCGTGCGCATGATGATCTCGGCTGAGGCATGCGCGGTTGCCCTGTCCTCGATCAGGCAATCGAAGGCACCAGCAGCGGCCAACTGTTCGAGCTGGCGCTTGTTCAGATATTTGGGATCGATCCGCTCGGCAAAGTCCATCAGGTCCTTGAAAGGGCCGTTCGCCGTGCGTTCGGCAACGATGGTTTCCACCGCCTTTTCACCCACGCCCTTGATGGCCGCAAGCGCATAGCGGACGCCCTGATTGAAGCGCGGATCGTCGTCCTTTTCGCAGTAAGGGTCGGTTTTCTCGACCGTGAAGAAGACGTCCGACCTGTTGATATCCGGCAGCAGAAGCGGGATATCGCTGCGCTGCAATTCCTGTTTGAAAACAGCGAGTTTATCCGTGTTATTCAAGTCAAGCGTCATGATCGCTGCCATGAACTCGACCGGGTAATTCGCCTTCAGGTAAGCCGTGTGATAGGCAACGAGCGCATAGGCAGCGGCGTGCGATTTGTTGAAGCCATATTCAGCGAACTTGGCGACAAGATCGAAGATCAGGCTGGCGGTATCGGCATCGATTCCATTCTTGACGGCGCCGTCGCAGAAGCGGTCCCGCTGCTTGTCCATCTCCTCCTTGATTTTCTTGCCCATGGCGCGGCGCAACAGGTCGGCTTCGCCAAGGCTGTAGCCGGACATGACCTGCGCGATCTGCATCACCTGTTCCTGATAGATGATGACGCCGTAGGTCTCGCCCAGGATCTGCTCAAGGATCGGGTGCGGATACTGAACCTCTTCCCGGCCGTGCTTCCGGTCCACATAGGTCGGGATATTGGCCATCGGGCCGGGGCGGTAAAGCGCCACGATAGCGATGATATCCTCGAACTTATCAGGGCGGAGACCCTTCAGCACCGCGCGCATGCCGGAGCTTTCAAGCTGGAATACCCCGCCGGCATCACCCGCCGCCAGCAGGTCAAAGGTTGGCTTGTCGTCAAGCGGCACGGCGGCCATATCAAGATCGATACCGCGTAGCCGGATATAGTCGACCGCGCGGTCGATCACCGTCAGCGTCTTCAGGCCGAGAAAGTCAAACTTCACAAGGCCTGCCAGCTCCACCCATTTCATGTTGAACTGGGTCACCGGCATATCCGATTTCGGATCGCGGTAGAGGGGCACCAGCTGGTCAAGCGGCCGGTCGCCGATCACCACACCGGCGGCGTGGGTGGACGAGTGGGCGTAAAGGCCTTCCAGCTTCAGGGCACGGTCCATCACATCGCGGGTCAGTTCGTCGCTGTCGATCTCGCGCTGCAAGCGCGGTTCGGCATCGATGGCCTCCTTGAGGCTCATCGCATTGCCGGGGTCGTTGGGGATCAGCTTCGACAGCCGGTCAGTCACCGGATAGGGCTGCTGCATCACCCGCCCACAGGCCTTCACCACAGCGCGGGCCTGCAATTTACCGAAGGTGATGATCTGGGCCACATGGTCGTGCCCGTATTTTTCCTGCACATAACGGATCACGCGTTCGCGCTTGTCCTGGCAGAAGTCGATATCGAAGTCAGGCATCGAGACGCGTTCGGGATTCAGGAAGCGCTCGAACAGCAGCGAGAAGCGCAGGGGGTCAAGGTCTGTGATCTTCAGCGCCCAGGCGACAAGCGAACCTGCCCCCGAGCCACGACCCGGCCCCACCGGGATATCGTGGTCTTTCGCCCACTGGATAAAGTCCGCCACGATCAGGAAGTAGCCCGGGAAGCCCATCTTGACGATGATGCCAATCTCGAACTCCATCCTCTCCCAATAGGGCTTTTCCCAGTCCTGATCCTGGCCTGGCGTCAGCTCTTCCTCGCGCGCCTTGAAATCCAGCCGCTCACGCAGGCCTTCTTCGGTCATCTTGCGCAGCATGTCGTCCTCGGACACATCCATGCCGCGCGTGAAGTTCGGCAACAGCGGATTGATCTTGTTGACCTTGAAGGCGCAACGCTTCGCAATTTGCAGCGTATTTTCAATCGCTTCTGGCAGGTCTTTAAAGAGATCAATCATCTCTTCCGCTGTCTTGAAGCGATAATCGGGATTAAGGCGGCGGCGTTTCTGCTCGGCGACATAGGTGCCATCCGCAATGCAGAGAAGCGTGTCATGCGCTTCATACATGCTCGCACTTGTGAAGTATGGCTGGTTGGTCGCCACAAGCGGCAGGCCATGCTTGTAGGCCATGTCGATGAAGGCTTCTTCGGTCGCGTCCTCTTCCGGCAGGTCGTGACGCTGCAGCTCCACATAAAGCCGGTCAGGGAAAATCCCGGCGAGATAGCGGAGGCAGCTTTCGGCCTCCATCCCCTGCCCCATGACAAGGAGGCTGCCCACCGGCCCAGCCACACCGCCCGTAAGGCAGATGATGCCATCGGTGAAGCCTTCCAGCGCATCAAGCGGCAATTGCACGCCGAGCTGCGGGTCGCTTTCAAGGTGCGCCTTCGAGACGATCTTCATCAGGTTGGCGTACCCGGCATCCGATTGTGCCAGCAGTACCAGATGATCGGGCGGCGGGGCCTTCTTGGCGCGGCCCTCGACCTTTCTGAAGGTGTTTTTCACGCTGAGCGTCACACCGATGATCGGCTGCACGCCCGCATCCGCCGCATAGGTCGAAAACTCGAGCGCGGCGAACATGTTGTCCGTATCTGTCACTGCCACCGCCGGCAGGTTCATCCCCACGCACTGTTTGACGAGATCCTTGATATGGATCGCGCCTTCAGAAAGCGAATAGGCGGTATGGACGCGCAGATGGACAAAGCCGGCGTGGCTCATACGGGGTCAACTCCGGAACCGGTGGCGGGAAACATTGGTCGAGGTTAGCGCCCGCGGGCGCCCGGCTCAAGAGGCGATGAGCCGACCTTCCTTCAACTGGATGACCCGGTCCATGCGGGCAGCAAGGCTCGGATCGTGGGTGGCGATGACAGCCGCCAGATTCCGCTCCCGCACCAGTTCGATCATCATGTCGAACACACGGGCAGCAGTGGCCTCATCAAGGTTGCCTGTGGGCTCGTCCGCCAGCAGCAGCTTCGGGTCATGCACCAGCGCACGGGCCACGGCCACGCGCTGCTGTTCCCCGCCCGACAGGCGCGAGGGCGTGTGCTCCAGCCGTTCGCCAAGCCCCATGCGGGTGAGGATGGCGGCCGCCTTGTCGTTCGCCGTGCGGGTCGATGCCCCGCCGATCCTGAGCGCCATGGCGACATTCTCAAGCGCCGTGAAATCGGGGAGCAGGTGGTGGAACTGATAGACAAAGCCAAGCTCGTGCCGGCGCACGCGCGTGCGGGCTTCGTCATCAAGGCTCGATACCACCCTGCCCCCGATGGCGACGCTGCCTTCGGTCGGATGGTCCAGAAGCCCGGCGATCTGCAGGAAGGTGGATTTGCCAGCACCAGACGCGCCCACGAGCGCCACAATCTCTCCCGCTTTTACGGCCAGATCAACGCCGTGCAGGATTTCGATGGTTTTCTCACCCTGCGTGAAGCGGCGCTTGAGGCCGCTGACCTGAAGGACCGCGTCACTCATAGCGCAGCACCTCCACCGGATCGAGGCTTGCCGCCCGGCGTGCCGGGAACAGCGCGGCGAAGAAGGAAAGCACCACGGCAATGCCGATGGTGAGGCCGACTTCAAGCCAGTCCACCTTGGTTTTCAGGCTGGAGATAAACCGAACGGACGGATCCCACAGATTGAAGCCAAGCAGGGCTTCGATGCCTGATTTGATAGCATCCAGATTGGCGATCAGCGCCCATGAAAGCAGGCAGCCCGTGCCGATCCCGAGGAAGGCAACAGCAAGCCCGACGGTGACAAAGATGCGCATGATCGAGCCCCGGCTGACACCCAGCGTGCGCAGGATGGCGATATCGGCGGCCTTGTCCTTCACCAGCATGAACAAGCTGGAAGCGATGTTGAAGACCGCCACAAGGATAATGAGCGCGAGAATCATGAACATGGCGACCCGCTCGGTCTGCAGCGCACCTACAAGCGCCTGATTGAAGCTGGTCCAGCCCCGCACCGCCGCGCGTTCGCCGACAATTGTCGTCAGTTCCGGCATGTAACGATCCAGCCGCTCGGGGTCATTCAGGAAAACCTCGATATTGGTGACGGCATCCCCCATGCGGAAAAAGTCCTGCGCGTCCATCAGCGGCATGCCGATGAAGGTTTCGTCGAACTGGTAAACGCCCACCTCGACAACAGCCGCGACCGGAAAAGCGAGATAACGGAGGGACGATCCGAAAGGCGTGGCCACCGGCTTCGGGCTCACGATCGTTACCTGATCGCCGGCCACGATGCCGAGCTGGCGGGCAAGCTGGTATCCGATGATCAGGCCGCCGGTTTCAGGCGCCTTGGCGAGTTCGCCGTCCACCACCCGCGCGATGGCGAGCGAGCCATCCCGGAAATCCTGTTCCGGTATACCGCGCACGATGGCACCCCATGCGCGGCCGTCCTTGGTGACCATCACCTGCGCTTCGGTGAAGGGCATCACCTTCACCACGCCGGGTGCGGCCTTCAACTCGTCGACCAGCGGTTCCCACTTTTCAATGGTCTGGCCATAGCCCTGCACCAGCACGTGGCCGTGATAGCCGAGGATCTTGTCCATCAGGTCGGCACGGAAGCCGTTCATCACCGACATGACAACGATAAGGGCAGCGACACCCAGCCCGATGGCGACGACCGATAGCGCCGCCGTCAGACTGATGAAACCATCCTTGCGGCGGCTTGTCAGATAGCGCCGCGCCACCGACCATTCGAAGGCATTGATGAGCACGCCCGGTGTCCCTTCCCTCTCGTCTCGTCATGCCGGGCTTGACCCGGCATCCAGTCGCTGAACCCCGGATCAAGTCCGGGGTAACGGTTTATGGCGTTACGAAAGCTTCGCCACGATCTCCGCAAGCGCGACTTCCGTCTTCTCACCGGTCGCGCGATTCTTCAGCTCGACCATGCCTTTTTCAAGGCCGCGCGGGCCCACGGTCACCTGCCACGGCAGACCGATCAGGTCCATATTGGCGAACTTGGCGCCTGCCCGCTCGTCGCGGTCGTCATACAGGACTTCGACGCCAGCAGCGCCAAGATCCTTGTATAGCTGCTCGCAGGCACCGTCGCAGGCCGCATCGCCCGAGCGCAGGTTGATGAGGCCAACCTTGAAGGGCGCGACCGATTCCGGCCAGATGATGCCGTTGTCATCATGGAAGGCTTCGATGATGGCGCCGATGAGGCGCGACACACCGATGCCGTAGGAGCCCATCTCGACATTGACCAGCTCGCCGTCAGGACCCTGCACGGTTGCGCCCATCGGCTTCGAATATTTGTCGCCGAAATAGAAGATATGACCAACCTCGATACCGCGGCCGGTGACAAGATCACCTTCCGCCACACCACAGGTGGCCGCGTCGTGCATTTCCTCGGTCGCGGCATAGATGCTGGTCCAGTCATCCACGATCGGCTGCAGGTCGGCGTCGAAATCGGGATTGAGCGACAGGGCATCCTTCTTCTCGAAGTCCTTGTGGAAGAAGACCTGGCTTTCGCCGGTTTCCGCCAGAATGATGAATTCGTGGCTGAGGTCGCCGCCGATGGGGCCGGTGTCGGCGCGCATCGGAATGGCTTTCAGGCCAAGGCGAGCAAAGGTGCGCAGATAGGCCACAAACATGGCATTATAGCTTCTCACCGCACCTTCGGGTGTCAGGTCGAAGCTGTAGGCATCCTTCATCAGGAATTCACGGCCGCGCATCACGCCGAAACGGGGGCGAATCTCGTCCCGGAACTTCCACTGGATGTGGTAGAGCATCTTCGGCAGGTCGCGGTAGGAGCGCACTTCCTTGCGGAAGATATCGGTGATCAGCTCTTCGTTCGTGGGGCCATACAGCATCTCGCGGCCGTGGCGATCCTCGATCCGAAGCATTTCCTTGCCGTAATCTTCATAACGGCCGCTTTCGACCCACAGCTCGGCCGACTGAATGGTGGGCATTAGAAGCTCTTGCGCGCCGGCGCGGTCCTGTTCCTCGCGGACGATGGCTTCGATCTTCTTCAGCACGCGCAGACCCAGTGGCAGCCAGCTGTAGATACCCGCCGCACCTTGGCGGATCATCCCGGCGCGCAGCATCAGGCGGTGCGATGCAATTTGCGCTTCCGAAGGGGTTTCTTTGAGCGTGGGCAGGAAATAGCGGCTGAGGCGCATGGAAAGAAGCTCTCTTGGTGGAATTGGATGGTCTTCTCTAATGCCGCTCTGGCCCGCAATAGGCAACGGCTTTCTGCGAGAACGACCCAAAAGACACCGGGAAGTTGAATAGCGGCGACTACCCGGCGTTACCCTGTTGCAGCGGCGCAACATAAACCAAGAAAGATGGTTCAGCCCCCTATCAAATACGCATTCGGGCAGGTGACAGCAGCACCAGCATCCCATAGCGTTTCTCAAGCGCGGAGCTGAAAGCCCATCGTGGCCCACGCTCAGGGAGGACTAGCGCATATCGGCGAGACACGCGAAAGCGGAGATCGCGCCGCTCACCGGCAAAGCCGGGGGAATCAAAAAGCAAGGCCCTTGAATGGTGCCTTGCTTTTTCATTTTCAGCTGCAGTCTTGTGCGACTTAGCGGGCCATATCGCGGAAGCTGATCAGGCCCGACGTGGCAATCAGATAGAAGATCAGCGTACCCACCGCCGCGACCAGCGACGTGATGATGATCTTCTTGCCGAGATTCGGGTTGGCGGGTGCGCCCGGCATTTCGCCGTCGATTGCCTTGTCGCCTGCTTCCTCGTGCGACTTGATCCCGGTTGAGAGAATCGGGAAGAAAGCCAGCCACCAGATCACAACATAGATAAGGATGATGCTCGGGATCGACATGGGCCTTATACCTCCTCGATCTCGACCAAAGTGCCGCAGAAATCCTTCGGGTGCAGGAACAGGACGGGCTTGCCGTGCGCACCGGTCTTGGGCTCGCCGTCGCCCAGCACCCGGCCACCTGCCGCGATGATATGATCACGGGCTGCGAGGATGTCCTCCACCTCATAACAAAGATGGTGCATGCCGCCCGCCGGATTGTTGGCAGCGAACTTGGCAATCGGCGAATCTTCGCCAAGCGGCAGCAGAAGCTCGATCTTGGTGTTCGGCAGCTCCACAAAAACCGTCGTCACGCCGTGGTCCGGCAGGTCCACAGGTGCCGACACCTTGGCGCCGAGCGTATCCCGATATACGGCGGTGGCCGCTTCCAGGTCATTCACAACAATTGCCACATGATTGAGCTTGCCGATCATAGCGCCCTTCCCTTCAGCCAAAATCGATCTCGTCCTGCCGCGTGATCAGGATATCGACCGACGGATTGCGGCCGATTTCCTTGCGGCAGAGGCGGCGGATCGCCACGCGAGCGGCCTCTTCCACCTTGTCGTCGTCCTCGCGGTCACCCTTTGAAAGCCGCTCCAGCGCGTCTTCCACATCGGCGACCATCGAATCATAGAATGTATCATCGTCCTGACGCGGCAACCCGCGCAGGGCCAGAAGCGGTTCCACCGCCAGCCGGCCCTTCACATCAAGAATGACGCTTGCAGCCACATAACCATTCATGGCGATACGGCGACGGTCCACGATGGAAACGCCGTCTGCTGGCACCACAACGCTGCCATCAAGGGCGGTGCGGCCCACGGGAGCCTTGTCGATCAGCTTCAGCCCGTCTTCCGAAATCTCGATCACATCGCCGTTCGCCGGCACGATCGTATGCTTGACGCCAATCTCAAGCGCGAGCGCGGCGTGGCGATACAGATGGCGGGCCTCGCCGTGCACCGGGATGGCGCAGGTCGGCTTCGTCCAGCCATACATCTTCCGGAGTTCCGCGCGGCCGGGGTGACCGGACACATGCACAAAGGCATCCTTTTCGGTAATCACCTTCACACCCTTTTCAACCAGTTGATTGAAAAGCGCGCCCAAGGTGATCTCGTTGCCCGGAATGATCTTCGACGAGAAGATAACCGTATCGCCGGGGGCGATATTCAGGTGTTTGTGATCGTCCCGTGCGATACGGGCGAGCGCGGCGCGGTCCTCGCCCTGACAGCCGGTGCAGGCGATCAGGATCTTGTCGCGCGGGAAGGCGCCCGCATCGGCTTCATCCACAAGCTCAGGGAAATCGGTGAGGTAGCCGGTGGCCTGCGCCGCCTTCAGGATGCGATGCATCGACCGACCCAGCAGCACGACATGACGGCCGTGCGCGCGAGCCACCTGCCCGATGGTATCAAGCCGCGCGACGTTGGAGGCGAACGTGGTGATAACCACCCGTTCCTTGATTCCGCCGACGATATCCATCAGGCTTTCCTTCACGGCAGCCTCGGACCCGGATTCGCTTTCATTGAAAACGTTGGTGCTGTCGCCAACCAGCGCCAGAACGCCCTTGTCGCCCAGCGCCTTCAGCGTCGGTGACGGGCAGACGGGGCCGATGATCGGCCGGTCGTCCAGCTTCCAGTCCCCCGTATGGAAGATGGTGCCCCGGCTCGTTTCAATCGCAAGGCCATGCCCTTCGGCAATCGAATGCGCCAGCGGCACATAGGTGACGGTGAAGGGACCGAGCTTGAAGGGTTCGGACTGGTTGACGATCGTCAGCGGCACCACATCCAATAGTCCGGCTTCAGAAAGCTTGTCCTTGATCAGTTCCGCCGTAAAAGGCGTGGCGTAAACAGGGCAGCGGAAGCGCGACCACAGATAGGGCACGGCGCCGATATGGTCCTCGTGCCCGTGCGTGACCACAAGGCCCACGAGATCTTTCTGTTCGTCCTCGATAAAGGCCGGATCGGGGAAGATGAGGTCCACACCTGGTGTGCCGGCATCCGCGAAGCTCATGCCGCAATCCACCATCAGCCACTTGCCTTTGTGGCCATAGAGATTGAGGTTCATCCCGATTTCGCCGGAGCCGCCAAGGGGCAGAAACAGCAGGCGGTCGTCACTGGCGCGTAAATAGGCCATCAGAATTCCTTGTTTAGGCGGAGGCCATATTACGCTCGTAAATGAGGCGCAGCCCCTGCAGGGTCAGATCACCGACCACCATATCGATGGAGTCGGTGCGATTGGAGAAGATGGTGGCAAGCCCCCCGGTCGCCAGCACCTTCATGGTTGGGCTGTGTTCGGCCTTCAGGCGCGCCACAAGCCCTTCGATCATGCCGACATATCCCCAGAATACACCCGACTGCATGGCTTCGAGCGTGCTTTTTCCCGTCACCTGATCGGTGGCGGGCGGGTTGACGGCGATCCGCGGCAGCTTTGCCGCTGCCTGATGCAAAGCCGACAGGGAGAGATTGATGCCGGGGCAGATCACGCCGCCGAGATAGGCTCCATTGTCTCCCACGATATCAAACGTTGTGGCCGTGCCGAAATCCACCACGATGGCCGGCCCGCCGAACAGCGCATTGGCTGCCACCGCGTTCACCAGCCTGTCGGCACCGACTTCGGCCGGATTCTTGACCAGAACCTCGACACCGAGCTTCACATCGGGCGCGCCGACGATCAGCGGCTTTGTGCCGAAATATTTCTGACAGAACTGTGTGAGCGGCCAGACAACCTGCGGCACAACGCTCGCGATGATCGCGCCCGTCACGTCATCAGGTCTACGGCCATGCAGCGCCATCAGATGACTGATCGAGACAAGATATTCATCTGCAGTGCGCTGGTCGTTCGTCGAAAGACGCCATTGTTCGACAATTTTCTCGCCGTCAATGAGCGCGAAGACGATGTTGGTATTGCCTGCGTCGATGGTCAGGAGCATGGTCAGAAACCCCGTTTCGGATCGGCCACTGGAAATATGTCCCCGGCATATAGGCGCATTTGCCCGCCGCCGTCCAGCGAAACGACAAGCCCGCCATCGTCCCCGAGTGTCTCGGCGCGGCCCTCGAACCGGTCGGTGGCTGTCTGGAACACCCGACGCTCCCCCAAGCCCCAGGCGTGCGCCAGCCATTCTTCGCGCACCTGTGGCCAGTCGGCGCGCTCAAGCCGGCCAAGTGCCCGCTCTACCGAGACGGCAAGGGCCGCGAAGGCTTCACGCACACTCACGCCCTGCCCCGTGACGGTTTTGATATCCGTCGCCGGGAACTGTGCATCAGCCGGATGATGGGCGAGATTGAGCCCGATCCCGATGACGAGATAGGCAAGGCCATAGGCAAGGCCACCGGCCCCATCGGCCGCACTTTCCACCAGAATGCCCGATGCCTTGCGGCCGCCGATCAGCACATCGTTCGGCCATTTCACCTGAACGCTGTCAGCGTAAGCCCCAAGCGCGATGAAGGTATCCCTGATCGCCAGCGACAATGCGAACGGCAGGCTGCCCATTGCATCCGCCTTCAGGCGAGGGAAACAAAGATGGCTTGCATAAAGATTGCCGGTCGCCGAGGTCCAGACCCGGCCACGCCGCCCACGACCTGCGGTTTGGGCGCCCGCGACCAGCCAAAGCGCCGTACGGTGTCCGCCTTCCGCCATGGCAACAGCACGGGCGTTGGTGCTGTCCAGTTCGTCAAAATAGAAGGCCTCGACCCCATGGGGGGCCGAGGCGCTCCAGTCTTCTCTTGTATCGGTCAAGATCAGTAGATCAGCGACTTCGCTGCCCAGGCTGCGGCTGCGATGAGCGGCGAAATCAGCAAGAAGCTGACCGGCGAATGCAGCACGGCCGACACACCGATCACGAGCGGGATGGCGCGGCCCTTGTCGGCGTCGAAATTGCCGGCAGGCTCGTCGAAGAACATCACTTTCACGATACGGATATAATAGAAGCAGGAAATCACGCTGGCGAGCAAGCCGACGATGGCAAGCGGGGTCAGGCCAGCTTCAACAGCGGCCCAGAAGACCACCCATTTGCCAAAGAAGCCTGCCAGCATCGGGATTCCTGCCAGCGAGAACATGAAGATGGCGATGCCGATGGCGAGCGGCAGATTGGTCTGCGACAGGCCGGCAAGATCGCCGATTTCCTCGACCATCTGGCCATTGCGGCGCATCGAAAGGATGGCTGCGAACGAACCGAGCGTCATGGTCATGTAGATGGCGATGTAAACAAGCAGCGCTTCAACGCCCGCTTCGGTGCCGGCTGCAAGGCCGACAAGCGCATAGCCGACGTGGCCGATGGACGAATAGGCCATCAGGCGCTTGATGTTGGTCTGCACGATGGCGATCACGGCACCAACGATCATCGAAGCGATCGAGATGAAGATCACAACCTGCTGCCATTCGGTGACAAGCTCGCCGAACGCGCCGAACATGGCACGCACGAACATGGCAAGCGCTGCCACCTTGGGTGCGGCCGCGAAGAAGGCCGTCACCGGGGTCGGCGCACCTTCATACACGTCCGGCGTCCACATATGGAACGGCACGGCCGAAATCTTGAAGGCGAAACCGGCGATCAGGAAGACCATGCCAACAATCACACCGATACCGGCATGCTCACCCGTTTTCACGCTGTCAGCCAGCAGGTCGAACGAGATCGTGCCGGTGAAGCCGTAGATCAGCGAGATGCCGTAAAGGAGCATGCCCGACGAAAGCGCGCCAAGAACGAAGTATTTGAGGCCAGCTTCGGTCGCGCGGTTGCGGTTCCTATGGATGGCGGCGAGTACATAGAGCGCAAGGCTCTGCAGTTCGAGGCCGACATACAGCGACAGGAGGTTGTTGGCCGAGATCATGATCATCATGCCAAGCGTGGCGAGCGCGATCAGCACCGGATATTCAAACCGGTCGATCCCGTGGTCCGCCATATAGCGCGACGACATCATGAGGGCGACACCCGAGCCTACCAGCACCAGGATCTTCGAGAAGATGGCGAAGCTGTCAGTGACGAAAAGGCCGGAGAAGGTGACGCTACGCTCGCCGCCCACATAGGCAACCAGCAGCACACCCACAAGGATGAACAGGAATACCGTCAGCGTCGATACCTGTGTGTAAGCCTTGCCCGAACGGAACACGCCGAGCATCAGGAGCGCCATCGCGCCGAGCGCCAGGACGATCTCCGGCAGGGCCGGGGCAAAGCTCGGAAGGTCTGCGGTCATCAAAGGCACTCCTTAGTGGTGAACCGGCTGCGACGCTTCTTCCGTCGCAGTTTCGGTTTCGGTAACGGTTTCCGCCGGGGCATCCACCATCGGGGCTTCCGCGGCCGGGAACTTGGTGTCGATCAGGTTGGCGACCGAGACATGGATCGGGTCGAGGAAGCTGTTCGGATAGACGCCCATCCAGAAGACGGCAGCCACCAGCGGCAGGAAGAACAGCTTCTCGCGCAGCGTCAGGTCCGGCATTGCCCGCACATCGTCCTTGTCGAGCTCGCCGAAGACGAGGCGGCGGACAAGATAGAGCATGTAGGCAGCGCCAAGGATCACACCGAACGCCGCACCGAAGGCCACCCAGCTGTTGTAGGTGTAGGCGCCGTTCAGCACGAGGAATTCACCAACGAAGCCCGAGGTGCCAGGAAGGCCGACCGATGCCATCGAGAAGATCACGAACAGCGTCGCATAGACCTTCATATTGATGGCGAGGCCGCCGTAACGGCTGATTTCGCGGGTATGCAGGCGGTCGTAAATCACGCCGATGCAAAGGAACAGCGCGCCCGAGACAACACCGTGGCTCAGCATTTGGAAGATCGCACCTTCAACACCGTTGGTATTGAGGACGAAGATACCGATGGTCACGAAGCCCATGTGGGCGACCGAGCTGTAAGCGATCAGCTTCTTCACGTCTTCCTGCACGAGGGCGACGAGCGAGGTGTAGATCACTGCAACAATCGATAGGCCAAAGACGAGCCATGCGAATTCCTGGCTTGCATCCGGGAACATCGGCAGGCTGAAGCGCAGGAAGCCATAGCCGCCCATCTTCAGAAGAACGCCGGCAAGGATCACCGAGCCGCCGGTCGGCGCCTGTACGTGGGCGTCGGGCAGCCAGGTATGCACCGGCCACATCGGCATCTTCACCGCAAACGAGGCAAAGAAGGCGAGCCACAGCCATGTCTGGACGCTGGGGTCGAAATGCGCCTGCATCAGGAGCGGGATATCGGTCGTACCGGTTTCCACAAACATGTAGAGAACGGCAACCAGCATCAGCACCGACCCGAGGAGCGTGTAGAGGAAGAATTTGAACGCGGCGTAGATCCGGTTCACACCACCCCACACACCAATCAGCAGATACATCGGAATGAGGCCGCCCTCGAAGAAGACGTAGAAAAGGAAGATATCGAGCGAGGCAAACACGCCGACCATCAGCGTCTCAAGGACGAGGAAGGCGACCATATATTCCTTCACCCGGCGCTCGACAGAGCCATAGGCCGCAAGCACCACGATGGGCATCAGGAAGGCGGTCAGCACCACGAACAGCATCGAGATGCCGTCAACACCGACATAATAATTGATCGCCCCGAACCAGTTGACGCGTTCGACAAACTGGAAGTCAGCGGTCGAACTGTCGAAGCCTGTCCACAGCACGATCGACAGCAGGAACGTGGCAAGCGTGGTGAGAAGCGCCACGGAGCGGATGTTCCGTGCCTCGATCTCGCTATCCTGGTGGCGGATCATCATGATGACCAGCGCGCCGATAAGCGGCACGGCCATGATCCACGACAGGAGATGTCCTTCAAAGAAAGTCATAGTGAAAGTCCCCTGCCCTTCTTAATGCGTTCCAGCCGGTGATTGCGCCATGAACCAGGTGATCGCGAGTGCGAGGCCGATGATCATGGCGAAGGCATAGTGATAAACGTAACCCGACTGCAGCTTGCGGGCGCGGGCAGCAATGGCCGCCACCGCCGAGGACACACCGTTCGGGCCGAAGCCGTCGATGGTCTGCTCGTCGCCGCGCTTCCAGAACACGCGGCCAAGCCAGAAGGCAGGGCGCACGAACAGGAAGTTATAAAGCTCGTCGAAATACCATTTGTTGAGGAGGAAGGCATAAAGCCCGTCCCACGTTTCCGCGACCTTGGCCGGGATGTCGGTGCGGCGCACATACATCTGGAAGGCCAGGAGGAAACCAAGGACCATCATCACGGTCGGCGCCCATTTGGCGGCACCCGACACGTGGTGGGCTTCATCCAGCACGTCGCCCGCGAAGGTGACAAGCGACCCGTTCCAGAAGGCTTCACGCTCGTGGCCGACGAAATACTCGGCGAACACAAAGCCGGCGGCAATCGCACCAACCGAGAGGACGGCGAGCGGGAACAGCATGATCCACGGGCTTTCATGCGCATGGTGCTGGGTTTCCTCGTCCGCACGGCATTCGCCGGTGAAGGTCATGAAAGCCAGACGCCAGCTGTAGAAGCTCGTCATGAAGGCGGCGGCAACACCCAGCACATAGGCGAAGCTCGAACCGAAGGAATGCGAGGCATAGGCAGCCTCAAGGATCATGTCCTTCGAATAGAAGCCTGCGGTGAAGGGGAAGCCCGTCAGCGCCAGCGTGCCGATCGTCATGAAGATGAAGGTCAGCGGGGCAAACTTGCGCACGCCACCCATTTTCCGCATGTCCTGCTCATGATGCATGGTGTGGATGACCGCACCGGCGCCAAGGAACAGGAGCGCCTTGAAGAAGGCGTGGGTGAAAAGGTGGAAGATGGCAGCGCCGTAGGCCGAAACGCCAAGCGCGAAGAACATGTAGCCGAGCTGCGAACAGGTCGAATAGGCGATCACGCGCTTGATATCGTTCTGCACAAGGCCAACCGTTGCTGCGAAGAAGGCAGTTGCTGCACCGACAACGGTAACAACAGCCAGTGCATCCGGGGCATACTGGAAGACCGGGCTGAAACGAGCCACAAGGAAGACACCAGCCGTCACCATGGTTGCGGCGTGGATGAGCGCCGACACGGGGGTCGGACCTTCCATCGCGTCCGGCAGCCAGGTGTGGAGGCCAAGCTGGGCTGACTTGCCCATGGCGCCCACAAAGAGCAGCAGGCAGATCACGGTCAGCGCATGGTATTCTTGGCCAAGGAAGACAAGCTTCGCTTCCTGATAGTTGCCAGCGTTCGCGAAGATATCGGCGAAGTTCACGGTGCCAAACAGCACGAACACGGCAAAGATACCGAGCGAGAAGCCGAAGTCGCCCACGCGGTTCACAACGAATGCCTTGATGGCGGCTGCGTTCGCGCTCGGCTTCTTGAACCAGAAACCAATGAGCAGATACGAGGCAAGGCCCACGCCTTCCCAGCCAAAGAACATCTGGACGAGGTTGTCGGCGGTGACGAGCATCAGCATCGCAAAGGTGAAAAGCGACAGGTAGCTGAAGAAGCGCGGCGTATCCGGGTCTTCATGCATATAGCCCATCGAATACCAGTGCACGAGCGCCGATACCGAGTTCACGACAACAAGCATCACAGCGGTGAGCGTGTCGATCCTGAAGGCCCAGTTAAACTCAAGCGTGCCCGAGGTCACCCACGAGAGCACATGGATGCTGTACTGGTTGTGACCGAACGCCACATCCACGAAGGCCATCCACGACAGCACAGCCGACACGCTGACAAGCGACGAGGTCAGGAGCTGGCTGGTGCGCTCCCCGATCTTGCGGCCCCAGAGGGCGGTGATCAGGAACCCGATCAGGGGCAGGAATACGATAAACTTGTACATCATGGTCCTTACCCCTTCATCTGGTTGATGTCTTCAACCGCGATGGAGCCGCGGTTACGGAAGTAGATCACCAGAATGGCGAGGCCGATTGCAGCCTCCGCCGCCGCCACGGTCAGGACGAACATGGCGAAGACCTGGCCGACGAGATCGCCGAGCGCGGTCGAGAAGGCGACGAGATTGATATTGACGGCGAGCAGCATCAGTTCGACCGACATCAGGATGATGATCACGTTCTTCCGGTTAAGGAAGATGCCGAACACCCCGAAGACGAACAGGATTGCAGCAACCGCCAGATAGTGTGCGAGCCCGATTTCCATGGCGCTTCTATCCCCTAGCCTTTCTTGCTGGCGGAGCCGATGCCCTCGCCCGATTTGACCTCGACCATCTCGTAAGCATCCTTCGGCTTGCGCGCGACCTGCTTGGAGATGTTCTGGCGCTTCACGCCGGCACGCTGACGGTGGGTCAGCACGATCGCACCGATCATGGCAACGAGAAGGATCAGGCCAGCGGTCTGGAAGATGAACAGATAATCCGTATAGAGGATCGCGCCCATCGCCTTCACGTTCTCGACCTGCTCTGCCGCCGGGATCGGCGCGGTCACATTGTCCGCCACCTTGTCGCCGAACTGCCATGCCATCACGAGCGTGACAAGTTCGGCCAGAAGGATGAGGCCGACAAGGCCGCCGATCGGGATATATTGCAGCGCGCCCTTCCTGAACTGGGCGAAATTGATGTCCAGCATCATCACCACAAAGAGGAAGAGGACGGCCACGGCCCCCACGTAAACGATCACCAGAAGCATCGCCAGGAACTCGGCGCCCATCAGGACGAAGAGGCCGGCGGCGCTGAAGAAGGTCAGGATCAGCCACAGTACCGAATGTACCGGGTTCCTGGCCGAGATCACCAGAAAGCCTGCCGCCACGGCGACGAAGGCAAACAGGTAAAAAGCCCCTGCGGTCAGTGTCATTGGTCTTTCTCCGGTCCTTCGGTCCGCATCAGCGATAGGGCGCGTCGAGCTTGAGGTTCATCGCGATTTCACGCTCCCACCGCTCGCCGTTCGCCAAGAGTTTGTCTTTGTTGTAGAGAAGTTCTTCCCGCGTTTCGGTCGCGAACTCGAAGTTCGGGCCTTCGACGATGGCATCCACCGGGCAGGCTTCCTGACAGAAGCCGCAATAGATGCATTTCACCATGTCGATGTCGTACCGCGTGGTGCGGCGCGAACCGTCTTCGCGCGGCTCGGCCTCGATGGTGATGGCCTGTGCCGGGCAGATCGCTTCGCAAAGCTTGCACGCGATGCAGCGCTCTTCACCGTTCGGATAACGGCGCAGGGCGTGCTCACCACGGAAACGGGGCGAAAGCGGGCCCTTCTCGTACGGATAGTTGATCGTCGCCTTGGGGCGGAAGAAGTATTTGATCGACAGCCAGAAGGCGCCGACGAATTCCTTCAGCAGCAGGCTTTTGGCGACTTGTGCAATTGCGGTCATCGTTCAAGTTGCCTTTCTTAACCTTGGCTCGGCAGCAGGTCGAAAGCGACCATGATACCGGCGTAGAAGACGACGAAAAACAGCGACAGCGGCAGGAAGACTTTCCAGCCAAGGCGCATCAGCTGATCGTAGCGGTAGCGCGGCACGAAAGCCTTCACCATCGCGAACATCCAGAAACCGAACGCGATCTTGGCCAGCATCCAGAAGATGCCGGGGATGAAGTCGAGCGCCGGGATCGGGGCTTCCCAGCCGCCGAAAAACAGCACGGCCATCACAGCCGACATCAGAAGGATGTTGGCATATTCCCCAAGGAAGAAGAGCGCGAAAGCCATCGAGCTATATTCAACCTGGTAACCGGCCACGAGTTCGGCTTCTGCCTCGGGCAGATCGAACGGCGGGCGGTTGGTTTCAGCCAGTGCCGAGATGAAGAAGATGATGAAGATCGGGAAGAACGGGATGAAATACCAGTTCCAGAAACCACCCGACTGCGCGTTCACAACGTCCGAAAGGTTCAGCGACCCCACAGCCATCAGCACGCAAACGAGCACAAAGCCGATCGACACCTCGTAAGACACCATCTGAGCCGCCGAGCGCAGACCACCAAGGAAGGCATAGCGGCTGTTCGACGCCCAGCCCGACATGATGATGCCGTACACGCCAAGCGACGAGATGGCGAGGATGTAAAGGATACCGACGTTCAGGTCCGAAATCATCATGCCCGCATCGAACGGGATCACCGCCCAGGCGATGAGCGCGAGCGTGAAGGTGATCATCGGCGCCATCAGGAAGATGAACTTGTTGGCGCCAGCCGGCACCACCGTTTCTTTGACGAAAAGCTTCAGACCATCCGCGAACGACTGCAGGAGGCCGAAGGGGCCAACCACGTTCGGGCCGCGGCGCATCTGCACGGCAGCCCAGATCTTGCGGTCGAAATAGACAGCAAAGGCAACCGAGATCAGCAGCGGCAGCACAATCGCGAGGATCGAAAGGACAATCGCGGTGAGATACAGAAGCGGCGATTCAACGCCGAACAGGGAATAGATCGCCTCAACCATGGGTTCCCGTCGCCTCCTCAGCGTTGCCTTCGCGTATTTCCACGCATTCGGCCATGATCTTGGACGCCCGGAGAACCGGGTTCGTCAGATAGAAATTCCCGATTGCCGGGCCGAAACCACCTTCGGCAACATCGCCCTCGGCGCCGAAATCGGCCCATTCAGCCGGTACGAGCGTATCGAGCGTGGCGGCCAGTGGCGCCAGCTTCACGAGCCGGGCGCGCAGTTCGCCAAGGTTGTTGTAGCCGAGCTTGACTTCAAGCACGTCAGCAAGCGCACGCAGGATCGTCCAGTCCTCGCGGGCGTCGCCCGGGGCAAAGACGGCTTTTGCAGTGCGCTGCACGCGGCCTTCGGTATTCACATAGGTGCCCGACTTCTCGGTATAGGCGGCCCCCGGCAGGATCACGTCGGCGTTCTTCACACCTTCGTCGCCGTGGGTGCCAAGATACACAACGAAGGTGTCCTTGAGGGCGCTGGTGTCGAACTCGTCAGCCCCAAGAAGGAAGACAACCTTCAGCTTGCCGGCTTCGGCGTCAGCCTTGATCGCCTCGATGCCGCCCTTGGCGGTGAGGCCAAGGTCAAGGCCGCCCACGCGGGCCGCAGCGGTGTGGAGGACGTTGAAGCCGTTCCAGCCTTCCTTGACGCAGTATTTTTCAGCGATGTCATGCGCGGCCTTCAGGACCTGTGCACCGTCAGCGCGGCGCAGTGCACCCTGACCGACGATGATCATCGGTTTGGCAGCAGCTTTCAGCGCTTTCGAGAGTTCGTGACGGCCGCCCAGAACTTTTTTCAGGAGCGTCGCATCGTCGCCGAATTCATCAACCTTGTAGGTCAGGTCTTCAGCCGAACCGATGTTTGCGACCTTCAGGCCGTTCTTGCGGGTTGCCTTGCGGATACGGGCATTGACGAGCGGTGCCTCGAAACGCGGGTTGGTGCCAACGAGCAGCAGGAAGTCCGCTTCCTCGATCCCGGCAATGCCCGTGTTCATGATGTAGGAGGCGCGAACACCTGCCTCAAGCGCGGTGCCGTCCTGACGGCATTCAATCCGCTTGGAGCCGAGGCCTCCCAGAAGGTCCTTCAGGGCAACCATCGATTCCATGTCGGCAAGATCACCGATCACGGCGGCGATTTCGCTACCCTTCACGTCTTTCAGCTTCTTCTTGATCGCGGCGAAGGCATCGCCCCACGCGGCTTCTTCAAGCGACTTGCCTTTCTTGACATACGGCGTGTCAAGGCGGCGCAGCTTCAGGCCGTCATAGGCGAAGCGGGTGGTGTCCGAAATCCATTCCTCGTTCACGTCTTCATGCAGACGCGGCAGGATGCGCATCACGGCGTTGCCGCGGGCATCCACACGGATGTTGGAGCCGACGGCATCCATCACATCCACGGATTCGGTCTTTTTCAGTTCCCAGCTGCGCGCGGTGAAGCTGTAGGGCTTCGAGGTCAGCGCGCCCACCGGGCAAAGGTCGATCACGTTGCCGGAAAGCTCGCTCTCGATCACCTTGTCCAGATAGGTGGTAATTTCGGTATGTTCGCCGCGCCACAGCGCGCCCATGTCTTCAACACCACCGACTTCCTCGGTGAAGCGAACGCAGCGCTGGCAGTGGATGCAACGGGTCATCGCCGTTTCAACGAGCGGGCCCATGTACTTGTCTTCCACGGCGCGCTTGTTCTCGTGGTAGCGGTTGCCGCTGCGACCGAAGGCCATGGCCTGGTCCTGCAGGTCGCACTCGCCGCCCTGATCGCAGATCGGGCAATCAAGCGGGTGGTTGATAAGCAGGAATTCCATCACGCCCTCGCGCGCTTTCTTCACGCGCTCGGTGTTCGTGTGGATCACCATGCCTTCGCCAACCGGCATCGCGCACGAAGCGATGGGCTTCGGCGAACGTTCCATGTCAACAAGGCACATCCGGCAGTTGCCGGCAATCGACAGGCGTTCGTGATAGCAGAAGCGCGGGATCTCGACCCCGACTTCCTCGCACGCCTGCAGCACGGTTGTGCCGGGTGCGACTTCGACTTCCTGTCCGTCAATCGTAAGCTTGGGCATCTGTTTCTCCTGGCCTCGAGGCTTCCCTCTCGGCCTTACTCCGCTGCCGCTTTGGCGTGATAGGCATCGATCCGCGCTTCCACTTCCCCGCGGAAGTGGCGCATCAGACCCTGGATCGGCCAAGCCGCCGCGTCGCCAAGCGCGCAGATGGTGTGGCCTTCGATTTGTTTCGAAACGTCAAGAAGCATATCGATTTCCGATTTCTCGGCTTCGCCCTTCACCAGACGTTCCATCACCCGCCACATCCAGCCGGTGCCTTCACGGCACGGCGTGCACTGGCCGCAGCTTTCGTGTTTGTAGAAGGCGGAAAGACGCGCAATCGCCTTCACCACGTCGGTGGATTTGTCCATGACGATCACCGCCGCCGTGCCAAGGCCCGACTGCACTTCACGAAGGCTGTCGAAATCCATCAGCACCGTGTCGCAGATCGACTTCGGCAGCAGGGGCACCGACGAACCGCCGGGAATGATGGCCAGCAGGTTATCCCAGCCGCCACGCACACCGCCGGCATGCTTCTCGATCAGTTCCTTGAGCGGAATGCCCATCTCTTCTTCCACGTTGCAGGGCTTGTTCACATGCCCTGAAATGCAGAAGACCTTGGTACCGGTGTTGTTCGGACGGCCAAGGCCGGAGAACCAGCTGGCGCCCCGGCGCAGGATGGTCGGCGCAACGGCGATCGATTCCACGTTGTTCACGGTGGTCGGGCAGCCCCACACACCGACGTTCGCGGGGAACGGCGGCTTCAGGCGCGGCTGGCCCTTCTTGCCTTCAAGGCTTTCGATGAGCGCGGTTTCCTCGCCGCAGATATAGGCCCCTGCCCCGCGGTGGACGAACACATCGAAATCATAGCCCGAACCGCAGGCATTCTTGCCAAGGAAGCCCTTGGCACGCGCCTCTTCGATCGCGGCATCCAGCACTTCGGCCTCACGGACGAATTCACCGCGGATATAGATATAGGCCGCAACGGCATTCATGGCGAAACCGGCGATCAGGCAGCCCTCGATCAGCTTGTGCGGATCGTGGCGCATCAGGTCGCGGTCTTTGCAGGTGCCGGGCTCACCCTCATCGGCATTGACCACGAGATAGCTCGGGCGGCCGTCCGATTGCTTGGGCATGAAGGACCATTTGAGGCCAGTCGGGAAGCCTGCGCCACCACGGCCGCGAAGGCCGGAAGCCTTCATCTCTTCGATGATCCATTCGCGCCCCTTGGCGAGAATGTCTTTCGTACCATCCCAGTCACCGCGCTTCATGGCGGCCTTCAGGCGCCAGTCCTGATGGCCGTAGAGGTTGGTGAAGATGCGGTCTTTATCCTGAAGCATCATGTTCCCCTTACGCCTTCGCGATGAAATCTTTGAGCGTCGTGGCGCCGCCCTCGGGCGCGCTCGTCTGACGACCGTTTTGCGGACCCGGCTTCACGTCCTCGCCCTTGGCGAGCGCATCGAGAAGTGCCGTCATGCTTTCGGGCGTCAGGTCTTCGTAATAATCGTCGCCGATGGCCACGACCGGCGCATTGACGCACGCGCCCGCACACTCGACTTCCGAAAGCGTGAACATGCCGTCTGCCGTTGTCCCGCCCATTTCAACGCCGAGGCGCTTCTTGCAGGCCGAAACGATGCCGTCCGAACCACGGAGCCAGCACGGCGTGGTGGTGCAGACCTGCACATGATGTTTACCCACGGGCTTGTGGTTATACATCGTGTAGAAGGTGGCAACTTCCATAACGCGGATCGCGGGCATGCCGAGATAATCGGCAATGAATTCCATGATCTCTTGCGTGACATGGCCATTGTTCTGCTTTTGCGCCAGATGCAGAAGCGGCATCACGGCGCTTTGCTGCTTGCCGGACGGATACTTGGCGATATGACGCTGCGCTTCGGCCTCGTTTTCCGCCGTCCAGGCGAAGGCCACGGTTTCGCTTGCCGTGCTCATCTGTCCACCTCACCAAACACAATATCCATCGCGCCGAGTACGGCCGGCGCATCGGCCAGCATGTGGCCCTTCAGCATGAAATCCATCGCCTGCAGATGCACGAATCCGGGTGCCCGGATCTTGCAGCGATACGGCTTGTTCGAGCCGTCGGAAACCAGATACACGCCAAATTCACCCTTCGGCGCTTCAACCGCGGCATAAACCTCCCCCTCGGGGACGCGGATGCCTTCAGTGTAAAGCTTGAAGTGGTGGATAAGCGCTTCCATCGACACTTTCATATCGGCCCGACGCGGCGGGGCGATCTTGTTGTCAATGGAAAGAACCGGGCCACCCGGCATGTCGTTCAGGCACTGACGGATGATCTTCAGCGATTCGTAAATCTCGCCGATCCGCAGCATGAAGCGGTCATAGCAGTCGCCGTTCTTGCCGACAGCCACCTTGAAATCCATCTTGTCATAGACTTCATAGGGCTGCGATTTGCGAAGGTCCCAGGCAACGCCCGAGCCGCGCAGCATCGGGCCAGAGAAGCCCCATGCGAACGCGTCTTCAGCGCTGACCACGCCGATATCGACGTTACGCTGCTTGAAGATACGGTTGTCGATCAGGAGCGCTTCCATGTCGGCGAGAACCGCCGGGAAGGTTTCTGTCCAGGCCATGATGTCTTCCGCGAGCCCTGCCGGCATGTCCTGATGGACACCGCCCGGGCGGAAGTAAGCGGCGTGCAGGCGTGCACCCGAAATCCGCTCGTAGAAGACCATCAGCTTCTCGCGCTCTTCAAAACCCCAGAGAATCGGGGTCAGCGCGCCAACGTCCATCGCGTGGGTCGTCAGGTTCAGCAGGTGATTGAGCACCCGGCCGATTTCCGAGAAGAGAACGCGGATATACTGGCCGCGCAGGGGCACTTCAGCGCCCATCAGCTTCTCGATGGCGAGAACGAAGGCATGCTCCTGATTCATCGGCGCCACATAGTCGAGGCGATCGAAATAGGGCATGGCCTGCAGATACTGCTTGTACTCGATCAGCTTCTCGGTGCCGCGGTGCAGAAGGCCGATATGGGGGTCAACCCGCTCCACAACCTCGCCGTCCAGCTCCATCACCATGCGAAGCACGCCGTGGGCCGCAGGGTGCTGCGGACCGAAGTTCAGGCAATAATTTTTGATATCGACTTCAGCCATTACTTGGACTCCGCCTTTTCGTCACCGGGCAGCACATACTGGGCGCTTTCCCACGGGCTCATGAAATCGAAGGTGCGGAATTCCTGTGCGAGCTTGACGGGTTCGTAAACCACGCGCTTCTCTTCCTCGGAATAGCGGACCTCGACATAGCCGGTGAGCGGGAAATCCTTCCGGAGAGGATGGCCCGAGAAACCATAGTCGGTCAGCATGCGCCTGAGGTCCGGGTGATCGGCAAAGAAGATGCCGTACATGTCCCATGCCTCGCGCTCGAACCAGCCGGCAGCCGGGAAAATCTCGGTCGCGGTCGGCACCGGCGTATCGGCATCGGTTTCCACCTTCACGCGGATGCGCTGGTTCAGATGAACCGACAGCAGGTGATAAACGACATCGAAGCGCTTCACGCGCTCCGGATAGTCAGCCCCGCAAAGGTCGACAAGCTGCTTGAACAGGCAATCGCCGTCATCACGCAGGAAGGTTAGCACCTTCTGGATATGGTCGGCGCGCGCCGTCACGGTCAGTTCGCCAAAGGCAACCGAAACCGCGATCACCTCGTTCGGCAGGCGCCCGGCGATATGATCCCCAAGATCCATCAATACTTTGTCAGTCATGCGCTTACGCGCTCCCTTGGATTCGGGCGGAGTGTCGGCCTCCGCGGGTCATGGAAAGCCGGGCGCGCGCCGCCCGGCCGCCCCGATTTAACGAACGATGGTCCCGGTGCGGCGAATCTTGCGCTGCAACTGCAGGATGCCATAGATCAACGCTTCCGCCGTCGGCGGGCAGCCCGGAACGTAAATATCGACGGGCACGATGCGGTCGCAGCCGCGCACCACCGAGTAGGAATAGTGATAATAGCCGCCGCCGTTCGCGCAGCTGCCCATCGAGATCACATAGCGCGGCTCGGGCATCTGGTCGTAAACCTTGCGCAGTGCCGGCGCCATCTTGTTCGTGAGCGTACCGGCCACGATCATCACGTCCGACTGGCGCGGGCTGCCACGCGGGGCAACGCCGAAGCGCTCAAGGTCGTAGCGCGGCATGGAGGAATGCATCATCTCGACCGCGCAGCAGGCGAGGCCGAAGGTCATCCACCAGAGCGACCCGGTGCGCGCCCAGTTGACCAGCTCTTCCAGAGACGTGACGACAAAGCCCTTGTCGGTCAGTTCCTCGTTCAGATTCTGGAAATAGGCATTGTCCGCCGGGGTCTCAGCCCCTGTGGCCGCTGCCTTGGAAGAGACTTCTACTCCCATTCGAGCGCCCCTTTCTTCCATTCATAAATGAAGCCGATGGTGAGGACACCAAGGAAGGCCATCATCGACCAGAAACCGAAGACGCCGATCTTGCCGAGGGTCACGGCCCACGGGAACAGGAAGGCGACCTCGAGGTCGAAGATGATGAAGAGGATCGCCACCAGATAGAAGCGGACATCGAACTGGTGCCGTGCATCCTCGAACGCTTCGAAACCGCATTCGTAGGCCGACAGCTTTTCGCTGTCGGGATTCTGCCGGGCGATGAGCCAGGCGGCAGCCACGAATACCACGGACAGACCGATGGCGATTCCAAGGAAAATAAGGATCGGCAGATACTGCATGAGCAACGATTGCATGAAGGTGCCTTCTTTCGTTAGCCCGGATTGACTAGCGCCCTTTTATCGACCAAGTGTGCCGCCGTAAAGACAGAATTTGGCCATATTGGGTCGTGGCGGCAGTATAACGAGGGGCATAAGGCATGAAAAGGGTTGAGCTTTAAGAACGACTCTCAACTGGGCGCGTTAAGTGCCTGTCACTTCATGCGAAAACATGTCGGAAAAACAAAAACGCGCCTGCCGGAGCAAAGCGCGTTTTTCTTGGACCAAACTGGCGCGAGTGACGGGGCTCGAACCCGCGACCTCCGGCGTGACAGGCCGGCACTCTAACCAACTGAGCTACACCCGCATCGTTTGGTGGGGCAGTGTTTAGGGCCACCGCCTGCCCTTGTCAATCAGTCTCGTTCATTTTTTTTTGGTACTCGCCGCCACCGGCCCGGCGGCAGGGCTTTCCGCCGCGTCAGCCTCATCGGCCCCGTGTCTCGCCATGACGGAAGAGACGGCAAGATCAGCCGTCACATTGCCGATGGTGCGGAAGATATCGGGTATCGTTTCGATGGCGATATAGATGGCGAGAATTTCGTAAGGCACGCCAAGCACGATAAAGATCGGCGGAATGGTGACGAAGAAATTGATCTGCGCCGGCACGCTGCCCGCCGTGAAATTCATGATGGCGCCCACGAACACGACCGCCACAACCGCACTGATGCTAAGGTCGATGCCATAAAGATAGGCCGTGAAGATGGCCATGGCGATATTCATGCCCGAACTGGTCATGCGGAAGAGCGTGACAGCGAGCGGCAGCACAACGCCGCCGACCTTGACCGGCACCCCGAGATTCTCCCGGCTGCTGTCGAGCATGGCCGGCAGGCAGGCGAGCGATGACTGGGTACTCGCCGCCACGACCTGCACCGGCAGCGCGGCGCGGGCGAAGCGGGCGAACGCCACACCACCCCCGAAACGCGCCACCAGATACATGGAGACGCCGATCGTCGCTCCGACCATCGAGACCAGGAAGACATAATAAAGAAGGGCACCGGCTAGCGCTGCTGTTGCCTGCGTGCCAAGCCCGAAGGCCAGCGCAAACACACCAAGGGGCCCAAGCCAGATGATCCCCTTCACCACCAGCATCAACGCGTTGCCGATAGCTTCGAAGAAATCGAGAATCAGCCGGCGCTGCGCTGCTGGCAACTGCACCACGGCGAAACCGAAGATCAGGGCAAAGACGATCAATTGAAGGATCGCCCCGTTCGCCGCAGCTTCAAAAAGGTTCGATGGCACCAGCGACACAAGGAATTCGCCAAGCCCCGGCACTGGCATCGCCTCGACCGGAGTTGCCACAACAGCCCTGAGGGCAGATGCAGCGGCCGGATCAATCGGCCATATTTCCAGCATCGCAGGCGCGAGCGTGACGCCGACGAAGCCCGAAAACAGCAACAGGATGAAGAAAGTGCCGATAAGACGCGGCATCATGCCGCTGCCCTTCGCCCGTTCGCCAGCCTGCCCCACGCCTGTCACAATGAGGGCGATGATGAGCGGCAGGATCACCATCTTGAGTGCGGCAAGCCAGAGGGTGCCGACGGGAACCGTGACGGCAAGCAGCGTTTCCTGATACACCGGCCACCATGCAGCCGTGCCGAATCCGAAGCCTGCCCCCAATAGCAGCGCCAGCAATATCCTGTTGGCCAGTGACATGCGCCCTCCCCTTCAAATCATCGTCACACGATGGCACGGGCGGGCGGGCGGACAAAGAAAAAGCGCGCAACCGTTTCCAGCTGCGCGCTTTTTTCCACCAAGCGATGGCGCGAGTGACGGGGCTCGAACCCGCGACCTCCGGCGTGACAGGCCGGCACTCTAACCAACTGAGCTACACCCGCGTGTCGCTTGTTGCGGGGCGTTGTTTACGGGTGCTGCCCGCCCCTGTCAATCAGCTTTTCAACTTTAAGCGATGATTTTTGAGGCCGCATCAGAGGAACAGCCATGCCCCGCCGAGAATCAGGATGACAAAGACGGCAAGCATCAGGAAACCGCGCCAGTCGCGGTTGCGAACGAGATCGAAAATGATCAGGAAAAAATTGAGGACGGGATGGAAGGCGGCAACGATTCTGACCACCGATCCGGCCTTTTCGCGCCGCGTTGCATCCTCGTCATAAAGCTTGTCGCGCGGATCTTTGGGAGCCCAGGACGCCTCGATAACAACAGGCTTGCGCGCCGCAGGCGTTACCCCGGGCGTCTTGTCGTTATCATCTTGCGAAGACTGGGTCATGATCCGCCTTCTGTCGCCGAATGGTGGGCAATGACGGGCTCGAACCGCCGACCCCCTCGATGTGACCGAGGTGCTCTACCAACTGAGCTAATTGCCCGGATCATTCTGGCGTGATGCTGCATGCGTGTGATGCTAGGCGGCCGGTAAGTGGTGGGCGATGACAGGCTCGAACTGCCGACCCTCTCGGTGTAAACGAGATGCTCTACCAACTGAGCTAATCGCCCACTTTCAACCGGGTGACGGCGCTTTTAGGGCCAAACTGCCGCCCTGTCCAGCCCTAATTTAACATCCGCCCAAAAGAAAAACGACCGCGCAATCTGCACGGCCGTTTCCCTTGAACCTGGTATCAGGATCAGCCGTTAACGGCGTCCTTAAGGCCTTTGCCGGCCTTGAATTTCGGCTGCTTCGAAGCCGGGATCTTGATTTCTTCGCCGGTGCGCGGGTTACGACCCGTGGTCGCTGCACGAGCAGCAACAGCGAAAGTGCCGAAGCCTACGAGGCGAACTTCGTCGCCAGCTTTGAGCGAAGCGGTGATGGCGTCGAAAACGGCATCAACGGCTTTGCCAGCGTCGGCTTTCGAAAGAGCAGCTGCATCGGCGACTTTTGCAATGAGATCGTTCTTGTTCAAGGTATCCCCCTCTGAGTTAAAGGACTGGGTTGGATCATCCAGCCCCGAAATGCGATGACAATGTAGAACTGAAAAAATCCTTATGTCAAAGCAAAAAACCGCAGAAAACTGCGGTTTTTTAATTTTTTTTCGCTTGAATTCGGCGCGTTTTGATTCAAGGCGATTAATGAGTCGTCGCTTGCACCCCGGAAACCGATTTTTCCTTGGAAATATCAGGGATTGGCTCAACGTCCTCAGGTGAAAGCGGGGTCAGCGGTTTCACCAAAGCATGCTTCAAAACCTCGTCCACGGAGCGAACGGGGACGATTTCCATGCCCCTTTTTACGTTATCCGGGATTTCTGCGAGGTCTTTCTCGTTGTCCGCCGGGATCAGCACCTTGGTGATTCCCCCGCGAAGGGCAGCCAGCAACTTCTCCTTGAGTCCACCGATAGCGAGAACGCGACCACGCAGGGTCACCTCACCGGTCATGGCAATATCGCGGCGAACCTCGACCCCGGTCAGCACCGAGACGATCGACGTACACATGGCGATACCAGCAGACGGACCGTCTTTTGGCGTTGCGCCCTCGGGCACGTGAATGTGGATGTCCTTCTTCTCGAACACCGAAGGCTGGATGCCAAACGCAAGGCAGCGCGAATGCACATAGGAACGTGCAGCCTCGATCGATTCTTTCATCACTTCGCCGAGCTTGCCGGTCTGCTTGATCGCGCCCTTGCCGGGTACAGTCACGGCCTCGATGGGCAGCAGTTCACCGCCCACTTCAGTCCATGCAAGGCCGGTGGTCACGCCGACCTGATCGATCTCGTCAATTTCGCCGTAGCGGTATTTGCGCACACCGGCATAGTTGCCAAGATTGCGGGAGGTGAGCGAGATGGACTTCTTCTTGCCCTCGACGATTTCCTTCACCGCCTTGCGGGCGAGCTTGGCAAATTCGCGCTCAAGGCTCCGCACCCCGGCTTCGCGGGTATAATAGCGGATCACATCACGGACAGCACCGTCCGAGATCGACCATTCGCCGCGCTTCAGCCCGTGATCCTTGATGATCTTCGGAATGAGGTGGCGCTTGGCGATTTCGACCTTCTCATCTTCGGTATAGCCGGAAAGCTGGATGATCTCCATCCGGTCCAGAAGCGGCTGCGGCATCCGGAGCGAGTTGGCGGTGGTCACAAACATCACATCCGAGAGATCATAGTCGATCTCCAGATAATGGTCGTTGAACTTCGAATTCTGCTCGGGATCCAGCACCTCAAGAAGCGCCGAGGCCGGATCACCGCGGAAATCCTGCCCCATCTTGTCGATTTCATCGAACAGGAACAGCGGGTTGGTGGTGCCGGCCTTCTTCATCGACTGCATCACCTTGCCGGGCATGGAGCCGATATAGGTGCGGCGGTGACCGCGAATCTCGGCTTCGTCCCGCACGCCGCCGAGCGAGAAGCGCACGAACTCGCGCCCCGTTGCCTTGGCAATCGATTTGCCAAGCGAGGTCTTGCCCACACCCGGAGGGCCGACGAGGCAGAGAATCGGGCCTTTCAGCACCTTGGCGCGCTGTTGCACGGCCAGATATTCGACGATGCGTTCCTTGACCTTTTCGAGGCCATAGTGATCGGCATCCAGCACCTTCTGGGCTAGCTTGATGTCTTTCTTGACGCGGCTGCGCTTGCCCCACGGCACGGTCAGCATCCAGTCAAGATAGTTGCGCACCACGGTCGCTTCGGCCGACATCGGGCTCATGGTCTTCAGCTTTTTCAGCTCGGCCAGGCATTTTTCCTTGGCTTCCTTCGAAAGCTTGGTGGCGTTGATCTTTTCCTCGAGTTCCTGGATTTCCTCGCGGCCATCGTCGCCTTCGCCAAGCTCCTTCTGGATCGCCTTCAGTTGCTCGTTCAGATAATATTCGCGCTGGGTCTTCTCCATCTGCCGCTTCACGCGACCGCGAATCTTCTTCTCCACCTGCAGCACGCCGATCTCGCCTTCCATGAAGGCAAAGATGCGCTCAAGGCGTTCGGAAATCGTCGGGATGGCCAAGAGTTCCTGCTTGTCGCCGATCTTCAGCGCCAGATGTGCGGCAACCGTATCGGCAAGCTTGCCGTGATCCTCGATCTGGCTGATCGTCGCTAGCACTTCGGCCGGGATCTTCTTGTTCAGTTTCACATAGGCGTCGAACTGGGCGACGACCGAACGGGCAAGCGCCGTCAGCTCCGACGGGTCTTCCTCGGCGGGTTCCAGATAAGCGATCTCGGCTTCAAGGAAATCGTCATCCTTGGTGAAGCGCTGCACGGTGGCGCGCTCGCCGCCTTCCACCAGCACCTTCACGGTGCCATCGGGCAGTTTCAGAAGTTGCAGGACGCTCGCGACCGTGCCGATGTCATACACATCGTTCGGGGTCGGATCGTCCTCGCTGGCGTCGCGCTGGGCCACAAGCAGGATCTGCTTGTCCTTGCCCATTACCTCTTCCAGCGCGCGCACGGATTTGTCGCGGCCGACGAAAAGCGGCACGATCATGTGCGGGAATACCACAATATCGCGGAGCGGCAGCACCGGCAGGACGGTATTCGGGCGTGAAACGAGGTCAGATTCTGACATGACAGGACTCCTGGGACGGAGGAAAGGGACGTAAGAGCCAATCTTAAGGCAATGACGGGCGGGTTAGAAAGGGAAATTGCCCCGTACCGGCTGCCAGCGCGCAAGATAGGCGTCTAGGAGAGGAAGTAAGGGGTCGAAACCTTGGTTTCAACCCCTTCAAACTTTCACATCATGCAGGCTTGCCGGCCTCTTCTCGCCGGTCCGCATAGATGAGCAGCGGTTTCGCCGTGCGGTACACAACTTCGGCATTGATCACCACTTCCTCGACTCCGTCCATCGACGGCAAGTCGAACATGGTATCCAGAAGCGTCTCTTCCATGATGGACCGCAGGCCGCGGGCCCCGGTCTTGCGCTCAATGGCGCGTTTGGCCACCGCGAACAGCGCTTCGTTCGAGAAGGTCAGTTTCACCTTCTCCATGTCGAAGAGGCACTGATACTGCTTCAGGAGCGCATTTTTCGGCTCGGAAAGGATACGCACCAGCGCGTCCTCATCAAGGTCCTCAAGCGTTGCAATCACCGGCAGGCGACCGACAAACTCGGGGATCAGGCCGAATTTCAGCAAGTCCTCGGGCTCGGTATCGCGGAACAGTTCACCCGTGCCGCGCTCGTCAGGGGCCGATACCTTGGCACCGAAGCCGATCGACTTGCCCTGCAGGCGGTTGGCGATCACACGGTCGAGGCCCGCAAAGGCGCCACCGCAGATGAACAGGATATTGGTGGTGTCCACCTGCAGGAATTCCTGCTGGGGATGCTTGCGGCCACCCTGCGGGGGAACGCTCGCCACCGTGCCTTCCATGATCTTCAGAAGCGCCTGCTGGACGCCCTCGCCGGATACGTCGCGGGTGATCGAGGGATTGTCCGACTTGCGGCTGATCTTGTCGACCTCATCGATATAGACGATGCCGCGCTGGGCGCGTTCAACGTTATAATCAGCCGACTGCAGGAGCTTCAGGATGATGTTTTCCACGTCCTCGCCCACGTAACCGGCTTCGGTCAGCGTCGTGGCGTCGGCCATGGTGAAGGGCACATCCAGAATGCGGGCCAGCGTCTGGGCCAAGAGCGTCTTGCCGCAGCCCGTGGGCCCGACAAGCAGGATATTCGATTTGTTGAGCTCTACATCCGACGTGCTCGTCGTCGCATGGTGGAGGCGCTTGTAATGGTTGTGGACCGCAACGGCCAGAACCTTCTTGGCTTCCTTCTGGCCGATTACGTAATCGTCCAGCACTTTCATGATATCAAGGGGCGCCGGAACGCCGTCCCCGCTTTTGGCGAGGGCGTTCTTGCTTTCTTCCTTGATAATGTCGTTACACAGCTCCACGCACTCATCGCAAATGAAGACCGTGGGCCCCGCGATAAGCTTCCGCACCTCGTGCTGGCTTTTGCCGCAGAAGGAGCAATAGAGCGTGTTTTTGCTGTCCGAGTTACTCAACGTCATCACCGTTTTCTAGACTGTCTTCAGTCCTGTTTATCGTAGACTGGTTAAAAAGACGCATACAACAAAAAATTTGTCGCCGGAGCCGCAGATCGCGACCCCGGACATGGGTCTCACATGCTTGGGGCCGGATTTGGGTCAGGCTGCGTCGTCGTCGCGCTTCACATAGACTTCATCAATCAGGCCAAAGGCTTTTGCCTCTTCTGCCGACATGAAGTTGTCGCGGTCCATCGCTTTTTCGATCACATCAAGCTGTTGGCCGGTGTGCTGCACATAAATCTGGTTGAGCCGCTCACGCAGCTTCAAAATCTCGCGTGCCTGGATTTCGATATCCGCCGCCTGGCCGCGCGCACCGCCGGAGGGCTGGTGGATCATCACGCGGGCGTTCGGCAGCGCATAGCGCATGCCCGGCTCGCCGGCGGTGAGGAGAAGCGACCCCATCGAGCAAGCCTGCCCGATGCACATGGTGGCAACCTTGGGGCGGATATATTGCATCGTGTCATACATGGCGAGGCCCGAAGACACCACGCCGCCCGGCGAGTTGATATAGAAGGAAATGTCCTTCTTCGGGTTCTCGGCTTCAAGGAACAGAAGCTGCGCCACGATCAGGCTCGATACATGATCGTCCACGGGGCCCGTCAGGAAAATGATGCGTTCCTTCAGGAGCCGCGAATAGATGTCATAGGCGCGCTCGCCACGGCTCGTCTGCTCGACGACCATCGGCACCAGCGTGCTCGTAAAAGTATCCATGATATCCATAAAATCAGCTCCCTCGATATCGGTCCCCGCGACGATACGCGGGTGGCATGCCCAAGCTCTAGCAAAGTGCGCGCTGGCCCGGCAAGGAACAAATGGCGGTCAGGGGCAGGATTATCAAGGGGATCACAGATTTGCGATCCCGAAGGCTGACGAACGTTGCAAATGGCCTCCCTCCCCCACTAGACTATTGTCTTCCCGCAGCCCGCTCGCGGTTGCCTGTTGCCTTCACCATCCCGCGCCATCAGGAGCCCGTTCTTGGCCAAGCTTTTCTTCTATTATTCCGCCATGAATGCGGGCAAATCGACGACCCTGTTGCAGGCCAGCTTCAACTATCGGGAGCGCGGCATGAACACGATGCTGTTCACCGCCGCGATCGATAACCGCGCCAAGGCCGGGGCGATCAACAGCCGCATCGGCCTCAGCGAGGAAGCCCATGCCTTTGGCGCGGAGACGGACCTTTTCCATGCTGTCACGATGGAACTGAAGAAACGCCCCCTGCACTGTGTGCTGGTGGATGAAGCCCAGTTCCTGTCGAAAGATCAGGTTTTCCAACTGGCGGCGGTGGCCGACACGCTGAAAATCCCCACGATCTGCTATGGCCTGCGCACCGATTTCCAGGCGAACCCTTTCGAGGGCAGCAAATGGCTTCTCGCCATCGCGGACGAACTGATCGAGCTGAAAACCATCTGCACCTGCGGCAGCAAGGCGACGATGAACCTGCGGATCGACGAGCACGGCAACGCGGTGCGGCAGGGCCAATCGATCGAGATCGGCGGCAACGACCGCTATATCGCGCTCTGCCGCAAGCATTTCATGGAAAAGATCGGCTGGTCCGGCTGATGCAAAAAGCCCCGCCGGAGCGGGACTTTTTTCTATTCGGATAGATCAGGCCGTGCGGCGACGGCGGCGGCGCTGCTGGCCGTCGCGCCCACCTTCACGTTGGCCACGGTCTTCGCGCTCGTCACTGTGCGGGCGGGGTGCCGCCCCCAGAAGACGGGCAAGGCCGGCAGTGTTTTCATTCGCACCTTGCGGCGTGGGCGTCTGGCGCCGGTCACCGGCACCACGCGACGGTTGCCCGCGCTGGTCAGCGGGGCGAGCATTGCCCTGCCCCCTGCCACCGCCTGAACGGCTACCTTCGCGGCGTCCGTCACTGCGGCCTGCGCTGCGGCCACCATCACGGCGACCGGACGACGGCGCCTGACCAGCACGGCCACGGCCACCGCGACCTGCGGACTGGCGACGCTCGGGCTCGGCTTCCGCCATCGCTGCGGCGGCCGCCGCGTCGCGCCGGTCCTCGGACGGGATCGACTGACGGGTTGTCCTTTCGATGTCCTTGAGGAGGCCACGTTCATCATCCGCGCAGAAGGCCACGGCCTCGCCAGCGTTGCCGGCACGCGCCGTGCGGCCGATCCGGTGAACGTAAGCTTCGGGCACTTCCGGCAGGTCGAAATTCACCACATGGGTCACGCCATCCACATCGATGCCGCGCGCGGCGATATCGGTCGCGATCAGGGCGCGCACGCCGCCTGTCTTGAAGGATTCAAGGGCGCGCTCGCGCTGGTTCTGGCTCTTGTCGCCGTGGATGGCCGCGGCTTCGATACCGGCCGCTACCAGCGATTTCGCCACCCGGTCCGCCCCGCGCTTGGTGCGGGTGAAGACAATGGTGCGCTGCCAGCTTTTGTCGGCCAGCAGATCGGCGAGCAAGGCGCGCTTGCGGTTCGTTTCGACAAAGATCACGCGCTGGCGGACCTTTTCAGCGGTCGTCGCCACCGGCGTCACGCTCACTTTCGCGGGCTCATGCAGCATGTCACCGGCAAGGGCGCCGATCTCTTTCGGCATGGTGGCCGAGAAGAAGAGATTCTGGCGCTTGGCCGGCAGGTGCTTGATGATCCGGCGCAGCGGCACGATGAAGCCGAGGTCGAGCATATGGTCGGCCTCGTCCAGCACCACCACTTCGGTATCGGCAATCGAAACTGCGCGTTCACCGATATGGTCCAGAAGGCGGCCCGGCGTGGCGACAAGCACGTCAACGCCCGGCGCCATGGCGCGGACCTGCGGGCCCGGGCGCACGCCGCCAACGATCACGGCAACGCGCACGCCCATGTGGCGGCCATATTTTTCGAAATTGTCGCCGATTTGTGCGGCCAGTTCGCGGGTCGGCGCCAGCACCAGAACGCGGGCAGACCGCGGCTTGCGGTTGCGCTTGGCGGCGTTCAGCCGGTGCAGGATCGGCAACGCGAAGGCGGCCGTTTTGCCGGTACCGGTTTGGGCGATGCCCAGAAGGTCACGGCCGGTCAAAAGCTCGGGGATTGCCTGCGCCTGGATGGGGGTCGGCGTTTCATAGCCTTCTTCCTTAAGGGCGCGCAGGATGGGCTCGGCAAGGCCGAGCGAAGAAAAAGTCGTCATATAGAACTCACTCGCAAAACCAGTACAGGCGCAAAGGCGCGCATCGGTGCCGCCCGCAGGCGCCCGTCAAAGGCTCTCATTCATTTGGGAGAAGCCCCGCGTACCTGGGCTTGTCGGTGTATATCGGGGGCGCTCAACAGGCTGCGACCAAATGGGGTCGCCCTACGCGGCTGGAACGCACAACACGGGGCTTATGCGCACGTTTGAACCCGCAAGTCAAATCATTCCGCAGCGCACACAAAAGCAAAGGGCCCCGGAAATCCGGAGCCCTCGCGCATTCGCTTGCCAGTGGCGGAAGCTTATTCAGCTTTCTTGGCAGCAGCTTTTTTCGCAGCCGGCTTCTTGGCCGGTGCTTTTTTCGCCGGAGCTTCTTCAGCCGCAACTTCCTCGGCAGCGGCTTCTTTTTTCGGAGCAGCTTTCTTCGCCGGGGCTTTCTTGGCCGGAGCCTTCTTGGCTTTCGGGTTTTCGTCTTCTTCCTCACCCTCGCGGACGACGGTTTCCAGCGCTTCGCGGGTCACCTTCTTGTCCTTCAGGTCGGCTTGTTCGATGATGAAGTCCACAACCTTCTCTTCGAAGATCGGGGCGCGCAGCTGGGCGCGGGCATCTTCGTTCTTGCGGAAGAATTCAAACACCTGGGCTTCCTGGCCGGGGAAGCGACGGGCTTCCTCGATCATGCGGCGGTTGACTTCTTCATTGGTCACCTGGATTTCGTTCTTCACACCGATTTCCGAAAGCAGCAGGCCAAGGCGCACGCGGCGTTCGGCGATCGAGCGGAACTCGGCAGCCTCTTCCTTGTCCTTCGGCTCGGTCAGGCCTTCGAAATCTTCCGGCTTGGCTTCGCCCGAAGCGATGGAATCGCGCTTGATCTGTTCCCAGATGGCGTTGAATTCCATATCGACCATGCCGGCGGGCACATCGAAGGTCCAGTCTTCGGCGAGCGCATCAAGGAGCGAACGCTTCAGCTTGGCGCGGGTCAGGCGGTTGTTGTCGCTTTCAAGCTGGCCCTTCACGGACTCTTTGAGGCCTGCGAGGTCTTCAAAGCCGAGGTTTTTGGCAAGGTCTTCATCGACCTTGGCTTCAGCCGGCTTTTTCACTTCATTCACGGTCACGGTGAACTCGGCTTCTTTGCCGGCGAGTTTCTCAGCATGGTACTGCGCCGGGAAGGTCACTTTCACGAGGACTTCCTGACCGGCTTTCGAACCAACGAGCTGCTCTTCGAAGCCCGGGATGAACATGCCCGAGCCGAGCTCGAGCTGGAAGCCTTCGCCTTTGCCGCCGTCGAATTCGACGCCGTCAACGCGGCCTACATAATCAATCACCACGGCATCGCCTTCAGCGGCCTTGGCGGTTTTGGCAGCTGCCTTGAAGGTCTTCTGCTGGCCGGCGATACGCTCGAGCACGGTATCAACGTCGGCGTCAGCGATCTCGGCGACCCAACGCTCCAGCTTCGGTGCCTTGAAGCCCGAAATATCGATCTGCGGCAGGATTTCAGCCTTGATGGTGAACTCGAGGTCCTTGCCATCGGCATAGTCGCCAAGTTCCACTTCCGGGCGGGTGGCCGGACGCAGGTTCTTCTCTTCAAAAACCTTCTGCGAGGTTTCCTGAACCGCTTCCGAAATCACCTGACCCATGGCACGCTCGCCGTGCATCTTTTTCAGGAGCGACAGCGGAGCCTTGCCCGGGCGGAAGCCCTTGATACGGCTGTTGGCGCCGAAGTCGGCGAGGATGGTGTCAAGGCGTTTGTTCAGGTCGTCGGCGGTCACTACCACCTTGAACTCGCGTTTAAGACCTTCATTCAGCAGTTCTTGGATCTGCATCTGTAAACCCATTCTTTCTCAAAGTTGTCTTCACCCGGCGGGTGTGCGCTATCGTGTCAGGGACCAATTGGTGCGGGCGAAGGGACTTGAACCCCCACGTCCGAAGGACACCAGAACCTAAATCTGGCGCGTCTACCAGTTCCGCCACGCCCGCAGCCTATGGTCCAGCCGACAGCCGCGCTCGGCCAGTCCGCCCCGCCAACCCCCGAGCGATGGAAAAAGTACAGACTCCCCCCGCCGGTCGCCGGTTTGCTGCCGGGCGTTATAGCAGGCGCGCACACAGGCACAAGCTTTTTTGTCGCCGATTTGCCCGGAATTTGAGCGTTTCAGGGAAGAACGGAAGGAATGGCGTCCAGAAGATCCGAAGCAATCATGCCGGGGCCGATCCCCATGGCCGCCTCACCGTGCAGCCACACCGCTGCGCAAGCCGCTTCAAACGCAGGCATTCCCTGCACCATCAGGCCCGCAATCATGCCAGACAGCACGTCCCCCGTGCCGCCGACCGAAAGCCATGCCGGCGCGTTCGCATTGATGGCGGCACGCCCGTCCGGTGCGGCAATCACGGTGGACACCCCTTTAAGAACGACAATGCCCCCTACCCGCTTGGCCGCCTTGCGGGCCGCACCGAGCCGGTCTTCGTTCGGGTCCAGATCGCCGAACAGGCGGGCAAACTCGCCCTCATGCGGGGTCAGCACCACGTCGGCCTTGTTCTGAACCGCCAGCGCATCAAGCCGCCCGGCGAAAGAGGAAAGCGCGTCAGCATCCAGGACCACATTGCGCCCGGATTCGAGCGCGCGGATCGCAAGCTCAGCCGTTTTCTCGCCAATCCCGGCGCCCGGCCCCAGCAACGTCACCGCAATGCGCGGGTCGGCAAGGATGCCAAGGAAGCCGAAATTGGAATCAATACGGCGCACCAGCACATCGGTCAGCGCACCGGCCTGGATGGGATAGGTTTCACTCGGTGCCGCGAGTGTGACAAGACCACCGCCCACACGAAGGGCTGCGATGCTGGCAAGCCTGCAGGCGCCAAGCGCCGGCTCCCGCCCGCCGAGCACCAGAAGGTGCCCGCGCACATATTTATGCGAGGTCGGCCCCGCGTGCGGATAATCAAGCCCCCAAAGGCCAGGGTCATTCAAATAGGTATTGGCGCCGGTTTTCGCGAGGATGGCATCCTTGATGCCGATATCGGCCACATGCAGGTGATCCTGCCCGCCACAGAGGAAACGACCGGGTGCCAATATGTGCCCGGGCTTCGGCGCAAAGAAGGTGACGGTGGCGTCTGCCCGAAAGCAGGAACCCCTCACCTGGCCTGTCGCGCCACAGAGGCCGCTTGGCAAATCGACCGCGATGCGAATCGCCCGCGACTCGTTCGCCGCGTCGACAAGCTCGGCCGCCATGCCCTCAAGCGGCTTGTTGAGGCCAGCCCCGAAGAGGGCATCGATGATCATCGCGGCATCGGCAAGCGCATCGGGTGCGGCCTCGATCACCGGACCGTCGAACCGATCGCGCATCAGCGCTGCGTCACCCTTCATGGATGCCTGATCGCCGAGCGTCATAACCGCGCAGTCGAAACCCCATTCGCGCAAATATCGTGCAGAAACAAAGCCATCGCCACCATTATTGCCGGGACCGGCGAGCACAACGATGGGGCCTGAGGCGCGTCTCGCGCTCATGGTTTCGGCTGCGAGATCGGCCACGGCGCGGCCCGCCGCTTCCATAAGGTCGGCACTCGGCACCCCGCCCTCGACCGCCAGCCGGTCGGCTTTAGCCATCTCGCTTGGCGACACCAGGGCATAGCCCGCCGCCTTCCAGGAAACCGTTACACTCAAGCCGAGTCCTCCCCCTTCGAAAACGCGGCGCAGTCTAACAAAAAAAATAAGCCCCGGAAGGGGCTTATTTTAAAATATGGGGCGAGTGACCGGAATCGAACCGGCGACCTCCAGAGCCACAATCTGGCGCTCTAACCGACTGAGCTACACCCGCCATCGTCTTGAGGTGGCCTCTCCTATACCGCAGCGCCTCCCGCCGTCAAGACCACTTTTGATGGCTCGCGCCGTTTTCACCTGTTTAGCGGAAATGTTACAAAAAGCGGCATGTGCCTGTTTTTTAGGCAGGCGTCTGCCTGTTCCCTGCCCGGCCGCATACCGGAATCCGCTGTTTTCCGCGCCGCACCAAACTGGCACGCCGCGTGCTATGATGCCTGTGTCCAGAAATAACAGTCTGCCAAGAAAATGATGAAAAAAATCGAAGCTATCATTAAGCCCTTCAAACTCGATGAGGTGAAGGAAGCGCTGCATGATATCGGCATTTCCGGCATCACCGTCCTTGAAGCCAAGGGCTTCGGGCGCCAGAAGGGCCATACAGAACTTTATCGCGGCGCCGAATATGTGGTCGATTTTGTCCCCAAGGTCAAAATCGAGCTCATTGTGGAAGATGCCCAGGCCGCGCGGGCTGTGGAAGCGATCCAGTCTGCTGCGCATACGGGCCGTATCGGCGACGGCAAGATTTTTGTTTCAACGATCGAGGATGCGATTCGTATCCGTACCGGCGAAACCGGCCTCGACGCCATTTAACCCACCCTATCCATAATAGGCCGCCCGGACAGGGCGGCGACTACCAGAGGAAGTGACCCATGTCGAAATATACGAACCTCAGTGTTCAGGACTTTCTGAAGCTCGTGAAGGAAACCGAGTCCGAGTGGATCGACCTTCGCTTCACCGACCCGCGCGGCAAGTGGCAGCACCTGACCATGTGCGCCGATGTCGTGGACGAGGACATGCTGACCGACGGCTTCATGTTCGACGGCTCGTCGATCTCGGGCTGGAAAGCCATTAACGAATCCGACATGGTCCTGAAGCCGGACCTGAACGCGGTCACCCTTGACCCCTTCTTCGCTGACAGCACGATCATCCTCTTCTGCGACGTCCTTGACCCGATCACCGGCCAGCCCTACGGCCGCGACCCGCGCTCGACCGCCAAGAAAGCTGAAGAATACCTGAAATTCTCGGGCATCGGCGACACCGCCTTCTTCGGCCCCGAGCCCGAATTCTTCGTGTTTGACGATGTCCGCTTCAAGGTCGGCTACAACGGCGCTTCCTACGAGATCGACGATATCGAAGGCCCGTACAACAGCGACCGCAAGTATGAAGAAGGCAACATGGGCCACCGCCCGCGTGCCAAGGGCGGCTATTTCCCGGTTCCGCCGGTTGACGCCTGCCAGGACCTGCGCGGCGAGATGGTCAAGGTCCTCACCGAGATGGGCCTGAAAATGGACAAGCACCACCACGAAGTGGCAACCGCCCAGCACGAGCTCGGCGTGGTCTTCTCGACCCTCGTCCAGACTGCCGACAACGTGCAGATCTACAAATATGGTGTGCAGCAGACCGCCCACACCTACGGCAAGACGGCAACCTTCATGCCGAAGCCGATTGCCATGGATAACGGCTCGGGCATGCATACCCACCAGTCGATCTGGAAAGACGGCAAGCCGCTCTTTGCCGGCAACGGTTATGCGGACCTCTCGGAAACCGCTCTCTATTACATTGGCGGTATCATCAAGCACGCGAAGGCACTGAACGCCTTCACGAACCCGACCACCAACAGTTACAAGCGCCTGACCCCGGGCTTCGAAGCACCGGTCCTGCTCGCCTACTCGGCCCGCAACCGTTCGGCTTCGTGCCGTATCCCGTTCGCGACGAGCCCGAAAGGCAAGCGCGTCGAGATCCGCTTCCCGGATCCGCTTGCCAACCCGTACCTCGCCTTCGCTGCCATGCTGATGGCGGGTATCGACGGTATCGTGAACAAGATCCATCCGGGCGATGCCATGGACAAGGACCTGTACGCACTGCCGCCGGAAGAACTGGCCGGTGTGCCGACCGTGGCGGGCTCGCTGCGTGAAGCACTCAACTGCCTCGACGCCGACCGCGACTTCCTGAAGCGCGGCGACGTGTTCAACGACGACCAGATCGATGCTTACATGGAACTGAAGTGGGAAGAAGTGCACCGCATGGAACTGACCCCGCATCCGGTAGAGTTCGACATGTACTACAGCTCGTAATCCGGGCTTTTCAGATCAAGGGACGGAAAAGGGTCGCCGCGTGCGGCCCTTTTCTTTTGGGCGGCAGTGCCTTAACGGGCTTTTATGACAGGCATGCGACTGCGCAGATTAAAATTGCAGCGGCGTTAACCGTATGACAAGAAGCGCGCGCTATGGTGCGTTTCGGGGGTTGATTTGTGTTGTTAATCTCGCTGTCCAAGAGCTTTCATTACCCATGAGCATTGTCTACACTGACGCACAACTTGCCCTGCAGGGACGCCTTGAGGCCGCCAATATCAACCCGGCGAGCTTTCTGGCGACGGACTATCTCAACCATTACAACGAGATTGTCATGCTTCTCGAAATGCTGCCGGATATGCCGGACATGATCGAGGACTGCGACGACTGGGCGCCCAAATCCTATGTCCAGCATTTCGAGGACAGCGGCTTCACTGCGAAGAAACTGGCGATCGAGGCCTATGGCATCGCCCCCGACGTGATCCGCACGCCGTTCGAGGCCATCTGCGCCAATCTAGACAAGCTGATCATCGGCACCATCGCCGGCCTCCACAAGGTGGGCGCGGCCGAACGCGGCCTCACTGGGGACGCCGCCGCGCTCATCAAGGCGCGGATCGAACAGGTGCAGGACATGCTGATGACACTGAACCAGCTGATCCACGGCAAACTGGACGGTGTGAAAGCCGCAACCAAAGCCGAAATCATGGATCACGCCGAGGAAGAAGCAGCACAAACGCAGGCCGACATCGACAAGCTGTTCGACTGAGGCTTTTACTTCAGGAGGCCTTGCTGACCGGGAAATTGCGCATCGGGCAGCTCTTCTCGAAAAGATGCGTCCGCATATCCTCGACCTTCTCGAAGAGCCACCCGTCAAGCCCCTCGTCGTAAAGGCCTTCGCGGCATTTGGCGAGGGCGATGCCGTCCGTCTTGCGCTGGAACAGCGGGCTGTTGGCCTCATACATCGCATATTTATCGAAGGTTGCCTTGCGGTCGAGACAGGCTGCCCGGTCGAACTGCAGGTCACGGATCTGCTCGTTAAACAAGACGCCTTCCTTGAGATGACCTTCTGCCGCACTCTTCACGCACGCGCAGTCGTAAGTTGGCAAGCTCGGCATCGCCGACGTCTGTTCACAGTTTCTGACGGCACCGGGAACGACCGTTTCGGTCGGGAAGCGTCTTGCATTATCCTCGCGCATCCGCTGCACCCCCTCCTGTTCCTTGGCACCCATTTCCTCGACCGGCTGCTTGCCCATCCGGCAGCGCGTGATGAAAGCGCCGTGTCGGAATTTCGGCAGGTTTGCCAGCGCATAGGCCTCGCAGGCCTTGCCCCGTTCGATAATTTCCCGCGACTGGGCCGCTGCATCCGGCATCCCCGGTGAGGCGAACGAGACAACTGCGAAAACAAGGATCAACGATATCTTCCTCATGGCTTTCTCCGCTTCCGTGACACTTATCATTCCGTTTTCGGGATGTCTGTGACCGTGTGGCCTGCCGCCCGCCAGGATGAAATCCCGCCGCGATACCAAAGAATATCCTCGTACCCGAGCTCGACTGCCGCGCGCGCGGCAAACCAGCTGTACCAGCATTCAGAACCGGCGCAGAAAAAGACGAGCGGCCGGGTGCGATCGCCCCTCGTCAGGTCCTGAAGGGTGTCCGACACCAGCTTGCCATCCGGGAGCCAATGGCCGAGTTCTGGCTTGATAACAGCACCCGGCATCCGCCCGTGCCGGGCCGTCCGGTTGACATCAATAAGCAATGGACGCGCCCCCGCGTCGATCAACGCTTTCAGCTGATAGGTGGCAATGGTACGCGCACCCGGCGCGACGAGCGGGGTTTGCGGGCTTTCCCGGTAGTCGGGTTTGTCACGCGCGTCAGCAGGCACGCCCCAATCCTGAAGCTCGTATAGATGCAGTTTCGGCGGCACAGCGCCAGCGCCCGGTATCGTGACAAGCGGCGGCCAGTCATTCAGCACCATTTCATCCGCCGCTGTCTCGCTGCCGCCCGCTGCTGCAAGCCGTATCCAATGGCGCGCGCCTGCGGGGTCAGGCGTTCCCCCGATCCCCATATCGAGCATCCGTCCGTAAGCGGCCTGTGCCTCCGCATGGCCGCCGAATGCCGCACGGCGGTACCAGCCAATTGCCTTCGGCCAGGTTTCCGGCTCCCATTCGTACACTTCGCCGAGCATGTACATGGCATGGAGATTGTCGTGCGCGGCTGCACGCTCCAGCAGTTCGATAATTCGTGCCTTGTTACGGCTGCGGCCGGGGTCGGCAATCATTATGTCAGCAAGCTCGGTCATGGCAAACGGGTCCGCGCGCGCGGCGCCCGCTTCATAAAGGCGGATTGTCTCTGCCGCGTCATAGTCGACGCCAAGTTCGTTCCGGTGCGCGAAGCCCAGATAGGCGGGTGCCCGGCTTTCGCCCGTGGCCATCGCCACCCGGAAAAAGTCGACCGCTGCCGGATAGTCCGCAGGCATCGTTCGGCCAAACATACGCAGATAACCACGAACGGTCGCTGCTTGCGCCACGCCGCCCACCATAGCCTTTGCTGCCATGTCATCGGCAAAAGCCTCGTCGCGGGTGAGGCCCCAGCCGCTTGCAGCGAAACGGGCGAGTGCGTAATAGCCGACTGCCCTTTCCTCTTCGGCAAGTGCAAAGAAATATCGGGTCATCCGGTAAAGCCCGGCACTGCCGCCAAAGTCCGCCGGCTTCAGCCGCATGACAGGTTCGACGATCGAGGCGTAGGCCTTGCTGGCCACATCGGCCGGATAACTGTCAGCGCGCCTGAAGTTTCGGAAGCTGTAGCCTGCGAAGTTTTTGGCTACCCCGAGAAGGGCAAGTACCTGCCGCTCCTCCATGCCGCTGATGCCGATGTCGCTCCCTGCAACCTCCGCCTTGCCACCATACGTGGCAGCAGCGTCCTCAATCCGTTGCATGGCACCTGCCGGCACCACGACACGCAGCAAGTCCTTGCCCACATGCAGCAAGTTATAGCCCTGCGAAGCGCGGTCATGGGCCATCCAGTGCAGCGCGTACCAGTCACCTCCAAGCGGATTGAGGTGGGCGGTCAGCACCGTCATGGCCACATTGCCGGATTTCGGGTCGGTCGCCACCTGCTCCAACGCGTAGGATGTCTTCCCGACCGGCACGAAGCGCAGGTACACCCCCTGCCCGCCATCCTCAGCAAACAGCGTGGTGGCATCCCAGGGCAGCATGGCCCCGATGTTGGCAGCACGATAGTCTTCCGGCAGACGGAAGCTTTCAAGCAGGCAGCCCGACAGGAACAACATCAACAATGAACAAAGGAATGGCCGCCTGAGGGAACGAATAGACATATCATTCTCCAAGCTAACACCCTGAGTTAGCCATGCCGCAATTCACGCTGCAAGCGAATCCTGAATGGTTCGAATTGCATGGCCTTGCGGCTATCTCTGCCCCTCGCCTTTTCCCTCGCGCCGTCATAGACTTCGGCGGAAACGCATTTCGGGGGAGAGTGGGATGACGCTTTTCAAACATGTTCGGTTTGCCGGTGTCCTTGGCCTGTGCCTGTTCATTGCCCTGCCCGCGCGGGCGCACGGTGAGAAGCTGCCACCGCCGGACGCGAAGGCTGTCGTTGCCGATGCAACACTGCCGTTTTCCTATTCCGAAGAAGGCCTCGCTGGCCCCGGCGCCGAGCGGCTCGCGTCGCTTTACAAGGGCGCCCAGTTCGTGCTGCTGGGCGAGGCGCATTTCGACTATGAAATCCCCCGCTTCGCCGAAGGCCTGTTCCGCGACCTGAAGGCGCAGGAAGGCTTCAACACTCTCGTCGTGGAAAACGATCCGCTCGCCATGGAAACGATCAGCGGCAAGGGATATCGCGGCAACCTGCCGGCCATCGCCAAGCTGGCTAAAGACTATCCCTTCCATATCGGCTTTTCGTCCGATCAGGATCTGGCGCTTTATGCCCGCATCACTGAAATCGCCAATCTTTGGGGCATCGAACAGGCACAAGGCGCGATCCGCTATCTGGAACGCATCGCCGCCCTCGCGCCCAAGGCAAAACGTCCGCTTGTGGAAGCCGAGCTTGCAGTCGCCCGCGAGAAGGAAAGCTATGCAAACCTCGGTGGCTATATCCATGACGACGAAGGCACGCTCGGCCGCCTTCAAGCGCTGCAGGCCACACTTGGCCTGAAAGCCGGGTCGGAAGGCGACGTCCTGCTGGCGCGCCTCATCCACAGCGCTGAAATCTACTCCTTCAACCGCCGTGGCATGGAAGGGGAATATGTGGGGCTTTATAACAACACCTGGCGCGAGGCCCTGTTCAAGAAACAGTTCATGGCCCGCTACAGCGCAGCCGCGAAGAAGCATCCGGTGAAAGCCATGTTCAAGATGGGCAGCTATCATATGTATCGGGGCATGAGCCCGGTGCGCGGCTTCACCATCGGCAACTTCGCCCATGAGTTCGCCATCGCCAACGGATCGAAGGCCGTGGGGCTTGATGTGATCGCGATTGGCGAGATGAAGTGGGAAGATATCCCTGTGTGGATGCGCCCGATGATGCCCGACGCGAAGCCGGGCACCCCGATCATCATCGACTTCACCCCGTTGCAGCCGATCTCAAGCCTGCTCGCCAAACAGCTGCCCGAAGAAGCCGACGGCCTGCGCCTGCGCGCCTATGTTCACGGCCACGACGCCATGGTCGTGCTGCCCGACAGCAAACAGGCAACGGTGAAACTGACGCGGGAGTAGCATTCATAACAAACAAGAGAATGCCGGTATCAAGTCACGGCTTAGGTCAAATCATCCGCAGCCGTTTTGCAGAAGGCACTTTGGCATCTTCTTCAATGATCCGCTTGCGAGAAATTACTTTTGTTCCTGTCCATGCAGGAGGGAGCAAAGTTGCTCTTATTGGAGCCTCTGGGCCGTTGTATAGCACTGAGGCCTCGCCCGCCTCAAAATCGATCCATAGAAAAATCAGGTGCTCTGCCACGCCTTTTCCCGGGGAGAATGCTGGGCCGGCTTTCTGCTTTCCTGTTGCCTTGATTTGTACTGAACGTCCGTCAGCAGCATGCCCATCGATACCGGGGGTTCGCACCTTGGAAAGGGTGATTCCAAAATATTCGGCTACGATCGCCTCGCCAATATCTCCCACGAGCTTGCCATCCAGTGTAAAATCTAAGCCTGAGAAATCGTAGTGCTCTTTAAGTGCCATCCGTGCCTGATGTAGCCCCAAGAGTGGCGCGGGCAGTTTAATCTTCAACTCGGCCTCCTCTGTTAAAGTAGCCACTCTAACGCAGCGCCTTCCGCAGGAACGCCACGCTGTTCCCGCCCATCACCTTTTCGACCTGGGCGGGGGTGAGGCCGGCATTCAGGAGTGCGGCGGTAAGCTCGGCCATCTGGTCGGCAACGAAGATGGCTTCGGTGGCGCCGTCCCAGTCGGAGCCGAGGACGACATTATCTTCGCCCACCAGATTGATCCCGTATCTGATGGAGGCCGCCACGGATTCCACGGTGCGGGCACAGGTCACTTCGTCCCACGCGCCCACCGCGACCAGGCCGCCCTTGGCGACGATGGCTTTCATCAGATCATCGGGGAAATTGCGCTGGGTTTCGCAGTGGCCCTTGAAGCCGGTGTGGGAAACAACGAAGGGGCCATCCGAGATTGCAAGCGCGTCCCACGCCATCTGTTCGCTGGCATGGGCGAGATCGATGATCATGCCGTCCGCCGTCAGCTTCTGCACCACGGCACGGCCGAAATCGGTAAGTCCGGCTTTCGTTGTACCGTGCAGCGATCCGCCAAGCTCGTTATCGAAAAAGTGGGTGAGGCCGAACATGCGGAAGCCCGCCTCTTCCATCCTGTCCAGATTTTCAAGCTTGCCTTCCAGGGGATGCAGGCCTTCGGTGCCGAGAAGCGCGCCGATCACGCGGCGGCCTTCGTTGCGCGCGGCAAGCACCGCTTCAAGGTCATCCCTGCCCCGCACGAAGATCATGTCGCCGCCGCTTTCCTCCACCCGCTGCGCCAGCAGATGCCCCTGGAAAAGCGCGCGTTCCAGAAGGCTGTCCCAGGTGCGGAGCGGCCAACGCTGGATCTTTGCGAGCAGCGTGATCGTGTCGCTGTCGGCCTCGTTTTCCTCATAATTCTGGCCTTCGGGGGATTTGGTGACGGTGGTGAACATCTGCAGCGCGATGTTACCGGCCTTCAGCTTCGGCACGTCCACATGGCCGTAATCGTGCGAACGCAGCATGTTGCGCCGCGCATCCCACAGAAGCGTATCGGCGTGCCAGTCCATGATGGTCAGCCGGTCATTCAGGGCTTTCGCCTCGGCCGTCACGGTCACCGGCTGGCGGCTCTGCACCACCCGGTTGATGTTTTTATCGACAAGTTCGGGCCCGAGCGCGAGCACAACAATCAGGACAATCGAAAAGAGGGCCGCGAGGCCAAGTGCCAGTTTCTTCATCGCGGCCCTCCCCCGGCCCCATGCTGATCCACCGCCGTTCGGACTGAGGAGGGCGTCAGCCCGTCTCGAAGTCCGGGCCACGCCAGCGTCCTTCGAGACGCCCTTTCGGGCTCCTCAGGACGAACGGTCAGCGATCAATTCGCTTTCGTGTAAACCGTAGCACCTTCCACAACGGTTTCCAGCACCTCGATTTCCGAAATGTCAGCGGGGGCGACCTTATAGGGGTCGGCTGTCACGACGATATAGTCGGCAAGCTTGCCTTCCTCCAGACTGCCGCGCACCGCGTCCTGCCCCATGATCCAGGCACCATTGATGGTGAGCGCGCGGATCATGTCGTCCACCGTCAGCGCCTCTTCAGGGATGAAGGGGGTGCTGGTGGCATCATGCGGATCCTGCCGTGTGACGGCCACTTCGATGCTGTCGAACGGGTCGGAGGTCGAAACCGGCCAGTCGCTGCCCCATGAAAGCTTCACGCCTGCATCCTTGAAGCTCTTGGCGGGATATATCCAGCGCTGGCGATCTTCCTTGATGTGCGGCAGGGTCAGGTCGGTGATGTAGGTGTCGGCATAATGCCACAGGGTCTGCAGGTTGGCGACGGCACCCAGCTCCTTGAAGCGCGGGATATCGGCGGGGTCGACAAATTCGAGATGCGACAGATGGTGGCGCCGGTCACGCGGGCCGTTCACCTTTTCCGCATTCTCGACCGCATCAAGAGCTGATCGCACAGCCTGATCGCCGAGCGAATGGAACAGGACGTTGAAGCCTTCCTTGTCCACACCGGTCACGAAGGCGGTCAGCGCTTCGGGTGCCAAGTTCATCACGCCGTGATGATCGTGGCCGTCCGGGATATTCACATAGGGTTCGATCACTGCGGCTGTGAAGTTTTCAGCCACGCCATCGACGAAAATCTTGATCCCGTCGCCGTCCACCCGGCCCGCATTCACCTTGCGGAAGTCCTCGCGGCGCTTCACCACGGCGGCAACGTGCTCGTCCACGGTTTCAAGCGTCGTGAAGCTTTCTTCCCAGGTCTTGCCCGGCAGGAAGGAAAGCTTCATCCGCAGTGGCAGGGCCGGATCCTTGGCCAGATCGAGGAAAGCCTCGTTATAGACGCTGTCGGTGACCGATGCGTCCACCATCGCGGTCATGCCCTGCATATTCTGGAACGCCATGCCCCGGCGGATATCGGCAATCACGCCTTCCTTCGTGGGAGCAGGCAGAAGTGCAGTGATGGCGCCGTTCGCTTCTTCACGCAGCGCGCCCGAAGGCGTGCCATCGGGAAGACGCGCGAAACTGCCCTTGGCGGGGTCGGGCGTATCCTTGGTGATGCCGGCAGCCTCGAACGCCTTCGAGTTCGCCCAGCCGTTATGGCCATCAGCGCCTTCAAGATAGACCGGACGGTCGGGCACGATGGCGTCCAGAAGGTCTTTCGAAGGGTTGGCGCCGGGGAACAGGGTCAGGTCCCAGCCGCGGCCGACGATGAAATCAAGCTCCGGGTGCGCATCGGCATAAGCCTTGACCTTGGCGATGACCTCCTCGACCGAGCCGACGCCGGTAAGCGACAGGCCGTTCAGTTCCTCACCGCCCGAAGCCACATGGGCATGGGTATCGGTGAAGCCGGGGAAAATGACCTTGCCGTCCAGCGCATCAACCTGCGTGCCATCACCAACATAGGCCTGCGCCCCTGCGCGGTCGCCCACATAGAGGATCTTGCCTTCCCGGACTGCCATGGCGTCAACAACACGATTGTCGCCGTCGACTGTGTAAATGGTGGCGCCGACGATCACCCGGTCCGCAACCGGGCCTTTCGCTGCGTCGTTGTCGCCCGCCTTTTCGCCGCAACCGGCCACCAGAAGGGCTGCGAGCGCCACGCCCGCACCGAAAGTCTTCGTCATATAGCGCATGATCTATCCCCCGTTTGGAAATGTGATCACAAAGTAGCGCGAGAATGATCAGACTGCAACGCTATGTCTTGCGGCTTCCGGCAAAAGATAGGCGTCGAAGGTGGCGGCAACGACGCGGGCATGGTTTCGCGCAAGCGGCGGGATGGTGACCGTGCGGCCCTCAACCCTGCAAAGCCCGTCGGCGCGCAGGGGGGTCAGCCGCAGGATTTCAGAATCAAGCGCTGTTTCGCCCCGACCGTGTGCTTTGCAAATCGCGCCGACATCGGCCGTGAACTGGCAAAGCAGCGCCTCGATCACAGTGCGGCGCAACCGGTCGTCGGCTGTGATCGCCACCCCACGGTCCCCGGCAAGGCCGCCCGCCTCGATCGCTGCTTCATACTGGCCGATATGGGCGCTGTTCTGGACATAGCCCCCCGGCAGCTCGCTGATGGCGGAGGCGCCGAAGCCGATCAGCACATCGGCCGGATCGTTTGTATAACCCTGGAAATTGCGGCGCAGGCTGCCGTCGCGCGCCGCGACCGCCAGCGTGTCACCCGGCAGTGCGAAGTGATCGAAGCCGATGGCCTGATAGCCCGCCGCCAGCAACGCTTCGGCGGCGGCTTCGGCGGCAGCCTGCCGTGCTTCCGCCCCCGGCAGCGCATCGTTCGCGATCATCCGCTGGTGCTTCAAGCGCGACGGCAGGTGCGCATAACCAAACAGCGCCACGCGCTGCGGCTTCATCCGCACGGCCTGTGCCACGGTCTCGACAAGGCCTTCTGTGGTTTGCCCCGGCAGGCCATAGATCAGGTCCATGCTGATCGCATCGATCCCGGCGTCGCGCAGCCATGTGATGCAGTCCGCCACCATCTGCGGCGGCTGGACACGGTTGATCAGCGCCTGGACCGCCGGGTTGAAATCCTGCACACCGAGGCTAGCGCGGTTGAAGCCCATCAGCGCGAGCGCCCCGGCCTTCTGCCGCGTCATGGTGCGCGGGTCGATCTCGATCGCCAGCTCGGCGTCCGGCAACAGGTTGAGACGTTTGCGCACCAGCGCGACGATGGCCGCCAGATCGCTCGTCGGCAGCCATGTCGGCGTGCCGCCACCAAAATGCAGGTGCCGCACGGCTATGCCCGGCGGCAGGAGATCTGCGACTCTTTCAATTTCCATCACCAGCGCCCGCGTATTGCGGGTCATACGGCCGGTGTTTTGCGTCACGGTCGTGTTGCAGCCGCAATACCAGCAAAGCTGCTGGCAGAAAGGAATATGGAAATAAAGGGAGAGGCTGTGGTCCGGCCCGATTTCCATGAGCCACTTTTGCTGGTCCGCGGCACTGACGCCGTCATGGAACTGAACAGCCGTCGGGTAGCTCGTGTAGCGGGGCACACGCGCGGTATTATAGTGGCGGAAATTGGGGAAGATGGGGTCGTTCGTATGGGGCATGCTCCGGCATTCCTTCTGGCGGGTACCGGAGCAGTTCTAGACCCATAAGGCGCCGGGCTTTTTGATCGAAATCAAGCCCGGCGGCAGAGGGCTCAGGATTCGGCCATGATCTGGCGCTTGGCTTCGTCGAAAAGCTCGTCAAGACGCTTCACGATCCGGTGCTCCGAGATGTCGAGCCCCTTGGCGGTGACATCGGCCAGCACCTTGCGGATCACGTCGCCGTCGCCGTCTTCTTCAAGATCGGAGGCAACCACATCACCGGCATATTCTTTCACGGCATCGCCCGAAAGGCCAAGCTCGGCAGCTACCCACTCACCCAGCAGGCGGTTGCGGCGGGCCCGCGCCTTGAAGAGCAGCGCTTCATCATGGGCAAACTTGTCTTCGAAGGCCTTCTCGCGGCTGTCGAACGTGGTCATGGGCGTAGTCCTTTCATCCCGATTCTTGTTGCCTGCAGGAGGCACAGGCAACGCTTACAGCGCACATTCAGGTAATATCTGTGCGCCGCTGGTCAAGTGCAAAAACCGGTTATTGCGTTTTATGACAGAAAGATTGTCGGGCCGGACTTCATCCGCTATTGTCCGCGCGCGATTCACCCCCTCCCTGCATGTCGAAGGAGCAGGCCTCAGATGTCCCGCCGCAACAAGATTTACGAAGGCAAAGCCAAGATTCTGTATGAAGGCCCTGAGCCGGGCACAATCATCCAGTATTTCAAGGATGATGCCACCGCATTCAACAACCAGAAGAAGGGCACTCTTTCGGGCAAGGGCGTGGTGAACAACCACATCTCCGAATATATCTTCACGGCCCTTGGCAACATCGGCATCCCGACTCACTTCGTGCGCCGTATGTCGATGCGCGAACAGCTGGTGAAAGCGGTCGAGATCATCCCGGTGGAAGTGATCGTCCGCAACGTTGCTGCCGGCGGGCTCTCCAAGCGCCTCGGGATCGAGGAAGGCACGCCGCTGCCCCGCCCGCTTGTTGAATTCTGCTTCAAGTCCGACGAGCTCGGTGATCCGCTGATCGCTGAAGAGCATATCCTAACCTTCGGCTGGGCTTCGGAAGACGAACTTGACGACATCACCCATTATGCCCTGCGCGTGAATGATTTCATGTCCGGCCTCTTCGCCGGCATCGGCATCCGCCTTATCGACTTCAAGCTGGAATTCGGCCGCCTTTACGAAGGCGAGGAAGTCATTACTGTGCTGGCCGACGAAATCAGCCCCGATGGCTGCCGCCTTTGGGACATGAAAACGGGCGAGAAGCTCGACAAGGACCGTTTCCGCCGCGATCTCGGCGGCGAAATGGAAGCCTATATGGAAGTGGCCCGCCGCCTTGGCATCCTGCCCACTGCCGACATCACCGAATTCGCCGAACACCAGCAGAAGAAGGAAGGCTGAGACCCATGAAAGCCCGTATTCACGTCACCCTCAAGAATGGCGTTCTGGACCCCCAGGGCAAAGCCATCGAACACGCGCTCGGCAACATGGGTTTTGACGGCGTCGAAGCCGCCCGTCAGGGCAAATATATCGAGCTGGACCTCGCGGCAGGCACCACGAAAGAAGCGGTCGACGAAATGTGCCGCAAGCTGCTCGCCAATACGGTGATCGAAAACTACAGCATCGAGCTGGAGTAAGCGCCCATGAAATCCGCGGTCATCGTCTTTCCCGGTTCGAACTGCGACCGGGATATGGCCGTCGCCCTTGAAAAGGTGACGGGTAAAAAACCTGAAATGGTCTGGCACCAGTCGGCCGATTTCGAGAAGGTCGACTTCATCGCCCTGCCCGGTGGTTTCTCCTACGGCGACTATCTGCGCTGCGGCGCCATGTCGGCCCGGTCGACCGTCATGAAAGAGGTCATCAAGCGCGCAGAGGCCGGTGTACCTGTCCTTGGCGTCTGCAACGGCTTCCAGGTGCTGACTGAAACCGGCCTCCTGCCGGGTGCGCTGATGCGCAACGCCAGCCTCCATTTCGTGTGCCGCGATGTGGAACTGGAAGTGGTGAACGACGCCAGCCTCTTCACCAACGGCTACACCGCCGGCAGCAACATCACCATCCCGGTCGCGCACCATGACGGCAACTATTATGCCGACAAGGAAACGCTCGATGCCCTCGAAGGCGAAGGTCAGGTTGCCTTCCGCTATGCCGAGGACATCAATGGTGCCCAGCGCCGCATCGCCGGTGTGCTGAACAAGAAAGGCAACGTGCTTGGCATGATGCCGCACCCCGAGCGGATGATCGAACCCGCGCTTGGCGGCTCCGACGGCCGTATCCTGTTCGAATCCGTCATGAACCGTCTGGGCTGAGGGGAAAAGAGATGACCGACACCAAGATCACCCCCGAAATCGTCCGCGATCACGGCCTGACGCCGAAGGAATATGACCTGATCCTCAAAGGCCTCGGCCGCGAGCCGAACCTTACGGAACTGGGCATCTATTCCGTGATGTGGTCCGAGCATTGCTCCTACAAATCCTCGAAAATCCACCTGAAGAAGCTGCCGACGAAAGCCCCGTGGGTTATCTGCGGCCCCGGCGAGAATGCCGGCGTCATCGATATCGGTGACGGGCAGGCAGCCATCTTCAAGATGGAAAGCCATAACCACCCGTCCTTCATCGAGCCCTATCAGGGCGCGGCGACGGGCGTGGGCGGCATCCTGCGCGATGTGTTCACCATGGGCGCACGCCCCGTGGCTAACATGAACGCGCTGCGCTTTGGCGAGCCTGATCATCCGAAGACCCGCCACCTTGTGGCCGGCGTCGTTTCAGGTATCGGCGGCTACGGCAACTGCGTGGGTGTGCCGACCGTGGGCGGCGAGACGAACTTCGACCCGTCCTACAATGGCAACATCCTTGTGAACGCCATGACGGTCGGCCTCGCCGACGCCGAGAAGATCTTCTATTCGGCGGCTGCAGGTGTGGGTAACCCCGTTGTGTATGTCGGCTCCAAAACCGGCCGCGACGGCATCCACGGCGCCACCATGGCGTCGGCCGAATTCACGGATGACAGTGAAGAGAAACGCCCGACCGTGCAGGTGGGTGACCCCTTCACCGAAAAGCTCCTCATCGAAGCCTGCCTCGAGCTGATGGCAACGGACGCGATCGTCGCCATTCAGGACATGGGGGCAGCAGGCCTTACCTCGTCTTCCGTCGAGATGGCGTCAAAAGGCGGTGTGGGTTTCGAGCTGATCCTCGATAACGTGCCCCAGCGCGAAGAAAACATGCTCCCCTACGAGATGATGCTGTCGGAAAGCCAGGAGCGCATGCTCATGGTCCTCAAACCCGGCCGCGAGGAAATGGCGAAAGCCATCTTCGAGAAGTGGGAACTTGATTTCGCCGTGATCGGCCACATCACCGATACGGGCAACCTGACGCTGAAATTCAAGGGCGAAACAGTGGGCGATATCCCGCTCAATACCCTTGTGGACGACGCGCCGGAATATGACCGTCCGCACACGGCAACGCCGAAGCGCAAGGCTGTGGACGTGGAAGCGCCCAAAGACCTGAAAAAGGCGGTCATGGACCTGATCGGCGGCCCGAACCTCTGCTCGCGTCGCTGGATCTGGTCGCAGTATGATCATATGGTCATGGGAGACACCATCCAGCGCCCCGGTGGCGACGCTGCTGTCGTGCGTGTGCATGGCACCGAAAAGGCGCTCGCGATCAGCACGGACGTAACCCCGCGCTACTGCTATGCCGATCCGGTTGAAGGCGGCAAACAGGCGGTGGCTGAAACGTGGCGGAACATCACGGCGACCGGCGGCCTGCCGCTTGCCATCACCAACTGCCTCAACTTCGGCAATCCCGAACGGCCCGAGATCATGGGCCAGATCGTCGGCTGCCTTGAAGGCATGGCAGAAGCTTGCGTCGCGCTCGATTACCCCATCGTTTCGGGCAACGTCTCGCTTTATAACGAGACGAACGGCAAGGGCATCCTGCCCACACCAGCCATCGGCGGTGTGGGTATCCTCAAGCAGTCGAAGCATATGGCAACCGTGCCCTTCAAGGGCGACGGCCAGGTGATCATGCTGTTTGGCGAAACCAAGAACGAGCTTGGCGCGTCGCTTTACCAGCGTGAAATCCTGAAAAAAGACGAAGGCCTGCCGCCGGTTGTCGATCTCGCCGTCGAGCGCCGCAACGGCGATTTCGTCCGTGCGCTTATTGAGAACGGCCAGCTGACGACCGTGCATGACCTGTCGGACGGTGGCCTGATCGCTGCCCTCGCCGATATGGCAATCTCGGGCAAGACGGGCGCCACCATCACGCTTGATGACAGCCTGCCGCTGCATGTGCACCTGTTCAGCGAAAGCCAGTCGCGCTACCTGATCGCCGCCGAGCCCGACGAGGCCGAGACGATCCGTCAGGAAGCCCGCGATGCCGGCCTCGCCGTTGCCGTTCTCGGCACCACCGGCGGCGACAGCATCACGGTCAACGGCGGCGCGCTTGACCTGCCGCTCGCCGCGCTCACCGCGGCGCACGAAGGCTGGTTCCCGGCCTTCATGAAAAACGAACTTTAAGCCTCACCCGGCTTGAAAGCGGAAGGGGTGCCAAACATTTGGCGCCCCTTTCTTTATGCCTGCTAGACAAAAAGCCGACGCTCCCCCTAAATGCCGCCATGAGCGACACACCTGTCATCCTGCATATCGGCCTTCACCGCTGCGGCTCCACCAGCATCCAGAAGGCGCTGGCGAAGGCACGCGCGCCGCTTGAGGCGGCTGGCTGGCGGGTGATGCTGCGCGACGCGCTGATGACCGACCGGACATGGGCGCACCTGCGCCGCCTGCACCGGCCTGCCGCACCGCTTCTTGATAAAGTCCGCCTTGCCCGGCTGGTGCGCGCGATCGACCGCGAGGAACGCGGCGTGGTCGTCAGCTATGAAAATCTGATCGGCACCATGCCCGGCACGCTGGCCACAAGCTTCTATCCCGATCTGGACCGGTTCAGTGCGTCGCTTGCCATGCTGCAGGCGAAGGCCCGTCGGCGGATCGAGGTGCGGCTGGTGACCCGCCCGGCAGACGCATGGTGGGAATCCGTCCATATGTTCCGGGCCATCCGGGGCTATCAGGGCAACCTTGCCGATTTTCTGGCGCCTTACCCGAAGCCCCTGCCCGACCCCGAAAAGATTGCCGCAAAACTGGCTGCCGCCGGCGTGCAGCATGTTGCAGCAATCGGGCTTGGCGCGCTTATGGAAACAGGGGGCGAAGGCCTCGCCCGATTCCTTGGCCTGCCGGTGAGCCCGGCGATTACCGAAGCCCTGACGCCCGAGCGCGCCAATGCCCGCATGAGTACGGAAGCCCTCGCCCGCTGGCAGGCCCTGCATGCCGCAGGCGAAGTGCCAGCCGATCCCGCAGCGCGCGACGCGCTCCTGTACCGGTTCCGCACGGGTAAAGCCTGATCCTTCAAAGCCCTCGCTGCGCCCTTCGAGACGCGCCTGGGCGCTCCTCAGGACGAACGGCAATTCCCGATCACCGTTCGGTCTGAGGAAGCCCGGTGCCTTTGCGACGGGCTGTCTCGAAGACCATGGCATCAAGTTCAAAAAAACATCTTGATATTGCGAATGATTCGCAATTACACTGCATGAGCAACGACAGCAAGGGAGCTGACACCATGCCCGAACGTTCCGTATCCAACACAAGCCTGCCGCAGGTTTCCACCCGCTCTACCCTCCCCTCCGGAGCCGCGGAAAGGTTTGTGTTGCACGTGACGCGGCAATGGGTGGGGGCGCTGACGGCCGAGGCCGGCAGCGCCCGGCTTGCCCGTCATATCGATGCCTGGCACCGCGCCTTTTGCGTGGCGGGCGGCCCGATGGCTTCGCGCCACTGGGATCAGTTCATGGGCCTCGTCGCCCGGCGCTCCGCCCGCAGGGTGAATGTGAAATGCTGCGCCTGCCAGCAGATGACAATGGACGAACGCCGCATCGTCGCCGCTGCCGGCGCCTATCAGAATGCCCAGGTAGAACGCGGCCGCACGATCCTTGGCCACTGGTTCAAGGGCGACGGCATGGCACTGGCCGAACATGCCCTGATCCTGTTCGTGGATCACCTTTCAGGCAGCGGCTACCGCCTGAACCCGCCCACCGACCATGAGACCCGCTCGCTCACCATCGCCGTGCTCGCGGACAATACGGGTGTGACTATTCACTAGAGGGGATAAATATCTAAGTAGGGCGATCACTGGATTGTTGTTTCCAAAAGGAATTTCGGCCTGCCCGACTATCTCTTGTCTCTGAGTTTCTGGATAGAGATCCAAATACAACTCGCGGACATAGCACCGGAGCCAACGAGCCAGACCCAATCGGTGATTGTTACTTTTGGTGACAGTAGGGAGCCCGCAAAGACCGCGCTACTGAAGCACAACAGAAACAAGACTGAGGGCCAACTGACGGACTCCCTTACTTGTTGACCTGCCACAGAAGCAGGTCTAGGCGGTGTCACAACTGGTCTATCCCGGACCAACCGTCGTGGCGCCAGAGCAGCATGGAGATACCACGCTGCCACCGAACCCACACATGTCCAAATAAAGACCGTGTCCGACCATTCTGGCAGAACTGTTGCCCTTGAGATCAATGTCCAAACCACAACAATAAGAACGACAACTATAGCAACTCTGCCAACACCACTGCGGCCCACCATCCTTTCCCAGTCTTTGATAAGCTGATTGTACTCTTCGGCCGTTACGAACTTAGCGCCTTCCTTTTTCGAAGGATAATAATGGTATCCTCCATCCACAGGCGTGAACATCCTTTGAAATATTCCATTAGAATCAAGCACTTTTATCTCTCCATCAAATTTGCCGCGCAATGCAAAATGAGATACCCACCGGGGAATTTATGGCATTGCCCGTTTAGTCACCCCACCCATTCCGCGACGATCTGCGGCAGGTTGCCCACGTCCCGCGCCCATTTGAAATGGTCGGCGCGGGTGGCGGTGTCGTCCGCCGACAGGATGCGGTGATCGACTTCAGCAGCCGTCAGCTTGCCTATGAGCCCCTTGGCGGCGGAGGCCGGGGCAAGCTTGTCGTCGGCGAGGGTGATGGCGAGCACACGGCCGGGCCATGCGGCAAGACGCGGCTCCAGCGCTTCCGCCTCGCCCTTGATGCGAAACTCGTTGCGCGCGGCCAGATGCCTCCAGTCTGCCATGATGCCGCGATATTCGCGCCCCGCGAAACCGAGCTTGTCGCCCGGGAAATAGCCGTACACCAGATGCAACAGCGGCATGATGCGGCACAGGAATTTCACCTGTTTCGCAACCTTGCCCTTGAAGGCGCCATGCCACGGCGTGCCCGCCGCGATGGTGACGATGCCGTCATGCAGGTCCGGCGCGATGGCCGTGGCCGCCACCGCCATATGGGCACCGAGCGAATGGCCAAGCGCGATCAGCTTCTGCCCCGGCGCCAGTTTCGCGCGCAGCCAGCGGCTGGCGGCGGCCATGTCTTCGGTCACATACTCGCGGTAGCCGAAAGCCTCTCCCCTGCCCGGCCGGCGGTTGCTGCGGCCATTGCCGCGCATTTCCATCACCGCGACCTCGAAGCCCGCCTTGGCGAGCCCCTTGGCGAAACGCTCATAAAAGGCGGCTTCCACGCCAAGCGCTGGCAGCATCAGGATGCCGCCGCGCCGCTCCCCTTCTGCCGCTACATGGAAAAGCGGCACGATATTGCCGCCGGCCGCCACTGTTTCCGTCCAGCTTCCCGCCATCGTCATCTCCCCCCTTGAAGGCCGATTGCATTGGCCCCGCCTGCCACCATATAAAGAGATATGTTTGAAGAAAAGCGCCCCCATCGCGGGGTGCCTTGCCGAGAGGGGACAAAGCCATGGCCATGACAGCAGAAGCCATCACCGAATTCATCCAGGAAGCGCTGCCCGGCGCCAAGGTGCAAATCGATGATCTGCGCGGCGACGGCGATCATTATGCGGCGCATGTGATCTATGAAGGTTTCCGGGGCAAGTCGCGGGTGCAGCAGCACCAGATGGTGTACCAGAGCCTGAAGGGCCGCATGGGGAACGAACTGCACGCGCTTGCCCTGCAAACCTCGGTGCCGGACTGAGCGGCCAATCACTTTTTGACGAGATTTGGCGCCTGCCCCTTGGAATATGCGCCAAAAAGGCTTATTTCCTGCCATGTGCGGGAAAACGCCTGCCCGATGTGACCTGTTGAAGGAAGACCAAAATGACCGACCAGCCGATTTTCGAGCGTATCCGCGACTATGTGACCAAGGACGATGTTGTCCTGTTCATGAAGGGCACGCCGGTCTTCCCGCAGTGCGGCTTCTCGTCCGTTGTGTCGCAGGTTCTCAATCACCTCGATGTCAAATACCAGTCCTACAATGTCCTTGAAGACATGGAACTGCGCGAAGGCATCAAGGCCTATTCCGACTGGCCGACCATTCCCCAGCTTTATGTGAAGGGCGAATTTGTTGGCGGCTGCGACATCGTGAAGGAAATGTTCCAGACGGGCGAGCTGCAATCGCTCCTCACGGAAAAAGGCGTCGCCGCCTAAGGCTTTCCCTCCCCGCTTCCCCAAAAGGAGCCGTCACCGATGCGCATGAACGGGCACGGGCGGGCGGGGATTCCTGTGTCCGGCATCTTGCCCCTTGGGAACTGAGACATGACCAGCATGCATTGGCGGGAAATGACGGCAGAAGACGTGGCGCTCGTGGAGGCCATGGCTGATGTGATCCATGAAGATCACCCGGAAGACCCCGCCGTGTTCGCGGAACGCCAGCGCCTGCATCCCGGCGGCTGCCTGCTCCTTGAGCTGGACGGCAAGCCAGCGGGCTACGCCCTCACCCATCCGTGGATCTACGGCCAGCCACCCGCGCTTGATATGATGCTGGAAGCGATCCCGGCAGATGCCGACTGCTATCATATCCATGACGTGGCGCTTCTGGCGACCGCGCGCGGCAGCGGGGCGGCCAGTGCCGGGGTGAAAGCCATTATCGATCACGCCAGATCGCTCGGTTTCGAGCGCATGACGCTCGTGGCCGTGAACGATACCGTGCCCTTCTGGGGCCGCTTCGGCTTCACAATCGACGAAAGCCCCGCACTTGCCGCCAAGCTTGCCACCTATGCCGGCCATGCCCGGCACATGTCGCTGGCTCTTTAAAAAACGTCACCCCGGGCCATGACCCGGGGTCCAGTTCTGGATGCCGGATCAAGCCCGGCATGACGGTGTGATGATTTTCACTTCTTCACGAACTTGTAGACGAACCGGTCCGTCTTGCCGCGCAGGCCTTCCTTGAAGGGGCTGTCGGTATGATTGTCAGCCGGGTTCCTCAGTACGTCGGTTTCCCCGTCGAAGGTGAAGCCTGCTGCTTCCACGTCGGCGCGTACCAGCATCGGGTCGATCCGGTGCAGCTTGTCGCCCGCCTCATGGCCGGAGCCTGCGGGCGCCACATGGTCGACAATGATGAAACTGCCACCGGGCTTCAGCGCCGAGCGGATCGAGGCCAGCACCGCGCCGATATCGGCGTCGTTCGGGCGGTCCTTGGTGTGGAAGAAATAGTCATGATAGGCGAGCACGATGATGGCGGCATCGGCGCTTTCCGCCGGCTGATCCAGCGGCTCGGCCGTGCCATGCACTTCGGTGACGTTGGCTAGCCGGCTGCCATAGCCGCGCGCCGGCAGGTCTTTCTCCACATAGGGATAATAGACCTGGTCGTTATGGGCGATCACCTTGCCCTGCGGCCCCACAAGGCGGGACAGGATTTCGGTATAATAGCCGCCACCCGAATTCACATCGATCACGGTCATGCCCGGCTTGATTCCGGCAAAGGCGAGCACCTCGCCCGGCTTGCGGTCACCGTCGCGTTCCTTGTCGGCGGCCGGGCGGTCCGGCGCCATAAGCGCAGCTTCCACCGCCTTGTGATGGTCGGCCAGTGCCGGCATGGCAAAGGTCGCGACCATAGCGCCGAGCACGGCACCGCGCATCCAGTTTTTCGTCATTGATAATCCCCTCGCTTGTTATGTCACCCACCGGGTGCAAGGCCGCAATCGTCGCGCCATATATGGTTAATGACAATTCACCATGCGGTGAGACGCGCGCGAAACGCGACGAGCAGAGGGGTGTCTATTCCGTTTGCGGCATCTCGATGGGCTTCCACCGCAGCAGTTCATTCACCTCGTCCACCAGTTTCGGGATCAGGCCTTCGCCGTAGCCCAGATGAATCCGGCCGATACGGCCTTCCTTGGTGATCATGAACATGTGCGGCAGCGATTTCACACCATAGGCACGGACCGCCTTGTCCCCCTTGTCATAGGAAAACGTCAGCTCATAATCTTCCATATATTTCACCGCCCGCGCATAGGTCTGGCGGCGCTGCTTGAAATTCACGGCGATGACCTTCAGTTGCCCTTCCGGCACCTGTCGCTGCATCCCTTCGAGAACAGGCAGCTCCTGCAGGCAGGGCGGGCACCATGTGGCCCAGAAGGTGACAATCACCACCTGACCCTTGTAGTTGCTGAGAAGCAGCTCGTTGCCGTCCTGATCGTAGCCGACCATGTCTGGCGGCACATCCCCCACCTCCAATGGCTTTTTCGCCGAGGCCGGCGCGCCAGCAAGCCAGACGAGTGCGAAGAGCACCGAAAAAAGAATGCGCATGAAATCCCCCGAATGAATACCCCTCAGGATTGTACGAAGCTGCCTTGAAAGAAAAGGGATTTTTCCCTACCCCACCGGTAGGGCAAAAAGGGCGATGAGCAACATCAGGAAGCCTAGCAAGGTGAATATCAGGCGAAGCCCCCGGCCGGCTTCAACCTTCGCATCCCCGATGGTCAGCAGCGCCACCAGCGCCTGCAGGCCGTAATAGGCCGCAAAGGCGCGCGAGGCGACGGCGACGATCTCGAACACATCGGCGCTCCAGACGATCACGATGCCCGCACCCGCGACCAGCAGATAGCCCTTTTGGGCCGGCAGCCGACCGCCGGACTGCTCTTCCCCGAGGCCGCCCGCCCCCGCCGTGTCGGCCACGGCAGCGCTGAACTGGCTCATCACCGCAGCCACAACCAGAAGAGAAGGCAACAGACTCGCCACCTGCTGCGACAGGCCGATTATGGCCGTTTCATCCGGTTTCTCGCCGGAAAGCGACGATAGAAGCGGCAGCAAAAGCGCCACGAACAGGATATAGATCGCAGCTGACAGAAGCTGGGCGAGCTTCATTGATTTCACCCGCACATCGGCATCATAGGCGTGCCCCAGATAGCGGGAAGTCTCGAACCCCTGCACGACCAGAAGCATTCCGGCGAGCATCCGCAGGCGCTCGGCGAATGGCATGTCGCCGGGCACGACCCCGTCAAGCACATAGCCGCCCGTGGCGTCATGCCATGAGAGCCCCGCAAGCAGGGCGACGATAATCGCGAGCTTCACGGAAACCGCCGTCTCCTCAAGCGCCTCAAGCCCGCCAAGCCCCCGCAGGAATCCAGCAACCCCGATGAAGGCGAGCACAAGCGTCGCCAGCATGTTGCCAAGGAAGACGCTGTGCACGTCAGCTGCGTCCATGACGAACGATGCCATCAGGCGCAAATAGAAGGTGACGGACACAATATAGGCAAGCGCAAGCGCCATCCGCGAGGCATCCTCCGCCCAGCGTAGCGCCCTTGTCTCGTTACCGGCCGCCAGCACGGGCTCGGCATGCCGGATATTGAAGCGGACAACAGACCCAAGCCCCCAGGCGAGAGCAACAATCCCCGCCATCGCGAACGGCGCCCATTTGCCGGACAGGTCCGACAGGAGCGGCGCCACAATCAGGAAGCCGCTGCCGATGATGGACGCGAGCGGCGTGACCGTTGCACGCCACAAGCTGTTGCCGCGCACGCGGCGCCACATCAAAAGGCTGAACGCCCCCATCGTGATCAGAAAAAGGACAGAATTTTCAATCATCTCAGCCATCGTCCACGTCTGGACCCTGCCACCCACCATGCCGCGAATGCGCTGGTGCGGCAAGTGCGGCTCTTCATCGCAGGTGCAGTTCACTCGACTTTTTGGCGAAAAAAGTGCAGGATATGCCGGTTCAGTTCAGCGTGCGTTTCCCACCCTGCCCGCGCCCGGCGACCCCGGCGCGGCGATAGCTTTTGTGGAGGCCACCCGATGCCCGATTTCACAACCGGCGCAGCCCCGACGAACGAAGCCGGCGAGCTTGCCACCGGCTGGCTGCGCGACCTGCCGGACTTTCGCGACTATTCCCCCGATCACGAAAAGATCGCCCCCCTGATGAAGAAGCTGCATTTCGTGACGGACCCGGAGGCCGACCCGTCGGACATGCCGATCCTGCCGAAGAAGATCGATCTTTCCGCCGATTGCAGTCCGGTCGAGAGCCAGGGCAAGCTTGGCTCCTGCACCGCGAACGCGGGCGTCGGGCTTCTGGAATATTTCCAGCGCCGCGCCTTTGGCCAGCATATCGATGCCTCGCGGCTGTTTCTTTACAAGGTAACCCGTAATCTTCTGGGCTGGCAGGGCGACCGCGGGGCGTACCTGCGTGCCACCATGGGGGCGATGAGCCTGTTTGGCGTGCCGCCCAGCAAATACTGGCCCTATCAGGAAACGAAATATGACGAGGAGCCCCCGGCCTTCTGCTATGCCTTCGCCGAAAACTACAAGGCGATCCGCTACTTCCGGCTGGATCCGCCCAATATACCGACCGACCTGCTGCTCGCCCGCGTGCGTCAGTTGCTGGCGATGAAGCTGCCCTCGATGTTCGGCTTCACGGTCTATAGCTCGATCCGCACCCCGGCCCGCCCCGGCGAAATCCCCCTGCCAGCAGACGGCGAACGCGCCACCGGCGGCCACGCCGTGGTGGCCATTGGCTATGACGACGAAAAGCGCGTGAAAAACCCCGTGACAGGTGGCCCCGAAAGCATTGGCGCCGTCATGATACGCAACAGCTGGGGCCCCGGCTGGGGTGAGGCGGGCTATGGCTGGCTGCCCTATGACTATATCCTCAAGGGCCTCGCCGTCGACTGGTGGACACTGATTTCAGCTGACCATGTGGATACAGGGAAGTTCGGGTTGTGAAAGGAGAAGGCGGCCCCAAGGCCGCCTTCTTCATCCCTTTCCGTCACCCCGGACTTGGGTCCAATGTCCATGGCTGATGCAAGCACCACTGGATGCCGGGTCGAGCCCGGCATGACGGCGACGGTTTACTCAGCCGCACCCTTTTCGAGATAAATCTCGGAGCCGAGCGATTTGAACTCTTCCGATTTCTCTGCCATGCCCTTTTCGGCCTCGAGCGTGGCGGCATAGTCGCGTACGTCCTGCGTGATTTTCATCGAGCAGAATTTGGGGCCGCACATGCTGCAGAAATGGGCCACCTTGTGGGCTTCCTTCGGCAGGGTCTGGTCGTGGAAATCGCGGGCCGTTTCGGGGTCCAGCGACAGGTTGAACTGGTCCTGCCAGCGGAACTCGAACCGGGCGCGCGAAAGCGCATCGTCGCGCGCTTGAGCTGCCGGGTGGCCCTTGGCGAGGTCAGCGGCGTGGGCGGCGAGCTTGTAGGTCACCACACCCACCTTCACGTCATCGCGGTTCGGCAGGCCAAGGTGTTCCTTCGGCGTCACATAGCAAAGCATTGCGGTGCCGAACCAGCCGATCATCGCGGCGCCAATCGCCGAGGTGATATGGTCATAGCCGGGTGCGATATCGGTGGTGAGCGGCCCGAGCGTGTAGAAGGGTGCCTCGTGGCAATGCTTCAGCTGCTCGTCCATGTTTTCCTTGATCTTGTGCATCGGCACGTGGCCGGGGCCTTCGATCATCACCTGCACGTCATGCTTCCAGGCGATCTTGGTGAGCTCCCCGAGTGTGCGCAGTTCCGCGAACTGGGCTTCGTCGTTGGCGTCGGCAATGCTGCCCGGACGCAGGCCGTCACCAAGGCTGAAGGCCACGTCATAGGCCTTCATGATTTCGCAGATTTCCTCGAACCGCTCGTACAGGAAGCTTTCCTTGTGGTGGGCAAGGCACCATTTGGCCATGATCGAGCCACCGCGCGATACGATGCCGGTCACGCGCTTGGCGGTCATCGGCACGAACGGCAGGCGCACACCGGCATGGATGGTGAAATAGTCCACGCCCTGCTCGGCCTGTTCAATGAGCGTGTCGCGAAAGACTTCCCACGTCAGGTCTTCGGCGATGCCGTTCACCTTTTCGAGCGCCTGATAGATCGGCACGGTGCCAATCGGCACGGGCGAATTGCGGAGGATCCATTCGCGGGTATTGTGGATGTTGCGGCCGGTGGAAAGATCCATCACCGTATCGCCACCCCAACGGGTCGCCCACACCATCTTGTCTACTTCCTCGGCGATCGAGCTTGAGACGGCCGAGTTGCCGATGTTGGCGTTGATCTTAACGAGGAAGTTCCGGCCGATGATCATCGGCTCCGATTCCGGGTGGTTGATATTGTTGGGGATGATGGCGCGGCCGGCGGCGATCTCGTCGCGCACGAACTCGGCGGTGATATAATCCGGGATCACGGCGCCCATCGGGTCGCCCGAGCGCTTCAGGGCTTCGGCGCAGCGCTGGCGGCCGAGGTTTTCGCGCACGGCCACATATTCCATCTCGGGCGTGATGATGCCCTTCTTGGCATAATGCATCTGGCTGACATTGGCACCGGCCTTGGCCTTGAGCGGGCGGCGCTTCACCGGGAATTCGGGGGCCAGATACTGGGCCTCCACATTGCCATTGTCTTCCGGCTTCACTTCGCGACCGTCATATTCCTCCACGTCACCGCGCGCCATGATCCAGTCACGGCGGAAGGCAGGCAGGCCTTCATAGATATCGATCTTCGCGGTCTCGTCCGTGTAGGGGCCCGAGGTATCGTAAACCGTGACGGGTTCCTCGTTCGCCGACGGGTGCAGCGCGATTTCGCGCATGCCGACGCGGACGCTCTCGTCCCTCAGGCTTTTCACATAGATCTTGCGCGAGCCCTCGATGGGGCCGGTGGTTACATTGAAATCGGTCTTGGCGGTATCAGGCATTTGTGTGCTCCGTTCCCTACGCTGGTTTCACCCAGATCAGGTTCTAAGGGTCTCCCCGGACCGCCTCATTACGGCACGGAAACTCTCAGCCCATCGGCCACAGGTGCGTGGCGGGCTCCCCTCGGACAAGGTCAGTAATGTGCGCCGCTATAGCCGTCCGTTCAAGGACAAACAAGGGCGAAAGGCGGGTGGGTCTTATAACGTCTTGCGGAACTGATATTCCGTGGTGTTCGAAATATCATTCAGGTCTCGCGTTTCGGGCTGTCGGGCATATCCTTCGCGCTCGTAAAAGCGGTGGGCGCGTTCAAACCGCGTGTCGGACCAGCATTCGGCGGTCACCCCGCCACGGGTTTTGATGCGGTTCTCCACAAGCTGGATAAGCGCCTGTGCGATGCCGCTGCCGCGCAGGGCCGCATCGACATACAGGCGGCGGATTTCGAACACCTCGGGCCCGAGCGGCACGTATCCGACACTCGCCACGACCCTGCCCTGTTCTTCCACAACGAATCCCTCGCCGTCCTTGGCGCGCAGGTAGGTTTCCCAGGCAAGAAGGTCGGTATCAAGGTCATCCAGATCGATGTGGCAGTCCGGATATTCGCGGAAACAGCCCTCGACAAGCTTGATAAGCCCGTCCGCATCCGAATCCTTCACCGGCCTGACATGCAATTCGTTCAAGGTCACGCGCTGCCCCTTTGCCTTCCTGACTGCCCCATTCATTGCAATCTTTCGGGCCGCAATCAACGGGTTAAGTGAGCGAGAACAAACAAAAGGGCCGCGCCTTGCGGCGCGGCCCTTTGAAGCCTGCTCGGTCGCCCGCGAATTAACGCGAGTAGAATTCGACCACGAGGTTCGGTTCCATGATGACCGGGTACGGCACTTCATCAAGCGTCGGAACGCGAACGAAGGTTGCCTTGTGGCCTTCTACAGCCACATATTCCGGTACTTCACGCTCGGCGCTCTGGGTCGCCTGGACAACCGGCTGGATCTCGCGGCTGCGCTGACGGATCTCGACAACGTCACCCGGCTTGATCATGGCCGACGGCACGTTGCAACGACGGCCGTTCACGAGAACGTGGCCGTGGCTGACGAACTGACGGGCGGTGAAGACGGTCGGCACGAACTTGGCGCGGTACACGACGGCGTCGAGACGCGATTCGAGAATGCCAACGAGGTTCTCACCGGTGTCGCCCTTGCGGCGCGAAGCTTCGTCGTAATAACGACGGAACTGCTTCTCGGTGATGTTGCCGTAATAGCCTTTCAGCTTCTGCTTGGCGCGCAGCTGAATGCCGAAGTCCGAAAGCTTGCCTTTGCGGCGCTGGCCATGCTGGCCCGGACCATATTCGCGAGCGTTAACCGGGGACTTGGCGCGGCCCCAGATGTTTTCGCCCATGCGGCGGTCAATTTTATATTTCGCTTGAATACGTTTCGACATGCGAATCGCTCCTTAAATTATTGCGCCACGGACGGTGTGAAAGCCCCGAAAACAGCCGGTTTGCTGACACGTATATTGTCCGTGCGGACAGGGACACCATTGCCCTGACCATTCGTTAACGGGCGGGAGATAGTGGGTTTGGGGGTGAGAGTCAACGGAAAAGCGCTGACTTCTGCACTTTTCAGCCCCGGAACCGCCGGATGAGGCTGGATGTATCCTGCCGTTTGCCGCCCATCGCCTGCACGTCGCCGTAGAACTGGTCGACAAGTGCGGTGACAGGCAGGCTGATGCCAAGGCGCTTCGCTTCCTCGAGTACGATGCCGAGGTCCTTGCGCATCCAGTCGACCGCGAAGCCGAAGTCGAACTTGCCGTCGATCATGGTGGGGGCGCGGTTTTCCATCTGCCAGCTTTGCGCTGCCCCTTTGGAAATCACGTCCACCACCGCCTTGGCGTCGAGCCCCGCGGACATGGCAAGGTGCAGCGCTTCCGAAAGCCCCTGCACGATGCCGGCGATGCACACCTGATTGACCATCTTGGCAAGCTGCCCGGCGCCGCTCGCACCCAGAAGGCGGCACATGCGGGCATAGGCGGCCATCACGGGCTCGGCCTTCGCATAGGCCGCCGCGTCGCCGCCGCACATGATGGTGAGGACACCGTTTTCAGCGCCCGCCTGCCCGCCCGAAACCGGCGCATCGATGAAACCAAGGCCGCGTTTTTCGGCCTCTGCCGCCATGCGACGGGCGAGATCGGCCGATGCCGTGGTGTGATCCACGAACACGGCACCCTTCTTCATGGCGTCAAAAGCGCCCTCGGGGCCAGTGCAGACCTCCTCGACATCCTTGTCGGCGCCCACACAGGCGAAAACGATATCGGCATCGGCTGCCGCACCCGCAGGCGTGGGCGCCGCGAACAGCTCGCCAGAGGCATCCTCGTAAGCTTCCAGCCAGCGTTCGGCCTTCTCGCCGGTGCGGTTATAGACGGTGACATCATGGCCCGCGCGCGCCAGATGGCCCGCCATCGGATACCCCATCACACCAAGGCCCAGAAATGCGACTTTTGCCATCGTTTTCCCCTGTCGGAATTACATGTCGGTGCCGAGTTATAGAAGGCAGGCGGGCGGGGGCGAAACAGAAAATTCTTGCGACGGGAAAAAGAAAACCCGCCGGGCGGCGGCGGGCTTTCCATCAGTCAACAGTCAGACTTTCATGTCCACCTGCGTGCCGGCACCTTCTATGACCGGCGAGGGACTGCTGGCCTGCGCGGCCTGAGCCTGGATCTTCTTCGTGTTTTCCGCCATGTCCTGTGCGACAGACAGTTTCACATTGTTGCTGATTGCCGCAACGGCGGCTTGCTGTACTGCATTACTCATCAGATCCTCCATACAACCCGATTTCTTCAGGGTGAGCCGAGCTTACGGCCAAGCAGTGACGAAGGCCTTAAGGAACAGCTAAAATTTTCGGAATGTCACTCCCCAAGGCGGGACAGGAGCTCTTTCAATGATGCGTCATACCCGGAAGCCGCGGCCCGGTTATCGGTCGACGCCCGACTTCCCATGGCCGTAGCCAGTGCGGCTCCGTGGGTGAAGTCCACGAGTATTTCGAGCCACAACCGTACTTTGTGAGCCGAAAGGCCAGCTTCTTCGAGAAGGGCCGATATCTCCGCGGTTATTCGCCTTGCTTGCTCGGGAAATACAGCGGGGCGACTGAAGATAAGCATTGTCAGGCCAGGGTGCGCCAGCACCTGCGCATAGTAGGCTTGCAATAGCCCGAAGATCCGCTCGGTCGGCGTGCCCCTGTTCGGCGCCGAAACACGGGCATAGGCCCGTTCCGACATGGCGCCGATCAAGCCGTCTCGCCCTCCGAAGTGATAGTGAATCGTCATCGGATTGATGTGGAGGCGCTCCGCCAACGCCCGCATGGTGAAGGCGTCGGCGCCCGTTCTATCCAGAAGATCCAAGGCAACCGTCAACATCTCGTCACGCGAAACAGGCGCGGCCGCCCGAGGCGGTCGTCCACGGGGCCGGTTCATGCCACGATCCGGTAGCGCGACTGGACGAGCCCGGAAGGAAAGCTTTTCGTTTCCTCGTGTAGCAGCGGGATGTCTGCGGCAATGCTTCCGAACAAGCTGCGCCCCTCGCCAAGCAGCACCGGCGCGCGCGTGATCACCATGTCGGCAATCAGCCCTGCACGCAGGAACGACTGGATGACAAGACCGCCGTCCACATAGACCCTTCGGTGTCCCTCCGATTGAAGCATTCGCATCACCTCCTCCGGCGAAGCGTCGCTCAACCGGACCTTTGCAGCCAGATCCTCCGGCAAGTCATCTTGCGTCAGGGATGACGACAGGACGATGACCGGACGGATGTAGGGCCACGGGCGCACCGCTTGCATTTTTTCGAAGCTGCCACGCCCCATGAGGATGATATCGATCCCTTGGATGAAGGCATCGTAGCCATGGTCCTCGGCGGGATCGTCGCGTTCCAGAAGCCACGCGATGTCTCCGTCTTCGCGCGCGATGAAGCCGTCGAGGCTGGTTGCTATAAAGACGTGGCCAGTGATCATATCTTATCCAATATTTATACAACGTATAAATATATAGCCCGGCGGAACGTCGGGATCAAGTCGAAGCCCGAACCTCCTTCACACATGCTGGACGAACCGGTCTAAAAATGCCAATGATGCGATCCATGAAAGGGCGCACCGTGGGGAGCGGCCGTCCATGAAGGTTCAGGGAGACTGGGGATATGCGTTTTGTCGGTAAACTCGTTCTGGTGATCGGGGCGCTTCTTGTTGCCGTACTGGCCGTCGGCTACGGCTGGCTGCGGTCGAGCCTGCCGCAAACCGAAGGCGAAATCAGCCTTGCCGGCCTCACGGGCGAAATCACCATCGCCCGCGACGCGCACGGCGTGCCGCACATCAGCGCCAGCGGCCGCAACGACCTCGCCTTCGGGCTTGGCTTCGTGCATGCGCAGGACCGCCTGTGGCAGATGGACATGAACCGCCGCATCGGACGTGGCCGCCTGTCGGAAGCGGTCGGCCCTGATGGTCTCGGTATCGACAAATATATGCGCACGCTCGGCTTTGCCGTGAAATCCGAAACCGCTTACGAACGCCTGCCGGACGACGCCAAGACAGCCCTTCAGGCCTATGCCGCCGGCGTAAACGCTTTCCTCACCACCCGCAGCGGTGCCCTGCCGCCCGAATTCCTGCTGACGGGCGTGGAGCCCGAACCCTGGACGCCTTCGGACACGCTCGTCTGGATGAAGCTGATGTGGCTCGATCTGTCGGGCAACATGCGGTACGAGATCGCCCGCGCCCGTGCGCTTTCGAAACTCACGCCCGACCAGTTGGCCACGCTTTATCCTTCCTACCCCGGCGACAGTGAACCGGCCTTCCCCGATCTCGCCGCCATTTACGGCCAATCGGGCCTCACCGAACTTGCCGCCGTCGTCGGCCCCGAGCCGCAGATCGCGCTCGGCTCCAACAACTGGGTGGTTTCGGGCGAGATGACCAAATCGGGCAAGCCGATGCTGGCGAACGACCCGCACCTCGGCCTCACCACGCCGTCGATCTGGTATCTGGTACGCTTGCATGACAACACGACGGACAGCAACCTTGTGGGCGTCAGCTTCCCGGGCTCGCCGTCGATCGTGCTTGGCCGCAACGACCGTATCGCCTGGGGCTTCACGAACACGGACCCCGACATTCAGGATCTTTTCATCGAAAAACTGACGGAAGACGGCAAAGGCTATCTGACGCCGGAAGGTGTGGCCGAATTCAAGATCCGCCCCGAGGTGATCAAGGTGAAAGGCGGCGAGGACGTGGCACTCACCGTGCGCGAAACCCGCCATGGCCCCGTCCTTTCGGATGTATCGAAGGACGCCGAGGCCATTCTGAAAGACGGCTATGTGGTTGCCCTACAATGGACGGCCCTGATGGACGAGGACCGCGCCGTTGTCGCCATGATGAACCTTGGCGAAGCGAAAAACTTCGAGGACTTCAAGGCCGCCGGGCTCGATTATGCGGGGCCGGAGCAGAATATGATCTATGCCGATGTGGACGGAAACATCGGATACTATGCCCCGGCGCTTGTGCCCATCCGCAATGGCGGCAACGGCATCAACGGCCGCTTGCCCTCGCCCGGCTGGGTGGACACCTATGACTGGAGCGGCTTCATCCCCTACGGCGAGCTGCCGACCCGCTATAATCCCGATAGCGGTGTCATCGCCACAGCCAACGAGAAGATTGTCGACAACGACTATCCCCATTTCATCACGCGGGACTGGTCACTGCCCTATCGCGGCAACCGCATCCGTCATCTGCTCACTGAGAAGGCACCGCACGATGTGGATACGTTCGCGGCCATCCACAGCGATATTGTCTCGGATCTTGCCCGCGACATCCAGCCGTGGCTGATCGCGAGCCTCAAGGACGATACGCCGGCGAAGAAGCTGCTGGCTGACTGGGACGGCGCCATGACGGTCGATTCCGCCGCCGCCCTCCTTTTCGAGACCTTCCTCCTGCACTATCAGCCCATGCTGATCGCCGATGAACTCGGTGACATTGCCGATAATTATAGCCGCCAGAAGCCGGGGCTTCTTAAAAGCTCGCTTTACTGGACGGCCGTTGCGGCGGGCGCCGACCCCAAGGACGATGCCTATTACGCCCTGCCAGCTCTCGGTGAAGCCGCATCGCTTGCCTGGTGTGACAATGTGAAGACGGAAGACGTGGCAGAAACCTGCGCCGACCTCGCCACCAATGCGCTGGCGCAAGCTGTCGCCGACCTCAAGGCCGAGCACGGCGCGGACATGAAAGCATGGCGCTGGGGCAATGCCCACCGGCTGGAGCAGACCCATCGTCCCCTGAGCAACGTGCCGCAGCTGGCCGGTTTCTTCGCGCTGTCCGCCGAACAGGGCGGCAGCCAATATACGGTCAATGTGGCCGGCAATGGCAGTGACAAAGGCACGCACGGTTCCGACTTCGGCGCCAGCTACCGGGGTATTTTCGATCTTGCCGATCTCGACAACAGCCGCTTCGTGCAGCCGACTGGCCAGTCCGGCAACCCGCTTTCGCCGCATTATGGCGACCTTTTCGACCTGTGGCGGGAGACCCGGTCCTTCACGATCCCGACAAAGGATGTGATCCCGGCGGGTGCGGATGTGCTGACGCTGAAGCCGGCGGAATGAGCCCCGCAGTAAATCGTTGAAATCGAGGCCGTTCTTGGCCAACATGGAAAGGCGCTGCCATCAGGGTGGCGCCTTTTTCGCCACAGGAACCCGCAAACCCTGAGGCAAGGGCAGGAGCGACAGGCTTGGCGGACGACGACAAGAAGCCAATCATCAAGAAGGTGAAGAAGGTTGACGGCGGCGGTGCCCACGGCGGCGCGTGGAAGGTTGCCTATGCCGACTTCGTGACCGCGATGATGGCTTTCTTCATGCTGCTGTGGCTCCTCAATGTGGCCCCACCCGAGACGCTGGCCGGCCTTGCCGACTATTTCTCGCCAACCTCCGCCGCTGTGATCGGCAAGACGGGCTCGGATTCAATCAATCCGCCAAGCGAGGATGCCGAGGGCATGAACCCCTCGCCGCTTGTCATCATCAGCGACCCCGGCAAACCGCAGACCGGTCCTTCCGAAGGCAAGGAAAAAGGCGGCAAGGGCGACAGCAAGCTCGATGAACTGGCCGAGCGGATCAAGGATCAGGAAGATCTGGCGTTCGAGGATCTGCAGGAACAGCTCCGCCTTGCCATCCAGCAATCGCCGCAGCTTTCCGAAATGTCCGATCAGGTGATCATGGAAATCACCGACGAAGGCATGAAGATCCAGCTCGTCGACAAGGACCGCCGCGCCATGTTCAAAAGCGGCACCGATGATCTTTACGGCTATGCCAAGGCTATGATTGCAGCGGTGGGCGAATCCGTGGCCACCCTGCCCAACCGACTTACCATCGAGGGCCACACCGACGGCGGTGCCTTTTCGGGCCCGAACGGCATGACCAACTGGGAACTGAGCGCCGACCGCGCCAACGCCGCACGCCGCGTGCTTGATGAGACCGGCGTGACGAACGACCGTATCGCCGAGGTGATCGGCAAGGCCTCCACAGACCCGATCTTCCCTGACAATCCTTTCAAGTCGGAAAATCGCCGCATCACTGTTCTGGTGCTGCGCGAAGCACCCGTTGTGCCGCCTTCAGCCGGTAATTGAGCGGCAACCGACACAGACGATTGCCTACTTTTCCTTAACATTCATCGTGGTATGATTAGGCCAGTTTCGACCGGCAGTGGAAAGCGATGACCGACCAGTCCTTGCAGTTTCCGAAATTCTTCGTCACGGCGCCTGCGCCGTGCCCTTATCTGTCGAACAAGGTCGAGCGCAAGGTTTTCACCGAACTGATCGGCCCCGAGGCCGGTGCCCTGAACGAAGCGCTGGGCCGCGTCGGTTTCCGCCGCAGCCAGTCGGTTGTGTACCGCCCGGCGTGCGAGAATTGCTCGGCCTGTGTTTCTGTGCGCGTGCGCGCCCTTGAACACAGCCCTGCCAAATCCGAACGCCGCACCCTGCGTCGCAATGCGGACCTCACCGCCGAGGTATGCCCGCCGATTGTCACAGAAGAACAATTCTCGCTTCTCTCAAGCTATCTGCAGGATCGCCACAGCGATGGCTCGATGGCCGGGATGGGCATGCCCGAATATATCGACATGGTGGAGACCAGCCCCGTCACTACGGTGCTCATCGAATATCGCCGCATGCTGGACAGGAAGCTTATGGCCGTGGCGCTGACGGACGAACTTTCGGACGGGCTGTCGATGGTTTACAGCTTCTTCGACACCGAAGATCCGGGCCGCAGCCTTGGCACCTATATCATCGCCGATCATATCGCCCGCGCCCGCACTGCGGGGCTCCCTTATGTCTATCTGGGCTACTGGGTCGAGGGCAGCAGCAAGATGGCTTACAAACGCCGCTTCAAGCCACTCGAGCGCCTGGGCACCGATGGCTGGAGCCTGATGCCCTGAAGGGCTTGCCGAGCGCGCCCCTCGCCCTATACTGTCGTCTCGCGAATCGCGCCGCTCCGGGGAAGGGCGGCGCCTTGTTTATCGGAAGTATCGGGAGGGACGTGTGGCCGACAGGAAGTTTGACCCTGGAACAACGAGCGAAGCTCGGGAAAACGATCCTTCTATCGACCGCCGTGCGCTCCTCAGAGGAGCCGGTCTTGTCGGCGCCGCAGCCCTCCTCACCGCCTGCGGCGGCAACAGCGATCAGGACTGCGCACCAGTTGATGGTGCGCCCGCCATCCTTTCCAAGAAACGCAGCCTCAAGATGGTCACCGCTTGGCCCAAGAATTTTCCGGGCCTCGGCACCGGGGCCGAACGGCTGGCTCGCCGGATCGAGGCACTGTCGGACGGCCGTATCGGCGTGAAGCTTTATGCCGCGGGCGAGCTTGTGGGTGCGCTTGGCGGCTTCGACGCCGTCGCGCAGGGTCAGGCGGACATGTATCACGCCGCCGAATATTACTGGCAGGGCAAGTCGCCCGCCTTCAACTTCTTCGCCGCCGTGCCGATGGGCATGACCGGCAGCGAGATCAGCGCCTGGGTGCGCTTCGGCGGCGGGCAGGAACTTTGGGATGAACTCGCCGCGCCCTTCGGCGTCAAGGCCATGCTCGCCGGCAATTCCGGCGTGCAGATGGGTGGCTGGTTCCAGAAGGACATCAATTCGGTCGAGGATTTCCAAGGCCTGCGCATCCGCATGCCGGGCCTTGGCGGCGAGGTGATGCGGCGGCTCGGCGCCACGCCGATCACCAAACAGGGAGGCGAGATTTTCCAGGCCCTTTCACAGGGCAACATCGATGCGACCGAATGGGTCGGCCCCTGGAACGACCTTGCCTTCGGTTTCCACACCATCGTGAAGAATTACTATTATCCCGGCATTCATGAGCCCGGCTCGGCCCTGTCGCTCGGCCTTAACAAAAAGCTCTGGGATGATCTCTCGGCACAGGACCGCACCATCATCGAGGCCTCGGCCGCTGCCGAGAACGATATCATGCTGGCTGAATTCAACGCCAACAACGCCCGCGCGCTTGATACCCTCATCCGCGAACATGGCGTGCAGCTGAAGCGCTTCAGCGATGAAATCCTCAAGCGCCTTGGCGAGATTTCGACCGAAGTGATTGCCGAAGTGGCCGCGACGGACGACATTTCCCGCCGCATCTTTGAAAGTTATGCCGCCTCCCGCAAGGATGGCATGCGCTGGGGCGAGATCGGCGAGCGTGCCTTCGCCGAAGCCCGCGCCCTGAGCGCCGCCGAGTAATATGCTCACGCGCCTTGCCTCGCAGCTTGATGGATTTGCCGAAGCCACCGGCAGGGTCCTCGGGTTTCTCCCGCTCATACTGGTACTTGTCCAGTTTGCGGTTGTACTCAGCGTCTATATTTTCCGGCTGGGATCCATCGAGCTGCAGGAAAGCCTGCAATATATCAACGCGCTGATGTTTTTGGGCGCAGCGGGCTACACCGCCCTTCATGACGAACATGTGCGGGTGGATATCTTCTACAGCCGCATGAGCCCGCGCGACAAAGCGCTCGTCAATCTCTTCGGCACGCTTTTCATGCTGATCCCCTTCCTCATCCTCTTTTGGATGACCGCCCTGCCCTTCGTGGACATGAGCTGGACGATCCGTGAGGGCAGCGTGGACGCGGGCGGGTTGCCGTTTGTCTATATCCTCAAGGCAACACTGTTACTCTTTGCCTTCACGCTGTCGCTGCAGGCGGCATCGATCCTCATCCGGTCTGCCCTCACCCTCAGGAAGGGAGCCGCCTGATGGACCCGCACATGATGCTGACGGCGGCAATGTTCGCCGCACTCGTTTTTCTGATGATGGCCGGCTTCCCGGTCGCCTTCACCCTTGCTGGCACAGGCCTCCTGTTCGGCTTCATCGGCATGGAAATGGGCATTCTTGACGCCGGCTTCATGGAACTGCTGCCGAACCGGCTTTATTCGAACGTCATCCGCAACGAGCTTCTGTTCGCCGTGCCGCTGTTCGTGCTGATGGGCGTGATGCTGGAGCGATCCAAGGTCGCTGAGGACCTTCTGGAAAGCATGGGCAAGCTTTTCGGCTCCATGCGCGGCGGGATCGGGCTTTCTGTCACGCTTGTGGGTGCACTCCTTGCGGCTTCGACCGGCATTGTCGGCGCCACTGTTGTCACCATGGGACTCCTCAGCCTGCCGACGATGCTGAAGCGCGGCTATGACCCGGCGCTCGCCACCGGCGCGATTGCCGCCGCCGGGACGCTCGGCCAGATCATCCCGCCCTCGATCGTGCTGATCCTGCTGGCTGACGTGATGTCATCGGCGTGGCAACAGGCGCAGCTGACGCAGGGCATCTTCTCGCCAACACCCGTCAGTGCCGGCGAGATATTTGCGGGCGCCCTGCTGCCCGGCCTCGTGCTGGTGCTGCTTTACATGCTCTATCAGGGTGCTGTGGCGATCCTGAAGCCGAACGCGAGCCCCGCTGTGCCGCGCGAGGAAGGTGTGGTGATCGACGCCGCTTTCCTGATCCGCACGTTTGCCGCCCTACTGCCGCCGCTGCTGCTGATCGTTGCGGTGCTCGGCGCCATATTGGGCGGTGTAGCAACGCCGACCGAAGCGGCGAGTGTCGGTGCCATCGGCGCTATCCTTCTGGGCTCCGCGCGCGTTGGCGGGGCGGGGCCACGCCTTGTGATCGTCGCCGTCGCCAGTCTTTCGGCACTGCTGCTTATCGCAGCGGGCTTTGACCTGCGTATGGCACGCGCCGAGGTGCCGATGGCCGACAAGGCTGCTTTCTTTGCCGCCATCGTACTGAGCATCGTTTTCGTCGCCGCCGTCGGCCTTGCCATCCGTGCCACCTGGAAAAGCGGCATCCTTGTCGATGTCAGCCGCGCAACGCTGCGCATTTCCACGATGGTCTATACGATCCTGATCGGCGCCTCGCTTTTCTCGCTCGTTTTCCGCGGCCTTGGCGGCGACGAGGTGATCGAACACTGGCTCACGAACTTGCCGGGGGGCACAACGGGTGCCATCATCCTTGTGATGGTGCTGATGTTCGTGCTCGGCTTCTTCCTCGATTTCATCGAAATCTGCTTCGTGGTGGTGCCCGTGGTGGCCCCCGCACTTCTTGCCATGGATGGCGTCCATGGACCCGTATGGCTTGCTGTCCTCATGGCCATGAACCTGCAGACCAGCTTCCTCACACCGCCGTTCGGCTTCGCGCTCTTTTACCTCAGAAGCGTGGTGCCCGATGAAGTGAAGACCTCGACCATGTACAGGGGCGTCATTCCCTTCATCATCATCCAGCTGGTGGCGCTGATCATCATCGCGCTCGACCCCGGCCTCGTGACATGGCTACCGGATCTTCTTTTCAAAGGATAATATCCCGGTCATCACACAGCCAGATATGAGGGGAGAAACATCATGATCGGCTATGTCACCGTCGGCACCAATGATATCGAGAAGGCTGCCGCCTTCTATGACGAACTTCTGGCCCTTCTCGGCGCGCGGCGCTCGTGGGACCTGGAAACCTTCAAGGTCTGGGGCACAGGGCCGGACAAGCCGGGCTTTTCCATCACCAAGCCTTATGATGGCAATGCCGCCACCGTGGGCAACGGCGTAATGGTGGCCTTTGCAGCACCGGACCGAGCGACGGTCGACAAGGTCTATGCCAAAGCCATGGAGCTTGGCGGCACCTGTGAAGGCAAGCCCGGTATCCGTGGCGGCGACAGCAGCACCTTCTATGCCGGTTATTTCCGCGATCTCGATGGCAACAAGCTGAACTGCTATCACATGTAAGGGGCTTTCAAGCCCCACATCCCATGCAAAATCGCTGTTGCTGCCATACACTTATGGCGGCTTCGCACCCTCATGCCTTCGGTTAGGATGACCTCCCCAAGTCCGACAAACGGAGGAAAACGATGATCGGCTATACGACAGTGGGCACCAACGATTTCGAGAAAGCCACCGCCTTCTATGAAGAGCTTTTCAGCCTGCTCGGCGGCAAGCGCGTGCAGGACGGCGAGCGTTTCAAGGCATGGAGCCGAGCTCCCGGCAGCCCTGCCTTCGGGCTCGTCAAACCCTATGACGAAAAGCCGGCAACCGTCGGCAACGGCGTGATGTATGCGCTGTTCGCGCCCGACCGCGAAACGGTGGACAAAGTTTACGCCAAGGCCCTTGAGCTTGGCGGCACCAGCGAAGGCGAACCCGGCCCGCGAGGCGAGACTTTCTACGCAGCTTTCTTCCGCGATCTGGACGGCAACAAGTTAAACTGCTTCAATATGGCATCGGCCGGCTGAGGCAAACCTGCCCTCCCGCCGTGGGAAAACCGTTGCGGGAGGGGAGCCATGCTGCGGGAAGAGACCGTATCTTACACAGAAGAAGCCCTGAAGCCATGGCTGCAGGGCCGCAGCCTTACAAGCTGGTTCGACCAGTATGACGAGGAAGGCTATGTGATTTTCCCGCGCGTCATGCCGTCAGAAGGTGTCACGCGCGTCCGGGAAGCGCTTCAGCCGTATCTCGAGGACAACAAGGCCGGCCGCAATGATTTCGAAGGCCTGAAATCGAACCGCGTTTATGCGCTTCTCGCCAAATCGCCGGTCTTTGTGGAAATGGCCACCCACCCGCTGGCGCTGGCCTTTGCGGAACACGACCTTGGCCGTTCGTGCCTTCTATCCGCCTGCCTTGCCATCAAGCTGCATCCGGGCGAAACCGTGCAGCCTTGGCATTATGACGACAGCCATATCGACGCGCCGATGCCGCGCCCCACATACGGCACATCCACCTTCTGGGCGATTGACGACACGACTGAGACAAACGGCGCAACCGAGATCATCCCCCGCAGCCACAAATGGGGCAGTGTGGAAATCGCCGGCGCCAACAAGCCCGAAAGCTTCACCGACCGCCGCGTGCGTGACGTGAGCGATGATCCGGGCGCCCGCGCCGATGCGATCAAGGCGGTGATGCCATCGGGCTCCTTCATGGTGGCCAAGGGGACGCTCTGGCACCGGGGCGGCGCCAACCGATCAGACGCGCCGCGCCTGATTGTCACCCCGCAATATGTGATCGGCTGGGCCAGAACGCTTGAAAACATGAGCCTCGCGGTGCCGCGCGAACTGGCGAAAACCATGCCCGGGCGCGCACAGGAACTGCTCGGCTATTCCATCCACCCGCCCTTCATGGGCTATGTGGACGGCGTGCATCCGAAGAAGGTGCTGGGGTAGCAAACATGCGCCGTCACCCCGAACCTGATCCGGGGTCCAGTTTCGTCATTGAGAGCCGCTGGATGCCGGGTCGAGCCCGGCATGACGGAGGAATTGCTTACCTGAACTTGTTGTTCCGCGGGAAGCCCATCGGGGGCAGGCGGCCGGTGTTACCGCGTTTGCCCGACCAGGGCTCTAGCGCGGTTTCAGTGCGCCAGCGGTCCGTCGAGCCGCCCATCGGCCAGGTAAGGCCTTCCTCGCGCGAGAACAGCAGAAGGTCAGCCATGCCGCCATCCTTGTAGCGTTGCAGGGTAACGCCCTGCCCGCGCGCCATGGTGGGGATTTCGGAAAGCTCGAATACCAGCAGCTTGCGGTTCTCGCCGATCACGGCAACGCTGTCGCCCGTCACCGGCATGCAATGCGTCGCCACCGCCTTGTCCGGCAGGTTCAGAAGCTGCTTGCCGCCCTTCTTCATCGCAATGGCATCGTCTGCCGCCGCGATGAAGCCCTTGCCGATGGAGGATGCCACCAGAAGCTGGCTACCGGGTACATAGGGGATCAGCGAGACGATCTCGTCATTCGCATCCATATCCACCATCAGGCGCACCGGCTCCCCGTGGCCGCGCCCGCCGGGCAGCTTGTCGGCCCCGAGCGTGTACATCTTGCCGGCCGTGGAGAAAAGGAACAGCTTGTCGGTCGTTTGCGCATGGAAGCGGAATTTTTCCTCGTCCCCTTCCTTGTAGGTGATCACGTCCTCGGGCTTCATATGGCCCTTCATGGCGCGTATCCAGCCGCGTTTGGAGCAGACGACCGTGATCGGCTCTTTCTCGATCATGGCTTCGATCGGCACGATCTCGGCGGTCGGCGCCTCGCCAAAGCCGGTGCGGCGTTTTCCGAGCACGCTATCCGGCCCGAATTTCTTCATCAGCGCCGCAAGATCACCGCTCACGCGTGTCCATTGCCGCGCCGGGCTGGCGATCAGCTGCTCAAGACCGGCTTTCTCTTTGGTCAGCTCGGCATGCTCGCCCTTGATTTCCATCTCTTCCAGTTTGCGCAGCGACCGCAGGCGCATGTTGAGGATGGCTTCGGCCTGATTTTCCGTCAGATCGAAGGTCTTCATCAGGCATTCCTTGACCTCATCTTCCTCGCGGATGATGCGGATCACCTCATCGAGATTGAGGTAGGCCTTCAGGAAGCCATCAAGAATTTCGAGGCGCTTGTCGATCTTGTCGAGGCGGTAATTGCTCTTGCGGATCAGCACCTCGACCTGATGGTCGAGGAAGCTTTCGAGCATTTCCTTGAGGTTCAACACGCGCGGGCGCTGGTCAAGCGCGATGACGTTCATATTGACGGCGAAGCGGATCTCAAGCTCGGTCAGCTTGAAAAGGCTTTCCATCAGGATTTCGGGTTCCACGGTGCGGTTGCGGGGCTCCAGTACCACACGGATATCCTCGGACGATTCGTCGCGCACGTCATTCAGGATCGGCAGCTTCTTGTCGCCGATCAGCTCGGCGATGCGCTCGATCAGCTTCGACTTCTGCACCTGATAGGGGATTTCAGTGATGACGATCTGGTAAAGGCCGTGCTTCAGCTCTTCCTTTTCCCATTTCGCCCGCACGCGGATCGACCCGCGCCCGGTTTCATAGGTATTGAGGAGGCTCTCGGCAGGTTCCACGATCACACCGCCAGTCGGGAAGTCGGGCGCAGGAATCAGCTTCACGAGGTCCGCGACCATCACTTCCTTCGATTTATCGCGGCGCGCTTCGATGAGCAGCTGCAGGCCTTCGATCAGTTCGCCAAGGTTGTGGGGCGGGATGTTGGTCGCCATGCCCACGGCGATGCCGTTCGAGCCGTTGACCAGCAGGTTCGGGAACATGCCGGGGAAGACGATCGGCTCGTGGTCCTCGCCGTCATATGTGGCGCGGTAATCGACGGCGTCTTCATCCAGCCCGTCCATCAGCACGGCGGCGACCTCGGTCATCCGGGCTTCCGTGTAGCGCATGGCGGCCGCGTTATCGCCGTCGATATTGCCGAAGTTGCCCTGCCCGTCGATAAGCGGCATACGGACCGAGAAATCCTGCGCCAGACGCACCAGCGCGTCATAGACCGACTGGTCGCCGTGCGGGTGATACTTACCGATCACGTCACCCACCACGCGGGCGCATTTCTTGTAGCCCGTATTGGGATCAAGCTTCAAAAGCCGCATGGCGTATAGAAGACGGCGGTGAACCGGCTTCAGGCCGTCGCGCACATCAGGCAGCGACCGCGACATGATGGTGGACAGGGCATAGGCCAGGTAACGCTCGCTAAGGGCGTTGCCGAACGGGGCCTCGACGATATTTTCAGTGAATTCAGAATGCGTGCTCATGAGGGCGACTATAACGATCCATCCGCACTTGGCTAGACGGGAGTGACGCCCCGGACAAAGTTATCCACGGGAAATTTCAGCGGCGAGCGTCGCCGTGAAACGCTCCCGCGCCGGGGGCTGTCCCTGCCCCTGCACGTCCCACACATTGCGGCCAAGGAAAAAGCCGGTGAGCGCCAGTCCGTTGGCCACTTCGCGCAGCGATGGCCGGCCTGCCGCCGTGTCGATCAGGAAGGGCGGCAACACCAGAAGCCGCTCGGCATAAGGGGCCCCGGCGGATGCGCTGACAGCCCTACCTGATTTGGGCGAAACATAGGTCAGATTGTCATTGTCGCCCGTCGCCGCGCATTCGGAAAGATCGAGCCCGTAGCCCAGATCGGCAAGCACGCCAAGCTCCAGCCGCACCAGCCCCTCGCCCCAGTGAACGAGTGCCGAGGCATCGTCTTCGAGAAGATCGAGCAGTGCGACGAGCCCCTCATACACCCGCCCATGAGGCTCGCGTTCCGGCAATGTGGCAGCGACGACAGAAACCATGGCCGATAGGGCCGCGAGCCGGGCACCATCGCCCATCAATGCGCCCAAGGGATTATGCACGGGCTCCACGGTGAAGCGGCCAAGACCTTCCTCAAGGCGGGAATACCAGCTTACCTCGACGCGGCTGCCGGGCTGCAAATGGCCCTTCTGGCGGCGGCTCATGCCCGCCTTCACGAAGCCGCGGTGGCGGCCGTGCTCGGCAGTCAGCACCTCAAGCACGGCGTCATGCTCGCCGTGCCGGGCGAGCGAAAGGATGATGCCACTATCCTGCCAGTCCAACGATCAGATCCGATCAGTCGACATAGTCAAGGCCCATGTCCTTGTACACAGTGCGGTCGTCGGCCCAGCGTTCGGTGACACGCACATGCAGGAACAGATGAACCTTGCGGCCGAAATTCTCTTCCATATCCTCGCGCGCCATCTGGCCGAGCAGCTTCAGCATCTGGCCGCCCTTGCCGATGACGATGCCTTTCTGGCTGTCGCGTTCCACATGGATGACCTGCGCGATCCGCACGGAGCCGTCCTTCTTCTCTTCCCATTGTTCGGTCTCGACCGTGGTTGAATAGGGCAACTCGTCATGCAGGCGCAGATAGATCTTCTCGCGAGTGATTTCAGCGGCCAGCAGGCGCATCGTCACATCGGCGATCTGGTCTTCTGGATACATGTAAGGCCCGACCGGCGCGAGCGAGGCCAAATGCTTCTTGAGGTCGGCAACCCCCGAGCCATTCATCGCCGAAATCATGAAGACATCGGTGAAAACGCCGGTGTCGTGCAGTTCCTGCGCAAAGGCAAGGAGGCTGTCGCGCCGCACAAGATCGATCTTGTTGATGGCAAGGATCACTTGGCGCTTGGCGGCCTTCAGGCTCTCGATGATGGCTTCCACCTCTTCGGTGATGCCTTTCTTCGCGTCCACCATCAGCACGACCTGCTCGGCGTCATCGGCGCCTTTCCAAGCGGCCGAAACCATGGCGCGGTCCAGCCGGCGCTTCGGCGAGAAGATGCCGGGGGTATCAAGGAAGACAAGCTGCGTGCGGCCTTCCATGCCGATACCGGTGACCCGCGTGCGGGTGGTTTGCACCTTGTGCGACACAATCGCCACCTTGGCGCCAACCAGCGCGTTCACAAGGGTCGATTTGCCGGCATTCGGGGCGCCGATCACCGCCACGAAGCCGCAGCGTTCGACGTCTTCGTCCTGAATGTCTGTCATGCTGCGTCTCCATCTATGGTTTCCAGCAGCGCCTCGGCGGCTGCCTGCTGTGCAATACGTTTCGAGGTGCCACGCGCTTCCGCCTCGCCGACACCATCGATGGCGGCGCGGATGGTGAAAACGGGGCTGTGGTCGGGGCCATCACAGCCCACCACATCATAAGTCGGTAGCGGCAAGGAGCGCGCCTGCGCCCATTCCTGCAGCTGGGTCTTGCTGTCTTTCGCCGCACTCGGCACGCCGTCCAGAAGCGGCTTCCAGTGCTTGCGGATGAAGGCTTTGGCAGCCGCAAAACCGCCATCCAGATAGAGCGCACCTATCACCGCCTCGGTGATGTCGGCGCGGATCGCCGCCTTGTCGCGCGTGCCTTCCTGCTCAGCCCCCGGATTGAGCTTGATCAGCGGCACAAGGCCCAGTGTTTCCGCCATGTCGGCCAGCGTTTCACGGCGCACGAGGCCGGTGAAACGACGGTTGATCTTACCCTCGGCTTCGCCCGGAAACAGCTCCAGAAGCCATTCAGCGATCACGAGGCCGAGCACCCTGTCGCCCAGAAACTCCAGCCGCTGGTAGTTGCTGCTGCCGGAAAGCGACGGATGGGTCAGCGCTTCATCAAGAAAGCTGACCTTCGTGAACGTATATCCCGCAACTTTGCTTTGAAGGCTCATCTCAGCCCTCCGCACCGTCACGCGCGATATCCATCAGGCGGCGCATTTCGGCGATAGAGGCCGCAAGCCCCACAAAGATTGCCTCGCCGATCAGGAAGTGGCCGATATTCAGCTCGCGGATTTCGCGGATCGCCGCCACTGCGCCCACCGTATCGTAAGCAAGGCCGTGGCCCGCGTGGACCTCAAGCCCGAGGGCGGTGCCCATACCGGCCGCCTTGGCAATCCGCGCCAGTTCATGCTCGCGCGCTGCGCCCTCATGCTCGCAGTAAGTGCCGGTGTGCAGTTCCACAACGGGCGCACCGATTCGAACCGATGCCTCGATCTGCGCTTCATCGGGGTCGATGAACAGGCTGACCCTGCAGCCTGCATCATTCAGCGCATTCACATAGGGCACCAACCGGTCATATTGGCCGACGATATCGAGCCCACCTTCGGTGGTCAGTTCCTGCCGTTTTTCAGGCACAAGGCAAACCGCGTGCGGCTTGTGGCGAAGGGCAATGGCCAGCATTTCTTCCGTCGCCGCCATCTCGAGGTTAAGCGGCACGGTCAGCTTTTCCATCAGCGCGTCGATATCGCGGTCGGTGATGTGGCGGCGGTCTTCGCGCAGGTGGGCAGTGATGCCGTCAGCCCCCGCCTCCACAGAAAGAAGGGCTGCTCGCACCGGATCGGGCATCATGATGCCGCGCGCGTTCCGGATGGTGGCCACATGGTCGATATTGACGCCCAGCCGGAGGGCACGGGAACTAGCTGTTGGTCTCGTCATATGTCGCTTTCGCCAGAATTTCGGATTGCCGCTCCATCGAGGCGACGGCAGCAGCCAGCCGTTCGCTGCGCGCCTTCCGCCGAAGGGCGCGGCGCGAACGATACTTTACCAGAAAGGTCTTGATGACGGCATAGAAGATGATCCACGCGATGATGGAAGAAGGAATGCCGCCGATGATGATCGGGAATATCCGCGAGAACAGCGCCGACGCATAGTCAAGCGGCGCGTCCATGAAGGCACCCCAGGACCAGGTTGGCATCGGAATTTCATTCACGACACCGCCGAGGATCCAGATACCGATTTCCGCGTTCATCGCAAAAAAAAGCGGGAAGGTCCAGGGGTTGCCGACAGCCGTCCCGATGGCGGAGGCGAGGAGGTTGCCCCGCGTCGCCCACGCGACGCCAAAGGCAAGCAGGAAATGGAAGCCGAGGAACGGCGTGAAGGATACCGCCGCGCCCGAAGCAAAGCCTGCGGCAATGCTGTGCGGCGTGCCCGGCAACCGGGCCACCCGGTGCCAGATATATTTGGACGACCGGGCAATGCCTGTCCGGGGCCAGAAGAAGTCCGCAACCCTGCGCCAGAAGCTTTTCCTGGTGCGGCTTTTGAAGAGCATGACCTTACGCTTTCAGACCCCGGCTGCCGGGTTTCACGGCGGGCACATCTTTCAGATGCGCGGGGATATTGTCTTCGCTGAACGTTGGCGCCTCGATTTCGACAAGCGCCGTAAGCGGAACACCGACATCGGCCTTCCCGCCTGACCGGTTGACAAGGCAACCTGCCGCCGCGACCTTGCCGCCAAGGCTTTCGATGGTTTCGATGCATTCGCGCGAGGAAAGACCGGTAGTGACCACGTCTTCCATCATCAGGACGCGGGCGCCCGCCGGGATTTCAAAGCCACGGCGCAGTGCAAAGCTGCCGTCCACGCGCTCGGTGAAAATGCCGGGCACACCCAGTTGGCGGGCCACTTCATAGCCGACGATCACGCCGCCCATGGCGGGGCTGACGACCATGTCGACTTCCACACCGGTCGCCCGGAACTTGTCGGCGAAGGCCCTGCACAGCCGGTCGGCGCGCTTGGGGTCCATCAGGACGCGGGCGCATTGCAGGTAAACGGTCGAATGAAGCCCGGACGACAGCTTGAAATGCCCTTCGAGAAGGGCGCCTGCGTCACGGAATTCCTGCAATACGGTCTCGCGGTCCATCGCCTGGTCCTTTTTTTGTTGGTCTTGAAGTCCTTGCCACGGCGGATAGTCCCACGCCCCCGTGGCGTCAAGTCAATTCGGCGCAAACGGGCCGCAATCAGCCGCTTACGCGTTCCACTGTGCTGATCACCCGGTTCACGCGCAGGGCACGCACGATATCGGTCAGGTGCTTCACGTCGCGCACCTCCACATCCACAAGCATCGTGTAGAATTCGGGGTCGCGTTCCGTCATCTGCAGGTTCGAGATATTGCCGCCCGCCTTGGCCACCATCGCGGTGATATTGGCGAGCGCCCCCATCTCGTTCACGACCTCAAGCCGCAACCTGCCCACATAGAAAGCATCGTCGGCCCGGGAATCCTGCCACGCGAGATCAAGCCAGATGGCCGGACGGTCGTCGTAAAGGTCGAGCTTGCGGCAATCGATCCGGTGAATTTCAACGCCCACATCGGCGATGCGGATGCCGACGATGCGGTCGCCCCGCACCGGATGGCAGCAATCGGCCAGATGCACGGCGGCACCATCGCCCACACCCTGGATCGGAATCGCACCAGCCACCACATCCTCAACGCCCTGATGCACCTTCGGCAGCCCTTCGGCGCGGGCGTCCATCTGGAAGCCGGGGTAAGCGGCCTTCAGCACGTCTTCCTCGGAAAGCGTCCCCTGCCCCACGAGCGTGTAAAGCGAATGGGCGTCTTCCACCTTCAGCACCTTGGCCGCCTCGGCCAGTACCTTGTCGGAATAATCAAGGCCATGCCGACGGAATGCCTTGGAGACAAGGGTAACCCCAAGCTGCGAAAATTCGGCGTCGCGCTGGTGACGCATGTGACGGCGGATCGCCGAACGCGCCTTGCCTGTCACCACGAAATTCTCCCAGCGGGGCGACGGCGTCTGCCCCTTCGAAGTGAGTATTTCAACCTGATCGCCGTTCTGGAGCTGGTGACGCAAGGGCACCATGCGCCCGTTCACCTTGGCACCCACGCAGCGGTCCCCCACCTGCGTGTGGACGGCATAAGCGAAATCAACGGGCGATGCCCCGCGCGGCAGGGAAATCAGTTCCCCCTTCGGCGTGAAGCAGAAGACCGTCTCCTGATACATGGCGAGCTTGGTATGCTCGAGGAACTCCTCGGGGTCCGAAGCATGCTCAAGGATTTCGAGCAGTTCGCGCAGCCAGCGGAACTGCGAGCCTTCAACGCCGTCCGCCGATTGCTTGTACTGCCAGTGCGCAGCCACGCCGAGTTCGGCTTCCTCATGCATGCGACGAGTGCGGATCTGGATTTCCAGCCGGCGCTTGTGCGGCCCGATCACCGTGGTGTGCAGCGAACGGTAATAGTTGCGCTTCGGGGTCGAGATATAATCCTTGAAGCGGCCCGGGATCATGGCGAATTCCTGATGCACCACGCCAAGGGCGCGGTAGCAGGCATCCACATCATTCACGATGATGCGGAAGGCCATGACGTCCGACAATTCCTCGAAGCTGATGTTGCGGCGTTCCATCTTGCGCCAGATCGAATAGGGCCGCTTGATCCGGCCCGAGATATCGGCCTCGAGCCCGTTCTTGCGCATCAGACCTTTGAGGGCTTCCGACATATCCATTTCAAGCGTCGGGTTCTGCTCGATCAGATAATGGAGCCGCGCGGTGATCGACTGCATGGCTTCGGGATCAAGCTGCTGGAAGGCCAGATGCTCCAGCTCGTCCTTCATTTCATGCATACCGATGCGCTCGGCGAGCGGCGCGTAAATCTCCAGCGTCTCAAGCGCGATGCGGCGGCGCTTCTCCTCCTTCTTGATATAATGAAGGGTGCGCATATTGTGCAGCCGGTCGGCCAGCTTCACGAGAAGCACGCGGATATCGTTCGACATAGCGAGCAGGAACTTGCGGAAGTTCTCGGCCTGCCGGACGCTTTCGGTTTGCAACTCGATCTTCGAAAGCTTCGTCACCCCGTCGACCATCTCGCGGATCTTGGTGCCGAAAAGCTCCTCGATTTCCTCGAGCGTCGAGAGCGTATCTTCAACTACGTCATGCAGAAGGGCCGTGGCAATCGTGTCACCATCAAGCTTCAGCGAGGTGAGGATGCCTGCCACTTCCAAAGGGTGCGAGAAATAGGGGTCGCCCGAAGCGCGCGTCTGGGTACCGTGGGCCTTCATGGCAAACACATAGGCGCGGTTCAGCAAGGTCTCGTCCGCATCCGGATCATAGGCCTTCACCGTTTCCACAAGCTCAAACTGACGAATCACGCCACTATTTCCAATCAATCAAGAAATCGGGCAGCCACGCATGTCTGCGTGCTGCCCCCCGCAGAGATATAGTTAACCGGACCAGATGTTAAAAGACATTAAAAAACCCGGCCGTGGAAGGCCGGGTCTTGAAACTTTTGTCCGGGCTGCGGCAGGAATGCCGCGCCAGGCGTCCGATCACTCGGCGGTCGGTTCCTGCGAAGCGGCAACGCCGGCAGCACTCGTGTCCATACCGGCCATCAGGATCGACATATCGACCTCTTCCGGCTCGTCAGATTCAACAACCTTGCGCATGCCCTGGATGAGCGCTTCGGTCAGGTCGTAAGCTTCGACCTTTTCCTCAGCGATTTCGCGCAGGGCCACAACCGGGTTCTTGTCGTTGTCACGCTCGACGAGAAGCGGCGCACCGGACGAAATCTGACGGGCGCGCTGGGCAGCCACAAGCACGAGATCGAAGCGGTTGGTGACCTTGTCGACGCAATCCTCTACGGTGACGCGAGCCATGTATCTTCTCCAAAAATTCGCAGTTGCCCCAAAGCCTACAGGAAAGGCAGGGGTTCATTCAAGCGCCCGCTTATAGCGATGCGCCTGCCCCAAGTAAAGCCCCGATTGGCTGAACGCCTTCAAATCCGCCCGCCTTCTCGCACGCCGCTGCCATCTCGGTGACCGTCTCGCCCGTCACCGGATGGCGCCAGCCGGGCGCGATATCCTGAAGCGGCATCAGCACGAAGCCCCGCACATGCAGGCGCGGATGCGGCAGCACGAGCGGCGTGTGCACCGTCATGGGGTCGGCCTCATAGGCCAGATGCCGCCATGTCGCCATGTCCGGCGCCACGATATCACCGGCTGCCAGCAGATCGAGATCGAGCGTGCGCGCACTCCAGCGTTCACCGCGCTGACGGCCAAGGGCAGTTTCAACAGCTTGCAGGACACCAAGGCACTCGCCCGGCGAAAGGGTTGTCTCGAATGTGGCAGCGGCATTCACGAAATCCGGCTGCCCGGAGGGTGGCACCGGCGCCGTCCGGTAAGCACGCGATACGGCTTTCAGCGTCAGACCCCGATCCTGCAGCTGCCGCAAGGCCGCCTTCAGCGTCTCGACCGGTCCGCCCGCTTTCGATGACAGGTTGCCGCCAAGGCCGATCAAAATTTCGTGCGGCATATCGCTGGCCCTTCCGTTCATGCTAGGTTAAACCCCATATCCATACTCTGCATGGGCGTACCCTTACCACGCCCAGAACCATACTTGACACGATTGGACCTGCATCATGCTCATTTATCCGGATGAACGGCTTGCCGTCTTCATTGATGGCGCAAATCTCTATGCCACGGCCCGTGCGCTGGAAATTGAAATCGATTACAAAGCCCTACGCGCCCACTTTGCCGAACAGTCGCGCCTTGTCCGTGCCTTCTATTACACCGCGATCCTTGAAGATCAGGAATATTCGCCCCTGCGCCCACTGATCGACTGGCTGGACTATAACGGTTTCACGCTGGTGACAAAGCCGGTGAAGGAATTCACCGACGAACACGGCCGCCGCAAGATCAAGGGCAATATGGATATCGAGATCGCGGTCGATATGCTGAATATCTCGGAGAATGTCGATCATATCGTACTCTTCTCGGGCGACGGCGATTTCCGCCGGCTGCTTGAAGCCGTGCAGCGCCGCGGCGTGCGGGTGACGGTCGTGAGCTCCAACTCGACCCAGCCTTCGATGATCGCCGATGAACTGCGCCGCCAGGCCGACCAGTTTATCGATATCGTGGACCTCGCCCCTGTCATCGGCCGCAAGGGCCCGCGCCGCCAGCATCACGCGCATTATGACGAGCGCGAAGATGCAACGCGCGAATTTGAAGACGCCGAAGACTGATGGCAACACAAACCGTACCGGCCGAAGCACCGCGGGAATGCCCGCTGTGCCCGCGCCTCGTGGATTTCCGCGAAGCCAACAAGGTCAAATTTCCGTCTTACTTCAACGGCGCCGTTGAAAGCTTCGGCGATGAAAACGCGCGGCTCCTGATCGTCGGCCTCGCGCCCGGCCTGCACGGTGCGAACCAGACGGGCCGCCCCTTCACCGGCGACTATGCGGGGGACCTGCTTTACTATGCGCTGAAGGAAAAGGGCTTCGCGGCGGGCACCTATGACAAGCGCCCGGACGACGGCTTCACCTTGAGGGATGTGCTGATTTCAAACTCGGTGCGCTGCGTGCCGCCCGAGAACAAGCCGACACCGGCCGAGATCAACACCTGCCGCCCCTTCCTGATTTCACGGATGCAGGCGATGCCACAGGTGAAGGTGATGCTGGCCCTTGGCAAGATCGCGCACGACAGCGCGGTGAAAGCGATGGGCCTGAAGCTTTCGGCCTATCCCTTTGGTCACGCTGCCGTGCACACGCTCCCGGATGGCCGCACGCTGGTGGATAGCTACCATTGCAGCCGCTACAATGTGAACACCGGCCGCCTGACGACCGAAATGTTCCTGAATGTGCTGGATATCTGCCGGGAACGGCTTTAGGGGCTATTTCGCTTCGTCGGAAATGGCGTCACCTGCGGATTCAAGGTCCTCGCCGGCGCCTTCAATCGTGTTGCAGCCCGCAACGGCAAACAGGGCCATCAGGGGCATCAGAAGGATGAACAGGGTCTTTTTCACGATGTTCTCCTATCGCTGTTGAAGCAATCGCGGCAAGGGCACCTGCCCGTCCGCATGAAGAAGAATGCAAGACCCGTATGGCGATTGCAGGGCGATTTCGCGCACCCCTGCCTTAAAGGTTAACGAGCATCAAAAAAAGCGCCCGGCAAACTGCACGGGCGCTTTTCGTTTCCAGTCCGATGGAAGTTGCCGGAGCCTTACTTGGCTTCGCGGGAAACCGTTTTGCCGACCGATTCCAGATCCTCGCCAACGCCTTCAATCGTGTTGCAGGCAGAGATGGCGAAAAGGGCGACAAGCGGAAAAAGGATTTGGGCGATTTTGCGCATGGATCGTCTCCGGTCATGAAGGCATCGCCGTGATGCCCTTGTATGAGGTTTCCTCTATGCCGAAGCGGCGCACGAGTCAATTTCAAGGAAACATTTGAAGCATCACAAAAAAGGGCGCCCATCGGCGCCCTTTCCCGTTTTTGAGAAACTTTTCGCTTACCAGATGGTGACGCGCTCTTCTTCCGGCAGATAGAGCTTGTCGCCTTCCTTCACGTCATAGGCGTCATAGAAAGCCGGCATGTTGCGCACCACGCCGTTCGCACGCCAGTAAGCGGGCGAGTGCGGATCGGCAGCCAAACGCTGCTGCAGGGCCTCGGGGCGGTATTTCGCGCGCCATGCCTGTGCCCAGCCAAGGAAGAAGCGCTGGTCGCCGGTCAGGCCGTCGATCACCGGTGCTTCCTGCCCCTTGAGCGACAGCTTGTAGGCGCGGTAAGCGGCGGTGAGGCCCGAAAGGTCGCCGATGTTTTCGCCAAGCGTCAGCTTGCCCTGCACGTTCACACCCGGCAGACCTTCGTAGCCGTCATACTGGCCAACGAGCTTCGCGGTCTGGGCTTCGAAGGCTTTGCGGTCTTCTTCCGTCCACCAGCTGCGCATGTTGCCGTCGCCGTCGAAGGTGCTGCCCTGGTCGTCGAAACCGTGGCTGATTTCGTGGCCGATCACGCCGCCGATGGCACCATAGTTGAAGGCGTCGTCGGCTGCCGGATTGAAGAAGGGCGGCTGCAGGATGGCGGCCGGGAAGACGATCTCGTTCTTCGTCGGGTCATAATAGGCGTTCACCGTTTGCGGCGTCATGCCCCATTCGTTGCGGTCGATCGGCTTGCCGAGCTTCGACATTTCGAAATCATAGGTATATTTCGCCACAGCGCGCGCGTTACCGACGAGATCATCAGGCGACAGGTTGAGCGCCGAATAGTCGCGCCAAACATCCGGGTAGCCGACCTTCACGGTGAATTTGGAAAGCTTCTCGTGCGCCTGCTTCTTGGTCTCGTCGCTCATCCAGGTGAGATTGTCGATACCGTCCGCAAAGGCGGTGCGCAGGTTGCCGACAAGCTCGGTGATCGCTGCTTTCGATTCCGGCGGGAAATGCTTCGCGACATAAAGCTTGCCGACCGCCTCGCCAAGGCCCGCATTCACCTCACGCACCGCGCGTTTCCAGCGCGGCGATTGTTCGGTGCGGCCATTCAGTTTGCGGCCGACGAAATCGAAGCGTGCATCCGAGAAATCGGTCGACAGATAATCCGCCGCGCCGTGGATGGCATGGAAGGCAAGATAGGTTTTCCAGTCATCGAGCGATACTTCGCCGAGCATCGTATCAACGCCCGAGAAGAAGCCCGGCTGGCCGTAAACGACCGGCAGGTCGGCTGGCGTGCCCACGCCTTCCATGAAGCCCGCCCAGTTGAAATTGCTGCCGAACTCCGACGCCTCCTCGCGGGTGCGCGGGTTATAAAGCTTTTCAAGGTCGCGGTTTTCGATGGCCGTCCAGTGGTAGCCGGCGAGTTTGGTTTCGAACGCGAGGACAGCCTCGCCCTTCTTCGCGGCGGTTTCGGCATCATCACCGGCAAGCGTGAAGAGCTTCGTCGCATAGTCCTTCAGGTCGCCCCGCGCCTTCACGAAGGTCTCGTTGTCGTCCTTCAGATAATAGTCGCGGTCCGGCAGTGTCAGGCCGTCCTGGAAGAAATAGGCGAGATAGCGGGTGCTGTCTTTGAGGTCGGGGAAAATCGCCACCGAAATGAGGTCGCCTTCACCTGCTGCGGTCGCCTTGGTGACATAGGCTGCAACGTCGGCCGGGCCAGTGAGGGCCGCGATGGCCTCCAGGTCGCCCGCAATCGGGCTGATACCTTTGGCATTTGCAGCCGTTTCATCCATATAGGCACTGTACATGGCGCCGATCTTGTAGGCTTCGCTCGACTTGTCGGCGGAAAGCGACTTGGCGGCTTCCTCAATGAGCAGGCGCTGGTTTTCCTCCGCGGCCTTGAACAACTCAAGGCTCACGCCGGCGCTGGTGAATTCACCTTCGATCTCGGTCGTCTTGTTCCAGGTGCCGTTCACATAGGTCCAGAAATCGTCCTGCGGGCGGACGCTCGTATCCATCGTCGCCCGGTCAAAACCGACGAGCGTTGCCGCCTCGGCTGCCGGCTTGTCGGCAGTGTCCGCCTCTTTTGGCTTGTCGCCGCACGCAGCGAGCAGAACAGCAGCCACAGCGATCATGCTGATGTTGCGTTTGAAGTGAGTCACGGAAAATCCCCTCGAATTGAAACAGACGCTCACTCTAGCCAGCGCCAATCCGGCTGTCATGCGGGATGTTTTCGACTTTCGTTTAAAATTCTTGGACTTGTGGGGGGTGAGGGCATTGCAAAATGGGCCCCGTCACCCGATCATATCAGGCACGGCAGGCGCCAGGACCTGCCTCCCTGCTGGAGAATTTTCCATGGAATTCCTTCTCGACCCCGCCGTCTGGGCTGCCTTCATCACCCTCACGGCACTCGAAATCGTGCTCGGGATCGACAATCTGATCGTCATCTCGATCCTCACTGACCGGTTGAAACCCGAGGAGCAGGCGTCAGCCCGCAAGCTCGGTCTCGCAGCTGCCCTTGTCACCCGGCTGATGCTGCTTTCGCTTGCTTTCTTCATCGCCCAGATGGAAGCCCCGCTTTTCACCGCTTTCGGGGAAGAGTTTTCGTGGCGCGACCTTCTGCTCATCGCCGGCGGCCTGTTCCTCCTGGCCAAGGGAACGCTCGAAATCCACCATAATATCGAGGACAAGGAAGCCGACGAGCGCCGCGTGCGCCACGCCGCTTTCATGACGGTGATCTTCCAGATTGCGGTGATGGATATCGTCTTCTCGTTCGACAGCGTGATGACGGCGGTGGGCATCGCCGATCATCTGAGCGTAATGATCGCAGCGATCCTCATCTCGATGGCGATCATGGTGATGGCTGTCAACCAGGTGGCTGGCTTCATCAACCGGCACCCGACTGTGAAGATCCTCGGGCTCAGCTACATGCTGCTCATTGGCCTCACGCTCATCGGCGACGGGCTTGGCCAGCATATCCCCAAAGGATACCTCTATTTCGCCATGGCCTTCTCCTTCTTCGTGGAAGTGCTGAATATGACGGCACGCAGCCGGAAGGCCGCGCGCCATACAGCGACGGAGAAGAATTGACGGACTGATTGAGGGAAAAGCCTGAAAGGATATTGGGCGGCGGCTTGCAAAACACTCGGAACAGAACTCGAAACACATACTCGAAACTGTGCCGCCGCCCGGTACTCCGAACTCTTTTGCGAGAACCACTATAGTCGCAAATCGTTAACACAGGCTGAACAGGGCCCAACATCTTGTGTTTGCCACAATTACTACCACAAATTAACCATTCAGCCTGACGTCTTTGACTTGTATTTTATTTAAAGAATCAACGCCTTTTCAGCCGGTTACCCCTCTTCCCTCATCTCACGCTTCAAGCCATTTCAGCCTCAATTCAGGCATTGTTTCAAAATGAAACACTTCTCGTCGTGCCATTTGCGGGGGCGCACAAGTTGTTGTATTATCGGCTCAATTTTACGGGGAGTATGCCGATGCTCGACGACACCGCGATGCAGGACAATCAGGTCTCCTTCAAGGCTGGCGATGTGATTTACCGTCAGGGCTCCCCCACCAAGGGGGCTTTTTTGATCCTCGAGGGCCAGGTCAATCTCTGGCGCGAGGAAAAGGGTACAGAAACCCACATCGCCTTCATCGGCGGCGGAGAACTGCTGGGTGAGGTCAGCGTGATTGAAGGCCGCCCCCATTCGGTGACCGCCAAGGCATCCATGGCGACAAAGGCGCTGTTCATCCCGGCTGAGGATTTCCGCAAAAGCTTCAACGATCCGCTTGTGCGGCATGTGCTGCATACCCTCGCCGCGCGGCTGCGCTCGAGCTATGCCTTTAATGCCGCGAAGGCGGGGCCAGATACTGGCGCAATAAACCGCGATGCCATTCTGATCGAGGGATACTCACCCCTGATCGCGGGGCTCCTGCCGTCCGGCCTGCCCGTCAGCGCCTTCCCCTTCATTGTCGGCAATGTGACGGCACCGAGCGAAGGGCCGGTCATCAGCCCAAACCAGCTGCAACTGCCGCTGATCGGCATGACTGAACTGGCACATCGCCATTTTGAAATCGTCCGCCGGGACGGCCTTCTCTGGATCAAGGATCTCGGCGCCCCTTCGGGCACCATCGTCAACGGCATGAAACTGTCGAAATACGGCCAAACCGCCACGGCGCGCCTGCATGTGGGGCGCAATTCCGTGATCGCCGGCAGCATCGAAAGTCCGGCACGGTTCGCGATCACCCTGCCACCGAGCAGCTGAGTGCCTAACCCAGATCCTTCATCAGGCGGGATTTCTGGCGTGCCCAATCGCGTTGCTTTTCTGTCTCGCGCTTGTCGTGCAGCTTTTTGCCCTTCCCGAGCCCGAGGTCGAGCTTGGCGCGGCCACGGTCATTGAAGAATATCTTCAAGGGCACAAGCGTCATGCCGTCCAGTTTTACGGCACCACCCAAACGGTTGATTTCCCGCTTATGGAGCAGGAGCTTGCGCGGGCGGCGCGGCTCGTGATTGAAACGGTTGCCGTGCGAAAATTCGGGAATATAGGCGTTCACGAGCCACACTTCCCCGTCGCGCACTTCGGCGTAGGATTCCGTGATATTTGCCTTGCCGTCACGCAGAGACTTGATCTCGGTACCGGTGAGCGCGATGCCGGCCTCATATTCCTGCTCGATGAAATAGAGGTGCCGTGCCTTGCGGTTATCAGCCGCAATGCGTCCCCTCAGGCCGCCGCTTTTCGCCTTGGCCGCCATCGCTTCAGCCGAAATTCACGGGGCCGAGCCCGATTTCAGAAACAAGCGAGGCAAGCGTGGCCCGGCCGACATCCGTCAGCGGCAGGAGCGGCAGGCGGACCCGGTCGGTGCAAATACCAAGAAGCGAGCCGACAAATTTGGCTGGCGCCGGGCTCGGCTCGATGAACATGGCGCGGTGCAGCGGCAGCAGGCGGTTCTGCAGCGCAAGCGCCGTCTTATAGTCGCCAGCGAGGCAAGCCTTGTGGAAATCAGAGCAAAGCTTCGGCGCGATGTTGGAGGTTACCGAAATGGTGCCGCGCCCGCCCGTTGCGTAGAAAGCCAGCGAAGTCGGGTCGTCGCCCGACAGCATGATGAAATCAGGGCCCATGGCGCGATACTGCTGGGCAGCGCGCTCCAGATCACCCGTTGCGTCCTTCACGCCAACGATACGCGGCAGTTCGGCAAGGGCGGCCATGGTTTCGACACCCATGTCGATCACCGACCGGCCGGGAATATTGTAGATATAGATCGGCAGGTCGGTCGCGTCATGGATCGCCTTGAAATGTGCGTAAAGCCCCGCCTGGTTCGGCTTGTTGTAGTAAGGCGTCACAACGAGGGCAGCATCTGCCCCCATTTTCTGGGCGGCTTGCGTCAGGCTGATCGCCTCGCGGGTCGAGTTCGAGCCCGTCCCGGCCATCACCGGCACGCGGCCGCCGGCGGCCTCGATGCAAAGCTCCACCACATGATGGTGTTCTTCATGCGTCAGGGTCGGCGATTCACCCGTGGTGCCAACGGGCACGAGGCCGTTGGTGCCTTCCTTTATCTGCCAGTCGACAAATTTCTGATAGCGGTCAGCATCCACCGAACCGTCTTCGGTGAAAGGAGTGATCAGGGCAGTGATCGAACCTTGAAACATGATGCGAACCTTTATGTGGCAGATGAAAATCGGCGCACCCTAGCGCCAGCCCTGCAAAAGGGCAAGCCTCGGGTGCGCCTCAGGTCGAGGGGACATGTGAGGTGCGGTGGGCCCGCAGGCCCGACGCGTTGGCTGGTGTTGGCCCCTGAAGCGCCTTAGCGCTTGTTCGGTTTGGCTTCATCCATGGAAACCTTGCGGTCGCCGTTGCTGTCGGCGAGGGCAAATTCGGACATGGGTTCCTTGACATATTCGTCGTAGGTCAGCTTGTTGTCACGGTTCAGGTCATTCAGCGCGAGGAAGGTGGCTGCCGTCTGATCTGCGCCATCGGCGCCCTTCACTTCCTCTTTCAATTCAGCCTTGGCGACATTGCCGTCACTGTTGGTATCCAGTTCTTTGAAACGCGACTGCAGATACCGACTGAATTCCGCTTCGGTGATGGAATTGTCCTTGTTGGCGTCGGCGACTTCAAGGTACGGCAGCATGCCGCTCTGGCTCGTGGTCTGGCCCATCTGGCCGCCTGCAATGGCGCCCGACGTTGCAAACAGGGCCGCAACGGTGAAAACGCCGATCGTGCTTTTATTTCCAAACATGGTTCAGCTCCTTCTTCTGATCCGGACACCTGTGCCCGGTCGAGGGCCATCGGCTTCGCGTCCGGCCCGGAGCCCCCTCCGGCTCCCGTTTGGGAGATTTCATGGTCGGGGTTCAATATGGTCAAAAAGCGACGATGGCGGGACCATTTTCCGGCTATCCCGTGGCGGGCAAAACGAAACCCCCGCCACACGCGGCAGCGGGGGTTCCTCCTTGCAGGAAGCCTGAACTGTTCAGGGCTCCTGCGCGGCGAAGTCGACATGACCTAGCTTCAGATTAGCGACTATCAGGCGTCATGGCTTCAAGGATGCCGTCGGCATCATCCCGTTCTTCACGGGTAAGCATGCGGTCGCTGTTTTCATCGGCTTCGCGGAATTCGTTCAATGCAAGCTGGGTGTATTCGGCTTCCGTTACCTGCTTGTCATCGTTGGCATCCGTCTCGTCGATGAATTCTTCAGGGTCGGCATCATCGTCATTCACCATGGCGACCTTGCTCGGAAGCTCAGACTTGGTCAGCGACCCGTTCTTGTCGGTATCAAGCGTCGCAAACCGGTCTTTCAGATGACTGCGGAATTCGGTTTCCGAAACATTGCCGTCTTTGTTGCTATCGGCGGCAGCCACGAAAGGCATCGCCTTGTCACGGTTGGCGTGTTTGTCGCCATCACCAGCAACAGCGCCGCCAGCCAATGCGAGGGCAGCCGTAGCGGTTACAAGTGTAGCAAATGCTTTGTTCGGTTTCATGATCAAGCTCCTTTGTCTGTTGGATTTCCCATCAGCATCGAGGGGCTACCTCTTGCCAATTCACCGTCTTTTCTGGTCCCGGTGAAACCGGTGCAACACCGCACCGATCGGCTGAACCAGTTAAGAGTCTCGGCGCCAAATCTGTCGGAAACTTGTCAGGAAAAGGCCAATTCCCTGCTGATTGCTGGGCAATTTGGTGCCTGAAAACAAAAGCCCCCGCCAATCGGGCGGGGGCTCCATTGCAGAGGGAGTGCCGGATCACTCGTTATCCTGGTCGCGGTCGCGCTTGCCCCATTTGCGGTGGCCGCGTTCCTTCATATGCTCGCGCATTTTCTCCATGGCCTCTTCCTTCTCGGCGGCCGTCACCGTGCCGTCGCTGTTGCTGTCGGCCTTTTCGAAATGCTTCAGCGGCTTTGCCGAGAATTCGGCGAACGAGATGGCTTCGTCGTTATCGCGGTCGAACCGCGCGAGGAAATCAATGCGGCTGGTGCCTTTGGAGAAACGTTCCATCATCTTGTCGGCTTTTTCCTTGCCGCGCTTTTCGACCATCCGATCGTAATGTTCCTGCATCTTCGCCTTGGCCTCTTCCGGCACCGGTATTTCCTTCGGCAGTTCGGCAAGGATGATCTTGCCATCCTTGTTGGCGTCATACTTGTCAAAATGCGCCTGCAGCGATGCCGTCATCTCGGCTTTCGACACGGCACCGTCGCCGTTGGTGTCGGCCTTTCCGAAGTGATCGAAGCCGCCGCGCATGCCCCGCATGCCGTGATCGCCGGCGCTGGCGCCCGCAGTTGCAAGCAGGACGGCCGCAATGGTCGCTGCGAGGGTTGTTTTGGCTGTCATGACTTTGTCTCCTTTAACGTTTGTCCTAGGCGGACGTTTGGACTGTCTTGTCCTTCTTCTACGAAGCCCCCCTGCGCCGCCCTTCGTTGTCCTGAACGAAAGTTGATGTGATCCTTGTTGCGCGACCCCGGCGGCTTTCCTAATGTCTGCCATTCGCATCCATAAAAAGAACATCCTCAGGGGGTATGTGTGATCAGAGTGTTGTGCGTGGCCGTGCTGGCCGCAGTGAGCATCGAGGCCGCGGCCGAACCGATCCAGCAGACGAAGGGCACCTTCGTCGACAAATTCCGCCAACTGGAAGAAAGCCTGCCGACACCGAACGTGTACCGCACCGCTTCGGGCGCGCCGGGTCACGCCTATTGGCAGCAGCAGGTCGATTACCGGATCAAGGTGACGCTCGACGAGGCGAACCGTCGCATCACTGGCAGCCAGACCGTCAGCTACAAGAACAACAGCCCGGATACGCTGACCTATCTCTGGATCCAGCTCGACCAGAACCGTTTCTCGAAGCATTCGGACGCCTACGAGACCATGGCGCTTGCCAAGGAAGATGCGCAGAAGATGAGCTTCGCGGCGATGCGCGAAATCGCCCTGACCGAAGACAATGACTTCGGCTTCAAGCTGACCAAGGTCGTCGATGCCTCGGGCAACGCGCTTTCCTACGCCATGTCCGACACGATGATGCGGATCGACCTGAAGACGCCGCTGAAGCCGGGTGCTTCCACAAGCTTCGCCATCGACTGGTGGTACAATATCCCCGAAGGCAAGGCCATGGGCGCCCGTGGCGGCTACGAGCATTATGAAAAGGATGGCAACGACATCTTCTTCATCGCCCAGTGGTATCCGCGCCTCGCGGCCTATACCGACCTGACGGGCTGGGAGCACAAGCAGTTTTACGGCACCGGCGAATTCACCCTCGAGTTCGGCGATTTCGACGTGGAAATCACCGCCCCCGCCGATCATGTGATCGGCTCCACGGGTGAACTGCAGAACCCCGCTGATGTACTGAGCACCGCCCAGCGCGACCGCCTGAAAAAGGCAGCAACCGCCGACCGCCCGGTCATGATTGTGACGGCCGAAGAGGCGCTGGCCAATCAGGCCGAAAAAACCGACGAAACCAAAACGTGGCATTTCAAGGCGAAGAATGTGCGCGATTTCGCCTTCGCCTCGTCCCGCAAGTTCGTGTGGGATGCATGGGGTGTGAAACTGCCGGCGTCCGGCCGCACCGTGATGGCACAGTCGCTGTACCCCGAGGAAGGCATGCCGCTCTGGGACAAATATTCGACCCAGGCGATTGCCCACACGCTTGATACCTACAGCCGTTACAGCTTCGAATATCCCTACCCCAACGCGTGGTCCGTGAACGGCCCCATCGGTGGCGGCATGGAATATCCGATGATCACCTCGAACGGTCCGCGCCCCGAGCAGCATGACGACGGCAGCCGCACCTATTCGAAGCGCGTGAAATACGGCCTCATTTCGGTGATCATCCACGAAATCGGCCATATCTATTTCCCGATGGTAGTGAATACCGACGAGCGCAACTGGGCATGGATGGACGAAGGCATCAACAGCTTCCTCCAGTCGATGGCCGAACGCGAGTGGGAAGCCAATTACCCGAGCCGCTACGGCGAGCCCCGGATGGCCATCCCTTACATGACCGGTGTCGACCAGACCCCGATCATGACCCAGTCGGACAGCATCATCGGCTATGGCCCGAACGCCTACACCAAGCCGGCTGTTGCCCTGAACATCCTGCGTGAAACCGTGATGGGCCGCGAGCTGTTCGACTTCGCCATGAAGGAATATGCCCGCCGCTGGAAATTCAAGCGCCCCTATCCCGCCGATTTCTTCCGCACCATGGAAGATGCGTCCGCCAAGGATCTGGACTGGTTCTTCCGTGGCTGGTTCTACACCACCGATCACGTCGATATCGCCATCGACGGCGTTACCCACGCTCGCATCCATTCGCAGGACCCGGATATCGAGAATGCGGTGGACCGCGAGGAAGACGCCAAGCTCAAGGGCTATATCGGCGAAGTGCGTGAGCGCGCGACCGGCAAGCCGATGCGCACGGAACGCTTCCCCGAACTTCTGGACTTCTACAACAAGAACGACGATTTCATCGTCACCAAGAAGCAGCGTGACAAGTATCAAAGCGCGCTCAAGGACCTGAAGGACTGGGAAAAGGAGCTGCTGAAATACGGGCGCGAGCTCTATTTCATCGACTTCCGCAACATCGGCGGGCTTGTGATGCCACTTGTGCTTGATGTCGAGTATGAAGACGGCACCCACGAGGAAGTCCGTATCGCGGCCGAGATCTGGCGTCAGAACGCCCACGAGGTGACGAAGCTTCTGGTCCGCCCCAAGAAGATCAGGTCGGTGACACTTGACCCCCACCACGAAATCGCCGACGCGGATACCAGCAACAATGCCTGGCCCGCCAAGGCGAAAGAAAGCCGGGTGGAGCTGTTCAAGAGCGAACAGTCCCGCGACCTGATGAAAGAAGTGGCCGACGGCGAGAAGCCGGTGGCCGACAAGAAATAGGCTTTTGCCTCCAAGCCTTGCAGAACCGTAAAGGGCCGCCATGTGCGGCCCTTTTACTTCTCTCGCCCACGCCCGGCTTGACTTTGCGCCGCCATCCCCCTTCTATGGGCCCCGTACGAAGGGGGAACACCGTACAGAGTGGGGAGACGAGGCCACATGATGCCACAGCGAACTGCGCTGGAGCAGAAGGACGTGCCCGAACGCCTGATCGATATTGATGCACTGCCTTGGCCTATCCTCATCTCTGATGCGGAGGGCTTTGTTGCCGTTGCCAATGCCGCCATGGCTGCCGTGATCGGCATGGATGTGGCCGAGTTGCCGATCCTCGAAGCCTTCGCCCCCCTGCATGCGGAAACCGACGATCCCGCAATCCCCGATGAGATCGTCTCGACCCTCATAGCTGCTCCCGGCATGCCCTATTCTGACCGGCTGCATCTCACCGACGGTCGCCTCCTCGAGCGTGCCAGCCACCCGATTGCCGGCGATCGCCGCATCTGGACCATTTTCGACCGCACAGTCGACATGCTGGCCCAACAGGACGGCGCCATGCATGCCTCGCTGATGGAAGATGAAACAGCCCGCGTGGCGGAACTGGCCGACCAGCTTTATCTCGCCAAGCAGGAGCTTGAGGCGCAGCAGGCTGAACTCACCCGTCTGGCAACCACCGATCCGCTGACCGGATTGCTCAACCGTCGCAGCTTTGCCGATTGCGGCAGCTGGACACTTGAAGAAGTGCAGGAGGGCGGCAGTCTTTGCGCCATCATGGTCGATATCGATCATTTCAAGGCGATCAACGACACGTTCGGCCATGCAGCCGGCGACCAGGCCATCTGCTACTGCGCCCGGCGCATCACCGAACTGTTGCCGGAAAGCGCTATCACTGGCCGCATGGGCGGCGAAGAATTTGCCGTGCTCCTGCCGGGCCATTCTGCAGCCGAGACACTGCCGCTCGCTGAAAAGATCCGCCTTGCCATGCGCGCACCGAAAAAAGGCGCAGACATTGAAACCCCCTATTTCACGGTCAGTATCGGTGTTGCTGAATTTGGCCAGTATGACCAGACACTCGATTTCCTGATTGGCCGCGCCGACCGCGCCCTCTATAAGGCCAAGGAATCCGGCCGCAACAGGGTTGAACTTGATAATGACCAAATTGACTGAGCGCTGCTTCGCCCGCTTCAAGCAGCCGCTTGCAGCATGCCTTGCGCTTCTTCTCGCTGCCCTGCCCGCAGCGGCCCACAATGTGTATGCCAGTTTCACCGATGTGTTCTGGAACAGCGACGACAAATCGGTCGAACTTGTTGTCGAAGCCCATGCCCATGAAATCGAGGCTTACCTGTCGGTCGAGCTTGGCAAGCGGATGAGCTTCCTTGATGACAAGGATATCCCTGAGCTCGAAAAAGCCGTTGGCCCGATGATTGTTGGTGATATCGAACTCTCGCTCGACGGCACACCGGTGCAGCTCGATTATCTGGGCATGAAGCTAGAGGGCCAGACCCTGATGCTGTTTCTGGAAGCCGATTGGCCGACCCGCCCCAAAAATGTCACCATCCTGAATAAGCTGTTGATCGGCAACCTGCCGGGCCAGACGAACAGCGTCCTTGTCCGCGTCGGGGCCGACCGCAAGGGCGGCGACATCCGCGAAGGTTCGTCCTCGCTCAGCTTTGACTTTTAACCCGGCGCGATTGGCGCTAGGCTTCCCTTCCTGACCTTCTCAAGGACTTGCAGACGATGACATTCGCCTCCCCTTCGCTTCTTGCGTTGCCTTTCCTTCTGCTGGCATCGGGTGCCGCCATGGCGGAAGACACCCTGATGGATGCCGTGCGCGACAGCGCCCTCATCATGGGCGCCGCCCAATATTGCGACGCCCCCGAAGACATGACGGATGAATATATCGCCCGCGCCGAAGGCAACTTCGCCCGCCTCGCCAAAGACGATTTCGAGAAGCACATGGCCCGGATCGAATTCAAGAATCTGTCGGCCGCTGCATCCGCGAAAGCGCCGAGCGAGGGGTGCGAAGCCTTCCTCAGCCGCTTTGAGAGCATGCTGAAGACCCCAAGCTGAGCCGGGATAGAAAACCCATGCCGGTGCCGCGTACCTTCCGTTCCCTTCTCCTTCGCCGGGCAATCGGGCTGGCGTTGACGGGCTGTGTTGGCTTGCCCGCAGCCCTCGCCGACGATCCGAAGCCGGAAAAACCGCCGGTCGACGATCCGAACCCGCCGAAGCCCGCCGAGCCTCCGAAGGATGAGCCGCCAAAGCCGGCCGAGCCCAAGGAAGACAAGCCGGACGAAGACAAGAAGGACGAGAAGAAGGCTCCGCCCAAGAAAGACGAGAAGGCGGAGGCCAAGGCCGAGAAAAAGCCGAAGGAGCCCACGAACACCATCGAGGCCCGGGTCAAGGGCCAGCAGAAGATGGACGGCCTGTTCCCGCTGTACCGCGACACCAAGACCGGTGCGCTCAGGATGGAGATTGCGGCAAACCAGCTGAACCGCGATTTCATCTATGTCTCGCAGGTTTCGGACGGCGTGGTGGAAGGCGGCCACTTTCGTGGCCAGTACCGCCAGAAAAAGGTGTTCCGCCTGATCCGCCGGTTCGACAAGATCGAGATTGTCGAGAGCAATCCCTATTTCTATTACGATGAAAAAAGCCCGCTGGCCCGCTCCGCCGGCGCCAACGTCAGCCCGGCTGTCATTGATGTGCTGCGGATCGAGGCTGCAAGCGGAAAGGGCGCCGACCGCCGGTTCCTTGTGCGGGCAGATGCCCTGTTCGTCGATGAAAGCTTCGACCCTGTGAAGCCGATGCCTGTTCCCGGCGGCGATAACAGCGGCTTCAGCCTCGGCAAGCTCGACAAGGAACGTTCCCGCGTTTCGCTCATCCGGAACTATCCCGAGAACACAGCCGTCGTTGTCGACTATGTCTTCGTCAACCCGATGCCCTCTAACCCCGGCAACGGGTTCGAGATCACCGATCCGCGCATTGTGACCGTCCGTGTGGCTCACACGCTGCTGGCGAAACCCGACGACGAATTCGAACCGCGCCTTGATGACCCCCGCGTCGGCTATTTCGTCGATTACCAAAACGATCTGACCAGCACCGATATCACCCCCTGGCGCGACATGATCTCGCGCTGGCGGCTCGTCAAGAAAGATCCGGAAGCCCCGCTTTCGCCGCCGGTGAAACCTATTGTCTGGTGGATCGAGAATACAACGCCGCTGGAGCTGCGCCCAATCATCGAAAAGGCCGCCCTTGGCTGGAACAAGGCATTCGAAGCGGCAGGCTTCAAGGATGTGATCGAGGTGAAGATCCAGCCCGATGATGCGGATTGGGACGCCGACGATATCCGCTACAATGTCATCCGCTGGGTGGCGAGCCCGCAGCCGCCCTTCTCAGGCTATGGTCCGCGCTTCACCAACCCGCTGACCGGCGAGATCCTCGGCGCTGATGTGATCCTTGAATACAGCACCCTCGCCCAGCTTCTGCAGATGCGCGATGTGTTTGAGGGCGACGCTGCCGCCGCCGTGTGGGCAGATCCGTTACCGATGGCGGTGGAGGCCATGAAGGGTGATCCCCGCCAACTGCAGGCGCAGTGCGACGTTGGCGCCATGCTCCACCAGAATCTGAATTATGCGATGGCGCTTTCGGCGGTGTTTGACCGGCCGGAGGACGAACGCAAACGACTGCTGGAGCAAACAGTTGCCTATCTCGTCACCCACGAGATCGGCCACACGCTCGGCCTCACGCACAATATGATGGCCAGCCAGTCGCTGCCCTATGCCGATGCTTTCAAACGGGATGGCGGTGTGAAGCTTGGCTCGGTGATGGACTATCCCGCCATCAATTTCGCGCCGCCCGGCAAACCACAAGGCGACTATTTCCCGACCGCACCCGGCGCTTATGACATCTGGGCCATCCGCTTCGGCTATGACCCGGCGATGGAGGATCCGGCCAAACGCGCCGCCCTCCTCGAGCGTTCGACCGAAAAGGCACTGGCCTTTGCGAATGACGCCGACGACATGCGGGCACCCGGCAAGGGGATCGACCCACGCGTCAACCTCAATGACCTGACCGACGACGCAATGCGCTATGCCGCCGACCGTCTGGCGCTCGACCGCAAGGCCCTTGGCGAGATTGCCGGGCGGATGGTGAAGTCAGGCGAAAGCTATCAGGCGCTCAGGAACGCCTACCTGATCCTCACGGCCGATATGGCCACGCAGGGCAAGGTGATCTCGCGCTATATCGGCGGTGTGTATGTGGACAAGGCAGTGGCGGGCCAGAAGGGGGCAGCGCGCCCTTACACCCCGGTGCCGCTCGCCCGCCAGCGCGAAGCCATGAAGCTGTTGCGCGACAATATCTTCGCGCCTGAAGCCTTCAAGGTGGATGCAAGCCTTTTGCAGCAGCTCGGCATCGAACGGCGTGGCTTCTTCAATTTCTTCGGGACCGACGATCCCAAACCCATCGCCCGCGTTGCGAACATTCAGGCGAGCGTGCTTTTCCACCTGCTGCATCCGGTGACGCTGTTGCGTCTTACCGATAGCGGGCTCTACGGAAACGAATATCCGGTGGTGCGGATGATGACCGATCTGTCGGAAGCGATTTTCGACGATGACAGCCGCGGCAGCGTGAACGCTTACCGGCAGGAATTGCAGACGCTATACGTGCAGTTTCTGACGATTGTCATGCAGGGCGGGTCACATGATTATGTCTCAAGGGCGGCCGCACTTGCCAACCTGCGCGCTATCCGCAACGACATGAGCCGCTGGCGGGGCGACCTCGCAACACAGGCGCACCGCGATCATCTGGCATTCCTCATCGACAGGGCGCTGGAGACAGACGGGTCCTGACCGCTGCCCTCACGCCTGCTCAATGGGTGTTCAGCCACTCGCGCGCCTGTTTCTGTGCCTCCGCAATCTGGGAAAATGTCATGTCGCGGGCAAGTTCTGTGCGGTCCACCTGCGCACGCCGCACACCACGGATCGCCGCCAGATTGAACCATTTGTGGGCCTGCACATAGTCGCGCTCGACCCCCTGCCCCGTTGAATAGAGAAGCCCCAGATCATACAGCGCATCGGCCTGGCCTGTTTCGGCCCCGGCCATGCGCTCCTGCACATATGTATATAACTCCATGTCCTTCTGGCCCATTTTCCGTCTCTCCGCACCCCTGCGGTTCGTCTCTCTCCTGCGGCGTGTCTGCGATAAGGCAAAACCGCCCTGCATCCCTGCCACCCGAGGGTAGCGGAACCTGACGTCAATGATGGCGGACCTGGTTTCTTGGGAAAGGGGGCGATAGAGAATGAGCCGCTACCCTTCCGGTATCGAGTGTATCAAAGCCGTGGGCCCACTCAAAACCGAATCTTGGGGTGTATCGCTTTGATGGTCAGATGGCGTTGAAAAGCTTGGTGCGTGCGTGGTAGCGCTCGGCCGGGAAAGTGACCGTCGCCCGTGTTCCAACACCGATTTCGCTTTCAAGCGTGAGTGTGCCGCCGTGTGCTTCCATGAAGGCCTGTACAAGCGGCAGGCCAAGCCCGGTGCCCTCGTGCCGGCGCGCGATGGCACCGTCCACCTGTTCGAACGGCTTCAGAACGCGCTCAAGATCGGTGGCTGAAATGCCGGGGCCATGGTCGCGGACCTCGAAAGAGAAGCAGCCGTCAGCAAGTTCAGAAAGGATCAGGTGCACCGTCGCCCCTGCGGGCGAAAACTTGACGGCGTTGGACAGGAGATTGATCAGCACCTGCCGCGTCACCTGCAAATCGGCCCAAAGGTCCTCGCAGCGAGCCGGCGCCTCAATCTCGATCTTCACCTCGCTGCGACGACTCATCCCGTCCATCATGCGGACAGCCTGATAGGCAAGCTCTGTCGGGTCTTCATGATCCTCGCGCAGTTCGAAGGCACCGGCCTCGATCTTCGACATGTCGAGAATGCTGTTGATGACATTCAGAAGGTGACGCCCGGCGATGCGGATGTCGCCCACATAGTCGGTCATGGTATCAAGCGGCTTGCCGCGGTCCGAACTTTCTATGATCAGGTCCGAAAAGCCGATGATGGAATTGAGCGGGGTACGAAGCTCGTGGCTCATATTGGCCAGAAACTGCGTCTTGGCACGGTTGGCGGATTCGGCGGCCAGATGAGCACGCTCCAGCTGGCGCATCCGCTCCTCCGCGCGCTGCATGTTCGCCTGCAACACGGTCTGGGCGGTGCCGATACCATGGTATAGACCGCCCTGCGTGACGATGAAGCCCTGCGTGAGCGACGCACCATCCCGCACCAGCCGCGCATTGATCTCGTCAAGCGACATGCCGGCTTCAATGACCATCGGGTTTTCGTCCATCACGAAGCTGACGGGGCGGCGCTCGAAAAGCGGGCGTCCGAACTTGTCAGCAAGCTTCAGCATCAGGTCCATCCGGCGCACAAGGCCCACCGGGCGGCGGCCATCCACAACGGCGATGGATTGCAGGGTATCGTCTGCTGTGAAGCGGTCGTAAAGCGTGCCGCAGAAGTCCTCGGGGCTCGCCGGCGCCACCAGACTGGCAATCGACCCGATTGTGATACCCATAAACATTCCGCTTCCAATACATCCGAACACGGCGCGCATGCTTTACCGAGGGTCATTGTACGGCTGAATGTTGCAGGAACATGACAACGATGACCTTTCGCCCCCTGCCTTGAATCTGCCCTTTTCAAGGTGCACCTATATTGTCAGGACATGTGCCCGGAGTTTGAATGACATGAAGAAAATTGCCTCCCGTTCGTTTGCCGCCGCCCTGATGGTGCCTGCCGTTCTCGGCCTTGGCGCCTGTGCGACGGCCCCTGATTCCAACACATACAGCTCAGGCGCTGCCGGCCAGGTGCAGCATGCCGAGCGCGGCACGGTTGAAAGCGTGCGCCAGGTGCAGATTTCCGGCCCGAAAAAGGGCTATGGCGGCCTAGCCGGTGCCGGTATCGGCGGTGCCACCGGTGCGGCCATCGGCGGTCACGGCGAAGGTGCTGTGGCGGGTGCCATCGCGGGCGCCCTGATCGGCGGCCTGATCGGCAACGATGTCGAGAAAAAAACCGGCAACCGCACCGGCTACGAATATATCGTCAAAACGGAAAACGGCGGCCTTGTAACCCTCGTGCAAGCCGATGACGTACCCCTGCAGCCCGGCGCCCCGGTTGTGATCCTTTATGGCCGCGAAGCCCGGCTGGTGCTGGATCAATCCAAGATCGTCTATGACGACCGCCGCGACTGACCGGCACTCCGCCTGAACAGACAAGCCCCGCATCCCCGATGCGGGGCTTTTTCTTTGCGCGCGTACCCGAATAAAGAAAGGGCGGCCAGATTGCCGCCCTTTCCCGTTCTGCTCCCTTGTCTCGCGGGACGATCAGTCGTCGTACCGATACTCGACCGTCCATTTGGTGCAGACATATTCGCCGTTTTCGAAGCTGTAGGACTTGCAGTTGCGCACTTCCTGGCCTTCGTCACGGTAATAGTACCGCTGGTCATCGCTGCTGCTGTTGCCGCTGCCGCTGGTGGCGAGCTCATGGCCGACCACGGCACCCGTCACAGCGCCGATCACGGCGCCGGCTGCCCGGTTGTGGCCGCCATCGATCTCGGCTCCCAGAATACCGCCGAAGAGCGCGCCGAGCGTGGCTCCAAGGATACCGGCACCGCTGTCATCCTCGCGGTAATAATTGTTGCCGCCGTCATAATAATTGTAGCTGAAGCCTACAACCGGCCGGTCATACCAGTAGCCGTCGAAATAATGGTGGCCGCATCCATGATGGTGATGGTGCCCCACAACAACGATCGGGCTGTAATAATATCCGTGATGGCGGAAGTGGCCGCGCGGATAATAATAATGACCGCCCCAAGTATAGCCATAATACAGGTGTCCCGGCGTCCAGAGGATCGGGCGATAGTGATAGCTGTAGCCCGGATGCCAGTAACGATACCGGTGGTTATCGTGCCGGTAGCTGTGCTTGTACTTGTATTTATGCTTGTCCTTGTGATCCCACTTGTGCTTGTCGCGGCCGTTCCGGTCGTGACGGTCGTGACGGTCGTGGCGATCATGCCGGTCCTTGCGGTCATTCTTGTAATTGTGCTTGTAGCGGTCATCGCGGTCCCGGTCGCGGCCATCACGATACTGGTGATTGGTCTTGCCATAGTCCTGCTTCACCGGCTTCTGATACTGGTACTGATAGCCGCTCGGCTTGCCCGACGGCGTTTTCCGGGACGCATCAGCCTTTTTCACCTGGCCGCGCCGCTCATCACGAGACGACATGCGCATCGGCTGGCCCTGCTCTGGCTGGCCAGCAAGTCGCACTGCCGGCTCGCGGCCATCGCCACGCTGCTGCCATTGTTGCGACTGCGGGCGCTGTTGCGGTTGCTGACGTTGCTGCGGCTGCGGGCGCTGCTGGGCCCGCGCCTGCTGCTGCGGTGCGCGGCGTTCCGGACGCTCGGCACGCTCTTGCCGCGGGGCTCGTTCCTGACGCTGCGCCCTTTGCTCTTGGCGTTGCGCCTTTTGTTCCTGACGCTGGGCTCGTTGCTCCTGGCGCCGTTCATCGCGCTTGTCGGCCGCTTCCACCGGAATGGCGGGCAGCGCAACCGAGGCGAGGCACATAAGGACGAAACTTTTCTTCAACATCGCGGCCTCCTGATAAGGGACGCTTACACACTATGCCCGGCCTGCTGAATGCAGCCTGAACCGGGCTGTTCATCATTCAGTCATCGGGGCCGAGCGGTACCGGCAGCAGGACCACCGACGGAAACTGCCGTGGCTCGCCCCGCCAATGGGCAACGGCGGGCAGCGGCCGCGAAGGGTCGTAGCTGATATCCGTGCCTGCCAGATATTGTTCGCGGTAGTAGCGTGCCTGACGCTCCATGCGTTCCTTGTCGGGCTTCTGCATGCCAAGCATGGCACCGAGGGCCACACCGGCAATCGCACCACCCGTGCCACCAACCTCATCGCCGATCAGGCCACCGGCAAGCCCGCCAAGCGCGCCACCGATCACCTTCTGGCGGGCCCGCACCTTTTCAGGGCTTGGGCCGTAAACGGGGGTAGCATCAAGGACATAGGCATCGCAGCCGCTGCCGATGCATGGCAACTCGTCCGCAAATGCGGCGCTTGTGCTGGCAGCGATGAGGCCAGCGGCTATGGCAGACGCACGAAGCATGGTCACACTCTCCTCTGCGATCATACTCCAATGCGGCCGTGGCGGAAATGTGGCAAAGAAAAAGGGCCGGATTTCCGGCCCTTATCCTGTTTTGTCAGATTGCCTGTCTCAGCCGTCTAGCTTCGGTTTCAGGAGCTGGTTCACGAGGCCCGGGTTGGCCTTGCCGCCCGAAAGCTTCATCACCTGGCCGACGAAGAAGCCGATCAGCTTGTCCTTGCCGCCACGGTATTCCGCAAGCTGGCCGGGGTTTGCGGCGATCACCTCGTCGATGATCCTCTCGATGGCGCCCGTGTCGGAGACTTGCTTCAGGCCTTTTTCCTCGACGATTGTGCCGGCGTCCTTGCCGGTTTCGAACATCAGTTCGAATACTTCCTTGGCGATCCGGCCCGAGATCGTGCCGTCTTCGATAAGCGCCAGAAGCTCGGCACCCTGCTTCGCGCTCACCGGGCTGTCGGCAACCGATTTGCCGGCCTTGTTGAGCGCGCCGAAAAGGTCACCGATCACCCAGTTGGCAACCTTGGTGGCCACATCCTTCGCCGGTTTCTTGGTCGCCTTGACGGTTTCGTCCAAAATCACTTCGAAGAAGGAAGCCGATTCCTGCTCGGCCACAAGCACGGCGGCGTTGTAGGCCGAAAGGCCAAGCTCGCCCTCGAAACGGGCGCGCTTGTCGTCCGGCAGTTCCGGCAGGCTGGCGCGCGCTGCATCGATGAAGGCGTCATCGAATTCCAAGGGCAGCAGGTCAGGATCCGGGAAGTAGCGATAGTCATGCGCTTCTTCCTTGGATCGCATAGAACGGGTCTCGCCCTTCACCGGGTCAAACAGGCGGGTTTCCTGATCGATCTTGCCGCCATCCTCAATGATATCCACCTGACGGCGGGCTTCATATTCGATGGCCTGACGCACGAAGCGGATCGAGTTCACATTCTTGATCTCGCAGCGCGTGCCGAAAGGTTCGCCGGGGCGGCGGACCGACACGTTCACGTCGGCACGCATCGAGCCCTGCTCCATGTTACCGTCGCACGAGCCGATGTAGCGCAGAATCGTGCGAAGCTTGGTGAGATACGCGCCAGCCTCTTCGGGGCTGCGCATATCCGGCTTCGAAACGATTTCCATGAGCGCCACGCCCGAGCGGTTCAGGTCCACATAGGTGAACTGCGGATGCTGGTCGTGCATCGATTTGCCGGCATCCTGCTCAAGGTGGATACGCTCGATCCCGATTTCCTTGGTGTAGCCGTCCTCAAGGTCGATCTTCACGATCCCCTCGCCCACGACCGGATGCTTGAACTGGCTGATCTGGTAGCCTTGCGGCAGATCGGCATAGAAATAGTTCTTGCGGTCGAACACCGAGTATTTGTTGATCTGGGCACCGAGCGCGAGGCCGGTGCGCACGGCCTGCCGCACGCATTCCTCGTTGATCGTCGGCAGCATGCCGGGCATGGCGGCGTCCACCAGCGATACCTGCGCGTTCGGCTCCGCGCCGAAATCGGTGGCAGCGCCCGAGAAAAGCTTCGCGTTCGAGGTGACCTGTGCGTGGACCTCAAGCCCCAGCACCACTTCGAAATCGCCGGTCGCACCCTGAATGATATATTTCGCCATGGTGCTTACCTCCACCATACTTTGGGTTCGGCCTTCAGGGCCGCCGCTTCTTCAATCACGCCGGAGACGCGCAGCACGGTTTCCTCGTCGAACGGACGACCGAGGATCTGCAGCCCGAGGGGCAGCCCCTGCGCATCGAGCCCTGCGGCCACGCTCGCGCCCGGAATACCGGCAAGCGACGCCGGCACGGTGAAGACGTCATTGAGATACATGGAAACCGGATCGTCCGACTTTTCACCAAAAGCAAAAGCGGCCGAGGGTGCCGTCGGGGTCAGGATCACATCGACCTTTTCAAAGGCGCGCTTGAAATCGTCCGAAATCAGCTGACGCACTTTCTGGGCCTTCAGATAGTAGGCGTCGTAATAGCCAGCCGACAGCACATAGGTGCCGATCATGATGCGGCGCTTCACCTCGTCGCCGAAGCCGGCGGCGCGGGTCGCTTCATACATGTCATTGAGGCCACCGCCGTTGGGCACAACGCGCAGGCCGTACCGAACGCCGTCATAACGGGCGAGGTTCGAGGAAGCCTCGGCAGGCGCCACGATATAATAGGTCGGCAGCGCATATTTGGTGTGCGGCAGGTTGATATCGACAACCTCTGCACCCGCTGCCTTCATCCATTCGATACCCTGATGCCACAGCGCCTCGATCTCGGCGGGCATGCCGGCCAGATGATATTCCTGCGGAATACCAACCTTCAGGCCGCGGATGTCGCCGGTGAGTGCCGCTTCGAAATTCGGGACGGGCATGTTCACGCTCGTCGAATCCTTGGGGTCGAAGCCGCAGATGCTCTCCAGCATGATGGCGCCGTCACGCACGGTGCGGGTGATGGTGCCGGCCTGATCGAGCGAGCTGGCGAACGCCACCATGCCATACCGGCTGCAGCGGCCGTAGGTCGGCTTGATGCCGTAGGTGCCGGTGAAGGCTGCAGGCTGGCGGATCGAGCCGCCGGTATCCGATGCCGTCGCACCCATTGCGGCGTAACCGGCAACCGAGGCCACCGAGCCACCCGACGAGCCACCGGGCACGTAATCCTTGTTAGAGCCTTCGGCGCGCCACGGGTTTTTCACCGGGCCGTAATAGCTCGTCTCGTTCGACGAGCCCATGGCGAACTCGTCCATGTTCAGCTTGCCGAGCATGACGGCACCATTGTCCCAGAGTTTCTGGGTCACCGTCGATTCATACTCGGGCTTGAAGCCATCGAGAATGTGCGAGCACGCCTGCGTGTGCACGCCCTTGGTGGCGAACAGGTCCTTGATACCCACAGGGATGCCGGTCATGGCGCGGGCGTCACCCGCCTTGCGCTTGGCGTCGGCAGCGTCCGCCTGCGCGAGCGCCATCTCGGGGGTTTCGGCCACATAGGCGTTCAGCGGACGCGCGGCTTCGACAGCCTTGATATGGGCTTCGGTCAGCTCACGCGAGGAAAGCTCGCCCTTCGCCATCAGGTCGCGGGCGGCGGCGATTGTCAGTTTGGTCAGGTCGGTCATTTGAGGCCTACTCGATCACTTTGGGGACGGTGAAGAAGCCGTATTCGGCGTTCGGCGCATTTTTCAGGACCTTGTCCTGGATGCCGCCATCATTCACCTCGTCCTGTCGCCAGCGCAGCTTGGCATCCACCACGCTCGCCATCGGCGCGATGTTATCGGTATTCACTTCGTTCAGCTGCTCGATCCAGTGCATGATGCCGTTGAGTTCACCGGCCAGATGGTCAAGCTTGTCATCCTCGATGCGGATGCGCGCCAGCCGTGCGATCTTTGCCACGGTGGCTTTGTCAATGTCCGACATGGAAAATCCCTTGGAAAGACGTGTCGCGTTGCAACATAAAATCAGGGCGGCAACTTAGCGCCGCCCCAAGCCGGGAGCAAGCGGGAATGACGGAAAATCCCGCGACTTTTGCTATTTCCGACTCTCTCTCGCCTCGTCGGTCACGTCTTCACCCTCCAAGGGGAACTGGAAGGCCGTCCCGTTAACCATCAGTGCAGGCAGCCGGGGCTGGAAGAAGCTGAAGTTTCCGTCCTCGATAGCTTTCAGGAAGTCGCCGTAAAAACTGCTACTCATCGAGCCACCCCAATAGCGCCGCCAGCTTCCTGCCAACTCCCCCATTTCATAGACTTCAAGCTGCAGATCGAACTCGCGTGCAGTGATCCAGATATACTCCCGCTTCCCGTCTTCGTTCATGTCCACCGCCCATAGGGTGCAGACGGGCATGCCCACCTGCCGGTCGGCGCAGTCGATATCGACCCCGCTGAGGGCAGCCAGAAGGCCCGCATCGAAGGCTTCGGCCATATCCACGCCTTCGGGCAGGATGCGCAGGTCTTCCGGGCGGATCGGACGCAAACTGTCGACCGCCCTGGCGAGATGGGGGCTGTCGAGCTCTCGCAGGTCGGCAAGCGAGCGCGTGAAGCCCAGATTGGCGAGTGTGGCATCGTCGGCAAGCAAGGTGTCGAAACGCTCGCGTCCCGGCTTCGCCATCGAGAATTTGAGCGCACCATAGTCGAAATCATCAGGGGCGACCTTACCGGCCTGTAGCCGCGCAACCTGGCTGTCCGCGGCAATCCGGTATGCGCTGACAGGGGCGAGCTGCATGACAACAGCGACAAACGCCGCAAGGATAGTCATCGGGATATTGACCCGCCCGGCATGACGCACCCAATCGAGCTGCTTGGTGACGATCTGATATAGGTAGCCGAGCGCGAAGCCGCCGCTCAAAACAAGGATCGGCAAGGCATAGACCCGGTCTGGTGAAAAGCCGTGCTGGTCGATCCGAAGCCAGAAAGCACAGGCCGCAAGGCCGATATAGATGGGCAGAACCGCAATAGAGGCCGTCACAAGCACCTGCCGTGCCTTGCCGACACTGCCCCATGTTGCAGCACTGCCATCCTCGATATAGGCGTTGGCGTGGAAGCCCGTTACAACGACCACGGCAAGAAGCATGCTCGCTGCCATACGGCTGTTCCACAGGGGTTCGGGCCCGACAAAAGGCAAGCAGAGCAGGAATATGAGCGCCGCCCCGCCGATCAGCATGCCGACGATCCGGAACATGGCGAGACTGAAGCGGACGGCAGCCGCCATCGTCTTTTCGTTCTCGCGCAGATACAGGACCGACAGTCCAAACAGAAGCCCGCCGAGCGGGAAATAGAACCATGATTTGTCCAGAAGGCGGGAAAGGAGATCGATCCCGATCACCTTGAAAAGTTCGGAAATCATGCCAAGCGCCAGAAAGACCAGCATCACCAGCGTAAACGGCAGAACGGCAAGAACGAGATTCCGGCAAGCGTTGGCGAATAGCGCGGGATACAGAAGCCCCTGCTCTTCCCGCCACGTTTGCAGGTAAACCGTGAAGAGGAAGAAGGCGAAATGGAGCGATACGAAGAAATCGGCTTCCGCGTCATTCCATTGGGTCAGCCCCTCCCCGTAACCGATATGGGTAAGATACTGGAAGCCGAGCACGAACACGCCAGCAAAGGCGCCAAACGACCAGATCACTGCACCCCGCAGCGAGCCGGCATGAGCTGTCAACAGAAGGGTATGGGCGCCATAAAAAAGTGCCGCAATCAGGGCGAGCGCCATGTCTTTATTGAGGCCGACGGGCCGCTTGTCGGTGAGATAAAGCGCAATCCCCGCCAGCAAACCGGCGAGCAGCAAAAGCATTCGCCTGCTTTTGTTCAGCGCCTGATCCTGCGTCATTTTTCGCTCTCCCCCGAGAATTGAGGACATTACCACAATAATCTGATTAAGATCGGGAAATTGCGTCGTTACAAGGGCATAACGGTGGCCAAGATCGAAATTTGCGAAGTTGAACTTGGGGACGCCCGCGCCCTCAATGCCTATGTCCGACAGGTCTATGAAACCTCGGATCACCTGATCACAGCCCCCGGAGAATACGGGATGGGCACCTTCGCCCGCTGGCGCTGGTGCGTGCGTAAACTGGCGTCTTCGGGTGAGGTTTGCCTGATCGCCAAGGACGCGGACGGCGCCATTGTCGGCATGATCGACGGCTGGGTGGATCCGCGTCAGCGGGTGCGGCATGTGCTGACCTTCGCCATGTCTGTGCGCGCTGATCGGCGCCGCACGGGGGTTGGCCGAAAGCTCCTCGCCGCGCTTGTCGATTGGGTGAAGGCGCATCCCTATATCCGCAAGATCGAACTGCATGTGCATGCCGACAATGCAGCGGCCCAAGCGCTTTACACATCCTTCGGCTTCATTTTAGAGGGTGAACGCAAGGGGGCGGTGCGCTATGAAGATGGTCGCGTCGTCAATGACCGGCTGATGGCCCTGTGGCCCTGAGCCAATCCAAGGGGGAATTCCATGTCTGAAACGCGCCGTCATCCGGCTGTCTATTTCCTGATCGGTATCGTGGTTGTCGTGCTTGTCGTGCTTGCAGGCATGACATGGTTCGGCGCCAATCAGGAAACCGCCATGCGCCTCGCCTTCGTGCCCGGCCATGACTTTGCCGAGGACGCCCCGAGCGAACAGCCCGATTATAGCAAGGCTGAAAGCTGGTGGATCAGCCCGGAAAACCCCGCGCTTGGCGCCCACACGCCCGAAGGCGTGATGACCCACAAGATGGCGCCGATTGCCGACGTTTTCTTCGTGCATCCGACAACTTACCTGAACCGCGCGCACTGGAACGCGCCGCTCGATGATGAAAAGACCAACCGCTATACCGCGCTCCTGTCCTTCAAGCATCAGGCCAGTGCCTTCAATGTGGCGGGCCGCATTCATGCGCCCAAATACCGGCAGGCCGGTCTTGGCGCTTTCCTTGAGGAAGAGGAAGGCATGGGCGAGAACGGCGCCCGCGCACTCGACCTCGCCTACAGCGATATCCTTGCGGCCTTCGATGCCTTTGTTGCCCAGCGCGATGCCGGTCGCCCGATCATCCTTGCAGGCCACAGCCAAGGGGCAGTGCATGTGCTGCATCTTCTCAAGGACCGGTTCGACGGCACCGAGCTGACCCCCATGCTCGCCGCCGCCTATGTGATCGGCTGGCCGGTCAGTATTGAAGGCGATATTGGCGCTATCGAAGGCGTGGACGCGTGCGAAAGCGCCACCGACACTGGCTGCGTGGTATCATGGCAGAGCTATGCGCTCGGCGGCGATCCGTCCGGAATCAAGGCTTGGTTCGACAATGCCCGTGGCCTGAACGGCGAGCCGCTCGCCGGCACCACAATGCTGTGCACCAACCCTGAAGACTGGAAGATCGGCGGCAACGACACCCGCTCCACCAACATGGGTGCGGTCGTGATGGACCTGACCGACGCACCGCTCGGCAAGCCGATCCGCAATTTCACCGGCACCCAGTGTCAGGACGGCATTCTGTATCTGACCGACATTCCGACCACGCCTGAGTGGCTGGAATACAAATGGCCGGGCGAGAATTTCCACGTCTATGACATCAACATCTTCTACATGAACCTGCGTGCCAACGCCGAGGCCCGTGCCCGCGCCTGGACCCCGGCAGGTGCTGCAGCGGAATGAGCAGGCTTGTCCCCTTGCGCGAGTTGAAGGCCGGTATCCAGCGCGGATACCGGCTCGTCGGCCTTGATGTCGGCTCCAAAACAATCGGTGTGGCACTATCCGACACCACACTGACCATCGCGACGCCGATGGAGACCATCGCGCGCACCAAGTTCCGGAACGATGCCGCGCGCCTTGCCGCCATCGTGGCAGAGCAGAAGGTCGGCGGCTTTGTCATCGGCTGGCCGGTCAATATGGACGGATCGGAGGGACCGCGCTGCCAGTCCACCAAATCTTTCTGCGAGAATCTTTCCGGCGTGATCGACCTGCCCCAGACGCTCTGGGACGAACGCCTGTCGACAGCTGCCGTTGAACGCACGCTTCTGGACGCGGATTCGAGCCGGGCCCGCCGCAAGGAAGTGATCGACAAGATGGCCGCCGCCTACATCCTTCAAGGCGCGCTCGATGCGTTTTGAGGCAGCCCCTTGTCGCTCCAGTCATTTAGCCCTATAAGGCCACTTTCATGAGCACAAAGTCGTCCGATCATGACCCCTATGTCCGCGCAGAGATTGCGCCGCCTTCGGGAATCGCCTTTCCGCACAAACATCTTCTCGGCACCTGGGGGCTCGACCCCACCACGATCCAGCATCTTCTGGATACGGCCGACAGATATGTTGACCAGAACCGGCGAGCGAAAAAAACGACCGCCATCTGCGCGGGGCTGACACAGATCAACCTGTTTTTCGAAAACTCCACCCGCACGCTGATGAGCTTCGAAATCGCCGGCAAGCGCCTCGGCATGGACACGATTTCGATGTCGACGGGCACGAGCTCGATCAAGAAGGGCGAGACGCTTCTCGATACCGCCGCGACGCTCAATGCCATGCACCCCGATGTGCTGGTCATGCGCCATGCGGACTCGGGCGCCGTGAAGCTCCTGTCCGAGAAAATGAGCTGTGCAGTTATCAACGCCGGCGACGGGCGGAGCGAGCATCCGACTCAGGCGCTGCTTGATGCCCTCACAATCCGCCGCCGCAAGGGCCGCCTGCACGGCCAGATCATCGCGATTTCGGGCGATATCACCCACAGCCGCGTGGCACGCTCAAACATCTATCTCCTCACCGCCATGGGCGCACGCGTCCGTCTTGTCGCCCCGCCGACCCTGCTGCCGAAGGATGTCGACCGGCTGGGGGTCGAGGTCTACACCCGCATGGATGAAGGCCTGAAGGACGCCGATGTCGTGATGATGCTGCGCCTGCAGCAGGAACGCATGCAGGGCGGCTTCCTGCCTTCCCTTCGCGAATATTACCAGTTCTGGGGCCTGACCCGCGACAAGCTCGCCGTCGCCAAGGAAGATGTGCTTGTGATGCACCCCGGCCCGATGAACCGGGGTGTGGAAATCGCATCGGACGTTGCCGACGATTTCGACCGCTCGGCCATCGAGGAACAGGTGGAAATGGGGGTCGCCGTGCGGATGGCCTGCCTTGATATCCTGACCCGCAACCTGCGTGAAGGAGGCGAGGCATGAGCATTACGGCCTACACCAACGCCCGCCTTATGGACCCGGCAACGGGCCTTGACGAAATCGGCACCCTGACGGTCGAGGATGGCCGCATTGTCGCCGTTGGCGCTGCCGCCACCACGACCGGCGCCAGCCATATCGTTGATTGCAAGGGCCGCGTGCTGGCGCCCGGCCTTGTCGACATGCGCGCCCATCAGGTGGATACGGATGCGGCCGCAGCCGGTGGCATAACCACGGTGATCCTGCAGCCCGACCAGACAACCATGATCGACACCGATGCCCCGGTCGAGCGTATCCGTCGCCGCGCCAAGGATTATTCGAGTGTGCGGGTTTACCCCATGGGCGCGGCCACCAAAGGCATGCGCGGCGAGGAAATCGCCGAAATCGGCCAGATGCAGGAAGCGGGTGCCGTCGCCTTCACCGATTGCCGACGCGCTGTCGCGAATGCGCAGGTGCTGCGCCGGCTGCTGGAATATGCCAACTATTTCGGGGCGCTGATCGTCCAGTTCCCGGAAGAATCCGCGCTCGCCGCCAGCGGCGTTGCCCATGAAGGCGAAGTCGCCACCCGGCTGGGCCTTGCCGGCATACCGGTCATGGCCGAAGTGATCCAGATCGAACGTGACGCGCGGCTCGCCGAAATGACCGGCAGCCGCCTGCATTTCGCGCTCATCTCGTCGGCCGCCGGAGTTGAGGCTGTACGCGCCGCCAAAAAACGCGGCGCCAAAGTGACGGCGGCCACTGCGCCCCATTATCTGCATCTCAACGAGAATGCTGTGGAAGGCTATCGTACCTTCGCCAAGGTCAGCCCGCCGCTCCGCACCGAAGAAGACCGCAAGGCCCTGATCGACGGGATCAAGGATGGCACCATCGATGTGATCGTTTCCGACCATGATCCGCGCAGCGAAGATGTGAAACGCCTGCCCTTCGCGCAGGCCGCCGCCGGGATCAGCGCTTTCGAGACGCTGCTGCCGCTGGCTCTCGCCCCTGTGCATGCGGGCAGCCTCGACCTGATGACGGTGCTGAGGGCGATGACCTTCACGCCTGCGAAACTTCTGGGGCTGTCGTCCGGCACGCTCGGTGTCGGTGCCAACGCCGATCTCGTCATCTTCGATCCGGCCAAGCCGTGGCGGGTTGATCGCAGCGCTTTCCTCTCGAAAGCCCGTAACACACCCTTTGATACTTTGCCGGTGCAAGGCCGCGTGTGGCGCACTATTGTTGCAGGCAAGCCGGTTTATACGGGAGAGCCTTCATGATGGGGGTTGCCGCCGATTTCATCCTGATCTTCGCCTATATGCTGGGCTCGGTCCCGTTCGGACTCGTGATCACGCATCTGGCGGGCCTTGGCGATATCCGGGCCATCGGCTCGGGAAATATCGGTGCCACCAACGTGCTGCGTACCGGCCGCAAGGATCTGGCGCTTCTCACACTCCTGCTGGACGCCGGCAAGGGCGCCATCGCCGTCGGCCTCACCGCGTGGCTCGTGGAGCCGGGCATCGCCCCGCTTGCGGGTGCGGTTGCCTTCATGGGGCATTGTTTCCCCATCTATCTCGGCTTCAAGGGCGGCAAGGGGGTCGCCACCTTCTTCGGCACGCTTCTCGCTATCTCGCCCGCCACGATGGGTGCCACCGCCCTGATCTGGCTCGTGGTTGCAGCGGTCACCCGGTACAGCTCGCTCGCCGCCCTTGTGGCTGCAACAGCGGCGCCGATACTCTCGGCCTATCTGTTCCCGAGCGATCAGGTGTTGCTGTGGCCATTCATCCTGGTGATGACGATCATCATCTTTATTCGTCACAAGGATAATATCGGCCGCCTCCTCAAGGGTACGGAAAGCCGGATCGGCAAGAAATCCGAAGCAGCGCCGAAAAAACCGGAAGATGAATAACCGAGCTTTCGGTTGATTAAGCCCATCGGCTCCGGCACAGTCTGCGCATGCATGGCAGCTTTCACACTGGCGGGCAGACCGCGTCCCTCTCGGAATCCGAACGCCTGGCCCGGCTGCGCCTTATCCGCACCGACAGCATCGGCCCCATCACCTGGCGCCACCTGATCGCCCGCTTTGGCAGCGCTGAGACTGCACTTGAAGCGGTGCCCGATCTTGCCGCCAAGGGCGGGCGCAAGGGGCCGCTGCGTATCCCGGCGAAAGCCGAAGCCGAGAAGGAACTCGCTGCCCTCGCCCGCTTCGGGGCCTTTCCCCTGTTTCTGGGGGATAGCGCTTACCCCGCCCTCCTTGCTGCCACCGAGGACGCCCCACCCGTGCTGTTCGCCAAGGGACAGGTGAGCCTGCTGGCGCGCGATGCTATCGGCATCGTCGGCACGCGGAACGCCAGTGCAGCCGGGCTGAAGATCGCCCAGATGATCGCGGCAGGCCTTGGCAGTGCCGGGCTCGTTGTCGCTTCGGGCCTCGCCCGCGGGATCGATGCTGCCGCCCACGCGGCGTCCCTCAAGGGTGGGACCATTGCCTGTCTCGCCGGCGGGCTCGATATCACCTACCCCCGCGAGAATGCGGCCCTGCAGGAAAAGATCGGCGAGGAAGGCCTTCTCGTTTCCGAAATGCCGCTCGGCACCGAGCCGCAAGCTCGCCACTTCCCGCGCCGCAACCGGCTGATCAGTGGCCTGTCGCTCGGCATACTCGTTGTGGAAGCAGCCCTGCGCTCCGGCTCGCTCATTACCGCGCGGCTCGCGGGTGAACAGGGGCGTGAGGTTTTCGCGGTTCCCGGTTCGCCGCTCGACCCGCGTGCCGGCGGCGCCAACCAGTTGCTGCGTGAAGGCGCCATCCTTGTCGAAACGGCCGCTGATGTATTGAACGAGATTGAAAGCCTGCGCAGCCGCGCGCTCCGCGATCCCTCCGGTCTGCCGCTTTTCGATCACGCCCCGCCAAAAGCGCCGGAGACAAATTCCGCCGCCCGCGAAAAAGTGAAGGGCCTTCTTTCCCCCTCCCCCACTGCTATGGATGACCTGATCCGCCTCTCTGGCCTGCCGGCCGGAGAAGTGGCAGCCCTTGTGCTGGAACTGGAGCTTGGCGGGCTTGCCGTGCGCTATCCGGGTGGTCGTGTGGCCCTTGTGCCCTGAGTGCCCTTTGACCTTCGGTTTACAAAGGCCGTTGCATTCTGGGCGACTTCCAACTAGGTGAGACAAGGGGTGCCCTTATTTTTAGTGATTCCCGCCCAGAACGAGCCGGAGAAGCCGATTTCATGAATGTCGTCATTGTCGAATCGCCCGCCAAGGCGAAAACCATCAACAAATACCTTGGCAAGGACTACACAGTTCTGGCGAGCTTCGGCCATGTCCGCGACCTGCCTGCGAAAGACGGCTCGGTAAAACCCGACGACGATTTTGCCATGAACTGGGAGGTCGATGCCGCCTCCAACAAGCGCCTCAGCGATATCGCCAAGGCCGTGAAGGATGCCGACCGCCTTTATCTGGCAACTGACCCCGACCGCGAAGGGGAAGCGATCAGCTGGCACGTGCTCGAGGTTCTGGCCGGCAAGCGGGTGCTGAAAGGCAAGGAAGTCAAACGCGTCGTCTTCAACGAGATCACCAAATCGGCGATCCTGAAGGCGATGGCCCATCCGCGCGACCTGGATGAAGAGCTGGTCAACGCCTACCTCGCCCGTCGCGCCCTCGATTATCTCGTCGGCTTCACCCTGTCGCCGGTTCTGTGGCGCAAGCTGCCGGGCGCGCGTTCGGCTGGCCGCGTGCAATCCGTGGCGCTGCGCCTTGTGTGTGAACGCGAATCGGAAATTGAACGATTCGTGGCGGAAGAATACTGGTCCATCGAAGCAGCCCTTGCGAACGGCGCGGGTGACGGCTTCAATGCCCGCCTCTTCGCGCTCGACGGCGAGAAGCTGAAGAAGCTGGACCTGAAGAATGAAGCGCTGGCCCGCGCCGCTGAAGCGCGCGTCAAGGCTGGCGGGCTGAAGGTTGACACCGTGGAACGCAAGCCGGGCCTCCGGCATCCGCAACCGCCCTTCACCACCTCGACCCTGCAGCAGGAAGCCGCCCGCAAGCTTGGTTTCCCGGCGAATAAGACGATGCGCACCGCGCAAGCGCTGTATGAGGGCAAGTCGATCGGCGGCGAAGTCACCGGTCTGATCACCTATATGCGTACCGATGGTGTCACCATCGCGCAGGAAGCGCTGAATTCGGTCCGCAACCTGATCGGTGACCGCTACGGCAAGGATTATCTGCCGGATGCGCCCCGCCTGTATAAAACCAAGGCGAAGAACGCTCAGGAAGCGCACGAAGCCATCCGCCCGACGGATGTGATGCGCCGCCCGGCCGATATCGCCCATGCGCTGGATGACGACGAACGCAAGCTTTATGAACTGATCTGGCGCCGTACCGTTTCCAGCCAGATGGAAAGCGCGCGCGTGGAACGCACCACGGTCACCATCTTCAATGGCGACAAGTCGGTCGAACTGCGCGCCACCGGTACGGTCGTCCAGTTCGACGGCTTCCTGAATGTCTATCAGGAAGGCCGCGACGACAGCGCCAGCGATGACGATGAGGACGGCAACCGCCTGCCCAAGCTTGCCGACGGTGAAGCCCTGAAGCTCAACGGCGTTACTGCCAACCAGCATTTCACCGAGGCGCCGCCGCGTTATTCGGAAGCGAGCCTCGTGAAGAAGCTGGAAGAGCTCGGCATCGGTCGCCCGTCCACCTACGCTTCCATCCTCACCGTGCTGCGTGAGCGCGAATATGTGACGATGGATAGGAACCGCTTTATCCCCGAGGACAAGGGCCGGCTTGTGACCGCCTTCCTTGAGAAATTCTTCCCGCGCTATGTGGAATATGATTTCACCGCGAAGCTTGAAGAACAGCTTGATGATATCTCGGCGGGCGAGCTGGACTGGAAGAAGGTGCTGAAGGAATTCTGGACCGACTTCAAACCCAAGACTGAAGAGATCATCGGCGTGCGTACCGCCGTGGTGATCGATGCGCTTGACGAATATCTCGCCCCGCTGCTGTTCCCGGCAAAGGACGAAGGCCACGACCCGCGCGTCTGCCCGGTGTGCAATGAAGGCCGGCTTGGCCTGCGCCTTTCACGCTACGGCGCGTTTGTGGGCTGCTCGCGCTATCCCGAATGCAGCTATACCCGCCCCTTCGGCGCCAACGACAATGGCGCAGCATCGGAAGAAGTCGGCGACGGTGTGGTGGAACTTGGCACCGACCCGAAATCGGGCGAGGCCGTGACGCTGAGGAACGGTCGTTTCGGGCCTTACCTGCAGATCGGGGAAGGCGCCAAAGGCACGAAGCCACCGCGCGCTTCGATCCCCAAGGATATGAAGCCCGAAGACGTGGGTCTTGAAAAGGCACTCGCCCTTCTGTCGCTGCCGCGCGAAGTGGGTGTGCACCCCGAGAGCGGTCAGCCGATCACCGCCTCCATCGGCCGCTATGGCCCCTATCTGGCACATGACGGCAAATATGCGAAGCTCGGCTCCACCGAAGAAGTCTTCGCTGTCGGCCTCAACCGCGCGGTCGCGCTTCTCGCCGACACGCCGGACCGCAAGGGCGGTGCCGCCAAGACGACCTTGAAGGACCTTGGCGCCCATCCGACCGACGGCGAAAGCGTGAAGGTGCTGGACGGCCGCTATGGCCCCTATGTCAATCACGGCAAGACGAACGCGACACTCCCCAAGGGCACCGATCCGCAATCGGTGACGATGGAGCAGGCAGTCGAATGGCTTGCCGCCAAGGCATCGAAAGGCGGCAAGAAACCCGCCGCCAAGAAAAAGGCCCCTGCGAAGGCGAAAGCCAAGACCGCAAAAGCCGGGTAAGATGCCCGTCTCCCTGCCAAGCCTGAAAGGAGCCTGACTTGGCCAAGAAACACGAAATCGAGGGCCTGCCCAGCCGCGAAGCCGTCCTCGATTTCATCAAGGGCTTCGAGGGCCGCGTCACCAAGCGCGACATTGCCCGAGCGTTCGATGTGAAGGGCCCCGACAAGGTCCAGCTGAAAAAGCTTCTCCGCGAGATGACAGACGACGGCCTGATCGCCAAGGATTTCTCCAAATCGCTGCGCCCGTCCGACCGCCTGCCCTCCGTTCAGGTTGTTGAATTCGCAGGACTTGACCGCGAAGGCGAGTCCTTCGTGAAGCCCGTGAACTGGGAGGGCGAAGGCGCGCCGCCGAAGATTGCGCTCGCCACGGGCAAACGCCACAAGGGCCCGGCCATGGGCCCCGGCGACAGGGCGCTTGTGCGCCTGCGCGAAGTGAAGCGCGGCGATGTCCGCTACCAGGCCGAAGTCCTGAAAATATTGCCCAATGCACCAGCCAGCATCATGGGTGTGTTCCATGGCGGCGAGAACGGCGGCCGTATCCACCCGATCGACAAGAAGAATCGCGATGATTTCCTGGTGGCCGCCGGCGACACCGGCAACGCCATCGAAGGCGAGCTTGTGGTTGCCATGCCGGTGCGCAAGGGCCGCGAACGGCTCGGCCCCCGCATGGCCCGCGTGACCGAACGGCTGGGCGATGTGTCCGACGCCCGCTCGATCAGCCTTATCGCCATCCATGCCTATGATATCCCGCACGTTTTCCCCACGGACGTTATCAAAGCCGCGAAAGCCGCCAAGCCTGTGGCGCTGGGTGACCGGACCGACCTGCGCGATATTCCGCTCATCACCATCGACCCGGCTGACGCGCGCGACCATGACGACGCCATCTGGGCCGAAGCCGATACGGACCCGCAGAACAAGGGCGGCTGGCACACCATCGTCGCCATCGCCGACGTTGCCCATTATGTGACGCCCGACAGTGCCCTTGATGTGGAAGCCAAGAAACGCGGCAACAGTTGCTATTTCCCCGACCGCGTCGTGCCGATGCTGCCGGAGGAGCTTTCGGCTGATCTCTGCAGCCTGATGCCGGGGGTGGAGCGCGCCTGCCTTGCGGTTCACATGTGGTTCGACGCCGAAGGCAACAAGATCCGCCACAAGTTTGTGCGTGGGCTGATGCGATCGGCTGCCAATATCCATTATGCGCAGGCGCAGGCCGCCCTCGACGGCATTACCGACGAGACCACCGCCCCACTCCTTGATAGCGTCCTGAAGCCCCTCCACGGCGCCTGGAAGGCCATCATGATGGCACGGGCGAAGCGCGAGCCCTTGGACCTCGACATGCCGGAACGCAAGATTGAGCTGGGGCCCGACGGCCATGTCGCCCGCATCAATGTGCGCGAGCGGCTGGATACGCACCGCGTGGTCGAAGAATTCATGATCATGGCGAACGTGGCCGCCGCCGAGGAGCTTGAAAAGCATCGCGTGCCCGCCATGTACCGCGTGCACGAAGAACCCGCCTTCGACAAAATCGAGGCGCTGTCGGATTTCCTGCGCTCGCTCGACCTGCCGACCCCGAAGGGTCAGGTGATGATGCCGCGGCTCTTTAACGGCCTTCTGAAGAAGGTTTCGGGCACGCCCGTGGAAACCATGGTCAATGAAGTGGTGCTGAGAAGCCAGACGCAGGCTTACTACAGCCCCGACAATCTCGGCCACTTCGGTCTCGCCCTGCAGCGCTATGCCCACTTCACAAGCCCCATCCGCCGCTACTCGGACCTGGTGGTCCACCGCGGCCTGATCCGCGCACTGAAGCTCGGCAACGATGGTCTCACTGAAGGCGAGATCGAGGAAATGACAATGGTGGGCGAACATATCAGCTCCACCGAGCGCCGCGCGATGGCGGCCGAGCGCGATTCGACTGCGCGTTATATCGCCGCCTATCTCGGCGACCGTATCGGCGACTATTTCGAGGGCCGTATCACGGGCGTCAACAAGTTCGGGCTGTTTGTGCTGCTGGAACCTTCAGGCGGTGACGGGCTCATCCCCATTTCGCAGCTCGGGGCCGATTTCTACCGACATGATGAAACCCACCATTCGCTGATCGGCGAACGCACGGGCGAAACCTTCCGTCTTGGTGACCGGGTGGAAGTGAAGCTGCTGGAGGCTAACCCCTTCACGGGCGGCTTGCGGCTTGAAATGGCCGGTGACCGGCATCCCGGTGCGATTGGCCCCAAGGCACGGCGCATGGCCAGCAAAGGGCGTCGCAGCCCCAAACGCGGCGGCGGCCCGCAATCGACCGCACCCAAAGAAAAGACCGAGCATCCACCGCGCCGGAAGCGCCGCAGGCCCCAATGAATCGTCACCCCGGACTTGATCCGGGGTCCATGTCAGATGCAAACGCCGCTGGATGCCGGGTCAAGCCCGCCATGACGGGGCCTATCGGGTCAGAGAATCCCGAGCTTCACGAAAACGTCGGCGACGTCGTTCGAGAAATTGCTGCCCTTGCGCAGCACCGGCACATCTTTCGGCAGGTCGGCGAGGTGCGGGTCGTTGCGCTCGATAGAGGCCAGCAAAGCCACGGGTATCCCACGGGTCGAGGGCATGGCCCTGAGCGCGCAGGCGAGATCAACGCCGGAAAGCTCCGGCATCACGCGCGAGACGATCACAAGATCCGGCCGCATCGAGGGGATCAGCTGGATGGCATCCATCGTGGAGGCCACATTGACCATGCGGTAGCCGCATTCCAGAAGCTCGCGCGTGACGATCTTGTTGGCGGTGCCCGGCTCCATCACCAGCATCACTTCCATATCGGTGACGGTAACATCACCCACTTCAAAGCTTGCCCGCTTGGCTGGCAGCTTGCGCACCAGTTGCGAAATATCGACGTCGCGATTATTGACGAAGGCATCAAGGCATTCCGACATGCGGTCCGCAAAGGTCTGGATATCGACAACCGCCTGCGGCGCGAGGTCAGTAAGGTTGAAGATATAGTCCTCGCAGCGGTGGCAGACCGCCTTCAGGGCCTTCATGTCGAAGCTTGCCGCCACCGTTTTCAGCGAATGGACCTCAAGCTTGACCGTCGCCAGAATGTCCCGCGATTTCAGGTTGCTGTCGCCAAAGCGCTGCAGCGTTTCGGCAAGGCCCGCGAGCCGGTCCTCGACCGTGTCGATCGCTTCGGTTCTCAGTTCCTGCAGCAGCTCGTTTTCGGTAATCATTCTCGGCCCCGTCACAATTCGTGTGCCCCTCTTTTGGCATATCAATGGTTACGCATCCATTAGCGATTTCGGGTAATTGATGCTTCCCGCGGATTTTTCCCGCCGGAATGGCCAATCTGCGCTTGACTTATCGTCCCCTGACAGTATGTTGCGCCGTCGAACCGGTCGCCAACTGGCGATCTCGTTAACGGAATTCTCGGAGTAAGACCGATGGCAAAGCCGTCCAGCATCAAGATCAAGCTGCTCAGCACTGCTGACACCGGCTACTTCTATGTGACCAAGAAAAACCCGCGCACCATGACGGAAAAGATGGTCCTTCGGAAGTACGACCCGGTCGTCCGTAAGCATGTGGAGTTCAAGGAAGCCAAGATCAAGTAATCTGGCTTTCACCGCAGGTGATACGAAAAAGGGCTGCGAAATTCGCAGCCCTTTTTCATTTGTCTTTCCCGTCTGAAATCAGGCGGTAGGTGCCAGCACCACGCGGTTACGCCCGCCTTCCTTGGCGGTATAAAGCGCCCTGTCGGCCGCATCCAGAAGCTCGGCGGGCGTTGTGCTCTCGCCGGCAACAGCGACGCCGATCGATACGGTAACGCTGATGGGCCCGTCGTTGGAGCCGATATCGAAGCTCTGCTCAGCGACTTCCTGACGCAGGCGGTCGGCGATCATGTGCGCCCAGTCGAGCGGCGTATCCGGCATCATCACCACAAATTCCTCGCCGCCGTAGCGGGCCGCAAGATCCACCCCGCGGATATTGCGGGCGATGCGATTCGCAAATTCCTTCAGCACCAGGTCGCCGGCCGCGTGGCCGTAGGTATCATTGACCTTCTTGAAGAAGTCGATGTCGAGAATCATCACGGAAAGCGGCTTGCCGCGCTTCTGCGCCGTTTGCAGCTGGGTTTCCATGTGGGTGGTCAGATAATGGCGGTTATAGAGCCCTGTCACCGCATCGGTGGTGGCGAGCTGCATCGACACATGGAAGTTTTCCCAAAGCTTGTCGGCATAGCGCTTGCGCTTGAGCTGCGTCTTCACCCGCGCCAAAAACTCCATCCGGTCCACGGGTCTTACCACATAGTCGTTAACACCCATTTCGAGCGCGCGGACAAGGAATTTGGCGTTGCCATCGTCCACCATCACGAGGATTGGCACATGGCGCGTTTCCTCGAACGAACGGAGCTTGGAACAAACCCGCAGGCCGTCGGTCGATTTCATGGTGAGAGAAACGATGATCAGGTCGAATGATTTCTCGCGGGCGCGTTCGGCCACATCGTCGCCGCCGGTCATGAAGGTGACGTCACCGACCCCTTCAAGCGCGCGGGCGATCCGCTCCATCACCCGTTCCTGCTCGTCCACCACAAGGATGGCGGCATTGTCAGGGAGTTCGTTGGCGATCGGATCATCCAGATCGCCTTCCCATCCAAGCGTCGTGCCGGTTGCCTCGCGGTTCCGAAGCTCGTCCATCATCACCTTGAGGCGCACCAGCGATTTGACGCGGGCGAAAAGGGCAAGGTCCTGCACAGGTTTGGTCAGAAAATCATCGGCGCCAGCCTCAAGCCCCGCCACGCGGTCGGACGGCTGGTCAAGGGCGGTCACCATCACCACAGGGATGTGCGAGGTCGCGGCGTCCGCCTTGATGCGGCGGCATACCTCGAACCCGTCCATGCCGGGCATCATGACATCGAGAAGGATGATATCGGGATGTTCGCGCGAAATCACATCCAGCGCTTCGGGCCCACTGAAAGCCGTCAGAACATCAAAATACTCGCTCGTCAGCTTCGCTTCCAAAAGCTTGACGTTGGGTGGCACATCGTCCACCACCAAAACACGGGCTGTCATCGATTACTACCCGGCAAACTGCTTGACGGTTTCAAGAAAGTGGCCGACCGAAATCGGCTTGGCGATATAGGCTTCACACCCGCCTTCGCGGATTTTTTCTTCGTCGCCCTTCATGGCAAAGGCCGTGACGGCAACAACGGGGATTTTCCGCAGATCTTCGTCTTCCTTCAGCCACTTCGTGACTTCAAGGCCGGAAACCTCGGGCAACTGGATATCCATCAGGATCAGGTCGGGATTGTGTTCGCGGGCCAGATCAAGCGCCGCCATACCATCCCGGGTCTGGATAACCTTGTAGTTGTGGGCTTCGAGAAGGTCGCAGAAGAGCTTCATATTAAGCTCGTTATCTTCGACGATCAGGATCTTCTTCTCCATACCACCCCCTGGACTTTGGCTTCTGCTCAAACCAGCTACGAGCCTATCTGTTTGGAATAATAGGCTCGCTTTCTGTCAAAAGACAAGCCTGACAGCACATTGCTGATGACTTTTAAACTGCCTGCCCCTCTCTTATTATGAAAGCCGAATCCCCGCCCCGGTATGTTGCAGGAGCCCCTATGTCTATCCAGTCGATCGAAGCCGAAACCATGGCCCTGCAGGCTGTCGCCCATATCGTGGCGGAAGATGCCCTGCGCGACCGATTTTTCACGATCACGGGGCTCGATCCTGATACCCTGCGCGCCGGTCTTGCGGAAGCCGACATGCAGGCCAGTGTGCTCGGGTTCCTGATCGATTTCGAACCCGATCTTGTCGATTTTGCCCTCGCCGTGAACCGCAAGCCGGAAGAAGTGGTCGCCGCATGGCGCACCCTCGGCGGTGGCAAAGGGGTCGAATGGTGAAAGACGCCGAAGCCATCGCCGCGGGTTTCGACCCTGAAAAGCCGCTCCTGATCCTCGATGCCGACGAAGTGTTGCTGCGGTTCATGGAAGCGCTTGAGGCCTATCTCCTGGGGGAAGGCTATGAATTGCGCCTCAAGAGCTTTGCCATCACCGGCAATGTCTATGACCGCCACGGTGTGCTCGTCGCCGCCGACCATGTCCGCGAACTTCTTTCCTCCTTCTTCACCGCCCGCACCCGCGATATCGAGCCCGTGCCGGGGGCGGCTGACGCCCTCGCCGCGCTCTCTGCCGACTGGCAGATTGTCGTCCTGTCGAACGTGCCATCAGCCCAGCGCGAGGCGCGCGCCGCCAACCTCGCCGGGCATGGCATGCCTTACCCGGTGATCGCCTCGAAAGGCGGCAAGGGCGAGTTCGTTGCAACACTCACCGCAGGCCTCAAGGCGCCTACCGTATTTGTCGATGACCTGCCGCCACACCATGCCTCGGTAGCCCGGCATGCACCGGCCACGCACCGGCTGCATATGGTGGCAGACCCGCGCCTCGCTGCGCTCCTGCCGCCGGCGCCCGACGCCCATGTCCGCATCGACGACTGGGCAGCAGCGCACGATCATATCCGCACTCTGGCCGGGGGCATCCGCTTGCGGCCATGACCCCCGTCCCCTTCCTTTGCCGCGATGGTTTCCACCGGTTCGAGGGCGGGCCGGGCCCCACGCCCTGCCCGGTTTGCGGCAGCCGCCGCACGGTCAGCCACGCCGAACTGGAGCGTCTGACCATCGCCCATATGGACTGTGACGCCTTCTATGCCACCATCGAGAAGCGTGACGACCCGAGCCTGAAGGACAAGCCCCTGATCATCGGCGGCACCGGCGGGCGCGGGGTGGTTTCCACCGCTTGTTATATCGCAAGGCTTTCGGGCGTCAGGTCGGCCATGCCCATGTATCAGGCCCGCAAACTGTGCCCCGATGCCGTGGTCATGATGCCGAACATGGGAAAATACAAGGAAGCGGGATTGCAGGTCCGCGCCATGATGGCGCGCCTCACCCCGCTTGTGGAGCCCGTCTCTATCGATGAAGCCTTCATGGACCTGTCCGGCACCGAACGCCTGCACGGCGCCCCGCCTGCCGTCATGCTCGCCCGCCTTGCCGCCGATATCGAACGCGAGATCGGCATCACCATCTCGGTCGGCCTCGCCCCCAACAAATTCCTCGCCAAGCTCGCGTCCGACATGCAGAAACCGCGCGGCTTCACCGTCATCGGTGAAGGTGACGCAAAAGCCATCCTCGCCCCGCTGCCCATCAGCCGCATCTATGGGGTCGGTGCGCAAATGGCAACCAAGCTGCAGAAGGACGGGCTGACCATGATCAGCCAGTTGCAGGGCATGGACGAAAGCCGGCTGGTGCGGCGCTACGGCGACATGGGATCGCGCCTTTATCATCTGGCGCGCGGTGAGGACCGCCGCCGTGTTTCCGCCGATCAGCCCGTGAAAAGCGTATCGTCCGAAATCACGCTGGACCGCGACCTCGCCGATCTCGCTGCCCTTGAGAACCATCTGTGGCGGCAGGCCGAGCGGACATCCGAGGGCCTGAAGAAGAAGGGCCTGGCGGCGCTCACCATCACGTTGAAGCTGAAAACCAGCATGCACCGCATTGTCACGCGCTCTCGCACGCTGGACACACCCACCCAGCTTGCCGAAACACTGTTTGAAGTGGGCCGCGACATGCTGAAGCCGCTCGCGGATGGCACGCCCTACCGGCTGATCGGCATCGGCGGATCGCAGTTTCGCTCGCCAGAGGAGGCCGACCAACCGGACCTTATCGACCCCGGCCGCACCAAACGCGCCACCGCGGAACGCGCACTTGATGCACTGAGGGCCAAATTCGGCCGCGACGCTATCGGCAAAGGCCGCAGCCTTCCGGCAAAAACTGCCGTGGACAACCCTGAGAAGAACCAAAAATAACTGATATTTTTCAAACACATATAACAAAAATATTGTGGCATCCGGTTTGCATGGTGTGAGGCAGTCGACAATACCCGGTAAGGAGTCTCGTCATGACGCATCATCGTGCCCGCAACGAATCCAAAATGGATATCAATCCCTATGTCAGCCAGCTGGCCGGCCGCCTGATCCAGACGGCATCGGACGCGCAGATCAAGTTTGACAGCAACGGCTGGCAACTGGTGAGCGAGGTGCTGAGCTATGCGGCGGCGGCGGAGCAGCGCATGTCGGCGCAGGCCGAACGGATCGCCTATCTTGAACAGCTTTCCTCGACCGATGACCTGACCGGCATCCCGAACCGCCGCGGCCTGAAAACACGCCTTGGCGACGTGATGGCCGCCGCCGCACGCCACAATGATGAAGGCGTGCTGGGCTTTATCGACCTTGACGGCTTCAAGGGCATCAACGACCGCCACGGCCATCTGGCGGGTGACGCTGTGCTGCGCCATGTGGCCCAGATGCTGACCAAACTGACCCGCACCACCGATGTGGTGGCCCGCCTCGCCGGTGACGAGTTTGCCATCGTGCTGACACGCTGCAACGCCATTGAGGGCGAGAAGCGCATCCGCACGATCCAACAGGCCATCAATGCCTCGACCGTCAGCTTTGCCGGGATCGTGATCCCCGTACATTGCTCCATCGGCGTGATGAGCTTCAACGGCGCCACCGACCCTGCCCGCCTGATCGACCACGCTGACCAGGCGATGTACCGCGACAAGCTGGTGCGCAAACAAGCCTTCGGCGCTGCCGCTGAATAATCCCGTGATCGGGCGATAGCGCCCCTTGTCCCCGGCTAGGGCCGCCCTGTATAAGGGTGGTCCTATCGCTATTTCCGGAGACAAGACCCATGACCATCGACGCCCGCCTCAAGGAACTCGGGATCGAACTGCCGACGCCCGTCGCCCCCGTTGCCAACTATGTGCCCTTCGTGGTGAGCGGCAATCTCGTCAGCATTTCCGGCCAGATTCCGGTTCGTGACGGCAAGATCGCCTATACCGGCAAGGTCGGCGCCGACGTGAGCTTCGAAGACGCCTGTGCCGCTGCCCGCCAGTGTGCGCTCAACCTGATCGCCCAGATGAAAGCCGCCGCCGGCGGCGACCTTGACCGCGTGGTCCGGGTCGTCAAGCTTGGCGCCTTCGTCAATTGCATCGATGGCTACGGCGACCAGCCGAAAGTGGTGAATGCCGCAAGCGACCTGATGGTCGATGTGTTCGGCGACAAGGGTCGCCACAGCCGTTCGGCCGTCGGCACCAATGCCCTGCCGCTGAATGTTCCAGTTGAAATTGACGCGCTGATCGAGATCGCCTGATGACAGAAACCCGCACCTTTCCCTGGCTTGCCAAATCCCCGGTCGCGCACCGCGGGCTGCATGCGAAGGATAGTGTGCGGGTTGAGAACACCCTGCCCGCCGTGGAAGCCGCCGTCGAGCAAGGCTTCGCCATCGAAATCGATGTACGGCTTTCCGCCGACGGGCAGGTGGTTGTTTTCCATGACAAGACACTCGACCGGCTGACCGCAGGGGTCGGCCTTGTGAAGGAAGTCCCCTACGGCGACCTCAAGGCCCTGCCGGTAGGCGCAAGCGGCCTTCCCATGCCGCTTCTGGCCGATGTGTTGCATGCCATCAGCTCGAAAGTCGCGCTTTATATCGAAGTGAAAACCGAGAAGGACACCAAGGTATCGAAACTGATGGCTGCGGTGCGCGAAGCGCTTCATGGCTATCACGGGCCGGTCGCCATCATGTCCTTCAACCCCTATGTGGCCGACTGGTGCCGCCAGCACCTGCCCCTCGCCCCCCGTGGCATCATCATGGGGCAGGAAACGCTTTCGCGCATGCGGACCCGGCTTCTTATCCCCTACTGGCTGAAACGTGCCCGGCCCGACTTTCTGGCGGTGGATGTGAACCTGCTGCCCAACAGGATCATCCATGACTGGCGCGCCAAGGGCGGGCTTGTTGCCACCTGGACCGTGCGGACAGCCCATCAGGAAAAAGTGGCGGCCCAGCATGCGGATGCCCCGATCTTCGAATCTCCCGCGGTGACCGGCTGACATGCCAGACGACACGCGCCTATCGCCGCAGCTTGTCTCCAGCATACTCGAAATTGACGCCGCCGGGTGGGATGCCCTTGCGGGCGTCGCCAATCCCTTCGTTTCCCACGCATTTCTGGCCGCCCTCGAACGGTCCGGTTCGGTCGGTCCCGGCACCGGCTGGCAGGCGACGCACCTGACGCTCGCGGACGATACGGGCACCCTGATGGCAGCCATGCCGCTCTATGCCAAAAGCCATTCCTACGGCGAATATGTGTTCGACCATGGCTGGGCCGACGCGTATGAGCGTGCCGGCGGGCGCTATTATCCGAAGCTGCAGTCGGCTGTGCCCTTCACCCCAGTGACTGGACCACGGCTCTTGGCCCCGACCGATGCCCTGAAGCTGGCGCTTGCCCGGGCGGCAGCTGACATCACGGCCACAAATTCGCTCTCGGCACTCCATGCCACCTTTATCGAGCCCGAAGAACGCCCGATTTTCGAGGCGGCGGGCTATTTGATCCGCACCGACCAGCAGTTTCACTGGTTCAACAAGGGATACGATGACTTCGATGGCTTTCTGGCAGCGCTCTCCTCATCAAAGCGCAAGCAGATCAGGAAGGAGCGTCGGAGTGTGGCGGAAGCCGGCATCAATTTCCGCCATCTGACGGGAGGCGACATCACCGAAGCGCACTGGGACGCTTTCTTCGATTTCTATATCGATACCGGGAACCGCAAATGGGGCCAGCCCTACCTGAACCGGGAATTCTTCAGCCTGATCGGCGAGACAATGGCGGATCGTATCCTCTTGATCGTGGCCGAGCGCGAGGGTGAGCCCATCGCGGGGGCACTCAACCTGATCGGCGCCGATACGCTTTATGGCCGCTACTGGGGCTGCGTGGAGGATCACGCCAACCTGCATTTCGAGACCTGCTATTACCAGGCAATCGACTGGGCCATTGCCCACGGCCTGAAATGCGTGGAGGCGGGTGCTCAGGGCCCCCATAAGCTGGCACGCGGCTATGAACCGGTCGAAACACTGAGCGCACATTCGATCCCGAACGACAGTTTCCGCGAAGCAGTGGCCCGGTTCCTGCGCATGGAGCGTCGCGAAGTGGCGGAGATGGGCGAAAGCCTGCGCGACCACCTGCCCTTCAGGAAGGGCTGAGCGGATCAGGCCGCCTTGATGCGGTAAAGCACATGAGGTTGCAGTGCATGGCCTTCCGGCACGTTGGGGTGCAGAAAATCCCCCGTTGCATCGCGTGTCATACCGATCTTTTCCATCACACGCCGCGACGGCACATTGACCGCAGGGGTGAAAGACACGACTTCTGCAGCCTTCAGGGCGGAGAAGGCATAAGCTAGCGCAGCACGCGCACCTTCAGGCGCCAAACCCTGCCCCCATACATGCCGCGCGAGACGCCAGCCAATCTCGATGGTGGGTGCAAAAGGTAGATTGTCCGCTACATGTTTGAGGCCAATGAAGCCCACGAGCCGGCCATCCGCTCGCATTTCGGCGGCCCAGAAGGAAATACCCTTCTGCTCAAAACCCGCTTCAAGCCGATCCATGCCCGCGTCGCTTTCTTCCCGGCTGAGTGTCGCCGGGAAGAAACGCATCACTTCTGGATCAGCATTGATCGCCGCGAAAGGCGCACGGTCACTGTCTCGCCAGCGGCGCAGGACCAGCCGGTCAGTAACCAGCACCTATTTCACCGGAACAGGTGGCTTCGGTGCCTTGCGCTTGGCGATCGAACGCCCCTTTTTGGCCTTCGCCGGGCTCGGCGCTTTAGGCGCATGCGGGGTGACTTCGAAGACAGGCTTGCCGCCTGCCATCTTCACCACCACTTCGCCGCCCTTGGCGAGCTTGCCGAAGAGCAGTTCGTCCGCCAGCGGCTTCTTGATCTCTTCCTGAATGAGGCGCGCGAGCGGTCGAGCACCATACAGGCGGTCATAGCCCTTGTCGGCGAGCCATTCCTTGGCCTCGTCATTGAGCGAGATTTCCACGTTACGCTCGGCAAGCTGCAGTTCAAGCTCCAGCACGAATTTTTCGACCACGCGGGCGACCACGGCGGGCGGCAGATAATCGAACGGCACGATGGCATCCAGCCGGTTGCGGAATTCGGGGCTGAACATCTGCTTCACAGCATCTTCTGCCGCGCTCTCATTCGTTTCGCGGCCGAAACCGATGGCGCTTTTCGCCATGTCAGCCGCGCCCGCGTTGGTGGTCATGATGAGCACCACGTTGCGGAAATCGACCTTCTTGCCGTTATGGTCGGTCAGCGTCCCGTTATCCATCACCTGCAAGAGCACGTTGAAAAGATCGGGGTGTGCCTTCTCGATCTCGTCAAGCAAGAGCACGCAGTGCGGATGCTGGTCCACGGCATCGGTCAGAAGACCACCCTGATCGAAGCCCACATAGCCCGGCGGGGCACCGATGAGACGCGAAATCGAGTGGCGCTCCATATATTCCGACATGTCAAACCGGTGCAGTTCAACCCCCAGAAGGTTGGCGAGCTGGCGTGCCACTTCGGTTTTCCCAACACCCGTCGGGCCGGAGAAAAGGTACGAACCAATCGGCTTGTTTGGCGCGCGCAGGCCCGCCCGCGACAGCTTGATCGCCGTGGTGAGCGCGCTGATCGCCGTATCCTGCCCGAACACGACCCGCTTGAGATCGGCTTCCAGCGTCGACATGACACGCGTTTCATCGCGCGAGACGCTTTTCGGCGGGATGCGGGCGATCTTGGCGACCACGGCTTCGATCTCCTTCACACCGATCGTCTTCTTGCGCTTTGAAGGGGCGAGCAGCATTTGCGCCGCGCCGCTTTCATCAATCACATCGATGGCCTTGTCCGGCAGCTTGCGGTCGGTGATGTACCGGTCGGCAAGTTCCACCGCCGTCTTGATCGCATCCGCCGTATAGCGAACATGGTGATGTTCCTCAAAATAAGGCTTCAGCCCCGTCAGGATCTTCACCGAATCCGCCACTGTCGGCTCGTTCACATCGATTTTCTGGAAACGGCGCAGCAACGCACGATCTTTCTCGAAATGGCTGCGGAATTCCTTGTAGGTCGTCGATCCCATGCAGCGGATCGAACCGGAGGCGAGCGCGGGCTTCAACAGGTTCGAGGCATCCATCGCCCCGCCCGAGGTTGCCCCCGCGCCGATCACCGTATGGATTTCATCAATGAAAAGCACAGCACCTTCGTAATTTTCCAGTTCCTTGACGACCGATTTCAGGCGTTCCTCGAAGTCGCCGCGATAACGGGTGCCTGCGAGCAGCGCCCCCATATCAAGCGCGAAAATAGTGGCATTCTTCAGCACGTCCGGCACATCGCCCGAGACGATATTGCGGGCGAGGCCCTCGGCAATCGCCGTTTTGCCTACACCCGGATCGCCCACAAAGAGCGGGTTGTTTTTCGAACGGCGGCACAGGATCTGGATGGCTCGCTCCAGCTCGGCGTCGCGGCCGATCAGCGGATCAACCTTGCCGGCCTTCGCCTTGGCATTCAGGTTGACACAATAGGCATTAAGCGCCGTGTCTGCCTTCTTCTCGCTGGCGGCGGGCTGTTCGGCTTCCTTCGCCGAGCCCTCATCCTCGCCGTCTTCATCATCAGCACCGCGCACCGGGCGCGGCTCGCTATAGCCCGGCACCTTGGCGATGCCATGGCTGATGTAGCTGACAGCATCAAGACGGGTCATATCCTGGCTTTGCAGGAAGTAAACCGCATGGCTTTCACGTTCCGAGAAAAGGGCTACCAGCAGATTGGCGCCGGTGATTTCCTCGCGCCCCGACGACTGCACATGCAGGAGGGCGCGCTGCACCACGCGCTGGAACCCGGCGGTGGGGGTGGCTTCAATCGAGCTGCCTTCCACGCGCAGGCTATCAAGCTCCTCGTCCAGATAGGTCACGATCTGGTCGCGCAGCACATCAATGTCCACATCGCAGGCGCGCAGCACGGCAAGCGCGTCGCCATCGTCGATCAGCGCGAGCAGGAGATGTTCGAGCGTTGCATATTCATGGGCACGCTCGTTCGCCTCATGCAGTGCCCTGTGGAGTGTGTTTTCAAGGTTCGGAGAAAAACGGGGCACGGTCTGTTCCTTGTGACTGGGGGTTACTCTTTTTCCATGGTGCACTGGAGGGGATGCTCGTGCTGGCGGGCCAGCGAAAGCACCTGGTTGACCTTGGTTTCGGCCACCTCATAGGTAAAAACACCGCACACCCCGACCCCCTTCTGGTGGACGTGCAGCATCACCTGCGTCGCGTCCTCCACGGTCATGCGGAAGAAGCGCTGCAGCACATGAACGACAAACTCCATCGGCGTGTAGTCGTCGTTCAGCAGCAGAACCTTGTACATGGACGGCTTTTTGGTCTTGGCCTCGGGCCGGGTGAGAACCCCGGTGCCCGTGCCTCCCGTCTTGCCGATGTCTTGCCGCTTGTCGGGCATGGTCTCTCCATCCGTCGTTACCTCCATAATGTAACGCATATGGCGCGCCATTAAAGGGGTAAAAACGGATGTGATCGGCCGTGATGAGGTTGGCAGGGCCTTAAAGGTCGGCAGGCGGCTCCACACCGGAGGCGGTCAGCGCCGCCACAAGCTCCGCCTTCAGGCGATCAAGGCCCGCCTCGGACGATGCCTCGCAGCGTGCCACCAGAACGGCCTGCGTGTTGGAGGCGCGCAGCAGCCACCAGCCGTCAGCCGTCTTCACACGGACACCATCCACGGTGGACATGTCGGCACCGGCAGCTTCAAGCCGCTTTTGCACTTCCTTAATCACCTCGAATTTGCGGAAATCGTCGCAGTCGAAGCGCAGTTCGGGTGTGTTGATGGCTGCCGGCAGGCTGTCCTTAAGGGCTTTCAGGCTGCCGCCCTGGTCGGCCACGGCATTCAGGAGACGGACGGCCGCATAAAGCGCGTCGTCATGGCCGTAGAATTTGTGCTTGAAGAAGATATGGCCCGACATTTCCCCCGCGAGCGGCGAGGAAAGCTCCACCATCTTCGATTTGATCAGCGAGTGGCCGGTTTTCCACATCACCGGTTTGCCGCCGAGCTCGGCGATCCGGTCATACAGCGCCTGGCTTGCCTTCACATCGGCGATAATCGGCGCACCCGGCAGCTCTTTCAGCAGCTGGCCCGCAAGGATCGCCAGCAACTGGTCGCCCCATACAACGCGGCCTTCACCGTCCACTGCGCCAATGCGGTCACCGTCGCCATCGAAGGCAATGCCCATGTCGCAGCCCTTCTCGCGCACCAGCGCCTTCAGCTGCTCAAGGTTTTTCTCGACGGTCGGGTCGGCATGGTGATTGGGGAAAGTGCCGTCGACTTCCTCGTTGATCACATAATGCTTGCCCGGCAAGCGCTTGGCGAGGGCGGCCACAGCCGGCCCGGCCGACCCGTTCGACGGGTCCCACGCCACCGTGAAGCTGGCGCCTTCGAAATCCTTCATCAGGCGGTCAATATAGCGGTCAAACACATCAACCTGCTCGTACCCGCCATTGCCGGTGGCATAGTCACCTGCCGTGGCGATCCGGCCAAGCTCCTGAATGGCTTCCCCGAACACCGGCTTCTTGTGCATCATCATCTTGAAGCCGTTGTAATTGGGCGGATTGTGCGACCCGGTGATCATGATGCAGCCGTCGGCATCGAGCTCAAACATCGCATAATAGGTCATCGGCGTGGCGCCAAGCCCGATATCGGTGACATCGACCCCGGTGGAGCGCAGCCCATCGACAAGCGCATCACGCAGCGCGGGCGAAGATACCCGTCCGTCGTAGCCGACCACAATTTTCTTGCCGCCGGTCGCTACCGCCTTGGTGCCGAAGGCCTTGCCGAGCGCGCGTGCGTCATCCGCCCCGAGCGTTTCATCGATGATGCCGCGAACGTCATACTCGCGGAGAACCGTGGGGTGGAAAGCGTGTGCGCTCATATCTGCCTCGGAAGAAATGGATCGAAAGTGCCGACACAGTGGCAGCGCCACCGCACGGCGTCAATGGTATGGTTAATCGTCCAGAAGCACCTTGCGCGCTTCATTGAGCTTGGCCGCCATCCAGTCGCTGCCGCCCTTGTCGGGGTGGTTGACGGCCATCAGCCGACGGTAGGCCGTGTTGACCTCGGCGACACTTGCCCCTTCCTTCAGCCCCAGCACCTCAAGCGCTTCCTTGCGGCTCATGTTGCCCTTGCGGGGGCGCATCACGCGCTCCCCCGCCTCGCGGGCCGCCTTGCCCATGTTGCGGAAGCGCCAGAGGGAAATGCCGACAGGGACAAGCGCGGCAAACCCGCGGCCTGTGGCCACCAGAAAGATGCAAAGGAGGATGCAGGCGCCGATAGCCGCCCAGAAAAGCACACGCTTGGCCGAATCCACATCTGTGCGTGCCCACCATTCCAGAAGAATGAGGAATGCCGCTGCGATCAGGAGACCGATCAGGAGCCAGCCCATAAGCTCAGGCGACCTTCTCGCGCCGGAACGCGAGATTGAGCCCGTCCATCAGAGCCCGCAGTTCCTGCCGGGCCGCTACATGCGACATGCTGAAATCGTTACGTTCGGAAACGCCTTCGTCGCGCAGGTCCATGAGCGTCAGGCCGTTCGGGAAAAGCTCGCGGTAAATCACCCGTTCGCCAAGGCCGGGGATATAGCGCACGCCGATGCGCTTCGTCAGCTCCTCGACCACGCTTTCCACACGTTCCTTGTTCTTGGCATGCACGGCGCCGACGCGGTTCCGCAGAAGCACCCAGTCAATGGTGCCGCCGTCCGCCATCTGGCGGCGCTGGCGCGCCTTCCAAACCATTTCGGCGTAAAGACTCGGGCCGGCCACCCTGTAGGTCTTCGGATCGATACGGGCGATCAGGTCCAGATCGACGAAACTGTCGTTGATCGGGGTGACAAGCGTATCGGCTGCCGTGTGTGCCAGTCGCGACAGGAAGGTGTCGGACCCCGGACAATCGATCACGATCACGTCAACCTGGTCCATCAGTTCGACATAGGTATCCTCGAACCGCATTTTTTCATCCGCCTCGGCCTCATCGCTGGTGCGGGCGGTGGAACGGACGATGACGCGTTCAAGCGGCATGGGGAGTTCAACATCATTGGCCTTGCAATAGGCCCGGCGGTTTTCAATATAGCGCGTGAGGCTTTTCTGACGGCCGTCAAGGTCGATCGTGCCGACCCTAAAGCCTTCGCGCAAAAGGGAAACCACGATATGCATGGCCGTCGTGGATTTGCCGGAACCACCCTTTTCGTTGCCGAGAACGATCACATAGGGGCGGCGGGGCATATGCGTGTTGGTGCTTGCCTGACCCGTCGTCAACGCGGTATCTCCTCTAAACGGCCAAAAAAGAGCCACAAAGTCGCACGAGTTATTAGGGCCCGGCGCCCCCCTGTCAATAGCAGGACGAAGGCCCGCGCTACCTGTTAGTTTTTATTAAGCAGCCTTCGTGTACACAAATAGCTATCGGTGAAAGATTGGGAGTAGCGGCGCGCATGACGGGGACGTCCCGGAACGGCCTTGCAGTATTGGTGATCGCGTTCATCCTGGCTGTTGTGCCGGTTGGGTTCGCGCGCCTTCTGCTTGTCAGCGCCCCGCCGGCTGATCTCGAGATCGCGGTGCCCGACTATCTGATCGGCGAGCCGCCAAGCGCCATGACGACCGGCGACCCCGAAGAAGTGATCGAGCATGTCTATGCCGTTCTCAGCACCGACCTGACCGCCGAGGGCGATATTCCCCGGGCCTTCGCCAGCCGCCTACCTGAAAATATTGCGGAAATAGAACTGGTTGAGGAACGCAAGCGCATGTTCACGGCGGCTATCCTGCCTCTGGTGCTGCGCGCCAACGAGATCATCGAATCGGACCGCAACCGCATCCTCGCCATCAAGGCGCGCTTTGATTCGCGGGGCGATGTCCGCAGCTACGATGAAAAATGGCTGCGCACGGTGGCCCGCACCTTCCGCGTGCCCATCGGTGAAAAGCTGGAGCCGCGCGTTTTCAAGGACCTGCTGCTGCGTGTCGATGTGATTCCCCCGTCGCTGGCGCTGGCGCAGGCCGCGATGGAATCGGGCTGGGGCACCAGCCATTTCGCACTGCAAGGCAATGCCCTCTTCGGCGAATGGGTTTGGGGCGATGATGCGAACGGGATAATTCCCCGCGCCCGCGCCGAAGGCCGCAACCACAAGGTCAAAAGCTTCAACGAGCTTCTGGACAGCGTCAAAAGCTACATGATCAACCTGAACCGTCACGCCAGCTACCGGTCGCTGCGCCTGCGCCGGGCGGCGCTGCGCGAACAGGCCGAGCCACTGACGGGCCCTGCCCTTGCCCCGGCACTGGCCGACTATTCAGAACGCGGCCAGGATTATGTGAACGACATCATGGGCATCATCACCTATAACGGGCTCGAAGATCTGGATAGCGTGCGGCTTGCCCGCGGCTAACTCACCGCGACTACTCGAGGATTTCTATCATGACCAGCCCCGCCCTTCCCCCCGTCGTGCACACGATTGCGGACCTGCGCGCCACCGTTGCCGCGTGGAAGCGCGAAGGGCTCAGGGTCGGCCTCGTGCCAACAATGGGCGCGCTGCATCATGGTCACCTGTCGCTCGTTGATGCTATCGCCAAGCATACGGACCGCGTGATCGTGTCGATTTTCGTGAACCCGACCCAGTTCGGCCCCAACGAGGATTTCGACCGCTATCCCCGCACCGAAGACGCCGACCGCGAAAAGCTTGCCACCACGCCCGCGAGCCTCGTTTATTGCCCGAGTGTCGCCGAGATGTACCCAGAGGGCGCCACGACCCGCGTACAGGTGGCTGGCGTCACCGATGGCTTCGAAGGCGCCATTCGACCCGGCCATTTCGACGGCGTCGCCACCATCGTCACCAAACTGCTGCTGCAGGCCCTGCCCGATGTGGCAATCTTCGGCGAGAAGGATTTCCAGCAACTTGCCGTTATCCGCCGCTTTGTGGCGGATCTTGATATCCCGGTCGATATCCTGGGCGGCACCTTGATCCGCGAGGAAGACGGCCTCGCTGCCTCGTCCCGCAATGCGTATCTCAGCGAATCCGAACGCGCAGTCGCCGGGCAGTTCAACCTGATCCTCAAGGCGCTGGTCGCGGACGCCAAACCGGGCGCCGATCTCCGCGCGCTGGAGAAAGCGGCTGTGAGCAAACTCCTCGCCGTAGGTTTCCAGTCGGTCGACTATGTGTCCATCGTCGATGCCGCGAGCCTCACACCCCTTGAAACACTGACGCCGGGGCATGCCCCGGCGCGTGTGCTGGCCGTCGCGCGCCTCGGCGCCGTGCGGCTTCTGGATAATATGGCGATCGGCTGAGGCTTAGGCTTACTCGACCTTTTCGTCCTTCTTGTCGCCTTCCTGCACCGGCATCGGCTTGCGTGGGAAGCGTTCGTCGCGCATGGCAGCTTCATAAAGGAAGGTCGCCATGATCACTGAAGCCTGCTTCAGGTCGTCCTCGTAGGCGTTTTCAAGCGTATCGATCTGGGTATGGTGGGTGCGGGTGCCGTAATCGAGCGGTTCCTGGATGAACTGGAAGCCCGGCAGGCCGATATCGTCAAACGGCTCATGGTCGGTGCCGCCGGTTTCATTCATGCTGATCGTTGCCGCACCCAGATCATGGAAAGGCTCGAACCATTTGCCGAAAATGGCCGCCGCCCGTGCGTTCCCCTCGGTATAGATGCCGCGGATCTTGCCCGAACCGTTGTCTAGGTTGAAATAAACCGAGAATTTTTCGTAACCCGGCTTGAAGCTGATCGGGAAGCGGCCGAACTGCTGCTCGTAGGGGGTCAGGTATTTCAGCTTGCCTTCCACACTCGTCGGGCGGTCGGCCAGATGGTCGATCACATAGCGCTGCGAGCCGTAATAGCCTTGCTCTTCACCACCCCAGAGCGCGAAGCGGATCGTGCGTTTGGGCTGCACCCCGAGTGCCTTCAGGATGCGCGCGGCTTCCATCACAACAGCCGTACCGGCACCGTTATCAACGGCCCCGTCACCAACCCGCCAGCTATCCAGATGCGCGCCGGCCATCACGATTTCCGCATTCTTGGCCTTGCCCGGAATATCGGCGAGCGTCGAATAGGATTTCATATCCTCGTTATGGTAGGTGACCGCCACATCAAGGCTTATCGTCACCGGGCGCTTGTCGTCGGCCTCCGAAAGGCGCACCAGCATGCCGTAATCTTCGGCCGCCAAGGAAACCGCAGGCAGTTTCGGCAGCATGCCCTGCTTGTACTGGTAACCCGAAGCGTCGATCAGGTTGCCCGGGCGCCGGCTGCGACTGACCATGGCCACCGCGCCTTCCGCCTGCAGGAAGGCATCGCGCTCGTACCCGAAGGCCACGTGATCGATCCAGCTATCAAGGTCAGCCTGTGGCGACGTCGGCAGGTTATAGGTCGTCTCGTCCTTAAGGTCAGCGTCGCTGAGACGCGTGAAGACCTTGTTCGAAGGCTCTTTCTTCTCCGGCACCGCGTCCACGAGCACGATCTTGCCCTTGAGCTTGCCTTTATACTGGTCGAAATCCTTGGCCGATTTCATCGGGGCGACCACGATCTCGCCTTTCGTCCGGCCTTCGGTGCCCGGATGCCAGGCGACAGGCAGGCCGTAAAGCTGCTCGGCGCGTGGGCTCGTAAGATGGATTTCGGACCGCACCGGGGTCCATCCGGGGCCAAACTCGAAGCCCTCAAGGCGCGCATCCTTCAGGCCCCACTCGGTAAACTTGTCGCGCGTCCAGTCGTTCGCCAGTCGCATGGCGGGCGAGCCGGTCAGGCGCGGGCCAATCTCGTCGGTCAGATGCTGCAGGGTTTCCATCACATGGGAGCGGCGGAAACCTTCCTCCCGGATCTTGGTGACCATGTCGAGATCGACCTGATCGTTGGCGCTCACCACGCCTGCCCCCATCAGCACGAGCGCAAGCCCGGCCTTCATCACCTGACGCATTATCCCCTCCCTATTCGCTGTCGAACCAGCTGTAATCCCGGTAGCATTTCAGCGGGCTCGCACCGGCGCGCCCAAAGCGCGGGTCCAATGTCCAGTCATCGAAATGCTTCAGGATCGTCCAGCTTTCATCGGCCCATTCCGGGCCTACATTGCGGGTTACATTGAAAACATAATCGGGGAAGCGCAGGTAATCGCCGAAGGTGCGGCTGCGCTCCATCACAAGCTTCGAAATCCGGCTGATCAGGCAGATGCGCTCGATAAGCCGCTGGCCATAGCCCGGATGCACCGGCACCAACTCGCGCCCGATTTCGGCCGCCACATCGCGGATCAGGTCGCGGTCGGCGCCGATATAGGCTTCCACCTGCCGCACCTTGTCGTCCTCAACCTTGTAGGATGCCTCGAGCGTGCGGCGGCGCAGTTCGAGCGGCAGGCCGGCAAAGCCGCTCGTTGCCCAGAAGGCGATGCGCTGGCGCAGGCGATCCACCGTTTCGCCCTTGATGATGAAGTCGTCGCCCCCGGCCTTCAAGCCCCGACGCACGGTCTCGAGCGTGTCATAGCCGGTCATATAGATCACCGGCATGGTCTTCAGGCCGCGCGTGCCCAGCTCATCGAGCATATCGAACCCGTCGCGCCCCGGCATCTGCACGTCCGATACGATCAGTGACGGGTTGAAGCGGCGCACCATCGAGATGCCCTCGTCCGCCGATTCCGCGATAATCGTCTCAAAGCCGAACTGGCGCACCGCTGCGGCCTGCATCCGCAGCACCACCGGTTCATCGTCGACTAGAAGGACGGGTCCGCGCTCCATAAACCCTCCTCAGAGCAACAGAAGGGCAGCGAGCCCGAGGAAAGCAAGGAATCCGATCACGTCGGTTATGGTGGTCACCAGCACGGTGGACGCCACCGCCGGGTCGATCCCCGCGCGCGACAGGCCCATCGGTACCAGGAGGCCGGACAAGCCCGCAACGATGGTGTTGATCAGCAGGGCCGCCGCCATCACGCCGCCGAGCATCGGGTTCTGGAACACCAGCCACACAACAAGGCCTGCGATTGTGGCAAGGCCGGCGCCGTTCATCGCCGCCGTGGTCAGCTCGCGGCTCATCACGCGCCAGACGTTCAGCGTGCTCAGCTCCTTGGTGGCAAGCGCCCGCACGGCAATCGTCATCGTCTGGTTGCCCGCATTGCCGCCAAGCGACGCCACGATGGGCATGAGCGCGGCAAGCGCCACCATCTGCTGGATCGTCGCCCCGAAGGCCGAAATCACATAGGCGGAGGCGACCGCCGTGATCATATTGATCAGAAGCCAGATGAAGCGCTGGCGCGTCACGGTCAGGATGCTTTCGTTGAGGCTGGACTCCGAGACACCGGCAAGCGCCATGATGTCTTCCTCGGCTTCTTCCTCGATAACCTCCACGATGTCGTCCACCGTGACCACACCGACAAGCCGCTTGCTCTTGTCAACAACGGCGGCCGAAATCAGGTGATATTTGGTGAACTGGTAGGCGACCTCTTCCTGATCGGCCTCGGCGTCGATCACATAGGGATCCTTGTCCATCACCTCGCCAAGGGTGACAGGACGGTGCGTGCGCATGACGCGCGACAGCGGCACCGTACCAACCGGATGATGGGCGGGATCGACCACAAAAATATCGTAGAAATCTTCAGGGATTTCCGTCGTTTCCGACCGCAGATAATCGATTGTCTGGCCGACCGTCCAGAATTCCGGCAGCGCCACCAGATCACGCTGCATCAGGCGGCCGGCGGACTCGGCCGGATAGCTCAGGCTTTCCTCGATCGCCACCCGGTCGTCGGCGTCAAGCGCCTGCAGCACCTCTTCCCGGTCTTCGTCGTCCAGTTCTTCAAGAACGTAAACGGCGTCGTCGGTATCAAGTTCGGTCAGTGCCTCGGCGATCTGCTCGTTCGGGATATGCTCGACGATGTCCGCCTTGACGCTGGCGTCCACCTCGTAAAGCACCTCCGGGTCCAGTTCCTCGCCCAGAAGCTGGACAAGGCTGATCCGGTTGGCTGACGACAGGCCCTCGAGAAGGTCGGCAAGGTCGGCGGCGTGCAGTTCAGCCACCAGCGACCGGGCACGGTCCTGATCCTCGTCGCGGATCGCATCGATGACGCGCGCTGTGAATTCCTTGGAAAGGTGGGGATCGGTATCCGGGATGGTGGCATCCACATCATCGGGATGGATGGCGGTTTCGCCTTCGACATCTTCCGGATCGCGATTCGGATCAAGGTCCGTCCCTGCCATGCCCGCCTCCCCGGAAATTGTTGTTTCGCCTGCCATACTACCGGAGGCTCACCCCGGCAGCCAGCCCCCTTGATAGGCCAAGGGAAATCGCCCTGTCCACCGGAGAGTTGGAAGACACTTCATTCAGCAGGAAACACCGGGCTGCCCCATCGCCTTTTTGAGGCGAGCAGGCAACCCGGTGATGATTTCAGAGGTCAGCGCATGCCCATGCGGATCGCGCCGTCCAGCCGTACATCCTCGCCATTGAAATAATTGTTGCGAATCATCTCAAGCGCGAGGCTCGCATATTCGGCGGGATCACCCAGCCGTTTCGGGAAGGGAACGGACGCGGCAAGCGCATCCTTCACATTCTCGGGCATGCCATTCATCAGCGGCGTGCTGAAGATGCCGGGCAGGATGGTGTTCACCCGGATGCCTTCGCCGCACAGGTCGCGCGCCACCGGCAGGGTCATGCCCACAACGCCGCCTTTTGAGGCCGAATAGGCAGCCTGCCCCATCTGGCCGTCCTCGGCTGCCACCGATGCTGTATTGACGATGGCGCCGCGGGCGCCGTCCTCCAGCGGATCAAGTGTGAGCATGCCCGCCGCCGATTTGGCGATGCAGCGGAAAGTGCCGATCAGGTTGATCTGGATGATCGCCTCGAAAGCATCGAGCGGGAAATGGCGGATCTCGCCCGTCTTCTTATCGCGGCTGGCGGTTTTCACGGCATTGCCGGTGCCGGCGCAGTTGACGAGGATACGTTCCTGCCCGTGGGCGGCACGCGCCTTGGCAAAGCCTGCGTCCACCGCCTCGTCCGACCGCACATCAACCTTGCAGAAAACCCCGCCGATCTCGGCAGCCACCGCCTCGCCCTTTTCGGTATTCATATCGAAAATGGCGACTTTTGCGCCGGCGGCCGCCAGCGCGCGGGCAGTTGCCTCGCCAAGCCCCGAGGCCCCGCCGGTGACAACGGCGGCCGTTCCTGAAATCTGCATGGACTGTTCCTTTCGTTTCTTTTTCTACAGCGAGCGGGCGATCAGAAGCTTCATGATCTCCGTCGATCCGCCATAGATACGCTGGACGCGCGAATTACGGAACATCTTCGCGATGGGATATTCGTTGATATAGCCATAGCCGCCATGCAGCTGCAGGCAGGTATCGACGATCTCCCATTCGGTTTCGGTGGACCACATCTTGGCAATTGAGGCGGTCGTCACGTCCAGCTCACCCTTCAGCACCTTGTTCACGCAGTCATTGATGAAGACCTTGGCGACCGTCGCCTTGGCCTTGCATTCCGCCAGCTTGAACTGGGTATTCTGGAAATCGAACACGGTCTGGCCGAAAGCCTTGCGGTTCTTCACATAATCGAGCGTCGTCTCGATCGCCTTTTCCATCACGATCACGCTGCCGATGGCAATGATCAGACGTTCGCGCGGCAGTTCGGCCATCAGCTGATAAAACCCGCGCCCCTCGACCCCGCCAAGCAGGTTGTCAGCCGGCACAAACACATTGTCGAAGAAAAGCTCCGACGTGTCCTGCGCATCAAGGCCGATCTTGTCGAGCTTCTTGCCGCGCGAGAAGCCCTCAAGCCCTTCGGTTTCGATCACCAGAAGCGACGTGCCCTTGGCGCCCTGGCTGGGGTCCGTTTTGGCAACCACCACGATCAGATCTGCAATCTGGCCGTTCGAGATAAAGGTTTTGGAGCCGTTCAGCCGGTAACCGTTGCCTTCCTTGATCGCCGTTGTGCGGATCGACTGCAGGTCCGAGCCCGCACCCGGTTCGCTCATGGCAATGGCGGAAACCAGTTCGCCGGACACGAGCTTCGGCAACCAGCGCTTCTTTTGCTCCTCGGTGCCATGAGTCTGGATATAGGGGGTGATGATCACATTGTGGAGGCTCGCTGCGAAGCCTTCGATGCCGCGCCGCGCCACCTGATCGACGACCACGATATCGTGGCGGAAATCTCCGCCGTGCCCGCCATATTCAGCGGGAACACTGACCCCCAGAAGCCCGGCCTCCCCGGCTTCGCGCCAGAATTCGCGCTCCACCTGGCCGTCCTCGCGCCATTTCTCGACCCGCTTTTCGGGTGCATGCCGGTCAAGAAACTTGCCGACAGCGTCGCGGTACATGCTGATTTCTTCATCCTGCATGAATTCAGGATCAGGTATTCCCAGTACGGACATGCCGCTTCCTCCCATTGCGTGCAGGCGCCCCCCGGCGCGCTGCTCCTTCCCATCGTCAAGACGTACCATCACACTGATGAGTATGAAAATACAATTCGCTATTATTGTACGGGCGTATATGCCGCGAGGATCGTTTCAACGGCCGCCCTCACCGTTTCGTCGATCTGCTCGGCGCTGACTGTGTCAAGCACGCCCCACAGTCGCTTTTCCTTGAAATCCATCCGGCACAGCGCATTGAACTGCCGTGCCACCATCAGGGGATCAGCTTCCCTGAGCAGGCCTTCCTGCATGATACGGCTGAAATATTGCGCCAGTTCCTCAAGGCCCCGCTTGGGGCCACGCTCGTAAAAGACACGGGCCAGTTCGGGGAAGCGCTCGGACTCGGCAATGATCAGGCGCTGGAAGGCAAGCCCGGCATCCGAGAGGATCGCCTGCATCAGTTTGGTGCCATAACCGAAAAGGACCTGCCGGGGCGGCCCTTCGGCCTTGATGGCAGCACGAATGGGGGCGCCGTGAACCTCGATCCGGGCATCAAGCACCGAGAAAAACAGTTCCTCCTTGCTAGCAAAGAAGCTGTAGAGCGTGCCTTTCGAGCCACCGACACGCGCCGCAATCGTCGCCATCGACGTACCGGCATAGCCATTATCAAGGAAGGCTTGAAACGCGATTTCCAGAATGGATTCGCGCTTCGCGTCGCCCCGCAATTGTTTTTTGGTCAAGTTCCCTCCGCCCCGGACGCGCAGTTAGGCCTTGTGTTTTTGGCGTTGCTGGCCTATGGTCCGCAAATGTGTACCGTACTGTACGGTTTTTGTTGCAAACTGTCGAGACTAAAATGATGTCGTTACTCCCCCCTGCACGACATGGCCTCCCCGCCAAGGTGCGGCCGCTTCTGGTGGCCGCACCTCTTCTTTTGGCCGCCTGCGCGCCCGAGCTTGCCACCCTCCCGACACCAACACCCGCAAGCGACTATCAGGTCGCTGAAAGCCTGAAAGCCGAGCGCGGCGCATGGCCTGCGGGCAACTGGTGGAAAGCTTATGGCGACCCGACGCTCGATAGCCTGATTGAGGAAGCATTGGCAGGCGCCCCCGACATTCGCATGGCGGACGCCCGCCTGCAGTCCGCGCTCGCCGCGCTTCAATCCGCCGGTGCCCTGCGCCTGCCGGATGTGACGGTTGGCGGCGAATTGCAGGGCGTGCGGCAAAGCCTGAACATGGGTTACCCTGACGAGTTCAAGGCCTTCCTGCCCGATGGCTGGCACGACCGCGGCCGTGTTTACATTCAGGCGGGCTATGATCTCGATCTCTTCGGCCGCAACAAGGCAAGGATAGACGCCGCAGGCGCCACCGCCGAAGCCATCCGCGCCGAGGGCGAAGCCACCCGCCTCACCCTCTCCACCGCCGTTGCCATGGCCTATGCCGATCTGGTGCGCCTCAGCGCAGACCGCGCCATGGCGCTCGATGCCGTGCGCATCCGGCAGGACAGCGTGGACCTGACCGCCCGCCGCGTGGAAGCCGGCCTTGAAAACGAAGGTGCGGTGGCCGACGCCCGCTCGACCCTTGCCAGCACCAAGGCAACTGTCGCCGCCATCGACGGCCAGATCAGCCTAGTGCGCAACCAGATCGCGGCGCTTCTCGGCAAAGGACCGGATCGCGGGCTTGAAATCGCACTGCCGGAAAAGCCCTCCCTGCCCGCCATGACGATCCCGGCGGATCTGCCTGCCAACCTCGTGGCGCGCCGACCCGATATCGCTGTCACCAAGCAGCAGGCCGTTGCAGCAGCGGCCGAGATCCGTGTGGCAACGGCGGACTTTTACCCCAACGTCAATCTGGGTGCGCTTGTGGGGCTTGAGGCCCTCGGGATCGACAACCTGATCCACGGCGATTCGATCATTGGACAGGTTGGCCCGTCGATCTCGCTGCCGCTTTTCGCCCGCCAGCGACTTATGGCCAAGCTGAATGAGGCCCAGAGCGACTATCTCTATGCCATCTCCATGTATGACAAGGCTGTGACCGGCGCCTTCAAGGAAGTGGCCGACGTTCTGGCCACTGAACGCGCACTTGAGGCCGAAGCCGTCCACGCCCGTGAGGCAAGCGGCCAAGCCACGAAGGCATGGCAGATTGCCCGTGCCCGGTATGAAGGTGGACTTTCCCGCTTTTCGGATGTGCTGCTGGCCGAGGACAGATTGCTTTCGGCCCGCCGGCAGGTTGCCAACCTCGATGCCCGCGTCTTCGCCCAGCATGTCGCGCTCGTCCGCGCGCTCGGCGGTGGCTATGTGACCCCCGACCTCTCCCAGAAAAACGAGACTGCAAATGACTGACGCAGACAACAAGGCGAACGACAGCGCCGCCACCCCCCTCCCGGAAACCGACGCCGAGGCCACCCTGCGCCGCCGCCGTACACGCAAACGCCTGATGATCGGTTTTCTCCTGATCGTCGCCGGTGTCGGCGCCGGCTGGACCAGCTGGTGGTATCTCATCGGCTCCCATTATGTGGAAACCGATAACGCCTATGTCGAGGCGTCACTTGTGCATGTCACCCCGCTCGTTGAAGGCACGGTGATGGATGTACCCGTGAATGACACCCAGCTAGTCCGCAAGGGTGAGGTTCTCGTCACGCTCGACAAGGCCGACGCCGAACTGGCGCTTGCCAACGCTGAAGCACGGCTGGCCTCGGCCGAACGCAAGGTACGTCAGGCCTTTGCGGCCGTTGAAACCGTGCGCGCCCAGATCAAGGCCCGCGAAGCGGACGTGACCCGGACCCGGGTCGATCTTGAGCGCCGCCAGAAGCTCGCCAAAACCGGGGCCGTATCGGGCGACGAACTGACCGCAGCCAGCAACGCCTTTGCGAACGCTGCAGCCGCCCTTGACGCCACCAAACGCCAGCTTGAGGCCGAGCTTGTGTATGTGGACGGCACCGACGTGGAGCATCACCCCGAGGTTGCTGCCGCCCGTGCGGCGCGCGATCAGGCGCTTCTGGACCTTGACCGCACGATCATCCGCGCCGCTGAAACCGGCGTTATCGCGCGCCTCACCGCCCAGCCCGGCCAGCATGTGGCCGTGGGGGCGCCGCTGATGCAGATCGTGCCGCTCTCGGACGTTTATGTGAATGCCAATTTCAAGGAAGCCCAGTTGGAACGCGTCCATGCCGGCCAGAAGGTCACGCTGTGGGCCGATATCTATGGCGACGAAGTCGTGTATCACGGCACCGTCGAAGGCCTTGGCGCCGGCACAGGTGCCGCCTTCTCACTGATCCCGGCCCAGAATGCCACCGGCAACTGGATCAAGGTGGTGCAGCGCCTGCCCGTCCGCATCGCGCTCGACGCTGAGGAAGTAGCGAGCCATCCATTGCGTGTCGGCCTGTCGATGACCGCCAAAATCCAGCTTGATGATTAAGGCGCACCAGCATGAGCGCCGCCAACGCCACCACGCCTGAAACAAAGGCCGTCGTCGAACCGCCCAGCGTGGTGATGCGGGGTGCGGCCCTTGCCGGTGCCGTCTTCGTCCTCGCACTTGCCAACTTCATGGCGGTGCTGGACATGACCATCGTCAACGTGGCGGTGCCGCACATCGCGAGCGGCCTTGCGGTTTCCTCGCATGAAGGCACATGGGTCATCACCTCCTATGCCGTCGCCGAGGCGATCATGGTGCCGCTTTCCGGCTGGCTCGCCAACCGGTTCGGCGCCGTGCGGGTTTTCTGCACATCTGCCGTCCTGTTCGCGCTTGCTTCCGCCCTATGCGGCTTTTCCCAGTCGATCCAGATGCTTGTCGCCTTCCGCATCCTGCAGGGCCTGACAGGCGGGCCCCTGATGCCCATGTCGCAGATCCTGCTGATGCGGATCAGCCCGCCCAAGCGGCAGAACCTCACAATCGGGCTCTGGACCATGACGACGATCCTAGCGCCCATCTGCGGACCGCTCGTGGGTGGCCATATCGCCGACAGCGTGGGCTGGCCCTGGGCCTTCTATATCAACGTGCCCATCGGCATCGTTTGCGCCATTTTCGCCTGGAACCTCCTTTCCGTCCGCGAAACGCCGATCAGAAAGATGCGTGTGGATTTCATCGGGCTTGCTCTTCTCATCGTTTGGGTCGGCGCCATGCAGATGATGCTGGATAACGGCGAAACGCATGACTGGTTCGCCTCGCCGCTCATTGTCAGCTTCGCCGTCATCGCGGTCATCGGCTTCGTGCTGTTCGTGATTTGGGAGCTTGGGGAAGAACATCCGATCGTGGATCTGCGCATCTTCCGATATCCAGCCTTCTCCATCGCCTGCGCAGCCATGGGCATAACCTTCGGCTGCTATTTTGCCTCCATCGTGCTGGTGCCCCTGTGGCTGCAGCTCAATATGGGCTACACGGCAACGCTCGCGGGCGAGATCATGGCCTTCAACGGGGCGCTTGCGCTCTTCATGGCACCCATTGCTGCGATGCTGATGTCAAGGCTCGACCCCCGGCTGATGATGAGCTACGGGCTCAGTGTCCTCGCCGTCTGCACGCTCCTGCGCGCCGGATTCGCGCAGAATATGACGTTCGAGCAGATCGCCTTCGTGCAGATGCTCGTGGGCCTTGGCATGCCCTTCTTCTTCGTGCCGCTGACGTCGGTTTCCATGCAGACGGTGAAGCCGCACGAAGTGCCTGCCGCCGCCGGCATGCTTGGCTTCGTGCGAACCTCTGCGGTTGCCTTTGCCACCGCCATCGTCACGACGGCGTGGCAGAATGGCGGCACGCGCAACAAGGTGGATATGGTCGAAACGCTGAATGATCCGGCCGCCGCCATTGAGCAGCTCACCTCAACCGGCATGAGCTACGAACAGGCCCGTGCAACGCTCGACAGTATGGTTCAAAGCCAGAGCGTGATGGTGGCAACCAACGAGCTTTTCTTCGTCATCGGCCTCATCATCGTGGTCACAGCCGCCGCGATCTGGTTGATGCCCAAGCCCAAAGGGCCGCTGCAACGGCCGACCGGCGGGCATTAGATGTGTGACGCGCCGCTCAGGCGCCTCGCGGGCTTGATATGACTGGTCAGACCCGGCCGGTGACTGGCAGCAACGCGCCGGTCACCGCACGCGCGGCATCGGACAAGAGGAACGCAATCGCATCCGCCAGCGCATCGGGTGTAACCCAGCGGCTGAAATCGGCGTCCGGCATGTCCTTGCGGTTGGCCGGTGTATCGATGATCGATGGCAGCACCGCATTCACCCGCACGCCGGCGTCTTTCAATTCCGCTGCGAGGCTTTCGGTGAGGCGCGACACGCCAGCCTTGGATGCTGCATAGCCCCCCATTCCCATATCTGCCTTCTGCGAGGCCGCAGCGCCGATATTGACCACGCTGCCACCGGGACGGCGCAGGGTTGGCAAGGCTGCCTTCGATGCCAGAAGGGCCGTGCGCACATTCATGCGGTAAAGCCGGTCCCATGTCTCGTCGGAGCCGTCCGCCACCGTCTCCCACGCAAAGCCGCCCGCCACATTTACAAGGCCATCGAGGGTCGGGTGTACGGCTGCGATCTTGGCGAAGGCCGAGTTCACGGCTTCGGTATTCGTCAGGTCCACCCCGCCGCAAGCCGTGACGATGGCGCCGCCGGATGTAAGGCGCGCAAGATCGATCCCGACGACGCTGGCGCCAAGCCCCGCGAGCTTGTCGCACACGGCACGCCCGAGCGCACCCGCAGCACCGGTTACAGCGATCACTTTATCCTGCATGATTTTCCCCTCCCGAAAGGCAACAATACTGGCGGCATTGAACAGGAGGCCAATCGCCTTGTCCACCCGCTGCGCACCCAAAAACGAAAAAGGGCCCCGATGATCGGGACCCTTTTTTCCGTTCTCCCTTTCGGGAGATTGGTGCGGTCGAGAAGACTCGAACTTCCACGGGTGTTACCCCACAGCGACCTCAACGCTGCGCGTCTACCAATTCCGCCACGACCGCGACCGGAACGGGGGCTTAGCTACCAATTTGTTTCAGGGTCAGCAAGCCCTATTTTGCATTTTTTTGAGATAGAGACAAAAACGGCGGAAAGCTGCGGCGATCAGACCTGCAGTTCGCTCATCATCCGGGTGATCGTGATACCGATCTTGTCGCCGATGATGATGATCTCGCCGCGGGCCACCAGTTCACCGTTCGCATAGACCCAGCATTCGTCCTCGTGCTTGGCGTCAAGGTCGATCACCGCACCCCGCCCCATCTTCAGAAGCTGGCGAACCGGCATATAGGTGCGGCCAAGCACGACACTGATCTCTACGGCGACTCGATTGACGGCGCTCACGCGTTTTCTCCCGGAACCGGGGCCCTATTGAAAGCGGGCCATACGGCAATAAATATCATAAGACACTCACGCGCCACAGAAAATGCAAGATATTTGCCAACGGCCTTTGCGCAAACCCGCGAGGCGGCTAAAAGAAGCGCACGAGAGAAGGACAGATAAAGATGCCCCAGAACGCCGCCCTCCCCTATGAAGCGATGCCGCTGCCCGAAACCGAATGGCTCATCGCCGACGGCCTTGTGGACTATCCGGATGCCCTCGCCTTCATGGAAGCCCGCGTCAGGGCCATCAGGCAAGGCACCGCAGGCGAGCTTGTCTGGCTTGTCGAGCATCCACCACTTTACACCGCCGGCACCAGTGCTGACCCGTCCGACCTGATCGACCCTGACCGTTTCCCCGTTTATGACGCCGGCCGCGGCGGGCAATATACCTACCACGGCCCCGGCCAACGGGTGGTTTACTTCATGCTGGACCTCACGAAGCGCGGCAAGGATGTGCGCCGCTTCGTGCACGGCCTCGAGGAACTGATCATCGGCACGCTCGCCAGCTTCAATGTGAAGGGCGAACGGCGCGAAGGGCGCGTCGGCGTGTGGGTGGAGCGCGGCCAAGGCCGCGAGGACAAGATCGCCGCCATCGGTGTGCGCGTGCGCCAGTGGGTCACCTTCCATGGCATCGCCATCAATGTGGAGCCCGATCTTTCCCACTTCGGTGGGATCATCCCCTGCGGCATCGCCGAACACGGTGTGACAAGCCTGACCGACCTTGGCCTGCCCGTTACCATGGATGATGTGGACGTGGCGCTGCGCGAACAGTTCGAAGCGCTTTTCGGGATGGACGGCACCCGCTTGCCGCCGATGGGCGATGCGCCGGAAAAGACCGCTCCCGTCGCCGCCATCGAAGACACCCATCCCGTGTTCAAGCTCTGATCAGGTAGCCGTCCCCGTATGCCCCTCTCCAGCTTCATCCGCACCACTGCCGACATACCCGAGGGACCATATTATATCTATGGGGCGGGCGCAGCAGCCGCGTCGCTGAAGAACAGCCTTGAAGCAGAAGGTCGCCCGGTCGAGCATTTCAAGGGCTATCTGACAAGCTTTGCGGGCGGCCTGATGGCCGGCGCGCAGCTTTATAACATCGCCGACCATGCACAGCATCTAATCGAGACAGACACCATCGTCATCGCAAACCAATATGCGCGGGAAATCGGCCACCATTTGCAAGGTCTCGGTGTGTGCGCTCGTGTCCTCGATGGCATCATGCTGGTCTTTCGCCCTGTTGAGACAGTCCCCGAAAATGCTGATGACCTCATCGCGCGCGCCAACGCAATCCTGCCACGCCTTGCAAGTGAGCGATCCCGGAGGATTTACAGCTTCCTAACCCGGCTGCGTTTCGCAGCGGGGGCGGACTTGCATCAGCGCCATGCCGACTTTTATGCTTTCATGGACAAGACATACGGCAAAGACGATGCCTATGTTCGCCAGCATTATTTTGAATATGGAGATTTCGCCCAGACATCGCTCGTGCTTGAAGGCGGAGGCAATTTGGGGCTTGTCACCCGCGCCATGCTGCGAGCCATGCCTGCCCACGGCAGGATCGTCACTTTCGAACCCGCATCGGACGCCATTGCTGCACAGTCCGCCCACCTGCAGGTCCATACGGACCTCGCCGCCGAGATCGAAAGGGGCCGGTATACACAAGTTCCCAAAGCCCTGTGGCGCACCGATACCAACCTTAATTTCCTTGTGAATCCGGCCAATCTGGCCAGCAGCCGTGTGGTCGAAGGCGGCACTGGCGGCAAGATCATAGAGGCGACGTCAATCGACAGCTACTGCACTACCCATGCGCCCGGCAAAGTTGACTTTATTAAGCTGGATGTCGAAGGTGCGGAACCGATGGTGATCGAGGGTGCCAGGAATACGCTGCTCGCCGACATGCCACGCCTCGCCATCAGCATCTATCATGGCCCGGAGCAGATCGTGACGCTGCCAGAGAGACTGATCGAACTGTTGCCGGACTACCGCTTTGAAGTCGGACATCATTCCAACAGCCCGTGGCTCGAAACCGTCCTCTATTGTCTGCCCGACTGATCAGCCAAATCGGACACTTACCCGGCCGATCCAGAGCTTGGTCCAGCGTGCCTGCTTTTCCTCTGCCGCCAGACGCTTCGGTGAAGCAGGTACGGCTGCCTGAAAGGCATCCCGGTCCGCCATTATCTGCGCGTTGAGGGCGGCATATCGCTTGCCACCCAGTTCGGTCGTCACGCATACGAGCGTGCCGCATGCCCTGCATACCCAGAAATCTGCGCTTTCGGAGCCTTGCCGCTGCAGATCGAGCGCTGACTGGTCTTTCACCTGCAGATGCAGGGATCCCGCAGGGTCCGACATCCAGGCTGCACCACGTTCCATGCAGAAGTCGCAGTCGCAGGCACGCGGGGTGAAGGCCGCAACTTCTCTATCTGTGCTCAGGGCGAGATGAATATTCCCGCACCGGCAGCCGCCATGAAGAACCATCACCGCCTCCTCACACAGTCGGCTTCACATCGAAGCGTGCCGGTGCAATCCCCTGCGCCGGCTCGGTGACGACCTTTTCAACCCGCGCGGCCGGCGGACCTTCGTGGCACAGCGCCAGCATGGTTTCGATCTGGGTATCGTTCCCCACAAACAATGCCTCCACCGTGCCATCGATGCGGTTCCTGACCCAGCCGTGCAGACCAAGCCGGTTTGCTTCCCCCTCAGTCCAGCCACGATACCAGACACCCTGGACCTTGCCATGGATACGGACCTTGATGGCGATCCTGCCCTGCATAATGAACCCCTTTACCTATCAGAGTTCCGTATCGTAGCCGAAGCGGGCAAAGTCTTCGGCATAGAGCCTGGCAACAATGCCTTTCAGCTCCGGCGTATATTCTTTCCGCCAAGTTTCGCTGGCACCAGTTCTGTGAACCTGTGTTCCGTTGTTGAACGTGGCGCTGATATCGAAACCGATCCGCTCGGAAACATGAGCGATATCCGCATCGAAATTTTCCATCTTGCCGATGAAATCGTGCTGCACCCAAAGCGCCATGCAGCAAAGAGCCTGTGGTCGCCAGTGCCGGTCCATCTTGTGCAAGGGTTGATCCGCGATAGCCTTCACGAATTGCCCGAAGGAAATCGGCACTTCGATTTCCTGGGGGGGCATCCCCATCAGCTTCAGGATCAGTGACTTTTCCTTGCTATTACCATTGATCTTGTCTTTCCATGCCGACACAAGCCGGACATATGGGTTGCGCACAAAAGTGAACTTGAAATAGTCGGGTGCCGAGAAAATATCGTCCAGCATATCAGGGGTCAGCTGGTAGGGTTTGATCCAGCTTGAATATTCGGCGCGCGGATGCTGCGTCACCAGCCCCTGTGGCAGATTGCCGACTTCATAAATTTGCAGCGCCTTCATCAACGAAGTAGTCGCCACCTTAGCCACTGGAAAATAGACATACCGGTGCTTCATAGAGATTGAAATATGGGCATTGTAGTCGCGTGGACTGAAGAGTTTCTCCAGTCGCATGCCTCGCATTTCCTCGATCGATAACGAGTATTGCTTCCGCTGCCCACTTGTCAGAGAGTTTTCAACCTTGTCCGTCATGTTTTACTCTTACGGCCTGCACTTGAATGTCGCTTATTCCTTTGTCGGGTAATGGGCATTGAAGAAAGCCTGTTCCCGATCATTGCGACGAGAAGGCTCGCGCGTCCAGCTGGTGTCCTCTCCAATCAGCCGTGCCGGCACACCTCCCGCCACGCCGAATGGCGGCACATCGGCGGTGACAACCGCTGCCGTTGCCACAATCGCACCATGCCCGATAGTCACATCCGGCATGACAATGCTGCGTCGCCCGACCCACACATGATCCCCAATCACAGTCCTGCGTCGGTGCTTATTACGCAGCTCCCCCGTCTTCATATCGATTATCCCGTGCTGATCGTTCGACTGGATCAGAATGCTGTCCGAAAAAAGACAATCCTTTCCGATCAGTACAGCCGATTTATCTGCAACGATCCGGGCGGCATTGATGGTGGTATCATCGCCAATTACCACCGTCGGATAGCGCCACATGCGCAGGTCCAGGCTTGCTTTCGTACGGGCACCGATGAAGAGCCGGGCATGACCACCTGCCACCAGCATCTTCATGCTGCCTGCATCTGAAAGCAACACAAGGTGGCAGTTTACCGCTGGCGACGCGGGACCATGGCGGCCGATCTTGAACTTCTGCTGATTTTTTAAGGATCCGAACGTATAAACGAAATTGCTGTCGTCAAAACTCCCTGTCACGCAGCCATCAGGTAAGTCTGCGAAGGGGATCCGCTCCAATGGCTCGTTCCCAAGGACATCGCTATATCCTTTAAGACCGCCAGGGAAACCAATCTCTGCGAGCAAAGCCAGATTTTGTCCAAGGATATCCATAGATTGTTCGGCGTACTTAAAAGCGGCGCTTCATGGCGCAGGTCCGTTGAACTACCGCTTTTAGTCCGGGACCCAGATCTTTACAATAAGCAGTCGCTGATGTGCCCCGCCCCCAACGTGTGCTGCCAAAGGGATTTTGGAACAGAGGCAAACCACCAAGAGCGCCCATCCCCTTATTCAAACTCGATGATCACGGCGTCGACGGCGAGGCTGTCGCCCGCCTTCGCTTTCACCGATTTGACCGTCGCATCCTTGGCCGCACGCAGGATGTTCTCCATTTTCATGGCTTCAACGGTGGCAAGCGCCTGTCCCGCCTTCACCTCATCACCTGCCTCCACATTCACCGCCACCACAAGGCCCGGCATGGGGCAGAGGAGGAATTTTGAGGTATCGGGCTCCGGCTTTTCAGGCATCAGGGCGTGAAGGGCGGCGGCGCGTTCAGTGAGCACGCGCAAGTCGCGGCTTACGCCGTCGGTCGTCAGCCGGTAACCAAGCGGCAGTCGGTCGATTTCCATCGCGTAATCCACCTCGCCGATGGTGCCGCGGAAGATCGGCTCCCCCGGCACCCAGTCGCTGCGGACCGGGATACGCTTGGCACCCAGGAGCACCTCGGCATGGTCGGCCATCGGCAGGATGTTGGCTGCCACATCGTCGCCGTCAATGCTGACAACCCAATTGATCTCCTGCGGCCCCATGGGCATGGCGATCTGGCCACCAACCTGTGTATCGCGGGATTTTTCAACCGCGTTCATGAAAAGGGCCGTCACCACCATCGCCTCGCGCACCTCATCGGTGATCGCGCCGCCCGTGAAGCCATCGGGATATTCCTCAGCGATGAAGCCGGTCGTCATATTGCCGGATTGGAAGCGCGGATGCGCCATCAGGGACGCGAGGAACGGGATGTTGTGGGCGATACCCCGGATGTAATATTCGTCGAGCGCACGCCGCTGGTGGGCAATTGCCTGATCCCGCGTCGGCGCCATGGTGACGAGCTTGGCGATCATCGGATCGTAGAACATCGAAATCTCGGCACCTTCATAAACGCCCGTGTCGACCCGCACATGGTCGCCTTCCTTCGGCGGCAGATAACGGGTCAGGCGCCCGATCGAGGGCAGGAAGCCCCGGAGCGGATCTTCGGCGTAAACGCGCGTCTCGATGGCCCAGCCCTTGAGTTTCACATCGGCCTGAGTGAGCTTCAGCTTTTCGCCGTTCGCCACGCGTATCATTTGCTCCACAAGGTCGATCCCGGTGATTTCTTCGGTCACCGGATGCTCCACCTGCAGGCGGGTGTTCATTTCCAGGAAATAGAAATTGCGGTTCTTGTCGACGATGAATTCGACCGTGCCGGCGCTGCAATAGTCCACGGCTTTCGACAGTGCCACGGCCTGCTCGCCCATCGCCTTGCGGGTTGCTTCGTCAAGGAAGGGCGAAGGGGCTTCCTCCACCACTTTCTGGTGGCGGCGCTGGATCGAACATTCCCGCTCGCCCAGATAAATCACATTGCCATGCTTGTCGCCCAGCACCTGGATTTCAATATGGCGCGGCTCTTCAACGAATTTCTCGATGAAAACGCGGTCGTCGCCGAAGGACGAGCGCGCCTCGTTCTGCGCCGAGATAAAGCCTTCGCGGGCCTCGGTCTCGCTATAGGCGATCCGCATGCCCTTGCCGCCGCCGCCAGCCGAGGCCTTCAGCATGACGGGGAAGCCGATCCCGGCCGAAATCTTCGCGGCTTCGTCGGCGTCCTTGATGATTCCCATGTGACCGGGCACGGTGGAGACACCAGCCTCAGCGGCGAGCTTTTTGGACGTGATCTTGTCGCCCATGGCATCAATGGCCTTGGGGTCCGGCCCGATGAAGGCGAGACCCGCCTCCTGCACCGCTTTCACGAAGCCCGCACGCTCGGAAAGGAAGCCGTAGCCCGGATGGATCGCCTCAGCACCCGTATCCTTGGCGGCCTTCAGGATTTTCTCGGCCACGAGATAACTTTCAGCGGCAGCAGGCGCGCCGATGAACACGGCCTCATCCGCCATTTCCACATGCAGCGCGTCACGGTCGGCTTCCGAATAAACAGCCACCGTCTTGATGCCCATGCGGCGGGCCGTCTTGATGACCCGGCAGGCGATTTCCCCACGGTTGGCGATCAGTATCTTCTTGAACATGCGTGAAACCCCTAACCCTCAATCAATTCGGTTTGCCGCGCCGGGCGCGGGCGGCGAGAAACCACAGGAGGCCGATGACCAAAGCCCCGGCCACGAAATAATAACGGGCGCCACTATCTGCAAAGACAGCTGCCCCGATGCCGAAACCGACCGCAATGCCAAGGACAAAAGCCATGAAGGCCACCGAGCGCACCTCGGCGCGCAGGGCATTGCCCGCAATCGACTGTTCAACGTCCTTCGGCAGCGGCGAAGCCATCGGCCCCTCCTCAAAGCGGGATGTTATCGTGCTTCTTCCACGGGTTTTCGAGCTGCTTGTTCGCCAGCTTCTTCAGCCCCATCGCGATCCGCTTGCGGGTCGAATGCGGCATGATCACCTCGTCAATGAAGCCGCGCTGGGCCGCCACGAACGGGTTGGCGAACAGATCCTCGTAATTCTTGGTATGCTCGGCGATCTTGGCCGGGTCGTCCTTGTCCTTACGGTACAGGATTTCCACAGCGCCCTTGGCGCCCATCACGGCAATCTCGGCGGTCGGCCAGGCGTAGTTGAGGTCGCCGCGCAGGTGCTTTGACGCCATCACGTCATAGGCACCGCCATAGGCCTTGCGTGTGATGACGGTGATTTTCGGCACGGTCGCTTCGCCGTAAGCGAACAGCAGCTTGGCGCCGTGCTTGATGATGCCGCCATATTCCTGCGCCGTGCCGGGCAGGAAGCCGGGCACATCAACAAGCGTGATGATCGGGATATTGAAACAGTCGCAGAAGCGCACAAAGCGCGCGGCTTTCTTGGAACTGTCGATATCAAGACAGCCCGCCAGCACCATCGGCTGGTTCGCAACGATACCCACGGTTTCGCCATCGATCCGCGCGAGACCAATCAGGATATTGCCCGCATGCTTCGGCTGCAGTTCAAAAAAGTCGCCCTCGTCGACGATCTTCTCGATCACCTCATGCATGTCATAAGGCTTGTTCGGGTTCGACGGGATGATGTTATCAAGCGACTTTTCAATCCGAAGCGCGTTATCAAACGACGGACGCACCGGCGGCTTTTCGCGGTTGTTGAGCGGCAGGAAATCGAAGAAGCGACGGAGCTGGACAAGCGCCTCGACATCATTGTCGAACGCCTTGTCGGCGACCGACGATTTCGTCGTGTGGGTTGAAGCCCCACCCAGTTCTTCCTGTGTGACGATCTCGTTCGTCACGGTTTTCACCACATCGGGGCCGGTGACGAACATATAGCTCGTATCCCGTACCATGAAGATGAAGTCGGTCATTGCCGGGCTATAAACCGCCCCGCCTGCGCACGGCCCCATGATCATCGAGATTTGCGGCACCACACCCGAGGCCAGAACATTTTTCTGGAACACGTCGGCATAGCCGCCAAGGGCAGCCACGCCTTCCTGAATGCGCGCACCGCCGGAATCGTTGAGGCCAATGACAGGTGCCCCCACCTTCATGGCCATGTCCATGACCTTGCAGATCTTCTGGGCATGGGTTTCGGAAAGAGAGCCGCCGAAAACGGTGAAATCCTGGCTGAACACGAACACAAGGCGGCCATTGATGGTGCCGGAGCCCGTGACCACGCCGTCGCCCGCGAATTTCTGTTCGGCCATGCCGAAGTCCGTGGAGCGGTGCTCGACGAACATGTCATATTCTTCGAAGCTGCCCTGATCGAGAAGCACGTCGATCCGCTCGCGCGCCGTCAGCTTGCCGCGCGCATGCTGCGCTTCGATCCGCACAGCGCCGCCGCCGAGCCGGGCCTCCTGACGCTTGGCTTCCAGTTTCTCCAGAATATGCTTCATGGACCCTTCACTCCCCTCGTGCGGTTTCCCGCCAATCTGCTGAACAGTATCTTCAACAAGCGATGAAATTCATATCGGCTTATCGCCAGTGGCGCCAGCCCAAAGCGTGGCAATGGTATTCTTCACCTCAAAGGCATGCAAGCAGCCGGTCAGCTGCATCAACATCGGCTTTTTTAAGGGCCACGAACCTGGCGGCCTCTTCGTCAACGCCCCATTGTTCTTCCTGATAGGTCTCATCAAGCCGGGCGGCTTCCCACAGCGCATCAACGCCCGCGAAGCCCTTGATACGGGCAAGGGCGAGGACAAGCGAGCCGAAACCGTTCGTCAGGCCGTGAAGCGCGGTCAACCGGTGGGCGTCAAGGGCCGCGACCTCAGCCCGCAGGGCCACAAGGCTCGCCTCGGGCTGCAGCACCGGCATGATGCCGCTTGTCACAATCAGAGGGGCGCCGAGCGCATCCCGTGCCCAATCCAGATAGGGTGTCCAAACGGCGGCCTGCCGCGCCACCAGCTCTTCGGGCTCGTCAGCGCGGTAGCACAGAAGGTCGGATCCCCCGAAGGCGACCACCTCTGCCGCCACTTCCTCCATCCGCAGCGCCACACGGTCGAGCGCGGTGTTGGCAAGGCGGGTCAGCGGCATCGCATCCGGCTTCACCGTTTCTTCCTGCGCGGCCCATTCGGCCGCAACGGCCTCGGCGAGGGTCTCCGTGGGCATCACGAGCGTTGCCTTCGCCGGGGTCTTCACGATGTGGCCATCAAGCGCAATCGTGAAACCGCCTTCGCCTGCCTCAACCGCGACTGCCTTGTAGAAACGCTTCATGCGCCGCCCTCTTTATCCTGATCTTTCGCCTTGCGCTCGGCCTGCATGGCGCGGGTAGTGGCAGCCACCGACTTGCGGGTGGCGCGCGCCGACTTGCGGGCCGTGGCCTGCCGCTTTTCATGCACGCCGGTTTCCACATTGAAGGGACTGGTGAAGGTGGACATCGCCCCCTTCTTTTCCTTCTGCCCCGCATCCAGTACCGCCGACTGGCCCAGCAGCCGGTTTCCAAGCGACGGCACGCGGTAGAAAAGGACGAACACCAGGCTGATCATCACAAGGATCGCCAGCAGTACGACAAACGCCATGTCACCGCTTTTCTCGATGATCGCGTCTTCGTTCAGATAGGTGGCAACGGCCCCGCCTGCGGCAACAGCAGCGCAAACGAGGAAGCCCGCGCGCGGGCGCAGGGCATCGTTCTTCATGTCGTCATGCTGCGGGTTGGTCATGGGTCATCTCCGTCAGGCGGTGCGCCAGCGGCACAAGCGCCGAAAAATCGTCGATCAGGTGCTGCGCCCCGGCGGCGGTCAGCTCATCCGCTCCATGATAGCCCCAGGTAACGCCAATGCCAAAAGCCCCGGCAGACCGCGCCATCGCCATGTCATAGCTGGTGTCGCCGATCATCAGCGTGGTCTCGGGCACCGCACCCGCATCCACCATCGCTGTCTGGATCATCGAAGGATGCGGTTTGGAGGGATGATGATCTGCTGTCTGCAGGCTGATGAAATGGTGCCCGATATCGTGGGCCGCCAGCACGCGCTGCAGCCCGCGCAAGGATTTGCCAGTGGCAACCGCCAGCAGGAAGTTGGCGTCACTCAGAGCTTCGAGCGCTTCAATCACGCCCGGATACAAGGGCTCCACCGGATTGCCACGCGCCTTCCGCATGGCAAGGAATGCCTCCTTGTAGGACTGCGCCAGCCGCTCATGCTCGCGTGCTTCCGCTTCCGGCACCAGCACCGCCATAGCGTCAGCCAGCGACAGGCCGATGACCCGCTGCACGGCGGCGCGCGTTGGGGCCACGAGGCCTTCGCGGTCGAACATCAGGGTCATTGCTTCGGCAATCAGATGCTCGCCGTCAGCGAGCGTGCCGTCGCAATCAAAAATCACCAGCCGGTTCGCGCCGCTCACAGGATCAATCCTCAAATTCGGGGTCTTCGTAGGTCGCGGGGTCGAAGCCCAGCATGCGGAAGCTTTCGTCCATATGGGGCGGCAGCGGGGCTGTCACTTCCACCATCCCGCCCCTCGGGTGCGGGAAGCGGATCATATAGCTGTGCAGATGCAGCTTCCGGGAAATGGCGCCCGAAAGATAGGCTTCGGTGCCGCCATATTTGCCGTCTCCCACAATAGGATGGCCCATTTCAGAGCAATGCAGGCGCAGCTGGTGGGTGCGGCCGGTCAACGGCTTCAGCGTCAGCCATGAGGCCCGACCGGCGGCCTTGTCCACCACCTGATAATCGGTGACCGACCTTTTGCCATCCGGCGTGACAATCATGCGTTCGCCAGCCCCGGCCCTACCCGGCCCCTTGTCCATCATCAGCTTGATGCGGCCCTGATACTGCCTTGGCGTACCCACCACCAGCGCCCAGTAGCGCTTGTCCGTCACCCGGCTTGCGAAGGCTTCGGCGAGCGACGCGGCAACGGACGTGGAACGGGCGAGGAGCAGTGCGCCGGACGTATCCTTGTCCAGCCGGTGAACGAGTTTCGGCCGGGATTCCTTCTCGAACATCAGGGCATCCAGCATGCCATCCAGATGTCGCGTCACACCGGTGCCGCCCTGCGTCGGCAAGCCGGCTGGCTTGTTGATCACGATAACGTCGGAATCCTTGTAAATGACCCACGACTGGATCTCGCGGATCTCGTCGTCGCTCAGGCGCAGGCCTTGCGGTTTGGCGGGTTTGTCGTCGGCCACGGCAGCCTGATAAGGCGGCACACGGACGGTCTGGCCCGCGGCCACGCGCTCGTTGCCCTTCACCCGCTTGCCATCGAGGCGCACTTCGCCCTTGCGCATCATCTTGTTCAGCGCGCCGAAGCCGATATCGGGGAAATGCCGCTGGAACCAGCGGTCAATGCGGATGCCGTCGTCCTCTTGGGCGACGGAAATATTCTGGACAGCGTTCAAGCAAGCCCCCGTACAAGCGCGAGACCGGCAAACAGCGCACCGACGCCCAGAATGACCGAGCCACCCACATAAAGGGCGGCCTGCATCATGGCGCCGCGCTCGATCAGGAGCGCCGTCTCCAGCGAAAAGGTTGAAAAGGTGGTGAAGCCGCCAAGCACCCCGACGGCAAAGAAGGCACGAAATACGGGGCTCGCATTCAGTTTGACAGCCAACAGTTCGATGAGCACGCCCATGAGGAAGGAGCCAAGGATATTCACAGTCATCGTGCCGAAGGGAAAGCCCATGCCGGTCAGGCGCATCACATAGCCGCCGACATAATGCCGAGCAACGGCGCCAAGCGCTCCCCCTGCTGCAATTGCCAGAACCGATTGCATACCCATTCCTTCAAACTACGCCGAATATCCAGCCTTCGGTGGCGCGCACCCTATCCGAAAGCCCCGGCGGATTCCAGTATTTCGGCTGATGGGCGATATGACGGAGGCCAGCCGCTGTAACAAGGGCGTCCGCCGCATTGTCATCCATGGGCGGCTGGTCGCCCACAAGCGGATAACTGTTCAGCGTGAGAAGCGCGGAATCGATTTGCTCGCGGGTGCGGAACTTGCCCTTGTGCCCGCCCATGCGCGCGAAAGCACCACAGTAAATCTCGACAATCACGACCTTGGCTTCGGCGATGGTGGCAGGCCCGTCAAACGGCCAGATGGCGATCCCCGGCACACCGCGCAGCCGGTGCAGCATGCGAATGGTCGACAGGCCCGACATCCCTACCTGGCTTGGCCCGATCAGGTGAAACACGCTCTCGCAGGGGCCATGGCCCGCCTTGATCGAAAGTACCTCGGGCACGCGCAAACGACGCTCATAAGCAGCCCCTTTGCCCGACGCGCGGTGATAGTGATCCCGGCGCGCATCCACGAAGCCGCCGCCGTAAAAGTGTGGGTCTGGCGACGCTTCCTCAATCGCTGCCCAAAGGTCGAGGGCAATTTCAGGCAGATCGGTGCCCGGCAGATACAGTCCCTTATCAACAAACGGCAGCGAGAAGGCGGAATCGATACCGACGATGCTGCGGCCTTCGCGGGCCGTCAGATCCTCGCTGATAAAGTCGGCAATCGCCTCGCGGCTCCAGTTGTTGCCGCCTGCTGCCCTCACAAGGGCGGGAGCGGCGAAACCGGAGGCGGCTTCCGCGACCGCCAGCCCCTTCAACCGCGCGCCCTTCGCACCGGACCAGTCGATCCCGACGAAGCGCGCAAAACCGCTCATCCCTTTGTCTTCGCTGCATAGTCGGCGCGGACCTTGGCGAAATATTCGAGGCGCTTCTGTATATCGCGCTCGAAGCCGCGTTCCACGGGCTGGTAGAAGCTTTCGCGGTCCATGTCATCGGGGAAATAATCCTGCCCGGAAACACCTGCCGCCGTGTCGTGGTCGTAGGCGTAATCCTTGCCGTAGCCCAGATCCTTCATCAGCTTCGTCGGCGCATTCAGGATATGGGCGGGCGGCATCAGGCTGCCGGTTTCCCGCGCCGAGCGCATGGCGGCTTTGGTGGCCTTGTAGGCGGCGTTAGACTTCGGGGCGGTCGCGAGATAGAGGGTCGCCTGCGCGATGGCAAGCTCGCCCTCGGGGCTCCCCAGAAATTCGTAGGCGTCTTTCGCGGCAAGCGCCTGATGGATCGCCTCGGGATCGGCCAATCCCACATCCTCGCTCGCGAAACGCACCAGGCGGCGGGTGATATAAAGGGGGTCTTCCCCGCCCGTTAACATCCGGGCTAGCCAGTAAAGTGCCGCGTCGGGGTCCGACCCGCGAAGCGACTTGTGAAGCGCCGAGATCAGATTGTAATGGCCTTCGCGGTCCTTGTCGTAGGCTGGCGCCCGCTTCTGGAGGAGTCGCGCGAGGCCGGCGGTATCGATAGGCGCATCGCCCGCCAGATCATAAAGCCGCTCAACGCAGTTCAGGAGATACCGCCCGTCGCCGTCCGCCATCGCCTTCAGGGAGGCTCGCGCGTCAGCGTCCACCGGCAGCGGCTTGCCAAGATCGGCTTCAGCGCGCTCCAGAAGCGCTTCGAGGGACGCATCATCCAGCCGGTTCAGCACCAGCACCTGCATCCGCGACAGGAGCGCGCCGTTGATCTCGAACGACGGGTTCTCGGTCGTCGCGCCGATCAGGGTGACGGTGCCGTCTTCCACATAGGGCAGAAAACCATCCTGCTGCGACCGGTTGAAGCGGTGGATCTCGTCCACAAACAGCAGTGTGCTGCGCCCGTTGGCACGGCGGATGCGGGCAGCCTCGAACGCTTTCTTGAGGTCGGCAACGCCCGAAAAGATCGCCGATATCTGCTCGAACGCCATGTCGCCGTGGCCGGCAAGGAGCCGCGCGATGGTCGTTTTGCCGGTGCCTGGCGGCCCCCAGAGGAGGACCGACCCGATGCGGCCGGTGGCCACCATCCGCCCCAAGGGGCCGTCGGGGCCCACAAGGTGCCCCTGCCCCACAACGTCTTCAAGCTTCGTCGGACGCAGCCTGTCGGCAAGCGGGCGATGGGCGGAAGCCGCAGCGTCCGCACCTTCCGCAGTACCGAACAGGTCGCCCATCAAATGCTCCTGTCAGCCGACGATGGCGCAGCGGAAGCTGCGGTTGGGCACAATCTCGCATTCCTGCACGCGGCCCTGCCGCTGCACCTGATACCGGTAAGCCTCGTCCACGGCCTCGAGCGCGGGTTCGATATCCGAAACGGTGCCGACCTCACGGCCATTGATCGACAGGATCAGGTCGCCAGGTGCCAGGAACTGGAAGCGGGCTGCCGCCGTGCGCGGCTCCAGTTGCAGCACGATCACGCCCTTGGCCATCGGATCAACGCCAAGCTCCTCGTTGAAGCGTGGCGACAGGTTGCCGACCGTAACACCAAGGAAGGGATGTCCGCCCGTCAGCCGCGTCACATTCCGGGCCGGTTCCTCGGGCGGCAGGGAAAGGCTCACATCCAGTGCCTCGTCCACCTCACCCCGACGCACGGTGAGCGTGGCAGTATCACCGTCCTCGAGCGTGGCGATGCGGAAATTGAGTGCGGCTTCATCCAGCACTTCACGGCCGTTCACATCCAGGATCACGTCACCGGGCACAAGGCCGCCGTTTGCAGCGGGGCCGCCGGGGAAGACAGAATCGACAAGCACGCCGCCCGGGCGCTCCAGCCCCAGCGTTTCAGCGAGTGCCGCCGTCACCGGCTGGCCCTTGATGCCAAGCCACGGCCGGGCAAGCTGGCCTTCATTGAGGGCCGCATTGATCACCGATTTCACCATATTGGCGGGAACGGCGAAGCCGATGCCGTTCGAGGCGCCGGTGCGGCTGTAGATCGCCGAGTTGATCCCCAGAAGTTCGCCGTGCATGCCGATGAGCGCACCGCCCGAGTTGCCGGGGTTGATGGCGGCGTCCGTCTGGATGAAGAAGCCGAAATCGCTGATGCCCTGCTGGGTGCGCGCGTTGGCCGATACGATGCCGCTTGTCACCGTCTGGCCGATCCCGAAGGGGTTACCGATGGCGAGCACGATATCGCCGACCTGCACGTCATCCGAATCCGCGATGGGCAGCACCGGAAGGTTTTCGCCCTTCGTGTCGATCTGCAGGATGGCAAGGTCGGTCTTGGGGTCGGCGAGCACTACTTTTGCCGGATATTCGCGGCGGTCAGCGAGCACGACCTGGATTTCATCGGCGCCTTCGATCACATGGTTGTTCGTCACGATCACGCCGGTCGCGCGCACGATGACGCCGGAACCGAGCGACCCGCGCACCCTGTCGCGCGGCATGCCGAACGAGAACTTGTCGCCAAAGAAGCGCTGGAACAGCGGATCATCGAGCAGTGCCGGGCGCTGCGCCTTCACGATTGTTTTGGTGTAGATATTCACAACAGCCGGCGCCGCCGTTTTCACAAGCGGGGCGTAGGAAAGCTGCACTTCCATCTGGGACTGGGGAACCGCGCGCACGGCATCCGCAGCAGATGCCGCCGGCGCAGGGGCCTCCGCCTCGTCCGTCATTTGCGCGGCAAGCGGGGTGCCCGTCAGCATGAGGCCTGCGGCCAGAAAGCCTGCGCCAATCTTTCCGATCATGTATCCGTCCTTGTGCGTGTTCCTGAAGAAGTCAAAGGATGTTATGGCAACTGGACGGCGCCGCTTCAAGGGATGACTGCGTGAAAGTCAGGCCATCAGCTTGGCGGAACGCGACTGGGCGGTGCTGCGCCGCGCTTCATCCACCAGCCGGGTACGGTTGAGGTGCCCGTCAGCTCGCCGCAGCATTTCAAACGCCGTGGTCTCGCCAAGATAGGTGGTGTGACCGGTCGTGAAGGTCAGGTTGACCGTACGGCCATCCATCACGATACGCCCGCTTGCCAGATCGGCGCGCAGGGCTTCCACAAATTCGCGCACGTCCTCGTTGCCGCAATCGGGCAACAGGATCGCGAACTCTTCCCCGCCCTGACGGCCGCAAATCTGGCCGGGCTTCAGATGCTCGCGCAGGATATCCGCAAACTCGACAAGCACGCGGTCGCCCCCCGTGTGGCCGAACCGGTTGTTCACTTCCTTGAAACGGTCGATATCAAGGATGACAAGCGCCAGATCGCCGCCACGCGCCACTGCATTTTCGAAAATGGTATCGAAGCGGCTCATGAAGCCGCGGCGATTGAGAAGGCCGGTCAGCGGGTCGCAGTCGGCGAGGCTTCTCAGTTCCTCCACCACCCGGCGCATCAGCATGAGCGCGCAGCACATGCCGATACCGACCACGAGCGGTGGTTCGATCACATAAAGGATGATGAAATTGGCGGAACTGAAATAGTCCCCGCCCCCGATGCCGATCACGGCGGGCGGGATGAGGGCAAAACACATGAGCGCCAGCGTGCCATAGAAACAGGCGGTGACGAATTCAACCTTGTCACCATGTGCCTGCGCCATCCGGAATGCCATGAAGGTGGCCTGCGCCAACACAATGCCGGCAAACACACCGGTGGCCACCGACCGCAGGAGAAAGCTTTGATAGGCGTCAGTGTCGATCAGGCCGTATGTATAAAGCGGCATCCACAACAAGGCGGCGGCGATATAAAGCCTTTGCGGCAACCGCTTCCCGAAGAAGGCATGGATGCCGCAACTGAGCAGAATGGCACAGCCGAGGAAGGTAGCGTTATTGAGCCAGATGAAGACAGAGCCATGAGTGCCATCGCGCATCACATTAAGCGACCAGGCGATTGCGCCTACCAGATAGCCCCAGCCCCAGAAGGCGGAGGCGTCGCTCTTGTGCGGGTCCGACTGGTGGAAGATGGCGAAGACAGCCGCCATGATCAGGCATGTCACACCCGCCGTTACAACGATTACCCAGGCACCTATCATTCTTCGAGACCAATACTGACTTTACAAGGGACACGGAACGCCGCCCCACAAAAGGAAAACGGCGCAGCCTGCAAGGTGCGCCGTTTTGAACTTCAGATCAATGCCGCAGTGCAGCTTATTCTGCAGCTTCTTCCACTGCAGCCGCTTCAGCGCGGGCGCGGTCTTCGGCACCCTTGGCTTCCACGTTGCGGTCAACGAGCTCGATCACAGCCATCGGGGCGTTGTCGCCATGACGGAAACCGGCTTTCAGAACACGGGTGTAGCCGCCGTTGCGCTCTTTGTAGCGGTCGGCGATTTCACCGAACAGCTTCGAAACAAGCACTTCGTCCTGCAGGCGAGCGATCGCCAGACGACGGTTGGCAAGACCACCTTTTTTGCCGAGGCTGATGAGTTTCTCGACGATGGGAGCGAGATCCTTGGCTTTCGGCAGCGTGGTGATGATCTGTTCGTGCTTCACGAGCGCCTGGGCCAGGTTCATGAACAGGGCTTTACGGTGGCTCGAGGTACGATTGAGTTTACGACCGGACATATTGTGGCGCATGGTGCGTCTCCTTGATTAACCTTTCCGGCCTTGCGCCCTGGCAGGTCAAGCCAGGGCATAGTACCGGGAGGCGTCCCCTACACGAGGGGAGGGTTTCAGTACTCTTGTTCGAGTTTCTTGGCCAGCTCTTCGATATTCTCAGGCGGCCAGGCCGGGAGTTCCATGCCGAGACGGAGGCCCATCGAGGCGAGAACTTCCTTGATTTCGTTGAGCGACTTGCGGCCGAAGTTCGGGGTACGCAGCATTTCGGCTTCGGTCTTCTGAACGAGATCGCCGATATAGACGATATTGTCGTTCTTCAGGCAGTTTGCCGAACGGACGCTGAGTTCCAGTTCGTCGACCTTGCGCAGCAGCTGACGATTGATTTCGGGTTCCGAATCCTCGTCCGTTGCAACGCTTTCTTCCGGCTCGTCGAAATTGATGAAGACATGCAGCTGGTCCTGCAGGATGCGAGCGGCGAAAGCCAGTGCATCTTCAGGAGTGATCGTGCCGTCCGTTTCGATTTCCATCGAAAGCTTGTCATAATCGAGAATCTGGCCCTCCCGGGTATTCTCGACCTTGTAGCTGACCTTCTTCACAGGGCTGTAGAGCGCGTCAACCGGGATAAGACCGATCGGAGCGTCTTCCGGACGGTTGCGGTCGGCCGGGACATAGCCCTTGCCGCTCGAAACTGCCAGTTCCATGTTGAGGGTCGCGCCGTCGTCGAGGTGGCAGATCACGAGGTCCTTGTCGAGGATCTCGACATCGGCAACTTCGCTGATCTGGCCGGCGCGAACTTCGCCCGGGCCCGACGCGGTGAGGTGCAGGCGCTTCACGCCGTCCGAAAGGACACGCACCGGCATCTGCTTGATGTTGAGCACAATGTCCGTGACGTCTTCACGCACACCCGGAACCGACGAGAACTCATGGAGCACGCCTTCGATCTGGACGCTGGTGACCGCACCGCCTTGCAGCGACGACAGCAGCACACGACGCAGTGCGTTGCCGAGCGTCATGCCGTAGCCACGCTCGAGCGGTTCGACAACGAGCTTCGCCTTGCGAAGCGGGTCTGCACCCGATTCGATGGACAAGCCGTTGGGTTTAATCAGTTCCTGCCAGTTTTTCTGGATCACGATATGACCTCGCGAGTGATTGGCGCCGGATGGCGCCAAAGGATTCGTGCCAATACTCTCTAGAACGTACGCCAGTCGTCAGACGCGGCGACGCTTCGGCGGGCGGCAGCCGTTGTGCGGGATCGGCGTAACGTCGCGGATCGAAGTGATAACGAAGCCAATGGTCTGCAGCGCGCGCAGAGCGGACTCGCGGCCAGCGCCGGGGCCTTTGACTTCTACTTCAAGCGACTTCACACCGTGTTCCTGCGCCTTGCGGCCGGCGTCTTCCGCAGCCATCTGGGCAGCGTACGGAGTAGACTTACGGGAGCCTTTGAAACCCATCATCCCAGCGGACGACCAGGAGATCGCATTACCCTGTACGTCGCTGATGGTGATCATGGTGTTGTTGAACGATGCGTTCACGTGCGCAACGCCGTTCGTAATATTCTTACGTTCGCGGCGTTTAATGCGGTTCGGTTCTTTAGCCATCTCAATCAAGCCCTATATTCGGGGAGCCCTAAACGGCGATACCCTAAAACTTCAGTGATTATTTCTTCTTGCCGGCAATAGCGACCGCCTTGCCCTTGCGGGTGCGAGCGTTCGTATGGGTACGCTGACCACGTACCGGCAGTTTGTTACGGTGACGGAGACCACGGTAGGTCTTCAGGTCCATCAGCCGCTTGATGTTCATCGCAACTTCACGACGAAGGTCACCTTCCACGGTGTAGTTTTCGTCGATCAGTTCACGGATCTGAATGACTTCAGCATCCGTCAGTTCAGCAACCCGACGCTCACGGGGGAAATTCAGCTTCGCGCAGATTTCCTTGGCGAAGTTATCACCAATACCGTGAATGTAGGTCAGTGCGATCTCGACCCGTTTGTTGGTCGGAATGTTAACGCCTGCAATACGCGCCACGACCTTTTCTCCATTAATTCAGTTCACGTTCTAGCTACGAATCGCCAGACGTGTTGAAGCCGGGGATTATAGGTAGAAACCCCCAAACGTCAACCGCCTGCCGACAGTTTTTTACGCGGCCAAAACCGCGTCGATCTGAGCGGCCACTTCGCTGATGGCGGCCATGCCGTCCACCACCGAAAGGATGCCCGATTTTTCGTAGTAAGGCAGGACCGGTGCGGTGTCGGCATAATATGCCTCCAGGCGCTTGGCCACCGTCTCACGATTGTCGTCCTTGCGGCGGGTAAACTCGGTACCGCCACACACATCACACACGCCTTCCACCTTCGGCTTCTTGGCGGTGTCGTGGTAACCTTCATTGCATTTCGCGCAGGAATAGCGGCCGGCGATCCGGTCGGCGAGGACCTTGTCGTCCACGCGCATCTCGACCACATGATCGAGCTTCAGCCCCTGCTCTTTCAGCATCACATCCAGCGCTTCGGCCTGCGCCACGGTGCGCGGGAAGCCATCGAGGATGAAACCATTCTTGCAATCGTCTTCGCGGATACGGTCGCGGATGATGCCGATCACGATATCGTCAGAGACGAGCTGGCCGGCGTCCATCTTTTCCTTGGCGCGCTTGCCCATCTCGGTGCCGGCGCCCACAGCGGCGCGCAGCATGTCACCGGTGGAGAGCTGCACGAGGCCGCGTTCCTTTTCGATGCGCTGCGCCTGGGTCCCCTTGCCCGCGCCCGGCGGACCGAAAAGAATGATAATCAACGACGGCCTCCCTTGAGCCGGGCTTTCTTCAGAAGGCCCTCATACTGTTGTGCCATCAGATGGCTGTGGATCTGGCTTACAGTATCCATGGTCACGTTGACAACAATCAGAAGGCTCGTACCGCCGAGATAGAAGGGAACAGCGGCCTGGCTCATCAGGATTTCAGGAATAACGCAGACGAGCGACAGATAGGCCGAGCCGATCACGGTGAGGCGGGTCAGTACATAATCGAGATATTCGGCGGTGCGCTTGCCCGGACGGATGCCCGGAATGAAGCCGCCGTGCTTCTTCAGATTCTCGGCCGTATCTTCAGGGTTGAACTGGACGGTCGTGTAGAAGAAGCAGAAGAAGACGATCAGCAGCACATAAAGCGCGACGTGCAGCGGACGACCGACACCCAGGAGCGAGGTCATCGTGGTCAGCCACTCGGCACCGCTCGACTGATAGAAGCCGGCAACAGTCAGCGGCATGATCAGAAGCGAGCTTGCAAAGATCGGCGGAATGACGCCCGACACGTTCAGCTTGATCGGCAGGTGCGACTTGTCGCCCTGGATCACGCGGTTGCCGTGCTGGCGCTTGGGATACTGGATGATGACACGGCGCTGGGCGCGTTCGCAAAGCACGATGAACCAGATGAGCGCGGCAGCACCGACAAGGAGCGCCAGCAGCACGGCAAGGGACATCGAGCCCGCACGGTTCAGCTCGAAGGCCTGGGCAAGCGTGCCCGGCAGTTCGGCAATGATACCGGCGAAGATGATGAGCGAGATACCGTTGCCGATACCGCGCTGGGTGATCTGCTCGCCAAGCCACATGAGGAACATGGTGCCGCCAAGGAGCGTGATCACGGTCGTGATACGGAAGAACCAGCCCGGATCGACAACGACACCGGCCTGACCTTCAAGACCCGTGGCCACGGCGTAACCCTGAACGAGCGTCAGCGCCACCGTGCCCATACGGGTATACTGGTTGATCTTCTTCCGGCCCTGCTCGCCTTCCTTTTTGAGGGCAGCAAGCGACGGGCTCATCGTGGTCAGGAGCTGCACGATGATCGATGCCGAAATATACGGCATGATCCCGAGCGTGATGATCGACATCCGCTGCACTGCACCGCCCGAGAAGGTGTTGACCATGTCGAGGAACCCACCCGACAGACTGGCGAACATGCGCGCAAGCGCCTCGCCGTCGATCCCCGGGAGGGGTACATAGGTGCAGAGACGGTACACAATGAGTGCACCGAGAGCGAACCAGATCCGCTTTTTCAGCTCTTCGGCCTTGCCGAACGAGGACAAGCTAAGATTGGCCGCCAGTTGTTCAGCAGCGGATGCCATAAATCACGAACTCCAGGCCAGGAGAAAGGGGAAGAAAAACCGTTGCCTGAGATCAGGCAACGGTAACCTTGCCGCCGGCTTTTTCCACGGCTTCAACGGCTGCTTTGGAAGCACCGGTGACCGTGATGTCGACTTTGGCTTTCAGTTCGCCCTTGGCGAGCAGACGAACGCCATTGCCGATGCGGCTGATGACGCCGGCCTGGGCCAGTACGTCAGCAGTAATCGGGGCCTTGGCATCGACTTTGCCTGCATCGATCGCCTTTTGCAGACGGCCGATGTTGACAACTTCGTAGACCACTTTGTTCAGCGAGGTGAAGCCACGCTTCGGCAGACGACGGTAGATGGGCATCTGACCGCCCTCGAAACCGTTGATCGCCACGCCGGAACGTGATTTCTGACCCTTCACACCGGAACCGGAGGTCTTGCCCTTGCCGGAACCGATACCGCGACCGACACGGAACCGCGAGGTGCGGGCGCCGTCGTTATCGCGCAGTTCATTGAGTTTCATCTCTGTCTCTCCACGCGTTTCGGGTTAGTCTTCAACGCGCACCAGGTGGTGCACCTTGTTGATCATCCCGCGAACAGCCGGGGTATCTTCCAGCTCACGCGTACGATGCATCTTGTTGAGGCCGAGCCCCTTGAGGGTGGCCAGCTGGTCGTCGGTGCGGCGGATCGCGCTGGCGATCTGCGTTACCTTGACGGTCTTTTTCTTAGCAGCCATCGAACATTACTCCGCGTTAGCGTCGCCGTCAGCGAGCGCAGCTTCGTCGGCACCGGCTTTAACACCCTCGCGACGCGCTACGATCTCGGCAACTTTCTTGCCACGCTTCGCAGCGATCTGACGGGGGGAGTTCTGACGACCGAGAGCATCGATCGTAGCCCGCACCATGTTGTAGGGGTTCGTCGAACCTTGCGACTTGGTCACAACGTCCTGCACCCCGAGGGCTTCGAACACGGCGCGCATCGGGCCACCGGCGATGATGCCGGTACCAGCTGCGGCGGTACGAAGGAGCACTTTGCCTGCGCCATGACGACCATGAATGTCGTGATGGAGCGTGCGTGCATCCCGGAGCGGAACACGGATCATGTTCTTTTTAGCAGCTTCGGTAGCTTTGCGGATCGCTTCGGGAACCTCGCGAGCCTTGCCGTTGCCGAAGCCTACGCGGCCACGGCCGTCACCGACGACAACGAGGGCTGCGAAGCCGAAACGACGGCCACCTTTAACCACTTTGGCCACACGGTTGATGTGGACCAGCTTTTCAACGAGTTCGCTTTCTTCGCGATTGCGTTCAGGGCGTGCCATTGGACATCCTTTCCTTCATCGAGCCTTAGAAATCCAGGCCGCCTTCGCGCGCCGCTTCCGCCAAGGCCTGAATACGGCCGTGGTACAGGAAAGCGCCGCGGTCGAACACGACGGAGGAGACGCCAGCAGCTTTGGCACGCTCGGCAATCAGTTGACCAACCTTGGTGGCAGCCTCTTTGTTCGAGGTGCTACCTGCGCGCAGATCCGCTTCGATGGTCGAGGCAGCGGCAAGCGTTGCACCCTTCACATCGTCGATGACCTGAGCATAGATATGCTGGTTGGTACGGTGGACAGAAAGGCGCGGCCGCCCGGCACTCTTCTTGCGAAGTTGAGTCCGGTTACGCTGACGGCGCTTTTCAAAGAGTTTATCTTTAGAAGCCATTCATGCCACCTATTATTTCTTCTTACCTTCCTTGCGGAAGATATATTCACCTTCATACTTGATCCCCTTGCCTTTGTAGGGCTCGGGTTTCCGGTATTCACGGATCTTCGCAGCGGTCTCACCAACCAGCTGCTTGTCGATCCCCGACACAATGATCGTGGTCTGATCGGGCGTCTCGATCTTGATGCCCTGGGGCACCGGGAACTCGACGTCATGGCTGAAGCCGAGTTGCAGATTGAGGTTCGCGCCTTTCATCGCCGCGCGGTAACCAACGCCGGTGATTTCGAGCTTGCGGCTGTAACCCTGGGTCACACCGGTCATCAGGTTCGAAACCATCGTGCGCTGCATACCCCACATGGAGCGAGCACGTTTCGTGTCGTTCACCGGCAGTACGGTGATCGAGTTGTCTTCTTTGGTAACGGAGACTTCAGGAACGAAGCTCATCGCGAGCTCGCCCTTCGGGCCCTTCACCGTCAGGTCCGTGCCGTTCAAGGAAACGGTCACGCCCGACGGGATCTCCACAGGCTTTTTACCGATACGGGACATCGTTCTTTCCCTTCCTTGTCGACTTAGAACACGGTGCAGAGTACTTCGCCGCCCACATTGTGCTCACGCGCTTCTGCGTCGGAGAGCACGCCTTTCGGCGTGGAAACGATCGAAATACCGAGACCATTGTGAACGCGCGGCAGATCACCCACCGAGCTGTACACGCGGCGGCCGGGCTTCGAGACGCGGTTGATCGTACGGATCACCGGTTCGCCTTCGAAATACTTCAGCTCGATCACGATCTCGGCCTTGTTATTGTCGAGATCGGTGCGGCTGTAGCCACGGATATAACCTTCGCGCGTCAGCACATCGAGGATGCGCTCACGAGTTTTCGAAGCCGGCGTCTTGACGACGTTCTTGCGAGCTTGCAGACCGTTACGGATACGGGTCAGCATATCGCCGATAGGATCAGTCATCGACATGTTGAGCCCTCCTTACCAGCTGGACTTCACGATGCCCGGGATCTTGCCTGCGGAGCCAAGCTCACGCAGCGAGATACGGGACATCTTGAATTTACGATAGACACCACGCGGACGACCGGTCACTTCGCAACGGTTGCGAAGGCGGGTACGAGCGCCGTTACGCGGCAGGGCAGCGAGTTTCAGCGCGGCCATCCAGCGTTCGTCTTCACCCGTGGTCTTGTCATAGACCTGGGCCTTCAGCGCAGCGCGCTTGGCAGCGTATTTCGCCACAAGTTTCGCCCGGTGGGCGTTCTTGTTGATGGCGCTTTTCTTAGCCATATCAAAAACCTCCTGACGGCCGTTATGCCTTGAACGGCATCTGGAAACCTTTGAGAAGCGCACGCGCTTCGTCATCGGTCTCGGCCGTGGTGCAGATGATGATGTCCATACCGCGAACGTCGTCGACCTTGTCGTACGAGATCTCGGGGAACACCAGTTGTTCCTTCAGGCCCATCGCATAGTTGCCACGGCCGTCGAACGACTTCGGGTTTACGCCCTGGAAGTCACGAACGCGGGGCAGTGCGATGGTGATGAGACGATCGAGGAACTCATACATGCGCTCGGCACGCAGAGTGACCTTCACACCAATCGGCATCTCTTCGCGAAGCTTGAAGCCTGCGATCGATTTGCGAGCTTTGGTGATGACAGGCTTCTGACCGGCGATCAGACCGATTTCCTCGGCGACCTTCTCGACCTTCTTCTTGTCCTGGACAGCTTCACCAACACCAACGTTGATGACGATCTTGTCCAGTTTCGGAACCTGCATCGGGTTTTTGTAGCCGAACTGCTCTACGAGCGAAGCACGGACGGTGTCTTCATACTGTTTGCGAAGACGCGGCATAGCCTTAGCCATCGATCATCTCCCCGGACTTTTTCGCAAAGCGGACCTTGCGGCCGTCCTCGAGAACTTTGAAACCAACACGGGTCGGGGCGCCGTCCTTCGGATCCTCGATCATGAGGTTCGACAGAGCGATCGGCGCTTCCTTGGTGATGATGCCGCCAGCTGCGACCTGGGTCGGGCGCTGGTGACGCTTCACAAGGTTGACACCCTGAACAACAGCACGGCCCTCTTTCGGGTTCACGCTGGTGATTTCGCCGCGCTTGCCCTTGTCCTTGCCGGCCATGACGACGACTTTGTCGCCAGTTTTAAGTTTCGCGGCCATTACAACACCTCCGGAGCAAGCGAGATGATCTTCATGTGCTGCTTCGCACGCAGCTCACGAACCACCGGCCCGAAGATACGGGTGCCGACCGGCTCGTGTTTCTTGTCTACGATCACTGCGGCATTGCGGTCGAAACGGATGGTGGTGCCATCCGGGCGACGCACTTCTTTCGCAGTGCGAACGATGACGGCGCGGTGCACGTCACCCTTCTTCACACGACCCCGCGGGATCGCTTCCTTAACGGAGACGACGATGATGTCGCCTACCCCGGCCGTCTTGCGTTTAGATCCACCAAGGACCTTAATGCACTGCACCCTCTTGGCCCCGGAGTTATCGGCCACGTCGAGGTTCGTTTGCATTTGAATCATGGGGTTAACCCTTCTTCGTTACAGCAAAATAAGTGGACGGTGAGGCTTACGCCTCACCGCCGATCACTTTCCAGCACTTCAATTTTGAGATCGGACGGCATTCTTCGATGCGAACGACGTCACCAACCTGAACCAGGTTGCCCTCATCATGAGCGTGGTACTTCTTAGAGCGGCGAACAATTTTGTCAAGCAAAGGATGACGGAAACGACGTTCAACGCTCACGACGACAGTTTTGTCGCCTTTGTTGGAGACCACGGTCCCTTGCAGGATACGCTTAGGCATGGGTTTCTCCTTACGCCTCAGTCTGGCCGAGAACCGTGCGAATCCGCGCGATATCGCGACGGACTTCACGGACACGGGCCGTGTTTTCAAGTTGGCCGGCCGCAGCCTGGAAGCGCAGGTTGAGCTGCTCTTTTTTCAGGCCTGCAAGCTCCTCACGGAGCTCGCTTTGCGACTTGGACCGAAGATCAGTTGCCTTCATTTCGATTCACTCCGTTCGGATTACAGCATGCGAGTCACGATGCGGGTACCGATCGGCAGCTTGGCAGCTGCACGTTCGAAACCGCCACGCGCGATCTCTTCAGATACACCGTCCACCTCGAACATGACCCGGCCGGGTTTCACACGGCAGGCCCAGTATTCGGGCGAACCCTTACCTTTACCCATCCGGACCTCGGTCGGTTTCGACGACACGGGCACATCCGGGAAGATACGGATCCAGACCTTGCCCTGACGCTTCATGTGACGGGTCAGAGCACGGCGGGCGGCTTCGATTTGACGGGCGGTGACGCGGCCGGGGGCAGTTGCCTTGAGGCCGAATTCACCGAAGTTGAGTGCAGTTCCGCCCTTGGCATTGCCGTGGATGCGGCCCTTGTGGGCTTTCCGGAACTTTGTACGTTTCGGTTGCAACATGGTGTGTGCTTCCTATTCCTGATCCCGTCGGCCTTAGCGGCGCGACGGACCGCCCGACTGTTGGGCTTCGTTAGCCCGGCGCTCATGCGCCATCGGGTCGTGTTCCATGATCTCGCCTTTGAACACCCAAACCTTGATGCCCGAGATGCCATAGGCAGTCTTGGCTTCGGCAGTGCCATAGTCGATATCGGCACGCAGGGTGTGCAACGGCACGCGGCCTTCGCGGTACCATTCGGTCCGGGCAATCTCGGCGCCGCCAAGGCGACCACCGCAATTGATCCGGATCCCGCCGGCGCCAAGGCGCATCGCGCTCTGGACCGAACGTTTCATGGCGCGACGGAAAGCCACACGGCGTTCCAGCTGCTGGGCGATGTTGTCGGCGATCAGCTTCGCATCGATTTCCGGCTTGCGGACTTCGACAATGTTGAGGCTGACGTCAGATGCCGTGAACTTGGCGATCTTCTGACGCAGCTTCTCGATGTCGGCGCCCTTCTTGCCGATGATCACACCCGGACGAGCCGAGTAGATGGTCACGCGGCACTTCTTGGCCGGACGTTCGATGACAACTTTGGAAATGCCAGCTTGCGACAGTTCCTTGAAGACGAACGCGCGAATTTTCAGGTCTTCGTGCAGCAGACCGGCATATTCGCCGCGATCTGCAAACCAGCGCGAATCCCAGGTGCGGTTAACGCCGAGGCGCAGACCTACGGGGCTTACCTTCTGACCCATTATGCTTGCTCCTCAACTTCACGCACAACAATGCGCAGACGGCTGAACGGCTTCATGATCTTGCCGACGCGACCACGGGCACGGGCGCGGAAGCGCTTCATGACCAGGGCTTTACCGACAGTGGCTTCCGCCACCACGAGGCTATCCACATCCAGGTTATGGTTGTTCTCTGCATTGGCGATTGCCGATTGCAGACATTTCTTCACGTCGATCGCGGAACGGCGCGGGCTGAACGTAAGCGTCGCCAGAGCCTTTTCCACTTTCATGCCGCGAATGCTGGCAGCCACCAGATTCAGTTTCTGGGGCGAGCCGCGAAGCATGGTAGCGGTAGCTACAGCTTCGTTATCCGCCAGACGGCGTTTTGCTGCTTCTTTACCCACGGTTACTTCCTCTTGGCTTTCTTGTCCGCAGCGTGACCATAGTAGGTCCGCGTCGGAGCGAATTCACCCAGCTTGTGACCGACCATGTCTTCAGTGACATAGACCGGAATGAACTTCTGGCCGTTGTAGACGTTGAACGTCAGACCGACGAAGTTCGGCAGAATGGTAGAACGACGCGACCAGGTGTTGATCACCCCGCCTTTGCCGCCGGCCTGAGCGCCTTCCACCTTTTTCATCAGGTGAAGATCAACGAACGGACCTTTCCAAACAGAACGTGCCATATCGATGACTCCTTAGCGCTTGGCTTTGCGCTCGTGGCGCGAGCGGAGAATGTACTTGTCCGAAGCCTTGTTCGAGCGGGTCTTCTTGCCCTTCGTGGGTTTGCCCCACGGAGTGACAGGGTGACGACCACCCGAGGTACGACCCTCACCACCACCATGCGGGTGATCGATCGGGTTCATGGCAACGCCACGGACGCTCGGACGACGGCCCAGCCAACGGCTGCGACCGGCTTTTGCCAGGGTCTGGTTCTGGTTGTCCGGGTTCGATACGGCGCCGATGGTGGCGACGCACTCACCGCGAACGAGGCGAACCTCACCCGACGACAGGCGAATCTGGGCATAACCGCGGTCACGACCGATCAGCTGGGCATAAGTGCCAGCGGAACGAGCGATCTGGCCACCCTTGCCCGGCTTCATCTCCACATTGTGGATGATGGTGCCAACGGGCATGTTCATGAGCGGCATGCAGTTGCCCGGCTTCACGTCCACTTTCTCGCCGGCGACAATAACGTCGCCCGGAGCCAGGCGCTGCGGCGCCAGGATGTAGGACAGTTCACCGTCTTCATACTTCACGAGTGCGATGAACGCAGTGCGGTTCGGATCGTATTCGAGCCGTTCCACGGTAGCGGTCATGTCCCACTTCGTGCGTTTGAAGTCGATCATGCGGTAGGTACGCTTGTGGCCACCGCCGCGGGTGAACGCGGTGATGCGGCCGGTGTTGTTGCGACCACCCGACTTGGTGAGACCCTCGGTCAGCGCCTTGACCGGCTTGCCCTTGTGCAGGCCTTCACGGCTGACGAGGACAAGCCCACGCTGGGACGGGGTCACTGGACGATATGATTTAAGTGCCATCGTTAGATCCCCGCCGTCACATCAAGGCTTTCGCCGGCAGCAAGTGTAACGATCGCTTTTTTGTACTCGGCGCGTTTGCCGGTTACACCGCGGAAACGTTTCACTTTGCCTTCCTGGCGAAGCGTGTTGACCTTTTCGACCTTCTTGCCAAAGAGCGCCTCTACGGCCGCCTTGATTTGCGGCTTGGTGGCGTCGATGGCAACCTTGAAGGTCACCTGGTTGTTCTCTGCGCCCAAGGTCGCCTTCTCGGTGATAACCGGGCTGACGATTACGTCGTAATGATTGATATCGCTCATTTCAGACGCTCCTCGAGGTTAGCAACAGCTGCTTTCGTGAGGACGAGCGTGTCACGACGAAGGATGTCGTATACGTTCGCGCCCTGGCTCGGCAGCACGTCGATGTTGGGGATGTTCGAAGCAGCGAGCTTGAAGTTGGCATTCACCTCGGCACCGTCGATGAAGAGGGCGTTTGCAAGGTTCAGTTTGCCGAGTTTCTCGACGAGAGCCTTGGTTTTGCCTTCGGTCATCTCAACGCTGTCGACAACGATGAGTTTGCCAGCAGCCTGTTTCGCGCTCAGAGCGCACTTCAGGCCAAGCTTGCGGATCTTTTTCGGCAGGTCGAAGCCATGATCGCGGGGGATCGGGCCAAACGCGCGGGCACCGCCCACCCAGATGTTCGACTTGCGCGAGCCGTGACGAGCACCGCCACCGCCTTTTTGCTTGCCGAATTTCTTGGTCGTGCGCGAGATTTCCGAGCGGAAGAGAACCGCATGGGTCCCCGCACGGCGCTTCGCGAGCTGCCAGGTGACGACACGGTGCAGGATGTCTGCACGCGGGTCTACGCCGAAGATGGCGTCGTTCAGATCGACGTCGCCAGCTTTTTTGGCGTCAAGAGTCAGAACATTCGTCTTCATGACCCTTATTCCTCATTGCTTTCGGCAGCAGGAGCTTCAACAGCTTCGCTTGCCGGAACTTCAGCTTCAGCCACTGCAGCGACACGAACTGCTGCCGGCGTCGGCACGCCCTCGGGCAGAGCAACTTTAACGGCGTCCGAAATGAACACCCAGTTACCCTTCGCACCCGGCACGCCGCCCTTCACGAGGAGGAGACCTTCCTCAGCGCGGGCTTCAACAACCGTCAGGTTCTGCACAGTGGTACGGACGTCACCGAGGTGACCGGCCATTTTCTTGCCTTTGAAGACCCGACCCGGGTCCTGGCACTGACCAGTCGAACCATGCGAGCGGTGCGAGACCGACACGCCGTGCGACGCACGCAGACCACCGAAGTTGTGACGCTTCATAACGCCGGCGAAGCCTTTACCTTTCGAGGTACCGACAACATCGACGAGTTGGCCCTTGATGAAGTGTTCGGCGGTGATTTCGGCACCGACGTCCACGAGGCAGTCTTCGCTCACGCGGAATTCTGCAACTTTCATCTTGGCGTCAACTTCGGCCTTCGCGAAGTGACCGCGCATGGCTTTCGAGACGTTTTTCACTTTACGGGTACCGACACCGAGTTGCAGTGCCGTGTAGCCGTCTTTTTCATTGGTGCGCTGGGCAACGACCTGCAGATTCTCGATCTGGAGGACGGTGACCGGCACATGCATGCCCGCTTCGTCGAAGATACGGGTCATGCCCAGTTTTTTGGCAATCAGACCAGTACGCATGTGGCTTACCCCTGAAGCTTGATCTCGACGTCAACGCCAGCCGCGAGGTCGAGCTTCATCAGCGCGTCCACGGTCTGCGGAGTCGGGTCAACAATATCCAGAAGGCGCTTGTGCGTACGCATTTCGAACTGCTCGCGCGACTTCTTATCGATGTGCGGCCCACGGAGAACCGTGAACTTCTCGATCTTGGTCGGCAGCGGGATCGGCCCACGTACCAGGGCGCCGGTGCGCTTCGCCGTTGCAGCGATCTCACCCGTGGCCTGGTCCAGGACACGGTGATCGAAAGCTTTAAGGCGGATGCGAATGTTTTGCGCGTCCATTTTTCTTTCCTATAAGAGGGCGCCGGTTTTCAGGCCGGCGCCATTACATGCCACCATTGGCTTTTTTGTTTAGGGACGACCCTTACTTACTTCAGGATCTTCGCGACAACGCCTGCACCGACGGTACGGCCGCCTTCGCGGATAGCGAAGCGGAGGCCTTCGTCCATGGCGATCGGCGCGATCAGTTCGACCGTCAGGGTGATGTTGTCACCCGGCATCACCATCTCGGTGCCTTCAGGCAGGGCGATGGTGCCGGTCACGTCCGTCGTACGGAAGTAGAACTGCGGACGATAGTTGGCGAAGAACGGCGTGTGACGGCCACCTTCTTCTTTCGACAGGATATAGGTCTCTGCCGTGAACTGGGTGTGCGGCTTGATCGTGCCGGGGTGTGCCAGAACCTGGCCACGCTCGACGTCTTCACGGCCGATACCACGCAGCAGTGCACCGATGTTGTCGCCAGCCTGGCCCTGGTCGAGCAGCTTGCGGAACATTTCGACGCCGGTCACAACCGACTTCTGGGTGTCGCGGATACCGACGATTTCGATCTCTTCGCCGACCTTCACGATGCCACGCTCGACGCGGCCGGTCACAACCGTACCACGACCCGAGATCGAGAACACGTCCTCAACCGGCATCAGGAAGGCACCGTCGATGGCGCGCTCGGGCTGCGGGATGTAGCTGTCAACAGCGTCCATCAGAGCCTTGATCGAGTCTTTACCGATATTGTCGTCACGGCCTTCGAGAGCGGCAAGCGCCGAACCCTTGACAACCGGAATGTCGTCGCCCGGGAAGTCGTAAGCCGACAGAAGCTCACGGATTTCCATCTCGACGAGCTCCAGGAGCTCTTCGTCGTCAACCTGGTCGACCTTGTTCATGTAAACAACAAGCGCCGGTACACCAACCTGACGGGCAAGCAGGATGTGCTCGCGGGTCTGCGGCATCGGGCCGTCAGCAGCGTTCACAACGAGGATCGCGCCGTCCATCTGCGCCGCACCGGTGATCATGTTCTTCACATAGTCAGCGTGGCCCGGGCAATCTACGTGCGCATAGTGACGCGCAGGCGTCTCATACTCAACGTGAGCCGTCGAGATCGTGATGCCACGCTCGCGCTCTTCCGGAGCCTTGTCGATGTTCGCATAGTCCATGAACGCCGCGCCGCCGGTCTCTGCAAGCACTTTCGTGATCGCAGCCGTCAGCGTCGTCTTGCCATGGTCAACGTGACCAATCGTACCAATGTTGCAGTGCGGTTTGGTCCGCTCAAATTTAGCCTTAGCCATTTTAAACCCTTTCTATCGGCCCCTTGTCGGGGATCCATAATTAGTTCCGGTTATTGTTGTTCTTAGCCCGCGAGCTTCGTTTTCAGTTCGTCAGCAACGTGAGCCGGTACGTCAGCATAGTGATCGAACACCATCGAGAACTGAGCGCGGCCCTGGCTGAACGAACGCAGGTCGTTCACATAACCGAACATGTTCGCGAGGGGAACCATCGCGTTGACAACCGTTGCAGGACCACGGGTTTCCGAGCCCTGGATCTGGCCGCGACGGCGGTTGAGGTCGCCGATGACGTCGCCGACATATTCGTCGGGGGTCACGACTTCAACTTTCATCATCGGCTCGAGAAGCTTGATGCCGGCTTTCTGGGCCGCTTCACGGGCTGCACCGCGACCGGCGATTTCGAACGCGAGAGCGCTCGAGTCAACGTCGTGGTAGGCACCGTCGATCAGGCGGACCGAGAAGTCGATGATCGGGAAGCCAATGAGCGCGCCGCTTTCGGCAACGTCCTTGATGCCCGATTCAACAGCCGGGATATATTCGCGAGGGATCGAACCGCCCTTGATTTCGTCCTTGAAGATGAAGCCCGAACCACGCTCGCCCGGTGCAACAACGATCTTCACGCGGCCGAACTGACCCGAACCACCCGACTGTTTCTTGTGGGTGTAGTCGAGCTCGACTTCCTTGGCGAAGGTTTCGCGGTAGGCAACCTGCGGGGCGCCCACGTTGCACTCGACCTTGAATTCGCGACGCATGCGGTCAACGATGATCTCGAGGTGCAGTTCGCCCATGCCGGCGATCACGGTCTGGCCCGATTCTTCGTCCGACTTCACGCGGAACGACGGATCTTCCTGAGCCAGACGGTTGAGGGCGAGGCCCATCTTTTCCTGATCGGCTTTCGACTTCGGCTCAACGGCCACTTCGATAACCGGATCCGGGAATTCCATGCGCTCGAGAACAACGATCGAGTTGTTGGCACAGAGGGTGTCACCGGTGGTGGTGTTCTTGAGGCCGGCGAGAGCAACGATGTCACCTGCGCGGGCTTCTTTCACGTCTTCACGGTTGTTCGCATGCATTTCAAGCATACGGCCGATCTTTTCCTTGTGGCCTTTCACCGAGTTGGTCACCTGGGTGCCAGCTTCGAGAACGCCGGAATAGATGCGGGCGAAGGTGAGCGAGCCCACGAAGGGGTCGTTCATGATCTTGAAGGCGAGAGCCGAGAAGGGCTCGTCGTCCGACGACTTGCGCTTGATCTCGCTGTCGTCTTTGGGGTCGATACCGCGGATGGCAGGAACGTCAACCGGGCTCGGCATGAAGGCGATAACGGCGTCGAGGAGCGGCTGAACGCCCTTGTTCTTGAACGCGGTACCGTTGAGGACCGGAACGAACAGCAGGTCGCAGGTACCCTTGCGGATAACAGCAAGCAGTTCTTCTTCCGAGATTTCCTCGCCTTCGAGGTATTTTTCCATCAGGGCTTCGTCGGCTTCGACTGCAAGCTCGATCATGTCCTGACGCGCCTGGGCAGCTTTGTCCTTCAGGCTGTCGCGAATATCGATATATTCGAACGACGCACCGAGGTCTTCGCCCTTCCAGATAACCTCTTTCATCTTGATGAGGTCGATCAGGCCTTCATACTCGCTTTCAGCGCCGATCGGCAGCTGGATGACGAGCGGCTTGGCGCCGAGGCGCTTGACGATCATGTCGACGCAACGCTCGAAGTTCGCGCCCATACGGTCCATCTTGTTGACGAAGCACATGCGCGGAACGTGGTATTTGTCAGCCTGACGCCATACGGTCTCGGACTGCGGCTCAACGCCGGCAACCGAGTCAAATACGGCAACAGCACCATCGAGCACCCGCAGGCTACGCTCTACTTCAATCGTGAAGTCAACGTGGCCGGGGGTGTCGATGATGTTGATGCGGTGATCTTTCCAGAAGCAGGTGGTAGCAGCCGAGGTAATGGTGATACCGCGCTCTTGCTCCTGCTCCATCCAGTCCATGGTAGCAGCACCATCGTGCACTTCGCCGATTTTGTGGCTACGGCCGGTGTAATAGAGAATACGCTCGGTCGTGGTGGTTTTGCCGGCGTCGATGTGCGCCATGATACCGATGTTACGGTAACGATCCAGGGGGGATTTGCGTGCCATGGATTGGATTTCCTTGAACGATCTTACTGATTACCAGCGATAATGCGAGAAGGCCTTGTTGGCCTCTGCCATGCGGTGCGTGTCTTCACGCTTCTTCACGGCAGCGCCACGGTTGTTGGCGGCATCCAGAAGCTCGCCCGACAGGCGGTCAACCATCGTGGTTTCGTTGCGCTTGCGAGCAGCAGCGATGAGCCAGCGAATGGCCAGCGCCTGGCTGCGGTCCGAACGCACTTCGACCGGAACCTGGTACGTCGCACCACCAACACGGCGGGAACGGACCTCGATGGCCGGCTTTACGTTATCGAGAGCTTCGTGGAACAGCACCAGCGGATCGCTCTTGGCACGGCTCTCGACTTTCTCGAGGGCACCATAGACGATGCGTTCAGCGGTGGATTTCTTACCATCCAGCATGAGGCTGTTCATGAATTTCACCAGGACGATATCACCGAACTTGGGATCGGGAAGAACCTGGCGCTTTTCTGCACTATGACGACGAGACATTGCGGTATTCCTCTCTCGACCTTATTTCGGACGCTTCGCGCCGTATTTCGAACGGCCCTGACGACGGGCCGACACGCCTTGCGTATCAAGGACACCGCGCAGAA
>NZ_JAPPRR010000001.1:0-659052 GCF_026719705.1 Pseudokordiimonas caeni | reverse complement strand
CTGGGGGTTGGCTTCAAGAGCCGGCACCTTGTTACGGGTGGCCGGAGCCTGACGGGGCTTCCGGACTAGCTGGTTAATGGTAGGCATGTCGATCCTTTGCCGTTTTTCTCTTCCACCATTATTCGGGCGGCCACATATGCAGCAAAACCGCCTTGTCCAGAGATATTTTTCTCTCCGGCAAGGCCGCCCGTGATAATTCGATGTCTTTTCAAAGCTAGCAAACCCCAGCGTCTAGCGCGGAAACACTACCACCTGGGCCCTAGCGAGGTGCGCCTTATAACCCCGGCGCCCCTGAGCGTCAATGAAAAAAGGGGGCGCGCAACTTTGTGTCGGGGCCTGTGCCAAAGTGGCAACTTTCCAAGGCTTCGGGCCCAGAACCACCCTGCCCGCTGCCCACCCTTTCCAGAATCGGTCCCCAACCCCGAAAAGCGAAAGGGCCTACCGATACGGCAGGCCCTTTCTTCATTCTTTCAGCTCGGTGCCGCTCAGGCTTCCGGGGTTGCTTCCGGTGCTTCGGCAGGCGCCGGGGCCGGCATCACTTCGTCGTCCATCTGGGCCTGGGCGATGGTGTCGCGCTTCTGGGCCTCGTGACGCAGACGGTTGACCACTGAACCGGTACCGGCCGGGATCAGGCGACCCACAATCACGTTTTCCTTCAGGCCGACGAGCTTGTCTTTCTTGCCTGCAACAGCGGCTTCGGTCAGGACACGGGTCGTTTCCTGGAACGACGCGGCCGAGATGAAGCTGCGGGTCTGTAGGCTGGCTTTCGTGATGCCGAGGAGGATCGGATGGCCTTTTGCCGGCAGGCGGCTCTGGCTTTCCAGCTTCGCATTCATTTCCTCGAACTCTTCACGGTCGACCTGCTCGCCGATCAGGAAGGTACTGTCGCCGGACGAGGTGATCTCGACCTTCTGCAGCATCTGGCGAACGATGACCTCGATGTGCTTGTCGTTGATCTTCACGCCCTGCAGACGATAGACGTCCTGAATCTCGCGAACGAGGTAGGCGGCCAGTGCCTCGACACCCAGAACCTGGAGGATGTCGTGCGGTGCCGGGTTGCCGTCGATCAGATATTCACCACGCTGGATGAAATCACCTTCCTGAACGGCAATGTGCTTGCCTTTCGGTACCAGATATTCGATCGGCTCACCTTCGCCGTCACGCGGACGGATGATGATGCGACGCTTGTTCTTATAGTCGCGGCCGAATTCGACGATACCGTCCATGTCTGCGATGATCGCATGGTCTTTCGGGCGGCGAGCTTCGAAAAGCTCGGCCACGCGGGGCAGACCACCGGTAATATCGCGGGTCTTGGCAGCTTCGCGCGGGATACGGGCGATCACGTCACCCGCCGACACGCGGTGGCCGTCTTCAACCGACAGAATGGCATCGACCGACAGGAAGTAACGGGCTTCGGTACCGTTGGCGAGTTCGACAACCTTGTCGCTTTCATCACGCAGGGTGATGCGCGGACGCAGGTCGGAGCCCTTCGGCGCCGAACGCCAGTCGGTGACGAGCTTCGAGGTGATACCCGTGGCTTCGTCGACAACTTCCTTGACCGAAATACCTTCAACAAGATCGACCAGACGGACGATACCCGACTGTTCGGTGATGATCGGGATCGTGTAGGGATCCCACTCGGCGAGTTTCTCGCCCTTCACCACCATGTCGCCCTCGTCCTTCATGAGGTGCGCGCCGTAGGCGAGACGGTGCTTCGCACGCTCGCGGCCATCGTCGCCCAGAACCACAACCTCGAGGTTGCGGCTCATCACGACCTTGCGGCCCTTGCTGTCGACGATGACGTTGCGGTTGTCGATACGAACCGAACCGTCGGCCGACGATTCAATCGCCGATTCCGCGTTCACCTGTGCCGCACCACCGATGTGGAAAGTACGCATGGTGAGCTGGGTACCGGGTTCACCGATCGACTGGGCCGCGATCACGCCGACGGCTTCGCCGTGGTTGACCGGGGTACCGCGAGCAAGGTCACGGCCATAGCATTTGCCACAGACGCCGCCTTTGGTTTCGCAGGTAAGAACCGAACGGATCTTCACTTCCGAAACGCCGGCGGTTTCAACCGCGTCCGAGGCAACCTCGTCGAGGAGCGTACCGGCTTCATAGAGAATTTCACCGGTGATCGGATGCTTCACATCCACCGCCACGCAGCGGCCAAGGATACGCTCGGCGAGCGGCACAAGCACGTCGCCACCTTCCGAAACTTCGGTGATGGTGATGCCGTTCTGCGTGCCGCAGTCGGTGGTGGTGATGACGCAGTCCTGGCTGACGTCCACGAGACGACGGGTCAGGTAACCCGAGTTCGCGGTCTTCAGTGCGGTATCGGCCAGACCCTTACGGGCACCGTGCGACGAGTTGAAGTATTCTAGAACCGAAAGGCCTTCCTTGAAGTTTGCGATAATCGGCGTCTCGATGATCTCGCCCGACGGCTTGGCCATCAGGCCGCGCATACCGGCCAGCTGCTTCATCTGGGCAGCCGAGCCCCGCGCGCCCGAGTGGGCCATCATGAAGACCGAGTTCACATTACCCTGACGGCCGTTCTCGTCGAACTTCACGGCTTCCATACCCTTCATCATCGCGTCTGCGACTTTGTCGGTGCACTGAGCCCAGGCGTCTACAACCTTGTTGTATTTCTCGCCCTGGGTGATGAGACCATCCTGATACTGCTCTTCATATTCCTTGACGAGCGCACGGGTATCATCAACGAGCTTTTCCTTCGCTTCGGGGATGATCATGTCGTCCTTGCCGAACGAAATGCCCGCAGCGCAAGCGCGGCGGAAACCTTCACCCATGATGCCGTCGGCGAAGAGTACGGTCGTTTTCTGGCCACAGTGGCGGTAAACGACGTCGATCACCTCGGTGATCTCTTTCTTCGTCAGTTGACGGTTGATCAGGCTGAACGGCACTTTCGGGTGCTTCGGCAGGTGCTGCGACAGGATCAGGCGGCCCGGGGTCGTCTCGATACGGACGGTCTCGATCTCGCCTTTCTTGTTCATGATCGTGGTGCGCGCCTGGATCTTGGAATGCAGGGTGATCGCCTTGTTATCCAGGGCGAACTGCACTTCCTCGAGCGTGCCGAAGGCCTTGCCTTCGCCGATGTCGCCCTGGCGTTCCATGGTCATGTAATAGATACCGAGAACGATATCCTGCGACGGAACAATGATCGGCTTGCCGTTTGCCGGCGACAGGATGTTGTTCGTCGACATCATCAGGACGCGGGCTTCAAGCTGCGCCTCGATCGAGAGCGGCACGTGAACGGCCATCTGATCACCGTCGAAGTCGGCGTTGAAGGCCGAGCAAACGAGCGGGTGCAGCTGGATGGCCTTGCCTTCGATCAGCACAGGTTCGAACGCCTGAATGCCCAGACGGTGCAGGGTCGGCGCACGGTTCAGCATGACCGGATGCTCGCGGATCACCTCATCGAGGATATCCCAGACCTCACGGCGTTCTTTTTCGACAAGCTTCTTCGCCGCCTTGATGGTGGTGGCGATGCCTTTCTTGTCGAGGCGCGAATAGATGAACGGCTTGAAGAGCTCAAGCGCCATCTTCTTCGGCAGGCCGCACTGGTGGAGCTTCAGCTCCGGACCCACCACGATCACCGAACGGCCCGAATAGTCGACGCGCTTGCCGAGAAGGTTCTGGCGGAAGCGGCCCTGCTTGCCTTTCAGCATGTCGGAAAGCGACTTCAGCGGACGCTTGTTGGCGCCGGTGATGGTGCGGCCACGGCGGCCGTTGTCAAAGAGGGCGTCAACGGCTTCCTGCAGCATCCGCTTCTCGTTACGGATGATGATGTCCGGTGCGCGCAGCTCGATGAGGCGCTTCAGACGGTTGTTCCGGTTGATCACACGGCGATAAAGGTCGTTCAGGTCCGAGGTGGCGAAACGGCCGCCATCGAGCGGAACAAGCGGACGCAGTTCCGGCGGAATGACCGGGATCACGGTGAGGATCATCCATTCCGGACGGTTGCCGGATTCGAGGAAGCTCTCGATGACCTTGAGGCGCTTGACGATCTTCTTCGGCTTCAGCTCGGACTTGGTCTCGGCCAGCTCGACGATCAGCTTCTCGCGCTCGCCTTCAAGGTCGAGGGCTTCGAGAAGCTTGCGGATGGCTTCGGCGCCGATGCCAGCGGTGAAGCTGTCTTCGCCGTATTCGTCCTGAGCACGGTAGAAGTCTTCTTCCGACAGAAGCTGGAACTGCTTCAGCGGGGTCAGGCCCGGCTCGATGACGACATAATATTCGAAATACAGAACGCGCTCGAGATCCTTCAGCGTCATGTCGAGCAGAAGGCCGATGCGGCTCGGGAGCGATTTCAGGAACCAGATGTGCGCAACGGGGGCCGCGAGGTCGATGTGACCCATGCGCTCCCGGCGAACTTTCGACAGGGTAACTTCAACGCCGCACTTCTCGCAGATGATGCCGCGATACTTCATGCGCTTGTATTTGCCGCAAAGGCACTCGTAATCCTTCACAGGGCCGAAGATGCGGGCGCAGAACAGGCCGTCTTTCTCGGGCTTGAAGGTACGATAGTTGATCGTTTCCGGCTTCTTGATTTCGCCAAACGACCAGGAACGGATACGTTCCGGCGAGGCAATCGAAATCTGAATCTGGTCGAACGTCTCCGGCTTTTGGCTCGGGTTGAAGTATTTCATCACTTCCTGGTTCATGTCCGGCGTCTCTCTCGGTTTGTGACGGGGATGATAGAGCGTCCCCGTTCGCCTTCCAAATCAAGTGGCCGCAAGCGGTTCGCCCGCTGGCGGGAGGGCCGGAGCGAACCCCGGCCCGTCGCGTCTTATTCGGCGCCCGAAATGAGCTCCACATTGAGGCCCAACGACCGCATTTCCTTCACAAGAACGTTGAAGGATTCCGGAATGCCGGCTTCGAACGTGTCGTCGCCCTTGACGATGGCTTCGTAGACCTTCGTGCGGCCTGCCACGTCGTCCGACTTGACGGTGAGCATTTCCTGCAGGGTGTAGGCTGCGCCATACGCCTGCAGTGCCCAGACCTCCATCTCCCCGAAGCGCTGGCCACCGAACTGGGCCTTACCACCAAGCGGCTGCTGGGTAACAAGGCTGTAGGGGCCGATCGAACGGGCGTGGATCTTGTCGTCAACAAGGTGGTGCAGCTTCAGCATATAGATATAGCCCACGGTTACCTTGCGGTCGAACTTCTCGCCGGTACGGCCGTCGTAAAGATCGACCTGACCCGACGTATCGAGGCCTGCCTGTTTCAGGTGCTCCACGACGTTGGCTTCACCAGCACCATCGAACACCGGCGTTGCCATCGGCACACCGTTCGTCAGGTTACCGGCAAGCTCGACGACCTGTTCGTCGGTCAGTTCGGCGATCTCGCTCTCATACTGGCCTTCGCCGTAGATGTCCTTGAACATGCTACGCAGGCTGTCAGCCTTGTCCTTGCCGTGGCGAACCGCTTCGAGCTTGGCGTCGATCTGACGGCCAAGACCGCGCGATGCCCAGCCAAGGTGGGTCTCGAGGATCTGACCGACGTTCATGCGCGACGGCACGCCCAGCGGGTTCAGAACGATATCGACCGGCGTACCGTCTTCAAGGTAGGGCATGTCTTCCTGCGGCAGGATGCGCGAAATCACACCCTTGTTGCCGTGACGGCCTGCCATCTTGTCGCCGGGCTGAAGCTTGCGCTTCACGGCAACGAAGACCTTGACCATCTTCAGCACGCCCGGGAGAAGCTCGTCGCCGCGCTGCAGCTTTTCGATCTTCTCGTCGAAGCGACGCTGCAGGGCACCCTTGCTTTCGTCGAACTGCTTCCTGAGAGCGTCGATGTCGCGCATCGAGGATTCGTCGTCCACGGCGAGATCCCACCAGGTGATGCGCTTCAGCTCGGCCAGACCTTCTTCGGTCACGACCGTGCCTTTCTTCATCTCCTTGGTGCCCGACGTGATCGTCTTGCCAACGAGGAGCGGCTTCAGGCGGCTGTAGATGTTGCGCTCGAGGATCGCGCGTTCGTCTTCACGGTCTTTGGTCAGGCGTTCGATTTCCTGACGCTCGATCGTGAGCGCACGTTCGTCCTTGTCCACACCATGACGGTTGAACACGCGAACTTCCACAACGGTACCCGAAACGCCCGGCGGCAGGCGCAGCGAGGTATCGCGAACGTCCGAAGCCTTCTCGCCGAAGATGGCGCGGAGGAGTTTCTCTTCCGGCGTCATCGGGCTTTCGCCCTTCGGCGTGATCTTGCCGACAAGAATGTCGCCCGGGTGAACCTCTGCACCGATATAAACGATACCGGCCTCGTCAAGGTTCTTCAGGCCTTCCTCACCGACGTTCGGAATGTCGCGGGTGATGTCTTCCGGCCCGAGCTTGGTGTCACGGGCCATCACTTCGAATTCCTCGATATGGATCGAGGTGAAGACGTCTTCCTTCACGATCCGCTCGGAAATGAGGATCGAATCCTCGAAGTTGTAGCCGTTCCAGGGCATGAAGGCGACGAGCACGTTACGGCCGAGGGCAAGCTCGCCCAGTTCGGTCGACGGGCCGTCACAGATGATGTCGCCCTTCAGGATCTGGTCACCCACCTTCACCAGCGGACGCTGGTTGATGCAGGTGTTCTGGTTCGAACGCTGGAACTTGGCGAGCGTGTAGATGTCGACGCCCGACTTGCCCGGGTCAACGTCTTCCGTCGCACGGATCACGATACGGGTGGCATCCACCTGCTCGACAATACCGGTACGGCGGGCAGCAATCGCTGCACCCGAATCCCGCGCCACGACCTTCTCCATGCCGGTGCCGACGAACGGCGCCTCGGCGCGGACAAGCGGCACGGCCTGACGTTGCATGTTCGAACCCATGAGGGCGCGGTTCGCGTCATCGTTCTCAAGGAACGGGATGAGCGCGGCGGCAACAGACACAAGCTGCTTCGGCGATACGTCCATGAGGTCGATCGTCTGCGGCTGGGCCATGATGAACTCGCCCGCCTGACGGCACGAAACGAGGTCGTCGGCGAACGCGCCTTCTTCGGTCAGGGCAGCGTTTGCCTGGGCAACCGTATATTTGCTCTCTTCCATCGCCGACAAATAGATCACTTCGTTCGAGACCTTGCCGTCGATCACCTTGCGGTACGGGCTTTCAATGAAGCCGTACTTGTTGACCTGGGCATAGGTGGCGAGCGAGTTGATCAGACCGATGTTCGGGCCTTCCGGCGTCTCGATCGGGCAGATACGGCCATAGTGCGTCGGGTGTACGTCGCGGACCTCGAAGCCCGCACGTTCGCGGGTCAGGCCGCCCGGCCCGAGGGCCGAAAGACGACGCTTGTGGGTAATCTCGGAAAGCGGGTTGGTCTGGTCCATGAACTGCGACAGCTGCGACGAGCCGAAGAATTCGCGGACAGCCGCCACAACCGGCTTCGCATTGATCAGGTCGTGCGGCATCACGGTGTCGATATCGACCGACGACATACGCTCGCGGATCGCACGCTCCATGCGGAGAAGACCGATGCGATACTGGTTTTCCATCAGTTCGCCGACCGAACGCACACGGCGGTTGCCGAGGTGGTCGATATCGTCGATCTCGCCGCGGCCGTCCTTCAGCTCAACGAGCGTCTTGACGGTCGACAGGATATCTTCACGGCGGAGCGTACCGATGGTGTCTTCACACGTCACACCAAGGCGCATGTTCATCTTCACGCGGCCCACGGCCGAAAGGTCGTAGCGCTCGGGGTCGAAGAACAGGCCGTAGAACAGGGCTTCTGCGGTTTCCTTGGTCGGCGGCTCGCCGGGACGCATCACCTTGTAGATTTCGGCAAGCGCGCCATCGGTGGTTTCCACCTTGTCGGCCTTCAGCGTGTTGCGGATGTAGGCACCGACGGTGACGTCATCGATTTCAAGAACCGAGATTTCGTCGAAGCCGGCAGCCGCCAGCGCTTCAAGGGTCGCGGCCGAGAACTCGTCGCCTGCTTCGATGAAGATGGCGCCGGTTTTCTCGTTGATGATGTCAGCGGCGGCATATTTGCCAACGATTTCTTCCGCCGGCAGGAGGATGCCTTCAACCTTGGCGCTTTCCAGTTTCTTGGCAAGACGCGGGGTGATCTTGGCGCCGGCCTCGGCGATCACTTCGCCGGTGTCGGCATTGACGAGATCGAAAGCCGGCTTCTTGCCGCGCCATGCGTCGGCACGGAACGGCACACGCCAGCCACCTTCCACGCGGCGATAGGTCGCGGTCGCGTAGAAATACTGCAGAATCTGCTCGCTCGACATGCCGAGGGCATAAAGGAGCGAGGTTGCCGGCAGCTTGCGGCGACGGTCGATACGGACGTTGACGATGTCTTTCGCATCGAATTCGAAATCGAGCCAGGAACCACGGTAAGGAATGACGCGGGCCGCGAACAGGAACTTGCCCGACGAGTGGGTCTTGCCCTTGTCATGATCGAAGAACACACCGGGCGAACGGTGCATCTGGGACACGATCACGCGCTCGGTGCCGTTGATCACGAAGGTACCGTTGTCGGTCATCAGCGGCAGGTCGCCCATATAGACGTCCTGTTCCTTGATATCGAGAACCGACTTGGCTTCGGTATCAGGGTCCACCTCGAACACGATCAGACGCAGGGTGACGCGAAGCGGAGCGGCATAGGTGATGTCGCGCTGCTGGCACTCGTCCACGTCATATTTCGGGTCTTCGAGTTCGTACTTCACATATTCGAGCGAAGCGGTGCTCGAGAAGTCCTGAATCGGGAATACCGACCGCAGCACCTTTTCCAGACCGGAACCCAGCCGCTCTTCTTCCGTTGCTCCCGGCTTGAAGAACTGATCGTAGGATTGCTTCTGCACCTCGATCAGGTTCGGCATACGGGTCACTTCCGCAATCCGACCAAAGTCTTTGCGCACGCGCTTACGACCGGTGAATGAAGTCGCCATGCTTCGCCTCGTCCCTTGAGTTACGCCGCGCCCGTCCGTCCCGCATCGAGGGACGGCCCGGGGGGCCGCCTAGCGAGGCCCGGGACCAGCCCAAACCTCAGAAAAATCCGGTACAATCGAGCCTGCAGCCCGAAGGAGAACCTGTTTTTTACGTCCCTGCCCTATCAGGACGCCGAAAGGCCGGGAACGAATTTCGCTCCCGACCCCGACTTCAAAGAACCCAAGAAATTACTTGAGTTCGACTTTCGCGCCAGCAGCTTCGAGCTTCTTCTTGAGATCTTCAGCTTCAGCTTTGGCAACACCTTCCTTGACGGGCTTCGGAGCGCCTTCGACGAGGTCTTTGGCTTCCTTCAGGCCCAGGCCAGTGATGGCGCGGACTTCTTTAATGACGTTGATCTTGTTGTCGCCAGCAGCAGCGAGGATCACGTCAAACTCGGTTTTCTCTTCAGCAGCGGCAGCAGCCGGGCCAGCAGCAGCAGCAACAGCTACCGGTGCAGCAGCGGAAACGCCCCACTTCTCTTCGAGCAGTTTCGACAGTTCAGCAGCTTCCAGGACGGTCAGTGCCGACAGTTCTTCAACGATCTTGGCGAGGTCAGCCATTTGGTTCACTCCAGTCAATTCGGTCCCAAGGTTTATGGGGGACCTGCGATTGTTACGTATGCGGTTCGGTCAGGCGGCCATGGCCACCCGCTCCAGTTTCTGCTTAGGCTGCGTCTTTCGCGCCGTAGGCACCGAAGACACGGGCGAGTTGCCCGGCCGGCGCCTGCGTAACTGCGGCGAGCTTCTGGGCCGGAGCTTGCAGGAGACCCACAAGCTTGCCACGAAGTTCGTCGAGCGACGGAAGATCGGCGAGCGCCTTGACACCATTGATGTCCAGCACCGTCGAACCCATGCCGCCACCGAGGATACGAAGCTTTTCGTTTTCCTTGGCAAAGGCGGCAATGGCTTTCGGTGCGGCAACAGGGTCAGCCGCATAGCCGATGGCCGTCGGACCAGTCAGCAGGTCACCGATACCTTCGTATTCAGTGCCTTTGAGCGCGAGACGAGTCAGCCGGTTTTTGGTAACTTTAAAACTGGCACCAACTTCACGCATACGTGCACGCAGGTTGGTCATCTCAGCTACAGTCAGGCCGTCGTAATGAACGACAACAACCGACGCAGCGTCAGAGAAGACCTCGTGCAGGGATGCGACCAGCGCCTGCTTTTCGGCTCTTTCCACTCTCTCGTCTCCGATTGCGAGGCCGTATTCCCGAAGGAACCACGTCCTCTTTCACTTTGAGCCACGCATCCGCGCCTGAAAGGCATCGGATGCACTCCCCTGTCCGGGGGTATGCAGGCGGGACATCCCAACCTTGGAGAACCGCGGCGACCATTCCCAGGAACGAAAATTCCGGGGAGATGTTCAATCTCCAACCCCGTCTCATACAGGCTGCGGACCCGCGAGCCCCGCTTCTTTTAAACACCGATTCGGGCCTAAACCCTTTCGGAGCACCTGTAATCTCGGACAGTCAAACGCTTGAAACGCCAATGGAATTCCATGAATTCCCGGCGCCCAAGCGGTTGCACCGGGCTGTCCGTGAGGACAGTCCGGTGCAAACTCTTTACGCGTTCAGCGACGCGACGTCAATCTTCAGGCCCGGACCCATGGTCGAGGACATGGCGATTTTCTTGACGTAAGTACCTTTGGCGCCCGACGGCTTGGCCTTGACCACAGCGTCGATGAAAGCCGAAACGTTCTCGATGAGCTTGGCTTCGTCAAACGACAGTTTGCCCACGCCACCGTGGATGATCCCGGCCTTTTCGACGCGGAATTCGATCTGGCCCGACTTGGCAGCTTCAACAGCAGCCTTGACGTCCATGGTCACGGTGCCGAGCTTCGGGTTCGGCATCAGGCCTTTCGGGCCGAGCACTTTACCGAGGCGGCCGACAACAGCCATCATGTCCGGGGTTGCGATGCAACGCTCGAACGCGATCTCGCCCTTCTGGATGATCTCCATCAGGTCTTCGGCGCCCACGAGGTCGGCACCCGCTGCCTTGGCTTCTTCAGCCTTGGCACCGCGAGCGAAGACGGCAACGCGAACGGTCTTGCCGGTGCCGTGCGGCAGGGCAACAACGCCGCGGACCATCTGGTCGGCGTGGCGGGGGTCAACACCGAGGTTCATCGAAACTTCGATGGTCTCGTCGAACTTCACGGCGGTGCGCGACTTCAGCTCGGCAACGGCTTCAGCAACCGTATAGAGCTTCTCACGATCGAGACCGTCCCAGGCTTTCGCCATGCGCTTTGCAACTTTAGCCATGGATTAGCCCTCCACCTTCAGGCCCATCGAGCGGGCCGAACCTTCGATAATGGCGATAGCGGCGTCCACGTCGTTGGCCGACAGGTCGACCATCTTGGCTTCCGCAATCTCCTGCAGCTGGGCGCGGGTAACCGTGCCAGCCGTGTCACGACCCGGAGCCTTGGAGCCCGAGTTGATCTTCGCGGCGCGCTTCAGGAAGTAGCTCGCCGGCGGAGTCTTGGTGATGAAGGTGAACGAACGGTCTGCATAGACGGTGATGATGGTCGGCAGGGGCATGCCCGGCTCCATACCTTGCGTCTTGGCGTTGAATGCCTTGCAGAATTCCATGATGTTCACGCCACGCTGACCGAGCGCGGGGCCGATCGGCGGGGACGGGTTAGCTTGGCCGGCTTTCACCTGCAGCTTGATATAGCCGGTAATCTTTTTGGCCATTTCTCTTTCCTTTCAACAATGCCTGCCCGGTCAGGGGCTGGCGCTCTAAGGACGCGCGGTGCGGCCAATGGCATGGCCTCCCGCGCCTCACACCCGATCCGCCGAAGCGGCCGGATTCCGTTTCACAGGGAAAATGTCGCCTCAGGCGACCTTTTCAACCTGCGCATATTCGAGTTCGACCGGGGTCTCGCGACCGAAGATCGAGACCGACACCTTGAGGCGGGCCTTGTCTTCGTCCACATCTTCCACATGGCCGACGAACGAGGTGAACGGACCGTCGATGACGCGCACTTCCTCGCCCACTTCGTAAACGATATTCGGACGCGGGCGCTCGACGCCCTCCACCACCTGGTGGAGAATGCGGGCAGCCTCTTCTTCCGAAATCGGGCTCGGCTTGCCTTGCGGCCCGAGGAACCCCGTCACTTTCGGGTTGCTGTTGACAACGTGATAGGTGTCGTCGGTCAGCACCATCTTGATCAGCACATAGCCGGGGAAGAATTTCTTCTCGGCTTTCACCTTCTTGCCCTTGCGGACCTCGACGACCTCTTCGGTCGGCACCACGACTTCTTCAACAAGGGCCTCAAGACCCTGTTGCGCAGCCTGTTCGCGGATGGCCGCAGCCACCTTCTTCTCGAAGCCCGAATAGGCGTGAATGATATACCAGCGAGCCTTGCTCATCGTCTTATGCCCCCAGGCCCAGGATCCACTGGACCCCGGCATTCAGAATGAAATCGACGCCCAGGAAGAAGATCGCCATGACGACAACCATGATAAAGACCATGACCGACGTGACCGTCGTTTCACGGGGGGTCGGCCAGGTTACCTTGGCACCTTCCTGCCGCACCTGACGGACGAATTCACCCGGTGTGGTTTTCGTCATATCTTGCCGTCCTCATACCATCAGGGCGGATAGGTCCTCCCGCCGCCTCCCGGCAGCGATACGGTCCTTCGCCCTATTTTGCCGCGTCCGGCTGCCGATCATTCGGCGCCGCGCAGACGCATCCTTTTCCTGGCCTTTTGGCAGGGCTGGCCACCCTTTCGCTTGCATCACTGGCAGGGGCGGAGGGACTCGAACCCCCGGCACCCGGTTTTGGAGACCGGTGCTCTACCAACTGAGCTACGCCCCTGCATTTGGCGTGACGCGCGCTGACGAACCGTGAAGCGGCTCGCCGCCACTGACCGGTTACGCCGGTCAGGCGTCGCGGTGTAGCCTTCACCGCGCTGCCTTGCAAGTGTTTTTTGGGAAGGTCCCCGAAATTCACCCGCAACTTTCACCTACCCCGAAGGAGCCTCCGGAAAGGCGAAAGAGAAACGGGCCGGAGCATGCTCCGGCCCGTCTGCACTCAAGCAAGATTACTTGAGAATTTTGGCCACAACGCCTGCACCGACGGTACGGCCGCCTTCGCGGATAGCGAAGCGGAGGCCTTCGTCCATGGCGATCGGCGCGATCAGTTCGACCGTCAGGGTGATGTTGTCACCCGGCATCACCATCTCGGTGCCTTCAGGCAGGGCGATGGTGCCGGTCACGTCCGTCGTACGGAAGTAGAACTGCGGACGATAGTTGGCGAAGAACGGCGTGTGACGGCCACCTTCTTCTTTCGACAGGATATAGGTCTCTGCCGTGAACTGGGTGTGCGGCTTGATCGTGCCGGGGTGTGCCAGAACCTGGCCACGCTCGACGTCTTCACGGCCGATACCACGCAGCAGTGCACCGATGTTGTCGCCAGCCTGGCCCTGGTCGAGCAGCTTGCGGAACATTTCGACGCCGGTCACAACCGACTTCTGGGTGTCGCGGATACCGACGATTTCGATCTCTTCGCCGACCTTCACGATGCCACGCTCGACGCGGCCGGTCACAACCGTACCACGACCCGAGATCGAGAACACGTCCTCAACCGGCATCAGGAAGGCACCGTCGATGGCGCGCTCGGGCTGCGGGATGTAGCTGTCAACAGCGTCCATCAGAGCCTTGATCGAGTCTTTACCGATATTGTCGTCACGGCCTTCGAGAGCGGCAAGCGCCGAACCCTTGACAACCGGAATGTCGTCGCCCGGGAAGTCGTAAGCCGACAGAAGCTCACGGATTTCCATCTCGACGAGCTCCAGGAGCTCTTCGTCGTCAACCTGGTCGACCTTGTTCATGTAAACAACAAGCGCCGGTACACCAACCTGACGGGCAAGCAGGATGTGCTCGCGGGTCTGCGGCATCGGGCCGTCAGCAGCGTTCACAACGAGGATCGCGCCGTCCATCTGCGCCGCACCGGTGATCATGTTCTTCACATAGTCAGCGTGGCCCGGGCAATCTACGTGCGCATAGTGACGCGCAGGCGTCTCATACTCAACGTGAGCCGTCGAGATCGTGATGCCACGCTCGCGCTCTTCCGGAGCCTTGTCGATGTTCGCATAGTCCATGAACGCCGCGCCGCCGGTCTCTGCAAGCACTTTCGTGATCGCAGCCGTCAGCGTCGTCTTGCCATGGTCAACGTGACCAATCGTACCAATGTTGCAGTGCGGTTTGGTCCGCTCAAATTTAGCCTTAGCCATTGCCCGTTAACCTCTACAAGCAACCGCGCCGGGGCGAACCCTATGCGCGTATTCGGTTGATCCCATGGCAGTTGCGCCCGGATGGACGGCAATGCTGCCAGAAGCTTAAATATGCGGAAATGGAGATCTCTGGAGCGGGTGAAGGGAATCGAACCCTCGTCGTAAGCTTGGAAGGCTTCTGCTCTACCATTGAGCTACACCCGCATCACCCGAGAGAACCCACTTCGCTTCGGCACCACCGGCGCGGACGCCGATAATGCAAAACTCTCCCACACGGCCATCCATGGGGAGAGAAGTGGTGGAGGGGACAGGATTCGAACCTGTGTACGCGTACGCGGCCAGATTTACAGTCTGGTGCCTTTAACCACTCGGCCACCCCTCCGCGAAACTACCGTTCAGGCCAGAACGCCGGCCCGGCGGTGAGGCCGCAATATGCTTATATATCGGGGCATGTCAACAGGTGTTTGGAACCTTTTCCGCATTTTTTGAAAAGCGCTTGACCCGCTTCGGCAAAAGCGGCCAAGTCAGGCCGGATGCATAAGGAGACGGCGGCCATGAGTGACAAGAAGGATCGTCCGGGCAAGCCCCGACACGACACCCGCAAAGGCCCGCGCCCGCCCTACCGGGACGACAAGCGCAGTGAACAGCGCAGCGACCAGCGCGGCCCTCGCCCGCCCCGCCCCGAGCGGACTGAGCGACCGGAAAAGACCGCGAGCCTGCGCCCGCTTTCGAGCGACAGCATCTTCCTTTATGGGCGTCACGCGGTCGAAGCCGCTGCCGCGAATCCCGAGCGCGAGGCCCTCCGCCTGATCGCCGCACCGCGCGCCGCTGAAACCGCCGGCATCGTGAAAGACCGCTGGCCCCGCCTGCCGGTCATCAATGCCGAGGACGATTCTGTCTTCGCCGGCCTTGTGCCGACGGATTCGCCGCATCAGGGCATCGTGCTCGAGGTGCGCCCCCTGCCCGGCCATTCGGTTGACGAACTGACGCCTGAAGACGGCCGCCCCAATATCATCCTGATGCTGGATCAAGTGACCGACCCCCACAATGTGGGGGCATGCCTGCGGTCGGCCGCTGCCCTTGGTGCCCGGGCGCTCATCACACAGGACCGCCACAGCCCGCACGAATCCGGTGTGCTCGCCCGCTCGGCCTCGGGTGCCCTTGAAAGCCTGCCCTGGATGCGGGTCGGCAACCTGTCGCATACGCTCGATGAACTGAAAGAAATGGGCTACTGGCATGTCGGGCTGGACGGCGACACCGAGACCGAATTGGCCGACGTCAATCTCGGCCGGAATATCGTCATCGTGATGGGTTCCGAAGGCAAAGGTCTTCGGCCGCTTGTCGCCAAACACTGCGACATGATCGCCCGCATCCCCATGAGCGGGCTTGTTGAAAGCCTCAATGTATCGAACGCCGCCGCCATCGCGCTTTACGAGCTTGGCATGCGCGGCCGCAAGGACTGACCCTGTATGACCGACGCCCGTACCATCATCGAAGCCCTTGGCCTTGAGCCCCATCCCGAGGGCGGCTTCTACCGCCGCACCTACCGCCACGCCGAAGGCCCCGAAAATCGCGGCCACATGACGGCGATCTATTATCTTCTGGAAGGTGGCGAATTCTCGCGCTGGCACCGCACGGACGGGGACGAGATTTACCACTGGTACGCCGGCGCCCCGCTCACCCTTGAAACCGCCACCGGCGATGGCAGCGCGAAGACCGTCCACCGACTAGGCAGCGATATCGCCGCCGGTGAACGCCCGCAGATCCTGATCCCTGCCGGCATATGGCAGCGCTCCAACGCCGAAGGCGACTGGACGCTTGTAGGCGCCACCGTCGCCCCCGGCTTCAGTTTCGACGGCTTTGAAATGCCGGAAAAAGGCTGGGTGCCCGAAGGGGCCTGACACGAATGGCGCAAAAGAAAAGAGCCGCCCGGAGGCGGCTCGTCAAGTGCTTGGAAGTGAACCTTAGTGCTTTGTTGTCTCTTTGGTTTCCTTGGTCTGGCGCGCCTTTGCGGCGTGGGCCAGAAGGCTGACCGGGAACCCTGCTGCCTCAAGGGCCTTCACACTGCTTTCCTTCACATTCACGGTTTGCATCATCTTTCCCCTTTTCTTCCCTGATATCTGTCAGAGCGAGCGCTGGCGCAGCCGGACTGCGGCATAGATGAAGCCGGCAGCCACCAGAAGCCCGAACAGAAACTCGACTTGCACGAAGCTCTTCACAAAGCCCTGGAGCATCTGGCCGATGGTTACATGGCGCAGGATATCTGTCGGGCCATCGATATCCACGTTGCCATGGACAACTTCGAACACCAGCCCCTGCCATGAGCCCATATGCAGGCCGACCCATTCCAGGAAGTAGTTGCTGTCGAAGAAGATTTCCTCGGCAACCATCACCACGATCGGCGGCAGCACGGCGAACAGGAAGGGAGAGCGGCTCGCATAGGCCGACACAGCCAGTACCCAGGCCAGAAGCGGCAGCGCCCAGAGGATCGCCAGGATATAGTAGGCACCGAACGCCACCCAGCCGCTGATCATGGTACCGAGCGGCCACAGGACCGATACCGGGCCACCTTGCACAAGGGCCACGCCCGAGAGCAGCATCGCGGTCAGGATATGCGCCGTCATGATGATCGCAAAGAAGCCGATCGGCACGATGATCACGATGGTCACAAGCTTGGCGAGCACTTCCTGCCAGTCGGTCACCGGCAGCGACTTGAAGAACAGGATCGAACGATCCCGACGTTCTTCATAAAGCGTCCCGAGGAGCGAGAAGAAAACCACGAAGGGCAGCGCCCCCCAGGCCAGTGCGCTCATCGCCCAGTAACCGAGGGTGATGGCGGCAGGCAACTCTTCACTTTCCTTGGCCTGTGCCAGCGACAAGGCTTCGCCGAAGCTTTCGATATTGCGAATGTCCATGTCACCGAAATGCACGTTGCCCACACCCATCACCGTCAGCACGACGAAGAAGATGGTCAGCGCCAGCAGGATCGCCGGCAGGCGGACATAATAGTTCCAGCCTTCAAGATACTCGCGTTTAATCAGGGCTTTCATCGTGTTCATTGCCCTTCTCCTGTCATGGTGACCACGAAGATGTCGGCAAGGCCAAGCCGGCGGGTTTCGCCGAGGCTGCTGAGCGACGCGCGGTCCTTGTTTGCGTAAACACAGGTGGTACGGCCGAAGCTCGTGCCGGTACGGATGGGTCCCATTGCGCGGGCTTCTGCTTCCTTGCCCGGTGCGACCATGAGCTCCGTATAGGCGCTCGTCAGTTCATCCATTTCGGCGGTAAGCACGATCTCGCCACCCTTGATGAAGATCACGTCGGAGAGGATATGCTCCACCTCTTCCACCTGGTGGGTGGTGATGAGGATGGTGCGTTCCTCGTCGAAATAATCCTCGAGGAGATTCTGGTAGAATTTCTTCCGGAACAGGATGTCGAGGCCGAGGGTCGGCTCGTCGAGCACCAGAAGCTTCGCATCGATTGCCATCACCACGGCAAGGTGCAGCTGCACCGTCATGCCTTTCGACAGCGCCTTGACCTTGCGGTCCAGCGGGATCGAGGTGCGGGCCAGATAATCCATCGCCTTTTCGCGGTGGAAGCGCGGATGGATGGAGGCCACATAATCGATCACCTGACCGGCCGTCATCCATTTGGGCAGTGTCGCCACATCGGCGATGAAGCAGACGTCCTGCATCAGCTGGCCGCGATCCTTCGAGGGATCGAGCCCCAGGACCTCAAGTTCGCCCTCATAGGAGGCAAGGCCGAGGATGGCATTCAGGAGGGTTGTCTTGCCGGCGCCGTTGGCCCCGATAAGGCCGACGATACGGCCGACCGGAATGTCGATATTGACATTCTTGAGCGCGGTGAAGCCGTTGAAACGCTTGCCGACACCGCGGGCCTTGATAAGGATTTCTGTCATTGTGTCCTCCCCGTCTGGCCGCCGCCGGTCGATTTCAGCAGGTCCTCGGCACTGAGGCCGAGCCGCCGGATCACTTCCATCACACGGGGCCATTCTTCATTCAGAAAGCGGGTGCGCTCGGCTTCCATCAGCTTCGATTGCGCCCCTTCAACCACGAACATTCCGAGCCCGCGGCGTTTTTCAACCAAACCTTCCATGACCAGCTCCTGATAGGCTTTTGAGGCAGTAATCGGGTTGATCGACAGATCAACGGCGACGTTACGGACAGATGGAAGAGCCTCTCCCTCGCGGAGCGACCCTTCCATGATCGCTGTTACTACCTTGTCCCGGAGCTGCCGGTAGATCGGTTGTTCGTCCGTCCAATCCGGCGTCATATTCCTGTCCCTCCTGTTAGCGTTCTAGCGCGATGGCTGCGGCAGGTTCAGGCTGCGTGCGGTACCGGTGCGAAACCCTTTTTGTTCAGGTCCGTCAGGCGCGCCAGGCGGCGGCTACGGCGGATGGAACGTTTCACGCTGCTGAAATTGTAAGTCGTGTTCATTGTATCTCTCCTCGCTATCTTCGGGGCTTTGCCCCGGTTTTTGATGTTGCTGTCGTTCGTTTGTTTTTTTTGGCGGCGGACCCGGTTTCTGTTGTCTCCGGGCCCGCTGCCCGCTTGGTGCCCTCTTTGCGGGGCTTGCTGCCTTGGGCCTGTTTCCTCGCTATCGGCTCTTTGGCAAACTCTTTACTGTCTCACTGTCTCAACCCGGGCCGGCTTTTGCCTTTATCCCGTCCGGCTCGCTGTCACTCTGTTTCGGTGCTCTATCGTGCCGGTGTATTAGTTATGTATAACACCTAATCGGCACTGACAAGAGGATTCGAAGAAGAATCTTCAAAAATCGTACAGCGCATTGATTTTAAATGATTTATTATCTTGATTTTGAGCCATGGACTGGCGCCCTGCCATGCCGGACCGGGCCTCAGGTGTGTTATACCCCCTATAACACCGGTATTATGTAGCAGACACACCTAAACATGGAGCCGATCAAGCCCTAAGATGACCGCGAACGCCAGGAGGTCATTTTGGGTATATCGCCGGTACTGAACGGCTTGGTTTCCAAGCATATCGAATTGCAGACCAGGCTGCGCGACATCGATGATGAAGCCGAGCGCATTGAAGGCGAACTCGAGCACCTTGTCAAAACTATCACGATCCTGGATCCCTTCTATCCGACCGACGATTTGCGCCCGAAGCAACGACGGCGCAAGCGCGTCCATTGCGAATGGGGCAACCTCAAACGCCAAGTGGCGGCCTTCGTCTATGCCGCCAAGGGCTCGTTCACATCAGCAGAAGTGCGGGCAGCCCTGCTGGAACGTGGCTCATTACAAGCTCACCACGCTGACTTGACTTACCTGACCCTGCAAATATCGATTCACCTGAAGCGGCTAGCGTCACACGGGATAATCATGGAAGAAGGCCGCCTTAAGAATGGGCGGCACATTATGTGGAGGCGTGCCGCTTAGGCTTGAATGATTACCTCGCCTAGCTGCTTGTTACCTTGCCAGTATCCGCTCCAATTTCGCGATGTCGGGTGCCACAGCGCTCGTTTCAGGACGTCACATAGAACCGATCCATTGTCTTGGCGACGATGATCTTCCCTGAATGCCATTTCGTTCGCATAGGCATGGAGGTACTTGCCTGCAATGTGGTGATGCTGGCCGATTTCGGCTCTACGCAAGCGCGAGAACCAGCCTTCGGCGCCATTGGTACAAGCAACGCCGTCGCTGTAAACCTCTGAATGGTTGATACGCATCATGTCATACAAGCCGTGCATGGCATCGTAGGCGCTGTTCTCGTCCGCATGGACGATTGAACCTGGCCTGATATTGCCAGCCATCGCGGCATGAACTGAGGCGGTATTTTCGCTCGAAATCACCACGGGAACGGTGCGGCCGTCACGTTCCCTTATTACGAACACACAGCGGCGCTTGCCGTTCTGGTTACGGCGCAGGCGACGGTCTACACGGTTTTCTTTCCAGTTTTTGGGTTTGACATAGCCGCCGAAGTAAGCGCCATCAACTTCAACTTCGCCCTCCAGTTGCCGACTTTGCACCTCGGCACCAATAGCCTCGCGCAACTTGTGCGCCAAAACAAAGGCCGTCTTGTACTGCACACCAAGATCGCGGGAAAGCTGCAAAGCCGAAATCCCTTTGTGGGCATTCACAAAAAGAGCGATCGCCAGCAGGTAATCCCTAATTGCAAGCTTCCGACCGGCGAAGATGGTGCCCGACGTTACAGAGAATTGCTTTTCGCAAGACTTGCATTTGAAGATGCGGCGCGCTTTGAACGACCAGCACTCGATGGAACCGCAATGGGGGCAGATCGGTTCGCCATCCGTAAATGCCCATCTGATTTGTTTGAAGGTTTCAAAAGCGTCTTCATCGCTTAGACGAGCGATTTGCGCCACAGACACGGTACGTGCTTTAGCCGATAAAAGGAAATGAGACCCCGTATGTTTTGGCGAATTCATCATATATGATGATATTTCGCCATATTTGCTGTATTGTCAATGAATAATCATCGTATATGATGAAATAAAATCGATTTCAATAAGGTTTCATCATGAACGATCAGGAGTGGAAGGGATATGCAAGGGGTCTTCTCAAGGCGGAGCTTGCGAAACGCAACTGCAATTATGTCCTCCTTTCAGAAAAGTTATCTGCGATCGGCGTCCACGACAGCCCACAAAATCTAAGCAATAAGATTGCGCGCGGGACGTTCAGCGCCGTCTTTTTCCTTCAGGTTCTTGATGTTATCGGCTGCGACCATATCACGTTAAGAGACTGATTTTACAAAAAAGATGCCGATGTTTTTTTTGCGATCGCGTTCTAGATTCACTCATGGTAGAATCTAGTCGCGCAGCGACTTATAGACTGGACATTATATGGTAAAGCCTTTTGTTATCGACCTTTTTTCGGGTTGTGGCGGATTTGGACTAGGAGCCAGATTGGCGGGATTTGACTGCAGGATCGCAATCGACATTGATCCAGACCTTCAGTCTTCATATGCGATGAACTTCCCGGCCACCAAGGCGCTGCTGAGGGATATCGGGGCCATCACCGAAAGCGACTGGGATGAACTTCTTGGTGACGAGCGCCCGGATGGCATCATCGGCGGGCCGCCCTGCCAAGGGTTCAGTCGCATGGGAAAGCGCGATGCCGAAGATCCCAGAAACGATCTGATCGGCCACTATTTCCGCCATATTTCGATCTTGCGCCCGAAGTTTTTCATCATGGAAAATGTTGAGGGCCTATTGGACGAGGGCACCGTAGATCGCCTGATGACCGAGCTACAGGACATCGCAAAGTACTACACGGTCCTGGACCCCATGATCATCGATGCCTCCGAATTTGGCGCCCCGACGATCCGAAAGCGTGTCGTTATAGTCGGGTATGATGCAGACCGGGTAGCGCCGATGACCCATGCAGACTTCATGGAAAAGAAAGTTGAGCGACCGGTAACTGTGCGCGATGCCATTTCGGATCTGCCCGGGCCGGTTGACGGCACTTCCAAACTTACCAAATTTTTCTGGGCACCCATGCCGGAAGTCAGCCCGTTCGAACTATCGGCCTACGCCCAATACGCGCGTGCATTGCCCCCCAAAGGAATGGGCTGGGCTAAGGCCATCGAGAATTTGTCGGCCGGTAAAATTTCGGGCCTGCAAATGACCGAGCATACAGAGGGCGTTAAAGCCAGATATTTGGCAACTCCACCGGGCACGTCGGACAAAACGAGCAAGAGTTATCGTCTCACCTGGGCGGGACAATGCAAGACCCTCCGTGCAGGAACCGGGTCGGACAAAGGCAGCTTTCAGGCTGTAAGGCCGCTGCATCCTGCGGAAGGGCGAGTGATTACTGTGCGAGAGGCTGCTCGCCTGCAAGGCTTTCCCGATTGGTTTGTCTTCCATCCGACGAAATGGCATAGCTTTAGGATGATCGGAAACAGTGTCTCCCCGATTGTGTCGAAGGCTCTCCTAGAAGTCGTAGCCCCAAGACTGGCATTGAGGAAAGCTGCATAATATACCTATAGTCGTGAAACGATTCTTTTTGCGATTATGGGGGCATTATGGCGGACACCGGCTTTGTCGACGTGGATTTCGACATTGAACGCGACTACATATACAGCGCACTTGTTGCCGATATCTCTGTCACGGATGCAATTCTCGACTTGATCGACAATTCCATCGACGCAGCCAGGAAAAACCTTCAAAGCAAGTCTGTGGCAGCGGGCGTAAACCATCTGCCGACGTCCTACAGTGGCTACAGCATCGACCTCACAGTCGATCAGCATGGGATCACAGTTGAAGACAACTGCCATGGGCTCGAAGAAGATTTGCTCACAAAGCGGGCTTTCAAGCTGGGAGCGCGACACGAGCAGAACTTTAGCATCGGAATGTATGGCGTAGGTCTTGTTCGAGCTTTTTGGAAACTCGGCAACTCGCTTGAGATGGTCAGCGACAATGGCGACGCACTTTATAGCCTGCAAGTTGATCGGAGCGATGTTCTACGATCAGAAAAGCCGGTCGTACCTGCCCGGAAAGTTGCGTCCAAAGGCAAGCCGGCAAACACTATTTGCATAAACGATCTTCACCCGTCGACGGTGAAGGACGTCAGCAACTCGCATTGGCGGGAACAGTTCTTCAAACAGGTATCAAAGACTTTCGGTCTTTGTATCGCGAAAGGCCTTGCGATCACCATCAATAATGTTCCTGTTCCCCAGTTCGGCCCTAAAATCCGTCGGGACATCAAGCATTTGATGGCTGGACAGACTTTCAGCACCGACGAAGGCGTAAGCATCAAAATTGAGGTTGGGGTTCATCAGGACTACCGTTATTCGGGCGAGCCAGGCCACAACGCACGTAAAAACGCCAAGTTCACCAAAGAGTTCGGTTGGTACGTTGTCTGTAATGACAGGATGGTTCTTACTGCCGCTCGAACGCCCGCAGTGGGGTGGACTTCCGAGTGGCACAGTGAGTACAACGGCTTTCTTGGTTGGGTTTACCTTGAGTCGGCCGATGCCAAGAGATTGCCGTGGAACAGCAAAAAAACCGACTTGATCTTGGATCATGAGGTCCAACGTGTTTTGGCGGCATCGCTCAGGGCATTTTCTGACGGCTTCCGATCGGTAAACTCCAAGTTTCGGTATGACAGGGACGTAGAGCCTACCGATCAAAAGCCCACAACCGGCTCGCCATCTCCGCAACCTCCTAGGCCTACGGTGCCCGCAACGCCCAAACCGCCGCAAGGAGGAGGTACAGGCAGCAAGCCGGGTACGCCGCGAGGGTCAAAGCCAAAACGGCCGGATCATTCGAAGGACAATTATTCCCTGTTGCTTCCCTGTCATATAAGCACCAAAAACCGGCGGGTAAGAGACTTGGTGCATGAGGCCCAATCTCTCCTAATTTATGAGTTCCCGTATGCGGGGGCACTGTTGCTACGGTCATGTGCAGAAACCGTTGTTGTAGACTATTTGGTCAGGAAGCGACTTTATCAACGGCATTTATCGGAACACTGGGGCTTGATCGACAACGCGCGTGCGAGCGAAATTCCGCCTCGACCTCCGATGGATGCCAAGCAGAAGAACGACAAAATCCCCACATTTCGTGAAACATTGACGTGGCTTTCCAATAACCCAGAGGCATTCGAGGATCAGGATCGGCGGTTGGCTATGAGAAGCCTGCAGCACTTCATGAAGGATTTGCAGGTATTGAACGGCCTAACTCATGAGAACGGTACTATCAGCGATTCCGAGCAGATCAGATCGTTCAGAAATCGCGTATTCCCATTGATCGAAATTATGCTGAAGTGACAGACTAGGGGCTGCGAATAAGGGCTTCCGGAGATTGGTCGATCACGTCGAAAAAGAAAAGCGCAGCGCCATGATGCGCGCCGTGCGGGCGAAGCATACCGCACCGGAGAAGATGGTCAGATCGGCCGCGCACCGGTTAGGGCTCAGGTTTCGGCTGCATAGAGCCGACCTACCCGGCAAGCCGGATCTCGTTTTCCCGAAATTGAGGACGGTCGTTTTCGTAAATGGGTGCTTTTGGCACAGACACCCTGGATGCAAAAAGACGACAACTCCCAAGACCAATACCGAATTTTGGCTCGAAAAATTCGAAAAAAACGTCGCCCGAGATCAAGTGACATACCAAAAATTGGAGACGATGGACTGGAAGGTGGTCGTGTTGTGGCAGTGCGAAGTCAAGACGATAGCGGCTGCCTCGGATCAGTTGCTCAGATATCTCGACGTACGCAAACGCAGTTCCTAGAGTTCCGCTGTCAGCAGCGTCGGGTAAAACCGGCAATATTTCCGGTAGTTTTCCAAGAAGGTACCTACCTCAGTTTCATCGATTTGGGAAAAGCCTATTTCAGCGGCAATGCTGGCCGGAGTGTCGGTCAGGACTGCCCTTTCGAAAAAGAGCCGCTCCCTCGGTGTGAGGGCGGGTACCAGCAACAGATTGACCTCGGACCAAGAGCCTGAATAAAAAGGCCAATCGGAAAATTCAGTTGCGGCCAGCAGCGCATCCGCTTCGGCCTTTTGGTGAACTACACCTGTCACGGTCAGCATCTGTTGGCCGTCTGCATATCGAACGATGGAAAGAGGTGTGAACGTCTTCGGGTCACTCGCCGGGAAAGCATTTAGGGCCGCCTTGCCAACAGCTTCCGATAGCGCCTGCGGTAGGTCTTGCTCCGTCATGTGTTGCGCCTCAACCCACGAAGGCAGATAGTCTCCAATCCTCTCCGTCAGCCTTTCGAGCCGCTTAGCAATAACCTTCTCGGTCAGAATATTCTCGCCATTGTCCCGTTTGGCAGGAAATAACGAATCCGGGTTTGCATTCAACGTAAGGCGGACAATATCTCCCTCTCCCAAATTATTGAGCAATGCTTCGAACTCTCGCAACTGTGTGCCGATTTCTTTGGGGGCCGTGTAGTCCAGCCAGACAATCACCTTACTGGAGCCTTCAATCTCGCATTCTTCTAGAACGGCCTCCAGGTTGTCGACGAGATCTGCTGAAGCGCGTTCAATGCATCGGCAGGAATTGACGGGGATATTGAACCGTTGCCGTGCGACGATGGTGGGGTCCAGGTCGAAAGAGATCAACTTGGTCAGCCCCAAATGCCTAAAAACCTGCTTATGATCCTCGAGCGGGTATGCACCCATACTGATGTAGGCATAGTCCTTTAGTGACTGCCAACGCTCCAGACGTGCGAGAAGGTCGAGAAATAGGCGGCGATCTACCGCCTTGTGTTGCCGAATATGATAAGGGATGGACGAACCGCTCATTGAGTATCGCCCCGTGCCAAACGGAGAGCTACTGCAAATGCCTGCTCTCCTACCAACCCCGGCTTCGCCGTGGGGTCGCCGAAGTACTGTTTCCCGAGTTCCTCCACGTCCGTTTTCAAGGCGACGAAGCTTACCCGTCGACTCGTCTTTTCTTGCTCCGGCAGGGGATATTTAGGCTCATACATCTTCATGCCGCTCGAGCTTCTAACCGTCGAAAGTTTGACTGTCTCAGGGAGTGCACGAATTGCTTTGAGGCTAATGTAATCGCTCGCGGCATATATAGAGTCGACTTCCCGGGGGAAGCCCTTCCACTTGTTGGTAAACGATGTCAGTTGTTTCGTCGCTCGCTTCATGAGGTCCTTGACGGTCGAGTATATGTTGGTCGACGCATCGACCCCTCTTTTCGTCGTCGTGAGCGGCAGCTTTTTGGGTTCGGTCGAATACAACAGTACAATACCGGTAATCGCAATGAACTGGCTGTGGTAGTTTGGAATTCCGGTCTCCCCCCAACCTGTTAAGCGACTCTTGTCTTTCCATATGACCACGCGGTCATTGCAGGCAACGGTCCATCCGGCATCGTCAGCCGTGCCGCGGGTCATTTCTTCCTGTTGTGCTTCTTCTTCGTCCAGGAGCTTGCGATATAGGCCAGCGTAAACCTCTATACGTACCCCATCCACTTCCCCAATGTATATGAAGGGTTCAATCCTGCCGGGCATACTTGAATTATCGGAATGCAGAAGTTTGAACTCCTGGCGAGACAGGGGATTGTGCGGATCGGAATGGCGGTCATTGGAGAAAATTGAGACTGAAAACCCTTTTTCGATGATCAGCGCGTAATGTCTCCGGACCGTATTTCGAAATTCCTCAATCCATGTGGACTTCGAGAAAGCATCAGCGGTATCTTGATTCAGGGTGACAACCTCAATTCGGGTCTTACCTTTTTCGAACTGGTCGCTATGGAGCTTGTACATCGGTAGGTCGCTCCAGGCTTCATCGCTCATCCACTCGGACGTGAACTCGACATAGAAAGGCGTGTCGTGATGAGATTCAACTAACGCCTCTGTTCCCATTTTAAAGATAGCGCGCTTCATCCCGATCCCGTACATGCCGATTGTGGCTGTGCGTCCTGATGTATGGGTTTCCGGAGTGCGCGGTGGGCGTCCTAATGCAAAAGCGGACTTTTCACCTACGTCAAATGGAATACCTCCGCAGTTGTCTTCAATGACAAAGTGGTCCTTTGTCATGGTGATATTTGCGAAATAGCCTTCGAAGGGACGATCTTTCGTCTCATCAATACTGCCTCTAACAATACCGTCCAAGCAGTTGTCAAGAAGGTCGAGTATAGCGTCTTGAAGCTCGATATCTCGTGTCAACATATTGACAAAAAAGGCTTTTGTAGGTGAGGCGTTCGCAACCCCAATCTGCTCAAATGCTTCCGTCATGATCACCCCTAAATCGATAGTCGATGCTATTTTTACGACAGTTTCCCGCCAATGCAACACCGGGAAGATCGTTTCCGATTGCATAACTTAAACTTGCAGCAAAACTAAGCTCGCGCGAGCAGAGTCTGGAGCGCGAAATAAACGCTTGATGTTAGATGCATCATTGTCGATCACAGAAGCTGCGTCTGGCGAGATTGAGCAATCCAAAGAATTCACTCTCATTCAGATGAATGTTGCCATTCTTCGGCTTGCGGCGCTCTAGGCGATCAAGATCTTTCAAGTCGAGCGTCTTATATTGATGCCAATCCCAGCAAGTGATGACGGTTTTCGGCGGCTCGACGATGAAGACATACCGATTTTGGGAAACCATGAAATAGCGCCCGTTGAAGCCTCGCATATAGTGCTTGGCAGCGTTCGGGCAATCTCGCTTGATGCGAGCAAGCTGGGACTTTCTCGCGATTTTTGCTTCTCTCAATAGAGAAAGCGGATCGATGCCTGAAAAGCGTTCGGCCGATCGCTGGGCCGCGTGGTCCGATAACTCCCATTTAGCATCTAAATTGGAACCGGAATTCGGTACGCTCATATTGCCCCCCTCGATGGTCCTAATCTAGTAAGGCCGATCATAGGGTGATCGTCTCTTTTTGCGTAGGTGTGTCTGCTACATAATACCGTATAACACCCGCGAATCCGAGGCGAGGAATGACCGGTTTGCCAAATACCCCTGTGTCGGTGTTCACTAAGAATGACCATTTGCGTCACAGTTGGCGATAATTGCCGGACCGTGAAAGATTCATAAAGGGACACCTGGCGAAGGCTGGAAAATCAAGAAATATAATTACACGACGAGCAGACACCCTAAACTCAACAAAAACGGGCGAAGCTCAATAAAATAGCAATCCCGCAAAATATTTCAGCCGGACACACAGCGTGAGACCCTCTGAGACGATTGCAGAGATAGAGATTGTCAGGATCGGCTGCCCCATCCCAGATCGAGCGTATAGATATCCGAGGCTGAATTGGTCGTGCAATTCAAGCTATGTTAGATGCGCGACTATTTGCTTATCCCGTTATGTTAGTCTGTATTGGCACGCTCTTCCCCTAGGCAAAACATGGAAGAGAGCTTCTGCTTGAGTGTTTCTGCGATTTTTTCGCGATTGATCCTCAAACCAATTTCTGCCCCCCTCGCACGAGCACCAACAACCGTGGTAGACATCCAATTAAAGCTGGTAATGGCTATATCGTCGTCATCCCAAAGGATGAATTTCCCATGGAGACTAGCAATTTGCTGAATGTCGATTTTATCTGAGGCTCGTGTGCAAATATCTTCGGGCCTCAGGCCAAATTCCTTAATCGCTTTACTTGCGCGTTGATAAAAAAGAGACACAGACTGAACTGACTTGGAAGCCTCCGCCATTGGCACTAACGTAGAAGTATCGGCAGCAAGGCCAAAAAGGTCACAACCAATCCAGATTCTATCCACAGCTTGGTCTCTCGCCTCTCTCAAGCATGCATAGTGATCGTGGTCATACAAGACCTGTATCTGTCCGTTAGCGTTCTCCACACAGACATCCTCCGCTTTTTTCTCGCGAAGCTCATTCCAATATCGATTAAGTCGCCGCGAAACTGCAGGCCACGCACCGGATGCCGGCAACTGAATCGATAGTAAAACTCCTAACAGCGTTTGTGCTAATTGAGTCGATTGTACCTGGACCGAAATTTCAAATTGATCGTACCTGCTCGATAGGAAGTTGCAGCTACCAACAATAGACATCCAATCCTGTCTAGATCGACTGTCGTATATAATAATCTTCGAATGAGAATTGGTTGATAACTCTGATAAGGTTATTTGTTTCTGTGCCTTTGCACTAAGGTTCTTGATAGCTTTTTGGAAGTGCACGATCGGAGTTCGAGCCTGCACATCCTCTGGATCAACTGAAAGCCCCCAAAGAAGATCAATTCTGACATTGCGTCGGGATGCGGCTTCGAGCGATGGAGCTATTAGATCTATGACATCTGGTTGAAGAAAACACGAATGGATAGCGATATATTTTCCCGCATCTTCCAGTGCCCCCCTTACTGCCTCTAGATGATCATGCCCTCCAACCAATATTGCCTCATCATCTATAATGCATTGTATCCCTTGTCTTCTTTGTGAAAATCCACCGTCTGTAGAATTCTCGTCATCGACGTCTATGAAGGGTTTTACCTCGTCATAAATGATTTGCTCTAAAATCTTGGGTACACCATCCGGAAGATTTGTCCTCCCCTCCACAGACACCAAAACCCTTGCATAGCGACGAGAAAGTGGCTGGAATTTGGGTTCTTCCGGCTGCAAAAATTCATCTTTTTTCAAATAGAGTAGAGGACGAAGCCGAGCATCTTGGGTGTTGAACGTTTGTGTTCTAGACTCCAGTACAACTGCTCCCTCCGGGATATCTTTCTCGTGTACAACGTCGAGATCATTGGCACGAAACCACGCGCCACTCAAACGTTCGACACAAACCGCTGTCCACCGAATTTCATGTCGTGAAGCTTGGGGTAACTCATCATCAACCGAGCGTCTAATGCCCACGTTTGTCGCAGTAAAATAGTTGCCGTCTTCTTGTGACCTGACTTCAATCCAACCAGCCCTCATCAGGTTTATTAGGGCTTCGACAACCAACCGGGTAGGCATTCCACTTTCAAGTGCTAGTTGCTTGACTGTCATTTTCTCGGCAGCCAATTTTATTAACAACAAGTGCTCAAGAATGCTCCACCGCCTCCCTATCAGAACTGTATAACTGACCGGAAATTTGAATATGGGGACAAATACTGCGATCATGGCTTACGCACCCTTGCCATTTTCCCCGACTCAAGTGCACGTTCAAACGACTGCATCATTTTGCCTATGTATGTAAATTCCCCTTCCATCGGCACCCCGCCTCTGCAGCGAGAAGCCCAGAAGTCCCAGCTTCCTACTATCACTAGTTTTTGCCTAGCTCTGCTAAGCAACACATTCATTCGACTTGCTTCCTTCAAAAAACCAACACTCTTCCAAGGAACAAGGCCATTGTTACGCACGAGACTGACGACGACGATATCCGCCTCGCTGCCTTGAAACTCGTCCACTGTGGCCCCCATCCTCTTTCCCCCCTGAAGACAAAAAGGCTCGTCGAACATGTTACCCAACAAGCCATTGTCCCTCGCACGAACTACGTGTTGCTTAATTTCTTCTAATTGAGCTGTATAAGGAGAGAGTATTTGGATGCTGCATCTCTGACTTTCCCGACCTGTAAACTGCCGCAACACTTCAACAACCAATTTCGCTTCATCGGGCGCAATGAAGAGACCCTCGCGCTCACCAGAGGAAAACTTTTCTTTCTGCACCCAGGGTACATCACACCAAACTATTCTGTTTTCAGGCATCCAGGATGATGGCGCCAATTTGAAAGGCGGTGCGTCTTTGAAACGCGAAATCGTTTCTTCTGGAGAGCTAAGAATGGTTCCCCCATTTTCGTCAGAGTAAAATACCTCACCTACAACGCGTGCAATATCAGGATGCATCCGGTGCTGATCAGTTAAGGTCGCATATGGTCGTCTGCTCCCATTGTGTAGGCCACTTGCTTCGAATAGCGCACCAAACAGCGTCACCAACGAGCGCCACTTCTGACATCTTTCGTCGAATTCAGCGGTCTCATCACTATCTGGAACGAGCCCAGTATCAATCAAGCCGGGGGCGAATTCCTCGCCAGTTTGAATCGCTTTTTTTATCCTAAGCGGGTCTGACAAGAGATCTTTGAATGTGTGCGAGTTGTATGGCGGAAGTTGTAAGTGATCTCCTATGAGCAATAGCCTGTGGCTTTCCTGAAGGGCCGCGGCCATATCAAACCCATGTGCCTTTCCAGCCTCTTCAATCACGGACCAATCAAAGCGACGGTTTCGCGCCACAAGATCAGCTAAGTCCGCAGAATTCAGCGTGGTGAGAGTTATGTTCGCGGCATCTTGAATTAGTAAGCTTAGCGACCGAGTACTCAGCTCCGATAGCTCGGTATCTTGCTCCATTTCTGCAGCTCTCATCTTGAGAAACTCTGGAGCCCCCCTAAGCAATTGACTGGCCGCCAATGACTTGACGACACGCTTGGTTATCCCATGCAATGAGTAACTATCTGACCCTTCTCCACCGAGACGAAGTATCACCGGTTTTTCGCTGGGCTCTCCGTCTACGAACAGGGTGGAGACTTTTCCCAAAACGTCATCTACTGTATGATGCGAATGTGCAGTGATAAGGATTTGAGAGCTTGGATCAGATCCAAACAAGCGATCAACGAACGCCTTAATCAGAGTAGTTTTCCCTGTGCCTGGCGGACCTTGTACTGCAAATCCAGGCTGTGTATTCCAAAGATCATTTAATGCAGATTTCTTTGAACTATCGAGTGGAATATCATGACACTGAGAGGGCAGGATGTCTGATGTTGTTCTTATAGAAGACGACGGATCAGCAAGGAATCTCAGCAATCCCTCATGAGATTTTAATTTCTCTATCACATTGTGACGACGCCGTATCTGAGCGATAGTTCCGTTATAGTTTTTTGCTAAATAATATGTTTGGTCTAAACTTGGACTGTTAGTTGTTTGGCTACGAAATATATATCTTGGCCCTAAAGGCGTTTGTTCACCTCTGACAAACTTCCACTCTACACCGTCACCAGCATCTTTGGTAATCGTGCGGCGGTCCAGGAGGCTATATTTGTCCGATACAGTGTCATCATCCGCCTCGACAGTAACGGACTCACCATCAAGCAGGCTAAACCAATCTTGCAGCAATTCTGTAGGCTTAAGCAACTTCAGATGGGTCGCAAGATCGTTTCTGGTGGGCTCCTCAATTGGAGTAACCTCAACATCCGAAGAGATACCATCGCTAGTTTGGCTTACAATCCTGACTGGACAGATACGTGCCGCAGTTAACAGCGTATCAAGTTGCTGCGTTACAGAGAAAAACTCATGAATTACTTTCAGCTCTGGCGGCAAACTGCGCTTCTCAACCGCGTGAGGGAATGCCTTATCCCAAGCCGCACTCCTATCACGAAATGTCTGAATTGAAGCCCTGACCGATGGGAAAAGTTCAACTACTAACCGCCTTTCACCCAAACTAAAGAATACGTCCCCACTAAGTGACCTTGGCGCCTTTTCTATAGTGTCACAAAAACCAACATCCCATGTCCTTGAACCACCAAGTGACCATGGTCTCACTTTATATTCGAGCGCCTCGCCCCTCACGACATAATGTGGGCTAGGATAAGACCTAGCCACTATCCTTGGATCACCACGGAGGTCCTCCCTGACCCAATTGAGCAATTCTATGGGGCTTGACTTGGAGGCCTTTCCGCCAGATGCACGTTCTATTAATGCCGATATCTGTATGTCATCATTTAGACGAAGCGCTAAAACAAGAGGCCGACTTGGCGCCAATGAAACACTTGAAAGACCAACAACAATATTTCTTATAGATGACGTAATAGATTCTGCCTGCGATAATCTTGTATCTAAATCACCGCTAAGCAAATTATTTATTATGTCTTTCTCATCATTTTTTAATGAGTTAATTTCTTTAACAGAAGACCTTACAGAATAAATACTTCTGTGCTTCTTAACGTGTACTCCGAATATTTCTGCAGCAAGCAGCCCAAAATCGAACCAATCTGTTGCTGTGGAGTACTCTGCCTCAACATTATTTTCTAGTTCTGGCGCTCTAATTATATGAGTTCTTGCAACTCTAGTTGAAGCCGGATCACTGGTCGCCACCCTCAGCGACCACTCGAATCCGCTTAGGCGAAAATCACATTCCCCATCCGACCCTACAAATATTGCATCACTTGAAAGTGCCCTATGAAGTGTGCCTTCGTCATGCAAAATTGAGAGGCCCTCTGCCACCCGCAGCAGACCCTCCCACAAGGGCCGTCTACGTGTCGCCTCCGAGAGATTAGTGAGCCACCTAACACCTCTTCTATTATTGAGATACGTTGAGAGCAGATCTCTATTCCCTGCTGCTATAATCACATAGTAATGCTTTGGCGTTGTCCCCAAATCGTGTAACCGAGCGAATATTTCAGAAGCGCCTGGATAACCCTGCAGCCTAGTCAGGCCCCTCACTTCTCTATGCCAAAGCGCTAGTATATCGCCCTGCTCTGCCTTACCGCGCTTCCATAGCTTCGCAAAATAGGTATCCCCGTCATCATGGCATTGCCACAAGTCTGGAATTCCTCGACTTGTGTCTCCACGGCCAATCTTTTTGGTGAGAATATAACGGTCAGCAAACTGTTTGACGGCCATCCTGAACCCACTTTCATATGTGCATACTGCATGCTACGGTTTACCGAAGACAACTTACAAGCAGATAAATTGGGACAAACTCAGATGGTTCACTCTGATCCAAACTTCAAAGAGTTGATCGATAATTGGACTGATTTCAAAACTGACTTTGCATGCTTTTTAGGCGCTGGCGCTTCTATCGGCGCCAAGAATATGACTGGGCAGCTCTTACCCAGCGCATATGATCTGAGGAACCTGCTTTGGACACGCTTCAAACAATATCACGGCGAAGATCCGTTCGATCCGGCTTCACTAAAGCTAATGTCTTTGGAACATGCAGGCGCCATAATTGAAGCCAAGGTTGGACGCAATCTGCTCTCAAAGTACTTACAAGAGGTATTCACATGCGAGAAGCCACTGTGGCAACATTGCGCCCTATCACACATGGCTCCAAACACCATCTTTACAACTAATTACGACGACTTAATCGAACTGGGATACGCCCATTCGAAGCGTCACGTCGATGTTATTTGTGATGGCCGAGCGCCCGTTACCGGACGAATGTCACTATATAAACCGCATGGCAGCCTTTCCCATGCAAATCAGGCAATAGGCAAAGGGGGACTTGTACTTACACAATTTGACTACATGTCCATGATTGCCGACTATCGAAAAATGCTGTCTTACTCTTTGGACAGGATATCAAACAGTTGCGTGATAATTATTGGGTACTCTTTTGGGGACATGGACATCTGTGCCGAGCTGTACCAAATGCGCAAGAAATCCGATACCGTGCCATGGTACGCGGTTTTTCCAAGGAACGATCCGCAAGTGCGCATGATGTACGCTCAAAAATTTAATATCAGGCAAATAGATGCCACATTTGAATCGTTCGTTGCCGCACTAGATGCGCACATTAATTTTCTGCCGACCAACCTCAAATATGAGAATCGCGAAAAGTTGCGCATGGACGGCTCAATCCAATAAGTATGGCGCAGGACATTAGGAACAAGTGGTCAAACTCTGGTGCCCGATAACTATCACTTATCGTGCCCCAGCCGGGCCGTTTCACCCCGAAACCGGCGGTTTTCGCCGCCCAAAACCGCGCGCTTCCACGCTTTTCCGGCGCCTCTCGGGACGCTTCTCGCCCCGGCCTAGAGGTCGTTTGGATGATCGACCCCGGCGGCGACCAGCATGAGCGCCGCCGCCTGCCAGAGCAACGCCCCGAGCGCCGCATCCCCGGCTTCACCATAGCGCCGCCCCGCCACGATCGCCTGCTGCACCAGCGCCGGCGCCACCTCCAGGCCCGGGGTCGCCGCCCAGGCCGCGATCTCCCCGAGGAGGCCCTGCCCCCGCCGGTAGGCTGCGAGGCGTGCCGCCAGGGCGCGCCGGTCCACCAGCCGGGCCGGATTACCCGCCTGCAAGTGCGCCACCGACAGCGACCGCACCACCCGGTACGGTCCGACCGCGATCGGCCGGTCGATCATGCGCGGATTGAACATCGCCACCTCCTCATCGCCACCTCCTCCATCTCCCGGCGCCGCCCTGTCGCGCGCCGTCCAGACCTGCTAGACTGGGCGGGCAGACCGACAGGAGTGCGCCATGCCCGTTCCGTCCCCATCCGATGCCGTCCCGACCGCCCCCGGGGGCGCCCCTGGCCCCACCGACTTCGGGGCGACCGACGCCGCCGCGCAACTGCTCGGCTGGCTGCCCGTCCGCGACGCCCTCAAGCGCGACCTCGATGCGGTCTATGCGCGGGCCGCCGCCCTGGCCCGCATGGCGCGCGCCGACAATACCCGCCGCGCCTACAAGACCGGCTGGCAGCAGTATGACACCTGGTGCCGGGGCGTCGGCGTACCCGCCCTCTCCGGCGATCCCGGTACCGTGGCGCTCTATCTCGCCACCCTGTCCCTCAAGGTGCGACCGACCACCCTCCGGTCCCGCCTCGCCGCGATCAGCGTCGCCCACCGGCTCGCCGGGGTGCCCCTCGACACCCGTCACGAAGCGATCCGCCTCGTCCTCCGCGGCGCCGCCCGCGAAAAAGGTCTGGCCCCGGCCCGCCAGGCCACTCCCCTCACCCTCGACGACCTGGGCAGCCTCAGCGCCCATTATGGCGACAGCCGGATCGAGCGGCGCGACCATGCGATCCTCCTGCTCGGCTTCGCCGGCGCCCTGCGCCGCGCCGAGGTGGCGCGCCTCCGCCTCGAGGACGTCGCCTTCACCCGGGAGGGCCTGACCCTGACCATCCGCGGCGCCAAGGGCGACCCTACGGGTCACGGCGCCCGCCTCCGGATCAGCCGCCACCCCGACCCCGGCGCCTGCCCGGTCAACGCCACCCGCCGCTGGATCCGCGAACGCGGCGACCGCCCCGGCCCCCTGTTCTGCCAGATCCACAGGAGCGGCAGCCATCGCTACCAGCCGCTGCAGCCCCAGGCGATCGGCCGCATCGTCAAGGGGGCCGCCGATCGGCTCGGGCATGACCCGGCCGCCTATAGCGGCCACAGCCTGCGGGCCGGGCTGGCCAGCGCCGCCGCCGACCTCGGGGTCGGCCTGCATGCGCTGATGGAACAGACCCGCCTCAAGAGCGCCGCCCAGGCCGTGACCTATATGCGGGGACGGGGTCGTCAAGCGCTGACCCATCGTCTGTTTCAAGGGCCGCCGGGATGACCGGCCAGGGCAGCATATGGTCATAGTCCCTGGCCATGACGGCCGCTGCCAGATCGGAGAGCCGGTCCACAATGGCACCCCGTCTGGCGTCCCCGGCCACCGCCTCGAACGACCGCCGGACGTCCGCCGTCATGGGCGCGAGCGCCCGCGTGCCCCGGCGCCGCCGCCAGGCCAGAAGATCCAGCAGCATATAGACGATCTGGCGGCGATGACCGACCGACGGGACCCGCAGATAGGCACCTCCCCGGTTCCCGCGCCTGAGAGATTCCGGCGCATCGACCCATTCCGGATCGCCAAACATCATGTCCCACGAGAGTCCCCCGCGCGCCTCGAACTGATAGAGCCGAAGCCGCCAGAGATGATGCTCATCGCTCGACGCCCGCCACAAACTGCCACACACCAGGTCGAGCAACTGCAGGAGGACCGCCTCACCGCCGGGCGGCATGCAACGCGCCAGCAACAGCTCCAGGCGCACCAGGACGGTGACGGGCGCCGTCAGCGCCGGCGCCGCCACGGCGCTTTTGAACAACATCGGCTCAAGGAGCTGTCGGCAGGCCGCCTCACTCGCCGGCACCGCCGGCATGTCGATCAAGGGGAACCGGTGTCGCACGCAGCACCAGGCGGTTCCGGACGCCCAAGCCCGGCGCCAATGAGGGGGCCGCTGGTGCATCAGATCCTCGAGCCAGCAGAGCGGACAGGCCGCCGTTCGGCATGCCGGTGCCAGCCACCCCTCCCCGAACAGGGCCAGACCTCGAAGCATCCTGGATGGCAGGCCGACAAGACGCCCCAGCCGAAACTCCAGCTCGCGGGGCAGGCCACGATCGAGATCCCTCCCCGCGATCATGGAATGGAGATCGAGCGCCGGATTGCAGAGAAACTGTTTCACGTCTGTAAAGCCATAGATATCCCCCAGACGGGACAACCAACTGGTCACCCGTTCGTCGGCTTCGGGCCAGGGGTGGACCGGCAGGGGCTTATAGAGGTCCCGGATCGCCATAGCCCCATACCTCCGACGCCGCCTTCAGGGCCTCAAGGGTCAGACGGGGTTCACCTGCCTCCAGGGCGATGGTGGCGCCAAATTTGATCAGGCGGATCATGCTGGACGTCTCCTGACGGGACGCCGCCAGCAGGAAGCGCAGCCCTGCGTCTTCGAAGATGGAATCCTCGGGGGGATCGGGAAAGGGCATATAAGCCATGACCGTACTCACCGCCTTGGCGAAGGCATCGCTGAGACTCCAGGGCGGAATATGATAGGGCATGAACCGCCGATCGATCTGTGTGTCACGTGTGAAAAAGCCCGCCGCTGGCGGCGTGAGCGAGAAGATTGCCGGTATTTTCAGGCGATTGGTCAGCCACTTCGCCTGACTGAGCACATCGACCATTGCGCCTTCTCGCATATCCTTAAGGGTATCGCCTTCGTCGATGAGCAACAGCTGGAGACCCATGTCGCGCAGGATTTTGGCGAGCCGCCCCATTTCCTGGGTGATTGTCCCTCGCTTGTAACCTGCCTCCAGTTTCTCGTATGCGGCGCCAACCAGATCACCCCCACCCATGCGCGTTGGCATCAGCTCGATCATCAGAACAGGAGTAATAGTGACCTTGGCGCTGCGATCCTGATAGGGGCGGCGGCTGTCGCAATAATGCTCAAGGATGGCCGTCTTGGCCATACCACTCGGTGCCACGACACGCAAACCGATCGATGATTGGGACATGGCAGCGTACCGGCGGACCGTATCGATCCGCTCAATCAAGGCCGCTGCATAGTCAAAGTTATACCAGTGTCGCTTATGGATGAAGTCGTACCGTTTCTTAAGAGGGGCATCGACGAGTTGACGGACGGCCGCCGAGATCAGATGCTCCCTTTCTGACGACGGATTGGGTGTGTCTTCGGGACCAACCAGATGCACCATGACGCTATCCTCTCGGTGACTTATCCGGCTGGCTTGGCAGCGGCCGCCCCACCTGGTGACGCAGCGATGCCGTCGGGGCTGGAGCGATGGCCGGTGGGCGTGTCCGCCTGCTGCGACGCGCCTGATCGATCAGCTGGTCACGCTGAACGAGCAAGCGGCGCGCCACCGCCGCCTGGCGCTTGGTTTCTGCGGCGACCGCGACGGTCGGCAGGCGATCGACGAGGGCGTCCCGGTGCTGGCAACGGCCCACCTTGCCGATCGGGAGCGCCTCGAACACCGGCTTCAATCCGTCAAGGCAGACGTAAAGCCGATCGATCCGCGCCGGATGATATTTGATCGCGACCCGGCGGCCCACGAGGTCCGACAGTGCCGGGCTATAATAGTAGCGATTGAGCAAACGTATCCCCTGATTTCGGACCCGCCGATTTTCTGTGGGCAAAAAGGCCGACCGGATGTCGATCTCGTCCACTGTCATGGGATAGCACCGGGGCCGCACCGCCTCGAGCTCGGCATATTTCTGGAGCGGCGTAAGACCATCGAGGCCTTTGTGCGGGGTCAGGTGATACTCGAGGATGCGCAACACCAACCAGCATTCAAGATCCTCGAGGGTCAGGAAGGCGTGCGCCTCGCTGTCATAATCTCCCCTCGCCTGCGGATTGGAGTCCGTGGTCCCGGGGAGTTCATGAACGGCGGTCATGAAGGTGCCGATCAGGCGCTCGATATGACCGCCTTCGTGTGGCCTGCCAACCTTGCGGAAACGCTGACGGATCCCGAACCGGTTACAGGCGGAGCGTGCCGCGCTGCTCCTGAAGTCGCTTCCGTTATCGGTGGCAAGAACACGCGGCACCCCGGTCAGGGGCCATGGATCGGTGCCAGCCGCCTGCTCGGCGGCTTGCCAGGCGACCCCGCACGCCTCGACCCAGGGCCTTTTGGGAAGCATGCCCATCATCAGCGCCAACCCGGTGGTGCGTGCCGTCGGAGCTTTGAGCCCGATATAATAACCAAACACCATGCGGGTGGCGACGTCGATAGCGAGGGTCAACCAGGGTCTCTTCTTGCCGAGACCGAAGGCCTCCAAATCAAGCAAGACATCCATCGGCGTATGATCGACCTGGATCTCGTCCAAGGGCCAAGGGACTTCATGGTGATGCGGCGTCGCCTGATAGTCTCGATCCTCCCCTTTGATCTTCCGGGCCTTCGCCAGGCGCATTTTGGACAGGGCCTCCACTCGCCGCTTGACCGTGCTGGGACTTGGCGCTGTCAAATCCTGAGCAAGGCATCGCTCTTCGATGTGCGCATGAAGCGCCTTGATCGATCGCCACTCCTTTGTCCCCAAGAAATAGTCCTGAATCGTTGCCTCAAGGATCACCTCCACTTCGGCCCGGAGCCGCGTGGCCCGGGGGCCCCGCCGTGATGCAGACGGATCGACACTGTCACTTGTTGGCATGTTGCGCCATTTCGAGACCAGTCGGCGGATGCTGCGCGGGGTGAGGTCAAGCCGCGCGGCTACACGCGCGATGTCTTGACGGGTGTGCTGGGGGTTGAGTGCCAGCTCCCGAATAAGCGCCACCCGCTCCTGCAACCATGATGGATCTTTGGGGGTACGCTTGCTGGCCATTGCCGCCTCCTCTCGCTGTCCATAGACTGTAAAAGCGAGGCAAAATGATCAATTCAAACTGTCAACAATAAAATATAAAAATAATTTATCATAGAATATAGTCACTTACATGCGCAGCAAAATGCTTTCGCAAAATACAAAATTTCGACTCACCGAGCCAAGAATGGCTGTTTTCATAATTTTGCATGATATTGCAACTTTTTTCATTTATGCAACATTTCAAAAAAACGATTTGCACTAATATAATTATAAACAACATTTCGCATATACTTCAAAAATAATGTATTGAAATATAGCGAATTCAGGACGCGCTGACACAGCTTGGTTGTCGATAATATATGCCTCTGGCTCGCCAAGGAAGACCATCAAGACAGTCGGAGCGTTTCTGCTTTTCACGACGGAATTGGCGCTAGCGTCGTCGAATCTCGCCGAAAATCGGGGGAAGACGCTCCTGCGAAGGGACCGATGACTGCAGATGCTCGCTGAAAATCGACGCCGATCAGAATTTCGGCGGACCGGGAATGAAGTTGCTCTTGATCGCCGAACCCGGAAATCGGAGGGCCAGATCCTGCAGGATGATCCTCTTGCGTTCGGATCGACGGAGGCCACTATTTCGGTAATCCCGATCAAAATCGATGCCTGAGGCTGCCCGACGCTTTTCGATCTCCAGATTTAATTGCGCTAGCGACGTTTTAATCATTTCACTCGCCCTGTCAGCAGTATGACCCTGAGCATTACCCCCTCAGCGTCCCATATCGAAATAATGCCCTGATAAGCGATCAGGGCCAAGCCGTATCTTGATCGGCAGCTGTATCATCGGCCCCCCCAACCCTCGCGACCATATTGATCGACTTGTCAGGTGGATACCGGGACCACTACCACACAAAGCCTTTTTTTGTGTGGTAGTGGTCCATCATGCGCACCACCAGACTGGAGCGTTCTCCCGGAAAGCCCGCCCCATCCTTGGTCCATGCGAGTCTGAAGGAGTTTCTTTGTTGGGGCTCAGGAACCAGCAACATGCTGAAGGTCATACCCATCATAGCACAGCGTCAAGTTGACCTGTTCATTTGATCGATAATATATTAGTATGCTCATGTGAACGGGAGCCGCAAATGCCTCAATCTGCCGCTATAGACCATGTCCAGCGTTCAAATGACGCCCGAATTCTGACGAAAGCTGTCAACAGGATCGCAGACCTATGGAATCTTTCCAACGCGAAGCTCGGGGAGATTCTGGGCCTGTCGCCTGCTACTGTCAGCCGGCTTCGCAACGGTCTGAAAGAGCTTGAGCCGGGCAGCAAGGAGTTTGAGCTGGCTCAGTATCTAGCTCGCCTGTTCCGTGGTCTCGATGCGATTGTCGGCAGTGACGACCGGGCTGCCCGCAGCTGGCTGATGACGGAAAATCTCGACCTCAAGGCCCGACCGATCGATCTGATCGTGAAGATCAAGGGCCTGATGACAGCATGTGACTATGTGGACGCCTACCGGGCTCGCGTCTGAGTTTCACCGCTACCGCGGGCGCATCTGGCGCATCGTGGAAGGCCAGCACAGAATTTCCACCAACAGGCTGGCCGATCCGGAAGATCAGGGCAGGCTCGAAGACCTGATCGAAGAGGTAAAGCCCGACCTGCCGCCGGAGACCGAAGGGCTGCACTTCCTTCTCGCCGCCTGCTTTCGCTACGGATATCCGAAAGAAAGCCGTTTCCGGCGCGCCGACGAGCGGCCCGGTATCTTCTATGGGGCGGAGCATGAAGAAACGGTCCTGGCCGAGATCGCCTGGTGGCGCCTCGACTTCTTTTCACGGTCTCCCGGCGTCGAACTGCCGTCGGGACAGAGTGAGCACACGAGCTTCACCGTGGAAGTGGCGTTCGACCGCCTGATCGACCTGACGGCCGAGCCATTCCTTGCGGATCGCGATAAGTGGATTTCTGAAGATTATAAGGACTGCCACGCTCTTGCGGACGCGGCCCGGGTCGCCAATGCGGAAGCGATCAGATACGAATCCTCCCGCCAGCGCGACGGCAAGGGCCGGAATCTGGCGGTGCTGCACCCTCGCTGCTTTTGCGGTAGCCCGAGGGTCGAAATGACCTGGCATTTCCGATACGAAAGCGGCGATCTCGTTGCCACCTCTGCGTTTCCGGATAATCGGAGCTTCCGATTTGGCCGCGGGACACGCCTCAGGTCGATGTGAGCGTATGGATGTCCACTGACGTGATGGATGTGGATGACCCCAGCCTCTGTATTTCGATACCAGCTACGCGAATGGCAGAGCACTCGTTCAATGCGCAGGCATCGGTGCTTGTAACACCGCAACTGCGCCAACTAACGTCAATACAAGAACGATACCCGAATTCGAATAAATGACGCCGCAACATGTGCCAAATGTTCTGAAGACGGACATTTTTCGGGCACGGAACGGCCCCGGATTTAAAATCATCGACGCCCTATGCCAGCACAAGATCCTTATTGATATCAATCAGTTACATGCTATTGGCGCAAATTTGGCGCACAGATTTTCAGGAATTTTCACCCCCAAATCCCCCTACGCGCTGCCTTAAAGTTGGTCGCTTCAAAGCTTGATTCTTCTGACGTGCTTCCCCGAAAATGTTCGCGAAGCGAGATATCAGGAGTGACCGACGGAGCTGGCCAATTATGGTAGGCACATCCCCGCCGCACCTGTTTCACGCCAGAAAGATGCCGTGACGCTTCCAGCCGTTAGGCTTTCAAACCCGAACTCATGGATATTTTTCAGACTTAGGCCTTTGAGGCGGCAGCGACGGCATAGCCCTGCCCCTGCACCTGTGCCTCAAAGTGCGTTTTGGCTCGTGCATTCAGGTCGGCGTCATCATAGGCCCGGCCGCGACGTAATTCCTCTTCTTCAGGATCAGGCTCGGTATAGTCCTTCACCGCCTGCTTAAATTTGTCGAGTTTGATGTCCCCTGCCCCGCCTACACCGGCATTCGTTGCCGGGTCGGGCGTGAATAGCTTGATCGTTTCTTCCGGAAGGGGCTTGTTTGAGACCTGGATGCCGCGGGCCTGAAAAGCTGCAATATCAAAAGGTTGACTGCCGATTGTTGTCATGGAAACACTCCTCCATCTTGCCTGACAATGCAACCAGAGAAGCAAGCTTTGTACCATAACGCTTATTCATGGTAGCGACAGGAAACGACGTCACCAACCCCGACACACCCGCCAATACTTGAACAACAGCATAGGCAGATATCTGCACATATTGCGTCACGAGTTTCTCTCACACGCACACGCTTGCGATGACGGCGTGCATAAAAAACACCCGGTGCTGTGCCAAGGGGAGACACAGCACCGGGTAGTCAGGCTCGCTATCATGACGGGGCAGTCGATAGCCAAGGGGTCAGGCACGAACCGCCGGCGAGGGGCTTCAAGGGGGAGGCAGCCAATGGCAGCCGCACCTGACATTCACAGAATGAAGGCAATGTGCGGGGCGCGATATAGGACAACCGTTGGTTCCATATAGGTGCGGGGATGGAGAAGGCTATACTCAGGTATCGCCTGGCCTGCACTTCGGGGGCGCGATCTGCGGTCACCCCGCCCTCCCCCTGCCACCAGCCGGACCGACCTGACAATCAGCGGTCACAACCTAACCATCGGCATAATACCGCCCCCATCTCACAGCGCGCATGCTCAGACTGATCCCCCGAACGGGGTCAACGACATGATGGCAGGCGCCAGCGCCCCGCCAGACCTCTCATCTGTGAATGGAGCGAAAACCATGCGACAGCAACTTCTCATCATCGGCGCCGGCTTCGCCGGCATGTATGCAGCGCTTTCGGCTGCCCGCCTGCGCGATGCGCAGGGCAATTCACCCAATGACCTTGAGATCATATTGATCGCACCCGAGCCACAACTGGTTGTCCGCCCGCGGCTTTACGAACCGAAGCCCGAAACGTTGGCAGCCCCCCTAGGTGAGCTTCTGGATGTGATCGGCGTGATCTATCTGCAAGGCAGTGTAGAGGCCATCGATACATCGGAACGAACCGTAACCGTGATCAGCGCTGACGGCGCACGATTCATGGCCGACTACGACCGGCTGGTGATAGCCACCGGCAGCCGCCTGTTCCGCCCTGATATCCCGGGCCTTGCCGAACACGGCTTCAGCGTCGACCAGCTGGATGAAGCGATTGCCCTCGACCGACACCTCCACCGCCTCGCCGCACAACCGGCAACAACAGCCCGCAACACTGTTGTTGTGGTTGGTGGTGGGTTCACCGGTATTGAGGCTGCAACAGAGATGCCCGCCCGCCTGCACGCCATCCTCGGTGAAGATACTGCAATCCGCGTCATAATCGTCGAACGGAACGATTCCATCGCTCCCGACATGGGACCCGGCCCGCGCCCGGTCATCGAAGAAGCGCTCGACAAGCTCAGGATTGAAACCCGCCTCGGCGTCGGGGTTACGGCCCTCGACAAGTCCGGCGTGACACTCAGCACCGGCGAGCATATCGAAAGTGCCACCGTCATTTGGGCTGCTGGCATGCGCGCGGCACCCCTGACCGCGCAAATCCCGGTGGAACGCGACAATTTTGGACGCCTGCCGGTGGATAGGGACCTGCGTGTCACGGGGGTCAGCGATGTGTTCGCCACGGGTGACGCCGCCAAAGCGGTGTGCGACGATGACGGCACCCTTGCCTTGATGTCCTGCCAGCATGCCACACGCATGGGCGCCTTTGCCGGCAACAACGCGGCGGCCGAACTGCTGGGGGTACCCACAATCCCCTACCACCAGAAAGCCTATGTGACATGCCTTGACCTCGGCGGTGCAGGGGCAGTGTTCACACGTGGCTGGGAACGGACGGTGGAAATGGTGGGCGACGTGGCCAAAAAGACCAAGCAGGAGATCAATACGGTATGGATCTATCCGCCCAAGGCCGACCGTGCAACCGCCCTTGCCTCGGCCGATCCGGAACGCGTCACCGATCTCTGAACATATCTGCGGGGCATGCGACACGCTCGCGTGCCCCGAATAACCTTGTCAGTGCCCGGAACGGACGGGCATTTCCCGCAACGCCTGGGGCAGCGTCTCCCACGCCCGGATCAGGTCCCCGATCGACAAGGCTTCCATCTTGCGCATCACATTGCTGCGGTGAAGTTTCACGGTCACTTCGCTGATCCCCAGATCGAAAGCAATTTGCTTGTTGACCCGCCCGCGTGCCACTTCATGCAGCACCTCTCGCTCACGTGGCGTCAGCGTCTCCAACCGCTCGACATTGCGGTCGACGATGGCCGTCTCGGCGCGCCGTTCTGCATCGAGGGCAATCGCCGCATTCACAGCGTCGATCAGCGTTTGACCCCTGACCGGTTTGGTCAGAAAATCTACAGCCCCCGCCTTCATAGCCTGGACAGTCATCGGCACATCGCCGTGCGCCGTCAGGAAAATTATGGGCTTAGGATTACCGCTTGTCACCAGATACTGCTGAAGGTCGAGACCACTTGTTCCCGGCATGCGCACGTCCAGGATCAGGCAGCCGGGATAGTCCATGACCTCTGCCTCCAGCAATTCCCGCGTGGAAGCAAAGGATACCGACTGAAACCCGACCGACAGGATCAGTTCGGACATGGCCTCCCGAACCGACGCATCGTCATCGACAATGATAACGGTTGGTTGCCTCTCCTCACGCGTGTACGACGTTGAAAGCGGCGCCGGTCTCCGCCCTTGCGGCTGATCAAGTCTCACTGTCATCCTCCATCTCTGGATCATTCAAGGCTTCGCCGACGGCCACGAGCAAAGCCTGGGCATCGAAAGGTTTGCGAAAAAAGCCGCGTATCCCGGCCGCGCGGTCCTGATCGGCTATTTCATGCCGGCCGGTGATCAGGAATACCGGCAGTTCGGGGCGGGCATTCTGGACATGGTCGCGCAGCTCAAAGCCGTTCATTCCCGGCATGCCAACATCGGTGATCAGCACATCAAGATTGGAGAGGCCGTTCATGAGAAGTGCTTCTGCCGACGAGAATCGACGCGGTGCATAGCCCGCGGACTCCAGGAGATCCTCCACTGATTCAAGCAGCCGCGGATCGTCGTCAACAATCGCAACAACAGGCCTTTCCTTTCTCACAGATCACCTCCCGCCTGCATGCGAGAATGGGTGACCGGAATGTCCAGTTGCCCCGCAATTCGCACAAGATCGGCGAGCGACGCCGCCGCCATTTTATGCATCACATTCCTTCTGTGGATCTGTAGCGTCACTTCGCTGATGCCGAGCTCGGCCGCCGCCTGCTTGTTCAGAAGGCCGCTCACAACAAGCGGCAAAACCTCACGTTCACGCGGCGTCAGGCCATGGTAGCGCTCTTTCAGGACACCAAGTTCTGCACGCTGCAATCGGCCCTCTTTGTCCCGCGCGACAGCTACACCGATCGCGGCCAAAAGGGCGTCCACATCGCAAGGTTTGGTAAGGAAGTCCACTGCCCCGTGCTTTATCGCACGGACGGAGGACGGAATGTCGCCGTGCCCGGTCAGAAAGACGATGGGCGGATGATCGCCTTCGGCAATCTGTCCCTGCAGGTCGAGACCATTGATGTCTGGAAGCTCGACGTCGAGAATAAGGCAGGCGGGCATATCAGGTTTCTCGGCAGTTATATATTCGCCCGCGGATGCAAAAACCCTTGCCTTGATGCCGTGTGCGGCCAAAAGCTCGCCAAGTGCTTCCCTTACACGCGCATCGTCATCAACGATGAAGACGATATAGTTCCCAGTCGTCATACTCACCCCTTCACTCCGGCCGGCAACGTGAAGATGAACGTCGCGCCATTCGGTACATTCTTTTCGGCCCACAACCGTCCACCATGCGATTCTACAATCGACCGGCAGATGGCGAGCCCCATCCCCATTCCTTGTTCTTTCGTTGTAAAAAACGGCTCGAATATCTTCGCCGGCAGCTCTTCATCCGGGCCACTGTCGCGAACCTCCACCCTGACGACGCCGCCATCCGCCAGTCCGCGCACCAGCAGCGCCTTTTCGCCTGCAACCGAGCCCATAGCCTCCATACCGTTGCGGAGAAGATTGATCAGCACCTGCTGGATCTGGACCCTGTCCATCGCGACGGGGGCCAAGCCTTCCTGAATATCGATGTCAATCAGAACACCGCGCCTCAGGGCCTCATCTGCCAGCAGCTTGCGGGTTTCCAAAATGACATCCTTGAAGGGCAGGACCGTGCGTGTATCGCTTGATTGCCGGAATAGAGCCCGAATGCGGCTGACAACATCGGCGGCAGCATTGGCATCCCGAATGATGCGTTCAGCGGTGATCTTCGCCCGTTCAATATTGGCGGGCTCGGCTGAAAGCCATCGGTGACAAGCGTGGGAATTGGCAACAATGGCCGCGAGCGGTTGGTTCACCTCATGCGCGATAGAAGCCGAAAGTTCGGCAAGGCCGGCCGCCTGACTGGCCCGAGACAGCCTTTCCTGCGCGAGCTGCAGCTCATGCCGTGCCCGCACTTCGCCGTCGATATCCATGCAGACGCCGTTCCATTGCACGATACCTCCATCTGCATCCCGCATAGGAGCGGCCCGCGTTTCAACCCAGAGGTACTCGCCGTCATACCGCCGCAACCGATGCTTCATGGCGTAGGGTTTACCGGTTGCCAGTGAATGACCGTATCGTTCCTGTACTGCCGCTAGGTCATCGGGATGGATGATGGCATCGAGCGTGCTGTCCAGCCGGGGGCGGCCTTCTTCGTCCACGCCATCAAGACCAAACCCCAGATAATCGCTAAGCTGGCGGCTGCGATAGATCGGTTTGCCATCGGGCGCGGAACAATAAATGAGCGCCGGCAATGTCTCGACAAGCTGACGGAGTATCCGTTCGCTCTCGCGCAGCGCCTCCTGGGCCCGCATTTCCTCATCAATATCAACTGACGCGATATACCATTGCAGGATGACGCCTTCGGCATTCCTGAGCGGTTGGGCGCGTGCCTCGATCCAGCGGTAGTTGCCGTCCCTCTCGCGCCGTCGAAACCTGTTCACGAACGGTGTGCCGGCGGCGAAGCCATCGAGCGCGCGCTGGCACACCACTGCAAAATCTTCGGGATGGGCGACGTCACGGATGACATCCTCGAAGTTCCTGGGGAACGAAATGGCCGGACCGATCTTCTTCTGATACCGCTTGCTGGTATAGGTCAGCACCATGTCCGGCGAGAAACTCAGGACATTGACCGGCAAGGCATCGATCATCTGCTCCAGTTGCCGCTTGCTGTTTCTCAGTTCTTCTTCGGCCCGCATCTGGTCGTCGATATTGATCGAGACGCCGTACCAGTGGACGATGTTTCCGTGCTGGTCACGCACGGGCTCGCAGCGACCCTCCGTCCAGCAATAAGCACCGCCTTTTGTGCGTCTGCGGTACCGCATGACGAATACCTCGCCCCGCGCAATACAATCTGCGGCGTGGCGATGGACTTCCGGAGCATCATCCGGATGGATCAGCTCCTGCACCACTTTGGTGAAATCCCCGAATTCGTTTTCGGTGATGCCCAGAAATTCCATATTCCGCTTGCTGACGTAGGCCATCTCGCCGGTCGGTGTCCAGCTCCAGATATGTACCGGAACGGCGTCGATAATCTCCTGCAGGCGTCCTTCGCTTTCCCGCAGCCCGTCCTCAGCCTTTTTCTGGTCATCGATGTCGATGGTGGTGCCGTACCACTGCGTGATGCAGCCATCGGAATCAAACGACGCACGCCCGGAATTCCGGAACCAGCGATAGACACCGTCAGCGCGGCGCAACCGATGTTCGGCATCGTAGTCATCACCGGTTTTCAGGCAGTGTCGCCAGCGTGCAGCAACCCGCTCATAGTCCTCGGGATGCACTACCCGACGCCAGCCAAATTCGTCCTCCTCGGCGGTGTTGAGGTCATCGCGTCCGTTCCCGAGGTAAGCAAGCGTGCTGGGACTGACGTAGGTGAACTGGCCGTCAGCATCGGCTGACCAGGCAAAGCCCGGCATGCTCTCGATGATTTTCAAGGCACGCATGGCTTCGGCGCTGATGTCATCGGGTGAGCTGGTCGTTACCGTCATTGGCTTCTCCCGCCGGACAATGAATATCCGGAACGCCTAGAAGTTCGCACGCCCTGTGCGATCAGTCCCTGGGCCCGGATGGCAAACTCACCCCTTAAAACTAATCCTGCGGCGCCTTGGCCGCAACTTATGGAAATCCATGCATCGTCCATCGCTGTTCCTAGCAAAACAGCAAAGCTCATCCCTCACGCCAAAGCCTATGGAGACCTGACAATTGATGGTCGCGACCTATACCCGGGCACGATACCGGCTCGTGACAACCGAATGCATCCTTGAGGCCTGGATGATCTTCCACTGCTTCCCCGGAAGCCAGGCGGTCATTCGAACATTCTGACCCAAGAAACAGGAGAACGATCATGTCAAAGCCTCTGAACTATGTCACCCAGCGTTATGGAACTCCGCCCCAGCAAAACGCAACTGGTGACGAAGAACTCGTCCCGTCGCGCTACGCCCTGAAGGTTGGCGATATCAAGGTGCTCGTTGTCAGTGATGGTGTGCTGCCGCTGCCGACGGCCACGATGGCGACCAATGTCGATCCGGCCGAACGGGCAGCCTGGTTCAAGGACATGTTCCTGCCGCCCGATGCCTTCGACTGGGCACTGAATGTGCTGGTTGTCAAAAGCGGCGACAAGACCATCCTTGTGGACGCAGGTCTTGGTGGACAGTTCGCCGGCTTCCCCCGCGCCGGGCAATTCCCGAAACGTCTGGCAGCCGCGGGCATTGACCTTGCTTCCGTTACCGACGTGGTGATCACCCATATGCATATGGATCATGTGGGAGGACTGCTGGTTGACACAGTCAAGAAGCAGCTCAGCCCCGATGTGCGTATTCATGTCTCGGCGATCGAGGTTGATTTCTGGGCCAAGCCTGACTTCGAGCAAACTTCGATGCCGCAGCCGGTACCGGATGTCCTGCGCTCCACGGCACAGGAATTCCTCGCCGAATATCACAGCAAGATCAGAACGTTCGATAAAACACACGAGGTCGCACCCGGTGTTGTCGTCGAACTGACGGGCGGCCACACCCCCGGCCACAGCGTGGTACGCATCAATTCAGGCGGCGAACGTCTCACCTTCGCCGGCGACGCCCTATTCCCGGTCGCGTTCGACCATCCCGACTGGCACAACGGCTTTGAGCACGACCCGGAAGAATCCGTCCGCGTTCGCGTCCGCTTGCTGCAGGAAGCCGCCGCGACCGGCGAACTCTTTGTCGCCACCCACCTGCCCTTCCCCTCCGTCGGTCGGGTAGCCGTGGACGGCGATGCCTTCCGCTGGGTAGCCGCCTTCTGGGACTACTGATCCCTACAACACCCGCCACAGTCGCCTCCGAAACGGCACGAATGTTCGCGCACATCTTCTGAGAGGAAAAAGCATGACGAACCGCTCTCATACACCCTCACGTCGCGACGTCCTTGTAGGCGGAACGGCTGTGGCGGGTATCGCCCTCGCCTCCCCCTTCATCCTGCAACTCTCCCCGGCGGCGTCTGCCGCTCAACCCTCGAAGGATCAGACCATGAGCTATGTCACGACCAAAGACGGCACCCAGATTTTCTACAAGGACTGGGGCCCGAAATCCGCCCAGCCTGTTGTTTTCCATCATGGCTGGCCACTCAGCGCCGATGACTGGGACGCCCAGATGCTGTTCTTCTATGCTCGGGGCTACCGGGTGATCGCCCACGACCGGCGCGGCCACGGTCGCTCGACCCAGACCGACACCGGCAACGAGATGGACACGTACGCCGCTGACGTAAAGGCCCTCGCCAAAGCGCTGAACCTTAAGAACGCCATCCATGTTGGCCATTCCACCGGTGGCGGTGAGGTAGCCCATTATGTGGCCCGCGCCGAGAAAGGCCGGGTCGCCAAGGCCGTCCTTATCGGTGCCGTGCCGCCGATCATGGTGAAGACCGCGAACAACCCCGGTGGTCTGCCGATCGAGGTGTTCGATGGCCTGCGGAAGGCGCTGGCCGCCAACCGCACTCAGTTCTATCTGGATCTGCCGTCGGGCCCCTTCTATGGCTACAACCGGGAAGGCGCGAAGGTCGATCAGGGCGTCATCTATAACTGGTGGCGCCAGGGCATGATGGGCGGCGCGAAGGCACACTATGATTGCATCAAGGCCTTCTCCGAAACCGACTTCACGGAAGACCTGAAGGCGATCGACGTGCCCGTCCTGATCATGCACGGCGACGACGACCAGATCGTCCCGATTGCCGACTCCGCCCTTCTCGCTGCCAAGCTTGTGAAGAACGGCACGCTCAAGGTCTATGAAGGCCTCCCCCACGGCATGGCAACAACCCACGCCGACGTGATCAACGCCGACCTTCTCGCCTTCTTCAAAGCCTGAGGAGGCCGGGTTGCGCCTTGGATCATATCCGGCGCAATCCATAAGCTGCATTTTCTGGTGCCCGCCATACTGGGCACCAGTTCGGCAGGCCACTTTATTAAGAAAGCCAATCACAAACACCCGGAGAAAATAGGTAAATAATATAATAAAATCAATAGTTTATAGACATTGTTGCCGCTACCCCGGCACCGAACGCTGGCCAATACCAACCGAATAGATCATCGATGGCGCAAATCTGGCGCAGTAAAAAGTATGCTTTTGGGGTGTTGGCTATCTAGGGCTGAGCCAATTAGATTGGTTCACTAAACATGTCCGAAAAAAATGGGACATTACAAATGACCTTGGCAAAGGGACACATTCATTTGAAATACGCCACACTTGTGGAACATCATTAAATCGCCTCAACATATAGGGTAGTTTACGGACGTATGACATGACGCCCGACAGTTGTTTGATAAGGCAATCAACCTGAAAAGGGCGTGAGCAGCCCGCACCAACTCGTCGAGTGGGCCTCGCGTCGGAATTGGCACACAGAGCACGGCCTTCGGACTCTCTTCATATCACCCAGAACCCGGTAGGGTCTGTCGTTAACACTGATTCACAACGATTCATTCGGCCCTTCGGGCTGACACGCTCACCATGCCTTGGGGTGCAGACGCGCCCTGAGACATTTCAACCTTCCTGAACGGAGCGTGTCATGACCTTTTTCACGAAACTGACCCGGCTTGCGACTGTGCTTGCCGCCACCCTTGCATTGTCAACCGGTGCCATGGCGCAGGCAAAGCCGATCCCGGCCAAAAGCATGCTGGCCCCCGATAACCACACACTGATCCTGATCGACCACCAGCCCCAGATGGCCTTCGCCACCAAATCGATCGAAATCGTGGAACTGCGGAACAATGTCACCGGCCTTGCGAAAGCTGCCAAAGCTTTCAATGTGCCGACGATCCTGACCACGGTTGCCGAGAAAAGCTTCTCCGGCCCCATGTTCCCCGAACTCAAGGCCGTCTTCCCGAACCAGAAGTCCATCGACCGCACGACGATGAACACCTGGGAAGACAAGCGCATCACCGACGAAGTGAACAGGATCGGCAAGAAAAAGATCGTGATTGCCGCCCTCTGGACCGAGGTTTGCGGTGTCGGTCCCGTACTGTCGGCCATCGAGCAGGGCTATGAAGTCTATTTCGTTACCGATGCGTCCGGCGGTGTCAGCATCGACGCCCACAATATGGCGGTCCAGCGTATGGTACAGGCCGGCGCCCATCCCATCACCTGGCTTCAATATATGCTTGAACTGCAACGCGACTGGGCGCGCGGCGAGACCTACAATGTAGTGACCGGCGTTGCCAAGGAACATGGCGGCGGCTACGGCCTCGGCATCATCTATGCCAAGGAAATGTTCGGCGCCCAGGAAGGCCACTAAGTCAAATCGCGGGGTGCTGCCCTGGGCGGCACCCCGCTCCTTTTTGATCTCGCCGGAGCAACCGCAATGACCACCGACAATTCCAATAGAGAACCTTCCACCAGCGCTTCCCGCCGCGCTGTCCTTGCCGGCGGCTTCGGCCTTGCCGCCGCCCTGCCCGTCCTCGCGGCAACGGGCGAAGCGGAAGCTGCCTCGAAGGCGAAGCCGGGCAAAACGAATGGCAGCTATCTGACCGTCAAGGATGGCACGCAGATCTATTACAAGGACTGGGGATCGGGCCAACCGGTCGTTTTCAGCCACGGCTGGCCGCTCACCGGCGATGCGTGGGATGCCCAGATGCAGTTCATGGGCATGAACGGCTACCGAGTGATCGCGCATGACCGGCGCGGCCATGGCCGGTCCAGCCAGCCATGGGACGGCAATCACATGGACCAGTATGCCGACGACCTGGCCGAGCTTTTCGAAACGCTGGACCTGAAGGACGCCATCATGGTCGGTCATTCCACCGGCGGCGGCGAAGTCGTGCGCTACCTTGGCCGCCACGGCAGCAAGCGGGTGGCGAAGGCAATCCTTGTGGGCGCGGTGCCCCCAATCATGGCGAAGACCGATGCCTATCCGGGCGGCCTGCCTATCGACGTGTTCGATGGTATCCGGGCCGGTGTGCTCGCTGACCGCTCGCAATTCTTCAAGGACCTGACCACCCCCTTCTTCGGGGCCAACCGCGACGGTGCCAAGGTGAGCCAGGGCATGCGCGACAGTTTCTGGATGCAGGGCATGATGGGCGGGCTGAAAAGCGAATATGATTGCATCAAGGCTTTCTCGGAAACGGACTTCACGGAAGACCTGAAAAAGATCGATATTCCGACCCTGATCATCCATGGCGACGACGACCAGATCGTGCCCATCGGCAATTCCGGCCACCTGATGGCCCAGTTGATCCCGGGCGCGAAACTCAAGGTTTACAAGGGTGGCGGACATGGCCTCGCGCAGACCGCGCAGACAGACCTCAATGCCGATATTCTTGCCTTTGCCAAGGGCTGAGGTGACGGCCTCCCCTCAGCCTGCCCCGGTGCCCTTCCCCTTCCCCCCTTCGCGGAAGGGCACCTCCATATTCCAAGGAACAGCACGATGACCAGAAGCTATCAACCCACCCGGCGCGCCTTCATCGGCAGCTCGTTCGCCGCGCTTGCTGCGTCCAGTCTTACCCCGCTATGGGCGGCGGCTGGCGGCGCGGACATGATCGTGATCAATGCAAACATCTATACAGGTGATCGCTTCCAGCCCTTCGTGGAAGCGATGGCAATCGCCAGCGGTCGCATCCTGGCAACCGGCAGCATCGCCCGTATTTCGGAGTTGAGAGCAAAGAATACGCAAGTGATCGATGCTGGTGGCCGCACCATCATTCCCGGGCTCAACGACAGCCATCTGCATGCCGTGCGTGGCGGGCGCTTCTATGCAACGGAGCTCCGCTGGGACGGCCTTACGAGCCTTGCGCGCGGGCTGGACATGATCGCCGCACAGGCAAAGCGGAGCCCAAAGGGCCAATGGGTCCGGATTGTCGGTGGCTGGAGCCCGTTCCAGTTTACTGAGAAGCGCATGCCGACGGTTGAGGAACTTGACCGGGCAGCCCCTGACACACCGGTTTTCGTGATGCTGCTCTATAGTCAGGGCCTGCTCAACAGGGCTGGCATCAAGGCACTTGGCATCACCAAGGATACCGTCCCGCCCAAGGGCACCCGCTATGAAATCGGCCCCGATGGGGAGCCGACCGGGCGCCTCCTCTGCGAGCCTTATCCGAATATCCTGTACCAGACCATCGGGCAGTTGCCACCGTTATCGGCTGCCGATCAGGTAACGTCGACCATGCACTGGTACCGGGAGCTCAATCGCTTCGGCCTGACGAGCGCTATTGACGCGGGCGGCGGCGGGCACACTTTCCCGCAGGATTACGGCGGCACCCAAGGATTGGCCGCGGATGGACCGATGCCGCTGCGTATATCCTACTTCCTGTTCCCGCAACGCCCCGGGCATGAACTGGAGGATTTCACCAGATGGGGCACCGACCATAAAGTCGGCAGCAACAGCGCGAAAACGGTAAATGGCTTTGTGCTCGAAGGGGGCGGCGAACTTCTCGCCTTCAAATCAAGCGACTATGAAAACTTCCTTGCCGACCGGCCGGACTTTACGCAGACAGAGGGCTGGGACAAGGACCTCTATGCCGTCGCCCAGTATCTTGCTGCCAATCGCTGGCCGTTCCGCATCCATGCGACCTACAATGAATCGATCAAGGCGATGCTCGATGTGTTCGAACGCCTTCACCGGGATGAAATCCTGGCCGGTCGCGCGGGCCTTACCGGCCTTCGCTGGGCTTTTGATCATGCCGAAACGATCGAGGCCGATACGATCCGGCGTGTGAAGCGACTGGAAGGCGCCATCGCCCTTCAGGGCCGCATGGCATACGGTGGTGAGTTCTTCATGGAACGATACGGCCGCGACGCCACCTTCAAAAGCCCGCCGCTTGGCTGGATGCTCAAGGAAGGCCTGCCGGTCGGGCTTGGTACCGATGGCACCCGTGTGGCGAGCTACCATCCCTGGAGCACACTTTACTGGGCGGTCACCGGCCGCACCGTCGGCGGCACCGAAGTCCTTGGCCCAGAACATCGGCTGAGCCGCGCACAGGCCATCGACCTCTATAGCCGTGGTAGCGCCTATTTCTCGGGCGAGGAGCAACTGAAGGGCCGCATCGTGCCCGGCCAATATGCCGATTTTGCCATCCTCAGCGAGGACTTCTTCAGCGTCCCGGTTGACCGTATTCGTGCCATTGAATCCGTTCTCACCGTCACCGACGGACGTGTAGTTCATGGCGCAGGTCCATTTGAAGACCTGTCACCGGCCCTGCCCCCACTAAGCCCGGATTGGTCGCCGGTTCGCGAGTATGGCGGCTTCCAGAATGATCTGGCCTGATCGCCTTTCTTGCCTTGCCGCCCTGTTATTTGCCAGCGGGGCGGCGCACGCGTCAGATACCGAATTCTTCGGGCATTTGCGGGAACGGGCCACGCTGATTGACAACAGTTTATGGGGGACCGAACGCAAAGGCGAAGACTGGTTCCTTACCCATCGCTATCACGTCGGTGCCAGTATTGCCGGACAGAACGTCACCGCCCTCGTCGAAGTGACGGGCGCCTTTCAGCATGGTGCGAAAGGTGGCGATAGCCCGGTGGAGGAAAATCGGCTGGATATCAACCGCGCCTGGGTCGAAATCCCGTTCGCGGATAAAGCCTTAAGACTGCGCATCGGGCGCGACGAATGGAAGCTCGGCTCCCAGCGGCTTGTTGGCTGGCGCGATGGCACCAATGTGCACCGGCGGTTCAACGGCGCGCGGCTGACAGCCACTGGTAACAGCTATGACATCCAGCTTCTCGCCGGCTTCGAAGCAGAAAACGATCCCGGCATCCTCGATGATAGCCTGATCGATAACCGCGCCCTTTGGGGCATATACAGTACCTTCGACGCGCCGCTCGGACTGCCTAGCAAGGTCGATCTTTACTATTTGGGCTTCGATAGTGACAGGGGCATCAACCAGACACTTGCAGGACAGGAGCGTCGTCACAGTTTCGGCGTAAGGCTTGCCGGAGAAGCCGACGACTGGGACTGGGATCTGGAAGGCGTGTGGCAGGCTGGTCATTTTCAGCCCGATGGTCCACGCCAGAAAATCCGCGCATGGACCCTTGCCGGAATCGCGGGCTACACGTTCTCGGGCCTGCCCCTTTCACCACGCCTCGCGCTCAGCGCCAATGTAGCGAGCGGGGACCGCGACCCAACTGACCGGACATTTGGCGCCTTCAATGCACTGTTCCCACGCGGCAGTTACTTTTCCGACCTTGCCCATCTCGGCCCCAGAAACTTCTACAATTTCAACCCATACCTGACCCTCAACCTGACCGAGGAACTGAAGGTGACGGCGGACATGAATATGTTCTGGCGGTATGCACGGGCAGACGGCGTTTATAGCCCGTCAGGAAGCCTCGTGTTGGAGGGCGATCCGAACGCTCCACGCCATGTTGATACGTCGACGAGCTTCAATCTTGAGTATCAACCCCGAAACGGCCTGTTCCTTGGCGCCATCTATACCCGTGCCGCGCCAAAAGCCTTCGTGACAGCCCAAAACACGGATGCACGAACAACCCATTTTGTGGAACTTACCCTCCGATTTGATTTCTGACCCCCTATTATGGTGTGTCTTTCTGACCCGTTCGGGGCTTGTCGGAATTAGGCCGCGGATGTTTCATTTCAGCATCGCCAAACAAGCGAGAAAGGACGTGCCAGGTGTCCTGCGGGGAAGCAATGCTGTCAGATTCAACAACAGGCGGTCGAATCTCCTTTGGTCCGTTTTCATTGTGGCCAACCGATCGCACGCTCAAACGTGGCGACGAACCCATCCGGCTGGGCGAAAGGGCTTTTGACGTGCTGCTTGCGTTGATCGGGCAACCCGGCGTCATCATGTCCAAAGCGATGCTGACATCAAAGGTCTGGCGACGTGAATGGCTGGACGATTCCAATCTTCGGGTTGCAGTTGCAGCCATCCGGAAAGCCCTCGAAGACAGGGATTGTACCTACATCCTCAATGTACCAGGTCAGGGTTATTGTTTTTCAGGGACGGTAAGCCTCACCAGATGGTCTCCGGGACAGACAACAGGCAAGATGACGCAGGCTCCGTGGCTGAATGACTGGTCACAGCTGCCCGTCACGGTTCTGGGGCGCAGCGCCGATACAAACGCAATATTCGATCTTCTGGAAACTGCCCGGCTCGTGACAATTGTGGGAACCGCCGGGGTCGGCAAATCCACCGTCGCCCTGACTATTGCCAAGGCCGTTCGCAGCAGTGAAAAAGTCCGGCTCGTCGACCTGTCCGAGATGCAGGATACCGGCGAGGTTGCCGAGCGACTGGCAAATGCACTCGGCGCGCCGCAGAAAACAAATGACTTCACCGGCTGGCTGCATAACTTTCGCGGCACCGAAAACATCTTTGTCGTTCTCGACAACTGCGATCATGTCGCCTACGGCGCGGCTCTTTACGCCGAACAGCTACTGCGCAACCAGCCGGGCATCCGCATTCTTGCAACAGGCAGAGAGCCGCTCAAGACCCGGACAGAGACTGTCTATCGTCTCGATGGCCTTGCGTGGCTGTCACATTCGGCAACACCGCCAGCGGTTGAGCTGTTTATCGACAGGGTCAGGGCGATGTACCCGGAAGCGCTCTCTCACGGTCAACTTGTCGCCCGTGCCCACGACATATGCCGGCGGCTTGACGGCAATCCCTTAGCCATAGAATTGGCTGCCAATCGCATCGCATCCCTCGGGATTGACGGGCTCTCCAACCATCTCCACAACCGGTTCGATATTCTGACATTGGGCTACCGGACGGCCCCCGCACGACACCAGTCGCTGGAAGCGGCTTACCAGTGGGGCCATTGCATCCTCTCAAAAGAAGAAAGGTGCTTTTTCATCCATTTGGCCCATCTTCCGCTGCAATTCACATTGGCTATGGCGGCAAGTCTGACCGACCACAACTTGCAGGCGGCATCGCTGTTACTGGCGCGGATGGTCGACAAGTCGCTCCTCACAGCCTGCAATAAAGATGGTGAATGCCACTATTCACTTCCCGAAACAGTCCGTGCCTTTTGCTGGCGGCAACTGCGTCATGCCGAGCCTTCCGCCCATTTCCCCCCGACGGATCGACTGCCGCGTCTCGATCCATCATCTATCGCAAAGGCGGCAACACGGCAGGATGTATCATATGAAATTGTCGCCGCAGAATAGCAAAGCAGGTCGCAAACTGGACGACCAGCCTTTATGAGTTTTATGTTGGCATGAACCACTTGCAGCGCCTCTGCGCGTCCACATCGAAACCAGAGTTAAGCGGCATGCAAAACCGCGTGTCAGACACGCCCCCAGCCACCGGTCGACCGTCCACCATCACAGTGCTGATCGTGGACGATCACGTTTTGCTGCGTGAAGGGGTGCGTGCCGTAATTTCCGCGCACAATGATGTTGAGGTTATAAGCGAAGCCGGGTCCGGCAGCGAAGCCATCGCAGCCTATGGCGAAACGCGACCGGATATCGTGCTGATGGACCTGCAGCTGCCCGACATGACCGGCGTGGAAGCGATCAGTCAGATCAGGCTGAAAGACCCGGACGCCAAGGTCATCGTCCTGACGACCTATACCGGCGACGGACGTGCCATAAAGGCATTGCGCGCCGGGGCGTCCGGCTATCTGCTGAAGGCAAGCCTGCGCAACGAGCTCTTGAACGCAATCCGGTCGGTCTTTCATGGCGGCAAACACCTGGATGCAGCGATCGCCAGTGACATCGCACTTCATGTGCTCGATGAACCCTTGTCGGACCGGGAAGTTGAGGTCCTTTCTCTGGCGGCATGGGGCAATTCCAACAAGCAGATCGCCCGCAAACTGGACATCGCCGAGGAAACGGTGAAGGGATACATGAAGATCATCTTCTCGAAGCTTGGTGCCACAGACAGAACGCACGCAGTTACCATTGCCGCCAAACGCGGCCTGATCGAACTTTAGAATCAGGCGGGCAACTGGATGGGAAACGTGCCGAGACAAATCACCGCAATCCTCTTGCTCCTGACCGGTTGGCTCACCTTCACCAGCGGCAGCTCGGCGCTACCCGCGACAACAGCGATCAACCAGCTACATCATAAAAGCTGGATGATCGCCGACGGCGCCCCGGCCGATGTATGGGCCCTGGCGCAAGGGCCGGATGGCTACATGTGGCTAGGCACCGGTGCCGGGCTTTTCAGGTTCGATGGCACCGAGTTCGAGCGGATCGTTCCAGCCAACAATGTCCAGTTCCTGTCTATCGACATCACAGCAGTGTTTGCCGCGCCCGACGGCGATATCTGGATCGGCTATTCGGGCGGCGGGCTCTCACGCCTCCACAACGGAGAACTCACAAACTACGAAGTCGACAATCGCAAGACTCACTGGATGGTTCTTCGTTTTGCGCGCAGCAGTGACGGCACAATGTGGGCCGCGACTGAGCGCGGACTGATGCGGTTCGATGGAACCGAGTGGCATATCATTGGCAAAGACTGGAACTTTCCGGGCGAAAGCGCCAATTGGGTGGAAGCAGCTTCGGACGGGTCACTCTGGGTCGGTGACGGTGAAACCATCCACGTACTGGAACCGGGCGCTCGGGTGTTTCAACCAACTGGCTTGCGCACAGGACGCGCTGCGTTCGCCGAAGGCCGGGACGGGCGGATGTGGGTGCTCGATTCCTATCACGGCCTGACTTCGATTTCGCTGGCAACCCGCACGGTTGAAGGACGCGTGCCGGACGCTCAGACACAACCGCAATTTTCCCCCAACTATATTGCTGTCGATGAAGATGATGCGGTCTGGGGAACAGATCTCACCCGTGGCGGCATTTTCAGGATATCGGACCCGACAAGTGTCGCTGGCGGAGGCGCAGGCCTTTTTCTCAGCGCTGCAGAAAACTTCCGGCTTGAAGATGGACTTACCTCAAACATTGCTGTTCCAATGCTGGTCGATCATTCCGACCAGCTATGGGTTGGCACGAACATGGGCATTGACCGCTTGAGCCGTCAGTTCTTCGTCACCGAGTCCAGCGTTCCACCGACCTCCCGTTACGGCTTCAGGGCTGTTTTTTCGAAAGACCGTGAGTTCATCCTCGATTCCAATTCGATCTACCGGTTACGGGACAACCGCCAGGTTGAAGCCATAGCCGGCATGCCAGGCCAGCTTTCCTGCGCCATGATCGACAGTAAAAGCAATTTGTGGATCGGTGTCCGCCAAGGCCTCTGGCAACTTACGGCTGACGACAGACTTGTTGCCGTCCCCTTGCCCGAAGGCCTCTCCAATACGCGGGTCAATGCGCTGGCTGAGGAACGGGACGGCAGCCTGCTCGCCATCATCTACCGGGAAGGTGTGTTCCGCTATTCAAGAGATGGCTGGAGCCGTGTCTTGCTCCCGGAAGAGACGCGAGAAGCGGTGCCGGGTGGCCTGTTCGTCACCCCGGACGGATCAGTATGGATGAGCCTGCGAGACGGTCGCCTCCTGCTCATCGACAGTCATGACCAGCAGTTGTTCGACCGTAGCAACGGCCTTGAAATCGGGGCTGTTTACGGCATCCATCAGGTCGGCGGGCACCTTCTGGCCGTCGGTGAGTTCGGTGTTGCAAGACTGGAAGGTCGTCGGTTCAACACCCTTCCTCCCCAAAAAATTCCACCGGCCAGAGGTATAACCGGGCTGGCCGTATCGCCCGATGGACAGGTCTGGTTGAGCACCATTTCCGGTGTTGTGCGCGTGTCTGCAAGCGAACTGATCACGGCTTTCGAGAAGCCAGATTTCCGCCCAGCATCAGAGCTCTTCACCGTTCACGACGGATTGCCCGGCGTCGCCCAGCAGTCCTATTCCGACACGGCCTCGATTTCTCGGGACGGCCGCATCTGGTTCACAACAAATCATGGCCTCGCCTGGCATGACCTGAGTTTTGAAATCGTTGCTGCAGCACCCGTTCCCGTCCGCCTGAAGTCCGTCATCGCAAACGGTGTGTCTTTCGCGCCGACCGAGAGCATGCTTCTTCCCGATGACACCACCCAGCTTTCCGTCTCGTATCAGGCGCTGAACCTTTCGTCACCGGAGCGGACGCAATTCCGGTACCGGCTTGGTGACGACAACCAGCCATGGGTTGATGTCGACACCGCAAGACTGATCGAATTTTCAAACCTCAAACCGGGCCAGTACTCGGTAAGCATCGAAGCGACGAGCGAAGCCGGCACCTGGCTCGGGCCGACCGAACGCTTGACCTTTGTCATTCCGCCGACCTTCTTCCAGTCAAAATGGTTTTTCCTGACGGTATTCATGGCCGGTCTCGGCCTTGCCTTCTCGGCCTATCTCATGCACCTGCGACTGGTTGCTGACCGGATCAAAACCCGTATGGAAGGCCGGCTGGCCGAACGGGAACGCATCGCGCGCGAGCTGCATGATACATTGCTGCAGGGCTTTCAGGGGCTTCTGTTGCGTTTTCAATCGGTTGGCGATCGATTGCCGGAAGGCAGCGAAGGCCGGAGATCACTGGAAGCCGCGTTGGAGCGCGCTGATGACGTACTCCAGGATGGTCGTGACAGGGTAAGTTTCCTGCGCGGAGAGGAAGGCCCGGTTGATCTCGCGAATATCCTGTCCGACCTTGCAGCGGATATCCTTGGAAACCGGCTTGCGTGGTCGATCAACGTAACCGGAAACTCGTCACTCATCGGCTCACAAATTGCTGACGATATCGCCCAGATCGCCAGCGAGGCGATGTGGAACATAATCCGGCACGCTCAGGCAGGGGACGTGCAGATCAGTGTCGGTTTCCAGCGGTCCAATGTCACGATTTCAATCGCAGATGACGGGATCGGCATGCCCCCCGAGACGAGAAAAAACTGGCAGCGCAAAGGCCATTACGGCCTTGTCGGCATGCGCGAACGAGCGATGAAACTTGGCGCGAAGATCCAGATATTCCCTGCGGAACCGAGAGGTACGGAGATCAGGCTTAACCTTCCTCTCTAAAGGCTGCCTCGCAGCCACATCCGAATTCAATACATTTGCGGCCAGTTACTGTCCATGTTGGTCTGTTCTAAGATCACAATGTGCCCGAAGGCCTGCCTCTTGCTGCCTAGTCACCGCTGCAAATGATTTCAATCGCAAGCCGTGCCTAGAGTTCGACAGCGTACCTAATTGGCTGTGCTCACTAATCGTATCCGAAAAAAACTGGACACATTAGATAGCCCCACCAACCTTACGCATTCATTTGTATCTCGCCAGACTTGCGGGCCATTGGTCGATCACGTCAAGATATGGGGTACGTTGAGGGCATACGATAAGACGCCCGACACCTGCTGTCGGTGTTCACTATCTGCCGCAGGCCAACCTCACTTATGCCGGTGGTCTGAAGGGCAAATTGCTTTTCATCCACGGCATGTTGGATATGGGTGTTCATCCGGGCGCGCTGTTCCAGCTCCCTCAGGCATTGATGGACGCTAATAAGGATTTCGACCTGTTGCTGCTTCCACGCGCGGCGCATGAGCTCCCGGTATATGCGTTGCGCCGTCAATGGGACTATTTTGTCGCAAATCTCGCAGGAAAGGTGCCGCCGAAAGAATACCAGATTGAGGAGACCAGTTCTGACTCGATGAAGGCCAAGATGAAAAGTCTTATGATTGGTGAAGATGTAGAGACTGGAGGGGCGGAAGAATGACTTTGCCCTTTCAACTTTCCGAACCATGGATGGCGGCCTTAGCATCGATGTTAGTGGCGTCTGGTATAGCGTTTCAGGTAAACGCTAGCGAAGTCGACGAAAGTGTATGTGGTGCGGGTAAGGTAAGCGAAGTTGCCGTTCAGATTGATACCGACCTAGGGCCAATCGTGATCGAGGTGTACGAAGATGTTGCCCCCCAAATGCGGGTAGTTTTCTGGAGATCGTTGACGATAAGGGATTTCAGAATGCAGCATTTTACCGTGCGGTGATGCCGGAGAATGACAATGGCACCCCACAAATCCAAGTATTACAAGGGGGCTTGCTAGAGGTAGCTCCGGCCTACAAGCCCGTGGAGCATGAGCCCACTAGTGCTACGGGCCTGAGGCATGTTGATGGAGCAGTTTCTCTTGCTCGAGCGGAACCTGGAACTGCTAGTGGTGCCGCATTCTTCATTTCCATTGGCGAGAACCCTGCCCTCGACTATGGGGGGACACGCAACAAAGACGGCTTAGGATTTGCCGCCTTTGGATGCGTTGTGTCCGGAATGGGTACTGTTCGGCTAATTCATCGCTTGCCAACATCAGCACAGACTGGTGATGGATGTGTGCGTGGCCAGATTTTAGATGAGCCCATTCGCTTTCTGTCAGTTAGGCGCCTGACTGGAAAATAATAACCGGTTCCGGGACGAGTGCCTGAACACGCATTGGTTCTTGTCAATCGACGACGCCAAGGCCAAGATCGAGGCGTGGCGGCAGGACTTCAACCAGAGCCGGCCTCACGCATCTCTGGGGTTCATGACGCCGGCCGAATTTGCATCAAGGGCTGGGGTTAACCCCAGCCCTTGAAGACCCGGAAGTCTCATTCTGGCCGGGCACAATTCCGGGACAGGCTCATGACGACGGACAGGGCTAGGTCTGAATGAGAGCACGTAGGGGAGCACGTCAATCAAAGACGACGCCCTCCACACGAAGAATTCCGTGCCACGGGCGCTGCTTAACTTCATGTTGACATTACGCGAACCACGGAAGCAATTGTAGTTATAGTTACAATCGGGACACCATGACATCTGGTACATTGTAATCTGTCCCATTCATTCACCTGCGACCCGACGACCAAGCCATGGCCGTAGCGAGTCGCCATCATTTCGGTTCCCGGAGGTTATTGTGCAATCGCGATTCCTGCCTGCCTGCTTGACACTCCTTTTGTCTGTCCTCTTGCCCTCTTGGTCAGCGGCTGCTGCTACTGCCGAAACCGAGGCGGTCGAAAGCCTTGAATATCGCCTCATCGGGCCTTGGCGCGGTGGCCGTGTGACCACGGTCACTGGCGTGCCGGGCAAGCCCAATCTTTACTATATGGGTGCAGCTGGCGGCGGTGTCTGGAAAACCGGAAATGCCGGCCAGACCTGGGAAAATATCTCTGACGGATACTTCAAGGTCGGTACTATCGGCGCGGTGGCAGTATCGAAATCCGATAACAACGTCATCTATGTAGGCACGGGGGAAGCGCCGATCCGCGGTGTAACGACGTCGCACGGCGATGGTGTCTGGAAATCAACCGACGGCGGCACTACATGGGCGCATATCGGGCTGGCAAAGGCCGGCCAGATCGCCCGGATCGAGATTCATCCTACCAATCCCGATATCGCCTATGTCGGCGTGCAGGGCCAGATCTGGGGTGGCAGCGAGGAGCGCGGCGTATTCCGCACGACGGACGGCGGCAAGACATGGGAACATGTGCTGAAAGTCGGCCCAGAGACAGGCACGTCGGACCTGCGCATGGACCCGACCAACCCGCGCATCCTGTATGCTGCGATGTGGCATCATGGCCGCAAGCCGTGGTTCATCATGTCAGGCGGTACCGAGGGCGGCATTTTCAAAAGCATTGATGGCGGTGACAGCTGGACGAAGCTGGGCGGCGGCCTTCCCGAAATGATCGGCAAGATCGGCGTTGACGTGTCGGCCAGCAACCCTGAGCGCGTCTATGCGATCATCGAGGCCGAACACGGCAAGGGCGGCCTGTGGCGCAGCGATGATGGCGGCAAGACATGGGCGCTGATCGATGGTCACCGCGTCCTGCATTCCCGTGCCTGGTACTATATTCATATCGCGGCCGATCCGGTCGACGAGAACACCGTTTATGTATTGAACGTGCCGCTGATGAAATCGATCGATGGCGGCAAGAGCTGGGAGCAATTGTCGACCCCGCACAGCGACCACCACGACCAGTGGATCAATCCCGACAATCCGCAAAACTTCATCAACGGCAACGACGGCGGCGCGACGATCACGTTTGATGGCGGCAAGACCTGGTCGTCGATCATGAACCAGCCGACTGCACAGTTTTACCGCGCCGAAACCGACGATCAGAAACCCTTCCGGATCTACGCCGGCCAGCAGGACAATACGACGGTGGCAATCGCCAGCGAGAGCCTCTATGGCGGCATCGGCGTGGAGGATTATTTTGATGTCGGTGGCGGCGAGAGCGCGCATGTGGCCTTCGACCCGGCAAACCCGCAGCTCATCTATGCGACCACGATCAACGGCACCCTGACGGAACACGATCGCGCAACCCAGCTGACCCGCATGATCATTCCCTACCCGGAGATGATGTACGGCAAGGATCCGAAGGATCTTAAGTACCGCGCCAACTGGAATGCTCCGGTCGAGACCGACCCGCATGATCGTTCCGTCATCTATTATGGCACGCAGTATATCCTGAAGAGCGATGATCGTGGCCGGACCTGGAGCCAGATCAGCCCTGATCTCACACGCAATGACCCGGAAAAGCAGGGCCGGAACGGCGGTCCCCTGACCCCGGAAAATGTCGGCGCCGAATTCTACAACACCATCTTCTATATCGCGCCGTCGCCCCATGAACAGGGCGTGATTTGGGTTGGCAGCGATGACGGGCTTGTGCATCTCACCCGCGATGGCGGTGCTTCATGGCAGAATGTGTCACCAAAACACCGGGGCAAATATTCTGAAGAAGCCTATATCAATGCCATCGAGATCAGTCCGCACGATCCGGCCACGGCCTATATCGCTGTACAAGGGCATAAGCTGAACGACTTTACCCCCTACATTTACCGGACGACCGACTATGGCAAGCGCTGGACCCGCATCGATGCGGGGCTGCCGAAGGACCAGTTCGTGCGTGTGGTGCGTGAAGATCCGACCCGCAAGGGCCTTCTCTATGCAGGCACCGAGGGCGGCATGTTTGTCAGCTATAACGACGGCGCGGACTGGAAGCCGCTGCAGCTCAACCTGCCGCCGGTTCCGATCACAGACATCACCATTCGTCATGACACGCTCGTCATCGCAACCCAGGGCCGCGCCTTCTGGGCGCTGGACGATCTCTTCGTCGTTCGGCAGGACGCCGAAGGTGCATCCGCCGGCGAAGTCGCGCTCTACCGCCCCGGTACCGTTGAAATGCGGATTGGGGACGGTGGCTCCGCCGGCGATTCTGAAGGCAGCAACCCGCCGCGCGGCGTGCCGCTCTACTACCGACTGGGCGAAGACGCCTCTGGCCCGTTGACGATCGAGATCATGGACCGCGAGGGGCGTGTCATCCGGACCATCAGCAGCGAGGAATCCCCGCGCGACAAATGCCTGAAAGCCAACGAAGACCCGCGCAGCCCGTTTGATCTCGAATATCCTTCCAAGAAACGCGGCCTGAACAAGTGGATCTGGGATATGCGCCGCGACGGTGTCACCTGTATCGAAGATGTCGATATATTCGCCGGCTTCGGTGGCCCGAAGGTGCCGCCGGGCGAGTATCGCGCCCGTGTGACGGCTGGCGGTGCAAGTGCAGAGGCCACCTTCTCACTTGCACTCGATTTCCGTGTTTCGGCATCGCCTGAAGAAGTTCAGACTTGGTCGGCTCGGCTCGACGAAACCGCAGCACTGCTTGACGATGTGCTGCGGGGGCTCGGGCAAGCACGAGAAGCGCGCGCTGATCTGGAAACACTGATGGCCGACCATCCGGGCGACACCGAACTGCAGCAGGCCGGCACCAAGGCCATCGAAGCGCTGACGGCGTGGGACAGGCTGATCAACCAGCATCTGCATCAGACCTATGAAGATGAAGATGCATGGGAAACCATGCTTGCCGGACAGGTCCGGTACCTGATGGATGTCATCGACTATACCGGCGCACCCGTGACGGGCGGCCAGTTGGAACGGCTTGCCGACCTGAAAGGCGAGTGGGCGAAACGCAAGGAGGAACTCACCCTTATCGTCAAAGAGCAACTCGCGCCGATCAATGAACGCGCCAAGCAGCTTGGTCTGGAGCATGTCACCGTCCCCGGGCGGTGATATGGTATGCCCGACATTATGCAGACTCTGGCATATTGTCGGGCATCGGAGCTTCAATAACGCCTGTGAATCAGGGGACGCACAATCGCAGGGCTGGCTTTGCACGCCTGCTGGTAATGCTGGTTCGCGCCTTTGTGCCAGCAGACTATATGGTCAGCTCCGGCGAAGACGGGCGCTTCTTTGCTACCACCCTGTGTTCAGACCATAGGCCGTTACAAAGCTATTTCGGTATCGCGACTGGCGCACTGGTCAACCTTCCGGCGGACCCGGCTGACAGCGTCCCGTGGCGGCCCGTAAACATGGACGCTGCAGGAGGGTCGTCAAGTCATTAATCGGTGCCACTGCCCCGGCACCGAACGTTGGCCAATACCAACCGCATAGATCATCAATGGCGCAAATCTGGCGCAGTAAAAAGTATGCTTTTGGCGCTTCGGCTATCGAGGGCTGAGCCAGTTGGGTTAGTTCACTAATCAAGTCCGAAAAAAATGGGACACGACAAATGACCATAGCGACGGGACACATTCATTTGAAATGCGCCACACTTGTGGAACATCACTAAATCACCTCAACATATGGGGTACTTTGCGGACGTACGACATGACGCCCGACAGCTGCCTAGATATCCGAACTGCCTGAAGGTGCCCTATGGATTCCGCCCTTTCGGTTGACCCAACCGACCTGCAACGCCAGACCCTCAATCGTTACCGCATGGCTGCTACGCTGATGCTGCTTGCCATGGCGGTTGTCTTCGGCTTGACCCATCTGGCAGACAAGCCCGGCTTCTGGATTTCGCTCCTTCAGGCAGGCACAGAGGCAGCGATGGTCGGCGGCCTTGCCGACTGGTTTGCGGTGACGGCTCTTTTCCGCCGTCCGCTTGGCCTGCCCATCCCCCACACCGCCGTACTGCCACGCAACAAGGCAAGGCTCGCCGAAGGTATCGGGAACTTTGTGGAACAGCACTTTCTGGACCCCGGCCTTGTTTCGGCGAAATTTCGTTCCATCAATGTCGCGATGCGCGTCAGTCAGGCACTGTCGCGGCCCGATGTGGCCGACAAGGTGGCAGCAGGGATCATCGACGCCGTGCCGCATGTGCTGAACTCGGTCAGTGACGCCGAGATTAGGCACTTCTTTGCCCGTGCGCTTGAAGGCGAGCTCAAGACCATTGATCTTGCCACCCTCACGGGGAATGTGTTGTCGCTCCTGAAGGACAGCGACCGGCATCATGAGCTGCTGGATCACGGGCTTGTCGCCGCCCGCCGGTATCTGGACGAGAACCGCGGGGCCATTTTCCTGGCTGTCGAAGAACGCAGCCAGTGGTGGATGCCCGCGAGCGTCGACAAACGGATCGCCGAGGGGCTGATCTCGGGCATCTCCGATCTTCTGGGCGATCTGTCGCAGCATGATCATCAGGTCCGTCGCGATTTCGATGCGGCCGTTTCCGACTTTATCGAAAAGCTGAAGAATGACCCCGAGACCCGCCGGACGGTGGAGGAAATGAAGGAGAAGCTTTTCGGGAACGAATCCGTGCAACGATATCTCACCACGCTCTGGGATCAGTTCCGCACCCGACTGGCGGAGGCTACCGCTGCACGCTCCGCGCCCCTGCAGGCCGCCCTCGGTACGGCCGTGCAATCGCTTGGCCGGACGCTCGCCACCGATGACGCGATCCAGAGGCGGTTCAACAAGGCAGTGCTTGTCATATTACGCAGCTATATAGTGCCGTGGCGGCGCGAAATCGGCGCCTTCATCCGCGAGGTAGTGGACGGCTGGGAAGCCAGCACCCTGACCGAACGTCTGGAACTGTCGGTGGGCCGTGATCTGCAGTTCATCCGCATGAATGGCACCATCGTCGGCGGTATCGTCGGTTGCCTCCTCTTCCTGCTGACCCGCCTGCCGAGCCTGTAATCTGCAGCCATGTACCGGCGCTTTGACTTGAGACTGGGCGGAAGTGTGTTTATGCAGACGCAGAACCCCATACCCAAAAGGCCCCGCCCGCATGACAACCGACACCGATCTTGAAATCTTCCTCGCTACCGTTCCGGGGCTCGAGGCCGTTTTGCGAGCGGAAGTGGCGGAGAAAGGCTTCCGAAAGCCGACCGTCACCAAAGGCGGCGTCACCATCAAGGGCGGCTGGCGGGAAGTGTGGCGAGCCAATCTGGAACTTAGGGGGGCAAGCCGTGTGCTGGTGCGCCTTGGCAGCTTCAAGGCCATTTACCTGAACGAGCTTGAAAAACTTGCCCGCGATTTCCCGTGGGGCAAAACCCTGCAGCGCGAGATGCCAGTGCGGGTGGAGGCAAGCTGCAGCAAATCGCGCATCTATCATTCGGATGCCGCAGCCGAGCGGATCGGAAAGGCGATCACCGCGAGCCTCGGCACCCCTGTCGACCCCGAGGCCGATATCTGCATCAAGGCGCGGATCGTGAACGATATCTGCACGCTCAGTGTCGATACATCCGGTGAAGCACTTCACATACGCGGCCACAAGGAAGCGGTGAGCAAGGCACCGATGCGCGAGACGCTGGCCGCCCTCATGCTGCGCCACGCCGGGTTCAACGGCAAGATGCCGCTTGTGGACCCGATGTGCGGATCGGGCACTTTCGTGATCGAAGCCGCCGAAATCGCCATGAACCTCGCCCCCGGCCGCGACCGCGCCTTCGCATTCGAGCAGCTTCAAACCTTCGATGCGGGCACCTGGGAAGCCCTGAAAAAAGGCCAGTTCCAACGCGAGACCACCTTCCGCTTCCACGGGTCTGACCGTGATGAAGGTGCCATCCGCCGCAGCATCGCCAATGCCGACCGCGCCGGAGTGGCTGCCATCACCAGCTTCACACGCCAGCCGATCAGCGACCTGACACCGCCCGAAGGCCCCGCGGGCCTCGTGTTCATCAACCCGCCCTATGGCGTACGGCTGGGCGAGGAGAAAAAACTGCTGCCACTATACCAGACGCTCGGCCGTGTAGTTTCCGAGCGGTTCGGCGGCTGGCGGGTCGGTATCGTGACAGGGTCCGACAAGCTCGCCCGCGCCACCGGCCTGCCGTTTGCGGGCGAGCCGCTCGCCTTCTCGCATGGCGGCATTCCAGTTAAACTTTTTACCGCAGCTGCCCTGCCCCTTTCTAACGATGGTTGAACCACGCCTGTTTTTCCTTCGCAGAACAGGCAAAGACTGGCAGGCTTCGTCGCGGGGATAACAAGGGGGCTGGTCCAATGAGTCCATTCATGGACAAGGCGAAAACCGCTGTGATCGCAGGCATCGCGGCAGGAATACTCGATACAGTCTATTTCTCGGCGCGGGCTTATATAAGCGACAGCACGCCGGGCCGCATCATGCAGGCCATCGCATCCTTCTGGATCGGGCCTTCGTCTTATGAGATGGGCGCCGCCAGCATGGCGTTTGGCCTTGCCACGCACTTCGGGCTGTCGATCCTGATGGCGGCGGGCTTTGTGTTCGCGGCCATCAAGCTGTCGGTGTTCAAAGGACGCCTGATCGTTGCGGGCCCCTTATACGGCGCGCTTCTTTTTGCAGTGATGAACCTGATCGTGCTGCCCCTGCGCTGGCCGGAGATTTACCCACGCTACAACGGCTGGGCATCGACAGCTGAAATCGGCCTTCACCTGGCGTTCGGCGCAGTGATCGTGTGGGTGGTGCGCAGGCGCGCAGCAGCCTAGATCCGGTCGAAATCCGGCAGGCTCGCGAACGCAGCCTTGAGAGCATCGGACCAGCCGTCCGAGATGGCCCGGTAATAGGGGTCGTTCTGGTCGATCCGGAACTCGGCACCCGCGTTCAGGCTGCCGTCTTCGTAAAACTGCAGGTCAAGCGGCAGGCCGACTGAAAGATTGGCCTTGAGCGTAGAATCGAACGACAGAAGCAACAGCTTGGTCGCTTCTGCGAAGCTCATCGTGGGGTCATAGGCACGCAAGAGGATCGGCTTGCCATACTTATGCTCGCCGATCTGGAAGAAGGGCGTGTCTGCCGTCGCCTCGATGAAATTGCCTTCGGGGTAAATCTGGAACAGGCGGGTCGCACCGCCCTTAATCTGGCCGCCGAGGATGAAGTTTGCCCCGAATGTCGCCTCGCTTTGCGGCCCGTTCTTGGCGCTTTCTGAGATAACCTCTTTCAGCGTTTCGCCGATCAGTTTGGCTGTCTGGAACATCGATGGCATCTGCAGGATCGAAGGTGCGCGCTCGTCCGCTGCCTTTGAATGCTCCTCCAGCATCCCGACAACCGCTTGCGTGGTGGCAAGGTTACCGGCCGCCAGCAGCGTCAGCACCCTGTCACCCGGGCGCACCCAGCGATACATCTTGCGGAAAACGGAAACATTATCGATGCCCGCATTGGTGCGGGTATCGGACATGAAAACAAGGCCCTTATCGAGGCGCAGGCCCACGCAGTAAGTCATAGGTTCCTATCCATCAGAAAGGGCGGCGATCGCTGCCGGCCCCTGCCCTAATTACTGCTCGACCCGGATCGAAACGGCAAGCGATTCTTCGGCGTTTCCACGCCGGATGCCTGCCACAGGGGCTGCATCGGCATAGTCGCGCCCCACTGCCACGCGCACATAGCGGTCGTCAGGTGACATGCCGTTCGAGACATCGAAGCCGACCCAGCCGAGCCCCGCCACATGCGCTTCCGCCCATGCGTGGCTTGCCGCCTGATGCTCGGTATCGTCCAAAAGCAGATAGCCGCTCACATAGCGAGCAGGAAAACCAAGAAGCCGGGCAGCGGTGATGAAAAGATGGCTATGGTCCTGACACACACCTTCGCCGTGCGCGAGCGCTTCTTCCGCCGTCGTTGCCGCGTGTGTGATACCAATCACATAGGCCACCCTGTCCCGGATCGCCGCCATCAGCGCGTGCAGGCGAACAACGTCATCATCCGCTGCAATCCCCCGTGCCAGTTGCTGGATGCCCTTGCCGGGGGTGGTGAGCTCGGTCGGCTCCTCAAAAAGCCACAGGGGCACAGGCCCCGTGTGCAGGCCGTGGACACCCGCCCTGTCCATCGTCTCCACCTCGCCCGCCACATGGATGCACAGCATATGGCTTTCACCAACACAGGAAATCAGGTCCACCGAATTGCCGAAGTGATCAACATAGGCGACTTCGTGCGTCGCGCCTTCCAGCGTCAGCTTCCAGTCCAGCACCTGCTGGCACGGCGTGGACTGCGGGCGCAGACGCAGGCGTTGCAGCGCGAAATGCACGGGTGAATCGTATTGATATTCGGTCGTGTGAGAAATCTTCAGCCGCATCAGTAAAACCTGTATGCCTCCGCCACCTCATTGCCGACCCGGTTGTTGCACTCGATGAAGCCCAGAAGGAATTCATGCAGGCCCTGATCGAAGATGTCGGCGATCATCCGGTTTTCGAGATTGGCAAGCATGCGGCCAACCGTCTCATGGGCAGCGTGCCGCTCGCCATAATCGCGTTCCAGATTGGTGAGGCTGTCGCGGATCTTCTGGTAACAGAAGGTCAGCGAGCGCGGCATGCGTTCCGACAGGATCAGATATTCGGCAATCTTGGCGGGCTGGATATCGGCGTCATAGACCCAGCGGTAGGACCGGTGCGCGGAAACGGACCTGAGGATCGATTCCCACTGCACGTTATCCAAGGACGAGCCGACGAACGACACCGCTGGCAGCAGGACATAATATTTGACGTCCAGAATACGGGCCGTGTTGTCCGCGCGCTCGATGAAGGTGCCGATCCGGGCGAAATCGAAAATCTCGTTCCTGAGCATCGTGCCGTGGAAAGCGCCGCGAATGAGCGCGGTGTGACGCTTGATGGCATCCAGCGTTTCCGGCAGGTCCGACGCCTTCACCGGCCGGGCGAGCATGCGGCTTGTTTCCAGCCAGAATTCGTTGGTGCTTTCCCAGGCGTCACGGGTGAGTGCCGTGCGCACCGTGCGGGCATTGTTGCGCGCCGAATAAACGGCATTCAGCACGCTTGAAGGATTGTCCTCGTCGCGCAGCAGGAAATCGATCACCTGCGGGCCGGTCACCCCCTCATATTTGGCGCAGTAAGCCGTGTGCCCGCCCACGCTGTTGAGGACCGAGTCCCAGCCATCGTCGGCGGGGTCGGTGTGGGTCAGTGCCATATGGGCGGCTGCGTCGATCAGCCGGGCGATATTCTCCGCCCGCTCCGTGTAGCGGAACATCCAGTACAGACCATCGGCGGCGCGTCCCAGCATCCCGTCAGTCCTCCAGAACCCAGGTGTCTTTGGTGCCGCCGCCCTGGCTTGAATTGACCACGAGCGACCCTTCCTTCAGGGCCACACGGGTGAGCCCGCCGGGGATGATCTTCACCTTGTCGGAGACGAGCGCAAAGGGGCGCAGGTCCACATGCCGGGGGGCGAGGCCCTTTTTCACGAAGATCGGCACTGTGGAAAGCGACAGGGTCGGCTGCGCGATATAATTCTTCGGGCGCGCTTTCAGCTTTTTCGCAAAAGCCGCCAGCTCCTTCTTGCTGGCCGCCGGGCCCACGAGCATGCCGTACCCGCCTGAGCCATGCACTTCCTTCACCACCAGTTCGGAGAGGTGATCCAGCACATAGGCAAGGCTGTCCTTCTCGGCGCAGCGCCATGTGGGCACGTTCTCGAGGATCGGCTTGCGGCCGGTATAAAACTCGATGATGTCGGGCATGTAGCTGTAGATCGCCTTGTCATCCACGATCCCGGTGCCGGGGGCGTTGGCGATGGTGATGCGGCCTGCCCTGTACACATCCATGATACCGGGGATGCCCAGCGCGCTATCGGGCCGGAAGGTCAAGGGATCAAGGAAATCATCGTCCACCCGGCGATACAGCACATCGATCGGCTTGTAGCCGCGCGTGGTGCGCATCGCCACGCGGCCATCCACCACGCGCAGGTCCGACCCTTCCACCAGTTCCACGCCCATCTGGTCGGCAAGGAAGGAATGCTCAAAGTAAGCGCTGTTATAGATGCCGGGGGTGAGTACGGCGACCGTCGGTGCACCGTCGCATCCGGCGGGGGCAAGTGCCGAAAGGCTGCGGCGCAACAGCGTCGTGTAATTCTCCACCGGGCGCACGCGGTGCATGGCGAAAAGTTCGGGGAACATTTTCATCATGGTTTCGCGGTTCTCGAGCATATAGGAAACGCCCGAAGGGGTGCGGGCATTATCCTCCAGCACATGGAACTGGCCTTCGCCGGTGCGCACGATATCGGTGCCGATGATGTGGGTGTAAACGCCGCCCGGTGGCCGGAAGCCCATCATCTGCGGCAGGAAGGCCTCGTTCGTCGCGATCAGTTCCTTCGGCACGCGGCCGGCGCGGATGATTTCCTGGCGGTTATAGACATCCTCGAGAAAGGCATTGAGCGCGATCACGCGCTGCTCGATCCCCTGCTCCAGCCGCCGCCATTCAGCGCCTGAAATGATGCGCGGCACGATATCGAAGGGAATGAGCCGCTCGGGCGAGCCATCCTGCCCGTAAACCGCAAAGGTGATGCCGGTGCGGCGGAAGAAGCGCTCGGCCTCAAGCGTCTTGGCGGCAAGCCCTTTCGGGTCCTGCGCGTCGAACCAGTCGGCATATTGTGCATAGGGTGGCCGGATACTGCCATCACCAGCCAACATCTCATTGAAAGCCATTGCCTTCCCGCCTCCGTGATAGTCCAATCAGAACATCCTGGGGGCATGCTTGGCAAGGGCATTTCTTCGCAGGTGCAACAAATTTGTAAAATCGGCTGCAGCAAAAAGCTGGAGCCCGGTCAGCCCGGCACCGGCAGATGCGCCTCCAGCCACTGGGCCAGCATGCCGGCGGGCATGGCGCCCGATTGCCGCGTCACCTCGCGCCCCTTGTGGAAGATGGCAAGCGTGGGGATCGACCTTATCTGGAAGCGCGCGGCGAGCGCTTGCTCGGCTTCCGTATTCACCTTGGCGAAGCGCGCGGCGGGCTCCACCCCTGCGGCAGCGGCCTCAAAGACCGGCGCCATCGTGCGGCACGGCCCGCACCAGGGCGCCCAGAAATCGACGACAAGCGGCAGATCGGCCCCGACGTGCCGGTCAAAGCTCGCGGCTGTCAGCTCCACCGGGCGGCCGTTGAACATGGCGGCCCCGCACTTGCCGCATTTGCCGTCGCCCGTGAGGCGGTCAAGCGGCATGCGGTTGCGGCTGGCGCAGCGCGGGCAGGCAAGGATGATGGCGCTCATACGGGTGGCCTCCGGCGGGGATTGAAGGGCTCTCACCCCTTCAGATAGGCACGCGCACGGGCACCCGCAAGCCCCGCCCGGCGCACGGGCGAATATCCCCCGCTTTCCCCCTTGCACCCCCCGCCATTTGCGACTAAAACACCGCCACCGACCTTCAAGGTGCCGGCTTAGCTCAGCTGGTAGAGCAGTTGATTTGTAATCATCAGGTCGCGGGTTCGATCCCTGCAGCCGGCACCATTTAAATCAATAAAATCAGAAAGTTATATGTGCTGCGAATGCGGCATGTAGGTGCTTGTGGTTTTCGCAGAAGTACTGCGGAAAATATTGAAAGGCGAACAGCGCTCATTGTCAGGTAGTTTTTAAGGTTGCATCTTGTGCCTTGCGAAGGCCCCACTTTAGCGCTTCGATTGTATTACCTCATCAACCAAGCAAGCGAATTCTTAACGGGAGCAGTCAGATATATGGGCATCGGGCTTAAATTCATGCTCGCGTTAGGAATGACCCTTGGTACATCGCAGCCGTCGATTGCCACAGACCTGACCGACATGCCCATTCCCGGCTATCTACGGCGAGCGCCGGAACCGCCAATTGAATCGTTAAGTTGCCTCTTGCGCCATAGGCAACCAGATCACGTTCGAGATCTGTCCAGCGCGTTACCTGCGCCTCAAGGCCAACTCATTAAAAATCAACCTCCTGCGAACATCCCTGACGGGCTCAAATCGGCGCTTGTGCGAGCCATTGAAAACGACGATGCACAGACGCGTGCAACAATACAGGATCGGCTACTTAATCCAGAAGCATCCCCGCCAGAGTCGCCAACGATCGCATATGGACAGAGCACAAAACTCCAGCGAGCGATGAAGGGCTTGCGTGCTCTCCACGTGCTTCCGCGCGGCTGGCTACTGGGCTACGATTACGGAGAATGGGGCGGAGAGTTAGGCTACCTGACAAATGAAGGCAATTATTCACGCTTATCAAACGGCCAGTTCAACATGCAAGGCTTTCGTGTTTTCGAGGATCGCATCATTGCCTACGGCGACCTGTCGCACCTGACCTTGGCCGACCTTCACTACGCTGTCCTGACCCTTGTTGACGATGAACCTGCTGTCCTCAACATGGAGACGATACGCGAGGCAGGGCTGCTCGCCATTTTAGATGCACCGGCCGGAGGCATTTTCTTAATCACCACACGCGGCCTCTATGAGTTCGACGGCCAGAAGTCTTTCAAGGTCGCATGGACGTCCGATTTCTGGCCGCGCATGGCGACAACCGGCTATTCATGGAAAGGCGACCGTCTCTATGTCGCCCATAACTATGCCATCAGCGAAATCCCCTTCATCCGCGGCAAACCAGCCTTCGAAATGTGGCTCGTGCCTCAGAACTGCAAGAAGCTTGTCGAGAATGGGGCGGGCAACTGCCGCTGCGAATAATAAGACAGTTTGCAGGAAGCGGCCCTCCAACTCCCCCAACTCCCCCCTAGCTCACCCTTGTTGCAGCCACTAGGATAGTCCTGATCCTTTCATTGGCAGGGCGGCGGATATGGGTGATGTGGTGGATAGTGTTGATCTCTTGTCCCTCAATGCGGAATGGCATGCGCGGCCGGGGATGCAGCTGGCGAAGGGCTGCCGGGTGGTGCATGTCGTCACACCGCGCGGGCGGCGGATACTGGAGGGGATCGGCATCCCGCCGGACGCCGGGTTCACGGCGCGGGAAGCGCGGCATCATATCGCCGCCACCCCCGGCTTTTCGGTGAAATGGGAAGGCCATACCGAAGTTTCGAACTATACATTCGCTGTCCCCGCCGAGGCCGGGTGTGATGCCTTCACCGCCCCCGCGCTCGGTTTCCTGCCGGCTGCCGCCGCCGAGGCCGTCCTTTCCGCCCGGCAACTGGGGGTCAGGGTCGATTTTCTGACGGCAGGGGCGGATGTGGAAGCGGGCGGATATAATGAGGCGCGCCGGTTGTTCGGCGAAATGCCGCTCTATGGCGGGCTGATGACCGATGGCAACGCCGCCGTCTGGGCTGATTTCCGCCCGGATGCTGAGGGCTTCCTGCGCTTTCTGGTCGTTGATATCAGCCTCACCGAGCCGCGCATGTCGCGCCTTGTGCAGCGGCTTCTGGATATCGAGACCTATCGTTTCCTCGCCGTTGCTGCCCTGCCCGTCGCCCGCCGCACCATGGAGCGGCTGGACGGGCTGGAGCCGCAGCTGGACCGCCTGATGGCAAACCTGCGCAGCCGCGCGGGGAACGAGCTGGAGCCGCTCTTGCGGGAGATCACCCATCTGGCCGCCGAGGGCGAGGAGCTGGTTTCCTCCACCGCCTATCGCTTTGCCGCCGCCCGCGCCTACGAGGATATCGTGGCGCGGCGGCTGGCGGATGTGCGCGAGGAAGTGGTGCCGGGCTACCAGCGCATCACCACCTTCCTCAACAAATCCTTCCGGCCTGCCATGCGCACCTGCGAAGCGGCGGCCGTGCGCGCCGATGGCTTCACGGGGCGCGTGTCCCGTGCTGTCAATCTCCTCAACACCATGGTGGATATGGAGCAGAAGCGGCAGAACCAGGCGATCCTGCAATCGATGGAAAAGCAGGCCGCCACGCAGGTGCGCCTGCAGCAGGCGGTGGAGGGCTTTTCGGTCTTCGCGATTGCCTATTATGCCGTGTCGCTGTTTGGCTACATGCTGAAGGCGCTGAAAGGCATGGGGCTGCCGGTGCCCGTGGAGGCCGCAACCGGTGTGATCGTGCCCGTTGCCATCGTCTTCACCGCGCTATCGGTGCGCCATATCAAGCGGCGCATGCACGGCGACTGAAAGCCGATGCCCGGTCAGTTATAGCCGGTGCCGCGCGGCCCCACATAACGGGGCCTGCAGGGCTGGCCGTTGAGCGTGGCGTCGAACTTGCCGAAATATTGGGGCGGGCGGCCATCGTTATAGAAGGTCGCATTGTAGCCCGCGCCGAAATTGGCCGTCACGGGGCAGAAATAGATGCCGGTGAAGGCTGGATACCCGGCAGCCCCGTGGCCGTGATGACGGCCCGAATGCTTGTAGCGGCGGATCTGGGCGCGCTTGCGCTCCAGGCACACGCTATCGTAGCCCACAAAGCGGTCGTTGCGGTCGTAAACCGAACAAAGCTCATGGTCGGCGTCCGAAAGCTCCTGCGCGGCGGCAGGCACGGCGAACATGAAGGCGGCAGCAAGGCCTGCCCCGATGCAGGCAGGCACCCAAGGGCGCATGATCCGGTTGTCACTCATCGGCTTGTCTCCTCGGCACATCATGGCCTGATGACACCGCAGGTGGGGCCAGCCTTCAAGCTATGAAAAACCATAGGCCTGCATCAAAAAGACCCCAGAAAAGCAGAAGGGCGGCACCCGATGGGATACCGCCCTTTGCGAAGTCGTGGCCGTTACGAAAGCCTTCAGGCCATCGAAACGCCGGTGCGGCGGCGCGAGGCCATGCCGACAAGGCCGAAGCCCATGATCATCATCAGCCAAGTAGCAGGCTCGGGGATGGCCGAGGTCACGTTCATGGCATACTGCATGCCGAACACGTCGCCGCCGGTCTGGAAGCTGTAGATATTGAGCGTATAGTTGCCGGCATCAAGGCCCGAGAAGGACCACGAGCCCATGTCGCCTTCAACGCAACCGACCGGGTTGCCAAGGCCGCCACCGGCGCAGGGGTTGATCTGGCCAGCGAAAGCCGGGAAATCGAGCACAGCGCCATTGAGGCCGGTGATGCGCACGAGTGCGGTGTCATCCGCCAGCACCCACAGGTTCAGGTCGCCCGTGCCGCCCACCGAGAAGGTGTTCGAGAAGAGCATCGTATAGTTGCTGTCGTCGCGCGGGCCACCAAGGCTCGGCAGGACGTTGCCACCGATGCCGGTGTTGGCGAACGAGATCCAGTCAGCGGTGTCGGCGGCAAGGCCGGCATTGTCGCTGACGTCGCCCCATACATTGTGCGGGGTGATCGATACGCAGGCGCCACCGTTACAGGTGCCGTTGCCATCGCCCGAGTAATAGGTGGTCGCAGCTTCGGCGCCGGTCAGGCCAGCGGTTGCGAATACGGCGCCGGCCAGTACTGCTTTAAGATTGCGGTTCATTGTCTCTCTCCTGTCATCCGGTGCGCCCTCTCCCTGAGGTCACGCTCGTCAGATTATCTTCAGGCTTGGGACTTGATACTGGCCCGGCGCGACAGCCTTTAAGGCGCGGGGCTTGGTTAACGGTTCGTTTGCCACGATTTTCATTAAAATCCAAAACAATGTGGCCAAAACCGGTCGCCCAGCTGGCAATTTCCGGGCCATTCAGGCGAAGCTGTTTCAATTTGGGGCAATAGGCGAAATGTTCCATCGGCTTATGTCCCGCATCGGGACAGCCAAGGATTTCTGCGACATAGAAGAAATTGCCGGTTCGAATCAGCCCGTGGCGCCAAATTTGTCCATCAGGTCCAAAATCATGTCGCGGCTGTTCGGCAGGTGATCGACCTCGGCCCTGAGGATCGCGGTGAACAATCGCTGCCGCCACATGTCGGGGTCCGAATGCGGCATCTCGCCCGCTGCATCGAAGATCAGGTCCACAAGGCGCGAGGCTGCGTGGAGCCGCCCCCAAAGATAATCATTCTCCCGCGCGGTGCGGCTGAAGAAGGCACCGAAGCTGTGCAACTGGGTGCCCTTCAGCGGCGTCGGGAAATGATGACCAAGCAGCGTCATGCAGTCGCGGGGGGAAATCCGGTCCACCTTGATCCGCTCCATCTCGGCCACGTCGGTATTGCCGGTGACGGGCAGGAGCAGCGCGTCATGGAAGGCGAAACCCACATAGGCGCGGATAATATCGTGGCGGAGCATATCCTGCTCGAACCCGTTGACGACCTCGATAAGCTCGGCGTCGAAATCGAGATCGATATCCTCAAGCGCCATGCATTCCTGGATGGCGGCCACGGCCTTGCCGATGGCGTCTGTCGTCATGCCGGTGGCGGCAGCGCTGATCTTGGTGCAGGCCTCGGCATAATGATCCACTGTCCAGCGCGCTTCCAGAGCCTCGATATGGTCATAGATCAGCCGCTTCAGCCGACGCAGCACCTGATAGGCGGCCTCGTCAGCGCCGCCATTGCCCACGCCGTCCATCCGCCACATATGCCGGTTCACCTTCCGCACCAGATAGCGCAGGCGGCGGATGCGATAGTCCACGTCCGTTGTCCGGAAGAAACCGATCTGGGCCATCTGCCGGGTCTCTAAGGGGCAGGTATCGTCGCCTGAGGTCGCCACGATCCCCTGCTCTTCCGCCCAGCGGCGCACCGCTTCGCGCATCAGCCGGCGCGCGCTGGCAGGCGCCGCCGCACTCGCCGTCAGCCGGTGCATCAGCACAGGCAGCCGTTCCAGCATCTGTGAGGCCTTCACCTGCATATAGGCGCGGTAAGCGATACCGGCCTCGCGATGGGTCAATTCGTGCGCCTGCTCCCGCCATGAGGCAAGCATGGCGCTGTCGAGCTTCTTGCCCGGCTGGAAATAGATGGCTTTCTCGATCAGGCAGCCGACTTCGGTTTCAATCGCCCCGGTCAGCGTTTCGAACTGGCGGACGCGGGCGTTATGGTCGGCAATCTCCGAAAGGTCATCGAAGATCGGCTCGTTGCGCGGGATTTCGGCGATGCTGGCGAGGATGGTGCGCACAAAGCCCGGTGCCCTGCCCGCCTTCTCCTCCGACCAGGCGGTGCGATCCGGGTTCGGATCCACGAAAATCAGGCGACGGTCCACCGGCCGGTGGGCCGAGCGGCTGCCGATCGCCTTGATGGCGGCGGCAAACGGCTTGTTGTTGGTCACCCCGCCATCGATGAAATACATCTGCTGCAGCGCTTCGCGGTCCTCCAGATAGGACGGGAAGTTGCGGGTCAGGAACACCTCTTCCATCGGCCACGGGATCTTGCGCCGGGTGATATGTTCCTTCAGGTCGGCAAGGCTGACCGGCGGGAACGCGCCGGGGAAGGAGGACGTACCCCTTGCCGCGAAGCCGAGACCCGCCGCGTTCGCATCCTGAAAGTCCGACCGCGTGACCCCGGCGGTCGTGGAGCGGTGGCTGAAGTGCAGGGTCAACTGGTGCTGGGGCTCGTAAATCTCTTTGGGGTCGTGCAGCTCCACAATCCGGCGCTGGCCGCCGAAATTGGTGAGACTGACGAACAGGTCAAGCGAGTGGCCGGGCGGCATCAGCGTACCGGCCTTGCCGCTTTCCCCCATATTGATGCAGGCATCGATCATCCAGGTCAGCATATGCTCGCCCGAAAAGGGCGGCTCGAACCAGCGCGAGCGCACGAAGCGTGATAGCTTGCGGCGGATTTCGGGGTCGCCGGCACGGCCGAACATGCGGCGGCTGTACATCCACATGAAGGGGCGCATGTAAAACTTGCTCAGCACATCGGCGAGCGTGTCTTCCTCCATCAGTTCTTCGATGTCGCCAAGGTTCAGCCACATGTCGCGCAGGGGCGCGAAGGAAAGATCGTGGGCGATGGCGCGGGCGAGGAAGATGCCGTTGATGCCGCCAGCCGAGGCACCGGAGATCACGTCGACCACCACCCGCAGCTTCACCTTGCCGGAAACGATCCGCAGGAGATCGAACCAGACGGCTTCACTGTCCATCGTCTCGGGACGTATAAGGCCAGAGGCCTCGGCGCTCACAGGCGGGGGCGTGGTCGCATGGAAGGCGCGCGAGGCACGAACGAGCTTCAATATCTCGGCGCTGATCCCGTTCATATAGACGGCCAGAGACGCGCCGCCGAAACACACGAGCGCCAGTCTCAGTTCAAGTTCACGCATGGATAACCTCACCTGCCCTCAGGCGAGTTTGCCACGTCCGACGAAAATGTAAAAGAGTCAGAGTGTTAACTTTAAGCGATCAGCCCCTTGGCAAAGGCAGAACTGCGGGCGATATTCAGGGCGAAACCATGACGAGGGGGCAATATGACGAAACCGGACCAATCCTTTGACGTGCTGATTGTCGGCGCTGGGCAAGCTGGCGGTAACGCCGCAATCGCGCTGAGACAGGCCGGTTTTGAAGGCAGCATCGCGCTCGCAGGTGACGAACCTGATGCCCCATACGAACGCCCGCCCCTGTCGAAGGAATATCTTTCAGGCGAGAAACCGGCTGAACGGCTGGCGCTGCGCCCGCTGCATTTCTGGGCCGACAAGGGCGTCGAACTGAAGCTCGGCCATGCCATCACCAGGGTTGACGCCGAGGCGCGAACCGCGACCGACAGCCTTGGCCATGTCTATGGCTGGCAGCATCTGATCTGGGCAACCGGTGGCAGCCCCCGCCCGCTGCCGGTGAAAGGCGCCGACCTTGACGGCATCCATTCGATCCGCAACCGCGCAGATGTGGATGCCCTGAAGGTGGAACTGCCCGTTGCCGAACGTATCGCGGTGATCGGCGGCGGCTATATCGGGCTTGAGGCAGCGGCTGTGCTGACCAAGCTTGGCAAGAAGGTGACAGTCCTGGAAGCCATGGACCGCGTCCTTGCCCGCGTGACCGCCGAACCCGTTTCCAGATTTTTCGAAGACCTGCACCGGAGCCACGGCGTCGATATCCGCCTTGGCGTGACGGTCGATCATCTTGTCGGTACCAACAAGGGTGCGGTTTCCGGCGTGATGCTGAAAGATGGCACCCAGATCGACTGCGAACTGGTGATTGTCGGCATCGGCATCATCCCCGCCGTCGCCCCATTGGCCGCTGCCGGTGCGAAAGTCGGCAACGGGGTGGAGGTCGATGAATTCTGCCGCACCTCGCTCGAAGGCGTTTATGCCATCGGCGACTGCGCGGCACACGAAAATGCCTTCGCGGACGGCGCCCGTATCCGGCTCGAATCCGTTCAGAATGCCAACGATCAGGCCCGTGTGGTGGCCGCCGCAATCACCGGCAATGCCGCACCATATCACGCCGTACCCTGGTTCTGGTCCAACCAGTATGACCTGCGCCTGCAAACCGTGGGGCTATCCACCGGCTATGACGCGACGGTGCTGCGCGGCGATGTGGCAGCGCGCGCCTTCAGCCTCGTTTATCTGAAGGAAGGCCGCGTGATCGCGCTCGATTGTGTGGGGGCAGTGAAGGATTATGTGCAGGGCCGCGCACTCGTCGAGAAAGGCGTGAAAGCCGATCCCGCCAAGCTTGCGGATACATCGATCCTGCTGAAAGACCTCGCCCAGTAACAGACCGTCACTCCGGGCCTAACCCGGAGTCCAGTCTATCAGCCTCAGCCACTGGATGCCGGATCAAGCCCGGCATGACGACTTTGGCGGCAAATCTCAATCCGCGAGGTTGGGCCTGAGGAAGCGTTTCGCCTCATCAAGGCTGATGCCGCGGCGTTCTGCGTAATCCGCCACCTGATCCTCGCCGATCTTGCCGACCCCGAAGTAACGCGCTTCCGGGTGGGCAAAGTAATAGCCCGACACGGCAGCTGTTGGCACCATTGCGAAGCTTTCGGTCAGCACGATACCGGCCTTTTCGGTGGCATCGAGCAGACGGAACAGTTCGGGCTTGGCCGAATGGTCCGGGCACGCCGGATAACCGGGCGCGGGACGGATGCCCTGATAGCGTTCCTTGATCAGGTCTTCGTTGGCGAGCGCCTCATCCGGCGCGTAAGCCCAGAACTCCTTCCGCACACGCTCGTGCAGGCGCTCGGCAAAGGCTTCGGCCAAGCGGTCGGCAATCGCTTTCAGCATGATGTCGGAATAGTCGTCATGGGCAGCCTTGAAGCGCGCGAGATGCGGCTCGATCCCGTGGCCAGCTGTCACGGCAAAACCGCCGACCCAATCGGGCTTGGTTCCCTTCGGCGCCACAAAGTCCGACAGGCAATCGTTCGCACGCCCTGCCCGCTTTTCCACCTGCTGGCGCAGGCAATAGAGGCGGGAAAGCTCCTCCTCGCGGTTGTCGCCGGTGTAAAGGACGATATCATCCCCGTCCGCCGCTGCCGGCCAGAAGCCGACAACCCCTTTGGCGGTCAGCCACTTTTCAGCAATCACCTGCTTCAGCATCGCCTGTGCGTCCGCGAACAGCGACCGTGCGCTTTCACCCACCACCTTGTCGTCGAGGATCGCCGGATAATTGCCGGCCAGTTCCCACGTGCGGAAGAAGGGCGTCCAGTCGATCCGCTCGACAAGGTCTTCAAGTGGATAATCGTCAAACACCTTCACGCCGGTGAAGGCGGGCCGCACGGGTGTGAAGCCCTCGAAATCGGGGGTGGCCTTGTTGGCGCGGGCGGCGTCCAGCGTCACCAGCCGGTCCGCCTTGGGCGCGGCGGCGCGCTTGACGCGGATATCTTCATATTCCGCAGCCGTTTTTGCCACGAACGGCGCCTTCAGATCCACCGACATCAGGGTCGACGCCACACCAACCGCGCGGGAGGCATCCAGCACATGGACAAGCGGGCCTGAATAATTGGGCTCAATCTTCACCGCAGTATGTACACGGCTTGTGGTCGCGCCGCCGATCAGCAACGGGATTTTCATGCCCGCACGCTCCATTTCGGCCGCCACGGTGCACATTTCGTCAAGGCTCGGCGTGATGAGGCCCGAGAGGCCGATCATGTCGGCGTCGCTGTCGTTCGCGGCCTTCAGGATATCGGCCCACGGCACCATGACGCCAAGGTCGATCACCTCGAAATTGTTACATTGCAGCACGACGCCGACGATATTCTTGCCAATATCGTGCACGTCGCCCTTCACGGTCGCCATCACGATACGGCCCTTTGCCTTGGAGCCGGCTTGTTTCTCAGCCTCGATATAGGGCTGCAGGTAGGCAACAGCCTGCTTCATCACACGGGCGGACTTCACCACCTGCGGCAGGAACATCTGGCCGGAGCCGAACAGATCACCCACCACATTCATGCCGTCCATCAGCGGGCCTTCGATCACCTGAATAGGGGCGGCTGCTTCCTGCCGGGCAGCTTCGGTGTCTTCCTCGATATAGTCGCTGATGCCTTTTACAAGCGCATATTCCAGCCGCTTGGCAACCGGGGCCTCACGCCACGAAAGGTCGGCCTTCTGGGCCTTCACGCCGTCCCCCTTATAGTCGCCCGCGATATCCAGCAGCCGTTCGGTGGCGTCGGGCCGGCGGTTGAGGATCACATCTTCCACCCGCTCGCGAAGCTCGGCCGGGATATCGGCATAAACCGCCAGCTGGCCGGCATTCACGATGCCCATGTCCATCCCGGCGCGAACAGCGTGGTAGAGAAACACGCTGTGCATGGCCTCGCGCACCGGATCATTCCCCCGGAACGAAAACGACACGTTAGACACCCCGCCGGATACCTTGGCATACGGGAGATGCGCCTTGATCAGCTTAACCGCCTCGATGAAGTCGACGCCGTAATTATTGTGTTCCTCGATCCCCGTCGCCACGGCGAATATATTGGGATCGAAGATGATGTCTTCGGGCGGGAAACCGATGCCGGTCAGAAGCTCGTAGCTGCGCTTGCAGATATTGAACTTGCGCTCGACCGTATCGGCCTGCCCTTTCTCATCAAATGCCATCACGACGACGGCGGCGCCGTAGCGCATCACGCGTCGCGCCTGAGCCAGGAACGGTTCCTCGCCTTCCTTCAGGCTGATCGAGTTGACGACCGCCTTGCCCTGCACGCATTTGAGGCCGGCTTCAATGACATGCCATTTAGAGCTGTCGATCATCACCGGCACCCGCGCGATATCGGGCTCGGCAGCAATCAGCTTCAGGAATTTCGGCATTGCCGTTTCGGCATCCAGCATCGCATCGTCGAAGTTGATGTCGATGATCTGGGCTCCGCCCTCCACCTGTTGGCGGGCGATGGCGACAGCTTCGTCATACTTCTCTTCGAAGATGAGCTTCTTGAATTTGGCGGAACCGGCGACGTTGGTGCGTTCGCCGATATTGATGAATTGTGCGGTCGGGCGCGTCATGGCTTTTTCCGGTCGGTCTGGTTATGCGGCGCTTTGGCCGATGATGGTGAGAGGATCGAGGCCGGAAAGCCGCATCTCGGGTTCAAGGGCCGGTATCTTGCGCGGGCCATAAGCCTTCACCGCATTGGCGATTGCGCGGATATGATCGGGCGTGGTGCCACAGCAGCCGCCGACGATATTGAAAAGGCCTTCCTTGGCCCAGCCTTCCAACTGCTCCGCCGTCATCGCCGGGGTTTCGTCATATTCGCCAAGCTCGTTCGGAAGTCCCGCGTTCGGATAGATGGAAACGCGGGTGTTGGCCACCCGGTTGAGCGCCACGGCATAGGGGCGGAGAAGCTCCGCCCCGAAAGCGCAGTTGAGGCCAACGGCGAAGGGCTTCGCGTGGCGCACCGAATACCAGAAGGCCTCGATCGTCTGGCCTGAAAGGTTGCGGCCAGAACGGTCAGTGACGGTGCAGGAAAGGATGATCGGCAGCCGGATCGCCCGTTCCTCAAACACTTCTTCGGTCGCAAAGATCGCTGCCTTCGCATTGAGTGTGTCGAAGATCGTCTCGATCAGGATGATATCCACCCCGCCATCGATCAGGGCCTCCACCTGTTCCTTATAGGCGGCGGCAACATCGTCAAACTCCACATCACGGTAGCCGGGGTTGTTCACATCCGGCGACAGCGACAGGGTCTTGTTCATCGGCCCGATGGCGCCCGCCACGAAGCGGGGCTTGTCGGGCGTCTTCGCCGTGAATTCATCCGCTACCTTGCGGGCAAGACGGGCGCTCGCCAGATTGAAGTCCCGCGCCAGCGCGCTCATGCCATAGTCAGCCAGCGAAACGGCGGTGGAGTTGAACGTGTTGGTTTCGATGATGTCGGCACCCGCCTCGAAAAAGGCGGCGTGGATACCTTCAATGACCTCGGGCTTGGTGATCGACAGAAGGTCGTTATTCCCCTTCAGGTCGCTCGGCCAGTCGGCATACTCTTTCCCGCGATAATCGGCTTCGGTGAGGCCGTGCCGCTGAATCATGGTGCCCATGGCGCCATCAAGGATCAGGATGCGTTCGGACGCGATCTTTTCCAGAAGTTTTGCCTTGTCGGTCATGCGATCACTCCCTGTTGCGCGGGGGCGCGGTGGCCAAGCATGTGGCACACGGCAAAGGTCAGTTCAGCCCGGTTGAGCGTATAGAAATGGAAATCGCGCACACCGCCAGCATAAAGGCGGCGGCAAAGCTCGCCCGCGACAGTCGCCGCGACGAGCGCGCGGGTTTGCGGGCGCTCGTCCAGCCCTTCGAACAGTTCACCAAGCCATGCGGGCACGCTGGCCCCGCAGGCACCGGCGAAGCCCTTCAGCGACTTGAAGTTCGTCACCGGCAGTATCCCCGGCACGATGGGCACGTTGATGCCGTAGGATTGGCAGTGATCGAGGAAGCGAAAATATTGTTCCGCATCGAAGAAGAACTGGGTGATGGCGCGGGTGGCACCGGCGTCGATCTTGCGCTTCAGGTTATCAAGATCCGCCGCCAGCGTCGGGCTGTCGGGGTGCTTCTCGGGGTAAGCACCGACGGAGATTTCAAAATCACCAATCGCGCGGATGCCCGCCACCAGTTCGGCCGCATTCGCATAGCCGCCGGGGTGGGCTTCGTATTTTTTGGCACCTTCGGGCGGATCGCCCCTGAGCGCCACGATATGATTGACACCCGCTTCCTTATAGTCGCGGATCACGGCATCCACCTCTTCCCGTGTCGCATTCACGCAGGTGAGGTGCGCGGCGGGCTTCAGCGCGGTATCGGTGAGGATACGCTTCACCGTATTGTGGGTACGCTCGCGGGTCGAGCCACCGGCTCCGTAGGTGACGGAGACGAAGGCGGGGTCCAGGGGCTCCAGCGTCTTGATGCTTTCCCACAGGGTGCGCTCCATCGCTTCGGTCTTCGGCGGGAAGAATTCGAAGCTGATGCGCACATCCTTCACGCTTTCCGCGAAAAGCGAAGTGCGGTGGCGCGGCCCAAGGCCATAGCTGTCGGCGGGCGGGGTCATATCTCTGTCCTCGGTTTGTCGAACTGCCAGATGGTGACACCAAGTCTGGCGCCGCCCAGATGGCGGATATCGGTGGGGGTGAGCCCGGCGGCAACGCCCCAGGCCTTCATGTCATCGTCAGCGAAGCCGAGGCGACGGTGCGCATGCTCGGTCCGCAGGAATTCTTCCGTATGCGGCGCAAAGTCCGCGACCAGAACCCGCCCGCCGGGGGCAAGCACGCGGGCCGCTTCCCTCAGCGCGAGTGCGGGGTCATCGGCATAGTGCAGCACCTGATGGAACAGCACGAGCGTACGGCTGGCGTCTTCCAGTTGCAGATCATACATATCGCCCTGCCGGACGATCGCATCGGTGAGGCCAGCGTTCGCAAGCTGCCCGCGCGCCACCGCCAGCATCTCGCGGCTCATATCGATGCCCACAGCCCGCGCGGCTTTGGGCGCGAAAATCTCGAGCATCCGGCCGGTGCCGGTCCCGATATCAAGAATACTGCCAGTAGCAGCCTCGCCTGCCATCTCGACAAGTGCCTTCTCGACCTCGGCTTCCGCCACATAAAGCGAACGGATTTCGTTCCAGCGTGCGGCATTGTCACGGAAATAGGCCTGTGCCTCGGCAAAGCGTTCGTCGCGGATACGGGCAAGGGATTTGAAGTCCGCCGCCACTTCGGCGCCAGCCTCATCGATGGGCGCAAGCATGGCCTTCAGAAGCGCTGCCGCCGTGCCGCTTTCACTGAGCCGGTAGAAAACGAGGGTGCCTTCCTGCACGCGGGTCAGCAGCCCCGCTTCCCCCAGAAGCTTCAGGTGGCGCGAGACGCGCGGCTGGCTCTGGTCCAGCACCTGCACGATTTCCGACACGGTCAGTTCACCGTGACGCAAAAGCGCGAGGATGCGCAGCCTTGTGGCCTCGCCCGCCGCCCGCAGGATTGTCAGCACATCTTCCATCGAAACCTTCCGAATTCCGCTCATGACAATCTTATATAAAGATATCTTTATATTTGTAAAGGCGAGTTTCGGGGTCGCAGCCTCACGAATTCTTGACACTGACTGTAACAAAAATATTTTGACCCGCCCCGGACACAACCGTATGTGGATCGAAAGGTACTTGACCCATATCTTGAATCAGAAGCGCAATAATCCCCTGAAAGAGTGCACTGATCATGCTTAAAAGCTTCCCCATCCGGCCCGTATCGGCGGGCTTGGCGCTATTGGCGCTGTCAGCGTGCGCCAGCGTGCCGCCGCCGTCTGGCGTCGTCAATCCGGATGATCCCTACGAAGGTTGGAACCGCAAGGTTCACTCCTTCAACATGGGTGTCGACAAGGCGGTGATGCGCCCTGTTTCCAACACCTATTCGGCGATCACGCCGAAGCCGCTGAAAGAAGGCATCACCAATATCCTTCGCAACATCCGCCAGCCGTGGATTTTCGTGAACGACCTGTTGCAGGGCGAATTCGGCCGCGCCAAGGGCACGTTCGACCGCTTCTTCCTGAACACTGTGTTCGGCCTTGGCGGCATCTTCGATGTAGCCCACGCGGCGGGCCTTGAATATCACGAGGAAGATTTCGGCCAGACGCTTGCCGTTTGGGGCGTGAAGCCCGGTGCGTATCTTGTGCTGCCCTTCCTTGGCCCCTCGAACCTGCGTGACGGCCTCGGCTTCGGGGTCGATTTTGTCGGCAACGTCGGTGAGATTGGCCTCGACAAGATGGATGTCGAAGGCCTGCAAATGACCCAGCTGACATTGAAGGTGATCGACGCGCGCTACCGCGCCACCGGCACGTTCGAGGCGCTGGATCAGGAACGCGATTCCTACACCTTCATGCGCTCCGCCTGGCTGCAGAACCGCCAGTTCGAGGTCCTGAACGGCCGGATGGCCAAGCAAAACACCGAAGAGCCCGACCTGTTCGACGAGCTTGAAGGCGACGAAACCGAAGAATGAAAAAAGGGGCCGAAATGGCCCCTTTCCTTTTTGACTGTTGCCTGTCCGCTCAGCGTTCGAAGCGGCGGAATTTCAGCCGGTGCGGCTGGTCGGCATCCACGCCAAGGCGGCGCTTCTTGTCTTCTTCATAGGCTTCGAAGTTGCCTTCGAACCATTCCACATGGCTGTCGCCTTCGAAGGCGAGAATGTGGGTGGCGATACGGTCAAGGAAGAAGCGATCGTGGCTGATAACCACGGCGCAGCCCGCGAAATTCTCGAGTGCTTCTTCAAGGGCCGAAAGAGTTTCAACGTCCAGATCGTTGGTCGGTTCGTCAAGGAGCAGAACGTTGCCGCCGTTTTTCAACATTTTGGCCATGTGAACGCGGTTGCGCTCACCGCCCGACAGGAGACCGACCTTCTTCTGCTGGTCGCCGCCCTTGAAGTTGAAGGCGCCAACATAGGCACGGGTGCTGATCTCGGTTTTGCCGAAATAGAACATGTCGTGCCCGCCCGAGATTTCCTCCCAGACGTTCTTGTTGGGGTCAAGCGCATCGCGGCTCTGGTCCACATAGCCAAGCTCGACAGTGTCGCCGATGGTGATCTCGCCCGCGTCCGGCTTTTCCTGACCGGTGATGAGCTTGAAGAGCGTGGTTTTACCGGCGCCGTTCGGGCCGATGATGCCCACAATGCCCCCGGGCGGCAGCGAGAAGGAAAGATTGTCGAAGAGGAGCTTGTCGCCAAACGCCTTCGTCAGGCCGTTGGCCTCGATCACCTTGCCGCCAAGACGCTTGGGCGGCTGGATCTTGATCTGCGCCGTGCCGGCCACGCGCTCGTTCTGCTGTTCCAGCATTTCGTCGTAGGCCTTGATACGGGCTTTCGACTTCGCCTGACGGGCTTTCGGGCTCTGGCGGATCCACTCGAGCTCCGAATTAAGCGCTTTCTGGCGCGAGGCCTCGGCACGTTCTTCCTGCGCCATACGCTTCGCCTTGGCTTCGAGCCATGCCGAATAGTTGCCTTCGAACGGGATCGGGCGACCACGGTCCAGTTCCAGCACCCAGCCCACCACGTTATCGAGGAAGTAGCGGTCGTGGGTGACGAGGATCACGCAGCCCTTGTAGCCCTGCAGGAAGCGCTCGAGCCACGCGACGGTTTCAGCGTCAAGGTGGTTGGTCGGTTCGTCGAGGATCAGGAGTTCCGGCTTTTCAAGGAGCAGTTTGCAAAGCGCCACCCGGCGCTTCTCGCCGCCCGAAAGCTTGTCCACCGACCAGTCACCCGGCGGGCAGTTCAGCGCGTCCATGGCTACTTCGGCCTGGCCTTCAAGGTCCCATGCGTCGGCGGCATCGATGATTTCCTGCAGTTCGCCCATGCGGGTGAGGAGATCCATATTGTCCGGGTCTTCGGCATATTGCATGGCGACGGCATTATATTCGTCGAACTGCGCCTTGATACCGGCGAGGCCTTCCATCACGTTGCCAAGCACGTCCTTCGAGGGATCAAGCTGCGGTTCCTGCGGCAGGTAACCAACGCGCACGCCTTGGGCCGGCCATGCCTCGCCCGTGAAATCCTTGTCGTAACCCGCCATGATTTTCATCAGCGTCGACTTACCGGCGCCGTTCGGGCCGATGATCGCGATCTTGGCGTCGGGCAGGAAGTTGAGCGAAATATTGTTCAGAACCTGCTTGCCGCCGGGATAGGTTTTCGACAGCTTCTGCATCTGAAAGACATACTGGTAGGATGCCATGGAAAAGGTCCTTCGAATTCGAGGGGAAAGTTGGCACTCTGTTAGCCCAATACGGGCCGGATCACAAGACCGGACCCACATGAGGGGGAGAAGGATATGACCGGCGTAACACTTCACACACTGCTGCCCGTCGGCCTGATGGTCGTCATGGGCGGCGGCATGATCTGGCGGTCGGAATGGCTGCGGCGCACGCAGGGTGTGAACCCCTACCGGCTCGTCTCGGACGACAGCCCGATGGGGGAGATCGGCCGCTGGTACAAGATGGCCGGGCTCATCACCACGCTTTATGTGATCGGCCGCCTTTTCCTGCCGCTTGACAGCCTTGTCGGCTGGATCCATGCCGCCAGCATGCCCGCCGTTTTCTGGGCCGGCACCATCATCGCCGCCAGCGGCATTGCCTTCGCGCTGACCGCACAGGCAACCATGAGCACCAGCTGGCGGATCGGCATCCCCTTGGACGAACCCGGCGCCCTTGTCGACCGCGGCCCCTACGCCATCAGCCGCAATCCCTTCTTCCTCGGCACCGCCGTCTATCAGATCGGCCTCACCCTCATGATGCCCTCATGGCTGATGCTGGCCACAAGCCTTCTAATGGCAGCCTGCGTGAATATCCAGGTGCGGATGGAAGAAGCGTTTCTGGAGGCGCACATTGGCGAGCCTTACAAGGCCTACAAGGCGCGGGTGAGAAGGTGGATTTGACTCCAGTTTCAACCGAAACCTGATAATATTCACCTGTGGTTGCATGTCGGCACGCCAGCAGAGGGATATCATGTCCAGGCTCTATTACCCGCCCGAAAAACCGTCACAGGACTTCCCAACCTTCAAGACCGCCGCGCCCGGTGGCGAGCCGCCCGGCGCTGGTGGCACCGAGGCAGGCGAGGCGATCAAGAAGGTCGCGCTGCTCGTGCCCGCCGAGCTTATCACCGCCTTCACCGGCCTTGTCGGCTTCTGCATGAATATCGAGGCACCGGGCGTCCGCATGGCGGTTTTCGCTGTCTGCTTCATCATCTGCTGGGTGCTGACCCCTTTTTACCTGAACAAGATGGCCGAAGCGGGCAAGCCCAAGCGCAATCACCTGATCGTTTCCACCGTGGCCTTCCCGGTGTGGGCTTATCTGACGGTCGGCTATCAGGTGGTGCCGGACTATTATGACCCCGGCATCGCGGGGATCAGTGCCATCCTCTTCAGCGCCATCAGCGGCGTCATCCCGATGAACCGTTAGGGAGCAAACCCGCACAAACCGTCATGCCGGGCCTGACCCGGCATCCAGCGGCGCTTGAAGCAAACATGGACCCCGGATCAGGTCCGGGGTGACGAGGTGGTTTCGTTTATCGGCGCACCCAAAACACAAACAGTCACTATCCCTCATCGTGCATCAAAGGAATATTCCTCTGCATGGCTTTATCTTCAACGGCGGCGAGAAAACTCTGGAATTGGCTAGGCGTGAAGTATGCAGACAGAATTCTGGCTTCTGATCCATCTTTCAGATCGAAGTGTAGTTTACGTGCGGACCACCCCGTATCTACCAAGGTGATAGAGCAAATTGATTCCCACGGAGTCTTGTGTGTCCGCGACGAGCTCAGCCCAACAATCCCCTCTTCATCAAGCACAAAAGCAGGACCTGGGCGGCACCACCTTACTAAGGCAGGCATTAGTAAAAAAAGGACCATTGGAGGAAGAAAGAGGGCTCGAACGCGGTGCTTCACGGCGGGATCATCCAAGGGCAAACCCGCAAAAAAACCCTTGTAAATGTAGTAAAAACCCAAGCACATCATAGCCATGTATAGGAACAGAGTGACTAGTAAACGCCAGTTCCTGTATGTAAGAATCTCTTGGTTCATTTTATTCGCCGGACGACTCTGAGCAAAATCTCTACTCTCATTGCAGAAAATAAACCTCCTCATGCCGGGCCTGACCCGGCATCCAGCGGCGCTTAAAGCAAACATGGACCCCGGATCAGATCCGGAGTGACGGCAATGGCCGCTCACCCATGCGGGTCAGCCGGGAAGGTATCGACCCCGTCGAGCTTTTCTTCCAGATGCGCCCAAGGCAGGCGCGTGGAAAGATAGGTCTCCCCGGTCGGCACCAGCTTTTCGGGTTCGTCCATGAAGCCCACATGCAGGTGGATTTCGCCGGGCCAGCGCTCGCCCTCGAAGCTGACCGGGCTGCCGCAATCGGCGCAAAAGCGGCGGATGACGCCGGGGGACGAGACGACCTTCTTGGGCGCCTTGCCCCTGAACATCACGGCATGTGCGGCGAAACCGGCATAGGTGGCGAACGCGGCGGACGTCGCCTTGCGGCAGCTGGGGCAGTGGCAATGGCCGACCCACAGGGGCTCGGCCACCACATCCACCTTCACATTGCCGCAGAAGCAGCGTCCGGTCAGTTTCACCATGCCCTCACCCGGCCTTGCGCGCGGCGGCGGCCACGACGAGGTCGAAGACCTTCTGCATGCGGCCATGGCTCGCATGCACCACGGGCTCGTCCTTCACGCTCTCCCACCAGGCGGTGACATCGGCATTGATCGCCAGCGCATCCACATCGAAACGCGCCACCGCATTTTTGAAATGGAACATGATGGGAATCATCGCACAGTCGGCAATCGTCCAGCTGTCACCCACCGCGCGCTTGCCGCGCTTTGAAAGCGCCCAGCCCAGCAGGTTGACGGCTTTCGGGAAATCTTCGGTTTTCGCCTTTTCGATCTTGGCGTCATCGCGGATGCCGCGGAACACAGCGACCGACATGGGGCTCATGCCCGCCGCGATATAAAGATCGATGATGCGGCAGATCATCTGCACCTGCGCGCGGGCATCGGGGTCCGCCGGCAGCAGCTTGGGGCCGTCCAACAGCCCGTCCAGATACTCGGCGATCACCTGGCCTTCGATCAGCAGCGAACCATCGTCTTTCAGCAGGAACGGGATCTTGCCCGTGGGGCAGATGCGCAGATGCTCCTCCGATTTGAAGCCGCCCGGCACGCCGGGGGTTTCCACCTTGTCCACCTGACCCTTGAGGTCCAGCAGGATCAGGTTGCGTTCATAGAAAGGCGACAGACTAAGGCCGCAAAGTTGCATGGGTTTTCCCTCCCTTGATCGCGGCTACCTGAGCGCCGCCCGAGGAGAGCTTACAACCATAATCGCCGCCGGCTCAAGGCTGGACCGCAGCGTCCAAAAAACGTGATAATGCGCGCAATGATTGTTATCATGCCTTGGAAATTGTTCCCGGAGGGATAGACTATGCAAAGGCATTTCCTGATTCTGCCACTGGCTTTCGCAGGCGCCGCCTGTTCCGTCAGCTATGAAGCGCGGGTGGAAGCCTTTAATGACCGGCAGCAGAAACAGTTCGATGAATGCATCGGACCAGCGCCCGATGCCCTTGCCGAGTTCAGCGGTAGCTTGACGGCATGCGGCAAATGCTCATTCAGTTCGCGCCGTACGCGCTCAGCCGATGGTAAATCCTGCGAAATGACCCTGTTCCGGACCGATCCGTGGGAAGGGGCAACGCTGGAAGAGTGCGACCAGCAATTCAGGGAATGGAAGCGGTGGCAAGGATAGACACGCCACTCGCTGTCAAATCGTTGCCAGCCAATCCAGCAGCGCTCTGTTCACATCGTCCGCGCGTTCCTGCTGGCTCCAGTGGCCGCAGCCCATGAGGTCCAGCCGGGTGTAGGGACCGCTCACCCGCTTTTCCATACCGTCGGCAAGGGTTGGCGGGCAGGCGCGGTCCATCTCGGCTGTGATCATCAGGCAGGGTTCCGGCACCTTCGGCAGCAGGCCGTCGGCGTCCAGAAACTGTTTCTGGTCCTGCCAGTTGGCTGCCATGTTCCTGTACCAGTGGATCGGCGCCGTAAAACCACCTGCCGTATAGGCCGTCACATAGGGCGCGAGATCGGCGTCGCTCATCAGCGCTTCCCCGCCCCAGTGATCCGCGCCTTTTTGCAGCAGCGTCAGGAGATCGAGGCTCTTTTCCGAGAAGGGTACTTCATCCGGCCGCCGCGAGGTCGGCGCGGGCTTGCGCATGAAGAAACGGAAGGTATTCAGCACGTCGGCTTCCAGAAGCGGCTCGCACGCACCTTCTTCCTGGAAACGGACGATATACATGTCCTCGCCGAAGCGCTGGCGGAAGAGCGTGATGGGATCAACCGGATAATGCGGCATCAGGGGCACGTTGAGCCCCGCGTAACCAAGCGCCCTGCCGGGCATGTAGAAAGGCAGCGACCACAGGAGGAGTGCTCCCCAGTCATGGCCCACCAGAACGGCCTTTTCGATTCCGTAATGATCTAGAAGCCCGCGTACATCGCCCGTCAGCTTCTCCATCGTGTAATTCTCGCGACCCTCGGGCTTGCCCGAAGCGCCATAACCGCGCAGGTCCGGCGCGAAGACGGGGTAACCGGCGGCGGAGAGCGCCTTCATCTGGCTCCGCCAGCTATAGGCAAGCTCAGGGAAACCATGCAGGAAAAAGACCGGCGGTTTGCCGGCGCTGCGCCAGTCCTTCGACCCCATGCGATAGACGGCGAGGTCGATATCCTTCAGCCGGACGGTTTCGGGCGCAGGCCAGTCTGTCATGTCTTATCCCCCGAATTGTTCCCTCACGGCGCGTACCGCCGCATCGATGGCCCCGTCCACATAGGCGAAGGCCGAAGCATCGCTCCCCGCGATGGATATATTGCCAACCTGCTGGCGTGCCCGAAGGTGCGGCCCCATGGCCGGGCTCCAGGTCGGGTCGTCCCACAGTTCGTTATATTCGTAGGCATAGCCGTGCGGCCAGCGGTTCACCGTGATCGCGGCAATATCGCGTTCGGCATCGAAGGCGCTGCCAAGCCCGCCCTTGAGGAGCGACAGAACCTCGGCCTCGTAATCCTCGAACGTCATGGCATACATCTCATGCCGGCCGGCCACATGCTGGTCACGCGAAGGCATGCCGGGTGCGCAGGGCACGTGCGACAGGTGCGCGATGATCGGATCGTCCGGATTGTCGGCAAAACGGTAGTTGCCGATGCTGACCGGGAAATCGAGCGCGGCCTGATGCAGTTTCTTGCCCGGCGCGAAGAAGGAACTGATGCCGTTTTCGGCAAAGGCATGCCAGTTGGTCAGCGCCACGTTGATATAGGCAAGCGGCACTTTCTTGGGCCAGCGGATTGCCTCGATCTGTTCTGCTGGCAATTCGGGCAAGATGTACGGCAGGATATGGGCATAACCGGCGAAGATGACCTTCGCGCCCGTCACCCGTTCCGCCCGCCCGTCGCGCACATAGGTTACTTCCGCGCCCTCGCCCGTGTTGGCGATATTGACAGCGGTGGAACGCAGGCGAATGCGCACGCCGTTCTCGGCGCGGTCCAGCCTGTCATAATGTGCTCGGGCCTCGACCCCCTCTTCCATGCTGCCAGCGCGAAGCGCATCGGGCATGAGATCGGCGACAATCATCCGCGCCACCCCGGCGTTGCCATCCGGGAAGTGGAAGATATAAGGCTCTTCCCCATGCGGGCCATAATCGAAGGTGCCTTCGTCAAGCTTCAGCCCCTCGGTCGCGAAATGCCCCTCGCGCACGGCTTCAAGCGCCGACACGGCATCCCAGCCAATCCCCCAAAGGCCCAGCGACGTGCGGCCAAAGAGACTGTAGATACCATCCGAAATCCCGGCATGGGTTTTCAAACAGTGCTGCAGCGAATGCGATTTCAGATAGGAGGCCCGCGCCTCGATGGGCATGTCACCCAGCCAGTCGGGCTTTTCAAGCACAAGGCGGCGGAAAGCGGCAAGCTCCTCGGCCGGGAACGGCAGGCTATCGATCAGCGCTGCATATTCGGCCTTTTCTTCTTCCGTGGACCACGACCAGCCGAGCCCCCAGTTGCCCGCTTCGCGCACCTTCAGCAGCCGGTCGCTGCCGTAGGTTTCCTTGTCGAGGTAAGTGGCTGTACCAAGGTTGCGGCGAGATGCCCACGAACGGTCGTAATAGCGGTAGAATTTCTCGGTCTCGATCCCGAGCGACTGGATAAACTCGCGTGCTGCCGGGCTATAGCTTTTGGGGCTGTCGATCGACTGGCTGCCGCCATAACCGATAAGCCGCTTGCCCTTGACCAGAAATTCGTTGCGCTTGGCGTGGCCGCCGAAATCGTCGTGGTTATCAAGGATCAAGATGCGGGCGCTGGCGCCCAGCCGGTCCCGCGCGAGCCGGGCGGTGGTCAGCCCGCTGATGCCGCCGCCAACGACGATCAGGTCATAGGGGCGGTCCACCGCTTTCTTCGGCCGGTCGAAGACCTTGCCTTCCCATGAGATCGCGTGGGCAACCTCGAAGCTGCCTTCATGGCTGCCACGCATGCCGGTGCGTTCGGGCGGATAGACCCATTTGGTGTCACCCGCAATCAGCCCTTTTGCGAGTGCCTCTGCAGGGGCAAGGCCGAAGGCCGCCCCGGTGATCGCAACCCCGTTCAGGAAGTCGCGCCGTGTGATCGATCGTCTCGCCATCATTCTCCCCCGGCGTGAAACTGGAAACGCGCCTTCATGGCGTCTGGTTGTCGGGCCCTACAGCAAGGCCTCGATATCGGGCCGGATCGCGTCGGGTTTGGAGATCGAGGCAAAACGCCTGACCACATTGCCTTCGCGGTCCAAGAGGAACTTGGTGAAGTTCCATTTGATTCGCTCGGACCCGAGGAAGCCTTTGCGGGCCTGTTTCAGGAACTTATAAAGCGGCGCCGCACCCCGCCCGTTCACATCGATTTTCGAGAACATCGGGAAGCTGACGCCATAATTGATCTGGCAAAACTCGCCAATATCATCTTCCGAACCGGGCTCCTGCGCGCCGAACTGGTTGCACGGGAAGCCAAGGATTTCAAAGCCCTTGTCCTTGTAATCCTTATAGAGCTTTTCAAGCCCCTCATACTGCGGCGTGAAACCGCATTTGGAGGCGGTGTTCACGATAAGGAGCACCTTGCCCCGATAGTCAGCAAGCGCTTGCGGCTTGCCATTCAGCCGCGGCATTTCGAAATCATAGACTGTGGTCATCACGCTTCCCCCGGAAAGCAGCCCTGCCCTGCCACCCACGGGCAGGCCACCGGCCATCAATGGGAAAGGTAGAGCGCTCCGCGCATGACTTCAACGGCTGATCCTGCAAGCTCGATACGATCACCTTTCACCGTGATCCAGATCTCGCCCCCGCGCGCCGAAATTTGCAGGGCATGCAGGTCATTCCGGCCAAAGCGCTCGGCCCAATATGGCCCCGAAAGGCAGTGGGCAGAACCGGTGACCGGATCTTCCGGGATGCCATGGTTCGGAAAAAAGCAGCGCGAGACAAAATCGACCCCGTCGGTGCCCGGTGCGCTCGCAATGAAGCCATAGGGCGCGTAGGCCTGCAGGGCGCGCATGTCGGGATGCAGGCGCTGGATGGTCTGGGGGTCGCGGTAAATCAGCAGATAGTCCCGCCCCCGGTGCAGCACGGCTTCAGGGATTGCGCCCATCGCTTCGGCGAGGCCATCAGGCGCTGTCACAGGCGTCGGCGTCAGGGCGGGCATATCGAGCGCCAGCTTGCCGTCTGCACGCTTCGCTACCTGCAGGATGCCCGAGCGCGTCGCGAAGCGCACAAGCTCCAGCGCAGGCTCCAGATGCCGCATCACGACAAGTCCCGAGGCAAGCGTGGCATGGCCGCAAAGGTCAACCTCCAGCGACGGCGTGAACCAGCGCAGGTCATAATCCGCTTCCGTGCGGTCGGCTCGCGGCACGATGAAAGCGGTCTCGGACAGATTGTTCTCGCGCGCGATCGACTGCATCACCGAAGTGTCGAGAAATTCGGGCACCGGGCAGATTGCTGCCGGATTGCCGCCGAATGCCTTGCTGGTGAAGGCGTCCACCTGATAAATCGAAACTTCCTGCATCGCTGTGTGTCTTCCCTGTTCGGGTTATAGGATATCATGGATGGACGGTCTTGGGTGCCGCCCTTGTCTCATTGCCTGATCAGGCTGCAGCCCAGGTGCGGATGGCATCCTGATCTTTCGGTGCGAAACCGAGCCTCCAGTCGCCGTCCTTGTGCCAGACAGGGCGCTTGATCACCGATGGCTCCGCCAGCATCAGCGCGATGGCGCCGTCGCGATTTTCGGCAGCCGCCTGCCGGGCCGCATCGAACTTGCGCCACGTCGTGCCGCGCCGGTTGATGACCTGATCGCCCCCAAGCGCATCCAGCATCGCACCCGCCAGCTCCGCCGTCAGGCCATCCTTGCGGAAGTCGTGGAACCTGTAGGCGATGCCCGCCTCATCAAGCGCCACGCGCGCCTTTTTCACCGTGTCGCAGTTGGGGATGCCGTAAAGCGTCAGCATGGGTCAGGTTTCCTCCTTTGGCATGGGCACCTCGGCCGCTGTCAGCTGGCCGGAATATTCTGACGGCGGGTCGATATGGATCAGGATCTCTGCGTTCGGGAAAGCTTCGCTGAGCGTAGCCTCGATCTCATCGCCCACCAGATGCCCTTCACGGACTGTCATCTCGCCGTCGACCTCGATATGAAGCTGGATGAAGCTGTCGCGGCCCGCGTGGCGCGTCTTCAACTCGTGCAGGCCGCGCACATCCGGGTTGCCCATCACAAGGTTGAAAATCGTCTCGCGGTCGGCATCGCTGAATTCGCGGTCCATCAGCATATCGATGGCATTGCGCCCGATCCCATAGGCCCCGTGGCCGATATAGAGCGCTATCAGGATACCGAAAATACCATCGGCTTCCGTGAAGCCTGTACCTGCGATCAACACGGCGGCAATCACCGCCGCATTCATCAGCAGGTCCCCCTGATAATGGAGATGGTCACCCGCCACTGCGATTGAGCGCGTGCGCGCCACTACAAAGCGCTGGAACAGCACAAGGCCGAGCGACAGGACGATGGAAAGGACCGAGACGGCGATAACCGGCCCGGTCGCCTGCACCGGCATCGGGTTATAGAGCCGCGCCGATGATTCCATGAGGATGAAGAAAGACGAGGCCATGATGATGCCGGACTGGATCAAGCCCGCGATGGCTTCGGCCTTGCCGTGGCCGAAACGATGATCTTCATCGGGCGGCATCACTGCCATTCGCACAGCAAGGAAAGTGATGGCGGAGGCCAGCAGGTCAAGCGCGCTGTCAGCCATCGAACCGAGCATGGCAACCGATCCCGACGCCCACCAGACAAGTGTCTTGGTAACGACAAGCGTTGTCGCCACGCCCATCGAGGCGAAGGTGGCAAGGATCATCAGGCGGTCTTGGGCTGCGCGGGTCATGGGCGGTCCGTCATGGAAGTTTGGTAACGTTTTCTAGCCCCTTGCCGCGCTTGCCACCAGCCCAAAAAAGAAAACGCCCCGGCCAGCCGGCCAGGGCGTCAATCTTGTCACGTGTCGTGCCGCTTAGTGCAGCAGCGTGTCGATATCGCCAATCGCAGCGTCGATCACCTTGCCACCGGCTGCACCTTTAAGCGCATTCGCCAGCACGTCGGTGGCGGCAGCCACGGCAACGGTCACGGCCACAGCTTTCACTTCCTTGATGGCAGCAGCTTCGGCCTGCGTGATTTTCAGCTCGGCCGATGCAGTGCGGCGTTCCACCATGGCTTTCATGTCGGCCTTGGCTTCCGCGATCAGGAGTTTCGCGTCTTCCTTGGCCTGTGCCACGATATCGGCAGCTTCTTTCTCGGCATCGCGCTTCTTGCGCTGGAAGTCCGACAAGAGCTTGGCGGTTTCTTCGCGGAGCGCTGCAGCTTCGTCGATCTGCGCCTTGATGGCGGCAGAGCGGGCGTCGAGGGCAGCCGCGATATTCTTGTGTGCCTTGGCGTAAATCACGCCGCCGACAAACACAACGAACGAACCGGCGACCCAGAAGGTCGGATCAAGGTAGAAGGGTTCACCAGCAGCCATGATCAAGCCCCTTTCGCGGTTTCAAGCGCAGCCTTGACGGCGGCAGCCACAGCCTTGTCGTCGGCTTCTTCACCGGCGAGCTTCGTGACGATCTCGCGGGTCACGTCCGTCGCCACACCTTCGATCGAGGCCATCGCTTCGGCTTTCGCGGCGGCGATGCGCTTCTCGGCAGCGTCAGTCTTTTCACCAAGCTTGGCGTCGAGGTCGGCTTGCACCTTGGCGATTTCAGCTGCCATTTCAGCCTTGGCTTCCACCATCACGGCCTGTGCCTTGGCGCGGGCTTCGGCAAGGGCTGCTTCGTAAGCGGCCTTCACTTCTTCAGCTTCACGCTTCTGGACTTCGGCTGCATCAAGGTCTGCCGCAATCTTTTCCTCGCGCTCTTCCAGCACCTTGGTCACACGTGGCAGGGCCATGCGCGATACGATGAGGTAAAGAACAACAAAGGTGAGGAACAGCCATACGAGCTGCTCTTCATAGGTACCGATATTGAGCTGGGGCAGACCGCCCTCCTGGCTCACTTCGGTATGTGCCTCGACTGCGGCGTCATGTGCGTCTGCCACAGCCTCTTGGGGCGCGGCAACGGCTGCCTCGGTCTCGGTGGTGTGCGCGTCTTGAGCTTCCGCCATCACATGCCTCAAAGGCTAGATATTCAACAGTGGGATGCGGGGCCGTGCCCGTATCCGTTCAGGATGCGGCAGGGCGCGACAGCAATCGGCGTCGCGCCCCGGCAACCTTGGCGTCCGATCTTCTTAGGTGAAGAGGATCAGGAAGGCGATCACGAGCGCGAAGAGGCCGGTTGCCTCGGTCAGCGCGAAGCCGATCAGCAGGTTGGTGAACTGGCCTTTGGCAGCCGACGGGTTGCGCAGGGCGCCGCCGAGGAAGCTACCGAAAATGTTGCCGAGGCCGATACCGATACCGGCGAGAGCGAGGGTGGCGATGCCAGCACCGATCATCTTTGCTGCTGCGAGTTCCATGGTGTTTTCCTTTTCGAGTTGGATAGGGTCAGATAAACCGAGTTTTCCGGCCTGCTTTTAGTGCGACGGATGCATTGCGTCGTTCAGGTAGATGCAGGTCAGGATGGTGAACACGTAGGCCTGCAGGCAGGCTACGAGAATTTCGAGGCCCGTCAGAAGAACGTTGACGGTGAAGGGCACAACGGCGCCGAGATAGCCGGCGAGGCCGACAGCGCTCATCGAGATGATAAAGCCCGCGAAGACCTTCATCATGATGTGACCGGCAAGCATGTTCGCAAACAGACGAACCGACAGGCTGATCGGGCGGGTGCAGTAGGAAATCACTTCGATGACGACGAGCAAGGGCAGCAGCCACACCGGCACGCCCGAAGGGGCGAAGAGGCGCAGGAAGCCGGCGCCGTGCTTGATGAAGCCGATCAGCGTGACGCCGAGGAAGACGACGATCGCCATGCCGAAGTTGACAATGATATGGCTCGTCACAGTGAAGCTGTAGGGCAGCATCCCGGCGAGGTTACAGCCGAGGATGAACATGAAGAGCGTGAAGATGAAGGGGAAGTAAGCCTTGCCTTCACGGCCGACGTTTTCCTTCACCATGCCGGCAACGAAATCGTAGAAGACCTCGACCATCGCCTGCCAGCGGCCCGGAACGAGCGCGGCCTTGCGCATGCCACCAACGAGGAAGAAGGTAATGGCCACAACGACCGCAACCATCCATGCCGAGCTGTTGGTGAAAGAGGCGTCGATCCCGCCAATCGAAAACTCAGCGATCGGTTTGATCTGGAATTGCTCAAGCGGACTATGTGCCACGAGTATCGCCCCTGTTTTTGTCACACCCTGTAATTGGGCGCGGACCAAGAATAAAATCACGCATGGCCGTCATCCGGCCCCTGCAGCTTGATGGCCTCGCGCAAGACGTTGCGGATACCTGCTGCAAACCCGAGTATCAGGAAGACGATCAGGAAAAGCGGTTTTGTCTCAAGCCAGCCATCGATCGCATAACCGATGATGGCACCGACAATCGCCCCGACAACCAGATCAACGCCGATACGGAAGGCAATTCCAAGGGCGTTCGAACGGCTGCCATCCGGTGCCGCGCCGTCCCCTTGCGAATCTGCCGGGTCGTCGCCGCGTGCTTTCCTCAGCCGTTCCTCGAGCGATGAAAGGCGGGCATCCTTGTCTTCGTCAGCCACGTCTTCGCATCCTTCCGATGAGCCAGCCTTGGCCTGCTTCCGGACCATGTTTCGTCCTGCCTTCCCGGACGGGTTGCCGGCAGCCCTGTTCCTAACGAGACAAGGCCGTGAAGGCGCCTGCAACATAGTGGCAGGCATATCCGGTGTCAAGACGCATTAGAAATGTATTAACCAATTGAAATCATTGGAAAACATTTCAATTTCATTACGAACTCACAGCGCGTCCCTGCACTTATCCCGCTTCACGAAGCTCGCTCGCGCGCTCAAGATCGACCGAAACAAGGGTCGAAATGCCCCTTTCCGCCATCGTCACGCCGAAAAGCCGGTTCATCCGGGCCATCGAAACCGCATTGTGGGTCACGATCAGGAAGCGGGTGTTGGTACGCGCCGTCATTTCATCAAGAAGATTGCAGAATCGCTCCACATTCGCGTCATCAAGCGGGGCATCAACCTCATCCAGCACGCAAATGGGGGCCGGATTGGTGATAAAGACCGCAAAAATAAGCGACAGGGCCGTCAGCGCCTGCTCGCCGCCCGAGAGAAGCGACAGCGCCTGCAGGCGTTTGCCCGGCGGGCTCGCGAAAATTTCGAGACCGGCCTCCAGCGGATCGTCGGATTCGGTCAGTTCCAGATGCGCTGCCCCGCCTCCGAACAGGGTGACGAACAATTCACCAAAATGCCGGTTCACCACATCAAAGGCAGCGAGCAGGCGCTCGCGCCCCTCGCGGTTCAGGCTGCCGATGGCGCCGCGCAGGCGGGCGATAGCGGCCTCGAGATCGTCGCGCTCGCCACTCAGGTGCGTCATCTGCACCTCGATTTCTGTCAGTTCCTCATCCGCGCGCAGGTTCACGGCACCGAGACGTTCGCGCTCGCGCTTCAGCGATTCGAACTGGTGTTCGATCACCATCGCGTCCGGCAGGCTGTCCGAGGTCGGTGCCCCCACCTTTTCCAGCACGCTTGCCGGGTCGCACTCGAACCGCTCGCCGATCTGCAGTGCGATATCCTTGCGCTTGGTACCGGCCACCTCGACCGCTGCTTCGGCCCGGATCATGCCTTCGCGCGCCGCGGCGTGGCGTTCCTGAACGCTGCGAAGGGTCCTGTCTTCGTCTGCGAGCGCACGTTCGGCGGCCAGAAGCGCCTCGGCACTTTCGTGGCGGGCGGCTTCGGCCCTCGCCTTGGCGTCCATCAATGCCTGTTCCCGCGCGGCCATTTCTTCGGGCGCGGCCTCCACCGCTGCAAGCTGGGCCCTGGTGGATTCGGCGCGCTCGCCAAGCTCGGCAATCTGGCGAATCGCCCCTTCGGCACGGCTTTCCCATGCCTTCATCTCGGACGCAATGGAAAGGAGCCGCTCGCCCCGCGCCGCCGCCTCACGCCTGAGGCCGTCGTATGTCGCACGGGCAGCTGCAAGCCCGGCCCTCAGCGCTTCCACTTGCGACCGGCGGGAGGCAAGCTCGCCTTCAAGCCCGGCAATATCGGGAAGGTCCGCAAGTTTCGCGTCGATTTCCTCAAGCTGCTTTGCCACATCAGCCGCTTCGCGCTTCAGGCGTTCAGCAGTGTCGGTCAGTGCCGTCAACCGGTTTTCACGGCGGGCCGCCGCTTCCATCGCCGCCATATGGGCGCGGCGTGCGTCAGCAAGGGCCTTCTCCGCTGCCTGCCGCTCGTCGCGGGCGGTACGCTCGGCGTTCCGTGCAGCTTCATGTGTGGCAATCGCTGCTTCGGCGGCCTGAACGGCGGCGGCCATCGCGGTTTCGCGCGCCGCCAGTTCCTTTTCAAGCTCGGCCAGCCGGTTCGCATGCGCCAGCCGCTGCGCTGCGCGGGTCGGGGCACCAGCCTTCACGACAAAGCCGTCAGCCCGCACGAGAAGGCCGTCTTTCGTCACGACCATCTGGCCCGGTTTCAGCGAGGCTACAAGCCCCGCGATATTGCCAAGGCTGGCTTCATCCTCGAGAAGTCCTACGAGCGATAGCCGACGGGTCAGCACATCCGGGCCGGACACATGCGCCATGAGCGGCGATATGCCCACCGGCCAATCGATGCTGGAAAAAGCAGGCGCCGCCAGCCAGTGGCGAGCTGCCGCCGTATCGAGCCCCGCTTCCGCTTCCTCGCCGAGTGCCGCCCCAAGCGCAGCCTCAAAGCCGGGCTCGGCTTTCAGGTCGAACGATACGGGCCGCCCTGCCCCGGCTGCTGGTTCAGCGAGGAGCGAACGGAGGCCAGAGACCTCCGCCGTCAGTGCTTTCAGGGCGCCGGCAAGTTCGGCGCGGGCACTATCTGCCTCGCCGCGCGCGGTGCGCGCTTCCTGCGTGGCTGCTTCAAGCTCGGTGAGCCGTAGGGAAAGGCTGGCGAGCGCTTCCTCCGCCACCGTGATGGCCTTTTCGGCAGCAGTCACACTCGCAGCAGTCTCATCGTCAGCGGCAAGGGCTTCCTTTTCGCGTTCGACGCGGGCGGATTCGGCTTCCAGCTGTTCGCGGCGGCGGTTAATGGCGATCCGGTCGCTTTCAAAACTCGATTTCCGGGCGCGGGTTTCGGCCGTGCGTTCGCTTTCCCTGTCATAATCGGCCTCGGCTGCACTGGCGGCGCGGGCAGCGGCATCAAGCGCCTCGCGGGCGGCCACCTCGCCATCCTTTTCAGCGTCGCGGGCGGCTTCCAGCCGTTCACGTTCGCCCTTCAGGCGCGTCAATGCCTCGGTCGCGTCGCCCCCATTCACTTCCTCGCGGGCGCGGTCAGCGGCAATCTGCTCAAGCGTGGCGCGGAGCGTGGCGGCAGTTTCGCGGCGGCGCTGCAGTTCGGCCGCGAGGTTATCCCGCTCGATCAGCACACGCTGCAAGGCCGCCGCAGTGACGGCATCCGCTTCACGCAGGGCCGGCAAGGTGGCGGCTTTTTCAGCGCTGCGCTCGGTGGCGGCGGCAAGCTCAGCCGAAACGTTCGCGACCTCGGCTTCAGCAGCCCGGAAAGCGCGTTCGAGTTCCAGCACTTCGTCCGCTGCCATTTTCCAGCGCAGGAACAGCAGGCTGCCCTCAGCGCGGCGGATATCGGCCGAAATCTCACGGTAGCGTACCGCCTGCTTGGCTTGCCGCTTCAGTCCCGCGATCTGGCTTTCCATCGCCTGGATCACATCCTGAACGCGGACAAGATTGCCTTCGGCAGCCCTGAGGCGCAGTTCGGCTTCCTTGCGGCGGGTATGGAGGCCCGAGATACCGGCCGCTTCCTCGAGGATCGCGCGACGGTCCTGCGGCTTGGCGTTGATCAGGTTGCCGATCCGGCCCTGGCTGACGAGCGCCGGGCTGTGCGCGCCGGTCGCGGCGTCCGCGAACAACAGCTGCACATCCTTCTGGCGCACATCCTTGCCATTGATGCGGTAAGCGGAGCCCGAATCCCGTTCGATCCGTCGGGTGACCTCGATCAGGTCTTCGTCATTGAAACCGGCGGGGCCGTTTCTATCCCTGTTTTCAAGGACAAGGGTCACCTCGGCCAGATTGCGGGGCGAGCGGCGGTCGGTACCCGCGAAGATCACGTCGTCCATGCCGGAGCCGCGCAAGGATTTGGCGCGGTTCTCGCCCATCACCCAGCGGATGGCTTCCAGAAGATTGGATTTGCCGCAGCCGTTCGGGCCGACAACGCCCGTCAGGCCGGGCTCGATCAGAAGCTCGGTCGGATCGACAAAGGACTTGAACCCCGAAAGCCTGAGCCGCGTGAACTGCATGGGCCAGCAGCCCCTCCCCCTGAAACAGGCCCCGCGCCAAATGACGCGAGGCCCGCAATGCTTTATTTCAGCGCTGCCTCGACAGCTGCTTCAACCGTTTCGCCAAGGTAATTGTCGAGCTTCTTGCCATTGACGAACAGCGTCGGCGTCGAATTCACGCCGAATTCCTTGCTGCCCTCCTGCGTCATTTCCACCAGATGCTTGTGCATGTCGGTGTTGGCGAGGCAGCGGTCGAACTCGGTGCGGCTCATACCGGCGCGGCGGGCAGTGCGGGCGAGCGCGTCAAGGATGGCGCGCTGATCCTGCAAGTGAGCCCATTCGCCCTGCGTTTCGAAGAAGGCCGACATCAGTTTGTGGGTCATTTCCATGTCGCCACAACGCGCCACGGTCGATGCAGCAAGGTCCACCTGATTCATGACGAAGTTCCGGTAAGTGATTTTCACCTTGCCGGTATCCACATATTTTTCCTTGATGGACGGCAGGATATCGTTCGTGAAGAAGGCGCAGTGGCTGCAGGTGAGCGATGCATATTCGACGATCTCGACCGGGGCGTTCGGGTCTCCGTAAACGATAGCCCCCCACGTGCCCTCGGTGGCCTCGGCCGGTGCCGTCACGGCGCTGGCAGCGACCGAATCGCCCCCTTCCGCCTTGTCAGCAGCCCCTTTTTCGGCCTTGTCGCCGCAAGCTGCGAGGGAGAGCGCGATCGCCGCAACGCCCAGAAAACGCTTCATGTCTTTCTCGTCCTTTTATCTTTGGTTTGGCAGCCCGAAGGCCCCTTGATCTTTGCCAATGCGGAACCGTGCGCGAAAGGGTTGCCTTTCGTCAATCCCCATTGGCATCAGCGGCTTCGCGGGGCCGCTACTTGAGGCTGAGCCCAATGGCTGCTTCAATCGATTCCGCCGAATAGTCCGGCAGCACCATCCCGTTCACGATCACGGTGGGGGTTGACCGCACGCCATATAGCTGCGCGCCGCGCTGGGTCATCTCCACAAGGCTTTTGCGCAAGTCAGCGTCCGCCGCGCAGCGGTCGAACTCGGTGCGGTCCATGCCTCCGGCCGCCGCCACCGTGGCAATAGCATCGATCATTGCAGCTTCGCTGCCGACATGGATCCATTTGTCCTGTGAGGCGAAGAAGGCGCTCATCAGCTTGTGACTGCGCTCCATGTCGCCGCAGCGGGCCACAGCGGAAATGGCAAGATCCACCTGATCGCGGATGATATTCCGGTAATGCAGCCGCGCCTTGCCGGTATCCAGATACTTTTCCTTGATGACCGGCAGGATATCATTCGCGAAATGCGCACAGTGGGCGCAGGTGAGCGAGCCATATTCGATTATCTCGATATCGGCCTTGGGATCACCATAAATGATGTCGCCAGTAGTGCTTTTGGGCGCAGCTGCCACGTCTGCGGCCTGGCCCGTGATGGAGAGGAAAAGGGCAATTAGGGTGCCCCCGAGAAGTGCCTTCATCTTACGCTTGTCCCTTGTCTTCAACTTCATCCACGTTGCGCCAAGCCGCCCGCAGGGTCAACCGCCTGCCTTCGGCTTTGGCGTGTTGACCGCAAGGCCCAGTTCATAAAGTGCGGCCCGCAGGGGGCTTGCCTCCCGCCCGCCAACCAGCCGGTCAACCCCCGCCACCGTTTCGGCGGACGGCGGCACCGGCTTTTCATAGCGGCGCTGGTAGCGCGCGGGCAGTGGCCCCTGCACCACTTCCAGTGCAGCCACCGCCTGAAAGCCGAAATAGGCGTTCACCGCCTCGATCACCCGGTGCGCCTGATGGGTCATCAGGGGCGCGAAGGCAGACGGGCAGCGCACCACAAGCGTGCCGCCGGTGCGTTCGCCGCGCCGGAATTTCAGGGCTTGCGGCAGCGTGGCAGCGGCAAGCTCCACCCCGACGATCTGCCCCCAGCGACGCACCACCTCGACACTCGCGAAGCCCTGCCGGCGGACGGCGCGGTCCACAAGCGGTGCGGCCACATCGGCGGCCTTCGCCATCTTCATGCGACGGCGTTGCTTCGGCTCCGGCTTGTCTTTTTTATCGCTCACGTCTTGCCCTCGGGGTTGCGCCCGCTATGCTCGCCCTCCTTGCTACAGGATCAGCGCCCCGCGCTCAAGGAAACCCGCACCCGATGACGCCCGCCTCCCGCCTTCTTGACTGGTACGACCGCCACAGGCGGGACCTGCCCTGGCGCGCGAAGCCCGGCGAGGTTGGCGACGCCTATCATGTGTGGCTATCGGAAGTGATGCTGCAGCAGACGACGGTCGCCACAGTCAAAGGCTATTATGCCGATTTCCTGAAGCGCTGGCCAAAGGTCACCGACCTCGCGAATGCGCCACTTGAAGACGTGCTGAAGGCATGGGCAGGGCTTGGCTACTATGCCCGCGCCCGCAACCTCCATAAATGCGCCGAGGCCGTGGCCCGCGATCACGGTGGCCGCTTCCCGGCAACCGAAGCAGCCCTGCGTGCCCTGCCCGGCGTTGGCGACTATACGGCGGCAGCCGTCGCCGCCATTGCCTTCGGCGAGGCTGCCACGGTGGTGGACGGCAATGTGGAGCGCGTAATAAGCCGCCTTTTCCGCATCGAAACGCCGCTCCCGAAGGGAAAGGCCGAGATCAAGGTAAAAACGGCAACATTGGTGCCCCGTGACCGCCCCGGCGACTTCGCACAAGCCTGCATGGATCTGGGCAGCAGCATCTGCACGCCCAAAAATCCGAAATGCCTCCTCTGCCCGCTGCAGCCCGACTGCGCCGCCCATGCAGCGGGGGAGCCCGAGCGTTTCCCGGTGAAAGCCCCGAAGAAGGAAAAGCCGACCCGCCGCACGGTCGCCTTCATGCCCACGCACAATGGCCATGTCCTGCTGGAGCGCCGCCCGCCCAAAGGCCTGCTCGGCGGCATGCCGGGGCTATATTCAACGCCGTGGGAAGCGCTAGCCGATTTCCCGGATGACTGGGCCGCCCATGCACCCGCGACCGGGGACTGGCAGCTACTGGATGGCATCGCCCGCCACACCTTCACTCATTTCCATCTGGAAACCCGGGTAGCAGCGGCGGAGATATCCGGGCGCATCAACCTCCCGAACGGCGAATGGGTGCGGATCGAGGATCTGGACGAAGCCGGCCTGCCGACCGTGTTTGTGAAGATGGTGGGCCTTTACCCATAAAAAATGGACGCCCCCATGGGCATGAGGGGCGTCCAACGGAGGGGTCGGGGCGGGCAAGCCCCTTCCCAAGGAGTCCGCCATCCTGCGCGGGATGTGAGGATGGCGAGGGCGCCCGCCGCAACACTGGCAGGCAACTGGCTGTCCGGGCCGGCGTGTGGCAGGCCCGGAGCTGTCTCAGTGCATTTCCGCCCAGATTTGCTGGCGGAACACGTCAATCGGGTAAAGCTGGCCCTTCTTTTCAACGTGCCAGAAGGTCCAGCCGTTGCAGGCCGGTGCGCCTTGCACGCTCGCGCCCACCTGGTGGATCGAGCCTTTGCTGTCGGCCGCCACCAGCGTGCCGTCGGTGCGCACACGGGCGGCGAAACGGCGGTGGCTGTCGTAAAGCGTGGTGCCGGGCGTAATCATGCCGCGCTCGACAAGGGTGCCGAAGGGCACACGCGGCTGGGCGCGCTTGCCTTCGTTATAGCCAAGGGCTTCGGCGTCGGCGGGGGAGGCTTCTGCGATGCGGGCCTGCGCCACCCGGATATAGTCGGTTTCGCGCTCGATACCGATGAAGTGACGGCCCAGCTTCTTGGCAACTGCACCCGTGGTACCGGTGCCGAAGAAGGGATCAAGGATCACATCACCCGGTTTGGTCGAGGACATCAGCACGCGGTACAGAAGCGCTTCGGGCTTCTGGGTAGCATGGGCCTTCTTCTCGCCGTCCTTCAGGCGTTCCTTGCCCGAACAGATCGGGATCACCCAATCCGAGCGCATCTGCGTGTCGTCATTCATCGACTTCATCGCATCATAGTTGAAGGTGTAGCCGCCCTTGTCGGCCGACTTGGCGGCCCAGATGAGCGTTTCATGGGCGTTCGTGAAGCGGGTGCCGCGGAAGTTCGGCATCGGGTTCGACTTGCGCCAGATGATATCGTTCAGGATCCAGAAATCCTGGTTCTGCAGCTCGGCGCCCACACGGAAGATATTGTGATAGCTGCCGATCACCCAGATGGTGCCCGTATCCTTCAGCACGCGGCGGGCAGCGGCCAGCCAGCGGGTGGTGAAGTCGTCGTAAGCCGAGAAGCTCGAAAACTTGTCCCAGGCATCATGAACGCCATCGACCTTCGAATTGTCCGGCCGGTGCAGCGTGTCCTTGAGCTGCATATTGTAGGGCGGATCGGCAAAGATCACGTCCACCGATTTCTCGGGCAGCGCGTTCATCACCTCGATGCAGTCACCCTGGACAATACGGTCCAGCGGAAGGTTCATTGCGGATGCGGAACCCTTTGCTGCAGCCTTTGCAGCATTCTTCGTCTCAGCCATGTCATTTCTCCGTCCCGAGCCTTGATGCGGATAGGGCCTTATGGCCTCTCGGTCGTTGCCTCCGCATCGCTCTGTGAGACGGACTATGAGTCGGAATCGATTCGGCGTCAATCGATTCTTACACGTGAATCAATCAGTTAAGGTATTTTGTTGATGTAAAATATCGCGAATCGGCGCGAAGGATTTCCGGTGAAATGGGGTCACGCCCACAAGTTTTAGAGCCTCAAGATGGACCGGCACACCATATCCTGCGTTTCGGTCCCAACCGTATTCGGGGTGTTTTTCGGCCAGATTTTTCATCAGTTCGTCACGAAAAACTTTTGCGACAATCGATGCTGCGGCGATCGAAAGGGACCTCGCATCTCCCTTCACGAGGGTCTCGGTGGTGATGCCAATGAGGGGGTCGCGGTTGCCATCGACAAGTGCGCCGAGGGGGCGAACGGCGAGCCCGGCGACCGCCCGCCGCATGGCGAGCATCGCAGCTTCGAGGATATTGATCGTATCGATCTCCTCAACGCTCGCCTCCGCGATTGAAACCGCGAGCGCCACTTCGCGGATTTCAGCGGCCAGCCTTACACGCGCTTTTTCGGTGAGCTTCTTGCTGTCATTGAGCCCCACCGGCACGCGGACGGGATCAAGGATCACGGCAGCCGCGACCACGGGGCCGGCAAGCGGCCCGCGCCCGACCTCATCAACGCCGCAAACAAGCCCGCCAAGCTCCGCCATCATCCGTTCCTCGGCGCGCCAGTCGGGGCCGGCGGAAAGATCGATCCCGGCATGATCAAACAGCGTCATAATTTCTCCCGATTTGGCGTCAAAATTTTAGCTATCACTACCGGATGGCAGCCGCCCTCCGCTATGATAGAAAAAAGAATGGTAGCGAGTGACGCATCATGCAACAGGCAAGGACACTGACCGGTATGACCTCCCCCATCCCCGGCCATATCGAAGAGGCGGCGCGCGCTATCCTCGGCGACCGTTTCGGCGGCACGGACTGGGACGTAAAAGACCGGCGGATTGCCTCCCGCAAGTGCGATCTCTATTTTCTCGATTCAAAGGCCGAGAAGCGCATCGTGGTGCTGAAAAGCTACCGTGATGACGTGGGCCTTGGCGGCGCCTTTCCAGCCCAGCGCGATGCCCTGCTGAAATATCATCCGCTGATGAAAGGCACCGACAGCGGCTTCATGGTACCGGAACTTTATGGCCATGACGATGCCCAGCGCCTTCTGGTGATGGAATGGGTGGAGGCACCGACGCTGACGAAGGTGCTGGTGCTCAACCTTGTCAATCGCTGGCGCCAGTTCGAGGCGATCAAGCTGACGGGCGGCTGGCTCCGCCGTTTCCATCAGGCGGCCCGCACCGAATTGAAGCCCTTTGATGCCGATCATTTCCGCGCGCTCATTGCCCGCCGCGCCGATCAGCATGCCGATGCCGCCAAGCGGTTGGCGCGCGACAGTGTGTTTCAGGCCGGCATGGAACGGTTCGAGGAGGGCTCTGCAGCCCTTGACGGCCGCATGGGGCGACACACGATGAGCCACGGCGACTTCACCCCGAGCAATATCCTGATCAGCCCGCGCCGGGTGATCGGCATCGATATCTGGGGCCGCAAGCAGGTGCCCATCTGCACCGACATGGCCCGCATGATCACCTATCTCTTGACCACCGACCTGTTGCCGCTCCGCGCCCGGTTCCAGCCGATGCCGGTGGAGGAGCGCCCCTGGTGGCGCGCCTTCGTCAACGGTTACGGCCCCGACCTGTTCCCGGACGGCGATATCCTGAAGCATCTGATCCTGTTCCAGACGCTGGCGCGCTGGCTGACGCTTGAGGACCGCATCCACGAGCGCGACAAGCCGTTCGACAACTGGCGCGCTGCAGGCCTCCGGCTGCTTGTCCGCTCGCTCGTCGAGGCCTGATCCCTACATCTATCTGCGCTGCACAAAAGAAAAGCGCCTCCCGGGAAATGGAGGCGCTGTTCAAGTGGGGTGGTATGGATAGGCTCAGAAGGCTTCCCCGGAGGGAAGCTGTACTCAAAACGAATTGGAGGCGGCCGGTCCGGCACGGCAGTGCGAAGGCTATGGGGGACGCTGCCTTGGCAAAGACATCCCGCAGCCGGAACCGGCCTTCGACGTTGACGGACTTTCCTCAGTTCAGGGGGCTAGGGGCAGAAGCCCGTCACGTTCGAATGAATGGTTCAGGCGGCGATCCGCGCCATCCGCACATTGCGGCGGCGGCGGCGTGCAACACGCACATCCATCATCGGCACACTGCTCGGGGCAGTACGGGTGCTCGACGGTCTCGAAACGGTCATAAGTTCGGTAAACATGTTTATATCCTCGCTGTATATGGAAGGACCGCCCGTTTTGGGTCTGGTCACCTTCACTGTTGCTGTCGTCGTTATATGGGCCGTTTTTATTTGGTGGCCCTTTTGTACTCGTTTGTACTCGGTACACAGCCTATATATGGCAGGCTTCATTTGTCTTCAAGAAGCCCCACCGCAAAAATCGCACGCTTTATCGCAATTGGGCCTGCATAGCAGCTATTCACTTTCGTCATGGCTGCCGAGAAGGGCCGTTGTCTGACTTTCATCAAGCGTTTCGACGCTCTTGAGCGCGCGAAGCATCTGGCGCCGCCGTACATCCAGTTTCTCAACATGGTTCTGTGCGGTTGAGAGACTTTTGGCGAGCGACCCCACCTGCTCGCCGTAACGGTCGAACTCGCCCTTCACCGCGCCCAGCACCTGCCACACTTCGCTCGCACGCTCGGCCAGTGCCACCTGTTTGAACTGCATGCGGAAGGTAGAGAGGAGCACCTGGAAGTTGGTGGGGCCCGCGACCGTCACTTTCAGGTCGCGCTGCAGGGCCTCGAAAAGGCCGGGGCGGCGCAACACTTCGGCATAAAGCCCTTCGGTCGGCACAAACAGGATCGCCCAGTCGGTCGTGTGGGGCGGGTTGATATATTTGTCCGAAATATCCTTGGCGAAGCGGCGGATGGCCCGCTCGATAGCGGTGCCTGCCACATCAATCGCATCCTTGTCGCCGATCTCGACGGCAGCCAGAAGGCGTTCGTAATCCTCGGTCGGGAATTTGGCATCCACCGGCAGGAACACATCCTGCGCCGTGCCCGGCACCTTGATGCCGAACTCCACCCGCTCCCCACCCGAGCGCTTGCCGCAATCGAAATTCGCCAGAAACTGGTCCGGCGTCAGGAAATCATGGATCAGCAGCTCCAGCTGCACCTCGCCGAACGTGCCGCGGGATTTGACGTTGGTCAGTACCCGCTTCAGGTCGCCCACCCCGGTCGCCAGCTTCTGCATCTCGCCAAGGCCCGCATGCACGGCCTCCAGCCGCTCGGACACTGTCTTGAAGCTTTCCGAAAGGCGGCGCTCCAGCGTTGTCTGCAGCTTTTCGTCGACCGTCTTGCGCATTTCCTCAAGCTTGGCGCTGTTCTCCGCGCGAAGCTCGGCCATCTTTTGATCCAGCTTGTCGCGAAAATCGGTTTGCGCCTGATTGGCCTCCGCCCCCATGCGGCGGATCTGCTCGGCAAGATTGGCGACGGCTTTCGAGATTTCATCGCGGTTGGCGCGGAATTCATCGCGGATCGCCGCTTCGCGCCGGTCGGCCTGCACGCCCATATCGGTGAGCCGCGTATCCAGCCGGATCAGCGCCGCCGGGTCACCCGCATCGGCCACCTGTTCGCCAAGGCTTGAAAGCTTGCGGATCACGGTAACAAGAAGGAGCAGCAGAAGGACAACAAGCCCGCCCGTGACAATCGGCAGTAGTTCCGTGATGCTCATCGATGCTCCCCTTTTGTTCTCCTCTCCGAGTAGGCTGAATGGGAGACAAGATCAAGCCCTTCGCTTGACGGATTTCGCGCCGCGTGCTTCTTCTCGGGCGATAGGAGACACGACCATGACCCTGCCCCGCTTCGACGCCCGCAATTTTGCCGCCGCCACGCCTGAGATGATCGCCGCTTTCGCGCGCGACGGTGTGCTGGTGCTGGAAAATTATGCAAGCGTGGCCGAGTGCGATGCCATGAAGACGCGGATGGCGGAAATCACCACGGGCTTCGACCCCGATGCCCACCGCACGGTCTTTTCGGCGACAGCGGACGAGCCCTCTCGGGACCGCTATTTCCTCGATAGCGCCACCGACATTCGCTTTTTCTTCGAAGCCGGGGCGCTTGATACCCAAGGCAATCTCACCCGCCCGCTGAATGTGGCTATCAACAAGGTGGGCCATGCGCTCCACACGCTTGATCCCGTTTTCAGCGCCTTTTCGAACAGCGAAAAGATGATGGGGCTCGCGAAGGCGCTTGGCCACGTACAGCCTGATCCGGTGCAGTCGATGTATATCTTCAAACAGCCGGAAATCGGCGGCGAGGTGGTGTGCCACCAGGATGCCACTTACCTCTGGACCGAACCGCAAAGCGTGCTCGGCTTCTGGCTGGCGGTCGAGGATGCCACAGAAGAAAACGGCTGCATGTGGGCTATCCCCGGCGCGCATGTGGGCGATGCACCGAAGGAACGCTTCCGTCGCACCGGCGACACCGGCACCTATACTGAAACGCTGGATGCCACGCCGTTCGAGGAAGAAAAAAAGGTCCCCCTCGCTGTGCCGAAAGGGACCCTCATTGTGCTTCACGGGCTTCTGCCGCACCTTTCGGGGCCAAATCTTTCGCCCCGCTCGCGGCACGCCTATACCGTTCATGTGGTCGACGGGGCAGCGCACTACCCGGCCGACAACTGGTTGCAGCGCGCCTAGTTCAGCGCTTTTTCCACCGCCGCCTTAAGCTCGGCGCTATCCGGTTCCACCTTGCTGCCGAACCATGCAACCGTGTGGCCATCGCGGCCGATCAGATATTTGTGGAAGTTCCATTTGGGGCGGCTTTCCTCGCCCTGCTCCTCGGCCATCCAGTTATAGAAGTCGGCGGTGCCTTCCGAACCATTGACGACCATCTTTTTGGTCATCGGGAAATTGACCGCAAAATTCACCTTGCAGAAATTCTTGATGTTGCGCTCCGAGCCCGGCTCCTGATCGCCGAAATCGTTGGCGGGCACACCCAGCACCACAAGGCCCTTGTCCTTGTATTCGTCATAAAGCTTCTGCAGGCCTTCATACTGCGGGGTGAAGCCGCAATAGGATGCGGTGTTCACCACCAGCACCGCCTTGCCCTTGTAAGCTTCCATCGGCATGTCGGTATAGTCGATGGAGGTCAGCGTGAAGTCCCACGCGGTCTTTTCCGCAGCGATGGCAGCGCCCGCGATCACAAATGCGACAGCTACCCCTAGACATTTCCTGAACATGGCCCAATTCTCCCTTGGTGATATGTCTTTCAACCTAGCTCCCCGCGGCCGGTTGGACAACGGTTGGCCTGAAGGCTGGCCCGGCCGCTGACGCATTTGTGAAGATCGGAAATCTTATGACCCATTCAACCGACGCCCTTTTCACCCCGTTCAAAAGCGAAAAGCTGGAACTGAAGAACCGCGTGGTGATGGCGCCGATGACCCGCACCTATTCGCCGGGCAACGTGCCGAACGATATGAACGTGGCCTATTACGAGCGCCGCGCAAAGGGCGATGTTGGCCTTATCATCACAGAAGGTACCTGTATTGGCCATCCGGCGGCGAGCGGCTACCCGAACGTGCCCTTCATCTATGGCGACAAGGCCCTCGCCGGCTGGAAGAAGGTGGTGGACGCCGTGCACGCCGCGGGCGGCAAGATCGCCCCTCAGCTCTGGCATGTGGGATCGGTACGCAAGGAAGGGATCGAACCCGATCCGACCGTACCGGGCTACGGCCCTTCTGGCATGGTGGCAAAGGGCAAGAAGCGCTGCCACGAGATGACCGAGCAGGATATCGAAGACGTGATCAACGCCTTCGCGCAAGGGGCGGAAGACGCCAAGCGCATCGGCTTTGACGCTGTCGAGATCCACGGCGCGCACGGCTATCTTGTCGATCAGTTCTTCTGGGGCGACCTTAACGAACGTACCGACAAATGGGGCGGCGACTATGTAGCCCGCACCCGTTTCGCGGCCGAGATCGTGAAGGCCATCCGCGCCCGCGTTGGTGCCGATTTCCCGATCATCCTGCGCTGGTCGCAGTGGAAACAGCAGGATTATGCCGCCCGCCTCGTGGTGACGCCCGCGGAGCTCGAAGCCTTCCTCGCCCCGCTCACCGACGCAGGCGTCGATATCTTCCACTGCTCCACCCGCCGCTTCTGGGAGCCGGAGTTTGAAGGCAGCGACCTCAACCTCGCCGGCTGGACCAAGAAGATCACCGGCAAGCCGACGATCACCGTCGGTAGCGTCGGTCTTGATGGGGGCTTCATCGATGAAAACGCCAAGGGCTTTGCGAATGCGGCACCTGCCAGCCTCGACAAACTGATGGACCGGCTGGCGCACAACGAGTTCGATCTCGTCGCTGTCGGCCGCGCCCTTATCGCCAACCCGGACTGGGCGAAAACAGTACGTGAAGGCGCCTATGACAGCCTCGCCGCGTTCGACAAGGCCAAGCTTGGCGAACTGGTCTAACCGAAAAGATCCATCTGGCCGCCCCTCGCCGGTTTGAGGGGCGGCTCGAAGGCACTCGTATCCAGCCGGATGCGATCCTTGTTATAGCCGAAACGCTTGCACATCAGCGCGAAACGCTGGCGCAACAGTTCGGCCTCCAGCCCCTCGCCCTTCATGCGGTTGCCGAAACGCGGGTCATTGAGCCGCCCGCCCCGCATGGCTGCAAGGCGCGACAGCACCCTGTCCTTGCGATCCGGATAGTTGGCTTCCAGCCATTCCTCGAAAAGCCCGGCGACCTCGAGCGGCAGCCGCACAAGGATATAACCAGCCGCACGCGCCCCCGCATGGGCAGCGGCGGCCAACACCCGTTCCATCTCGTGATCGTTAATGGCCGGGATCACCGGCGCCATCATCACGCCCGTGGGCACGCCGGCATCAGTGAGCAGCCTGATCGCATCCAGCCGGCGCTGCGGCGTCGCGGCACGGGGCTCCAGCGTGCGGGCAAGCTTCGGGTCGAGGGTTGTGACCGACAGCGCCACTTTCACCAGATTGCGTTCCGCCATGCGCGACAGGAGATCGATATCGCGCACCACAAGGCGGGATTTGGTAACGATGGTGACCGGATGACTGGCTTTGTCGAGCACCTCCAGAAGCGCGCGGGTGATACCCCGCTCCCGCTCGATCGGCTGATAGGGGTCGGTGTTCGTCCCCATCGCGATGGGCGCGGGCTCATAGCCTTTCTTCGCAAGTTCTGCTTTCAGGAGGTCGGCAGCATCGGGCTTGGCGAACAGCTTTGTCTCGAAATCGAGGCCGGCCGACAGGCCATGATAGGTGTGGGTCGGTCGCGCAAAACAATAAACACAGCCATGCTCGCACCCCCGATAAGGGTTGATCGACCGGTCAAAAGGAATGTCCGGCGAGGCATTCTTCGTGATGATATGTCTGGGGTGCTCGTCCGTGACCTCGGTCCGAAGTTTTGGCTGTTCTTCCAGCGCTTCAAGGTCGGCCCTGACCGGCCCCCAGCCATCATCCGCAATGCTTTTCGCGAAGCGCTCGAACCGGCCGGAGCGGTTGCTCACAGCACCACGCCCCCGCAACATCTCTGCGCGGACAGTCGGATCGCCGGATATGGCCATGCTCTGTCTCATGCCTTTTTATATAGCATAAGAACAAAACAGGAACAATGGCAGATTTCAGCGACTACTGACGGTCAAGGAGTTCCAGAAACTCGGTGCCGACCATCGGCTGTCCAAGGAGGAAGCCCTGCCCGACATCGGCGCCGAGCCCCGCCACCAGATCGCGCGTGGCCGCGTCCTCGATCCCCTCGCAGGTGCAAACGAGGCCGAGCTTGTGGATCACACCGATGGCACCTTCCAGCACGGTGCGCGCCGGGCCTTCATCCACCGCCGTGCGGGTGAAGCGGCGGTCCACCACGATTTCCTCGAACTTCACTTCGGAAAGCTTCATGAGCGAGGCGAGGCCAGTGCCAAAGTCATCCAGCGCCAGCGGGAAGCCCCGGCCGTTCAGGCGCTGCATGGAATCCTTGAGCGGCGAGTCATCCCAGTTGATCTCGCTTTCGGTGATCTCCAGCTGGATCAGGTGCGGCGGCACCTTGTGAACGGCAGCGAGGTTTGTCACCACATCCACAAAGTCGCTGCGGCGCAGGTTTTCGGTCGATACATTGACCGAAACTTTCAATTCCATTCCCATCTGCACCCACAGGCCAAGCTCGGCAACAACAAGCTCCAGCATCCGGTGCGCCAGCACATCCATATAGCCGCGCTGACGGGCAAGCCGCAGCACTGCGCCTGCCCCCAGAATGCCGCCCGAAGGCCCCCGCCAGCGGGCGAAGGCCTCAGCCCCCACGATCCGCCCGGTTTTCAAGTCGACCTTCGGCTGGTAGGCGGCCACGAGCCCGTCCGTCATCAGCCCGCGCAGAAATTCCGCTTCTGAAAGGATCGCCGCACTCCCTGCCCGTTCGGGTTCCTCGGTCAGGCTGACGCCTTCCAGAAGCCGCGCGATATCGCTCGCCCGGATGGGGCTCACGAGAATGCCGACAAGATTGACGCTGAGCGCGGTGGCCAGATCGCGCGCCGCACGCGCACGGGCCGTGTTCATGTCCCCAAAGATCAGCACCCCGGCACAAAGCGGCGCGGCAGCGGCGAGCCGGATGACGGAATCGACCTCCACGCCGGGCGTATCAAGGTCCGCAACAATGAAATCGAACGTCTCGGTGGAGATGATATCCCGCGCTGAGACCATGTCGGGCACAGTGGCGACGAGCGTCTTGCGCTTGGCTTCCACCGCCGTGAGCGCGGGGGCGTAAGCCGTTCCGCCGATCAGCAAGACCCGTCTGTTCATCTCCGCTCCTTCCTCGTCACTCGAAACCCGCTAGTTCTGGTTACCCGCTAATTCTGGTCACCCCACGGCACCCATATATTCTTGACCTCGGTGGCGCGTTCCATCAAGGCCTTGCCGCTTGTCAGTGAGCCATTCTTCCAGTCCCACGCCTTGGTCATACCCGCCCAGGTGCGTTTCATATTGTCGGCGGCTGCTGCTTCCTGCGCTGCCCTGTCACCCGCGAAAGACCAGAGCGCATCGACCATAGCATGGCGTGCCAGCAACAAGGCGTTGGCGGCAGGATTACCCGTCACAACATTGACAGGCAGGCCGGCAAACAGCGCTTTCATATCACCCGCCAGCACCGCTCCCGGTACCAGCACAACGGCGTTCCCGGCTGCAAGCGCGTGGGCGGTGAGCGTGACGGGTGCGATGAGCAAGGCTTCCGGCGGGCAAGCAATCCCCAGCACGCCGAAGGGCTCGTTCATGGCAAAGGCAACACCGCGCAAGGGGGCCGTGTGCACCACACCATCAAACTTGTCGGCGAGCGCCGCGGCGGTGAACAGGCGCCGGATCGCGGTCGCCACCTCGGCCTTCGCCGCCTTGCGACTCTCCCCGGCGGCTTCCAGCTTGCGGGCAAAGTCATCCGCGCGGGCCTCAAGCGTTTCGGCAATACGGCGCAGTACGGTACCGCGCTCGGCAGCGGCTTTGACTGCCCATGCCGCCTGTGCGCCCGCTGCCGCCTCGACCGCAGCATCAATATCCTTGGCGTTGCCGCCTATGGGTGCGGCCTCAGCCTTCAAATCCTTCAACTTGCGCTCGGCTTTGGGCACCAGATAGGCCGTCATCCCCTCGCGACCGCCTTCGCGCCCGAAACCGGATTCGCGCATGCCACCAAAGCCGACCGATGCATCGAACATGCTGGCGCCGTTCACCCACACCGCCCCGGCCTTCAATGCCGCCGCCACCTCAAGCGCACGGGAGACGGTCTCGGACCATACGCTGGCGGCAAGCCCGTAACGGCTGTTGTTGGCCAGCGCCACGGCTTCCTTCTGCGTGCGGAAAGTGAGGACACTGAGGACAGGCCCGAACACTTCTTCCTGCATCAGGATATTGGCCGTCCCCGCCTCGGTCACAAGCGTTGGGGTATAATAGCAACCCTCGGCAGGCAGGACGCAGGGTGCATGCCAGACCTTGGCACCGTCTGTCGTACCCTCGGCCACCATCCGCTTGATACGCTCAAGCTGGACGGGATCGACAATCGCCCCCATGTCAACGGTCTTGTCGAGTGAGTGCCCGATGCGGATCGCCGCCATCCGCGCCTTCACTTTTTCAAGTAAGCGCCCGGCAATGCCTTCCTGCACCAGAAGGCGCGACCCCGCACAACAGCTTTCGCCCTGATTGAACCAGATGGCATCGGCAAGCCCGTCTGCCGCAGCGTCAAGGTCCGCGTCATCGAACACGATGAAAGGTGACTTGCCGCCCAGCTCCAGCGTGAGATGTTTGCCGGTGCCCGCAATCCGGCGGCGGATCAGTTTGCCGACCTCGGTCGAACCCGTGAAAGCGATCTTGTCGACATCGGCATCCACCAAAAGCGCCCCGGTTTCACCCGGTCCTGTCACGATATTCACCACCCCGTCCGGCAGGCCTGCGGCGATCACCAGTTCGGCGAAATAGAGGGCAGTGAGCGACGTGAACTCGGCAGGCTTCAGGACAATAGTATTGCCGGCGGCAAGTGCCGGCGCCACCTTCCAGGCCACCATCAGCAGCGGGAAATTCCAAGGGATGATCTGCCCGGCGACCCCGACGGGCTCGTGACCCGGAAACTCGGCCTCGATCAGCTCGGCCCAGCCGGCATGATGATCGAAATGCTGGACGGATGCCGGAATATCAACATTGGTCGTCTCGCGGATCGGCTTGCCATTATCAAGCGCTTCGAGGACAGCGAGCACACCCGCGTGCTTTTCGATGAGCCGGGCAAGGGCACGGAGATAGGCGGCGCGTTTGTGCCCGCTTGTCTTCGCCCAATCCTTCTGCGCGGCGCGGGCGGCTTTGGTGGCCGCAGTGACCTCAGCTTTGGTGCCCACCGCAATCTCGGCCAGTACTTCGCCGGTGGCGGGCGCGAAGCTCGGCAGCATCTGCGCCTTCGCCGGCTTCACCCACTTGCCGCCGATGAAATGACCAAAGCGGCGCTTGTGGCCATCAAGCCAGGCGTCCGCCGCCGCCCGGCTTTCGAGCGAGACTTCATAGTCCATGGTCTGCAGCTTGTCCTTCACACTCATCGCCCAGTCTCCTCAGGCCATCGCATGGCGCCACGGGGCGGAGGGGATACCCGTCGCCAATGTTTCAAGCTGGCGTTCAATATCGCCAAGCAGCGCCGAAGCCCCGAACCGGAACAAGCCGGGCTCAAGCCAGTCACGGCCCAGTTCTTCCTTCATCAGCACCAGATAGCGTACGGCCTCCGCCGCCTTCCTTATGCCGCCCGCAGGCTTGTAGCCGACCTTGATGCCGGTACGTTCGCCAAAGTCACGGATCATCCGCACCATCACAAGCGAAACAGGGAGCGTGGCATTCACCGCTTCCATACCGGTTGACGTCTTGATGAAATCGGCGCCGGCCATCATGGCGACCATCGAGGCCTTGGCGACTTCGGTCAGGTTTCCATGCTCGCCCGTTGAAAGGATCGCTTTCATATGGGCTGGGCCGCATGCTTCCTTGAAGGCTTTCACTTCATCATAAAGGGCCGGCCAGTTGCCAGTCAGCACATGGGCGCGGGTGACGACGATATCGATCTCGGCCGCCCCTGCCGCCACCGAGCGGCGGATTTCCTCGACCCGCGTTTCGAAGGGGGTAAGGCCTGCCGGAAACCCCGTCGAAACCGCAGCCACCGGGATACCGGTTCCTTCAAGTGCCTTCACCGCCGTTTCAATCATGCCATGATAAACGCACACAGCACCGGTGGTGAGGCCGATGTCCGCCACATCGAAAGCCGCGAGAACATCCCGGCGCACCGGGTTCCGGGCCTTGGCACACAGGCGTTCCACCCGGCCCGGCGTATCGTCGCCGGCAAGGGTCGTGAGGTCGATACAGCTGATAGCCTTGACGAGAAAGGCGACCAGCGCCTCGCCACTCACCGGCCGCGCGCCGTCGAGCGCGGCGACGCGGCGCTCGACGGCGCTTTTGTTGACGCGGATGTCGTCCAGCCAGTCGGCATGAAAGTCCGTGCCGACATTCACATACTGGGGCGAGGTCATGGGGTTTCTCCCGCCTTGTTAATAAAGTCTCAGGCCTTGGGCTTTTCGCGGTCCAGCGAGAACAGGAACAGCATGATCGCGGTGATCAGATAGCCCGCCGCCAGCCGATAGGGTAGCACACTCGCGAAACCGTCCATCGCGGGCATCGCCCACGGCAGATACATGCCCGAGGACGGCAGCACGGAATGGATCACCCCGAAAAGCGTAAAAACGGCAGCCGCAATGGCGGCGAAGGCCGCGCGCTTCATCGAACGGTCGATGATCCACACCAGCATGGCACCCCAGATGAGGCTCGTGAGGATATAGCCCCGCGACATGGCCCCAAGGAGCAGATAGCTGTTCTGCCAGTCGGTGCCGAGCGACTGCTGCACGGCTTCGCCGATCCGGCCATAAAGGTCCGACACTTTCGAGAAGGCATAATTGAGAATTCCCGGCACCATGGCGAACAGAAGCGCCGGTGCATGGCGGGCGTCGCCACCGGCGAAAGCGAGGCGCAGGATATCGCTCGCCACCACCACAAGGATCGGCTTCAGCACACCTTCGGGGATCATCTGCGAGGCAAAGGCGATCACACCGCCGAGCCCGCCGATGGCGATCAGGCTGACCGCACCGATGGCATAGCCGGTACGCGCCCCCATCCGCTTGTAGGTCGTGTGACCGAAGTACGGGGTTGTCTGCACGATGCCGCCGAAAATGGCGCTGATGAAGGTGGCGGTGGCATCGATCTGCACCACCTGACGCGGGTCGAAATGGTCGCCCACAATGCGCGCCCCCGCCACGATATTCACGGCAGACGCCGCAATCAGCAAGGCGAAGGGGAAGACGATACCAAGGCTGTTGGTGATCTCGCCCGACATGGCCGTGATGCCGGCAATGGTGAAGGTCGGGATCGCGGGGATCAGCTCGGGTGCTTCGCGCACCACATAACCGTTCCCGGCGCCCGCAAAGGCCAGCACATAATAAAGAAGCGTCCCGACGACGATGGCGATCACCGCCCCCGGCATCGAGAAAGGCAGGCGGTGCCCGGCGATCAGCGCGAAGGCCATGATCATCATGGAAACAAGACTGACTTCCGGCAGGGCGAACACGCCGAGAAGCGCTTCGGCACCAAGCCACACGGTGGCGATACCGGCCATCGCGCCCACCAGTGCCATCTGCGGCATCTGGGTCTGCATGGCACGGCCGAAGAAGGACAGGATGAACTTGATGATCGCCATCCAGAAAGCGGCCGCCATGCCGATCTGCCAGGCATGCTCTGCAGCCGGCAGGCTGCCCATGGCGTCAACGTTCGCAACATAGGCAGGGCCGACGATGAAGAAGCACATGCCGAAGATGGTCGGCAGGTCGATGCCCAAGGGAATGCTTGTCAGTGCCGGGTTGCCTGTCGCTTTCGAGGTCCGTTTGGCCTGCCAGATGAAAAGCGCATTGCCCGCCACGATGCCGACAATGGCGCCGGGGATGATCTTGCCGAACACCACTTCCGTCGGCATGCCGAAAGCGCCGAGCAGGATGCCCGAAAGCACGAACAGGTTGACCACGCAATCGAGGAAAAAGGCGAAGCCCGCATTCAGGTCTGAAAACAGCTGGCCAGAGGCGCTGCCGGTCGTCGGAAACGCTTCTTCAGTGGCTTGTTCGCTCATTATGATTGCCCCGGTTGGATTGGTCCCTTTGGCTTCCCCTATCAGGAAGCAGGCATCAACACAATCGCCATGAGGGAGCCGCGTCCCCAAAACACTCACTCCGCTTTGACTTGCCGTGAAAAGGGGTTGCGGCTATGGTCGCCCGTCAGTCAGCCAACCGCCCGGAGAGTGTTAGTGCGTTTGATCTCATCGAGCATCAGCCTTGTTACAGCTGCAGCCCTTCTTTCTGCCTGCGCCACGCTGCCTCCGGGGGCAAGCCGGGACCGTGTCGGTACCGACCTTGAGGCCCGCACCCGCTATGTGGGGTTGACGAACGATGCCGAAGTCGCCGAGATTCTGGCAAGCCCCCTCGGCGAAGAGGCCGCTGTCCGGCTGGCACTTTTCAACAATCAGGCGCTGAGGGCACGTTACGAACAGCTGGCCATCGCGGAAGCCGACCTGCGCGCCGCCGGCCTGTTGCCGAATCCCGTGGCGGAAGCCGGCATTGCCTTCACCGAGGGTCGCCCGCTGGAGCTTGGCCTGACCTTGCCGGTTCTCGATATTTTCCTGATGCCGCTGAGGAAAAAGCAGGGCGTCGCCAACCTTGAACGTGTCGAGGCCGATGTCACCGATTATGCCATTGCCCTGATCGCCGATGTGCGCCGGGCATGGACACGGCTGGCTGTTGCCAAGCAGGCGCACAATCTGGCCAAAATGTCGGAAAACATCGCCCGCGCCGCTGAAAAGGTGGCCATCGAGCTTGCCGACAAAGGCAATATCCCGGCTGACGAGCTGATCGCCCGCAAGATTGCGGTGGCGAACGCCGAACAAGCGGTGATCATGGCAGAATCAGAACGCCGCGAGGCGCGCGAGGATCTGGCGAGCCTTCTGGGCGTCGACCTGATGGGCGACTGGTTCGTCCACAATGCTGATCCCGCGTCGATTACTGCCGATCTGACAGCGGTCAACATGCAAACTGTGATGGACAACAGCCTGACGCTCGCCTCCCGCAAGGCCGAGGTTGCCCGCGTTGCGGCCTCGCACGGCATCACCGAGATTACCTCGATCCTGCCCGATATCGACCTTGGCGTGTCAGCCGAGCGGGACGACCACCAGTGGGAGGTCGGCCCCTCGATCGAGATACCGCTGCCTGTCTTCAATTTCGGCGGACCGAAGCGCGACAAGGCCGAAGCGGAACTGCGCGCAGCGCAATATGATTATGCCCATGCCCTTGTAGTGACAGCAAACCGCGCCGCCCTTCTGGTGCGCGAGCGCGAAGCCGCCCACAAGCTTGTCAAGCTTCTGAATGAACAGGTGGTAGTTGCCGCAGATCAGGCGGTGGCAGCGTCGCTGCGCCAGTATAATGCCATGCAGACCGGCGTCTTCGGGCTTCTGGCCATCCGCGAGAGTGCTGTCGAGGCACGCCGCCGCCAGCTGCAGGGCTGGCAGCGCTACCGCGACGCCGAGGTTGCCGTCGATGCCGCCCGTGCCGGGGTGATTTTCCCGGTCAGCAGCCTTTCCATGGGCGGTGCAGCCGGTGGCACAAGCAGCGAGGCGGAGGGGGCACACTGATGACCCTCAGCCGCCGTGATGCTTTCCGCCTGACGGGTGCAGGCCTCCTTGTCGCTTCGCTCGGCACCGGGGCCCGTGCCATGTCCTCCCCCGCCCAGACGATTTCGGCCACAGAAAGCGTGCCGCCGGGCGAGCCGGGCAAGGACTATCGCCCGGTCGTGACCCCGAACGGGACAACCCTGCCCTTCCGCATCGTGGACGGGGTAAAGGTTTTCCACCTGATCGCCGAGGAAGTGGACCACGAATTCGCCCCCGGCCTGAATGCGCGTTGCTGGGGTTATAACGGCCGCGTTCACGGGCCCACCATCGAGGCCGTCGAAGGCGATATCGTCCGCATCTATGCCACCAACCGGCTGCCCGCCCCCACCACCGTGCACTGGCATGGCATGATCGTGCCGAGCGGCATGGACGGCGTCGGCGGCCTCAGCCAGCATGTGATCGAACCGGGCGAGACCTTCGTTTACCAGTTCCGGCTGATCCAGCATGGCACCTTCATGTATCACTCGCACCATGACGAGATGACCCAGATGGCACTTGGCATGATGGGCATGATCGTGGTGCATCCGCGCAAGCCTGAAGGCCCGCTGCCGGACCGCGACTATGCGATGATGCTGTCGGAATGGAAGATCGAACCCGGTGCCAAACGCCCGGACCCCAACGAGATGAGCGACTTCAACGTCCTCACCTTCAACGCCCGCTGTTTCCCCGGCACCGACCCGATTGTGGCGGCCCTTGATGAACGCGTCCGTATCCGTTTCGGCAACCTTTCAGCGATGGATCACCATCCGATCCATCTGCACGGCTTTGCCTTCGATGTGACGGAAACCGACGGCGGCCCGATCCCGGCAACGGCGCGCTTCCCCGAAACCTCTGTCCTCGTACCCGTAGGCGCCACGCGTACCATCGAATTCGTCGCCGACAATCCGGGCGACTGGGCGATGCATTGCCACATGACCCACCATGTGATGAACCAGATGGGCCACGGCATCCCCAACATGATCGGCGCCGATCCCCAGCTGATCAACGCGGCAGTCCGCCCGGTGGTCGACGGTTTCATGGCAATGGGGCACGACGGCATGGGCGACCATGGCATGCATATCGGCATGGGCCACATGGACATTCCTGAAAACTCGATCCCCATGGTTGGCGCCAATGGCCCCAAGGGCTATATTACCATGGGCGGCATGTTCACGATCCTCAAGGTGCGCAAGAGCATCCAGGACGGCGAAGATCCCGGCTGGTACAAGGCCCCCGAAGGCACCGAAGCCCGCATTGCGACCGAGGCCGAACTGGCCCGCGACGGGATTGAGGCCTAGCGCCGGCGGGCCTTCAGCCCGAAGTCCCGCCGCCGGAACCGGTAAAACAGCAGGACAATGCCGGTGATGGTGAAAAGGAAGGCGCTGCCTGCCGCCACCATCAGGAGCGGATGATTGAAATCGTCCCGCGTGTCGTAGTCCATGATGTGCAGCATCCAGAGAAAATCATAGACGCGCCAGACATCGCTGCGGCGCGCCTTGATGCGTCCGCTGGCGGGGTCGACATAAAGCCGGGTGCCGCCCTCGTCCCCCATGGAGACCTGCCAGACAGGCAGGCTGCCGCGATAGTCACCGGGCTCGGTATCGAAGAGCACGGCTTCCGGTGCGCCGGGCTCACCCCGGAAGGCATGGCGGGCAATGGAAATGATTTCCTCAGCGGAAAAGGACGGCACCTGCTGACCGGTCGCAGGATCGAGCAGGAACTGCGCACCACCCGCATCCGTCACCAGTACGAGCGGCGTACCGAGTGGGGCCACGGCTTCAAGCTTCTGGAAGCGGATACCAGCGGGAAGCATTCCAGCATCCAGCGCAACGGGCGCAGCTTCCGCAATCGTATGTTCACTGCGGACGGTTTCGATGGGCACGATGCTCATGAAAAGGCCGCTGCCGGTCCAGAAAAGCACCTGCGCGGCGATCAACAGGCCGATCCATTTGTGCGCCTTCGATACAAACTTGTGAACAGACTGCATTCGGTGCCCTTCAGAAAGCCTTGCGACGTTTCATACCCCGGCCAAAGAATTTGCGCCACAGGTTCGGGAAGAAGCGCTGGAAGCGATCCGCAAAGCGCGCGTCCTTGCCCACTATGATCCGGTAATCGCCGTTTGCCACACCCGCGAGGATCACCCGCGCTGCCTCGTCCGGCGTGGTGATGGCCAGCGGCTGGAAAGAGCTTTGCATTTTACTTGTGTCCGTGTCGCCCTCGGCATTCCGGCGGTGGCGACCGCCGCGCACGATATTGGTGTTCACCCCGCCCGGATGGATACTGTGGATACTGACGCCCGTCCCTGCCAGTTCATAATGCAGGGATTCGTTGAAACCCTTCACCGCATGCTTGGCAGCGCAATAAGCCGATTGGCTCGGCACCCCGATGATCCCGAAAAGGCTGGAGATATTGACGATATGGCCGCGGCCCTGCTTCAGCATCAACGGCAGCGCCGCCTGCGTGCCATGCACCACGCCCCAGAAATTGATTTCCATCAGCCAGCGGAAGTCGCTTTCCTGCATCGTCGAGACAAGATCGGTGAGCGTGACGCCCGCGTTGTTGGCAATGAAGCCGATACCGCCGAAGGCCTCATGCGTCGCCTGAACCGCCGCCATCACCGCAGCGCGGTCCGAAACATCCAGCTTGAAGGTGAGGGCCTTTCCACCTGCCGCTTCAATCTCCGCGGCTGCCACCTTGATGCCTTCCTCGTTGACGTCAGCGAGGGCGACAGGGGAGCCCGCAGCCGCCAGCTGGATGGCCATCGCACGGCCGATGCCGGAGCCTGCCCCGGTGACGAAAGCCGGGCCGTAATTGTAACTCATGCTGCTTCTCCCCCATTCCAATAGGCTTCATAGTGACGCGCCATATCGGCAATCGCCTTGCGGCCTTCCGGCACCAGCCGGGCGACCATCGGCCAGTCGTGGAACAGGCCTTTCCAGATATCGAGCTGTACCTTGCCGCCCGCTTCCCTGATCTTTGCTGCGAGCCTGCGGCTGTCATCGAGCAATATCTCGCCCGCATCCACCTGCAACAGCGTCGGCGGCATCGTATCCATCCGCCCGAAAAGCGGCGAGCAGCGCGGGTCGGATGCAGCAAGCCCGCCCCGATAAAGCTCCGCCGCCCGGCCAATGCCGCGCGGGTCCAGCATCACATCGCTTTCTGCATTCCCGGCGAAGGTGGAACCGCCGAGCCCAAGATCGACCCAAGGCGCAATCAGCCCGAGGGCGGCAGGCCCCTTGATGCCCTCAGCGGCGAGCGCCTGCACAAGTGCCACCGCGAGCCCGCCACCGGCGGAATCCCCGCCAAGCATCACAGGTACCCCGCCCATTGCCAGCGCCTTCCACGCCGCAACTGCGTCTTCAACCGCCGCCGGGCACGGATGCTCGGGCGCCACGCGGTACTGCAGGAGAAAGACCTTCGCCTTGGCCGCTGTGGAAAGCCGCATCGCAAAATCGCGGAAGCCGCCAATACCGCCCCACACATAGCCGCCGCCATGGAAATGCAGGATGCTACGAGCAGGCAGCGCGCCGGGCGCCTCGACCCATTCACCGCGAAAGCCTGCGCCTTCAACCGGCGTGACCTTGACGGACGCAGGCAGCGCCGGCGCCATTTGCTCGGCCTTCGCAAGAAGGCCACCGAAGAGTTTGACAAGCTGGTCGGGTGTCAGATCGCGCGTGGTTTTCCCCCGAAAGGCACGACGGATCTGGCGGCGCGCCAGCCAGGCGCGGATTGACATGGACTTTCCCCCTTGATTTCCCAGCCACAGATTGCCGCCTCGTTCCCGGCTTGACAAGAACTGAACTGACCAGTCTAATTTTTCCCGGGAGAGACACAGACTTCAGGGGAGAGGGACGATGGCCACAGCCAGCGTACGGACGATCATTCATGGCCTGATGGCCGGCGCCTGCCTTGTGGCACTCGCTGCTTGCGACGAAAAACCGGCCAACGTCCGGGTACTGAAGCCGGCGGAATTGCCGGCAGAAGCCGTCGAGTTTTTCAAGGATCATGGTAACGGACCGTTCCTCGTGGAGGACGCACCCGTCTGGCAATATATGAAGGTCAACGGCGGCATCCCCAATACGATCGTGATCGAGGGCGACACCGGCCTCATCATCGTTGACACCACGCTCAGCCGCACGGACGGCGATGCCACGCTCGAACTGATCCGCCAGAAAAGCGACAAGCCCATCGTTGGTGTCATCTATACCCACCATCATATCGACCACACGGGCGGTGCCGGCGCCTTTGTCAGTCGCGAAGATGCGGCAAGCGGCAAGGTTATGGTGATCGCGGCAGACGACCTGCCCGAGGAATTGTTGGATGAAAATGCCGTCACCGGCCCCATCATGGGCCTGCGCGCGGCCTATATGTACGGCGTGCTTCTGGACCCTGAAACCGATGGCAAGGGATACAAGGTTGGCCTCGGCGGCAATATCATCCCCGGCCCCAGCGCCTTCATCGAGCCCAATCACCTGATCCGGGACCGCGAAGACCTGACGCTGGACGGCGTGCGCATGCATATCTTCCGCACGGGCGGCGAGGCGGCATCGCATATCGCCGTTTATCTGCCGGACTACGGGGTGATGCTTTCAGGCGATGAAATTCAGGGACCGACTTTCCCAAACCTGCACTCGCTCAGGGGTACCAAGCCGCGCGACGCCCAGAAATGGATCAACGCGATTGACCGGATGCGCGCCTATCACCCCCGTGTACTGGTGCCGAGCCACGGCCCCATCGTCAGCGGCGAGGCGGAAGTTGAAAAGCTGCTTGTCACCTACCGTGACGCCATCCAGTGGACCCACGATCAGGCCGTACGCCTGATCAATAAGGGCTACACGCAGGAAGAATTGGCCGAAGCTATGCCCGCCCTGCCCGAGCATCTGACCATGATCCCCTGGACGCTGGAGCTATATGGCACCGTCAAGCATTCGGTGCGCTCCTTCTACACAAGCTATATCAGCTGGTTTGACGGCGACCCGGCCACGCTTGACCCCACACCGCGTGTCGAGGCCGCCCGGCGGACCGTCTCCCTGATGGGTGGGCGCGACAAGGTGTTCGCGGAAGCCAAACGGGTGTTCGAAGCCGGCGACCCGCAGTGGAGTGCTGAGCTGACCACGCTTCTCGTGCGGATCAACCGCGAAGACACCGAAGCGCGCCACCTGAAGGCCGAAGCCCTGCGCCAGATTGGCGAGAATACGCTGAACACCAACTGGCGGGGCTTCTATCTTGTGGGTGCGCGTGAACTCGATGGCCTTGTCGACAGCGTCGCCCTGCAGGAAGCCGGGCGCGCACGCTTCAACACCGATGGCCTGCCGAGCCGCCGCCTGCTGGAGCTGATGCGCTACCGGCTGTCGCCGGAAGCCGCTGCCGACAAGCATATGAAGGTAGGCTATGTGTTCCCGGACAGGGACGAGCAGTTCACCATCGAACTCAGAAACCAGATTCTCGATATCCGGCAAGGCCTTGAAGACGGCCTCAAGGCCACCATGACCGTGGACCGGTCGACCTACGACCAGATCGTGAAAGGCGAAACCGGCTTCGTGGAGGAACTGGCAAGCGGTAATGTGACCATCGATGGCAGCAAGCTTGATATGCTCGCTTTCCTCAAATGCTTTGATACGAGCATGGAACCCATCCCCATCGCCGCCCGTTAAGGGCGGCCAAGGGCAACGTCAGATCTTGCCGACGCGGGCCGGCACCAGCCCCGATACGGGCTTGCCGAAGAAATAGCCCTGCCCGTAATCGACGCCAAGATCGCGGAGGAGCGCTGCATGCGCCTGGGTTTCCACCCATTCGCCGACCGTCTCGATGCCGAGATCCTGGCAAAGCGTGACCATACTGCGCAAGAAGGCCCGGTCCTTGGCGCTGTCGACGGCGTTCCTGATGTAAACACCATCAATCTTCAGGGCATCCACCTGCAGTTCGCGCAGATACTGGAAGCCGGCCGCGCCCGCGCCGAAATCATCCAGATAGACCTTGAAGCCTGCATTGCGGATATCGCCGAGCACCCGGCCAAGGGCGGCCAGATCATCGATCCGGGCAGACTCGGTGACTTCGAGCGACAGGAAGTCGCGGTAGCGGTCGGCATTGTGAAGTTCCAGCAAAAGCTTCTTGATGAAGTTGCGGTCGGAAAGCGACCGGCCGGACACATTGACCGCAAGTTTCGGGATATGGCCTGATTTCTCCGATTCCGCGAGCTTGGCAATCGCCCGTCGCAGCACGGCCATATCGAACTCGTCGATCAGGCCGACATCCTCGGCAAAGGTGATCATCTCAAAGGGCGATGCGTTCACATCGCTCAGTTGCAGGCGCGACAGAGCCTCAAAGTGATGTGTCTTGCCGGTCTTGAATTCCACAATCGGCTGGAACACGAGTGAAAAGGCCCCGTCCTTGAGCACCTGCCGGAATTCCCGGAGCTTCTTCGTATTGTCGCCGATCATCTTGCCGCATTCGGCCTTCAGGTCCTTCAGTGCGAAGCCCTTCTGGGCGCGGGTGAACTGCTGCAGGCTGAAGACCAGCGCCTTGATGCTGTCCTCTTCTGCAAGATGCGCGTCATGGGCGTCGATGGTGGCGCTATCGATCTTCACACCCGTCGCCTCGCTGATCTCATGCGTCAACAGGGCAATGGTCGATCCGTCCTCGTCCTTCTCGTGCACCAGTGCGAACTTGTCGTCCCCGAGCCGGGTGGCGAGATTGCCGCCGACCGAACAGGACTTCAGGTAGCGTTCCACCTCTGCCTGCTGGTTCTCGCTGAAAGGCTTGCCGATCGATTGCAGCACAGTGACAAGGAGGTTCTCCTGCGCTTCGGGGTCGCTTGTAAAAACCGACTGCAGATTCTCATAGAAATCGGCCTTGGCTTCCGCCACCGATTGCGGCGCGGAGCGGGTTTCGGGTTTCAGCCCGATCCGGTGCGGCCGCGCCATCACCAGATACAGGCGGTCATCCCGCATCGGCAAAGCACCGATGAAAATGGAGAAAGGCTCGCGGTCTTTTTCACCCTGCCCCACCTTCACGGTGAAGGGCCCGCTGCGCATCTTTTTTCCGGAAAGTGTCTTGGCCGTCGTCTCGAGGATCTTGCGGTCGCTCGCGCCCAGTAGCGACATGAAATTCTTGCCGACGAGAGGCCCCTGGACCTTGCCGAGAAGGCTCTGGCTCGCCCCGTCTGCGCTCAGGATCGTGAAATCCCGGTCAAGCTCCAGAAGGAGATCGCCGACGCAAAACGCGTACCCCACAAATCGCTCGGGTATTTTCGTCATGTATGCCCCAAAAAATACGAGACAGTTTCAGATTAGTGGAAAATACAGAATAATCACAACACTTTATTGGACTATCATTCAACTTTCACGGCAGGATTGTCCACCACGCGAAAAGGGCGCGCCACACTGGCGCGCCCTTGTCTTACGCTAGATCATATCCCGCAGATCAGAAGCGGAAACGACCGGTGATGCCGTACATGCGCGGCTGGCCAAGGAAGGCACCGAAACCGTCATCGGCCTGCAGCGGAATATCGAAGGCATTCTGCTGGTAGAACTGGTTGAACAGGTTGTTCGCCCAGAGTTCCACCGACCATTTGCCATCCACATCCTGAATACCGACGCGCGAGTTGACGAGAGCGAAGCCCTTCTGCAGCTTTTCGGGATCAAGGTCCGACCCGGTATTGATCTTCGTCTGGTAACGCACGTTACCGCTGATGAAGAATTCCATACCGTCGGATACTTCCTTGTGCCAGGTGGCGCCGCCGGTCAGCACCCAACGCGGGGCGTTGGTCAGTTGCTGGCCCGAAAGCCCGCTGACTTCAGGATAGTTGGTGCCGAAGCGGTCATTCTTCAGGATATTGACCGTGGCGGGCAGATTGTCGCCATAGTCAGCCTTCGAATAGGCCACGCCCAGCATCATGTCGAAGCTTTCGCTGAAGCGTGCCTGGGTCTCAACTTCGAAGCCCTTGGTCTTCACGTCCTCGATGGCTTCCGGCAGGAAGTTCGAGCCGTTGAAGGTATTGAGCTGGAAGTTGTCGAAGTCCATGTAATAGAGCGCGACGTTAACCTGTGCGCGGTTGTCGAACATGGTCTTCTTCATACCGACTTCGAATGAATCCACCTCTTCGGCCCCGATCTGCGGGCTCAGATAGTTGCGCGGATCGGTATTATCGCCCGGACGCGTCAGGATCGTACCGGCACGGTCAAGGTTGATCGTGCCCGACTTGTAGCCGTGCGCGACGTTACCATAGATCATGGTGTCGTCATCGAACTGGTAGCTGAGGCCGAGAACGCCAGAGAATTCGCTGTCGTTCAGGTCCTGATCTTCTTCGGCGATATCGAACGATGCCGAAGTGATGCCAAGGCAACCGAGGGTCGCCAGCACGTCGATCACTCGGCGAACGTCATCGGTCCCGAGAACAGCACCGAGCGGCAACTCGGCAATCGGCAACTGGGCAAGCCGCGGCAGGGCAAAGTTACAGCCCGGCGTGTTTGGCGTCGAAAGGTTCGATTCAGCATGCTTCTCGTCGCGGGTGAAACGCAGGCCGAAGATCATGTCCAGTTTCTCGGTCAGTTCGATCACATTGTGCGTGAAGAGCGAGTAGGACTTGTTTTTCGAAAGCCAGGTATCACCGTAAACGCCCGTGCCTTCACCCCAGCCGGTGCCCGGCGGAATGGCGCCGCCCGAGAAGACGTTCACATAGCTGCTCCAGTTGGTGACAAGGCCACCGGTCGGGCCAGCGAACACGGCCGCGATCAGCGGGCCGGTACGGGCATTGAGGAAGGCTTCATAATCAGCACCATGGAAAAGGTCGCCGCCTACACCGATTTCCTCATCCGAATAGAAGGCACCGACAACCCAGTCCAGCCTGCCATTCTGGCCCGACAGGCGCAATTCCTGGGTGAACATGTCGATATTGTTGAGCTGCTTCAGATACAGGAGGTCGGCACCGGTGAAATCGATATCCTGACCGCGATTGGATTCAAACTCGCGGTAGGCGCTGATCCATTTCAGCTCAACCTCGCCGAGGTTCCAGCTCAGGTCCGTGGCAAGACCCCAGTCCTTGCTTTTCTGATAGTTCGGACGATCCGGGCCTGATGTCATCTGGGCTTCATAAGATTCCGGATCTGCCGGCATGGTCTGCGCGCCGGGCATGATGGCATTGATGATAGTGCCGGCAATACCGCCACGATAGGCGTAAGGCACTGCATAGCAGCAGTCCTCATCCACATCGCGGTAGTCGGCGATCACACGCAGGCGCACATCCTCGTTCGGGGTCCAAAGCAACTGGCCCTTCATCTGGAAGCGGCCCTTGGAGTTGAGGTCGTCACCCGAAATCGTGTCGGTCATCCAGCCGTCCTGCTGCACGTAGGACGATGAAAGACGGAAAGCGAGCTTGTCGTCGACGATCGGCCCGGTCACGGAGCCGCGCACGTCGAATGCGTTGTAATTGCCGTAGGTGCCTTCCAGATAACCGCCGGCTTCAAACTCCGGCTGCTTGGTCACGATATTGATGGCACCGGCCGAGGTGTTGCGACCGAAAAGCGTGCCCTGCGGCCCGCGCAGCACTTCCACGCGCTCGAGATCGAGGATCTCGGTGAGGGCTGCGCCAGCGCGCGAACGATAGATACCGTCAATGAAAACGCCGACTGCGGATTCAAACGCCGCGTTGTTGCCCTGCGTACCGATACCGCGCAAGCGGATCACCGTGCCCTGGGCTTCGCTGTTGGTCGAGGATGCCTGCAGGCTCGGTGCGAGCTGCGACAGTTCCTTCAGGTCATCGACCCCCGCCATTTTCATCATGTTTTCTGACATGGCCGTCACGGCAATCGGCACGTCCTGTACGGATTGGCTCCGCATCTGTGCCGTTACGACGATTTCTTCCAGTGTGAAATCGTTGCCGGACTGGCCCGCTTCCTGCGCCAGCGCTGCGCTCGACATGCCCAACAGGCATGAGGACGCAAGCAGACGAGCCACGGTCGTACGTGTCATCATAGTTTCCTCCCTAATAAAACCGGCCTCCCCAGACCGGTACGTCTTCCCACCTGATATCAGAACGCGATTCATGGTTAATGTCAAACCGGCCAGTATGATCAAAGCTGTAAATGCCTCAGATTGTTGCGTTAATGTCGCACTTGGTTTCATGTGGAAGTAAATTTTCGTTAACTATATCGTTCGTTGAGACAAGTTGTTACTCTGTAGCCATCCAATAAGGCCGGACCAACGTAATGGAACCGACCCTGAAGACTTGACCAACAGCGAGAGACGAGAGCCATCCAAGTGAATGACCAAAGCGATCTTTTGAAATCCCTTCGCATTGACAATGACGAGCGGAGTGCGGGCAAAACCACGCGCGGGCTGGGACCGAAGCAGCAGCTTCTGGCCGCTGCCGCCATCACTGCCCTTGCCATCGCCGGCACCGCCGCCTTCATGGGGACAGGCAGCGAGGAAGCGCCGCAGGTGACAACACCTGCCAGCAGCAACTCGAACGGCAGCAATAGCACAGCCTCAAACGAGCCCACCGCAACGCCCCCCGCCTCGACAACAGAACCGGCACGGGCCGTGACGCCTGCCGGTGAAACCGTGCTCAGTGCGTCGGGCTATATCACCGCGCGCCGCATGGCGACCGTGGCGGCCGAGATCACCGGGCTCATCACCGATGTTCTGGTTGAGGAAGGCATGACGGTTGAAGCGGGCACCGTCCTCGCGAGGCTCGACAGCGCCATTGCGTCCGTCGATGTCGAACGCGCCCGGGCGCAACTCAAGGCCGCCACGTCACGCATCGCAACGGTCGAGGTGAACCTTGCCGAGGCCGAACGCGTGCTGAACCGCGTCTCGAAACTGAATGTGCAGGACTTCTCGAGCGAGGCGGCGCTCACCCGCGCCAAGGCAGATGTGGACAGCCTGAAGGCCGAGCTTGTCACCGCCCGCGCCGACCGTGATGTCGCCGCCATCACCGTGCGCGCCGCCGAAGAACAGCTCGACAATCACACCATCCGCGCGCCCTTCTCGGGTGTCGTCACCGACAAGAATGCCCAACCGGGCGAGATGGTATCGCCCATTTCGGCTGGCGGCGGCTTCACCCGTACGGGTATCTGCACGATCGTCGACATGGGCTCGCTCGAGATCGAGGTCGATGTCAACGAAGCCTATATCAACCGTGTGAGCACCGGCCAGAAGGTCACCGCCACGCTCGACGCCTATCCGGACTGGGACATCCCGGCCCATGTGGTCGCCATCATCCCGACCGCCAACCGTGAACGGGCCACCGTTCGCGTGCGCATCGGGATCGATGCCGAAGACGCCCGCATTCTCCCCGAAATGGGGGTAAAAGTGGCGTTCCTGAAAACCTGAACAATCCAAAATCGACAGCAAGAGGGGAAGTTAAATGACCGAGAACCTTTTCGAACTGAAAAAGGTCAGCAAAAGCTTCGTGAAGGCGAAAGAGACGATTTCGATCTTCGAAGGGCTCGACATGACCATCAAGGCGGGGGACTTCATCGCCATCATGGGGCCATCGGGCTCGGGCAAGACGACGCTCCTGAACCTGCTTGGCGGCGTTGACCAGCCGACGAGCGGTGAAATCCATTTCGATGGCAAGCGGATCGACAACCTCAGCGAAAACGGCCTTGCCGCCTGGCGCGCCGCCAATGTGGGTTTCATTTTCCAGTTCTATAACCTGATGCCGATGCTGAGCGCAGCGAAGAATGTGGAACTGCCGCTGCTTCTCACAGGCCTTGGCCGGTCGCGCCGCAAGGCGAGCGTTGAAGCCGCGCTCAAGCTTGTCGGCCTTGACGACCGCGCCGGCCACCTGCCGAAGGAGATGTCGGGCGGCCAGCAGCAGCGCGTGGCCATCGCCCGCGCGATTGTTTCGGATCCGAAACTGATGCTCTGTGACGAGCCGACCGGCGACCTTGACCGCGCGACCGCCGACGAGATCCTGAAGATGTTGCAGCTTCTGAACCGGGAATTCGGCAAGACCATCGTGATGGTCACGCACGACCCGGAAGCCGCCAAATATGCCAAAAAGACCCTGCATCTCGACAAGGGCGAGTTCGTCAAAGAGGAACTGATGGCATGAGCGACCTTTATCTGATTTTCAAGAATCTGACGCGGCGCAAGCTGCGGCTCAGCCTCACCCTGTTTGCCATCTTCGTCGCCTTCCTGATTTTCGGCGTATTATCGAGCTTCAACAAGGCGTTCAATTCGGGGATCGAGCTTTCGGCCGATGACCGTATGGTGGTGGTGAACAAGATCAACTTCACGCAGCCCTTGCCGATTGCCTATGTGAACAAGGCACGCGCCATCGAGGGCATTGATGTGCTGACCTGGTGCAACTGGTTCGGCGGCTATTATCAGGACCCGAAGAATTTCGTGGCCGCCATGGCCTGCGACGCCGAAACGCTTCTCGACGTCTATCCCGAAATCGTGCTGCCGGAAGACCAGAAGAAGGCCTTCATGGCGAACCGCCAGGGCCTGATCGCCGGCCAGTCCATCGCCGCCAAATACGGCTGGAAGGTGGGTGACCGCATCCCGATGAACTCCAACATCTTTTCCCAGAAAACAGGCGGCAGCGCCTGGGACTTCGATGTGGAAGGCATCTATACGGGTTCAACCGAGCAGTTCGACACCAACTCGGTCTATTTCCACTATAAATATTTCGATGAAAGCCGCAGTTTCGGGAAGGATTTCGCTGGCTGGCTGATCCTGCGCACCACCGATCCCGCGCTGAACGACCAGGTGGCGAACACGATCGACACCATGTTCGCGAACAGCTTTTACGAAACCTCGACCGACAGCGAGAAAGCCTTCAACAAGGCCTTTATCGCCCAGATCGGTAATATCGCCATGATCGTGACCTCGGTGGTCGGTGCCGCCTTCTTCACGATCCTCCTCATTGTCGGTAACACGATGGTGCTGGCGATCCGCGAGCGCACCGGCGAAATCGCCGTGATGAAAACGCTCGGATTCCCGGCCGCCCGCATCTTCAAGCTGGTGCTCGGTGAATCGCTTCTCCTGTCGCTCATCGGCGGGCTTCTGGGGATCGGTGCCGCGTGGCTCATCATCGGCGCGATGAAGGCGGCCCTCGCCGGCATCCTGCCGACACTGGTGCTGACGCCCGACGTTGCGTTGACGGCCTTGGCCATCATGGTGGGGCTCGGTTTCCTCACCGGGATCGTGCCGGCCCTATCGGCCCACCGCCTGAACATCATCACCGCCATGAGCCGGCAATAGGAGGACGCTATGGGATCCCTTATCTCCCAGATCAACGCCGTTGTGGCGATGAATGTGAAAAGCCTGCCGCAGCGGGCATGGATGTCGGCAGCAACCGTTTTCGCGGTGGCCATCGTCGTTGCCGTTCTGCTGGCTTTCCTCGCCATGGCCAACGGCTTTCAGGCAACGGTTGCCGGCACCGGCGCGCGCGATGTGGCCATTGCCATGCGGCAAGGAGCACAAGCTGAAGTCAACAGTGTGCTGATGAAGGAACAGGTGGACCTCCTGTCCGCCGGTCCAGGCATCGCCAAAAACGAGACCGGCCCCATTGTGTCGGCTGAACTTTATGTCATCGTCGATGGCATCAAGAAAGCGAGTGACACGAAGGCCAACCTGCCCCTGCGCGGCTTGTCGGAAGCGGGCATGAAGATGCGAGGTGACCTGAAGATCATCGAGGGTCGCATGTTCCAGCCCGGTACCAACGAACTTATCGTCGGCGTCGGCGCCCTGAAGGAATTCGAGGGCTTCGAACTCGGCCGCGAGCTTACTTTCGCCCGGTCGCGCTGGACAGTTGTCGGTGTTTTCTCGATGGACGGCAAAGTAGCCGAAAGCGAGCTTTGGGCCGACATCGGCTCGGTGCAGTCGCTCTTCCAGCGGGGCAACAGCTTCCAGACGGTTCGCCTGAAGCTTGATGACCCGGCAGCCCTTGAACAGCTGAAGGCCTATAACGAAGCCGATCCGCGCCTTAAGCTCGATATCAAATCGGAAGCCGACTATTTCGCTGATCAGGCCTCGGGCATGTCCGACCTGATCATGTATCTCGGCTGGCCGCTTGGTATCGCCATGGCCTTCGGGGCGCTCGCCGGTGCCCTGAACACCATGTATACCTCGGTTGCAAGCCGTGCCCGCGAGATTGCCACCCTGCGTGCCATCGGCTTCGGCGGCACCGCGGCTTTTGTCGGGACGCTCGCGGAATCGATGGTGCTGGCCCTTCTGGGCGGCTTGATCGGGGCGATTGCCGCCTTCCTGTTTTTCGACGGGATCACGGCATCTACGCTTGGCGGCAGCTTCACCCAGGTCGTGTTCAGCTTCAAGCTCTCCCCTGCCCTCATATGGCAGGCGGCGGTACTGGCGCTGATCATCGGCTTTATCGGCGGGGTGTTCCCGGCGTGGCGGGCGGCCCGCTTGCCGGTCGTCGTGGCCTTCCGCGCGGCCTGATCAGGCTATCAAGAAACCCTCGGCAGCACGAAAGCATAGATCGCAATGAAATGCGCGATGCTGCCGAGGACCACAAAGCCGTGCCAGATGGCATGGGTGAAGCGCTTGCCCTTCAGGGCATAAAAGATGGCGCCGACGGTATAAAGCAGCCCGCCCGCAACGATCCAGCCAAGGCCCGCACCCGGCAGGCGCTCATAAAGCTCACCCGCGAAGGCAACCGCTCCCCAGCCCATGGCGAGATAGGTGCCAAGCGAAATGGCTCGGAACACCTTGCCTTCGGCGTGCCCCGTGACAAAACCAATGATCTTGGCCGTCGCACCCGCCGCCGCCGCGCACCAGACAAGCACCAGGACCCAAAGGCCGAGCGTGTCAGAAAGCACCAGAAGGGCGATCGGCGTATAGGTGCCGGCGATCTTGGCGTAAATCGCCACATGATCGAGCAGCTCGTAAAACTCCCGCCGCTTCGAATAGACCATCGAATGGTAAAGCGTAGACAGCGCGAAAACGAGCAGTACCGAACTGCCGTAAATCGCGGCCGCCGTGATCTCCAGCGCACCGCCCGCCGCCACCGCCTTGGCGATAAGGAAACACAGCCCCACCACCGCTGCGATGGCCGCAAGGCCATGGCTGATGGCATGGATGATCTCTTCCAGAATGGTATATTCGCGCAGTTTCCCTGAGGCGGCTGTCATGGCTGGCTTCTCCTGATTGCGGGGCCTTTGATCCTTGATACCACAGCCGCGTGTCAAAACGACGGCAAAATCCCGTGAGATCAGTCCAGCTCGAACATCAGGAAGGTCAGGTAGCGCGTCTCGGGCAGTTGCGGATGCACAGGATGATCCTTGTCGGCCCCGGCTTCATGGACAAGCGTCGCCTTGCGACCCGCTTTGGCAAGGCCCCCCGTAATCGCCTTCTTGAGTGCACCGGGGCTTGCATGGTGCGAACAGGCAGCAAAGGCAAGAATGCCGCCCTTGGCAATCACGGGGCCTAGCTTCACCGCAAGCTTTTCATAGCCTGCCATGCCGGCAGCCTTCATCGCCCGGTTCTTGATAAAAGGGGGCGGGTCAGCGCTGACGATTTCAAACGTCCGGCCCTTCGCGGCAGCCTCATCCAGCCAATCGTACGCCTCGGCCACTTCAAAGGTGCAAAGATGCCCAAGGCCGTTTCGCTCCGCCGCTTCACGGGCCTTGTCGATGGCCGGGGCAGACCGGTCCACAATCGTCACCTCTCGCGCACCGGCCTTTGCGGCGGCGAGCCCGAAGGCGCCGGTGTGGGCATAAAGATCAAGCATTGTCTTGCCGGCGGAGCGTTCCATCACCGTGCAGCGATTGGCGCGCTGGTCGAAATACCAGCCGGTCTTCTGCCCCTCGACTACATCGGCGCGGTAGATGACGCCATTTTCCGGCACATCGATCTCGCCTTCCACCGGCTTGCCGATCATCGCCTTTTCAAGCTCCAGCCCTTCTGAAAGCCGGGCAGAGGCGGAAAGGTCCATCACGATGGTGGCGGGAGAAAGCAGCCGGTCGATCACCGGCAGCCAGACAGGTGTCAGCCATTCCATCCCAGCAGTCGTCACCTGTGCTACCAGAATATCGCCGTAGCGGTCGATCACCAGCCCGGGCAGGCCGTCGCCTTCGGCATGGACAAGGCGGTAGAAGGGGCTATCGAACAGCTTTTCCCGCTTCTTCAACGCGCGGGCAAACTTGTCCTCGAACCAGCGGTCATCGATCAAGGTCTTCGGATTGGTGGACAGAACCCGCACCGCCAGATTGCTGCGAGGGTTCAGATACCCCACCGCCATCGGCGTCATTTTGGGGTCGGCCAGCATCACAAGCGTGCCGGGCTCGGCGATATCGCAGGCCGACGACCATTCGATATCCCCCTTGAAAACCCACGGCTTGCCCGCTGCCACGGCCTTGGCGGCATCGCGTTTCAGGATCAGTGTCAGGTCAGGGCGTCCGGTCATGGCGCGGAGCATAGTGAGACGCTCATCCGGTGTCCATCCGCACAATCGTGATTTTATTACCCGGATATAATTGACAATACAATTTAACCCGGATAATAAAATCTCACCAAAAAAGGACCCGAGTCATGACAGCTGACAAAAAAACAAACTACACAGCCTTCGCGGGCGACGAACGGATCAAAAGTGGCGACCTCGCCGCGATTGCCCTTGCCGTCCGCGATGCGGTGAATGCCGGGGAGGCCCGCCTGATCCAGATTTTCGATGACGCCACGGGCCGCGTCACCGATATCGACACACGTGGCAGCGCAGAAGACACCCTTGCCCGCCTTGGCATTCAGCCGGAAGCGGACAAGCCTGTGCGTGGCCGGGGGCGCCCCAAGCTTGGGGTCGTCCCCGGCGAGGTCACCCTCCTGCCCCGGCATTGGGACTGGCTGAAATCGCAACCCGGCGGGGCATCGGTAACGCTGCGGAAGCTGATTGAAGCCGCCCGCCACGACCCGAGAGCAGCGAAACGCGAAGCGCAATCTGCAGCCTACCGCGTCATGTCCGCCATGGCCGGCGACAGGCAGGGCTTCGAGGAAGCCTCGCGAGCCTTCTTCGCGGGCGACAAGGCCACATTTGACACGCTGACAAAGGACTGGCCGGCCGATATCCGCGCCTATATCGCGAAGCTCGCCAAGCCAGCCTTCTGAAAACAAAAAGGGAGCGAAAATCGCTCCCTTTTTTCCTGCCAGCCTTCAGGCCGGATCAATACATATGCTGTCCGCCGTTGATCGACATGGTCGACCCGGTCACGAAATCGGCGTCCTTGGCGGCAAGGAACGAAACACCGCGCGCGATGTCATCCGCCTTTCCAAGCCGCCCGACCGGGATCTTGGCGATGATCTTGTCCAGAATATCCTTCGGCACGGCAGCCACCATATCGGTATCCACATAGCCCGGCGCAATGGCATTGACGGTGATCCCGAAGCGTGCACCTTCCTGTGCCAGCGCCTTGGTGAAACCGTGGATGCCGGACTTGGCAGCGGCATAGTTCACCTGCCCATACTGGCCGGCCTGCCCGTTGATCGACCCGATGTTGATGATCCGGCCGAATTTCCTGTCCTTCATGCCGGGGAAGACAGCATGCGCCATGTTGAAGCAAGAGCCGAGGTTGGTGTCGATCACTTCCTGCCAGGCGTTCCGGTCCATCTTCAGGAGCGTGCCATCGCGGGTGATACCGGCGTTGTTCACCAGCACACCGACAGGGCCGTACTTGGCCTCGATATCGGCAACCGCCTTCTGGCAGGCGTCATAGTCGGATACGTCGAACTTCACGGCCGGAATGCCGGTTTCCGCGGTAAAGGCCTTCGCCTTCTCGTCATTTCCGCCATAGTTGGCAACGACCGTATAGCCATCGGCCTTCAATTTGCGGCTGATAGCGGCGCCGATACCCCGTGTTCCGCCGGTAACCAATGCAACGATCGTCATGTCTTAAATCCTCCCATGAATGAAGTTCGGCCCCTCGACGGCCCCATTGTGCGAAATTCAGTGCGCAATTTCAAAGCGATAATGAGACCGCTCCCAATTTTACATGCCCGCCGTTTCATTGACATGACAGCGGAAGCGGCTAGTCTGGAGGAGGTTGCTGGCCCGCCCAGATTCGTTTGCACCTGAGGTGTCCGCTTGATCCGCCCTGCCTTGCGCCTGTTTGGAATATTGATCCCCCTGATTGTGCAGGCAACGGCACAGGCAGAGGACCAACCCGAAACGGCTCGCCCGCTTGTCATCGGCACAATGCAGGAAGTGCCACCCTATGTGTTCGAACACCCCTCGCGCGGTATCGATATCGATATCATCCGCGCGACCTTTTCCCTGATGGAGAAGGAGGTCGTTTTCATTCACGTGCCGACCTTGCGGCTTGAACGCCTTCTGTCCTCCGGCCGGGCCGACGCCATTTCGGCCAACAGTGCCAATGTCAAAGGCTGCAACCCGAGCCAGCCCTTTTCATACTGGCGCGACGCTGTGCTGGTGCGCAAGGGACTATCGAAGGGCGTTTACAGCATGATCGATCTGGCCGGGCTGAATGTCGCGACCTTCCCGAAAGCCGAACGCGCGCTCGGGAGTGCGCTCAAGCCCTTCATCCGCTATTTCGGCAGCTACAATTACCTGATCAACACCGATGCCCTCGGCCTCTTGCAGCGGGGGCGGCTCGATGCCTATATCGGGGACAGGCTGCTTGTGGAATATGCCCTGAAGGAACAAGGCTGGACGGGGGAGCCACCATACGAACTGGCATTCGACCTGCCGCCAACCCCGCGCCTTCTATGCTTCAGCGACAAGGCAATGGCGGCGCGTTTCGACGCTGCGCTTGCAGAGATTCAGGCAGCCGGTGCTGACAAGCAGATAGGCGACCTGTATCTCGGCCGCTTGCGCAAGGACGGGGAAGCCCCGGCAGGCGAGGCAAGCGAGGAACCCGTCCCGGAGGCACCGGCGGCGCCCTGAAGCACCGCCGGGAAATCATTATGGTCAGTTAGCCTCGGCGAGCGCTGCCTTGATCTTGGCGCCAAGCGCATCGGCTTCCGCCTTGACCTTGGCGCCGTCGATCGCCAGCACCTGGCCATCCTTCATCAGCACACGGCCGTCAACAATGGTGGTGACCACATCGCCCGAGTTGGTGGCATACACAAGGTGCGAGATGACATCATAAAGCGGCGCGAGGCGCGGGCTTGTAAGGTCCACCTGGATCATGTCGGCCCGAAGGCCCGGCACCAGCTTGCCGGTCACATCGCCAAGCGTTGCCGCCTTGGCCCCTTCGGACGTTGCCATCTTCAGCGCGCTCAGTGCCGGCACAACCGTCGGATTGTGGGTATTGCCCTTGTGCAGGAGGGCCGCGAAGCGGATCTCTTCCCACATATCCAGATCGTTGTTCGACGCGGCACCATCGGTCGCAAGGCCAAGCGTGATACCGTCATCCAGCATCTGCGGCACCGGCGCGATCCCGGCGCCCGTCTTGAGGTTCGAAGTCGGGTTATGGATCGGCGACATCTTGCCTTTGGCGAGAAGCGCGCGGTCATGCTCGCTCGGCCACACAACGTGCGCGGCGATCACAGGATGATCCAGATACCCGATCTCGTTCAGAAGCTCGATCGAGGTCATGCCGTATTTATCGGCGATCGTCTTGGTTTCTGACTGGTCTTCCGCCACATGGATCGAGATCGGCACATCCAGCTTCCTGGCGGCTGCCAGCACTTCGACCAGATGCTCTTTCGAGACCGTATAGGGCGCGTGCGGGGCGAGGCCCGGCTTCACACGCGCCGATTTGCCCTTGTGGCTTTCCACGAACTTCACGCCCGCCGCATAGCTATCGTCCCAGCCCTTGAAACCGGGGCTCGGGAAATCGATCATCGGGGCGGTTACAACGGCGCGCAGGCCGCACTCTTCCACCACACCCGCGATCACTTCGGGATAGAAATACATATCGACGAACGAGGTGGTACCGCCGCGGATCATTTCCCAGCAGGCGAGGCTGGTGCCGATGCGCACAAATTCAGGGTCCACGAACCGGCCTTCCATCGGGAAGATGAATTTCGTCAGCCACGTCATCAGGTCCAGATCATCCGCGACCCCGCGCAGGAGGGTCATCGACGTGTGGGTGTGTCCGTTCACAAGGCCCGGCATCAGCACCTTGCTGTCGCCGTCCATGATCTCTTTGGCCGTGTATTTCGCCTTGATCTCGTCTGCCTTGCCGACGGCAACAATTGCGCCATCCTTCACGGCAACGGCGCCATGCTCGATCACGCCTGTCGCATCGTCCATGGTGACCACATAGTCGCCAAGCACAATCATGTCAGCCGGTTCAGCCGCCATCGTCGTCTCCTTCATCGGGTTGAGGGCCACAAGGGCCACAGCAGCGGCCAGCGTCCGCGCCAGAGGGGTCAGTTTCTTCATTGGGTCCATTCCTCGGGAAGATGGCACCGGGGGCGGATCGTCCGCCCCGTTCAGGCCGCGACCATATAGCAGCATCAATGTCTTGAAAAGGGGCGGCGGCTGTGGGAAGCCTTTGGGAAGACATGCGGCAATCCCGTGCCGCCCAGAGGGAACTGACATCTATGGCCGGGGCTTCCTCCCCTATCAAGCGACTGGCGGCAATCCTTGATGCCGTGGCGGCAAGCCCTTCGGGCCTTGCGCTGAAGGAAATCGCCGACGCCATCGGGCTGCCGATGGCGACAACCCACCGCATGATCCACAGCCTTGTCGATATCGGCTATGTGGAAGGCGGCAGCGGCCGGGCGACCTTCACCATAGGGCCGCGCCTGTTGCGCATCTTCCATCTGGCCTTCGATACCGACACGCTGGCGACGCTGGTGGAGCCGGCCCTGCGCGCCCAGACCGAAGACCTCGGCATCGCGGCCTATCTCGTTCAGTTCAAGGACAGCCGGATCGACCTGATCCACACCACCATGCCAGTGCATCCGAGCCATACGATCATGCATCCGGGCGATGCTTTCCCGATCAATGCTTCGGCTGCCGGCAAGGTACTGTTTGCCCACCAGCCGCGCGAACGGCAGCTGGAAGAGTTGAAAAAGCCGCTGATCGCCTATGACGATCTGACCCTTACCGACCACGGGGCCATCCTCGCCGAACTCGACAAGGTGAAGGCTCGCGGCTATGGCACCTCGGACGAGGAACTGGATCGCGGTGTGCTGGCCGTCGCCTGCCCAGTGGAGCTTGAAAAGATCGGCGTCATCTATTCGGTGGGGGCACTTGGCCTGAAGGCGCGCATGCTGGCGGACCGGGACGTGCCCGAAATTGCAGCGCGCATCGCCCGCACCGCAGCCGAAATAAAAGCCCTTCTGGAACCCCTGCGCCGCTCCGGCGAGGCCAGTTGATCCAACCGTAACATCCCCGCGTAAAAATACTGCCGTTCATGCGGGAGTTTTTGATGCCGGCCACAGCCCTTTACCTTGTCACTGCCCAGTCGTTGCGCCTTGACGACAATCCGGCCCTTTCCGCTGCCGCGCGCGAGGCTGCCCATATTGTCCCCGCCTATATCCATGACGACAGCCGCCCTCGCCGGCTTGGCGGCGCTGCTAAATGGTGGCTGCATCATGCGCTTGCCGATCACGCGCGCGACCTCGCCCGTGCCGGCGCACCGCTGGTTCTGCGTCAGGGACGCTTGCTTGAAGAGGTCGAAAAGCTTGTTGCAGAAACCGGGGCGCGGACCCTGTATCTGCAACACGACCCCACCCCCGGCATGCAAGCAATGGAAGATGCCCTGCATCGCTGGGCGGAAGAAAATGGCATCGTCTGCCGCCGCTTTGGCGGGCACCTTCTGTTCGATCCGGTGGAAATAAGGACGGGCACTGGCAGGCCCTACTCGGTTTTCACGCCCTTCTGGCGCGCCTGCCTCGAACTCGGCCCCCGTGCGCCGATACCTACCCCTGAAAAGCTTTCGGCGCCCAATGACATGCCGGCGACCCTACCCCTCGAAGCGCTGGGCCTGCTGCCAAAAGGCGTGGACTGGACCGGCGGTATCGCCGCCACGTGGGAGCCGGGTGAAGCAGCGGCACACAAACGACTCGACCATTTCATTGAGGCAGGCCTCAAGGGCTATGGTCATGACAGGGACTATCCGGCCCTTGAGGACGGCACCACGGCACTTTCCCCCTACCTGCGGTTCGGTAATATCAGCCCGCGCCGGCTGTTCGCGCGCCTCGCTGATATTGCAGCCATGGAGCCTGCGCTGGCTCAAGGGGCGGCGCATGTGCAACGCGAACTCGGCTGGCGGGAATTCTGCTGGCATCTGGCTGTCGCGAGGCCCGACCTCGCCACCCGTCCGATCCGCGACGATTTCACCACTTTCCCGTGGCAGGAGCCCGACACCTCTGACCTGAAACGCTGGCAGACGGGCCAGACCGGATTTCCCATCATCGATGCCGGAATGCGGCAATTGTGGCAAACCGGCTGGATGCATAACCGGGTGCGGATGATCGTCGCCTCGTTCCTCGCCAAGGATATGCTCACCGACTGGCGGCACGGCGAGGCGTGGTTCTGGGATACGCTTGTGGATGCCGACGCGGCGAGCAATCCCGCAAACTGGCAATGGGTGGCCGGATGTGGCGCCGATGCCGCCCCTTTCTTCCGGATCTTCAATCCGACCCTTCAGTCAGCCAAATTCGATGGCGCGGGAAACTATATCCGTCGTTTCGTCCCGGAGCTTGCTGCCCTGCCCGACGCCCATATCCACGAGCCACACAAAGCGCCTTCTGCTGTTCTCAGAATGGCGGGTGTTACGCCCGGAATCACTTATCCGCTGCCTATGCTGGACCGAACAATGGCGCGCGAGCGGGCATTGGCGGCCTATCAGGCGCGCGATCCGCTCGCCGGCTGAATCTCAACGCTCCGGCAGGGGAATGAATTCGTCGTCGCCTGGAACAGGATCGAACCTGCCCTCGCGCCAGCGTTCTTTCGCTTCCTCGATCATGGCTTCATCGGTCGCCACAAAGTTCCAGTACATGCGGCGCGGACCATCAAGCGGATCACCGCCCAGCACCATCAGCCGCGCCGGGCCACCAGAAGCTGCCACCGTTACCGGCACGCCCTCCTCAAGTACCAGCATGGCGCCGGGTTCATGCCTTTCGCCGCCGATGGTGACCGCACCATCCAGCATATAGATCGCCCGTTCGGCAGGATCGGCAGGCACGCTGACTGATGCGCCGTCTTCAAGGCTGATATCGGCATAAAGGGTGCGGCTTTGCACCGTCACCGGCGACTTTTTGCCCCAGCCTTCCCCGGCGACCAGAATGCCGCGCATGCCAGGCCCTTCGAAGGTCGGCAGACTGTCGGCCGGATAATGATCGAACGCCGGGTCCATGGTCTCGCGGTCCTTCGGCAGGGCCATCCATATCTGCAGGCCGTAAAGCTTGTGCCCCGCCGCGCGCTCAGTAACCGGTGTGCGTTCGGAATGGACGATGCCATGCCCCGCTGTCATCCAGTTCACCGCACCGGGCCGGATTTCCTGCACCGAGCCGAGGCTATCGCGGTGCATGATGGCACCTTCCACCAGCCACGTAAGTGTGGCGAGCCCGATATGGGGATGCGGACGGACATCAATGCCCGTACCCGGTGCGAACTCGGCCGGCCCCATCTGGTCGAAGAAAACGAAGGGGCCAACGGAGCGTGCCTCGATGGCAGGGAGCGACCGCCGCACCGAAAAACCGCCAAGATCGCGCGGCTTCGGCCGGATCACATAGCGAATCGCCTTCTCATTCAGAGCCTCGTCGCAGCCCGGTGTGTCGCACTCTGTCCAGCTCATGGCATATCCCCTATTGTTTTCCAGCCTTCAGTCTAGCCTCAAACAGCGGGTGTGCAACCGTGTGGAATGCAAAGGGCCGCCACGCGGGCGACCCTTCAACAGGATGTGATACGGAATGCCCGCGTCAGGGCATGATCACCTTGTCGATCACATGGATGACACCATTGTCGGCCACCACATCGGCGGTGGTCACGTTGGCGCCGTCCACCATCACGCCGCTTGTTGCATCGATATCGACGGTGGAGCCTTCAACTGTCGCCGGGCTCAGCTTCTTGCCAGCGATATCGGTCGACATCACTTTGCCGGGCACAACATGATAGGTGAGGATCGCCGTAAGCTTCGCCTTGTTTTCGGGCTTCAGCAGGTCTTCCACCGTACCTGCCGGCAGGGCGGCAAAAGCGGCGTCCGTCGGCGCAAAAACGGTGAAGGGACCGTCGCCTTTGAGCGTATCAACAAGGCCCGCCGCCTTCACTGCAGCCACAAGCGTGTTGAAGGAGCCGGCGCTGACGGCCGTGTCCACAATATCGGCTGCCTGAGCGGCCTGGCCCACAGCCAGAAGGCTGCTGGCAGCGAGAAGGGTACGGAGAGGATTGCGCATCGTTCATTCCTTTGAGTAAGTTGATCGATGCCTGCGGTACGCCACGCCTGTATGACTGGATCAGCCGAATGCCCGGATCACTCCATCACACTTTTTTGACCGCCCTCATGGCCCTCGGCCTGCTGCTGGCGCCGGCCGCCAACGCGCAATCGGAAGAAAGACACAAGCCGATCATCTTTGCGGCCGCAAGCCTTGTAGAAGTCCTCCCCGCCATCCTCGGCCCCAATGATGCAACCTATGTGTTCGGCCCCAGCGCAACTCTTGCCCGCCAGATCGACGCCGGCGCCCCGGCGGATATCTATATTTCCGCCAATGCTGACTGGACCGACTGGCTCGTGAAGGCCGGCAAGCTGCATGACGTGCAGATGATTGCAGGTAACCGCCTTGTCCTTGCCGTACCGGCAGGTGACACAGCGAGGGAACGCACCATCATCGATGCCGCCAGCTTCATGGAAATCATCGGCAACCGGCGCCTCGCCATCGCCGATCCGCGCAGCGCACCCGCCGGCGTCTATGCACAAGCCTTCCTTGCTCACCTCGGCCTTGCCGACAGCATGAAAGACCGGCTCGCCATGGGGGAAAGCGTTAGGGCAACCCTGCGCCTTGTGGAACGCGGCGGCCTGCCCGGCCTTGTGTATGAAAGCGATACCGCCGGCAATCTGGCTGTCCGGATGATCGTCCCGATTGCCGCGGAGGCAAGCGGCGCCGTGCGTTACTCGGGCGGGGTCGTTTCCGACCGGTCAGACCTTGCCGCCCTGCTCGCCCGCCTGACTGCTCCCGACGCCGCCGTCACATGGAAGCGCTTCGGATTCGTCGCCAATGCCGACATGCCCCATAATGGCACAGAATAAAACGTCCCATTTTGGGACACATTCCATCAAAGTCCCGTTTCGGAACACTTTTTGACGGTGATTCATCGCTTTTTGCGTGCCAAATGGCGGAATCTCTGGTTTGCCACAATTTGGCACGGGGGTTGCGATACTCCCGACAAGTGATCCGCACGACCCACCCGGCTGCCACCGGACGTGCGAAGACACAGCATCCCGATCTTCAGCTGCCACTGAATGGGATGCGGCGCCCGCAACCAGCTGCCACTGACGCGGGATGCCCGGAATAGAGCCGGTTACGCCTGCCTGCCGTCCCCTGCCTGCCTGCATGGACGCCCGCGTAACCGGCTCTAACCATTTCTGGCCCTTCCCCTTTCTGATTGGACACAGGCACCCGCCGCGCTAAGCTCCGGCCCGAACGGACAGGGACCAGCACATGCCCATCGATTTCAAGCAGGATTTCACCATGAACCCCGGCGTCGTGGAGGGGCTGAGCCCGCTTGTCACCCGTGTTCTGGCCCCGAACCCCAGCCCCTTCACCTACACAGGTACCGGCACGTTCATCGTCGGTACGGAAAAGCTTGCCGTCATCGATCCCGGCCCCGACATGCCGGTCCATGGGGAGGCGCTGATGAAGGCGATAGGCGACCGGGAAGTCAGCCATATCCTTGTCACCCATACCCACCGGGACCATTCACCCCTGTCGCGCTGGTTGAAGGAACGGACTGGCGCCCCGATCCTCGCGTTCGGCCCCCACGGTGCCGGGCGCCGCGCCGGGCTTGAAGGCGAAGATGTGGAAGCAGGCGCCGACAAGGATTTCGCCCCCGACGTGAGGCTCGCTGACGGAGAAGTGATCAAAGGGCCGGACTGGACAATCACGGCCCTGCACACCCCCGGCCACACATCCAACCATATGTGTTTTCATCTGTCAGAAGAGGACACGATCTTCGTGGGCGACCATGTGATGGCTTGGGCCACCACGGTGATCCTGCCGCCCGACGGCGATGTGCGCGCCTATCTCACAAGCCTTGAACGGCTGGTGGCGATGAACCCCGCGCTCCTGCGCCCCACCCATGGCCCGGAAGTCGACAAACCCGCACGTTTCATGCGCGCCATCATCGGCCACCGCCGCATGCGCGAAGCGCAGATCGTCGGCCATCTTGAAGCCGGGATCGACAATATCGATATGATGGTGGAGCGGATGTATCGGGAAATCGACCCGCGCCTGTTTCCGGCGGCTGCCCGTTCGGTCCTCGCCCATCTCATCGCCCTTGTCGATGATGGCCGGGTGATTGCCGATCCCGCCCCCGGCCTTGAGGCCCGCTACCGCCTATCCTGACAGGCAAGAAGCATTTGATTGCATGAGCGCCGCCCCGCCGCTATCAATGCCGCCAGTCTAGGTTACGCCCGGCCCGCCGGGCAGGAGAGTGACGATGAATCTGCCCATGAACCCAGCCCTTGACCCGAGCCTCGACCTCGTTGCCGAGATCAACCGCCTGCGCAAGGAAAAGAACGCCGTAATCCTCGCCCATTATTATCAGGATGGCGCGATCCAGGACATTGCGGACTTCGTGGGCGACAGCCTCGATCTCTCGCGCAAGGCAGCGGCAACGGACGCCGACGTCATCGTTTTCTGCGGTGTACGCTTCATGGCGGAAGTCGCCAAGATCCTGAGCCCCGGCAAAATCGTCGTACTGCCTGACCTCGAAGCCGGCTGCAGCCTTGAAGATAGCTGCCCGCCCGACGAGTTCGAGAAATTCGTCAAAGCCCGCCCCGACCATATTGTACTCAGCTACATCAACTGCTCGGCCGCGGTGAAGGGGCTTTCCGACATCATCGTCACGAGCTCGAATGCGAAGCATATCGTGAACAGCCTGCCCAAAGACCAGAAGATCATCTTCGGGCCTGACCGGCACCTTGGCGGCTATCTCGCCCGCCAGCTCGGCCGCGAGGACATGGTCCTTTGGCAGGGCACCTGCATCGTGCATGAAAAATTCAGCGAGAAAGAGCTGATCAAGCTGAAGGCCCAGTATCCGGACGCGCCGGTTGCCGCGCACCCCGAATGCCCGGACAATATCATCGCACATGCCGACCATGTGGGCTCCACCCGCGATATCCTGAATTTCGCGATCAATAGCCCCGCTAACACGATCATCGTGGCGACCGAGCCCGGCATCATCCACCAGATGGAAAAGGCCGCCCCGCACAAGACCTTCATCGGCGCGCCGGGCGCGGACGGCAATTGCAGCTGCAACACCTGCCCCTTCATGGCGCTGAACACGATGGAAAAGCTCTATCTGTGCCTGCGCGACCTCGGGCCCGAAATCCAGCTCGATGAAGAAACCCGCGTGAAGGCCGAAAAGCCCCTGCGCCGGATGCTGGAAATGAGCCCGACCCAAGGCCCGGCCCCGGATGTTTCGAAGGTCGAGGTCTGAGGCATATGTCCGCCTTTCCGCTGACGCAGGCCGAGATTGACGCCTTCATCGACGCCGCCTTCGCCGAGGATATCGCCACGGGCGACGTAACGGCTGAAGCCACGATCCCGGCTGACGCCATGCTGACCGCCACCATGAATGCGCGGGAAGACATGGTGATCGCCGGCCTGCCGCTTGTGGCCCCCATCGTCCACCGGCTGGACCCTGAAGCGAAACTCGATTTTCTGGTGAAGGACGGCGACAAGGTGCCGGCAGGCACTGCGCTCGTCCGCATCTCGGGCAAGGCCCGCGCGCTCCTGTCGGCCGAGCGCACCGCGCTCAATATCCTGCAGCACCTATCGGGCATCGCCACGCTGACGCGCACCTATGTAGACAGGATCGAGGGCACGAAGGCGCGGCTTCTGGACACCCGCAAGACCATTCCGGGCCTCAGGAAGCTTGCCAAATATGCCACGCTGATGGGCGGCGGGGTCAACCACCGCATGGGGCTTTTCGATGCTGTCCTCATCAAGGATAATCACATCGCGGTTGCCGGCAGCGTGACCAAAGCCGTGGAAGGCGCCAAGGCGCACGGGCAGGCGAAAATTCAGGTGGAGTGCGATACGCTGGATCAGGCCGAGGAAGCCATCGCGGCAGGTGCCACCAGCCTCCTTCTGGATAACATGACGCCAGACACACTCCGCAAGGCCGTGGCCCTCAATGCGGGCCGTGTGCCGCTCGAGGCATCTGGCGGCGTGAACCTCACCACCATCCGCGCGATTGCCGAAACCGGCGTCGATTTCATCTCAGTCGGGCGGCTGACCCAATCAGCCCCAGCCGTCGATATCGGATTAGATTGGGGCTAGGCCCTATTCCACCATCGCCATCAGCATCAGGTCGGTGTCGTCCGGCTTGGCGCCCGCTGCCGTCAGCATGGCATGCACCTGCCCCCGGTGATGGGTGGCATGGTTGAACATATGGGCGACAAGAAGCGCGCGGGGCTTGGTGATATTGGCCTTCAGAAGGCCCGAATACCATTCAAGGTCGCCTTTCAGCCAGTCGTCGCCGAGCGTGGCGGCCCAGTCTTTCGCCACTTCGTCCATAACGGCGCGCTTTTCCTTATAGGCTTCCCAATCAGGATGAGCAGCAGCAGAGCCCGCGATGCCGGGCGCAGCGGGCGGCTCCACCGCGCCAAAGCGGCTGAGCCATATCTGGTCTGCCCAGAGGATATGGCTAAGCGTTGCCGCGATCGAGCCGAAGAAGGCACCGCGGTCGGCCTTGCGCGCTTCATCCGTCAGCCCGTCGGCGGCTTTCACGAGCGATCCGTTCTGCCAGGCATTATAGGCCGCCATCTGGCGGGCGTAGGCAGCGGTGATCAGGCTCACGATTTTTTCGCCCGCTGATATTCAGCCAGATAGTCGCCCATCTTGGCCGACAGGCGGTCGATACGCTGCTGGTCAGTCGGGTGGGTCGAAAGCCACTGGGGCTGGCCGCCCGAACCTTCCTTCATTTTCTGCATCTTCTGCCACAGCGTCACCGCCGCGCGGGGGTCGTAGCCCGCACGGGCCATATAGCGGGTGCCGATATCGTCGGCTTCAAGCTCCATCGCACGGCTGTGGGGCAGCGCCACAAAGCCTTGCGCCGCCACACCTGCAAGCGTCGCCGCCAGTTGCGCGGTCTCACCGCTTTTGGTGTAGGCGCCAACCGCCATGCCTAGGCCGGCGATCGCCATATTCTGGGCCTGGGCGCGCGACAGGCTTTCCGCCCCGTGACGCAGCACCGCGTGGCTGATCTCGTGACCGAGCACGGCGGCAAGCTGGTCGTCGCTTTCCATCATGTCGAGCATCTTCTTGTAAACTGCGATCTTGCCGCCCGGCAGCGCCCAGGCGTTCAGCACGTCTTCATCGATCACCACAAATTCCCACGGCATGTCGGGCCGATCCGACATCGCCGCGATCCGCTTGCCGATCCGCGCCACGCGCTCGGCGGGTTTGCCCTTCACGAGCTTCACCGACTGCTTCACTTCCTTCATGGCCTCAAGGCCGAGGGCGGCATCCTGGCTTGCGGGGATCATCAGGAACTGGTCCCGCCCGGTGATCGTGTTTGTCTCCGTGCAGGCGATGGTGAGGAGTGCGGCTATGGGTGCTATGAAACGGAAGCGCATGGGGGTTCCTCCCGGCTTGGATGTTGCGGGGTCGATTAAACACAAAAAACCCGGCAGGAAAAAGACCTGCCGGGTTTTTTTGAGCCGAAGCCGGGCTGGACTTAGTAGTCGCCCTTGGGCTCCAGAATCTGCTTGCCACGATACATACCGCTTTTCAGATCGATATGGTGACGCAGCTTGTACTCGCCGGTGTGCGAGTCTTCTTGCACGTTGATCGCCTTCAGGGCGTCGTGCGAACGGCGCATGCCACGGCGGGACGGCGTCGTTTTTCTCTTAGGTACAGCCATTTCTTCTACCTTTTCCGCTCAGAGGGCATCGCCTCGGGGCGTCCCTTGATGGTTTCGCGGCCCACGCTATCCGTGCACCACTCGATTCGAGGCGCGCACCATAAGAGGAGAGCACCCAAATTGCAAGGGAAAGACTCGCCCGTGGCAAACGCCCGCCGGCAAGGCAATCCATCCGGGGCGCTGGATACCGTCTTTGCGGGCTGGTTTCAAGCCCAATTTCACCGTTTTCCCGGGGAGAAAAGGACTTTCATCCCTTGGCCGCCGCATGGCACACTGCCCTCGTCTGAACGGGAGGCAAGATGACACGGATTCTCTTCTATCTGGATGGCTATCCCCACGATGCCTGGCGCCATGCCGTGCAGGCGGCGATACCGGGCGTCGACTTTCGCGGCAACCCCGACTGGGGCAGCCCCGAGGACGGCCCCGCCTATGCCTTTGTCTGGGAGCCCGAACCCGGCCTTCTGGCGCGCTATCCCAATATAAAGGCCATCTTTTCGCTGGGCGCGGGGATCGACCATCTGATGCGCGACCCCGACCTGCCCCGCAATGTGCCGATCATCCGCATGGGGGACGACGCTCTTCATGAAGGCATGAGCGAATATATGACCATGGCGACCCTGATGTTCCACCGGCAACTGCCGCAGCTCATCATGGCGCAGCGCCACGGCAAATGGGCCCGTGTATTCGCCCCTGCGGCTTCGCACGTTCGTGTCGGCATCATGGGGTACGGCACGCTCGGCCATGTGGTGGCTGACACACTTTCCACTTTCGGTTACCAGATCAGCGGCTGGACGCGCCGGGAACGCGCGCCGGAGCCCGGTCGCACGCTCTATCACGGCGACGAGGGCCTCCGCCCCTTCCTGCGCGCCACCGATATCCTTCTGTGCCTCCTGCCCGAGACGCCCGAAACGAAGGGGCTTCTGGAAGCCGAAACACTGGCCGAACTTCCGAAAGGGGCAGCTATCGTGAACGGCGGACGCGGCGGCCTTATCGTGATTGAAGACCTGATCGCCGCGCTCGACAGCGGCCATCTGGCGGGCGCCATGCTTGATGTTTTCCCGGTTGAACCCTTGCCGGTGGATCATCCGGTGTGGGAGCACGAGAAGATCATCGTCACGCCCCATGTGGCGGCAATCACACGGCCCCATACCGCGGCCGAATATGTGGCCCGCAATATCGCCCGGATCGAACGCGGCGAGCGACCGGAAAACCTTCTGGACCTTGACACCGGCTACTGAAGCCTTACCTCAGCGAGACCAAGGCAGGGAGCCGGACGATGACGACAGTGATGGGAAAAGGGGCCGCCCTTGTAACGGGCGCGAGCCAGCGCATCGGCCGCGCCGTCGCGCTTGATCTCGCCTCCCACGGTCATGCCGTTGCCCTGCACTGCCGCGAATCAGGGCTTGCCGGCGCTGAGGAAACCGCTGCCCTCATCCGCGAAAAAGGTGGTATTGCCGCCATCGTGCAGGGTGACCTTGCCGATGCTGCAGCGGTATCAAGACTGATACCCGACGCAGCGACAGCCCTTGCCCGCCCCATCGATATCCTCATCAACAATGCGTCGCTTTTTGAACCCGATGACATCGGCACGCTGACGACCGAAAGCTGGCAGGCGCATCTTTCGGTCAACACGCTCGCACCGCTGCTGCTGACGCAGGCCCTTGCCGCTGCGTTACCATCCGGTATGAAGGGCAATGTGATCAACCTGATCGACCAGCGCGTCTGGCGGCTCAATCCCACCTTCATGTCCTACACAGCTTCAAAGGCCGCGCTCTGGACGCTGACGCAGACGACAGCACAAGCGCTTGCCCCGCACATTCGCGTGAATGCGATCGGCCCCGGCCCGGTACTGCCAAGCATCCATCAGACAAGGGAAACCTTCGACCACGAGGCCGCAAAAGTACCCCTCGGCCATGGCCCCACGCTTGATGAAATCTGTGCGAGCGTGCGGTTTCTGCTTGAGACTCCGTCCATGACGGGGCAAATGTTGGCGCTCGACGGGGGCCAGCATCTGGCATGGCAGACCCCTGACATTGTGGAGAGCTGACATGGCCGACGAGGCAATGCCCAAATCGAACCCGCTTGCGAACGTGCTGCGCCTGCCCTACGCCGACGCCACCCGCGGCGTGCGCCATGTCTTTGTCCGCGATTATGAGACCTCGGCTGAAATCGGCGTCTGGGCCCACGAGAAAGGTGCGCGCCAGCGCATCCGCCTCAATGTCGATCTTTCGGTGAAGGAAACGCTGGAACATCACGAAGACCAGCTCGCCAACGTCGTTTGCTACAACGAGATCGTGAAGGGCATCCAGACCATTCTGGAAGCCGGTCACATCAACCTCGTGGAGACCCTTGCCGAACGAATCGCCGACCTCTGCCTCGTCGACCCGAGGGTGATCGGCGCGCGCGTGAAGGTGGAAAAGCTCGAAGCGGTTGAAGGCGCCCTCAGCGTCGGCGTCGAGATCGAACGCCACCGTCCAAGCTGACATCAATACTTAACAGTTCGGTAATATTTCGGCTTTTCAACGCTTTGAGCGGATTCCGGGTGCCCAAGTTGTGCACACCGAATCGCGCGCTGCCACAGCCCATATGGTCAGGCAAGATGCCATTTTTATTTTAATATGGCGCGGGGCGAAATAGGACCTTGACCCAATGATTTCAAATACTTAACTACAATGCACAAAAAATGGGCAATCCGCTCTCACCCCAGTATTACAGCGGCGTTGCGGCGACAGAACCAAAGTTGCCCACATGGTTATCCACAGGATTCGTGGAAATCTTTTTGGACGAATCAAAGTCGGTTCCGCAGCATTGATTCCCGGCGCGCCAGACGCCAGTATTGCCACCGCACTTCCTGTCTGGTCTGGATATGACACCTGTGATCGAAAACGACGGCGTTGCCACCATCAAGCGTCACCTGAAGACAGCCCCGACCCAGCCGGGGGTCTATCGCATGTTCGATGCGAATGGCGATGTTCTGTATGTCGGCAAGGCGAAAAACATCAAGGCACGGGTAACAAGCTACACCCGGTTCGACCAGCTGATCATCCGCATCCAGCGCATGGTATCCGCCACGCGGTCGATGGTGTTTGTCACCACCCGCACGGAGGCTGAGGCACTGCTCCTTGAAGCCTCGCTCATCAAACGCTACCGCCCGCCCTATAATGTTCTTCTGAAGGATGACAAATCCTTCCCCTATATTCTGCTGCGCGAGGATCACGCCTGGCCGCAGATTTCGAAACACCGGGGCGCCCGGCGCAACAAGGGCCGCTATTATGGACCCTTCGCCAGCGCCTCTGCCGTGAACGAGACACTCAATACCCTGCAGAAGGTGTTCCAGTTGCGCTCCTGCAGCGACAGCATGCTCGAAGGCCGCAGCCGGGCTTGCCTGCTCCATCAGATCAAACGCTGCTCCGCGCCGTGCGTGAACAAGGTCAGCGCCAGCGAATATGCCGATATGGTGGAGGAAACCCGCGCCTTTCTTGAGGGTCGCACCAGCCATATCCAGAAACGCTTTGCCGAAGCCATGCAGGAAGCAAGCGATGCGCTCGATTTCGAGCGCGCTGCCGTGTTCCGGGATCGCCTCCGTGCCCTCACCCAGATCCAGAGCCATCAGAGCATGGTCAATGCCATGGTGGACGAGGCCGATGTGATTGCGGCAGCCGAAAAGGGCGGCCAGATCGGTATCCAGATGTTCTTCTACCGGAACGGCCAGAACTGGGGCCACCGCGCCTATTTCCCGCGCCACGATAAAACAGAAGGCATCGGCGAGGTGCTTGAAGCCTTCATCGGGCAATTCTATGCCGACAAGCCGGTGCCAAGGCAGGTGCTCGTCTCCCACGACATGCCTGAAATGGCGCTTCTGACCGACGCGCTGTCGACCCACGCCGGGCGGCGGGTGGAAATCGCCATCCCGAAGCGCGGGCGCAAGGCCGACGTGATGAAGGAAGCCATCCGCAACGCCAACGAAGCGCTCGACCGGCGGCTCGCTGAAAGCGCCAGCCAGACTCGGCTTCTGGAAGGCGTTGCCGAGCTTTTCGACCTCGACGCCCCGCCGGAGCGGATCGAGGTTTACGACAATAGCCACAACCAGGGCACCAATGCCGTGGGCGGCATGGTCGTCGCCGGGCCCGAAGGCTTCATGAAAAACCAATACCGGAAGTTCAACATCAAGTCCGAAGACCTCACCCCTGGTGACGACTTCGGCATGATGCGCGAGGTGATGACCCGCCGCTTTGCCCGGCTCCTGAAGGAAGACGAGAACCGCGAGCGCGGCCACTGGCCCGATCTCGTACTGATCGACGGCGGCAAGGGTCAGCTTTCTTCCGTTGCTGAAACGCTGGAGGAACTGGGCGTGAGCGACGTAGCGCTTGTCGCCATCTCCAAGGGACCGGACAGGAACGCCGGACGCGAGCAGTTCCATATGCCGGGGCGCGATACCTTCACCCTGCCCCTCAATGATCCGGTTCTTTATTACCTGCAGCGCCTGCGCGATGAGGCGCACCGCTTCGCCATCGGCAGCCACCGGGCGCGCCGCGCGGGCGATATCGTCAAGTCACCGCTTGATGGCGTGCCGGGCATCGGGCCGAAGCGCAAGAAGGCGCTGATGCACCATTTCGGCTCTGCCAAGGCCGTGGCAGGCGCCGACGTGCGCGACCTGATGAGCGTCGACGGCATCTCCGCCGCCATGGCGCAGGCAATCTACGATCATTTTCACGATCGATAACCTTTTGTTGCATCTGTTGACGCACGCGGCGGAACGAGTAAGGTAGCAGCCAGTTTGGCCCTCGATTCCGAAAGCCGCACCTTCATGTGGACCCTGCCCAACCTGTTGACCATGTCGCGGATCATCGTGATCCCGATCCTGATCGCCAGCTTCTTCATGGAAGATGAGCGGCTGGGCAGTCATATTGCGTTTGTTTCCTTCACGCTTGCCGGCATCACCGACTTTTTCGACGGCTATCTGGCCCGCGCCACCGGCAGCGTGTCGAAAATTGGCCAGTTTCTGGATCCCATCGCCGACAAGCTGATGGTGGGCGCCATCCTCCTGATGGTGGTGGCGGCCGACTGGGTATCGGGCGTCCATGTGATTGCTGCCGTAATCATCATGTGCCGCGAGCTTTTGGTCTCGGGCCTGCGCGAGTTTCTGGCCGGGCTGCATGTCAGCGTCCCCGTCACCCGGCTCGCAAAATGGAAAACCACCGTTCAGATGGTGGCGCTTGGTGCGCTTTGCTGGACGAAAGGCGCCGCCGCGCTCGGCCTGCCCGCGCAGGAGCTCGGCCTTGTCGGCCTCTGGATCGCGGCGATCCTCACGCTTTACACCGGCTACGACTATCTGCGGACCGGCCTCCGCCACATGGTGTGATGTCATGCTGATCCTCTATTTCGCTTCCCTGCGGGAACGGGTCGGCTATGGCGAGGAAACGCTTGATGTGCCGACCGATATCGTCACCATCGCGGATCTTGCCCGCTGGCTTTCCACCCGCAGCGAGGGCCACAGCGAGGCGCTTGCCAACACCGCCGCCATCCGTGTCGCCCGCGATCAGGTGCATGTGGATTTCGACGCCCCGGTTGAGGGTGCCCGTGAGATTGCCTTCTTCCCGCCGGTGACGGGGGGCTGAGCCCATGGCCGCCACCCCAAGCGTCAGCGTTCAGGCGGAAGCCTTCGATACCGGTGCCGAAGTCGCCGCCCTCGCCGCTGGCCGCACCGACATCGGCGCTGTTGTCAGCTTCACAGGCCTCGTGCGCGACCTGACCGGCGACCTTGAAGCCATGACGCTTGAACATTATCCGGGCATGACGGAGCGCGAGCTGACCGCCATTGCTGAGGATGCCTGCAAGCGCTGGCCGCTCGACGGCGTGCGGGTGATCCACCGCCATGGCCGCCTCACGCCGGGTGATCCCATCGTGCTCGTTGTCACCGCGTCGGCCCACCGCCGTGCAGCGTTCGAGGCCGCCGATTTCCTGATGGATTATCTGAAAACCCGCGCCCCCTTCTGGAAGAAGGAAAGCCACCGAAACACGGCCGGTGGATGGGTCGAAGCGAAGGCAGAGGACGACACCGACGCCGCCCGCTGGGAAAAGGGCAAAAAAGTGCAGAAATAGGTGGCCGCTGCCACATTTGTGTCCCATTTTGGCACACATCTTGAGTGCGCAAACCGCCATAGCCAAGAGCGGTGCCAAGGTAGCAGGACATGATATCGAACAAGAGTAACACCAGTGTCGGCATGGTCACCGCCAGCCGAATTTCCCTTTCCGGGTGGCTTGTCGCCACCAGCCAGCATGAAAAACCGGAAGACCGTTTTGTCACCGTTCAGGGCCTCGCCGAACGCGAGGTGATGGCCGATAGCGCCCTCTGGACCCTGCGCTTGCAGGCACACGGCGAGAAGGAAATCGATGCGCTCGCCGCCCTCTCGCGTCAGAGCCGCGCGGTTGACAGTTTCCTCATCAGCCATGGCCTTCGCCCGCGCGACTGGACGTCCGGGCCACCAAACCTGACCCGCAAGGAAGGTTCGCCTGTCCGCGCCGCCTGCACCATCCGCATCGAAACCGGGGCTGTATGGTCAGTCGCATCGGCCTATCAGGATATCGCCAGGCTGAAGGCGAACGGCGTGACCCTTGTAACCCGCCCAGCACCTGCATTCGAAGTTTCCGACATCAGCAGCCTCGCCCCCGAACTTTTATGGGAAGCCTCGGCCAGAGCGCGCGAAAGCGCCGAACGCTATGCCGCCGAAGCATTCACCCGCCTTATCGGACTGAAGCGCGCCCATCAGGGCAATATCGAGATTATCTCTGGTGATGCCCGCGGCGGCAGCGTCGAGACCAGCCAGATCATCAAGAAAATGAGGGTGGTTTCCACCCTCGAATTTCGTTTGGCAGCCTGAGGTAAAAGAAAAAGGCCGGACGGCAGGTCCGGCCTTCAAGGCAGGCAATGTCATTGAACCGGACGCAGTGGCAGCCGCGTCCGGTCTTCTTTTCTGGTTATTCAGTTCTGCTGGCGGCGCAGGAAGCTCGGGATTTCAAGCTGTTCGCTTGAAGGTGCCGGGCGGTCCTCCGCGCTTACCCCGCCAAGGCTGGTGCGGCGGCGGGCTTCGTCGTTCGAAGGCTCGACAACAGGGGTCGGTGCGCCAGCTTCTTCATTGCTACGGAACCCCGAGGTCATCAGCTGAAAGAGGCTGCGGCGCGGCGCTGCCGCCGGGGCTGCACCGCCGGGCTGGATCGGCTCGGCCTCGCGGCGCGGCGCTTCGGTCGTGCCCCTTGTGTAAGCTTCTTCCTGCACGACATCGGCCGCGCGGTAAGCGGTCTGGCGCGCCTTCGGCATCATCGGCGCCTCGGCTACAAAGCCTTCATCTTCCTTCGCGGCAAGTGCGCGGGCTTCGATATCGTCGGTATCGTCCTCGGCGAATTCTTCTTCCGAAGTTTCTTCCCCGGCATGGTTTTCAGCGAACTCGGAGGTGCCCATGCTGCCACCGACAATCAGGCTTTCCTCAAGAACGGCTTCGGCGAACTCGTCGCTTTTCTCATCCGCCACCGGTTCTTCAACCGCCACTTCTTCCTGGACTGCCGGCGCTTCTTCCTTCACCGGCTCAACAACCGGCGTGGCGACGCGGGCGGCGATAGTGGCGCGGCTCGGCACCGGCAGGTCGATGGCGCCACCTTCGATACCGGTCGCAACGACCGATACGCGGATGCGGCCATCAAGTTCGGGGTTGAAGGCCGAACCGAAGACGATCAGCGCATCCGGGTCCACCTGCTCGCGCACCATGTTCACAGCAGCATCGACCTCGTAAAGGGTCATGTCCATGCCGCCGGTGACGTTGATGATCACGCCCTTGGCACCCTTGAGGCTGGCATCTTCAAGGAGCGGATTGGCAATGGCGGCTTCAGCAGCAGCCATTGCGCGCTCTTCGCCGTCGGCTTCGCCCGTGCCCATCATGGCCTTGCCCATTTCGGACATGACGGTGCGAACGTCTGCGAAGTCGAGGTTGATAAGGCCCGGCATGACCATGAGGTCAGTGATACCGCGTACACCCGAGTGCAGCACTTCGTCCGCCATATTGAAGGCATCAGCAAAGGTGGTGCGTTCGTTCGCCACCCGGAACAGATTCTGGTTCGGGATGATGATCAGCGTATCCACATGGCTCGACAGCGCGGCGATGCCGGCGTCGGCAATCTTCATGCGGCGGCCGCCTTCAAAATGGAAGGGACGGGTCACCACACCCACGGTCAGGATGCCACGCTCACGTGCGCGGCGGGCGATTACAGGTGCCGCCCCGGTACCGGTGCCACCGCCCATGCCAGCGGTGATGAAGGCCATGTGGCAGCCATCAAGGATACGGTCGATTGCCTCGATCGACTCCTCGGCCGCGCTTTCACCCACCTTCGGCTGGGCGCCTGCGCCCAGGCCTTGCGTTATCTGCGCACCCAGCTGGACGCGGTTGTCGGCAAGGCTCGAAGCCAGTGCCTGCGCATCCGTATTCGCCACCACAAAATCCACACCCTGAAGCTGCGCGGCGATCATATTGTTCACCGCATTACAGCCCGCGCCGCCGACCCCGATGACCAGGATGCGCGGTGTCAGTTCAGTCAGTTCCATGTTTTCAAACTCGATCGACATTGCCCATGTTCCTCCGTTTCATTCCTTGTAGCCCGACCGCCGATTCGGCGCCAGTCCCCTTCCGCATTTTTGTCCCGTTTTCCCTGCTTTTTTCGTACTTTTTTCTTGTTCTGGCCGGGGCAGATTCCCCCGATCAGAAATTCTCTCTGATCCAGTATACAAGTTTGGCGATCGTGCCCTTCGGCTTGGTGCCCGCCGTGCGCCAGTTTTTGCTCTTTTGCCGGCCATGCCGCTGCATGCGCGCGGTGTGGATCAGCATGCCCACAGCCGTCGCAAAGGACGGCGATTGCGCCGCCGCCGGCAACCCGCCCACGAGGGTCGGCCGCCCGATCCGCACCTGCCGGCCCAGCACAGCCGCCGCCAGTTCACGCACCCCTTCGGTTTGCGCCACACCGCCCGACAGCACCACGCGCCGACCGCTGACGCCACCGAAGCCGGATGCATCGAGCCGGTCACCGACCGTCGCAAAAAGGGTTTCAAGCTCGCGCTGGACGACGTGATTGAGCGCCGAACGCGGCATGCGTGCGAAGCTCGTCTCGCGGTCGGTCTCGCCCACCTGCGGCACCTCGATCTCCACTTTGTTGTCCATCTGGTCTGGCAGCGCCGAGCCGTTGAAGGTTTTCAGCCGCTCGGCATGCTCGAACGGGGTCAGAAGCGCGCGGGCAACTTCTTCCGTCACATGCGAGCCGCCGATGGGCACCACTTCGCTGTGGACAAGCGCACCTTGCGCAAAAACGCTGATGCCCGCCGTGCCGCCGCCGATGTCGATGCTGGCCGCGCCCATCTTGGCTTCGTCTTCCACAAGCGTGGCCAGCCCCGCCGCGTAAGGGGCGAGCACGACGTCCGCCACATTCAGGTGGGCGCGACGCACGCAGGCCTCAAGGTTCCTGAGCGGGCCGTCGTCACAGGTGACGATATGGAGCGCCACACCCAGCTTCTTGCCATACATGCCAACCGGCGGATGGGGCGAATAATTGCCATCCAGCGAATAAGCCGCCGGCACTGCATGCAGGATCGAGGCATCGCCCGGATCGAAATCCGACCGCGCCTTGTTCACCACCTGAATGACATCGGCCTCGGCGACTGCATGGCCGCCGATTTCGATTTCGGCTTCGATCACCGCACTGCGCGGATCACCGCCCGAGAAGGAGAGAACCACATCGGCGATGGTCGCGCCCGCCATGCGTTCGGCCTGATCGACGCTGGCGCGGATTGCCTTTTCGGTTTCCGCCATGTCGATCACCGCCCCCGCCGATACGCCGTGGCAGGCGCGGTTGCCCACGCCCTTCACGGTGATCTGGCCCGACGGGCCGATTTCGGCGATCAGGCAGGCAACCTTGGCGGAACCCACATCAAGCGCGGCAATCAGGCCTTCGTTCCGGGCGCTCATGTCGCGCTCTCCCGGCCATCCATCTGGGCCTTGCCTGCGGGCGACACGCGCAGGACCATGCGATCATGCAGGCGCATGTCGATCACATCAATTTCGCGGGCCAGAAGCTGATCCTGCTTTTCAAGCGTGCGGAAATCGGCCCAGGCCATGCGGGCGCTGTAGGTCCCCATGTCTTCAGGCAGCTTCAGGCGGATACCGTTGGTGAACACCAGATCCCAACGCCGCCCGCCGATGCGCACGGCGGATTTGATCCTGCCCTTGAATTCGGGGGCGTCATCAAGGAGCGTCACAAGGCTCGGCAGGTCGCGAGTGGCACCGGCCCCGACGATCAGCGGCAGATCGGTGAATTCGGCAAGCCCACGGCTCGTGATGATGATCCCTTCGGCATCGATCAGATGCACCTTGCCGTCCGCTTGCCACAGGGCAAACGGCTGACGCTCGGAAACCTTCACAACCAGCGAGCCCGGGAATACGCGACTGACAACGGCCGTTTTCACCCACGGCAGCGTCTCCAGCCGTTCCTTCATGGCGATCAGATCAATCGCGAGGATCGGCATGCCGGTATCCACATCAAGGGCGGCGAGCACATCGCCCTGACGAGTGCGCATGGCGCCTTCGACCGAAATGTCGTTCAGCACGAAGCCGGCGTCACGGCTGCGGTCCACGAACCAGCCGCTTTGCCAGCCCTGCATGCCGCCATAGGCAAGGGCTGCGAGCACGAGCCCGAAGAAGACACCATTCACCACGCGGCGGGGGCGGATCATCGCGGTCATGCCGTGCCCCCCCCGGCTGCGCGCCCGATGCGCCTGATTTCCCATTCAAGCTCGATGCCCGAGGCTTCCTTGACGCGGGCGCGGACGGTTTCACCCACGGCCTCGATTTCGGCAGCGGTTGCCTTGCCCTTGTTGATCAGGAAATTGCAATGCTTGTCGGAAACCATCGCGTCGCCGATGGCGAAGCCCCGGCAGCCTGCGGCATCGATCAGTTCCCACGCACGCTTGCCGCCTTCGGGGTTCTTGAAGGTGGAGCCGCCGGTACGGGTGCCGATCGGCTGGCTGTCGGCGCGGGCATTGGTGATTTCATCCATCCGCGCGGCGATGGCTGCCTTGTCGTCGGTGGTACCCTTGAAGGTTGCATCGATGAAGATAAGGTCATCTGCGACGTCAGCATGGCGGTAGCTGTAGCCCATGTCAGCCAGATCCAGCTCATGCACATGGCCAAGGCGGTCAACGGCGCGGGCATGCAGCAGTACATCCTTGACCTCGCGGCCATAGGCGCCTGCATTCATGCGGACCGCCCCGCCGATGGTGCCGGGCACGCCAACGAGGAACTCGAGCCCTGCGAGGCCCGCTTCCTGCGCCTTGCGGGCCACATGCACATCCATGGCGCCGGCGCCCGCCTTGACGATATCGCCGCGTGTCTCGATACCGGCAAAACCCCGACCGAGCCGGATCACCACACCTTCCACACCGCCATCGCGAACGAGAAGGTTGGAGCCCACCCCGATCACGGTGACAGGCACACCCGTGGGCAGCGCGCGCAGGAAAGCAATCAGGTCGTCAGCATCGGCGGGTTCGAACAAAAGGTCCGCAGTGCCGCCGGTGCGAAACCAGCTGAGGCGCGACAAAGGCGCATCCTCGACGAGCCGGCCCCGGATATGGGGCAGCTTGCCTAGGAATTCCGCCTTGTGCGCCAGTATCACCATCAGCGCACCTCGATCGCCGCTTGCAGCCGCGGCGGCAGGCGGTTCGCCCACGCGCTGATCGACCCCGCCCCGAGGCAGACCACCACGTCGCCCTCGTCCACATAGCGCGCCACGACGGCGGCCAGATCGTCCTCGCCGTCCACCCGGTCCACCTGCCGGTGACCGTGAGAGATGAGCCCTTCGGCGAGCGCGTCGCGGTCAATCCCTTCAATCGGCGCTTCGCCGGCTTCATAGACCGGGGTGACGATCACCGTGTCGGCATCGTTGAAACAGGTGCAGAAATCCTCGAACAGAGATTTGAGGCGCGTGTAGCGGTGCGGCTGCACCACGGCGACGACCTTGCTATCGAAGCTTTCGCGGGCGGCTTTCAGCACGGCGGCGATTTCCACCGGATGATGACCGTAATCGTCAATCACCGTCACGCCCTTGGCGTCACCCACCTTGGTGAAGCGGCGCTTCACGCCCGAGAAATTCTCGAACGCCTTGCGAAGCTTGTCGTGCGGGATACCCATCTGCAGGCCGGCCGCAATCGCCGCCGTCGCATTCTGCACATTGTGGCGACCCGGCATCGGCAGGGTGATCCCTTCGATCACGGTATCGTCCGCCCCGCCCCGGCCATGAATGACGACATCGAAGGTGCTGATGCCCCTCGACGACTGCAGGTTCATGGCCTGCACTTCGGCCTGCGGCGAGAAACCATAAGTGACGATCTTGCGGTCGAGCACTTCGGGGATAAGACCCTGAACGCCCGGGTGATCAACACACAAGATCGCCGCGCCATAGAAGGGTACACGTTCGATAAACTGGATGAAGGCCGCCCGCATCTTCTCGACGTCGCCGTAGAAATCGAGATGTTCGGGGTCCATGTTCGTCACGATGGCGATGGTGGCGGGCAGCTTGACGAAGGTACCATCGCTTTCGTCCGCTTCCACAACCATCCAGTCACCCTCGCCGAGGCGGGTGTTCGTGCCATAGCTGTTGATGATGCCGCCGTTGATCACGGTCGGATCGATGCCGGCGCTTTCAAGCAGCGTTGCCACCATCGAGGTTGTCGTTGTTTTGCCGTGGGTCCCGGCAACCGACACACACCATTTGAGGCGCATCAGTTCGGCCAGCATTTCAGCGCGGCGGACCACGGGGATGCCAAGGCGGCGGGCTTCAACGACTTCGGGGTTCGTGCCTTTCACCGCGGAGGAGATCACCACCACCCGGGTGCCCGTCACATTCTCGGCCGTATGGCCGATCTTGACGTCTATCCCGAGCTTGCGCAGGCGCTCCACATTGGCGCTGTCCGAAAGGTCCGATCCCTGCACCCGGTGGCCGAGGTTATGCATGAGCTCGGCAATCCCTGACATGCCGATGCCGCCAATACCGACAAAATGTACTGCGCCGATATCGAAGGGGATGCCTTTCATGCGGACTGCTCCTGACGGGGTGAGAGTTGGGCCAGCACAAGATCGGCGAGCGCCTTGCCGGCGTCGCCTTGTGCAGCGGATTTCATGGATGCCGCCATGGCGGAAAGCCGGGCGGGTTCCTTCAAAAGGTCGCGCACCATAGCGACGAGATGGTCCGGCGTGAAGTCCTTTTCCGCAACTGCGAACGCGCCGCCTGCGGCCACCAGCGGGGCAGCGTTGGCACGCTGGTGATCGTCCGCTGCAATCGCCAGCGGCACAAGGATCGCAGGGCGCCCGACGGCCGTCAGTTCCGCAAGCGTGGACGCCCCCGCCCGCGAGATCACCAGATGCGTGGCTGCAAGGATTTCGGGCACATTTTCAAAGTAGGCTTCAACCGTCGCCGCGATGCCCGCCGCTGCATAAACGGCGGTGACCAGAAGGCCATCGGCGGGCCGGGCCTGATGCTGCACCCGAAGGCGGGACCGGGTGGCGTCATCAAGCTTGGCAAGGGCACTCGGAACAGTCTTCGACAGGATATGCGCGCCCTGGCTGCCACCAAGGATGAATAGCCGGATCGGGCCACCGTCTGCAGGTGCCTCATAGGCAGCTTTCGCAGCCTCGCGCACGGCAGGGCGGACCGGGTTGCCGGTGACGGACGTTCTGGCGCCCGCCGGCACACGTTCGGTCGCGGCTGTGGTCAGTGCCACCATTGCCGCGCCTTTGGCGGTCCAACGGTTCACGCGGCCAAGCACAGCATTCTGTTCATGCAGGATATAGGGCAGGCCAAGGCTTTTCGCGGCCATCACGGCCGGCATCGAAGGATATCCGCCGAAGCCGACAATCACATCGGGCCGCACGGCACGGAAATGGCGCCGCACGGCGAAGAAGCTGCCAACAAGGCTGATGCCCGCCTTCAGCTTGCCGACGATACCGCCCTGCATATGGCTGGTTGCTTGCAGCACGAAACGGTCGATCCCCGCCATGATCGTCTTGAAGGCGTCGCCGCGTGCATCGGTGACGAGCGAAACGCGATGCCCGCGCGCAGTCAGCTCGGCGGCCAGCGCTTCGGCCGGCACCATGTGCCCGCCGGTGCCACCAGCGGCCAGGAGGATATGGCGAGACGCGCTCATTCGGCCGCCTTCCAGCCGATGGGATCAAGCCCCGGCCGGATGAAGCGGTTGCGTTTGGTGAGTGCGAGGATCATACCGACCCCGATGGCAAGCGCCAACATCGAGGAACCACCGTAGGAGATGAAGGGCAGCGTCATGCCCTTCGACGGCAGGATCACAAGATTCACCCCCACATTAATCAGCGTCTGCAAGCCGAACTGCATGATGAGCCCGGCGGCAGCCAGCATGCGGAAGGGGTCCTCTTCATCAAGCAGATGGGCGAGACCACGCACAACAATCCCGGCGAACAGCAAGAGAAGAAGGATGCAGGCGATGGCACCAAATTCCTCGCCGACGACCGCGAAGATATAGTCGGTGTGGGCGTCCGGCAGGTGCAGTTTCACAACGCCTTCGCCAGGCCCCCTGCCCAGAAGCCCTCCCGACTGGAAGGCTTCAAGCGCCTTGTCTGCCTGATAGGTGTCGCCGCTTTCCGGGTTGATGAAGCGGTCGATCCGGCTGGCCACGTGCGGCAGCAAGGCATAGGCAAGGCCGACACCGAAGAGGCCCGAAACGCCAGCCAGCGCCACCCACATGATCGGCAGGCCGGCAATTGCCATTTGCGAAATCCAGACTGCGCTGATCAGCACCGTCTGGCCGAAGTCCGGCTGCAGCACCAGAAGTCCGGCGACGAGGCCGTAAAGAACGGTTGCGATGCGTTTTGACGGGATATCCTCGCCGCCGAACTGGCTGGAAAGGATCCAGGCCGTCGTCACCACGAAGAAGGGTTTCAGAAACTCACTCGGCTGCAGGGTGAAGCTGCCGATCTGCAGCCAACGCGTCGCACCCTTGATCTCGGGCCCGATCAGGAGCGTGGCGACCATCAACAGCAGCATCACGGGCATACCAAGCACGCAAACCCGCCGCACAAGCGAGGTGGACATCATCGACACACCGAAAACGGTGACAAGCGCTAAGCCGAGGAACATGGTCTGGCGCTTCACGAAATGCAGGGCATCAAGGCCCAGCCGTTCAGCCACCGCCGGCGAGGCCGTCAGCGTGAGCCAGAGACCGGTCATGACGAGCACGACAACAAGACCGAGCATCCAGCGGTCCACCGTCCACCACCAGCGCGACATCACACTATTGTCGTTGCGCGAAAAGGCGATCATGCGGCGGCTCCCTGCATGGATTTCACAAGGGTGCGGAACACATCACCCCGATGCTCGAAACTGGTGAACTGGTCGAAAGAGGCACAGGCCGGCGACAGCAGCACAACGTCACCCGACGCGGCCTTCGATGCCGCATGGGCGATGGCACGGTCGAGCGTGCCATCCTTGTGGATCTCAGCGACCTTGCCTTCCAGAAGGCGCGCGAACAGGTCTGCTGCGTCACCAATCAGATAGGCCGCCCGCACATGGGCAAGGCCAGCTTCAAGCCCGGCGAGGCTATGTTCCTTCGCCTGCCCGCCAGCAATCCAGTGGATGCGCGGGAAAGCATCCAGCGCGCGGGCGGCGGCGTCCACATTCGTCGCCTTGCTGTCATTCACAAAGGCCACTCCACCGATCACGGCGACCTGTTCCTGCCGGTGGGCAAGACCGGGGAAGGATTTGAGCGCCACCCAGATGGCCGCGCGGTCGAAACCGAGGATTCGGGCAGCCGCATAGGTCGCAGCAGCATTCTGCCAGTTGTGCGAACCGCGAAGGCGTGGCAGATCGCCCAACGAGCCGACCGCAGCCGGTACGCCTTTCATGGCATCGATCAGCTGGCCATCTTCCACATAAACACCGCGGTCAAGCGGCTTCATGACCGACACCTGCACAGCACGGTTACCAAGCTCGGCAGCGATGCGCGCGGACGGGACATCGTCAACACCGACAACCGCACGGCCATCCGGGCCTTGCAGCATGAACAGTCGCTTCTTGGCGGCCACATAGCCTTCCATCCCGCCGTGGCGGTCCAGATGGTCGGGTGTGATGTTCAACAGGATCGCCACATCTGCTGCAAAGTTTTGGGCAAGATCAAGCTGGTAGCTTGATGCCTCGACAACATAGACGCCGCCGTCGCCGAGCGGCTTCAGCGCCATCAAGGCTGTGCCGATATTGCCTCCCATGGCTGCGGGTGCCCCGCAGGCGGCAGCCACATGGGTCATCAGCGCCGTCGTCGTCGATTTGCCATTGGTGCCGGTGATCGCCACCAGCTTGTGGGTCACGAGCGTAGGGCGGGCCGCTTCGAAAAGATCAAAGTCCGCAACGATCGGCACACCGGCCGCCCTCGCCTTTTCCACCACCCAATGGGGTTTCGGGTGCGTCAGCGGTACGCCGGGGGCAAGGACAAGGGCATCGATACCGTCCCACGCTGCGGATTGCAAATCCGTGTACTCGGGCAGCGTTCTCGCGCGCTCAGCATTGTCGTCGCAGGCAAGCACAGTGGCGCCCGCTGCTTTCAACGCCTCAATCGCGGCAAGGCCGGTGCGCGCAAGCCCGAAGACAGCAATCCTTTTTCCCTGATATCCCGCAGGAACGATCATCCGCTTACCTCAGCTTGAGGGTTGCAAGGCCGATGAGCGCGAGCACAACGGCGATGATCCAGAAACGGATGACGATGGTCGATTCCGCCCAGCCCTTCTTTTCATAATGGTGATGCAGCGGCGCCATACGGAACACGCGCTTGCCGGTCAGCTTGAAGGACGCGACCTGCACGATTACAGAAACGGTTTCCAGCACGAAAAGGCCACCGATGATCACCAGCGCCACTTCATGCTTGGTGATAACGGCCAGCGTGCCGAGCGCACCGCCAAGGGCGAGCGAACCGGTGTCCCCCATGAAAACCATGGCGGGTGGTGCGTTGAACCACAGGAAGCCGAGGCAGGCACCGATGAGCGCGCCGCAGAAGATCGCCAGCTCGCCCGAGCCCGGCACATGCAGGATGCCCAGATACTGCGAGTAAACCGCGTTCCCGACCATATAGGCGATGAAGCCGAAGGCACCGACGGCGATGATCACCGGCACGGTGGCAAGGCCGTCGAGCCCGTCGGTCAGGTTCACGGCATTGCCTGCGCCCGCAATCACGAAAATAGCAAAGGGGATGTAGAAATAACCAAGCGGAATGGCCGTTTCCTTCACGAAGGGGACGGCAAGCGTGCCGCCGCCAAGATCCCCGACCCACCAGGCGACCGCGCCCGCAATGATCGCCTCGGCCAGCAGCTTCAGCCTGCCGGGCACACCATCGGGCGATACCTTCGTCACTTTCAGATAGTCGTCGGCAAAGCCGATCAGGCCGAAGCCGACGGTGACAACGATCACCGCCCACACATAGGGGTTCGAAAGGTCCGACCACAGGAAGGTCGAGATGCCAAGGCCCAATAGGATCATGAAGCCGCCCATCGTGGGCGTGCCGGCCTTGGTGATGATGTGGCTTTCCGGCCCGTCAGTGCGGATCGGCTGGCCTTTTTTCTGTTTCGATTTTAGCCAGCGAATGATCGACGGCCCCATGACGAAACAGATGAACAGAGCGGTCAGCACCGCCGCGCCCGTCCGGAACGTCAGGTACCGAAAAAGGTTGAGGAATCCGTAATCGCTCGCAAGCGGGGCCAGCAGATTATAAAGCATCGGATACTCCTCTACGCAGGACTGTCAGGGGCGGCTGTAACCGCCGCATCATTCGGCAAGCCGCAGGTTCAGGGTCAGGTGATCGTCATCGACCGTGCAGCGCGCCACAAGCTCGGCAACGACTGCACCGAGCCCGATGCCAGCACCGCCGCAAACGAGCAACACATCGCCGGGCCGCAGGACACTGATCACCCGTTCGGCAAGACGCTGGGTCAGCACTACCCGCTCGACCGCTGTTTCGGCTTCCATCCCCGCTTCCGCGACCCGATCACCAAGGGCGAAGAGACGCGACAAATCGGCCGAAACCATGGCACCGACGAGACTTAATTCCGGCGAACCGTCAGGATCAGCCAGAAGTGCGATGCGGCGGCCACCCGGTTTCATCGGCACCCGCGTCAGGCTTTTGAGAACATCCCGCAGCTCAGCTGCTTCAAGCCCGGCGCTATGGTCGATCATCAGCATATGGCCGCCCGCTGCCGACAGCGGAATATGACGACCCCGGCCCTCGATGGGCTGAACGGAAGCAAGCGCCAGTGCCGCCTGCCCAACGTCCGCGCCCGTGAGGACGGCAACGGTCAGCGCAATCAGGCCGGAAATGGCCCAGATACGACCTGGCGCCGCAACCTTGAAAGTGACCGGCGTGCCGAGCACATCGACGGTCACGCAGGTGCAGTCCCAGCATTCCTTGATGCGGCTCGGCGCAATGTCGGCGCCCGAAGCAGGATCGACCGAAACCGTGATCACTTGACGCCCGGTGGCAAGGGCCGCACTGATCAGGCGGTCAGCCCCCGGCATGTCAGCAGCAACGATGGTGGTACCCCTGTCGGCGGGCAGTGCTTCGACAAGCGATGCTGCCGCCGCAATCCGGGTCTCGGCGTCGGCCGTGTCTTCCATGTCCGCACCGATGCCGGTGAGGACTGCGATATCAGGGCCCATCAGGCGGGCTGCAGGCTGGACCGACGCTGCTTCTTCAAGGCCCAGGTCGAAAATACCGAAGCGTGTGCCGCGTGCCAGCCGGATCATGGTGCGAGCAAGATCAGCCTCGCCGCTTGTCCGCGCGCTATGCACCGGCCCGGTGGAGCCGAGCGTCGCAACAAGCGCGGCCGTTAGTGTGCGATTGCCCCGAGCACCGCTTATCGCAACGGTCTGCATTGGGGCGCGCAGCCGCGCATAGCGGGCGAGTGACGCGATGGTCGCTTCCATGTCCGGCACGGCCATCATGCGGTCGTCAACAATATCGCTGGCCGGGCTTGAAGTCGGCACGATAGCGGCAACCGCCCCCCTGCTGAACGCGGTGGCCAGTTCTTCCTCGTCGTCCCGGCCTTCCAGTTCAAGCGCGATATAAAGATCGCCCGGCAAGACGGACGACGCCTCGGTCTGCACACCATCCGCATACCACGGACGGCGGCGCTGACGCCCACAGGCGATTTCGCATTCATTTGACGTCCATAATGGCTCGGAAATGTCCATTGTGGCGCTCCCCCTTAACCGATCAGCTCACGGACGGTCTTTATGTCTGAAAAAGGCAGCGTCTCCGTCCCGACGATCTGCCCTTCTTCGTGCCCCTTGCCGGCGACGATCAAAATGTCGCCGGTTTCGAGGCCGTCAATAGCGCCGGCAATGGCCTGACGCCGCTCGCCAATTTCGAGCGCGCCCGGCGCGGCCGCAAGGATTGCCGCGCGAATCGACCCGGCCTCCTCGGTGCGCGGATTGTCGTCCGTGACGATCACCACATCGGCAAGCCGGGTGGCAATTTCCCCCATCAGCGGACGTTTCCCCCGGTCGCGGTCTCCGCCGCAACCGAACAGCACATGCAGGCGGCCCTTGGTGTGGCCGCGCGCGGATTTCAGTACCGTTTCAAGACCGTCGGGCGTGTGGGCATAGTCCACATAGATGGCTGCTCCCTTGCCCGTCATGCCGGCAAGTTCCATCCGCCCCGGCACGCCTTTCAGCGCCGGCATGGCGGCCACAAGCGCTTCCATCGGAATGCCGCTTGCAGTCGCGAGCCCTGCCGCCACCAGCACATTGTCGGCCTGGAAGCCGCCAATCAGCGGCAACGAGACTTCATATTTGCGACCTTCGAAGCTGAAGGTGAGGTCGATGCCGGTGGGCGTTGCCGCCTTGCGCAGCACGCGGATCGCGGCTTTTTCATCCTCGCCCACGCCAAGCGTGGTGATGCCACGACCCCAACTGAGATCCTCAATCAGGCGGCCGCCCGCATCGATGCGGTTGACCACCGCCGTCTGACCGGGGCGCAGCAATTCACCAAACAGGCGGGCCTTGGCGTACAGATAAGCGTGTTCTGTCTGGTGATAGTCCAGATGGTCGCGCGACAGGTTGGTGAAGGCCGCAGCCTCGATCCGAACGCCATCCAGCCGGTACTGGTCGAGCCCGTGGCTTGATGCCTCAAGCGCCGCGTGGGTCACCCCGGCTTGGGCCAGCCGCGCCAGCGCACCGTGCAACGCCATGGGATCAGGCGTGGTGAGCCCGCCCGGCAGGTCGAACGCATCGGAGCGGACACCGAGCGTGCCAAGGCTCGCGCCCTTTTCGCCGACCGCCGCCCAGAACTGGCGGGTGAAATCGACGACCGAGGATTTGCCGTTGGTACCGGTCACCGCCACCACATGGGCAGGCTGGGTGCCATGAAAACGCGCCGCCATTTCAGCGTAACGGCGGCGGGGATTATTGTCTTCCACAAGCACGGCAGCGGTGCCTTCAGGCAAGCGCGTACCGGGCGTGGTGAGGACGGCCGCGGCCCCCGCGGCGATGGCGTCAGGAATGAACTGACGGCCGTCCGCCTTGCTGCCGGGCAGCGCCACGAACAGGTCACCCGGCTTCACGGCGCGGCTGTCTGCCGTCAGGCCGCCGATTTCGGCGTCGCCCGCTTTGCCTGTTCCACCCAGGAGTTCCATCAACCGCATCGTCTTGCTGCCCTTCTAGTGGCCTTTTTTGTCGTTAATCTTCATCGCGACCTGCTGATACAGGCCCTCGTCTTCGCCTTCCGGCGCCACCCCCAGAAGCGGCGCCGTGCGCAGAACCACATTCCTGACCACCGGTGCGGCGGTCCAGCCACCCGAGGCGAAGCCGTAGGTTTCCTTCGTGCCCTTCGGCTCATCAAGGAGCGCGAAGACCACATAGCGAGGATCGTCCATCGGGAAGACCCCCATGAAGGAGGAGATCAGCGCCTTCCTGTTGTAGCGGCCGTTGGCAGGCTTTTCTGCCGTGCCCGTCTTGCCTCCCACCCGGTAGCCCACAGCGTCAGCGCGGCCCGCCGTGCCCTTCTTCACGACCATGCGCAGAAGCATGTTCATCGTGTGGCTGGTCTTCTCGCTGATCACCCGTGTGGCGTTCTGGTAGCCGTCAGAATCGGCGACGAGTGTGGCAGGAATGAGCCGCCCGCCGTTCACAATTGCGGCGGTGCCGACAGCCAGCTGCAACGGGCTGACCGCGATGCCATGGCCATAGGAAATGGTCATGGTGGAAATCTTCTTCCACTGCTGGGGGGCTGGATACATCGGCGCACCAACCTCGGTCAGCTCCACGGTCGAAGGGCGCAGCATGCCCAGCTTTTCAAGGAAATCGCGCTGCCCGTCGGTGCCCACATCCAGCGCCATCTGCGCGGTGCCGATGTTGGACGAGAAGGCAAAGATTTCCGGGACCGTCAGATAGCGGCTTTTCGGATGATCGTCGCGGATGCGGAAACGGCCGACGACGAGCGGCTTGGTGGCATCATAGCCGTCATCAAGCGAGACAATGCCCTGATCGAGCGCAGAGGCAAAGGTGAAGGTCTTGAAGGTGGAACCAAGCTCATACACACCCTGCGTCACGCGGTTGAAAAGCTGGTCCGCCGAAACGCCACGAATGTCGTTCGGGTCATAGTCCGGCAGGGAGACAAGCGCGACGACTTCGCCGGTTGTCACATCGAACACCAGGCCCGCCGCGCCGATGGCGCTGTGCACCCGGCGTGCGGTTTCCAGTTCATCGGCAAGCGCATACTGAACCCGCATGTCGATCGAAAGCTTCAGCGCATCTTTATGGCGGTCCGGATCGGAAAGTCGGTCTTCAAAGAAATGTTCGACGCCGCCAAGGCCGCGCCCGTCCACATCCACATAGCCCATGATGTGGGAAGCAAGCCGCCCGTGGGGATACACGCGCTCTTCCTCTTCCTCGAAACGGAAGGCGGGATTGCCAAGCGCATTGACCTGCCACTTCTGGCGCGGCGTCAACTTGCGGTGCAGCCAGACGAATTTCTTGCCCGACGCCAGCTTGCTTTCGACGTCGGCAAGCGACAGCTGCGGCAGGATTTTCACCAGGTCGTGCGAGGCAGCGGAGGCATCACGGATCTGCGTTGCATCGGCAAAGAGCGACGACGTGCGCAGGTTGGTCGCCATGATCTCGCCGTTGCGGTCGCGGATATCGGCGCGTCCCACTTTCACCGGCGGCACCTCGATCTGCCCGGCAAAGCTGCGCGGCCGGGCATTTTCGCGCATGCCAAGCTCGACCGTGCGGCCGATCATCACCATGAAGCCCAGCAGGAACAGGATCATCACGGCAAAAAGCCGCCCGCGCGCCATATCAAGTTGGCTGCGCACCGGCTGCTCATCACCCCGGCGCTTCGAGGGCACATAACCCGAACGGGTCGGGTCCATCGCGAAGGCAGCGGCGTTCATCGCCCACCTCCCGCGACCGTGTCGCTGATCACATCAAGCCCGCTCGTTTCCTCGCCGTGCGGCTGGCCGTCGCCCGCCGGGCGTTTCGGCAGCCGCTTGCGCTCCAGCATCACACCAGGATCGGCCTCGGCGAATTCGCCCTTCGGCCGGAACGGGATGATGCGCGGATCGGTGATGATCTGATCGGCGGACGGCGGCATCAGCGCCAGAAACCGCACCGAGCGCTCCTGCAGCGACGCGGGCGAGGTCAGGTACGCCCATTCAGCCTCCAGCACGCGCAGGGCGTCGCGGTCATCATGAATCTGGCGGGCGAGCACGTTCAACTCATCCTGCTTGGCCTGCACGGTCAGCTTCAATTGCAGGACCGCAGCCCCCGAGGTGAGCGCGATGACCGCGGCCACGATGTTGAAGGCGCGCCGCATGGTCAGCGCCTCCCGCCGGCAAGCGCCGGGACATCGGTGCGCACGGCAACGCGCAGCTTGGCCGAACGCGCACGAGGATTGCGGGCACATTCGGCATCGGTCGGCTTCACGGCGCTTTTCCGATCAAGCCGGAAGGTCGGAGCGGGGCCCTTCTCGATGGCGCCCGGCAAATGCCGGCTGCCGGAGGGAACCCGCCCCGAACGCTCCGCCATAAACTCCTTGACGATACGGTCTTCGAGCGAATGGAAAGTCACAACGACAAGACGACCGCCTTCGGCCAGCAGCTTTTCTGCCCCTTCCAGGCCGCGGGTCAGCTCGCCCAGTTCGTCATTCACATGGATGCGCAGCGCCTGAAAGGTCCGGGTCGCCGGATGGGTCGCTTTCTTGCCGGGCTTTACGGGCGGGCGGCCGATGACGCGCTCGACAAGATTTGCAAGCTCGCCCGTGCGGGTGAAGGGCTTCTCGGCGCGAGCCGCGACGATGGCAGCCGCGATGCGGCGCGACATGCGCTCTTCGCCGTATTGATAAATGATGTCGGCCAGCTCGCCGGCCTCGTATGTATTGACGACATCGGCAGCACTTTCGCCGGCCTTCGCCATGCGCATGTCCAAGGGGCCGTCCTCGCGGAAGGAAAAGCCACGTTCGGCCTCATCCAGCTGGAAGGACGAAACGCCGATATCGAGGACAACCGCGTCAGCACTGCCCTCACCCGCCTCGCGGACAAGCGCGTCCATATCGCCAAAGCAACCTTCAAGCATGCGGAAGCGGCCACCGAAGCCCGCACCGAACGCCTCGGCACGCTTCACGGCATCAGGATCGCGGTCGATGCCATAGACGCGGCAATCGGCAGCTTCAAGGATCGCACGGCTGTAACCGCCAGCGCCGAAGGTGCCATCAACAATCACGTCGCCAGCTTCAGGAGCAACGGCGACGACAACCTCATCCAGCATCACAGGGATATGGCCGAAGGTGGTCATGGCTGGCCTCCCTTCGCAGGGCGCAGCTTGGGCGCGGCCTCGGCAGCCTTCACGAACTGATCAGCCTGATAGGCCTCGAACGCCTCGGGCCCCCATATCTGGAACTTGCGGCCGATACCCACAAAGGTCGCAGTGTCGGTGATGCCCGCATGCTCCTTGAACTCACCCGGCAGCATGACGCGCCCTTCGGGGTCGAAGGCGAGTTGCACGGCACCGGCAAGGATGGTGGCTGTCAGCGCCGCCTGATCGGGATTGAAGGGGCCGAATTCATCATAGAACTGGTCGGAAAGGCGCTCGAGGAACGCCATGTCTGCCCCTTCGATGCAGGCGAGATTGAAGGGACGATAAAGCACGATGCCGGGGAAGGCACCGCCGGCGACGGCCGCACGGAAGGTCGCAGGAACGGACACACGCCCCTTCTTGTCGACCTTGTTCGTAAATGTGGACAGGAAAAACGCCATTGCCCGCCGTGCCCCGAAGCTCCATCGCACGTCGCCGCTGCAGACGGCTGATGACGCACGAGTCCCAAATCCCACATTTGGGTATTTATGGGATATCATGGGATGACATGGGCGTCAATGGAACCCCATGGGTTTTAGCCGTTTTTTTATGGGTTTTTCACCAAGCACCAGAAACGTAAAAAGCCGCAGAAATCTGCGGCTTTCGACATGATTGGCGTGTTTGTTTATGGTATGTTCTCAGGCGCCCAATAAGGCCCGTTCATGGGACAGCATGGGAACGGCGCCACAAATGCGTGCGCCAAATGGGAATCGATGGGAAAATAGTGGCAGATGGCCTGTAAGCCGGGTTCTGTTCCGCGCTTGCGCGCTTCGATGACCATTCCTCTAGGCGCGCCGTTGCCGACGCGCTCAAGCAACCGACCCGGACGGTGGCGCAGAAACCCGCCTGTCCCTCGAGGGGACAACCATCCCTATTGGTCTTGCTCCCGGTGGGGTTTACCATGCCGCCCCTGTCACCAGGGGCGCGGTGCGCTCTTACCGCACCCTTTCACCCTTGCCCTGCTGGAGCCGAAGCCCCGCCGCCGGGCGGTCTGCTCTCTGTGGCACTTTCCCTGAGGTCGCCCTCGCCGGTCGTTAGCCGGCACCGTGTTTCCGTGGAGCCCGGACTTTCCTCCCCCGCTCGCGCGGCGGCGGTCATCCGGCCATCTGCCGCGCGCAATGAACCAGAGTGGCGCGCCGCCGTCAAGAAAAGGCGTGAAACCGGAAAGCGGTTGATTGCCCCCGAAGTTTGCGGCAAAGTCCGGCCCGGCGATGCATCGCCAGAACCTAACGAGGACTTTCCATGAAATATCTGCTGATTGCCCCTGCCCTGTTCATGCTCGCCGGTTGCGGCATTTTTGACAGCAAGGGTGACGAGATCGTCTTCGATACGCGCCTCGGCCCGCAAACCGAAGCGCAGGCCAAAAGCCTGCCGGGCGACCTGCGCGGCGACACCGACCATGCCTCGCATTCGCCGTCGCCCGTTGTCGGCCAGAACCTCACGAGCCGCGACGGCAGCGAAGACTGAGCTTCCGCTTTTTCAGGATAAAAGGCTGAACCGCCGCAAGCCTCAGGCCTTGCGGCGGCGATAGACCATCAGCCAGCCCATCAGCACTTCATCAACATGCTTGTGCAGGGCTTTCTCGTCCACGCTGTCAATCAGGCCGATCGAGCGCTTGTAGTGAATATCCCCCTTCAGAAGGGCAAGCAGGTTAAGGGCAGCTGTTTCCACATTCTCGATCACCAGCTCGCCGCGGTCGACCCATGACTGCAGGAAATCGATCAGGTTCTGGCACATTTCCTCAGGCCCCGATTTCCAGAAAAGCTCGGCAAGCGACGAACCCTTGTTGGCGGCAGCGACAAGGACGCGGTACACCGCAATCGCGTCTTCGCTGACCATCAGTTCTGCATAAGAATGGCAAACGGCTGAAAGCTCACCTTCCATCGTATGCTGATCAAGCTTCGAAAGGGTCAGAGCCGGGCTGTATTCGGCAATCTTGGAATGGATCGCTTCCGAGAAAAGCTGCTCCTTGCTTGAAAAGTGGCTGTAGACGGTCTGCTTGGAGACACCCGCGTGGCGGGCTACCTCGTCCATGCTGGTGCCATCGAAGCCGTTCTCGAGGAACAGGGCGACGGCAGCATCCAGAATAGCCACATTCTTTTCCAGACAACGCGGGCGGCCTCGCGTGGGCTTTGCAGCCCGCAACTCTTCCGGATCATGATCACAAGGCTCGTCTTCGCGAACCACTCTTTTCAACTCGGTCACCTGTGTCCCTCTTTTCAGCCCTGAATGAAGGCATTTCCCTATCGTAACCGATGGGAGACGCTTCTGCCAATGGGGAAAGATTATTTTCTGGACTGATGAGTCCATTCTTGGTATGCATTGCACCATTGATATAAAAACAGAGGCGGGCCCGTTTGGCCAGCCCATATACGCCAGCAGGATTGAGGAAATGAGACAGCTCCCCGCGCTCACCCGCCGCCGTGTCGCGTTCATGGCAGCCGGGCTTGGCATCACCGCCATTCTTGCCGTTCGCCTGATCGCCGCCGACCCTGATGAAGGGCAGGCAAAAGCTGGCCTTTCGCGGGTTCTGCCCGTGAATGTGGCCGAAGTTTCCATCGAAGATCATTACATGGCACGCCGCAGCTTCACCGGTCGCGTGGTCGCCGGGCGCCTGTCGGCCCTCGCGTTCGAACAGGGTGGCACGCTCGCCTCTGTGGCGGTCGATCTGGGTGACCGGGTGAAAAAAGGCGATGTGATAGCGCGACTCGACGCGGCCCGCCTCCAGGCGAGCCTCGCACAGCTCAAGGCTGAACGTGCCGAAGCGAACGCTTCGCTCAATCTCGCCAATGTCACGCTGGCGCGGACGGAAGACATGTTCAAGAACGGCCATGTGTCGGCCCAGCGGCTGGATGAGGCGCAGGCGAACCATGCCACCGTCATCGCCCGCCTTGCCCGTGTGGACGCATCAATCCGTGCCATGGAAGTTGACCTCGCCAAGGCGACACTGAAGGCACCGTTCGATGCCACCGTCACCGCGCGCTATCTGGATGAAGGCGTGATTGTCGGCCCCGGCGCGCCGGTTATCGAGCTTACCGAAAACGGCCGCATCGAGGCCCATATCGGCATGCCGCAAAATCATGCAGAGGCGATTGCCGCGGGTGCGCCCTATCAGCTTTTTGACGGCGCCCGCCATGAAATCAAGGGCAGCACGGTGCGCGGTCTTGTGCCTGTCATCACCGGCCAGACCCGTACCATGCTTGTCACCTTCGACCTGCCGGAAGGCAGTGCCGCCCGGGGCGAACTCGTCAATGCAGTGATCGAGGATCGCCGGATGGGAAGCGGCACTTGGCTGCCGCTGCGTGCCATCACCGCGGATGTGCGCGGCCTTTGGCGCGTCTTCAAGATTGTTGATGGCCCCGCAGGCCCCGAAGCGCGGATCGAGAATGTGCAGGTGCTGTATACGCACGGCGACCGCGTGTTTGTGACCGGTTCCATCGCGAACGGGGACCGCATCATCGCCGACGGCACCGAGCGCCTCGCCCCCGGCCAACGCGTGGCAGCGGTGGACGGCATCACCCAGTCGGCGAGTGCCGCCGAACCCCGCATTTAACGGGAGGCCCCTGACATGCGCGGCTCCCTGTACAATCACCCCCGGCTGGTGTGGCTGATCCTTCTGGTGATCGTGATCGCCGGCTTCAATGCCTATACCCACATGCCCCGCCTTGAAGACCCGCACATGCAAAGCCGGGTCGTGCAGGTGACGACCTTCTACCCCGGCGCCGACACCGAGCGAGTGGAAGCCGAAGTCACCGAAAAGCTGGAGCGCAAGATTTTCGAAATCCCCGAGGTGAAGGAGGTGAAATCCGTCACCCGCGCCGGGATCAGCTTCATCAGCATCGAGCTTGAAGACAGGGTCGAGGACGCCAAGCCCATCACCCAGCGCCTGAAAGACAAGGTCGCCGAGGTGACGGACCTGCCGCCCGGCGTGACCGCACCCGATTTTTCCGACACGCGCATCTATGCCCATTCGGCCATTCTGTCGCTGACGTGGCACAGCGACACACCGGTCAATTACGCCATCCTCGGCCGCCACGCGCGGGAGATCGAACGCAAGCTTCGCAACCTCGAAGGCACCGACTTTGTGGACGTGCTGGGACTGCCGAACGAGGAAATCCGGGTATCATTCGACCCCAAAGCGCTTGCCTCCCACGGCCTGACCGTTGCGCAGGTCGCCGCCCGTGTCGCGGGGTCGGACGCCAAGGGTGCGGCCGGCATCGTCAGCAGCGACACCAACCGCATGGTCGTGCAGGTATCTGGCGCCATCGACAATATCGCACGCCTCGCCCGTGTGTCGCTCGGCCAGGATGAAAAAGGCGCTGCCGTACGCCTCGGCGATATCGCCCGCATCGAACGTACGTTCGAAAACCCGCCAAGCACCATCGCGATCAACGAAGGCTCATACGGCGTCGTGATTGCCGCCCGCATGTTCGAAGACAGCCGCATCGACCGCTGGTCGGATGCCGTTGGCCGCATGATGGCGGAATCCGAGGAAACCCTGCCGTCCTCGATCAAGCTGGAGCGCATCTTCGACCAGCGCCTTTATGCGGATGACCGCCTGAACGGCCTGATGGCAAACCTTGCTGAAGGCGCCTTTGTGGTGCTCGTCGTGCTGCTCGTTTCGCTCGGCTGGCGGGCCTCCCTCGTATCGGCCTCCATCCTGCCGCTCACACTGCTCGCCGCCCTTGCCATCGTCAACATCATGGGCCTGAGGATCGAGCAGGTGCTCGTCACCGGCATGATCGTGGCCCTTGGCATCATGGTCGATAATGCCATCGTCATCACCGACGAGATCCAGCATCTGCGCCTGATGGGCGTGCGACGCTCCACCGCTGTCGGCATGACCGTCCGGAAATTGTGGCTGCCGCTCGCGGGTTCCACCGCCACCACCATCATCGCCTTCATGCCGCTCATCCTGATGCCGGGCAACGCGGGGGACTTCCTCGTCGGCATCCCCGCCGCCGTGATCGCCTCACTGATTGCCTCCTACGTGATTGGCTTCACCATCATTTCGGCCGTGGCCGGTCGTGTGGTCGAAGGCCGCGACCCGAACGCGGACATGGCGGCGAAGCCCGAACGTGTCTGGTGGCGCGACGGGGTCGAGGGCCGCTGGCTTTCGTCCCGCTTTGAAAAATCGCTGCGCTGGTCGGTGAAGCGCCCGGTCCTGTCGGCCTCGCTTGCCATGCTGATCCCCATGCTCGGCTTCGTGGCGGCAACACAGGTGGAAAGCCAGTTTTTCCCGATCAGCGACCGCAACCAGTTCCGTCTGCAACTGCAGATGCCGGGGCAGGTTTCGATCGAGGAAACCGAAGCGGCCGCCCGGAAGCTCGATGCCTTCGTGCGCCAGTATGAAGGCGTGGAAAGCCTGCACTGGTACATCGGCGTCCGCCCCGGCAAATTCTATTACAGCGTGATCGCCTCGAACGACGGCGTGGTGAGCATGGCCGAAGCCATGGTCACATTGGATGACTACGACCGGCTGGCCGAAATCATGCCGCGCCTGCAGCGCGAAGCCCCGGCGCTGTTGCCCGAGGCGGTGGTGCAGGTCCGCGAGCTTGAAACCGGCCCGCCAATCCAGGCCCCTATCGAGGTGCGCGTGATCGGCCCCGATCTCGCCGTGCTGCAGGAATATGGGGACAAGGTCCGCGAGATCGTCAGCCGCCTGCCGAAGGTGACCCACACGTCCGCCACACTCAAGGGCTCCTTGCCGCTTGTCGAAATCGATGCCCGAGAGGATGACGTACTGGTCGCCGGGCTGACGCTTTCGGACGTTGAAAGCCAAATGGCAGCCCTTACCGGCGGTGTGATCGCCACTCATATCATCGAGGAAACCCAGCAGGTGCCCGTGCGCCTGATTGTCGACCGCGGTGCGCGCACCGATATCAATTCGGTCGCCGACATGGGCCTTATCGGCACCATGCCGCAAAACACCGCAGACGGCTTCCGCGAGGACCTGCCGGTGTCTGCTATTGCCAATGTGCGGCTGAATTCGAAGGTCGGTGTCATCGCCCACCATGACGGCGAGCGCATCAACGAAATACAGGGCTTTCTGGAATTCAACACGATCCCCGATATCGCCTTCAATGCTTTGAAGGAAGAACTGACCGCCCATCCGCTGCAGCTGCCGCCCGGCTACCGGCTGGAATTTGGCGGCGAAAGCGAAGAGCGCGGCGAAGCACTTGGGCAACTTTTTGCAACGGTCGGGCTTCTCGTCATCCTGATGGTGCTGACCATCGTGCTGACCTTCAACAGCTTCCGCCTTGCCCTCGTCACCTTCCTTGCGGCCGTGCAGGCAGCAGGCCTTGGCTTCTTCTCGCTGTGGTTCTTCGGCTATCCGCTCACCTTCGTGGTGATCATCGGCCTGATGGGTCTTGTGGGGCTCGCCATCAACGCGGCCATCGTGATCCTGTCGGAGCTGCGCAACATGCCTGCTGCCCGCGACGGCGACGGTGAGGCCGTGGTTCACGGCGTGATGAAAACGGGGCGCCACATCATCTCGACGACGCTGACGACCGTTGGCGGTTTCATGCCGCTCATTCTTGATGGCGGCGCTTTCTGGCCGCCGTTCGCCATTGCGATTGTCGGCGGGACTTTCCTGTCGATGATTGTCAGCTTCTATTTCGCGCCGGCAGCCTTCCTCGTGCTCGCGCGGATGCGGCCCTATGCTGCCATCAGCATCGGCAGCGATGGCAGCGGCCACGCCCCCCTGCCCGAAGCCATGGAGGCGGATGCCAGAAACTGAGGCCCGGTGTCAGAGCATCGGGGCAAGAAGCGCAAGGCCGAGGGCCTGGCTGTCGTCATCCTCGATCCGTTTGACAAGCGCTTCGGCGGGCGCCTTGTGCCCGCCGGCGACGAGACCATCCAGCAGCGTCAGGCGCAGCTGGTCACGGTCATAGGCGCCGTCGACCTCGTCGATATCGTCGAGCACGGCGTCAACCGCACTTGCGAGCTGCCCGCTGCCCTGCGGCAGGCGCGAGGCCACGGCGGCCAGATAGCCCGCCTGCCCTGCCCCTTCGTCAAAGCCCTCGATGCGCTTGAAGGCGGTATCAACATGGCCGTTTGCGGCCTCTACAGGCCCGAGCGTCATATCGATATCCGCGCGGTCCTCGCTTGAGCGGACCCGCCCACCATGCATCAGGGCAAGCTCATAAGCCGCACTCACAAGCGTTTCGTCGGCCCCTGCCGCCACCAGCGCCTTCAGCGCCTGTGCGGTTGCTTCGGCCCGGTCGTTGATACCGAAAACCGCCGGGAAGGTCTCCCCCGCTTCCACCATCAGCGCGTCACGCGTGCCGGTATCGCCCAGCTTGTCATTGAGGGCGGCGAGCGCCACCAGCCCGCGATACCGCTCTTTCGGGTCCTCAAGGCCGCCGACAAAGGCGATGGCCTCGCTCATCCGTTCTGGCAACAGGGCTTCCTTCGGCAGCGTCAGCATCAGGTCGAGCATCTTCCAGCGGCCACGGGCAGGGTTCGCGAGCTTTGAAAGCGCCACCTTGATGTCGCCATATGCGCCAAGACGTCCGGCTTCATCAGCCAGCGCCAGATAGACCTGATCGCGGATCGTCTCGATTGTCAGTTCTTCGGTCAGCGCCAATGCGCTTGCCATATCGCCGGCGCGCACCATGAGAGGCGCAATCGTCTTGATCATGCCCTGCGTGACGAGCGAAAGCTGCACCGAGCGCGCCTCCTCCATCGCCAGCATCAGCGTCTGCTGTGCCTGCTCCTGCTGTCCTGTCGCGATTAGCGAACGTGCAACCCCGATCAGTACCCGCGCGCGGTCGATCCCTAGTTCCTCGGCAATCACTGTCTTCAGTGCCGCGTCTATGGCGCACTCGGCAGTCGGCGCATCAAGGCAGGCGACCGTTTCGGCGTTCGGCGCATGATCCGATGTCACACCCAGTTGGGGGGCAGCCTGAACGGCGGTGCCGAGGGCAGAGAGGGCAAGGACAGCGAGAGCGGTAGGTTTCATGAAGCCTCCTTCAGGCGGATAATCTGGTCTCGGACGCTGGCAATGGCAGCAGCAGTACCCCGGTCGATCTGACCGGTCACCCCGCCGCGCCGCCAGTGGCGCTGGAAAGCGGCCACAATGTCCGCCGGTTTACCATAGGGGTCGTTTGCGTCAATTCTGTAGCCGATCTCGGCCAATTGGTGCCAGCACGCGGCGAGTTGATCGGCTGGGATGTCGCCAGCGTCCGCCAAAACTGCACTTTCCCCTTCGGGCACAATGCCGAATCCGGCGGCGGCGAGCTGCTCCCACGGGAAAAGCTCGCCGGGATCGGTCTTCCTGTCAGGCGCCACATCGCTGTGGCCGATATAGAGATCCCGCCGGATGGCATGCCGCGCGGCGATGTCGGCGAGAAGCGCCAGAAGCGCCGCGATCTGCGCTTCCGGGAAGGGACGATAGCCGAATTCGTGCCCCGGATTGACAATCTCGATCCCGATAGAATGGTGGTTCAGCACCTCGCGCCCCTGCCAGTAGGAAACCCCCGCGTGCCATGCACGCTCGGCCTCATCGACCAGCCTGAAAACGCGCCCGTCTTCCTCCACCAGATAATGGGCTGAAACGGCGGCGGACGGATCCACAAGCCGGGCAAGCGCCGCCTCGCCCGTTTCCATGCCGGTGTAGTGCAGGATCACCATATCGAGTGCCGCGCCGCCCATGCGGGCATCACGGTTTGGCGACGGATGGGGAATCACCCGCATATGAGCCCTATTCCCCGCTCGTCCGGGTCTGGACGATGGTATTGGCGAGCGCCTTGTTCCGGCGCGCGTTACGGAGCGTGACGATCAGCACGCCGGCGAGTGTCAGCGCACCGCCGAGCAGAACCCGCCATGTGAGGCTTTCGCCAAGCACGATGATCCCCGCAGCGATGGCGAAGAAAGGGGTAAGGAGGAAATAGGGCGAAAGGACAGATACCTCATAGCGCCGCAGCAGGTAATTCACCCCGCCGTGCCCGATGATGGACGAGAATATCCCGGCATAGAGCACCGCTGCCCACGCCTGCCAATGTGCATTCTTCACCGCTTCCACCTGCCCGGTTTCCATGACAGCCGACAGGAAGAACGAGCCGACGATGGCGCTGACGGCGATCCACGCCTGCGTCGTGAAGGCATTCACATCCCGCAATTGCCGCATCAGGATGGTGCCGGTCGCATATAGAAATGAAGAGAAGACGATCCACGCAACGGCATCAAGATAATTGAGCACGGCAGGATCAAGCCCCAGCACCAGCACACCCGAAAAGCTCATGGCGAGGCCAAGTATACGCCGCCAGCCCACCGTTTCCTTCAGCCAGACAATGGCCAGAAGTGTGGAAAAAGGCGTGGAAAGCTGGGTCGCGATGGCGACAGCGCTGATATCTTCGGCCAGCGACATGCCGATGAAAACAGCACCGAAATGCATGAAGCCCAGAACAGTGGCCAGCGTGAGCAGCGCCTTCATGCGCCCCGGCACCAGCCGCAGGAACGGGAACAGAAACAGGAGCACGACAAAGAAGCGCGCCGCGTTGGCAACGAGCGGCGGCAGGTCGGCAACCGCCCATTTGACCGCCAGGAAATTGAGGCCCCAAACGAGGTTGATGCCGATCAGCAGGATCAGGTCCCTTGGTGCCATTCAGACAACTCCCCGTTCGCGCACCTTGCGGCGCGCTGCCATGATTTCATCATAGGCGGCATTGATCTCGGCCGCCCGCCGCGTGGCGACCGCTATCAGGTCCGCCGGCACCCCTTCCGCCATCAGTCGGTCCGGGTGCGTTTCCAGCACCAGCTGCCGGTAGCGCGCCTTCACCGTCGCATCATCTGTCATCGGTGTCACCCCGAGGATCGTATAGGGGCTTTCCGGATCAGGCCCGAGGTGCCGGTGGATCATTGTTTCGATCTCATCCGGCGAAAAGCCGAAAATGTCGGCGACCGTCCGGATGAAGGCGAGCTCCGCGGCATGCACCTCGCCGTCCGCCTTGGCGATGAAGAAAAGTGCCTCCAGAAGATCAGTCAGCACCGGGCGGTTGCCCTGCATCAGATCGGCAATCTGCCGGGCATAGGCTTCGAACCCTGCCGTATGCTGGCGGGCGAGATCGTACACACGGCCAACATTGCGCATTTCGGCGGGCGGCACCTTGAACACCTTCTTGAAGGCATCCACCTCGGCACGGGTCACCATGCCATCTGCCTTTGCCATCTTGGCGGCAAGCGCAATCACACCGATGGTGAAGGTCACCTCCCGCGTGTGGCGTGCTGAACGGGCGGTTGCAGGGGCACGGTCGATCCCCGCATCAACCGCTGCGCCGACCGCAAGGCCAACAAGCGCGCCAAGCGGCCCGCCAAGGGCGAGCCCGGCCGCACCACCGATGATTTTTCCCCAGATGGACATGCCTTTCCCCTAGCATGCCCGTACGGTATCAGCCACTCGAAAGTCAGTGTTTAGAAGGCACTAGGCGAAAACTTGAGGAAAGTTGATGGCAAAAGCCGATTGTTCGGTTTCCCCGCCCGATAAAAGGCAGTATAGCTTGGCGCGTTTGTGACAAATATGTCAGCGGGACGGACGGAAACTGGCCGCCTTGCTTGTCCGGAGAAAGCGAAGATATGGTTGATGTAGTCATCACGGGCACCGGTCTCCACGTACCGCCTGCCGCAATCACCAACGAAGAACTGGTTGCGGCCTTCAATGCCCATGTCGATCAGTATAATGCCGAGCATGCAGCCGATATCGACGCAGGCCTGACCCCCGCAAAGCAGTATTCCTCAGCCGAGTTCATCGAAAAAGCCTCGGGCATCAAGAAGCGCCATCTGGTGGAAGTCACCGGCGTGATGGATCTGGACCGTCTTCTTTCGCGCTGCCCCGAAGGCGCGCACGGCACGACGGAAGAACCCGCCCTGCAGGCCAAGATGGCACTTGATGCCGCCAAACAGGCCATCGCGCAGGCCGGCCTTCAGCCTGGCGACATCGACCAGATCATCTGCGGCACCGCGCTCCTCCAGCGCTCCTTCCCGGCCATTGCCGTTGAAGTGCAGCATCATCTGGGCATCGAGGGCGGCTCGGCTTATGACATGGTCATGGGCTGCTCCAGCGCGACCTACGCCCTGATCGCTGCCGTCAATTCGATCAAATCGGGCGCCGCCAAGCGCGTCCTGATGGTCAATCCAGAGATTTTCTCCACGCTCGTCAATTACCGCGACCGCGACAGCCACTTCATCTTCGGCGACATCGCGACGGCTGTTGTGCTGGAGCGCGCTGACCTTGCGGAAGGCCGCGACCACTGGAAAGTGGTGAACACTCGGTCCTTCACCCAGTATTCCAACAATATCCGCTCGAACTACGGCCCCTTCACGCGGCTTGATGATGGCTCGATGATGCGCAAGGACATGTTTTTCGTGCAGGAAGGCCGCAAGGTCTTCAAGGAACTGCTGCCCATCGTCACCGACTTCATCTCGAAGCAACTGGCTGACAACGGCCTCACGGTTTCCGATCTCGCCCGCATGTGGCTCCATCAGGCCAACATCAACATGAATATGTATGCCGCGAAGAAGCTTCTGGGCCGCGAGCCCGAGCCGAACGAGGCCCCGACCGTGCTGGATGAATATGGCAACACGGCGGGTGCGGGTTCGGTTGTCGCCTTCCACAAGCATCGGGCCGACCTGCCGAAAGGCGCAAAGGGCATCATCTGCTCGTTCGGCGCCGGCTATTCGATCGGCAGCCTGATTGTCGAACGCGGCTGACGCGGCAAAACCTGACGGGGAGGGAAGGTTTATGACCGGGATCGTGATCAGCGGCACGGGTGTTTACACCCCGCCGCATTCCATCAGCAACGAAACGCTCGTGGAAAGCTACAACAAATGGGCCACCGCCTGGAACGACGACCACAAGGCGGAGATCGAGGCGGGCACCATCGACGCCATGCAGATGTCTTCCGTGGAATTCATCGAAAAGGCATCGGGCATCAAAAACCGCTTCATGATGGACGGCAAGGGCCCGACCGACCCGAAGCGCATGTATCCGAACCTTTCGGAACTGGCGCCCGAAGGCCCGATGGGCACGCCTGTGCAGGTGCAGATGGCGCTGGCCGCCGCTGAGAAGGCACTCGCTGAAGCGCACCTCAAGGGCGAGGACATCGATCTTGTGATCCTCTCCTCCTCCATCTGGGAACGCTTCGTGCCCTCGATGGCGACCGAACTGCAGAAGATTCTTGGCGCCAAGGGCTTTGCCTTCGATATGGCCATGGCCTGCTCCAGCGCCACTTTCGGCATGTCGACGGCGGTAGACGCCGTGCAAAGCGGCATGGCCAACAAGGCGCTTGTCGTGACGGCGGAATATATCACGCCTGCGATGAACTATACCGACCGCGACAGCCACTTCATCTTCGGCGATGCGGCTGTTGCCATCGTGATTGAGCGCGAGGCTGAAACGAAATCGACGACCGCCTTCCGCATCCATGACCGCAAGCTCTTCACCGAATATTCGACCAATATCGCTGCCGGCTTCGGCACCCGCACGCTTATCGAGCGCGACAAGATCAGCCACCCGGACCAGCGTTTCGTCCAGCAGGGCCGTGTCGTCTTCAAGGAGCTGCTGCCGAAGGTGATCGACCATGTGAACGCCCAGCTTGCCGCGAAGGGTTACAAGGTCGAGGACTTCAAGCGCTTCTGGCTGCATCAGGCGAATATCAACATGAATATGTTCGCGACCCGCAAGCTCCTCGGCGAAGACCCGTCACAGGACAAGGCGCCGATCGTGCTGGATGAATATGCCAATACAGCGGGCGCGGGCTGCATCATCGCCTTTGACAAATACAAGGACGATTTCAAGCCGGGCGAATTCGGGCTGCTGTGCTCCTTCGGCGCCAGCTATTCCATCGGCTCCTTCATCCTCGAGCGAATCTGAGGCTCCGTTCCTCCCTTAAAAGTGCCGCTGGCATATAGGGCCAGCGGTCGCTATCATCTGTCACATCAGGTGACATTTTCTGGGGAGGAAATAATGTCCGTTGAACTGACGATGCTTCTCTACAGCACGATCCTTTTCTTCGTGCTGATCATGATTCCGGCCGGCGAGGCCATCCTGAAAAACGGTGGCGCGGTACAGGCCGGCCCGCGCGACAACATGCCGGAGCCGACCGTTTTCAACAAGCGCGCCACGCGCCTGCGCAACAACATGATGGAAAACATGGTCATGTTCGCGCCGCTCGTGCTGATTGCGCATGCGGCGGGTGTCTCGACCGAATCAACCATTCTCGGCGCCCAGCTCTTCTTCTATGCCCGCGTAGTGCATGCGGTGCTGTATCTTTTCCCAGTCCCGTGGGTGCGCCCGCTGGCTTGGGCTGTATCGGTCGTCGGGCTTTTCAAGATTGCCCTCGCCCTACTCTGAACAGTGCACGATTCAAGCGCACGGCGCCGGGCATTCGTGTCCGGCGCTTTTTCGTTCAACCCCATGAAACAGAAAGATATTGCAGGGGTAACCCCGGAAATTTCCTAAATTTTTAAGCTCACCTTCACACCCACATTTTTTGTCGGTAGAAACGGCGCATCAGGCACCGACTGTAGCGTAAATTTTTTGAGTTCAAGGGAGCTAAAAGGCAATGGCCGCAATTAAAGCGATTGTCTCGGGTGTCCATAGTCAGCTGGCCTCCAAGGTCGGCGCGATGAACAAGGATCATGGCAACGATATCGTGATCGACAAGGACGGCAAGCCACGCAACGCCGCCCAGATCGTCCCCCCCGCCGGCAGCGGCAAGGGGCTGAAGATCGATATCAAGGTCTGAGACCAAACCCGAAAAAGAAAGGGGCGTGACCCAGCAGGTCACGCCCCTTCTTTATTGTCTTCGGCAAAAGCTCAGTTGGTGGACAGCTGAGCCAGTGCAAACTTGGCGATATTCTTTACGCGGCGCGGCTTGCCATTCAGGAGCACGGCATACGGGTTCTCGTCGCCGTTGATGATTTCCTGATACAGCGCCACGGCTTTGTCGGTACGGCCGGTCTGGGCATAGACCGAGGCGAGGTTCAGCTTGGCGAAGACGGATTCGCCGTTGCCCATCAGGTCTTCTTCTGCGCTCGACCAGTCGCCGGATTTCATCGCCTCGGCCGCGAAGGTCTTGCCTTCTTCGTTCGGCATTGCGGCAACCGGCTGTGCCATTGCGGACGATGCGCCGAACAGAACGGCGAAGGAACCAATGGCCATTGCTTTCTTGAGTTGTTTTTCCATGTCACTACCCCTTCCACTTGATATTTGATCACGGGATTCGCTTGCTTGTGCCCGAGATCGCTTCGAAACGCCTTGTTCCAACCCTCATGGTCGCTTCGACGCTTGCTATGGCTCCATTATCGGCCACTCGGCAACCGATGCAATGCGTCATAATCAGGTTTTTCCGCAGAAGTCTGCCGCTTTCTGGAATGTTACACCCCGACCCAAGCGTTTCCGCCGGTCCCCGCATTGGTTACATGGCAATGACTGTTTTATGAATTTTTTATGACAGTCCCCATTTTTCGCCCTCCAGTGTGAATTTGGCGTGACAGAGGGGGTTTTGTCACATTCCTGTAACCGAACGTCTTTACGTGCGTCGTCATGCGCACGACTCATTTGAATATGCTCCGCCGTCACGGCTTTGCCCCTCGCACCCTTCTGCGGGCGGCTTTGTATTTTGGCCTCACGCTGCCTGCCGCTGCCGGCATGCCCGGTGGTTTCAGCGCGCCCGAGATGGCGAGCGCCGAAAGCTTCGGCCCGACACTTGAATTGGCCGCGACGGACGCACGCGTCACGGCGCTGCGCTTCATCCGCGAGACAGAACTGAACCGCAATCTCTCGCTTCTTGTCCTGAACGACGTGAAAACGACCCCCGAGGTCGCGGCGCTTGTTGAACGCTATGGCTTCGAAGCAGCCAAAACGATTGTCGTCCGCCTCATTCGCGATGCCCAGGGCACCTATGGTGCCGCATGGGACGAAGTGATGGCGGACCTTTACCAGCAGCATTTCACCGCCGGTGAGCTTGCCTCGCTGGTGGCAGACCATGAAGCGTCGCCGCATTTTTCGCGCCTGATGAATCTGCAGGCGGACCTTGGCGCCGGAGCCCGTGAAAAGGGATCGACCGTGATTGCCGCAGCCCGCGCCCGTGTGCTGGGCGAAGTTGCCGCCCTCACCCGTAGCTGAGCAAACTCGTTACAATTTTATCCAAAGCTTTGCATTATTTTGCCCATAGCGTAATGATCGGGCAATCGGGTTGGATTTCCACCGCGTGGGTCGCGCCGGAAGTCCCTTACACAGGGTGACATCATGCCTGCAGTGAACAGCTATGCCGGCTTTTCTTCGGCGCAACTGGCCAGCGAAGCACGCGCTCAGGCGGACGCCCGCAAGGCCGCCGTTCTGGCACGCCGCGAAGGTGCTGCAAACCGGTTGACCGGTGGTGGCGCGCAAGAAGCGCAGCAATCGGCACAAGCCTCACAAACCGCAACGGCGACGAAAGCAGCGCCAAACGCCACAGTGTCGCAAGTGGCCGAACAGTCGAAGACGGAAGAAAAGCAAAGCCTGCGTTCCGCCGAGGAACGCTTCGCCGAGAAGCTTTCCTCCCGCAAGGCCGCGCGCAGCAGCGCGCCTGCACCGGCAGCAAACGCCGCACCTGCAGCCTCGCAAACGCAAACGACAGCCAAGGCCTCCGAACCCGAAACCACTGGCGCGTCGGCTGCAGCAACCACGACGACCAAAAAGGCAACAACCGCTGAAGGCCGACTGGCCGAGAAGCTGGCTGCTCGTCAGGCGTCCCGCGAAACGGCGGCAAGCGACGAGCGCGACAGTCGCAGTGCGGCCGCAGAGCGGGTCGCGGAACGCCGCTCAGGCGCCGCAAACCGGCTGTCGGCCACGGCACCCGGCACGGGCGAAAAGCTCGATATCAGCGTCTGACCCTCGCGGGTGCAGCTCACTACCTGATACAAAAGCAATACTGCGATTGCGCACTGGCGTCCTGCTCCGGGCTGGCTTAGGGTAGCGCGCATGAGTGCAGATGATGGCAAATGGCAATTCTGGATCGACCGGGGCGGCACCTTCACCGATGTGATTGCGCGCAACCCGGAAGGCATCCTTTCGGCGCACAAATATCTGTCTGAAAGCCCGGGTCGCTACCGCGACGCCGCCGTTTATGCGATGCGGCAGATCATGGGAGCGGAAGCCAAATCGCCTTTCCCGGCGGAGCGCGTCGCCACCATCCGCATGGGCACCACCGTCGCCACCAATGCACTGCTCGAGCGCAAGGGATGCCGCACGGCGCTTCTCATCACACGCGGCATGGCCGATGCGTTGCTGATCGGCCAGCAGCACCGCGAAGACCTGTTCGCCCTGAAGCCCGGCCGGGCTGTTCCGCCCTATGACCTTGTTGTTGAAGCGGACGAGCGGATCGATGCTCACGGCCACATCGTCACCGAGCTTGATGCCGTTGAAGTGCGCCACGCGCTCGCCGAGGCACGCCGCCACGGCTTCACGAGCCTCGCCATCGTTTTCATGCATGGCTACCGCTACCCGGCGCACGAAGCGCTCGCCGCTGCGATCGCTGTCGACGAAGGTTTCACCCATGTGTCGGTCAGCCACAAGGTCAGCCCCCTGATGAAGCTGATTCCGCGCGGGGCCACCAGCGTGGTGGATGCCTATCTTTCCCCCGTACTCGCGCAATATGTCGGACGGCTGGAAGATGACGTCAGCGGCGCGCCGCTCTTCTTCATGCAGTCGAACGGCGGCCTGACGCGCGCCGATACCTTCAACGGCAAGGACGCCGTGCTTTCAGGCCCCGCAGGCGGTGTTGTCGCCATGGCGGAAATGGGCCGGCGAGCGGGCAAGGAACGCCTGATCGGCTTCGACATGGGCGGCACATCCACCGATGTGACCCATTATCGCGGGGCCTATGAGCGCTGTGTGGACGCAACCCTTGCCGGCATCCCGGTCAGCGTGCCCATGCTGTCGATCGAGACGGTGGCGGCGGGTGGCGGCTCAATCTGCCGGTTCGAGGACGGCCGCTTTCGGGTCGGTCCGGAATCAGCGGGCGCTTACCCTGGCCCCGCGAGCTATGGCTTTGATGGCCCCGCCACGGTCACCGATTGCAATGTGGTGCTGGGCAAATTGCAGCCTGATCTTTTCCCCGCCGTTTTTGGCCCGCACGGCAATGCCCCGCTTGATGTGGATGCCGCCCGCCAGCGTTTCACCGAAATTGCCGACAGGATCGAAGCCGAAACCGGCAAGCGTATGGAGATCGAAGCCATCGCCGAAGGCTTCCTTGATGTGGCGGTGGAGCATATGGGCCGGGCGATCCGCCGCATTTCGGTGGCGCGCGGGCATGACGTGACGGGCTACAGCCTTCTGACCTTCGGCGGTGCCGGTGGGCAGCATGCCTGCCTGCTCGCCGCATCGCTCCATATGGACAGTGTCGTGATCCCGCCCTTCGCAGGTGTTCTCTCGGCCCTTGGCATGGGTCTCGCTGACCTCAAGGCCCTGCGCACCGCTGCGGTTGAAGCGCCGATCGAGGCCGAAAGCGACCTTAGCGGCATCGTACAGGACCTCAAGGAAACGGTCACCGACACACTCGTTTCGCAGGGTGTGCCGCGCGGCGAACTGGCCCTGCGGATCGACGCGCGCCTCAAATACAAAGGGTCCGACACCACCCTGCCCATCGCCTATGGCAGTGCGGCCGAAATGCGCTCGGCCTTCAGCGCCGCCCACGCCGAAGCCTATGGCTTCACCGAAGATGATCGGCCCATCCTTGTGGAAGCGGTGGAGGTGGAGGCCTCTGGCGGCGGTTATGAAGGCACGCTTGAGGCTGCCATGGAACATGCCGCCAGGGCACATGAACCGCGCCAGATTTACATGGCCGGCAAGCATCGCACCGTGCCGGTGATCGATCGCCGCAGCATCACGCCAGGCACGCCGCTTGATGGCCCGGCGATCATCCTTGAAAACGGCAGCACCACCGTGCTGGAGCCTGGCTGGCGGGCCGAACGCACGGACGACGACCAATTGCTGCTGACACGGACGGCCGCAACCAACCGGCGCGGCATCTCGCTTCAAGAAGCGGACCCTGTACTGCTTGAGGTCTTCAACAATCTTTTCATGTCGGTTGCCGAGGATATGGGCGGCGTACTGGCCCGCACCGCGCATTCGGTGAATATCAAGGAACGACTCGATTTTTCCTGCGCTGTATTCGACAGCGAAGGCGAACTCATTGCCAACGCCCCGCACATGCCGGTGCACCTGGGCAGCATGGGCGCGAGCGTGAAGGCGGTGATCGCTGCCAATGGCGCCACCATGCGGCAGGGCGACGCCTTCATGACCAACGACCCCTATCATGGTGGCACCCACTTGCCGGATATCACGGTCGTCACGCCTGTGTGGCTGAACCCTGACGAGCCGCCGCGTTTCTATGTTGCCTCCCGCGGGCATCATGCCGATATCGGCGGCATCACGCCGGGCTCGATGCCGCCGAATTCGACCAGCATCACGGAAGAAGGCATTGCCTTTGCCAGCACCGCGCTTGTGGAAGCCGGCAAGTTTCGGGAAAGCGCCATCCGCAAGCTTCTGGCCGCTGGCCCGCACCCGGCCCGCAACCCGGACCAGAATATTGCTGACCTCAAGGCCCAGATCGCCGCCAACCGGCGTGGCATCGATGGCGTCCTCCGGCTCGTTGGCGAGTTCGGCGCACCGGTCGTTGATGCCTATATGCAGCATGTGCAGGACAATGCCGAGGAAGCCGTGCGCCGCGCCATCGAACGGCTGACGGACGGCGAAGTGAGCTACCCGATGGATTGCGGCATCACCATAAAGGTGAAGGTGCGCGTGGACCGCGAGGCACGCGGCGTGACGGTCGATTTCACCGGCACGAGCGGCCTCAGCCCCACCAATTTCAACGCGCCGCTGGCGGTTACCCGCGCCGCCGTTCTTTACGTCTTCCGCCTGCTGGCGGGCAGCGATATCCCGTTGAATGCCGGCTGCATGAAGCCGATCCGGCTGATCGTGCCCGCCGGCTGCTGCCTGAACCCCGAGCCGCCCGCTGCTGTGGTGGCCGGCAATGTTGAAACGAGCCAGGCGGTGACGAACGCGCTTCTGATGGCGACGGGTGTGATGGCGGCAAGCCAGGGCACCATGAACAACCTGACCTTCGGCAATGCCCGCCACCAATATTATGAAACCATCGGCGGCGGCACCGGCGCGGGCGCCACCTTCGACGGCGCCGATGCCATCCAGTCGCACATGACGAACAGCCGCTTGACCGACCCCGAAGTGCTGGAATGGCGCTATCCGGTGCGGGTCGAACATTTTGGCGTTCGGCGCGGATCGGGCGGTGCGGGGCGGCATCAGGGCGGCAACGGCATCGTCCGCGAAATCCGCTTCCTTGAAGCCATGGATGTATCGATCCTGTCCGGCCACCGCCAGATCGCCCCGCCCGGCCTGATGGGCGGCGATCCCGGCATGATCGGCCATACCCATATCCTTCGCGCAAGTGGCGCGATTGATGAGCTTGGCGCCACCGGTAGCGCCAGTGTGGAACCCGGCGACCGCATCAGGGTCGAAACCCCCGGCGGCGGCGGATATGGAGAGAAAGAAGAATGAGCAGTCACGGCAGCCCCCTCGCCCGCACCCCCGAACCACCTTATTACGCAGTCATATTCTCGAACATCCGCAACGACGCCGAGCCCGACGCCTATGCCCAGACGGCCGAAGCGATGGTCGAACTGGCGGCACAGCAGGATGGCTATCTGGGCGTTGAAAGCGTGCGCGACACCGAAGGTGTCGGCATCACCGTCAGCTACTGGCGGGACGAGGCCGCCATCAAGGCCTGGAAGAAAAACGCCGACCACCGCGCCGCGCAAGCCGCTGGCCAGAAACGCTGGTACCGCGCCTATATCACCCGTGTCGCGAAGGTGGAACGCACCTACGCTCTCGGCCTCGACGACATCTGAGAAAAAGGCGCCGGAAGCCCCGGCGCCTTGTCTTTTGTTACCAGGCGAGCTGCCAGCCGAGCGTCAGCGATGTATCGGGCTTCAGCGGCCGCCAGCCACGATCCCCGCCGACCGGCAGGCCGACCTCGACCGCGAAACGGTTACCCTTGAGCGCGCCCGAGCGGATCACATAATTGAACCCGCCAAGAAGCGTCGTCTGCGTAGAGGTTTCACCGCCCATCACCATGGCTGACTTCAGCGGCTTGTCCCACGCCTGCGCAACACGGACGGAAGCGCTGAGATTATCGACAAGCGTATAGGATGCCCAGGCCGTCGCCTTATACTGGTCGCCGGTCTTTTCACCGTAATCATTGTGATCAAGATAGAGGTCAGCGGCCGCTTGCAGGCCAAGTGACCAGCCCTCGCCGAACCGCACATAGGTCGCGGCCGGCGTGAAAGCATAGGATCCGGTGCCCGGCTGCATGCTGGCCATCAACCGGGTGCCCGCGTCGCTCTCGAGGCCGTTCTTGCCGGTCGGCAGGGTGATGCCGGCCTTCAGGAGGAAACGATTTTCCTTATCGGCGATGACCGGAAACAGCGCGTTCAGCTTCAGGTCGCCAATACCTTTTGCCGACATTTCGCTTTCCATCGTGCCGCCCATCATCCCGCCCATGGGCATCGCCATCGTTATGTCGCGATCGGCCCACGAAAGGCCAGCCGTGAGGGTGACCCAGTCGGCGGGCGCATACATCATCCCGGCCATCACCATGGTGCCCGACATTTTCTGGGCGCCGGTCGCCATCCGGGGATCGTCCATCGACATCAGCATCAGGCGGGCCGAGGCCATCCACTCACCCTTGCGGTGGAAATGATCGGCCATCACACCGATCGGGGCGTGGTCGTCCACGCGGGCACTATAACCATCACCGTCATGGGCGGTGGCTGCAGTTGAAAACAGGGCGGATGCAGCAGCCAGCATCAGGGCCGCCGAGGATTTGTTCAAAGTCATGATGTGTCTTTCTTTCAAAGGAATAGGCCCGGCTGCGGATAGCGCCGGGTCGAACAGGTCGAATTCTCAGAAAGAAAGGGGCGGATCCCGCGCCGACCGGGCGGCCGGGGCAATACCGACGAGATGCCGCAAGGCAGCCGGCAAGACCGAGAGGCTGCCTACAATCTGCGGCAAGGAAAGGATTGGCGTGACGAGGGCAACTGCGGTCGCGCCGGCGCAATCCGGGCAGGCGCCCTTGCTGTCCGTTTCGCCGTCCGAAAAGTTGCAATAGGCAAGCGACGCCGGAAGCTGGACCCGTTCGCCGTCCACCATATAGGACAAGGCAGCGGGCCGGGCACCGAGCAGCTGGTTGTCGCCAGCCATCACGCTGGCACCGACGATTCCCTGCCAGAGCACGAGCATCGCCACCGCAAAAATCGGCATCCGGGCATGCAGGAGGCGCATCAGCTTGGCGGCATGGCGCATTTGGGAATCGAAGGCGTGCATGTTGGTGCCTCTAGCGCGGCCTTTGCATCCTTGCAAGTTTTCTGAAAGCGGCACATCGTCACACCCGGAAGGGCCGCGTAAAAGAATTGACAGGCCCGCAGGCTCGCCTACACTCATTTACTGGACTTTACAGTCCAAGAAGGCCGGTCTGACATGCAAGGGAGGGCATTATGACAGCGCGCCAAGCCAGACTTGAAGATATTCCGGGGGATCGCGGCTTGCCGATCCTCGGCCACACGCTTGAACTTCTGAGAGACTCGGAAGCTTACGGCAAGCGGATGCGCCAGCAATATGGGTCCGTGTACCGGTCGAACGCCTTTTTCCATGATCAGGTGAATATGCTGAGCCCCGAGGCGAACGAGTTCGTCCTCATGGACAAGGGCCGCAATTTCTCGAGCGAGGGGGGCTGGAACAATTATCTGGTCCGCCTGTTCCCGCGCGGCCTGATGCTGATGGATTTCGACGAGCACAAGGCCCACCGCCACATCATGGCTGCCGCCTTCAAAACGGGCCCGATGCAAGGCTATATGGACCGGCTGAATGACGAGATCCCGAAGCGCATCGCGCGCTGGGGCGAGATGAAGCATTTCGCCTTTTATCCCGCGATCAAACAGCTGACGCTTGATATGGCCTCCGCCGTTTTCCTCGGCATCGATCCCGATAGCGAGGACAACAAGAAAATCTTCCATGCCATGACCGATATGGTCCTTGCCGCTGTTGCTGTCGTGCGCGTGCCGATCCCCGGCACCCAGATGGCGAAGGGCGTAAAGGGCCGCAAGTTCATTGTGGACTATCTGCGCGGCCTGATCCCCGAACGGCGCGGCCGCGAAGGCACCGACATGTTCACCCAGCTGGTGAATGCGAAGGACGAAAACGGCAATGCCTTCACCGATCAGGAGGTGATCGACCATATGATCTTCATGTGGCTTGCCGCCCATGACACCATCACCTCGTCTGTCACAACGCTTGTATACGAGCTCGGCCGCCATACCGACTGGCAGGACAAGCTCCGCGAGGAAATTGCCGCGCTTGGCCTCAACGAAGGCCGCCTGCCCTATGACCGGATGGGCGAACTGACGCTGACGGAATATGCCTTCAAGGAAGCCCTGCGCATGAACCCGCCGGTGCCCGCGATGCCACGCAAGACTGTGCGTGATGTGGAATTCGCCGGCTATACGATCCCTAAGGGCACCACGGTCGGCATCAGTGCGGTTTACACGCACCGGAGCGAGGAATTGTGGCCGGAACCCGGGAAGTTCGATCCGCTGCGCTTCACGCCCGAAAACAGCAAGGGCCGGCACAAATATGCCTGGATTCCCTTCGGGGGTGGTGCCCACATGTGCCTCGGGCTCCACTTCGCCTATATGCAGGCGAAAGTGCTGATGGCCCACCTGCTGCCCTACTGGCGGATTGCCCTGCCCGAAGGCTATTCTACCAAATTCCAGATCCTGCCGCTGATCAGACCGGTCGACGGCCTGCCCATCACCCTCGAGCCTTTGGACTGATCCTGTATGAGTGACAAGACTTTCGATTTCATCATCGTCGGCGCTGGCTCGGCGGGATGCACCATCGCGGCGCGCCTTTCCGAAGTGCCGTCGTTCAACGTGTTGCTCATCGAGGCCGGCAAGGCATCAGGCGGATTGAAGGTCTCGATGCCCGCCATGATCGCTGAGGTGGTGCCGCCGTGCGACATCAACTGGTCCTACTGGACCGAACCGCAGAAAGCGCTGAACGGCCGCAAGCTTTTCTGGCCACGCGGCAAGGTGGTTGGTGGCTCGTCCGCCATCAACGGTATGCTTTATGTGCGCGGCCACGCCCGCGACTATGACGAATGGGCGCAGGCCGGTTGCACCGGCTGGACATGGGAAAAGGTCCTGCCCTATTTCCTGAAATCCGAAGGCAGCGACCGACCTGCGGATGAATTCCACTCAGCGGACGGCCCGCTGAAAACCACCCAGCGCACCTCCACCCATCCCCTTAACGACGCCTTCGTCGAAGCATCCAAGCAGATGGGCCTGCCGCAAACCGACGATTTCAACGGCCCGCAGCAGGAAGGTGTGGGCCCTTACGACCAGACGATCCATGACGGCCGCCGCATGACGGTTGCCCGTGCCTATCTTGAAACCGCGAAAGACCGCCCGAACCTGACGATTCTCTCGGAAGCGCAGGTCCGCCGTGTGGTGTTCGATGGCAAGCGCGCCACAGGGGTGGAACTCAGCCGCCGGGGCGCCGTCGAGACCTACACGGCTGCGCGCGAGGTGATCCTGGCAGGCGGCGCCATCAACAGCCCGCAACTGTTGCAGCTTTCAGGCGTCGGCGACCCCGACGATATCAAGCCGCACGGGATCGAGGTCGTGCATGCCATGAAGGGCGTTGGCAAGAATATGCAGGACCACCTGGACGTCAATGTGAACGCCCACCTGAAGGACCCGATCTCGATGATGCGCTACCAGAAGCCGGTAGCGGGCCTTATCGAGATGGCCAAATGGTTCCTGCACAAGCCCGGCGCGCTATCCGACTGCGTGACACCGGTCGGGGCTTTCCTGAAAACCGATCCCGCACTCGAACGGCCCGACATCCAGTTCCATATCATGCTGGCGATGGCGGACGTGCCCCACGGCTTTGAAAAGCCGCACGAGCACGGCATGGGTATCCATATGTGTCAGCTTCGCCCGCACAGCCGCGGTACCATCGGCCTGCAGAGCGCCGATCCGCTGGCGCCCGCGAAAATCGATCCCGGCTACCTGAGCGAGGCCGAAGACCTGCGCGTGATGCGCGAAGGCGTGAAGCTTGTCCGCCGCATGTACCGGCAGCCCGCGCTCGCGGCCTTCATCGCGCGTGAGAAAGACCCGTGGCACGGCATCGATATCGATGATGACGCCGGCACGGATGCTGCGATCCGCGATCTGGCTGAGACGATCTATCACCCCGTTGGTACCTGCGCCATGGGCCCGGCCGACAATACCACAAGCGTGGTGGACCCGGAACTGAAGGTCGTTGGTCTCACCGGCCTGCGGGTTGCCGACGCCTCGGTCATGCCGCGTCTGATTGGCGGCAATACCAACGCGCCCACAATCATGATCGCCGAACGCTGCGCCGATTTCATCAAGGCCGCCTATCGCGCCTGAAATTGATCTTGCGCAAAAAGCCCCCTCCCTTTCGCTGTTAGCTTGATACCAGTCAAACAGCGAAAGGGAAGTTTCAATGGCTAAGCATCAACTTTACATGGTCGCCGTGGATGGCAGTGAGTGGGGGGAACGCGCGACGGACAAGGCCGTCTCGCTTGCCAAGCAGACCGGCGCCGAAGTGCGCTTGGTCACTGTCATTCCCTGGTCGGGCATCCAGCCGCTGTCGGTCGAAGAGATCGCAGCCCGGCCGCTGGAAAAGGCGGGCGAGGAAGCCCGCGCCAGCAGTGAAATCCTTGATCCGCTCGTCGCCAAGCACAAGGCAAGCGGCGTGACCATCACCAAGGAATTTCACTGGGGGCATCCCGTTGACGTGCTGAAGAAGCGCATCAAGGAAGAAAAGGCCGTGATGGCCTTTGTGGGCCGTCGTGGACGGTCCCGGGTTGCCGACCTGCTGTTGGGCAGTGTGGCCAACTCGTTGGCGCACACGGTCGGCATCCCGATCGTTCTGGTTCCGTAATAGAAAACCGCAGGGCGGCCGGTCAGTATCCGGCCGCCATCCCGTCCTTGCGCATTTCGCTGGCACCCCAGTAAACGCCGGTTTCCGGATCGCGCAGAATGGCCTGATAGCCACCATAGGGCCCCTTCGAATAGGACACATTGTGACCGCGCGCCTTCAGCGCATCCGCCACCGCCTGCGGTACACCGGTTTCAAGCTGCAGTTCGCCGCCGTCCGTCATCCGTTTCAGCACGTCAGGCTCGGTCGAACCCGTGTGGTAGTAACGCGCCGCATCGCCCGCTTCCTGCACATTCATGCCGAAATCGACGATATTGGCCACGATCTGCACATGCCCCTGCGGCTGCATGTCACCGCCCATCAGGCCGAACGACAGGAGCGGCTTGCCGTCCTTGGTCATGAAGGCCGGAATGATGGTGTGGAACGGCCGCTTGCCGGGCGCGTAGGCATTCGGGTGGCTGGCATCCAGCGCGAACTGCTCGCCCCTGTCCTGAAACATGAAACCAAGGCCGTCTGCCACAAGGCCCGACCCCATACCCCGGAAGTTGGACTGGATGAGCGAAACCATCATGCCGTCCTTGTCGGCAACCGTCATATAGATCGTGTCGCCGTGCCCGAGAATCGGGTCACCCGGATCAACTTCCTTGGCGGCCTTCTTCATATCAATCAGCGCGCGGCGCTTTTCGGCATAGGCCTTGGAGAGAAGCCCCTCGACCGGCACATCAACGAAGTTCGGATCGGCATAGAAACGGGCGCGGTCTTCATAAACCAGCTTCTTGGCCTCGGCCATCACATGCAGATAATCCGCCGAATTGTGGCCCATGGCTTTCAGGTCATAGCCTTCAAGGATATTGAGCATCTGCAGGACGGCGATGCCCTGCCCGTTCGGCGGCAGTTCCCACACGTCATAACCGCGATAATTGGTCGAAACCGGCTGCACCCAATCGGCATGCTGGCTGGCGAAATCGTCCTTCGTCAGCGCGCCGCCAAGGCGTTTGAAATAGGCGACCATCGTGTCGGTCAGCGGGCCATTGTAAAAGGCGTCGCGACCACCCTTGGCGATTGCCTCAAGCGTATTGGCGAGATCGGGATTTTTGAAAATCTGGCCCTCGACCGGCGCCTTGCCATCAATCAGGTAGGTCTTGCGGTAATTGTCGATTTCCTCCAGCACGCCGGCCTCGAACTTCGCTTCGAACATCGGCTGCGAGCGCTGCATATAATAGGAAATGAGCTGGGTGACCGGATAGCCTTCCCGCGCATAATGGATGGCCGGCGCCAGATTTTCCTTCATCGGCAGCTTGCCGAACCTGCTGTGCAGGGTGAACCAGCCGTCGACTGCGCCGGGCACGGTTACCGGCAGCACGCCCCAGCCCGGAATGGCATCAAGCCCCTTGGCCTTCAGCTTGGCCTTGAGGTCATCCAGCGTCTGCCCTTTCGGGCTGTGGCCGGAGGCATTGAGACCGTGAAGTTTCTTCGTATTCGGGTCCCAGACGATGGCGAACAGGTCTCCGCCCATGCCGTTGCCCGTGGGTTCGACAAGGCCGAGGACGGCGTTTGCGGCAATCGCGGCGTCCACCGCCGTGCCACCGGCTTTCAGGATGTCGAGTGCCGCCTGTGTGGCGAGAGGCTGTGAAGTTGCGACCATACCGTTCGTCGCGAGCACGGGGCTTCGCGTTGCCCAGTCTGCCCCATTGATCCGGGTGCCGCGGTTGTCACCGCGTGCCACCAGATCGTCCGCTTTGATACTGTCCCCAAATCCGATCATCACCCCTCCGAACACGGCGAGCGCCGCAAGCAAGCGTGTCTTGCCAATCATTCTTTACCCCCTTACTGGTTTTCTTGTTTCGAACGCCATCTTAGGGACCATGTCCCGCGATGGCGATAAAAGTTGTACGAAACTAAACGAACCTCCGATGTCGAAAGATAATAGGATACCCCTCATGATGCCACGCCGCATACTCGCCCTTGCTGCCTTTTTGGCGGCCCTTGCCACCTTCGCCGCTTCCGCGGGCAGCCATGCACTGCCTGCTGACGTCAGCGAAAAAGGCAGGGACTGGTGGGACATGGCGGTTCGCATGCAGTATCTGCACAGCTTCGCGCTGGTCGCTGCCGCATTCGCATCCACGCTTTCGGCAAGCCCCCTGATCGGCTACTCGGTTTGGGCGTTCGTGTTCGGGATTCTGGCTTTTTCGGGCAGCCTTTACTGGCTGGCGCTCAATGGCCCCGGCAGCTTGGGCGCCGCGCACTGGATCACGCCGCTTGGTGGCCTCGCTTTCATCACAGGTTGGCTGACGCTCGGGGTCGGGGTGCTCAGGAAGGGATAAGTTTGCCCGGCAGGCGCAAGACGATGGCAAGCCCGCCAAGGGTGGCATGTTCCGGCCACGCCGTACCGCCATACATATCGACGATATCGCGCACGATGGCGAGGCCAAGGCCCGTGCCCTGCACATGCTCATCCAGCCGCCGTCCGCGCTCGAAAAGGACGGGCCACTGATCTTCGGCCACACCGGGGCCGTCGTCTTCCACCCGGATTTCCAGCATCGGGCGTGGCAGGTCTTTCTCCACAAGCCTGACACTGACCGAAACCTTGCCTTCCGACCATTTGCCGGCGTTATCCATCAGGTTGCCGAGCATTTCGTCGAAATCCTCGCGCTCGCCGTCGAAGCCAAGGGCGGGCGCGCAATCGACATTCATCTCGATATCCTTGTGCCGGTGCATGGCGGCAATCGCCTTGGCCAGCTTGTCGAGCCGCTCGCGCACCGGCAGCCCCGGCCCGCTGCCGCCACCGGCAATGCGGGCACGTTTCAGGTGATGGTCGATATGGCTTTTGATATCCCGCGCCGCGCGGCCGACGGTGGCACCACGAGTGCTCTTGTCGGCGTCGGCTTCATTGAGGATCACGGCGAGCGGCGTTTTCAGCGCATGGGCCAGATTGCCCACATGGGTACGCGCGCGGGCGACGAGCTTTTCATTCTGGTCGATCAGCGCATTGATCTCGGCAGCCAGCGGCTGCAGGTCGGCGGGCCAATCGCCCGGCAATCGCGCCTCGCGGCCCGCCCGCACATCGGCCAGACTTTTGCCAATAGTCCTGAGTGGGCGCAGGCCATAGGCAACCTGCAGTACGAGCGCCGCTGTCAGCGTCCCCATGATGAGCCCCAGGGCCTGAAGCAGCAGTTGGTTGAAGCGTTCGATAGCGGCCTGCACCTCGCCCAGGTCGCTTGCCACCTGATAGCGGAAAATACGGTCAGCTTCCGGCAGGATGATATCCCGCTCAGCAACCCTCAGGCGCTGGCCGTCCGGCCCCGGAGCTTCCTCGATATGCAGGGTGAAGACACGGTCAGCATGCACATTGCCAAGCTCGAAATCCCACAGGGACCGCGACCGGAACGGCGGCGCACCCTCTTCTGATACCTGCCAGTAAAGGCCCGAATAGGGTGTGGCAAAACGTTCGTCGACAAGCGGCCGGTTGAAGCGCAGCACACCATCGGGGCCGACCTCGCTGGAGCCCACAAGGGTGTCCAGCAGCACCGAAAGGCGTTCGTCCACATCCTGCAGCACATAGGACCGGAAGGCAGCAGACAGGACAAAACCGCCCACCGTCAGCGCCACCGCCGACCACAGGAAGGCGGAAACGAGCAGGCGGCCGGTCAGTGTCCTGAAAAAGTGCCTAAGCCGTGCGAGCACCCGCACCTTCCCCCTGCCAGTCCAGTTGGTATCCAAGCCCGCGCACCGTATGCACGATCTCGATCCCGAGCTTCTTGCGGATACGGTTTACGAAAACCTCGATCGTGTTCGAATCGCGGTCGAAATCCTGATCATAGATATGCTCGGTCAATTCGGTGCGTGAAATCACCTTGCCCTGATGGTGCATCATATAGGCCAGAAGTTTGAATTCCTGCGCCGTCAGCTTCACCGCCTTGCCTTCCACGCTGACCTTTCCCGAACGGGTATCGAGCGTGAGAGGGCCGATGGTGAGCGTCGCCGACGCCTGCCCCGCCGCGCGCCGAATAAGCGCGCGCAGGCGGGCCAGCAACTCTTCCATCATGAAGGGTTTGGTCAGGTAATCGTCTGCACCGGCGTCCAGTCCTTCAACCTTGTCGGTCCAGCCATCGCGGGCGGTGAGGATCAGGACGGGCATCACTTTGCCGTCGCTGCGCCAGCGTTTGAGGATACTGTGGCCGTCAAGGACCGGCAGGCCGAGATCAAGCACCACGGCGTCGTAGGGCTCGGTATCGCCCAGGAAATGGCCGTCCTCGCCGTCCGCCGTGTGGTCAACGGCATAGCCCGCTTCCACAAGGCTGTCTCGCATCTGGCGAGCCAGTGCTTCATCGTCCTCGACAATCAGGATGCGCATATGGGGGCTCCTATCAGCGTGCCTTGAGTATCTTGCCGGTGGCCGCATCCACGAGCACGAAGGCCACCTTGCCATCCCGGCCCATGACCCGAAGCTCGTAAACCCAGCCCGTATTGGTGTGCCGCAGGCGCTGGCCTACCACCTTGCCGCCAAGCTGCGCTTCGGTGCGCTTCTTGATCTCGTGGTAAGGCAGCACATCGCCGCGCTTCTGTGCGGCAAGCGCTTCGTCCTGCTCGGTCTGCGCACGGTTGCCACCGCGCTGCTGCGCCTCGGCAGCGACAGTCGAAAGGGGGGCGACAAGTGCGAGAGCAACAAAAGCGAGCCACATTTTTCGGATAAACGTCATCATGCGTTATACTTTCGGGCCTTGCGGCTGAATGGATGATGAACCGGATTTGATCGGGATCAAAACCTGCCCCCGAAGTCCGTGTCAGCATTCAGAAAGCTACAGGGAGCGGCCGCCCGGGTAAAGGGTTGCCATCCATGAGTTGCAGACAGGAACAACAGACAGGGGAAGCCAAGATGAAATCCATCATTCTGCCCATGACCGCCGATTGCCCGGGCCAGCAGACACTGACGCTGGCAGCAGCACTCGCGCGCCGCAACCGGGCGATGTTGACCGGGCTTTTCATCCGCCCTGACCCGCGCGCCGCTGTGCCCTACACCGGCGAAGGGATGAGTGCCGTGATGATACAGGAACTGTGCGATGCTGCCGAAGCCTCGGGCAAGGCGGATGCCGACGACGGCTATACCCGCTTCACGCAGGCGCTTGAGGCTGCCGCCATCCCGCTGAAGGATACGGCAACCGCCGAAAGCGCCACCGCACGCTGGCAGGTCGCCGTCGGTCAGATTGCCGATCACGCCGGCCGCCGCGCCCGCACGTCCGATCTTTCGGTATGCGACGGGCCCGAAGGCATGGGGGCGGACGCCGCCGACGTGTTCCATGACCTGTTGTTCCGCTCGGGCCGTCCGCTCCTGATGGTGCCGAAAGCCACCAAGGCGAGCGGCGACATCGGCCGGCATATCCTGATCGCCTGGAACGGCCGGGCCGAGGGCGCGCGGGCCGTGGGGGCTGCCCTGCCGCTTCTGGTGGACGCTGAAAAGGTGACCTTGTTGCAGATCGGTGACCCGGACCCCGACCGGCCAGACGTGAATGCCATCGCCGATTATCTGGCCCAACACGGGATAAAGGCGAAAACCCTGACCCCTTCAGACACAGGCGGCAACATTGGCGAACAAATCCTGAGCGCCGCCCACAAGGAAGGGGCGGACCTGATGGTGATCGGTGCCTATTCGCACGCCCGCTGGCGGGAGCTGATCCTTGGCGGGGTCACCAAATGGCTCGTCGGCAACAGCGACTTGCCGATCTTCATGAGCCACTAGGCGGCGTCACGCTGATGCTTTCATATCCGGGGGCGATCTCGCGCATCATGCGGGCAACCTCGGAAAGCGCCGGGTGCTGCAGGGCGCCGGCCAGTTGCCGCTGCAGCCGCGGGATATGTGGCAGGTAGCCATGCTTGCCGTCCCGGCGGCTCAGCCGCACGAAAAGGCCAAGGATCTTGGTGTGGCGCTGCGCCCCGAGGATCGCGACCTTCTCGGCCAGTTCGTCCGCCCCCACATCCATCGCGGCACGATAGCGGGCAAGCACCCGTTCGCGCGTCGCTGGCGCCAGATCGCGCCGCGCGTCTTCAATCAGTGAGGCAAGGTCATAGGCCGGGTGGCCGATCACCGCATCCTGAAAGTCCAGAAGGCCAACCTCCGGCCCGTTCGGCCCGTCCACAATCATCAGATTGTCGACATGGAAGTCGCGGTACACAAGCACATCGCGGCAATCACGGATATCGCCGAGCGTGCGGCGCCATACGGCATCGAAATCGGCGCGCTCCGAAGCTGTCAGGTCGCGCCCGAGGACGAGCGGCAGGTACCAGAGCGCGCAGCGCCCGGCTTCTTCCAGAAGCAGTTCGTCATCATAAGGAGGCGCCGCCACATCGGTCGCCCCTGGCGCCTGCTGCAGGCGAACGAGCACATCGGTGGCGCGGTCATATAGGCTGGCTTCCGCTTCGCCCGCTGCCAGCAACCGGGTAAAGGTGGCATCGCCAAAATCTTCGATAAGCGCGAAACCGGACGCTTCATCCACAGCATGGATCGCCGGCACGCGCAGGCCGAGCGATGCCAGATGACGGTTGAGGCGCAGATATTTACCCAGATCCTCGCGCCCCGGCGGCGCATCCACGAGCATGCGGCTTGCACCGTCCCGTGTCAGGCGAATGTAACGCCGCGCCGACGCGTCCCCCGGCAAGGGGTGACGTGCAGCGTCCGACCATCCCGCAGCCGCGAGCAGCCGATCCGCCATTTCAGAACGGACGGGAACGTCCGGCATCGTTTCAGCCAAAGTCGGGGGCCCGTTTCTCGAGGAAAGCCTGGATGGCTTCTTTCATCTCCTTGGAGACAAGCTGGCGCGCGAAAAGCTCGCCCTCTTCGGCCATGCGCTTTGCCACGTCTGCCCGGTCACCGCGCATCAGGCGGCGCGTCAGGCGGATCGCGTCGGGCGCCTTGCGCGCGAGCGACAGGGCAAGCTTGCGGGCTTCGCCCTCCAGATCAGCGTCTTCATAAAGGCGCGACAGGATGCCGACAGCAAGCGCTTCTTCCGCACTCAGCACCCGGCCGGTGAAAAACATATCAGAGGCCAGCGCATGCCCTATGGTGCGCGGCAACAGAAGGCTCGACCCTGCCTCAGGCACAAGGGCGAGGTCAACGAAGGGTGCGCTCAGGCGCGCCGATTTCGAACCGATCACAAGGTCGCAGTGCAGCAGCATGGTCAGGCCCACGCCCACAGCCACGCCACCAACCGCCGCCACGATGGGCTTTTCGGCCTTGAGCATATTCTGCAGGAAGCGCGATACCGGCGCATCAGGGCCAAGCGGTGGCTTGTCTCTGAAATCCATCAGGTCATTGCCCGCCGTGAAAACCCCACCGGCACCCAGAAACAGCACCGCCCGGACGGTCTTGTCCGTATTGGCGCGTTCGATGGCGCTGTTGATCGCCTGATACATGGCATGGGTCAGGGCATTTTTCTTGTCGGGGCGGTTGAAGGTGATGGTCATCACCTTGTCTTTGACATCGACCAGAATATGCTCGCTCATGACCTCGTCCCTCCGCATGGCACTCACTATACAGCGGCCAGCATTAGCAGATGCCCCAGCCCCTGCCTAGCACGCATGTAACTCTTGCAAGTCAATAAGTTGTTCACTTTTATACGCCATGGTTGAAATTTGTGCGAATAGCGTATCGTTCGCGAAGAAGGCGACTTTTGTATGACCCCGGAATCGGATCTTTTTTACTCCTTCAGCCGTTTTCTGTGTGATGTGGCGCTTCTGGCCGGCGTCAGCTTCATGTCCATCACCTTCCTCACGCGCCCTCACCCGAAGACGCTCGGCAAGGTTGGCTACTGGTTGATATCGACCGGCATCTTCATCACCGTTGTCGCCGCCTTCCTCGACATGTCCGAAGAGATCGTCCCGTTCGGTCGCTGGCTCGGCCTCGCTGCGCCCGGCGAGAATGAACTCCTGATCATGCTTTTTGGCTTTGCCCCCGGCACCATCCTTGTCGGCATCGGGCTCTTTAGCTGGATCAAGGCGCTGGTGATGCTGGATACCGAAGTGGAGCTGAGGAAACAGACCCAGGCGGCCCTCAAGGAAAAAATCCGACAGGCGGAGGAAGCCTATCATGCCAAGGCCGTATTTCTGGCATCCATGAGTCATGAACTTCGCACCCCGCTCAATGCCGTGATCGGCTTTGCCCAGATCCTGAAGAATGACGAGTTTCCAACGACGCCGGAACAGCGCAAGGACTATCTCGAAACCATTGAACGCAGCGGCACGCACCTCCTCCATATCATCAACGATATCCTCGATCTGTCGCGGCTCGATTCCGGCGAGATGCAGTTGCGCTCCGAGCCATGCGATATCGAAAAGGTGGTCGAGGGCGCGCTTGAATACTGTGCGCCCTTCATCAGTTCCCGTTCACTGACCATCGAACAGAATATCAAGGTCAGCCTTATCACGAGCGACGAACGCGCGATCCGCCAGATCATGCTGAACCTGATTTCGAACGCGGTGAAATTCAACCGCCCCGAAGGCCGGGTCCGCATCGATGTGGCACGCGCAGGCAACAAGCTGAAGGTCCGCGTGGAAGATACAGGGTCCGGCATGAGCGAGGCGGAAATCGCAAGGGCGCTGGAGCCTTTCTCGCAAGTCAGCGGCCATCTCGCCCGCCGCAGCGAGGGCATCGGGCTTGGCCTCAGCCTCGCCGACCGGCTGGTGCGGGCGCTGGATGGCACGCTGTCGATCGATTCCACCCCCGGCACCGGCACAGTCGTGGTGATCTGCCTGCCGTTGCACGATCCGGCGACGGCGGAAAATGGCGGCGAACCGGTACCGGCAGAGGTGATCTAGGCCCCTCAGGCTGCTTCGTAGATCGCATAGAATTTGCGGACCGACCCGACAGTTTCCCATGTGCCTTCAAAGCCGGCCGGAATGACAAATGTGTCTCCGGCTTTCACCCGCTCGGCATTGCCGACGGCATCGGTGACAATCGCTTCGCCTTCGATGATCGTGCAAAGCTCGTCTTCCGTGTAGGAAATGCGCCAGATACCGGCGTCGGAACTCCACACCCCGCAGAAGAAATTGCCCGCCTTGTTGACATATTGATTGTCCACCGTACCGGTCGGCGTGCCCGAAATCAGCTTTTCGGCTGCAATCGGCGCGCTTTCGCCTTCACCGTGGGTTTGAAGCCTGATCATGCTGGTCATTGAAATGTCCTTTCTGGAAAAGAAGCGCATTCTGGTGCGGCAGACGCGCGCTTGACAAGCGGCCTTGAGAAAAATTCCGGCGCCCCCCTCGTTTCTATCGACCCATCCGGCTTTTTTTGCCATGAAAGGCGGCAGAGCAATCATCGGGCACAAGCCCGGCCAATCAGAAGAAACCATGGTCCCCTCTCTCGACCGGTATATCGCGCGACAGATTTTCACGCCGATGGCAGCGACAATGGCGTTGACCATCCTTCTGTTGCTGCTCGACAAGATGCTCCGGCTGTTCCAGTTCACGCTCAATGAAGGCGGCCCGCTGAAGGTGGTGTTCGACCTGCTGGTCTATATGGTGCCCGAATATGCCGTGTTCGGTGCACCGATCAGCCTGCTTCTCGGCATCCTGCTGGCTTACCGGCGGATCGCCATGCAGCAGGAAATGGCGGCCATGCTGGCCTGCCGTTTCAGCCCGTGGCAACTGCTGCGCATGCCGATGGTTTTCGGTGTGCTGATGACCATCGTCAATTTCGCGCTGGTCAGCTATGTCCAGCCGCACAGCGAATTTGCCTACCGCGAGCTGACCTTCAAGGCCAGCATCGGGGCCTTCGGCCGGTCGATCCAGCTTGCTGAGTTCGTGTCGCTCGGCAAAGGCACGACAATGCGGGCGCAGTCTTTCGACCGCAACACCGGCATGCTGTCGGACATTTTTCTGTATGAGCACAGCGCAAACGGCGCCGAGGTCGTCGCAGCGGCAAAATCCGGCCAATTCCTGCGGTCATCGAACGACACGGTGGTGATCCTGCGGCTTGAAGACGGGCAGATTTTCACCGCCGGCATCAGTGACTGGCCGCAGCCCGGACTCCTCACCTTCGACCAGCATGATATCGCCGTTCCCCTGCCGCTTATCGAGGACTTCCGCAATCGCGGTGGCACCGAGAAGGAACGCACACTTGCCGAGCTGATCTCGATGGCGCAAAGCGGCAAGACCCCGGATATCGAGCGCCGCGCCGCGAGTGGCGAAAGCCAGCGCCGCATCATCCTCGGCCTGTTGCCGCTGGTATTGCCCTTCCTGGCTGTTGCAATTGCCGCCCCGCCGCCCCGCCGGGCCTCGGCCTCGGGTATTGTGATCGGGCTGTCGCTCCTGATCCTGATGTTCAAGCTTCTGGAGTTCGGCTCGAACGTCACATCGTTCCCGCCGGGATATGTGCTGTGGCCGGTGCTCGCCGTCTATCTGACGATTGGCTTCCGGTGCTTCTATGTGTTCGCCTACAAGTGCGGGCAGCATCCGCTCGACGGCTTCTTCAAGATCATCGACCTCATCCCCCGCCTGCCCATCGTGCGTTGGCTCAGGCGGCGCAAGCCATCCATGCCCGCAGCCTGAAGGATCAGGCTTCCTTCGGGGTCTCTGTCGGCGCTTCGATCAGGAGAGGTTCGGGTTTCACCCGGGCACCCGCAATGCTCGACGCCGTGAAGGCGAGCACATTGAAAATCTGGAGAAGCGCGCCGGCAGCGAAGAACATGCCGGCAACCGCCGCGCTCGGCGCATCCACATAGGTGGCAAGCGTGACACCAAGGCCCAGAAGCATCAGTTCCTTGTTCGGCAGCATCGGCACACGGGTCAGCACCATCTGCGCGGCCGCGAACGCCACCCAGGTGATCACCGGCACATCCGGCAACGCAATCGACCACAGAACAATCTGCAGAAGCTCTACTGTGAGCAGCCGCAGGATATGGATCGTCAGCACGCGGCGGATCATTTCGGGTGGCAGGCTCATCAGCTTGCGGCGGAAACGGAAGATGATCGGCACCATCAGCGCCGAGATGCAGAGCATCACGATCAGCGAGGTGGAATTATCGGGACTCGCCTTGAACACCACTTCAAAATAGTCGGTGAACATGAAGAAAATGACGAGCAAGACAGCCGTGGTTGTGGAAACAGCAGCGGACAAGAGATTGTTGTCCTTGATCGTCGAAAAGGCCTGACGACCTTCCATCCCGAGCGCCTTGCGGGCCCAGAGGAACAGATAAGCCTCGCCCGAATAGCCGACCACCGCCTCGTTCAGCACCTTCTTGCGCAGGAAGGCGGGCATGGCACCTTTCAGGTCATGATCCCAGAGACGACGATAGATAGCGAGTTCGGAAATCGGCATCACGAAATAGCCGGCCACCAGCACCAGATAGAAGAAGGGATTCGTGGGCAGCGACGCCATCACATTGCGCCAGCCGATCGCACCAAGACGGTCCGCGAGATACAGGATCACCGCTGAAAAGAGCAAGAATTGCAGTAATTTGACAATCGGCCCGTGCTGCATGCGGGACGCTAAATTCTGCCAGAATGTCTGCAAGGAGCGGGCGCCTTTCACTAATCAAGCGCCACTCCATAGCGGATTTGACGCGAAAAGGCCAGTCCGGGATTCTAGACCGCAGCCCGCTGCGCTTCCGCCACCCGGCGGCGCGCGAGAAGGTCGATATAATGACCCAGCAGGTTTTCGAGGATCGAGTCCCAGGTGAATTCAAGGCTGCGAGCCCGGCTTGCGTCTGAAAGCGCTTTGGCAAGTGCCGCGTCACGCGCAATGGCAGCCATGCGATCGGCGTAGGCATTCACGTCCGTGGCGTCGACGAGATAGCCTGTCCTGCCATCCTGAACGAGGAAGTTGCTGCCCGTCGCGTTGGCGCAAACAGCAGGCACGCCTGCCGCCATGGCTTCAAGCGTCACGTTGCCGAAGGTTTCGGTCGTCGACGGGTTGAGGAAAATGTCGGACGACGCATAGGCCCGCGCCAGAGCTTCACCCCGCTGGAAGCCGGTGAAAACGGCCCCCGGCATGCGCTCAGCGAACCATTCGCGCTCCGGGCCTTCGCCGACGATCAGCGCTTCCGCGTTGACACCCATATCCTTCAGCCGCTCGATGGAGGCCGCAAACAGGTCCAGACCCTTTTCAAGTACAAGGCGCCCGACGAAGGAGACAACCGTCGTGTCGTCGGAAAAGCCGAGAGAGCGGCGCCATTCCATATCGCGGCGCGACGGGTGGAACAGGTCGGTATCCACACCGCGGCTCCACATCTTGATCGAGGTGGTCACCCCCGTGGCGCGCATCACATCGCCCATGCAGTCGCCGGGCACGTAGATTTCGTCGCAGCGGTTATAAAGCGCGCCAATTTTGCGACTGAGCAGGCCCTCAAGCCAGCCGAGGTGATAATAGCTGAGGTATGTCTCGAACCTTGTGTGCACCGACGCCACCACCGGCAAGCCGCGCGAGCGCGCATATTTGACGGCCTTCTGCCCCAGAAGATCAGGCGCCGAGATATGCACAAGGTTCGGCTGGAAGGCATCAAGGTCACGCCGGATAGAGGCTGGCAGACCAAGCGCCAGCCGGTATTCCTTGCGGCGCGGGATCGGCACGGACGGCACCGAGATCAGGGTGCCTGCAGGCTCGAAAGCCGGGGTGTCACTGGTTGGCGAATAGACGCGCACGGTTACACCGCGCTGTTCAAGATATGCGACAAGACGGTTCAGCGCCGCATTGGCCCCGTCTCGTACATAATTATAGTTGCCGGAAAAGAGCGCGACCCTCAGGTCGGTCGGCTTGATCTCGCCGTGCGCTGTCATGCTGGCGCCCCTGACGAGAGGCATAGCCTCCTGGAAATTGATCCGGGCCTCGAACATGGCTCCTGCCCCCCCTTGCGACAAGACAGGCGGCTTGCCGGCCGGATAGTCGCAACCGGAGCGCACCTGCACAGGGAGATTAAAGACGTGTTCGATGACATTTTCATTTCAGGATTGTTATTAGTGAAGGTCAGTCGGCTCCGCAAGGAGGATTCCCGGCCCTGACGCCCCGAACTCAACGAAGGTTGAGGCATGCCGGATGGGGCTTGCCATCCGGTGGTATAGCCCCTTAGATTAATGTTACAAAGTTACATGTCACCCCTGTCAGCCAGAATATGATGTTGCACCAGTTCAGAGCCCGCATTTCGACGATCCTGCCGCTTCTGGCAGCGATGTTCGTTGCTGCGCAGCTCATGCTGGTGGCGCACCTGGCGGCCTTCGGACCCGACAAGCACCTGCACGGCACCGAGCCTTGCGTGATCGTCTCGATGTCAAAGGCGCAAGCCGCCTTTGACATCGCCCCGCCGCCACAGCTGATATTGCCCGAAACCGGGGCGGTGATCGAGAATCTACCGGCCCTTGCCCTGGTGGCAACCGTTCGCCCCGCGCGGTCCTCCCGCGACCCGCCCGTTTCCGCCTGAACTTCAACCAATGCATGCCGCCTGCCGCCCGGAAACTTTCTGGCAGTGCGCGGCTATCCAGTGATTTTTTCAGGACTAGAGGAAACAAGTGATGTTCCGTTCCAATCGCCTGCCCCTGCGCAGCCGCCGTGCGCGTACCTGCCTGCCAGTTCTTTTGCTTTCCACGGTGAGCCATGCAGCCTTTGCCGACGGCGGCGATGGCGGTGAGCCGCCCCATGCCGACCGGATCGAGGAGATTGTCGTCAGCACCAATATCGAAGGCCGCACCCTGCACCAGACCGTGATCGGCACCACAGTGCTGCGGGAAGAAGAAATCGCCCGCCAGATGGATGGCACGCTCGGCGAGACGCTGCGCCGGCAACCCGGCATCAGTTCTACCTTTTTCGGCCCCGGCGCCAGCCGCCCGGTGATCCGCGGCCTTGGTGGTGACCGAATCCGCGTGCTCGATAGCGGCATCGGCTCCGTCGACGCATCGTCGACAAGCCCCGACCACGCCGTCGCGGTGGAACCCGCGCTTGCCGAACGAATCGAGATTCTGCGCGGTACCTCGATGCTCGTTTACGGCAGCTCGGCAACCGGCGGCGTAATCAACGTGATGGATGGCCGCATCCCGGACCGCGTGCCGGAAAACGGCTTTGAGGCCGGCGTTTCGGTCGGTCATTCAACGGTCAACGACGGCGAGGATGCCGCCGCCGCGGTGAATGTTGCCGCCGGCAAGCTTGGCGGTGCCGATCTTGTGCTGCACCTTGATGGTTCGTGGCGCGATTCCGACGATTACAAAATCCCCGGATTCGCCGAATCGCAGCGTCTGCGCGACATGGAGGAAGCCGAGGAAGAAGGCGACGAGCATGAGGGCGAAGAAGAAGCCTTCGGCATCATCGAAAATTCCTTCTCCAAATCCAAAAGCGCATCGGCTGGCCTGTCGCTGATCGGCGAAAAGGGCTTTATCGGCGTGAATGTGAAGCTGCAGCGTTCGGACTATGGCATCCCCGCTGGCCATCACCACCATGAAGAGGAAGGCGAGGAAGAAGGCGGGCACGAGGAAGAAGCGGGCGTCGCCATCGATCTGGACCAGACCCGTGTCGACCTGATGGGCGAATATCACTTCGATGACGGCTGGTTTGAGAAAGCCAAGGTCCGCTTCGGTTACGGCGATTATGAGCATGCCGAAATCGAAGGCAACGAAACCGGCACCATCTTCGCAAACAAGGGCTATGAAGCCCGGCTAGACCTGATCGAGAACCTTGGCGGCAACTGGTCCGGCACCAGCGGCGTGCAGGTCACGAGTCGCGATTTTTCAGCCATCGGCGACGAGGCCTTTGTGCCTCCGACCAAGTCGCACCAGTACGGCCTGTTCACGCTGAAGAATCTGGAACTCGATAACTGGCATATCGATTTCGGCGGGCGGCTGGAGCACACCACGCACAAGGCCGATGAATTGGGCGTGAGCCTTGATTTTACCGGTTTCAGCGCCTCCGCCGGGCTGGGCTATGACTTCAGCGAAACAACATTCGCCGGCATCAATATCTTCCGCACCGAGCGCGCGCCGACAACCGAGGAACTTTTCTCGAACGGCCCGCATCTCGCCACCAGCGCCTATGAACTGGGCGACGTGACGCTTGGCAAGGAAACCGCACAAGGCATCGAGGCCTCGGCCGGTTACCGCGGCGAACGGTTCAGCGGCACGGTCAACGCCTATATCACCCGCTATGACAACTTCATCTATGAAGTGGCAACGGGCGAGGAAATCGACGAGCTGACCGTTTTCTCCTTCAAGGCTGCCGACGCCCGCTTCATGGGCTTTGAGGCGCAGGGTGATTTCCATGCAGCAAGCTTCGATACCAGCGCTTTCGGCACGGTGGATATCCACCTGACCGGCCAGATGGATCTCGTCCGCGCCAAACTTCTGGATGTGACGGGCAATGACCGCCTGCCGCGCATCCCGCCACTATCCGCCCTTGTCGGTTTCGAGGTCGATGCCGGCGCCTTCGATTTCCGCACCGAGCTTGAAATCGCTGGCGCCCAGAAGCGCACGTCCGAGTTCGAAATCCCGACCGACAGCTATGCGATGTGGAACGCTTACCTCAGCATCCATCCGTTCGAGGACAAGGACATCTCGCTGGACCTGAAGGCGATGAACCTGACGAACTCGGACGCGCGCCAGCACACGAGCTTCCTGAAGGACAGCGTGCCGCTGCCGGGTCGCAATTTCCGGGTTGGCCTGCGCGCCAAATTCTAAGGCAGCATAGAAAAACGCCGGGGCGGCTACCCTGCCCCGGCGTTTACACGCTTCACCACTCGATACTCAATTCTGCATCAAACGGTCGATTGCCTCGCTAAGGCTTTCGCGGCCTGCTTCCAACCGGTCGGCAGAATGCATCAGGCCGCGCGCCCCTTCGGACGTGCGCTGAGACAGCCCCACGACCTGAGTAATGTCGGATGCCACCTTGTTGGTGCCTTCCGCCGCTTCCTGAATGCTGCGGGCAATCTCCTGCGTAGCGGCATCCTGTTCCTGCACGGCAGACGCCACTTCAGCGGTGATCTCGTTCACTTCGTCAATTACGGTCGCCACGCTTCCCATTGTCTGGACAACACGGGCGATTTCCGACTGGATTTTCGAGACCTGACCGGTGATTTCCTGCGTTGCCGAGGCCGTTTGCCCGGCTAGGCTTTTCACTTCGTTCGCCACCACTGCGAAGCCCTTGCCAGCTTCACCTGCCCGGGCTGCCTCGATAGTCGCATTCAGCGCCAGGAGGTTTGTCTGGCTGGCAATATCTGCGATCAGCTGGACGATGGCCGTTATCTGGCTGGACGACGCCTCAAGATCACGCACGATATCGCGGGTTCGTGCACTTTCTTCCTGCGCCGCAAAGGCGATATCGGCGGTGCGCTGGGTACGCTGGCCGATTTCACGTACCGACGCTGACAGTTCCTCCGCCGCCCGCGCCACGGTTTGCACGTTGACGCTGGCTTCTTCTGCAGCTGAGGCAACAACCGTGGCGAGGTCGCTGCTTTCACCGGCGATACCGTTCAACTCACCCGCCGTCGCACGCAGGCCGTCTACGTCCTGCTGCATCCGGCCTGCGGTTTCAGCGACCGACTGCTCGACCGCCACTTGCGCCGTCACCACGGACCAAGTGGCCAGCGCTGCCGTGTATGCGCCCGCCGTATCACGAATGGCCGAAATTTCGAGGCATAGATATTCATCCCCCAGCCGGATGCGCGTCTTGAACGGCAGGTTGGCGGGATCCGCAAGGATGCGCCGCTGGTGCGACGGATCCTTGTGAAAAACGTCGATACTTTTGCCTATGATGTCGTCCACCGGAATGGGCAACAGATGCTGCAACCCCATTAGCGTGTGGCGGCTCGTTTCATTCATATAGATCATCTCGAGTGTCTGCGGATCGCAGAGCATCGCGTTGATCGGCATCTTGTCCAGCACCTGCAACAGTTCAGCTGCCTTGGCCGTTGCCCGTCGTTCCACTGTTACCACCGACCATGTGAGAAGCGCGTAGCGGTAGGTATCCCCGGCATCCCGAACGGCATCGACCTGCAGCCGCAGATATTCATCGCCAAGCCGGATCACCGCCTCGTGCGGCAGGTTCGATGCCATGGCCAGCAATTGCCGCTGGTGCAGCGGCTGCTTATGGAAAATATCGATATTGGCGCCTACCAGCTCTTCAGCCGTGATCGGCAGCAGATGCTCCAACGACCTTACGGTGTCGAAACTGCGCCGGTTGGCATAAACGATATCGAACGTGGCGATATCGCACAGCATCACATTATAGGGCAGGATTTCAAGCATCTCCGCATACAGCGAAGAACCGACATGGACGCGCTGGTCAATTGACGGCGCAGACAGATCAGCCGCGAAGCCACGGCCTTTGAAAAGACGATCGAACATGACTCCCCCTGGGTTCAATCGTTATGCCGCACTCGGAACGCCGTGAATCGTACCAGCCATGTTACCGCTCCCCCATCGGTTTCGGGTTTCATTTGGAACGGGCGGTCCAGCAGGTAAAAATTGACAGCGCTGTCATCCGCACCTATCGTGCGTGCCCGAGGGAAAGTGTAAGTGAGGGGAGTTACAATGCTCAGCACCATCGATTTTGCGGTGGTGGCCGCCTATGCGGTCATCCTGTTCGTCCTTGCGCAGTGGGTCAGCCGCGAGAAAGCCGGCCACCACAAGGATGCATCCGATTATTTTCTGGCCGGCAAGGCCCTGCCCTGGTGGGCTATCGGCGCCTCGCTGATTGCTTCCAACATCTCGGCCGAGCAGATCATCGGCATGTCTGGCTCGGGCTATGCAATGGGGCTTGCCATCGCCTCCTATGAATGGATGGCGGCCATTTCGCTGCTGATCGTCGGCAAATATCTGCTGCCCGTCTTCCTGAAGCGCGGCATTTATACGATGCCCCAGTTCCTGGAGCAGCGCTACGATCACCGCGTGCGCATGGTGATGGCCTTCTTCTGGCTCGGCGTTTATGTGTTCGTGAACCTGACCTCGATCCTGTGGCTCGGTTCGCTCGCCATCGAGGCCGTCACCGGCGTTGATCTCGTTTACGGTATGCTGGCGCTTGGCATCTTTGCGATGGCCTATTCGGTATATGGCGGCCTCAAGGCCGTTGCCTTCACTGATATCATCCAGGTGGTGCTGCTCGTCTTCGGCGGCCTGATGATCGCCTATGTGCTGCTGGAGGATATTTCGGGCGGTGCCGGTGCGCTTGCCGGTTTCTCGATGCTTCTCGAGAAAGCCCCTGAAAAGTTCGACATGATCCTCGATCCGTCGAACCCCTATTATGCGTCCCTGCCCGGCCTTTCGGTGCTGGTGGGCGGCATGTGGGTGATGAATCTCAGCTACTGGGGCTTCAACCAGTATATCATCCAGCGCGCGCTGGGTGCCAAAAGCCTTGATGAAGCCCAGAAGGGTATCGCCTTCGCGGCTTTCCTGAAGCTCGTGATGCCGATCATCGTCGTGCTACCGGGTATCGCCATGTTCGTGCTGCAGCCCGAACTGGCCTCGCCCGATCAGGCTTACCCCACCGCCATGAAGCTCCTGCCCGCTGGCCTTCTGGGCCTTGTGTTCGCAGCCCTGATTGCTGCGATCATCTCGTCCCTGGGCTCCATGACCAACTCGATCTCCACCATCTTCACGATGGATATCTATCCGAGTTTCGTGGCGGAGGAGAAACGTCGTGACCCCGTAGTGGTCGGTCGCATCGTGGCCGTGTCCGCGATGGTGCTGGCGCTTCTCACCGCGAAGCCGCTTCTCGGCAACTTCGATCAGGCCTTCCAGTATATCCAGGAATTCACCGGCTTCTTCACGCCGGGGATCTGCGTGATCTTCTTCCTTGGCATGTTCTGGCGCAAGACGACGGCAAACGGCGCACTTGCCGCCGCCATCGGCTCGGCTGTCCTGTCCTTCGCCTTCAAGATGCTGTGGCCGGAACTACCGTTCATCGACCGCGTCGGTATCGTGTTCCTCGCCTGCTCCGGCATTGCCATTGCCCTGTCGCTGATGGCAGGCGGCAAGGTGCAGGAAGGTTCGGTTGACCTTGGCGAAATCGGCTTCAAGACCTCGGGCGGCTTCAACCTCGCTGCCCTCCTTGTGATCCTGATCACGGCAGCGCTTTACGCCACCTGGTGGTAGAAACCCCGCACCGGCCGGTCGCGCCCCGGCCGGTGCAGAAAACGCTTCCCAAGGCGGATTGCCGCGTCCTACGCTCCCCTGCCGATTCCCGCACACAGACGGGAACGCGAAAACAACAAATACGGGGACCAGACAATCAATGACCAGCGCCGAAGCGACGCCTGAACTCACCATTGCCGACCATGCCGACCGCGCCTTTTTGGGGCACCCGAAAGGGCTTGGCTATCTTGCATTCACCGAAGCATGGGAACGCTTTTCCTATTACGGTATGCAGGCCCTTCTCGTGCTTTACATGGTCAAGGTGGCGCTGACGCCCGGTCATATCGAAAACATCGCCTTCTTCGACAGTTTCCGCACACTTTATGGCGGCCTTGAAGGACAGGCGCTGGCCTCCGCCATTTTCGGCACCTACACCGCCACGGTTTACCTGACCCCGATCTTCGGCGGCTTTATCGCCGACCGCTGGCTCGGCAAGCGGCGCACCGTGCTGATTGGTGCCATTACCATGTCGGTCGGCCATTTCCTGATGGCGTTCGAGGCAAGCTTCCTGTTTGCCCTGCTGTGCCTTGTGGTCGGCTGCGGCATGTTCAAGGGCAATATCGCGAGCCAGGTGGGTTCGCTTTACAAGCCCGACGACCTGCGCCGCGCCGATGCCTTCCAGATTTTCTATCTGGGTATCAATGCGGGCGTGATCGCCTCGCCGCTCATTGTCGGCACGCTCGGCGAAACCGTGGGCTGGCATTGGGGCTTTGGCGCCGCCGGCGTTGGCATGCTTCTTGGCCTCATCATCTATGTGGCGGGCCAGAAATATCTGCCGAAGGAGCATTTCACGCCGCAGGGTCCGCGCGAGAAAGCCGCCCGCCCGGCCATGAGCCGACAGGACTGGATCTCGCTTTTCGCCGTGCTGCTGCTGATCCCCGTGCTCGCCATCGGCATCATGCCGAACCAGCAGATTTTCAACGCCTATCTTGTGTGGGGCGATCAGCATTTCGACCTGAACTTCTTCGGGACCCAGCTGCCGACCACCTGGCTCATCACGCTTGATGCCGTGGTCAGCGTCAGCTTCCTCGCCGGTGTGGCGCTTTTCTACCGCTGGTACGGCAAGCGCTGGCAGGAACCCGACGAACTGACGAAACTGATCATCGGCTCGATCTTCTCCATCGCCGGCATGGCTTGCCTGTTCATGGCGGCGGCAACGGTGCCGGAAGGCGGCAAGATCGGCCTCTTCTGGCCCGTGGCCTTCCACTTCATGAACTCCATCGGCTTTGCGCACATGCTGCCGGTCAGCCTCGCGCTCTTCTCGCGCCTTGCGCCGGCTGCTGTGAATGCCACCGTGATCGGCCTCTATTATCTCGCCTTCTTCATCGGCAACTTCGCCGTCGGCTGGGTAGGCGGCTTCTATGAGACGATGCCGACCACAAGCTTCTGGGCCCTGCACGCCGGCCTCGCCGCCATCGCGGGTGCCGTGTTCCTTGCCTACAAGATCTTCCTCGCCCCGCGCCTGATGCGCGCCCCGGAACCGACTGCGGCCTGACGGGACAGACGAGACGCAAGATAAAAGACCCGGCCCCCTTTGGGGCCGGTTTTCTTTTGCTTGCGTTGAACATTGTCATTAGGCTCGCTAATTAGGCTGGGAGATGTGTACATGCCGTTCCTGCTAATTGGTATTGCGGTAGCAATTGTGGCTGGATTTGTCGGCTTTTGGCTGGGAAGAGGCTTGCCGACTTATAATCCCAACGAATGGGGAACCGCCGCAGACTGGGCCATTGCACTCCTAACCGCATTGATAGGTATTGCGGCGATTACAATTCCAAGCCAATTAGAGTCACAACGGAAAAAACGTGAGACGGAAGCGGAGGTTCTTATAGAGCACAAGCACTTCGCTGGAGCTCTCGCTCGCATCCTCGCCGGCACCTTTGCTCACCAAGCACTCGAAAAGCTCGATATGGTGTCCGACTTTGAAGCAGTGTACTTCAGAAAAGCTCGTGATGAATTTGAGCAGTGGGCAGAAAAGCAAGCGGATCACTTCCTCGCCATGACGATCAAGGGGCACCCCATCTTCTATCGCGAAGATTGGGACGGCATTGTTGCTCTAGCAAAAGCGTTCTATCAGGTTGAAGCGATCGTTGAATTCGAGTTTAGAACTCGATGTGGCTATAAGACTGGGCCAGAACGGGTGCTCGACCTAAACACCATCGACCCAGGAAGACTTGCAATTTTCCGATCTGTTTTGGCCACAACGAGAGAACTTCAACATTGGGCCATTAATGCCGCGGAAGGAGCACATAATGCCACTCGGCTCTCATCCTTGTTAACCGAGATGAATTCTGACTCTGCACACAGCAATCTTAAGGCCCTGAACGATACTGAATATCTTGTGGCAAAAAGAGTTCGCAATGCGACGACCGATTCCCAGGACACGGCCCCGATTCTAGCTTCCAAGACGGCCCAATCACCTAGTGAGCCATCAGGGTCACCGTGACATCCTTACCTTCGAATTGAGCTTGATCACAAACTTTGAAATTGGTGAAAGCCCCAAAAACAGAAAAGCCCGCGCCATTTGGCTGCGGGCTTTTTCTTTTATGTCGGCCGTCAGGTGGCGGCCGCAGGGTCAGGCTTTTTTCTTCGCGGATTTCGAAACGGCCCTTGCGGCGGCGGCCTTCAGGCGTTCCTTCATTTCCCGTGCGAGGCGGGCTTCGCGCAGCCTCGAGGTCTTTTCGTCATTGGCGTACGCCGCTTCTTCCAGCTCCTCGAACGCACGCTCGCGTGCAACGATCTGTAACTGCTTCCTGTCGACAACCGGCTCTGCCTGTTGACGCGGCTTTGCGTTGGTGTTCGTCATGCTCGCCCTTTTTCATAGTGCCCGCCAGCCGGGCAGAAAGGAAAAGGCCAGGCAAATTGCCTGACCTTCGCTTGTCTCGTGCTTTCAACACTGACATTCCAGGAATGATGCAGGGAAAGCAGGTTCCGGTTCAGAGAACCTGGAGATTGCCAGCCGACATCTTGCCCGACTTGCGGTCGCTTTCAAGGTCATAGCTGAGCTTCTGACCTTCAACGATTTCGCGCAGACCTGCGCGCTCGACAGCGGAGATGTGGACGAAAGCATCGGCGCCGCCGTCATCAGGCTGGATGAAACCGAAACCTTTGGTGGAATTGAACCATTTTACTGTACCAGTGGCCATGTTAAACCCTTTCATAGCAATGTAGTTGACCGCAACACACGCGTATCGCGGATGATGTAACGACTATTTTAAAGGGAGTGATCGTTCAGAGTGTGAGTCAATCACACAACAGCCAAAGCTCAGCAGAAAAATATCGCTGGGCCAGAAATACAGTTTATTTCCGAAACTGGCAATCTTTAATTTTTGACCCATCGAAATGCGGGGGAAAATACTTGGCATTTCCGCGATTTTTTATCGGAAATCAAGAGGCCCACCTTGCCCGTGGCGCACCAAAAAGAAAAGCCCTTGATTTCGCCTGAAATCAAGGGCTTTTCCGAAATTTGGTAGCCGAGGACGGACTTGAACCGCCGACCTACGGATTATGATTCCGCCGCTCTAACCAACTGAGCTACTCGGCCCCGAAAGACATGGGCCCCGGCACGTTTTGCCGGAAGCCGGGCCGGTATAATAGACCAGCCCTACCCCGTCAAGACGCTTTTTCAGGGGTTCGCCCGGCCGCCCTCAGGCCGCCTTGGCGAGCAGCATGCGGCGGCGCCACGCGGCACCGGCAAGGCCAAAGCCCACCACCAGCATCAGCCAGGTTGCAGGTTCGGGGATGCCACCGGTCGGGTCCGGATTCGGCGGCAGGTAGCTCTGTTTGGTCAGCGCATAGGTGCCGCTGGCGAAATCACCAAAATCATTCTCGAAGCCGAGCAGGCCGAAGGCGCCAAGATAGGTGCCGCCAATGCCGAGGATATCGCTGCCGCTCATTTCAAAATTGAAACGGTCGAGCGCGTCGGTTTCATCGAAAGAAAGGATCGGGCCACCGCCCAGCCCCCAGCGGTCGTCATCTTCCTTATGGAAAACGGTGCCAAGGATCTGCAGGAAGAACACCCCGCCATTGTCCGCGAAGCTGTATTTGCCATCGAGACCGACCTTGGTCTCGTCATAAAGGCCCCACGCCATGAATTCGGTGCCCACGGGCATGCCGCCGATGTAGCTCTCGTCAATCGAACCATTGAACTGGAAGCTGGTGGTTGCCGAAACGGGGGCGGTAAAGGCACAGGCCGCGAACACGGCAGCCGCACAGAAAGCGGACTTGAGGGTAACGAAGCGCATGTTACTTCCCTGATCTGATCTGGTCACAAAAAGAGTCGCTCGATTCTGAAAGTCGAGTCGACTTGTACGCAGCAAAGTTTACCTTTTGTTAACCATAGCCGCAAGCGTTTGTATGACCCACGCGCAACTTGTGATCGAGGAAGCAGGTCAGATTGCTGCCAACCGCTTGTCTGCGCTCACGGTTTTCGCGATCCAGCCACCGCCAAGAACGCGGTCGCCATCATAGAAAACAGCCGCCTGCCCCGGCGAAACGCCGGCTTCAGGGTCGTGCAGTTCCAGCATCGCGTCGCCCTTCTCACCAAGGCGCAGGGTGGCAGGCACGGGCGGACGGGTGGAGCGCACGCGCGCCAGCACCTCGATACCCGCTTCGCCCACAGGCTCGCCCAGCCAGTTCACGTCCTTCACCGCAATCGCGCGGGTATCGAGTGCTTCCTTGGGGCCCACGATCACCCGCTTATTGGCGGGGTCGAGCTTCACCACATAAAGGGGATCCGCCACGCCGCCAATGCCCAGCCCGCGACGCTGCCCGATCGTATAGCGGATAATGCCTTCGTGGGTGCCGAGCACATTGCCGTCCAGATCGACAATCTCGCCGGCTTCAAGGGCACCCGGGCGCAGGCGTTCGATCACATCCACATAGCGGCCCTCGGGCACGAAGCAGATGTCCTGGCTGTCCGGCTTGTCTGCAACGGTGAGACCGTAATTTTCGGCGAGCGCGCGAACCTCGGGCTTTTCCATTCCCCCAAGCGGGAAACGCAGGAAATCGAGTTGTTCCTGTGTGGTCGTGAACAGGAAATAGCTCTGGTCGCGGCCAAGGTCCACGGCACGGGTGAGCTGCGCCTTGCCGCTGCCGCCGAGCGTACGCTGCACATAATGCCCGGTCGCCATGCAGTCGGCGCCAAGGTCGCGCGCGGTGGCAAGGAGGTCCTTGAACTTGACCGTCTGGTTACAGCGCACGCAGGGGATCGGGGTTTCGCCGCGGATATAGCTGTCGGCAAATTCCTCCATCACCTGATCTTTGAACCGGCTTTCATAATCCAGCACATAGTGCGGAATCCCGATGGCTTCCGCCACGCGGCGGGCATCATGGATATCCTGCCCTGCACAGCAGGCGCCTTTCTTCTGCACCGCGACGCCGTGATCATACAGCTGCAGCGTGATGCCGACGACGTCATAGCCCTGATCCTTCAGAAGGGCTGCCGTCACCGAACTGTCCACGCCGCCCGACATGGCGACAACGACGCGCGTATTTTCGGGGGCGCGGTCAAACCCCAGACTGTTCACACTCATGGCTCGGTTCCTGTGCGGCGGGCGCGTCCGGCCCTTGCCGCCAATTGGCGCCACCCGCTGCCGGGGCCGCCTTTGTCGCGGGCCGCTGCCCGCCTTTCTTGCCGCTTCATATAAGGGAGAAGGGCCAAGGCGGCAAGCGATTCCGCCCTTGCCGGCCTGCAGCCTTTTTTGCCCGGCAAGACATGATCGCTTGTACTTTCAGGCCTTGCTGGCCGTTTACAGCCGCATATCAAATTCCCTTGATTTCTGGCGCCTTGGCAAATTGGCCCGATCCTTGCTGATCAGTCCCACGAGATTTTCCGTGCGGCCATGAGAAGCCCGGCCGCCTGACACGCCAGAATGGATCGGACAGTTTGGAATTCGCGTAGATGAACCCGATCGATCAGATGATGCAGATGTTTGGTGCCTCCTCGAGCGGCATGCTCTCTGCTTTCATGGGCACCAAGGCAAATGGCCAGGGCGCGGCAGGCCAGAGCTTTGCCGACATGCTGACCGGCGTCACTAGCCCGGCAGCCCCCGGCAAGTTTGCGGGCGGGCAGCTGCTGGAAGGCACGGACGCAGCAGGCATGAGCGCGACAGACTATATGTTCGCCATTGGCCCCTATAGCTACACGACCGAACAGCCTGACCTACCGGCCACCCTGCCCGAGATGCTCGGCGCTGGCGCCACCGGCACCGAAGACGGCAGCATGGATGCCGATACCGGTGCTGCGGACAGCTTGACCCCGGCAGCGCCCGAAGATGGCAGCGTTTCTCCGGATCAGGGCACGTCGGCACCGGCCGATACGACTGCAGGGCAGACAAACGCGCAAGCCGGCACTGAACAGCCGGTTGTGTCCACAAGCGATGTCCCCGCCAGAACAGTCACCCAGTCGGCGACGCCCGACAATGCTGCCGCCAGTGCGAACACCGCCAGCAATAGCACGCCCGTACAACCCGTCGCCACCGAGCGAGCCCAGACAGGCGGTGATGTTTCAACAGAAACCGCCCTCACCGCTGACGGCGCTGACGCTGCGCCTGCTGCCGATAGCGACAGCTACAACGACACCGGCGCCAGTGCCGACGACGCGGAACTCGCTGCAGAGCGTGCTGCCAATGCCGCCCGCGCGCAGTCCGTGCCGCACCCCAAACCGGCCGATGTGACCTATGCAAGCGTGACGGCTGAGACGCTTGATGAGCCCGCACCAGTCGCCGACCTGCCCGAGCAGGCTTCAGCCACTGCACACGCGCAGGCCACCAGCGCCAAATCGAAAGCCCCGTCCTCGCCCGACCTGACACCGAGCGTGACCGAACTTGCCGATGAAGCTGCGGCCGATGCCGCCCCGGCACTCGCGCAGGCCCAGACAGGCCAGCAGAAAACCGCCAACGCAAATGGCAAGGCAAAGTCGGCTGCACAAACCGCCGCTGCCACCAACAGCGCGAACAGTGCGCAACAGCAGGCTGCCACCGATACCGATGTTGCCGCCGCAAACCAGCCGGCCCACGATGCCACCCGCACAGCGGGCCGCGACGCCGGCCTGCTTCTGGCCTCAAGCGACCGGCCGGCAGCAAGTGCCACGCCCGAAAGCCTGACCGGCCACTCGGACACCAGCAGCCAGTCCATGATTGGCGGCGGGCTGTCGACCCTGAAAGGCGAAACCGCCCTCCTCGGCCGTCCGGCTGCAACCGGCTACACCGCCCAGGCACAGAATAATTATGTGCTCAATCAGGTGAATATCCAGATCGCCAAGGCAGTTGAAGCCGGCGACAAGAATTTCACCATCCGCCTCGACCCGCCGGAGCTTGGCCGGGTGACGGTGAAGATGCAGTTCACGCAGGATGGCGTGGTGCGCGCCGAGGTGGTCGCCGACCGCCGCGAAACGCTGGATATGCTGCGCCGCGACAGCCGTTCGCTTGAAAAAGCGCTGGAAGCCGGCGGCCACAAGACCGACATGGCCGGCCTGAGCTTCAGCCTTGATGATGGCGCGGGGCAGGAAAGTGCCGGCAAAGCCTTCGCCGAAGCCATGCTCGCTGACCGGATCGACGAACGCACCGCCGCCCGCACCGGCACTGCCGGGGAAGGTGAAAGCACCACGACCGACGACGCCGAAGGCACCGTCCTGCATCTCGACAGCACGGATCTTGAAGCGATCCTGCCCTATGTAACCGCCGAAACCGGCATCGACGTCCGCGTGTGACGGGCCTGTCCGGAAAGGATTGAACGATGGAAATCAATACAACAGCAGGCCTTGCAAGCGGCAGCGGTTCGAATGCCACCACTTCTGGCGCCTCGCTCGCGCAGGATTTCGATACCTTCCTGACGCTGCTGACTTCGCAGCTTCAGAACCAGGATCCGCTCGACCCCATGGAGAGCAATGAAATGACCCAGCAGCTTGTGGCCTTCGCCGGTGTCGAACAGCAGATCGTCGCCAACAAGAATCTCGAGAACATCTCGTCGCTCCTGATGGTGAACGCGATCAATGCCTCGACAAGCTATCTTGGCAAGACCGCGCTCCTGCAGGCCGACACGATCGAGAACAGCGGCACGGGCGGCAAGTGGCAATATGAGCTTGAGACCGATGCCTATAGCGTCAAGCTCGAGGTCGTGGATGAGGACGGCTTCACCGTCTACAGCACCGAAGGCGACGGCGCGACCGGCATTCAGGATTTCGAGTGGGATGGCAAGGACATGAGCGGCAACGCGGTTCCCGAAGGCAATTACACGCTGAAGGTAACGGCTTCGGACGAGCAGGCAACCGCCATCCGGTCGCTCATCTACTCGGAACACAAGATTACGGGTGTGGATACCTCAACCTCCACCCCATGGTTCGCGGCAGGCCCATATGCCGTGACCCAGGCAGAGATCCTGCGGCTGTCGATCGACAGCTGATCGGAAAGACCTGCGGATGCCGAAGGGGCGTCCGCAAGAAACCGGCGGGCCGAAGTGCTCGCCATGATCGCCGGGATATCCCGGCAAGTGCAGAACGCCATACGCACGTGAACACGCAAAAGAGTTCAGGAGAAGTAAAATGGCATTCACGGCTCTGGCCGCCGGCGTATCGGGGCTCCAGGCTTTCTCGCAAAGCGTTGGGGTGATCGCCGACAATATCACCAACGTCAACACCATCGGGTACAAGGAGAGCCGCTCGCGCTTCTCGACACTTGTAACCGAAACCTCTTCCGCTTCGTCCTATTCGCCGGGCGGTGTGCGGGCCTTCACGGAATCGCTGATTTCGCGTCAGGGCCTGCTGCAGCCGTCATCCTCGCCGACCGACCTTTCGGTGGACGGCGCCGGTTTCTTCGTTGTGAAGAAGTCGGGCAATGCGACCGAAGACGGTGAATTCCAGTTCACCCGTGCGGGCTCCTTCTCGAAGGACGAGGAAGGTTTCTTCAAGAATACCGCAGGTCTCTACCTGATGGGCTGGAAGCTCGACGCCACCGGCGGCATCCCGTCGCGCCAGAACGACCTGACGCTTCTTGAGCCCATCAACATCGACAACCTGAACGGTGTGGCAAGTGCCACGGGTCGTGTGTCGCTGCGCGCCAACCTGCAATCGAGCACCTCTGTCAACGCGGCTGCTGGCACCTATGCCGTGGGCGACATGGCCGCCGCCGCTGCAACACCGCCGGGTACCGTGACCCCTGATTTCGAAACCACTTTCGAAGTGTTCGACAGCCAGGGCATTTCACACACGGTCGTTCTTTCCGCGATCAAATCGAACGCCAACGACTGGTCGTATGAAATGTATTTCGACAATCCGTCCGAACTGGACGCCGCCCATACGGACGGCCTCATTGCATCCGGTAGCCTGCTTTTCAATTCCGATGGCTCGATCGACTTGGCGAACTCGACCATGAACGACATTGGCGGCAACCCGGTAGACCTGTCGACCGGCCAGGCCCTGACCTTCACCTATGGCACGGGTGTTACCTCGGTCGATAACGGCAATATTGTCTTCAACGTCGGCACTGATGGCCAGGCGAACGGTTTTTCGCAGTTCGACAGCCCCTCGACCCTGATTGCCTCGAACGTCACGGGCGCCCAATTCGGCAACGTGAACGACATCCGGATCGGTGAGGACGGCTATGTTTACGCCCTCTTCGATAACGGCCTGCAGGAACCGATCTTCCGCCTGCCGGTCGCGACATTCCCGAACCCGGACGGTCTCGCACGCAAGCAAGGCAACGCCTACAGCTTCTCGAACCTGTCGGGTAACTTCGCCCTGCAGACTGCGGGCCAGGGCGGCGCTGGTGCTATCGCACCGAACGCGCTTGAACTGTCGACTGTGGATCTTGCGAACGAGTTTGCCGAACTGATCAAGGTGCAGCGCGCCTTCTCGGCCTCGACCCGCATCATCACGACCTCGGACGAAATCCTTGAGGAACTGGTCCGCATCTAACGGGGCCGGCTTCGGCCTTACCCACCAACTCTTTTGCACCCGACCGGTCCGCCTGAGAACAGGCGGGCCGGTTTCGGCATTTTAAAGGGCTTTTCCCAGAAAGGCTTAGGCCCGATCACGGGAAAGTCAGCCGACATTAGCCCTTTTTTTACATCCTTTTCCTATAGTGGACCGGTCCGTTCCCTAAGTAACGTGTATTCGGAAAAGACATGAAACCTGAACTAAAAGTAGTCGGACCAACCGGCAAAACCCTGAAACTGAAAGACCTCCCGCCGCCTTCAACTGAACGTTGGGTGATTCGGCGCAAGGCAGAAGTTGTCGCGGCTGTCCGCGGCGGTCTCCTGACCCTTGAAGAGGCCTGTGATCGCTATTCCCTGTCTGTCGAGGAATTCCTTTCCTGGCAGCAGGCAATTGATCGCAGTGGCGTATCCGGCCTGAAGGTCACACGCATCCAGAGACCGCGTGAGGCCAAGAGCGCCTGACGCACTATTCTGTCAAAGTTCACCCCGCCAGCGTTTTTCTGTTTGATTATAGGCAATTTTTGCCTAGATTTAACCATCTGTTTACAGTCGTCGCGTTAGGCTCGAAAAACCGAACCATACGTGTCGGGCGATTGTCAGGCAGATAGTCGGACGCTGGTGGGGCAGAACGGCCGAAACCGGGAATTCAGCGGACAGACCGAAAAAGCGGTCTTTTCGCAGGACCATGCGGATTACCGGAAGCCCGGTCGAGGTGTGCTTTGGACGGACTCTTACAATTCCTGCGCAATATGGGAACCGGCAGGCTGATCGCCATGGCGGTTGTCGGCGCGCTCACCGTCGGCTTTTTCGCGCTCATTATCGGCCAGTTGCAAACGAAGCCGATGACGACCCTTTATTCCGACCTTGAAGCCGCTTCGGCCGCCAGCATTGTCGAACGGCTGGAAGCCGACCAGATCCCTTATGAGACCGCCGCTGGTGGCAGCACCATCCGCGTCCCGAGCGACCAGGTGGACCGCTTGCGCATCCTGCTCGCCGGCGAAGGCCTCTCGGGCAGCCTTGTCGGCAAGGAGCTGTTCGATCAGGGCAACAGCTTCGGCCGCACCAGTTTCGAACTGAATGTCAATTATGTGCGCGCCATCGAAGGCGAGCTTGCACGTACCATCCGCTATATCCAGTCGGTGCAGGAAGCCCGCGTCCATATCGTGATGCCGGAGCGCCGCCCCTTCCAGCGCGAGGCCGCCGAGCCGACCGCCTCGATCATGATCAAGCCGAAAGGGCCGGGCCTCACCGGCCGCGAAGCACAGGCGATCCAGGCTCTTGTGGCGTCTGCCGTGCCGGGTCTGTCGCCCGACCGCGTGACCATCACCGATACAAACGGCCGCCTCCTGTCGGACGGCGCCGCAAACGGCGACATGGCGCGCCTTTCGACCCTCGAGGAAGCCCGGCTGGCGCGCGAGCAGCTTTACCGGGAAAAGATCGAGAACCTGCTGGCAAGCCGTGTGGGGATGGGCAAGGTCCGGGCCGAAGTTGCGGTGTCGATGGACATGAACCGCACGACCCGCAGCGAAACGGAATTTGACCCCGAGGGGCAGGTTATCCTGTCCCAGACGGTGGGCGAGGAACGCGCGCAGGAAACCGACCCCCAGGATGCGGTGACGGTAGATAACAACCTGCCGGAAGCACAGCAGGGTGGCAATCAGGCTGCGGGCGGCCCGACAAGCACATCGCAGAAATCGAATGAAGTCACCAATTTCCAGAACTCCAAAACCGAAACGGTGACAGTGCAGGAACCGGGGCAGGTTTCGCAGATCCGTGTTTCGGTGCTGGTGGATGGCATCCGCGATCTGGCTGAAGACGGCACGACATCCAATTATCAGGACCGCCCCGAGGCGGAAATAGAATCCCTGCGCAATCTGGTATTGACCGCCATACCCTTCGACGAAGCAAGGGGTGATGCCGTCACAGTGCAGAGCATGCGCTTCGCCGACCCGCCGCCGATGGAGCCGCTGCCGCCAACCTTCAATCTGTTTGGCATGTCCAAACAGGACCTGCTGGACATCGGCGCACCGATCGGCCTCTTCATCCTTGCAGTGCTCGTATTGCTGCTCGTTGTCCGTCCTATCGTGACGCGCGTTCTTGAGGGTATCCCCGACGCCGCACAGCTGGCCGCCGAGCAGAAGGCCATGCTGGAAGCCCAGCAGGCACCCCCCGCCCTGATGGGCCCTGATTCGCCGATCACGGCTGAGGTCGTCGCACTCGCCGCCGCGGGCGACGAGAACGCCGCCGCCCTCGTCCGCGCTGCCAAGGAATCCGGTACACTCGACGAAGCGAACCTGCAGATCGAAAGCAAGATCGATGTTGCCAAGGTCGAAGGCAAAATCAAGGATTCCGCCCTCAAGAAAGTGGCAGAAATCATCAAATCCAACCCGGACGATTCCGTCGCGATCGTACGGACGTGGCTTTATGCCGAGTAAACGTGTTCAGGCGACAGAGGGGCTATCACCATGAGCGTGCATAACGATCTGAGCAAGATGTCCGGACCGCAGAAGGCCGCCGCCTTCATGCTGGCGATCGGGGACGATCACGGCCGGGCGATCTGGACAAGCCTCAGCGAGGACGAGATCAAGGAGCTTTCCCAGCATATGGCGATGCTCGGTTCGGTTTCCGCGCAGGCCGTTGAGAACCTTTTCGTTGAATTCGCCTCGCAGGTCTCCTCCGTCGGCAATCTGAACGGTTCGTTCGACAGCACCGAACGGCTTCTGGGCAAGATGTTGCCGGGTGACCGTGTCGCCCAGATCATGGACGAGATCCGCGGCCCCGCCGGCCGCACCATGTGGGACAAGCTCGGCAACGTGAACGAGATGGTGCTGGCGTCCTACCTGAAAAACGAATATCCGCAGACGGTTGCCGTGGTGCTGCAGAAGATCAAGCCGGAGCATGCCGCCCGCGTTCTCGCGGTACTGCCAGAGGACTTCTCCATGGAAGTCGTGATGCGCATGCTGCGCATGGAAGCGGTGCAGAAGGACATTCTCGACAAGGTCGAACAGACGCTCCGCATCGAATTCATGAACAATCTGGCGCGCACCAGCCGCCGCGACAGTCACGAAACGATTGCCGAGATTTTCAACTATCTGGACCGTTCGGCCGAGGCACGCTTCCTCGCCGCCCTTGAAGACCGCAACCGCGACAGCGCCGAACGCATCCGCGCGCTGATGTTCACGTTCGAGGATCTGGCCAAGCTCGACCCGAGCGGCGTGCAGACGCTTCTGAGGAACGTCGACAAGGACAAGCTGGCGCTGGCCATGAAAGGCGCGTCGGATACGCTGCGCGATCTCTTCTTCTCCAACATGTCGGAACGCGCGGCCAAGATCCTGCGCGAAGACATGGAGGCAATGGGCCCCGTGCGCCTGCGCGATGTGGACGAGGCCCAGATGGAAATGGTCAACAAGGCGAAGGAGCTTGCCGAAGCTGGCGAAATTCTTCTGTCGGACAACAAGGGCGAAGACGAACTCGTCTATTAAGGCAGGGTTGGCGCAAAGGAACCATAGTCAGGCAATATGGCAGAACCGGTCAAATTCACCTTCGAGCAGTCTTTCGACGGCGGTGCGCGTACCAAGTACGACCGTGAGGTTGCCGCCCTGCGGGCTGAGATCGATGCCGCACGCGCGGCCGCCCATGCGGAAGGCGTGGACGCTGGTCGTGCGCAGGCCTTCGGTGAAATCGAAGCCGCAACCCGGCAGGTCCTGGCCGAGCTTTCGGCCAATGTGAACGACCTGCTGCAGCGCCACGCAACCGTCGAGGCCGAACTGCAGAAAGAGATGGCTGCCCTCGCCCAGCTGATCGCCGCACGGCTGGTGCCGGCGCTGATCGCGCGGTATCCGACGGTCGAGGTCGAAGCCCTGATCGCCGAATGCCTGCAAACCGTGCGCAAGGAGCCGCGTATCGTGGTACGGGTATCCGAAGGCCTTGCCGAAGCCGTGGACGCACGGATCGAGACCATCAAATCGTCGCTCGCCTACGCAGGCGAGCTTGTCCTGATCGCGGAACCCGAAATGGGCGCGCTTGATTGTCATGTCGAATGGCATGACGGCGGCGTGGAGCGATCGGAGGCTGAAATTCAGGCAGAGATCGATGCCGCTGTCCGGCGGTTCGTCATGCTGCTCGATGAAAGAAACAACGAAGCCGACGGCGGCGAAGACGCCGGGCTTTGACGGGGAAGGATGATTGAATGGCAAGTGACACCGACGATATGGGCCTGCAGGATCTGGCGTCATCGAGCGCCGCGCCTGAACTCGCCAAGAAGGAAGAAGGCCAGGTTCGCTCCGCGCAGGAGCTGGAACCGGTGTTCGACGTACCGGTGCGCGTGCAGGCGGTGCTTGGCAAATCGACGCTTGAGGTCAGCCAGCTTCTCAAGCTCGCCCCCGGCGCCGTGGTCGAACTGGACCGCAAGGTCGGCGAGGCCATCGACATTTATGTGAACAACCGGCTGGTTGCCCGGGGGGAAGTGGTTCTCGTGGAGGACCATCTGGGCGTGACCATGACCGAAATCATCAAGCTCGACGGCAACTGAGCCGGACGGGCACGAAGACGCGCAGGCAGAAGGCAGCAAGGGGGCAAGCGGGCGTATGAGCACAGTGATCGGGATGATTCTGGCCTTCGCGCTGGTGATCGGGGCAATCCTCCTTGGAGGGTCGCCGCTGCCGTTCATCAATGTGGAAAGCATTCTCATCGTGGTGCTTGGCACCATTGCCGTGACGGCAATCAGCTTTCCGCTGAATGAGATGCTGACCATCCCGTACCATGTTTTCACGCTTCTGCGGCATGGCCAGCGGGACCCGGCGGCGGAAGCCGTGAAGGTGCTGCGGCTGGCGGTGGAAGCCCGGAAGGACAATGATGTGCTGGCGGTCGAACGCATGTTGCCACGGGTGAAAGACACACCTTTCCTCGCAAAGGCGCTGCAACTGGTGGCCGACGCCACACCGGTGGAGGAGATCGAGCAGATCATGCGCCGCGAGGCGGGCACAACATCGGCCCGGCACATGCGGGCGGTGGATTTCCTGCGCCGCGCGGGCGACGTGGCCCCCGCAATGGGGCTGATCGGCACGCTCATCGGCCTAGTGCGGATGCTTGGCAACCTCGACAACCCGGCCGAGATCGGCCCGTCGATGGCGGTGGCACTGCTGACGACACTTTACGGCGCCGTGCTCGCGCACCTTGTTTTCATCCCGCTGGCGGCAAAGACCGAGCATTGCACCACCGAGGAGGCGCTCGTGAACAATCTTTATGCCATCGGGGCAACCTCGATGCGGCGGCAGGAAAACCCCCGCCGGCTCGAAATGCTTCTGAACACCATTCTGCCGCCCGCCAAGCGGGTGGTGTTCTTCAAATAAGGGATGCGCGCTTGCTGCTGCGCACCCGCTGACGGAGAGAAACGATGCGACTGTTGATCGTGGGCACTTTGAATGGCCAACTCGGCGCGGCGAGCCAGATCGCCATGTCGCGCGGGGCCCATGTGACCAATGCCCCGGATGTGGAAACTGCACTGAGCATCCTGCGCACCAAGGGCGCCGACCTCCTGATGGTCGAGGTCACGATGGATATCCCGACCTTCGTGCCGCGCCTCCGGGCCGAGCATTTCTCCATCCCCGTTGTTGCCTGCGGCATCAATACCGACCCGAAGACTGCAGCGGCTGCCATCCGTGGCGGCGCCAAGGAATATATCCCCCTGCCCCCGGACGCCGAGCTGATTGCCGCCGTCCTTGAAGCTGTGGCCGAAGACAACCAGACCTTCATCTTCCGCGATCCGGCGATGAAAGCGGCGGCCGCCTTGGCCGAGCAGGTAGCGCCTTCCGAAGCCTCGATCCTGATCACCGGCGACAGCGGTACTGGCAAGGAAATGATGGCGCGCTTCATCCATCAGAAAAGCCGCCGGGCCAACAAGGCCTTCGTCGCGGTGAACTGCGCCGCCATCCCGGAAAATCTTCTGGAATCCGAGCTGTTCGGGCACGAAAAGGGCGCCTTCACCGGGGCCGTTGCCCGCCGGATCGGCAAGTTCGAGGAAGCGGACGGCGGCACGCTCCTCCTTGACGAGATTTCGGAAATGGACGTTCGCCTGCAGGCCAAGCTCCTGCGCGCCATCCAGGAACGCCAGATCGACCGTGTGGGCGGTGGCAAACCGGTGAATGTGGATATCCGCATCATCGCCACATCGAACCGCAACCTGCAGGAATATGTGAAATCCGGCAATTTCCGCGAGGATCTGTTCTTCCGCCTGAACGTGGTCAATATCCGCGTGCCGAGCCTGAAGGACCGCCCCGGCGACATCAAGGTGCTCGCCGACTTCTTTGCCGAGAAATATGCGACCGTGAACCATATGCCGAAGCGCAAGCTCTCGGAGGAAGCCCTGAAGGTGCTTCTGGCCCACAACTGGCCGGGTAACGTGCGGGAGCTGGAAAACACCCTGCACCGCGCCGTGCTTCTGGCCACGGGTGACGAAATCAGCACCGCCGCCATCCTTCTGCCCGACGCCAGCGGCAACCTTGCGATGTCCGGCATGACCAACACGCAGGCCCCGGATGCGTCAGTGGATGACGCCGGCGGCGACGGCCGGGCAGCGGACAATGCCTCGCTCGTCGGCCGCACGGTCGCGGAGGTCGAGCGCGACCTCATCATCGACACGCTGAAACACTGCCTCGGCAACCGGACGCATGCGGCCAATATCCTCGGGATTTCGATCCGCACGCTCCGGAACAAGCTCAACCAGTATCAGTCCGAAGGCGTGAATGTTCCCCAGCCGGGCGATAACCAGCGCATGCCGATCTGAAGCACGGCATGATGCAAGGACCTGAGACAGAATGAGCGATACAGCCACCGACAAGACCGGAGGCAACACGGCGCTGGGCGGCCTGATAGCCGGGCTCAAGAGCTCCGACGTTGCCTTTGCGCTTGGCTTCATCGCCATTCTCCTTGTCCTCATCATGCCGGTGCCGGCCTTCCTGCTGGATATCATGCTGGCCATGAGCGTCACTTTCTCGGTGATGATCCTCATGACCGCCCTGTTCATCCAGAAGCCGCTGCAATTTTCGAGCTTCCCGACCGTCCTTCTGGTCGCCACCATGCTCCGGCTATCGCTGAACCTTGCTTCCACGCGCCTCATTCTCGCGAAGGGCCATGAAGGGACAGACGCCGCCGGCAAGGTGATCGAGGCCTTCGGCACCTTCCTGATGAGCGGGCAGATCGTCATTGGTGTCATCGTTTTCGCGATCCTTGTGATCGTGAACTTCATGGTCATCACCAAGGGTTCGGGGCGTATCGCCGAAGTGGCAGCGCGCTTCAGCCTCGATGCCATGCCCGGCAAGCAGATGGCGATTGACGCCGATATGTCGGCCGGTCTCATCGATGAAGGCGAAGCCCGCCGCCGCCGTAAGGAACTGGAGGACGAAAGCGCCTTCTTCGGCTCGATGGACGGTGCGTCCAAGTTCGTGCGCGGGGATGCCATCGCCGGCCTCCTGATCACCTTCATCAACATCATCGGCGGCATCATCATCGGGGTGGTGATCAACGACCTGCCTTTCGTTGAAGCCATCAATGTCTATACGATCCTGACGGTGGGTGACGGCCTCGTTTCACAGATTCCGGCCCTGATCGTTTCGACTGCCGCCGGCATGCTTGTCACCAAGGCGGGGGTCACCGGACAGACCGACAAGGCCATGTTCGGCCAGCTCGCCGGGTATCCGCGCGCCGTTGGCGTATCGTCCGCACTTCTGACCGCCATGGCTTTCATGCCCGGTATCCCCTTCCTGCCTTTCGCCCTGATGGGCGGGGCGCTTGGCTACACCGCCTATGCGCTGGCCCGGAAGGAAAACCAGAAGGTTGTCGATGAAGTGCAAGCCAAGCAGGCGGAGTCCCAGCGCGCCACGCCGGTCGAAGAGCCGATCAGCTCGGCGCTTGCCATCGACCAGCTGCGGCTGGAACTTGGCTATGGGCTCCTCACGCTCATCAACGATGCCTCGGGCTTCCGGCTGACCGACCAGATCAAGGCGCTGCGCCGTCAGCTGGCGAGCGAAATGGGCTTCGTGATGCCATCTGTGCGCATCCTCGACAACATGCAGCTGCCACCGAACACCTATGTGATCCGGGTGAAGGAAACCGAGGTCGGTCGCGGAGACGTGCGCCCCGGCATGTTCCTGGTGATGGACCCCCAAGGACGCCCCGTGCAATTGCCGGGTGAAGCGACGGTCGAGCCCGCTTTCGGGCTGCCTGCCATGTGGATCGATGCCGGCACCAAGGAAGAAGCCGCCTTCCGGGGCTATACGGTCGTCGATGCCGCAACGGTGGTGACGACGCACCTGACCGAGCTGATCAAGGACAACATGCCGGATCTCCTTTCCTACGCGGAGACCCAGAAGCTGCTCGCCGACCTGCCGACCGAGCATTCCAAGCTTGTCATGGATATCGTGCCGAACCAGATCACGGCCTCCGGCATCCAGCGCATCCTGCAAGCGCTTCTGTCCGAGCGCGTTTCGATCCGCGACCTGCCGACGATCCTCGAAGGTATCGCCGAAGCCACCGGCTTCACCAAGAATATCGTCTCGATCACCGAGCATGTCCGCATGCGCCTCGCCCGTCAGCTCTGCTTCGTGAACCAGACGCCTGATGGCCTTGTGCCGCTTGTTACCCTGTCGCCCGAATGGGAGCATGCCTTTGCCGATAGCCTTGTGGGGCCGGGCGAGGAAAAGCAGCTCGCCATGGCGCCGTCGAAGCTTTCGGAATTCATCAATTCGGTACGCATGACTTATGACCAGCACGCCGATCGCGGCGAAAGCCCGGTACTGCTGACGAGCCCGCTGGTGCGCCCCTATGTGCGCTCGATCATCGAGCGCTTCCGCCCGGCAACAGTGGTGATGAGCCAGAACGAGATACACCCCCAGGCCAAGATACGTACCCTGGGCCAGATCTGAATATGTTGAGTTTGAACGCAGGAATGACCCGGCTTTATGCGCCTTAAGACCTTTCATGCCAAGACGATGAGCGCCGTGATGGATCAGGTGCGGGCCGAGATGGGCCCGGACGCCATCATCATTTCCATCGAGGAAGGCAAGGGCGTCGGCGGCGTGCGCGTAACGGCCGCCCTTGAAGCCGGCGCGACCCCGCCGCCGCCGCCAAGAGCGCCGGACACCGAACAGACGCCGCTGGCGTTCGAGATATCGCATCCGATCCCGAAAATGCGGGAGTTCGACTCTGCGGATATCAGCGCCATCCTCAATCACCATGGCTTGCCGTTCGAGACAGCCAGTCATCTTGGCGAAGCCGCCCGCGCGACCGATGCCGCGAGCCTCGCCGAGGCCTTTTCGACCGCGCTTGAAACCTCGATCCGCTTCAGCCCGCTCACCGACCGCACCAGCCGCCCGGTGATGCTGGTGGGCCCGCCGGGCGCCGGCAAAACGGTCTGCACCGCCAAACTCACTGCCGATGCCGTGCTGCACGAGCGCCGCACGCGGGTGATTTCCACCGATACGGTGAAGGCCGGCGGCGTACAGCAGCTTGATCACTTTGCTTCGCTGATGAAACAGACGGTTTCAACCGCCGACAGCCCCGGCGAGCTGGCGGCCCTTGTGAACGGCCGGGCAGGCGCCGACATCACGCTGATCGACACGCCCGGCACCAACCCCTTTGACATGGCCGAACTGGAAGAGCTTCTGAAGTTCATCCGCGCAGTGGATGCAGAGCCCGTACTGGTGCTGCCAGCCGGGCTTGATCCGCTTGACGCGCAGGAAATCGCCGGTGTTTTCTCCAAGATGGGCTGCCAGCGTTTCATCGCCACAAGGCTCGATGCCGCAAGGCGTTATGCCAGCGTCATCATGGCGGCACGGCCGGGTTTCCTCAGTCTCGCCGCCATCAGCCGCAGTCCCTATATCGCAGATGGCCTCGAACCTGCATCCCCGATGACGCTGGCGCGCCTCATCACGGCCCTGCCGTCGCGCCGCAAAGAAGCCCCGAACCGGAAATGACACCCATGAGTGACCAACCGACCCCATTGTCGCCCCTTGAACACAAGCTGATTGCCGTTGCCTCCGGCAAGGGCGGTGTGGGCAAGACCTTCTTTTCGGTGACGCTGGCGCAGGCTTTGGCACGCGCCGGGCGCAAGGTGCTGCTGTTCGATGGTGATATCGGCCTCGCCAACGTCGATATCCAGCTTGGCCTGATGCCGAAACGCGATCTGGGGCAAGTGATTGCGGGCGACGCAACCCTCAAGGACGTGATCATCCCCTACCGCGAGCAGGATGGCTCGGGCTTTGACGTGCTACCCGGCAAGTCGGGCTCCGGGGCGCTCGGCAACCTTAACCGCGACACGCTGATCGGCATCCGCAAGGGGCTCGTGGCGCTTGCGGCCGACTATGATCATGTGATCCTTGATCTCGCCGCAGGGATCGATCCCGCCGTCACGCTTCTCAGCTTCCGCGCCGGAATCCTGCTTGTCGTGATGACCGCCGACCCAACATCATTGACCGACGCCTATGCCTTCGTAAAGGTCACCCATATGCGTGACCCCAAAGCCGATATCCGCATCGTCGTGAACAATGTGGCAAACAAGCGCGAAGGCGAACGTGCCTACGAGGCCATCAAGCGGGCCGCAGAAGGATTTTTGAAGATTTCACCGCCACTTGCCGGTATCATCAGGCAGGATAGCAAGATTGTGGACGCCATCCGGTCGCAGGTGCCGCTGTTTACGCGCCACCCGCAGTCCGATGCTGCAGGCGATGTGAAGACGCTGGCCGCCGGCCTGTTCTGATCCCCGCCAAAAGGCCCGGAGCGCCCACCTAGGGAAGCGGAAATGGCCGAGATCACCGGTCCGCCGCCGCCGAAAGGCACCCCGGCGGTCAGCCGGGGACCAGAGCGGGTGCCAGCAGCCTCGCGCGACCGGCAACAGACCGGCGCCGAGACGCGGCATGAGGACAGAAGGGAGCAGCGCACCGACACGTCCGAGCTGGAAGCTTTGCGGGCGCGTGATCCTGCTGTTTCCATCGCTGCCGCCACCGCCCATGTTGCCGTCGGCGACAATCTCAAGGCCCCGGTCTCAAGCATTGACCGCGAAGGCCGCCCGATCATCGTCACTGAAAACGCCACCTTCGCCCTAAGGCCCGATGCCGGGCTGAAGCCGGGCGATGATGTGACCCTGCAGGTGCGCGAAACCGGCCATCAGGTGATGGCTGACCTCACCGAACGCAATGGCCGCGATGTGGATCCGCCCGTCCGTTTGCAGCTCATTGTGATTGCCCTCCACAGTTCGACAACCACACCTTCAAAACCCGATGCCCCGGCAGTCTCCCCGCTGCCCCATGAACCGCCGACAAGTGCAAGCTTCTACCGCCGTCCGCTGCCGACCCTTTCGCCGCTGCCGCCGACGGAAGAGGCACCGACGACGGATACTGCCCTGCCCCCGCTGCGCGACCCCCGCGCCCCAAACCCCAGTGCGGCCCGGCAGGCCTATGCCGCTGCAGTTTTTGCCCCGCCCCCGGCTTTCGCCGGCAACAGCGACAAGGCACCGCCGCCACCGCCGTGGCGCCCGGGTGAAAAGCCGAGCTTCACAGTGACCGAACTGCCCGGCGACAACCGGCCGGTGATCGACACTGGCAAAAGCCTGTGGGCGCTTGACCCACCCGCTGGTCTGCGACCCGGCGACAGCGCAACGCTCGAGATCACGAAGCTGTCGCCAACGCCCGAAGCACTGCTGACCGAACGGCGCGGCGAACAGCTCAACCCGCCGATCGTCATCCGGCTGGAACGCGTGACACCAGCAGCATCGGCCGAAGCTGCGCCGCCGCCCGCAGCGGCACCCGCGCAAGCCGCAACCGCGAGCTTCCGCCAGGATACCCGCACCCCGCCCGAACCCCTGCCATGGAAGCCGGGCGACAGGCCGGGCGTGACGATCACCGCAGTCGCCGGTGAGGCCCGCCCGGTCATAGACACCGGCAAAAGCCTGTGGGCGCTTGACCCGCCAGCCGGACTGCGCCCCGGCGACAGCGCCACGCTTGATATCACCCGCCTGACGCCAGCGCCGGAAGCCTTGCTGACCGAACGGCGGGGCGAGCCGGTCACGCCGCCTGTCATCATCAGGTTTGAACGCATCGGGGCGTCGCCCGCTGCAATCGAACCGCCAGTGGTCGCACAGGCCGCCGCCGTGCCGCCACCACCCTTCCGCGAAGGTGAAACCCGGCAGGTGGCGCTGACTGCACACCCGGCGAGCACGCAACCGGTGATCCGCATCGGGCGGGAGCTTTATGCAGTCACTGCCGACCGGCCGCTCAAATCCGGCACACTTGCGACCATCGAGTTTGCGGCACCGAAAAATCCGGCCGAAGCCCGGATCACATTCCTCGATGGCAGGCGCCTCACCCCGCCCGGCGTGATGACGCTGAACTGGATGCCGCCCGCAGGCATCCCGAGGGCCAATCCAGCGCCGGCGATGCCACCCCCACAAGCGGCACAGCCGGAAACCGTGACACGCGCAGGAGCTTCTGCCCCGCCACCACCGCCGACCGTGCCCTCCCCGCCCTTTCGGGAAGGCGAAATCCGGCAGGTGGACCTTGTGGCCGGCCCCGTGCCAGATCGCGCCTTTGTGGAAGCTGCCGGCAAACGCTATCTGGTCGACCCCGCCGCGGGACTGAGACCCGGTGAGGCCGCAACCTTTGAAATCGTCCGGGCAGGCGTTACACCCGAAGCTCGCGTCACGGCCCGGCAAGGCGAGCCCGTTGACCCGCCCGAGCGGGTGAAGTTGCACGGTGTTGAAGCCCGTCTTTCGGACATCGGGGAGGCGGATATAATTCCCGCCGCTTCTGCCTCTCCAGCAACACCTGTTGCCGCAGAGAAGCGCTGGCAGGTCGATGAAGCCCGTGCCGCCCGTGTCGAATGGGCGACCGCATCCGAGGCTCAGGTCACGATTGATGCCAAAAGCTACCGCCTCCGCCCGAGCGCAGACCTGCAGCGCGGCGACGTGGCCACCCTGCGCCTCAAGACAGACGGCCCGGTGCTTGAAGCATGGCTGACCGAACGCCGGGGCGAAACCCTGCAGGTACCGCTGAATGTGCAGCTGGCCCCGCCGGAGCGGGTATCCGAACCCTTGATCCCCGCCCACACGGGGCCGGCCTACCGCCAGCTCTACCAGCAGGCAGCCGAAAAGCTGACACCGGACCTTGTCGCTGCCCACACCGCGCAGATCCTGCCGCCGCTCGCCGATGCGGACAAAGCCGCCATCGCCGATCTTGTCGCCGCCCAGCAAAGGAAGCTGCCGCCACTGGCGCAGGCTTACCTGAAGCAGATCAGCCTTGCCCCGGCCCTGCAGGGAAGCAAACAGCCGACCGGACCCGGCGCGATGCTCCCTTATCCGCCCGCCAGTGCTGCGCCGCTTTCGGGCGAGAATTCTGCCCTGCCGGGCCTGCGTCCAACCATCGTTGGCCTCGCCTCATTGACGGCGGCGCTTACCCAGCCAGTCTCGAGCGCCAGCGCCAAGCCCATCGCCGCCCTTGATGGCAGCGGCATCGCTGTCACCATCACTCCGATCAAGGCACTGACCGGCGGCATTCCGGCGGCCGAGGTGACCATGGTGCGCGGTGTGCGGCCCATCACCCCGCAGGAGGCCGCAAACCTGCCCGCCTTGCCGGCCCTCGCGGGTGCTGCCACGCCGCTTGCCTGGCTTGAAACCTCGCGCGGCCGCTTCGCCATGCCCGCAGACGCGGCATCAAGCCTGATCGGGGAACAGGTGCGGCTGCAAACGGGTGTGGGTCAGGCGAACACCACTACACCGGCTGTCGCGGTGCCGACACCCGCAGCCCCGAGCATACCAAAACCCGACACCTGGATGACGCCGCCAGCTGCCGCCAATGTGCCGCCTTTCGTGGCGGGAAAGCCCCGCCATGCGGCGGTGCTGCAGCAGCCGGATGGCCGTCAGGTCGCCAATCTTCAGGTCAGCTTCCTGCGAGCGGAGGAAGCAGGCATCGATCCCGCCCGCAAGGACAGGGTGCCCGGCCCTGTGGCTGCCGGCGGCGCCGTTGTGGTGAACACCGTGCAGACGCTTCGGGCCTATCCCGCAACCGGCGGCAACCGTGCCGAAATCGCCGTGAATACTGCATGGGGGCAGTTCACGGTCAGCCTGCCTGCAGATGCCCGGCCGACGGTGGGCAGCGCCCTCTATGTGCATCCGGCGCAGGCTGCGGGCTTGCGTTCCACTGAGGCCGCACCCGCGCAAGCCTCGGTCCTGCCGCCGCTCCGGGGCGATGTCGCTCTGCCGCCACTTGAGGGTTTCCCGGCATTGCCACCCGCCGCCACCGGCACCACATGGGCCGGGCTTGAGGCCGCCTCTGCGCTCACGGCATCCAGCTTCGCCGGTAGCGCCCTTTCTGTCGCCTCTGCGAGTGGCGATCTTGCGAGCAGAGCGGCCACTGGCGGCAAGCTGACGAACGCGCTTCTCTTCCTGTTGCAGGCTGCCGGCCGTGGTCATCCTGATGGCTGGCTTGGCAGCGGCACCGTGGCAAATCTCGAGAAGCGCGATGCCGGGCTGCTTGATCTCCTGCGCCGGGAAACCGGCCGGGCGCTGGCGCTTGCCGCCGATGGTAGCCAGGAATGGCGTGCTGTCCAGATCCCCTTCGATATCCGCCCGAACGATGCGCCGCTCCTTTACATGATGTTCCGGCACGAAGAGCCGCGTCATGACCCGCGCGGTGGCGGCGGCGAACAGGGAGAGGACAAGGAGGGCGCAGACCGCTTCCTGATCGAGGTGAATTTCTCGAAGATTGGCACGGTCCAGCTGGATGGCCGTGTGGCCGGACGGCGGTTCGATCTTGTTCTTCGCACACCGGCCGCCTTGCCTGCAGCACTCGCCCCCGAGCTTGCCACCCTGTTCGACTCGGCGCTTGCCGCCAATGGCTTCACAGGCCGCTTCGCGGTACAGGACGGCACTCCCTTGCCTGTGGATGTTCAGGCCGCTGTGGCAGGCCGCCTCGCCTGAGGTGCAGCTCCCCGGACAATTCACTTGACCGGATGCTTTAACCTGTTACTCGCTCAAGACACAGCAGCGGGGAGCATAATAAAATGAAGGCCATAATCGCCTTTGTCGGGTGCGTCCTGATATGGGGATCCACCTGGTACGCCATCGAATGGCAGCTCGGCACCACAACGCCCGAATGGTCGGTCGCCTTCCGGTTCGGGCTGGCCTGTATCATCACCTTCGTGATTGCTATCGCGCGGCGCGAACGCCTGCGCTTCACCCTGAAGGACCATGCAGTGGTCGCCGGGTTCGGCGTATTCATGTTCTCCCTGAACTATATCCTCGTTTATCACGGGACCGAACATCTGCCCTCCGGCCTTGTGGCCGTCACCTTCTCACTGCTGGCGCTGATGAACCTGATCAACGCCCGCCTCTTCCTGAAAACGCCGATTGCCCCGACCGCCTTCGCGGCTTCGATCCTCGGCGTTTTGGGCCTCGTGCTGATCTTCCTGCCGGAGATCGAGGTGCTGAGTTTCGAGGACCAGACCGTGCTCGGCGTGGTGATCTGCGTCTTCGGCACCTTCCTCGCCTCCATCGGCAACAATTTCGCGGCGACCCCGCGCGCCCGAGCGCTACCGCTTTTTGCGGCCAATGCGTGGGGGCTTTTCTATGGCAGCATCAGCAATGTGGTGAATGCCCTGATCACGGGCGACCCGATTGTGCTGGACCCGCGCCCCGAATACTGGATGGCGCTCGGGTATCTGGCTGTCATGGGTACAGTGGTCGCATTCGCGCTTTATATCTGGCTCATCGGCCAGATCGGTGTGGCCGGGGCCGCCTATACATCCGTCCTCATCCCGTTCGTGGCACTTGCCATCTCAACCGTTTTCGAGAATTTCCACTGGACCCTGCCCGCCGTTCTGGGCGTCGGCCTTGTCGCTGTCGGCAATGTCCTGATGGTACGGTCAAGGAGCCGCCCGGCAGCCTGACGGCTGCCCGGCGGGTGCCTCAAAGCGGCCAAAGGAACGGCACGACGATAACAGTCACGATGCCGCACAGGATATTGAGCGGCGAACCCGCCTTCATGAAATCGGTGAAGCGGTAGCCCCCAGCGCTGTAAACAAGCGTGTTTGTCTGGTAGCCGATAGGAGTCGCGAAGCTGGCGCTTGCGCCGAACATGACCACCACGACAAAAGCCCGTGGATCAAGCCCGAGCTTGACAGCGAGGCTGATCGCGATGGGGGTCAGGATCACCGCGACGGCATTGTTGGTGACAATTTCTGTCAGTCCGGATGCAACGATATAGACGGCCGCCAGCAACACATAGGGTGGCAAGTCGGTGAGGAACGGCACCACAGAGTTCACCATCATTTCGACGGCGCCGGTGGCATCAAGCCCCGCCCCCACGGCAAGCATGGCCATGATCAACGTCAGGAGGCGGCCATCGATCGCCTCGAACGCCTCGTCGGGGTCAAGGCAGCCGGTGAACAGAACGGCAACCATGCCGATGACGGCGAGCCCCGCAATCGGCATCACGTCAAAGGCGGCGAGCGTCACAACGCCCGCCATGATGGCAGCAGCAAGCGGCGCGCGGCTGCGCCTGTAGGCGCGTTCGGTAGTTTCCGAAAGATTGATGAGGTTCATTTCGTCTGCGAAACGACGTATATCCTCAATACTGCCCTCGATCAGGAGCGTATCGCCGGCCTTCGGCGCCACATCGGCAATCATGGTACCAAGGTTTTCACCGTGGCGGTGGATCGCCACCACATAGATGCCATAGCGGCGGCGCAGGCGCTGGTCGCGTAGCGGATGGCCGATGAGCGGGCTTTGCGGCGCCACGAGGGCTTCATAGACGATGGCCGCCCGCTCCGTCACGGCCGAAAGGCCACTAGGGGCGCCCAGCGAAACGTCGCTTTCTTCCTTCAGGCTCAGCACCTCGGCGATGCCGGACTTCAGCACGATCCTGTCCTGCGGCTGCAGGACGATATCGGCCAGATGCCCGCGCCGGGAGCGATCGTCCCGGATGACGTCGACAATCGTGATGCCGCGCGATTTGAACTGGGTCACTTCCTTGATCGTCTTGCCAACAAGGGGCGAGCCTTCGTTGATGAGCGCGTCAGTCAGGTAGCGTTGCTTCTGTCCGCCCGTGACCATCTCGGCAAGAGACGAACGGTCCGGCAGCAGGTGAACGCCGATGAGCGCCATATAGATCATGCCGGCCGCCGCAATCAGGATACCGAGGATGCTGATCTCGAACAGGCCGAAGGGCTCAAGTCCCTGCGCACGAGCCACACCATCCACCAGAATGTTCGTGGAGGTGCCGATCATCGTACAGGTGCCGCCAAGGATCGCGGCGTAGGAGAGCGGGATCAGATATTTGGATGCAGCCTTGCCAAGGTCGCGCGCTACCGACATGACGACCGGTATCATCACCATGACAAGCGGTGTGTTGTTCACGAAGGCGGACGCCGCCATCGTCGGGATCAGCAGAAGCGGCATCAGCGCCCACGGATGGCGCTTGCCGGTCACCTTCAGCAGATGAGTGAAGCGGGTGAGGAACCCTGTGCGCACAAGCGCGGCCGACAGCACGAACATGGCGGCAATCGTGATCGGCGCGCTGTTCGACAGGGCTTTCAGGAGATCGTCGGTTTTCAGGATGCCTGTCAGCAGGAAAATGGTGACCCCGCCAAGGGCGACCATCTCCGGCGGATACTTCTCCCGCGTGAACAGGTAGAACATCAACGCCACCACGCCGATGGCGATGTAAGGCCCGAGCAGCTCCATATGCGATCCCGTCTCAATGGGCGCCGATGGACGGCGCGCCCCCGTTCTTATGGGTTGGATTGTCTATTGCGTCCGACTTGAAAGTCAACGGGCATGAATCAGGAAGCCATCAACGCCGTGTGAATTTGGTCCAGCGCTTCGGCGAGCGCGTCCACGATGAAATCAACCTCGGCGTGGCTGATCACAAAGGGCGGACAAAGAACAAGCACATTCCCGGCGGGCCGCACAATCAGGCCACGGGCAAGCGCCGCCTGCCCCACCAATTGGTCAACACCAAGGTCGACCGGATACTGGCGGCGACTTTTCTTGTCTTCCGTAATCTCGATTCCCGCAATCAGCCCGGACACGCGCACTTCACCCACCAACGGATGCTGTTCAAGCGTTGTCAGGCGTGCGGCGAAATAGGGCCCGATATCGTCTGCAATCCGAGTGACGAGCTTTTCCTCGTCCAGAATCTCGAGATTCTTAAGCGCAACCGCCGCCGCCACCGGATGGGCTGACGTGGTGAAGCCATGTTGCAGCACTTCCGATTGCCCGCCGATCACGTCCGAGAAATCGTCGCTCATCACCAGCGCCGAAATCGGCTGGTAGCCCGAGGAAAGCCCCTTGGCGAGCGTCATGAGGTCGGCCTGAAAGCCGAACGTTTCTTGCGCGAACCAGCGGCCGGTCCGACCGAAGCCCGTGACCACTTCATCGGCAACCAGCAGGATTTCATGCTTGCGGCAGATCGCCTCGACACGCGGCCAATAGCTTTCGGGCGGGATGATGGCACCAAGCGTGCACTGGATGGGTTCAGCAAACACCGCCGCCACATTCTGCGGGCCCAGTTCCATGATCTTCTGTTCGACGGCGTCGGCCGCCCGCTTGCCGAACTCTTCCGGCGTCAGATCACCGCCGAAGCGATACCAGAAGGGTGCCGCCACATGCGCCACATGCCCCACGGTGCGAATACCGAAAGGCTTGTGCATGGCGGTGAGGCCGTTCAGTGCACTCGTCGCCACCGTGCTGCCATGATAGGCAAAGTCGCGGGAAATCAGCAGCCGCCGCCCCGGCTGGCCGCGGCGGCGCCAGTAAAGATTGATCAGCTTGATCGCCGTCTCGTTAGCCTCGGACCCTGAATTCGCGAAAAAGACGCGGTTCAGCGCGCCGGGGGCCAGCGCCGCGATGCGCGCAGCCAGTTCCGCAGCCGGCGGGTTCGTGACCCCGGCAAAACTGTGATAGAAGCTCATCCGCTTCATGGTCTCGGCCGCGACCTCGGCAAGTTCAGGCCGGCCATAGCCGATATTGACGCAGCCAAGCCCCGCCATCGCATCGAGGAGCCTCAGGCCCTGCCCCATCACATAGCAGCCCTGGGCGGCATCCATCACGAAAGGCGGCGCCTGCACCAGCGCGCGCGGGTCTGTGAAGGGGTGCATGTGATGGCGCTGGTCAAGCTGCTGCACACGCGCAAGTGCAGCCCTCAGCGCCTCTGGCGTTGGCGGCGGCGTGCGCCCGGATGATCGCGTGCGATGGTCTGAAGACACGGCTAGGCTCCCTTCCGCATATGCTTAGCAGAAGGCGGGGGGGAAGAAAATCCGGAAATGCCTAGCCGACGAAAGCCCTTAGGCCCTGCTCATCCAGCCCCTGTTGCTCGATCCGCGCTTCAAGGCGCATCTCGCGCTCCGTCTCCCGGTCGCGGGCGACTTCAAAGGTCTTCAGTTCCTTGAAGGCCTCGGAGACAGCGTCCTGCTGGCGGGTGATTTCTTCTTCCTTGCGCTCGATCCGGTCGTGCAGAAGTTGCCGGCGCTGGCGGGCCCCTTCGAGATAGGCGGCAAAAGTGACCGCCTCGAACTCACCGGCGGGCCGCCGGCTTTCAGCGGCAACCTCGGCGCCAAGGCGGTCGAGCGCATTCTGTAGCTCGTCGCTTTCACGCTGCAAGTCGCTGAGGACGCGGCGTTTTTCGTCGAGCTCCCATTTGCGGAGACGGATGATGTGGTCCAGCCTGCTCATGACGGTCCTTTCTATCCGAAAAGTGTCACCATCGGGTTAATCCCGATGCCCCTAGCCCCTTGCAAGACCCTGGCCACTTTCGAACTGGCGGATTGCCATCGCCGCCGGTCCGGTTTCCAGAATTTCGCGCAAGCGTTCATAGCCCTCTAATAACGGTGTATGGTCGTCCTTCCACTGGCTGAGATATTCCTCCAGAAAAGGAAAATACTGGATCGCCGCATCGACCTCGGCGTTCGATCCCGGCCGGTAGGCACCAAGGCGGATCATCTCTTCCATGTCGGAATAAGCCGCCATATAGCGCTTTGCCTCGCGCACCAGCAGGTTTTCGAATTCGGTATTGCAGCGGGGCATCGTCCGGCTGATCGATTTCAGTACATTGATGGCGGGATAGCGGCCACGTTCGGCAATCGCCCGCTCCATCACGATATGGCCGTCAAGAATACCGCGCACGGCATCCGCCACCGGCTCGTTATGGTCGTCACCTTCCACCAGCACGGTGAAAAGGCCGGTGATATTGCCAAGCCCCTTCGGCCCCGGCCCGGCGCGCTCCAGAAGGCGCGGCAGCTCGTTGAACACGGTCGGCGTGTAGCCCTTGGAGGTTGGCGGTTCGCCGCCGGCGAGCCCGATCTCGCGCTGCGCCATGGCAAAGCGGGTCACGCTGTCCATCAGGCACATGACCTCGGCCTGACGGTCGCGGAAATATTCAGCGACCGTCATGGTCATATAGGCAGCCTGACGGCGCATGAGGGCGGATTCGTCGCTTGTCGCCACGATGACGACAGACCGGGCAAGACCGTCTTCTCCGAGATCGTCCTCGATAAATTCCTGCACCTCGCGGCCGCGTTCGCCCACAAGGCCGATCACGTTGACATCGGCGCTTGAATAGCGCGCGATCATCGACATGAGGACCGATTTGCCCACACCGGAGCCTGCGAAGATACCCATCCGCTGGCCTTGGCAGCAGCTGATGAAGCTGTTCAGCGCCCGCACACCAAGATCGATCTTCGGCCCGACCCGCTGGCGGCTGTGGGCAGCCGGCGGATTGGCCTTCAGCATGAAGGGACGTGGCCCCATCGCCACCGGCCCCTTGCCGTCGATCGGCTCGCCGAAGGCATTGAGCACGCGGCCAAGCCAGGCGTCGCTCGGATAGGCCACAGGGTCGCTCTGTGCCAGCACCGCCTTGCAGCCGACACCGATGCCTTCAACGGCACCGTAAGGCATGCCAAGCGCCACGCCGCGCTGAAAACCGACAATTTCGACAGGAACGGAGCGTCCATCGCGCGTTTCGACCTTGAGCCGGGAGCCTACAGCCACATGCTGCTCGATCCCGCCGACCTCGACAAGCAGGCCGCGCACCCCGGTGACCCGGCCATAATGGCTGACCGTCTGGATGCGGCTGATTTCCTGAACGAGCGACTGCATGGCCTTGAAAAACTCCGGCGCCGCGAAAACAAGGGCGGCTCGATGCATTCTCGCCCTGCCGGGCCTTTGTTGCAAGGTCAGATGCAACGGGCCGCCCTTTTTGGAACATTCGACCAAAGTCTCTAAGATTTTACTTAGACTTTTCTGTTAACCTTGATTAACATTAACCAATATAGCGGGCGGCACCAGGAGAAACCAGGATGCGCGTACTACTCATCGAAGATGATCCGACCATGACCCGCAGCATCGAACTGATGCTGACTGCGGAAGGGTTCAATGTCTACAGCACCGACCTCGGGGAAGAGGGCCTCGACCTTGGCAAGCTCTACGACTATGACATCATCCTTCTTGATCTGAACCTGCCGGATATGCACGGCTACGACGTGCTGAAAAAGCTGCGCACCGCCAAGGTCAATACCCCGATCCTCATCCTTTCCGGCCTTTCCGAGATGGAGGCCAAGGTCAAGGGCCTCGGCTTCGGTGCTGACGACTATCTGACCAAACCCTTCCACAAGGAAGAAATGGTCGCCCGCATCCATGCCATCGTGCGCCGCTCCAAGGGCCATTCACAATCGGTGATCCGCACCGGCAAGCTCGCTGTCAACCTTGACACCAAAACGGTCGAGGCCGCCGGCAGCCGCGTGCACCTGACCGGCAAGGAATATGCGATGCTCGAACTCCTTTCCCTCCGGAAAGGCACGACGCTTACCAAGGAAATGTTCCTCAACCACCTGTATGGCGGGATCGACGAGCCGGAACTCAAGATCATTGATGTGTTCATCTGCAAGCTCCGCAAGAAGCTCGCCAATGCCACGGGCGGCGAGAATTACATCGAAACCGTCTGGGGCCGCGGCTATGTGCTGCGAGACGGATCCGAAGGCGGCGCCGAAGCGGCGGCCAGCTGATCCTGTAATCCATCGAATCTAAAAAGGGCGGCCACTGGCCGCCCATTTCATTTGAATATACTCTTGATCAGAAAGGCTTCGACGGATCAAGCCGGGTGACATAGACCCCTTGCGAGGTACGCCAGTCACCGGCGCCGGCGATGCCGTCTTCCACAAGACGGGCGACAGCGCGGCTATCGGCATTAAAGGTTTCAACCTCTACAGTCGCCAGCCAGTCGATCGGTGCCGGGCCTTCGCCCATGGCAAAACCGCGCCGCACGACGGCCAGCCGGTCGCCCAGTTGCAGGCCGTCGCGGTCGCCGGCTGAAAGCAGCAGCCGGTCGCCATCGATGCTGCGGATCGAGGTGCGCCACGGGCGGGCATCCAGCTTTTCCAGAAGGCGGCCGGAGACTGCCTCAAGGGCAGCGTTGAAGGCGCGGTCTTCGATGGTCAGGAGCTTTTCGTCCTTCTTGCCAAGGCCAAGGATCGTTTTCGAGTCCGCCTGCGAGTTACCATCTGCCGTCACCTGATAGATCACACTGCTTGTCTGCGCATCAGAGAGCGTGAACTCGACACGGATCGAAGCGGTTTCCGTTTTCTTGCGTTTCAGGAAGCCCTTGTCGACTTCGCTCGTTTTGTTGATTTCCTGAATCACGATACCGATCGTGGCATCCGCGCCGAGGCGGCTGAAGGGATCGTCGAGATCGCTTTGCAACAGATCGCGGGTCAGCGGCCGGTAGCGGTCTTTTTGCTCAAGCAGGGCTACAACTGCTTCCTGCCCCGACTTCAGGAAATCGGGCGTCAGCGTTTTCGTACCCGTGCGGTCTGCAATGTCTGAAACCGCAATACGGTTGCGCAGTGCGGCCGCATCATCGGCAGAGGCAGGCAGGGTGGCAAGGACAAGGGCGGCGACGAAGGCCGCGGTCAGCGCTTTAAGGCGTTTCATGGTGTGGTTCAAAGGCCCATCAGTTGTTCACTTGTGCCGTCCGAAGGCACATACAGCCCCCGCTGGCCACGAACCGGGCGGAAGGCATCCGTAATGCCAAGGACAGTCTCGGCGGCGCCCAGGAACAGGGCGCCATCATTCCCCAACACCCGGCGCATGCGATCCAGCACGTCGCGTTTGGTGGGTTGATCGAAGTAGATCAGAACATTGCGGCAATAAATGACATCAAATGTGCCCATGCCTGCAAAACTTTGCAGAAGATTGAAGGGACGGTAGCTGACCATCGAGCGGATATCATCGTTGATGCGCCACACGTCCCCGTCCTGGCGGAAGTATTTGATCAGCATCTGGATCGGCAGGCCGCGCTGTACCTCAAACTGGCTATAGGTGCCCGCCCGTGCCTTTTCAAGCACTTGGGTGCAGATATCGGTACCGACAATTTCCACATTCCAGCCAGCGAGCTTGGCCGCATTTTCCTTGAGGATGATGGCGAGCGAATAGGGTTCCTGCCCTGTCGAGGCAGCCGCGCACCAGATCCGCAGGCGTTTTGTCGCTGCGCGCGCCTTCAGCATCCCCGGCAGTACGTGGTTGCGGAACAGATCAAACGGCGTGGTATCGCGGAAGAAGAACGATTCGTTCGTCGTCATCGCTTCCGTGACATCCTTCCACAAGGCTTCGTCCCGACTGATCCGGAGCTTCTGGATCAAAGCATCAAGCGTATCAAGGCCGCGTTTGCGCGCCAGCGGCGTTAGCCGGCTTTCAAGGAGATATACCTTGTCCGCCGTCAGCATCAGCCCTGAACGCTGCTTCAGCGCTTCGGCCAGAAACGTAAAATCTTCTGTGCGCATCAGGCCACTCCTTGCAGTCGTTTGGCCGTCCGGACACCAAGGTCCTGGAGCGGCAGAATTTCCGTACAAAGCCCGGCCGTGGCAACCGCCCCCGGCATCCCCCAGACAACGCTGGTGGCTTCATCCTGCGCCATCACTGTACCGCCAGCCCGCGTCAGTTCGCGAGCCCCCTTCATGCCGTCATGCCCCATGCCGGTCAGCACCACCGCAAGCACGGTGTCGCCATAAACACGGGCAAGGCTGCGAAACATCGGATCCACAGCCGGACGGCAGAAATTTTCGGGCGGGTCATCGGTCAGGCGGATGCGCACCGCGCCCTCGCCTTCCGTCACTTCCATGTGCCGCCCGCCCGGCGCCACATAGATATGCCCCGGTTTCACCGCTTCGCCGTCCTGCCCCTCGTTTGAAGGCCAACCGGTCGACTGGCCGAGATGCTTGGCAAGGATCGCCGTGAAATTCGCCGGCATATGCTGGGTGATAAGCACCGGCACTTCGGGTGCCTTGGTGAACTGGGCAAAGAATTTCATCAGGGCCTGCGGTCCGCCGGTCGAGGACCCGATGGCCAATATCTTAGGCCGCCGCATGGAGCCCGCACGCAGGGTGACTTTGGCGCCCGCAGCACCCGGCAGGATAGCGGGTTCTTCCTTGGCAGCAACGGCAGGTGCCTCGCGGCCGGGTCGCACAAAGGTCGGGGCCGGACGAACCGCCGGCCGGGCCGCCGTCACGAAACCGGCGCTGAGACGCCCGGTCCCTGCCGTTGGTGCCGCTGGCGCGTCACCCTGGCTCGGCAGGTCCTGATTGCGCTTCTTGCGGGCGCGGGCCGCCCACGCCTTCACCTTTTCCACCAGTTCCTGTCGGAAATCGATGCTGGCGTTCACCGACCGCGCAGTTTCAGGCTTCGGCACATAGTCGACAGCGCCAAGCTGCAGCGCGCGCATCGAGATTTCGGCATTCTTGCGGGTCAGGGTCGAGGCCATCACGATCTGCACATCCGGCTTCTTCTCCAGAAGCTTCGGCAGGGCCGTCATGCCATCCATTTCAGGCATTTCGATATCGAGGACGATGGCCTCGATATCATAATTATCAAGCGCGCGCAGGGCCATGACGCCATTGTTGGCGGTGGTCACCACATCGATGAAAGCGTCATCTGCAAGATACCGGCTGAGGAACCCGCGAATGATCGCACTGTCATCCACTACCATGACACGGTAGGGATTCCGGACTTGCGATTGGGTCGTCGGGCTTTGCTGCATGGGCGTGCCGGTCTTTTTGATTGCCTGAAAGGACTGGTCGTAAGGGATGCTGCAGGGATTACAGCAAGCCGACCTGGTTGAACTTCGCCTCGATGATCTCGCGGTCGAAGGGCTTCATGATATATTCGTCCGCGCCGGCCTCGATGGCCTGACGGATGTGCGCCATGTCGTTTTCAGTGGTGCAGAACACCACGATCGGCTGCTTCACGCCGGTCTGGCTGCGCAGGGCCACAAGGAATTCAAGCCCGTTCATCACCGGCATGTTCCAGTCGAGAAGCACAACATCAGGCATCTTGGCGATGCACTGATCGAGTGCATCCTTGCCATCGACAGCTTCGCCGATCTCAAACTGCAGTTCCTCAAGGATGCGTCTCGCAACCTTGCGGATCACTTTCGAGTCATCGACAACAAGACAGGATTTCATCGGTCGGGCTCTCCCTCGGTCCACTTATCTGCCTGCAACCCCCCACCGGAGCCCGGCATCCCCTTATTCTATATCAGGCCGCACTGCTGCACGGCCTTTATTTCTGATCAGGCCGCCTTGCTTGAAGCGGCGTTGCCCAGCAGCTTCTCAACATCCAGGATCACGAGAAGCTCTTTTTCCAGCCGGTAGATGCCCCGGCTCACATCCCGCCAACGCTGATCCAGCGTTACCGGATTGCGTTCAAAAAGGCTGTCTTCCAGCGACAGCACTTCACCCACGGAATCGATCTGCAGGCTGTAAGGCTCGCCGTAGAAATCCACAACGACGGACATGCTGCGCTTCGCTGCATCCTGCGGCGGCAGGCCAAGGCGGCGGCGCAAATCGATCGCGGTCACGATCCGGCCACGCAGGTTCAGCACACCTGCCACCCAATCGGGTGCCAGCGGGATCCTGGTGATCTTCTGCGGATTAAGCACATCCTGCACGGCCAGCACCGGGATACCCAGCGTCTGTTCAGCAAGCTTGATGGTCACGAAGTCCCGGCGGCCCGTCCCGCCGATCACATTCAGATCGTTGCGTACCACGAGGTCGTTCATGCGGCGTCTCCATGCACCTTGAGTTGCTGGGCGAGGCTTCTCAGCAGGGTTTCCTTGTCGAACTTGGCGACATAATCATCGAACCCGGCTTCACGGCCCCGCGCGATATCGCGTTCGGTGGCGAGCGACGACAAGGCGACAAGCGGGATATGCGCAAAGCGTTTGTCGGCGCGCAGCGCACGGGCAAACTCAAGGCCGCCCATGACCGGCATCTCGATATCCGAAATGATCAGGTCATATTTGTCGTCCTCGAGTGCGGCGAGCGCCTGCTTGCCGTCCCGTGCGGTTTTTACCTTGTAGCCGGCGACGGCCAGTACCGGCTTCACCATGCTGCGGAAGAAATCGCTGTCATCAACCAGCAGCACGCGTGCCCCGGTCATAACCGCCGTATCCGTTCCCTTGTCCTTCTTCTTCATCCAGCCTGCAAAGGCGAGGTCCAGATAGTAAGCCACATCGATCACTTCGGTCGCATGACCGGCGATGATGGCCGACCCCACCACACCCTGACGGGCGGAGGCGAGGCGAACCTCGAGCTTGTCTTCGACGATATCGAGGATGCGATCCACCACAAGACCCATCGTGTAATCACCGTCGGTGAAGACGAGGACCGGCTGGCGCCCGCTTTCAACAAGCTTCACGGCCTGATCGGCCATGATGAGCGGCATCAGGCTGCCACGATACTGGACCATCAGGCGGCCATCGGAGGTTTCGATCTCCTCGACCGGGATATCTTCAAGACGCGCGATAAGCGACAGCGGCACCGCCTTGGGATGCTCGCCGCCTGCGTGGAACAGCAGCATGCTTTCGCGCTCCTCGCCTTCGGTGCGGGCCGCGCGGGCCTTGCTTTCGGTTTCCTCGTGCTGTTCGGCCTGCGTCTGGCTGGTGGCCGAAGCGATGCCGTTCGGATCGAGGATCATGATCACACTGCCATCGCCAAGGATGGTATTGCCCGAATAGACCTCGAGATCCTTCAGGATCGGCGCGACCGGCTTCACCACAATCTCTTCGGTATCGAACACCTGATCGACCACGATACCGAAGGTGAAAGCACCAACCTGCGTCACCACGATGAAGCCATCCTGACTTTCGCGGGCGTCGATTTCGGCGCGCGTCTGGAACTTCAGGACTTCATTGAGGTAAACGAGCGGCAGCAGGCGGTTCCGCAGGCGCAGCACCGGCGTATCCTTGATCGTCTCGATACGGTGCTCGCTGTCGTCCGATGCACGGACAAGCTCAAGCACGCTGATCTGAGGAATAGCGTAACGTTCGCCCGAGGCCTCGACGATGAGGCCGGCAACGATGGCAAGCGTGAGCGGGATCTTGATCGTGAAGGTCGAGCCCTTGCCCTCGATCGAGACCATGTCGATGGTGCCACCGATCTTTTCGATGTTCGAACGCACCACATCCATGCCCACACCGCGGCCCGAAACGCTCGTCACCTTTTCGGCGGTCGAGAAGCCCGGGTGGAAGATGAATTTCTGGATCTGGTTATCTGACATCTCGGCAAGCTCGGCTTCCGTCGCCAGCTTTTTCTCGAGAATTTTCGACTTCAGCTTCTGCACCGGAATGCCGCGGCCATCATCCTTGATTTCCATGATGATATGGCCGCCTTCGTGATAGGCGTTCAGGACAATCGTGCCATGTTCGGGCTTACCGGAGGCGATCCGCTCGGCCGGGCGCTCGATGCCATGGTCGGCAGAGTTCCGGACCATGTGGGTCAGCGGGTCCTTGATCAGCTCGAGCACCTGGCGGTCCAGCTCGGTTTCGGCGCCGCGCATCTCGAGCTCGATTTTCTTGTCGAGTTCGACGGTAAGGTCGCGCACGATCCGCGGCAGCTTGGCCCAGGCGTTGCCGATGGGCTGCATCCGCGTCTTCATGACGTTTTCCTGCAGCTCGGTCGTGCACTGCGACAGGCGCTGCAGCGGCACGGCAAGCTCACTATTGTCCATGTTACGGACAATCTGCAGAAGCTGGTTCCGGGTCAGCACCAGTTCGGAGACCATGTTCATCAGGTCTTCCAGAAGATCGACGCTCACGCGGATCGACTGGCTGGCGCGGCCACCGCCGGCACCTTCGCCGTCTTCCTTGTCGCGACCGGCCGCTGCGGCAGTTGCACCCTTCGCCTTTGCATCCTTCGGCGCGGCAAGCGCCTTCGAGGAGGCAACCACGGCGTCGCGGATCAGTTCGAAGGTCATCACGGCCTCGTCGCAGGCTTCAGCCTCGACCTGGCACTGCTTGAACACGTCTTTCGCAAGCGCCGTCAGCGCATCGAATTCAGCTTCGCCGAAGCCACCGGTGGTCATCAGTTGGCGGGCGACGGCATCGGCACTATCAAGATCGTCCTTGAGGAGCGACATCAGAAGCCCGGTCAGGCGGGCCTTGGTCTGCTCGGTGCCGCTTGCGGGGAAGAATTTCCCGAGTTTCTTGTCGCCCGACAGGCGTTCCGACATCAGGTGGGCAACCACAACCACGGCGTCCTCGCCGCCCACGCGGTCAAAGAGCGGCCCGGTGCGGTCGGCTTTCTTCGATTTCTTCTCGGCCTTCGGCGCCGGTGCGGGCTCGGCTTCATCCGGTCCGGGCGTCGAATTGAAGACGGCTTCAAGTTCCTCGAGCGAAACTTCGCCGGGCTTGAGCGGGCGGCCGAGGCCGGGGTCCACAATCTCGCCTTCGATCACATCGGGTTCGGGTTCGGGCGCTGCCGCAGGGCCGACACCGCCTTCGGCAATCGCGTCCAGACGACTGATCAGGTCACTATCGTCGCCGACAGGCTCTTCTTCCGTCGCCTCAAGACCCGCAAGGATTTCCTTGATGCGGTCGAGGCTTTCCAGAATGACGGTCACGGCATGCTCGGATACATCAAGCTCGCCGTCGCGGAATTTGCCAAGGACGTTTTCCGACGCGTGCGCCACCGATTCGAGGCGCGGCAGGCCAAGGAAACCGCACGTCCCCTTGATCGTATGAACAAGGCGGAAAATGTTATCGAGGACTTCCTTGTTATTCGGGTCCTGTTCCAGCTTCACCAGCTCGACATCAACAACGTCAATGCTTTCAGCGGTTTCGGTGAGGAATTCATTAAGCAAGTCGTCCATCGGGTCGTCCCCACATTAGAATATGTCGGCGGAAGGTCGGAATAGGTACGCGGAACCGCAGCTTCAACACCATCGCTAAAAACCGTTAAGAAGCTGTAAAACAAGCATCCCTAACGTGACCCTTTCTTTATTGATACGCGCCGCAAACGCCGGGATCAATCGCCAGATGATCGCACCTGCACCGCAAGCCGGTGGCGGGTGCCGTCTTCGCTCGAAACGCTGATGATGCCGCCAAGCTCCTTCGCGGTCGTTGAGGCGAGCCATGCGGGGGCCGAGCGGGGCTCGACTTCCTCCTCGTTCACCTCGCCGACGAGCGCCGCGCGCACGGCTTCCTGCATGATGAACCGCTCACCGGATACAAACACCACGATATCGATGGCATTGTCGCCCACCGGATCGATCCGCACTTCCATCACGCCGCCCCGGATGAGCGTCTCGGACGCCACGAGGCAGAGATTGAGGATCAGCTTGACGATCCCCTTGGGCGCATCGGCAACACTCGCTTTCCAGTCAAGCGTGACGCGGGTTCCTTCCAGGAACACACTGAGCGCCTTTTGCACTTCGCGCATGTCAAGCCGCGAGGAAAAGCCACCGGCCGCCCCGAAGGCGAGGCGGAAAAACTGAAGCTTGTTGCTCGTTTGCTGCGCCGATTTCTGCAACAGGTCGATCACCTGTTCCCGCATGGCCGCGTCATGTTCTTCCTGCAGTATCTCGATCCCGTTCGAGATGGCGCCCACAGGGCTCACGAGGTCATGACAGAGGCGCGAACACAGAAGCGCAGCAAAATCCAATTTTGACATGGCATGGCCTCCCGGACCTGATATACCCGCAGCTAACGGACCATAGCCAAGCTTGCGGTCAAGGCCAAGCAGCGAATGCAAATTTTCTCCTTTTGCCGCCCCGCGCGAAGCTCCTGAGTGACAAGGAAATCTTTCTGCCATGACGACACCCCGCCCCATCCCCGTCGACAGCCTTCTCGCCGTCATGCTGGAGGCCGGTGCCGCCGTCATGGATGTCTATGCGAGCGACTTCGAAATTTTCGGTAAGGCCGACCAGTCGCCGGTGACCGAAGCCGACCGGCGCGGCGAGGCCATTATCGAGGCAGCCCTGAAGCTGATCGCGCCCGATATCCCGATGGTGGGCGAGGAAGCGAAGTCCGAAGGCAAATGCCCGGATATCTCGGGCGGCACCTTCTGGCTGGTCGATCCGCTGGATGGCACCAAGGAATTCATCAAGCGCGGCAATGACTTCACCGTGAATATCGGCCTCATTGAAGACGGCCGGCCGACCATGGGCTTCGTCTATGCCCCGGCACTCGGGAAAATATATTGGGGGATCGTCGGCAAAGGCGCCTGGATGGCAGACGTGAAAGGTGGCCGCATGGGCACGGCACAGGCCATCGCCTGCCGCAAGGCGGATGCGGCCAACATGGTGATCGTCGCCTCCAAATCGCACCGCTCGCCGGAGCTTGAAAGCTGGCTCGCCCACTTTCCGGCAGCCGATCATGTTTCCATCGGCTCGTCGCTGAAATTCTGCCTGCTGGCTGCGGGCGAAGCGGACCTCTACCCCCGCCTCGGCCCCACCTGCGAATGGGATACCGCCGCCGCGCATGCCGTCCTCGCAGCCGCCGGCGGCAGCGTCACGGTCGGTGGCGGTGCGCCCCTTCGTTACGGCAAGGATACGAAAACCTTCCTGAACCCATGGTTCCTGTGCACCGCCGATCCGTCGCTGCCCGTTCCGCCACTTGGCGGCTGATCCCGTCGGAAACTGTTGCCGCGCGCCCTGATCGAAGGCACAATTGCACCGAGGGCCGGGGCTGGAGGGACAGCAATCATGCTGGTGGAAAGCTCGATCTTCCTGAAACGTGTGGCACCGGAAGCAGCCCGGCTTGTGCAGGCGCTGGTGGACGCGTGGAAAGACGCCGCCCTGCAGCGTGGCGGCTTGCCCCTGCGCCAGGATATGAGCCCGGCCCGGCTTCGCGGCCTCACGCAACATATTTCCCTGTTCGACTATGACGGCGAAACGCTGAAGTTCCGCCTGGCCTCGCGGGAGGTGACGGCCCGCATCCACCAAGACCCGATCGGTTTCAATGTCCTTGATGTCCTCGACCCGAAAATCCTGCCGGCCGTTCAGCGGCGTTTGCGCTTAGCCGCCACCCATCCATGCGGCTATGCGGCGAGTTACCGGCTGCAACAGCCGAACGGCAATCACAATGTCGCCGCCATCATCCTGCTGCCGCTGACCGACCATGTCGGGAATGATGCCGCTCATTTCATCCGCATGGAGCATATGGGAGCGATGGTGGACTGGCGCCCAGAAGGGCGTGACGAGGTCTATATCGATGAAGACCAGGCGTTCGGCAGCGCCTTCGACTTGGGTTTCGGGCTTCCTGACGAATTTTCAAACGAGATTTTGGGGGCAGATGCCGCCATGAATATTTCCGGCGGTCGCAGCCTCTGAGCCTTCCGCCAAAAGATGAGACTTGCTCATATACGCAGAAGTCGGCAAGAATCCCCGATATCGTTTCCAACGACCGAAGCCGGCGATGCTATGGATGCAAACTTCACGTTCCTGAACCTGCTGTCCGCCGACAAGCAGCGCCCGCTGCAGAAGCTGATCGGCATCTGGCAGGAGGTAACAGCAACGTCGGGAGGCATCCCGAGGCGCAAGGATCTCGGTCCGGTTCAGCTACGCTCGCTTGCTGCCCATGTATCGCTTATGGACTATGGCGGTGACGATAGCCTGACCTACCGGCTGGCTTCGGAAGCCGTGGCCGAGCGTATGGGCCGTAACCCGATAGGCCTGAACATCTTCAATTTCATGAGCCCCGATCTTCGGCCGGTCTTCAATCGCCGCCTGCACCTTTCCGCCACCACGCCCTGCGGCTATTTCAGCTATTACCGGCTGGAGCGCCCGAACGGCTCGCACGAACAGTTGCTGGCGGTGTATCTGCCGCTTCTTGGCAACACTGGCGACAGGGTCGAACACTTCATCGCCTTCTACCAATCAGCCGAAATCATCGACTGGCAGTCCAGCAGCCGCGATGACATCTATGTCGGTGCCGATGGCGCCGTCGGTGGCTGGTTCGATATAGGCTATGGCGCGCCGCCACCGGAGCCGCGCTGACCATAGCCCTTCCAGACAAGGGGGACTGTCATGCTGCTGTTATTTCTCGGAATTGCCGCCTTCGCGGGCCTTCATTTCCTGCCCGTGTTCGCACCTGCCCTGCGGGCCCGCATCGCCGACCGGGTGGGTGGCATGGCGTGGCGAGGTATTTTCGCGCTCATGATCGTGGGCTCCATCACCCTCATCGTGGCCGGTTGGAAATCGGCAGATACGGGGCTGATCTACACGCCGTTCAACGGTGCTGGCATCGCGACCGTTGTGCTCATGCCGCTCGCCATGATCCTGTTCATCGCCGGAAACGCGCCGACCAACCTGAAACGGGTCCTGCGCCACCCGCAACTGACCGGCGTTATCCTGTGGGCGCTGCTGCATCTTCTGGTAAATGGTGAGACGCGGGCGGTCCTGCTGTTCGGCGGGCTCGGGCTTTGGGCGCTCATCTCGGTCATCGGCATCAACCGCCGCGATGGCGAATGGGTGAAACCCGCCCCACAGCCAAAGAGCCGCGACATTGTCACGGCTCTTATCGGGCTTGCCCTTTTTGCTGGGCTTTACTGGTTCCACGACGCCCTGTTCGCCACGGCAATCAGGGCGGTGTAGGCATCAGTTGCGGGTCGTCACCGGCAGCGGCGGCGACCAGGCCGGGTCCGAGGCATCAAACGGCGTCTTGATCTGGCGTTCGTTATAGCCGGTCAGGTCAACCGACCACAGCGATGCCCGGCCACCGTTGCCGGCGCGGTCATAGGGCGTGGTACGGAAATACATGATCACACGGCCGTTCGGCGCCCAGGTCGGGCCTTCGTCCTGATAGGCGTCGGTCAACAGGCGCTCGCCGGTGCCATCGGGCTTCATCACGCCGATGCGAAACTTGGAATCGCCCATCTTGGTGAAGGCGACAAGGTCACCGCGCGGCGACCACACGGGCGTAGCGTAACGGCCCTTGCCGAACGAGATGCGCTGCACGTTGGTGCCGTCCGCATTCATCACATAAAGCTGCTGGCTGCCGCCACGGTCTGAGTTGAAGACGATCCGCGATCCGTCAGGCGAGTAGCTGGGGCTCGTGTCGATACCCGGGTGGGTCGTCAGGCGGGTCACGCGGCGGGTGCGCAGGTCCATCGTATAGATGTCCGAGTTGCCCTTTTCCGCGAGCGTCATGATCACCTTGTTGCCATCGGGCGAGAAGCGCGGAGCGAAGGTCATGTTCGGGAAATCGCCAAGGATTTCGAACCGGTTCGACAGGATGTTGAAAAGGTAAACCCTCGGCTCGTCCTTATAGTAGCTGAGGAAAGTGATTTCCTGACGGTTCGGCGAGAAGCGCGGGGTCAGCACCAGATAGCTGCCATCGGTCAGGAGCTGCTGGTTGGCTCCGTCCTGATCCATGATCGCGAGACGCTTGGTGCGGCTCGTTGCCTTGCCGGTTTCGGCGATATAGACGATCCGCGTATCGAAATAGCCTTCCTCACCGGTGAGGCGGGTATAGATGCGGTCCGAGATCACATGGGCAATGCGGCGCCAGTTGGAGGCCGGTGTGGAATAGCCCACGCCTTCCATCTGGATTTCCTGCACCACGTCCCATAGACGGAACTCGACGCGCAAGTTGCCGTTCGGCAGCATGCGGATGGTGCCGGTGACAAGGCCCTGGGTCGCGAGCGGCCGCCACGAGGCGAATTTGGGGCGCGCGCCCGCCGCCGGCTGCTTCTCGATGAAGGCCTTGGGGTCAATCGCCCGGAACAGCCCCGTCGAGACGAGGTTGTTGGTGATGACCTGCGACATGCTGGCGCCGATTTCAGCCAGCCGCCCCGAGGCGGTCTCGGTATTTTCTGGCGCGAAGAAATCGGGGATTGCGATGGGCACGGGGTCCATCGTCCCGCGGTTCACATCGACGCGCATCTGGGCGGAGGCCCCGGCGGTCGCCGCGACAATCAGGATGAGTCCGGTAAACAGTCTCAGCATGTCAAACGGTCCTTTGTCTTCTCGTTTGGTGGGATGGTACGCGCGCGATCAGCCGCCCGCGAATTCCGCCCCGTTGAAGTTGAAATCAATATACTGGTTGCCCTCGCGAATGTAATCGCTGGCTTCCGTGAAGGGCTCGCAGAGCCGCACGGCGCGCAGCGCACTTTCCGCAAAGGTGCGATAGAAACCGTCCGAAAGGTCGCCCACGTCCGCATATTGCGGCATGCGGGACAGCGACCCATCGGGGCGAAGCCAGATGCGTACCGTCACGTTGAAGTTCGATACATCCTTGGCGCCGCCGGGGAAGTTCCAGCAGCCGGCCAGTTTCTGGCTGAGAGCATCCTTGAGCGACGCCGTGGCAAAACGACCGCGAAGGGCTGCGAACGTATCCTTCTTCACGGCCTGCTCGGGTGCCTTTTCCTCATCTTTCTTGTCGGTCTCGGGCTTCTGGTCTTCCTTGATCGACTTGTCGATGAGGGCCGAGATGCGCGAGGCGCTGAACCGGCTCGGCGGCTTCGGCTTGGCTTGCGGACGCACGTTTTCCACCACCTGCTTGCGCTCGATTTCCTCGGGCTTCGGCTTCGGAGGCTCAGGCTTCTCTTCCTTCTTCTCGGGCTCGGCCGGTTTCGGCTCCGGCAGCGGCACGCTTTCCGCCTGCTCGGGCTCCGGCTCGGGCGCCGGGGCGAACTTCGGCTCTTCCTCCGGCTTGGTTTCTTCCTCGGCCTTTTCCTCGGGCGCGGGGGCGAGCTGCTGGGTCTTTTCAGCGATCTGGTCGAACTCGATCACAATCGGCGGCGGCGGCGCGATATTCGGGCGCTCGATGCTCGGCAGCCCGTAAATGACAACACCCACGACGCCGACATGCAGCGCCGCCGACATAATCCAGCCGGCACGATCAGGCTTGTTTTCGGAGACCGGCATCAGCCGGTCTTCGTCATTTCTTCGACGGGTCTGCAATCAGGGCCACCTTGGTAAAACCAGCCGAGTTGATGGTGCCGACAACTTCCATGACATCCCCGTAATCCAGCGTCCGGTCAGCCCGGATATAGATGCGGGTATCCATACGGTTTTCGGAGATTGCCTTGAGGCGCGGCCCCAGCTCTTCGACCGTAATGGCAGTATCGGCGAGGAATATGGCGCCTTTTTGATCGATCGACACCTCAAGCGGCTTGCTATCCTGCGCCAGCGGCTTGGCTTTCGCCTTGGGCAGGTCCACCGCCACACCGGCGGTGAGAAGCGGAGCAGCCACCATGAAGATGATCAGAAGCACCAGCATGACGTCCACAAAGGGCGTCACGTTGATTTCGGCCATCGGGGCATACCGGCGGCGACCGGTCTTGCGGCCCCGGATGTCGCTGCCGGTGACGGATGCACCCATGATCAGTGGCTCCGTTCGTCAAGTTGACGCGACAGGATGGCGGCAAACTCGTCCGCGAAGCCTTCGACGCGCATGCCATACCGGCCAAGGTCGTTCGACAGCTTGTTGTAGGCGATTACCGAGGGGATAGCGGCGATGAGGCCAAGGGCAGTCGCAAGCAACGCTTCGGCGATGCCCGGCGCCACGGTGGCGAGCGACGTATCGGAGGCGGTCGCGATACCGGTGAAGGCGTTCATGATCCCCCAGACGGTACCGAAAAGGCCCACAAACGGCGAGGCCGAGCCGATGGTAGCAAGGTAAGCCACCTGGCCTTCAAGGCGCTCCATCTCGCGCTGCGTGGTGACATGCATCACCTTGTAGATGCGGTCCGATACGGTCACTTTGTCAAGCGCCGACGAGGTGCGGGCTGTGAGGCTACGCTGCCATTCACGCATTGCCGCCACAAACACTGCCGCCATCGGATGATCGGGCGCGGCCTTCAGACGGGCATAAAGGTCATCCAGCGAATTGCCCGACCAGAACACATCCTCGAACTGGTTGGCCTTGCCACGGGCTTCCTTCATGCGCTTCCATGTATTGAAAATGATCGACCAGCCCCAGATACTGGCGCCGATCAGCATCAGCATCACCAGTTTGACGACCCAGTCGGCCTGCATGAACATGCCGATGATCGAAAAGTCATGCTGGGCTACGCTGCCCGCGAGTTCGGTTGCTTCGAGAGTCTGATCCATCTGATCCTCTATGATCCTCGTTGTTGTCAGGCGCCCTGCCGACCGGCCTCGATGGCCTGCCAGTTGCGCCAGCATTCTTCCACCGCTTTGGGCCAGCGGCGCGGCCTTCCATCGTTCCCGACGATGGCGACAACCAGATCCGCTTCGGCGACACGTTCGCCTTCGCGGTCAATCCATTGCCTGATTTCAACCGCAGCCCCGCGCACGCGGGTGACGGTCGAATGGCCGATCAGCACATCACCTACCTTGGCTTGGCGGTGATATTTCACATTGATCGACGACACGACATAAGTAAGCGGCCCGCCCTCGGCGGCCGGCAGATCGAAAAGTGCATCAACGTCGGCGGCACTGCCCCGGATGCTTTCCGACCGGACACGCTCGAAAAAGCTGACATAACGGCCATGATAGACCATGCCGCCCACGTCCGTATCCTCGTAATAAACGCGGATCGGAAAACGGAAGACACCGTCCTTCCATTCGCCAGTGGCGGGCATCAGGGTCATTTGCCACCTCCCAACAGGTCGAACTGCGCGCCGCCGGTGCCGGCAGGCGGATTGAGCCCCAGATGCTTCCAGCCATCGGGCGACAGGATACGCCCGCGCGGCGTGCGCGCCACAAGGCCGATCTGCATCAGATAGGGCTCGATGATATCTTCGATGGCGTCGCGAGGTTCGGAAAGCGCTGCGGCCAGCGTCTCGATCCCCACGGGACCGCCCATATAGGTTTCGCCGATACAGGAAAGATAGCGCCGGTCCATAAGGTCGAGGCCGAGCTTGTCTACAGCGAGGCGCGTCAGCGCGCCGTCCGCCGCCACGGCATCCACGGTATCTTTCTCGGCCACCAGTGCGAAATCCCGCACCCGGCGCAGCAGGCGCCCGGCGATACGCGGCGTACCGCGCGAACGGGCCGCTACCTCGCGCGCACCATCCTCGGTCATCGCGAGCCCCAGAAGCCGCGCTCCTCGCCGCACCACTTCGGTCAGCTCTTCCGTGGTGTAGAACTCAAGTCGGGTCGGGATGCCGAACCGGTCCCGGAGCGGCTTGGTGATAAGGCCGGAGCGCGTGGTGGCGCCCACAAGCGTGAATTTCGGCAGGTCAATCCGCACCGACCGCGCGGCGGGGCCGTCGCCGATGATGAGATCAAGCTGGAAATCCTCCATCGCCGGATAAAGGATTTCCTCCACCGCCGGGTTCAGCCGGTGGATTTCATCGATGAAAAGAACATCATTTTCCTGCAGGTTCGTGAGGATCGCCGCCAGATCGCCCGCCTTGGCGATGACAGGGCCAGAGGTAGCCCGGAAGCCGACACCCAGCTCCCGCGCAACGATCTGGGCGAGGGTCGTTTTGCCAAGGCCCGGCGGCCCGAAGAACAGCACGTGGTCCATCGCCTCGCCGCGTGCACGGGCGGCATCAATAAAAACCTTCAGGTTTTCGCGGGCCTGCTGCTGGCCGATGAAATCGGCAAGCGTCTGCGGGCGGAGGGCGGTATCGTAACCGTCGCCTGCGTTTTCCTCGCGGTCCATCAGCCTGTTTTCGTCGCTCATGCCGAAAGCTCCCTGAGGGCTGCGGGCACAAGCTTGCCGAGGGTCGCGTCTTCACCAAGCTCCTTGGCGGCCTTCACAACAGCGCCGTGCGCTTCTGTCGGGCGGTAGCCGAGATTGACGAGCGCGGAGACGGCATCGCCGATGATCCCGGCCTGCGATGTCGCGGGGGCAGCGGCGCCGTTCACAGCCACACCTTTCGGGGCGGCAGCCACGATGCCGGCAACCTTGTCCTTCAGTTCGTTGACGATGCGCTGGGCGAGCTTCGGCCCAACACCGTTCGCACGGGTGATGGATTTGGCATCCTGTGCGGCGATCGAATTTTCAACTTCGGTCGGGCTCAGCGCCGACAGGATCGCAAGGCCCACCTTGGCACCTACCCCCTGCACGGAGGTCAGCAGGCGGTACATGTCGCGCTCGGCCACGGTCGCGAAGCCATAAAGCGTGATTGCATCCTCGCGGACAATCGTTTCGATATGAAGCCGGGCGGCCTCACCCTGCCCGGGCAGCGCACCAAGCGTGCGGGATGAGCCCTGCACCAGATAGCCCACACCACCCACATCAATGATGCAGAAGTCGGTGCCGACGGTATCCACAAGGCCGGAAAGCTTGGCAATCATGGCAATGCCCTCCGCATCAGGGCGGCGTCGGTTGCCAGATGGTGGGCGTGCGTGATGGCGACGGCAAGCGCGTCGGCGGCATCAGGCCCCGTGATCTTCACTCCTGGCAGCAGCATTTTGACCATGGCGTCAATCTGTTCCTTGGCGGCATGGCCTACTCCGACCACCGACTTCTTGACATGATTGGGGGTATATTCGGCAACAATAAGGCCGGCCTTTGCCGGCACATAAAGCGCGATGCCGCGCGCCTGCCCGAGCTTCAGCGTGGAAGTGGGGTTCTTGTTGACGAAGGTTTCCTCAACCGCGCAGGCCTCGGGCTTCCAGTCGGCAAGGACGGCGCGCAGGCCATCGGCCAGTTGCACGAGCCGTTCTGCAAGGCTCGCCTTGGGGTCGGTTGTCACGGTGCCGTTGGCGACATGGGAAAGACGGGTCCCCACGGCATCGACGATACCCCAGCCGGTGCGTTGCAAACCCGGATCAAGACCCAATACTCTCATCGGCTGCCGCCGTCCCCCCGGAGAAAAGAAGGCGCCGGAAGCACAGCTTCCGACACCTTGTTGTTATCAGCCTTCGAGGGCTGCCATGACGTCCTCGGGGATATGATAGCCCCCGAACACGGTCTGTACGTCGTCGTTGTCTTCCAGCGCATCCAGAAGCTTCATCAGCTTCTCGGCGCCTTCCTTGTCGAGCGTGGTGGGCTCTTTCGCCTTGAAGATCAGCTTGGCGGTCTCGGGCTCTGTTTTCAGCGCCTCGGTAAGGGCCGCCGCAACCGCGTGCAGGTCAGCAGGCTCGGTATAGACGGCATGGCCGTCCTCGTCCGATTCCACTTCCACGGCACCGGCCTCGAGGGCTGCCTCGAACATGGTGTCAGCGTCCGCCACGTCGGCCTTGAAGCCGATCTCGCCCACACGGTCGAACATGAAGGAAACCGAGCCGCTTTCGCCCATGTTGCCACCAGCTTTCGAGAAGATGGTGCGAACGTCAGATGCGGTACGGTTGCGGTTGTCGGTCAGCGCCTCGACGATGATGCCGACGCCGCCCGGGCCATAGCCTTCATAGCGCAGTTCGTCATAGTTCTCCGCGTCGCCGCCCGAGGCTTTCTGGATCGCCCGCTCGATATTGTCTTTCGGCATCGACTGGGCGCGCGCCGTGGAAATCGCCAGACGCAGGCGGGCGTTCGAGGCCACATCGGGGCCGCCGAGCTTCGCGGCCATCGTGATTTCGCGCGACAGTTTCGAGAAGATTTTGGAGCGCTTGGCATCCTGCGCACCCTTGCGGTGCATGATGTTCTTAAACTGGGAATGGCCTGCCATGGTATCCTCTTGTTCCAGACCTTACTTTTTGCGTGACCCGCGCCTTGCGCCGAGGTCCCGGCTTCGCGTTTCCGCGGCCAGGCCCGGCCAGACGCATGACCGGATCATCGCCTATAATGGATGATCGCCGCCGACGGCAGCGACTGTCGCCCCTTATTAGCAAATTTTCCTGCCTTGAACAGGGGAAAAACGGCAAAAATGAAGGGATCGCGGTCAGTCTGCGGGGCGATCTTCGCGATCGGCACCCCGGATCAGTTCATCCCCCGGCGCCGCATGGGGGCCTGCCCATTGCCAGTAATAGGCATACCATGGCGGCAACCCGCTGAAGCTGTCCATCAAACGGCCAAGATCGGCCAGAAATGCCTCTGTGGCGGGGGTTCTGGCACAGGCAAAATAACCGAGAATCGTCTTCTCCGCGCCCTTGACCGGAAAGAGGGCAAGCTTACCGGCATAAACCTCCGGCGCTGCACGTTCGAAATAGGCGACCTCTTCAGGCGTGCCGAAGGCATGGTCCACGCGTTCCCGCACCAGAAGCGACAGGACGGCCGTCATGTTATCCACCTCGACCAGACGCTTTCCAGCCTTCATTTCAACGGCAAAGGGATCAATTGCGGGCCCTAGTGTACGGGTGCGCACTTTGCCAAGATTGATGAACCCGGCAGCGGGTAGCTTTGCGACATCGATGCCGTCATCGCCCTGCGTGCTTCTGGCACGCGCAGCATCCTCCATCCGCACGATCAGGTGGTTGCCGCTGCTCACATGAACAGGCGGGGAAAAGAGATATTTTGCAGCCCGTTCCGGCGTTTTTATCAGCAACGAGGCGCAGAAGGGCGCATCACCATCCAGAAGCCGCATCATGCGGGCCGCACTTGCCTGACGCCGGTCAAGCCGGTAAGCCGGCATCAGTTCCTCGATATCATTGAGCGTCAGATCGCCAAAGCCCTGCCCCCTGAACGGGCCGGAGGCGATATGGACCGGGTGATTGTCATAGGTGACCCAGCCGATTACCTGCCGGGGTTTGCCATCAGCGACCACGGCCCCGCCAATGCAGCATATGAGACCGCAGATAAAAGCCGCTGAAAAGCGCATGACAGCCTATTCCACCCTGTCTTTCTGCAAAAGCCGTGTGACCTGTTCGTGAAAGAGCGCGGCATTGGTGGGATCAAGCCAGCGCAGGTAATGCCGGAACCACGAAGGTGGCGCGGTCTCCTTGTCCAGAAGCGCGTTCGCCGCCGCGATGACCTCTGCCCCGACATCCGAGCGCGCACAAACGAGATGGCTGACTGCCACATGGGGCGAGCCTTCTACTGGAAAGGAAATCAGCCTGTCGCGCAGTCCCGCCCGACGGGCCCGGAGGTTGAAATATCCGATCTCATCGGGGGCGCTGAAACTATAGTCGAAACGTCCCCGCGCCAGCATGGCAAGAACGAGGTCTTCGCGCTCAATATCGAACATGCGGCCGGCTGCGCGCGCCGTTTGCACATGCGCGTCGATGCCGTCGATGAAATGATGCTCGATGGCCAACCCGCCATACCGGAAGCCGGCATCATCCACGCGTGAAAGCGGCACATTGTGATCGGGTGTCAGGATCGCCCGCACCTCGTTCGCGCGTTTCTCCTGAACGGCAAACTGTGCCACCTGGGTCCAGATGAAGGGCTTTGAATAGAGATAGGTGTCCGTCCGGTCGGGGTTGGGCACAAGGCCAAGTGTGCAGCTGTTCGGCACCGTCTTCATATTGGCCAGCAGGCGTGTGAAAGGTACGACCTGCCGGTTGAAGCGATATTGAGGCATCGCTTTTTCAATATCATCCAGCGTCTTGTCGCCGTAGCCCTGCCCCCGATCAGGACCGCTGACGATATGGAAGGGGTCAAGCTCATAAATATACCAGACAAGCGGCTGGCGGGTGTCGCTCGCCTCCTGCCCACGGGCAGCGGCCGACAACAGCCCCGCGGCTGCAGCCCACAAAAGAGCTACCCTGAATATCGCCTGCGTCAAAGGTTCACCTAGCCTGCCAGCTTGCCTTGTGTCGCCCCCGTTTGAATCAACAGTCACGGTAAGCGCTTGTCAAGAAATGGAAACGCTTATCCGGGAACAGCCCGATTATTTCTCGAGGCTTTCCCGCAGCTCCTCAAGCTCCAGCCACCGCATTTCGCGGGCATCGAGGAAAGTGCGCTTGTCTTCGAGCTTTCTGCCAAGGGCGGCAAATTTCGCCGGATCTTTCGCATAAAGGTCCGGATCGGCGAGCCGTGCCTCGATCTCGGCGATTTCGTCCGTCAGCGCCTCGATCTCGGCCGGCAGGTTATCGAGCTCGCGCTGGTCCTTGTAGGAAAGCTTTGAAGTCTTTTTGGGCCGGGCGTCGGCAATCGGCGTCACGTTCGATTTTGGCTTGGCTGCTGGCTTCACCTCGGCGGTTGCGGACAATGCCTTTTGAGCACGATAGTCGCTGTAGCCGCCCGCATATTCAACCGCCGTGCCATCTCCTTCCATCACGATCGAGGAGGTGACCACGCGGTCAAGGAAATCCCGGTCGTGCGATACGACAATGATGGTGCCGTCATAGTCCGCCAACACTTCCTGCAACAGATCCAGCGTATCCATATCAAGATCGTTCGTCGGCTCATCAAGGATCAGCAGGTTCGACGGACGGGCGAAATTCGTGGCGATCAGCAGCCGGTTGCGCTCCCCGCCCGACAGCGCGCCCACCGGTGTTTTCGCCTGTGATGGATCGAACAGGAAATCCTTCAGATAGCTCATCACATGCCGGGGCTCGCCGCCCACATGCACATAATCGCCGCCACCGCCGGTGATCACATCCTGCACGCTCACCTCGTCCTTCAGCGCGGCGCGCTTTTGGTCGATATAGACGGGCAACAGGTTGGTGCCGATCTTCACCTCGCCCGCGTCGGGCTGGATTTCCCCGGTCAGCACCTTCAGGAGCGTCGATTTGCCAACGCCGTTCGGGCCGATAACGCCGATCCGGTCGCCCCGGTTGATACGGATGCTGAAATCGCTGAAAAGCGTGCGGCCGTCATAGGCCTTGGCGATACCCTTGGCCTCGATCACCCGCGTGCCGGACCCTTCACCGCTCGCCAGTGTGATATTGACCGAGCCCTTGGCCCTGATCCGGTTGGCGCTTTCGGCGCGCATGTCCTGCAGGCGGCGCAGGCGGCCCTGGTTGCGCTTGCGGCGCGCGCTGATACCTTCGACCGCCCACTTGCCTTCCGTCTTGATGAATTTATCAAGTTTTTTGGCCTGCATTTCCTCGTCGGCAAGCACTTCATCCTGCCATGCCTCGAAGCGGGCGAAGCCTGCGTCCATCCGACGGATGGCGCCGCGATCAAGCCAAAGGCACGCGGTGGCGAGGTTCGTGAGGAACGTGCGGTCGTGACTGATCAGCACCATGGCCCCGCGCCACGCCTTCAGATAGGCCTCCAGCCATTCGATGGCGGCGATATCCAGATGGTTCGTCGGCTCATCAAGGAGCAGAAGCTCAGGCTCGCCGATCAGCGCGCGGGCAAGGGCTGCCCGGCGCAGCTCCCCGCCCGAAGCCGACATGGGATCTGCGCTGCCGTTCACATTCAGCTCGTCAATCAGCACATCAGCACGGTAGGTTTCGTCCGCCTGCGTTTCGGGCAGGCCGCCAACGATATAATCCTTGAGCGTGGCATGGCCGCTCGCATCCGGTTCCTGCGGCAGATAGGCGATCCGTGCCCCCGGCTGCACCCAGCGTTCGCCGTGGTCGGCCTCGATGATGCCTGCGATGATCTTCATCAGCGTCGATTTGCCGGTGCCGTTGCGGCCAAGGAGGCAAAGCCGCTCGTCCGCGCCGATATGCATCTCAAGCGCATCGAGCACAGGGGCACCGCCCCAGGTGAGGCCGATATCGCGCAGGCTGAGAATGGGGGGCGCCATGAAAATCACTCCGTCGCAGTCGCCGCGCCTTATACGGGGCGGCGGGGCAGGCGGCAAGGGGATTGCGGGGATTATCGCCTCAGGGCCTGATGAAGCCGTAGCGGATGGCCTTGGCGATAGCTTCGGGCATGGTGCGTGCCCCAAGCTTTTCGCGCGCGCGGCGAGCATGCAGATCCACAGTTACCTTGGCGATGCCGAGCTTTTCGGATATCCGGTCCGCCCGCATGCCAACCCCCATATAAAGCAGCACATCCATCTCGCGCGGGCTGAGGCTGATGCCGCCATCACGCTTGCGGGCCGCCACGGGCTCGAGGCTGGGCGCCAGCGAAAGGGCGGCTGTCACAAGAAGGGATTCGGCAAGCTCGCTGCGCTCGGTATAACCCGCGCCCTTCTCGTTGCCACCGAAGGCAACGACAAAGCTTTCGATGCCGTTGGTCGCCGACGCCGACTGCACCCCGAAGCCGAGACCGAATTTCATGCCGGCGTCGGCGGCCCCTGCCAGCACTTCCTGTGTGCCTTCCGCGACATGGTCAGCGCGGCTGAGCGGCACCGCATCCCACTGGACACTGTTGATGACGCCGGGTTCGGCGGGTTTCAGGATTTTCTCGACGGCGTAATCGAGCTTGTCGAAGCGGCGGCCATTATATTCGTCCATCCAGTCATCCGACATGTTGGACATGATGACGGCCTGCTGTTCGCCCCTGATGTCGCGCGTCGCAATACCAAGGTTCGTCACCTCGAAGCCGAAACTGGCTGCAAGCTCGCATAGCCCGCGAAACCGGGCATCCACATCCGCCTGATCATCCATAAGGAGACTGAGATACCGCCCCAGTGCCCCGTTCAGCCTTCCATCGGCCATGCCACCAGCCTTGCTCACTCGCAAACTTTTCCCCGAGCCAGTTTACGAAACGAGACATAGGACGCAACACAATCAGGGCGAAACCTATGATTTTTCATAGATTGTCGTGCCTCTGCGCCAAGGTTAACCATGGAAGCAATAAGAATTTTACGAAATTTGGGCAGTAATCGCACGCGTACCCTCAGGCAAAGAAGCGCACCAAAAGGAGACGAAAACATGTTTTTCGATCGCAAGACCTTGGCCGTTGCAGCTTGCCTGCTGACCGGCACCCATACGGCAAGCGCCGCCACCGAATTTCATTTCACGGGCGATGTAACCGGCGGAAACTATTATGGCATCGAAACACCGTTCGGGAACGGTGACAGCTTCAGTGCTGTCCTGACCGTCGACACAACAACCGCTGCCACCGGCAGCGGCAGCAACTCGGGCACTGGCATCTTCGACTATGCCCACTATGGCTATCTGTCCCTTGAAGTGACCTTTGGCGACCTCAGCTGGACATATGGCATGGATGGGGCGAACGGCCTCACATTCACTGACGGCATTCAGGACCAAAGCCGGAATATCTGCAATCCCTACAACTGCAGTTATGTCAGGTACGACACCAAGGACAAGGCGTCGGTTAATGCGGGGGCGGATATTGTCCTCGATTCAGGCCTTACCCTCACGACCTTCGCCTTTTCAGCAAGCGGCGGCGGTGGCAGCAACGTGAACCACCAGCTCTGGTCCGGCACCGGGATCGAAAATCTCTCGGACTTCAACACGGTCGCGCTGTCCGGCGGGCAGACGGGTGGCTCGGGCAGCCTGTCCTTCGCCTTCAGCAATAACAGCGGCTACGCCTATCTCAACAATATTCTGCTGACCGATGTGGTGGACCTGAGCCTGGTTGGCGGCATCCCCGAGCCTGCGACCTGGCTGATGATGATCATGGGCTTCGGCCTTGCCGGCATGGCGTCACGGCGCCGTCAGTTGCGGCTTGCCTGAAAATTAATCCGCAACTGAAAGGCCGCCCACGGGTTACCGGGGCGGCCTTTGCGTTTCTGATGGGCGCTACCGTCAGGCGTTCAACTGGTCTTTCAGCGGCAGGCGGCGGATACGCTTGCCTGTTGCCGCGAAGATCGCGTTGGTGAAGGCCGGTGCGACGGGCGGCACGCCGGGTTCGCCCACACCACCGGGCACGGCATCCGACGGGATGATTTCCACATGGAATTCGCGCGGGGCTTCATCGATCCGCAGCACCGGATAATCATCGAAGTTACCCTGCACAATAGCGCCATTCTCGGCCGTGATCTCGCCGTGCTGGGCGATGGAAAGGCCGAAGATCACCGCGCCTTCCATCTGCGCCTTCACCCGGTCCGGGTTCACGGCGGTGCCGCAATCGATGGCGATCCAGATCTTTTCTGCTTTGGCCATGCCGTCCGCCACCGAAACTTCGATGGCACAGGCAACATAAGACACGAAGCTCCGGTGAACGCTGATGCCCATGCCCCGGCCCTTCGGCAGTTTCTTGCCGTAACCGGACATTTTGACGACCTTGTCGAGCACGGTTTTCAAGCGCCCCGTATCGATCGGATGGCGCTCCAGCGTTTCGCCATAGTTGCCATACTCGGCCCCGTCCTTCGACGGGTCGATCTGGCGGTCGCTGCCGATCAGGTCGTGCCAGACCTTGTCGGTGCGCTTGCCAGTTGCCACAGCCACTTCATCAACCATGGAGCCGATGGCGAAAGCCTGCTGGATATTGGTCACCGACCGCATCCAGCCGATCCGCACATGGGCTTCAGCCTCGCCCGTCTCGATCGACAGGTTCGGCAGGTCAAACGGCAGGTCGGTAAGGCCTAGCCCCATTTCGCCGCTTGAAGGCTCTTTCGCCGCCGGATTGAAGGTCGCACTGATCGAGGGATAAGCCGCCACATGGCGCCATGCCGTGGCCTTGCCCTTGGCATCCAGTCCCACGGAGACGCGCTGGGCCGAAATCGTGTGATAGAAGCTGTTGCGGACGTCATCCTCGCGCGTCCACACCATCTTCACCGGCTTGCCGACAGCCTTGGCACAAAGAGCTGCCTCAACCGCGAAATCGGGTTTGGATTTGCGGCCGAACGCCCCGCCCAGGAGCGTGGCCGTGGCGCGGATATCCTCCGGCTTTTCACCCACGAAGGGTGCCACCGTATTCTGCACCGACTGCGGATCCTGACAGCTTGTCCAGATATGCAGCTTGCCGTCCACCCATTCAGCGGTAGCAGCAGGCGGTTCCATCGGCGCATGGTGCAGGTGGGGCACGAAATAGTCGCCCGTCAGCACCTTCTCCGCATCCTTGATGGCGGCGGCAGCATCGCCGCGCTTGCGCCGCACGTTGGTAGGCGCGTCCACCGATTTCCAGAGCCCGGCTTCGTATTCGGTGGTGTTATAGCTGCCGTTGGGGCCGGCCTCGAACTGGATATTCAGGGCATCACGGCCCTTCATCGCCGCCCATGTATTGGTGGCAACGACGGCAACGCCGCCCTTGGGCTTGAACACCCACGGCGCTTCAAGTGCGGGCAATTCCACCACGGCAACCACACCCGGCACTGCCTTGGCGGCGGCTTCGTCGTAGGATTTCACCGTGCCACCCACTACAGGCGGGCGGGCCGTCACGGCGAACAGCATGCCATCCCGGCGCACATCCTGCCCGAAGATCGAAGTGCCGCGCTGGAAAGCATCCATATAGATGTTGCGCACCGGCTTGCCGATATAGCGGCGGGCCGATTTCGTTTTGTAAACAAGCGTTTTGGGGTCCGGCATCGGCAGGTCGGCTGCAAGGCCGACGAATTCGCCAAAGTCGCCGGAAGCCCCGGATTTCTTGTTGATGATCCGGTGCTTTTCCGTTTTCACGTCGGCCGCGGCCACGCCCCATTTTTTGGCGGCGGCCGCTTCCAGCAGCATGCGTGCCGTGGCGCCCGCCTCGCGGAAAGCATCGTAGAATTTGCGGATCGAAGTGGAGCCGTCGGTATTCTGGTCGCCGAACTTGGTGTCGCCGTAAGCGGGTTCGAACACCAGCCTGTCCCAGTCCGCATCCAGCTCATCGGCCACAACCTGCGGCAGTCCGGTGCGGCTGCCCTGCCCCATCTCCACCCGGTGGATGAAGATATGCACGGTGCCATCCGGCTGGATCACGAGATAGGCCGAAGGGGAAAGCGGCTTGTCGGCACCGGCCAGCACCGCCTGCAGTGAACCACCGGCCAAGGGGGCTGCAAGCACCAGCCCGCCAGTGATGCCAAGGCCGCGCAAAACGCTGCGGCGGCTGGCTTCGGTCGTGGAGATACGTTCGATGATACCCATCACATGTCTCCCTTGATCTTACCATCGGCAACAGCGCGGATGGCGGCCCGGATGCGCGGATAGGTGCCGCAGCGGCAGATATTCCCGCTCATGGCAGCGTCGATTTCATCGTCAGAGGGCTTCGGTGTTTCCTTGAGGAGAGCTTCGGCCTGCATGATCTGGCCCGACTGGCAATAGCCGCACTGCGGCACGCCGAATTCGTCCCATGCCTTCTGCAACGCGGTCAGCTTGTCGCCGTCCGCCAGGCCTTCGATGGTTGTCACTGAAACGCCGTCAAGGCTTTCCATCGGCATCTGGCAGGAGCGCACGGCTTCCCCGTCCACATGCACGGTACAGGCACCGCAAAGGGCGGCGCCACAGCCAAATTTCGTACCGGTCAGGCCGGCCAGATCGCGCAGATACCACAGAAGCGGCATCTCGCCGTCGCCGTCATACGAAACGGCAGACCCATTGAGCGTGAATTGCATGGTCATCCCCCCACGAGCGTGTGAATGTGTGCGGAGTATAGGGGAGAACGGCGCCCGAGGCGACTAACAAACCGGTTACCTGAACCTTTTATCGACCCACAGCCGGGCGGCTGAAAATCCAGTCATCGTCGGTGGATACGGCAGGGTCGAAGCGGTAGCCCTCGCGGTCGAACGCTTTCAGGGCTTCGGGCTCGGTCACGCGGCCATCGACCGCGAAACGCGCCATCATGCCGCGTGCCTTTTTGGCAAGGAACGAGATGACCCGTGCCCGCCCGTCCGGTTCCACTTCCTTGAAATGGAGCGTGATGACCCGCGCCTTCAGCGCCTTGCGGTTCACCGATTTCCAGTATTCGGTGGAAGCCAGATTGATGATGATCGGGGCATGATGCTCCTTCACATCGGCGTCGAGGCTTTTGGCCAGCTTGTCGCCCCAGAAAGCATAGAGCGTTTCACCGCGCCGCGTGTGGAATTTCGTGCCCATTTCCAGCCGGTACGCCTGCATCAGGTCCAGGGGGCGCAACACCCCGTAAAGCCCCGAAAGGATCCGGACATGATCCTGCGCGAAGGCGCGGTCATCGTCCGAAAGGCTGTCAGGATCGAGCCCCACATAAACGTCACCCCGGAAGGCATCGATGGCTGGCCGCGCGTTGGCGGTGGTGAAAGGCAGTTCGAACGCCTTGAAACGCGCCACGTTCAGTTCGGCAATCGCGTCCGAAACGCCCATCATGGCCTTCAGGTCCCGCGCCTTCAGCCGCCGTGCGGCTTTCACAAGCGTTTCAGTATCCTTCAGGAAGCGCGGCTCTGTTGCCTCGCTCGCCAGTGACTCGCGCTCAAAGTCCAGTTTCTTGGCAGGGCTCAGGACGAACAGCATGTGGGGTCGGTCTCCGATGATCTCGAACGTTTGAAAATATAATAGAGCGTCGCGGCAAAGGCGCACGCCAGAAAGACGAAGGTCAGCATGTTCATCCCTGCCCAGCCAATGGACGAAAGGGCGGCGCCGGCACCGAGCGACGCCACGGCGGTAACCGTGAAGACCATGGTCTCATTCAGTCCCTGCACCCGGCCCTTTTCTGATGGGCGGTGAACATGCGTCAGCAGGCTCGACCCGCCGATGAAGCAGAAGTTCCAGCCGATACCGAGCGCGATGAGCGCGAGCGAAAAATTGTAAACCTCGATCCCCATCAGTGCGAGCACGAAGGCCAGAAGGAAGAAGAAGTGTCCGGCGAACAGGATTGTAACTACGCCGAAACGTTCGATCAGGCGACCCGTGAACAGGCTCGGCAGGAACATGGCAACCACATGCCCCTGAATGACCGAGGCACTTTGCCCCGGCAACAGGCCGCAACTTTCCATGGCCAGAGGGGTCGCCGTCATCACGAAGGCCATCATGGCATAGCCGGTGGCCGAGTTGACGAAAGCGGCGATGAAGGCACTGGTACGCACGATTTCCTTCAGGGGACGGGCGTCACCGGTGCTTCCATCCGTTGCAGCCGCTGCATGCGCCTCGATCGGTTTCAGGAGCGCAATCGGCACCTGCGTGAAAAGCGTGACAAGCATGATGAAGAAATAGGCCCCCATGAAACTGTAGGGCATGAAGGCATCATTCAGCCAGCCAGTGGCTGCGGGCACGATGAAGGCCGCCGCGATCCCGCCAAGCAGCACATAGGACATGGCCCGCGGTGCCTCGGTCGGTGCCACGCTTTCGCCCGCCGCAAAGCGGTAATACTGGGCGCTGGCGTTGAAGGGCCCGAACAAAAGGGACGACAGGCACAGGAGCGGAAAGCTGCGATCATAGATCGCCCACATGGCGACAAGGGCACCCACGAGTCCCGCCAGCGCCCCGAGCCGGAACCCGGCCTGGCGCGAGGTACGCTGCATCAGGCCCGACAGGCGTCCGGTCACCAGTGCGGTTGAAACCACGGTCAGGGAAATTGGCAATGTCGCCCACGCCGGGTCCGCCGCCAGCATGCCGCCTGCAAGGCCGCCGAAGGCGATGCTGGTCATCGAGGTAGCAAGATAACAGGCCTGCGCCAGAATCAGCAGCGGGACATTGAGACGTTGGGCAGACACGGGAACACTCCATGGGATATGCCCCTTTAGACCGTCTTTTCCGGCGGCTGGCAAGACCCCTCACAATTTGGTTGCAATAGAAACTAACTTCGCGGACAAGCTAGGCTAACTACCGGGAGGGATATTCCAATGACTGATCGCCGTCGCGATTATCGCAAAAAAACCATCGGCAACCACAAGCTCAGCCCCGAAACCCAGATGATGGGTTATGGCTATGATCCCATGCTGTCGGAAGGGGCCCTGAAGGCGCCCCTCTTCATGACCTCGACCTTCGTTTTCCAGTCGGCGCAGGCCGGGAAAGACTTTTTCGAGATCGCCTACGGCAAGCGCGCACGGGCGCAAGGCGAAGAACCGGGCCTGATCTACAGCCGCATCAACAACCCGGACCTCGAGATGCTCGAAGACCGGCTGGCGCTTTGGGAAGATGCTGAAAAGGGCCTTTCCTTCTCGTCCGGCATGGCGGCGATTGCAACGAGCCTGCTTGCCTATCTCCGCCCCGGCGACGTGATCGTGCATTCAGCCCCCATCTATGGCGGCACCGAATATCTGATCCGCAATATCCTGCCGTCCTTCGGCATCAAATCGGTGGAGTTTGAAGCAGGCGGCGACACGCCGACGCTGGCGCCTGCCATCGAACAAGCCAAGAAGCTTGGCCGTATTGCGGTGATTTATGGTGAAACGCCCGCCAACCCGACAAACGACCTGATTGACCTGCATACCGCCCGCGACGAGGCCGACAAGTTGGCCGACAGCCAAGGCCACCGCCCGGTCATCATGATCGACAACACCTTCCTCGGTCCGCTGTGGCAGAAGCCGCTCGCCCACGGCGCCGATATCGTGATCTACAGCCTGACCAAATATGTGGGCGGCCATTCGGACGTGGTGGCCGGTGCCGTTGTTGGCGCCGCCGATGTGCTGACCCCCATCCAGGGTTTCCGCACCATCCTTGGCACCATGTGCGACCCCTATAGCTGCTGGCTCCTGATGCGGTCACTTGAAACCCTCAAGCTCCGCATGACGGCCTCCACCGAAAACGCGCGCGTGATTGCAGAATATCTGCGCGATCACCCCAAGGTCGCCAAGGTGCATTACCTTGGCTTCCTTGAGGAAAGTGACCCGACCTATAAAATCTACAAGGAACAGTGCCTTGCGGCCGGTTCGACCTTTGCCTTCGATATCAAGGGCGACGAGGCCGCAGCCTTCCGGGTGCTCGATAACCTCACCATCATCAAGCTTGCCGTCAGCCTTGGCGGCACCGAAACGCTGATGGAGGCGCCCTATTCGATGACCCATTCGGACGTACCGGACGATGTGAAGGAACGGCTCGGCATCATGCCCTCCATGCTGCGCATCTCGGTCGGCGTTGAAAACCCGGATGACCTGATCGCCGATCTCGCCCAGGCGCTTTCCCACGCCTGAGCCAGTCTGCCCTCAAGAAAAAGCCCCGCAGGATCGCTCCGGCGGGGCTTTTTGTTTATCAGGCAGTCGCCTTATGTGTCGGTCGCGAACAGGATATTCCAGCCATGGAATTCCTCGGCATCGAACTGGTTGTTGGTCCCTTTGTACTCGGGAACCGCGATCACAAGTTCCTGCCCGTTATCAAACTTGAACAGGGCGGTCTCGCTACTGCTGGCTTGCAATGCATTTACGAGATCATCAACCGTCTTGATCCCCATGGCGCGCAGGTCAAGCGTGTCGTCATCGACATCAAAATCACCAATGATGGACTGCTTGCCGCTGCCATCACCATCAATCCGGGCAAGCCGGAAGGTATCGGTGCCTGTGCCGCCGAACATGACCCCATGGGTCTGGGTCAGGTAGTCATCACCCGTGCCTGCATCGAAGGTGCCGCTACCGACCAGCCGGTCGTCCCCGTCTCCTCCAAACAACAGGTTGTCTCCGCTGCCGCCGCGGATATGGTCGTTGCCAGCACCGCCCAGGATTGAGTCAGCGCCCGTGCCGCCCAGAATGATGCTGCCGCCGTCGCCGCCATGGACCGTGTCATGGCCGTGACCGCCAACGATCACCGAGTTGCCGGAAATGCCGCTCAGGTCGATCATGTCGCTGCCGCCGCCGGACACGACAACCGTCGTGCCGCTACCGAAGCCGCCGCCAAGACCCCCGCCGCCCAATCCACCGCCGAGGCCGCCGCCAAGGCCGCCTGCGCCGCTACCCAGAACAGAGGTGATCGTATCCAGCGTACCACCGCCCACCAATGCATCGGAAAGCCCGCCGGGAACCGTCGCATTACCGCTGAGCACCACATTATTGTTGCCATTCCCGAGGCTGACGACAACCTGATGCCCGGCATTCAGCGTGCCACCGATATCGCCACTGAAGTTTGATACGGGCGAGCTTGCCTGCACGAGAACCGTTCCCGTTCCTGCACCAAAACCCGATGTTGCACCGGTGACGGAAGGTGCAATGTTGGTGGCTCCGGCGCCGGAAGGCAGGGGGACGGTAACGACAGGCGTGCCGCCCGTATTGCCGCCGGAAGATGCCTCGTCCGCGCCCTTGATCGTCACCGTCACTGTCTGCTTGGTGCCATCGGTTGCTACAAAAGTGTGGCTGTCGGTGCGCGTGTCGCCCGTATTCAGATTCTGCACCTTCGCCTGATCGAGCGCATAGATCCAGGTGCCGCCGGCGAGCTTGAAATTGCCGTAGGCGCCAGCCGCATTCGCCACATTGGCGAAGGCCGGTGCTCCGTCCAGATCGCTGATCGAAAGCGAGCCCGAAACGCTCGCCGTCGGGTCGCCGATATTGCCTTCTGTCAGTTCGCCCGTGAAGACGCCCTTGACGACCGGCGCATCATCTGTGCCCACAATCGTCACGGTGACCGTATGTTCGGTGCCATCGGACGCGAGGAAGGTATGGGCGTCAGTGACTTCCTGACCCGCCTTCAGATTCTGCACCTTGGTCTGATCCAGCGTATAGACCCACGTGCCGTTCGTCATCGTGTAGGTGCCATAGGTTTTCTTGGCAGCGGCAACATCCAGGAAGACCGGATCGTCGAGATCGTCGAGATCGTCGATTGTCAGCGTGCCGGTGGCCTGCACATCCGCATCACCGATATTGCGCTCGGTAACGGTGCCAGTGTCCACACCCGACACAACGACACTGTCGTTCATGCCGCTGATCGTCACCGTGATCTGCTGCGTGGTGCCATCCGTCGCCGTGAAGGTGATCGTATCGTTGACCGTATCGCCCGCATCCAGGTCCTGCACGGCGGCCTGATCGAGCGTGTAGGTCCAGTCGCCGCCCGTCAGTTCGAAATGGCCATAGGCATTGTCGCCGGCGGTCGAGGCCACATCGTTGAAGACCGGCGCATCGTCGGCATCCACATCGCTGATCGCAATGCTGCCGGTCGCCGTGACGGGATCATCGCCCTCGTTGCCTTCAGTGACGTCGCCGGTGATGGTTCCGGTCACTACCGCAGCGTCGTTCGCGCCGGTGATCGTGACCGTCACATCCTGCAGCGTGCCATCGGTCGCCACAAAGGTATAGCTGTCGGTCAGCGTATCGCCCGCGTCCATATCCTGCACGGTGGACTGATCGAGCGTATAGGTCCAGGTACCGCCTGACAGGACGAAATGGCCATAACCATTGTCACCTGCGGTTGAAGCCACATCGTCGAAGACCGGGCTGTCGTCGCCGTCTGCATCGCTGATCGAAAGCGCGCCCGAGGCCGTGACGGGTGCATCGCCCTCGTCGCCTTCCGTTACATCGCCGGTGAAGGCGCCGCTCACCACGGGCGCATCGGCGGTGCCGGTGATCGTGATGGTAATCGCCTGCGTGGTGCCGTCGGTTGCCGTGAAGGTGTAGGTATCGTTGACCGTATCGCCCGCGTCCAGATCCTGCACGGCCGCCTGATCAAGTGTGTAGGTCCAGGTGCCGGCTGTCAGTTCGAAGGTGCCATAGCCATTGTCGCCAGCCGTGGCGGCCACATCGTCAAACGCCGGATCGTCGCCCACATCCACATCGGAAATCGACAGGGCACCGGTCGCCGTCACGGCACCGTCGCCGATATTGCCTTCATTCACGCCGCCGGTGAAATCACCTGCGACAACAGCAGGCGTATCGGGAGCCGTGATATCGATATTGATCGTATCGGCAACGATACCGGCGGTATCGTCATAGGCCGTGATGGTCAGGACGGCCGCGTTATCGGCTGCCGTCAACACGCCGACATCAAATGAGAATACGTCGGGTAGGCTCAGATATCCGCTGATCGCCGCAACGGTGCCGAGGATGGTGATGGTCTGAGTGTCGTCGGTTTGGATCGTCACGCCGCTCGGTTGCAGGCCGTCGCCGTCATTGGCAATGATCGAGCCGTCGCTGACGCTGAGAACGACCTTGAAGATATTGTCGTCCACGTCGGTGATCGAAAAGATGCCAAAATCAATCGACCCGAAACTGCCTTCTGCGAACTCGAGATCGGTCGATGAAAACTCTACAACAGGATCGGCCACGTAAACTCCCCCGGCTTCCATACAACAAGGGCGCCCAGACATTCTGTCTTCAAGGCGCCCGATATTGAATCAAAATAGCCGGGAATTCCTAATATTCTACAAAGATAGTGATATCAGGCCTTCGTGCGACGTTTTGTCGTGGTCGTTGTGGCACGTGCCGGGCGCGCAGTGCGCGACGGCGCCTTCTTGGGCTGGGGCTTTGCTGCCTTGGCCGGCGCTTCTACCGCAGGGGCGACAGCGCCGGCTGGCGACTTGCCGATCACATGGTCATGGGTGCGCATGAAATCGGCCACGACCGGCGCAATGTTTGTGCGCCAACGGCTGCCGTTGAAGATGCCATAATGGCCAACGCCTTTTGCCAGCAGGTATTTCTTCTTCTCTTCCGGCAGATTGACCGCGATATCGAGTGCGGCTTTTGTCTGGCCGACCCCGGAAATATCGTCGAACTCGCCCTCAACCGCCATCAGTGCGGTGTTCTTGATCGCTTTCGGGTCGACAAGCCGTCCCTTCGACACCCACTTGCCATCAGGCAGCAGGTGACGCTGAAACACCACATCGATGGTCTGCAGGTAAAACTCGGCCGTCATGTCCATCACGGCCTTGTATTCATCATAGAAGGCGCGGGTCTTGTCGGCGTCTTCATCAGCCCCGATAATCAGATGCTCGAACATTTCATGGTGTTTCATGAAATGGTCGCCCAGATTCATCGCCATGAAACCCGCAAGCTGCAGGAAGCCGGGGTAAACCTTGCGCATGAAGCCAGCGTTCGGCAACGGCACAACGGTGATGACATTGTCTTCGAACCAGCTGTGCGGCCGGGTCATGGCCAGCTTGTTCACTTCGGTCGGGTTGCGGCGCGTATCGATGGGGCCGCCCATCATGGTCACGCTTGGCGGCGTGCAGGGATGGCCTTCGGCTTCCATCAGGGCGAGCGCCGCATAAACCGGCACGCTTGGCTGGCAAACGGCCAGCACATGCGTATTGGGGCCAAGATCGGTCAACCAGTCGACCAGATAATCCACATAATCATCAAGATCGAAGCTGCCGTCCGCCATCGGGATATCGCGGGCGTCGCGCCAGTCAGTGATATAGACCTCGTGGTTCGGCAGCAGCGCCTCGACCGTGCCGCGCAGGAGCGTGGCAAAGTGGCCTGACATTGGCGCCACAACGAGCACACGCGGGTCCTTGCGGTGGCAGCAATTGGCACGCTTGAAATGTTTCAGCTGCCCGAACGGACGGCGGGACAGGATCTGTTCCTCGACGGGGCATTCAACACCATCGACGGTTACCTTCTCGAAACCGAACTTCGGCTTGCCGTAGCGGCGGGTCAGAAGCTCGACCATATCGAGGCTGGCGGCCATCACCTTGCCATAAGGTGTGCGGCTGACCGGATTGTAGGGGTGACTGAAGAAGCGCTGCCCCTGATCGGCCCAGAAACGGATCGGCGCAAAGGCCGCGTGCTGCATTTCATAGAGGGTATAAAGCATCCTGGTCCCTTTCGCCGCGGTCGACACCCACCGGTGCGGGCGATCCCGCTCATGGTGCATTGCGGCATTTTCACTGAGCCTAGCCCTCAAAGATTAAAGCTTCAATAAGCAATCGCACTCATATTCCATGTGCTTGAAAGCACAGGCATACATTTCTCTCGCATCCAAGGCTGGCCTTGGTTTATAGTGCAGCGCAACATATCCAAGGAGTTTCAATCATGAAACCATTGTCCGGAAAAGTTGCCCTCATCACCGGCTCCACGAGCGGAATCGGCCTCGGAATCGCACGCGGTCTTGCCGAAGCAGGTGCCAGCGTAGTGCTGAACGGTTTCGGCGACCCGGCGGAGATCGAGCGCATCAAGGCTGCGATCAAGGCGGACTACGGCGTGGAAACCGGCTTCATTGCAGCCGATCTCATGAAGGGCGAGGAAGCCACCCGGCTGGTTCAGGAGGCCGAGGCCGCCTTCGGCGCCGTCGATATCCTTGTGAACAATGCCGGCATCCAGCATGTGGCGGCGATCGATGAATTCCCGGTCGACAAGTGGGAAGCGATCATCGCGCTCAATCTTTCCGCCACCTTCTATGCCACCCGTGCCGCCCTGCCCGGCATGCGCAAGCGGGCCTTCGGCCGGGTGATCAATATCGCCAGCGTCCACGGCCTTGTCGCCTCGCCGTTCAAGTCGGCCTATGTGGCGGCCAAGCACGGCGTGATCGGCTTCACCAAAACTGCCGCCCTTGAAACAGCCGAAGACGCGAACCTCACCGTCAACGCCATTTGCCCCGGCTATGTCCGCACGCCGCTGGTGGACGGCCAGATTGCCGATCAGGCGAAAGTTCACGGCCTGTCGGAAGACGATGTCGTGAAGAAGGTGATCCTCGCGTCCCAGCCCAACAAGCGGTTCGTGGAAGTCGAAGAACTCGCGGCGCTCGCAGTCTTCCTGGCGTCCGACGCCGGACGTTCGACCACCGGCTCGGCCCTGACGATGGACGGGGCCTGGACGGCACGCTGACCAGCAAAGCGGACAAGAAAAAGGCCGGCAGCTCACCCGAGCGCCGGCCTCTTTCTTTTATATTCTGTTAGATCAGGCCTTGGCGGTGACCACGCGGTCAGACGGGAAATGCAGGGTGAAGACCGAGCCCTTGCCGAGTTCGCTTTCCAGCGTCACCCAGCCCTGGTGCATTTCCATGAAGGCATTGACGAGCGAGAGGCCAAGCCCCGTGCCTTCATGGCTGCGGCTGAGCGCACTGGCCGAGCGAACGAAGGGCGAGAAGATCAGGCTCTGCTCTTCTTCCGAAATGCCGATACCATGATCGATAACGGTCACGGTGAGGTTGCCGTTCGCGTCCACACCGGCGCTGAGCGCCACATCGCCTGCCCCTTGCGCGGTGAATTTCACTGCGTTCGACAACAGATTGAGGATCGACTGCTTGATGCGCAGGCGGTCGCCCTTCACCTTCGGCAGGTCTGCCGGCAGGTCGAGCGAAATCGAGAAGCCCTTGGCGGCGGCCTGCGCATTGCAAAGCGCGCGGCTTTCGTCACAAAGCTTGATCATGTCGACAACTTCTTCCTCGATCTTCATCTGGCCGGCCTCGATCTTGGCAAGATCGAGCACTTCGCCAAGCACGTCGGAGAGATGCTGGCTCGAGGAGCGGATATCATGCAGATATTCGCGGTATTTGTTATGGCCTATGGGGCCGAACATCTGGTCCGCCATGATCGACGAGAAGCCGATGATAGCATTGAGAGGCGTGCGAAGCTCGTGGCTGACGTTCGCAAGGAACACGCTCTTCGCGCGGTTGGCGGCTTCGGCCTGTTCCTTGGTGATGATCAGTTCGCGGGTCGCCTGCTTGGTGCGGTCCACTTCCTGCTCCAGCTCCCACGAGCGGCGGCGCAGGGCCTCCTCGCTCGCCGACAGGGCCCGGTTGGTAGACCTCAAATTATCCAGAAGCACCTGCACAGCATCGAGCGACAGGTTGACCTGGCTTGCCAGCTGCCCGATCTCGTCATTCTGGTGCGCTTTCGGTACCGAAATCCGCTGTTCGCCCGGATGCTCGGGATTGATCTGCGAAATATTCTGCACGACGGTCTGCAGCGGCTTCGTCAGCCCTTGGTGGAATGCGTAATAGAGCAGTACCACGAGGACGAAGTTGCGCACAAAACCAGAAAGGAAGGTGGTCGTCGCCCGCGAGAAGAAGGGCTGCAGGCCGACCGCACGATCGACAACCACATGCAGGCTGCCCGGGCGTTCCGCCATCGCGACCGGCAGGGTCAGCTGATAGTCGAACGGCACCATGTCGTTGATGAGCATACGGGCATAGCGCACCCCGCCATCCATCTGGCGTTCCTCGCGGCGGCGGCCGGCAAGGACGGTGCGGTTATCGTCAAGGATCGCCGCTTCAGTGATATAGTCATATTCCATGAGGCCGAGGACGACCTCCTGCGCGAGATCGCTATCAAGGATCAGCACCGCGCGGGTCGCAGACTTGTCGACCACCTCAAGCGCCTTCAGCACCCGGTTGTCGAGGTTGTCGCCTTCTTCAAGATAGTCGAGATAGACTTGGGCTGCAGACAGCACCATGCCCAGCGTGAAGGCGATGATCACCGCCGTGCGCGCCAGTTTGAAGGAAATCCGGTTAGCCCAATGTAGTTTCACGGAAAGCCCACTCATTCAGGAGTTGATATTGAGCGCCAAAATGATGAAGGGATTGTTAATATTCTTCGAATTTAACCTAACTATCCCCAATGGCAATCGTCTTTACCACGTGCCTGTATTTGGCATCGATGCCCAGGGCTCCTGCGGGGGCAGCGGTCCGCCTTTTTGCAGCAGTTCCACGGAGATTCCGTCGGGGCTGCGCACGAATGCCATATAGCCATCGCGCGGCGGGCGGTTGATCGTCACCCCGCCCTTCGCGAGCGCCGCGCACTTCTCATAGATATCATCCACCGCAAAGGCCACATGGCCGAAGTTGCGCCCGCCTGTATATTCTTCGGGGTCCCAGTTGTATGTCAGCTCGATCTCGCCGCCCGTGTCGCCGGGAGCTGCCAGATAAACGAGCGTGAAGCGACCAGCCGGCACTTCCTTGCGCGATACTTCGACAAGGCCCAGCTGGTTCACATAAAATTCAAGCGAGGCGTCAAGGTCGGTGACGCGCACCATCGTATGCAGAAACTTCACGAAGTCCTCCCGGGGCCAAAGATACGGCTCATGATCAGTTCCAGCCAAAGCTGATCGATGGAATCAAAGGATGCAAGCTCGGTCGAATCAACGTCGAAAACGGCGATGAGCCGCCCTTCCGCGTCGGTCACCGGCACCACGATCTCCGACTGGCTGCGGCTGTCGCAGGCGATATGGTTGGCGATGGCATGCACGTCTTCCACGATCTGGGTGCGGCGTTCGGCAGCAGACGTGCCGCAGACCCCGCGACCGAAGGGGATGCGCAGGCATCCGAGCGTACCCTGATAGGGCCCAACAACCAGTTCAGCCGGCTTTTCGGGGTCGACGATATAAAAGCCGGTCCAGAAATAGGTTTCGGGGAAAGCACCAGACAGGAGGCAGGAAACCGTTGCCATGCGGGCAGTGAGGTTACCTTCACCCTCAAGCACGGCTTCAAGGCTTTCAAGCGTCTGGCGGTAGCGATCCGCCTTGGCGGCGGTAAGGTCGATATTGATGGCTTCCGCCATGACTGTCCCCGTTTCTTCTTGTGGGAAATTTCGGGGCAACTTGTCATGGGGGGCGGAGCCTGTCAATCGCAGGCACCCCGCCCCTGCCATCACGTTTCAGGCAGTACCGAAAAGCCTGTCCTTCAGCCACATGCCGACAAGCATCGCAGCCACAAAGGCAATGGCCTCGCTGTACCCGAGCGCGGTTGCAACGACGCCCGGCCCGGGGCAGAAGCCACCGAGGCCCCAACCGATCCCGAAAATAGCCGCACCACCAACGAGCCGCGCATCAATCACCCGGTTTGTCGGTACATGGAACTGGCTGTCGCACACAGGCGCCGCCCGGCGGAATACCAGCCGGTAACCGATAGCGGTGACAATAAGCCCGCCCGCCATTACAAGGGCAAGGCTCGGATCCCAGTTGCCGGTGATATCCAGAAAGCCGATCACTTTGGCCGGGTTCGACATGCCGGAAATAACCAGCCCGAGCCCGAAAAGGCCACCGCTGATGAAGGAAGCCGCGATCCTCATGCTGCACCCCCGATCATCCGGATAACGAATACGGTGATAATGCCCGTCGCCATGAAGGTGAGCGTGGCAACAATCGACCGCGGCGACAGGCGCGCCATGCCGCAGATGCCGTGGCCACTGGTGCAGCCGCTGCCGAGCCGCGATCCGATCCCGACGAGCAGGCCGCCCGCCACGATGAAACCGATGCTGTGCGGAAAGGCGACCGAAACATCTTCAGGCCGCATCATCGCATAAACGAAAGGCGCCACCATCAGGCCCGCCACAAAGGCGAGCTTCCAGCCGAAATCGCTGCTCTTCGGGTTCATCAGGCCGCTGACGATACCGCTGATCCCGGCGATTCGGCCCATCGTCGCCATGAAAAAGACGACCGACAGCCCGATGAGCACGCCGCCGATCAGGGCTGAAACCGGCGTAAATTCGGTCATTTTCGTTCTCCTGTTGCGTCAAGTGGTCGCATGACACTTTACATTTAACAAAACTGATATATGTCATATGAGGAGAGAACGGCAAGCCCGAAATCAATGCCAGGATGAAGAAGGAGCCATTCGCCCATGCCAAGACCCGATCAATTGCCCGAACTCAGGGAACGCGCCGGCGACGTCGCTGCCCTCCTGAAAACGATGTCGCACCCGAACCGCCTTCTGGCGGTCTGTGCCCTGATCGAAGGCGAAAAATCGGTCGGCACGATCGAGAACGAGACAGGGGTAAAGCAGCCCACGCTCTCGCGCGATCTTGCCCGGCTGCGGGCTGAAGGGCTGGTCGCAGCCCGCCGCGATTCGAAAACCGTCTACTACAGCATTGCAGACATCCGCCTCAATCTGCTGATCGACGCACTCTGCAATGCCTTTGGCCCGGATGGGGAAGATCCGGCTGACTGAAAAGGAGCCCCGAGATGAAACCTGTTGTCACCGCTTTTTTCGATGAACCGACCTTCACTGTCAGCTATGTCGTGGCTGATCCTTCAACCAAGCATGCCGCGATTGTGGATTCGGTTCTCGACTATAATCCGAACTCCGGCCGCACCAGCACCGAAACGGCTGACAAGCTTATCGCCTTCGTGAAGGCCGGGGGCCTGACCATCGACTGGATTCTGGAAACCCACGTCCATGCCGATCACCTTTCCGCTGCCCCCTACCTGAAGGAAAAGCTGGGCGGACGCATGGGCATCGGCTTCAACATCACAGTGGTGCAGAACGTATTCGGCAAGGTGTTCAACGCTGGCACCGACTTCGCCCGCGACGGCAGCCAGTTCGACCATCTTTTCAAGGACGGCGAAGCCTTCAAGGTTGGCAGCATCGAGGCCAAGGCGATCCACACCCCCGGCCACACGCCCGCCTGCATGACCTATGTGATCGGCGACGCCGGCTTTTTGGGCGACACGCTCTTCATGCCCGACTATGGCACCGCACGCTGCGATTTCCCCGGCGGCAATGCCCACACGCTTTACAAATCCGTGCAGAAGATCTTCGCCCTGCCCGACGAGACCCGCCTGTTCATGTGTCACGATTACAAGGCGCCGGGTCGTGACGACTATCGCTGGGAAACCACGGTTGGCGAGGAAAAGGCGGCCAATATCCATATCCATCAGGGCGTGGCCGAGGACACCTTCGTGGCGATGCGCGAGAAGCGCGACGCAACGCTTGATATGCCGCGCCTGATCCTGCCGTCGGTGCAGGTGAACATGCGGGCCGGTCATATGCCACCGCCGGACGACAACGGCGTCACCTACCTGAAAATCCCGGTCAACGCCCTGTAACCCCGCCACAGAGGAGCGCGCAAATGGACATCCGCAAGATCGGCCCCGGCCTATCCGTCTCGCCGCAGATCCGGGAAATGGAAATCGGCATCCTCGCCGCTCAGGGCTTCAAGGGCATCGTCTGCAACCGCCCGGACGGCGAGGAAGACGACCAGCCCGCATCGGCAGCCCTGCAAGCGGCAGCCGAACGGCACGGCCTCGCATGGCGGAACATTCCCGTCGTCTCGGGTGCGATTGCAGACAAGGATGTCACAGCGTTCCGCGAAGCATTGGCTGAACTGGAAGGACCTGTCCTCGCCTTCTGCCGCACCGGCACACGCTCGGCCACGCTTTGGGCGCTCGCTGAAGCGGGGCATCTGTCGGTCGATGCCATCCTTTCGACCGTACACGAGGCCGGCTACGACCTCTCAGGCCAGCGCGAGCGCCTGCAGGGCACCGCGGCGCGGCGCGACACCGATAATCTGCGCAAGCAGTTCCCCAAAACGCGCCCCCATGATGTGGTAATCGTCGGTGGCGGCGCGGCCGGCCTTGCCGTGGCCGCCAGCATCCTGAAACGCCGCCCGCATCTTGATGTGACAGTGATCGAGCCGCGCGACATCCATTATTACCAGCCAGGCTGGACGCTTGTGGGCGGCGGCGTGTTCAACCGGGACCAGACCAAACGCCCGATGGCGTCGGTCATCCCGCTTGGCGCCAAATGGGTTCAGGCGGCGGTTGCCGAATTCAAGCCCGAAGACAATGCCGTGTTGCTCGAAAACGGAGAAAGCGTGCATTACAAGGTGCTGATCGCCGCGCCCGGCCTGCAGCTTGATTGGGACAAGATCAAGGGGCTGAAGGAAACGCTTGGCCAGAATGGTGTTACCTCCAACTATCGTTTTGATCTCGCCCCCTACACGTGGGAACTCGTTCGCACACTCAAATTCGGGCGGGCGCTTTTCACGCAGCCGGTGATGCCCATCAAATGCGCGGGCGCCCCTCAGAAGGCCATGTATCTGGCCTGTGATGCCTGGAAGCGGCTCGGCGTGCTGGGCGATATTGATGTGAATTTCCACACGGCAGGCGCGGTTCTGTTCGGCGTTGCCGACTATGTGCCCGCGCTGATGGACTATGTTAAAGCCTATGACGCGCATCTCCATTTCAAGGAAAGCCTGGTCGCGGTCGATGGCAGCGCCAAGACGGCAACCTTTGAAGTGACGGACAATGAAGGTGTCACGCGCACCGAAACCCGGCCCTTTGACATGATCCATGTGTGCCCGCCGCAAGGGCCGCTGGATTTCATGAAGAAAAGCCCGCTTGGCGACGCTGCCGGTTGGGTCGAAGTCCATCACGACACGCTGCAGCATGTGCGTTACGGCAATGTCTTCGGCCTTGGCGACGGCTGTTCTGCCGCCAACGCCAAAACCGCGGCGGCCGTGCGCAAACAGGCACCTGTCGTGGCGCTCAACACGCTCGCTATCCTCGACGGCAAGGCACCGAGCGCCATCTACGAAGGCTATGGCTCCTGCCCCCTCACGGTCGAGCGCGGCAAGGTGGTCCTCGCCGAGTTCGGCTATGGCGGCAAGCTGCAGCCGACCCTGCCCCGCTGGCTGATCGATGGCACGAAGCCGACCTTCCTCGGCTGGTTCCTGAAGGAGAAACTGATGCCCGGCATCTATTTCGACCTTATGCTGAAGGGCCGTGAGTGGCTGGCAGAACCAAACGTCCTGTCGCACGCGCCGCGCCCGTTCGAGGTGGAAGCCGCCTGCGATTTCGATAGCAGCAACCGCCAGGTTTGATAGAGTTTCCAGCCAAGGAGGACAGGCCATGAAGTTGCTCCCTCGCCTCTCCCGTGTCCTGCCCATCCTTGGCTGGGCCTCGCTATACAGCCGTGACCAGCTGGTCAGCGACCTGACGGCCGCCGTGATCGTGACGATCATGCTGATCCCGCAGTCGCTGGCTTATGCCATGCTAGCCGGCCTGCCGCCGCAGGTGGGGCTTTATGCCTCCATCCTGCCACTTGTCTTCTATGCCCTCTTTGGCACCAGCCGGGCGCTGGCAGTTGGCCCCGTCGCCGTCATCTCGCTGATGACCGCCGCTGCCGTCAGCCGCATCGCCGAGCCCGGCACCATCGGCTATGTGGAAACCGCGACAGCGCTTGCCGTGCTTTCGGGCGTCTTCCTCATTGGCATGAGCGCCTTGCGGCTCGGCTTCCTCGCCAATTTCCTGAGCCATCCGGTGATTTCCGGCTTCATCACGGCTTCCGGCATCCTGATCGCCGTCAGCCAGCTTGGCACCATTTTCGGCATCAAGGCGGGCGGGCATACGCTTGTCGAACAGCTTGGGGGGCTTCTCGGCCATCTGGACGAGACGAACGTACCAACGCTGGTGATCGGCGCCCTAAGCGTGGCTTTCCTCTATTTCGTCCGCCTGCGACTGAAAAGCGTGCTGATCGCGCTTGGGGTGGGCAAGCGCGCGGCGGACCTTATCACCAAGGCGGGGCCGGTGCTCGCGGTCGCCGCCACCACGCTCGCCGCCGCTGGCCTGTCGCTGGAAGACAAGGGTGTAAAAATCGTCGGCACCGTGCCCGTGGGCCTGCCGGCCCTGCAGCTGCCGATCCCGAGCCTCGGCCTTGTTACCGAGCTTGGCATTGCAGCCGCACTTCTGAGCCTCATCGGCTTTGTCGAATCCGTATCGGTCGCCCAGACGCTTGCCGCCAAGCGGCGCCAGCGGATCGACCCCAATCAGGAACTTGCCGCATTGGGTGCCGCCAACATCGGTTCGGCCATGAGCGGCGGCTATCCGGTCACCGGCGGCTTCGCGCGGTCAGTTGTCAATTATGACGCGGGTGCCGAGACCCCGGCGGCGGGCGCCTTCACGGCGGTGGGTATCGCCGTCGCCACCCTGTTCCTGACGCCCTATCTTTACTTCCTGCCCAAGGCAACGCTCGCCGCCACCATCATCGTGGCCGTGCTGTCCCTTGTGGACTTTGGCGCCATCCGCCGCACATGGACCTATTCGAAGGGCGACTTTGCGGCGATGGCCGCCACCATCCTGATCACACTGCTTTCCGGCGTTGAAAACGGCGTGGCAGCAGGCGTGGTACTTTCAGTCGTGATCCTTCTTTACCGTTCCAGCAACCCGCACACGGCGATCGTCGGACTGGTGCCAGGGACCGAACATTTCCGCAATGTGCACCGCCACAAGGTGGTCACCAGCCCGAGTCTCCTGACGCTCAGGGTGGATGAAAGCCTCTATTTCGCCAATGCGCGGTTTCTGGAGGACCGGATCTACGATCTCGTCGCCGCCAACCCTGCGCTCCGCCACGTGGTGCTGATGTGCCCGGCAATCAATGCGATTGACGCAAGCGCGCTTGAAAGCCTTGAGGCCATCAACGAGCGCTTGAAGGACAGCGGCGTAACCTTCCACCTGAGCGAGGTGAAAGGCCCGGTGATGGACCGGCTGAAGCGGTCCCATTTTCTGGATGCCCTCACCGGCAAGGTCTACCTCAGCCAGTATCAGGCAGTGCTGGACCTCGCCCCCCGTATGACGAAGGAGGACGAGGCCCTGGAAGAAGGTGCGGGGATTTAGTCCGCTTTCTTCTCGTCTTTCTTTGCTTCCGCCGTCCGGGCTTCGCACTTGCCGAGGATGTGGCAATCGTACCAGGCGATATAGCGCTGGTAGCGGTCCACCACGAAGCTCGGCCGGTCGATGCCGTGATCCTCATCCGGATAGACAACCAGTTCCGTCGGAATGCCGCGGCGCTTCAGCGCCTGATACAGCTGCTCGGAGTTCTGGATCGGTACGTTCCAGTCTTCCTTGCCACCCATCACGAGTGTGGGCGTCGTAACCTTGCCGACATCGTTGAAGGGGTTGATCTTTTCCCACGTTTCGCGGCTTTCCCACGGCAGGCCAAGCTCGGCTTCCCATGTCAGCTGATAAATGTCGTGGCCATAGTTCGCGGTGTAATTGACCTCGCTCGCGCCCGAAATCGCCGCCTTGAAGCGCGTCGATTTTGTGATCACATAATTGGTCATGATACCACCATAGGACCAACCGCCGACACCAAGCTTGTCGGGGTCCGCCACGCCCATGGCGATGGCCTCGTCAACGGCAGCCATTTCGTCGGCAAAGTCCTTCACGCCCCACTCGGCGAAGATAGCAGCGGAGAAATCCTCACCGTAGCCGGTGGAGCCACGCGGATTGGGCGCTAGCACCGCATAGCCTGCTGCCGCCAGCACCTGCATTTCCTTATCGAAGCCGACCGAATGCTGGGCAACCGGCCCGCCGTGCGGCCGCAGCAACATCGGCACCTTGGTGCCCTGCGTGTAATTCGGCGGGAGATAGAGATAGGCCTCGACCGGCGTGCCGTCGGCGCTTTTCGCGGTGATCTTCTGCACGCTTGCGAGCGTGATACCGGCCAGCCGCTCTGCATTGCGGTCATCAAGCACGGCCCAGCCCTTGCCGCCAAGCTTGCCAAGCGCCAGCGGGCGTTCAGGCGTTGCCCGTGTCGTGATCACTTCGCCCTTCTTGCCGATAGCAAAATCACCGGTATCGCCGCCAGCTGGATCCAGCCGCGTGACCTTACCCGATTTCACATCGACCGAAATCAGCGGATATTCGCCAGCGTCTTCAGCCACTGCGAGCACTGATTTGCCGTTCGGCATGAATTCGGGATTGTAGACCATGCGGTCATAAGCTGCCGTCAGCACCTTCGGCGTGCCGCCCTCGGCCGGGATCACGGCGAGATGCCGGGTCGCGTACCAGATTTTATCGAGCGTCGTGACGGTCGTGTAGGCAATCGTCTTGCCGTCCGGGCTCCATGCCGGGCTGCCATCCTCCCCCGGATGGGTGGTCAACTGGCGCAGGGGCCGGTCCTTCAGCCCCGCTTCGGCTGAGACGACCCAAACATCGCTGTTCACATTGCCGTCGGGCTCCGCCGTCCGGTTGCTCTCAAACGCGACACTTTTGCCATCCGGGCTCCAGGCCGGGTTTTCGTCGTCATAGTCGCCGAAGGTGATCTGCTCGGGTTCGCCTTTGCCGTCAAACAGATAAAGGTGTGCGCGGCGGCGGTCGAGATAGCCGACACCATCCTGCTTGAACTGCAGCCGGTCGATCACCCAGGGCTTCGGCTTGTCTTTCCCGTCCTTGCCTTTCTCGGCTTCGGGCTCGGGGTCGGTGATGGTCAGGAGCATGCGGCTGCCATCCGGCGACCAAAGGTAATCGTCCACCCCGCCTTTCACTTTCGTATGCTGGATCGCCTCACCGCCCCGCCGGTCCAGAAGCCAGACCTGCGTGCCGGCGTCATCACCTTCGCCTTCCTTGTTGGCGAGGAAAGCGAGGTACCGGCCATCGGGTGACCAGCGTGGTGAACGGGCACGAGTCGCCGGTGCGGTCATCGGCAGCTTCTGCTTCCCGTCCGCCGAAACCATCCAGATCTGGCTGGCGCCGCGGTCGGCCTCAAGATCGGCGCCATACACGCGGTAGGCGATCCAGCGACCGTCCGGGCTGATGGCCGGGTCCCCGATCGTCTCCAGTTTCATGGCATCGTCGATGGTCAGAACACGTGGCGGCGTTTCCGCCCATGCGCCCGATGCGAGCATTGCGCCGAGCAGAATCGCTGCAGCGCTGATCGTTTTGGTCTTCATGATTTCCCCCCAATGTGCTGCCCCTGCAGCAGTCCGTGACGTTCGCATTACGGAATTGTGATCATTTTGTTTGCCTGATGGCAAGACTCCTGCTTAGCTGATGGCACCGAAGTTTAGGTAAAAAAGGTCTGACCGGAAGGTCAGGATAGTTGAAGGGCCAAGGCTGCATTAACGACATCACGATCGGAAGCCAGAAAGCAGCCAGCCCCCTAACAGGGAGTGGAAGCAGATGACCAATCACTATACTTGCCGGCGGCATGCACGCATGCTGCTTGGTGGCGTTGCCCTTGCCAGTGTCATGGGCGCCACCGGCGCCGTTACGGCACAGGAAGCCACCGGCGACAATGAAGAACTGAGCCTCGAAGAAATCGTTGTTACCTCGCGCAAGCGTCAGGAAATGCTCGTCGAAGTGCCGATGAACATCACGGCTGTTGGCGCCAAGGAAATCCTGAAACGGAACCTCATCAACAAGGAAGACGTTTACCGCACGGTGGCAGGTGCCGCCAACCCGCGCGGCGAACTGATCCTGCGCGGCCTTTCGGGTGGCAACGACTCGACCCCCGGAACCTCGAGCTCGTTCACGGATGACATTCCCTACGATTTCGATGACCTTTTCGACATCGAACGTGTCGAGGTTCTGCGCGGCCCGCAGGGCACGCTTTATGGTTCCAACGCCATTGGCGGCACGGTCCGTATCATCACCAACAAGCCGCGCCTCAACGAAGTTGAAGCCTTCGGTGCCGCTATCCTGGAGAGTGAAAAGAACCGTCCCGACCTCGCCAGCTTCATCTATGCAGGCGTCAACATCCCCCTGATCGATGACAAGCTGGCTGCGCGCGTTACCGGCAAGGTTGGAGACCGTTCAGGCAAAATCCTGAACACCCAAACAGCTGACTATGGCTTTGAAAAGGACATGTATGTCCGTGCCCAGATGCTGTGGCAGGCAAACCCGGAGACAGAGGTGGTCTTTGGGTATGTTCACCAGCGTTATAAGTCGCAGGGTTATGAATATGCAGACCGGTCCCAGCCCGGCTATTATTACGAAGCAATCCTGACCGAGAACCCGGATGCCCTTTATGGCTATGACGTGGCTCTCGACTTCCCGTCCTGCTCGGGCGAGCGGCCGGAATGCCGCGGTGTGACCGACAGCATCAACCCGGACTACAATCCGAAGTTTGCTGTGTGGGAGAGCCTTGATCCCTGGGTTGACGAAATGATGGACCTTGCCACGCTGCGCGTGAACAAGGAAAATATCTTCTCGGGTGCGGATCTCATCTATGCCGGGTCCTGGCGCCGGTTCGACCATGAATCGCTCGACAACTGGTCGCGTTCGGACGCGAACGACCTGTTCAAGACCTGGATCACCAACGATGACGGCCACAAGCGCTGGACCCATGAAGTTCGCCTGCAGTCAAACACCGGCGGTGCCTTCGACTGGACGATCGGTGGCTTCTACGATTCGGTCGATTACGGCAACCGCCCGAACGGCCAGTGGCAATATCACGCTAGCGACAACAAGAGCCGCGCGATTGCCGCTTATCTCTGGGGCTATTATTGGGGCCTCGGCGACCCGAGCGAAATCGGTGCCCGCCTCTATGGCGATGACACCAAGAACTACAACTATAACCAGATCGAACTGACGTCCCGTGAAATGGCCCTGTTCGGTGAAGCAAGCTACCGGCTTGAAACCGAAGCTGCGGGCGCCTTCGAATTCACCGCGGGCCTGCGTTACTATGACCTGAAGGATACCGAGCACTCGATCGTTTCGGGCATCTGGATCGGTGACGAGCCGAGCGTTTCCGAGACAAAGGGCGACGACGGCAAGGAAAACGGCACCCGCAAGAAATTCGGGGTGTCGTGGATGCCGTCCGACGAAATGTCGATCTTCGCCATCTATTCGGAAGGCTACCGTCCGGGCGGCAACAACGGCCCAACCCCGCCGGCAGACTGCCGTAATGACGAAAACGTCGGCTCCTACGTGAACCGCTACAATTCGGACAAGATCAAGAACTATGAGGTCGGCTTCAAGGGCTTCCTCGCTGATCGTCGTCTGCAAGTTTCGTCCGCTGTTTACCAGATCGACTGGACTGACGTGCAGACCAGCGTCTATATGCCGAGCTGTGGCTTCTCCTACACCGCCAACGCCGCCTCGGCTCGTGCACGTGGCGTGGAGTTCGAGAGCACGGCTCTCCTGATGGAAGGCCTGACCCTGAGCGTCAATGCTTCCTACACGGACAGCAAGATGACCTCCGACGCACCGGCAATCGGTGCTGAGAAGGGCGACGACATGACGATGGTGCCGAAGTATAACTATTATGTCGCGCTCGACCAGGAGTTCGATCTTTTCTCGAAAGAGGCTTCGGTTCGTGCAGAGCTTGCCGGTTACGGTAGCTACTCGTCGCACTTTGGTGTCCTTGAATCGGATCGGTCGCCAGGCTATGAGGTTGTCAATGTTTCGGGCTCGATCAATATCAACGAGAATGTTCGCTTCAGCCTGTATGTGAACAACCTCCTGAATACCGAGATCATCGAGTACAAGCGGTCGCGCTATCGCAGTGAAGCTGCACTTGGCGAGAAATACTTCTATTATGGTGCTGAACGCACCGTCTCGCTCCGTCTCGACTTTACCTTCTAAGGTATTTAAGCGTACCCATGACGGCGGGCCTTCGGGTCCGCCGTTTTCTATTCCGCCGGAAGGATACCCATGTCGCTGCCCCCTTATGCCGCCGAAGTTGATGCTGCTGCCCGGATGATCCGCGAGGGCCGCCCGCTCGACGCCGCTGCAAAGCTGGCGCCGCTTGCCGCCCAACACCCTTCCGATGAAATTCTCCTCAGCCTCCATGCCACCGCCCTGATGCGCGGCGGCGAACTGCAGGCAGCTCTCACCGCGTTCGAACGTGCGGTCAGCCACCATCCGCGCTCCCGCGACGCCGCCGCCGACCTTGGCTTTGCCGCAATGCAGGCGGGCGTTCCCGACAAAGCCATCGAAGCATTCGAACGCGCCGTCGGGCTTGACCGCAGCTTCTATCCCGGCTGGTGCTTCCTCGCGCGTCTGCATCTGGAGACGGATGACATGGATCGCGCCTTCGCGGCCTACCGCGCCGCCCTCAACACCGACCCGTTCGTCAAGGACGGGACCGCCATTGAGGCCGCGATGAAGGCCGAACGGTACGGCGAGGCCGAACGCATCGCCCGCACGCTTCTCTCCCGCCAACCGGGTTATCCGCCCGCTGCCCGCACGCTCGCGACCCTTGCGGGCCAGGTCGGGGCCATTGAAGAAGCACCGAAAATCCTCGGCTATGCCGTGCCCCTTTACCCGGCTGACATGCCGCTCCGGCGCGCCTTCATCGTCTCGCTTGAAGAAGCGGGCGACTATAAAGGTGCCATTGCAGAGGCCGAAATGCTGACCCGCCTGATGCCCGGCGACGTGGGCAGCCACCTGACGCTCGGCCGGGTGCATGGCCATGCCGGGCAATATGAGGCCTCGCTTGCTGCCTATGACGCAGCCCTCACACTTGCCGGTGACGGCGAGGAACGCGGCCGCATCGCCCTTCTGCGCGGGCATATCCTCAAAATCCTCGGGCAGCGCGATGAAGCCATCGCCGCCTACCGTGAAAGCGCCAGCATTGTGCCCGGCAACGGCGCTGCCTGGTGGGCGCTGGCCGACATGAAAACCTACCGTTTCTCAGCGGATGACCGCCGCCAAATGGAAACATTGGCGCAGGATGCCGCGCTCAAGGGCGAGCAGCGCTCGCAAGCCGCCTATGGGCTTGGCAAGGCATTCGAAAATGACGGCGACCACAAAGCCGCGTTCCACTGGTACAGCGAAGGCGCCCGCCTGCGCCCTGATATCCGGTTTGACGTGGCGGAAAATGACGCCGTCATCGATAACCTGGTCAGCGCCCTCAAGGGGGACAATCTGAAAGTAACCGCTCCCGCCGACCCCGCCCTGCCTCGCCCGATTTTCATCGTCGGCCTGCCGCGGTCGGGCTCCACGCTCATTGAACAGATACTGGCGAGCCACAGCCAGATCGAAGGCACGATGGAACTGCCAACCCTGCCGCAGATCGAACGGCGCATGCGCATCGCGGCAGGCCAGAAAGAGGGCGGCGAATGGCCGGCGAATATCGGCGCGCTGACAGCCGATGAACTGGCCGCCTTCGGCCGTGCCTATATCGAGGAAACGGCCCTCTTCCGTACCGGCAAACCGTATTTTATCGATAAGCTGCCCCCGAATTTCGAACGGGTCGGCCTCATCCACAAGATCCTGCCCGGCGCCATCGTCATCGATGCGCGCCGCCACCCGATGGACACGGGCTATAGCGCCTTCAAGCAGCATTTCGCGGGCGGGCATGAATGGAGCTACGATCTCGCTCATATCGGCGCCCATTATAATGCCTATCTGCGGCTGATGGATCATTGGGCCGAAGCCCTGCCGGGCCGCGTGCTGACCGTGCAATATGAGGAAATGGTGGCGGACACCGAAGCCACCATCCGCGCGGTCCTCGATCATGTCGGCGTGGCGTTTGAACCCGCCTGTCTCGAGTTTCATAAAAACGACCGCGCCGTGCGCACCGCAAGCAGCGAACAGGTCCGCCAGCCGATCTACAGGAAAAGCGTGGCCGTGTGGCAGCAGGTGGAGGCCGAACTCAAGCCGCTCGCCGACGCTTTGGGGGTAGCGACCCTCGCCCGCTTTCAAGGCTTTATCCCGAAGCTGTGATGCAGCGCGGCTTTACGCCCCCATCGGGCGTTGCTAAGGTCGCTTCATGAATGTTTTAGCCGACATGCAGGATGTAGACGCGGGCAACCGCCCCCTGATCGACCCCTTGGGCCGGACGATCACCTATCTGCGCGTGTCCGTCACTGACCGGTGCGACCTGCGCTGCGCCTATTGCATGCCACAGGCCATGACCTTCCTGCCGAAGGCCGAACTTCTGACACTGGAGGAACTGGATACCCTGATCCACGCCTTTATGCGGCGCGGGGTGCGCAAGATCCGCCTGACGGGCGGCGAGCCGCTGGTGCGACGGGGCATCGAAACCCTGATCGAGCGACTGGGGCACGAAGTGAAGGCTGGCAATCTTGATGAGCTGACCCTCACCACCAACGGCACCCAGCTTGCCGCCCATGCCGAAACGCTCGCGAAAGCCGGCGTGAAGCGGATCAATGTGTCGCTCGACACGCTCGACCCCGACACCTTCGCCCGCCTCACGCGGCGCGCCGTGCTGTCGGACGTGATCGCCGGGCTTGATGCTGCGCAGGCGGCCGGCTTTTCGGTGAAGATCAATACAGTTGCCCTCAGCGACTATAACGCCCACGAAATCCCGGCTCTGATCGAATGGGCGCATGGGCGCGGCATGGACCTGACACTGATCGAAACCATGCCGATGGGCGAGATTGACGGCGACCGGATGGACCAGTATCTGCCCCTTTCGGAAGTCCGCCGCCAGCTTGAAGCCAATTGGCGGCTCACCCCCATCCCGCACCGCACCGGCGGCCCGGCGCGTTATGTGCGGGTGGAAGAAACCGGCGGACGGCTCGGCTTCATCACGCCGCTCACCCACAATTTCTGCGATGGCTGCAACCGGGTGCGGCTTACCTGCACTGGCCGGCTTTACATGTGCCTTGGTCAGGATGATGCCGCCGACTTCCGCGCCCTGATGCGCGCTGGCGCCGATGCCGCAGGTCTTGATGCGGCCATCGATGAAGCCATCGGCCGCAAGCCCAAGGGGCATGATTTTCATATCGATGCCACCCACCGCAATCCTGCCGTTGCCCGGCAGATGTCGGTCACCGGCGGCTGAGGAGACTTTATGGCTGGAGTTGACGAAAGCCTCGCCTTCAAGCCGGTGCGTATCGCCATACTCACCGTGTCCGATACCCGCACGCTGGAAACCGACAAGTCCGGCAGCACACTTGCCGCGCGGATTGAAGCCGCTGGCCATATCCTCGCCGACCGCGCACTCGTGAAGGACGACAAGACGGACGTGAAAGCCGTCGTCACCCGCTGGATCGATGACCCGGCCATTGATGCCATCATCACCACCGGCGGCACCGGCCTTACCGGCCGTGATGTGACCGTTGAAGCCGTGCGCCCCCTGTTCGAGAAGGAAATCGAAGGCTTTTCGGTGATTTTTCATCAGGTGAGCTACCAGACAGTCGGCCTTTCCACCCTGCAGTCGCGGGCATCTGCCGGCCTTGTGCGCGGTACTTTCATCTTCCTGCTGCCGGGGTCCACCGGCGCCGTGAAAGATGCTTGGGACAATATCCTGAAGTTCGAATTCGACGCGCGCTACCGGCCCTGCAACCTTGTCGACATCATGCCCCGCCTGATGGAAAGCTGAGATGATCCGCACCGCCGTCATCGGCTACGGCGCCTCGGCGCGTATCTTCCACCTGCCCTTCATCGATCTTGATCCGGCCTTCGAGCTTGTCGCCGTTTCCTCAAGGCAGGCGGAGCTGCGCGCTGACCATCCCCATATCCACCATTATGAAACAGGGCCGGACCTGATTGCAGGCACGGACGCCGACCTCATCGTCATCACCTCGCCGAACGACAGCCACTTCCCGCTCGCCAAGGCCGCCCTTGAAGCTGGCAAGCATGTGCTCGTGGAAAAGCCCGTCGCCATCCGCTCGGGCGAGGCCGCTGATCTGATCAAGCTGGCTGAGACCAAGGGACTCACCCTCAGTGTTTTCCATAACCGGCGTTTCGACGGCGATTTCATGACCTTGGCGGAGCTTGTGCAATCGGGCGCCGTGGGCGCAGTGCGGAGTCTCGAATCCAGATTCGACCGCTTCCGCCCGGTCGCCGCCAAGCGCTGGCGCGAGTCAGCAGGGCTCGGCAATGGAATCCTTTTCGACCTTGGGCCTCACCTGATCGATCAGGCGCTTGTGCTGTTCGGCCTGCCGGACGCCATCACCGCCCGCTGCCGCACTCTACGCGAGGATACTGAAGCAACCGACTGGTTCCATCTGCTGCTGCGTTACAGCGACAAGGAGGTCTCCCTGCATGCCAGCCCGTTTGTGGCCGCCCCGAACCTGCGGTTCGCGCTGGATGGCACTAAGGGCAGCTGGCGAAAATACGGCCTCGACACGCAGGAAGCCGCCCGCAAGGAAGGCCGCCTGCCCATCGGTGATGACTGGGGCAAGGAAGCACCTGATTGCCATGGCATCCTCTATGACGGTACGTCCTGCCGTCCGGTGGAGACAAAGGCCGGGGACTACCGGCTTTATTACCGTGCGCTGGCGGACGCCATCCTGAACGGCGCGCCAGTACCCGCAAGCCCCCATGATGCGCTCGCCGGCCTCCGCCTGATCGAGCTTGCCTTGGAAAGCAGCGAAAAGGGCTGCACAATAAGGGTTCCCTTCACCCTTGGGGATATCTGACATGGAAGACGCGCTTGTCCTGACCGAACGCGATGGCCCGATTTTCATCGTCACCATCAACCGACCGGAAAAGCGCAACGCGGTGGACCGGCCTACAGCCTATGCCCTGCGCGCTGCGTTCGAGGCGTTCGAAGCTGACGACAGCCTGAAGGTCGCTGTCCTCACGGGCGCTGGCGGCAACTTCTGTGCAGGCGCTGATCTCGCGAGTGTAGGCGACCCCGAACGCGGCAATGAGGTGGAGCCCACCGGCACCGGCTCCGGTCCGATGGGGCCAAGCCGCATGGAGCTTTCAAAGCCGCTGATTGCCGCTGTTGCCGGCTATGCCGTCGCTGGCGGGCTGGAGCTTGCCCTTCTCGCCGACCTGCGGGTCGCCGAGGAAAGCGCCGTCTTCGGCGTCTTCTGTCGCCGCTGGGGCGTGCCCCTGATCGATGGCGGCACCGTGCGCCTGCCCCGCATCATCGGGCAGGGCCGCGCGCTGGACATGATCCTCACCGGCAGGCCGGTGAAAGCCGATGAAGCCCTTGCCTTTGGCCTCGCCAACCGTGTGGTGGCAGATGGCACGGCACTCGCTGCTACCATCGCACTCGCCAAAGAAATCGCAGCCTTCCCGGAAATGTGCATGCGGGCCGACCGTGTCTCTGCACTCAGCCAATGGGACCTCGGCTTTCGGGATGCGCTTGTCGCGGAGGGCAAAGGCGGATACTCGGTACTTGCCGCCGAAGCGCAAGCCGGCGCCAAACGCTTCGCTGGCGGCGCGGGTCGCCACGGCAAGTTCGGCGACAGCAAAGACTAGGGCCTAGTCGACCCGGCGGAAATACATGGCATCAAGATCGGTGACAGCGCCCTTGCTACCCGCCGTGTAGATCAGCCGGAAGCCGGTGACCCTGTCCCCTTCCCTATCGAACTTCGCGATAAAATCAGCGTCCGCCGTCGGGTCATCCCACTTGATCAGGGTTTTATCTGGGGCGATGGGTCGCATCCTGCCCTTGAAGGCGGCCATACGGGCCATTTCAAAGCCAAGGCCGCCATCTTTCCGGCGTGATATCGTTACGCCACCGTACCATTCATCCGCATAGGTTCCGATATAGGCGTCCTCGGGTGCGGCAAGCGGTACGGTTTCGGGCATCGGAGGCGGGGTGAAGGGTTTGCGGGCGAAGGCGGCAATCCAGTCCTTGTCCGCTTCTTCGGGCGCCAGATACTGCATCAGCAGCGCCTGCATCACGGCAGACTGCGGCCCGCCACTAGTCCCGTTGCTGAGAAGCGTGATGCCAAGGCCGATTTCCGGCACCAGCATTACCTGCGACTGGGTGCCAAGAAGTGCACCTGTGTGCGACACGGTCTGATGCCCTTTCACATCGGCCACCCGCCAGCCGAGCGCATAACTGCGTGCGCTGGTGCCGTCGCGTTCCTTATCCTGCACCGACACCGGCATCGGGGTCACGCCCGTCCACATCTCAGCGATCTGTTCGGGCGCGATCACACCATCACCCCCTTCCAGAAGCGCTGTCATCCAGCGCGCCATGCCCTCGGCGTTGCAGGCAATGCCGCCAGCCGCTGCCATAACGAGCGTGCCGGTGCCGAGCCGGTTGCGATCAACCCTTAGCGGCTTGCCCTCATACGGCACATAAGGCTCGGCTGCGTCAGCAAGCACTGCTTTTGGCACCTCGCCCGCGTAACAATCGATCCCGAGCGGCTTCATCAGCCGCGCTTCCACGAAATCCTCGTAAGGCATGCCGGATAGCGCCGCCACCAGCTCGCCTGCCACCACATAGAGGGCATTGTTATAGGCGTATTTCGTGCGGAAGGGCGCCACCGGCTTGAAACGATGAAGGTTTGCCATCACTTCGGCGCGACTGAAGCCGGATGGCATCGGCCACAACATGAAATCCCCCGCACTCGCCGGCAGGCCGGACCGGTGGGTCAGCAGGTCCTTCACGGTAAGGGCGTCCGTCACCGCCGGGTCATACAGCCGGAAGGCCGGCATGTGGGTGACAAGCCTGTCCCCCCAGCCAAGCTTGCCTTCGGACACCAGCAGCGAAAGCGCGGCCGTCGTGAAGGCTTTGGTCGTGGAGCCCAGCCGGAAATAGGTGCTTGTGTCCACCGGCAAACCGGCGGCAACGTCGCGCAGGCCATATCCCTTCATCAGCTGCACTTCGCCGTTCTTGACGATGGCAATCGCCATGCCCGGCACATCGAACGCCGCGAGCGCCTCTGGCACCAGCGCATCAAGCGCTGCTTCATCCGGCACACCGGCGGCAGCCGGCAGGCTGAGGCAGGCCGCAAGGACAACTGGCCGGGCTGACCGCCACAGGATCACAGCACCACCATTCCCGCCGCGAGATACACCGCGATGGTAACGGCGGCGGCGGTGAGGGCATAGGGGATCTGGGTTCTGACATGCTCGAGATGGTCGCAGCCGGAGGCGAGCGACGAGACGATGGTGGTGTCGGAGATTGGCGAGCAATGGTCACCGAACACCCCGCCCCCCAGAACAGCCGAGAGGATGAAGGCAGGCGGCAGGCCGAGCGTCTGCACGATCGGCATGGCGATGGGCACGAGGATCGCGAAGGTGCCCCACGAGGTGCCGGTGAAGAAGGACATCAGGGCACCCGCGATGAAGAGCGCCGGGGCGATCAGGATGGGTGCCATGCCGCCGCTGACGATCCCGGCGATGAAGGCCCCGGTGCCGAGCGCCTTGAGGCTCGCCCCGAAGGCGATGGACATCAGGAGGATCAGGACCACCGGCATCAGGTCATTCATGCCCTGAAGGCCGATCTCCACCAGTTCCTTGTGACCGAAGCGCCGGTCGAAGACGAGAAGGAGATAGGCGACGAGGCAGCCAAGCACGGTGGCATAAAGGATCGAGCGCGACCCGCTGCCCGCCGCGATGCTGCCATTCCCGGTCCAGAGCATGAAGCCGACCATCCCGAAGATCATGGCGAGCAGCGGCAGGATCATGAAGCGGGAGCGGGTCGGGGCATACTCATGGCCGCCGTCTGCCCCCTCATGGGCGTCGGGCCCGATCCGGCCTTCGGTGGCTTTCACCCGGCCGAGCGGCCCGTGGAACTTCCCGCTTGCCACCGAATAGACGACAATGGCGAGGGTGATGAGGGCATAGAAGTTGAAGGGCACGCTGCCCCAGAGGACGGAGGCCGAACTCATCCCGAGGTCATAGCCACCAAGGAGAGCCAGCACGAAGGCCCCCCAGCCATTCAGGAGAATGAGGATACAGATGGGGGCCGAGGTACTGTCGACAATATAGGCGAGATGCGCCCGGCTGAGGCCGTAGCGGTCATAGAGCCCGCGCGAGAGAAGCCCCGAGGCCAGAACGCTGAGGTTGGATTCGACGAAGATGACCGTGCCGGTCACGGCCGTCAGCCCCAGGGCCTGGCGGCGGGACTTCACAAGCCCCATGCCGACCACCCGGTCGATCACCGCTGCCACCCCGCCCGAGCGGTACATGAAGGCGAGGAGCGACCCGATCAGCAGCGCGAACACCAGCACCCGGGCATTATCCGCATCCGCCACCACGGCAACGATCCGGTCGATGGTGGCCAGCGCCCCCAATCCCACCGACGCCACCGGGCCACTTTGACCGCCCGACACCAGAAGCAGCAGTTCCGACACAAAGAGACCCACCAGCAACGCCGAAAGGACCTCCTTCTTCCACAAGACCAAGGCCAGAACCAATAATGGCGGTAGAACGGTGAGCCAGCCTTCCATACTTCCCCCGGAATAGCAGTCGATCAGGCCGCCCAAGGTGCCGGACAAATGCCTGTGGCGCAAGGCAGGTGCCACCCACCGCACAAAATATTTACGCCCGCGCCGGGGCGTGCGATGGTGGCGGAAATATCACTTCAGGAGTATCAGCGGGTATGCGGATCACGGGTTACAGGCTTGGTCTCCTGAAGGTTCCGCTCGTCACGCCGTTCAAGACCGCGCTCCGCAGTGTCGATACCGTTGAAGATATCGTCCTGAAGCTTGAAACCGACGCGGGCATCTGCGGCTGGGGCGAGGCACCGCCGACGGCGGCTATCACCGGCGAAACGCACGAGAGCATCCTTCGGGCCCTGCGCAGCCATTTGCTGCCCGGCCTTATTGGCCGCCCTGTCGACGAACTGCCTGATTTCAGCGCCCTGCCGCCGGGCAATACGAGCGCGCTTGCCGCGACCGAAATCGCCCTTTTCGACCTGCAGGCGCGGGCGGCGGGCAAACATCTCGCTGGCTTTCTGGGCGGTGGCCCATTGAGCCTTGAGACTGATATCACCATCAGTCTTGATAGTGTCGAGAAGATGGAAGCGGATACGCGCGCGGCCATCAAGGCAGGCTTCGGCATGCTGAAGGTAAAGGTCGGCCGCGATGCGGACCTTGACCTCGCCCGCGTGAAAGCCGTGCATGCCGCAGCCGGTGGCCGCGCCGCCATCCGGCTTGATGCCAATCAGGGCTGGACGGCGGAGGAAACCGTCAGGCTGTTGGACGCCATCGAAACGGCAGGGATCGAGCTTGACCTGATCGAGCAGCCGGTACCGGCGTCGGACCTTGACGGGCTTCTTTTCGTCAGGAAGCGCACCCATGTGCCGGTGCTCGCGGACGAAAGCGCCTTCAACGCTACCGAGGCCCGCCGCGTGCTTGATATGGGTGCCGCCGATATCGTCAATATCAAGCTGATGAAAGCGGGCGGCATCCGGGGCGCGCTCGCGATTGTCGATACCGTGCGTTCCTTCGGTGCCAGTTGCATGATGGGGGCGATGATGGAATCCTCGATCAGTGCCGCCGCCGCCGCGCATCTCGCAGCCGCCGCAAGCGACGTGATCACGCGGATTGATCTGGATGGGCCCGCCCTGTGTACCCACGACCCCGCCGAAGGCGGCAGCCGGTTTGCGGGGCCGTCCATCACGCTCAACGAAACACCGGGGCTCGGCATCAGCTCGGTCGCGAGCTTGACGTGGCTCGACTGAGGCGCGACAAAGCCGCAAGCTTTGGGACGAAAACAGCATGACCGACACCAGAAATCTCACCCGCGATGCCCTCGCCGCCATGGATGCCGCCGACCCGCTGGCGCCCTTGCGCGATGAATTCGACCTGCCGGAAGGCGTGATCTATCTGGATGGCAATTCGCTGGGCGCCGCCCCGAAGGCCGCAATGGCGCGCGCTGAACGGCTGATCCGGCAGGAATGGGCGACCGACCTGATCAAAAGCTGGAACAGTGCCGGCTGGTATGAACTGCCTCGCAGGCTTGGCAACAAGCTTGCCCCGCTCGTCGGTGCCGGTGACGATGAAGTGCTGGTGACGGACGCAACCGGCGTCAACCTTTTCAAGGTTCTCGCTGCCGCTCTCGCCCTGCGCCCGGAGCGCCGCGTGATCGTGATGGAAGGCAGCAACTTCCCGACAGACAATTATATCGCGCAGGGTCTTGTCGACTTTCTGGGGCGCGGCCATGAAATCCGCTTCGCCGAGAAAGACGATATCATGGCTGCGATCGACGACACAGTCGCCGCCGTCTGCCTTACCCATGTGCATTACAAGACCGGGCACCTTCTGGATATGGCTGCCATCACCAAAAAGGCCCACGAGGCCGGTGCGCTTGCCATCTGGGATCTCTGCCATAGCGCCGGCGCGCTGCCGGTGGACCTGAATGGTGCCAAGGCCGACTTCGCAGTCGGATGCGGTTACAAATATCTGAACGGCGGTCCCGGTGCCCCGGCCTTCCTGTTCGTGGCAAAACGCCATCAGGAAGCCGCCCGCCAACCGCTGACCGGCTGGTGGAGCCACAAGGCGCCGTTCGACTTCACGCGCGACTATGCACCGGCACCGGCACTTGCCAAATTCCTGACCGGCACCCAGCCGATCACCAGCCTCGCACTCGTCGAAGCAGGGCTTGATGTGTTCCTGAAAACCGACATGGCAGCGATCCGCAAAAAGTCGCAGGCGCTGACCGGGCTTTTCATCGATCTCGCCGACGAACACCTTGCCCGTTTCGGTGTCACGGTCGCCACCCCGCGCGATGCGGACGCCCGCGGCAGTCAGGTGGCGCTTTCCTTCAAGGATGGCGGCTATCCGGTCATCAAGGCGCTGATCGAGCGCGGCGTGGTCGGCGACTTCCGCGCGCCGGATATCATGCGCTTTGGCTTCACGCCGCTTTACACGCGCTACACTGATGTATGGGACGCCGTCGAAACGCTTGCCTATATCCTTGATAGCGGCCTCTGGCGCGAAGCCCGCTTCCAGGTCGAGGACGCCGTCACCTGACCGTTTCGCTGAGCCGGATTACTTGGGGGCCGGGCCGGTAGAACCGCGCCGGACGAATTTGGTGCCCATCATCACCGGCGTTTCGATTTCCGGCTTTTCACCCGATATCCGCTCCAGAAGGATTTCAACCGCCTTCATGGCCATCTGCTCCACCGGCTGGCGGATGGTGGTGAGCGCGGGCGAAACAGCAGAGGCGAGCGAGGTGTCATCGAAGCCCGTGACGGAGAGGTCCGTCGGCACGCGCAAGCCCATTTCGTCTGCCACCGCGATCACCGCCGCCGCCATATCGTCGTTCGAGGCAAAAATAGCTGTCGGCCTATCCGGCTGCGAGAGGATCTTGCGGGCTGCCGTCAGGCCGCCCGAGAACTGATAGCCGCCTTCCGCCACCCATTCGGGCCGTGCCTCGACCCCGGCCTTGGCGAGTGCGTCATTGAAGGCGCGCTGGCGTTCGCGGGCGTCCGCATGCTCGAGGTCCCCGATGATGAAGCCGATCTTGCGGTGGCCAAGCGTGATCAGGTGCCGGGTCATCTCGGTCGCTGCCGCATAGTCATCAATCTTCACCGACGGAATACCCGGAAAGTCACTGCTCGGCGAGATGCGCACCGCTGGAATATTGTGCCGCACCAAGGTGTTGAGCAGTGATGTATGGTCGCAAACCGGTGGTGTGAGGATCACGCCCGAAAGCCGCACCCGGCTGATCAGCCGCTTCATCTGGGCAAGTGTGCCAGTCCGGCCAAGCAGCTCCACCAGCACATGATAACCTGCCTTCTGGCCCGCGAGGAGCGTGCCGCGCTGCATGCCGGACAGATAATCCCCACGCGGATCATCGAACAGCAGGCCGATCATATAGGCGCGCTCGCCGGCGAGGCTGCGGGCATGCAGGTTCGGCTGGTAATCGAGCTTGTCGAACGCTTCCTGCACAGCGACGAGCTTGTCGGGGCTGACATATTTGCCGCCATTCAGCACGCGACTGACAGTGGTGACAGAAACCCCGGCCACGCGGGCGACATCAATGATCGTCGGCTTCGACTTCGGTGCCATTCCGTATCCTTGGGGCTGGAAACTCACCCGTCATATGAAAACGCTTTCAGGGAATGTGTCAAGCGTCCCCAAACCCTTATCCCCGGAAAAGGGAACGGGGAGGCCGCAGTTGCAGCCTCCCCGTCTGGCACCGTAGCGTGAAGGCCTCAAGGGAAGGGACAGGCCTTCACACCCTCTTCGGTGAGATCAATGGTGATATTCGCAACGGTCGCCTTCATCACGCCCGTCGCAGACAGGCGGAAGGGTTCGGTCACATGGCTGAAGTTCCGGGCGCTGTCTGCAAGGCACACGAGCGGCACGCTGACCTTGCGCCAGCCGCTCGCGTCCGCCGCGCCGATATCCTGTACCTTGGCGAGCGACACGTCGGCGCCGCAGTCCGGCCCGCAACCGAAGCCGACGGTCATGGCTCCAGGCTTGTCGGTTTTCAGCTCGAACGTCAGCGTGGCGCCTGCGGTGTAATAGCCGGACCAGTCGAGCGCCGGCCCGTCGCGCAGGGCGAGCGCGGCCTTTTCGCCGGTCAGCCATTCAACAAGTAGGGCGTCACCCTGCACATTCTTGTCCACCACATTGGCGCGTGCCGTGCCGGTACGGAGGGCGGCATAGGCACCGCTCAGCTGCTGACCGGCCTTGTCATCCGCGATGAACACAAGCCATGGGGCAAGCGGACGGCCGACATAAAGCGGGATATCGTCCATACCCGGCGCCTTCACGCCTGCCACATCCTCGGCAAGCTTGCCGGGGCCTTTGCCTTTGGCCTTATAGTCAAGGCCATAGCCGAGTGCGAACTGCGGGTCATAGCCCTTCTGGCCCTTGTTCAGATTGTCCTGCATCGGCGTTTTCGGCCACGAGAAGGAAAGGCGGCCGGTGAAATCGTGGCGCGGCTTGCCGTTCGCATCGGCTATCAGCACGTCGGCCACCCCGCCCCCTTCACTGCCCGGCAGCCACGCCGCGACAAAGGCGTCGGACGCGTTGATTTCGGGGTTTACCCACATCGGGCGACCGGAAAGGAACACAGATACGACCGGGACACCCTCTGCCTTCAATTTCCTGAGCGTCGCGAGGGCACGCTTGCTACCAGGCTCGAACTCGAGCGTGTCGCGGTCGCCCTGCCCCTCGGCATAGGGTTCTTCCCCGAACACCACCACGGCCACATCGGGCTTTTCCTTGTAAAAGCCGTCGTCCGAAAGGGTGGCGATACCGCCCGCGGCCTTCACGGCGTCGGCGATACCGCCATAGATGGAGGTAGCACCCGGGAAGTCGCTGTTCACATTACCGGTGCCCTGCCAGCTGATCGTCCAGCCGCCGCTTTGCTTGCCGATATTATCGGCCCCGTCACCGGTGACCAGAATGCGGGCAGACGGCTTGATGGGCAGCACACCACCAGCATTTTTCAGAAGAACCAAGCTCTGGCGCACCGCCTGCCGCGCCACGGCACGGTGTTCGGGCGAACCGATCACATCGTCACGCCCCGCAACCCCACGGGTCGAGGGCTTGCCGCCATCGAAGAGCCCGGCGCGCAGCTTGACGCGCAGCATGCGGGCAACGGCATCATCCAGCCGCTTCATCGGAATATCACCGGCCTTCACCTGCGCCAGTGTGTGCTCGTAAAGGCCTTTCCAGTCCTCCGGCACCATGAAAAGGTCAAGGCCTGCATTGATCGAAGCCGCACAGGACACGTTGGTGCAGCCTGGCACCTGACCATGGCCATTCCAGTCCCCAACAATGAAGCCGTCAAAACCCATGCGGTCCTTCAATACATCGGTGAGCAGATAGGGATTGCCGTGCATCTTGGTGCCGTTCCATGACGAGAAGCTCGCCATCACGCTTTGCGCACCGGCCTCAAGCGCCGAGAAATAGCCGGGCGCATGGATATCGCGCAGGTCCTTTTCCGGCATCTCCGCGTTGCCCTGATCGTCCCCCGCTGTGGTGCCACCGTCCGCCAGGAAATGCTTGGCGGTGGCGATCACATGGTTGCCATTCAGGAAATCAGGCGTGCCGGGCTCGCCCTGCAGGCCAAGCACCATTTCACGCGCATAGGCTTTCACCAGCGCCGGATCTTCGGAATAGCTTTCATAAGTGCGGCCCCAGCGGTCGTTGCGGGCAACCGCCACGGTCGGCGCAAAGGTCCAGTCGATGCCGGTGGCACGCACTTCACGCGCCGTCACTTCGCCGATCTTGCGAATGAGGGCCGGGTCATGCATCGCGCCAAGGCCGATATTGTGCGGGAACAGCGTGGCGCCGATCACATTGTTATGGCCGTGCACGGCGTCCGAACCCCAGATGATCGGGACGGCCACGCCGCCATCTGCCGTATCAACAGAGGCTTCATAGAAGGAATCCGCAAGCGCCAGCCACTCGCCGGGTGTCGCATGCTTGTTCTTGTTCGGCAGCGAGCCGCCGCCATTGAGGACGGAGCCCAAGTGATATTTGCGGATGTCGTCGGGCGTCACGAACTGGATTTCGGCCTGCATCACCTGCCCGACCTTTTCCTCGACGCTCATCTTGGCGAGGATTTCACTCACCCGCGCTTCAATGGCGGCATCGGCCTTCACAGCAGACGCAACAACCGGCCAGCTGGCGGCGCCTTCATCGGCAGCCAAGAGCGGCGCAGGCGCCACGCTCATCATCAAGGCGGAAACGGCAAAGGCCTTGGCCGTGCGGCCAAAGGTCTGGTAGGCGGACATACTGGTCTCCCCAATCCCCGAAAGTCTGAACTAGCCGGATCGTGCGGCCCCATTCCGCCCGCCCGGAATCGCATATGACAGCGATGTCTTATTCAAATGCCAAAAAACGGCGATTTTGTCCACGAATAACATGATAGCGCTGTCATATTTCTGACAGATGCCGCCCCGAGGGGCAGAAAACCTGACTATTGGGTCAGATCAGCGACGGATTCCCGGTCGCACAGCTCATAGGCATGCTCGACCCGCGTGCCGGCGGTGCTTTCGTCCTCGGCACTTTGCATCATCAGGTCGAAGGCGGCGGCGGCCATGGCTTCCACTGGCTGGCGCATGGTGGTGAGCGCGGGAGAAACGATGGTGGCGACAGCATCATCGTCGAAGCCGACAATCGAAAGATCAGCCGGCACCGCCAGCCCCTTCTCGCGCGCAACCGCCAGCACACCCGCCGCCATTTCGTCGTTACAGGCGAAAATGGCAGTCGGCTTTTCTGCGCGCGACAGCAGTGTCTCAGCAGCTTCCTTGCCGCTCGCAAAGGAGAACATGCCGGGCACCACCAGCTCGTTCCGCACCTCGATCCCGTGGCTTTGCATGGCACGGACATAGCCGCGCTCGCGGTCCAGCGAACAGGAGTGGTTGGGATTGCCCTTGATGAAACCGATACGGCGATGCCCCTTGCCGATCAGGAATTCTGTCATATCGAAGGCCGCCTGATAATCGTCGATATGGACTTCCGACATATCCGTGGCTGGGATACCGGGCGCGATGCGGGCCGCCGGCACGCCGATGGCCCGAAGAGCATTCAGCACCACCACATCGTCACAGATTGGAGGCGACAGGACAACGCCATCGAAACGGATCGAACTCAGCACCTGCTTCAGCTTCACCTCGTCGCCACGGTCCTTCAAGACCTCGACGACCAGATGACAGCCGGCTTCTTCGGCGCGTGACAGAAGCCCGCGCAACACCTTGCTGATATAGTCGCCGCTCGGGACGTCCACAAAGAAGCCGACGATATAAGTCTTGTGCCCCGCCAGGCCCCGCGCCTGAAGCGACGGATGATAATTCAGCGCGGCAGCGACTTCGAGCACCTTGTCCTTCTTGTCCTTGGCGACATATTTCTCGTTATTGAAAACGCGCGAAACGGTCTTCATCGAGACGCCGGCAAGCCGGGCCACGTCATTCATGGTAGCGGTTTTTGATTTCGCGATGGCCACCAGTTCCCCCGGGCACTGAAGCTGGACAGACCCGCCGGAACAGCGCATGGTCTCAAGTGCCTCATATCACAAGAAAGTTGCCGCTGTCACGCGCACATGATAGCGCTGTCAGCAAGAGGTCCGGAAAAGGCAGCATGGCAGAGCAACTGCAGATCGATAACGACGCCCGCGGGACGCCGCTCAAACCCTTTATCGGCTTTGGCCTTGGCGACTATGCGCTCAACCTTTTCTGGCAAGGCGTCGGCTTCTTCCTCTTCTTTTTCGAAACTAACGTGGTGGGCCTTTCAGGCACCGTCGTTGGCACGCTTTTCCTGATCGCCTCGATCTGGGATGCCGTTACCGACCCCATCATGGGCTTCATTGCCGAGCGCACCCGCAGCCGTTTCGGGCCTTACCGGCCTTATCTGCTGTTCGGCTGTGTGCCGCTTGCCATCATGTTCGCGCTGATGTTCACGCCCGTCCGTTTCCCCGAGGAATGGATGACGATCCTTTACACGCTGATCGTGCTTCTACTTTTTCGCACCACCTACACCATCGTTTCGATCCCCTATTCCACGCTCGGCGCCCGCATCACCCAGAATTTTGACGGCCGCACCCGATTGGCCGGCATCCGCATGTATTTCGGGTTTCTGGGCGGGCTGAGCATCAGTTATATCGCCAAGCATCTGCAAGCGGAGCATTCGGACGCCGTAGCCTTCAGCCACATGGGCATCGCGGCAGGCGTTCTGGCCGTGATCGTGCTGGTCGCCTGCTTCGCGCTGACCGACACCCACGAAAAGCCGGAACCGGCGGATGAGGTGATGCCGGGCCTCGGCGAAAGCCTTTCGGCCATGATGCGCAATCGGCCCTTCATGCTGGTGATCGGCGGGATCATGCTCGTGACCGTCGCCAATTCCATCGTCGGGCAGACGATGCTCTATTTTTTTGAGAGCACGCTCGGCAACCGCACCGCCGGCAATAATGCGATCATCATCATGGGGGCGGCGCCCTTGATCACCATCCCGTTCTGGGCGCTGGTGGCGCTGAAGATCGGCAAGCGTTTCGCCTGGATCCTCGGCTGCCTTACGGGTGCTGCCGGCCTGATGATGCTGTATTTCGACCGCAGCGGATCGATCATGGCGGCCTACGGCGCCGTCATCGTCATCGTGATCGGGCTATCGAGCTTTGCGGTGCTTTTCTGGAGCGCCCTCCCCGACACGATCGAATACGGCCAGTATCTGACCGGCATCAAGATTGAATCCTTCCTGATCGGCATGGCCTCAAGCTTCCAGAAGGTGACCATCGGCCTATCCGCCTTCGTGGCCGGTATCCTTCTGGACATGATCGGTTATCAGGCAGGCGCGGACGTGGCAGCAACCACCGCCGACGGCATCCGCAATATCTTCACGCTCATTCCGGCTGCCGCCCTTCTGGGCTCCGCCTTTGTCATCCTTTTCTATCCGGTTACCGCACAGTCGCACGCGGCGATTGTCGCCAAGCTCAGGGAGATGAAACCATGAACCGCACCGCACTTGGCCTCGCCGTACTCCTCGCCGCCGCACCCGTAAAGGCCGACGATGGCTGGCAGCTTGTGTGGGCGGATGAGTTTGACGGTGCGGCACTGAATACAGGCGACTGGCGGATCATCGAAGGCAATGGCTGCCCGACACATTGCTATTTCGGCAACAACGAGCTGCAGACCTATACCAAAGCGACCGAAAACCTTCGTGTTGAGGATGGCGTTCTGGTCATCGAAGCCAAGGGTGCAGGCAAGGAATTCACCTCTGCCAAGATCACCACGCAGAACCGCGAAGGCTGGACCTATGGCCGCTTCACCATGCGCGCCAGACTGCCCAAAGGCCGCGGCACCTGGCCGGCCTTCTGGATGATGCCAGACAAGGCGTCCTACGGTCCGTGGCCCAAGTCCGGCGAGATCGACCTGATGGAGCATGTGGGCTACGACGAAGGCAAGGTGCACGGCACCATCCACACCGAAGCCTATAACCACCGGATCGGCACCCAGAAGGGCGGCAATATGGTGGTGGAAAATGCGACCGAAGACTTCCACGAATATTCAGCGGAATGGACCGAGACCGACATCCGCTGGTACATCGACGGCCGCGAATATTACAGCGTGACCAAAGCCGACAGCGACGGCCACGCCGAATGGCCGCTCGACCACCCCTTCCACCTGATCCTCAATCTCGCCGTCGGCGGTGACTGGGGCGGTTCGCAAGGTGTGGACGATACGGCCTTCCCGACCCGTTACGAGATCGACTGGGTCCGTGTCTGGCAGAAGAAAGACTGAGGCACCGGCTTCAGTCCATTTTCGAAGGGCAATATTGGCGGATATATTGCTGGTGGCTCGGCAGGCTTGCCACCGTCTTCGCCACATTCATCTTCACCATATCCAGAAACTCGCCGAGTTCCTTCTTCTCCATCACATCGACAACCGGGTGATAGCGTTCAGGCAGGATGCCTTGCCCCAGCATCACCTGAATCCAGCTGTTCTCGGCAAACAGTTCATCCGCCTTGCGGAAGACCCGTCCGGTTTCGCGGAACAGGCGGATGCGGTGCGCCAGCGTCTCGGGGATATCCATCGAGGCGCACTGGCGCCAGAAGGGTGTGTCGCGCCGGTCGGTCACATGATAGTGCAGGATGATGAAATCGCGGATACCCTCGGTTTCCTCGCGGGTCTGCTTGTTGAACTCGTCCACATCTTCCTGCCGGATACCCTGATTGGGGAACATCTGCATCAGGCGCAGGATACCGCGCTGGATGAGGTGGATACTGGTTGATTCAAGCGGCTCGATAAAGCCGCTGGCGAGCCCCAGCGCCACCACGTTGCGGTTCCAGTGCTTGCGCCGCGTGCCGGTGCGGAACTTCAGGACGCGCGGCTCGACCAAAGCCTTGCCCTGCACATTATCCATCAGCAGGCGGATGGCGTCGTCATCGCTTTGATACCGGCTGCAGAAAACGAGCCCGTTACCCACCCGGTGCTGCAGCGGGATACGCCACTGCCAGCCGGAATCGTGGGCCGTGGAGCGGGTATAGGGGATCGGGTCCTCGACAGCTTCGGTCTGCACCGCCACGGCGCTGTCGCACGGCAGCCAATGGGTCCAGTCATCATAGCCGGTGTGCAGGGTCTGTTCGATAAGGAGGCCCCGGAAACCCGAGCAATCGATGAAAAGATCGCCCTCCACCACCTGCCCCGACATCATGGTGACGGACGACACGAAGCCGGTCTCTCCATCCTGCTGCACCGAGACAATCTTGCCCTCGATCCGCTCCACGCCGTGCTCTTCCGCCATCTTGCGCAGGAACTTGGCGTAAAGGCTGGAATCAAGGTGATAAGCATAGTTCAGGCCGAGGTCAGGCAGGTGCGCGAACTTGTTTTCAAGGGCCGCTTTCAGCTCAAGGCAATAGTCACCGAAGTCGGACGCCTGGCCCTCCTGCAAACCGCGCCGCCAGAAATGCTGGAAGCCGGCCGTCCAGTGATCCTTGCCGGTGATGCCGAAGGAGTGGATATAGCTGTGGTTCTTCTGGCGCCAGTTCACGAACTCGATGCCGAGCTTGAAGGTCGCCTTGGTGGCCGCCATGAATTCGCGTTCGTCGATCCGCGCGAGGCGGTTATAGGTCAAGAGCGTCGGGATCGTCGCTTCGCCCACGCCGACCGTGCCGATCTCCTCGGATTCGATCAGGCGGATTTCAAGCGCCTTGCCAAGCACCTTGGACATGATGGCCGCAGCCATCCAGCCGGCGGTGCCGCCCCCGGCGATGACAACGCGCCGGACTTTTCCTTCTGCCTGTTCCACGAAAACCCCTCTTCCTCTCAAAACCTGTTACCGGCTCAGCCGCTTCTGCAGGAAAGCGCGGATGCGCTGCGCATTCCTTTCGTCCATGGGCCCCAAAACCCCCCGGCTCCCCTCCGGGATATGGTCAAGGCTGCCTTCCGGCTGATCAAAAACATAATGGTCAAAGATATCCTTCCACACCGCCTTCTGCGCCGGCGGCAGGTCGCGGATCGCCATCAGCGCGTGGAAAAGTACATTCACGGGCGGTCCCATGTGTGCGGGCGACTGACGCCACCAGTAATTGACGAGCACATTGAAGGCATCAAGGCTTTCCACATGATGCCACCACATGGACGGGATGAAGAGCGCATCACCCGGCTCCATCTCCGCCACCTGTGCCAAGCCCCAGGCCTCTGCAAAGCGCGGGAACCTCTCAAGATCAGGGTTCGTGATATCCACCACACTCACCGATTGCCCGGCAGGGGTGATATCGAGCGGCCCGACATAAAGGTTCGGCAACTGCTCGGGCGGGAAAAGCGTGAAACGGCGACGACCGACCGCCACGCAGGCCACATTGTCAGGCAGGTCATAGTGCGCCGGAATGCGTGACTTGCCACCGATCCAGATGCTGGCGAGGGCATCACGGGCGCCAAGATCGATATCGTTCTCGGCCCGCATACCCGGCAGGCAGGCATCAATCGTGGTGGAGCCCACATAGGCGAGCGGTGCATCGGGGTTACCGATGTCGGCGACCATCTTGTCGAGCACGATATCGAGCCGCGCCATATGCTGCTCGAAATTCGGGCCGGAAAGGTCGTCATTATAGAAAACCCGGCCACCCTCCTCTGGCCCGGCGAGTGTCACCGCGACCGAGACCCCATTATGGAAGCTTTTCAGATAGTCGCGCGCCGCAGCGGCCGAATTGCTGCCTGCCTGCACGAGCGGCCAATCAGCAACCAGCCCCTTGAAAACAACAGGCTCGGTGCCGGTCAGGATATCCTGTGGCAAGGCATCCGGGCGGACGCCTGAAATTTCCCTGATCGCTTTCGGTGCGGCGCGCATGGGCCCGTCACTTGCCCCCGAGCCGCGCATTCTTGCGCACGATCAGGTCGCGGATATGCGAAAGCGAAGCCAGCACCATATAGATCGCCGCGAGATAGCCACGGGCATTGAGGTCGGCAAGCGTGGTGCTATCGAGTGCCATCAGCTTGTCTTCATTGATCACATGGAAACCCATCAGGCGGTTCTTGCTGCCGTCGGCGAGTTCCACATCGAGCGCAAGGCTTTCGAGCAGACCAAGGCCAACAAGCGTTTCGGTGAAGGCGGCCGCTTCCTCGCCCCCCTTGTGGATGGCATCAAGGACAGCGGCAATATGTTCCAGATACGGCGTATTGGCACCGTTCGCCTGAAAGAGCGGCTCGCCCTCGGTGCTGCTCACCCGAGGGCTATCGAGATCGATATGCACGACCCGCTCGCCCCGGCCATCCTGCCCGATCAGGAAGGGCTGGCGCTGGACGGCAAGTGGCACATAGTGCGCATCCCAGCCGTCACCGGTCAGAAACAGGTTTTCGCCGCGCTCGAACCCGAACATGGCAAGCGCGTGAAAACGGCCGGTGGATGCATCCTGGTGAAAGAGGATCGGATAATGCGCCTGAACGGCGCGGAATTCGAACGGGAAAGTGGGCACATACATCACGCCGTCGCCAAGCTCGGCGGCGCGGCGGGTGATGATCCGGAGGTTCTGGTGATCCCCGTTATTGAGAAGCGCGTGGCGGGTCATGCCTGTCCTTCTTCTTATCGCGAAGTGCCTCCCGGCACCGGGGTCAGCTTAGAACAAGAAGGCCGCTGTCTCCAACGGCCTTCTCATTACCTAGTGACGTGTTCCAACGCCTCAGCGTCAGAACTTGTAGCGAGCACCAATCGCGTAGCGCGGGCCGGTCTGGGTCAGATAATTGACCTCGTTGACATGGCGGCCATGCACGCGGTTATAGCTGTTGGTCAGGTTGATGGCTTCGGCAAAGACCGTGAGGCCATCGGTGACATCGTAGCTGAGGCTGACGTCGAACTGACCGTACGCTTCGGTGAAGAGCGGGTTGTTCGGGCCGGCGGCCGAGCTCGTCGAGTTCAGGAACTTGTCGCGCCAGTTATAGGCAACACGAACCTGCAGGCCGTTCTTGTCGTAGAAGCCGATGATATTGGCACTATCGGACAGACCAACAAGGGCGAACTGCGCCACGCTCGCGGGCTGGGTGATGTCGAAATCAACATCGCCGCGGACGATCGTATAGTTCAGGATCGCGCCGAAACCGGTATCGCCGAACGTATGCTGCAGGGCGAATTCCCAACCATGCAGCTTGGCGCTGCGTTCGTTGATCGGCACGGTGATATCGAAGGTGAGGGTCGGGTCTTCACCCGGAACACCGAAGATATTGCCGATGGTATTGCCAGCGGAGTCCGTCCCGAGGATTTCAACCGTGCTCGGGTCGGCATTGGCGAAAATCCAGTTGCGGATTGCGGTCAGGTCGGTCGAACCGCCAAGGGCCGCAACAGCATCGTTGTAGCGCTTGCCGCCATAGGGCGTGACGAGATCGAACGGCGTGGCCTGGATTTCCGACGAAGCGATGAAGTTGCTGACTTTCTTGTGGAAGAAGCCAACCGAAACATAGCTTGCGTCGTCATAATACCACTCGGTCGACAGATCGATATTCTTCGACGAGAAGGGCAGAAGACCCGGATCGCCCTGGCTACCGTCACCACCGTCAACACGGAAGATCTGGTTCACCGTCTGGCCACCCTGGATATGGTTGTAACCGGGGCGCGTGAAGGTCTCGCTGTAGGACGCGCGGAACACCATATTGTCGTAGAATTCGACATCAAAGTCGACCGACGGCAGCCAGTGTTCATACGAACCGGTCAGTTCGGTAAAGTCCTGCTGATCCGAGAAGATCACGCCAAACTCGTTGTTCGCCACCCACTGCGTACCCACAGCAATCGGCACGAGCGCGCGGCTGTCCACGTCCGTTTTCTCGTAACGCATGCCAGCAACGAGGCGGGCAGGACGATCAACGATATCGAACTCGGAATTGACCTGAACGTAACCCGCCCAGCTCTTTTCCTTGGTCCGGCGGTCGGTGGTGAAATCGTCTGCGATACAGACGCCGTCGCCGCCGCAAGCATCATAGAGACTGTCGATCAGGCCGACCATGCGGTCGAAGTCGAACGAATAGAACTCGTTGAAGAGGGCCGGATCGTCGTGGCCTTCCACCTGGCTGAACTTGTCAGAGATGGTCTGCAGCACGAAGATATCGTCCGGAATATCAGCCGCCGAACCTACGCCACCCCATGTATCGCGCTGGGCGTTCGAGAAGGCCGAACGGACCTTGTTCTCGGTATAGCTTGCGCCGAAATCGACGCTCTTGATGAAGTCGGTATCGAAATCATAGCTACCATTGAACTGGGCCTGCTTGATATCAGTCCGCATCAGGCTGTTGCGGAAGCTCGAGCCCGTGGTCAGCAGGTCAGCCGGGCTTACACTCGCACCATCAGACAGCGACAGGACCGGGAAGTCACGGCTATAGTCGATCGACTGGGTGAAATCGCTGAGGAAGGCCGCAGTGCTGACAACAGCGCTGGTGCCATAGGGACTGCCGGAGTCCGACAGCGAGCTCGAATCATGCACATCCAGCTCGAGATGCAGGCGGTCGGTTGCCTGCCAGTCGAGATTGAGGCCGATCGAGTTCATCTCGGTGTTCACTTCGAACTTGCCGCCGCCCATCGAAACGTCTTTGGAACCGGCGAAATATTCGGAGTAACGAACCGGGCCGGCAACCGGACCATCGGTCCATTCGCTCGACGTGTCGCCGAAGTTGAACCAGACCGAAACGTCGTTACGGTTGGTTTTTACCTTGTGCTTCGAATAGGTGTAGTCGACCGTCGCGGTGAAGGTATCCACCGGGCGGAACTGCATGGTGGCCTGGCCGTTGATGCGCTCACGGTCGATCGAGGTGAACACATAGCCAAGGCTCTGCTGAACGCCGTATACATCGTTCGGGCCCGGACGGTTGATGACATTAATGTCTTCTTCAGTGCCGCCATCCGGAATCTGCGGCAGGGTGCCCCAGTTATTCTCGGAACCGAGATAGGCACCGCGCCAGCCGCTCGGCGTGCTTGCCTGGGCAAAGCCGCTTTCGCGCTTCTGGTAGCTACCCGAAACCGCGACACCAAACTTGTCTTCAGCGAAGGTGTTGCTGTAGATGCCCGAGAATTCGGGATTGTAGGACGTACCGTCCAGTTCCGACGTGTCAGCGAGCGCCTTGGCGCCGATCGAGGCTTTCATGCCGGGGGCGTCAAGCGGACGGGTCGTTTTGATATTGATGGTCGAACCGATGCCGCCCGTGGGGATCGAGGCGCGGCCGGTTTTATAGACTTCAACACCTGCGATGCCTTCAGAAGCGAGGTTCGCGAAGTCGAACGAACGCGACGACGAAGCCGTCGTTTCTTCGAGCGTCGAAACCGGCATCTGGCGGCCGTTCAGGGTGACAAGGTTGAAATCCGGGCCGAAGCCGCGAACCGTTACCTTCGAGCCTTCGCCGTTCACACGGTCGATCGACACGCCGGTAATGCGCTGCAGCGATTCCGCCAGGTTGGTGTCCGGGAACTTGCCCATGTCTTCAGCCGAGATGGCATCGACGACACCTGCGTTGCTCCGTTTGATATCCATGGCACGCTGAAGGCTGCCGCGGATACCGGTGACGGTGATTTCTTCGAATTCAGTATCGCCGGCCCCTGCATCTTGTGCCACGGCCGAACCGGCCGAAACGGCCGCAAGGATAAGCGACATCGTGCTCGCGACCGAGCCGAGTCTCATTGCTTTCGATTTCACGTTTTCCCTCCTCCAGAAAACAGCGTTTCCCCTCGCAGGCTTGCCTCTACCCCTCAGCAGATGACAGCGCTGTCTTATTTTGGATAGCAGCTATGTCACATATTGTCCATATTTAACTGACAGCGCTGTCAGTTAAATTTTCTTTAAGGCCAGGAAAGCTGGAAAGCCGCAGAAATCAATGTGGTGCGCGCACTGAAACACCTTAGCAGGCGCAGTAAACAGCCACTATGCTGATCCCACTGCCCTCGCAGAAGTTACCTGAAGCAGGTGAGAAAGCATAAAAAAGGGCCGATTCTGATCGGCCCTTCTTACGTCAGCGCTGTCATAAAGATAAGAAGCAGGCGTCAGCCGCCGCGCTTCGGCATTTCAAGGGGGCCGAGGCTATCAAGGTAGGCTGCGCGGTTGGCCATGCCTTCATGCGGGAAGCGGTGCCCGGCGTCACGGAAGCTCTTGAGCGGTTGGCCAAGCCCCATCAGGCCGCGTTCCCGCGTGCGCCGCACCCGGCCAAGGTCGATCTCCACCGCGATAATCTCCTCCGCCCGGCGCGCCGCATGAACCACATCGCCCTCGGGGCCGATGATCATCGAACAGCCATAGGCCTGCTCGCCCGCGCCGTTGATATCGATCACATAGCACTGGTTCTGCGCGGCGGCGGCACGCGCCATGGCATGCTCCACATCGCGGTCAGCGGTGCTTGTCAGCGTCGGGTGCAGGATCACCTCGGCACCTTCACTGACCATCGCCCGCGTCGTTTCCGGGAACCACATGTCGTAGCAGATGGAGAGGCCGAAACGCCCCACGCCCGGCACGTCGAAGACGCAAATCTCCTGCCCTTCGGCGACACCCGCCTCATAGGGATAGAAGGGATACATCTTGCGGTACCGGGTGACGACTTCGCCCTCAGGGTTGATGACGCTCGCGGTGTTATAGATCTTGCCCTCATGCCTTTCGTACAGAGACCCGCTGACGATCCAGACGCCAAGTTCCTTTGCAAGGCGCGCAAGAGCGTCCTCGGTCGGCGACGGCAGGGGCGTGGCTGTGCCCGTCACCGGACCGCAAATGGCCAGCTCGGACAAAACGATCATCTGGACCCAGGGGTAGCGAAGCGCCGTTACCCGGATCTTTTTGAGCACGAGGTCAAGATTGCCGGTCATCGGCAGATCGAGCTGCAAGCCTGCAATGGCGAAATGGCTCATGATTCAGTTCCCTGTCTGGATGCCGCCGCGCGGTCGAGCAACCGGGCAGGCAGGATGGCCGCCGCCGCGCACAATATAAGCGCCGCGATGGCAAGATGGAGGATGGGTTCATAGTGCGCGCTGCCACCGACGACGAGCGCGGCGATCATGGGGCCAGAGGCCAGCCCCATCTTGGAGAAGAAACCGGAAAGCGCCGCCATCTGGCCGTGCGCGTCAAAGGCCGCACACTGGCCGAGAAGATAGGGAATGAGGAAGGCCCAGGTCAGGCCCGTCACAACATTCGCCGCATAGAAGAAGGCAGCGATATCAGACCAATAAAAAAGCCCCATCCCGACGAGTGTGACGCCGAGGCCAACCATCAGCGGCCTCATACGACCGAACCGTGCGCCGACCGCATAGACGGCGACAGCGCCAAGGATGGCGATCCAGTTGGCTTCGGATAGCGCGTCGCTGATCCAGCCGAGCTCAAGCCCCTTGCCCCGACCAAGCTCGATCACATAGGCCATCACCGCCATATTGCCCCCCTGGAACAGGAAAACGGCAAGAAGGGCCAGAAAGGCCGGCAGCTTCGGCACGCCGCGTGCGGCAACCTCGCCTTCGATCGGCTTCGCTCGCGGCGGATAGGGCGCAAGGAACGGCAACATAACGAGCGTGACGAGGCTGAAGGCAATCAGCGTTTGAAAAAGCACCGCCGTACCGCCTGATTGCACCAGCCCCGGCAGGAAACGGAGCCCCAATCCGCCAAGGCCATATTGCACAACGAGGAGCATACCGAAGCTGCGGTCGGGCGAGGCCGTGCGGGCGATCACCGTGAAGCCCACCCCGATCAGGAAGCCGCCGACAAGGCCGTGACAGGCCCGGATGGCAATGAGCGGCGTCACGCTGGTTTGCAGCGCCGACAGGCCGTCGATACCGATCATAAGGATGAGTGCAACGAACGCCGCCTTGCGCCACGGCAGGCGCGAGGCTGCAAAAACAGCCGCGAGCGCACCAACAGCGGAGCCATACATGTTGGCAGCCCCCACATATCCCGCACGGTCGGGCGAAGCGCCCATCCCGTCCACAAGGCCGGAGACGATGGCGGGCATGATATTCACATAGAAAAGCCCGGCGGTGGTGAGGAAGGCAAGCATGATCGCCGCCCAGAAGCCGTCCGGGTTGGCGCGGGGGCCAGCGAACAGCGAAGGCTGTGCCATCAGGGTTGCACCGTCACTCATCGCCCGTTCCCCCACAGATTTCAGCCTTGTTGGCCAGCGCCATCACCGGCCCCGCAAAACGGTGCACGCCGCTGTCGCTGATGTAATAATAGGCACCCCCGTCCGGCAGCAGCACGGCACTGAGCCCGCCGTAGCCTGAAAGGAACGGCAGCCACACAGATTGCCTGCAGCCAAAGGCGCTGCCCGCATCCCATTGCCAGAAACCGCGTGCGTAGCGCAGTGACTTGTCACCGGCCGGCAGCCCGGCGCCCTGGGGCAAAGCCGGCGCGAGTTGCTTGTCGCCAGCCGCCATCAAGTGCGCGAGCTTCGCGATATCGCCGGCGTGCAGCACAAGGCCGTATCCGGTGAAGGGGATGCCCTCCAGCCGCCGCGTGGTTTCGGCAAGCGCGCTGAGGCCAAGTTTGCGCCACAGGGGCACCATCAGGTCCGCGTAGAAATCGGCGTCAGGCTCGCCCGTATGCTGCCGCCACAATGCCTGCATGGCGACGCCCAGAAGCCAAGTATCCGAGGTGTGATAGCTGAAATGTTTGCCGGGCCCAGTACGGCGCGGAAAATGACCGCAGGCAAAAGCCGTCTTTTCGGCGGCTGTTGCGGCGAGGAAGAAAGGCAGATAGTCCGCCGCTGCCTCGTCCGCTTCCGCCTTTGCCGAGCGGTAATGGCCTGTCGCCATATCGAGAAGATGCCCGAGCGTGACACCCTCGTAAGCCTCACATTCGGGCAGAAGGTCCGTCAGCAGCTTTTCACGTGCGCCCGGCACAAAGGCTTCGAGGCGCATCAGGCCAAGGCCGCCGACGAGCGTCTTGGCGAAGGAATAGCTGGGTACCGGCATCACGTCGCAATAAGGGTAGGCGCCGAAGCGCGTGGCGCAGCCGCCGGTGTAATGGACGCCGTCCACCACAGCGCCGTAAGCCGTCATGTCGCCGGGCAGGATCAGGGCAGCCTGGGCGAGATCGACACCGGATAGCGCAGCGGCAGGCCGGACTGGCAATGCTGCCGCTTTTTCCTCATGCCAGCGCGCGATTGCGGCCTCTCCGGCAACCGGATCTGCCTGCCAGTCAGCCTCGGCCTCCGCCCAAAGATTGAACTTGAAATAGAGGCAGGTTTCGCTGGCGATCTGCACCCGCGCACGCGCCACGGCGCCGTCCTTGCCGGTCCATGCCATCAGCACACCGTTGTGGATGCAATTGGCATTCTTCTCGATCAGCGCGAAGGGTAGTGACAGGACGGTTTCACCTTGCTCGATCAGCCATGTCTTGCCGGGCTCCACGATATAGTCCCAGTAAGGATGTGCTGCTTCACGGATGCCACGCACCACGGGGATCAGATCGTGGCCATCCGAGACGAGGGCGATTTCCATGTCCGGCAGCGCCCGGACGGCAAGCTCAGGCTTGTCGGCAGACCCTTCAAGATCGACGATCTTCTGGAAACCGCCGCCGGTGATTGCCCCAAGCCGCAGGATGCCGCTCACCGGCGTTTCGGGCGCAGGCGCCTCTCCTGCCATACCCATGGTTTCCATCGGTAGCGCGCGAATGGCAGGTTGGTTGGCAGTGGCGGGTACAGTCGCCAGCATCAGGGCAAGGGTGAGCGCGCGGATCATGCCACGGCCCCTTCGCCGATATCGATCCCCGCCGCCTGCAGGCGTTCGGCCAAGGGCGCAAGTTCGCGCGCATAATGCTGCCACTTGCCTACCGAGCTTTTGTAAACCGGGCGGCGCACCTGCACGGCACTCGCCGTCGTCGACGGCGCGTCGCTCCGGTGGAAATCGAGGATGGCGGACGACCAGTCGAGCCCGAGATGGGCACTGAGGCGGCGGCTTTCGCCTTCCGGATCCGCGACAAGGGCTTCATAGTCCATGTCAAGGAAGCGACCGGGCATCACCGTCCGCCAGTGATCCATCAAGCGGCTGTAGGCCACATAATAATCTGCAATATCGGCGAGCCGGTAGCTCCACGGATATCCCATGCGGAAGAGCGTCTTGTAGATAGCAAAGCAGGTATCCATCGGGTGACGGCGCAGATGGATGATCCGTGCGGAGGGCAGCGCCTTGGCAATCAGTCCAAGATACAGGAAATTCGACGGCGTCTTGTCGATCCGGTAGGCCTTGCCCGACCCCCTGCCCGCGCTGGTGCGCAGATACCGGGCGCCGAGCGCCGCGTGATCCATGTCACGCGTGCGGGCAATGAGGTCAGATTTGCCTTGGGCGGGGCCGGCTTCTGCGATCAGGGCAAAGGCAAAATCGTTGATCTCGCCAAGGCTTTCGACCTTGTCATGCGCCGCCAGCATGCGCTCCATGAGCGTGGTGCCCGTGCGCGGCAGGCCGAGGATGAAAACCGGGCCGGGTTCATCGCTCATGGCGGGAACACCTGCCGCAAAATCGGCGTCAAAGGTACTGGCGATCAGCGCCATGGCGTCGGTATCCGCCAGAAGATTGTAGCGCATGTGCGCGGCCCGCAAGTCGCCGCCTGCCTGCAGATGACGGAAGGCCGCGGCGTGGTCACCTGTGTCCTCATATTCCTTGGCGAGTGCATAATGAACGGGCACGGCGCGGGGCGACTGCGCAGGGCCGGTTTTCAGCCAGCCTTCAAGCGCGGCGATATGATTGTTGTCAGACGTCCATGTGCGGAGCGTGGCGCGGTTATACCAGGCGTCGCCATCCGAAGGATTGATCTCGATGGCGCGGTCGAGCAAGGCTTCCGCCGCGTCGATCCGCCCGAGCGACAAGGCCGCCGTCGCCGCATTGAACAAAAGCCGCGGGTCATCCGGCGTGATCGCAAGCGCCGCCTTGTAAACACTGTCAGCGTCGGCGTGCCGACCAGCCTGCGTATAAAACTCGGCGATATGCTGCAGCATCACAGGATTCCCGGCGGCCAGAGGCTCCAGCTTGCCAAGCCGTTCCGATGCTTCGGCAATTTCGCCCAGATGAATGCGCGCCTCGATCCCCATCAGGCTGGCGACCGGATGGCCGGGGGCAAGCCGTTCAGCCTGCCCTGCTGCTTCCCGCATGCCCGCGAAATCTGCCTGCATCTGCGCGAGCCGGCCCGCCATCAGGTGCGCCTCGGCGACGTCGGGCGAGCGAGCCATGAAAGCCTCAAGCCCGGCGGCCGCCCCCGCGATATCGCGGCGGCGGAGCATGTCGTCGATGGGTTTGAGGGCAGGATGCATGGCTGGTTTTCGCTCCGGTTAGCCTGATTAAAGACGGATCGGCCGTTGCCGGCAAGCAGCGCCGGCAGACCCGTCTTCTGTTGGCTTCCTCAGAAGCGGTAGGTGGCCGAGAGGCCGAAGGTACGCGGCAGGGCGATCTGCTCCTTGGAGCCGTTGCCGTAATAGCCTTCGCTCGGCGCCGTGCCCATATAGGCGTTGGTGAACACACCACTCACGCCCCGTGCATTGAAGGCGTTTTTGAGCCAGATGGAGATATCGATATTCTCCATCGCCAGCGTCACCGAACCGTTCCAGATGCCATAGCCGCCGATATCGCGGGTGAGGCTGCTGGTGGTGCCGATGGTGTTCCTGACCTTCGACTGCATATAGCCATCCACCCGGCTGATCAGCGTCATGGTCTCGGAAACCGGATGGGTATGGGTCAGCGCCACATTGAACATATGCTTCGGCGAAGACGGCAGCCGCGTGCCATCGGGCGCATAATTGGCGCCGGTCGGCGAGATGAAGTCATCCTTCAGCTTGGCGTCCGCAAAGGCATAGCCGACCGTATAGTTGAGGCTGGTGCCGATCTGGCCTTCAAGCTCCAGTTCCACCCCTTTGGTTGACGCCTTGTCGCCGTTTGCCACCGCGAAGAAGCCCCAGTTGGGGGTCGAGGTGTTGAGCTGCGGATTGGACCAGTCAACATAGAAGACGCTGGCAGTGTAGCGCAGGCCATCGGCCGAGCCCTTGAAGCCAAGCTCATAGTTATCGACCGTATCGGGTTCGTAAACCACCCACGCCGGGTCTTCAGCGAAATTGCCGCTCGTCGGTACTGCATTCACGCCGCCACGCCGATAACCTTGGCTGAAGGTCGCGTAAACGAGGCTGTCATCCGACAGGTGGTAGGTCGCATTCGCCTTGAAGATCGCCTTGCTTTCACCGCCTTCGATGGGGGCGCCATCAAGAGGGGTGAAAAGCCCGACATAGAAAGGCAGGTCCATATAGGACGTGGACGTGCTGTCGTTATCGAACCAACGCACACCGCCCGTCACATCGAAATTCTCGCTGAGCGCCCAGGTCAGTTCGCCGTAAACGGCCTTCTGCTTGAAATTCTCGGTCAGGCTATATTCGAAGTCCTGATTGTTCGGGTTCGCCCAAGTGATGCCGGGGCCATAAAGCGCATCAAGATATTCAAAGGCACCGGGCAGGAAGCTCTGCTGCGTCGATTGCCGGTCCTGATCCTGATAGTAAAGGCCGACGACATACTGGATGGGGCCGGATCCTTCCGACACCAGCCGCACTTCCTGCACGAAGGCCTTGTCATAATAGGTGCGGTAGGCCGTCGCCATCGGGCGCGCGAAGTTGTAGTAGAAGCCGAGCCACCCGGCCTGTGCGTAGAAGCCCGTGTTTTCACTCGAGCTCCAGCCGTCCACATCATAGTGGCTGGTGGAGGAGGTGAGCGTCGCGAAGCCGAGGTCGATACTGGCTTCAAGTGCCATCATCTCAACATCCGCTTCAGCGGGTTCAAGCTGCACCGAGCCCACTTCATAGCGGCCGTAGGTGTTGCCGAAACCATCCTTGCCGACCGTTTCAGCACGGCGGCCACCAATATCGTCGGACTGGCGCATATAGCTTGCCGTGATCTCGACCGTATCAGACGGCTTGAACATCAGGGCCGCACGACCAAACCAGACATCGTAGGTGTCGGCGTCTTCAACCTTTTTGTAGGAAGCGTCCGGCGACAGGATGCCATTGGGTGCAACCGGCGCCCCGTTCGCATCCAGCTCATACACATTCACATAGTCGGTGAGACCCGGGAAATCCTGACGCGCGCCGGTGGCACGGAAGGCGAGCTTGTCAGAGAGCGGTACGTTAAGCGTCAGGTCACCCGTCCAGCCGACACTGTCCGAACCCTTCACCTTGCTCATCGAGCCTGCCACCTGACCGGTGAATTCGGCCGTATCCGGCTTGTTCGGGATATAGCGGACCGTACCGCCAAGCGCGCCCGAACCATAAAGCGTGCCCTGCGGCCCGCGCAGTACTTCGACCCGCGCCAGATCCTTCAACAGGAGGTTCGCAAAAAGCGGGGTATCGCCAAGATAGGTGGAAACGGAAGCGGCAGCCGAAACGGCATAGTCACCGAGCACAGAACTATCCACGTTAAGGCCGCGGATACGGATGCTGTTCACCGCACTTGCGTTGCGCGGGCCGCGATCAGCGACCGTGACGCCGGAAACCGAGCGCAGAAGTTCGGCCGAATCCAGCATGTTGGCACGCTCGATCGTGCTGCCGGTCACCGCTGAAATATTGTAGGGAATATCCTGAATACGTTCCGCCCGGCGCGACGCCGTGACGGTGATTTCTTCGAAGGTTACATCGTCGTCCGCATGGGCTACAGGTGCCCCGGCGAGAAGTGCGATTGCTGCCGTTGAACCGGCGAGCGCGAGACTGAGCTTATGACAAGCCTTGATGGCCATGATTTTTCCTCCCGTAAGGTGCCCACGTGAAGAAAATATGGCAGGCTATTTTTTTATAGTCAACTAAACTAATTTTGTTCGGTAATATATTTTCCAGGATTACTCGTCGTATCAAGACCGGGTGATCCCGGCCACCACCACGGCCACGTCCGCTGCAATCGCCGCCTCCAGCGCTTCAATCGTCATGGATTTCAGATAGACGAAATTCAGGAAATGAATCCGCTCCAGCCGGGTCAGCATATAGGCGGTTTCGCGCGCGTTCACGGCATCAATGACCCGCCCTGTCGCCTGATAGGCCTTGAGCACGGATTCGATGGCGGCCGCCAGCCCGCCGGCGATGGTGTTCAGATACTTGGGGGCGACTTCCGGGTCCGGCGAGGTGGCGACAAACGCCACGACATGCCCCCAAAGCTCGCGCGACAGGGCAGAAAGCGTGTCGCGCACGTTCGAAACGATCACGGCGGTGACAAGATCGACCGGTTCCTCGACCGCTGCTCGCGCCTCGAAATCCGGCATGTGGGCTGCGATGCCTTCCTCGCCGCGCGCCACCAGCGCCAGCAGCAGATCCCCCTTCGTACCGTAATAATTATAAACGGTCGGCGCCGAGACCATCGCGCGGCGCGCGATCTCCTCGATGGTGGCATCGGCAAAGCCTTTTTCGACGAAGAGTTCAGCAGCCGCCACTTCAATCTGGCGGCGGCGCTGCGCCTTCTGCTGTTCACGCAAGCCTGTCATGGGGAAATTCCGGACCTTATCTCAATATTTTTAGCTGACTAAAATATTTATAGTCAATCTCCCATGAATGCAAGCCCGGCACCATCCGCGGCAACGGGACGCATGTTCCAAATGAAACCAAAATTGTATGGAGGGTGTGCAGGGATTTAGCCTTTATATAAGGCTCTAGCCTTGTATCCGAGTTGGTAAAGTGGCCGATTTTAACGGGAATTCCGGCGTTGTTTGCAACCCAAGGTGTAAAAGAGGCAAGTCTTCGTCATCCATGCCCTACCCATGATGACTTGGCCAATATTGCCTGTGCACATGGCAAGGAAGTTTCCTTTGACCGTCGCACCGTCATTGCAACTTGCCGTTCGCCACTCGATACCGTGTATCTCATCCGCAGTGGTTGCGCCGTCTGTTATGTCGACCTGCCCTGTGGCCGCACCTTCTATCCGCAACTTTTTGTGGCTGGCGACTTCGCCCCGGCACGCGTTCTGGTGCCCGGTGATGTGCGGGTGAATCTGATGGCGCTCAACAAGGTAACGGCAATGGCCCTGCCCCGCGCGCAGCTCTTCGCGCTTCTGGACACGCAACCATCGCTCTATCCCGCGCTTATGCAGGAACTGCTGAATTCAATCCAGAAATGCTCGCTCCGGGGCACGATCACCAATTTCGGCGATGCGCAATCCAAGCTTGTCGCCTTTCTGGCAGAATTGTGGTTGCGCAGCCACCGCAGTTCCTTCCCGCAGGCGGGCGACACCATCCCCCTTGGCATGACCCAAACGGAAATAGGCCTCATCAACGGCCTATCGAAAGCGCAGACAAGCCGCACATTCCGGGAACTTGAACAGGCCGGCACACTGGTGCGGACAGACAGACTGATTACCATTCTCGACCCTGCGCCGATCAGCGAGGCACTGCAGGACTTGAAGGCCATGGGCCTGTTTTAAGACGGATGATCTTCAGGGGTGGATCATTATGAGTGAAGTTGACGAAATCATCGCCCGCCTCGTAGGGCTTGCCCCGAACGCCTTCTATCTGATCGATGCTGGCGGCATCATCCGCTATGCCAACCCCGGCGCGTCGGAAATGACTGGTTACGCGCAAGATGAACTCGTCGGCCACCATTTTGAAAAGCTGGTCCCGACGGACCTTCGCCAGCAACACGCCCACCACTTCGCCAATCATGCCAGTAGCGGCGCACCGATCTATCTGATGGGCCAACGCGATGCCCTGCCCCTTCTGACCAAAAGCGGCGAGACCCGCGCTGTTGGCACGTCGATCGTTAAAAGCGACACAGGCGGCGAGCTGCTTTTCGGTGTGATCATGACCGACATGACCCCACTGAAGCAGGCGCATTCCCTGCTGGTGCAGCGCGAAGCCGAGCTGAAAACGTCCCTCACACGGCTACGCCATGCCGAGGCACGTTTCCTGATGGCACAGCAACTCGCCAATGTGGGCAGCTGGGACTGGAATATCGCCACCGGCGACCTCTACTGGTCGGACGAAGTATACCGCATTTGCGGATACGATGGTGCGAGTGAACCACCGGGCATGACCGAGGTCGCCCGCATGATCCACCCCGATGACCGGGAAAAGGTCAAAGAAGCGGTGGACCGGGTGCTCACCGGCGAGATTGACCAGTATGACATTCAGCATCGGATCATGCGCCGCGACCGCAAGGTCCGTGTCGTGCGGCAGATCGGCCGGGTGGAGCGTAACGACCTTGGCCGCCCCCGCCTCGTGATCGGGTCGGTGCAGGACTTCACCGATGTCAGCAACCTGCAGGACAGGATGAATGAAGCGCTGATGCGCGAGACCGAGGCCAACCGCAGCAAGACGGAATTCCTGGCGAACCTCAGCCACGAACTTCGCACGCCGCTGAATGCCATCATCGGCTATGCGGGCCTGATCCAGACCCTCGATTTCACGTCTGACAATCAGGAGCGTTTGAAGGGCTATGCAGGCTATATCAGCCACGCAGGCTCACTCCTCAACGAACTTGTGGGCGACATCCTTGAAATGTCGCGCGTCGACCTTGGCCTTGTGGAACTGCGCGAGCAGGAACTGGAAATTACCGCGCTGCTTGAGAAAGTGCGGGCAATGTCCCACACCCGGGCCAAGGAAAAGAACATCCGGCTTTATATCGAGTGCGAGAAGGACCTGCCGCTTCTCTGGGGGGACAGGCTGCGGCTGTTGCAGATCATCCTCAACCTTGTCACCAACAGTATCAAATTCACCGAGCCCGGCGGCTGGGTGACCATGGAAGCCTATGTCCGGCGCGATCAGGGTATCCGCCTTGCCGTATCGGATAATGGCTGCGGCATGAGCCCGGAGGACGTTTCCCGCGCTGTCGAGCGCTTCTCGAAGCTGCACTCGGTGTGGACGAGCGAACAGCAAAGCGGGCTGGGCCTGGGTCTTGCCATTGTGGACGCCCTTTCCAAATTGCATCAGGCCAAGCTTGCCATCGATTCCACGCCGGGTGCGGGCACCACGGTCATCCTCGATTTCCCGCCCGAGCGGACGGTGACGGTCAGCACGGAAGCCAAGCTCGATACCGCGTCCTGAATTTCCGAAGTCCGCCAACACGCCGTTTCGAAACTCGCGACACGACAATCGCTTTTCCTCTGCTATGGTGGCCGCGCCAACTGAGGAAAAGCGATGTTAGAGATGATCCCGACCGACCCCTGGTTTTACGCTGCCGCCATCCCGGCGGTGGTTATCACTGGCATCTCCAAAGGCGGGTTCGGCGGGATTGCGCTGTTGGCCGTGCCGCTTCTGTCGCTTGCCGTACCGCCGACCGAGGCAGCCGCCATCATGCTGCCGCTTCTCCTGTTCATGGATCTTTTCGGCGTGCGCGCCTGGCGCGGCCAAGCTGATTGGGCCCATCTGAAGAAACTGCTGCCCGGTGCCGCAGTCGGCATCATAATCGGCGGGCTGACAGCCAGCATGGTCAGCGCCGACATGGTGGGCCTGATGGTGGGCGTTATCGCCGTTGCCTTCTGCTTGTACAGCTGGTGGCCAAGGAAGCAGGCAGGACCCGCTGACAACGGCCCCAAAGCCCCCTCGAAGGACGGATACTTCTGGGGCGCCGTTGCCGGCTATACCAGCTATATTGCCCACGCGGGCTCGCCGCCCTTTCACACCTACCTGCTGCCCAAGAAGCTGGCGCCCGGCGTGTTTGCCGCCACGGGTGTCTGGTTCTTCGCGCTGGTGAATGCCGGTAAGCTGCCCGCCTATATCCTGGCGGGGCAGCTGACCCTGAAGGCTGCTGTTGCCGCCGCCGTTCTGGCGCCGCTTGTCCCCATCGGCTTCAAGCTTGGCATGTGGCTGAATGCCCGTGTGTCGCACGCGCTTTTCTACCGCATCATTTATGCGGCCGTGTTCCTGTCGGGCCTCAAGCTGATTTACGACGCGGTGGCCTGAGTATCCTGGATTCATCCGGGCTTTCTGTCACGCGCCCCAGATCTCGCGCATGAAGGCAAGGCTGTTGAGGCCCAGTATCTTTTCGATCCGGCCGGCAGAATGCCCGCGTTTTGCCAGCATGGCCGCCAGCGTGCGGAACTGATCCGGCCCCTGCATGTCCGGCAGGAAGGTGACAACACCGGGCTTTTCCCCCTTTGCCGAAATACCTGCCTTGCGGCGTTCCTCGATCTCACGGGCGATGACGGCGCGGAAGGCCTCGACATCATCAACCGCCGTGGTGCCACCGTCGGTGCCGAGGCCCACATGATCTTCGCCGCAGATATCGATGGCATGCTCGATATGGCGCACGGCGTCTTCTGCCATGGCGAAGCTGTCATCCCTAAGGAACGGCATGAAATAGATGCCGACCATCCCGCCTTTCTCTGCAACGGCGCGGAGTTCGGCGTCCGTCTTGTTGCGCGGCGTATCGGCAAGCGCCCGGCAACCAGTGTGGGAAATCCAGATGGGCCGCTTGCTGGCCTTCACGGCGTCAAGGCAGGTCTGCTCGCCCGAATGGCTGAGGTCAACGAGCACGCGGGCATGGTTCAGCCGTTCCACCACCTCGCGCCCGAAGGCGGTCAGGCCCCGATTCTCGGCAACCATCGAGCCGTCCCCCACGCGGTTGCGATCGTTATAGGTTAACTGAATGACCTTCACACCAAGCCCGGCGAACGTATCCACCCGTTCCGCCTTGTCGCCCAGCATCGTGGTGTTCTGGAAGCCGAGGATGATGCCGCAGCGGCCGGTGCGTTTCGCTTCCTTGATATCGGCGACGGACCGCACAAGCGTCAGCGCATCCGCATTGTGGCGCACGACCTGGTTCCAGAAGGCGATATCGGCAACCGTGATTTCAAACGGATCGCCCGGCCCCATCACATGGCCGATTGTATGGTTGACCGCCGTCATGCCCGACGCCTTGAGGTCGGCCAGAATGCGCGGGGATACGACAAAAGTCTTCTTGTCGATCCCTTCGGCCTCGTAGTCTTTCAGCCGCAGGTTGGGATCACCAAGCCCGCCAAGATTATTGATGACAAACGCCTTGTCATAGCCCGGCCACGCGGCATCAGCCGCAAAAGCGGCAGCGCCGCTCGCCTTCAGCACCCAAAGTGCGGCTGTCGACCCCGCCAGCGTTTTCAGAAAGTCGCGTCTCTGCATGGCCCTGCCCCAAACGTTTGTTCTACATCCGGGACTTTGGCGGCAAGGCAGCCGGGCTTCAAGTCATTTCAGGGTGGCGGGCCTCTCAGTCGACCGCGCTGCCATCGGGACAGACCCGGCCTTCAGGATCGGTCACGATCCGTGCATCCGAAATGCTGATACCGAATGGCCCACTCGCGGTGACAACAAGGGGCGACGCCACCTGCTGCATGCCCGGATTGGCGCGGGCAAAACAACTGAGCGACAGCTTCGCCGTCCGCCATTCGCCAACATTTGCAGAGAAAAGCGGCTTGGCATCAAGCCCTGCATCCCCAAGGGCTGCAGGCATCGCGATACTGACACTGCCTTCGGGTGCCGCATCCACGCGGAAGGTGATGGCAAGCGACATGTCCGCGTTGGTTTCGCGGCTCATTTCCATCTCGGGGCCGGTGATGGCAAAGGTGGCGGCTGCGCCACCCCATTCCAGTTCTACAGCCCCTTCCTGCATGTTGGCGGAATCGACCGGTGCATGAGCGATGCCCTCGCCGTAGCTTGCCACGTAAGGCTTCACGAAAGCCCCGCGGGCGAAGAAGAGGGTACGGTTGAAATCGCTGGCATCGATGCCGGGCTCTTCCGATAGCACCGGCAAGTTGCTCGCCTCCCCCATCTCCAGGCCGTAGCCGAAAGCGAAAAGCGGGTCATAGTCTTCCTGCCCCACATTCAGGGTGAACTGGTCGGCGCGTTTCGGCCAGCTGTAGGAAAGCTTGCCCGAAAAATCGGCGCGCACCTTGCCGTTCTTGTCGCCAATCAGCACGTCGGCCACGCCGCCGCCCTCGCTGCCCGGCAGCCATGCCGCGACAAAAGCGTCGGACGCATTCAGTTCCGGGTTCACCCACATGGGCCGGCCGGAAAGGAATACGGAAACGACCGGCACACCTGCAGCCTTCAGTTTCTTGAGGATGGCAAGCGAGGCCTTGTCGCCGGGCTCGAACTCCAGCGTGCGCAGGTCGCCGCGCATTTCGGCATAGGGTTGTTCGCCGAACACCACGATGGCCACATCGGGCTTGTCGGTGAAGCTGCCATCAGCCGAGAAGGTGGCGCTGCCGCCGCCAGCCGCCATCGTTTCCTGCAGGCCTTCGAGGATCGTCTGCCCGTTCGGGAAGTCGGCGCGGCTGTTGCCATCGCCCTGCCAGCTGAGCGTCCAGCCGCCCGTCTGCTGGCCCATGTCGTTGGCTGCGGCCCCAGCCACCAGCACCTTGGCACCTGCCTTCACCGGCAGCGCGCCACCTTCGTTTTTAAGGAGTACCAGCGATTTGGCCACCGCCTCGCGCGCCACGGCGCGGTGCTCGGCACTTCCGACAAGATCGGTACGGCCTTCAAACGGGCGGGCGGGGTCGAACAGTCCCAGATGGAATTTGACACGCAGGATACGCCGCACGGCATCCTCGACCCGGGCGAGCGGGATGGTGCCATCCTTCACCTGCGCCAGCGTGTTGGCATAAAGCTCCCGCCAGCTGTCGGGTGCCATTGCCATGTCGAGCCCCGCATTGAAGGCATGCGGGCAATTGGTGGGCAAACAACCCGGAATCTGGCCGTGGCCGTTCCAGTCCCCGACCACGAAGCCGTCAAAGCCCATGCGACCTTTCAGGATATCGGTCAGGACCGACCGGTTGCCGTGCATCTTCACGCCGTACCAGCTGTTGTAGGAGGCCATCACTGTCATCACACCGGCATCGATAGCCGGGGGATAGCCTGCCCCGTGAATGCGGGCGAGATCGGCTTCGGAGACTTTGGTGTCCCCCTGGTCGATCCCGCCTTCGGTGCCGCCGTCGCCGAGGAAATGCTTGGCCGAGCCTGCCACATGACCGTCCTGAATGCGGATTTTCCCCGCTTTGCCCTGCAAGCCTTCCACAGCGGCGGCGGCGTAGGAGGCAACAAGGTCAGGCGATTCCGAATAGCCTTCGTATGTCCTGCCCCAGCGGTCATCCTGCGGTACGGCAAGTGTGGGTGCGAACGCCCAGTTGATGCCGGTTGCCGCCACCTCGATGGCCGTCACCTCCGATATGCGTTTCACGAGGTCAGGGTCGTTGGCCGCCCCGAGCCCCACATTGTGCGGGAACACCACAGCCCCCACCACGTTGCCGTGTCCATGCACGGCATCGATCCCGAAGAGAAGCGGGATAGGCGTGTGGCCCTCGCGGCTTTCCATCGCCACCGCGCGGAAGGCCTTCGCCGTTTCAACCCACGCTTCGGCGGGCGCGCGGTCGGGATAGCCAAGCGGCGCGCTGCTGCCGCCGGCGAGGATACTGCCCACTGGGACCTCGCGCAGGTCTTCCGGCCGGATGGTTGACAGATCACCCTGGATGAGCTGGCCAACCTTTTCCTCAAGACTCATGGTCGCCATCAGCTCGGTGATGCGGGTTTCCGTTGCCGCGTCAATGAGCCCCTTGCTGCGTGCTTCAGGCCAGACAGCCGGGTTGACAGGGGATTCTGTTGGGATGGCGGTAGGCGCGGAGGACTCAGCGGATTCCGGCGCCTTGGCCTCCTCCGGCGCGGCAGTTTTCTGGTCCGAACAAGCCGCCAGAAGGCCTGCGCCTGCCACCACCAGCGCGAAAACCGCAACAGAATCGCCGAGTGCGATTAAACGCTTCATCCCCTATCCCCTTGTATTCAAAATATAATTCTACCATCCCCTCAGATGGTAGCGTTTCCACATATTATGCGTTAGCGCTACCATTTCAACGGAAATCGTGAAAAATCTGTCCGAATGTTTGGAAACGGCACAATCCCGCCCTGCTGCGCGGCTGCATCCAGAAGGCCCCGTCAAGAGGCTTGACAACGACGGCCCAGATGCCGATGGTAGCGCTATCAGAAAGCAAGCCTTGGGAGGGGCTTCCTACATGTTTTCTACTGACTTCGATCCGTCCCTGGCTTTGCCTGCGGACTGGCGGAATGGCACATTTGTTGGCCGCATCGACACGGGCGAAGGCCCTACCCCGGTGCTTCTGTCGGGTGGCCTCCTCCACGACATGACACCGGTGGCCGCCACGGTTGCCGACCTCCTTGAAAAAGCCGCGTTTGACGCAGCTGCCGGTCGCCCGCTTGGCGATCTCGCCGCGCTTGGCCTTTCTGCCGCACCTGATGCAAAAAAACGGCTTCTTTCGCCTGTTGACCTGCAATGCGTAAAGGCGGCGGGCGTGACTTTCGCTGTGTCCGCTGTCGAACGGGTGATCGAGGAACGGGCGCGCGGCGATTATGCGAAAGCAGCCTCGATCCGCGCCGCGCTCGAGGACAAGGTCGGCTCCGGCATCCAGTCGGTGAAGCCGGGGTCCGAACAGGCAGCAGCCCTCAAGGCCGCGCTTATCGAAGACGGCATGTGGTCCCAGTATCTTGAGGTCGCCATCGGCCCTGACGCCGAGATTTTCACCAAGTCACCGGTGCTGTCGACCGTTGGCTGGGGCGCCGATATCGGCATCCGGTCCGATTCCACTTGGAATAATCCCGAGCCCGAAATCGTCCTTGTGATGAACAGCAAGGGCAAACCGCTTGGCGCCATGCTCGGCAACGACGTGAACCTGCGCGATTTCGAGGGCCGGTCTGCCCTCCTCCTCGGCAAGGCGAAGGACAATAACGCCTCCTGCGCGCTGGGGCCTTTCATCCGCGTGTTCGACGCCAGCTTCACGATGGACGACGTGCGCAGCGCCACCGTCGATCTTGATATACTCGGGCCGGAGGGCTATTCGCTCAAAGGCACCAGCAACATGTCCAAAATCAGCCGGGATCCGACCGATCTTGCCGCGCAGGCAATGAGCGAACATCATTACCCCGATGGCTATGCCCTTTTCCTAGGCACCCTTTTCGCGCCGGTACAGGACCGCGACGAGCCAGGGCGGGGCTTCACCCACAAGGTTGGCGATATCGTCACCATTTCATCGGCGCGGCTCGGCAGCCTTGTCAACCGCGTCACCACGTCGAAGGCAGCCCCGGCCTGGACCTTCGGCATCCGCGACCTCATGGGCAATCTCGCGAAACGCGGCTTGCTCTAGACCTGATGGACAGGACAAGACCATGAAACTCAATCACCTGATCAATGGCAAGGCGGTCGCCGCAGACGCGCCGCTTGAAAGCCTCAATCCTTCCGACACGAACGACGTGGTCGCCACCTTCCCGGTCGGCGGCAAGGCCGAGGTGGACGCCGCTGTCGCTGCGGCCCGTGCCGCTTTCCCGGCATGGTCGATGGCCTCGCCGGAAGTGCGCTCGGACCTTCTCGACAAGGTCGGTGCCACACTGATGGCCCGTGCTGGCGAGCTTGGCGAACTGCTCGCCCGTGAGGAAGGCAAGACCCGCGCCGAGGCGACCGGCGAAGTGATGCGGGCCGCTCGCATTTTCAAATATTTCGCGGGCGAGGCGCTCCGCCGTCACGGCCTGACGCTTGAATCCACCCGCCCCGGCCTTGATGTTTCCACGCACCGTGAAGCGGTCGGCGTCTATGGCCTGATCACCCCCTGGAACTTCCCGATTGCCATCCCGGCATGGAAGGCCGCACCAGCCCTCGCCTTCGGCAACACCGTAGTGCTGAAGCCCGCGAACGTGACCCCGGCGACCGCCTGCGCGCTCGCCAACATCATTCAGGAATGCGGCGCACCCGCCGGTGTGTTCAACGTCGTCCTCGGGCGCGGTGAGGTCGGCCAGGCGATTGTCGATCACCCCGATGTGGATGCGATCAGCTTCACAGGCTCGCAAGGCGTGGGCGCCAAGGTGGCGGCCGGTGCTGTGGCCCGGCAGGCCCGCGTGCAGCTTGAGATGGGCGGCAAGAACCCGCTTGTCGTGATGGGCGACGCCGACCTCGACCGCGCAGTTGCCATCGCGCTTGATGGCGGCTTCTTCCAGACCGGCCAGCGCTGCACGGCTTCGTCCCGCGTGATTGTGGAAGACAGCATCCACGACAAGTTTGTCGCGGCCCTCGCCGAACGCGCCAAGGCACTGAAAGTGGGTGCGGCCCTCGATGCCTCCACGCAGGTGGGGCCGGCCTCCAGCGAGGCGCAGTTCCAGCAGAATCTGAAATATGTGGATATCGCCACCAAGGATGGCGGGCGGCTTGTCACCGGCGGCGAGGCGCTGAAGCTGGCCACACCCGGCTATTATATGAGCCCGGCGCTGATCGCTGACACCAGCCCCGAGATGCGCATCAACAACGAGGAGGTCTTCGGCCCGGTCGTCTCCACCGTGCGCGTGAAGGACTACGAGGAAGCCTTGGCGCTTGCCAACCGCGGCCAGTTCGGGCTCTCGGCCGGCATCGTGACCAGTTCGCTGAAACATGCCCGCCATTTCCGCCGCAACGTGCGCGCCGGGATGGTGATGATCAACCTGCCGACCGCTGGCGTGGACTATCACGTCCCGTTCGGCGGCACCCGCAAATCGAGCTACGGCCCCCGCGAACAAGGCTTCGCAGCGGTCGAATTCTATACGCAGGTCAAGACCTGCTATGTCGGAGACTGAGGCCTTGAACAAGCATGTAGAAAGTGCCGTCCGCACCGCCGTTTACCCCGATCTCGCCGGCAAGCGCGTGGTCATCACCGGGGGCGGTTCGGGCATCGGCGAGGCGATCGTTGAAGGCTTCGTGGCACAGGGGGCGCGCGTCGTGTTCCTTGATATCGCAGTGAAGGATTCGGAAGCGCTGGTCGCGCGGCTGAAGCCAACCGCCGCCGTCGCCCCAACCTTCCGCCGCACCGACCTGACCGACCTTGACGATCTCGCCGCTGCAATGACGGAAGCCGACGAGGCACTCGGCGGCATCGATATTCTGGTCAACAACGCTGCGAATGACGACCGCCACAAGATCGAGGACGTCACCCCCGACTATTGGGACAACCGGCTGGCCGTGAACCTGCGTCACCTGTTTTTCGCGGCGAAAGCGGTGGTGCCCGGCATGAAGGCCCGCGGGCGCGGTGCCATCATCAATCTTGGCTCCATCAGCTGGCATCTGGGCTTGCCGGATCTGGTTCTGTATCAGACCGCCAAGGCGGGCATCGAGGGCATGACCCGAGCGCTTGCCCGCGACCTCGGCCCCCACAATATCCGCGTCAATGCGGTCATCCCCGGCGCCATCAAGACGCCGCGTCAGGATGCCCTGTGGCATGACGAGGAAGAAACCCGCCGCATCATGGAAGCCCAGTGCCTGCCCGGCCGCGTGATGCCGGCAGATGTGGCGGCGATGATTGTCTTCCTCGCGACAGAGAATGCGCGTTACTGTACTGCCCATACCTATTTCGTGGATGGTGGATGGCGCTGACATGACCGACCTCTGGACCCCGGCGAGTGTCTGCCCCGTTGGTGCCACGCTCGGCGAGGGGCCGGTGTGGCTGCCCGAAGAAAAGCGGCTCTGGTTCGTTGATATCAAGGGCCGGAAGCTCCATTGCTTCGATCCCGCCAGCCACCGCCTGAACAGCTGGGACGCCCCCGCGCAAATCGGCTGGGTGCTGCCCGTGGAGGGCGGCAAGCTGATGACCGGCCTGCAGGGCGGGCTCTATCTTTTCGACCCGGACAGCGGCTTCTTCACCCTTGTTCGCAAGGTCGAGGGCGACCTGCCCGGCAACCGGCTGAATGACGCGACGACCGACAAGGCAGGTGCGCTGTGGTTCGGTTCAATGGATGACGCTGAGGAAGCCGACAGCGGGCGTATATACTGCTTCCGGGACGGGCTGGTTGCCGACAGCGGCCTCGCGCCCGTCTGCATCACCAATGGCCCTGCCCTGTCGCCCGATGGCCGCACGCTTTATCACACCGATACACTCGGCCAGACGATCCATGCAAGCGACATGGGCACCGACGGCCTGCCGGTAAACACCCGCGTCTTCGCGCGGATCGAAGCGGGTGGCGGCTATCCGGATGGCCCGATCGTGGACGCCAGAGGCAATGTCTGGACCGGTCTTTTCGCCGGCTGGGGCGCGCGCTGCTACGCCCCTGATGGCACGCTTGTCCGCACCGTACGCTTTCCCGTCGCGAACGTCACCAAGCTCGCCTTCGGGGGCGACGACCTGATGACCGTATATGCCACCACAGCACGCAAAGACCTGTCGCCCGATGACCTGCACCTGCAGCCTGATGCCGGCCATCTTTTCGCCTTCCGCGCCGATGTGGCGGGGCAAGCAGTGACCCCGATCCGCGCCTGGCCGGACCGCACTTGAAGAAACGGGGCCTGATGGCCCCGTCTTTACTCGATACATTTGCCCTAGTGATTGTGGCGTGGCGTTTTCGCGGCGATGCCCCGGTATTTGACCGCGAATTCAAGCGCGGCGCCCGTGGCCATCTGGCCGGTCTTTTCGCGGTAAAGTTCTTCCCACGGCGTATTGCTGGCAGGAACCGGCGGCGCGGGTTCGCCCTTGCGGCGGGCGATCTCGGCCTCGTCCACCAGCGCGTTGCAGGTGCCTTCATTCAGGTCGATGCGGATCGTGTCGCCGGTTTTAAGCCACGCAAGGCCACCGCCCACCGCGCTTTCGGGCGAGATATTAAGGATCGACGGACTGTCGGACGTGCCCGACTGGCGGCCGTCGCCAAGGGTCGGTAGCCACTGGATGCCGCGTTTGATCAGCGCGTCCGGCGGCTGCATGTTCACGACCTCTGCCGAACCCGGCCAGCCGATGGGGCCGGAGCCCCGGATCACAAGGATACAGTTTTCGTCGATATTCAGCGCCGGGTCATTGATCCGGTGGTGATAATCGTCCGAGCCGTCAAACACGATGGCCCGCGCCTCGAACACGCCCTCATGGCCGGGACGGCGGAGATAGCGGTTGCGGAACTCGTCCGAGATCACCGATGTTTTCAAGATCGCGAAATCGAAGAGATTGCCCTTGAGCGCGAGGAAGCCTGCCTTCTGCATCAGCGGATCGCTGTAGGGTCGGATCATCTCACGGTCCGACGATTGCTTACCGGTCAGGTTTTCGGCCATCGTTCGGCCGGTGACGGTGCGGCAGTCGCCATTCAGCTTGCCGGCATCCAGAAGCTCATGAAGAACGGCGGGCACACCGCCAGCGCGGTGGAAGCGCTCGCCCAGATATTTGCCCGCCGGCTGCATGTTGAGCAGGAGCGGAATATCATAGCCGTGCGCTGTCCAGTCATCCGGTGTCAGCTCTACGCCTGCGTGCCGCGCCATCGCCATGATATGCGGCTGGGCGTTCGAAGAACCGCCGAGCGCGCTGACCGCCGCGATAGCATTGAGGAAGCTTTCGCGGGTCAGGATGTCCGAAGGCTTCAGGTCCTCATAGGCCATTTCCACGATCCGTTTGCCGGTCAGATACGCCATCTGGCCACGCTCGCGGTAAGGCGCCGGGATCGCCGCACAGCCGGTGAGCGAAAGCCCCAAGGCTTCGGCCACAGCATTCATTGTGGAAGCCGTACCCATAGTATTGCAGTGCCCGGCGGACGGCGCGCTTTTACAGGCGCGGTCGAGGAATTCTTCTTCCGTGATCTCGCCCGCCGCGAGCTTGCGGCGGCTGCGCCAGATGACGGTGCCCGATCCTACAAGGTCGCCCTCATGCCAGCCATCCAGCATCGGCCCGCCGGAGAGGACAATCGCCGGGATATCGACCGTCGACGCCGCCATGATGCCCGAAGGTGTCGTCTTGTCGCAGCCCGTGGTCAGCACCACCGCATCGATCGGGTAGCCGTACAGCAACTCGACAAGGCCGAGATAGGCAAGGTTCCGGTCCAAGGCCGCAGTCGGGCGGCGGCAGTTTTCAAAGATCGGATGAACCGGGAATTCGATGGCCACCCCGCCCGCATCGCGGATGCCGTCGCGCACGCGGCGCGCCAGTTCCACATGGATGCGGTTGCAGGGGGAAAGATCGCTGCCGGTTTGCGCAATCCCGATGATCGGGCGGCCGGAGCGCAGTTCTTCGGGCGTGATGCCATAATTCATGAAGCGCTCAAGATAAAGCGCCGTCATGTCGTACCGGGCGGGATCGGCGAACCAGTCTTCCGAACGGAAGCGGCGGCCCTTGTTCCTGTCGTTCAACTGAACCTCCTGAAACGGAACACGCGCGGAGCCGGCTCACCGGCCCCGCATGAGCTGTGGTCTTTACGAGCCGAGCATTTCCTCAAGCTCCTGCCCCTTGGTTTCGCGGATCAGCGTCCGCACCAGGAAGAAGGAGATGAAAGCGCAGGCGGCGTAGAAGCCATAGGTGATCGGCAGGCCAACCACGGTGAGGAGCCACGGGAAGCTCACGACAATGGCGAAGTTGGCAATCCACTGTGCAAAGCCCGATACCGCAAGGCCGGAGCCCCGGATCTGGTTCGGGAACATTTCGCCAAGCATCGTCCACATCACCGGTCCCCAGCTGAGATTGAAGAGTGCCGCGTAAGCATTGGCGCTGACAAGGGCGATAAGGCCGAAATTGTCGGAAAGATGCAGCTTGCCGGCCTCATCGAGCGTACCGGTGGAGAAGGAAATCGCCATCAGCGCCAGCGTGATCGCCATCCCCGCTGAACCAATCAGCAACAGCGGCTTGCGGCCGATCCGGTCAATCAGCGCCATGGCAACGAAGCAGGCACCGATGGAGAGACTGCCGGACATGATATTGATCAACAGCGCGTCATTTTCGCTGAAGCCCACAGCCTGCCAGAGGACCGCGCCGTAATAGAAAACGATATTGATGCCCACAAGCTGCTGGAACACGGCAAGCATGATGCCGCCCCAAACCACCTTGCGCACCTTGCCGGTCGACGGATCGATCAGGTCCGACAGGCGCGGCTGGTGATCGGCAGCAAGCGACTGGCGAATCTCGTTCACTTTGAACTTGGCGGCGGTCGGCCCGAAAAGGCGGGTCAGCACGGCTTCGGCTTCAGCTTCGCGCCCCTTCACCACCAGAAAACGCGGGCTTTCCGGGATGATGGTGAGCGTGACGAGGAAAATGGTCGCCGGGATGATCTGCATCCAGAACATCCAGCGCCATGCCGGGAAGCCGAGCCAGAATTCAGCCGTCGAACCCCCGGCGAGCTTCGCCAGCGCATAGTTGGCCACAAAGGCACCGGTCAGGCCCGAAATGATCATCACCTGGTTCACGCTGATAAGCCGCCCGCGAATGTTCGCCGGCGTCACCTCGCTGATATAGGCGGGCGACAGCACGCTCGCCGCGCCCACGCCCACGCCCCCGATGAAGCGGGCAATGATGAAGATGCCGGACGAATCGGCAGCCCCCGCCGCGATGGCACTGATGATGAACAGCACAGCGGCGATCAGCATCACATTGCGGCGGCCGATCAGGTCCGCCATGCGACCGGCGAGGAAGGCACCCGTGGCGCAACCAAGGAGGATCGCCCCCACATTGAGCCCGGTGCCGAGCTCGCTCAGGTCGAAGGCTTTTTCAAGCCCGTCCTGGGTGCCGTTGATCACCCCGCTGTCGTACCCGAACATGAAGCCGCCGATAGTAGCGACAGCCACGATTGCCGCGATGAATGCCATATTCACGCGATCAGCATTACCCTCTGACATGTAACTGGTTCTCCCCTGTCAATCTCGCACCCGTCCCCACGGATCATGCGTGCATGTTAGCGCTAACTTTTACAAAGAGAAGCCGAAATTTCAACCTTTCGGTCAAATCAGGCGTCAAGCGCCGGAATTACCTGCTGTTCTTCGGCGGGGCGTCGGACTGGCGCTTGATCAGCTCGAACGCGGCGATCCGGTGTTCGCGCGGCAGCGATTTCCCGGCCCGGTGCGCGAGAATTTCGTCCGTCAGCATGTCAACGGCGGTGCGGGCCATTTCGGCAATCGGCTGGCGAATCGTTGTCAGTTCCGGCCAGATGGAGCTTGCAAAGGCTGTATCGTCGAACCCGCAAACAGTAAGATCGTTCGGCACATCAAGCCCGCGCCGGTGGGCAACCGCCACAACGGCCGCCGCCATGTCATCGTTCGAGGCGAAGACAGCGGTGGGCGGAACGGCAAGATCCATCAGCTTGTCAGCAGCTGCGAGGCCGGAACGGTAGGTGAAATGGCCCTGTTCGATCAGCTTTTCATCCGCCGGGATACCGGCTTCCGCAAGCGCGGCGCGGTAACCTTCCAGCCGGCGGCCCGAGGCGGCCTGAATGGGACTGCCGATGATGAAACCGATACGCCTGTGACCAAGGCCGATCAGATGTTTCGTCATCGCATGGGCGGCTTCGAAATCATCCACATTGATGGTGATAAGGTCATCCGACGGCTTACCACCGGCGAGCGCGACCACGGGCTGATCGCCTTCCGTGACGACATCCACCACTTCCTGCAGGTCGCAAAGCGGCGAGGTGAGGATCAGGCCATGAACGCCGCGTTCCAGCAAATGCTCGGCCGCCTCGCGGTAATTTTCAGGCGGTTCGCAGCGCGCGACAACAAGCTGCACATCGATGCGGCTGGCGCGATCGAGGCTGCCGACCAGCACTTCGCTGAGATAAGCCGCCGAGGGGTTACTGTAAAGAAGCCCGATCCGGATAGGCTCAACTCCGGCAAGGCTGCGCGCTGCCGGGTTCGGCGAATAGTTGAGTTCCTTGATGGCGGCATTGATGGCGTCGCGAGTGCTTTCCTTTACATTGCCGCCGCCGTTGATCACGCGGGAGACAGTCATCGGGGAAAAGCCGGCAAGACGCGCCACATCGCTGATGGTCGCACTGCCTGTGCCGCGTCGCTGCTGTTTGATACTCATTATTTACCCTGCCCTTGCTAGCCCTGTGTTCCATGCCATAGCGGCCGCCCCCTGTCACGGACAAATGCGACCGCTATCAGGGATGCCCCGGCGCATAGGGAAACTGCTGTGCCTGATACCAGGAAAGCGGATGCGCCGGCGGGCGCGTGCCCGGTGGCAAGGCGCGGCCGGAAACGGAAGCGAAATAGGCAAGGCAAGCGTCACGCCACCAGATGGCTTCCTTCTCCTGTATCGCCAGAAAGTCGGAGACATCCCTGAAACGTGCAGGATCGATGCGCCCTTCGAGCCCAGCCCATGTGCGCCGCATGGTACCGACTGCTGCCACACCGCGATCATAGTGATGCACCAGTTCCGCCCAAACGGTGCGACCGGACGGCAGCGTCTCATCCCATCCCACGTGGTGGAACCAGAGGAGAAACTCAGGTGGTACCGTCTGCCGGTCCCCGTATAGCCCGGCAAGCGGTGCTGCATATTGGGCGATGGCATCACTGCCTGTGGCCGTGCGGTCAAAACCGATGCCCCCGGCGTCCGCCCGGTGATAGTAGGCCGGGTTCCATTCGGGGCGGGCGAGATCGTCCACCCACGGGGCCGGGCCGTAATGATGCCCGGTGCCCATCAGGTGCGCGAGACCCATGGGTGTCATATAGTCGACGACCGCCTCGCGCGATGCCATCATCATACCTGTAACCTTCGCGATCACCTCGCGGTCACGGCTGAATGTCATTGCCACCCATTCGCGGGCGATATCCTCGGCCGAGGCTTCCGGGTCCCAGGCGAGCCGGCCGAAAGCATACCAGTTGGCCTGATCGAAGTGCGATCCGCTCCAGTTCCTGTCGCTGCCGATGTTGGCGACCCCGGCGAGGCCCGAAAGCGGCTCGGCCATCAGGAGTTTCGCGGCCGTTTGCCCCGCGCCGCCCCGGAAGGTATCAGTTTTCAGCACTTCCTCATACAGGGGCCCGAGATAGGCAAGATGGGTGACAAATCCCAGATATTCCTTGGTGATCTGGAACTCCGCCGTCACCGATGTTTCCGGCATGGCGCCGAACAGCGGATGGATCGGCTCGCGCGGCTGGAAATCGATCGGGCCGTTTTTCACCTGCACGGTCACATTATCCGCAAACCGGCCATCCAGCGGTTTGAACTCGGCATAGGCCTGCTTCGCCCGGTCGCTCGCGTCCGTTTCGCTGTAAACAAACGCCCGCCACAGGACGATGCCGCCATGTGGTCTCACCGCTGCCGCCAGCATATTGGCGCCGTCTGTATGGCTGCGGCCATAATCCTGCGGGCCGGGCTGGCCCTCGGAATTGGCTTTCACCAGAAAGCCGCCGAAGTCCGGGATGGCGGCATAAATCTCGTCCGCCTTTTTTGCCCACCAGTTGCGCACAGCCGGGTCAAGCGGATCGGCGGTTTCAGTGGCGCCAAGCTCGAACGGCGCCGAAAAGCGCGCCGACAGATAGACGCGGATGCCATAAGGCCGCAACACATTGGCCAAGGCTGCTGCCTTGGCGATCCAGCGGGCGGTCAGCATTTCAGCCTTGGCATTCACATTATTCAGCACCGTGCCATTGATGCCGATGGAGGCATTGGCGCGAGCATAATCCGTGTAGCGCGCATCCAGATGATCGGGGAGCTTCCACCAGTCCCAGATCGACTGGCCGGCATAGCCGCGCTCCACCGTGCGGTCGGGATTGTCCCAGTGATTGAGCATGCGGCGCTGCAGGCGGGGGGCTTCGCTGACATCGAGTCCCTCAAGCCGCCCGCCGGTCTGCAGATGCCGCAACAGGGCAAAGCTGCCATACAGAAGACCGATATCACTGTTGGCGGCAATCAGGGTACGCTCGCCATCCACCGACAGCAGGCGGTAGCCATCGCCACCAAGCCCATCAAAGCTGACCTTGCCTTTCAGATGCTCCGGCAAGGTATCCGGTTTCACGAGAAGAATCGCGCCGGACTCGGCAGACTCGGCAATCGTTGGCGCCTGCCCCGCAAGCCCGTCGATGCCACGCACAAGCTCGTCAAGTGCCGCCTGAAGGGTCGGCGTCCGCTCACCGGGGGCTGCAACCTGCTGTGCGGCTTTATGAAGCTCGGCGCGTGCGGCATCCTCCAGCGGCTTGTAGCGCAGCCACAGGTCATATCCATCTTCGGCAAAAACGCGGGCAGAAAGCCCCCATGCCATAACCAGCAGGAACACAAGGCTCCGCAAGGTCCGGTTCGCCATACGCCCTCCCCTCATATGGCCCCTCATATGGCCAAATCGACACCATGCCCTCCCATCGGGCATTGACAAACTTTGCAAGCCTATATCATGTTACCGCTATCATTGGCTACCATCCGATGGGACCTTTCCCGCATATCGATGGCTGCTGACCATAGTTTCCACCGCTTCTGGGGAGGAGCGGTTCGCAATTTTCCAAGGGAGGGGACCCATGCGCATCCACATCAATCAATTTCTTATGGGCACCAGCATCGCGCTCGCACTCGGGGTTGCCGCACCGACAGTGACGGGGGTTGCAAGCGTATGGCTCGAAGGCACCGCTGTCGCCGCCGACCTGCCCGTCTACAAGGACGCAACCGCCAGCGTGGAAGCACGGGTTGAAGACCTGCTGGCCCGCATGACGCTGGAAGAAAAGATCGTCCAGATGACCACGGTCTGGGACGGCAAGGTCAAATTCGTTGGCCCCAAGGGCGAGATCGACCTCGCCAAGCTGAAGGCCGCCCATCCGCTCGGTATCGGGCAATATGCCCGCCCGTCAGACGTGGCCGGGGCTGTGTCGCCGCGTGTCGCCAAACGCCTCGATGCCCGCCAGACAGTGGCACTGGTGAACAAGTTGCAAAAATTCATGGTCGAGGAAACCCGGCTCGGCATCCCGATGCTGTTCCACGAAGAAGGCCTGCATGGCTATGCCGCCGTGGATGCCACGAGCTTCCCGCAAGCCATCGGCCTTGCATCTTCGTGGGATACGGATCTCATCCGCGAAGTGAACGAGCTGACCGCGCTTGAAATGCGGGCGCGCGGTGCGCATCTCGCCCTGTCGCCGGTTGTTGATATCGCCCGTGATCCACGCTGGGGCCGGTTCGAAGAAACCTTCGGCGAAGATCCGTATCTGGTCGGTGAAATGGGCGTCGCGGCCGTTGAGGGCCTGCAAGGCCTGAACCGCGCCCGCACACTGGCGCCCGGCAAGGTGTTTGCCACCCTGAAGCACCTCACCGGCCACGGCCAGCCTGAAAGCGGCACCAATATCGCGCCGGCGCCGATATCGGAACGCGAGCTTCGCGAAAACTTCTTCCCGCCGTTCGAGGAAGTCGTCACCCGCACCGGGATCGAGGCGGTGATGCCGTCCTACAACGAGATCGACGGCGTGCCGAGCCATGCGAACACATGGCTGTTGCAGGATGTGCTGCGTGGTGAATGGGGCTTCAAGGGCGCCATCGTCAGCGATTATGTGGCGATCGACCAGATGGCCGGCATCCACCATGTGGCGCCCGACATTGAAAGTGCCGCCGTCCTTGCCCTGAAAGCCGGGGTAGACAGCGACCTGCCGGACGGCACGAGCTACAAAACCCTGCCGCAGGCCCTGAAGGACGGCAAGGTGACGATGGCCATGATCGACGATGCGGTGCGCCGCATGCTGTCGGTCAAGTTCCGCGCCGGGCTTTTTGAAAACCCCTATGCGAATGCCGATGAAGCCGAAGCGGTGGCCAACAATGCCGATGGCGTGGCCCTTGCCCGCAAGGCCGCCGAGCGCTCACTGATCCTGCTGAAAAACGACGGCACACTGCCCCTGAAGCTTGGCAAATCGAAGCCGACCGTTGCGGTCATCGGTCCGAGCGCCGCTGTGGCCCGCCTTGGCGGCTATTACGGCGAACCGCGCAATCCTGTGTCACTTCTGGACGGGATGAAAGCGAGACTCGGCGATTCCGCGAGAGTCGTCTTCGCCGAGGGCGTGAAAATCACCGAAAATGACGACTGGTGGGCCGATGAGGTGAAGCTCGCCGACCCGACAGAGAACCGCAAACGCATCGCCGAGGCCGTGAAGGTAGCGAAGGGCGCCGACCAGATCGTCCTCACGCTCGGCGATACCGAACAGACGAGCCGCGAAGCATGGGCCGACAGCCACCTTGGCGACCGTGCAAGCCTTGATCTTGTGGGCGAGCAGCAGGAGCTGTTTGACGCGCTCAAGAAGCTTGGCAAGCCGATCACCGTTGTGCTGATCAACGGGCGCCCCGCCTCCATCGTTAAAATCGCGGAGGAAGCCAACGCCATCATCGAGGCCTGGTATCCGGGTGAACAGGGCGGCCCCGCGCTCGCCGCTGTGCTGATGGGCGATGTGAACCCCGGCGGCAAGCTGCCCGTTACCCTGCCCCGCAGCGTCGGCCAGTTGCCGATGTTCTATAACCACAAGCCGACCGCCCACCGGGGCTATCTGTTTGACACGGTCGAGCCCCTCTATCCGTTCGGATACGGCCTCAGCTACACGACCTTCGACCTTTCCGAACCGCGCCTGTCGGCTGCTTCCATCCCGACAGACGGCAGCGTGACGGTATCGGTCGATGTCACCAACACCGGCAAGGTCGCGGGTGACGAGGTCGTGCAGCTTTATATTCGCGACAAGGTCAGCTCCGTCACCCAGCCGGTGAAGGAACTGAAAGGCTTCAAGCGCGTCACCCTGAAACCGGGCGAGAAGCAAACGGTGGAACTGACCCTGACTTCAAAATCGTTCCGCCTGTGGAACGACAGGATGGAGCGCGTTGTGGAGCCCGGCGAGATCGACATCATGACCGGCGCGAACTCGGTTGACCTTAAAACCGTGACCCTGACGATCACAGACTGAGGGGCCTGACATGAACCTCACCCGCCGCCGCCTGCTCGCCTGGATGGGCTCCGCCTCCGCGCTTGCCGTGGCGGCGGGCGCCCTTCCTGCCTCGCTCGCCCTTGGTGCCGAAACGCCGCTTTACCGCGATGCTTCTGCCCCCGTGAACGACCGGGTCGCCGATCTCCTGTCGCGCATGACGCTTGAAGAAAAGGTCGCCCAGATGGTGGCACTTTGGGCGACCAAGGCGGAGATCATGGACGGGCTCGATTTCAACCCAGAGAAGGCAGCGCAGGCCTATCCGCACGGTATCGGCCAGATCACCCGGCCGTCCGACCGGCGCGGCGGCCCGAATGTGGCGAACGCGGCGGGCGGCACGGCGGCGCGCTGGCGCGAACCGAAGGACACGGTGAAGTTCATCAATGCCGTGCAGGTGTGGGCCACCACCGAAACCCGGCTCGGTATTCCGGTGCTGTTCCATGAGGAATCGCTGCACGGATACATGGCGCCGAATGCCACCATGTTCCCGCAGGCCATTGCACTTGCTGGCAGCTTCGACACCGGCCTGATGGAACGGGTATCCAGCGTGATCGCCCGCGAGGTGCGGGCCCACGGTGTGCCTTATGTCCTCTCCCCTGTTGTCGATATCGTGCGCGACCCGCGCTGGGGCCGCATCGAGGAAACCTTCGGAGAAGACCCGTATCTGGTAACAGAAATGGGTGTCGCTGCCGTGGAAGGCCTACAAGGCAAGGGCAAGTTCGAAAAGCTCGCCGACGACAAGGTCTATGCGACGCTGAAGCATATGACCGGCCACGGCCAGCCGCAAAGCGGCAATAATGTCGCCCCCGCCCAGCTTGCCGAACGCGAGCTTCGCGAAAACTTCTTCCCGCCCTTCAAGGCCATTGTGGAACGCACATCAGTGGGCGCCGTGATGCCGTCCTATAACGAGATCGACGGGGTGCCGAGCCACGCCAATAGCTGGCTGCTGAAAGATGTTCTGCGCGGCGAGTGGGGCTTTGATCGCGTCATCGCCAGCGACTATATGGCGGTGCAGGAGCTTGATAGCCTGCATCATGTAGCAACCGACCTTGAAGACGCCGCGCGCAAGGCGCTGGCCGCCACGGTTGACTGCGAGCTGCCGGACGGATTGGGCTACCGCACGCTGGTCGCACAGGTGAAGGCCGGCAAGGTTTCGGAAGCGGCAATCGACGCTGCGGCCGGCCGCATGCTCGCCCTCAAATTCCGCGCGGGGCTTTTCGAAAATCCGTTTGGCGACTTCGCCAAGGCTGACGCAGTCACCGGCAACGCCGAGGCCCGCGCGCTGGCGCTCGAGGCCGCCCGCAAATCTCTGTGCCTGCTGACGAACGATGGTACCCTGCCGCTGGATGACAGCAAGCTGAAAACAGTCGCCGTGATCGGCCCCAACGCGGCAATAGCCCGCCTTGGTGGCTATTCGAGCGAACCCCGGCAGACCGTTACGCTGCTGGACGCCATCCGCGAGCGGCTGAAGGGCAAGGCGAAGGTCACCTTTGCCCAAGGCGTGCGCATCACCATGAGCGATGACCGCTCGGATGATCCCGTGATCCTGCCAAAACCGGAAGACAATCGCCGCCGCATCCGCGAGGCGGTGAAGGTGGCGAAAGGCGCCGATGTCATCATCCTCGCGATTGGCGACACCGAACAGACGAGCCGTGAAGGCTATGCCAAGACCCATCTGGGCGACCGCACGAAGCTTGATCTGGTCGGCGAGCAGAACGAGCTTTTCGATGCCCTTCATGTCCTCGGCAAGCCTGTCGTCGTCACCGCCATTAATGGGCGCCCGCCTTCATGGCCGAACGTGGTGGAAAAGGCGCATGCGATCCTCGAATGCTGGTATCCGGGGCAGGAAGGCGGCACCGCGATGGCCGAGGCCCTGTTCGGCGATATAAACCCCGGCGCCAAGCTGCCGGTGACGGTGATCCGGCACGAAGGCCAGATCCCCTATTTCCATAACCTGAAGCCCACCGCTCGGCGCCCGTATCTGTTTGACGACACCTCGCCCCTATTCCCGTTCGGGCACGGGCTCAGCTACACAAACTTCGAAATCGGCGCGCCCATCCTTTCGGTGCCCCGCATCGCGGCAGATGTCAGCGTGACGGTATCGGTAACGGTGAAAAACACCGGCGAGCGGACGGGTGACGAGGTGGTGCAGCTTTACCTGCGCGACAGGGTGGCAAGCGTTACCCAACCGCGGCAAAAACTGTGCGGCTTCAAACGGGTCACCCTGCAGCCGGGCGAAGAACGACAGGTCACCTTCACGCTTGATCCCGATGCCTTCGCCATCTGGAACCGCGAGATGCAGCATGTGGTGGAACCCGGCCTCTTTGACATCATGGCCGGCCCGAATTCGGTGGACCTTAAGTCTGCCGAGCTTGAGATCGTATAGGGGCCATGCCGATGACCGACATCACCCGCCGTCAAAGCCTTCAACTGCTGCTGGGTGCCGCTGCCTGTGCGGCTGCCTCAACCCATGTTTTCGGGATGCCGGAACCCTCGCTCGACAGCCTCGCCCGTCGCACCGGTCGTCGCTTCGGCACCGCTATTGGGCAAGGCCAGCCTGGCAGCAACGCCGGTCCCTTCGCCGACCCAAGCTACCGCCGCATCATCGAAGCCGACTGCGGCATCGTGGTTGCCGAGAATGAGATGAAATGGCAGTGGCTGCGCCCCACGCCCGACACGTTCGATTTCTCGGGCTTCGACCAGCTTATCGACTATGCAAAGGCCCACAGCATGGCGGTGCGTGGCCATACGCTCCTTTGGCACAAGTCCAAATGGATGCCTGACTGGGAAGCGGCCCATGATTTTGGCGCCAACCCGGTGCAGGCCGCTGAAGCGATGCTGACAAATCATATCGCCACGATCTGCAAGCGCTACGGCCATGCCATCGTCAGCTATGACGTGGTCAATGAAGCCGTGCATGATGCCGATGGCGAGCTTGAAGAAACTGCCCTTTCAAAGGCGCTCGGCGGTGCCGAGGCGACCATCGATCTGGCCTTCCACACGGCCCGCGAACATGCCCCGCATGCCGAGCTTGTCTACAACGATTATATGGGCTGGGAAGCTGGCAACGATGCGCACCGCACCGGCGTGCTGAAGCTTCTTGAAGGCCTCCGCAAACGGAATGTCCCCGTCGATACGCTCGGCCTTCAATCGCATCTGATCGTCAATTCGCTCGACCCCGAAACGGGCATCGGAAGGCGCGAGGAAAAGGCATGGCAGGCCTTCGTGGATGAGGCCGTCGGCATGGGTTACGGGCTCGTCATCACCGAGTTTGACGTGCAGGACAAGGCCCTGCCCACGGACATTGCCGCGCGCGACGCCGGGGTTGCGGCTTATGCCCGCGCCTATCTTGATATGATGCTCGATTACAAGGAAATGGGCGACATTCTCGCCTGGGGTCTCAGCGACCGCTATTCATGGCTGCAGGGCTTCAGCCCGCGGGATGACGGCAAACCGGTGCGCGGCTGCCCCTATGACCATGATTTCAAAGCAAAACCCTTGCGCGATGCAATCGCTGCCAGCCTGAAGGCTGCGGCCCCGCGCGCCTGACCAGACCCCTGACCCGGCTTTCCCGGCCGGATCATTGGCGGCCCTGCATCCGTGGGGCCGCCATTTTTTTATGTGCCAAAAGAAAAGCGCCGTCGGCAGTACCGGCGGCGCCTTTTCTGAGGGAAATGCACTACTCGGAACAGGGAAGTGCCTCGGCGCGGGCAAACCGGTTGCCGCCCGCAAATCTCAGGGTGTCACAGCAATCTCGAACGGGCTGACAGGCATGCCGTTCGCTTCATAGAGGTTGACAATCGGCGCCCCACCCCAGGCATAACGCAGCCGCTGCACTGAAAGCCCCTTGGGCACATCGATCAGCACGCGCGTGCCATCAAGCTTTGCCTGCGCAAAGGCACAGCTGTTCACCGCCGCCTCGCAAATCTCAAAACCGATAGGCATGCTGGCACTCATCGCCATCAGTGCGCCGCCTTCGGTGCCGAATTCCACAGTGATGCGGCCCCCGTCACGCCGTGCGGACAAGGGCGAGCGGCCGTCAAGGCGGATATCCACATCGTCACCGTAAGCGAGCCGGCGCGCGACAAGGGCCGTGCGCCGGGCGACTTCCTGTTTGTTCGGCGGGTGAAGCTCGAACCTGTCCCCGGCATCGATGGTGACAGCGAGACCGACTGCCGGGTCAGCCTGTGCCACGCGGCGCTCGGCATCGCGCACACCGGCCCAACCATTTTCCAGGGGCGCGGCATTCAAGGGCCCGAAGGCTGGAAGCTGGATGATGGCGAACGGCAAGCCGGCGCCAAACTGGCCGCGCCAGTCGGCGATCATGGCATGCAGCAGCCTCTCATAGCTGGCAGCTTTTGTGATGTTCGATTCGCCCTGATACCAGAGCACCCCTTTGAGCGGCAGGGGCCCGAGCGGCGCGATCATGGCGTTATGGAGCCCGGTCAGGCCATTGATCGAATACCAGGGCGCGGGGGCCGGCATGTCCGTAATCTGGCGTTCGATCAGGTAGCGCCAGCCGGTGACCGGGACCCGGGTGCCATCTGCCAGCGTCAGCGCGATAGCGTCCGCCGGACCGGTCAGCCCGCCTGCCGCCCAGCTGTTGTAAACATTCACAACGATCCGGTTGCTGCCTTCGCGCAGCAGCCCTGCCTTCACCCCGTAGGTGCGCGGTGTGCCCCAGCCAAAGCTGTTGCCAACCGCCACGCCGTTCACCCATGCGATATCGGTTTCATCGATCCCGCCGAGCGAGAGCCGCGCCCCACCCTTCGCCTGATCGGCCGTCAGGGTGACATCCGCTGCGTACCAGACTGCCCCGGTGAAGCCCTTGAGCGCCGGGTCGCCATAAAGGTTCCAGTCCCCAAAGGCTGCAGGCACCAGGTTCCAGTCATCCGCGCCGTCGGCTGTCCATGGGCCCGGTATTCCGGTCGACACCTGTGCCTGCCAGTGGCGCTCCCAGCCCTTGCCGTAGGCTTCGGTCGCGGCAACCGGGTCTTTCGCATAATCCTTGAGGAGCGCCAGCCCCTCGGCCTGTCCGTCCACATCCTTCAGGCCGTCCGCGCTGATCCATGCCTCGATCTGCGATCCGCCCCATGAAGAATGAACAAGGCCGACGGGCACGTCGTGAGCAGCCTGCAGGTCGCGCGCCATGAAGTAGCAAACGGCGGAAAAACTGCGCACGGTCTCGGCCGTTGCCACCTGCCAGCCCGACGCGCCGGGAAGCCGGTCTTGCGGCAGGATATGGCTCGCCAGCGCAACAGTGAAAAGCCGAAGGTCGGCTCGCTGCTCGGTCTCAATGTAGCGTTCGGGGTTCAGTGCGCGCTCAACCGGCCAGTTCATGTTGGATTGGCCCGCACACAACCACACGTCACCCATCAGGATGTCGGAGAGCGTTTCGCTGCGCCCCTCTGTCTTTACGCTTGCGGTGACGGGTTCGGCGTTTGCAGCCCGCGCCGGAAAAGTCGCCACCCAGTGACCGGCCTTGTCCGCCGTGACCTTGCGGCTGTCGCGCGCGAAGGTTACCTCCAACGCCGCATCCGGTGCTGCCTTGCCCGAAAGCGTCACCGGGCGCTCGCGCTGCAGCACCATATGGCTTGTGAAAATATCGTCAAAAAGCCGGTCCGCTGCCCATCCGGGCGCGGCGAGCGCCATGGCGGCAACAAGCGCTGCGGCTATCGTTTTCAGCTTCATCAGGCCCCCCTCCGGACTGGTCACAACAGCCTAGCGCCGAAAGATGTTAGCGCAACCATTTTGTCGACCCGCCCCGTTCCTGCCATATCTTTCGGGCATGACTTGTCTGAATTCATTGCACCTTTTAGGCTTGTACCTATCTTTTTGGACCCAATCAGGATTCGCGAGTGTCACGTCTGAAACACTGGATTGCCGCCTTTATCCTGTGGCCGCTGGTTACTGCGGCCTCATGGGCAGCGCCGTGTGACGATGGCTTGAAGCTTGATTTCAACCTGCAGGTCCGGGGGGCGGCCCGGCAGGAAGTGCGCGAACTGCTCACGAGCGTCTCCCGCCTACAGGAAGTGGAAGGCGAATGTTTCCGGTCGCTCGCCCGCATTGAAGCCCTGATGAAGGACGACAGGGTAATGTTCGACCGCATCCTGCGTGCCGAAGGCTTCTATGGCGCGCTTGTGGACGAAAGCACCCGCCGCACACCCGAGGCGGTCATCATCCGGCTGGTTGTCATCACCGGCCCCGTTTACCCGGTCGCAAGCCTGACGTTCGAAACGGACCCGGCACTGGAACCGATTGCCCGTGCGGCCGCCGCACCGCTTCTGGCCACCGGATCGCCCGCTGAATCGGTCGCCATTGTCGCCGCAGAGAACGCCGCACTCAACGCCCTGATGGAAGCAGGCCACCCGCTCGCCAAGGCGGAAGAGCGCAGCGTGGTGGTCGATCACGCCGCCCGTAGTGTGGCCGTCACCTATCATCTGAAAGCCGGGCCGGAACTGCGCTTCGGCGAGGTTCGCTTCGAAGGATTGGACCGCAGCAAGACAGGCTATCTGGAACGGCTGCATCCCTGGAAGCCCGGCGATATCGCCAAGCCCTCCGCGCTCGGCGAATATCAGAAACGGCTTCAGGCGACAGGTCTTTTCCGCCTAGTCCTGCTCGATTGGGCAACCGAGCCAAACGCCGACGGCACCGTTGATGTGATTGTGAAGACAGAAGAAGCCCCGCCCCGCCGGATCGAACTCGGCGCCGGCTATTCCACCGGGGAAGGCGCCGAACTTGAGGCAAGCTGGACCCACCGCAACATCGGCGGCACCGGCAACATGCTGAAACTGACCCTCACCGCCGGGGAAAGTGAACAAACGCTCGCGAGCGAGTGGCGCAAACCCCACTTCCGCCGCTACGGCCAGACGCTGGTGGCGCGCGGCAAGATCGGCCGCGAGCATCTGCCGGCCTATACCTCCAACCTCAGCGAAGCCTATCTCGGGATCGAACGCCGGCTGAACCGCCACCTTGTTGCCACCGCCGGCGCGCAAGTGAAGGCCACCGACCTGCGTGAGGATGGCTCGGGCGATACCTTCGTCCTTGCCGGGCTGCCGCTCGGCCTCGCCTACGACACGACCGACGTCCTGCTTGACCCCACACGTGGCGTTCGCGTCAACCTGCGCCTGCAGCCCGGCATCTCGGTGATCGACGACAATTACCTGTTCCTGATCAATGAGGTGAAGGCATCCACCTATTGGAAGCCTTCACCTGAAAGCCCGCTCACACTGGCCGGGCGCGTGCGCCTGGGCACCATCGCCGGACCGTCGCAGGACCAGATACCGGAAAGCGAACGCTTCTTCGCAGGCGGCGGCGGGTCTGTCCGGGGATTCTCCTATCAGGGGCTTGGACCGAAGGACGCTGACGGCGATCCGGTCGGCGGACGGTCCGTGTTTGAAATGGCGTTTGAAGCGCGGGCCAGGTTCAGCGAAACGATGGGTGTTGTCGCCTTCATCGATGGCGGCGCCATCTATGCCGACCGCTGGCCGCAGTTCAATGAACTGCGCTTCGGCACCGGCCTCGGCTTCCGCTATTACACCGCCTTCGCCCCCATCCGGATCGATGTGGCAACACCGATTGATCGCCGGGACGGCGAAAGCGCCATCACGCTCTATATCGGCATAGGACAAAGCTTTTGAGCGCGGCTGAGACAGAAAGGGCACCAGCCCGACTGCCGCGCCTGATGCGGCAGCTGGCGCTCGCGTTCGGCGTCCTTATATTGCTGGCGGCCGGCAGCCTTGTCGGTGCCTATGCATGGCTGCGCACCCCGCCAGGGCTTGGATGGCTCGCCGGCACCCTGTCCACTCGTTTCGACAGCGAAACGCTCGATATCGAAATCGCCAACCTGAAAGGTGACCCGTTCACCCAGCTTAGTGTGACGGGCCTGACGATGGCTGACGCAAATGGCATCTGGCTGGAGGCGCCGGAACTGCATCTGGCCTGGTCGCCCCTTGCGCTTTTGACCGACAATCGGCTGGAAATCGCTGCGCTCGATGGCGCCGCCGTGACGCTGGTCCGCCTTCCGGCAGGCGACAAGGCCTCAACAGGCGGACCGCTTCTCCCTGCCCTGCCGTTCGGCCTGCAGTTCGGGCAAATCGATCTGGATGTGCGCTTCGCGGAAAGAATCTACGGCCTGCAGGTGGCCGACCTGCGACTTGACGACCAGACGCTGTCCGGACGCTTGACGCTCGCGGCCGATGGCACAGGCGACAAGGTCAATCTGGCATTCACTGAAACCGGCGACGGCGCCATAGCCATCGATGGCGGGATCAGGGCCGAGCCCGACGGCCTCGTTGCCCTGCTCGGCGGTATGCGGCTTCAACGCGCACACGACCTGACGCTCGCGGCGCGTATCGACGGGTTCAAACGGGGGGTCGGCAAGCTCGCCCTGTCGTTGACCGGGGATGAAGTGACGCTGACGGCTGATGGTCCGTTCGACCTGAGCGGCAAGCCGCTTCTGGATGCCGCCGATATCCGGGTAATACTGCCGAGTGTAGCGCGCGAGGATATCCGCATCACAAACCCGGCACTGACAGGCAAATTGACCCTGACCCGCACGAGGCTCGATCTCGCCTGGCAACTGGCGGCAGACGCGGTAGCAACAAGCACCTTTGAGCTGGAGAAGACGGTACTGGAAGGTACGCTCGGCCTTGAAGGCGGGCTGATGGAAGGCGCTGTCAGGGCACACGATCAGCGGACCCGCCTGATGAACCGGCCGTTGACGCTTGCCCGGCTCGATGCCGTCTGGCGCGCCGATCTTGCGGACAAGACATGGGCATTCTCGGTCTCCGACCTCGGGTCCAACTGGGCCACAGCGCAGAACCTGACAGCGCGCGGGCAAGGCGCGGGTATAGCGGTGGCGAACGGCACCATCACCCTGTTGCCCGCGTTCCTTGCCGAGTTTGGCGGCGGACAGGTGACAGACGGGCGACTTGATGTTGCCCTGACGGCGGAACCTGCCGATAGCGGCTTCGCCTTCACGGTGAAAGGCGAAGGTGGCGGGCTGAAGCTTGCAGACGCCCGCCTTGGCGCGCTGCTTGGCGAAGCGCCTAAACTGGAGATGAAGGCTGCCCTCAATGATGGCCGCATCACCTTCACCGATGCTGCGCTGACCGCGCCACTCGTCACCGCGAGAGCAGCCGGGGCCTATGACACGAACGAGCGGCAGGCCAGCCTTGCCGCCACGGTCAAGCTGAAGGACATCACCCCCCTCACCGGGAATGCAATCGACCTGCCGGACGGCCTTACAATCAATCTGGAGGCCGACGGACCGATTGTCGGGCTTGATGTGAAAATCAGCTCCCGGCTCGCCCGTATTGATGGCTACGGGGTCACGCTCAGTGACGTGCAGGCAGATGCGTCCCTCATCGGCGGTACGGGGGGCGATTTTACGCTCGCCGCGCAGTCCCGGCTCGGGCCCGTCTCCCTCTCGTCGCCCTTCAGCCTTGAAGGTGGTCTGTCGTTCCCCGATATCCGGCTGAAAACGCCTATTGCCACAGGCAAAGGCCGCCTCGCCCAGCCGGAAGGTGGCGAACTGCAGGCCGCCATGCGGTTCGACCTTGCAAAGGGCAACAAGGGCGTGCGCGGCAGCGGCCATATCGATGCCGATTATGCGAACGGCAAAGTGAAAGCAACATTGGCGGCAGAAAAGCTGCGCATCGTCGTGCCTGGCCGCTTCCCCATGCGTCTGCGGACGGCGGAAGGATCGTTCAACCTAGACCTGACCGGTGCCAGCCCTGTCTACACGGGCAGCTTGAACGCGGAAGGCTTCGTGCAGGGGGCCCAGCGCGTCAATCGCATTGAGCTGACCGCCGATTCGCGCGCCGACATGCCGGTCACGCTGAGCGCTGCCGGCAATTGGGTCCGGGAATTTTCGGCCACCCTCGGCGTCAATCCGGCTGGTGACACCATCACGGCAGACGTCGAGGCGCGCTACGGCGAAATGACAGCCACCACACCGTCGCCGCTTGTGCTGACGCGCGGCGAGAACTGGACGCTTGATATCCCCGACCTGACCCTTGCCGGCGGCAAGGTGACCGGGCAGGTGAACGGCCATAGGGGCGCCCTGCCCGCCGTCCGGCTTACCGCCAACGGGCTTGATCTGACCGCGCTCAATCTCCTTGCCCCCGGGCTTGTGGCGGGGGGCACGCTTTCGGCCGAGATAGACATAGGGCCCACATCCGATGCCCTCACTGGTACGCTGAAGCTCGCGCTTGCCAATGTCAGCCTTCTGAGCGGCGACCTCGTCGAGCCCGACGTCTATGACATGGAGATTGATGGCACCGCGGCGGATGGCACACTTACCCTCACCGGGCGCATCGTCCGCGAGACCACCGAGCAAGGCCGCATCAGTGCCAGCCTGCCCTATCAGGTGAATGGCAGTATCATCCGGCTTGACGGTGACGCGCCGCTCGCGGCACGGCTGGACTGGAAGGGCGATATCGCACCTCTTTGGGCGCTGGCGCGGCGGCCCGATCATTATCTCGGCGGGGACTTCGAAGGGGCGCTGACGCTTGCCGGTACGGCAAACGATCCGCGCTTCGATGGCAACATTCGCCTGATGAACGGGCGGTACGAATATGAACGCCTCGGCCTCGTGGCGGATATCACAGCGCTTGAACTGACGGGCACGCAGGACCGCGTGGAACTGACCCGGCTTGACGCAACGGACAGCGAAAAAGGCACGCTTTCGGGTGTGGGTGCCTTCACCCTGACGCCCGAATTCGATTTTCCGGGCTCCCTCAAGCTGACAATGACCGACTTCCATGTGGCACGGCTTGACCATCTGGACGCCACGGCGAGCGCCGATCTTTCCTATGTTCGCGAGAACCGCAAGGGGAGCCTCACCGGCACCGTAAAAACCGGTCCGGTGCGGGTGCGCATGCCACGCGAACTGCCGCCTTCGGTGGTCGAAATCGAGGTGACGGAAATCAACGGGGCCGCCGAGGACGACGAGGCGTCATCCACCACCCCCCTGCAGGCTGCGCCGACGAGCTTCGACCTGAGGGTCGATATCGCCGACCGCTTGCAGTTCAGCGGCCGCGGGCTTGAAAGCGACTGGACCGGCAATCTCCATATTACCGGCACTTCCGCCGATCCCCGGATCACCGGCCAGATGCGGCTGAAAAACGGCACCTTCACCTTCGCGTCCAAACGCTTCACGCTGGCAGACGGGCGCATCACTTTCAGCGGGCGCAAGGGCATCGATCCCGACCTGTCCATGCGGGCCGAGCTACCGGCTTCCGGCATCACCGCCAGCATGCAGATCAGTGGACGTCCTTCGGCCCCGAGCTTCGCGCTGAGCTCCACCCCGGCGCTGCCGGAAGATGAAATCCTTGCCCGCATCCTGTTCGGCCGGTCGGTGAGTGAAATGTCGGCGCTGCAGTTTGCCGAGCTTGCCGTGGCGGCTGAAGGGCTGCGCAGCGGCCGCTCCAGCAGCCTCGCCGGCGGGGTCGGGCGGCGGCTGGGGCTTGATACGCTCGCTGTCAGCAGCGGTGGGGAAAACGGCGACGAAACGCTCATCACCGGCGGTAAATATCTGACCGATGATATCTATCTCGAGGTCGAAACGGCGCCGACCCGCAACGAAACAACAACCCGGCTGAAAATCAGCCTGACCGACCGGCTCCTGCTGGAGAGCGAGGCGGGTGCGGCTCCCGGCAACCGCCTGCGACTGAAATGGTTCTGGGAATATTAGTCGCGCACCGGCGGCAGCGGCAGTGTGACGATCACGGCGAACCCCCTGTCCGTGTCCGCGAATTCCAGCTGTCCGCCATGAGCCACGGCCGCCACCTTCACCAGCGTCAGCCCGAGCCCGAGCCCTTGCGAGGGGGTATCTTCAACCCGGTAAAAGCGTTCGGTGACCCGCTGGCGGTGCTCCGGCGGGATACCGGCTCCCTCGTTTTCAACGCTGAAACGGGCGGCACCTTCGGCATCAGTAAGGTCGATCGCGACCACACTGCCCTTCACGGCAAATTTGATGGCGTTATCAAGAAGGTTGGACATCATCTGAAACAGGAGGTTCGCATCACCCCGCACGATCAGTCGTTCGGGCAGTGTGACAGCCAGGTGCAGGGCATGGTCTTCGGCTTCGGGCTGATAGAGGTCCACAGCATCGTTAACGAGGCGGACAAGATCGACCTCTTCGCGTTCAATCGAATGGCGGCCAGTTTCAATCCGCGCGATCCGCAGAAGGGATTCGAATACCGATTTCAGCCGCTCGGACTCAGCGATGGCGCTATCGACCATGCCGGTGACCGACTGGCCCTTGTCCGCCGCCGTCGCAAGGTCTTCGAGGTCGGCATGCAGGCGCGACAGGGGCAGCCGCAGTTCATGGGCGACGCTGTCCGACACCCGGCTGATCGCCTCCATCGAGGCTTCGATCCGTGACAGCATCATGTTCAGGGTTTCGGCCAATCGGTCGAAATCGTCCCGAGCGCCGGTCATCTCGACCCGGCCGCTGAGGTCGCCCTCGATCACCTTGCGGGCGGCATCGTTGATCGATTCGATCCTTTTGCCCACTGCCATGCTCATGAAAATGCCGCCAACACCGCCAAGGACAATGGCCAGCACCCCGCTCCAGACGAGGCCCTCGATCAGCGTTTCGCGGCGTTCGCTGATATCCTCGATATCGCGGCCGACGATCAGCCGGGCACCGTCTGCGAACACCCGGTCCAGCGACAGCGCCTGGAAATCGATCTCGTCGCCGCCGAAATAGCGGTCGGCCTCGATCTCGACCGGCCCCAGCTGCGGCGGGTTCGGCCAGCTTGGCAAGTTGCCGGTGCGCCGATTGCCGTCCTTGTCGAGAAACACATGGAATGCCTTGCGATCGGACGGAAAATCCACCCGCTTCACAAGGGCATTGATCAGGATGTCTTCACCGCCCACCACATAGGCATAGGCGAGATCGTCCATCTCGCTGCTGACACGGCTCAGCACGTCGTCATAGGGGCGCATCACCATGCTCCAGTAGCTGAGCGCGATGAGGATGCCGAATGAGACCATGAACATGGCGACATAGATGACAGCCAGCCGGAAAGTGAAGCTGAACCGCAAGTAGGTCAGGAAATTGGGCTGGGACACGGGCATGTCAGGCCGGCGGACGGATCATATAGCCCGTCCCGCGCACCGTATGGATGAGCTGCTCGGCAAAGCCCTTGTCCACCTTCTGGCGCAGGCGGCTCACATGCTGGTCAATGATGTTTGTCTGGGGGTCAAAATGATAGTCCCAGACCTTTTCAAGAAGCATCGACCGCGTGACCACCCGGCCCATGTTGCGGGCGAGATACTCAAGGATGCGAAACTCGCGGGTCGTGAGGTCGATCCGCTTGCCGTCTCGCACCACCTCGTGGGCCAACAGATCGATGCTGAGGTCCATGACTGTCAGCGTGGTCTTTTCAATCGTCACCGGCCCCCGGCGCGCCAGCACCTCAACGCGGGCCAGAAGCTCGGAAAAGGAGAAAGGCTTGGCCAGATAATCGTCGGCGCCTGCGCGCAAGCCCTTCACCCGGTCGTCAACCTCGCCAAGGGCGCTGAGCAGCAGGACCGGCGTATTGTCCTCCGCCGCGCGCATGGTTTTCAGGATGGTCAGGCCGTCCACATTCGGCAGCATGCGATCAAGGATGATGACATCATAGCTTTCGGCGGCGGTCATATAGAGCGCCTTCTTGCCGTCCGCGACCCGTTCGATCATGTGGCCGGCTTCACGCAGGCCCTTCACCACATGGTCGGCCACGCGGTTGTCGTCTTCCACCAGCAGTATCTGCACGGATATCCTCTATAGCAACTTGAACCCTGGCAGCCGGTCAGCGGCGCGGCGACTGTTCCCCCGACAAGGCGTCGAGCACAAGTTCCGCCGTGCCTGCGCCTGTCGTCACGTCGATCTCATATTGGGCGCGATTGTCGTCCAAGTCAAAACGCACATGCTGCACCTTGCCTCGCACATCGGCCTCCAGCGCGCGCAGGCGCGGGCCCACGGGCGGCATGGTGGCCGCTGCTTTCAGCCTGCGACCATCGAAAAGGTCGGCCCAGAGGTTCGACGAGAAAGGCTTGTCCGCCCTTACAAGCTCGCCGTCCTTCGCATCGATCCATACACGGAAATATTCACCGGCCTTGGCGAGGTCGATCTGGTACGTCAGCTTGTCGTCGCGGGTATTGAGGTCGGCGCGCAAAAGGTTGGCATTCAGCGCCGCTTCGGCGATTTCCACCGCGCGTGTCACGCCGATCAGCACGGGTGTCTCCGTGTCTGTCTTCTGCACCATCTGCGAGGCAACGGACGCCCCGATGGCGACAGTAACAACAAGCGCAGCAGCAAGCCGATAGAGCGGCGAAAGCAAGTCTGTTTCCTCCTTGGATGACACGCACCGGTGAATCAGGGTCAGTGCACCCTATCCGCGAGCCTGTATCAGCAAGATTTGGCGAACATTTGGTTTTTGTCATGGACAGCGTTTGTCTTTGCCTCCGGGCCTTTCCGGATGCTTGAAAGGCGCTGTAGCCCAGCGTTCAGGGACTCAGGATGACCATGCGCCCCGACAGTGAAGACCGCCCGGCCCGGATCGGGTTTCTTTATAATCACGAACAGATACACCAGATCCCGCACAGCGCCCCGATCCTCGCGGAACTGGCGACCCTTCCGGGCGCCTTCGAAATCCATGCTTTCCTGACGGATGCCTCGCAGCGCGACAAGCTTGCCCGTTTTCTGCCGGGGGATGCCCTGCGCGCGATTCACCTGCATCTGCTGCCGCCCTCCAGGGTTGGCGCGATCATCGAAACCTTCACAGGCGGCGCCTTGCCCTTGCGCCGTATCGGCAACCTGATGCGCCACCGCAGTCGCCTTGCCGCCATGGATATTCTTGTGGTGCCGGAGACCACCAGCATCTTCCTGAAAACCCGCCTTGGCGTGAAGCGGACAAAGCTTGTCTATTCGCAGCACGGCGCCGGTGACCGCGCTGTCGGCTTCAAGAAGATCATCCGGGACTTCGATCATGTGCTGGTGTGCGGCGAGCGCGTGCAGGCGCGCATGCTGGCCGAGGGAATCATCCGCGAGGGCGAGCACAGCGTCGTCGGTTACCCGAAGTTCGATGCCGTGAAGGCAACGGAAGAAAAGCGCCTCTTCAACAACCGCAACCTGACGGTTCTTTATAACCCGCATTTCCACCCTTTCCTGTCGTCCTGGTACAGTCAGGGGCGTGCGGTCCTCGATCATTTTGCCGCGCGGCCGCACCTCAACCTGATCGTTGCACCCCACGTGATGCTTTACGAACGCCGCCTGCATATATCGACAGGGCCCCTGACCCTGCGAGCCACACCGGCAATCCCGGACATCTACAGGCAGTATCCGAACATATTGATCGACGAAGGCAGTTTCGCGAGCGTAGACATGACTTATACGCGGGCGGCCGATGTCTATCTCGGCGACGCATCGAGCCAGGTTTACGAATTCATCGAACGCCCCCGGCCCTGCATCTTCCTCAACTGCCACGGCGCAAACTGGCAGGATGATCCCAATTATGCGCACTGGCATCTGGGTGAAGTGATCGATCATCCAACGAAGCTCGATAACCTTCTGGATGATCTTTCGTGGCACGAAGTACACCGGCGCCCCCAGCAGGAAGAAGCCTTCCGGTCCACCTTCGGCGGCGATCCCTACGGGGGTGCGGCACGTGCGGCCGAAGCAATCGCTTCCCTTGCGGCCCGCAGTTACATAAAAGTGTAAAAAGATTTGAAAAAGCAAATGTCGGCACAATTCTGCCGCCATGCCCCGCTGACAGAGTTTAGCCCGTACCGAACCCGAGACGATTTCAGGAGAACAGCATGCATGACGGTCTGGCGCCCGAGTATGGCCAAGTCAACAGGACAGGGCTGGCATCAGCCACCGTCCATGACCTGCGCCCGGCGACCGTCGCCAATCCTGTTGCCGCCATCCTTCTGGCGGGCAGCCGCCGCGAAGGCGACCCCCTGAAGTTCGGCGGCCAGGGCAAGGCGATGCTGCAGATCGATGGTCAGGCGATGCTCGCCCACGTGATCGGCACACTGGCACGCACCGCCTATATCGACCGCTTCCTGATCGTTTCGGACGAAGACCTGACCGGCGACGCCACGCTGCGCCGTGCCGCGCGCGGCTTGCCTATGGAGCATGTGCCGGCCGGTGCCACCATCTGCCGCAGCGTCCTCGCTGCACGCAAGCTGGTGCCCGTCGGGCAAGCCGCCCTTCTGACCACAGCCGACAACCCGCTTTTGACTCCAGCGGCCGCCACCGACTTCCTGAGCGCGGCCCAGCGGAATGAAGGCCTGACCGTCGGCATGGTGCCGCGGCAGGTGATCCAGGCGCGCTATCCCGAAAGCCGGCGCACCTACTACAAGTTCCGCGATGTAGATACCACCGGTGCCAACCTCTATTTCCTGAACGGCGAGACGGTCGACAACATGCTGACCTTCTGGGAACAGGTGGAACAGCACCGCAAGAAGCCCTTGAAGGTCGTCAAATCCTTCGGCTGGCTCAATGTCATCGGCATGGTGATGCGCCGCTTCACCATCACCGAGGCCTTCGCCCGCGCCGGCCGTACGGTCGGTTGCCCGGTACGCCCGCACCTGCTGAAGGAAGCGGAAGCCGCGATGGACGTGGATACCCAGAAGGATTTCGAGACCGCCGAGCGCATCCTGCAGCTTCGCAAGGAACGCATCGTGGTCGATCCCGGTGCAATTGCCGCCTTACCCGACCGCCATTATGCGGTGTTCGACCTTGACCGCACCCTGACGCGCAGTGGCACCTTCACGCCGTTCCTGCTGTCCACCCGCAAGGGAATATTTGCGAAAAGCGTCCTGATGCTGCGCATCCTGCGGCACATGATCCTCTATAAGGCGAAGCGCATCAACCGCACCACACTCAAGAACCGGATGCTCGCCGTGGCCTTCCGCCACATGACGCGGGAAGAAGTGGAGGCCGCTGCCGACCGCTTTGCCCGCCATGTGCTTGATAACCAGCTGCGCGGCGGCGGCCTGATTGCTGTGGCCATGCACAAGATGGACCGCGACGATCTGGTGCTTGCGACCGCCAGCATCGATCTTTACGCCGAACCGATCGCCCGCGCCCTTGGCTTCAAGCGCGTCGTCTGTACCCGCACTGCTTTCCCCGGCGGCGACACGCCCCCCGTGGTGAATGGTGAAAACTGCTATGGCGACGAGAAATCACGTCTCCTGAAGGACACGCTTCTGGATGCTGGTGCCATGATGCGGGAGAAGATCAAGGTCACCTTCTACAGCGACCATTATACCGATATGCCGCTTCTCGATTGGGCCGACACGCCGATCGTCATCTCGCCGGATGTCCGGACGCGCGGCATCGCCATGAAACGCGGCCACCGGATCGCTTACTGGTAATATCGGGGGGTCGGTCAGATCAACGCCTCGCCGGCACATCAGCCGGGGCGGATCAACAGGGGGGAGGGCTGCGTCCTTCCCTTTTCTTTTCGGCTCAGTCGGTAGAGCTTATTCCGTCGTCACATGTTCGCGCACAATGCGCCACTCGCCGTCTTTGCGCTTCCACACCACGGTGGCATGCTGGGTGACGGACCGACCCGGTTCGTTGATGAATTCCTTCTTGTAGGAGAAGGAGGTGACGGCCAGGTCACCGGCGGCGTCCACGGTCGGGTCGCCAATCAGGCTCGCCCGGCATTCGCCGTAGGTGGCGATCGCATTCTGGCGACGCGTCCAGTATTCTTCGAAATTGCGACAGACAAAGCGCTCGCCCTCGTACTCATGTACGACATCGAGTGCATCAGTGCCTTCCGCGTACAGCGCCTGCATCTTCTGGATCGAGACCGGCTGTTCCTCTTCAGGATTGCGGCCTTTGATCCAGCAGTTCGTCAGACACCGGAGGACGGCATGGTCAAATTGTTTTCTATCACTCATCACGCTCACTCCCCTCAACCAACTCAGGTTTAGCAAAGTGTGCCCGGAAAGCAATCCCCCCGCGCGTTTCGGGCTTCGGAGGCGACCGGCGCGGACCTTGTTGCATGCAAGGGGATACCTGCAACGCCGGTCCGCACCGGCCACGAGACGGCAAGGGGAAGCCGTCTATCTGGTTAACCCTGACGGTCATCGCCCTCGTCCGTGGTCTGCCATCCGGCGCCCAGCGCCAGATAGACACCCACATACCGTGCCGCCATCGCGGCCTGGCTTTCAGCAAGCGAGGCTTCTGCTGCAAGCTGCCGGCTTTCGGCATCCAGCACGTCGATAAAGTCGTCAGCCCCAGCGTCATAGCGGGTTCTGGCGATCGACGCTGCCTCGCGGGCACGGGCTGCGGCATCCCTCAGCGCCTCGAAACGGACCCGCTCGCGGCCATAGGCCGACAGGCTTGTCTGTGTTTCCTCGAGCGCCTCGAGGACCGTCTTTTCGTAAGTCGCGAACGCCGCATCGGTATTGGCGTCGGCGACCTTGATCGAAGCACGGACCCGCGGGATATCGAAACCCGACCACGTTAGAGATGGGCCTGCGGCAAAGGCAAAACTACCCCCCTCACCGACATTTGAAAAAGCCGTGGCGGTGGTGGAAACCGTGCCCGTTAGGCTGATCCGTGGGAAATAGTCGGCTTTCGCCACACCGATTCGCGCGGTGGCAGCTGCAAGCGAGCGCTCCGCTGCCCTGACATCGGCCCGGCGTTTCAGGAGGCTTGCCGTATCGCCGATGGCAAGGGCAGCGGGCGGGGTCGGCAACCTGCCGCCCTCAGCCAGAAGCGTTCGCACGTCGCTGACAGGGGCACCGATCAGAGTAGCCAGCCGGTTCTCGGCCGCCACACGAGCTGCCTGCAGGGGCGGGATCAGAGCTTCGGTCGTTTTTGCCTGTGCCTGCGCACGGGCAACATCAAGCCGGGAGCCGACCCCTTCCTCAAGTCGTGTCTCGGTGAGCGAACGGGTCTCGTTCTGTACCTCGAGGTTCCGCTCAGCCACATGCAAGCGGGTGAGCGCGCTTCTATAGTCGATATAGGCGCTGACGGTTTCAGCGGCAACGAGCGCCTCGGCATCCCGTCGCAGGTAGGTGGCTGCCGATGCCTCGGCCGCTGCCGCCTCGGTCAGGCGGCGCACACGGCCGAAGAAATCGAGCTCCCACCCGGCACTGAGGCCGGCGGCATAGAGGTTCGTGTCCGGCAGATCGAGACCACGCGACGTGACATCGTCGTAGCGGTTGCGGCTGTAGCCTGCCGTCACCTCGCCCGTCGGGCGCTGGTTGACCCGTTCGAGCGACAGAAGCGCGCGCGAGGCTTCCACCCGGGCCGCCGCGACCCTGAGGTCACGGTTGCCCTCAAAAGCCCGCTCGACAAGCGTGTTGAGCACCGGGTCGTCAAGCGTGGTCCACCAGGTGGCGGCGGGTTCGGTGGCCACAGGTACAGCGCCGTCATCGATTTCAATCGCGTGGGCGGTGTAGCTGTCGGTCGCCGGGGCCTTGTAGTCCGGCCCCACGCTCATGCAGGCGGCAAGGGTAAGGGCCGATACCGAGGCAAGAACGATATTGCTGATTGCTTTTTTCATGGTTCCACTCCTCAGGCTTCGCCGTGCGGCGTTGCCGGGGTCTGGCCTTCACGCTTGCCGATGAGGGCGCTGACTTTTTCGCCAAGCGCGCTTGTCAGCACATAGAAGGCCGGGGTGAACAGGAGGCCGAAGGCCGTGACGCCGAGCATGCCGAAGAAGACGGCGGTGCCGAGCGACTGGCGCATCTCGTAACCCGCGCCCGAGGCAATCATCAGCGGCACCACGCCGAGGATGAAGGCAAAGGACGTCATCACGATGGGCCGGAGGCGCAATTTGGCGGCTTCGATGGCGGCTTCAGTGCGGCTGAGACCAGCGTCTTCCCGCTGGCGGGCAAACTCCACGATCAGGATCGCGTTCTTGGCGGCAAGGCCGATGAGGACCACGAAGCCGATCTGCACAAGGATGTTCACATCCATGCTGCGCATCAGGATGCCGGTGATAGACGCCAGCAGCGACATCGGCACGATCAGGATCACCGCGAGCGGCAACGTCAGGCTTTCATACTGGGCAGCCAGCAGAAGGAAGACGAAGACCACGGCAAGGCCGAAGGCGATGATCTCGGTCCCCTGCGCCAGACGCTGCTGGAACGACAGGTCGGTCCATTCGAAGCCAAAACCGGGCGACAGCGTGCTGCCAGCGAGGCCTTCGACGGTATCGAGCGTCTGACCGGTCGAGAAGCCGGGGGTGATATCCCCCTGCAGTTCTGCTGCCGGGAACAGGTTGTAGCGTGCCACCCGGTTGGGGCCGGTGATCGTATCGAAGGTAACAACGGAACCCAAGGGCACCATGTCGCCGTTGGCGTTGCGGGTCCTGAGGCGTGCGATATCCTCAGGCGTCTTGCGGAACTTGTCCTCGGCCTGTGCTGTCACCCGGAAGGTGCGGCCGAAGGCGTTGAAGTCGTTCACATAGGCCGAGCCCAGATAGACCTGCAAGGTTTCGAACACGTCCTCAAGCTTCACACCCATCTGTTCGGCTTTCACGCGGTCGATATCGGTGAAAAGCTGGGGGGTCGAGGCGTTGAAAATGGTGAAGACCGAGCTGGCTTCCGGCGATGCGTTGGCGGCACCGGCAAGTTTCCAGGTCTCGCCGGCAAGGGCGGAATAGCCCTGCCCCGAACGGTCCTGCACATAGCCCTTGAAACCGCCGGCGTTACCGATACCGCGCACCGGCGGCGGCGGGACGACAAGCACAAAGGCATCCTGGCGGGCACCGAAGGTGGCGCGCAGGTCACCGAGCACGCGGTTCACGTCATAGCCTTCCTTCACGCGCTCACCGATGTCTTCCATGGTGAAGAAGATGGCGGCGGCGTTCGAAGCCGTGGTGAAGGTGGCCCCGTCGAAACCGGCGAAGGCGGCCGCATGGGCGATACGCGGATGGGCAAGACCCTGCTTGATCACCTCGTCCATCACCGCTTCGGTGCGCGAAAGCGACGATCCGGGCGGCAGCTGGATAACGGTGATCACATAGTTCTGGTCGACCGCCGGGATGAAGCCCTTGGGCGCGGTGCTGAATTCGAACCCGGCGAGCGCCACGAGCGCACCATAGACGACCATCACCATGGCCGACAGGCGGATCGATTTGCGTACGAGGGACGAATAGCCGTTCGAAGCCTTGTTGAAGCCCGCCTCGAATTTCTCGAAGAAGACATGCAGCGGCTTTTCCCAGGCTTTCAGCTCGGATGCGGCCTTGCGCGGCTTCAACAGGAGGGCCGAAAGGGCCGGCGACAGGGTGAGCGAGATACCGGCCGACATGATGGTCGCCGATGCCACGGTCACCGCGAACTGGCGGTAAAACTCACCCGAGATGCCATCAAGGAAGGCCGTCGGGATGAACACGGCGGTCAGCACGAGCGCGATCGAGATCAGCGCCCCGCCCACCTCGTTCATGGTGGCAAAAGCGGCATCACGAGCAGAGAGGCCCTCGTGGATTTTCCGCTCCACGTTTTCCACCACCACGATGGCGTCATCGACCACGATACCGATCGACAGCACAAGACCGAAGAGCGACAGGGTGTTGAGCGAGAAGCCCAGCGCCTGCATCACCGCGAAAGTACCGATCAGCGAAATCGGGATTGCGACAATCGGGATGATCGACGCACGGAAGCTTTGCAGGAAGACGAACACCACGATCGACACAAGGATGGCGGCCTCGAAGATCGTTTTCATCACTTCGTCGATCGATTCCGACACGAAGCTCGTGGGGTTCCAGATGATGTCGTAGGAAAGCCCCTCGGGGAAGCTCTGCGCCATCTCTGCCATCGTTTCCTTCACGCGGTCAGCGGTATCAAGCGCGTTCGAGCCCGGCTGCTGGTTGAACAGCATGGCAAGCGCGGGTTTGCCGTCGAGCTTGGCGTTTGTTGTATATTCACGCGCACCCAGTTCCACACGGGCGATATCGCGCACGCGGACCTGGCGGCCGTTGGCTTCGGTCTTGACGATCACGTCCTCGAACTGGGCCGGATCCTGAAGGCGGCCGAGCGTCTGGATATTTACCTCGAAGGCGCCCTGTTCGTTGGTCGGTGGGGCATCGAGGATACCACCCGAAACTTCAACGTTCTGCGCGCGCAGGGCCCGCACGATATCGCCGCCGGTCAGGCCGAGCGCGGCCGCACGGTTCGGGTCGATCCATACGCGCATTGCATATTCACGCAGGCCGAACATCTGGATCTGGCCGACGCCTTCGATCCGCTGCAGGCGGTCACGCAGCTGCAGACGGGCATAATTCGAGATATAAAGCTGGTCGCGGCTGTCGTCGGGCGAATAAAGGTGCACAACGAGCAGCGCATCCGGGCTCGCCTTGATGGTGGAGATACCAAGGCGGCGGACCTGTTCCGGCAGGCGGGGCTCGGCCAGCGCGACGCGGTTCTGCACCAGAACCTGCGCGATATCGAGGTCAGTACCCGGCTGGAAGGTCACCGTGATGGTGGCTGCACCGTTACCGGTGGAGTTGGACGAGATATAAAGCATCCCTTCCACACCGTTGATTTCCTCCTCAATGGGGGCAGCAACGGTTTCCGCCACGGTCGAGGCGGACGCGCCCGGATAGTTCGCCATCACCTGGATGGTCGGCGGGGCGATATCGGGATATTGCGAAACGGGCATCGACGTGTAGCCGAGAGCCCCGACGATCATGACGATCGTCCAGATCACGATCGCGAAGATCGGTCGGTCGATAAAAAAGTGGGCGAGCCTCATGTTGGCCTCCGTCCTCATTCGGTTTCAAAACGGCCAGCCGGACCCTATCGCGCCGGACAGGAATGGTCCGGGGCGCCTCACGGCTGACGTTGGAATTCGTTTGGGGAGCAGCCCGGGCTTCGGGAAGATCGGGGGGAAGAAAGCCCGGGCTGCTCGCTCTTTCAGCGGCCGATTGCCGCCAATTGTTGATTATCCTCGCTGGTCGCGAACTCGGGCTGTACCGGTGCGCTTGCAAACAGGAACTGGGAGCCGCCAACGATCAGGCGGTCGTCACCATCAAGGCCGGTGCGGACAAGCCGCATGCCCTCGATGACCGGACCCAGTTCGACCACACGGCGTTCCGCCGTATTATTGTCCGCCGCGACCCAGACGAATTTTTCGTTCTGGTCGGTCTGCACGGCGGCATCGGGGATCAGCACGCCCGCTGCGTTTGTGGCATGCTGCAGTTTCAGGCGGCCATACATTCCGGGCGCCAGAACTCCGTCCGGGTTCGGGAAGGTGGCACGGCCACGCATGGTGCCGGTTGAAGGGTCAAGCTGGTTATCAAGGAAGGTCAGGCGACCTTCGTGGACATAATTGTCTTCGTCCATCAGCTTGCCGAACACCGGCTTGGGGTTGTCGCGCATGTCGACGCCGTTCGCATCGCCCGCGCCCCGCACATATTTCAAGTAATCGGCCTCGCTTGCCGTGAACTCGAAATAGATGGGATCGAGCGAGACGACAGTAGTCAGGAGCGTGCCGCTCCCGGAACCGCCGGCAATCAGGTTGCCCTCGGACACGAAATTGTCACTGATGCGGCCGGTGATCGGGGCACGGACCTCGGTAAATTCGAGGTTCAGTGCGGCCTGATCGACACGGGCCTTGGCAGCGGCAACAGCCGCATCAGCCTGGCGCAGTGCACGGCCCCGGCGGTCCGCTTCCTCGCGGCTCAGGGCTTCACGCTCCAGCAGGCGCTGGCCGCGCTCATATTCCGCCTTGGCGTTCGCGAGAACAGCCTCGGCGCTCGTCAGGTCGGCCTTGGCTGCATCAAGCTCAGCCTGGAAGGGCCGCTGGTCGATACGGAACAGAAGGTCGCCTTTCTTGACGATCTGGCCATCCTCGAAACCGATATCCTCAAGATAGCCCGAAACGCGGGCGCGGATCTCGACGCTTTCGATGGCACGGAACTGGCCGCTATGCTCGTCCCATTCACTGACGGGCTTCACCAGCGGATGAGCCACCGTCACCGGGGTTGCCGCCGGGGCTGCTGCCTCGGCCGGTGCATCGGCACGGGTCGACGCCAGCTGGGTGGCGGCAAGGGGTACGGCGATCATCGCGGCTGCGATGGCGAAAGTGGATGGTCTGATACGGCTATAACGTCTGCTGCGTTTGAACATGATGGGTTGTCCTCGTTGTCGTTTATGTTGGTAGTCACCAACCCTTTTTGGGCTGGCGGGGAATTGGGGCTTGCCAAGACTCACCTTGACGAGCAGCGATAACATGTGGCTATCTGATAACGATTTCTAATCGTATATCGTTATGTTTCGATAACTATAGGTTATCACAATGGTCGAGTTGAGGTTATGGCGCGCGCTGGTGGCGGTGGCGGAGGAATTGAACTTCCGCCGCGCGGCTGAACGGCTGAATATCAGCCAGCCCGCACTTACCAAGCAGATTCAAGAGCTTGAAGCACGCCTGGGCGTTGCTTTGTTCCACCGGGAAGCACGCGGTGTGGCACCAACAGATGCCACCTGCAATTACCTGCCCGCCGTGCGCACGCTCTTGGAAGAAGCACAGGCCCTTGAGGCAAAATTCAGCGCCGGCGACCCTTCAACCAAGATCAATGTCAGGATCGGTGCGCTTGAATTCCTCGCCAAACGCCATCTGCCCATCCTGATGCAAAGCGTGCGCGACACATTCCCTGGCGCGCGCATCTCGATGATTGCCATGAATACGTTCGAAACGGCCGCCGCCACCGCAGACGGCAAGATCGACCTCGGCGTGGCGCGCTCGCCCGTCACCGAGCCCAGCCTGATTGCCCGACCTTTCCAGCGCGGCGAATGGGTTGTCGTGCTGCGCGGCGATCACAAACTCGCTGCCAAAGCCAAGGTGACGGTGGCCGACCTAGCTGATGACCCGCTCATCATCTTCTCAAGACGGCTGAATCCCGGCCTTTATGACGACCTGATCGGCGCGATCACCCGCGGCGGCCGCGCGCCTGAAGTAGCCTATCAGGCGCAGGATCCGACCATCGGCGTGGAGTTGGCCCTGAGCGGCGTCGGCCACTTCCTCAGCGTTTCCTACATCCTTGATGACCTGCCCGAAGGGCTGGTGGCCCGCAAAGTGGAAGGTGTGGGGCTTGATGCTCATCTGGATCTTGTCTGGCGGCGGGATCATATGTCGCCTGTTCTGCGACATCTGATCGATCTGCTTTCAAGCGCCGTCGCGACCGATAACTGAAAGCTATCAGGCCGTTTTGAGGGCGAGCTTCAACGCTTCGCTGAATTCGGGCTGCACCTCACGGGGGCGCAGGGTTTCCTGACAACAGGAACAGGTCAGCACGGGTTCAACCGTATGGCCGCATGACTTGTGGCGGAACCTTACCGGCGGGCCGTCTTCGCCTGCATAATGGGTGTCCCCCCAATGCACGAGACTGAGGATGACTGGATACAGATCCAGCCCCTTCTGTGTCAGCCGGTATTCGTGGCGGAGCGGCCGTTCCTGATAGGGCACCTTTTCCAGTACGCCGGCCTCTACAAGGCCTGCGAGTCGTTCATGCAGCACCCGCCGGGCAATGCCGAGCCGGGCCTGAAAATCATCAAACCGCCGCACCCGCAGGAAGGCGTCGCGCAGGATCATCAACGTCCAGCGATCCCCAAGGACAGCAAGGGAACGGGCGAGTGAGCAGTGCTGATCAGATAGTTCATTCCATTTCATGTCGCTCTTTTTGCATTGACTTAGTCTTAAATCAAGATTTATCAGTCTTAAAAATGAACTTATATGGCAGGAGGAACGCATGATGGAACGGAATGCCAGTGTGGCCGTGATCGGCGCGGGCGATTTCATCGGCGCTGCCATCGCCAGGCGTTTTGCAGCCGAGGGCTATCATGTGCATGGCGGCAGAAGGACAGGCGACAAACTCACCCCGCTTGCCGACGAGATCGCGGCTGCGGGCGGCCGCTTCACCCCGCACACACTCGATGCCCGCGAGGGCGACCAGATCGCCGCGTTTCTGGATGTGGCGGACGCCAGCGCACCCCTTGAAGTCGTTATCTTCAATGTCGGTGCCAATGTGAATTTCCCGATCCTCGAGACGACCGATCGGGTTTTCCGCAAGGTGTGGGAAATGGCCTGCTTTGCCGGTTTCCTGAGCGGCCGGGAAGCGGCTCGCCGCATGCTTGCCCACGGACGCGGCTCGATCTTTTTCACCGGGGCCACCGCCTCGGTCCGCGGCGGCAAGGGCTATGCGGCCTTCGCCTCCGCCAAGGCGGGCCTGCGCCTGCTGGCACAATCCATGGCACGGGAACTGGGGCCGCAGAATATCCATGTCGCCCATCTGGTGATCGATGCGGGGGTGGACACGGCCTTCGTGCGCGAGCGTATTGCCGCCGCGAAGGGCGCCGAAGTCGCAGCCAACCTGCCCGCCGATGTCCTCATGAACCCCGAAAGCATCGCCGAAACCTACTGGCAGCTGCACCAGCAGCCGCGTGATGCCTGGACCCATGAACTTGATCTCCGCCCCTACGGCGAAACATGGTGAGCAACATGAAGAACGAACCCATCTTCTATTTCGATTTCGGCAGCCCCAACGCCTATATGGCCTACCGTGTGCTGCCCGGCCTTGAGAAGCGCACGGGCGTGACCTTCCGGCCTGTGCCAGTGCTCCTCGGCGGGCTTTTCAAGATGACCGGCAACCAGTCACCCTTCATGGCCTATGCGAATGTTCCGCATAAAATGGCCTACGAACGGCTCGAGATGGAACGCTTCCTGAAGCGTCACGGCCTTTCCGCTTTCCGCATGAACCCACATTTCCCGGTGAATACGCTGGCGCTGATGCGGGGTGCGGTGGCGGCAGAAGCCGAAGGCATCCTCGCCCCCTATATGGAAGCCATGTTCCATTACATGTGGGAAGAGCCTCGCAAGCTTGACGACCCAGCCGTCCTTGCCACCACCCTCGCCGAGACTGGCCTGCCGGCAGAAACACTGATGTCGCGCGCGCAGGAACCCGCCATCAAGGACGCCCTGATGGCGAACACGCAAGCCGCATACGACCATGGCGCCTTCGGAATCCCGAGCTTCGTCGTGAACGGCGACCTTTACTTCGGTAAGGACAGGCTGGACCTGATCGAAAAGATCCTCACGACACCCGCCCCGTGATCTTCCCGACAGCCTGACCGATGCCGACGGCCCCGAATTTCGGGGCCGTTTTCTTTTTTCAATCACTCGATTAAATCATTCGATTGATTTATTCCATGAGTGTGGTACGACTCAGGCCGAGACACGCCAAGGAGTGCAGCATGCCCCGTACCGCCGCCAAACCCGATCAGGTCGACGCGAAAGAACGTCTGCTGATGGCCGCCGTGAAGGTTTTTGGCGAGCATGGCTACGAGGGCACCTCAACCCGCGCACTTGCCAACGAGGCCGGCGTCAACATCTCGGCCATCGCCTATTATTTCAACGGCAAGGACGGGCTTTACCGCGCCGTTCTTGAAAGCATCGGCAATATGGCCCGCAGCGTGATGAGCGGCATGCTGGATGACATTCGCACTGCCCTGAATACCGGCACAATGACGGACGAGACAGCCCGCGATTTCCTGCACCGTGTCGTCACCAGTTTTGCCCGCTTTCTCCTCAGCGAGCGAGCGTCGCCATACATCGCCCGGATTCTCATCCGCGAGCAGCTCGACCCCACCCCGAATTTCGATTTCCTTTATGAGGGCTCGATGCGGCCCCTGCACGAAACGCTGACAGCGCTTGTAGCGTTCCTTGTGAAAGCAAATCCGACCGATGAGCGGGTGATCCTGTGCGCCCATTCGCTTCTCGGGCAGGCGGTAATTTTCAAAACACATAAGGCGACGGCACTCCGCCGGCTGCAATGGCAGGACTATGGCACGCGGGAAACCGACGCCATCGTTGCCATGATCCTGCGGCAGACGGACGCGATCATCGCCACGACACGCGAGGCACTGAAATGAAAAAACGTCACGACAGAAACGAGGTAACAATAATAATGCGGACAAGCCTTCTGGCAATCATGACTGCCGTGTTGGCCGGGTGCGAGCCCGCCGACACGGCGCTTCATGGCTATGTGGAAGGTGAATATGTCCGCCTTGCCGCCACCACGGGCGGTCTTCTCGAAACATTATCCGTATCGCGCGGCGATCAGGTGGCGGCAGGCGCCCCGCTCTTCTCGCTCGATCTCACCGATCTTGTCGCCGCCCGTGCAGCGGCAGAAGCCGACCTCGCCCGCGCCCGCGCCGAATATGCCGACCTCACCAAGGGGGCACGCCCCGAAGAACTGGACATCATCCGCCGCCAGCGCGAGCAGGTGAAGGCGAACCTTGTGAATGCCGAAAAGGAATTCGTGCGCCTGAAGCCGCTCGTCCCCACCGGTGCGGCCAGCCAATCATCCCTTGATGCCGCCGAAGCCCGCCTGATCAGCACCCGCGCGCAACTGAAGGAACTGGACGCCAAACTGGCAGCCGATCAACTTGGCGCGCGCAGCGACCGGATCGAGGCTGCAAAGGCATCGGTTGACCGTGCCGTGCAAGCCCTTGCCCGCATCGACAAGCAACTGACCGACGCCACCCCCAAGGCGCCGGCAGGCGCGATGGTTGAGGACACCTATTTCCGCCCCGGCGAATATGTTGCCGCCGGCCAACCGGTCGTCAGCCTGTTGCCACCCGAAAATGTGAAAGTACGCTTCTATGTGCCACAGGCCCTGCTGCCGAAGCTACCGATGGGCAGCCAAATCAGTGTGGACTGCGATGGCTGCAATGGCGCGATTGACGCCACCGTTTCCTATATCTCGTCCGAGGCTGAATATACGCCGCCAGTGATCTACAGCGTGGAATCGCGTGACAAGCTTGTCTTCCTCGTCGAAGCCAAGCCCACGACACCGAGCCCTGCCCTGCGCCCCGGCCTGCCGGTGGACGTGACGCTGGAGCAGGAATGATGACCGCTGCCCCGGATAATGTGATCGACGTTCGCGGGCTCACCAAATCCTTCGGTGGACGCAAGGTCGTCGACAGCTTCGATGTGCAGGTCCCGCGCGGCCGTATCTACGGCTTCCTCGGCCCTAACGGCAGCGGCAAGACGACAACGCTCCGGATGATCTGTGGCCTGTTGACCCCCGATGCCGGCGAAGGCACCTGCCTCGGCTTCGATATTGTGGAGGAAGCCGCCGAGGTGAAACGCCGCATCGGCTACATGACCCAGAAATTCAGCTTCTGGGAAGACCTCAGCATCCGTGAGAATCTTGAATTCGTGGCCGATCTTTACGGGCTCGACCGCCGCAAAGAACGGGTCGATACCGCCCTCCAGAATCTCAATCTGGTGGACCGGCAGAAGCAGCTGGCCGGGCAGCTTTCGGGTGGCTGGAAACAGCGGCTGGCGCTGGCCGCGTGTATCCTGCACGAACCCGAACTTCTGCTACTGGATGAACCCACCGCCGGCGTGGACCCCAAGGCCCGCCGCGAATTCTGGGACGAAATCCACCGGCTGGCCGCCGAGGGGCTGACCGTGCTCGTTTCCACCCACTATATGGACGAGGCCGAGCGCTGCCACGCCATCATCTACATGTCTTACGGCCGTCTGGTCACACAGGGTACCGTGAAGGACGTCATCAGGGGTGCCGGCCTTTCCACCTGGGTGGTGCGCGGGCAGAACCTGATGCCGCTTGCCAGGGAACTGGAAGCCGAGAAAGCCGTGAAAACGGTTGCTCCCTTCGGCGATAACCTGCATGTCAGCGGCACCGACAAACAGGCCCTTGAAGCTGCCCTCAAACCCTATTTCAACCGCGAAGGCCTGAGCTGGCATGAAGCCGAACCTTCGTTCGAGGATATCTTCATCCGCTATATGGCCGACGCACAGGACAACTTCAAAGGTGCGGAAAACGGCAACGAGGGAGACGCGGCATGACGACCAGCCTTTTCTCCTTCCGGCGGGCGCGGGCGATCCTCGCCAAGGAATTCATCCAGCTCCGCCGCGATACCGTCACGCTCCGCATGATCGTGATGATCCCGATCATGCAGCTGCTGCTCTTCGGCTACGCGCTGAACACCGACCCCAAGCATCTGCCAACGGCGGTGATATCGCAGGATAGCAGCCCCATCGCCCGCGCTTTCGTGGCAGGGCTGAAAAATACAGATTATTTCTCCATTGATCATGAGCCACGATCCGAAGCGGAAGCGACGGAAATGCTGCAGCGAGGCGACGTGCTGTTTGTCGTCTCGATCCCCCCGAATTTCGAGCGCGACCTCCTGCGCGGCGAGAAGCCGAAGCTGCTGATCGAAGCCGACGCCAGCGACCCGGTTGCCACGTCCGGCGCGCTGTCGGCCGCCAACGGCATGATGGACCGGGTTTTGAAAGAAGAACTGAAAGGCACGCTCGCCCCCTTACGCCCCGCCAAGCCGCCCGTCGAGCTGCGCCTGCACCGGGCCTATAACCCCGAAGGCTTCACCCGGTACAATATCGTGCCGGGGCTGATCGCGATCATCCTGACAATGACCGGCATCATGATGACGGCCCTTGCCATCACGCGGGAACGCGAACGCGGCACGATGGAAAATCTGCTGGCCATGCCGGTGCGCCCCTTGGAAGTCATGGTCGGCAAGATCACGCCTTATGTGGTGATCGGCTTCGTGCAGGCGGCGATCATCGTGGCGGTGGCGTGGGCGCTTTTCCAGGTGCCGGTGGTCGGCAGCCTGTGGCTTCTCGCCGCCACGCTCATCATCTTCATCACTTGCAACATGGCCATCGGCTTCACGCTATCGGCAGCCGCCGAAAACCAGACGCAAGCAATCCAGATGTCGATGATGGTCACCCTGCCCTCGATCATGCTGTCGGGCTTTCTGTTCCCCTTCCGGGGCATGCCCGAATGGGCGCAGGTGATCGGCAACATCATGCCCGCCACCCATTTCATCAATATCTCGCGGGGCATTCTGCTGAAAGGCAGCGGCATGGCCGAGATATGGCCGCATGTCTGGCCGCTTCTCGTCTTCATGGCGGCGATCACGCTCATTGCCATGAAGCGTTACCGCCGCACACTCGACTAGTTTGCGCAAGGGCGAGGCTCAGGCCTCGCCCGTCACTGCCTCGCCTGTGCGCCGGGTTTCACGGCGGAAAAAATAGAGCGCGATCAGGATACCAACCATCGGCACCAGCGAGAAGTAAAAGGCCGTCTGTCCGCCGAACGCGCCAAACACCCGGCCGGTGATGAGCGACCCCGTTGTGCCGCCAAGCGCCGAGAAGATGACAATCAACCCGGTCATCGCCGCATGCTGGTGCCGGGGTAGCGCCGACAGTACCACCGAATTGATGGCCGGATAGATGGGCGCCATGAAAAGCCCGATCAGCGGGAAGATATAGGCCGCCGGCGGGGCCGTCAGCCAGGTGATGTTGGCGTCAGCGACCGCCCCATGCGTCAGCGGCAGCACCAGCAGCACCAGCACCGCCATCGCCACCAGGCAAAAATTCAGCACCGGATACCAGTCAAACCGCGCGAGCACCGCCCCCGCCGACAAGCGCCCGATGGCCAGCGTGCCTGAAAAGATGATCCCGGCCTCGATCGCCATATCGGTCGGCAGGTGCAGGATTTCCTTGTTGAAGGTCGGCAGCCACGTGCCGATGCCCTGCTCGATCAACACATAGAGGAAGGCCGAGATCACAAAGACATAAGCCACAGGGCGTATCACCAGCCGCAGCATACCGACGAAATCGTCGCCAAGGCTGCGACTCGAATTTTCAAGCTTGCTGCCGCTTTCGTCATAAGGCGTGAAGAACAGGACGACGAATGTGAAGGCCGCGATGCCGGCCAGCAGCCAGTATACATTCAGCCAATCCTGCGATTTCGGGTCATCGATCGATACGAACTGGGCGAAAATCCAGTAGCCCATCAGCACGCCGATCATGAACATGCCCTCAAGCGTGTTCATGGTGCTTGCATGCTCCTTCGCGTCCTCGGTGATCAGTCCGACGGTCGCATAGACCGACACCTTCACGAGCGCGAAGGAAGCACCAACGCACAGGAACAATAGCTTGGTCGTCAGGAAAGCCGGCACCAGCGGCATGGCGATGCAGGCCCCCGTGACGATGGCGAGCCCCAGCATCATCGCGCGGCGGAAGCCAAGACGCGGCAGGAACGAGGCGACGAGAAGCGACACAACGGCGATGGGCAGATCCTTGAAGGCCTCAAGGATCGCGGCATCAACGTGTCGCAGATCGTAGTTACCCATAACCTGCAGAATGACCGTCCCGACGCTGTTCAAGAGCATGGCGAAAACCACATAGATCAGGAACAGCGCAATCTTGATGCGCCAATTGTGCATATAGCCTCCCTTTCGGCGGCATTGGCCACCCGTCTCCCGGCATCGATCATATCGGCATTGCAATCGATTGCAAGAACGATATGATAGGGGCCGATTCCATTGCCATGCGGGAGGGAGAGTTCGCGTGCAACCAGCAGGCAAAAAGGCGACGGGCAGTGTTCCGCCGTCCGATCCTTGGTTCATCCGTGAAGAACGGTTCGATGCAGCAGGCCTTGCCGTGCAGGAATCGCTTTTTGCGCTGGCTGGCGGCTATCTTGGCACCCGCGGCACCTTCGAGGAGCCGGTGGCACCGGGCATCAAATCCATCGAAGGCACGTACCTGAACGGCGTCTATTTCCGCGAACCCATTCATTATGATGAAAGCGCGTTCGGCTTCGCCACCCACAATAACAAGATGGTGCTGGTGCCGAACGGCAAAGTCATCACCCTTGCCGCCTGCGGCGAGACTTTCGTGCACGGCGCCAGCGAGGTAACCGACTTCAGCCGCAGCCTTGACCTGCGCAGCGGGCGGCTCGCGCGTACCACACGCTGGAACCTGACAGGCGGCCGCAGCCTCGACATCCGCACCGAGCGGCTCGTCAGCCTCACCCGGCGCGGGCTGATGGCAATCACCTACAGCGTCACCTCGTTCGACTATGACGGCGCCGTCACACTGACCTCCACGCTGGATGCGGCCTATGGCGGCACCGACCGGGGCGGCGACCCGCGCGCCGGGCAGCTTTCGATCACCGATTGCCTGACCCCGATGGATTCAGGCACGGACGCAAACGACAGCTTCTTCCTGCACCGGATAAAGGATAGCGAAACGCTCGTCGCCACTGCCGCCTGCCATGCAGTTGAAGGGGTGGGTGCCACCATTACCCCCGCCGCCAAACCGCATGTGGAAGGCCAGCGGTTCGATCTGCATCTGGCGCCGGGCCAGACCGTCACTCTGACCAAATATGTGCAGTATGACCATGGGCCGCTGGCGGAGGCCGAGGCACTTGATACCCGCACCCGCAACGCGCTCGCCGCCGCTGCAAAGGATGGCTTCGACAAACTCGCCGCCGAACAGGAAGCCGAGCTTGCCACTTTCTGGGCGGACGCCGGTATCGAGATCAACGGTGCGCCGGACCTTGCCGAGGCGCTGCGCTTCAATATGTTCCACCTCTATCAATCGGCGGGCCGCAATGGCATGAGCAGCATTGCCGCCAAGGGGCTGACCGGCCATGGCTACGACGGGCATTATTTCTGGGATTCGGAAATCTATGTCGTGCCCTTCTTCACCGCCACGCGACCGGCGATTGCGCGGGCCATGCTCGAATATCGCTACCGCCATCTGGATCAGGCGCGGGCACGGGCGCGCACCATGGCACACAAGCGCGGCGCCCTGTTCCCGTGGCGCACCATCGGCGGCGAAGAATGCTCGTCCTACTTCCCGGCAGGCACCGCGCAGTATCACATCAACGCCGCCATCGCCTACGCGACGATCCAGTATATCGAGGTGACGGGCGACATGGGTTTCGCCGCCGAAATGGGCGCCGAACTGCTGATCGAGACCGCCCGGCTGTGGCTCGAGGCCGGTCATTTCTCGGCCCACGATGGCGGCCGCTTCTGCATTCATGAAGTGACCGGCCCGGACGAATATTCGGCGATGGCCGACAATAACTTCTACACAAACGCGATGGCTCGCCACCATCTGGAGGGCGCTGTGCGGGTCATGGGGCGGCTCGCGAAAGACGCGCCCGACGCATATGCCGCACTTGTCACCCGGCTGACCTTCACCAGCGAGGAGCTTGGCGAATGGTCGGAAGCGGCAGCGAAAATGAACCTGCCCTATGACATGAAGCTCGGCATCCACGCACAGGACGATACCTTCCTCAATCGCCCCGTCTGGGATTTCGACGGCACACCGGCGGACAAATATCCGCTGCTCCTTAACTTCCATCCGCTGACCATCTACCGCCATCAGGTGCTGAAACAGGCTGATGTGGTGCTCGCCATGGTGCTTCTCTCCGATCGCTTCACGATGGAAGAAAAGCGCCGCAACCTTGCCTACTACGAGCCCATCACCACGCATGATTCCACGCTGTCGACCTGCATCTATGCGGTCGCCAATGCGGAGCTTGGCAACCGCGAGGCCGCCTACAAGCTCTTCATGGAAACGTGCCGGATGGATCTCGATAACCTGCACGGCAACACGCATTACGGCGTGCACGCAGCCTGCATGGCGGGGTCATGGATGGGCGTCGCCTACGGGTTCGCTGGCCTCAGGTTCGAGCATGGCACACCAGCCTTCCGCCCGAGCCTGCCGGCAGACTGGCAGGACTATCGCTTTGCGATCCGCGCCCACGGCTGCGGCCTAGCTGTTTCGGTGGCCCCGAACGGCACGACCTATGAGTTGATCGACGGCGAAAGCCTCACCCTGCGCCATTTTGGCAAGAACCACACCATCGCGGCAGGCAAACCCCTGACCCTGCCGAACGCCTGAAGAGCCATGACCTACCGCGCCTGTATATTCGACCTTGATGGTGTCATCACCGACACCGCCCACTATCATTTCCTCGCCTGGAAGGCGCTGGCCGATGGCCTTGGCATCCCCTTTGACGAGGATGACAATCATCACCTGAAGGGGGTGGGCCGGATGGAATCACTCGATTTCATCCTCGCACGGTCAGATCGCACCTTCGATGCCACCACGCGGGACCGGCTGGCGACCGAGAAGAACGACCATTACAAGACACTCATCAAGGGCATCAGCCCGGCTGACCTGTTGCCGGGCATCATCGAGGCCTTCGACTGGCTGGACGCCCGCGGCATACGCATCGGGCTTGCCTCCGCCAGCAAGAATGCCCCTGAGGTTATCGCCGGGCTCGGCATCGCCGACCGCTTCCACTATGTGGCGGACGCAGGCGCCATCCCGCGCGGCAAGCCCGCCCCCGATATCTTCCTGGATGTTGCCAATGCCTTTGGGATCGCCCCTGAGGACGCCATCGGGGTCGAGGATGCGGCAGCGGGGGTCACCGCCATCAAGGCTGCCGGCATGCGGGCCGTCGGCATCGGGGACGCGGCAATCCTGAGGGAAGCTGATCTGGTGTTACCGGATACTTCAAGGCTGGCTGCAAACGGGCTCGCGGTTCTGGCTGCTCAGGCCTGACCGCAGGACTGTCGGATCACCAGTTCCACCGGAATGACCGAATGGCCGACCTTCTCGCCCTTCATGAGCGCGAGGAGATTGCGGACAAGGAGCCGCCCGCCTTCATGCACATCCTGCCGGACGGTCGTGATGCCCGGGATGCTGAAGGCGGCGCCCGGAATATCGTCGAAGCCGACGACGGCGATATCATCCGGCACGCGCACGCCCGCCTCAGACAGGCGCTTGATCACGCCGAGCGCGATATTGTCACTGACGCAGAAGATGGCATCGCAATTGAGATTACCCCCAAGGATCGCCTTGTCGGTTTTCTCGTAGCCGTAGGAGCGTGAAAACTCGGTGGCGATCACCAGCGCCTCATCGAACGGCAAGCCGGCTTCCGACAGCGCCTCCTTGTAGCCGATGAAGCGGTCTTCCATTTCGGGGTGGCGAATGTCGCCGAGGAACGCGATGCGGCGGCGGCCATTGCGGATCAAGAGCTTGGTTGCTTCGTAACCGCCCGCGCGGTTATCGCTGCCAACCGTCACATAATCATGCCCCGGCACTTCCGAACCCCAGACAATGAACGGTGTTCTGCTGCGGGCCAGATTGTCGAGCCGGGGATCATTCCGCCCCTGCCCGATCACGATGAGCCCATCGGCGCGTTTCGATTCGACGAAAAAGGCGCTGAGGTCGGTCATGTTTTGCGGGTTGGTGGAGAGAAGCAGATCATAGCCCATATGGGCGGCCTCGTCGGCGATGCTGCCAAGAAGCGCCATCAGGAAGGCATCCGAAAGTTCATGGCCCCACTCTCGGTCAACCAGCAGCACAACGGCCAGCGTCTTCGTCGTCTTCATGCGGAAGTTTCGCGCGGCCGCGTTCACACGATAGTTATGTTCGCGGGCGATTTCCTGCACACGCTGGCGGGTTTGCTCATTGATAAGCGGGCTATCCTTCAGGGCACGCGAGACCGTCGCCTCGGAAACCCCCGCCAGAAGCGCAATATCAGCCATCGTCAATGTCTTGGCCCCACTCATACCTTAGTCATACAAGCCGAGCCCTGCCTCTGTCGAGGGGGAAAGCCCAGTCTTTGCAATCGATTGAAATAGCACTTGCAATCGATTGCAAAGAGGCGTAGCTCTAGTTTCGGACAGCGATGCCCGCGCGTTTCGCCTTTGAGGGAAGGCATGCGGACACTCACTGCGAGGGAAAACAATTGGCACGGGAGGGCCATGCAAATGCGCTCAGTCACAACTACATCCATTTCCACGCTTGCTTTGCTGACGGCACTGGCAGCAGCACCCGCATATGCACAGGACGCTGACGCGGCCGCAGCAGCCGGCGGCGAAAGCGACAATCTGCTTGAAGAAATCGTCGTCCTTGGCACGCCCGGCGGCGCCGGCGTCAAGAAGCAGGACGCGAGCTTCGCGATCACCACGATGAATGACGAGGCGATCAGCCTTGCTGGCACCAAAAGCACCGCTGAGCTTTTCACGCTCGTTCCGGGTGTGTGGGCTGAAAGCTCGGGCGGCGTGGCCGGCGCTAACATCGACGTGCGCGGCCTGCCCGGCGGCGGCGACGCTCCGTTTGTCACCATGTCGATCAACGGCGCGCCGATCTATGGCACCGAAATGCTCTCCTTCTTCGAGCAAAGCTCGATCTTCCGTGTGGACGAAACCATCGCCTCGGCCGAAGCCCTGCGCGGCGGCCCGAACGCCGTCTTCTCGAACGGCGAACCGGGCGTGACGCTGAACTTCAACCTGAAAAAGGGTGGCGAGGAAACCGAAGGCCGCGTGAAATACACGACGTCCGACTATGGCCTCAACCGTGTTGATGCCGTGATTTCCGGCCCGATTGCCGACCGCCTTTACTATATGGTCGGCGGTTATATCCAGAGCTCCGAAGGCATCCGCAACGCCGAATTCAACTCGGAAAAGGGCAAGCAGATCACGGCCCAGCTGACCAAGGTTTTCGATAACGGCGAGATCAATATCTTCACCCGCATCACCGATGACCACGGCCAGTGGTATCTGCCGATGGCGCTGAATTCCGGCAATGACCTCGGCGATTTCTCGCAGCTTGGCAACGCCACGCGCTTCCGCGAACTGCAGATCAATGCAAACGGCGACCGCGAGACCTTCGACTTTGCCGACGGCCGCGGCTGGGATGGCAGCGTAACGGGCCTCAATGCCGACTTCGACCTTGGCGACGGCTGGCGCGTGCGCGATAACATGTCCTACACCAAGGGCAATGCCGACACCTACGGCCTCGTGCCCGATGGCGGCGCGATCCAGGTACAGGATCTGGCAGCCGGCACGGCCACCACGCTTGGCGGCCAAGTGCTTGCCGGCACCGAATATGTCCAGAACTATGGCCACTGGGTTGTGCAGAAGGACCTCGAATCCTTCACCAACGACCTCAGCCTGAACAAGATGGTCGGCGACCATGACTTCACGGTCGGCTATTACAAGGCCACATGGTCGTCCGACGATTTCTGGACCATCGGCAACTTCACCCCGCTGCATAACGTGCAGAATGGTGACTTCCTTGATGCCAACACGACCTGCGCCGATCTTGCCGCTGGCGGCTCCAACTCGGGCTGCTGGGCTTACGGGATCGAATCTGCCGGTGACGCCACCGCTGACGCGCTTTACATCGCCGACAGCTGGCAGGTGACCCCTGACCTGCGCTTCGACGTTGGCCTGCGCCGCGAATGGCTGGATATCGATTATATCCTCGACAGCGGCCCGGGTTATCCCGATGGCACCCGTGACCTGGCGGTCGGCCTGAAAGACAAGGCATGGTCCTACACCGGTGCCGTGAACTATGACATCAACAACGATCTCGGCGTCTTTGCGCGTTACTCGAAGGGCTCGCTCTTCCCGCACTTCGATGACGTTCGCGAAAACAATCTCAACATCAACGGCGTGAAGCAGCTTGAAGGCGGCGTGAAATACTCGGGCGAGAATTTCGGCCTCTTCGGCACCGTCTTCTATAACAAGAACGACAGCTTCTCCGCCACCGTTGGCGCCGACATCCCGAACGCCGCCTTCAAGACGCGGTCGGTGGGGATCGAGCTTGATGGCCACTATACCTACGACGCCTTCAACGTTTCCTTCATCGGTACGCTGCAGGACGCCAAGATCACCGACAGCACCACGGCAACCGACGTGGACAACACCGTCCTGCGTCAGCCGAAATGGCAGCTGCGCGTGGCGCCGAGCTACGATATCGAGTTCGGCAACGCGACGGCCACCCTGTATGGTGCCATCCAGCTGGTCGGCGACCGGTGGGGCGACAATGCCAACACCAACAAGCTTGAAGGCTACGAGAAGCTTGATGCCGGTGTCCTTGTGACGCTTGAAAACGGCCTCTTCTTCCAGGTCCATGCCGACAACCTGACGAACAGCCACGGCCTTACCGAGAGCGACCCGCGCACTGCCGCAGCCCCGAACGGCCGCGCAATCCTCGCCCGCTCGGTGAAGTTCAGCGTCGGCTTCGACTTCTGATCATAAAGGCGGGGGCGGGCTCCCCTTCCTGCCCGCCCCCAACCATTCCGACTTGGATTGGGCCCCTCGGCGCTGCGACGGATTTCCAGTCGCAGCGCTTTTTTTCTGACCGGGGCCAAACGCGACGACAGGAGTTGAACGATGCGTCTCATGATAACCCTGCTGGCAACGCTTGGATTTACGGCGGCCGTGATGGCGGAAAGCTTCAATGTGCAGGAAGGCAATGCCGACAATGCCTTCATCAGCGAAGGCACCATTGCCGCCCACCTGCTGCTGACCTCCGGCCCTGAGCCGCGCATCATCGTAGCCTTCCCGGCCGGCAACAGCGGCGCCGGGATTTTTCTCAAGCAACCCCAACGCCCCGCTCAGTTCACGCGGACCGGCTCCCTTGAGGCTGTGGAGGAAACGGACGTGACCGGCATCACAGCCCGGTTCAGCGCCGACACGCCCACGCTGACCATCGCCCGCGCCGATCTCGGCAGCCTACGCTTTGTGCGGGGTGCGGTGAACCCTGCAAGCATCGCCCCGCGGGATGAAGCCCGCCCGGTGATCGACGGCGATACGATCCGCTGGCAGCGCGACCGTGCCGATGGCAAAAGCCGCTATGAGATGCGCCTGACACTCGCGAACGGCCAAATCACCCAGACAGCAGACGGGATTGTGCTGACGGGCGATGACGACCGGCTTGACCTTGCCCTGACCGTGATGACGGGCGACACACCCCTCACCCCCATCCGGGCGGATGATCTTCTGACTAACAAAGCCGCTGACGATCCGCGCCTCCAAAATGCGCTCGGCTTTCTGGCAACGCGCGAAAAGCTGATGGCGGGCTCGTGGCGCTTCCTCACCTATTTCGGGCGCGACACGCTTCTGTCCGTCCGGCTCCTGATGCCCGTGCTTGGCCGCCCTGCCGTCGAGGCGGGGCTCGGCTCGGTGATTGAACGCCTGAACGAAAGCGGCGAAGTTGCGCATGAGGAAGCCATCGGCGAGCTTGCCGTCCTGATGAACCAGAAGGCAAGCGGCAATCCGAGCGATAGGCCGATCAATGACTATGGTATGGTCGATGACAATCTGATGCTGCTGCCGGTCCTTGCCGACTATCTGGACAGTTTGACGGACACCGAAGCCAAAGCTTTTCTGGCGCTTGTAACCACGGACGGGGAACGCTACAGCGATGCCCTTGCCCGCAATATCGGCTTCGTGCTGGCTGCTGCGCGCCCCTTTGCGGCCGACCCGGTAACGGAGAACCTTATCGCGCTGCATGCAGGCGAGCCCGACGGCAACTGGCGGGACAGCGAGGAAGGGCTGGGGCATGGCCGCTATCCTTATGATGTGAACGCTGTTCTGATGCCCGCCGCCCTTGAGGCCATCGGCCGGCTGCAAGCGCGCGGCCTGATCGAAGCCCCATCAGGTGAGGCCGCCAAGCTTGCCGCAGTCTGGCGGCGCAAAGCGGTGAAGCCGTTCGTGGTGACCACGACCAACACCCGAGAGAAGATCGAGGCGTACGCGGGCGAAATCGGCGTGCCTGCCACCTTGCCGGATGGTGACTTCTCCTTCCATGCGCTGGCACTGGACGCCGACGGCAAACCGATCCCTGTGCAGCATTCCGATGATGGCTTTGATCTTCTGTTCGGGGCACCCGATGCCAAACGGCTTTCCGCCGCGATTGCCGTTCTGGAGCGGCCCTTCCCGGCAGGGCTTCTGTCGCCCGTCGGCATGTTTGTCGCCAATGCGGCCTTCGCCGACGACGCCATACGCCCGCTGTTCGGGCCGGGCCATTATCATGGGGCGGTCGTCTGGTCGTGGCAGCAGGCCATGTGGGCCGTGGGGCTGCGGCGGCAGATCGAGCGGGATGACCTGCCCGCCACCCTCAAAGGCCGTCTCGGCACGCTCGAGTGCCAGCTGTGGCAGGCAATCGATGCCGGGCGGGATATCAGGAATTCCGAGCTCTGGTCATGGTCCTACATGGGCGGCGAATATCGCGTCACGCCTTTCGGGCAAGGGGCGGGGCACCAGACGGAATCGAACGCCGTGCAGCTTTGGAGCAGCGTCTATCTGGCGGTGACGGCGCCCGCAACCTGCCAGCAGTGACGACCTCGCCCTCAGGCGAAGTCGATATGTTTGGATAGTGGCAGTTCGCGGATGCGCTGGCCGGTGGCGGCGAAGATGGCATTCGCGAGCGCGGGGGCGGCAGGCGGTGTGCCGGGCTCCCCAATCCCCCGGATGCGGTCGCCATTTTCCATAATGCGAACCATGATTTCAGGCGCCTGATGGATGCGGATACCGTCGTAGGTATCGAAATTCGTCTGCTCCACCCGGCCGTCCGCCACAGTAATCTCGCCCGTCATCGCCGCCGAAAGGCCGAAGTTGATGCCCGACTGCACCTGTGCTTCCACATTGCGAGGGTCCAGCGCCAGGCCTACATCCACAGCGGCGAACGCCTTGAGGATGCGGATGGCCCCGTCCGTGTAGGCAACCTCGATCACCTCGGCGACCGGCACCCCGAACGCCATGACGAAGGCGATACCACGCCCATGGCCCGCTGGCAGCGTATTGCCCCAACCGGACATTTCGGCCACCGCTTCGAGCACCTTGCGCGAAGGCCCGTGCGAGATCAGCTTCAGCCGCATCTCAAGGGGATCGACACCCGCCGCATGGGCGATCTCGTCCATCGCGCTTTCATGATAGAAGCCGTTCTGCGACGCCCCGACCGACCGCCACGAACTGACCGGCAAGAGCGCCTTTGCGCGATAGCCGGTGGAGCGATAGTTGGGAATGTCGTAGGGTTGATCCCAGGTGGCTTGCACGATGGTCGCATCCGGCCCCGGAATATTGATATCCAGCCGCCCCATCTGCGATTCAATCACTGACGGGCACGACACGGCGATATCAAGGGCGCTCGGCACGCCGTTTTCCACTTTGGCGCGGAAGCGGCCGATGCCCAGCGGTCGGTAGCCATCGTGGGTCATGTCTTCCTCGCGCGACCATGTCACGCTGACCGGTGTGCCTTCCATCGCCTTCGCCACATGGATTGCATGCTTGATGAAGTCCATTTCGGCCCGGCGACCAAACCCGCCGCCCATCAGCATGGTGTGGACGGTGATATCCTTTTCCTCAAGGCCGGTGATGTTCTGCGCTTCAACCACAACCTGCGTCGGTGCCTGATTACCCGCCCAGACCTGCAGCTTGCCGTCCTTCAGAAGGGCCGCTGCATTCAGCGGTTCCATCGTCGCATGGGCCAGATACGGCACCCGGTATTCGGCCGAGATGACGTCGCCGGATGCAAGTGCCTCTTCCACGTCGCCGTCGTCGCGCATGCGGCTGTCATGGTCGCCTTCAAACGCTGCCGCAACCGCCGCAAAGTGGCCTTCGGTGTCGGCCGGATACGGTGCAGCACCCCAGTCGAACCTGATAGCTTCTGCCGCCTGAAATGCATACCAGGTGTTGGTGGCCACGACCGCCACGCCGCCGTCAAGCGGCACGATCTTTTTCACGCCCGGCATGGCGCGCGCGGCCGTATCGTCAAAGCTCGTCAGGCTGCCGCCAAGACCCGGATTCATTTTCACCGTGGCATGCAGCATGTCGGGCAGGCGCACATCAATCGCGAAGGTCGCGGTACCGGTGCTTTTGCCAACCATGTCAACGCGCGGCATCGATTTGCCAAGGTAGCGCCACTTCGAACGCGGTTTCAGTTTCGGATTGGCTGGTGGCTCGATGTCACCTGCCAAGGGGGCGAGATTGACATAGCTGAGGCGCGCACCATCCGCGGCGATCACATGGCCATCTTCAGTTTTCAACGAGGCTTTCGAAACATCCAGTTTGCGGGCGGCGGCTTCCAGCATCACCTCGCGGGCAGCGGCACCGGCCACGCGCATTTTCTGGTAAGCGTCCGCGACCGACGACGACCCGCCGGTGATCTGAAAGCCCATGAATTTCGCCGGCACATGCATGAAGGCACGCATGCGTTCGGCCATCGGGCTCGTATCCGTCGGCGCGAAGCCCGCGCCTTCTTCCAGTATTGCACCGTTATAATAGGCCTTGGAGGCGGGGCCGTGTTCCACACGGATGGCATCCCACGCCACATCCAGTTCTTCGGCCACAAGGGCTGCAAGCGTGGTGTGCACGCCCTGCCCCATCTCGGCGCGCGGGGTGATGATCGTGACGCCCGACTGGTCGATCCGGATATAGGGGGTCAGCGCCAGTTCGCCCTCGCCCAATCCGTCTTTCAGCGGATTGTCGTAGGGACGTCTATATTGCCAGTAACCGAAGACAACGCCCCCGGCGACGACGGATGCGCCGAGGAGGAAGGCACGGCGGGTGATTGATGCGATGCGTCCCATGGCCTTACTCCCCGCCAAGCCGGCCAGCCGCATCCTTGATGGCGGCACGGATACGCGGATAGGTGCCGCAGCGGCACAGGTTCCCGGCCATCGCTTCATCAATGGCGGCGTCATCCGGGTTCGGATTTTCGGCAAGCAGGGCCGCAGCCTGCATGATCTGGCCGGACTGGCAATAACCGCACTGCGCCACCTGATGATCAATCCATGCAGCCTGCACGGCATGCAGGGCATCAGGGTTGCCGAGCCCTTCGATGGTCAGCACTTCGCCAGACACATCCCCAACAGGGATGGAGCAGGACCGCACGGCCTGCCCGTCGATATGCACGGTGCAGGCGCCGCACATGGCGATGCCGCAGCCATATTTGGGGCCAGTGATGCCCAGCTCGTCTCTCAGCACCCAAAGAAGCGGCATGTCCGCCGCCACATCCACCGTGCGGGTTTTCCCGTTCACTGTCAGTTCCATGCCCATCTCCTCGCGTCGGACTCGGGTTATAATTTACAATACGACATTTTATGTAATTTTGTCCATATTGACACATGGACGGAAATTGTCAATATGCCTTCATGGACGAGCGCGAGCAGAAAATTCTGGATGCCGCCATCCGGGTCTTCACCCGCTATGGCTACAAACGGACCACGATGAATGACATCGCGGCCGAAGCCGGCATCGTGCGCCAGACGCTTTACAACAGCTATGGCAGCAAGGAAGACGTGCTTCGGGCCGGCATCCGCTATTTTTCAGATACGCTCCTAGCTGAGACGCAGGCTGCCGTGGATACCGCCCCTGACCTCGCCGCCAAGCTCGATGCGTTGTTCGCCCACATGATCCTCAAGCCCTTCGACATGATGAGCGCGGCCCCCGACGCCGAGGATATCGTTGAAGGTTTCAACACCGCCGGGCGCTGTGAAATCACAGAGGCCAACAGCCGCTTCGAGGCGCTGATCGCCGGCATGATCGCCCCATACGGCCACAACTTTGAAGCGGCCGGCGTGAAGGTTGCGGACATGCCCGCCTTCATCCGCAGTTCGGCGCATGGCTACAAGCACAGCGGCCTGACAAGGGAGGCCCTCGTCGGCCTTCTTGAAATCCTCAAGGTTTCCGTCCTCCGGCTTGCAGGCACCGCCTGACACCTCCCTGAAAGCAGAATAAAAAAGACCCCCCGGCACGTGGCCGGAGGGTCGCCCGAGTCAGCTGGCAGAACGCCTAGAAGTTGGCGCGCAGCCCCAGCTGGAAGGTCCGGCCATAATCCTGAATGCTTTCAAACAGGCGCGGTGCGTTCGCGCCGTTGCGGAAGACGCGCTCGTCCTTCGCATTATTCAGGTTGATGGCATCGAAATAGACTTGGATACCGTCGTTGATATTGTATTTGGCACCGAAATCGAGCGAGAAGCGCGCCTTGCGGATCTCATCGAGTGCCGCGTCCGAAGCAACCGTTTCGAGCTTCTCGCCGACATAGTTACCCGCAAGCTGCAGGGTCACTTTCTCGTTCTCGTAACCGACCGCGAAGTTGCCAACCGTTTTCGGCTGGTCCGGCAGGCGGAAGGTTTCGCCCGGACGGACATTCTCGATATGGCTCTTGCTGTCGGCATAGGTGAAGTTGCCGGTCAGGAAGATGCCCGGCAGGAACTTCAGGGCCTGATAATAGTTCAGCTCGACACCGATGACCTTGGCGGTATCACCGTTCAGGTAGGTGTTGACCGCATCGAAGCCACCGTCGATCGTGCCATCGCCAATCGGCAGCCCGAACTGGGCAACAGCATCACCAAGAAGCGTGCTTTCAACGACGAAGTTCTTGATCCTTTTGTAGAAGATACCGCCCGACAGCGCGAGATCATCATTCGGATACCAGGAAATCAGGAAGTCGACCTGATCGGCTTTCAGCGTTTTCAGGTCGGGGTTGCCGCCGCCATAGCTGCGGACATAGGTACCGTCATCCTGCTCTTCGGTGATGATGCCGACGTTCGGGTAATTTTCGTTGAACGCCGGGCGCTTGATTGCCTTCGTCAGCGCCAGGCGGAAGATCAGGTCGTCCGTCGGCGTATATTTGAAGTGCAGGCTCGGCAGCCAGTCGGTGTATTTCTCGTCGATCGAGAGCGAGCCCGACGAAAGCTGGGTGCTTGTCAGTTCGCCGCAATCGCCTTCGGTACACGACAGAAGCGTCTCGACAATCGTGCCGAAGCTTTTCAGCTTCGTCTGCTCGGCGCGGACACCACCAATCACGGCCCACTTGGGGCTGAGGTCGATCTGCCCCATCAGGTAACCGGACAATACGTCTTCGTCGATCTGGAAGTCGTCGCTCGGCAGGCTGGTGTTGAAGCCTTCAGCGAGCATCAGGTCGCGTGCCTGGAAGAACAGCTCCTTCGAGGCATCAAGATCCGGGATCATCACGAAGTTGTTGAGGTTGGTGTTTTCGGGATCGAAATAGCCGATATCAGCCATGGTGACATCGAACCCGAAGTCGTGCGGATCCATGTCCAGCTGTTCCTTGTCGTGATACTTGTCGCGCATGCGATATTTCACGCCAGCCTTGAGATAGCCTTCCTTGTCACCCGCCACGAAATTCCACTTGCCGTCCAGACGGCCGGTATAAATCTCGTCCTTGGCGCGGGTATCGTCGATCAGGATATTGTCGAAGGTGAATTTCGAGGGATCATGGATATCCACGCCCGATTTGCTGCGGCTGTATTCGTCCGTATCCGGTGTGGCGTCGATGATCACGCCGCTGTCGTCCGCGACGAACTTGATCAACTCATCCCGCTCGCGGAACTGGCCGCGCGTACCGAACGGGTTCGAATAGGTGCTGCGCGAATAGTCGCCCTGATAGCTCAGTTCGAAATCATCGAAGCGGTTCTCGCCGCCGAGGCTGACCGAGAAGTTCTTGCTGGTCGTATCCTTGAAGAAGGTCTGCTTTTCAAGGTCAACGTCATCAAGAACGGCAGTGTTCGGGCCGACAACCTTCACCTCACTGCCACTTGCCCGGCGGGTTTCCCATTCCTGCTGAACGCGGATATCTTCGTCATCCAGCTTCGATGCGGTGACGTTCAGGTAAACCTTGTGATCATCGTTCGGGCGGAACTCGACGCTGCCGGTCATGCCGAGACGCGTACGGGTGCCGATCTCCAGACGCTGGTCGATCTCCTGCGGGACATAGAATTCGCCGTCGCCCCGATCATAAGCGACAAGATCGCCGTCCTCGCGCTGGACACGCAGATCGTCAAGCCGGATATCCCGCTTGAAATAGCTGGCGGTGAGGGCGACGCCGAGCGTCTTTTCGCCGGCTGCCGTGTCGAACAGCTTGGTAATGGCGCCGGAGAATTTCGGCGATGCCTTTTCTGCACGAGCATTGTAGCTCGCCTCGCCGCGCAGCGAGAACGTGTCCTTCTTGCGGTCGAATGCTGAAAGCGTCTTCAGGTCGATCGTGCCGGCGATGGCGTCGCCGTCCATGTCAGGCGTAAGGGCCTTCGAGACTTCGATACCGTTCAAAAGGTCCGACGGTACGGTGTCGAGCGACACGATATTGTCGCGGGTTTCTTCACCGGTCGAACCCATCCGCACACCGTTCACGGTGACGTTGTTGAAGGCCGGCGAGAGACCACGAACGATCACGAAGCGGCCTTCGCCTTCATCGCGACTGATCGAAAGACCCGGCAGGCGCTGCAGTGATTCTGCCACGTTTTGGTCAGGGAAGTTGCCGATATCGTCGGCAGCAACCACGTTTTTCCAGACATCGGCTGCGCGTTCGATATCGCGGGCACGTTCCAGCGAAACGCGCGTACCGGTGACGATCACCTCTTCCATGGTGAACTCATCATCCGGCTTTTCACCGGCATTGCTGTCTTGCGCCATCGCGCCAGCCGCCACCGACATGGCGAGCATGGCACTGGCGGAAACCGAAGTCATGAATCGTGCGGTATGTTTCATTCTTATCCTCCCCGAGCGTCCCGCTGCCCCCACATCCTTGGCGCGAGATGGGCTACTGAATTCGCTGATAAGTAATCAGTCATCATATAACTGCAACACGACGGTTCCAGAAATCGTCATACTTGTCAATCATCCTGTATGACAGGTTAAACCAAAAATGGTCAGGCCGAAAAATAGACAAGCTGTGAGGCGGCTGGTTTGTCCAGATGAACTTCAACTCTTGGATGTGTTCTCAGGATCGACGCCGGGCAGGCGCGATCGATGGCCCCTTCAAGCGCAGCGCGGACTGCAGCGGCCTTGCGCTCGTCGGGTACTGTAACCATAAGGCGAGCCGATTTCAGAATCTGCCGCAGACTCATGGAAATAGCTGTTAGCGGTACCGTATCAAGCGAGGAAAACCAACCTTCCCCGACCTGCTGGCGGCGCGAGGTTTCATCCAGTTCAACAATGAGATAAGGCGATTCGGCCTCGAAGTTTGCCGGCGGTTCGTTGAAGGCCAGGTGGCCATTTTCGCCGATGCCAATGAAGGCGATATCCACCGGTCGCGCCGCAATCTCGCTATTCAGCCGGGCGATTTCGGCACCGATATCTGCAGCATCCCCTTCAATCCACACGAAACGCTTCAGGTTCGGCAGCTTTTCAGCCACCCGTTCGCGCATATAGCGGCGGAAACTGGCCGGATGATCCCGGTCGATCCCGCAATATTCATCCAGATGGAAGATCGTAACCGCCGACCAGTCAATATCGGCCTGACCGATCAGCTGGTCCAGCATCTCGATCTGGCTGGCCCCCGTGGCCAGGATGATGGTCGCCTCGCCCTTGGCGCGGACGGCATCCCGGATGACCGAAGCCCCGGTTTCCGCCACCTTCACCGCCATTTCGGCTACCGTATCATGGATAAACACTTGCACGTCACATACTCCCTTATCTGACAATCAGGCTTACCAAAGCACAATTTTGGCCTGACCGCTATCCTTGACTTGCCCACCTCCTTACAGTAGGGCGTTACAGGATGTCTTATACTGGCTGCCACGAAAAAGCTTCAGGGAACACCATTTCCCGCTGCGCCGGGCCGCCATTGAGTGGTAAGACCGGCCAGCAGCCGCCGGGACAGGGAGGGATGACCAATGCAGGGTGGATGGATGAAGCGGGCTTTCCTTGGGAGTGTTGCCGCATCGGCACTGGTCGCAGGCCTCGGCGCGGCGAACGCGAATGCGATGACCACCGAACGCCCGTGGCAGGCTGCTGCCGTGAAGCTTGATGCAGGGCCGCTGGAGGCCGTTGCCCATGACGCCCTGCCGCTGACCCCCGACGTCGCTTACAATGCCGCGCGCGGCTATGGATGGACCAATGCGCCGGCCACGATGAAGCCTCTCACCCGGCCTGATCTGACTCGCAGCCGCGATGCCTTCACCATCGACAGCGTGGAAGCGGATGAACTGGGCTTTAGAATCGACCTGCCGGAAGGCAACTGGGTGGTCACCTTCTGGATGGAAGCCGGCCTTGAAGACACGAGCACCGCTGCCTTCCTCGTGAACGGTGAGGCCCGCGACCTCGGCTGGATCGAGTTCCAGCCGCCCGCCGAGCCACGCACCGACCTGCGCCCTGAATACCGCATGTATCAGGGCCGCGTCAGCGTCGGCGACAAGGGGCTGGAACTTGCCTGGAAAGGCGACAAGGACAAGGTCCGCCTCAACGGCCTGCAGTTCCACCGCCTGCCCGAAGCCATTTCCGACTTCGGCGCCGTGCGCGACGATCATGTGCAGATGGCCCTGCGTATCCGCGAAGCCGGTCGCTACAACAGCAATGTGTCGCTTGATGCCATCGTCGCCGAGCTTGATCGCATGCTCGAAAAAGACCCCGAAGACACCTTCGCTGCGCACTGGCGCAGCCAAGTGGATATGCTGGCGCGTGCCGAGGAATATTATCTCGGCCTCCTTGGCTGGGAATGGGCCACCAACCGCACCGGGCTCAGCATGTTTGGCCGTTACGCGCAGGCCATCATGTGGATCGATGGGCTTCTGGCCGACGGGGGCCCCGACAATCCGCTTTACGAACGCGCCCTTTTCCAGCGCGGCCGCATCCTTTACTGGCTCGACCGCGAAGGTTACGGGCAGGATTATGACGGCAAACCGACACCCGAATTGCTGATGCTTCATGAACGCCACCCGGAAGACCAGCTCCTTGCCATGTATATGAACAAGGATGTCGATACGCCGGACAGCTGCGATGCCTTGACCGCCCCTGCAGCCGCACCCGACTGGGCCGTGGCGCAGCGCGAGGTCCTGTGCCGCACGCGTCTCATCACCCATTGGTGGACCAATGAGCGGCAGGACCCGAACGGCGAGCTTGGCGGAAAGTACGGCGACGATGTCGAGATGCTGCGCTGGTGGGTCATCCCCTTCTTCGTGGGCGACGAAACCACTCGCCGCGGCTGGACGACGCTTGCAACCGGCGTCTGGAACAGCGACCGGCTGGAAGACGGCTATTTCAAGAAAGCCCATGATGTGGAGCATGCCTCGGAGCCGATTTCCGATACGGCGCCGCTTCTCAGCTATCTTGATGACCCCGTCTATGTCGGTCGCCTCAGCAATTCCGCGCGCCACTTCATGGAACGCTGGACCGTGCTGAAGGATAACGGTCACCGCTTCTTCCGCACCGCATGGTTCGGCGCGCATGAACTGGACGAGCGCCCACCGCGCAACCGCGACGTACCGATGAACGGCCGGGCTGCCAAGGCCGTGCTTTTCTACGCTTGGGCAAGCAGCGACGAGGCGGTGATCGAAGGCGTCCATCAATGGGCCAAAGGCTGGGCCGCCGCCGCCATGAGCGAGGCGAAAGGCAAGCCCAAGGGCATCGTGCCGCCGTCAGTCCGTGCTTCGGATGAGGCCATCAACGGTGACGAGCCTACGTGGTACGGCGCCAACATGTTCTGGGACTATTTCGAATGGTCGCATGAATCCGGCCAGCAGATTTATGACCTGCTCCTGTTCACCTGGAAACTGACAGGCGACGAAAGCCTTCTCGAACCTATCTTCGCCTCGGCGGACCTGATCGCCGCGCATCTGAACGAAAAGGACGACAATCCCGCAGTCGGCAGCGCTGCATGGGCCGCGAAGGAGCTGGCCGATACGTCAGGCTTCTGGAGCGTGCTGGAACAATGGCGGCTTCTGTCGGGCGACAAGCGCTACGACAACCTTCTGATGAAACGCGGCGGACCCTATGTCCGCTTCCGCCTGACCGGTGACCGCAGCCATCTGGTGGATGCCGGCAACGCGATCCTGAAAATGATCCGCTACAACACACCGATGCGGACGAGCGAAGCGCTCTTTACGGACCGCGTTTATATCAGCCAGCAGGAAAACGGCGTGGATCCGGTGAACCAGATCACGGGTTATCTGACGGGTGCGATGCGCACGACCTCGCCCTATGTTGAAGTGTCATGGGATAAAACCTCCGATGGCTTCACCGCCCTTGTCAGCGATGCCTCGGACGATACGCTGAAGGTGGAAGGCTATCTGTTCGACAAGGAAGCTCAGGAGATCGGCTTCCGCGTCTGGCGACTGGCCCCCGGCACCTACAGCCTGACAGTCAGCCAGAAAGGCCGGAAAGCCAAGCCGCAGCGCGTCGAGATCACCCGGCGCGGTGAACCGCTTTCTGTGAAACTCGCCGGCAACGCGACCTATGGGCTGGTACTGAAGCGCGAGAAATAAGCGGCGGCTGCCACCGCCGGGACGGGCAAACTGGTCGGCCTCAAACGAGGCTGGCCAGTTTCTTGTTCAGGAGGTCGATCCTCGCAGCCGGCAACACCCCGCCGCGAACGGCGAGGATTTCGGCGGCTGCTTCCGCTGCGAAGGCAATGGCCGAGGGCGTGTCGAGCCCCATCAGGTGAGCCGCGATGAAACCGCCGTTGAATGTGTCGCCCGCGCCTGTGGTATCCACCACCTTGGCAGCCGGTGTGATCGTCACCTCGCCTGCCTTGCCATCGTCGTTATAACTGCAGATGCCGCCACCGTTCTTCATCACGATGATGCGCGGTGCGGCGTCCCCTAACCGGCCAACCGTCGCCTTGATATCCTCGCAGCCGAACAGGATTTCCTCCTCCTCGCGACCCGGCAGATAGATATCCACATGTGGCAATATCTGGGTGATCGCGGCGACAGGCGTCGTTTCACCCTTCCACAGATGCGGCCGGTGGTTGGGATCGAAAATCACCGTCACCCCCGCCTCGCGCAACATTGCCAGATGACCGGCCAGCATGGTGCGGCTTTCATCGCTCATCAGGGCGAGCGTGATACCGCTCAGAAAAAAGGCGGACGCTTGCGGCAGGGCTTTGAGCAGGCGGTCAAGCCTGCGCGCATCCTGCAGCAGGCCACGGGCAGCCGAAGTGTCGCGCCAGTACTGGAACGAGCGTTCACCGCTCGCATCATTCATGATCATGTAAAGGCCGGGCCGTGCAGCAGTGTCGTCACCGGGTTCGGCAAGCACCACGTGGCGGCCGACAGCATGGCGGCGGATCGTTTCCGCCGCCTCGCCGCCGCCAAGACTGGTCAGATAGCTTGTCCTGATACCAAGGCCTGCCATCAGGCAGGCTGTGTTGTAGGTATCGCCCGCCACACCCATGGCAAAGGTGCCATCGGGGGTCGGCGCCATTTCGATCATCACTTCGCCCAGAATGGCTATCGACGGCATGGCGCTTTCCTCCCTCTCGCCGCCCCGGCCGGGTGGCGCCGGAGCTTTACCAGTTGAACATCGTGCCGTCGCGCAGGCGGTTCACCGGCAGATAGGCACGCTTGTATTCGTATTTCGCGGCCAGTTCCTCGTTGATATCCACCCCGTGGCCCGGCGTATCGCCGACATAGAGATAGCCGTCCCTGAATTCATAGTCATGCGGGAAAACTTCATCGGTTTCGGGCGTATGGCGCATATATTCCTGAATACCGAAGTTCGGAACCCAGGTATCGAAATGCAGGGCCGCACCCATGGTGATGGGGCTGAGGTCAGTGGCACCGTGGAAGCCGGTCTTCACATGATAAAGCTCGGCCAGATGCGCGATCCGGCGCAAGGACGTGATGCCGCCGCCATGCACGATCGTGGTGCGGATATAATCGATCAGCTGTTCGGAAATCAGCTGGTGGCAATCATGGATGCTCGAGAATACCTCGCCAACCGCCAGAGGCGTTGTCGTGTGCTGGCGGATCAGGCGGAAGCCTTCCTGTAGTTCGGCGGTCACCGCGTCCTCGAGCCAGAAAAGGCGGAAAGGCTCCAGATCCTTGCCAAGCCGCCCGGCCTCGATCGGCGTCAGGCGGTGGTGTACGTCGTGCAGCAGGTGATGGCTATAGCCGTAGGTGTCGCGCAGTTCCTCAAAAAGCTTGGGCACATGCGCCATATAGGCCGCCGTATCCCACATATTCTCGCTCGGCAGGTCATTGTCGGCCGGCTCGTAGAACATGCGGTCTTTCGAAACGCCATAAGTGGACGGCAGGCCCGGTACGCCGCACTGGGCGCGGATCGCCTTGTAGCCCATGTCGATATAGCGGCCGACCTCGGCCACTGTTTCCTCGATGCCGGTGCCGTTCGCGTGGCCATACACCATCACGCCCGTGCGGCTGCGGCCCCCAAGAAGCTGGTAAAGCGGCATGTTGGCGGCCTTGGCCTTGATGTCCCACAGCGCCATGTCGATGGCGGCAATCGCGGTCATCCCCACCGGGCCACGGCGCCAATAGGCCCCGCGGTAGAAGAATTGCCAGATGTCTTCAATCTGGCCGGCGTCACGACCAATCAGACAGGGTATCAGGTGATCGGTCAGATAGCTTGCAACGGCAAGCTCGCGTCCATTGAGGGTCGCATCCCCGATGCCATAGAGCCCTTCGTCGGTCATGATCTTGATGGTGACGAAATTGCGCCCCGGGCAGGTTACAATGACTTTTGCATCGATTATTTTCATACCTTAGCGTCCCTAAAACATAACCGCCCGAAGGCGACAGACCGATTCTGGCGGGTGGCGCAGCGTCTTTACCAGTGCACTCACCTCTATCCCGTTGCCAGCGGGCGCGCCCTGTGGTGAGGTACGCCTTGACTTGGGATGCCAACCTGATCCAGTAATTGGTCAGGCCACATGGCCAATCTAGCGCCAGCCGGTTCAGATGCAACATAAAATTTCAAGGAGGCCACAAAGGTGCCCCGCAAGCTTACGCTGAATCCCGATCGTCTTTTCTCGCCCGCACCGGCGGTGCGCGGTATCGCGCGCGAGCTATACAGCGGCGTGAAGGACCTGCCGATCATCAGCCCGCACGGCCATACGGACCCCGCCTGGTTTGCCCTTAACGAACCCTTCGAAGATGCGGTCGAACTGCTGATCAAGCCGGATCATTATGTGTTCCGCATGCTTTATAGTCAGGGAATCCCGCACGAATCGCTAGGTATCCGCCCGCGCGACGGCAAAACGAGGCCGGAAGCCGACAAGCGCAAGATCTGGCGCCTGTTCGCCGAAAATTATCATCTGTTCCGCGGCACACCCTCGCGCATGTGGCTGGATACCGTTTTTTCCGAAGTGTTCGGCATCGACGTGCGGCTGGAGGCGGAAACCGCCGATCACTATTTCAATACGATCAACGCGGCGCTCGCAACCGACGCCTACCGGCCGCGCGCCCTGTTTGACCGATTCGGCATCGAAGCGCTCTCGACGACCGAATCGCCGCTCGACCAACTTGACCACCACCGCACGATCCGCGACAGCGACTGGGACGGCAAGGTCATCTCCGCCTATCGCCCCGATGTGGTAACCGACCCCGACCATGAAGCCTTCCTTGATAGCCTGCGCATCTTCGGCGAACTGACCGGCGAAGACACTTTCACCTGGAACGGTTACCTGAACGCCCACCGCAAACGGCGCGCCTATTTCAAATCGCTTGGCGTCACCTCGTCCGACCACGGCCACCCGACGGCACAGACAGCGGACCTGACCATTGCCGAAGCCGAGGCCCTGTTCGCCCGCGTCTGCACCGGCAAGGCCGGCAAGGCGGACGCCGAACTGTTCCGCGCGCAGATCCTGACCGAAATGGCCGGCATGAGCCTTGAAGACGGCCTCGTGATGCAGCTGCATGTGGGCGTTGCGCGCAACCACAACAGCCTCGTGTTCGAACGCTTCGGTCGCGACAAGGGCGGCGACGTGCCGGTCGCCACCACCTTTGTGGAAGCCCTGCGCCCGCTGTTGCAGCACTTTGGTAACGAGCCCGGATTCACGCTCATCCTCTTCACGCTGGATGAAACCAATTACGCGCGGGAACTGGCCCCGCTTGCCGGCCATTATCCGTGCCTGCGCCTTGGTCCCCCATGGTGGTTCCACGATAGCCCGGAAGGCATGCGCCGCTACCGCCAGCAGATCACCGAAACCGCCGGTTTCTACAACACCGTCGGCTTCAATGATGACACCCGCGCCTTCCTGTCTATACCCGCGCGCCACGATGTGGCCCGCCGCATGGACTGCAACTGGCTCGCCGAACTCGTCGCCGACCACCGGCTTGAGATGGATGAAGCGGCTGAGCTTGCCGCGGACCTCGCCTACCGGCTCGCCAAGAAAACCTACAAGCTTTAAGGAGCCACCCAGTGGACCGTCTCTCCCTCGCCACCCTGCAGGCGCTACCCCAGAGCGTCGCCCCCCTGTCCTACGATCCCGCCCGCCACGGCGCCGGGATTGTGCATCTGGGGGTCGGCGCCTTCCACCGGTCCCATCAGGCACATTATTGCCACAAGGTGCTTGCGGAACTCGGCGGCGACTGGCGGATCATCGGGGTCAGCCTGCGCTCGGCTGGCGTACGCGACCAGATGGTGCCGCAGGACTGCCTTTACAGCCTTGTCACCAAGGGGCCGGAGAAACGCGAGATCGAGATCATCGGATCAATCGCCGATATTCTGGTGGCACCCGAAAACCCGACGGCGGTCGTCGATGCCATCGCCGCGCCCACCACCCATGTGGTGACACTGACAATCACCGAGAAAGGCTATTGCCTCGATAACGCCACCGGCAAACTGGACATGCACCATCCCGATATCCTGCATGATCTGGCGAAACCCGCCGAGCCGCGCACGGCCATCGCCTTCGTTGTGGCGGCGCTCGCCAGGCGGCGGGCAGCGGGCACCGGTGGCCTCACCATCATCAGCTGCGACAATCTCGCCGGTAACGGGCCGAAGCTGAAAGCGGCCGTCACCGCTTTCGCCTCCGTCTCGCGGCCCGATATTCTCGACTGGATTGCCGACAATGTGACGTTCCCCGCTACGATGGTGGACCGCATCGCGCCAGCCGTGCTTGCCGAAGATGTCGCCGATGTCGCCGCCACGCTCGGCCTTGTCGATTCCGCCTGCGTGATGACCGAACCCTTCACCCAGTGGGTGATTGAGGAGAATTTCGCCGGCCCGGTCCCCGCGTGGAACAGGGTGGGAGCAACCTATGTGAACGAAGTGGCACCATTCGAAGAAATGAAACTTCGGCTCCTGAACGCCAGCCACAGCGCGATTGCCTATCTCGGTTGCCTTGCCGGATATGCCACGGTTGCCGAAGCGATTGCCGACCCCGCGATGGCCGCCCTTGTGCGCACCCTGATGCGGCACGAAATGGCCCCGACGCTCAGCCTGCCCGCAGGCTTCAGCACCGATGATTATTGCGACCAGCTTCTGGTCCGGTTTGCAAATCGCGGCCTGCCGCACAAAACGCGGCAGATCGCCATGGATGGCAGCCAGAAGATACCCCAGCGGTATCTACCCGCCCTTTCCGAACAGCTTGACAGGCAAGGCCCGATCGAGGCCATTGCCTTCGCCGTTTCAGCCTGGTTGCGCTATACCGCAGGCCGTAGTGATGCAGGCGAGACATGGGCGATTGACGACCCTCTGCGCGATCGCTTCCTCCCCCTCGCCGACCTCAAGGGCCGTGAACGGGTTGACGCCTTCCTCGCAATACGGAGCGTTTTCCCCGCCGCTATCGCCGGGAATGTGCGTTTCAAGCGGGCCGTCACCCACTGGTTGACAAAACTGGAAGCCGAGGGGGCGCGGCAAAGTCTCAAGGACTTTGCCGCGCAGATGGAACACGCAGGCTGAAGGAAGACGAGGGGAACCTAACGTGCCATCCAGCCGCCATCCACGAGAAGGATGTGGCCGTTCACATAATCGGAAGCGCGTGACGCAAGGAAGATGATCGCGCCCGCCAGATCGTCGGGCGTTCCCCAGCGGCCGGCCGGGATACGTGCCGAAATCGCACTGTTGCGGGCTTCATCCGCCCTGAGCGCTGCCGTGTTATCAGTCGCGAAATAGCCGGGGGCGATGGCATTCACCTGCACCCCGCGCGCCGCCCACTCATTGGCGAGCGCTTTGGTAAGCTGCATCACAGCCCCCTTGCTCGCAGAGTAAGCCGGTACCGTGATCCCGCCCTGAAAGCTGAGGAGCGACGCAATATTGATGATCTTGCCTGCCCCGCGCGCCAGCATGTGCCGCCCGATATCGCGGCTGAGGGCGAAGACACCATTGAGGTTGGTATCGATCACCGCCTGCCAGTCGTCATCGCTATAATCCTCGGCGGGCGCGCGGCGAATCGTGCCGGCGTTATTTATCAGAATATCCACCTGCCCGAAGGCCTTGATGGCCTTATCGGCAAGCATCCTGACGTCATCCAGATCATCCTGACGGCAGCCAAGCGCCACGGCACGACGGCCCATGGCTTCCACCTTGGCAACCGTATCCGCGGCGTTTTCAGCCTTAGAGGCAACAGCGATGATATCGGCCCCGACGCTTGCGAGGGCCAGGGCCATGCCCTGCCCCAGCCCTCGGCTCGCACCGGTGACAATCGCCACCTTGCCCGTCAGATCGAATAGCGCCGCGCTCACGCCAGATCCCCCATGGGGATATGGTCCATGTCGTCAAATTCCTGGTTTTCACCACCCATCGACCAGCAGAAGGTGTAGGCCGTGGTGCCCGCCCCGCAGTGGAGCGACCAGCTGGGCGACAGCGCCACTTCACCGGACGACAGGATGAGCGGACGGATATTGTCGGGCTCGCCCATCATGTGGAACACACGGGCGTCATCAGCGAGCCCGTAATACATATAATATTCCGACCGGCGGCGGTGTGTGTGCGGCGGCATCGTGTTCCACACATTGCCGACATCAAGCGCTGTGAAGCCCATCACCACCTGACAGGTTTCCACAATGCCCGGACGGATCGCCTGATGGATCACCCGCTTGTTGGCGGTTGCCACCGAGCCAAGCTCCAGCCGCTTCGCCATCGCCTTGGTGACGAGCTTGGTCGGATAGGCCGCATGGGCCGGATAGCTGACGAAATAGAATTTGGCGGGGTTCGCGGGATCGCTGCTTTCGAAAACCACCTCTTCATTGCCGCGCCCGATATAAAGGCTGTCCTCGAAATCGAGGTCATAGGCAACACCGCTTACCGTGATGCGACCTTTGCCACCGATATTCAGCACCCCGATTTCACGGCGCTGGGTGAAATAGTCGCATGCCAGTTCCTTGTGGACCGGCAAGCCAAGCTTCTGTTTGACCGGCACGGCAGAGCCGACCACACCGCGATCGATATCTGAATAGGTAAGCGGCACCGTATCGGGCGTGAAAAGATTGGCAACGACATAGCTTTCACGCAGTTCGTCGCTCGTCATGCGGCGATAACGGACCTGATCGGCAGAATAGCGGAGTTCCACCCTTCATTCTCCTCGGGAATTGGATGTTCGGGGATACGGGCGGCTTATTTGCCACCCGCTGCGAGCGAAGCTGCGGTCTTCTCGAGATAGGCCTTGAAGCCATCAAGCGTCTTGATGCCGTCGGATTCAAGTTCCCACGCCGCACCGAAGGCATAGTCAACCGTGATGCCGGGCTTGAAGGTGATATAGAGCGTGTGCGCATCGCGCCCGTCCGTCTTCGCCACGCCGTCTTTCGGGTAAAATACCACAAGGCCGAGATTATCGTTGTTCAGGCTCTGTTGCCCCCATGTGGCGACATAGCCCCAGGCGCTGTCGGTCGCTGCGCCTTCCAGAATTGTCACCCCGTCATGGATCACCACACCGGTCGCAAGGGTCGGTGCGTCGCCCGTGGCCTTTGCCGTTACATGGGTGAGGCGCGAACCAGCATGGATCACATAATCGGCCGTCAGGTCATAAAGCCCCTCGCCGTTCTTGAGGCCATTGTGGCGCACACGCACGCCGGCAGCATCGGCGCCGGGCTTCAAGCGGTCTGCTGAAATCTTCTGGGCCTTGCCTACCTGATGGGCGCCCGTGTCATCGGCATACCCAAGGCCGCCAATCCCGAGGCTTTCACCGACCTTGAGGACATCCATGCCCCAGTCGTTCATCACGGAATAATTGTCGCCGCGCCCGACAGTGTGCAGCACCGCGGCGGGCAGCTTCTTGCCCCACACATCCGTCACGCTGCGTTCGTCAAGATACAGGCGGTAGCCCACACGGTCGGACTCCCAGCCCGGCCCCTCATAAGCGATCAGCTTGTCATCCAGCGTGTGATGGTCGGGCATGGTGATGGTATCAACCTGCCCATAGGTGCCACCGACATACTTGTGGCCATTGAAGGTCGCGCCCTTCTGGATACCGATATCCACGGCAGCAACGCCTTTGGTGGCGTCCCCGGCATGCGCGGCGAGCGTCAGTGCCCCGCCTACCAGCCCTAAGCCGATGGCAACTCCCGGCAACAAGCGATTCTTCATGACAACCTCCCGATAATCTGCATTGGTCCGGCAATGTACCTGACCAATGTTTGATTATCAAGAATATCTGCCTGACCAGATTATATTAGGCGGCCTAGCCTAGTTTGCGGGCGACGCTATAGCGTTCGCGGCTCTTGGCCACTTCGCTGCGGGCGGCCTCGATGGCCTCCACCTCGGTTGCCTCAAGGATACTGTCGATCACGCGGGTAAGGTGCTCGCGCATGGCCGCACGTGCAATGGCGGGATCGCGGGTGGCGATGGCGTTGAACACGTCACGGTGTTCCTCGATCGAAGGCTTGAAGCCCTTGTTGCGTACGCGCTGATACATGCGGCGCGTGAGCGGCGAGCTTTCGCGGGCATCCCACAGGCCCTCGATCACCGAAACGACCGCGCTGTTGCGCGTCGCCTGGGCGATGGTCATATGGAATTTCTTGTCTGCTTCCTCGTGCATTTCCTCGCCGGATTCGTTTTCAGCCGCCATTTCGCCAAGGATGCTTTCCAACTGGCGAAGTTCGGCGTCCGTAATCATCCGCGCGGCCAAGGCCGCCGCTTCACCTTCGAAAAGGATGCGAGCTTCGGTCAGCTCGAAGGGGCCGATATCCTTGTCGGCCAGACGTCCGCTTTCGCGGCGCCCGGCTTTCACATACACGCCCGATCCGGTGCGGACCTCGACGAAATTCTCAAGCTCCAGCGCGATCACAGCTTCGCGGATCGTCGGGCGGCTGACACTGAACATGGCGGCCAGCTCGCGCTCGGCCGGCAGGCGCGAGCCCACGTCATACTCGCCCGATTCGATCATCTCGATCAGCTTTTCGGCCACCTGCTGATACAGCCGCGGCACCTTGATCGTCTGTTCTGCCATACAAATCTCCTGATGGGCTTGCCGCTCGATCCTGCCAGAGAACGGCGCGCCCGGCAATTGGGTTGACCAGTTTACAAGGTCACCTCATCGCTGCCAATGGTCAAATATCAATAGATTCACGCTTGCATTCATTTTTTGCCCGATGATAGGTTGGCACATCTGGACAGGCCAATTTCTGATTTTGCCATCAGGGCGGCCTGTCCTGTTTCGGCCAAGGCACAGGGGAGGGAAATCCGAATGCTGACCGGCCTCGGAAAACTCGGCCGCGCTGTGCTCGTCGCAGCGGCGGCCTTGTTGACAATCAGCTGCGAGGACAGCAACCGCACGACCGTGCTGAAACTGGCGCATGGCCTTGATACCGGCCACCCGGTGCATATGGCCATGCTCTATATGGGCAAGGAGCTGCGCGCGCTGTCGCATGGTACGATGGATATCGACGTGTTCCCGAACGCCCAACTGGGGTCCGAACGGGAAACGCTGGAGCTGCTGCAGATCGGTTCGCTCGCCATCGCCAAGGTCTCGGCGGCCCCCCTTGAAGGCTTCGTGCCCGAGATGAAGCTTTTCTCAATCCCCTACCTGTTCCGCGACGAGGACCATTACTGGCGCGTCCTTGAAGGCCCCGTCGGCCAGCATCTCCTGAAAGCCGGCGAGAATGTCCGCCTGCACGGGCTTGTCTTCTATAATGCCGGCAGCCGCAGCTTCTATACGACCAAGGTGCCAGTACGGTCGCCAGCCGACCTCAAAGGCCTGAAAATCCGGGTGATGAACAGCCAGACAGCGATGCGCATGGTGGACGCCCTCGGCGGCAACGCCACGCCGATCGCCTACCCCGAGCTTTATACCGCCCTCCAGCAAGGCGTGGTGGACGGGGCGGAGAACAACCCGCCAAGCTTCTTCACCTCCAAGCATTATGACGTAGCCCCCTATTTCACGCTCGACCGGCATGCCGCGGTACCTGATGTGCTTCTCATGTCCAAACATGTCTGGGACAATCTGACGCCCGAGCAGCAAGGCTGGGTGACCGAAGCCGCCGCGCGCTCCGTGCCCTATCAGCGCCAGCTTTGGGACGAAGCAACCGAGGAAGCCCTTTCCGCGATGCGGGCGGCAGGGGTCGAGATTATCGAGCCCGATGTCACCGCCTTTCAGGCTGCCGTGCAGGAGATGCACGAAAGCTTCCGTGACGATCCCGTCTATCCGCTGATGCAGCAGATCGCGGAAACGCCATAGGAGCCGACAGATGATTGCTGCACTCGATAAATTCCTCTCGGTCACGCTGGCCACATTGATGGCGCTGATGGTCGCGGATGTTACCTGGCAGATTTTCACCCGCTTCGTGATGAACTCGCCCTCGGGCTGGACCGAAGAACTTGCCCGGTATCTCCTGATCTGGATCGGGCTTCTTGGGGCCGCTTGGGCCTACCGGCGGCGCGCGCATCTGGGCCTCAGCTATTTCGTGGACCGGCAAAGCGAAGCGACCCGCCACCGGCTGGGCCTTTTTGCGCATGCCATGGTCGCCTTCTTTGCGCTTGCGGTGATGGTTTATGGCGGCCTGCAGCTTGTGACGCTCACTTTCGAGATGAAACAGACAAGCGCCGCGCTCGGCCTGCCCATCGGTTACGTTTACTGCGTCCTGCCGCTCTCGGGCGTGCTGATTACCATCTATGCCCTTGATTTCATCCGCCGCCTCATAACGGGCGGCGACGACCTGCCCCCGCACGACGGCCTGACCGCCGAGGACGGAGACTGACCCCATGGACCTTTCCATCACCCTCCTTGTTCTCGTCTTCCTCGGGCTTCTGTTCACGAACGTACCCATATCGGTCGGCATCGGGCTCGCCACACTGGCGACCATGCTCGTCACCATCGACCCCACACCCGCTGCCACCACCATCGCGCAGCGCATGGCGAGCGGCATCGACGGCTTTGCCCTCCTTGCCATTCCCTTCTTCATCCTGTCGGGCATCCTGATGGGCCAAGGCGGGATCGCGCGGCGGCTGATTGATTTCGCGATGGCATTGATCGGCCACCTGCCGGGTGGGCTGGCGTTCGTCAATATCGTCGCCTGCACGCTTTTTGGCGCCATATCTGGCTCGGCCGTGGCCGCCACCAGCGCTATTGGCGGCTTCATGATCCCTTCGATGAAGAAGCAGGGCTATGACCCCGCCTTCAACGCGGCCGTCACGGTCACCGCCTCCACCACCGGGCTCCTGATCCCACCCAGCAATATCCTGATTATCTATAGCCTCGCGAGCGGCGGGGTCTCGATCGCCGCCCTTTTCATTGCGGGCTATCTGCCGGGCATCCTGCTGGCTATCGGCCTGATGATCGTCTGCGCCCTGTTCGCGCGGATTAAAGGCTATCCGGTGGGGGAGCGGTCCAGCATCGGCGCCGTTGTCCGCACCGGCATCGCGGCCCTGCCGTCCCTTTTCCTGATCGTGCTTGTGATCGGCGGCATCATCGGCGGCTTCTTCACCGCGACCGAAGCCGGCGTCATCGCGGTGCTTTATGCCCTTCTCCTGTCGGTGATCGTGTACCGCGAGGTGAAGCTTGCCGACCTGCCGACCATTTTCCTGAAAGCGGCAGAGACAACTGCTGTCGTCATGCTGCTGATCGGCACCTCCACGGCCATGAGCTGGATCCTGAGCTACACCCATATCCCGGAAGAGCTGACCGCCTTCTTCCTGAACCTGACCGACAACCCGATCCTGATCCTCTTGCTCATTAACCTGCTGCTCCTGATCATCGGCACCTTCATGGACATGACGCCAGCGGTGCTGATCTTCACGCCGATCCTGTTGCCGGTTGCCGAAAGCCTCGGCATGTCGCCCTTGCAGTTCGGTATCATGATTGTGCTTAACCTTTGTATCGGGCTGTGCACGCCGCCTGTCGGCAGTGTGCTGTTCGTCGGTTGCGGTATTGCCAAGATCAAACTGCAGCAGATCGTTGGCGCCATCCTGCCGCTTTACGGCGCGATGATTGCCGTCCTCCTGATGATCACCTTCATTCCCGCCCTCAGCGAATGGCTGCCGGCCTTCTTCGGATATTGATCCCCATGCGCCTGCCCCTCCGCAATATTGGACATAAAGAATGACCAAGCCAGCCACCATCCGGCGTTTCCGGTTCGACGAAGTGGTCGTCCCCGCCCACCCCGGTGTCGTTTCATCGGAAGAAATCAAGAAGCCCCTCCATATGCTGCCGGTTGGCGGCAAGAAGGAATGGAGCGTGCAATTTGACGAACTGCCGAAACTGATCCTGAGGCTTGAGCTTTCCGACGGCACCGTCGGCATCGGCGAATTTTACCGCGATCACAACTGGCAACTGATCGCGGACGTGGCGAAAAACCTGATCGGCGAGGATATCGACAAGCTTTCCCTGCAAGACCTGCCCGTGCCGTTGTCGCGCGAATATGACGGCTTCGAGTGCGCCATCTGGGACGCTTACGCCAAGCGCCACAATATGCCTCTCTACATGCTCCTCGGCGGTGCGGTGCGCGACCGGGTTTATGTCAGCTCATGGTCCAGCCACCGCACGGTCGAAGAATCTGGCGAGGTCGCGAAGAAATATGCGGATCAGGGCTATGATACGCTGAAGCTGAAATGCGACCTTGAGGATGATGTCGTCGGCCAGTGCAAGGCGATCAAGGCGGCCGCCCCCGATATGCGGGTGATTTACGACCCCAACCAGCGCTGGGAAAATGCCGGCGAAGCGCGGCGGCGGCTCATGGAACTGGATGCCGTCGGCAATGTGCTGCTGCTTGAAGACCCCATCCGCAAATGGATGTACAAAGATTATGCCCTGCTGCGGCAGGTATCGGGCATCCCCATCGTGCAGCATATTTCGCTGCCTTACGTGTGGCAGGGCCAGCGCGTGCAGGATGCCATCGCCTGTATCGAGCACGGCGCCGTCGATGGCTTCAACTTCAACGCGGGCCTTGCCAAATTCAGGCAGCTGGATGCCATCGCCTCGGCTGCCGGGAAATATTGCTGGCATGGCTCGGAAGCCGATCTCGGTATTCTTGAAGCCATGTATCTGCATCAGGCGTTGGCCGCCCGAAGCTGCGTCTGGCCCAGTGATATTTTCGGCCGCATGCTGCGCTCGCATTGCCTTCTCAAAAACCCGATCCGGTTCGAGCCACCCTACGCCTTCGCACCTGATGAAGGCCCCGGCCTCGGCATCGTGATCGATGAAGACGCCATCGCCCGTTTCCGCGTCGGCCACCGCATAATCGAGTAGGAACTGCCCATGTCCGTTTTCGACAACCCCTATGCCGGTGACCCCGACCGCGCCGCGATCTGGGATATCCTTGTCCGCAAAGATATCGATGCCTTTCTGGATGCCGACTGGAGCCAGACGGAACCTGATTTCGTCCCCTCGGGCTTTTTCGGGATCGATGGCCAGCAATCGGATAACCCCGATGGCTGGGCCGTGACCTTCCCGAATATCCATACCTACAAGGCCGAATGGCTGAAACAGGCAGCCATCACCGCCCGCACCTGCAGGCGCGACGAGGTGCGCGAACCGCTTTTCGCCGCCTCGCGCCTGAAGGCCATCACCATCAACGGCGACGGTGCCCTTGCCCACAAGGAGATCAAGGGCGCCTATCCGCTCGCCGATGGCACCAAAGGCCTGATGGACTGGCAAAGTGTGTATGTGATGCGCAAGGTGGACGGCGCGTGGAAGATCGCATCCTTCGTCGGTTACCTGCCTTCGATGATGGGCGCACCGGTGAAAGCCATCGAAGCCCCCGCCGCCAGCCAGCATGTCACCGCCGGGCCTTACTCGCCGGTGCTGCGGGTGAAGGGGGGCGAGATCGTGGTGATTTCCGGTCAGGCTGCCATCGATCCATCCGGCGCCATCGTAGGTGCAAGCATCGAGGACCAGACCCGTTACACACTCGAAAACTGCCGCGCGCAGCTTCAGAACGCCGGGCTCGACCTCACCGACGTATTCAAGGTGAATGTGTATCTGACGAACATTGACGAATGGTCGCGCTTCAACAGCGTGTACCGCGAATTCATGCGGGAGCCCTACCCGGCGCGGACCGCCATTCAGGCCGTACTGATCCCCGGGTTGATCGTTGAAATCGACATGTGGGCCGCAAAGAAATGAAGTGGGAACATCTGACCAGCCCCAAGCTCGGGGCCTTTGACCGCGCCACGCCGGTGGTGCTGAATATCGGCGCCATCGAACAGCACGGGGCGCATCTGCCGCTTGAAACCGATGCCCTGATCGGCCGTCATTTCACCGACCGGCTTGATGCCGCGCTCGGCGACAATGTGCTGATCCTGCCGCAAGTGGCGGTCTGCTGCTCGGAGCATCATATGAGCTTCCCCGGCAGCCTGACCGTGCGGCATGAAACCATGCTGGCGTATGTTTGCGATGTCCTTGAATCCGTCGTCGCCCACGGCTTCACCAACATCGTGCTGTTCAACAGCCACGGCGGCAATCTCGCCATCGGGCAGGTGATCGTTGAAAAGCTCGGCCACCGGCACCCGAAGGTGAATTTCTTCATGCTGACATGGTGGAAAGTGGCAGGTGACAAGCTACGTGCCCTGCAGGAAAGCGCCTTCGGTGGTGTGGGCCATGCCTGCGAGTTTGAAACCTCGATGATCCAGCATATCGCACCGGAACTTGTCGACACCGATGTGATCCGCGACACGCCGCTGCAATCCACCTTCGGCTGGGCGGACGCCGACCTCCTCACCGGCGGGCGGGGGTCGCATCAGCGTTCGATGGCAGAACTGACCGCCCACACCGGTGTCTTCGGCACCCCGAGCCTTGCCAACGCCGCCAAGGGCAAGGCGATCATCGATATCGTCACCGACGAGCTTGTCGGCATGCTGAAGGATATCAAGGCGCGGCCGCCGAAATCAGCCTGAGCCATGCACCGGGTATCTCGCCAAGCGGGGTATCCGGCGCCCTGAGAACGGCATGGGCCATCAGACGCATGGCATCATGCTGCCATTTTTCGGTCAGGTATCCCGCCGGGGATTTGCCGTCCACACGGGCCAGCAGCAAGGCCATCAGAAGCGGCACCAGCCGTTCTTCCATCACCGGCCAGTCTTCCCATGACACTCTCAGCGCATAGGTCTGCCACAGCGTCACGAAAGCACTGAGAATTTCGGGCGCGCGGTCGGGCCGGGCAAGACATTTCAGCAACAGGTGATTGAGGCAGAAGGCGAGATCGAAGACGGGGTCACCGTACCAGGCGCATTCGGCATCGATGATGACCGGCCCCTTTGGCCCCACCAGAATATTCTTCGGGCTGATATCCCCGTGCACGAGCGCGGTACGTGCGGCAAGGAGCCGCGCGGCCATGGCGTGCAGGATATCGGCAAGATCGGGATGCTTCGCGGCTGTGGCCCGCAGGAACGGATCGACCCGCAAGGCATCGAAGAAGGGGGTGGTCGGAAAGGCGGCTTCGATATCCGCCCGGCCTGCCGTGGCCCCGTGGATGGCGGCAAGGTGCTCGGCGAGCCCTGCGGCCACTTCGATATCCACAAAGCCCGCCATCAGCTGGTCTTTCCACACGGGGTGATCTTCAGGCGGCAGAAAGGCCATGGCGAAACTGCCGGTCGCGGGATCGGTGCCAAGCACCGCGGGCACGGCGTCCCTTACGATGGCGCGTGCTGTTTGCAGCCATGCGATTTCATACCGGCCACGCTCCACCGGTGCTTCCCAATGGGCCGCAACCTTCAACTGCGGCAAAGCCTGCTTGATGCAGACGGTGCGCCCGTCCGGCAACTGCACTTTCCAGACGTCCGACGAAACCCCGCCGGTCAGCGGTTCTGCGTCGAACGCGGCGCCGGGGGCAAGGAGCCCCATATTGGTCAGCCCTGTACGGACAAAGGATGGCGCATCCACCCCCATGGTTCAGCCACGCTTGCCCGGCAGCGGCCTGGCCCCTGCATAACGCGCGCCCTCGCCCAAGGCTTCTTCAAGCCGGATCATGGCGTTCCATTTGACCATGCGTTCGGACCGCGCGAAGGAGCCAACCTTCAGCTGCCCCGCACCCCAGCCGTAGGACAGATCGACGATGCTGGTGTCTTCGGTTTCGCCGGAACGCGCGGAGACGATCACATTCCAGCCCGCCGCGTGGGCGGCATCGAGCGCTGCCTTCGCCTCGGTCAGCGTGCCGGCCTGATTGGGCTTGCAGAGAAGCGTGTTGCAGGCGCCCGCCTCAACCGCTGCAGCCACACGGGCGGCACTGGTGACCAGAAGATCATCGCCGATCACCTGCACCTTGTGCCCCATCGCTTTGGTGAAGGCGGCATGAGCGGCCAGGTCGCTTTCCACGAACGGGTCTTCGATGGAAACGATGGGATAGCGGGTCACCCAGTCGACCATCAGGTCAAACCATTCCGCATCCGGAACGTGCCTGTCTTCGGCTTTGAGATAATAACCCGCACCGTCATGGATTTGGCTTGCGGCGATATCGAGCGAGATTCCAGCCTGCGTTTCAGGATCGTAGCCGGCCTCGGTGATAGCCTCCACCAGTGTCGCGATCGCTTCTTCATTGTTCCGGAAATCCGGCCACCATCCGCCTTCGTCAGCCACGCCGTAGCGGCTGCCGCGCCGGTCCATGATGCGCCCGGCAGCGTGATAGATATCTGCCGTCCATTGCATGGCTTCGGCGAAACTTCCGGCCCCGAAGGGCACCACCATGAAATCCTGCAGGTCGAGCGAACCGCGCGCATGCGCCCCGCCGCCGAATATCTGGATTTCAGGCAGCGGGATATCATGGACCGTGTCCCCCGCCAGATAGCGCCAGAGCGGCACACCCTCGGCCGCCGCTGAGGCATGTGCTGCCGCCATGGAAACGGCAATCATGGCATTGCCGCCAAGCTTCTGCCGCGACGGCGTACCGTCAAGCGCGATGAGGGCGGCATCGAGCCCGGCCTGATCGGCCACGTCAAAGCCCTTGAGCGCGGGTGCAATCAGGTCGTTCACATTGGTAACCGCCTTGTCGACGCCCATCCCGCCAAGGCGCGCGCCGCCGTCGCGCAGATCCAGCGCTTCGCCGCTACCGGTCGATGCTCCCGCAGGTGCCATGGCACGGCCCATGGCGCCGTCTTCAAGATGGATTTCTGCCTCGACCGTGGGACGGCCACGACTGTCCCACACACGGCGGCCGATGATGCTGGCGATACGGCTGCTCATCGCGGACTCACGCTTCTTCGGTCACGATCTGGACCTGAACACCAAGCCCGTCGATCCCGAGGCGCATTTCGTCGCCGGCCTTCAGCCAAAGCGGCGGCTTCATGCCAGCCCCCACGCCCGGCGGGGTACCGGTGGAGATGATGTCGCCCGGTTGCAGAGACATGAACTGGCTGATGTAGGACACCAGATGCGCCACGGGGAAAATCATCTGCGCGGTACTGCTGTCCTGGATACGCCTGCCGTTGAGTTCAAGCCAGATACCAAGGTTTTGCACGTCGGCCACCTCATCGGGGCTCACGAGCCACGGGCCGACGGGGCCGAAGGTATCGCAGCTTTTGCCTTTCACCCACTGGCCGCCGCGTTCCATCTGGAAGGCACGTTCGGAAAGATCATTAACCACACAGAAGCCGGCCACATGGCTCATGGCGTCGGCCTCGGATACATATTTCGCCGGCTTGCCGATCACGATGCCAAGCTCGACTTCCCAGTCCCCTTTGGTATGGCCGCGCGGCAGCACCACCGTGTCGTTCGCCCCCTGCACGGCGGACGTTGCCTTCATGAAAAGGATCGGTTCATCTGGAATCGGCAGGCCGGCTTCCTTCGCGTGATCGGCATAATTGAGGCCGACACACACGAACTTACCGACGTGCGAAACGGGCACGCCGTAGCGCACATTGCCGGAAACGAGCGGGAAAGATGCCGGGTCTGCGCGCCTCAGCTCGCCGTAAAGCGGGCTGGCCAGAAAAGCCGGCGTGATGTCGGCAACAATACCCGATATGTCGCGCAGGGCGCCAGCGGCGTCCACAATGCCCGGCTTTTCACGGCCCTTCTCGCCGTAACGAACAAGTTTCACTGAAATACTCCTTTAAAGACTGAAGCCGCCGTCAATGACGACGTCCGAACCTGTCATGAAGCCCGCCTCGCCCGATGCCATCAGCAGCGCCACGGCAGCAACTTCCTCGGGCTGGCCAAGGCGCCCCATCGGCTGGCGCGCGATGAAGGCTTTCATGGCAGCGTCGGTATCGCCGGTGGCCGCAATGCGGCCTTCAAGCGAGGGCGACTGGATGGTGCCGGGACTGATCGAATTGCAGCGGATGCCATCCTTGATGAAATCAAGCGCGACCGATTTGGTCAGCGCCACCACGGCCCCCTTGCTGGCGCCATAGGCAAACCGGTTAATTGCCGTGGCGTTGGCGGCAAGCGCCGAGGCGATATTGATGATCACACCTTCGCCGCGTGCCCGCATGCCCGGCAGCCACGCGCGGATCGTGTGATACATGGCTTCCACGTTCACCCGGAAGGTGACGGCGAAATCATCGGGTGTGCAATCCAGCACCGTACCGTGCCGCACGATACCCGCGCAATTGACCAGAATGTGAACATCGGGATGCGCCGTGCGGCAGGCCTCGATGGCGGCAGCATCCCCCACATCAAGGGCGACAGGCACGACGCCTTCCATCCCGTGATAGGTGGCAAGGGCCACTTCATTGAGGTCCAGCGCAATCACCCGTGCACCTTCGTGCAGGAACCGCAGGGCGATTGCCCGGCCCGAGCCCTGCCCCGCGCCGGTGACAAGCGCCGTTTTGCCAGAAAGGCATTTCCCATCACTCATGACATACCTCTCAGATAAAATCGGCGACCATGCGGTGATGGCCGGCCGAAAGCCCGCCATCCACCACAAGCCCGGCACCGTTCACGAAGGCCGCTTCGTCAGCCGCCAGAAACGCGACCGCCGCCGCCACATCTTCAGGCCGTCCGAGCGCGCCGCCGGGATACCAACCGGCGACTTTTTCGAACACGTCGGGGGTACGCTCGGCCCGTTCATCCCACGCGGACGTGCGGATGGTGCCGGGCAACACCGCATTGGCACGCAGGCCCTTTGCTGCATATTCGGTGGCGAGCGAGCGGGTCAGCGCCATCATGCCGGCCTTGGCGGCACTATAGGCTGGCACACCCACCGCCATCACGGCGTTAACCGACGACACATTGACGATGGCGCTGCGGGCGTTCGCCAGAAGGTGCGGCAGCGCAGCGTGCGTCACATTGTAGGTGCCATTGAGATTGAGATCGACATTCCAGCGCCAGGTGGCGGGGTCGGTATGATCCAGATCCTCGCCCTTCACCGCACCCGCGCAATTGACAAGGATATCGATGCCGCCAAGAGCATCTGCAAGGCTTGCGACCGCATCCGCGACTGCTGCCTCGTCAGCGACATCGGCACCGGCATAGGCGACCGACTTGACACCGGGTACGCAGCCCGTCTCGGCCCGGTCCATCAGGCCGAGACGGGCGCCTTCCGCGCTCAGGCGGTCGGCTATCGCTTGCCCGATGCCACCCAGTGCACCGGTGAGGATCACCCTTTTGCCTTCAAATCGCTGCATGATGCCTAATCCTTGATCCGGTAACGGTTCTTGGAGGTTGCTACCTGATTGTCCGGCAGCTTGAAGGTGAATTGCCAGTCTGCCCCTTCGCGGACCAGTTTCACCATCAATGCATTCTTACCGGCTTTCAGGTTGATCGGGATTGTATCCTCATCGATCACCAGCGGTCGGCTGCCTTCGTGGCGGTAGACAAGCTCGCCGTTCAGATAGACGGCCATCGAGCCGGTCGAGGATACCTTCGCTTTCACCAACCGGTCGTCGGGGCTCGTTACCTCGGCGAATTCATAATGAACGGCCTGTTCGGGTGCCGAGGGGTTCATCGCTGCAAGGTCAACCACATCCGACGCATTGGCAAGGATACGCCGCCAGCGATATTTGCGGCCCTTCTCGACAATCGTTTCCGTAACCTTGGGCCGGGCTGCCTTCTCGCCGCCATTTGTGGCCATATAGTCGATATCGACCGCCTTCTCGCCCTTCGCGACCGGGAAGGTGCCAAGCTCCAGCCAGCCCATGAAATACTGGCCGGAAAGCGGGCTGATCTCAAGCCGCACATCCAGCGGGGCGGGCAGCGTATTGCCCATGTCAAAGTCGCGCAGCGCCTGCTTCACCCGGCGGTGCGCATCGGCCCAGCGGTCGATCTGGGCCTGATAGCGATCCAGAACATGATCGAGCGTGGATGTGTGGTTCTCTCGCAGCCACAACCCTTCGTACCAGCCCTGCAAGGTACGCCAGTCGCGTTCCACCTTGCTGAGCTTTTCGACAGCCTCCACAAGCCCGGCGCGGGCGTCGATCCGGTCTTCCCATTGCCGGCGCGAGGCACGGGCATAATCTGCCGCCGCATCAAGTGCCGCGAGGCGCGAACCCGCAAGGGTGCGATAAAGCTTGGCCGTAAAGCGATAAACTTCAGCATCTGCCGGATATCGCTTCAGCGTTACACTATCCAGAAGGGCGCCCGTTTCCTTCGCGATCTCTTTCACTTCGGGCCAGCCTTCGGTCGCCACACGGCCTGCCTGCCCACGTTCCGGCAGCGCTGCCCGCCAGATCGGCAGGTCATTGAAGCCGGCAGTTGGCGCCACATTGGTAACGGCATAGAGCCGTTCAAGTGCAGCAACAAAAGGCGCATCAGGAGAGCCATAAACCCCCGCCATCAGGCGCGCTTCAAAACCTTTCCTGTCAACGGCCGCTGCCGGTTGCCAGCTGCGATCGGCGGCATAGGCAAGACCGTACCAATCGTGATTGAACAGGGCCATGCCACCATCGTCCCAGACGGTGGTCCATGCGCCCATCACGTCGGCATCGGCACCGGCCTTCAGAAACTTGTCCAGATTCTGCCGGGCCATTTCAAGATCAGGGGCGATACGATAGCTGTTCAGGATGCCTGCGGTGACGATGACATCGTAGCCCTCGCGCTTCAGGGGTGCGATCATGCCGACGAAGTCAAAGTCAGCGTCATAGTTCCATGGCATCATGATGGTATCCTTGGGGATATCCGCCATCATTTCGGGATGTTCGGCCACGATGTCAGCCCACAGCATCATGCGCTTGCCCATGCCGGTCAGCTGGTCATGCAGCCAGTTCACATGAGCCGCGTAAACCGCGCCCTTGCCCTTGGCATCAGCCGCGAGCTTCGAATAGCCGGTGCCAAGATCAAAGGTCTCGTCGCTGTTGATATTGAAATAGGGCGCATCGAAAACCGGAACGACCTCGCCCAGCATCTCGCTCAGATAATGCCGCGCTTCGGGCAGCACCGGCGAAATCATCCGGTCGCCCTCACCAAGCGGCCTGACGCCGGGGTGCATCAGCGACTTTTCAAAATGACCGAAGGACTGCAGGTTGCCCACGAGCATGATGTGATGCTGGCGCGCATAGGCCACGAGCGCCTCGAGGTCGGCAATCGTGATGCCACCATCCGCCGGAGCAACCTCGGGATGGCTGAGCGTGCGGATGATATGTTCGGAATAATAGGAAAGCCGGTTGAACTTCAGTTCCGACAGACGCTCGATCTGCTGGCGCATGAAAGCCATGGTCGGCACCGGGCCGCGGCTGATGTCGTCCATCACCCCGCGAAACTCAAGCCCCGGCCAGTCGCTGATCGTTTGCGCAGGGATGGCCCCTTTGGCGGCATGCGCGCGCAGCAATTGCTTCAGCGTCTGCACACCATAGAAAACACCCGCCTTGGCGGGCCCCGTGATCGCAATCCCCTTGGGCGTGACATCCAGCCGGTAGCCTTCGGCGCCAAGCTTTTCCTTCTCGCTGTCATCAAGCTTCAGGCTGATCACGAGGGCTGGTTTGGCGGCTTCAGGCCGGGCACCGCCAATGGCTTCATACTCGGCGGCGATCTGTGCGATCTCGAACGCGAAGGCATCGTCTGCCACAATCTCCGTTCTGGTCGCATCGATCGGGAAAGCTCCCTTTTTGTAGCTCACGGATTGAGGCAAGGGCACCACCGGGCTCGTCTCTGCCATCGCTGGCACAAGGGCGCCCGTGAAGGCCAGAAGGCCGGCAAGCATGAAACGGCGGGCGGAATGCATCAGGTGTGTCACGGGATATTTCCTCCTTTCAGTCATGCACCGACCCGGGCAAGCACGAGGCCGAGGAGGATAATCGCCCCGACGAAAAGCCACGCGGCACCAAAGCCCAGGACATCGATCCGGTAGCGTTTGAAGCTGAACTTCTTCGAAAGTGACAGGAGATCGACAAGGATCAGGCTGTGGCCGCGCTCCGACAGGGATGGCAGCTTCGGGTCAGCCTGCTGCACGGGCACACCCTCAAGCACCATTTCGACACCAGCCTCATGGAGCTTGTATTCCTCACCCACCGGGGTCGCGAGCAAGGTGTAGAAATCGCTCACCTGCTTTTCGGGCTCGGGCGGGGTCAGGAGGCTTGCGATGATGAAGGACAGGAAGCCGACCGGCAGATAGAGCGCGATCTGGTATTCGATATCCCAGTGCAGACCCCACGGCACCATGTCGCCGGTGACGATCACGCAGGCCGCCATCAGGGGCACACTGACATAAACCCCGTAACGGTTGGCGCGTTTCCAGACGAGCGCCATCCAGAAAGAGACACCGAAGAAGGCGGTGAATTTCCAGAGGATCACCACGCCCTGGATCACACTATCCAGCCAGTAGGCATAGGCCACACCACCCACCACAACAACGAACGAGGCAATCCGCGCCACCATCATATAATGGCGGTCGTCCTTGTCGGGGCTGATGAAGCGGCGATAGAAATTGCGGGTAAAGAGCGCCGAGCCACCAACCATGAAACTGTCGCAGGACGACATAACCGCCGCCGCCATGGAGGCCAGCATCAGACCAATGAGGCCTGCGGGCAGCAGGTTGTTGATGGCTAGGCCGAAGGCCATTTCGCGGTCGTGCCCCTCAAGGCCCGGAAACAGGAAAGCCGCAAACACGCCGACAAAAGCCCAGCCAAGCGTCATCAGGCGCTTCAGGAAGTTGCCATAAGTCCAGCCGGTGCGGCAGGCGAATTCTTCCTTGCCAGCCCCGCCGACCGCCATGTGGTGCGGCTGCACGACGATGCTGACAAGGCCGTTCAGGATCACCATCACGATGAAGAAAAGCGTAATTTCCTGAGGCGCAATGAAGCTGAACATCTCGGCCGGCAGGCCGTCATGGATCGCCCCGATGCCGCCCGCCGCGTTGAGCGCGAAGGGGATCAGGAGGAACGACAGGATCAGGATAAAGAGGCTCTGGATGAAATCGGTAATAACGGCCGCCACAAGGCCGCCGATCACGCTGTAGGTGACGAAAAGCACCGTCATGATCATCACGGCATAGTCGCTTGGCACCTTGCCGCTCGTCACCACGTCAATGGTGGTTGCCGTGCCCTTCAGCATCAGGCCGGTGTTGGTGGTGAAGTAAAGAAGCCCCATCGCCGCATACCAGGCGCCAAGGACACGACCATAGCGCCGCTCGAAAAAATCGCCCGTGGTGATGTACCGCAGGCGTCGGTAAACGGGGGACAGGAGCCAGTAGAAGGGCGTGGAGAACATCCACATCCACTGGTACCAGATGCCGGCAAGGCCATGCTGGTAGCACGCACCCGCCACCGCGACCGGCTGGTCCGTGTGAGTGCCGGTGCCCATGGCATGGCCGATCATCAGGAACTTGTTGAAGCGTCGTCCGCCCATGAAATAGTCGCCGGTGTTGGTCACCGATGCATAGGTGCGCACGCCGATCCAGGTGAGGATGGCGAAATAGCCGCCGATGACGGCAAGATCGAGATAGCTGAGACCGAACATAATCTTACTTCCCCTCGCCTGCTGCCGGATCGCGGTAAGGCACCGCCCACATTTCCCGCAGTTTGAACGCCGCGCGCTTCGGATCACGAGTGCGTGTGAAAACGCCCTTCAGGTTCAGCACCACCCGGCGGTGATGCTGCGATGTGCGGAAATCGGCGAAGTTCCAGACATGGGTGCCGATGGCGTTCGGGTGCGCCTCGATGATCCGGCAATAGGTCTCGATAAAGTCGGCCTGATATTCTTCCGTGAAAAGCTGGTCGGTGGTGCTGTGCAGTCCGGCAACCGTATCGGCGCCAAACTCCAGCACCATGATCGGCTTGTCATGATCCGCCGCGATGGCATCAAGCTCGGCCTTCAGGCGCGCACCGGCGCGGTCCAGCTGCCCCGGCATGTCGTACCAGCCGTAATAGCGGTTGATCGAAATCACATCGACATAATGGAAGGCCGGGTCATCGTGTCCGATGCGGCCCACATTCGCCATCGTGATCGGGCGCGTGACATCCAGCGCACGGGTGTGATCGCATACCGCTTTCCAGTAGGCGTGGGTCTTGTCGCTTTTATATTCGGCCTCGCCGAGATAACCGGGCTCGTTCGCAACCGACCACATGATGACGGACGGATGGTTCTTGTCCCGCGCGATCTGGCGGTCCAGCGTGCGGCGGTGATGATCGAGCGTCGCGTCGCTCACAATCCGGAAATCGAGATTCACCGACGGCAGTTCACTGATCACCAGCACCCCGGTGCGGTCGGCATAGTCGAGGATATCCTCGGCATAGGGGTAATGCGAGGTGCGGAAGCTGTTGGCGCCGATCCATTTCATCAGCCCGAAGTCCTTGACCATCAAGGGCTGGTTGACCGCCCGGCCATGCACCGGGAAATCCTCGTGCTTGCCGAAGCCGCGCAGGAAGACGGGCTCGCCGTTCAGGTAAAGCCGCTTGCCGACAACCTTCACCTCGCGCACGCCGATATTCAGTTCATACTGATCCGCCAGAAGGCTCGCCTGCCAAAGCTCAGCCTTCAACGCATGAAGGTGGGGATCTGTCATCGACCAGAAACGGCAATTGCCGATCCGCAGCGTGACCATGGCGTTGCCGCTCCAGACGGCGGTTTCAGCGACTTCGCCGCCCGGCAACGACACACGGAAAAGCGTGCCATCCGGTGCGGAAACTGCGGCCTCGGCGGAAACGACACCGGTGGTACCGTCGATTTCCGTCGTCACCGTCAGGTCGTCGATATGCACCGCATTCATGGCCTCCAGCAGAACCGGGCGCTGGATGCCACCGAAGGGGAAGAAATCGGGCCGGGTTGCGGGGAACTGCTCGTCCCTGATCCGTTCCTCGCGCACATAAGTATCGAGGGTAACACTCGGCGTAATCGCATCGGGCCAGAGCGCATTGCTGACCCAGATAACGATCCGGGCCTTGTTGCCGGGCGCGATATGGTCTTCAACCATCGCTTCAAACGGCAGGGAGAGAATGTCGTTTTCAGCCACAAGCGTGCCGTTGACCCAGACCTTGGCCTGAAAATCCGCAGACCCGACCCGCAGGCGCACGGTGCGACCCGCGAAATGGACGGGCACGAAGATATCCATCTGATACCAGGCGCCGCCCACATAATTCATCAGGCCATATTCCTGCAGCTGTTCGTTCCAGCTGCCGGGCACGGCACACACCATGTCGCTTTCAAAGCCGGTGGACCAGCCTTCCGTGAAGCCGACACCGTCTGGATCGGCCCGGAACCGCCACAGGCCCGAACAGTCGACAAGGTCGCGGCAGACGTTTCTCTGCGGATATAGCACTTTTTTCTCCCTGGACTCCCCTCAGCGGCCCGCGCCGCCCTGCTCCAAACGGGGCGGACGGTGCTGTGGCAGCTGTTGACAGACAGGATGGCGCAGAATTGGTCAGGCAGCAAGACCAAATTGTATCTTGTCGTACATCTGATGACTCGCTAGTCTCTGCCTTGAAACCTGCCGCCTGTGCCCTGGCGCGGCATCGGATACCGCCCTGAAAAGCACGTCAGACAGGTTGAAAAACGAGGGAAAGAGGGAAAATATGAAGTGGGGAGCACGCAGCATCGCAGCCATTCTGATGGCGGCCACAGCATCGGCGACAGCACCGGCAGCGGAGCTTTTCTCGCCCGAGCCCGCAAAACTGGCCAGACAGGTTGCAGATCGCATCGTTGCGGAAACTACCTTCGCCTTCGCCCCCGAGCTGCCCGGCGCTGACGACGAGGGCTTCTATTATATCGATTTCGCCGATTCCCTGCGCGCGGCTGCTGGCGGCCTTTACTTCGCCCGCGCGGATATTGCCGTCGGCACCGATGAGCCCGCCGATACACTGCCGGGCGACAAGCTTGCCACCGCACGCTTCGGCATTTCGCATTCGGCTGGTGCCGTGGAAGTACGGCTTGATGGCAAGGTCATCTATGCCAAAACCACGAAGCAAGACCATTTCCCGGTCGGCCATGACTATGACCGCTATGACGCCGGTTCCTATGTAGCAGTGGACCTCGCCCCCGGCAGCAAACATACGCTCGCCGTTCGGATGCTGCCGGGGAAGGCGGACGCCGCCCGCATCTGGCTCGGCTTCTTCGGCAAAAGCGGCGCGACACTCAGCCCGCGCCTGAAGGTGACGCCGGCGCAGGTGAAAGACGCGCCCGAGATGCTGCATTTCATCGTAGCGGGCCCCGTGCCCGCCCCGAAAGGTATCGCGACCGATCATCCGCTGGGTGCCACCACACCTGATTTCAGCGGGGACTATGAAGGCGCTGATGGCCTGCCGGTGCGCTGGGATGTGCCGCGCATTCATCTGCAGCGCAAGCATGCCGACAAGCTCGAGTATGCCGATTGGCGCTATTTCACCGGTGCCATCCTGGATGCCATGTATAGCGTGACGGATACGTTCGACAGCCTCGACTACCAGCCCTATATCAACCGGCATCTCGATTTCTTCCTCGAGAAGCGCCCGCTGATCGAGCGTGAACGTGCCGACTATGGCCTCATCCACAGCGCTTACGGCCATTACTTCCGCTTCGCCCTTCTGGATGACGCCGGCATCCCCGCCCTGCCCTTTGCCGACCGCTTCCTGCGCCGCTTCGGCGCTGGCGCCGCGGCCAAACCGGGGGACGCGGATTATGATCTCGCCCACCGCGCCGCCGAGCATGTGATGAACAATATGCCGCGCTTCTCGGATGGCACCATCGGTCGCCTCAATCCGGTGCCGCTCTCCATCTGGGCAGACGACATGTATATGGGCGCCAGCATCCTCATCCGCATGGGTGAAGCAACGGGCAATCAGGCATACTGGGATGAGGCCGCACGGCAAGTTCTGCTCATCGACAAGCATCTCTACGACCCCGCCACCAGCGTCTACTGGCACGGCAAACTGGGCGAGAACGGCCCCCACACCACCAGCAAATGGGCACGCGCCAATGGCTGGACCATCATGGCCAAGACCGACATCCTTCTGTCGCTCGACAAGGGCCACAAGGATTATCCGGCCCTCCTTGCCGCTTACAAACGCCACGCCGAAGGCCTGCTGAAATTCCAGAGCAGCCAGGGCCGCTGGCATCAGGTGCTGGATAACAGCGACACGTATCTTGAAACATCGGCGAGCGCGATGTTCATCCGCGCCTTCGCCGAAGGGGTACGTAACGGCTGGCTCGATGAAACCGCCTTCCTGCCCGCCATCGAGAAAGGCTGGAAAGCCGTGGCGGCAGAAGTGCGCGAGGATGGGATGGTCAAAGGCATCGTCAAGGGCACACCGATCCTCTTCTCGGATGACGCCTACGACAAGCAGCCGGTGCGCCTGAATGATCCGCGCGGCCTTGGCGCCTTCCTGCATATGACCGTCTCGGTGGAGCGCCTGCAAAGGGTACTCGCCGATGGCCAGCCTTGATGCGGGGTGCGCCATGACCCATCATCCGATGCACCAACATCCATCAGCCTGGGCTTAGGGGGCAAATATGTCGGACAGAATCATCAAACCTCTCGGAAAACGTCGCTCGCTGACATCCGAACTGATCGAGCAACTGCGCGGCCAGATCCTGAACGGCACGCTTACGTCCGGTCAGCAACTACCGACAGAACAGGAACTGGTGCGCTCGGCGGACGTCAGCCGCACCGTGGTGCGCGAGGCGGTAGCAGCCCTCAAGGCTGACGGGCTTGTCATCACCCGTCAGGGGGTCGGCGCCTTTGTAGCCCCGAATGCCGGGGCCGCCCCTTTCCGTATCAGCAGCGAGGAAATGGAGACGCTTGAAGAGGTCATCAATGTCCTTGAGCTGCGCATGGCAGTGGAGATCGAGATGGCAGGCACCGCGGCCCGCCGCCGCGAGCCCGAGGATATCGTCGCCATGCAGGAATGCCTCAACCGGATCGACGCCTATCTCGATACGGGTGAGGATGCGACCGAACCCGATTTTGAACTGCACACCGCCATCGCCAAAGCCACCAAGAACCCGCAGTTCCGCCGGTTTATCGATTTCCTCGGCAAGCATATGATCCCGCCGCATGATCTGGTGCCCAAATTTGCGGCCGGCCGCACCGAGGACGAGGTGAGGGAGCATCAGGCTGAACTGCTGCGCCAGACACAGGTGGAGCACCGCGAAATCGTCGAAGCCATCGCAGATGGCAACGAACGGCTGGCGCGGGAAGTGACCCGCCGCCACCTCGCCAACAGCATCGAGCGGCACCGCAGGCTTCTAAAGCACAACTGACCACAATGAATACCGGCCGCACAATGCCGGGACACAGGGAAAGGCCGTCATGGCCGGATCAAGGGAAGGTAATTGTTGATGTCCAGCTTCTGGAAAAAGGCGCTGTTCTTTTTGTCCACCATCGGGCCCGGCCTTTTTCTGGTCGGCTACAATATCGGCACGGGCAGCATCACGACGATGGCCTCGGCCGGGGCCTCGCACGGCATGATCCTTTCCTGGGCGGTGCTGCTTTCCTGCATCTGCACCTATATCCTGATCGTCTTTTTCGGACGCTATACGCTGATTACCGGCGAAAGCTCGCTGCAGGCTTTCAGGCTGCATTTCGGCAAGCCTGCCGCCCTTTTTGTGCTTGTCGTCCTGATCTTCACCGAGATGGTGTCCTCGATCGGCGTGATGGCGATCATCACCGACGTGGTGAAGGAATGGTCTCGCCCGCTGACGCCTTCGGGCGAAGGCATCAGCACCATCATCCTTGCCCTCGCCTTTGGCGGGATGCTCGTCTATCTGCTGTTCGGCGGCAAATACAGCTTCATCGAAAAGCTCCTCGCACTGTTCGTGGGCCTGATGGCCGTCTGCTTCCTCGCGACCGCGGTGATGGTGATCCCGGACGCCGGCACCGTGATCCGCGGCCTTGTTCCCTCGATCCCGGAGGAAGCGAACGCCGGGCTTATCGTTGCCGGCATGCTCGGCACCACCATGGGCGGGGTCCTTTATGTGGCACGGTCGATCACCGTGAAGGAAAAACAATGGGGTGTCGCGGACCTGAAACTTGAAAAGCGCGACGCCTTCGTCTCGTCCTTCCTGATGTTCTTTCTCAGCATTTCGGTGATGGCCGCCGCTGCCGGCACGCTGCACCCCAAGGGGCTTCATGTTGAAAACGCCATCGACATGATCCAGCTTCTGGAGCCGCTCGCCGGACGCTTCGCCGTATCCGTGTTTGTTGTAGGCCTTGTCTGCGCGGGTCTCTCGTCCCTGTTCCCGCACTATATGCTGGTACCGCTCTTGCTCGCCGATTATCACGGCAAGCCGATGGACCTGTCCTCCAAATGGTCGAAAGGCATCATCGTCTTTTACGCCGCCCTCGGCCTTGTCGTGCCGATCTTCGGCGGTCGCCCGGTGATGGTGATGATCGTGACCCAGGCGCTGGCCCTGATCATCACGCCTATCGTACTGACCCTGATGGCGATCCTGCAAACCCGCAGATCGATCATGGGCGAGCATGTGGCAAAGCCCGCCACGCTCGCCATCGTCGCCGCCATCACCCTTTTCACCGTTTTCATGACCGTTATCGGCCTTATCGGCATCGCCGACCTGCTTTAGGAGTTCCCCATGTATAACGAGCGTATCGTTTGCGCTTTCCTCTATATCATCACCAAATATGGCTATCCGCCGAAGGCCGAGGATACCGAAAAGCATCTGGAGGAAATGAAAGCGCTCGGCTTCAAATCCGTGGAGCTGGAAGGCATCCGTGAGGAGCATCTCGGCAAGGTCTACGAGAACCGCCACCGCTTCGCCGCCAAGATCAAGGAACTGGGGCTGAATGTCCCCTATTTCTGCACCGTACTGCCGGGCCTGTCGTCGCTCGATGCCGCCGAGCGCGAGCGACAGTTGGCGCTTTTTGAGAAAGGCTGCGAGGTAGCGACGCTTTATGGCTCGCTCGGTGTGCTCGATAACGCGCCGCTGCCGCCCTACCAGTTCCCGGAAGATATCCCTGTGGTGCGCCACTATGGCGACGAGGTTCTCTCCGCCGCCTTCCTGCCGCGCGATGTGACATGGGAGAAGGTGTGGGACAATATCGTTGGCACCTACCGCGATGCCTGCGATATCGCAGCACGCCACGGGCTGACGTACCTGATGCACCCGGCTGAGGGGCTCTTGGCTTCGAACACCGATGCCTATCTTTATTTCCACGATGCCGTGGGGCGCGATAACCTGCGCTTCACACTCGACACCGCCAACCAGTTCGTGGTCCGCGACAACCTCGCGCTTTCGATGACCCGCCTGAAGGACCATGTGGATTATATCCACGTGTCCGACAACCGCGGGCAGAAGGTGGAGCATCTGGCGGTAGGCGATGGCCGCATCCGCTGGGACATCTTCTTAGAGACGCTCGACCGGGTGGGATACAAGGGCTATCTCGGCCTCGATATCGGCGGCGATGAATCCGCGGTGCCGGATCTCGACGGCGCCTACAAAGGCGCTGCCGAATGGCTGCAGAAAGATTATCTGGGCAAGGCTGCCTGAGCCGCCTTCCCCTGAAATGAAAAAGCCCGGCAGCCATCACTGGCGCCGGGCTTTTTGCTTATATACTCAGTGTGTCAGAACACGACGACGCTGCGGATGCTTTCGCCCGCGTGCATCAGGTCGAAGCCCTTGTTGATATCCTCAAGGTTCAGCACATGGGTGATCATCGGGTCGATCTCGATCTTGCCGTTCATATACCAGTCCACAATCTTCGGCACGTCGGTGCGGCCCTTGGCGCCACCGAAGGCAGAGCCCTTCCAGACGCGGCCGGTGACCAGCTGGAACGGGCGGGTGCTGATTTCCTTGCCGGCTTCGGCGACCCCGATGATGACGCTTTCGCCCCAGCCGCGATGGCAGGCTTCAAGCGCTGTACGCATCACATCGGTGTTGCCGGTGCAGTCGAACGTATAGTCGGCGCCGCCGCCTGTCAGTTCCACAAGATGCGCAACCAGATCACCCGAAACCTTCTTCGGGTTCACAAAGTGCGTCATGCCGAAACGGCGGCCCCATTCTTCCTTGGCGTCGTTGATATCGACCCCGATGATCATGTCGGCGCCGACCATCTTGGCCCCCTGAATGACATTGAGGCCGATGCCGCCAAGGCCGAAGACAATGACATTTGAACCTGGCGTGACCTTCGCGGTTTTGGTGACAGCCCCCACCCCGGTCGTCACGCCGCAGCCGACATAGCAGCATTTGTCGAACGGTGCGTCTTCGCGGATCTTGGCGACAGCAATTTCCGGCAGCACCGTGAAGTTCGAGAAGGTGGAACAGCCCATATAGTGATAGATCGGCTGACCCTTGTACGAGAAGCGCGTGGTGCCATCGGGCATCAGGCCCTTGCCCTGCGTGGCGCGGATTGCCGTGCAAAGGTTGGTCTTGCCCGAAAGGCAGCTTTTGCACTGACGGCATTCGGGCGTGTAAAGCGGGATCACATGATCGCCGGGCTTCACGCTCGTAACGCCTGCGCCCACCTCGCGCACGATACCCGCGCCTTCGTGGCCAAGGACGGAAGGGAAAATCCCCTCGCTATCGAACCCATCAAGCGTATAGGCATCGGTATGGCAGATGCCCGTCGCCATGATTTCCACCAGCACTTCACCGGCTTTGGGGCCTTCAAGGTCAAGCTCGACAATCTCGAGCGGTTTCTTCGCTTCAAAGGCGACGGCGGCACGGGTTTTCATGGGCAGGGTCTCCGGGGATTGGGAATTTCGTCTCACCTCACTAGTAGCGAAGCCGGAAGCCCGACGCAAATCAAGCTGTTGCCATTTTTCAATCGTAGCTTTCGCCTGTAACCATTTGGCTCCATAAAGAGACAACCTGCCAAGGAGGAACCCCATGACCATAGAAACCGTTTCGACGAGCAAATGTTTCGGCGGCATTCAGGGCGTTTACCGCCACGCATCCGAAGCGACAGGCACAGACATGACCTTCGCCGTTTTTGTGCCGCCGCACGAACACGGCATCAGGCTGCCGGTGCTGTGGTATCTCTCGGGCCTCACCTGCACCCACCAGAATGTGATGGACAAAGGCGAATACCGGCGCGCTGCCGCCGAGCAAGGCGTGATCGTCGTTTGCCCGGACACGAGCCCGCGCGGCGAGGATGTCCCGGATGATGAAGCCTATGATTTCGGCAAGGGTGCCGGCTTCTATGTCGATGCGACCGAGGCACCGTGGGCGACGCACTTCCAGATGTATAGCTACATCACGCAGGAACTGCCGCGCCTGATCGCCAACCATTTCCCGGCGGACATGAAGCGGCAGGGTATCACTGGCCATTCGATGGGAGGGCACGGTGCGCTGACCATTGCGCTGAGGAACCCCGGCCGGTTCAGAAGCGTTTCCGCCTTTGCCCCCATCGCCGCCCCGATGCAATGCCCGTGGGGCGAAAAAGCACTCACCGGGTATCTGGGCACCGACCGCGCGGCCTGGGCCATGCATGATAGCGTTGCGCTTATCGAAAGCGGCGCGCGGCTCGATGCGCTTCTTGTTGATCAGGGTGACGCCGACGGGTTCCTGACCGAACAGCTGAAGCCGGAACTGCTGCGCAAGGCGTGCGAAAAGGCTGGTATCCCGCTGATCCTCAGGCTGCAGGCCGGCTATGACCACAGCTACAATTTTGTCTCCACCTTCATGGCCGACCATATCGAGTGGCACGCCAAACGGCTGCGCTGAAAAAAGAAGGGGCGCGCCGCAGCCCGCCCCTTGCTTCCGTCTTTTCCTGACGATCAGTCCAGCGCCTTGAAGCGTACCGCGACACCGCCACCGGGCTTCAACACGAGGCCGAGGCTGTCCTTGGCTGTCACCACCTTTTTCTCGATCGTCAGTGCAGTTGGGTTGGTGCGATAGTCGGCATCATCCGCGTCCCGGTAGATTTGCGCCTCATAGCGTTTGCCGGGTGTGAGGAAACCGAGCGACTGCTGAATGCTGCGTTCTTCTTCATCCGTCACGGCGCCAAGGAACCAGTCCTTGCCCTCACGCTGCTGCCGGGCGACGACGACATAGTCGCCGATTTCGCCCGCCAGCGTTTTGGAGTTTTCCCAGTCGGCCGGGACATCAAGGATGAACCGCAGCGCATCGGGGCGTGCCTCGTAATGTTCGGGCAGGTCCGCCGCCATCTGGACCGGGCTGTATATCACCACATAAAGCGCCAACTGGTTGGCGATGGTTGCCTGCAGGCGCTCGGTGACCACGGACTTGCCGTTTTCGATATCGAAGATACCGGGGGTATAGTCCATGGGGCCAGCGAGCAGCCGGGTGAAGGGCAGGATCGTCAGATGATCCGGCCGGTTCGTCGGACGGCCCCAGGCGTTGAATTCCTGCCCGCGTGCCGCCTCGCGGCTCACCCAGTTCGGGTAGGTGCGGCGCAGGCCCGTATCCTTCACCGGCTCGTGCGCATTGATGGCGATATGATATCTGGCGGCGGTTTCTACCACTTTCAGATGGTGGCGGACCATATACTGGGCGGCAAACCAGTGTTTGCCGCCCTCGGCGTCCTTGATATCGCCGCTGTCTTCCACATAGCCAGTCTTGACCGTGTTGACGCCAAGCCCCGCATAAAGCGAGAAGGCTTCATCAAGCTGGCTTTCATAGTTGACGATGGCGCCTGCGGTCTCGTGATGGCCAATCAGGCGAACACCTTTCGAGTTGGCATAGTCCGCCAGCCCCCTCAGGTCGAAATCAGGGTAAGGCTCGGTGAAGCTGATCTGGTGGCCGTTCCGCAACCAGTCGCCGTCCCAGCCCTTGTTCCAGCCTTCGACCAGCACACCACTGAAGCCGTACTTGGCAGCGAAATCGATGTAGCGCTTCACATTTTCGGTAGTCGCACCATGGCGGTCACCGCTTGCCCACGTGCTGCGCCTCAGATGCATTTCCCACCAGACGCCCACATATTTGCCCGGCGTGAACCATGAAACATCACCGATCTTGTTCGGCTCATTGAGATTAAGCGCGATCCGGCTATCGGCAAGATCACCGGCACTTTCGCCAATCACGACCGTGCGCCACGGCGTCGAGAAAGGCCCGGTCCTGTAGGCGCGCACGCCATCCGGCCACGGCATCAGCCACGCTGTCAGCTTGCCGGCACCATCGCCCGAAAGCAGCATGCTCGGGAAATCGACAAGGGCCGCTTCATGGAAGGCAAGGAGAAGACCACCCTCTTCCTGCGAGCGCAGTGTCAGCGGCGTTTCGGCAAGCGTGATGCGCTTGGCATCGATTTCCTTGTAGAGATATTCGTCGCGGTCGTCTTCCAGAGGCTTGTACCACCAGGCGCTATAGTTCCCGATGGTGCTGAACTCGGTACGATCCGCCGTCACCGCCACCTTCCGGCCCGCCGGAATGGCACCGTAGGTATAGCGCAGGCCGAAACCATCGTCGAACAGGCGGAAGGTCACGTCCACAGCCTTGTTGAGCGGCGTGTCTCCCTTCAGGGTCACCTTCAGTTCGGTGTGATTGTCGCGGATGAAGCGCTGTTCGCCCCACGGCTGTTCCCATGTGCTGTCCGCACTATTCCGTTTGGCGCCAGCGATTGCCGTGTAGCGGGCCTGTGGCTCACCCTCGAAGCTGAGGCCAAGGACGGAAGGCGCGATCACCTTGGTGCCCTTGCGGCTCACCTCATAATAGGCCTGACCACTTTCGATATAGACACACAGGTCGATCACCTGACCAGGCGACTGGGCGCACTCCCGATCGGCGGCCTGCACGGCACCTGCGGCGCCGAGCGCAACCAGCTGGGAAAGCATCAGGAACGGACGAAACTTCATGGATCTGGCCTCTCGCTAGAATGGTTCGCCAAGGCTCGGTATTGGCGCGTTTTCTTGATGACAACGTGATCAGTTCGTCCAATCCAGCAAACCCTATTTTAGAGCATCTGGCAAGGTGGCTTGACCAATTTTTCACAGAAAGATGCCCGTTTGCTCTGCCTGAAAAAAGGTCGGGCCCCGGGGCCGACACAAACAGTGTGTCGAACTCACCCCAGGGCCCGGTTTCTGACGGATACGCTACAGGTCAGAAATTCGCTGTCATATCAAAGAGAAGGACTTCGCTATCCGTCGAGGCAATGAGCTCGATATCGGCCACATCCTCGATGGCGGCACCGTCACCTGCCTTCAGGCGCTTGCCATTCAGCGACACGCCGCCGCGCACCACCTGCACCCACTGGATACGTTCGGGCGAGGCTTCGAACGTGACCTTCTCACCGTCCTTCAGGAGCGTGGCATAAAGGTTCACATCCTGATGGATGGTCACCGATCCGTCGCGCCCGGTCGGGCTGCCGACAAGCCGCCATTTTCCGGCTTTCTCGGCAGCACTGAAATGCTTCTGCTCGTAGGAGGGCTTGATGCCCTCGGCTTGCGGCAGCACCCAGATTTGCAGGAAATGCACGGGGTCCTTCGGCGAATGGTTATATTCGCTGTGGCGGACCCCTGTGCCCGCGCTCATCCGCTGCACGTCACCCGGCCGGATCACCGACCCGGTGCCGAGCGAGTCCTTATGCTCCAGCGCGCCGTCGATCACATAGGAGATGATCTCCATGTCGCGGTGCGGGTGCGTCGGGAAACCGGCGCCGCCAATCACGCGGTCCTCATTGATCACGCGGAGCGGCCCGAAGGCCATATGGCGCGGGTCGTAATAGTCGGCGAACGAGAAGGTGTGATGGCTGTTGAGCCAGCCATGGTTGGCGATGCCACGCTCTTCACTGCGTCTGATACTGATCATTTTCCGTCTCCGATAAGGTTACTGTGTTGCGACAGAGATGGGACATCCGGGCGTTGCACACAATCGCCACTCTGGCTGACCTGTCGTTACCTTTTTTGCAACACAGTGGTGATATCGGAGCGGTGGCGTTACCGTTTCAGGCCCCGGTGCGGCCCGTGTACATTTCCACCAGCACCACACCGCCGACGATCATCGTGATACCCGCGAGCATCGGCAGGTTCACCGGCGACTTGAAATAGAAGATATCGATGAGGGTGAGGATCGATATACCAAGCCCCGACCAGATGGCGTAAACCACACTTACCGGCATCGTCTTCAGGGTCAGCGACAGCATGTAAAAGGCGATGCCATAGCCGACCGCCATCACGAGCGTCGGCACGGGCCGGGTGAATTGTTCCGATGACTTGAGCGCAAGCGTGCCGACAATTTCCGAAAAGATTGCGGCCCCAAGATAGAGATAATGCATGGCATATGCCCCCGAATGTTCTGCCGCACCAGAACAGAGCGGCCGTCCGCATGAAAAAGCCTTGTAATGGCCGGGTCAACCGCAATCCATCTGTCACAAAGCCCCGCCACAATGCGCCGCGATGCCGGGTCAGTGCGCCCGGCCCCATCCGCTTGCCTGACCATCCCGAAAGGAACCAGCCCCGTGCGCAAGATATTGAGCCTGCTTTGTTTCACCGCCCTCACGGCAACCAGCCCGGCGTTCGCCGATGCCGGCCAGAAGACCGATACGGTCGTGCTTGTCACCATCGATGGCCTGCGCTGGCAGGAAGTGTTCCGGGGGATCGATCCGGCCTATATGGACGGCGAAAAATATCTCGCCCACCCGAAGCATGTCGACAGCTTCAAGAAAGACTTCGATGCCGCGTCAAAAGACGAACGTCGGACCAAACTGATGCCGTTCCTCTGGAGCAAAGTTGCCAAGGAAGGCCAGCTTTATGGCAACCGCGACAAGGGCAGCGAAGCCGCCCTCACCAACCCCTATCACTTCTCCTATCCCGGCTATAACGAGATCCTGACCGGCATCCCGGACCCGCGGGTCGACAGCAACGACAGCGTCCCGAACCCCAACCGTACCGTGCTCGAATGGCTGAACGGCAAGCCCGAGAACAAGGGCAAGATCGCTGCCTTCGGCTCATGGGATGCGTTCGACGCCATCGTAAACGAGGAACGCGCCGGGGTTCCGGTCAATTCGGGCTTCGACGCCTATGCCGGCAAATCGGGCGACAAGGAAGCCGTCCAGCTGAACCGCGTGCAGGCCATGACCTACAGCCCCTGGACGGAAGAACGGCTTGATTCCTTCACCATGGAATTTGCCCGCAAGGCCCTGAAGGACGACAAGCAGCGCTTCGTTTACATTGCCCTTGGCGATACGGACGAGTTTGCCCACGCCGGCCAGTATGACGAATATGTCCGCGCCGCCCACCGCGCCGACACTTTCCTTGGCGAGCTGTGGTCCTTCCTGCAGTCGGACGCCCGCTACAAGGGCCGCACGACCCTGATCGTGACGGTGGACCATGGCCGCGGCAGCGAAAAGCTTGAAGACTTCCGCCATCATGGCCGCTTCCCCTGGACGCTTGAGGACGGCACCGAAATCATCACCGATTTCAAGGGCGACGATCAGGTCTGGATGGCGGTGATCGGCCCGGATAGCCCGGTGATGGGCGAGATTTCGGGCGGCGAGAAGGTCACGCTTTCCCAGCTTGCTGCTACTTCCGCGCGGTTCCTTGGCTACAAGGACTATGCGTCCGACCACAAGGAGCTGAAGGCCGGCGCGCCGATCGAAACGATGCTCGGCGGCAAGTAATCTGCCAACACAACACCAGAAAGGGCGGACCATCCGGTCCGCCCTTTTTCTTTGCCCTGCCCCAAAAAAGATGGGCGGCCGAAGCCGCCCATGAGGGTCACGGATCCACGGGAACCCGAGGGACCATCAATCAGAATTTGAAGCCGATATTAGCCGTGATCTGACGCTCGGCGCCGATGAAGTAGGCACCGGGTTCACCGCCACCGAGATAGCGCTTGTCCGTCAGGTTAGTGGCATTCAGGCTGAAGTCGATTTCGCCGATACCCTGGATGGTGCCTTCGGGCATCGTGTAGCCAACCCAGGCATCAACCGTGGTGTAGCTCGGCACTTCTTCGGTGTTGGCGAAGTTGCCGTAGCGCTCGCCCACATGCTTGGCCGAAACCCCGGCGCGCACACCGTCGTTATAGTAGCTGAGCGTACCAACGAGCTGGAACTCGGGGGCCAGCGCCACCTTGTTGCCTTCGGTGACCTGTGCCGTCGTTTCCGTATATTCGGAATCGTTCAGAGTCAGGGCGCCGTAGATGTTCCAGTGTTCAGCAAAGTCAGCCGAGATGCTGGCCTCGATACCCTTCGACTTGATACCGCCGACGTTGAAGTAGGCGCCTTCACCTTCTTCAAGATAGTCGACGCCGTCAACCGGATCGCCCGCCGAAACGAAGGTGATGCGGTTGTTGAACTTCACATAGTAAGCGGTGATCGTGGCGCGAACCGCACCATTGCCGAAACGCAGGCCGAAATCGAAGTTGTCAGCCGTTTCGCCTTCCAGATCCGGAATTTCCGGGTTGGTGACGCTGGCGGCACCTTCAATCACGCCGTCCTTGATGGCCGCGAAGTTCTGGGCAAAGCCCGCAAACACTTCGAGGTTATCGGTGGCGGCAAAGAGCGCGCCGGCGCTGAACAGGATATCGCTATCCGATTCAATTTCCTGCTGTGCCTGGGTCCCGAAATTGTCGGTACGGGTCAGATCCACCAGATATTTCTTGATGCCGCCGCGCAGTTGCAGGCGACCAAGTTCCAGCGTGTCTTCAGCGTACAGCATCAGCGTGTCGACATCGAAGTCGCGGTCATACTGGCGCCAGTAAGCAACGTCATCGAACTGCACGCTGGAGCGCGGATCGATGATATTGTGCCAGTCCCGATATTCGTGACGGTCGCTGTTTTCCCACCACAGGCCAGCGCGCAGGGTGTTCATTTCACCAAGGCGGTAGGCGCCGTCTGCTGTCACACCGTAGCGTTTCTTGCCATAGTGCGTGTGACGGTAGGAGCTGACCGGATTTGCGCCAGCCTCATAACACGCCGGGTTGCTTGCCGGCGAGCTGCCGCCATAGGGGAACGGCAGGGTTGCCGTGCAGCCTGCGATCGGGGCAAGCGGCGTGCCGTTAGCGTCAACATAGGTGTAGGAACCAGCAGCCGAACCGCCATAGATGGTGCCGTTCGATTGCACGTCGCCACCGGTGACCGCCACGATATACGGCGGTGCCCAGTCACCACGACCCCAGTTGTCGTGATAGTAAGGCGCGACGGTGAAGTCGAAATTGTCGCCACGATATTCGGCTTTCGCGTAAGCGAACCAGTTGCGGCGCAGTGTGCCCCAGACCGGGCGGTAAACCTGGTCGATATAGGGAATGCCGGTGATTTCGTCGGTCAGGCGGTCCCAGTTCGGGTTTTCTTCGAACTCGGCGAGCGAAATCTGCTGATAGTTGGCTTCGGTCACATCATCGAACGACAGACGGCCGGTGAATTTCCACTGGTCCATTTCCGACACGATCTTGGCTTCGAAGTGATCGCGCTCGGTGCCGCCGGCATTGCCGATCCAGGCATCGTTCTGGGTGTTCGAATAGCTGAAATAGGCGCGCGTGCCTTCGGCGAACTCGCCGGTATCATAGCGGGCAAAATAGCGCTGGGCATTGTTGTTGCCCATGCTGACGCTGCCCCAGAAGCGCTGCTCTTCCAAGGGATCGCTGGTAACGAAGTTGATGGTACCGCCAAGTGCTTCGTGCGAGGGCGAGGCGATATCGGCCGTCCCTTGCGAAACTTCGGCGCGTTCCATGTTTTCGCTGTCGATATAGCGGTTGGCCTTGGCGCCGCCGCCATAGTTGGAGTTGCCGTTCGGCAGGCCATCGATGGTCATGCCGACCTGCTGTTCGCTGAGGCTGACGGTGAAGCCGCGCACCGAAACGGTGGTCGACCAGTCGTCCGAGCCGAAGGGGCCGCCTTCAGCGATAAACATACCGGGGAGACTGTCAACGACAGCAAGGACGCTCGAAGCCGCTGGCTTCTGGTCCATCATGATCGCGTCGGTCGCGTTGTTGGCATAAGTGGTTTTGCGGGCCGAAATGACGATCTCGTCGATCGCCATGTCTTCCGCGCCGCCAACCGTTGAAGTTTCCTCTGCATGAGCTGCTACTGCGAAGGCGAGCAGACTGCCCGCGCCAAGCAGCGCCTTTTTGAAGTCAGTTTTCATTGTGCTGCACTCTTGATCTGATGAATCAAAAAAACCTCTTCGATTTGGAAAGGCTTTTTATGGCCGAAGAGGGTGCAGCGTTAATGCCCGCTGACCGTTACGGTTCAGTGACCGAAACTTGAACCTTTCTGGAAGATTAGATGACACGACAGAATGCTCGGGTTTGCCCGATCGCATCTACTGAAGCGCCCCCGGAACCGCCTGCCTTTTTCGCGCCGCAACGTCGGGGATTTCTGGTGTCCTCATTTGGCTTATGCTTTGATATCAAACTTATACCCTGTGACATATATGCTGCACCCGCAGCATAAATCCCGGAATTTTCGCCTTTATTGGTCCGTCTTCCTGTACATTCCAGCCACACGCCGATAACAGATACTTCGTATTCAAAATATATTTGTCGCCTATGCCGCTGCAGTTCCCCACTGCTGACGACGGCTTCTGCCTGCGTCTGCGCATGGGCCGGTACCAATGAAACGAAAACAAGGAGATTGCCTTTATGACCAAGAGCAAAGCGCTGAAACTGGCGCTCATGGCGTCCGCCCCGATGCTGACAGTCGGTCACAGCGCCAGTGCGGCGGACGATAGCGGCGTCCTCGAGGAAATCGTCGTCACCGCCACCAAGCGGACGGCCAGCATGCAAGACGTTGCCGTTGCCGTTCAGGCGATGAGCGGCACTGCGATCAAGCAGCAGAATATCGGCAATTTCGACGATTATATCCGCTTCCTGCCGAACGTAAGCTCGGGCGGGCGCGGCCCCGGCCAGTCGACCGTCTTCATCCGCGGCATGGCTGTGCAGCCGATCACCGTGATGCTGTCGGGCGCGCAGGGCACCACGCCGAACGTTGCCATGTATCTGGACGAGCAGCCGGTAACCGCTCCCGGCCGCAACCTTGATGTTTATGCCGCTGATATGGAGCGGATCGAGGTTCTTGCCGGCCCGCAGGGCACGCTTTTCGGCGCCAGCTCGCAGGCAGGCACCATCCGCCTCATCACCAAAAAGCCGGTACTGAATGAATTCCAGGCCGGCTTCAACGGCAGCGCTTCCTTCACTCGCCACGGTGAAATGAGCGAAGGGCTTGAGGGCTATATCAACGTACCGGTGGTGGACGACAAGCTCGCCATGCGGGCCGTTGTCTACAGCATCAACAAGGGCGGTTATATCGATAACGTACCCGGCACCTTCACGCTTGATCCCGCTGTGAACCCGGATTCCGCCGTGGCCGGCCTGCCCGCCGACACGACCTATGAAGCCGCGTCGAATGTCGATCTCGCCGAAGAGGATTTCAACGACAGCTATTATCGCGGCGTTCGCATCGGCGCCAAGTTGCAGATCAATGAGGACTGGAGCCTTCTGGCCCAGCATACCCAGCAGGATCTCGGTGCGGATGGCGTGTTCGATTACGACCCCGAGGTCGGCGACCTTCAGGTAGAGCGCTACTTCCCGGATGAGCTTGAAGACAGCTTCGGACTGACCACCTGGACCCTTGAAGGCCGCCTTGCCATGCTGGATGTTGTCTATACCGGCGGCTATCTGGACCGCGACGTGACCCAATCGATCGACTATACGGGTTACAACAATACCGGCGCTTTCATCGCTTACTATACCTGCAGCTATGATGCTGTTCGCGCCTGCCTCGACCCCACCAAGGGCTTCAAGGGCCGCCAGTATCACAAGCGCTTCACGCAGGAACTGCGCTTCGCAACGCCTGAGGAAAACCGCATCCGCGCGGTGGGTGGCGTTTTCTATGACGATGTCGAGATCAAATCGCTTGATGACTTCGTGTATGAGGCCACCCAGTATCTGGGCTTCGCACCGAATGCCCCGATCCCGACGGCCAACAATATCGACCCGTCGACCCGGCCCGCAGGTGTTGCCTTCTTCAATGATATCACCCGGAGCGAAGAGCAGATCGCCTTCTTCGGTGAAGTCGCCTTCGATATCGTGCCGGACCGCCTGACCCTCACCGGCGGCGCGCGCTATTATGATATCAGCGAAGACTTCACCGGTTCCTCGAACTTCGCCGCCGGCCCGTTCGCCGGTTCTGTCGATAACGACGCGGGACGCGATTATGACACCTCGGGTGGCCATACGGACGAACCCCTCAAGGCCGACGACGTGATCTTCAAGCTGAACCTCAGCTACACGCCGACACAGGATCTCCTGTTCTATGCCACATGGTCGCAAGGATATCGCCCCGGGGGCTTCAACCGTGGTGGCGGCATTCCTTCTGCCAACCCCGATTTCCCGACCGTCGGCGTCACCTACGGCACCGACAATGTGGAAAATTACGAGCTTGGCTGGAAGACCACTCTCTTTGACGGGCGCGTCCGTTTCAATGGTAATGCCTATTATATCGACTGGACCGATATGCAGATTTCGCGTTTCGATCCGCAGAATGTCTCGATCCTGACCTTCATCGAGAATTCGGCCGATGCCCGCATCAAGGGGATCGAGGGGGATATCAGCTGGCTTGCCACGGATAATCTCACCGTCTTCGGCGCCTTCTCCTATAACCATACGGAACTGAAAGCCGCCAAAGCCGAGGCTATCGAGCTCGCGCCTGTGGGCAGCAGCCTGCCGCTGACACCCAAGTTCCAGGCCAACCTGCGTGCCCGATACGAATGGATCGTGAACAGCGACTATGACGCCTATGTGCAGGGCAGCCTGCAGCTGGCAACGCACAGCTACAGCTCGCTCATTGCCGCCGACCGCGAACGCCAGGGCGGCTATGCCACATCCGACTGGGCGATAGGCGTGAAGAAGGACAGGTGGGGTGCCGAGCTCTTCATCCAGAATATCTGGGACGAACGGCCCGAGCTTTACATCAACCAGCAGGACGACATCCTGCGGGTGACGACCGCTCGTCCGCGCACCATCGGCCTGAAGGTCACCTACGACTATTGAGCCCTTTCCGGGCGGCGGGGCTTTCCCCTCGCCGCCCGGCGCCTTAGGATCGGACCCATGACCGACCCAACCCCGATTGAAAAGAAGCTCGCCACCGCCACCCGCCTGCTGCAACAGCAGGATATGGCCGGTGCACTAAAAGCCGCCGAAGAGGCACTGGCCGATGATCCCGCCCACGCAGACGCGCTTTATATGGCCGCCGTCGCGAGCCGCTATCTCGGCCACACCGAAGCGGCCTTCGCGCATCTGGAAAAATTACAGAAATCCCGACCCGACTATGGCCGCGCATGGCAGGAAGCCGGCCACTTGTGGCGCAGCCTCGGCGATGCCGACGCCGCCATCGGCGCCTATCAGGGCGCCGTCGTCAGGAACCCCGCGCTGATTGCCAGTTGGCAGATGCTGGTGCAGCTTTTCAATGCCGCAGGAGACGCGCCGGCTGCTGCCAATGCAAAACGCCATCTTGAGCGTTTCACCGCGATGCCGCGCGAACTGGTCAGCGTTACAAGCTTTCTGCATGAGGGCAAACTCGCCAAGGCCGAAGCCCTCTGCCGTGCCTTCCTGCAGAAAAACCAGCATCACCCCGAAGCCATGCGGCTGCTGGCCCTGATCGGCATGGAACTGCAGATACTGGACGATGCCGAATTCCTGCTCGAAAGCGTGCTGGTGCTGGAGCCCCACAATGAGCTCGCCCGACTTGACTATGTGAATGTGCTGCACAAGCGCCAGAAATTCGCCCGCGCCCGCGAGGAAGCCGAACGGCTGATGCAAGACGATCCCGGCAATCCCGCCTATGAAGCGCTTTACGCGCACGAATGTGTGGCGACCGGCGACCACAGAACCGCCCTCGATATTTACGACCGTGTCGTCGCGCAGGTCGATGACACCGCCGCGATCCAGCTTGCCCGCGGCCATGCGCTGAAGACCATCGGCCGCCACGAGGATGCCGTGGCCGCCTACCGCGCCGCCTACCGCGAAAAGCGCGATCTTGGCGATGCTTTCTGGAGCCTCGCAAACCTCAAGACCTATCGTTTCACCGACGAGGAAATGAAACAGATGGCCAAGGCCGAAGCCGCCGATACAACTGGCGCGACGGACCGTTATCATCTGTGTTTCGCCCTCGGCAAGGCGCACGAGGACCAGGATGACGTGGAAGCAGCCTTCCGCTTCTACGAACGCGGCAATGCGCTGAAAAAAGCAGAGCTACGGTATGACGCCGATGCGATGACAGCCGAGCTTGCCCTTCAAAAAGAAGCCTGCGGCCCTGCCCTTTTTGAAAAGCATGATGGTAACGGCTGCCCCGATGACGCGCCCATCTTCATTGTTGGCCTGCCGCGGGCGGGCTCAACGCTCCTTGAGCAGATCCTTGCTTCCCATTCAATGGTCGACGGCACGATGGAACTGCCGAACATTCTGGCCATCGCTCACCGCCTGAATGGTCGCCGCAAACAGGGGGAAGCGCCACGCTACCCCGACATTCTGCATGAGCTGAGCCATACACAGCTGCGCGAACTCGGCGAGCGCTATATCGAGGAAACGAAGATATACCGTGCCGGCGCACCCTTCTTCATCGACAAGATGCCCAACAACTTCCGCCATATCGGCCTCATCAAGCTGATCCTGCCGAACGCCAAGGTGATCGATGCCCGTCGCCACGCCGCCGACTGTTGCGTCAGCGGCTTCAAGCAGCTTTTCGCCGAGGGGCAGGAGTTTACCTACGGTCTCAAGGACATCGGTCAGTACTACCGCGATTATGTGTCGCTTATGGACCATTGGGATAGCGTGATGCCCGATCAGGTACTGCACGTGCAGCATGAAGATGTGGTCGCCGGTCTGGACGTGCAGGTACGCCGCATGCTCGATTTCTGCGGCCTGCCGTTCGAGGAAGCCTGTCTGAATTTCCACCAGACCGATCGTTCGGTCAGGACAGCAAGTTCGGAGCAGGTCCGTCAGCCGATCAATGCCAAGGGCATCGGCATCTGGCAGCGCTTCGCGCCGCATCTCGCACCCTTGAAAGCTGCACTCGGGGCCGCAGCCCCGGCAGATTTCACGCCTTAAGCATCACACCCGCGACAGATGCAGGAAGTGCATGTGCTTGTCATACTGGCTGAGCACGTCGTGGATCAGCTGCTCTTCCGTGAAGCCGTAAACATCGTAATTCTGGCTGCCCTCCAGCAGATGCACTTCGGCCCTATAGAAGCGCTCATCAGGATCTTCGCTGCCGCGCTCCATATAGGCAAAATCGGGCTTCAGAAGCCCACGCGAACGGACCGCGTAGCGAAAGTCGATCTCGCCGCCATGCAGGATGCGCAGTTCGGTGCCACTGGCGGACAGCTCGACCGACGCATCGAAATCGCTACTCCGAACCTCGGCTGCGACCTTTGCAAGCGCGGGCACTACCCTCTCCGCCAGAAAGGCTTCCACTTCCTCTTTGCTCGGGTGCGCCAGCAGCGCGTGCAGCCGCTGTTTCCAGCCGATCTCCTTGCCGCCCACGTGCACGTCCGGCACCACACCTGCGGTCGTGAGCTTGGCCGCTTCCATCCTCAGGCCCCGCATCAGCCCGATACAGGCAAAGATGATGACGAAGGTGAAAGGCAGTGCGGTCGTGATCGTTGCCGTCTGCAAGGCACCAAGGCCGCCCGACAGCAACAGGGCAGCTGCAACCAGACCTTCCGTGACGGCCCAGAACACACGGGTCCAGACTGGCGGCTCCAGATGCCCGCCCGAGGTGATCGTATCGATCACAAGCGAGCCGGAATCCGACGAGGTCACAAAGAAGGTGATGATCAGGATCAGGGCCAGGAATGAAACAAAGAAAGACGCCGGAAACAGCTCAAGAAAATGAAAGAGCCCAAGCGGCAGGTTATGCTGCACAGCCTCGGTGATGGCGCCGCCCATGCCGCGCAGTTCAAAGGCCAGCGCGTCATTGCCGAACGCCGTCATCCAGATGAAGGTGAAGGCGGTCGGCACCAGCAGCACGCCGATGATGAATTCACGGATCGTGCGCCCGCGCGAAATGCGCGCAATGAAGATGCCGACAAACGGCGACCAGCTTATCCACCAGCCCCAGTAGAACAGCGTCCAGTTGCCAAGCCATTCCTCGTCGCCCGTGTAGGCATTGAGGCGGAAACTGCGCTCCACGATCGTCTGCACATAAAGGCCGATATTCTGCACGAGGCTGTCGAAGAAAAGGATCGTTGGCCCGGCGATGATGACGAACAGGAGAAGAAGCCCCGCGAGCACCATATTAAGCTCCGACAGGCGCTTGATCCCGGCGTCAAGACCGGTGACCACGGACACGGTGGCACAGGCGGTGATCGCCGCAATCAGGATCACCTGCACCTCGGGTGAGACATTCACGTCGAACAGATAGAAAAGCCCCGCATTCACCTGCGCGACGCCGAAGCCGAGCGAGGTCGCCACCCCGAACAGCGTGCCGACCACCGCCAGCACGTCAACAAGGTGACCGATGGGACCGTTGATCCGGTTGCCGATAAGCGGATAAAGCGCCGAGCGGATCGTTAACGGCAGCCTATGGCGAAAGCTGAAATAGGCGAGGATCAGCCCGACGATGGCATAAATGCCCCATGCATTGATGCCCCAGTGGAAGAAGGTGATCTGCATCGCCTCCTTCGCGGCCTCGATGGTGCGGGGTTCTGCGTCCGGCGGCGCCAGAAAGTGCGTCACGGGCTCGGCGACGCCGAAGAACATCAAGCCGATCCCGATACCGGCAGAGAAGAGCATGGCAAACCATGAAAGATAGCTATAGTCGGGCTCGGCATGATTGGGGCCGAGCTTGATGTCGCCGTACCGGCTCATCGCCAGATACAGGCAGAACAAGAGGAAGCCGGTCACCGCGAGCATATAGATCCAGCCTGCCGTATGGGTGATCCAGCCTTGCAGCTTCGCAAAAAAGGGCGCAGCAGCGTCGCCTGCCACCATCGTGGCAATCACAATCAGCGCAATCGCCCCGGCTGCGGGGAAGAAAACAGGCGGCAGGATACCCGACTTGTGGGTTTCGGGACGGTCATGCTTGGCGGCATTGAACATCATGAGGGCGGGCTGACCTTTTCATTCGACATCAAAACAATAGCAATCCGCTGCAACGATCTTGCGAATATCACATCTGCGCGGATTTTATGAACGACGCGACTATAGAGCATCAGCCCGGAGGCGCAAGGCTTGCGTCCGGCGTGCAGGTAGTTACTTCGTTCTCATCATAATTTCAGGCGACAGATGCGCCCCAGACCTCCGCCGGGCAGAAAACCCGGCCGTCCGTGTAGGTGACCCCTACGTCACGGTCTTTCGCGAGGAAAGACGGACCATCGAGATCGACAATGTCGCAACGCTGTGCCAGCAGGAAACCGGGGGCCGCCGCGAGGCTCGACCCCGCCATGTTGCCAACCATCACCTGCAGCCCCAGCCGCCGCGCCTCCTGTTCCATCAGCAACGCTTCGGTCAGCCCGCCGCATTTGTCGAGCTTGATATTCAGCACCTGGAAACGCCCGAGAATGGCCGGAATCTCGCTGAGATCGAGGCAGCTTTCATCCGCCGCGATCGGCACCGGGGATTTGAAGCCCTCAAGGTCCGCCTCATTGCCGCGCGGCAAGGGCTGCTCCAGAAGCGACACATCATGATCGGCAAGTACACCGACGAGCGCGTCGAGCCCACCGATGGAATAGCCCTGATTGGCGTCCACCATCATCCACACATCCGGCCGGGCCTTGCGCACGGTTGCCACCCGCTCGGCGTCGGCGGCGAAATCGCCGTCAAGCTTCAGCTTGATCGCCCTGGCGTCCCGGTAGCCTTCAAGATTGCGGAGGATCGTCGCCGGATCGTCAGCGGAAAGCGTGAAGGTGGTGACAAGCGGCTTCGGCTCGGCAAGGCCCGCAAGCTGCCACACCGGCTTGCCTGCACGGAAGGATTCCAGTTCCCACATGGCCGCATCGACCGCGTTCCGGGCCCCACCCGAGGGCATCACAGCGCGCAAAGCCTCGCGGCTCTCGCAGGTGATGATGTCGTCGCGGCAGCGCTCGATCTCGGCGAGCATATGCTCGGTATCGTCGCCAGTATAATAAACGCCCCCCGCCTCGCCCCGGCCAGTGTAGGCGCCATCATCAAGCGTGACGACAACAGCAGGCAGCGCCTCGAACACATAGCCCGAAATGCGGAAGGGCTGACGCAGGCGCATCGGATCCATCACGGCGGAAATCGACAGGGGTTTCATAAGGGGGAAGCCTTCCGGATGGCGCGCCCGGCAAGCGCGAAGCTGAAGATGGCGATGATGGCGGCGGGGGTTACGCAAAGCGTGAGCGCCTTGCCAAGCGACAGCGGATCGACAAACACATGATCGACCACAAAGCCGATCATCGTGACACCGATACCGAGCCCCACCAGAATGTTGCCGAAGCCGATGAAGGAAACGCTGAGGCCCCGCAGCTCATTCGGCACGCTTTCCTGCAGGGCGACGATGCCGGTGACGCCCGCAACCGTCGAAATCATGGTCCAGAGCGACACAAGCGCCAGAACCTGATAGGGCCCGGTCGCGAACCAGATGAAGGAACAGGGAAGGGCCAGCACGCAGGCCACCACCGCCAGATGGACGCGGCCAATAGCACCCGAGCGGCGCGTCAGCCGGTCGCTGACATAGCCGCCGCCGACGGTGGAAATAACCCCGGCAATCACAATGAGTGTGCCGAGGAGCGCGCCGATTTCGCCCGGCGCCATTGCGAAGTTTCGCGACAGCAACGCCGGCGCCCAGCTGAGCATCGCGAAATCACCAACCGCCATCATAGCGCAGCCAAGCACCAGCGGCAGGATACGCCAGCGTAGCGCGGCGAGCATTTCAAAGGTACGGCGCAGCGGCAGTCCGTCGCTGCCACCTTCCGCGAGCCCCCGCCGAGCGGGCTCCGGAATGAAGGCAAGGCCTATAAGGAGTGGCACGCCGGCTAGCGCCAGCAGCACCAGCGCCGTCCTCCAGGGCGCAAGATCCCCGATGAAGGGAAGGCCTTCAAACGCGCCGCCGGTCGCAAGCGTCAGGATGCCGCCACCGATACCAATGGCGACACCGCCGCCCACCACCATGCCCATCATGAAGACGCCGAGCGCCACGCCGCGCCGCTCCTGTGGGAACAGGTCGCCGATCATCGAGGTGGCGGCAGGGGCGAGCGCGGCTTCGCCGATCCCGACGATCAGGCGGCCCGCGAACAATTCACCGAATGACCCAGCCATCCCGCACAGAAGCGTGCCAAGGCTCCAGACCACAATCCCGGCAAGGACCACAGTCCGGCGGGCGGTGCGGTCAGCCATTCGCCCGAAAGGGATGCCGGCGAAGGAATAGACGATGGCAAACGCCATGCCCTGCAGGAGACCGATTTGCGTATCGCTGATAAGGAGGTCACCCCGGATCGGATCGACAAGCAGGCTGAGGATCTGGCGGTCGGTATAGGAAAGGATCGCCGCCACACAGAAAGCCGCGACCGTCAGCCAGCCCTGCGTCGCCGAAGGCCAGCCCTTTGTTTCAGCCGGCGAGGCCGGAATGGGGGAAATGGTGTTCATCATGCGCGCAGCATTTCAGAACAATCAAAAATTTTCAAGATATGAAATTTTTTGAAAATCAGTCGTCAGATTCGGCCGAATCCTCGCCCTGCCCGGTGGTGTTCAGCACCGCCTCGGCAAGCGCGTCGACCCCGGCACCCGCACAAACCGCCAAAACACGGCAAGGCGATTCGCCCGCCAGGATATAGGCGTGCGCCATGCCGCTATCGAAATAGACGGAATCCCCCGCCGAAAGCTTCAGGGGCGTGTAAAGCTCGCTATGCAACTCCATCGTGCCTTCAAGCACATAGAGGAATTCTTCGCCGGTATGGCGCAGGAGGCCGCCGATTTCCTCAATACTACGGGCCTTCACATCGATGATCATCGGCACCATCTGCTTGTTGAGCAGTTCCGACGCCGGATAGAAATGCCGGTGCCTTTTATAAAGCACACTGGTTTCCTTGCCAGCCCGCGTCACACAGCGACGCCCGAGTGCGGTTTGCGCCGGGCGTGTTTCGGTGTGCGGCGTACTCAGGAGCCGACCGAGATCGACGCCAAGACCGATGCCGATCCGCACCAGCTTGTCGTAGGTCATCGTCATCTTGCCATTTTCAAGCTTGGAAAGAGTCGACACCGGAATACCGGACTTTTCAGCCAGTTCCTTCAGGGTCATCGACCGTTCGGTGCGGATGTCGCGCAAAGTAATTCCGGGGTGAGCCGCCATGATTTTCCTTATCGCTTCCATATTTGCCCCCAGTCTGCATGTGATGCGCCCGTGTGCAAGCGGCAGCTCACCATTATCACAATGAGAAAAATGTTGCTAATATTGAAAACAGCGATACGCTTAACAAAAATCACACATATTTGGGAGGTCTTGCCGTGTTACATCTGTCGAGAATGCTTCTTGCTTCAAGCGCCGCTATCGCACTGACCCTGCCTGCCGTTGCACAAGCAGAAGGTGGGGCAGACGATGCCTTTGAACTGGAAGAAATCATCGTAACCGCCCAGAAGCGCGAACAGCGCCTTCTGGACGTACCGCAGTCCGTTTCCGTCCTGTCGTCCAAGGCACTGGCCGCGGCACAGGCCGAACGCTTCGATGACTATCTGACGCGCGTGCCAAGTGCGGCCTTCACCACCACCCAAGCGGGCCAGACGCGCCTGATCCTGCGCGGCATCAACACGGGTGGCGTAGGTGCAACGGTTGCCACCTATGTGGACGAAACACCCTATGGCTCGGCCACAGGCCTTGCCAACGGCTCGATCCTGACCCCCGACCTTGACCCGTTCGATGTCGCGCGTGTGGAAATCCTGCGCGGGCCGCAGGGTACCCTTTACGGCGCCAACTCGCTCGGTGGCCTTGTCAAATTCGTGACCGTTAAACCGTCGACAGAGGGCTTTGAAGCGGCTGCCAAAGGCAGTGTCGAAACCCTGAAGGGTGGTGACACCGGCTATGCCCTGCGCGGTGCCGTAAACGTACCGCTCGGCGAAAAGCTTGCCCTGCGAGCCAGCGGCTTCCACCGCAAGGACGGTGGCTTCATCGATGACGTGAATGGCAACGAGCATGTCAACAGCGGCACCATGGAAGGCGGCCGCGCCAGCCTGCTGTTCAAACCGACCGACAATTTCTCGGTGCTCCTGTCCGCCAACCTGCAGGACCTGAACAGCAATGGTGACAACTCGTTCGACGTGGACGGCACGACCTATGCGCCGATTTTCGGCGACCTTGAGCAGAGCCGCCTGCTGGTTCAGAATAACGACGTCAAATATCGCATCTATAACGGCACGGTAGAATGGGACCTTGAAGGTTTCACCCTCACCTCGGCCACCAGCTATGGCAAACTGGATCAGGTGCAGACCCAGGACTATTCCGCCTATTATGGCCCTGTCCTGACCTCGATCCTCGGCGTGCCGCTTGGCGCCGGTGTTGATGCCACCATGGGTCAGAAACGTTTCACTCAGGAACTCCGTGTAGATTCGACCGGTGACGGCCCGCTGCAATGGACCGTCGGCGGCTATTATTCGGAAGAAGAAAACGCCCTGCACCAGACCCTTTACGGGGCCGATGCAGCAACCGGCGATATCTTCCCGGGGCTTGGCGAACTGCAGCTTGTCGGCCTTGATTCCGACTATGAAGAGCTCGCGGCCTTTGCGAGCGCCACCTACAGCTTCTCGGAAAAGTTCGACCTGACGGTCGGCGCACGCTACAGCAGCAACGACCAGACAAACCTGCAGACTTCCTCCGGCCTGCTCGCAGGCCCTGCTTCGAGCTTTGATGGCGAATCTTCCGACAATGCCTTCACCTTCTCGGTCGCACCGAGCTTCAAACCTAACGAGACCACCACTTTCTACGCCCGTGTGGCACGCGGCTACCGTCCGGGCGGCCCGAACGCCCTGCCGCCCACCGCACCGACATCGGTACCTCGCGATTTCGCCCCCGATTACACCACCAACTATGAGGCGGGCGTGAAAGCCGAACTTCTGGAGCGCACTCTCGTCGTCGATGCGTCGCTCTTCTATATCGACTGGACCGACATTCAGGTTCTCGTCTCGGTCGACAATTACGGTGTCAACTCGAACGGCGGCAAGGCCAAGAGCCAGGGGGCTGAATTCTCGGCGATCTATTCCCCGTTTGAAGGCCTGACCCTGACCGGTAGCGCTTCCTATGTGGATGCCAAGCTGACCGAGGACGCCGATCCGCTGACCGGCGCACTGGACGGCGACCGCCTGCCCTATGTGCCGAAATTCTCATCGTCGCTCGGTGCCGAATATGAATGGCCGCTTTCGGATACGCTGACGGGCTCCGTCGGCGGTAGCTGGCGCCATACGGGCTCGCGGCAGTCGGGCTTCGACTCCACTCTCGGCCAGCGTGACTTACCGTCCTACGATCTTGTCGACCTGCACGCAGGCGTGAGCTTCGAGAATATCACGCTTGAAGCTTATGTGCGGAACCTGACCGATGCCCGCGGCTTCACCGCGCTCGGTGGGCCGGACTCCGCACCGATGGGGGGTGTTGCGGCTTCGATCGTCCGCCCGCGCGCCTTCGGCCTCTCGCTCAGCCTGCAATACTGACAACAAGAACAGACAGCGAGGATCCGACAATGCGTAAATGGTTGAGCCTTGCCCTGATGTGGGCGCTGGGAACGGCGCCCACCCTGGCACAGGATGCAGAAACAGAAACCACAGCGGCACCCGTCGCCGCTGTGGAAGCCGCCCCCACGCCCGGCACCCATCCGCTGACAGCGGACGACGTGAATACATGGCTTGACGGCTTCATGCCCTATGCACTGGAGACCGGTGATATTGCAGGCGCGGTTGTCGTGGTGGTGAAAGACGGCGAAATCCTCACCAAGCGTGGCTTCGGCCTTTCGGATGTCGACGCCGGTACGCCCGTTGACCCCGACGAGACTTTGTTCCGACCGGGCTCCGTATCCAAGCTTTTCACCTGGACAGCGCTGATGCAACAGGTGGAAGCCGGCAAGGTGAGCCTTGACGCCGATATCAACACCTATCTCGATTTCGAAATTCCGCCAGCCTATGGCAAGCCTATCACCGTCCGCGATCTTCTGACCCACACGACGGGTTTTGAAGAGACGGTGAAATATCTGATCACCGACAATCCGGCGAGCGCCTTCCCGCTTGGTGAAATTCTCAAGAAATGGACCCCGAGCCGCATTTTCGCGCCCGGCGAGATTGTCGCCTATTCAAACTATGGTGCGGCCATCGCCGGCTATATCGTCGAGCGTGTATCGGGCGAGCCGTTCGAGGATTATGTCGAAAAGCATATCTATGCGCCGCTTGGCATGACGCACTCGTCCTTCCGCCAGCCCTTGCCGGAAGGTCATCCGGGTGTGATGTCCAAAGGCTACCGTGTTGCCTCGGGCGAGCCGCAGGCGTTCGAGATCATCAGCCTCGCTCCTGCCGGGTCGATGTCCGCCACCAGCACCGACATGGCCAAATTCATGATCGCGCACCTCGCGGATGGCGGTGTGCTCCTGTCGCCCGAAACGGCAGCCCTGATGCATGCCACCGCCTTCACGCCCGTACCCGGCCTGCCGGGCATGGCGCTTGGTTTCTATCACAGTGACGCGGGCGGCGAGACGATCATCGGTCATGGCGGCGATACCGTCTTCTTCCATTCGGACCTCACCCTTTTCACCGACCGTAACGTGGGCGTTTTCATCTCGGTCAACAGCGGCGGCAAGAACGGCGCATCGCGCACCGTGCGCAATTCGCTCCGCACCGGTTTCCTTGAGCGCTATTTCTCCGGCCCTCTGCAGCCAAGCGAAGCTTCGGTCGATGAAGCAACCGCCAAGGAACATGCCGCCCTGATGGCCGGCGCCTATTACAGCAGCCGCCGCCCGGAAACGAGCTGGGTGTCGCTCTTCAACATCCTTGGCCAAGGCCATATCACCGTGAACGCGGATGCCACCATCACGACCGATTTCTTCCGCGATGAAGCCGGCGTGCCGAAAGAGTGGCGCGAGATCGAGCCGTTCGTCTGGCAGGAAGTCGGCGGTACCAGCCGCCTTGCCGCAGCCGTCAAGGACGGCAAGGTGGAACGCCTTTCTTCAAGCGACCTGCCGCCCGTCCTGAGCTTCGAGCCGGTGCCGACCTCGCTGTCGCTTGAGTGGGGTCAGCCGGTCCTTGGGGGCGGGCTCACCATTCTGGTGCTGACCGCCTTCTCGTGGCCGATTGCTGCCCTCATCCGACGCCGTTATGGCTACAAGTTGCCGATCAAGGACAAGGCGCTTGCCGCGCACCGTCTGACCCGTGTTTTCGCCTTCGTGGCGCTTGGCGTGATTGCCGGCTGGTTCCAGGTCGTGTCGCTGACAGACTCGTCGCTTTCCGCCCTTGATGGCCGCCTGGATACACCGATGCGCCTTCTGCAGCTGGTCACGCTTGTGGCGCTTGCAGGCGTACCGGTTTCGGCATGGAATGCGTGGCTTGTGTGGAACGACGATCGTAGCCGCCTCGTCAAGCTCTGGTCCGCGCTGATCGTTGTCGGCATGTTGGCGGTCGCCTGGATCATCCTGCGCTTCCGCTTCCTGACGCTTGACCTCAATTTCTGACGTCTGCTACCTTCCGGGATGGTCCGTAAGGGCCATCCCGCTTTTCCCAAAGTTTTCCACTGACTGAAAGACCGACCATGGAGCGGACCGTTCCGCCTGCCGATATCCTGACCACAGACGAGCGCGCCGCGCTCGTCCGCCTTATCCGCGATCATGTGTTTCAGGCACGGATCGAGGAAGCCTCCGATGGCAGCCCTACCGGCCTTGTTCGCCAGTTCGTGCAGCGCCTGAAACGCAAACAGGCTTTCAAGGGATGGCGCCCCGTGATCGACCGCGAAAAGATCGGCCTGCCCGTCACCGCCTTCATCGCCGTGAAGCTGAAAAGCCAGCATCACGAGATGCTCAGTTCCTACAGCCGCGACCTGATGTCTTGCAGCGATGTGGCGCAGGTCCACATGGTGTCGGGCAAGTTCGACTTTCTGGTCGAATTCTGGGGCCGCGATCTTGCTCAGCTTGAAGCCTTCCGCCGCACCTATGTGAACGGCCACCCGGCCGTTTCCGGCACCGAAACCATGATCTCCTACGGCCGCTCCGCGCCCTGACCTACAGCACCACGGCTCCCGCCGCGAGATACACCGCGATGGTAACGGCGGCGGCGGTTAGGGCATAGGGGATCTGGGTTCTGACATGCTCGAGATGGTCGCAGCCGGAGGCGAGCGACGAGACGATGGTGGTGTCGGAGATTGGCGAGCAATGGTCACCGAACACCCCGCCCCCCAGAACAGCCGAGAGGATGAAGGCAGGCGGCAGGCCGAGCGTCTGCACGATCGGCATGGCGATGGGCACGAGGATCGCGAAGGTGCCCCACGAGGTGCCGGTGAAGAAGGACATCAGGGCACCCGCGATGAAGAGCGCCGGGGCGATCAGGATGGGTGCCATGCCGCCGCTGACGATCCCGGCGATGAAGGCCCCGGTGCCGAGCGCCTTGAGGCTCGCCCCGAAGGCGATGGACATCAGGAGGATCAGGACCACCGGCATCAGGTCATTCATGCCCTGAAGGCCGATCTCCACCAGTTCCTTGTGACCGAAGCGCCGGTCGAAGACGAGAAGGAGATAGGCGACGAGGCAGCCAAGCACGGTGGCATAAAGGATCGAGCGCGACCCGCTGCCCGCCGCGATGCTGCCATTCCCGGTCCAGAGCATGAAGCCGACCATCCCGAAGATCATGGCGAGCAGCGGCAGGATCATGAAGCGGGAGCGGGTCGGGGCATACTCATGGCCGCCGTCTGCCCCCTCATGGGCGTCGGGCCCGATCCGGCCTTCGGTGGCTTTCACCCGGCCGAGCGGCCCGTGGAACTTCCCGCTTGCCACCGAATAGACGACAATGGCGAGGGTGATGAGGGCATAGAAGTTGAAGGGCACGCTGCCCCAGAGGACGGAGGCCGAACTCATCCCGAGGTCATAGCCACCAAGGAGAGCCAGCACGAAGGCCCCCCAGCCATTCAGGAGAATGAGGATACAGATGGGGGCCGAGGTACTGTCGACAATATAGGCGAGATGCGCCCGGCTGAGGCCGTAGCGGTCATAGAGCCCGCGCGAGAGAAGCCCCGAGGCCAGAACGCTGAGGTTGGATTCGACGAAGATGACCGTGCCGGTCACGGCCGTCAGCCCCAGGGCCTGGCGGCGGGACTTCACAAGCCCCATGCCGACCACCCGGTCGATCACCGCTGCCACCCCGCCCGAGCGGTACATGAAGGCGAGGAGCGACCCGATCAGCAGCGCGAACACCAGCACCCGGGCATTATCCGCATCCGCCACCACGGCAACGATCCGGTCGATGGTGGCCAGCGCCCCCAATCCCACCGACGCCACCGGGCCACTTTGACCGCCCGACACCAGAAGCAGCAGTTCCGACACAAAGAGACCCACCAGCAACGCCGAAAGGACCTCCTTCTTCCACAAAACCAAGGCCAGAACCAATAATGGCGGTAGCAGCGTCATCCAACCCAAGTCATTTCCCCCGTTTCGGGCGGCACCCCCGCCGCAATTGATGCCCCCTCAGGCGCCGAAGCGTGACGGCGTGAAGGGCGCAAGCACGTCGCCCCCCTCGCCGCTGGCGATTAGCCCGGCCAGCAACCGGCCTGTGCCGGCGCTGTGCGTCATACCCATATGGCCATGCCCGAAGGCAAGATAGAGCCCCTTGTGGCCGCTCGCCTCGCCGATCACCGGGCGGGTGTCAGGCATCGAGGGGCGGAAGCCGAGCCATTGGTCGCGCTCATCCGTCGCCATGCCCGGCAACATGCGTTTCGCGTGCGCCACCAGCCGCCGGATACGGCGATAGTCGGGTTTTGCATCGAGCCCTGCGAGTTCCACGCAGGCCGTCATGCGCAAGCCCTGCTCCATCGGGCAAAGGACGAAATAGCGGTTCATATTCACGGTCGGCCGGCTGAGCCCGGAACCACCGTCAAACATAAGGTGATAGCCGCGCTCGGTTTCCAGCGGGACACTGATCCCGAGCCCCTTGAGAAGCCGGTTGGACCAGGCGCCTCCAGCAATCACAAGCTCGCGCGCCAGATGGTCGATCCCCTCGCCTTTCACATAATAGCCGCCCTCGGTGCGCTCGATATGCGTCACACGCCCCAGCGTGAAGGCCGCCCCCCGCGCCAGCAGATGGCTCGCCAGCGCCGAAACGCAGCGCCCCGGATTGCGGATGGCGAGCGACTGGGTCTGCAGGATCGCTTTCGGATAGATTGGTGCGATACCGGGTTCAAGCTCGGCCAGTGCATCAGGGTCAAGGACGCGGTAGCCGAAGCCGAACCGGTCCATCAGCGCGCGTTCCTTGGCGGTTTTCTCAAAACTCGCTTCGGTCTCGTAAAGCTTCAGCCAGCCATCGGGCCGCACCAGGTCACCCAACTTGAGATCAGCTACAAGCGCCTGCCATGCCTCGAGCGATTCATGGCTCAGCAGCGCCGACGCCTTGGCGCTCGTCTCCACCGTTGCCGGGCCGGACGCACGCCACACCTTGTAAAGCCAGGGCGCGATACGCGGCATGTAGCTAACCGGCATCACAAGCGGCGATTCCGGATCAAGCGTCATGCGGATGCCATCCATCACGAAGCCCGGCTTGCCAAGCGGCAACACGTTGCCGATCGAGATCGAACCCGCATTGCCATAGGAGGTCTGCGCCCTGTCACCCGGCGGTACGGCATCGATGATGGTCACGGCAATGCCGCGTTCCATCAGATGATAAGCGGTCATCAGCCCGATGATCCCGCCGCCCACGATTGTCACATTGCGGTCCTGCATGGTCCGCATCCTCCCTCACAATTCTCCGGCGCATCAGAGACGGTCGCCCCGCACCTGTCAAGAATAATATATTCCAAATAATATGGCTCGAATGACCGGCTTTAGGTGGATTTCGTGAACAGGTCCGTTAGGATCGATCCGAAAAGTGATTTTTTATTCCTGCGGTTGCAACACCGCATACAGACGTGAGGGGAATATCATGAAAAAGCTTGGCAGACGAGGCTTCCTGAAAGCCGTCGGCGCACTAGCTGCCACCGCCGCCACGATGGGCAGCATGGCCCCAGCCGCCGCCGCGAAATCACCAGCGCGCCCGGCCAAGCCGGGCCTGAAACCGAAACGCCTGAAACGCGGTGACACGGTCGCGATCGTCGCCCCTTCCGGCGTGCTGTGGGAAAAGACCAACCTGCCGCTCGCCACGGAATCGCTGGCCGCGATGGGGCTGAAATCAAAGGTCTTCCCCCACGCGATGGACCGCTATGGCTATCTTGCGGGCACCGACGAGAACCGGGCCGCCGATCTGATGGCGGCGTTCCGTGATCCCGGCATCGACGCCATCTTCTGCCTGCGTGGCGGGTGGGGGGCGGCGCGTATCCTGCCGCATCTGGATTTCGAGGCGATCCGCGCCAACCCGAAAATCCTGCTGGGCTACAGCGATATCACCGCGCTTCACGCGGCGATTGCGGCCAAGACCGGCATGATCACCTATCACGGCCCCAATGCGGGATCGAGCTGGTATACATTTGAGGCAGAGATGCTGCAGGCGCTGTTGTTCAACGGCGACAAGGTGGAATATCGGACCATTCCCCGGAATGACGGCACACTCGTCGCTCGCGCCAACCGGACCCACACGATCACGCCGGGCAAGGCGGAAGGGCGGCTTGTCGGCGGTAACCTCACCGTCTTCACCTCGCTGATGGGGTCGCCCTATTTCCCCGATCTCACCGGCTGTATCCTGTGCCTTGAAGATGTCGGCGAGAAGATCTACCGCGTGGACCGGATGATCACACAACTGGCGCTTGGCGGCCACCTGAAAGGACTGAAGGGCATTGTGCTTGGCGGTTTCACCGATTGCGGGCCCGACGAGGCCGAGCCCTTTGGCGGCTTCACGCTGATCGAAGTGTTCGAACAGCATTTCGCGAAACTCGGCATCCCGGTTTTTGCAGGCGCCCAGTTCGGCCATATCAAGGACAATTTCACCCTGCCTCTCGGGGGCCGGGCCATGATCGATGCCGACGCCGGCATCATCCGCCTGACAGAGGCCGCCGTCGCCTAAAACCAGCTAAAATCCCAACGCAAAGGGGCGCCCGCAGGCGCCCCTTCTTTTTATCTACGGGAGGGTAGTCGGAGATCAGAACTTGAAGCCTGCCGACAGGCGGAAGTAGCGCGGCTGTGCTGCCGTATCTGCCGACAGGAAGCCTATATTCTCGGTACCGAGCGAGGATTCGATCATCTCGTCGTAGGTCAGCGCCTTCTGGGTATTGAAGACGTTGAAGACATCGAGACCGACATTCACGTCGAAACCGTTGACTTCCACTTCATAGTCGACCGAGAGGTCGAGTTTGACCTGCCACGGCAGACGACCGTATTTGCCACGGGTGAGTTCTTCGAACACACGGTCCGCCGGAGTCCACCCACCGCCGGTATCAAGGCAGTTCTGGACGCAGAGCCAGTTTTCGCGGTAGCGCGTCACGCTTGTGTAGGGGTTGCCATAGGCACGGGCGTTGATCGGCGCACCCGAAACAGCCGTCAGCTTGCCACCGAAGGTCAGCCGTTCGGTCGGGGCGTAGGCACCCCAGAGCTTGATCGCATGACGGTGATCGTTCGCGAGATCGCCCTGGTTACCGATGATGTAGGAAACCTCGTCACCGATCTCGGTCCAGCCCGGGATATCGTTGCCGGTATCCGAGTTCACGCCGCCTTCGTAGTTGCCCGACGATTTGGAAAGCGTGTAGGAAAGGCGCGCCATCCATACATCGTCCCATTCGCGGTTCACGACGAACTCGAGAGCCTTGTAGTTACGCTTGGCAACCGGGCTTCCGATATCCTCGCCGTTCAGGCCGTACTGGTTGGTTTTGCCAAGATCAACCGTCACGGTCTTCACCGTGCCGTCCTCGCAGTTCATATCCACCGTGAGCGGCTGGCCGATGTTGCCGAAGAACCAGTCGTTGTTGAACTCGCCACAGCCGGGCACCTTGGCATAGACACGGATATCCTCGATCGCGTTGCGGAAGCGGCGGTACACACCACGCACACCGACGCTCCAAAGGTCATCAAGCTGGTGCTCGTAGCCAAGGATGAACTCGTCCTGACTGCTCGCCTGCAGATCCTGATCGACGATGAAGGGAATGTCTTCCCCACGCCCTTCACCCGAACCGAACTGGACGACAGTACCAAGCTGCTCGCCGAGGATCGGGGTGACGTTGGTAAGGCCGGCCGAGGTTTCGTTTTCCTGCAGGCCGTTGAAGGCATAATAGTAGCGCGTGTCGACCGTGCCGCCGCCTTCACGTGCCGCAAGGCCGTTGGCGATCGGGAAGTAATAGCGGCCAGCGCTTGCATAAACGCGTGACTTGCCCTCCTCATCAAGGGTCCACGACAGTGCTGCCCGCGGCGACCACATGTTATCGACCTTGATGAAGCTGTCGCCGGCTGCGTCCTTGCTGTCGAACCGGTCCCAGCGAATGCCGAGGGTGACGGTCAGATCGTCATTCACCGACCAGACATCCTCAAGATAAGCTGCCGAAGTCTTGGCATCGAACGTGCCGCCACGGATTTCCTGACGGGCAATCACATAGGCATCAACGCCATCCGGTACCGTCACGTTGTTAACGCTGGCACCCGGCGTGGTGGCGAAGATTTCATAGCTCGTCATATCCGGGCCGACCGAGGCGCGCTCCATGTAGGTGGTGCGCTTCTCATAGTCGAAACCACCGCGGATCAGGTGATTGCCAAGCTCATATTCCGCGTCCACCCGAAGCGCATCGCGGGAGTTGATGCGGTGATCACCACGCAACTGCGAGGTACAGCCGATCTCGACGTTGGAAGCGCCCCGACGGTCCAGCACGCGGTTACATTCAGACGACACGTTGGTGAAATCGTCGGAATTGCGCTTGTTATGGCCGTAAAGGACTTTCAGCGTGAAATCGTCACCGAAATGGCCGGTATAGGTGCCCGCCCAGTTGATGCCGCCGCGCTTGGCGGTCGCGGTTTCGATATAGTCGCCGTCATCATAGCGATCGGTCAGGGTCTTGCTTTCGTCCGAGAAAGCGAAGAATTCGAGCGAATGGCCGTCGACGATATACCAGTCGACCTTGCCGCCCCAGAAGGCCGAATTGTCCTTATAGTCGTAGAGCGACGAGCCGCTGGTGCTGTAATAGCTGCCGGTATTGTGGCGCGGCTGGAACAGCGTATAGAAGAACAGCTTGTCCTTGATGATCGGGCCGCTGAGGTAGATGTTCCCGTTGAGGTTATTCTCGCTATCGTCACTGCGATAGATCGTTGCCGTGCCATCCTTGGCGTAAAAGTCCTTGGCACTGCCGCGCAGGTCATCGGGTTCCCAGAAGACATTGGCACCCCCGTGGAATTCGTTGGTGCCCGATTTGAGGACAGCGTTCAGCACGCCACCGGTCGTGCGGCCGTATTCCACGGAATAACCGCCGGTTTTCACTTGGAATTCCTTGAACATCTCGAACGGCACGTCGGAGAAGCCGACGCCGGTTTCAACGTCGCTGATATTCAGGCCGTTGATGAAGATGTTATTCTCGCCGACCGACGAACCACCGAACGAGATGCCGCCGAAGGACGGACCTTCATTCACACCGGGCGCCAGAAGTGCGATTGCATCGGCCGAGCGACCGACAGGGAAGCGCTCGATGGAGGTGGCATCAATCTGCAGGCCGGATTCGGCCACGGCAAGATAAAGCCCGGAGACTTCCTTCGCCGAGATGACGATTTCTTCCATCTCGCCGCCGACTTGCATCTGCAGGTCAAGCGAGGTGGTGCCGCCGATCGAGACTTTCACGTCTTCAATCACGGTGCGTTCATAGCCGCCCTTGGCTGCGGTGACCCGATAGGTACCGATCGGCAGGCGCGAGAAACGGAAGCTGCCGTCCGCGCCCGCGGTTACCGTGCGAGAATAGCCGGTCTCGGCATTCGTGACCGTGATCGTGGCGCCAGCCAGCGCCTGATTTTCGGAGATGACGGCACCACGGATGGAGCCATCGCTGTTGGCGGCATAAGCACCGCCTGCCGTCAGTCCGATCAGACTGACACCCATTCCAAGCGCCAGGGACGCCCGCCTCAACTGTTGTGACAACATTTCATTTCCCCCCTTGGAAATAGGCCTCGGCGCTATCCACCGGGCCGGAATATAGTTGATGAATAATTTATCTTCGCATTTCACAAGACTGTAAAGAATTTTCTATTCCAACATGTCATTTCCGCTGATTTAATAGCTTTCCGCATCGTTTCCGATCTGCTAGAACGGACAGGGAGAGGCCGGAAAAGAATAATTAATTCCGAATTCAACGGCAGCCTGCCAAGGGATTCGCCGGACATCCGGGAGGGACGCATGATCGAAACGGGCTTTGCCTATATCGCCAGCCTGATGGCTATCGGGGGCCTGATCCGGCTTACCGAGACGACGACTCGGCATCGGCTGTTCGAATATCTGCCCGGTGTCGTGATGCTTTATTTCATCGTGATGGTGCTGGCTTCCCTCGGGCTATGGTCATGGACAGACGATGTGACGGCTGTGAACAGCACGCTCAAAAGCGATCTCTTGCCAGCCATGATCTTCCTTCTGCTGGCGAAGGCGGACCTGCGCCGCATCGTCAAGCTTGGCCCCCGCATGCTGCTGGCCTTTGCCGCTGCCACCATCAGCATCATGATCGGCTTCGTGGTCGCGTTCGCGATTTTCCAGAACTGGCTGGAACCTCACGCATGGAAGGCCTTCGCGGCGCTTTCAGGTAGCTGGATGGGTGGTACGGGGAATATGCTCGCCGTGCAGGCCGCCCTTGAGGTGCCGGACAGCAGCATCGGCTACACGCTTCTTATGGATTCGGTCGACTATGCCCTCTGGGTTGTCATCCTTCTGGCGCTTGTGCCCTTCGCCAACCGCTTCAATCGCTGGTCGGGTGCGGACAGCGGCGTGATCGACAAGGTCAGCGCCAGCCTTGCAGCGGCCGAGACGGGCAAGCCCATTGACCTGACCTCGATCCTGTTTCTCCTCGGCGCGGCACTTACCGTATCCGCCGTTTCGCAGGCATTGGCTGCCTATGCACCCACGAGTGCCTTTTTCTCGACAGGCACATGGGCCATCTTCATCGCCACCCTCATCGGTGTGATCGCCGCGATGACGCCGCTTGGCCGCATGCCGGGCGCCATCGAGCTTGGCAACGTTCTCCTTTACGCCATGATCGGGCTGATCGCCTCGCAGGCTGATTTCGCAGGACTCGCCAAGGCGCCGCTTTATATCGCCGCGGGGCTTGTGGTGCTTGCCGTCCACGGCCTGTGCCTTGCGGCAGCCGCCAAGGTTTTCCGGCTGGACCTCTTCTCCTGCGGTGTGGCGTCGCTTGCCAATATCGGCGGGGTGGCCTCGGCCCCGATCCTTGCCGCTGCCTATTCCGAAGCGCTTGTCCCCATCGGTGTGCTGATGGCGCTTCTCGGTTATATTGTCGGCACAGGCGGCGGCCTGTTTGTCGGCAAGCTTCTGTCTCTCATGATCTAGGAATATTCCATGCGACCGCGCAGCCTTATCCACAGTATCGCCCTTGCCGCCAGCATCGCCAGTGCGGCAGCCGCCAGCGATTATGAATTCGCAAGCGACGTGATTGGGGCCAGTGAAAAGCATCTGGACCCCGCCTTCTGGATCAAGGGCAAGGATGCAGACACGCCGATAATGAGTGTGGATGCGATTGCCGAGATGAACCGGCAGACCATTGCAGACGACCCGACAATGCGCGATCTGGCCGCCCTGCCCGCAACCCTCAGCCGCGCCAGCCTCACGGCCTATATCCGCGGCATCAGCAACCCGCCGACCGTGCCGCGCATCCACGAAGACGGTAAACCAGTGACGGACGCCGACGTGAAACGCTGGGAAGCAAGCCTCGCGCTCGGGGATGTGAAGGCCCAGAACCCGGTGCGTTTCGGCCTTGTGGTGAAGCGCGCGTCACTGCGCACCTATCCGACACATGAGCGCATCTTCAGCGAAGGTGCGACCGACCGGGATATCGACCGCTTCCAGGAAACCGGCGTTTTCCCCGGCGATGAAGTCGCCGTGCTGCATACAAGTGCCGACGGCAAATGGTATCTGGTCGCCAACTATCAATATGTTGCGTGGGTGCCGGTGGACGCCATCGCAACAGGGAACCGCGAGGCCGTGCTTGGCTACCGCAACGACGGTGATTTCCTCGTCGTGACCGGCGCCAAGGTTCATACGGTTTTCAACCCGGAAGAACCCCGCGTTTCCGAACTGCAGCTTGATATGGGCGTGCGCCTGCCCGTGGTGCCGACAGCCGAGCGCGGCACCGAGCTTTATGGGCAAAACCCGTATCTTGGATACATGGTCCGCCTGCCGGTGCGTGAAGCAGACGGCAGCCTTGCCTTCCGGAAGGCACTCATCGCCCGCTCACAAGATGTCCACATGGGCTACCTGCCCTACACGAACGCCAATATCGTGAAGCAGGCTTTCAAGTTCGTTGGCGAGCGCTATGGATGGGGGCACGATTATAACGGCCGCGATTGCACCGGCTTTGTGGGCGCCATCTACGCCTCCTTCGGCATCCTGATGCCACGCAATTCCGGTGACCAGGGCAAAAGCGTCTTTGCCCAAAACACCCGCATTGACAAGGAAACCGGCCGCGAGGCGCGCCTTGCCGCCGCCCGCAAGGTGCAACTTGGTGATCTCGTTTACATCCCCGGCCATGTGATGATGGTGCTGGGCTTCGACGGGGCCGAGCCCTTCGTCATCCATGATGTCACCGGCCTTGCCTACACCAAGGCGGACGGCGCATTCTATCGCGGCACCCTCAACGGCGTATCGATCACGCCCTTGCTGCCGCTCTCCCTATCCAACGAACGGCTCTATATCGATGCTGTTTATAATATCAAACGGGTCCGCCCCTGAGGCGCAATGATCTGAGGTCCATTCCATGAAAATCATCGGTTACAAACTGGGCAAGCTTCGGGTGCCGCTCGTCACACCGTTCAAGACGGCACTCCGGACCGTCGATCATGTCGAGGACATCGTCATCATGATCGAAACCGATACGGGCCATGTGGGTTATGGCGCCGCTCCCGCCACGGCGGTGATCACGGGCGACACCCACGGATCGATCATCGATGCCATCCGCAACTATATCATGCCCATGGTGACGGGTATGGAAGTGAGCCAGCTGAACCAGATCACCGAGATCATCGGCGAAGCGCTCATCAACAATTTCAGTGCCAAGGCCGCAGTGGAAATCGCTGTCTATGACCTGTTCGCGCAGGCGCACGGCGTGCCGCTTTACAAGATGCTCGGCGGCGGCCAGCCGCGCATCGCCAGCGATATCACCATCAGCGTCGACTATATCGACAAGATGGTCGCGGATTCGATCCGTGCAGCCGACGCCGGCTATGAAACCCTGAAAATCAAGGTCGGCAAGGATCTCGGCGTCGATATCAAGCGCGTGAAAGCCATCTATGCCGCCGTGAAGGACCGGTGCCTGTTGCGCCTTGATGCCAACCAGGGCTGGACCGCACGGGAAACCGTGGCCGCCCTTCATGAACTGGAATCATCCGGTATCGAGCTTGAACTGATCGAGCAGCCGGTGAAGGGTGCCGACCTCAAGGGCATGAAATATATCACCGAACGCGTTCGCACCCCGGTGATGGCGGACGAAAGCACCTTCGGGCCGCGCGAAGTGATCGAACTGATCCAGATGGGTGCGGCCGATATCATCAATATCAAGCTGATGAAAACCGGCGGACTGTCGGACGCGATCAAGATCGCCGATATCGCCAAGATTTATGATGTGCGCTGCATGATCGGCTGCATGCTGGAATCGTCAATCAGCGTCACCGCCGCCGCGCATCTTGCGGTCGCGAAATCGAGCGTCATCACCAAGGTGGATCTCGATGGACCCTCGCTTTGCCAGTTCAACCCGGTAACCGGCGGGGCCACTTTCCGCGGCCCCGATATCGAGCTGAACGAGACGCCGGGTCTCGGGATCGAGGCGATCGAGAACCTGATCCCGCTCGATTGATCACACCATCAGGCGTCGGTCAGTCCGACCGGCGCCTGAAATAGCGGCTGGCATAATCGTCCGCCTGGTTGGGCGCCCCCGCCGCGTTATCAAGCGTCAGGGCAACCACTTGGCCCAGAGCGTCCGACGGGAAGGCCACATACATGCGGCCTGCTGCCGTCGGGTCGGTCCACTCGGTGCGGAACAGCCCGTCGCGGATAGGGATCAGCGTGCCTCTCAGCGCCGGCATGCGCGCGAAGACGATTTCAAGCTGCTCGCCTTGCAGCGTGATGGTCACATCCCCCATCACATCATCCACATAAGTGCCGGCATAGATTTCAATCGGACGGGTCAGCGGCAGCACCTCGGGCTCCGGCCATTGCTTCGTCTTCGCCTCGGCTTCTTCCTTTGCTTCCTCGGCCGCGTACCACGCCACCCAGTCGCGCTCTTCACCCGGCGCCAGATACGACTTCAACAGCCCCTGTATCACCGACTGGCGGGCATATTCGTGCGAGCCATTGTTGAAGAGCGCGATACCGAGATTCTTCGATGGCACCAGCATCACATAAGCCTGCCAGCCGCCCAGCGTGCCGGTGTGCGACACCGTCTTCACCCCGTTCACGTCAGCAAGCCGCCAGCCAAGGCCATAGGAGCGAAACGCGGTGCCATCAATTTCCTGCATCCGGTCCGAAAGTGGCAGAAGCGCCTGCGACGCCCACATTTCATCGCGCTGCTTCTCGCTGAAAGGCGCATGGGTGCCATCCAGCTGGGCAATCATCCATTTGGCCATGCCCTCGGCATTGCAGACGCCACCGCCTGCCGCGACCGAGGCAGTCGGGTTGCGGTCGATCCCGTTTCGCACATGCGGCACCAGCTTGCCATCAACCATATCATAACCGACCGCTGCATCCTTCAGCGCCTTCGCGGGCACCGGCCCCCAATAGCAGGCGATGCCGAGCGGCTTCAGGATACGGCCTTCCACAAAGTCGGCATAAGGCACGCCCGAAACCGCCGCGACGAGCTCCCCCGCCGCGATGTATAGGACGTTGTTGTAGGCGTAGGACGAGCGGAAGCTGGTCAGCGGCTCGAATGTCGCGAGACTCGCCACGATTTCCGCTGCCGTGAAGCTTGATGGCTCCGGCCACAGCAGCATGTCCCCCGCCCCGTTCCAGAGCCCGCTATGGTGCGTGAGCAGGTCACGAACGGTAAAGGCATCCGTCACCCAAGGGTCCTTCATGCGAAAGGCGGGCAGATGGTCGGTCACCTTGTCATCCCAGCCGATCTTGCCTTCATCCACCAGAATGGCGAGCGCCGCAGCCGTGAAAGCCTTGGTGGTGGAAGCCAGCCGGAACAGCGTTTTTGGCGTGACCGGTTTTTTGGCCTCCAGATCGCGGCTGCCATAGCCTTTCATGAAGGTGACCTTGCCATCTTCCACAATGGCGACCGACATGCCGGGTGTATCAAATTCCTTCAGTGCTGAGGTGACCAGCGTATCGATTTCTGTTTCCGCCAGCCCGTCGGCACTGGCCGGCAGGGTAAAAGCCGCCACCCCCATCATGAAACCCGCCAGCGTCCGTTGCCGCCAAAATGCACCCATTCCTCGTCCTCCCTGTCATGACGCTTGTATTCGCGACAATTATTCCATAGATAATAATTTATTCCAACACCATAAGGCGGCCTGCCATGCCGAGCAAGAAATCACGTCCAGCCATCCGTTACAGCGACGATATTCTGACAATCGAGGCTATCCCGCTGCCCGCCCTTGCCGAAAGGGTCGGCACGCCGGTCTATATTTATTCCAAGGCCGCAATGCAGGCAGCCTACGCCCGCTACCGCGATGCGTTTGAAGGGATGGATGCCCTTGTCTGCTATGCCGTCAAGGCCAACACCAATCTTTCGGTGATCCGCACCTTCGCCGATATGGGCTCTGGCGCTGATGTGGTCTCGGGCGGTGAGCTTCGCCGCGCCCTCGCGGCGGGTGTCCCTGCGCGCCGTATCGTCTTTTCAGGTGTTGCCAAAACGCGGGAGGAAATCGATTTCGCGCTGAACGCCGATATCCTGCAGTTCAATGTGGAATCGGAACCCGAATTGAAAGCCATTTCGGCCGCGGCCATGGCCTTCGGCCGCCGCGCGCGGATCGCCATCAGGGTCAATCCCGATGTGGACGCGGGGACGCACGCCAAAATCTCGACGGGTCTGACCGAGAACAAGTTCGGCATCGCGCTCAATCGCGCGCTTGGCGTTTTCCGGGAAGCCAAAACCCTGCCCGGCATCGATATCCAGGGCGTGGCGGTGCATATCGGCTCGCAGCTTACCTCGCTTGCCCCTTACGGCCTCACGTTCGACCGGATCGCCGCCTTTGTTGGCCAACTGGCAGCGGCAGGCATCAAGCTTTCCACCATCGATGTCGGCGGCGGGCTCGGCATTGCTTACCGCGAGGACACCGGCCCGATCCCGACGCCTGCGGACCTCGCCAAGCTCGCCCGCGAACGGTTGGGCGGCCTTGGCTGCCGGTTGATTGTCGAGCCCGGCCGGTCGCTCGTGGGCGCAGCGGGGCTGTTGCTCACCCGCGTGATTTACGAAAAGCATGGCGGCGACCGCCGCTTCCTGATCCTCGATGGCGCCATGAACGACCTGATGCGCCCGGCCCTTTACGATGCCTATCACCGGATCGTGCCGGTAGTGCGCACGGGAGCCGCCGAAACACCTGCCGATATTGTCGGCCCCGTTTGTGAAACCGGGGATACGTTCGCGCGGGCAAGGCCGATGCCGCCGCTCGAGCCCGGTGACCTTGTCGCCATTCTGGATGCAGGCGCCTACGGCGCCGTCATGGCATCCACCTACAACGCACGGCCCCTGGTGCCCGAGGTGATGGTGGACGGCGACAGTGCAAGCATCATCCGCGAGCGGCCAAGCCATGCGGACATGATGGCGCTCGATAGCAACCGGGCGATTGCCTTCGCCTAGAAATGTTCGGAGACCTGCTGACTGAGCTCCAGCAGTTCACGCCCCTGCGTATCGCGGCTCGACATCACCAGATAAAGCGCATCGATCACATGCTGCAGCGCCACCCGCGCCACCACATGCGGCACGGTCAGCGGTGTTTTCTCCATGAAGGTGAAAAGCGTATGATGGGCCAGAAGGCTCAAGGGGTTCACATCATAATGCGTCAGCGAAATGATGGTGACGCCGTTCTCGCGGGCCTTCTCCACCATCTCGGTAATGGCGGTATTGTTGCCGGAGACGGAGATCGCAAAAAGCACATCGCCGCCGCGCAAGGTGGCGGCATTGGCGCGCTGCATGAACAGATCAGATTCCGCGACCACGGACTTGCCCATGATCAGCAGTTTCAGCGCGAAGTCCTTGACGATAAGGGCAGAACTGCCCGCTGCCACAAACTGGATGCGGTTGGCGCGTTCCAGCGCACGGACCACATTCATCAGGCTTTCCTCGCTGTTGAGGTCAGCGATCCAGCGCAGCACATCGGCCTTCACCTTGGCCAGTTCCTCGAACGGGGTCAGATGCTCGCCGCTGCTTTCCGATGGTGCGTGCTGTGGGGCCTTTGCTGGCGCCTCACCCTGCTGCGGCATGGCGCGCGCGAGATCCTCGCTCACCGCCAGTTTGAGGGCCGGATACCCCTTGAAACCGAGCTTCTGGCTGAATTTCACAACGCTCGATTGGCTCACGCCCACGGCCTCGGCCAGTTGCTGCGAGCTATAGTCCCGCAAGAGCGAGGCGTTCTTCTGTATGAAATCGGCAAGCTTGCGTTCGTTCGCCGACATGTCCGCTGAAGCCTGTCGCATTCTTTCCAGACAATCCATCTCTGTACCCGATCCCCCCGATCGTGTGGCGGCCGGGCGGCGCCTTGCGGCATTGCCCCGTCGCCGCGCAGCGGCCAAGTCGTCTCTGACCGGTTTAGGGTGATTCATGGGTCAACTCAAGCACCATCCGATAGGGGATGCACCGGCACCCCTCAGTTGAAGTGGCGAAGCCACCATTTCAGCATCTCTTCCTCGGGCCGATAGAAGGGCGTTTCCCCCTTATGGGCGGCCGGATCGTCAGCAAACCCGGTCATCAGCGCGATCAGCGCCCTGTCCGACTTGCGGTCGATAAGGAAAAGTCCGAGCAGTCCGTAAGCGTCCCCCCGGTGCCCGCCAAGCTGCTGCGAGGGACCAAGGTTCCAGCTCGCCGGATCGATCAGATCGACCGACAGGCCATAGGAAAGCATCGGGCCAACTTCTCCGGGCGCAGGGTTATCCTCACCCGTCGTATTGCCGTTCCGTTTGGCGCGGTCGAAGGTCCACACAGGCGTCCACATGGCGTCCACGGTTTCGGCCTTCAGGACCCTCACGCCGTCCACCTCACCGCCACCTAAAAACATGCGGGCGATTTTGGCCAGGTCATGGGCCGAGGCCCTGAGGCCGCCCTGCGGCGAGAAAAGGGTCGGATTGTCGCCGGGCACGAAGTCCTCATGCTCGATCACCACCCTTTCCCCGCGCGGGATCGCCGTCATGCCATAGTGACAGGCGACCTTCGCTCCATCGAGCTGGACATGCCATGGCCCTTCGGGCGCGAACGTATCGCCGCCGTCGGTGCTTTTGCGGAAAAGCGAGGCCAGGTGCTCGGGCTCCGGCCCGCTCACGTCGCAGACATTGTAGCTTGCAGATAGTCCGAGGGGCCGCAGCACATTGGCCGCCATATAACGGTCGAACCGCTCGCCCGAAACCCGTTCGATCACCCCGGCGACCACACCGAAATTGAGGTTCGAATAGGTGAAATAGGTGCCCGGCGCCTCACCTGCGGCTGCCGCAAAATGCGCGCCGCCATCGTAAAGGTCGGTACCCTTCGTGAAGAAGTCGCGGAGATGCTGCCCGCGCGGCAGCCAATATTGGTCACCGTCCCGGATTGAGGAAGTGTGCGACAGGATCTGGCGAAGCGTAATCGGGGTATCCGGGAAGTTCGGATTGCGCAGGCTGAACCCCAGATAATCGGAAACGTCACGGTCAAGATTCACCTTGCCCGCCTCAACGAGCTGCATCAGCCCCACGGTGGCGACAAGCTTCGAAATCGAGGCGATACGCACCTTGTGATCGGTGGTCAGCGGCGTCGCGGCGCCATTGTCCGAGAGCGTCGCCATGCCAAGGGCTGTGTCGAACACGACCTTGCCCTGATCGAGCACCACAACCTCGACCCCGCTCATCGCGGGCGAGCCTTCCACCGAGCCATCGAAGATGCGGACAAGCGCTTCTTCTGCCGTCGGCTCTGCTGCATTCACAGAGGTCGTGAAAGCGGCAAGCGGCAACAGGACACCAAAGCACGCAGCTTTCCAATCCGAACGCCTGACGACAGCCATATATTCCCCCACTTTTCCGTTATTGAATAATATATTCACACAAATACCGAAACGGTACAATCCATAGAATACATTATTCTGGAAGCAGGGATCAGGCCGCGCCGAAGGCGAAGCAGGAATAAGGCTTGCCGCCGATCCGGGCGTGATAGACCGTTACGCCGGGTTCGTGCTCGGCCGCGCCCACCGCCACCATCAGGGGGATGAGATGTTCCTCGCGCGGGTGACAGGCACGGGCACCGGGCGCGGCTTCCCAATCGATCAAACGGCTCGTGCGCAGGTCGGGCGCCGCCTCGGCCGTCTCGCGGAGCCATGTGTCAAACTCCACCGACGACGCCTCCCCGCCCCGGAAGATATCGCGCAAATTATGATAGCTGCTGCCGCTGGCCAGTATCAGCACGCCTTCATCCCTGAGGGGTGCAAGCGCCCGGCCCACGGCGAGATGGGCCTCGGGGCCCAGATCCTCCTGCAACGACAGGGTTACAACGGGAATTTCGGCTTTCGGATCGGCAATCAGCATCGGCACGAAAACCGCGTGATCAAAACCGCGCTCGGCGTCAGCAGCAGAGGCGATCCCTGCCCTGGAGAGAAGTTCCTGCACGCGCGCAGCCAGAGCCGGATTGCCGGGAGCGGGATAGGAGAGTTCATAGGTATGCGGCGGGAAGCCGTAATAGTCATAAAGCATGCCCGGCGCTTCGCCGCTGCCAACTGTCGGCACCGGTGCCTCCCAATGCGCCGAAACCACAAGTACGGATTTCGGGCGCGCTGGCAGGCTGCCGATCAGCCCATCCAGAAACGCGCGCAGGCTTTCATATGCCTTGGGACCAAGGGGCGGCGGGAAATCCATCCAGAAACAGGGGCCGCCGCCGTGGGTGATATAGTAAGCCGGTTGACGCATGGGGATACTCCTTCGGTTGCCCTGATATCGCGTGCACACACACCCGCTTCAAGACAACACACAAAGACTTGTTCACCCCAAGTCCCGCCCCCATGCGTTACATTTTTTTTGGCGGCCCTATCCGTGAAGCGTCAGGTTCTGTGGTGCGAAACCGGCAGCAGCGAGTTCCCGCTCGGCCTGCGTGAAGCCATAGGCGGGGACGATTTCCCCCGTCCGGTCGCTGACGGCGTCCCATGCCGCAATCACCTGCTCCCCCGCCCGCGGGCTGTCGCCCACCTGAATACCGTTCGTGAGGGTCACGTTGGCGCAGGCAAAGTGGCCGGCACCCGCGCACAGGATGGCGCGCGTCGGTGCCTCATCCCCCACAAGTGCCAGCAGGCCGGGGCTGACGAGTGCAGGGTCAAGTTTGGCAAGTGCATCGGCGGCCAACACACCATCCGTCATCTGGGTTGCGGCCGTCGGTGCCAGCGCGTTGACCCTTATGCCATAACGGTCGCCTTCAATCGCTAGTGTCTGCATCAGGCCAACAAGCGCCATTTTGGCGGCACCATAGTTTGCCTGCCCGAAATTGCCGTAAAGCCCTGACGACGAGGTCGTCATCACCACCCGGCCGTGGCGCTGCTCGCGCATGATATCCCACACAGCCTTCGTGCAGATAGCGGCGCCCATCAGATGCACCTCCACCACGAGGCGGAAATCGGCCATATCCATCTTAGCAAAGCTCTTGTCGCGCAGGATGCCGGCATTGTTGACAAGGATATCGACCCGACCCCAGGCATTCATCGCCTTGGTCACCATCGCCGCAACCTGCGCTTCGTCGGTCACCGAAGCCTGCACGCCGATCGCCTCGCCGCCGCCTGCGCGGATGTCATCGGCCACGCGCTTTGCACTGTCGCCGTTCATGTCGTTCACGATCACCTTGGCCCCGTGGCTTGCGAGCATCAGGGCATGACAACGCCCGAGCCCGCCACCAGCACCGGTGACAATCGCTACGCGGTCTTGCAGTTTCATTTTCATTCCTCCCGTTTCTGGATCGAATTTTTATTCGCTATCTTGTGAGTTAATAAAATGATCAAACAAAATCTGTTTGCCCCTCTCCTTCCGGGTCAGGGATTCAGCCTTCCGCCTTACGCTGTTTGCAAACTTCGATGAAACCGGCGGCCATGAAGGTCGCCATGCGCTTCTTCACTGCCACAAAATCTTCCGACCGGCAAAGGCCGCCCGAAAGCTTGTCGATCCGCCCGGTGCGGGCAAGGGTCAGCATCAGGGCGCCGGTCACGAAATGATAGCCCCAGAAAATGTCCTCGTCCGAGCAATCGGGCAGTGCCTTCTTCAGAAGGTCAATGAGCCGCAGCACCACGGGATCGAAATGCCGGTCCATGGTCTCCGCCCCCCATTCCGGGGTGTTGGCGACCTGCGCGCCTAGGGCTGCATAATTGCGCCAGCCTTCCCCGCCCTGGATATAAAGATCCAGGTCGGTATCGAGAAAGGCCCTTAGCGCACCTTCAACGGTCGGCTTGCCGTTCACTTCCTTTTCGTAGGCGTCCAGCGTTTCCATCCGGCGCTGGCTCGTCACCACTGCACGACGGGCAAAAACGGCATCGAAAAGGTTCTTCTTGTCATCGAAATAATAGTTAAGGAGCGTGTGGTGCACCCCTACGCGCTTGGCAACATCCTTGAGCGTCACCCCGTAAAAGCCATGCTTCGAAAACAGATACTCGGCTGCATCGAGAATCTGCTCCATCATCTCGGCGCGTTGTTGCGCCTTGATCGTGCGTTTACGTGCTGTTGCTGCGTTTTCGGCCACGCGTTCGCCTCTCCGTCCGTCATTCGGTTTCCGGACCCTAAGGTTTCTGGAACCACAGGTCTAGATACCGCCATATATCTCTCTAAGCCGCATTTTGTCTATTTTACCGGTAGATGCCAGCGGCATCTTTGACAGTCGTACCACCGCATCCGGGATCCACCAAGGGGCCACGCGACCCTGCAGGGGCTTCAAAAGCTCGTCGTCTGTTACTGCCTCAGGCTCGCGAAGTTCCACCAGCAGCACCGGGCGTTCCCCCCATTTGGGGTCAGCCCGGCCGATGACGGCCGCCAGCGACACCTGGGGCAACGCGCCGATCACCGCCTCGATCTCCGACGGGTTGATCCATTCGCCGCCCGACTTGATCAGATCCTTGGCGCGGCCCGTGATCGTCAGGTTGCCGCGCGCGTCGATCCGGGCGAGGTCGCCCGTATCAAACCAGCCGTCTTCGTCGGTCGACGCTTCGTCGAAGCCGAAATAGCGTTCGACAACCGCCGCGCCGCGCACCTTCAGATACCCCTCCGCACCGCGCTGCTCGGCAAGCGGCTGCCCGGAAGCGTCCGCCAGCAACAGGTCCACGCCGATGGCGGGGCGGCCAGAGACAGACGCCTTGCGGTCGGGGTCAGCGGGTGGTGCGAAGGTGCCGGACGGCGACAGTTCGGTCATGCCCCAGCTTGTCTGGATCGTCACGCCCAACCGTTCCTCGATCCGCGCCATCAGGGCGGGCGGCATCGGCGCGCCGCCGACGATGATCCGCTCAAGGCTTGGCAGCTCTCCGCCCGTCTTTTCCAGATGATCGATGAGCCCGACCCACACGGTCGGCACGCCCACGGCAATCGTCACGCCTTCCGCGGCAATGAGCTTGGCGAGGCTCGCCCCGTCCGCCTGTCGGCCCGGCAGCACGAGCTTGGCCCCCACCGCCGGCACAGCGAACGGCAGGCCCCAGGCGCTGGCATGGAACATCGGCACCACCGGCATCACGGCATCCGATGCGCGCAGCGCCAGCACATCTGCCTGCAACAGGCGCAGCGTGTGCAGGAAGCTTGACCGGTGAGTATAGCTCACACCCTTCGGCGCGCCCGTCGTGCCGGACGTGAAGCAAAGGCCGGACGGGCTGTTTTCATCAAACTGCCCCCACTCGGCCTCGCCAGTAGCGGCTTCGATTTCGGCTTCCAGTGCGGTCACGCCCGGGCTTGCACCACCAAGGCGCCAGCCCTGCGTCGAACCATCGATCACCAGCACATGCTGGATGGCCGTGGCACGTTCGGCTATCTGGCTGGCCAGCGCATGCAGGTCGGCACTGATGATCAGCACCCGCGCCTTCGACTGCGCAAGCATCGAGGCGATCTGGGCAGCCGTAAGACGGGGGTTGAGCGTATGGCACACCGCCCCCATCCCCATGATGGCATACCAGGCTTCGACATGCGCCTGCGTGTTCCAGGCGAGCGTGGCTACATGATCGCCAAGCTCGATACCGAGCCCCGCGAGAACAGTGGAAATACGCCCTGCCCGGCGCCGCAGGTCGGCATAACCCACGCCGGTCGCCGGCCCGTTTTCACGGGCGGTCACGACCTTTGCGTCGGGGTGCCATTTTGCGGCGTGATCGAGAAATTTATCGAGCGTCAGCGAGTAAGGCTGCATGGCGCCGTGTATCATTGGCAATCCGTCGTCTTGGGTGGCAGGGGAGGTGCAATCACGCCGACATTCCAGTTCCAGGCGATGTCACCGGCGGCGCGGCGCCGGCAAACGACTTCCTCATGAAGTTCATACATGCCCGGCAGCAGATGGGTGGCTGCGTGCGGTTCATCGGCGAAATACATATAGGCTTGATTTTCGCCGTAGGCGGGCCAGTCGGGCTGACCATCAGCCACCGGCTTGCCGGCCCGCGCGAAGGAGGACCAGTAATCCATCATGGCGTCTTTCAGATTCTGTTCGTTGGTCGTGCCGGGAATCTTCGGCCACGCATCGGTGATGCGCCGCGTGGTGCCGAACACATAGGGAATTTCAGCCGCATGGAAGGCATGGAGCCCCAGTATGTCAGCCGCCGGATAGCTGTGATCGAAGAGATACAGATAGCCGGGTTGCCCGATCGCTGCCTGCTTCTTCACCAGCCGCTCCGCCGTCCAGCCATACATGGCGTCGCGCGTGGCGGCGAGCATGGCTTCATCAATCAGGCGGGACGGATATTGGCGCAGGAATTCATCCGAAAGGTCGCCGTAGCCTTTGCGGATCGCCGCTTCATAGGCTGCGGCATCCTCGGGCGGCGGGGGCAACAGGAAACGCAGCGAACGGATTTCCCCACTGTTGAACCCGGCAAGCAACGGCACCGGCGCCTGCTCGCCGCGGTCGAACACCTCGACGAGCTGATGCGGTAGCACCTTGCCGTCGATTGAGGGGAACGGGAAATAGCCAGCCCGCCCGACCCCGTCGACCAAGCCTTGCGCATCCTTGCCGCGCAGTTCGGCAACCGAGGCCGCACCCAGCTTGTTCACGATCCACGCCCCGATGGCTTCACCTGATTCGGATCCGTAACGTTTTTCCTTCAACGTTGGTGCGGTGACCATATAGGCGCTTTGGGCAACGGCCTTGGCAAAAAGCCCGCGCGCATCCGGCGCGGCCATCAGATACATGACACTCAGCGCGCCGGCGGATTCACCCGCGATGGTCACATTTGCCGGATCACCGCCGAAGGCCGCGATATTCCCATGGATCCAGCGCAACGCTTCGATCTGGTCAAGCAAGCCATAGTTACCGGACACCTGATCCGGCGATTCCGCGCTCAGTTCGGCGTGCGCTAGATATCCGAGAATACCGAGGCGGTAATTGATGGAAACAACGATGATGCCGCGTTTGGCGAGCGCCTCGCCGTCATACATGGACTGGCTGCCAGCACCCGCGATCAGCGAGCCACCATGGATCCAGACAAAAACCGGTGCCTTCTCGGCTTTCTCGGGTGCCCAGATATTCAGATACAGGCAGTCCTCGCTCGTCGAGCGCAGCTTTTCGAAATAGATGCTTCCGGGACGCGAGGGCGGCTGGATGCAGGCGGGGCCAAAACCGCCCGCATCACGCACCTCTTCCCATGCTGGCACCGCCACCGGCGGTTTCCACCGAAGGTCACCGACCGGCGGCAGGGCATAAGGAATGCCTTTGAAGATATGAAGGCCATCTTTCGCCTCCCCCTTCACCGGGCCAGACGGCGCCTGAACGACAGGGCTTTCGGCCGCGGAGGAGAGAGGGGCAGCAAGAAGAACCCATGCTGCGGCGAATACAGCCGCCGCAACATGGGTCAGCCCCCTTGGTAAAAGTCGAGCGCCAGCCCGGCGCGGCCCCGCTGCCTCAGCAGCGGAACCGTTGGCGGGAAGACCGTCCGGGTGAAAACTCGCGGGGGTAAAGGCCTTCATGACGCACCTCAGTAAGTATAGCTGAAGCGCAGGCCCACCGTGCGCGGCCGCAACGTCCCGAACCGGCTGGCCAGGAAGTTTTCAGGGTGGACATAGGTGATGTCACTATTGTCGAAAAGGTTTTCGGCATAGGCGATCAGCGTCCATGTGTCCTTGCTCACGCCCAACTGCACGTTCACATTCTCGAACGCCTCGGTGAAGCCGTAGGTCGGGCTTTGCTGGTTCGGCCGGCCCGGTACATTCTGGAAGAGGCCCGGGAACTTGCCGACATGGCTGATGGTGCCCGCCGCAAAGCCCTGCATGTCATCGCTGACATCGAAGCTGTATTTGACCGTGGCCGAGCCCTGGAAGTGCGGCGAGGCAAGCTGTGCCCCTTCAACCGCACCCGAAATGGCGGCTTCTTCTGGCGTCAGGCTGACCACCTTCGAATCGTTGAACGAGCCATTGAGGTTGATATCCAGCCCTTCGGCCGGGCTTGCCGCAATCTCGAACTCGATACCCTTTGAACGGGCCGCGCCGATGTTGGTGGCGAACTGTACCGAATCCGACACACGGTTTGCCTGTACCTGGATGTTTTTCCAGTCGATCAGGTAGGCCGCGAGATTGGCGGTCAGTGCCCCGTTCAGCCAGCGCCCCTTGAGGCCGACTTCATAGTTGGTGAGCTTGTCGCTCGATGCACCATAAGGAATGATGATGTCATTCGGGTCCACAACGCTCGAGAGGCCTGCGCGGGCGTTCACGATCGGCGAACGGAAGCCGGTCGAGATCGTGGCGTAGGTCGTTACTTCCTCCGACATGCGGTAGGAAAGGCTCGCCTTGTAGGAAAGCTTGCTGGCCTTGGCCTTGTCGCCCTCAGCCGCCACCACCGGCGTGATGGTCAGGGGGCCGGTGAGACCGCCCAGTGCCGCCGCCAGATAGTTACTGTTGTAGCCACCTTCCTCGGTGAAGGATTGCACGTCGGTGCTGCCGTAGCGCAAGCCGCCGGTCAGCCACAGGTCATCCGAAATATGGTAGGTCAGCTCGCCAAAGGCTGCGAGTTCGTTCGAATTCGTGTGCGCGCCAAACGACTGATAGGTGTCGCCGTCAAGCCCAGTGAGCCCGCGTGCGGCGAGGAATTCTTCCGAAGCCCGGTATTCATAGTCCACGTCCCGGCGCTTGTAATAATAGAAGCCGCCGATGACCCAGTCGATCTTCTCGCCCGGATCGGACACAAGCCGTGTTTCCTGAACGAAAATCTTGTCATAGGCAGAAGCATCCAGCCGGAACGGAATGGTGAAGCCGAAGGTATTCGCGAGATCGACGAAGAAGGTCTGGTCGAACTCCGAATAGGTCGACGAGCTCGTCAGCGTTGCCCCGTCGAACTGGTAATCTAGCGTAGCATTGTAATTGTCGAGGTTCGCATTGAAGAGGTCCGGACGCTCGGAATTGCGCTTGTTGCGGCCAAGCGCCGGGTTCACCAGTGACGAATCCTCGGGCTTGCTGTCCTCGTGCGAGGCCATCAGGCGAAGCGACAGCTTCTCGGTCGGCTCCCAAAGGAGGATGGCGCGACCGCCCCAGCTTTTGTGGGCGTTGGCGTCTTCAACGCCTGTGAGGACGTTATCAACATAGCCATCCTCGTCGCGGCGGAAGGCAACAACACGCAGCGCCAGCTCGTTATCCACAATCGGCACGTTGACCATGCCATTGTAGCGCTGGCGCAGCGAATCCGAGCCCGTAAGGCCGAAGTCCACAAGGGCCGACGCCTCGAACTCATCAAGGTCGGGATTCTTGTTCAGGATACGCACAGCACCAGCGAGCGAACCGGAGCCGAAGAGCGTGCCCTGCGGGCCGCGCAGGAACTCAACGCGCTCGACGTCATAAAGGTTCGGGTCAAGGATCGTCGAGTTGCCGTTTGCGGAAATCGGCAGTTCGTCGATATAGATCGCGACCGTACTTTGCAGGTTGGCGTTATAGCCGTTAGTGGCAAGGCCGCGCGCGGTGAAGTTGTTGAAGTTCTGGGTCGGGCGGTTCATCACTACGCCGGGCGTTTCGTGCGCCAGCCCCTCGTAACCGACAATGCCCTTCTCTGTCAGCTTCTCTTGCGAGAAAGCCGTGATGCTGAGCGGCACGTCTTGCAGCTTTTCGTTCCGCCGGGTGGCGGTCACGATGATTTCGTCAAACAGCGGATCGTCTTTGGCGGTTTCAGCAGCGCCCGATTGTCCGGCCGCTTGTGCATAAACATAAGTCGAACCGGCCGTCACGGCAGCAGCGCATGTGACGGCAAACAGAATCTTTTTCATAGATCCTCCCCTCTCCCTAACTTGATTTTCCCCTCCCGCACCGGCCTCCCCTGAGTCCGATACAGGCTGGATATTGACACGCCGGGGGCGCCTCGTCAACACTCACTCTCACGCGTGTGAATATTTGATTTGGTGCTTTCGAAACAAGGCACTAAGGGTGCTTTTCAGGGACTTTCCCGGCAACAACCCCCACATTGATAAACCATTGTTGGCCGGCCGCGCGGCGACGGGAGACCAGTTCTTCCTGCATTTCAAACATGCCTGGCACAGGGTTGTGGCCCGCCACCGGCACGCCGTCGAAGCGCATGAAGGCCTCCGCCTCACCGTAAGGCAGCCACGTATCGTGGTCGGGGCTCGATGGCACACCAGTTTTTGCGAAACTGACCCAGTAATCCATCATGGCGGCAGACAAGGCTTCGTCTTCGCTGCCCTCAGGCCGTGGCCAGTTTGGCGGGATGGCGCCATCCTTCCCCGCTTGCCCGAAAACAAATGGCAGTTCGCTGGCATGGAAGGCACACATGTGGCGCGCGGCGGCGGCGTCATAGCAATGATCGAAGAGATAGAGATAGGCAGGCTGCCCGGCTGCGGTCTGGCGGTGCGCAAGATGCTCGCTCGCCCAGCCATAGATGGCATCCCGCACGGTGGCGAGCATGCTGTTCGCGATATCGTCCGCCGGATAGACTTTCAAGAAGGCGTCAGCAAGATCACCGTAGCGTGCCCTGATCTCAGCCTCGTAGGCAGCTGCCGTGTCGGGTGCCTTTGGCACGAAAATGCGCTGCGAGCGGATTTCGCCACTGTTGAACCCGATCAGCAGCGGCACCTTTGCCTGCCCGCCTTCATCGAATATATCCACCACCTGCGCCGGAAGCCCATGGCCGCCCGCTGTCCCCTGCGGCACGAACCGCGCCTTCATCGCGGCCGTCGTAATTGCCATCGCATCCATGTCCCGAAGTACCTTCAGGCTGTCCGCGCCTGCACCGCTCATCACAGCCATGCCGATATCCTCGGCCGATGGCTGGCCATATGCGGCCTCCTTGAGAGCGGGGACGGCGCGGATATTGGCGCTTTCGACGATCGCCTTGTGAAACAGGCCCCGCGCCTCGGGGCTGGAGAGAAGATAGGTGACGCTGAGCGCCCCGGCGGATTCGCCCATCACCGTCACATTGGCCGGATCACCACCGAAGGCCGCGATATTGTCGCGCACCCATTCAAGCGCCCTGATCTGGTCCATCAGCCCGTAATTGCCGGAAACACCCTCCTCGGCCTCGGCGCTGAGGTCCGGATGCGCCATCCAGCCGAGCACGCCAAGCCGGTAATTCAGCGACACGAAAACCACATCCTTGCGCGCGAAATTGGCACCGTCATAGAGCGGACTTGAAGCATGGCCGCGCTGCAGCGCACCACCATAGATCCACACGATCACCGGGGCCTTTTCCGCCCTTTCGGGCGCCCAGACATTGAGCGTGAGGCAGTCTTCACCCATCCCGGCGGGCGGATCGAAATAGACGCTTGCGGGCGAGATTGGCGGCTGGACGCAGGCGGGGCCAAAGGCACCGGCATCGCGCGCGCCCTGCCAGCTTGCAGGCGGTTCCGGCACTTTCCAGCGGCGCTCCCCTACTGGTGGCAGCGCATAGGGGATGCCCTTGAAGATATGAAGCCCGGCTTCAGCGACCCCGGCCAGCCGGCCCTCAGCCACCGTCACCTCGGGCCGCGTGGTGGCGGCTGCCGACCCGGCCGAGCCCCACAGAGCAGCCACCAGGACAAGACAGACTTTCAGTTTCATGGTCGGCTCCCCCTCGGCAAATGCGGATCGTGCGCTTGTCTCCCTCGCTCATTCATATAAACTCTCATGCGAGTTAACATTTATGCAAGGCGCGATTTGCAGGGCGCGTACCGCAATCGCCATGAGGGGAGCATATCAGTGAGGGGACCAACAAGGCGTGGATTTCTCGCGGGCGGCATGATGCTGCCATTCATGGGCGGCCTGACGGCAAGTGCCGCCATGGCAAAAGCCGACGACAGTGTCACCGGCAATGTGGCAGATGACCTCGCCCGCTATATCGGCTTCGGCAGCAAACAGGCCGGTGGCCCCGGCGACAATGCCTGCGGCGACTGGATGGCGGGCGAGCTGGTCAAGGCCGGCTTCAAAATCGAACGACAGAGCGTTTCAGTGCCTTCCTTTGCCCCCGCCCGCACCGAACTGGTTTCGGGTGGCGCCAGAGCCAATGTGTGGCCGCAGCCCATCGTGATGCCCACGGGCGCGGAAGGGATAACCGCACGGATCGTTCGGGTAGATGCCGCCGGGCGGGCAAGCAAACCGCTCGAAGGCGCGATCGCGCTGATCGACCTGCCACACGGCCGCTGGTCCTCGGCCCTGTCGAAAGCCGTCCAGGCGCCTACCAAAGCCGCCTTTGCCGCCGGGGCAGTAGCAGCCGTGATCATCACCAACGGCCCGAGCGGCAAGGTGATCGCGCTGAATACCGATGGCCGCCAACCCATGTTTGCTGGCCCCACGGCGCTGATTGCCCCTGAAGACGCTGGCCCCTTCCTCGCTGCTGCGATGGCAGGCGAAACGGCGACACTGTATCTGACCGGCGAGAGCAGCCGGCGGCCGGCCTTCAATTTCGTCGGGCGTATTGATCGCGGCAAGGGCCGCTGGCTTGTGGTGTCCACCCCGCGGTCCGGCTGGTTCACCTGCGCGGGCGAGCGGGGCGGCGGGGTTGCTGCCTGGCTTGCAATCGCGCGCTGGGCCGCCGTGGCTGTCACCAGCCACAACCTCGCCTTCGTCTGCAATAGCGGCCACGAATATGAATATCTGGGCGCCGAAGAATCAATGAAGGCGATGGTGCCGAAACCGGTGGAAACCGATTTCTGGCTTCATCTCGGCGCCAATCTGGCGGCACGCGACTGGCATGAAATCACCGGCTCGCCCATGCCGCTACCGGGTACAGATGCGCAGCGTTATCTGGTCACGAGCCCTGCGCTGCTGCCCGCGGCACGCGAGCTGTTCGCCGGCCTTTCGGGGCTTGAGGCACCCTATTCGAGTGCCGATCTTTCAGCGGGTGAGCTGACCGGCATCATCGCCGCTGGCTACCCATCAGTTGCGGGTATCTTCGGACTACACCGCTTTCATCATGTGGCGGAAGATGACGCCCGCTGCGTGGTGGCAGCGGCGGTCGCAGAAACAACGACAGCCTTCCAGCGGTTGCTGGCGGCTGCCCTGAAAATCTGACAAAAAGAAGAAGGCGCCGCGCGGAGGCCAAGGTCCGAAGCCGGGGGGATAACCCGGCCCCAACGCGGCGCCAATGGCCTAGTCGTCGATATTCCGACGGAACGTTTCAGGCAGGAACAGGGCGCCGACCACGAAGGTCATGGCCGCTATCGCCACCGGATACCACAGGCCGTAATAGATATCCCCCGTTGCCGCGACCATGGCGAAGGCGGCAGACGGCAGAAAGCCACCGAACCAGCCATTGCCAATATGATAGGGCAGCGACATGGCGGTATAACGGATACGCGCCGGGAACATTTCCACAAGCAGGGCGGCAAGCGGCGCGTAAGGTGCCGTGACAAGGATCACGAGACCCACAAGGATCAGGATCACCAGCGGCTTGTTGATGCCTTCGGGGTCTGCCTTCTCGGGATATCCCGCTGCATCGAGGGCTGCTTTCATCTCGGCGCCGAACGCGGCAATGGCAGCAGCCTTTTCCGCGTCGCCCATGCCAGCAGGATCGGGGGCAGCGATTTCGCGCTCGCCCACCCGCACCAAGGCTATGGTGCCGGCGGGGGCTTCCGCGTTGCTGTAGTTGATGCCGCCCTTGGCAAGGTAGGTTTTGGCGATATCACAACTGGTGGCGTCGAACTTGTTGCTGCCAACGGGATCAAATTGCAGCGAACACTCCCCATCATACGCATGCACCGTGACGGGCGAGTTCGCCACCGCCGCCGCGAGAGCCGGGTTCCCCGCATAGGTCAGTGCCTTGAACATCGGGAAGAAGGCAAGGGCTGCCACCAGACACGAGGTCACAATGATCGGCTTGCGACCGATCCGGTCGCTGAGCCAGGCGAAAATCACGAAGAAGGGCGTGCCAATAGCAAGGGCCGTCGCGATCATGATATTGGCTGTTGCCGGGTCCACCTTCATCACCTTTTCCAGATAGAAAAGCGTGTAGAACTGGCCGGTGTAGCCGATCACCGCCTGCCCTGCGACGGCACCGAAAAGCGCGATCAGGCCGAACTTCAGGTTCTTCCATTTGCCGAAGGCTTCACTGATCGGCGCCTTCGAGGTCGACCCTTCCGCCTTCATCTTCTTGAAGACCGGGCTTTCATCCAGCTTCATGCGGATCCAAAGCGAAATGGCGAGAAGCAGGATCGACACAAGGAACGGCACCCGCCAGCCCCAGTCGCCAAAGGCTTCCTCGCCCAGCACGGTGCGCAGGCCGATCACCAGCATCAGCGCGGTGATCAGGCCAAGTGTGGCGGTTGTCTGGATGAAGCTGGTGTATAGGCCGCGCCGGTTGTTTGGCGCGTGCTCGGCGACATAGGTCGCAGCTCCCCCGTATTCACCGCCAACGGCCAAGCCCTGCAAGAGGCGCAAGCCCACAAGAATGATGGGGGCGGCAACACCGATTTGGTCATAGTTCGGCAGCAGGCCGACCGCGAAGGTCGATAGGCCCATCAGCCCCATGGTGACAAGGAAGGTATATTTCCGCCCAACGAGATCACCGATCCGGCCAAACACGAGCGAGCCGAACGGACGTACCGCGAAGCCGGCAGCAAAAGCCGCCAGTGCCAGAATGAAGGCCGTGGTTTCGTTCACACCCGAAAAGAAATGGCTGGAGATATAGGTCGCCAGAAGCCCGTAGAGATAAAAATCGTACCATTCGAACATGGTACCAAGCGAAGAGGCAGCAATAACCAGCTTCTCTTTCTTCGTGGCTTCGTGATGCTTGGGCAGCGCTCCCCCGGCCGCAGCCGAGCCAGCACCCTTGTCCCCGTCAAGCGACATGGCTTTCTCCTCTCCCGTATTTCCCTCAAGGCAGGATGTAGCAGAAAGTAAATTCACTCACAAGCGTGTTAATGTTCTATCGGACGGATTGGGGACAGATCAAAGTGGACCAGTCACTATGGCCAAACGGCCGGGGTTATGCCCCGGCCGTGTCTTTCTCTTCGCGGAAAAGAAGGGTGAAAAGCGCCAGCACAATGGCGGCAAAGCCCGCCGGTACCCACCAGATAGCTGCCCAGTCGCGCGCGCCGTCCATCGTGAAATGGTCGACAACCTGCCCGGCAATGCTTGAGCCGATGGCAAGGCCCACACCATAGGTAATGAGCGTGATAAAGCCCTGCGCGCTTGCCCGGATTTTCTTGTCCGCCTTGCGGTCCACATAGATCTGCCCGGTAACGAAGAAGAAGTCGTAGCAGACGCCGTGCAGCAAGATACCCGCAAGCAGAAGCCCGACGGTCGCGTCGGTGGCTGCGGTGGCGAAGAAGCCGTAGCGCACCACCCAGGCCAGCATGCCGGCGAACAGCATCCATTTCACACCAAGGCGGCGGAAGAAGAAGGGCATCAGCACCATGAATCCGACCTCCGACACCTGGCCTAGGCTCATCTTGGCGGCCACGCCTTCGATCCCCAGCTCGTTCAGATAGAGGTTCGTGAAGGCATAATAGAAGGCAAGCGGAATGGAGATGAGCAGCGACGACGCCGCGAAGATCGCAAACGAGCGATCTTTCAACAGCGCCAGTGCATCAAGGCCGAGAATCTCGCCAAGGCTCGCCTTCTGGCCTGCCTTGCCCGGCGGGGTGGCGGGTAGCGTCAGGCTCATGAGGCCGAGCAGGATAGAGGCTGCCGCCGCCATCTTCATCGGCAGGTCGGTCGCTTCCACATTGCTGCCAGTGCTCGTCAGCCCGTAGGTGATGGCAAGCCCCGCGACGATCCACCCCAGCGTGCCCCAGACCCGCACACGCGGGAATTCGGCATCGGGCTCAGCCATCTGGTTGAAAGCTACGGAATTGACGAGGGCCAGTGTCGGCATATAGCAGGCATTATAAACCAAGAGCCCGATGATGATCGCACTCGTCGTCGCCAGGTCCGACACATAGAAAAGCACGGCACCGCCCAGAAGATGCAGCACCGCCATCACTTTCTCGGCGTTGAAATAACGGTCAGCCACCAGTCCGATGAAGAAGGGCGAGATGATTGCGCCGATATTGTTAGTCAGATACGCGGTGCCGATCTCGGCACCCGAAAAGCCGAGCCCGGCGAGATAGGTGCCGAGCGTGACGAACCACGCTCCCCATACAAAAAACTGCAGGAACATCATCGCGCTTAGCTGCGCGTAGCGTTTGGTGCCCATCCACCCCTCCCCCTTGGTGACGATGACGGTCGCGAGGCCCCTCGCCTCGCGCGCCCTTATTCAGCCGACAGGCGGCGGATACGGATATTGCGGTAGGTGACCGGGTCACCGTGGTCCTGCAGGGCGATATGGCCCGAAGGCGAGGCAGCAAAGGCCGGCCATTTGGCAAACTTGCTGGCGGCCACGCGCGCCTTGAAATCATCAGACGCCATATCGTAGGCGGCAACCTTGTGGCCATTCAGCCAGTGTTCCACCTTGCTGCCGTCCACAAGGATGCGGCCTTCGTTGAACTCGCCAACCGGCTTCGTATAGTCGGCCTCGGGCGCATAGAGGATATAAAGCCCGCCGGCCTGTTCGATCGGCGGTTCGCTGCGGCCCTTGTTATCCAGCACCTGATATTCAGGGCCGGAGAAATAGGTCTGGGCGAGATCGGGCGATTCCTGCACATGGAAGAAGACACCGCTGTTGCCACCGGCTGAAATCTTCCATTCGAAGGTCAGTTCGAAGCTGCCGTATGTCTCTTTCGAGACGATATCGCCCGCCGGTGATTTCACCATTGAAAGCGTGTTGCCCTCGGCGTGCCAGCCAGCGGGGATGCCTTCGCCCTTGTAGGCACGCCACTGGCTGGCATCGAGCGTTTGCCAGTCGTCGGCCACAGCCGGTGCGCTGATCAGCGCGAGGGCCAGAAACAGTTTTTTCATGGTCAGATTCCTATCGCTTTCATGCGCTCTTCGAGCATGGCTTTCATTTTCGCGTCCGGCCCCGGATAGCTTTCCAACGGCACGTTGCCGATATAGCCGATGTCGGCAAAGCCTTCGGGCGTGGAATAGTATCCGCCAAGGGTGAGGTGGCGGAACCGTTTGAAGAAGGCATGGGCCGCACTTGCATCCGGCTTGGCGATGGCGGTGACGATGGCCAGTTGCAGGCTCGCATCCGCCTCCACAAAGCCCTTGGCGCCCCGGCTTTTCGCTTCCGCGTCGATCCAGTCGAGGCCTTCGAGGATCACCTTCTGGTCAGATTTGGTTTGCTCATAGGGGCTTGATACCCATTCATTCACAAAGTCCGGCACGCCGATGGCGCTTGGTGCCGGATGCGGGCCTTCCGCCGGCAGGATGATATCGGTCAGCACCGCGGTCAGCTGCAATTGCCGGTCCGTCATGATCCTGTCCCACGGCGACGTGGGGTTCAGCATATCGGGGTCAGTGCCATAGCCTTTCGGCGTTTTTACATAGGTCGCGGCGCGCGCCATCGTGGGGGCAACGGCAAGCGTGACGGCAGCCGCCGAAAGCCATTTCAGCGCGGTGCGGCGGTCGATTTTCGAAACATAGGGCGACATCAGAGATTCCCCTTCGCGGCTTCATCGGCAAGATAGTTGGCGTTGCGCATGGCAAGCGACAGGATCGTCAGCGTCGGGTTCTTGTCAGGGTTCGACGGCAGCACCGCGCCATCGGTGATGAAGAGATTCTTCACATCCCATGCCTGCCCCCATTTGTTGACGACACTGGTTTTCGGGTCAGCCCCCATGCGGGCGCAGCCGACCTCGTGGATGATCTCGCCGCCCGCCGCGATTGCCTTTTCTCCGTCGGTTTCAAACCCGTAGGTCACCCGGCCGCCAAGCCGGTCGATGATCTCGTGGAAGGTCTTGCGCATGTGGGCCGCCTGGCCGATTTCATGTTCGGACCATTTCCAGTGGAAGCGCAGCACCGGGATGCCGAACCGGTCCTTGATGTCGGGGTCGATCTCGGCGTAGCAGTCGTCGTTCGGGATCATCTCGCCGCGACCGGCAAAGCCGATGTCGGAGCCATAATGGTGGCGCATCTGCTGGCGCAGGCCCACCCCGAAGGGAACGTCGCTATAGTCAGCCAGATCGCCGATGCCCATGCCCGGCATCCGCTGACCGCCGCCGACCTCGATATGATAGCCGCGCGGGAACGGCAGTTCCTTCCGCGCCTGCTGCTGGTATCCCCACCAGGGCACATAGATATGCGCGCCCGACATGCCATCGTCGTTGCGGGACGGCATGCCTTCAAGCATCGGGATATGGCCTCCACTGTCGGTGCCAACCGTATCCATCAGATACTTGCCGGCAGTGCCCGAAGAGTTGGCGACCCCATCGGGGTTGCGACCGTCTTTGGAGTTCAACAGGATCCGCGCGGTTTCAGCGGCACTTGCCGCCAGCACCACGGCCTTCGCCGTTACGCTTTTATGCGCGCCGCTCACCCGGTCGATATAGGTCACGCCCTTGGCGCGGCCGTCCTTGCCCATGTCCACCGTATAGACCATCGCATCGGTGATGATATCGAGGTTGCCAGTGGCAAGTGCCGGCGGGATCAGCACCGTCGTTGTCTGGAACATCGCCTTGATCGAGCAGCCCCGCCCGCAGGAGGTGGCATAGAAGCAGGCCGAGCGGCCATCCATCGGCTTCTGGATAACCGCCGCCCGCATCGGCGCCACAGGGATACCCATCGCCTCGAACGCGCGGGTCATCATGATCTCATGCAGGCGCGGGGTCGGGGTATCATGGAGGATACCGGGTGGGCTGTCGGGTGTGTTTTCAAGGCCGAGCTGCCCTGCCCCGGTGATGCCGACGATCTTTTCGGTCTTGTCATACCAGGGCGCCAGTTCTTCGTAACTGATCGGCCAGTCGACGCCGAGGCCATCGCGGCTGTAGGGCTTGAAATCATAAGGCCCGAAGCGCAGCGAGATGCGGCCCCAATGGTTCGTGCGACCGCCCAGCATGCGGGGGCGCCACCACATGAATTCGCGGTCACCGGGGGCCGTCGTATAAGGCTCGCCCGGTACCGTCCAGCCACCATCGACCGTGGCATCATAATAACCGAAGGGCTTGTCAGGTGTTGAAACACCCCGAAGCGGTGCCTCGGCGTTCGTATTGAACATCGGGGTTTCTTCTTCGGGCTTGTAGTCGCGGCCCGCTTCCAGCATCAGGACCTTCAGCCCCCGCTTGGCGAGGACATAGGCGCTCATGCCGCCGCCGGCGCCAGAGCCGACAACGATCACGTCATATGGTGTTGGCTGTTTCACGGACTTCCCCCTCGTTGTCCCTGCTTCCCCGCAGAATCTGTAACCGGTTACAGAAAAACCTGTCAATTCACCCGAACGAAAGATGCATCTGCCTCAGCCGCCCGCCGCCGCGAAATCATCGAACGCGCGGGGCGCCGGGCGGATGATATGATCGGCCACAAACTTGGCGCCTTCGCGGGCGCCGTCTTCCGGATGCTTCAGGCAGCATTCCCATTCCACGACCGCCCAACCGTCGTAATCATACTGCGTCAGCTTCGAGAAGATGGCCTTGAAATCGATCTGCCCGTCGCCGAGCGACCGGAAGCGGCCCGGCCGCTCGACCCAGCCCTGATAACCGCCGTAAACGCCGCTTTTGCCGTTCGGCCGGAACTCGGCATCCTTCACATGGAAGGCGCGAATGCGGCTGTGGTAATGATCGATGAAAGCCAGATAATCGAGCTGCTGCAGGATGAAATGGCTCGGGTCATAGAGGATATTGGCGCGCGGGTGATTGCCGACTGCCTCCAGGAACCGCTCGAACGTGATGCCGTCGTGCAGATCTTCCCCCGGATGCAATTCGTAGCAAGCGTCCACACCGGCGTCCTCGAACGCGTCCAAAATCGGCTTCCAGCGCCGCGCCAGTTCCTTGAAGCCTTCCTCAACCATCCCGGCGGGGCGTTGCGGCCACGGATAAACGGTGTGCCACAGTAGCGCGCCCGAGAAGGTCGCATGGCTTTTCAGCCCCATGCGCGCGCTCGCCTTTGCCGCCAGCTTCAACTCCTCGGTTGCCCACGCAGCTGTGGCTTCGGGCTTGCCGCGCAGCTCGGCGGGGGCGAATCCCGCGAACAGATCGGCATAGGCTGGATGGCAGGCCACAAGCTGGCCCTGCAGGTGGGTTGAAAGTTCGGTGACCTCCACCCCTGCCTCGGCGCAAATGCCTTTGATCTCGTCGGCGTAATCCTGGCTTTCGGCGGCGCGTTTCAGGTCGAAAATCGCCGGATCGCTTGTCGGGATCTGCACACCTTTATAACCGAGGCTTGCGGCCCATTTGGTGATGGCCGGCAGGCTGTTGAAAGGCGCTTCGTCACCCAGAAACTGGGCAAGGAAAAGCGCCGGGCCCTTGATCATTTTCACCGGTCTGTCTCCCGTTCATTACGCGCCGCCGTGACGATCGCGCCGATATCCGTCCATTTTTCATCGCCAGCCGCGTTAGTCACCACGGCTTCCACAAAGGCCATGGCGCTGAGGCCAAGCTCGATCCCCGGCAGCGGCGCATCATCTGCTGCCCGCTTGTCGCCGCGCACAAGGCCTGCGAAATCGCGGTAGAGGTTGGCGAAGGCCTCGATATAGCCCTCCGGGTGCCCCGAAGGCGTACGGCAAGCCTTGCGGGCTGCCGGCGTCAGATACTCGAATTCCGCCCCCGCGTGATAGGTGGCGACAGGCGCACCCGGCCGGCGCAAGACCAGCTCGTTCGGCGCCATCTGGTGCCATTCGAGCGTGCCTTTTTCGCCCGAGATGCGGATCCACAGGCCGTTTTCCTCGCCCGCACATATCTGGCTGGCCATCAGCGTGCCATGCGCGCCCCCTTCCATCCGGAACAGGACCGCGACATCATCATCAAGGCGCCGCCTCGGCACCACGGCGCGCAGATCAGCGCAGACATGGCTGATCCGGTCGCCCGTTATATATTCCGCAAGGCTGCTGGCATGCGTGCCGATATCGCCAAGCGCCCCGCCAAGACCGGCGCGGGCCGGATCGGTCCGCCAGTCGGCCTGCTTGTTGCCGCTGTCTTCAAGGGGGGCCGACAGCCAGCCCTGCGGATATTCAACACTGATCCGCCGCACCGCGCCAATCTCGCCCGCCGCAATCATATCCCGCGCCTGCCGCACCAGCGGATAGCCAAGATAGGTATGGGTGAGGCCATAATGGCAGCCCGACGCCCTGATCGCGGCTTCCAGCGTCACGGCCTCGGCAAGGTTCAGTGTGGCTGGCTTGTCGCTCATCACATGGAAGCCATGCTTGAGGGCGGCGAGCGCCACCGGCAGGTGCAGGTGATTGGGTGTGACGATGGCCACAAACTGCATGCGGGTATCCGCCGGCAATGCAGCTTCAGCCGCAAACATCGCCTCGTAGCTTTCATAGGCGCGCTCGGACGCGAGGCCGAGGGATGCAGCTGTGCGACGGCAGTTTTCAGCGTCCCGGCTGAATGCGCCGCACACAAGTTCGATCTGGCCGTCAAGCCGCGCCGCCATGCGATGAATGTCGCCAATGAAGGCGCCTTCGCCGCCCCCGACCATGCCCATGCGTATTCTGGCGCGGTTCATTCTGCCTCCCGTATCCCTTGCGATATCGCTCCCACCGGCCTGACTGTAACCGGTTACATTTCTGCGCGCAAGCCACCACATTCGATTGATCTTTCAACCCGTTGTCGCCAGAATGCAGGCCAATCAGGCGCAAGGCCTTCAAGACCATAGGGAAAACGGGATGACGACGATCAGGGACATTTCAAGGCTGGCGGGCGTATCTGTCGCCACCGTGTCCCGCACCATGAGCAACCCGGACAAGGTTTCCCCCGCCACACGGGAAAAGGTGGAAGCCGCCATCCGGGAAACCGGCTACATGCCGGATATGTCGGCCCGCAACTTCTCGACCCGCAAGTCAAAGACCATCGTGGTGCTGGTGCCCGATATCTCGAACCCCTTCTTCTCGCGCGTCATTCGCGGCATCGAACATACCGCGCAGCGGGCTGGCTATTCGGTGCTTCTGGGCGATACGCGCGGCGAAAGTGAGATCGAGGACGCCTACGCATCGATGGTGCGCGCCCGGCTTGCAGACGGCGTGATCCAGCTGAATGGCCGCCTGCCGATGGAAAACGGCGCGGTGGCCGATATCCCGCTCGTCAATGCCTGCGACTGTGTCGAGGACGCACATATCCCCAAGATCCAGCTGGATAACGCGGGTGCGGCCCGCGCCATGACGGAATATCTGATCTCGCTTGGCCACAAGCGGATCGGCGTTGCCAAGGGGCCATCTGAAAGCCGCCTGACACAGGAGCGCCTGCGCGGTTACCGCGAGGCACTTGAAGCCGCCGGCCTGCCGTTCGACGAAAGCCTGGTCGCGCGCGGCGATTTCTCGGCCAGTTCGGGCCGCCACGCGGCGACGCAACTGATGGCACTTGGCAAGCCACCGACCGCGCTTTTCTGCCTCAGCGACGAAATGGCCATCGGCGCCATGCACAGTGTCTGGGAAATGGGCCTGAAGGTGCCGAACGATATTTCCATCGTCGGCTTCGACGACATCCTGTTCGCCGAATATTGCAAGCCGCCGCTCACCACCATCCGCCAACCGGCAGAGGAGTTCGGCTCCAAAGCCATGGGAATGCTCCTCAGCCTCCTGCAAGGCGCCCACTTGGCCGAGACGAACCAGCATCTCCCGTATGAAATGGTGATCCGCCAAAGCGCGGGGCGTCCGAAGGCCTAAACGCGTTCCTGCTCGGGCAAGAAGGGCGCCAGATTATCCAGATAGGTTTTGGATACTGGCACCGCCTCGCCGTTCGTGAGCTTCACCACATGGCGGCGACTGTCGCGCACCACGCGGTCGATGGCATCGAACGCCACCCACCATGAGCGGTGCACCTGCGCGCCCGGATATCCCTTCAGTTCGTCAACCGCATCCGACATGCGCATAAAAAGGAGCGTGTCGCCCTTTTCAGTGTGGGCGCGCACATAGTGATCTTCCATCGAAAGACAAACGAGCTTCTTGCCGATGGCATCCGGCAGGCGGCGCAGGAACAGATGCCCGGCTTCGGGCTGGAACGCAGCCGGTGCGTCATCAGGCATTGCATATCGTTCGAGCGCAAGGCCGAGCCCACCGAACACAAGCACCACGATGATGAAAACCTGAAAATACCAGAAGGCGTAGCCAAAGAGAATCGAGCCGAAATACTGGACCGGCACATCACCCAGAAAATGGACGAGACTCCCCCATGTCAGCGAATTCGGGTGCTGGGCGCCGAAATAGACTGCCACGTCTGCCGCAATCACATAGACAAAGATCGGCGCCGAAATTGCCGCACAAAAAAGCATGAAGACGGAAAGCGCCGAGCGCCCCTTCTCGATCAGCCGCGGAATGACCCACCCCGCGATTGGCCGCGCAACTGCTAGCCCCAGAAGCACCGAAAAAACCCAGTAGGCATATCTCAGGGGGACGGGTAATCCGGCACTATCATAGGGCGTGATGGTACCAAGGGTAAAACCGGCCACCAGCATCCCTGCCACCTTCAGGGCAAAGGACTTCCGGTTATCGGGGGCGCCCCACAATCTGAAAAGACGTTCGCCTGTCATCACTCGCTGCTCATGCTTCTTTTGGGCGGGATCGTAGCGGAGGTTGGCTACATCCTACCAGCGCAAATTGGGGCGGCCCGCGATGACCTATTCGCGTTCGCCAAATCAGCGCGGGTGATGCTCCCGGCAATTTCACGAAGGGAAACGGCAAACTCACGCAATTGCACTTTCTTCATCCGCTTTTGCCCGCCATTCAGGCCGCGGGGCACCGATGCGGGTCTGCCCCCAAACCGAGACATGACGAGCGAACAAGGAGCAGTATATGCGTTTCAATCCCGGCACCTCATGGGCGCTGTTGCCTGCCGCGGCTATCCTCGCCGCCCTGCCCGCCCACGGCGATGACGATGACGGCGCCGGCGGTCCGCCGCGATGGTCGGTCGGCGCCATCGGGCTTTACTATGACACCCCCTTCGCTGCCGAAGACAACGAGTTCCAGGCTGTCCCCTATGTCGCCTATCGCGGCGACCGTTTCTTCATCGATGCAACAGCACTTGGCTATCACCTGATCAAGCCGGACGAGGAAGCAGGCCTTAGCTTCGGCCTTGATGTGATCGCCGCTGCTCGCATGCTGCCCGGTGAAAGCCGCAACAAGGTGACCGCCGACATGGGCCTGCGCGCCTCCATCGGTGGCGGCATGGGCCGACTGGACCTGACGGCCCTTCAGGATGTGACCGACACCCACAATGGCACCGAGCTTTCGGCCATCTATGAGTATGATTTCCAGATCACCGACAAATTCACCCTGTCGCCATCGGTGGGTGTCACATGGCAAAGCCGCAAGCTCGCCAACCATATGTGGGGCATCACCCAGAAGCAGCAGGACCGCATGATCGAAAAGGACAAGCCGGTCCTGCCCCTCTATGCCCTTTCAGGGTCGGTTGTGAATTATCAGGGTGGCCTCACCGCCGTTTACGGCCTTTCGGACAGCTGGACGCTGATCGGCTTCGCTGAGGGTGCCTATCTCGACAAGGATATCCGCGACCATCCGGGGATCGACAAGAAGTACGAACTGACCCTCGGCTTCGGCCTTGCCTACAATTTCTGAGCCCCCCAGCCGCATCCCTGCTGCCACCCGCGCCCCTGCGGGCTGGTGGCGGGGTGCGAACCCCGCCGGACTGATCCCCCCCAACGCAGCAACGAAAGACGACCCATGACAAGAAGGCTCTATATCCTCATGCTGCTGGTGGCGGGTGCGACCGCAATCCTATCCTGGCGGTTCTTTCTGGGTATCTGGCCCGACGACAGCGAGCCGGCGGGGTTCCACCTTCATCACAACACGCTTGGTGCCTTTTTCCATTTCGTGTTTTCGCCGCTCGCACTTCTGGTCGGCGGTTTCCAGTTCTCGGCCCGGCTCCGCACACGCTGGCCGATCGTGCATCGGGGCACCGGATGGCTTTATGTCATCTCGTGCCTTCTGGGGGCGGCGGGCAGCATAGCTCTGGCGCTCAATTCACCGTCATCGGGGATTGCCTCAACAGGGTTCCTGTTGCTGGCGGCTGGCTGGATCATCACGCCTGTAATGGCGGTGGTCGCCATCAGTCGGCGCGACCAACTGCAGCACCGGATCTGGATGATCCGCTCCTTCGCGCTCACGCTCGCGGCCGTCACGCTCAGGTTTTATCTGGTGTTCTTCATGGTTGCCACCGGCGGGGCCGAAGGGGCCGCGTTTGACAGTGCCTATACGGCCATCGCATGGCTCTGCTGGATCCCGAACCTGACTTTGGCGGAATATCTGATCGTCCGCCCGCTGAAAGCGGGGAAGTGACGGATCACTTCCCCGAAGCTTTGATCAGGCGTCGTTGCCTTCGGTCGGGCGCTTCGTCTTCAGCATTTTCAGCACGAACACGAAGAAGGCCGGCACAAAATAGATGGCAAGGATGGTCGCGGTGATCATGCCGCCGAGCACCCCGGTGCCGATGGCATTCTGGCTCGCCGCACTCGGCCCCGTCGCGATGGCGAGCGGCAGCACACCAAGCGTGAAAGCAAGCGAAGTCATGATGATCGGGCGGAAGCGGATTTTGGCCGCTTCAAGCGCCGACTCCATCAGCGATTTCCCTTGCGCGAAATAGTCCTTCGCGAACTCGACAATCAGGATCGCATTCTTGGCGCTGAGGCCGATGATGGCGATGAGCCCCACCTTGAAATACAGGTCGTTCGGCATGTCGCGCAGCATCATGGCCATCACCGAGCCAATGACGCCAAGCGGCACCACAAGCATCACCGCAAACGGGATCGACCAGCTTTCATAAAGCCCCGAAAGCAGCAGGAAAACGAACAGGATGCTGAGCGCGAACAGAAGCGGCGCCTGCGAACCCGAGCTGATTTCCTCCAGCGACTGGCCTGTCCATTCGTAACCGAAGCCTTCCGGCAGCTGGGCCGCCAGACGCTCGATCTCCGCCATCGCATCGCCCGAGGACTGACCGGGCGCGGGTGCACCCGAAATCCGCACGGTCGGATAGCCGTTATAGCCGATGATCTGCGGCGGGCCCTTCTGCCATTCAGCAATCGCGAAGGCCGACAGGGGCACCATATCACCGCTGGCGTTCCGCACGTTCAGCCGCAGGATATCCTCGACCTGCATCCGCTTCGTCGCCTCTGCCTGCACGATCACGCGCTGCATGCGGCCAGCGTTCGGATAGTCGTTGATATAGGACGAGCCCATGTTGGTGGTGATCGTGGCATTGATATCGGCGAAGGTGACGCCGAGCGCATTCGCCTTCTCGCGGTCGATCACCAGCATCACCTGCGCAGCGTCCGGCAAGCCTTCGATCCGCATGCCGGTGAGGATTTCGCTTTGCGACGCCAGCTGCATCAGCTGGCCCGCCGCGGCGGAAAGCGCCGCCTGCCCGAGCCCGCCACGATCCTGCAGGCGGAAGGAGAAGCCACCGGTTGCCCCGAAGCCCTCGATAGGCGGCGGCGAGAGCGCGAAGGTGCGGGCATCCTTCAGCCCGAACAGCTTCATATTCGCCCGGTTGGCGATATCCTGCGCTGCATCGCCCTCACCGCGTTCGGACCAGTCCTTCAGCGGCACGAAGGCAAGGGCGGCGTTGGCACCGTTCCCCGAGAAGCTGAAGCCCTGGATCGCCACCACACTGTCGACCGCCGGTTCCGCCATGAAGATCGCCTCGATCTCCTTGATCGACGAAAGCGTGCGGTTGGCACTGGCCTCGGGCGGCCCCTGGATATCGACGATCAGGAAGCCCTGATCCTCGTCCGGCACGAAAGCCGTGGGGAGCTGCATGAACAGATAGCCAAGCCCCACAAGAAGCGCGAGATAGACACCCATCATGCGCCCGGTCTTGCGCACGATGCCAGCCACCCGCCCGGAATAGCCGGCAGCCATGCGTTCGAACGCGCGGTTGAACCAGCCGCCAAGGCCCGTCTTGTGATGATGCCCCTTCTCGATCGGCTTCAAGAAGGTGGCACAAAGCGCGGGCGTGAGCGACAGCGCAAGGAAGGCCGAGAAGAGGATCGAGACGACCATCGTCAGGCTGAACTGGCGGTAGATGATACCGGTCGAGCCCGGGAAGAAAGCCATCGGGATGAAGACGCTGGCAAGCACCAGTGTGATCCCGAGGATCGCCCCGGTGATCTGGCCCATTGCCTTGCGGGTCGCCGCTTCGGGGGGAAGGCCTTCCTCCGCCATGATGCGTTCGACGTTTTCAACCACCACGATGGCGTCATCCACAAGGATACCGATGGCGAGGACCATGGCAAACATCGTCAGCACGTTGATCGAGAAGCCCGTCGCATACATCACGGCACAGGTGCCAAGGAGGGCAACCGGCACCACAAGCGTGGGGATCAGCGTGTAACGCAGATTTTGCAGGAAGACGAACATGACGATGAAGACAAGGACCATCGCCTCAATGAGCGTTTCAACCACCTTCTTGATGGAGGCCGAAACGAACGGGCTGGTATCATAGGGGATCTTGTATTCAACGCCTTCGGGGAAGAAGCGGGAAAGCTCCTCCATCTTGTCGCGCACCGCAGCCGACACCGCCATGGCGTTGCCCGTGGTTGATAGCTGGATACCAAGCGCGGCGCTCGACTGCCCGTTGAGGCGGCTGGAGAAGTTATAAAGCTCCGCACCCTGCTCGACCCGCGCCACATCCTTCAGCTTGACGGTAGAGCCGTCCGCATTGGCGCGCAGCACGATATTGCCGAACTGTTCGACCGTGGAAAGCTGGCCCTTGACGATCACTGTCGCCGTCAGGTCCTGCACCACAGGGCTTGGCAGCGCGCCGATCTGGCCGGCCGCGACCTGCGCGTTCTGGGCGGCGATGGCGGCATTCACGTCCTCCGCCGTCAGACTATAGCCCACAAGCTTATCGGGATCGATCCACACGCGAAGCGCCCGCTGGCTCGAAAAGAACTGGGCCTTGCCGACGCCGTCCAGCCGGCGAAGCTCGCCGATGATGTTGCGGTTCACATAGTCGCCAAGCGCCACTTCGTCGCGCGTGCCATCGGTCGATTGCAGGGAAACCACCATCAGGAAGCCGGTGCTGGCTTCATCGACCGCGATACCCTGCTGCTTTACCGTGTTCGGCAGGCGCGGTTCCACCCGGCGGATCGCATTCTGCACATCCACCGATGCCTGATCGATGTCGGTGCCTGCAAAAAAGGTCGCCGTGATCGAAACCGACCCCGACGTATCGGACGCGGATTCAAAATACATCAGGCCTTCAACACCGTTCAGCTCGTCCTCGATCGGGCGGGTGACTGCCTGATAAATCTCCTGCGGCGAGGCACCGGGATAGGAGGTGGCAATCGTCAGCTGCGGTGGGGCAACCTTCGGATATTGCGCAACGGGCAGCTGCGGGATCGCGATGATCCCGGCGAGCGTGATGAAGATGGCGAAGACCCATGCGAGGATGGGCCTCGAGATGAAAAATTGTGCCATTGTCGCTTACTCCGCACGCTGTGCGAGTGTGCTGCCTTCAGGCCGTGACCAGGGTTCGGCCATCACCTTGCCGCCGGGCTGCACCTTCTGGACACCATTCACGATGACCGTGGCGCCGTCCGCAAGACCGTCCTCCACGACCCAGCTTGAGCCGCTCGCAGATCCGAGCGTGACGGGCCGCACTTCGGCGACACCTTCGGCATTCACCACATAAACCTGCGGGGCGCCGGTGTCGGTCCAGAAAACAGCGCGCTGCGGCACGGTGATCGCGCCCTGACGCACGGCCTGCTCGATCTTCACCCGCACATACATGCCGGGCAGAAGATCGCGGCTGTCGTTTGGAAACTCGGCCCGAAGCGTCACCTGCCCGGTGCCGGGATCGACATTGGCGGTCGAGAACAGCAGCTTGCCCGCCCGGCCATAATCGGTGCCATCGCCCAGCACGAGCGACACGCGGGCGTCGCCTTCCGCCGTACTTTCCAGCCGGCCATCGGCCACTGCACGCTTCAGCGCCAGAAGCTCGTCGGCGGACTGGGTGAAGTCGGCATAGACCGGGTCAACCTGCTGGATAAGCGCGAGGCTTTCAGCTCCTTCCGCCGTCACCAGTGCGCCTTCGGTGACAAGCGCACCGCCGATGACGCCGCTGATAGGGGCGCGGATTTCCGTGTAGGCGAGATTGATTTTTGCTTCGGCAACCGCGGCCTTGGCGAAGGCAACATCGGCCTCGGCCTGCGCAGACGCCGCCACGGCGCTGTCATAGGCTGCCTGGCTTGCCACTTTCTTTTCCAGAAGGACGCGCTGGCGTTCAAGCTGCAGCTTGGCGTTGGCATCGGCTGCCTTGGCGCGCTCCAGCGAAGCCTCGGCACTCGCCACCCGCACCTTGAACATGGCGGGATCGATACGGAACAGAACGTCGCCCGCTTTCACCCGTGCGCCTTGCTCGAACACCCGTTCCTTGAGGATGCCCGACACCTGCGGCCGCACCTCGGCGACGCGCGTCGCGGCAATCCGGCCCGGAAGCTCGCTCACGACCGGCACGGTCGCGGCCTTGACCTCGACAACACCAACCGCCGGTGGGGGCATTTCCCCGCCAAACTGGGCTGCGGCCCCCTGAAGGCCCGCAAAAATGAAGATAGATGAGACCAAACACACCTTGAGGTGTGCCTTTATCCTGCTGTCCATGAAAGTTTCCTTTATTGACGAGCCACTCTCTGGTGACTTCGGGGGGGTTACTCTAGTCTTCCGGGAAGGATATGTAAATCTTGCGTATCCCTTCCAGAATCTCCTGCTTCTCGGCTTCACCCCAACGGTAGAAGCTGAAAAATTCCGTATTGCAAAAGCCGCCCAGCGCCAGATAGGCCATCAGGGCGGCTTTCGGGCGCGGGCCATCGGCCATCGCCTTCAAATCCGCTTCGACCCAGTCGCGGATCTGCTCCTGCACCTTTTGCTCGCCGGACATTGAGGCGCACACGGCCATGGCAACGGCCTTGTCCACTTCGTTCAACGTACGCGCGGCGCCGGCGATGCGACCGAAAAGTTCGGGGTGCGGTGTATCCGCCGCGGCCTTGATCGCCGCTTCCTGCCGTTCCTGCTCCCGCCCGATCTGGCGCTCGATCAGCGCCTCGAGAAGGCCGGACTTCGATTTGTGATCATAGACAACCCGGCTTTTGCTGACACCGGCTTCCTGCGCCACCGCATCGATGGAGAGCGCGGCAGCCCCAAGGCGGGCCACCACGCGCTCTGCGGCATCAAGAATATCGTCTGTCGTGATCTTTCGGGTCCGGGACATTTTTCATCCTGTTTTCGGCGCGATATAAATATGAACGTTCGTTCTTTTATGCAAGGGAAATTTCATCGGCACGCGCACTGACATTGAATTTGCAGGAAACTTGGGGCGTGGTGGGCCCGGAGGGACTCGAACCCCCGACCAAGCCGTTATGAGCGGCCAGCTCTAACCAACTGAGCTACAGGCCCCGACCACGCAGGGGCTACCTAGCAAATGGTCGCCCCTGTGGGTAGCAAAATCTGATTTCGGAAGCCCACCTGCATATCAGGCGGGTGGCTCCGTGACGAAGGGCATGATGTCCACGCCGTCACCGGGGAAAATATTGAAGTGCGGATGATCTTCGAACAGGCGGGCGGCGGCCTCGGCTGTTTCAGCCTCGACAATCACATAGCCGCAAAAATCGTTCGTGGCGGGGGCGATGCCGTCGCGGGTGATGCGAGTCGTTTTGCCGACCATCCCGCCACGGTCAATAAGTGCGGCGGCGTTCTTTTCCTCCCATGCCGCCCACGCGGGAAGGCCAGCGTTATCAATGGCATCCTGCTCGACCTTCGGCAGTTCGCGGAAGCGCGCGACATTTTCCGCTTTCATCGTATAGACGGCTAGAAATCTGGGCATGGCTTCCCCTCCCGTATCATCAGTTTGAACGGATGCCGGACGCCCTCAAAGGCTGTCGATCTCGTCCGAAAGGCGGGAGCGTTTGTCGGTCGCGATGCGCTCCAGGACACGGATGCGTTCTTCAAGCGCATTGAGGCGGGCCGCTGTTTCGGCGTCCGGTCCTGCGGGGCGCTCGGCCCGCGCGGCTTGCGTGCGGTGATGGCTGCGGACCATGCCGGCAACCGCCACGACGATCACGATGATCGCAACCATTTCAAACGGATTCATTTCTATTCCCCTTGTTCCTTCGCTGTCAGCCCCGCCCGGCCCGCATCCGGGCTTCTTTGGCGGATAAAGCATAATATCAAACCGATATAATCCAATTACAAGGGCCAAGGCGCTGATCGGCCTGATGCCTGTAAAAATTTCCCCAAATCTTCCAGCCGCGATCCGGCTCTGTTATACTCGGCCTCGGGTCAATACGGGTGCTGGCACGCCGAACCACAAGGTTCCGGCGGTGCCTGTTTTTCAGAGGAGAGTGACGCCCCATGGTCAATTCCATCAATACGAATGCTTCGTCGCTCGGCGGCCTGCAGAATCTCAATCGCAGCCAGTCCTCGACCCTGTCGACCAACAACCAGATTTCCACCGGCAAGAAGGTGAACGGCCCGAAGGACGATGCCGCCACCTTCGCCATCGCCCAGAAGCTTCTGGGTGAGGTTGGCGGTCTTGGTGCATCGGGCGATTCACTTGACCGTGCGCTTTCAACCGCCAGTGTCGCCGAAGCTGCCGGCAATCAGGTGAGCGACCTTCTGCTGCAACTGAAGGAAAAGGCTGTCGCGGCGCGCGATCCGGGCCTCGATGACGCCAGCCGTCAGGCGCTCAATAATGAATTCGCTTCGCTGCGCGACCAGATCGGCCAGGTGGTGAAAAGCGCCTCCTTCAACGGCACCAACGCCGTGGAAGCCGGAGGCGGTGACATTGCGGCCATCACCAATCAGGATGGCAGCGAGACCTTCAGCATCGCCAATCAGGACCTGAGCCTTGGCGGCGGCAACGTGACGCTCGCGGCCGACGCGTCGATCGGCACGGCAGCGGACGCTGCCAATGCGGTGGCGGCAATCGAGCAATCGCTCGGCAATGTGTCGGCAAGCCTCTCGACCATCGGTTCGGGTGCGCGGCGGCTGGAACAGACCCGCGAATTCAACCAGGCGCTTTCCGACACCACGGAAATCGGTATCGGCAACCTTGTCGACGCCAACCTGGGCAAAACCTCGGCCCAGCAGGCGGCAAACAGCGTGCGCGAGCAGCTTGGCATCGTAGCGCTCAATATCGCCAACCGCCAGCCGTCGTCGATCCTGAGCCTGTTCCAGAAATAGGGAGGACGCACAGCGTCACCACCCCATGGCAGTGGGCAATATCGATTATCTGACGCTTTTCGCCGCCTATCCGCAAGCGACCGGACGGCCGAAGCCCCTGTATCAGCTTGACCCCGCGAGCCTTGCGGAAACCGGCACGACCCGCCGGTCTCCGGTCGATACCGTGGGGCCGGACCCAGCCTTGCTCGGCAGCGCCGGAGCCGCGGCAGGCGTGCGGGAACGGCTGGACAAGGCCATTGCCACCACCGACGCCGCCCTTGCCGGTGGTGACAAGGCCGCAGGCATCCTTGCCAAACTGCGCGATGTGGCACGCGACGCGACAGACCCGGACCTTGCCGACAAGGACAGAGCCAAACTCAGCGACGAATTCAACAGCCTGAAAGCTGACCTCAAGGAGGCCATCTCCGGCGCCGGGTTCGAAAGCACCAACCTGCTGGCGAGCGACAAGGCTGTTGCAAGCGCCGAGACCGGGCTTCTGGGGGGCGGCCGGATCGAGGTACGCGGCCGCGATTTCAGCCTTGGCGGCGACATTCTGACCCTCACCGACGACGCCTCGCTTGCCTCCGCCGAAGACGCCGAGGCAAGCCTTGCTGCTATCGAAGATTCCATTGGCAATGCGACGGATGCGCTCACTGCCATTGGTGCGGGAAACGACCGGCTGGAAAGCGTGCGGGCCTTTGCCCTGAATTTTGAAACGGATGAAGCGTCCGCGAGCAGCGACACGCCCGGTGCGTTGACGCTGAGCGACGCGCAAACAGCGGCGGAGCGGGTGCGAGAAATCCTTGGCCAAGCCGATGCGAATATCGCGAACGGCACGCCGGGCGCGCTGCTATCGCTGTTCGCGCGGCCGGAAGACGGCGGACGCTTCTAATCCTGCTTCTGAGCGGGCGGGCGGATCCACAGGCGCCAATGGCCAAGGTCCACGGCGAAATCCTGCTTGGAGAGGATATCCATCCCCAGAATCATGGCCGGGAATTCACTGGCACCGAACAGATCAAACACCGGCAGGTCGGCTTCCGTCACACGCACGGCTGCCACCTTATGGTCGCCGATCCTGAGTTCACCCACATCGCGCAGCAGGCCGGAAATATTGCCCGCTCCCGCGCTGATGCCCGGCGTGCGGCGCGGCTTGCCATTCTTGTTGAGGACCAGACTGCCTTTCCCGAGCGCTTTGCCAGCGGGCGGGTTGAAGACGCTGAGGCCTGCGCCTGTATCAATGAAGGCGGGGATGGTGACACCGTCCACCACCACCTCAAGCGCCAGCGAGCCATAGCCGACAGGGCGGCCATCGACCCGCACCCAGCTGCCGTCACCTGGCGCAGAGCCCGGCGGCAGCAGGCGGCCAGCAGGCTTCTTCACATCAAATTCGATCATCGCGCCGCGCAGGATATCGATCCCGAGCACGCCAGCGAGACGCCCGCTTGCCCGTTCCGGCAAGGCCGCCATCTGGCCGGGCCGCAAGGTGCGGCCGAAGGCAGTGATCGAGGCGATGGGATAGACAAGGCTTTCCTGCGTGCCCGTCGCCGTGACGATGGTTTGCGTGCGCGGCAGCGAACGAAGGCCGAGATCTGCCGCAAGGCTCCTGTAAACCGTCGTGCGGCTGGCGCCCGTATCCACAAGGAACAGGAAACCTTCGCGGCCGTTTACCGTGGTTTCCACATTGAAGCGTCCGTAACGGTCACGGTGCAGGGCCGGCGCGGAAGGGTCGGCAAAAGCCGGCAGGCTAACAGCGGCGAGACCCAGAAAGCACAGAAGGGAGCGCCAGCGGCGCCCCCTCCCATCAGATTTTGTCACGGCGTTCAGCATGCTCGCCTCAGGTGTCGAGGAAGCTTCTGAGCTGACGCGACCGGCTCGGGTGCTTCAGTTTCCTCAGCGCTTTCGCCTCGATCTGGCGGATACGTTCACGCGTTACCGAGAATTGCTGGCCAACCTCTTCAAGCGTGTGGTCGGTGTTCATACCGATACCGAAACGCATGCGAAGGACGCGCTCCTCACGCGGGGTGAGCGATGCCAGAACCCGCGTGGTGGTTTCGCGCAAGTTCGACTGGATCGCCGCATCCACCGGCAGAATGGCGTTCTTGTCTTCGATGAAGTCGCCGAGGTGGCTGTCTTCCTCGTCCCCGATCGGGGTTTCGAGGGAGATCGGCTCTTTCGCGATCTTCATGACCTTGCGAACCTTTTCGAGCGGCATCGAAAGACGCTCGGCCAGTTCCTCCGGCGTCGCCTCGCGGCCGATCTCGTGCAGCATCTGGCGACCGGTGCGGACCAGTTTGTTGATCGTCTCGATCATATGGACCGGGATACGGATGGTGCGCGCCTGATCGGCGATCGAGCGGGTGATCGCCTGCCGGATCCACCAAGTGGCGTAGGTCGAGAACTTGTAACCGCGGCGGTACTCGAACTTGTCCACGGCCTTCATCAGACCGATGTTACCTTCCTGAATGAGATCGAGGAATTGCAGGCCACGGTTCGTATATTTCTTCGCGATCGAGATCACGAGGCGGAGGTTGGCCTCCACCATTTCCTTCTTGGCGATGCGGGCTTCTTTCTCGCCCTTCTGCACCGTCCGAACGATCTTGCGGAATTCAACGACATGCAGGCCGGACTGGCCAACGATATCGCTGATCTGGTCGCGGATATTGTTGATGGCGTCGCGCTCGTCCGAGACGAACGCCGCCCAGCCGCGGCCCTTGAGGCCGGCCACGCGGTCGGCCCAGCCTTCTTCAAGCTCGTTGCCTTCATATTCTTCAAGGAAGGCCTGACGGCTGACCTTGTGGCTTTCGGCCAGACGCAGCAGACGGCCGGAAAGGCTCATCAGGCGCTTGTTCAGGCCGTAAAGTTCATCCACCAGCTCTTCGATACGAACAGCGTTGAACTTCACGGCGCTGACCATGCCGATCAGTTCCTCGCGAAGCTTGGCGAAACGCTTTTCCTGCGGGGAGGAAAGGTCTTCGCTTTGCGCCGCTGCGGCAAGACGGGCTTCCTGCAGCTTCGCATATTTCTTGTAGGTCGCGGTGATCGCCTGGAACTTGGCAATGGTTTCGGGCTTGAGGTGGCTTTCCATGGCCGAAAGCGACATGGCGCCTTCGTCCTCGTCATCCTCTTCCTCGGCTTGCTCCTCCTCGGCACTTTCCTCTTCTTCCTCGTCTTCGAGATAGTCATCGTCGTCGAGGTCTTCATCGTCGTCGTCATCGTCCGAGGAACGAGCCTTGCGCGCGGCAGCCTTCTGGGCCTTCGCAGCAGCCTTGGCTTTCTCGCGTTCAGCTTTTTCCTTCTCGGCCTTTTCCTTTTCAGCCTTGCGAGCTTCCTCGGCCTTCTTGGCTTCTTCGGCTTTCTTGCGGGCCTCGGCTTCGGCCTTTTCATCCTTGACGGCGGGCTCGGCAGTCGCATCGCCGCCTTCCTCGCCTTCAAGCTCGGCCGCCCCCGGCTCCTTGCCGATGGTGGCTTCAAGGTCGATGATGTCGCGCAGGAGCATGTCTTCGGCTTCAAGGCGCTCGGCCCAGGTGATGATCGCCTGGAATGTCAGCGGGCTCATGCACAGCCCTTCGATCATCGTGGCGCGGCCGGCCTCGATCCGCTTGGCGATGGCAATCTCACCCTCGCGCGACAGAAGTTCGACCGAGCCCATCTCGCGCAGATACATGCGCACGGGATCGTCGGTGCGGTCGCCCGCTTCCTTCTTGTCGGTCGTCTTGAATTCGTCGTCGTCGTCGCTGGAGCTGGTATCCGCGTCGAGCGTTTCTTCGGCCTCGTCGTCATCGTCGTCGGCAGCGCGCTCGCCGTCCTCACCCTCGTCGGGTTCGTCGCCGTCGATCACATTGATGCCCATTTCCGAGAGCATCGTCATGATGTCCTCGATCCGCTCGGACGACATTTCGTCGGTCGGCAGGGTAGCATTCAGTTCGTCATACGAGATGTAGCCGCGCTCTTTCGCGCGGGCGATCATCTTCTTGACGGCGGCCTCGGAGACGTCATTAAGGGGGCTGCCACCCGAATCGTCGCGGCCGCTTTCCTTAGTTTCGTCCTGAGTCGTGTCCCGTGCCATCCGTTAAATCTCCAAAAAGCAGGTGCGAATCGCACCTATAGCACATCAGAGCGTGCGCACCTTATTTGATTCGAGGCCGTAACCTGCGATCGAGGCTTCACGTTCCTCAAGTGAGCGGAAAATCTCCTGCGCGGCCACAAACCGCCGATGATTTTCCTCTGTCATGTCGGCCGCATAGTCGGCTTCGGCCTGCCGGTAATCCTTCCAGGCGATGGTGATATGCCGATAGCGCGACAGGCTATGCTCGAAACCCGTCTGGGCATCCGATAAAGCCGCCGCGTCAAAGGCAAACCAGTCGCTCCTGAGGCCAGCTTCGCCCATCAGCGTCCGCACGACCCCGGCCTCCTCACGTCCCGATAGATGGGTTGTCACCGTCTCCCGGTCAAGGGGGGCGCCGGAAGCCGCCATGTCTAGGAGAAGGTTCCTGATGGCGTCAAGCCCCGGCACCGAGAATTCCATATGCGCGAGGTCTTCTTCATAACGCACCAGAAGCTCGGGATGATTGACAAGCGTGAGGACAAGGATCTTTTCAAGCCGGTCGGTCACTGGCCCTGCCCCACGCCCGGCCCCGATCCGCGTGCGGGAAAGCAGCCCCGTGGCAAGCGGCGCGCGGGTGAAACCCTTCCGCCCCTGCCCGCCATATCCACCCCCGCCATAGGACTGACGTTCCGGCCGTTGCGGGCGGAACTTTTCATACAGCCGGTTGCGAAAGTCTTTCTGGTAGAGCGTCTTTACATTCTCGTCGGCAATATCGGCCAGCCGCACGAAGATTTCCTTTTCAAGCCCTGCCCGGCGTTCCGGTGTGTCGGCGGGCACGCCGTCCGTAAGCGTGCGCCAGAGCATGCTGACAAGCGGTTCTGCCTTGTCGACCAGACGCTCGATAGCACCGCGACCCTCTTTCTGGACTAGCGTGTCCGGGTCTTCGCCTTCGGGCAGCATCACGAACCGGAGCGACTTGCCGGGGCGCAGCAGTGGCAGGGCGCGCTCCATTGCGCGTTCGGCCGCGCGGAAACCTGCCTTGTCGCCATCGAAGGCGAGCACAGGTTCGTCCGCCATATGCCAGAGGTGCGAAATCTGTTCCTCGGTAAGCGCAGTGCCAAGCGGGGCGACGGCCTCGTCAATCCCGGCCTGACCGAGCGCGATCACATCCATATAGCCTTCCACCACCAGCACTTGGCCGGTCTTGTGGGCGGCGGCGCGGGCATTCGCCCAGTTATAAAGGGTGGCCCCCTTGTGGAAGATGGTCGTTTCAGGGCTGTTCAGATATTTGGCCTTGGCGTCCTTCGAAAGCGCCCGGCCACCGAAGGCAATGATGCGGCCCTGCCGGTCGCCAATCGGGAACATCACCCGGTCGCGGAAGCGGTCATAGGTTTCGCCGCCGCCTTCCGGCACGATCAGCATGCCGGTTTCAACAAGCTGGTCTTCGGGGATACCGCGCGCCCGCATCGCTTCCTTCAGGCTGGTGCGGCCCTCGGGAGCGTAGCCAAGGCCGTAGCGGTCGATGGTGGCGTCCGTCAGCCCCCGGCCCTTCACATAATCATAAGCCGCGCGCCCCACCTGCCCGCGCAGCTGGGTGGCGTACCAGTCGGCCACCGTCTGCATGACCTCGGACAATGAGGCGCGCTCCTTGGAGCGTTCGGCTTCGGCCTGCGTCAGTTTCGGCACCTCCACGCCCGCTTCCGCCGCAAGCGTGTTGATCGCCTCCATGAACTCCAGTCCTTGCGTGTTCATCACGAAATCGATGACGCTGCCGTGGGCGCCACAGCCGAAGCAATGGTAGAAACCTTTCTGGTCGTTCACTGTGAAAGACGGCGACTTTTCATTATGGAAAGGGCAAAGACCGGTATGCTCGCGCCCGCGCCGCACGAGTCGCACGCTGCGCCCGATCACGTCCGAAAGCGTGAAGCGATGCTTCAGATCATCCAGAAACTGCGGACTTAGCACCCGTTCCCCCGTCCCGGCGATTGCCCGGAAGCCTTGTTCATACCCATTGAAGCGGTGTTCCTTACAAGGATAGTGGGTGGTGCCACAACTGCAATAGGACAGCAGTGCCTTACTCGATAAAGGCCCGCATTTCTTCGTCCATCAACTGCATCTCGTCCTGGAACCAGTCTACGAACGCCGCCACCTTCTCCGGCACCGGGTCTTCGGCAACCACAATGTGGACCATATAGCCGCTATCTGGATGCTGGCCGCGCACGCAGCACAGCCGACCGGCTTTCAGCGCCTCGGCTGCGATGGCAACGGGAACGAGCGCGATGCCAGCCCCGACCATCGCCGCCTGCACCAGAAGCCCGGTGTGACTGTAAGCCTTGCCCGACAGGACAGCCGGCCCTGGCTGACCGTTGAGATCCAGCCATTCCTGCCACAAGGAACGATCTTCTTCCCGCAGAAGCGGGTAGTGCCGCATGTCATCGGCGGTGATCTCGGTGTCCGGCGACAGGGCGGGGGAATAAACGGGGATCATGACTTCGCCGCGCATCAGGGCGCTGCCCTGCGGTGCCGGCTGGCCGCGCCGCACACCGCGGATCGCCAGATCAAAGCCACCGGCGATCAGATCAAGCTTCCGGTCGTCCGCACCGATACGCACATCAAGCTCAGGCCGCCGCACGCCGAAATTCGGCAACCGCGGGATCAGCCAGTTGACAGCGAAGGAATGATAGACGGTGAGGCGGATCACGTTCGGCTCTGCCCGCCGCCTCAATTCATCGATTTTGTGATTGATTGCCCCAAGTGAAGCGGTCACCACATCAGCAAGGCAGCGCCCGGCAGGCGTCAACGTCACCTCGCGCGGGCGGCGCACGAAAAGCGGCAGGCCGATCTCTTCCTCCAGCCCCTTCACCTGCTGGCTGACCGCCGATTGCGTGCGGGCCAGCTCCTGCGCGGCGGCCGTCAGGCTGCCATGGCGGGCTGCTGCCTCGAACGCCAGAAGGCCCGAAAGGGTGCGAAGCCGGTATTCCATGATCTTTCCTTAGATATGTTAAGGCTAAGTCTTAAATGTACGAATTTGCGAGCCATCGCTTTTCCATAGTAAATAAGGCTTATAGCGACAGCGGAGAAGCAAAATGACGAAAAAAGTCACCCTCTTCCAAAGCCCAAGCAATTTTTGGGCTCGCATGGCCCTCGGCCTTGCTCCTGCAGACGATATTCTCCCCGTGGCAGGACGGGCCCGAGCATGCGACAGCGAGGATCTCAGGGGATGCAGGACCGACCAGCCCTGCCTTCATCAGACGGCCCGGATCCTGACCTCCTGATCATTGTGTTCCTGAAAAAAGCAAACGCGCCCGCCACCATCCTTGGCGGGCGCGTTTTTCATTCTGCAGAGCAGATCGCTCAGACCGCGAGCACACCCGCGCGGCGGCGCGACACAATGCCCGCCATCCCGAAGCCGAGAATGAAGAGGAGCCAGGTAGCAGGTTCCGGGATACCCGGCATGACCCCGCCTTCGCCCGTCAGGCGGATCGCCGGCATCGCCGGCACCTCGGGCATATAGCCCATCGTACCGTTGATATTGTGGAAGATGCCGTCGTCATAGGGCGGGAGATTGCCCTCATAATGAGTGAACACCTGATTGGCGGCCGTATAGAATTTGAAATTCACATGGTAGGCGTGCCCGGCCTCCAGCGTCAGCGGGACGACGTTAAAATCGACCCAGCCAAGCCCGTCGGTTGAGACGATGCTGCTGCCCGACCGAAGGGGCGTGCCGCCGAGCGCGCGGTTATACTGGGTCACTTCCATGATGTCCCAAAGGACATTGACGTTCGTGAAATCGGAAAAGAGCCCGATGCTGAAAAGGTCGAAATCATCGGCCATTTCAAAAAAGACCCCGCGGCCATAACCGAAAAATCCGTTCGATTCTTCGCCCGTTACCGACCCTGCGGGATCGTTCGGCGGGGTGAATTCATAGGTGTTTGCCGCATTGGCACCAAAACTGAGAACTGCCGCAGCAAGCAGCCCTTTGAGGAGGGTTTTCATGAGATTGTTCCTTCGCGTTTCTCGCCTGTCGCCCTATTCAGCATTATTGCCGTTATCTCTAATATTCTGCATTTATGCCGAATATCAATAAACATTAAGTTTATATTAACCAGGTCATATAGAGCCTAGGGTTTCCGCCATTTATGATGCAAGAACCACGGCCAGCAGATATCTCGGCGCGCCATCCGGCACGATACGGGAAGGAGAATCGGGTGAAGTGACGCTTGGGCGCAGACAAAGAAAAGGGGCGGCAAAGCCGCCCTTGACCCCCATTCCTCATTCCTGAAAAAAGAACGCGCCCACCACACCGGGTGGCAGGCGCGTTTTTCATTACGGACTGGCGCTCAGAGTGCCAGTGCACCCGTGCGGCGGCGCGATGCGATGCCGACCAGACCAAAGCCCATAATCATCATCAGCCAGGTGGCCGGCTCCGGGATGCTGGCGCCAAGGGTAATATTGTCGAAGCCCACCGTGTTGGTGGCGCCCGAGAAATCAACCGACATTGCCGTCCCGGCAAAGGCGGTGCCCGTGAATAGCCAGGTGCCGAAATTATCACCGCCGGTCGGATCGCCGGGGCCTGCCGCTGTCGGGCCAAGCACGATTGTGGCAAGCTGGTTGCCCGTGCCATCAAGCCCGTCATAGATCGATACCAAGCCGTCAGAGATACTTGTGTAATAAAAGGAAAAAGCGGTATCGAAGCCACCGGCCACATTCATCACCGCCGATCCGAGTGGGTCGAAATAGACGATGGTGTCCGGCGACGGCTCATTGGCAAAAAGGCCGGACCCGCCGGCATCGGTATCGGTGAAGACTGTCGCGCCGTCACCAAATGTGATGCCATAGGCGGCATCATAGAAATCCGCGACATCCACCAGATCCCCGACGCCCTCGAAATCGAGGACGATGGCGCTGGCGTTGGCGGCGCCGGACGAAACACTCAGGACAAGCATCGCAAACAAACCCGTACATTGTCTCTTCATGAGAGCCTCCTGCCGTACAAGCTGTATGGAACCTGAAACCCGGAACTGAACATGAAAAAGCGACCGGGAAACCCAGTCCCGTCTGCCCCTCGGGCGGACCACGATGACTGCCACCGCACGTCGAGAGTATCAAACTATCCAGAATTGCAAAGAAGTTTAGACAGAACGAACGGTCGCACCCGCCCCCGCCGGGGCCGGCCAGGCCCCACAAAAAAGAACGCGCCCGCCACATTGGGTGGCAGGCGCATTTTCAGTACGGACTGGCGCTCAGAGTGCCAGTGCACCCGTGCGGCGGCGCGATGCGATACCAACGAGGCCAAAGCCCATGATCATCATCAGCCAGGTCGCAGGCTCCGGGATGCCCGATGCGATTCCGCCATTCAGCCGGATACCGGGGAGGACATAATTGCTGGTTTCAGCTTCCTGCGTCCCGTCGATATTCAGGAAAATGCCGTCGTCATACGCCTGAGTATTGCCGTCATTATACTGGCTATAGAAGAAATTCTGATTCGAACTGTCGTTGAACACGAAGTTCAGGTGATAAATGTTACCGGCAAGGAGCGTCAGCGGCGAGAAGTTGAACTCGACCCACTCGAGGCCACTTGTCGTCACATTGCCACCCCCGGACTGAACCACGCTGCCGCCACCGACATATCCTGTACCGACAGGTGCAAGTGTCAGTTCCCAGGAAAGGTCGACGCCCGTCAGATCCTGAAAGAGCCCGACACTGAAAAGCTCGAAATCGCTCGCCATCTCGAACACGACGCCACGACCATTGGCGTAACCGTCGTTGGAATTCGTCGAATATATCATACCGACAGTATCGCTCGGCGGCACAAATTCCATCGTTGTTGCGGCTTGGGCGCTGACGCTCAGCATGGCTGCTGCAAACGCCCCAACAATAAACTTCTTCATCATAGTCTCCCTGAACTATTGAAAGAGTTTGGCAAGGCATATGGCCATGCACTTATGGGCGGGAAATGTGCCCCATACCGGCCGAGATCGCAAATATAATTAATTTTTAGTTAACTTTTGAGCTGCAGACCGCCTGGATTGTTCCGATATGAAACAGTTTTTCGCCCGCGGCCACTCCACAGCGGGCAATAAAAAAGGCGGCCACAGCCGCCTTCTTGGTTCATCTGGGTGAAGATACCGAACTCTTAGCTCAGCAAGCCTTTCACGATGCCGCTGGCCTTGGCGAAGTCCATTTGGCCTGCGTATTTGTCTTTCAGCACCGTCATGGTGCGGCCGATATCTTTTAGGCCTTCGGCGCCGATTTCGGCGATCGCCGCTTCGCAGGCCGCCTTCATTTCGGCTTCCGAAAGCTGGCGCGGCATGAATTCCTGGATGATCTCGATTTCCTCGCGTTCCTGTTCGGCGAGTTCGAGGCGGCCACCTTCTTCATAGGCCTTGATGCTGTCCTGCCGCTGCTTCACCATTTTGGCGAGGATGTCGAGCACGATGGCATCGTCGTTCCGCTCCGGCCCATCCTGGACGCGAAGCTCGATATCCTTTTCCTTGATGGCCGCGAGGATGAGGCGCACGGTGCCAAGCTTGCGCTTGTCCTTGGCGCGCATGGCATCCTTCATGGCGTCGTTCAGTTCGTCCCTAAGCATTAGCCCCTGACCTTTGGTCTGTTTTTCGGAAGCGCCGATAATAGCTTAGCACCTGCAGCAGAGCAAATGAGTTTATTTTCAGTAAGTCATTGATTTGTAATGAATTTTTTTTCTTAGCTTTTTCTTGACCCCGCCACCCCTTTTCTATAGTGTCCCGACAATTTGGCCGCCCCCCAGCGCGTTTTCGCGCCACCCTCTCGGCTGGCCAAACCTTTGCAAATGCGGGCTTAACCGCCCGTATTGGCAAGGAAAAGTCAGCACCGATGCCATGGAAGGAACCTGCCGCTATGACCGACTCCACCCGCTCGCCTGACCATTCTTCCTCTGATATCACCGCCGTCCTTGTTCTGGCTGACGGTACAGTGTTCAGGGGACGAGGATTCGGCGTGGAGGGAGACACGGTTGGCGAGGTCTGCTTCAACACCGCGATGACGGGTTATCAGGAAATCCTCACCGACCCGTCCTACGCCGGGCAGATCATCAATTTCACCTTCCCTCACATCGGCAATGTCGGCACCAATGCCGAGGACATGGAAACGAAGAAGCCCGCCGCCCGCGGCCTCGTGATCCGCGAGGATATCACGCTGCCCGCCAACTACCGCGCGGCCGAGCATCTGGAAACCTGGACGGCCAAACAGGGCCTTATCGGCATCAGCGGGATCGATACCCGCCGCCTCACCCGCATCATCCGCGAGCGCGGCGCCCCGACCGGCGTCATCGCCCACGCGAAAGACGGCAAGTTCGACATTGAACGCCTGATGCTGAAAGCCAAGCAATGGCCGGGCCTGAAGGGCATGGATCTGGCGAAGGAAGTCACCTGTACCGAAACTTACGACTGGACCGGCACCCGCTGGACCATCGAAGGCGGTTACGGTGACCTGAAGTCCCCGAAGGCGCATGTCGTGGCGGTCGATTACGGCGCCAAGCACAATATCCTCCGGTGCCTTGCCGAAACCGGCGCGCGCGTGACCGTGGTGCCCGCGACCGCAACCTTCGACGAGATCATGGCGCATAACCCCGACGGTATCTTCCTGTCGAACGGCCCCGGCGATCCGGCCGCCACCGGCGAATATGCCCTCCCCGTGATCAGGAAGCTGATCGACACCGGCCTGCCGATCTTCGGCATCTGCCTTGGCCACCAGCTGCTTGCGCTCGCCTTCGGCGGCACCACCTACAAGATGGCCCAGGGCCACCGCGGTGCAAACCACCCGGTACAGGACCTGCGCACCAAGAAGGTCGAGATCACCAGCATGAACCACGGCTTCTCGGTCGATGCCGCGAGCCTGCCGGCCGACGTGACGGTGAGCCATATCTCGCTCTTCGATAAAACAGTGTGCGGCCTTGCCCACAAGACAAAGCCGATCTTCAGCGTGCAGCAGCACCCCGAAGCAAGCCCCGGCCCACAGGACAGTTTCTATCTGTTCGAAGAGTTCATGGCCCTGATCCTGAACCATAAAAAAGCCGCCTGATCCCCGAAGCGCCAGACAACAGGAAAAGAACCATGCCAAAGCGTACAGACATCAAAAGCATCCTGATCATCGGCGCCGGTCCCATCGTCATCGGCCAGGCATGCGAGTTCGATTACTCCGGCACGCAGGCCTGCAAGGCGCTGCGCGAAGAAGGCTACCGGGTCATCCTCGTGAATTCGAACCCCGCGACGATCATGACGGACCCCGAGCTTGCCGACGCCACCTATGTGGAGCCGATCACGCCGGAAGTCGTTGAAAAGATCATCGAGAAGGAAAAGCCGGACGCCATCCTGCCCACAATGGGCGGCCAGACGGCGCTCAACACCGCGCTCGCGCTCGAAGCCAATGGTGCCCTCAAGCGGCATAATGTAGAACTGATCGGTGCCACCGCCGACGCCATCGACAAGGCCGAGGACCGCGAGCGCTTCCGCGAGGCTATGGCCAAGATCGGCCTCGATTGCCCGCGCAGCGAAATCGCCCATACGATTGACGAAGCACTCGTCGCGATGGACAAGATCGGCCTGCCCGTGATCATCCGCCCGAGCTTCACCATGGGCGGCACCGGCGGCGGCATCGCCTACAACAAGGAAGAATTCCTCGATATTGCGACGAAAGGCCTCGATGCCAGCCCGACCACCGAAATCCTGGTCGAGGAATCCATCGTCGGCTGGAAGGAATATGAGATGGAAGTGGTCCGCGACAAGGCGGACAATTGCATCATCGTCTGCTCCATCGAAAACGTCGACCCCATGGGCGTCCACACCGGCGACAGCATCACCGTGGCCCCGGCCCTGACGCTGACCGACAAAGAATACCAGATCATGCGGAACGCCTCGATCGCTGTGCTGCGCGAGATTGGCGTCGAAACCGGTGGCTCGAATGTGCAGTTCGCCGTGAACCCGGAAAACGGCCGCCTGATCGTGATCGAGATGAACCCGCGCGTGAGCCGCTCGTCCGCGCTCGCCTCCAAGGCTACCGGCTTCCCGATTGCCAAGATCGCCGCGAAGCTCGCAGTCGGCTATACGCTCGATGAGCTTGACAACGACATCACGGGCGTGACGCCCGCTTCGTTCGAGCCGACCATCGACTATGTCGTCACCAAGATCCCGCGCTTCACCTTCGAGAAGTTCCCGGGCGCACAAGCCGTGCTTTCAACCGCGATGAAGTCGGTTGGCGAAGCGATGGCGGTTGGCCGCTCCTTCCCCGAGAGCCTGCAGAAAGCCATGCGCTCGATGGAAACCGGCCTCACGGGCCTCAATGAAGTGAAGTTCGACGATTATGTCCCGGGCTCGGGCGACTATACCGCTATCCGCAATGACCTGCGCATCGCGAAGCCGGACCGCCTGCTGCGCATCGCGCAGGCCCTGCGCGAAGGCATGACGGTTGAAGACATCAACGCTGCCTGCCTTTACGAGCCCTGGTTCATCCGCCAGATCGCTCGCATTGTCGAGGCCGAGAACAAGCTGAAGGCCGAAGGCCTACCGACGGATGCCGCCGAACTCAGGAAACTGAAGATGCTCGGCTTCTCGGACGCGCGCCTCGCGCAACTGACGACCAAGCAGGCGACCGAGATCATGGACATCCGCCACAAGGCCGGCGTGCGCCCGTCCTACAAGCGGATCGACACCTGCGGCGCGGAATTCGACGCCAAGACGCCCTACCTTTACTCGTCCTACGAAACCTTCGCCGACGGCGAAGCGGCCGAGTGCGAGGCCCAGCCGACGGACCGCGAGAAGGTCGTGATCCTCGGCGGCGGCCCAAACCGGATCGGTCAGGGCATCGAGTTCGATTACTGCTGCTGCCATGCCTGCTTCTCGCTCTCGGACGCCGGGTACGAGACGATCATGATCAACTGCAACCCCGAGACCGTATCGACCGACTATGACACCTCGGACCGCCTGTATTTCGAGCCGCTGACGGCCGAAGACGTGATCGAGATCATCCGTACCGAGCAAACCAGGGGCAAGGTGAAGGGCGTGATCGTGCAGTTCGGCGGCCAGACCCCGCTGAAGCTCGCCGAAGCGCTCGAGGAAGCCGGTATCCCGATCCTCGGCACTAGCCCGGATGCGATCGACCTCGCGGAAGACCGCGAACGCTTCCAGGTGCTTGTGAACCAGCTTGGCCTACTGCAGCCGAAAAACGGCCTCGCCCGTAGCCTTGAAGAAGCCCTCGCCGTGGCCAATGAAGTCGGCTACCCGGTTCTCCTGCGCCCCAGCTACGTTCTCGGCGGCCGCGCCATGGAACTGGTGCACGATGAAGAGGGCCTGCGCCGCTATATCAACGAAGCCGTGCAGGTTTCGGAAGGCAGCCCGGTGCTCGTCGATGGCTTCCTGAAGGACGCCATCGAAGTGGATGTGGATGCGCTTTCCGACGGCGAAACCGTCCATATCGCCGGCATCATGGAGCATATCGAGGAAGCAGGCATCCACTCGGGCGATAGCGCCTGCAGCTTGCCGCCCTACAGCCTGCCGGTCGGCCTTGTGAACGAGATCAAGCGTCAGGCCCGCGTGCTTGCCAAGGCCCTGAACGTGGTCGGCCTGATGAACGTGCAGTTCGCGGTGAAGAACGGCGAAGTCTATCTCATCGAGGTCAACCCGCGCGCCAGCCGCACCGTGCCGTTTGTGGCGAAAGCCGTCGGCAGCCCGATTGCCGCGATTGCCGCCCAAGTGATGGCCGGCGCCAAGCTTTCGAGCTTCCAGCTCAAGGACCCGATCACCGAGCATGTGGCGGTGAAGGAAGTGGTGATCCCGTGGGCACGCTTCCCGGGTGTTGACGTCCTTCTCGGGCCGGAAATGAAATCGACCGGCGAAGTGATGGGCATCGACCGCAACTTCGCGATGGCCTTCTACAAATCCCAGCTTGCCGTTGGCGTCAAGCTGCCGGAAGAAGGCCAGGTCTTCGTGTCGGTCAAGGACAGCGACAAGCACGCGCTCGTGCCGCTCGTCCGCGACCTTCTGGAAATGGGTTACGGCGTGGTTGCCACCACCGGCACCGCCAAGTATCTGAACGACAACGGCCTTGCCGTGAAGCCGGTCTTCAAGGTTGGCGACGGCCAGCGTCCGCACGTGCTGGATGTCATGAAGAACGGCGAAGTGCAGCTGATGTTCAACACCACTGAAGGCAAGCAGGCCATCAAGGACAGCTTCGGCCTCCGCCAGGCCGCGCTCACCATGAAGGTGCCCTACTTCACCACGATGGCAGCCAGCCGCGCCGCCGTGCAGGCCCTGCGCGCCGTGCGTGCCGGCAAGCTCGATGTCCGCAAGCTGCAGGACTTCGCAAGCTGACCTGATGCGTCAGACCAAATTGCAAAAGGGCGGCCCGCTGGAGCCGCCCTTTTCTATCCTCGCTGTGATATTCTTCAATTGCCAAAGGGACTTTCAACCGGCGGCAGCCCCGCCGCCAGCCGGCCGGTGAAAAGTTGCTGGCGTTTTTCTGGCAGCGGGTGGAACTGCCCGGCATGCACATCGCGCAACAGCCGCTCCAGCCCGTGCTTGCGGAAGAAGCCGCCACCACCCGCCACCTCCAGCGCCTTTTCGGTCGCGGCAACCACATGCCCCGCGCAGATTGATTTCCGGACGAGAATCTGGCTTGCAAGCTCGGCGCTTGGCGTGAACCTCAGGTCATCCGCCAGTGCCACCATGGAATCGACGGCAAGCTGGGCGGTGGTCAGCAGGTTTTCAAGCTCACCCAGCTGGATCGCCGCCACCGCATCGGCCGGCCGGCGGGTTGCCTGCTTGCGGGCAAGGGCCGCCGCCGCTTCGGCGATCCCGACATAAACGGACATGATCAGCGGCATGGCCACGGTAACGATCACGGCAAATGCAGGGTGGAAAGGCCCGCGCGGGCGTTTCATCCCGACGGCCGCATCCGCCACGAACACATCCTTGAACTGGATGGTCTGCGAACCGGTTGCCCGCATGCCCATGCTTTCCCAGTCCCCCATCAGGGTCACGCCTTCCGCCTTCAGCGACAGCGGGAAGTGAATGACGGAGGGGCCGTCCACCGGGCAATTGAAGGCGCAGGAAGTGATGGCAAGATCACCCACCGGCGATCCGCTCGCGAAAGATTTGAAAGCATTGATGCGATAACCGCCTTCCACCTTCACCGCCTCGCCACCGGAATCGAGCCAGTCATTGGCCCCGGTGCTGACAAGCACCAGTTCACCTTCCAGCACCTTCGACAGAAGCGCCGCACCCGGCTTTCCATCCCGGTGGTTCTTGGACGCCGCAGACACCAGATGCTGGTGCATCGACAAGGCAAGTGCGGTTGAAGGACAGTATCCGGCAAGGCCGCGCAGGAAAGCCGCAACCTCGCTATGTTTTACGCCGGGACCGCCGAGATCGGTCGGCACCTGCGCGGAAAACACGCCGCGCATCTTGAGCTCGGCATAATTGTCGAACACGAAACTGTCGCTCGCCTCAAGGGCTGCCGAGCGTTCAGCGAACCGGGGGCCAAGTTCGGCCAGGATCGCCTGAAGATCAATCGTCTTGCTTTGATGGTTCATCGGGCTTCCCCCCGTCTGGAACAGACGCCACTTATGCGGCGCCTTTCGCCAATGCATGGATATCACGTGCAGCCAGTGGCTGGCCGCCGATGGCCCAGTCGCCTTGCTCTACTTCCTGAATGCGAACCCAGGTGACCGGACGCATGGCTTCGCCTTCAATGGCGACCATCGCTTCGGTCACATTCTCGAGCATACGGCGCTTTTGGGCCGGCGAAAATACATCCTTGATCACGTCAATCGTTACGAGCGGCATTTGATTTCTCCTCATGTTGCCTGATCCCGGCGAGCCACCATTGGCCTGATTGCCGGCGATGAAGCGAACTTATGGAAACCGCGGCGCAGTCGATAGTTCACGCATTGAAGTAAAGCACTACAGATTCTATAGTAGCTCACTTCACTTTTCTGAGTATCGTTGCCACGCATGAGGGGAGAACCGGTGTGCGATACGGACAATTTTGCCCGATTGCCAAGGCAAACGAAATACTTGGCGAAAAGTGGACCATCCTGATCATCCGCGAACTTCTGATGGGGGCGAGGCGCTTCAACGAATTGCAGCGCGGGCTTGGCCTCATATCGCCTGCCCTTTTGACCACGCGCCTGAAGGCCCTTGAAGAGCAGGGAATGGTCGTGCGGCGCCAGATCGGCGGCCAGCGCGGCTTTGAATATTTCCCGAGCAAGGCGGCCGAGGAAATGCTGCCTGTCCTCGTCGCCATGGGCGAATGGGGCCTGTGCTGGGCGCGCCGGAACCTCAGCGACAGCGATTATGACGCCGAGTTCCTGATGTATTATCTGGAACGCAGCATTATGCCCGAAAGCCTGCCCGGCAACGAAACGGTCATTCGCTTCGAATTCCCGGACTATGAAACCCAGAAAAACTGGTGGCTGGTCGTCAACCGCGACACGGTGGAAGTGTGCATCAAGGATCCCGGAAAGGACGTTGATGTCTTCTTGTCGTCCAGCGTGCGAACCATGGCCGATGTGTGGATGGGTGACAGGAGCTATCGTTCCGCCATCAAGGAAGGGGACCTCTCCGTTGTCGGCCCCTCAAGCCTGACCCGCAACCTCTTTGACTGGCTGCGCCCCAGCATCTTTGCCGAAAGCCCGCGTCCACCCCTGACCGATACGGCTGCCTGACGCCATTCTTTGGCACGGACCGCAACTCTCTTTTCCTTGCCTGAAAGGCCCTTCTGCGCTAGAAGTAGAGTTCTGCGCCGGCCCCTTGGGGTCGGCGCAGTGCTTTATAAGAGACGGATGCGCAGCGGCGCGAGTGGGCATCACCCCCGGAAAGCCGCGCGGAGAACATCACATTCTGGTGCCAGCTGGACGGACCCTATGAACGAAAAAGTACCGATGCTGCGAGACGGCTATCTGAGACTGGAAGCCGAACTCAAGAATCTGAAAAGCGTTGAACGCCCCTCTGTGGTGCAGGCGATCGAGGAAGCGCGCGCCCACGGCGACCTGTCGGAAAATGCCGAATATCATGCCGCCAAGGAACGCCAGGGCCTGATCGAAGGCCGCATCATCGAGCTCGAAGGCAAGCTTTCGCGCGCGCAGGTGATCGACCCGACGTCGCTTTCGGGCGACAAGGTCGTCTTCGGCGCCACCGTGACCCTGATCGACGAAGACGACAAGGAAGTCGTCTACCAGATCGTCGGCGCGGATGAAGGTGACGTGAAGGCCGGCAAGATTTCCTACCAGTCGCCCATCGCCCGTGCGCTGATTGGCCGCACGGTCGGCGCCGAGATCGAGGTGAAAACCCCATCGGGCGAGCGCTATTATGAACTGACGGACCTGAAGTTCGTCTGATCGGGCCATATGCCCCGAGAAATCAAAAGCCCGCCAAACCGGCGGGCTTTTTGTTTGGAACTTTGGGCCGCGGTTTATTCGACCGGCGGCAGCGGCACGCCCGGCAGCTGCTTCGAGGTGCGGATGGTCAGCGAGGTTTTCACGCTGGCTACATTGGGTGAAGCGGTGAGCGAGCTTGTCAGGAACTGCTGGAACGACGACAGGTCGTGCGCCACGATCTTCAGGATGAAGTCAATCTCGCCGTTCAGCATGTAGCATTCGCGCACCAGCGGCCAGTTCTGGCACTGTTGTTCAAACGCCTTCAGGTCGCTGTCCGCCTGGCTATGCAGGCCAACCATCGCAAAAACCGTCAGGCCATACCCCAGCATCTCCTTGTTGAGATCGGCGTGGAAGCCCTGGATATAGCCCTCTTCCTCGAGCGCCCGCACGCGGCGCAGACAGGGCGGCGCGGTGATGCCCACCCTTTCGGCAAGATCCACGTTGGTGATGCGGCCCTCGGCCTGCAACACAGAAAGAATCTTGCGGTCAACACTGTCGAGCTTGACGCGCCCCATGGCCGGTGACTCCCCGAAATGACATAAAAAACAGCGAAAGGCCCCGGGGTTTTCAGCGCTTCCCGAGGCAATCCGGGAAAGCCTTCCCGAAACAAGGCTATACTAGCGATATGCTTGGAAGAAATAAAGTTCCAAAATTGGATAATTTTGTTTCGGCATGCTATAAGCGCTGGCACGCCGGGCCTATTTGTATAGAATATCGCCAGCAGTGATTCGAGCGTCCCGAAGTGGGCCTTGTTTCCTGCTGCGAGAATGCCGCCGCTCCTCATTCTCAGGGCCGTGCCGCATTCCAATACCAGAACACCCGGCCACGGGTGCAGGGCAAAGATCAAGGGACGTTAATTCATGCCATCCGGCCCACAGAAGGCCGGGGGTGCGTGTATCAGTGGATAATGGGCAACAACGGTGGCTAAAGCATCCGCGTTCGACATGAACGCGCTTGATAACCGGATCAGGGAGCTGGTGGCGTACGCCCGGGAACGGGACGGCGAAGACCGTACCACGCTTTTCCGCAACCTGGTCGATTTGTTCCTGACGGGGAAGGCCCCGTCGAGGGAGCCTACACGCACGCAACTTCTCGATGTCCTTGAAGCCCTGATTCCGCACGTCGATCCCGAAACCCGCCGCACCGCAGCCGACCTTCTGGCCGGGCTCTCCGAGCCCCCGATGGATCTCGTGCGCCGCATCAGCCGCGACCGCGCCAATCTGGTGTCCGACCTGCTGCGCCGTGCACCTTTCAGCGAAGACGACATGATCTCGCTGATCGAGACGACGGGCCGCGAGCATCATCAGGAACTGGCCGCCCGTAACGACCTTTCCGCCAATGTCTGGATCGCGCTTGCCCGAGCCACTCCCACGGCGCGCGCCAACGACAGCCAGTCGACCCTCGCCCTGTGGCGGGATGACCTTGGCATCAAGCGCCCGTCGCAGGATTTCGCCGCGACCATCACCCAACTTCACCCGGATGCCGGTGGCCGCGCACCAGCACGCCTGCGTATCCTGCGCACAGATGAAGATCTGATCGCCAGCGCTGCCGAAGGCGACGAAGACGCAAGCGCGCGGAATGAACTGCGCCTTCTGGATCAGGAAGATGTGGTCCGCGATATGCCGCGCACCGCGCCAATCCGCCAGATCGTGCGTGACCTGCCCGACCCCGGCCCCGGTGGCTGGGCCTTCGCGAGCGACCGCGACGGCCTGATTGCCACCGTCTCGCCCAAGGGTCTCGAAATCCTTGATGTGGAAGCCGCCGATGTGGTTGGCTCCTCGCTCCTTGACCTGCTTGGCCTGAATGCCAAGCTCGGCCACCCGATCGCACGCGCCCTGCAGCGCCGCAGCGCCATCCATGATGCGCCGCTATATCTGTCGAACCTCGACAGTCATCATCGCTACTGGACGCTGGAAGCCACGCCGCTGTTCAGCCCTTGCGGTGGCGTTTTTGAAGGCTACGAGGGTATATTGACCCCGGTGATGCCCATGGAGGACGACGAACCCGCCCGCCGCGATGCAAACCAGGCTGCAGAGCAGCTTTTCCTCGACGAGGACGAAGGCGATGCCCCACAGCCCCGCACCGCTGCCGCTGACCTGCGCATGCAGCCGGTCGCCAAAGGTGATGGCGACGAGGATCACCACGCTGCAGTGAATGCCGAAACGGAACGCCATGTGGGCGACACCTTCGCCATGCTGCGTGCCGAACTGAAACATGATGTGCCGCCCGCGCGTCCCTTCAGCGCCCCGGCGGCCGAGCAGCAGTCCGCCCAGCAGCAGGCCCCGATCCCGCCGCAAGCGCAACAGGCTCCGGCAGCTGCACCGATGACACAGGACGACCTGCGCGCCACGCTCGACACACTGGACGACGCGATCCGCCGCCTGAGCGAGGCCGCCCGCAACGGCACGCCGCAATTGCGGCTGCAGGCCGATATCGCCGCCGCCTGTGCCAAATCCCTGCGCGAACAGCTCGACCGCTAGGCCACTTTTTCTGAATCAGCGGAGCGACTGCAAGCCATGAGCGAAGAGAAAATCAAAGGCCCTGCGTCCTACTTTCCTTCCATCGAGAAGAAATACGGCCAGCCGATTTCCCACTGGAAAGCGTTGGTGCGGGCCGCACTCCCGGCCAAGCATATGGAACTCGTTGCGATGCTGAAAGACCAGCACGGGCTGGGGCATGGCCATGCCAACGCGATTGTCGCCCATACCCTTGCCGAGAATAAGGCCTGAGCCTTGCGCCAAATGGCCTAACCCAGCTGCCTGGAGAGATAGACGACACCCGGCAGGGGGTTGTCGTAATAAGCGCTGCAGTCCTTGAACCCGAGATCGTAATATAGCGCCAGCGCAGGCTTCAGCCGCGTCAGGGTATCGAGCACCATTTCACGGTACCCAAGCGCTTTTGCGGCCTCGAGCACGGCAACCGCAAGCGCGCGCCCCGCGCCGGTGCCGCGTGCGTCCGGCCCCACATAGAGCCGCTTCATTTCGACCCTGCCCTCGCCCCGATCCTTCAAGGCAACCGTACCGACCACCTTGCCGGACATGCGCGCCACCAGAAGCGCCACATAGCCCCCCGGATAGTCGGCAAGTTCGGCATCAACGCCTTGAAAACACAGGTTTTCGCCAAGCTCTGCGATATAATCGACCAATAGGCCACGGGCCGCTGCAATCTCGTCCGCCCCTTTGGGCGCGCCAATTTCAATGGCTGTCATTTTAGTTCCTCGCCTGTCACAACCGGGCGCCATTATGGTCGGGGTCTTTTTTCCGCACAAGCGGTCATAAAGATGACAGAAAAATCGAGATAATCGATCACACTGATCGAACGAGCATGATTGCTTTTCGGTTGAAAGATCATAGAGTAGGCGCGCGCGTGGTGGCCTTTCAGGCTGCCACCGGAGGGCTGACCGACGCCCGGACAGACCCTTCCCCGCCCGAATTCAGATTTCAAGTTCAAAACACGATGGAGGAAAACATGGCAGTTCTCGCCGGCAAACAGGCCCCCGACTTCACCGCCCAGGCAGTGATGGAAGATGGCTCGATCAACGAAAACTTCAACCTGAAAAGCTACCTCAAAGGCAGCTACGGTCTCGTTTTCTTCTATCCGCTGGACTTCACCTTCGTGTGCCCGTCGGAAATTCTGGCGTTCCACAACCGCATGAAAAAGTTCAAGGAACTGAACACCAAGGTTGTTGCCGTTTCGGTCGACAGCCAGTTCACCCACGCCGCATGGCGCAACACGCCGACGAGCGAAGGCGGCCTTGGCCCGGTTGATTTCCCGATGGTTGCCGACCTGACGAAGCAGATCGCCCGCGATTATGACGTGCTGATCGAAAGCGACGGCGTTGCCCTGCGCGGTACCTTCCTGATCGACAAGGAAGGTCTCGTCTGGCACCAGACCGTGAACAACCTGCCGCTTGGCCGTAACGTGGACGAATATGTCCGCCTCGTCGAAGCACTGCAGTTCCATGAAGAGCACGGCGAAGTTTGCCCTGCCGGCTGGAACAAGGGCGACGAAGGCATGAAAGCCGACGCCAAGGGCGTTGCCGCTTACCTGTCGAAGCACGCTGGCGAGCTCTAAGCTCCCCGCTGCTACAAGACCAGACGGGCTCCCGACCGGGGGCCCGTTTTCTTTTGGGGACTTGCATTCAGAGCAACCATGCTACCATTCCTTGTTCGAAGGGGTGCATCTATGATCCGATTTCTCCGATTTTTGCCCTTCTACGTCAGAGCGTTTTGGCACTGGCATAAGGCACAAAGCTTTTTCAATAAAAACGAATACACCGAAACATTAAGAAGCCTAGATCGACTACGCGATATTGGCGTTGAACCAATCGCTTTGCTGGTGCTTCGAGCTGAGACGCTGAACTACGTGGGCCAACTCCAAGAAAGCTACGATTTATGTATTGAACTTATGCAGGGAATTCATCAACGAGATACGCTCGCAATCGATCTTCAAAAATACATCTATACCTACCTGCTGTGCATTGCGCGCCATGCAAGATCAAAGGGGCCTCTTTCTCGGACTGGCCACATCCCTCACTTAAAGAAATCGATGCTGGAAGAAATAGACCTTGAGACAATTCCCAAATATTGGCGCACAAATTTTCCATTGAAAGCCCACCCCGCCTGGAACCAGCTTTCAAGGGCGACATAAGAAGATCCTTTCAGCTATGGCCTTCCTAGAACTCTCATTCGAAACCCTGCGCACCCACGCCCTTTCCCTGCCCGAGGCATGGGAAGACCATCCGTGGAGCGAAACGGTCATCAAGGTTCGCAAGAAGATCTTCGTTTTCCTGAGTTTCCAGAAAGACGGCGCGCTCGCCGTATCGGTGAAACTGCCGCAATCGGGCGAGTTCGCTCTGCTCCATGATTTCGCCACACCCACCGGCTACGGCCTTGGGAAAAGCGGCTGGGTTTCCTGCCGGTTCGCGGAAGGCGACGATATCCCGCTCGACATGCTGGTCGAATGGACCAGCCAGAGCTACCGCGCCATTGCACCGAAGAAACTGGCCGCCCTTGTTGCCATGGATACGTGAGAAAACGCCAATATGGATTGCAGAGGACGCGCGTGAGGCCTAGTCTGATCCCTCCGGATGGGAGGTTCCAATGCTGCTGTTCAAGCCTCTTGCTTCTGCTGTCGCCCTCATTGCCTGCATAGTCGCCATGATGCCCGCTGCGGCATCCGACCCTGCGCTTGCGCCGCTCGCCCCCCTGATGGGCAAGACATGGCGCAGCGTGGAAAGTGGGGCCAATCCGGACGGTTCAACCTTCAATGATGTGGTGCGATGGGAATGGCAGGCGGGCGGCCATATGGCGTTGGCCACCCATTCGCTTAACGGCGGCGTCTATGGCGGCGTGACGCTGATCCATCATGACGCCAAGGCCCGCACCATCGTCTTTCGCTATGCCACCACGGGCGGCTTCTACACCGAAGGCACCATCGTGCCGAAAGACGGCGGCTTCGAGATCACGGAGAATGTCAAAGGCGCCACCGGCGGCCCGAGCGACGTGCGCACCTTCATGAAGATGGACGGCCCCGACACCTACACGGTTGAAAGCCGCATGATGATGGATGGCGTGTGGGGCGATCCGCAAACCCGTATGTACAGAGTAGATTCCGATGCCCATGTCCTATTCAACCAGTAAAGACACGTCCCACGCCCTGACCCAGGCGATGGACCGCCTGCTGCGCGAGCAGCTGAAGCGGCTGAGCGAACTTGCGCTCGTGCAAGGGTCGCTGACCACCGGTCGTGTACGGATCATGGCGACGGACCTTTTCAAGAATTCCCTTGGCGACAAATGGCAGAAGTTCGAGGCACGCGTCTGCGACCGGCTGGAAGCCGAGATGGAAGAACATCTCGCCCCCGGCGATATCTGCCTGCGCACCGAGCGGTCGCGCTTCCTGGTGATTTTCGAGAAAACGACGCTCGATGAAGCGAATGTCGTCCTTGGCCGGATCGTTGCCCGCGTGCTGGAACATTTCATTGGCGTTGAAGGCGTCGACCAGCTTCTCGAGGTCATCACCGAGGAAGTGAAAGGCACGGACCTGATGCGGTCCGCCCGTTTCCTTGAAAAGATCGGGGACCTGAGGGACCGGGTCCCGGCCAATATAGAAGCGCTCGAAAATGAAGACGACGAGGCGGCCGGGAAAAAGGCCGGCAAGGCCGCACCCGCGATAAGCCACAGCGCCTTCCAGCCCTTCTGGGATTCGGCCCATCAGGCCATCGTCAGCCATATCGTGCAGATTTCGGCGGCAACCCCCGATGGGTATCGCGGCTACGGCTATATTGTCATGAGCCCCCGCCTGAAGGGGCTTGAGCGCGACGCCATCGACTGCCTCATCGCCGCCGACAGCCTGCATCTGGCGGATGACCTGTACCGCGAGAATGTTATCGCACCCCTCATCCTGCCGCTCAGTTTCGCGACCGCCAGCCGCGAGGACAGACTTCAGAATTTCCTCAGCATCATCGAGAATATCTCCCCCGCTGCACGCCGCACGCTGGGCGTTGAACTGCTCGAGTTTCCGGTGGGCGTTAACCCGATGGCGCTGAAGCGGATTGTCGATCTCCTGAAAGCCCGTATTCGCTGGGTCCTGATGCTGACGGGGCCCGAATATGCCCCTCATTTCGGCGATATCCAGGCGGCAGGTATCGGCTCGGTCGGTCTTTCGGCCCTTAATATGCGAGGCCTGTCGACACCGTCGCTGAAAGACCGGTTCGGGCTTTTCGTGCACGCCGCCCGCCGGGCCCGCTTGCGCAGCCATGTTCACGGGCTTTCAACGCTGGAAATGGCAGTCGCCGGCTATGAAGCGGGTTTCGACTACCTGACCGGCGATTTCATCGCCCCGCGCCTGAAGACCCCCATGGCGGTTGCCCGCAGGAACTGGAGCAGCATCAAGGAGCATGCGGAGGACTAACGCACCCGGCGCGACCTGTTGCTGTGCTGGATGAAGCCGACCACCTTGCCGCCCGTATCGCGTTCGAACACAATGGGCTCTGCCTGCGTCCCGTCGTCGCGCAGGCGCACGAACTGGTCCTTCGCAACGAAATGCAGCCGTTCCCGATTCCCGACCGGATCGGATGACGACAGGTTGAAAATCGCCAGGTCGCCGCGCCAGACGCCGACATAGGATTCGTCACCCCACGGCTGGGCATTATAGATACCGATATAGTCGCCAAGATCGGGTTTGACGGTGAGACCGTGCCCGCCCTTTGCCTTGGCCACGCGCGTGACCTCGGCCTTCATGCTGCCCTCGCGGTAGAAGCCCATCAACCGGGCCGCCACACGCTCGGGGCTGGCACCCGCCGCATTGATCATCACCGTTGCTGCCAGATCATTGTCGGCGTCAAGCAGCAGGGTCGTGCGGTAACCGGGGCAACTGCCACCGTGACCGACAAGGTTGCGGGGCCCATCGCGCATGATACGGAAGCCAAGGCCGCGCGCAAAGGTCCAGTCCGGGTCCACCCAGTGCGGCAGCATCATTTCGCGCAGGGTATGGCTTTCGATGATTTCCTTGCCACCCCCGGCCAGCAGGCGCTGCTGCCAAAGGGCAAATTTGGCGAGGTCCTTGACGTTCGAGGCAAAGCCGGCAGCCGGGCCGATGGCCGCCGCATCAAACACGGGCTGCGCGTCACGGCTGCGATCCCGCTTCACCGAGCCATAGCCCACCGCCATCCGCGTGCCATGCAGGCTCGCCGGGACCGCTGTGGTCGTATCCTTCATACCGAGGGGATCAAGGATCGTGCGACGTACAAAGGCATCATAGTCCTCGCCGCTCGCGGCTTCGACAATCTCGCCCACAAGGGTAAGCCCGAGGTTGCTATACTGGTACTGCGTGCGGGCGGGATACAATGTCGTTTGCCCCGAAGTGACGCTGCGAACCTCTTCCTTTGAAGGGAAATGAAATTCGGGCGCCGTCCAGTAAGGCGTGTCCACTTCGCGCGGCAGGCCGGACGAATGCGACAGCAGGCCTTCGATGGTAATGGGTCCGCTGTCAGCGAAACCCTGTTTCAGGGTGAACCACGGCAGATGTTTCTGCACAGGATCAAGCACAGAGATTTTGCCGGCTTCCGCCAGTTCCATCGCCGCCACGGCGGTGAACAGTTTGGAAATGGAGCAGATGCTGTAGATCGTATCGGGTGTGGCCTTCACACCGGTCGCCGGATTGGCGAAGCCGAAGCCGGCCTCATAGACGATTTCGCCCTTGCGGATCACCGCTGCCGTCACGCTCGGCCAGCCTTCATAGTCGCGCTGGGCTGAAAGCCACTCGCTTGTAAGGGCCGCGATTGCCGTGTCCGCCTGCTCGTCGAATATCTTGTCGTCTTTCGCCCCGGCCGGGATGGCGGCCAGCTGGACAAAGGCAAAGACGGTGAGCGCTCTGGCGCTTCTTCCTGTTTTTCTCAGCATGGATACTCCTCCCTCGCTCGGCACAGTTTAAAAAATGACGCTGCTTTTGCCAGTTCTTTTGCAGATGCCCCCGTCTGATTGGCGCAATCGATCAAGATGATCGTCTTTCCCCATTGGCAAAGGCGGGGTGCTGTCGCTATGTAAACAGCAGCAAATTCCAAGGAGGCACTATGAGCAACGCCAAGCATAGCAAGATGCTGATCATCGGGTCGGGCCCCGCCGGCTATACCGCCGCGATTTACGCGGCACGCGCAAACCTTTCGCCCCTGATGGTTACCGGCATGCAGGCCGGCGGGCAGCTCACCACGACAACCGACGTGGAAAACTTCCCCGGTTTCGCCGCTGCCATCCAGGGCCCCGAGCTGATGGAAGCCATGCGTGCCCAGGCCGAGCATGTGGGCACCGAGATCGTCTATGACCTGATCACCGAAGTCGACCTGAAAGCAACGCCGAAACGCGCCGTCGGCGACAGCGGCACCGTCTACACCGCCGATACGGTTGTGATCGCAACCGGCGCGCAGGCCAAGTGGCTCGGCCTGCCGAGCGAGCAGAAGTTCAACGGTTACGGCGTTTCCGCCTGCGCCACCTGCGACGGCTTCTTCTATCGTGGCAAGGAAGTACTGGTGATCGGCGGCGGCAATACGGCCGTTGAGGAAGCGCTTTATCTCTCCAACCTCTGCTCGAAGGTCACGCTCATTCACCGCCGTGACGAGTTCCGCGCCGAAAAGATCCTGCAGGATCGCCTGTTCAAGACCGCCAATGTCGAGGTCATCTGGAACACCGTTGTGGATGAAGTCGTCGGCACCACCGAACCCCTCGGCGTGACGGGTGCTCGCCTGAAGAATGTGAAAACGGGTGATGTGACCGACATCAATGTGCACGGCATTTTCGTTGCCATCGGCCACAAACCGTCGACCGAAATCTTCAAGGGCCAGCTGCCGATGGACGAGGAAGGCTATCTGATCAAGAAGCCAGACAGCACCCAGACGGACATCCCGGGCGTTTATGCCGCCGGCGATGTGACCGACAAGGTCTTCCGTCAGGCCGTGACCGCCGCCGGCATGGGCTGCATGGCCGCGCTTGAAGCCGAGAAATATCTGGCTGGCATCAGCCACTGAGACGCGCCTTCATGGCAACGGAAGCGGGCGGGCCAATTATGGCTCGCCCGTTTGTCTGTCAGCCCATCTTTTCCAGAATATCCGCCCGCGCCATCTGGCCTGTTTCGGTCAGCGTCACGCCGTTGCGGCCTTCACCCAGATTGACAAGCTGCACGAGCCCCGCACCGCGGCCCACCGCGATATGGGAAAGATGCTGGTAGGCGTCGGGTTCGGTCATCCCGAGCGCACGGGCGACATCGCCCACAGTCAGCTGCTTTTCCGATCCGGCGATAAAAAGGAAAGCGACAATGGCTTCCGGCATAAGGCCCGGATAATGGCTTTTGAAAAAGCCGCTCGCCTGCTTCAGCATTTCACGGTCCGACATGGCACTGTCTCCCCGCCCCGGATACACGAAACTCATTCGAATCTAACGGTTTCCGCGCCGTCTGCCAAGCAACCCCTGCGCTATCGCTTGCGCGCACGCGCACACGGTGGCATCGTCCGGCCATTCGGGAGGACAGAATGGACTGGGACAGACTGCGGATTTTCCACACAGTTGCCGAGTGCGGCAGCTTCACAAGCGCCGGCGCACGGCTGAAACTCAGCCAGTCGGCGGTCAGCCGCCAGATTCGGGCGCTGGAGGAAAGCCTCAATGTTTCCCTGTTCACCCGCCATGCCCGCGGGCTGGTGCTGACGGAGGAAGGCCTGCAGCTATACCAAACCGCCCGCGCCGTGGTGCAGCAGATCGACAATACCGAACGCGCCATCATGGAATCGCGCCAGCGCCCCACGGGGGTGCTCAGGGTGACGACGATGGTCACCTTCGGCTCGGTGTGGCTGACCCCGCACCTGACGCAGTTCATGGCCGAATATCCCGAAATCCGTATCGAACTGACGCTTGACGACCGCGACCTTGACCTCGCGGCCGGGGAAGCCGATGTGGCGATCCGCTTGCACGAACCTGAACAGGCCGAACTGATCGCCCGGCCGCTCGCCACCTTCCATGCGCATATCTATGCGAGCCCCGAATATCTGGACAAGCGCGGTACACCTGTGACGGCGAAGGACCTTGACCAGCATGACCTGATCACCATCGGCAACACTACGGCGCCGACCATTCGCGGCCTGAACTGGATTCTGGAGGTGGGTGCCGGCCCGCACCGCCGCCAGCCGCGCCTGCTGATCAACAACCTTCTCGGTGTCCTGCATGCCGTGGAAGCCGGCATGGGCATTGGCGTGTTGCCCGACTATCTGGTTCATGACCGCAAGAAGCTCGTCCGCGTGCTGCCGGATGTGGAGGGAACCAGCTTCAACAGCTATTATTGCTACCCCCCGGAGCGGAAAAATTCGGTGAAAGTCGCCCTTTTCCGTGATTTCATGATCCGCCAGATTCGCGATGCCAGCAACATTCTCTAGGCGTTTGCGCAATTTTATGACAGCGCTGGACACTTAAACAAAAATTTAATATCTCTGCACGCGAGCCATGCATTTTTTGCATATCTGGATCGCAAAATTAACTATTTCCCGGTTCGCTGCACCTGCGTATAACCCGTCTCAAGTGCTGCGGCGCAACACACAAGTGCACCGCAACAAAAGATCTGACGGCGTCAGTGATGCCACCGTCATGAAGGCTGGTCCCGGGAACCCTCCCCTCCCCCCCACTTCCCTCCCGGGACCAGCATTCAATCCCAAGATCGGGATACTCTGATTTACCTCCCAATTCTCCCTTTACGGGCCCGGATTTCCGGGCCCGATTTTTTTGGTCGGTCGTCAGATGCTGGTAGGAAGGTGGCGGATCAGCCGCCGAGTTCTTCGCCGCGCTTGCGGGCGGCTGCCACGGCGCGGGTCAGAAGGCCGGTGAGGCCGGCCTCCGGCATCAACACACCAAGGGCGGCCGCCGTGGTGCCGCCGGGGCTTGTAACACGCTCGCGGAGCGTGGCGGCCGGCACATCGGCCTGTTCCTTCATCAAGGCTGCCGCACCGATCACGGTTTGCCGGGCAAGTGTCATGGCAGTTTCTGCGTCAAATCCTTCGCGCTCGGCAGCCGCTGCCAATGCCTCCACGAAATGGAAAACATAGGCCGGACCGCTGCCAGAAACCGCCGTCACACTGTTCATCAGCCCTTCATCGGCGACCCAGACTGTTTTCCCCGCCGCCGTCATCAGGGCTTCGGCGAGCGCCTTGTCTTCGTCTGTCACGCCTGCTGACGCGCAAAGGCCGCTCACCCCCTCGCCGATGGCGGCAGGGGTGTTGGGCATGGTGCGCACGATGGCGCAGTCGTCACGGAGGGCTTCGGCGAAGGTCGAGATCTTCACGCCAGCAGCGATCGAAAGGACCAGCGTTTCGTCGCCCACAAAGCGGGCAAGGCCCGGCAGCACATGCTCCATCGCTTGCGGCTTCACGGCTACCATCAGCGCGCGGGGCGTGATTTCCGGCACTTCGCTTGCCGCAGCATAAGTATGGGCAACCAACTCACCCGCAGGCGCAGGCGCGAAGACCGGGTCGATCACATGGAGGGCTGCGGCATCCAGCCCGGCGCGCAGCCAGCCGTCCACCATCGCGCGGCCCATGTTGCCGTAACCGACAAGGAGAAGGGGCGAAGCGGGCGTGAAGGTGCTGAGCATGAGGCGCTGTTCCAGTGCTTGTTCCAAAAAATAAAATCGGGCGGAGCATAGCCCCGCCCGATCAGTACAGCAACCCGACTCCCTTGATCACACTCGGTACAACTCTGCACCACTCTGTACGCGCGGGTTGCGAACCCTTCTCCAATACTCCCCCGGAGAAGTGGCTACTCGGTACTCAAGCCGTGCCGGCACACTCCAGCATGGCTGATTCAATCGCCTGGTCGGGCGTCTGCCCGCCCCACATCACAAACTGGAACACAGGATAGAAACGGTCGCATTCGCCGACGGCCGTTTCGATGATGGTGGCGATATGCTCCTCGCCGATCGCGCCGATGAGAGGATCATTGGCGAGGCTGGCGTGCCGGTAAAGAAGCGCTTCCTCCTCGGCCCAGAATTCGAAATGGCCGATCCACAGGCGTTCGTTGATGCGCCCGATTGTCTGGTAAACGTCGCGTTGCCGCACAGGCGGCACCTTCAGGTCGAAAATGCAGGCGAACTGCAGCGTCTTGAAATCGTCGCGCCAGTAAATGCGCATCTGCAGGTCGGTATATTGTGCGGAGATGAAAAGGGTCAGTTCGTCATCGCCCTGGCGCTCGTAAGCCCAGTCATTGGCGGCAGCCAGTTCTTCGACAATATCGACAGGATTGTGGAGAATGACTTCGGAGTGCTCGGTATTCAGTGTCGTCATCTCGATTCCCCCTTGAGAGATGCGACCCACCGGTCTGGACGTGCCCCGGCAGGCCCGATTGGTGCCGGTCAACGTGTCAATTTTTATGGCTCAGAAGCACGATATCTGGCTTTCTTGTCCACCAACAACACTAGATGTAGCGTGCCATTACAGACTCACCCGATCAAGGGCGAATTTGCCGCCAGCCCGGAAAAGCTGTGGAAAACTCCGATTCGACGAATCGGATGAAAAGTGATTCGGAAAGCAGTTCAAGCCGTTAGGAAACGGCGTTCAGAAACGACTTGCGGGAGAATTTTTTTCGCGCTGCAGCGGATCAGGCGGGCTTTTTAGCCGTCGTCGTGCGTTTTTTCTTCAGAAGTTCGATTTCGGCGCGAAGGTCTTCATTCTCAGCACGGGCCTTTTCAGCCATCTCACGCACCGCGTCGAACTCCTCGCGGGTGACAAGATCAAGGCCTGCAAGCTGCCGGTCGAGCCAGGCTCGGAAGGCTTCTTCCATCTCGCCGCGCACGCTGTGCATGGCGCCAGCCGCCCCGGTCGCGAGACGGGCGAAATCGTCGAAGAATTTGCTGGTCGTTTGCATCGGCGGCTCCTCTCAAAAGGCTCCTGCCTCATATGGCGCATCGGCGCGCGCATTTCAACAGGCAGCAAGGCCTGCGCTCCAATTGCTTGACTTGGCAAGCCGCTCGCCCATGATGGCGCCCGAAGCAACCTGCAGGAGCTTTCATGCTGGACCTTATCGGCATCGGCCTTATCGCCTTCCCCGAAATCGACCCCATCCTTGTTGAAATCGGCCCTCTGGCCATTCGCTGGTATTCGCTTGCCTATATCGCCGGGCTCATATTCGGCTGGTGGTATCTCCGGCGACTGATGGCGAAGCCCGGTGCGCCGATGTCACCGACCCATGTGGATGATTTCCTCACTTGGGCAACGATCGGCGTGATCGTCGGCGGGCGTCTTGGCTATGTGCTTTTCTATAACCTGCCGAAATTCATGGCCGACCCTATTGCCATTTTCCGGCTGTGGGATGGCGGCATGTCCTTCCACGGCGGGCTGATCGGTGTCTGCCTGGCTGTCGTCTTCTTTTCGAAACGGCACCGTATCGAAATGATGAAGATGGCGGACCTGATGGCCATCGTCGCACCCCTTGGCCTGTTCACCGGGCGGCTCGCAAACTTCATCAATGGCGAGCTCTGGGGCCGCACGACCGATGTTTCATGGGCGATGATCTTCCCCGATGACCCGACCGGCCTGCCGCGCCATCCGAGCCAACTCTATGAAGCCGCCCTTGAGGGGCTTGTGCTGTTCATCATCCTGCAGATCCTGTTTCACAAGACACGCCTGCCGAAAGACAAGCCCGGCGTCATCGCCGGCTGCTTCTTCATCGGCTATTCGTTCGCCCGCATGACGGTTGAATTCTTCCGCGAGCCCGACGCCCATATCGGGCTTGTGGACGGCATCTCGCGCGGCCAGATGCTCTCCGCCCCCATGCTGATCTTCGCGGGCTGGCTGATCTGGATGGGCGTGACCTACAAGAAGCGCAAGGGTGAGCAGGGATAATGACTGCCCTGAAGGCCGAGCTTGTCTCCCGCATCCGCGCGCTCGGCCCCATGACGCTTGCCGACTATATGGCGGCGTGCCTGATGCACCCGGTACACGGCTATTACCAGAAGGAACAGGTGTTCGGCGCGGAAGGCGACTTCATCACAGCGCCCGAAGTGAGCCAGATGTTCGGCGAGATGGTCGGCCTGTGGCTCGCCGACCGCTGGATTGCGCTGGGTCGCCCCGCACGGGTGAGCCTTGTGGAGCTTGGCCCCGGCCGCGGCACCCTGATGGCCGATATCCTGCGTACCGCCGCGCGTGTACCGGGTTTTCAGGCGGCAGCGACCGTTCACTTCGTTGAAGCAAGCCGTCAGCTCCGCGCCTTGCAGGCCAAAAAGGTGCCGGACGCCACGTGGCATGACGATATCCTGACCCTGCCGGCCGGTGCGCCGCTCCTGATCGTCGCCAACGAGTTTTTCGATGCGCTGCCGATCCATCAGTTCGAACGCACGGGCAGCGTCTGGCGCGAACGAATGGTGGGAGAGGCCGACGGCAGGCTCGGCTTCGTGCCTGGCCCTGCGAGCCCGATGGCCGGCATGATCCATTCCTCGGTCACCGCAAGAGCGGAGGCCGGGGCCATTGCCGAGGTGTGCCCGATGGGGGTAAGCGTCATGGGTACGCTTGCCGCCATGATCGCCGAACAGGGCGGCGCCTTCCTCGCCCTTGACTATGGCTACGCGACCAGCGCTACGGGCGACACCTTCCAGGCGCTGAAGGCGCACGCCTACACTGACCCCTTCGCAGAACCGGGTGCGGCGGACCTGACGGCCCATGTCGATTTCGCTGCCCTTGCTCGCGCAGCCGTGGAAAAAGGCGCATCCGCCAGCCGCATTGCCGACCAGGGCACCTTCCTGATGACGCTTGGCATCGGGGCGCGTGCCGAGGCGCTTGCGGCCAGTGGCGACCCGGCCCGAATCCTTGCCGACCTGAAGCGCCTGACCGCGCCCGATGAAATGGGTACCTTGTTCAAGGCGCTTGCCGCGCAGTCCCCTGCCCTCACCCCGCCGCCGGGTTTTTGACGCCGCCTTGACGCTGCCATGATTTGAAAAGCAGGATATGGCCATGACCACACAGCCTGACCGCGCCTCCCTCTCCTTGCCCCACGGTTTTTTCAGCCGCCGGGGCGGCGTGTCCGCAGGTGTCTTTGCCGGGCTCAATTGCGGGCTGGGATCGGGCGATGACCGGGCGCTGGTGGCCGAAAACCGGCGACGGGTCGCGGCGACGCTGTCGGGCAGCGCCGACACCCCGGTTGTCAGCACCTATCAGGTGCACGGCACCCATTGCATCAATGTCACCGCACCCTGGGGCGACGAACGGCCGGACGGCGACGCGATGGTGACGAACGTGCCGGGGCTGATCCTTGGCATCCTCACCGCCGATTGCGGCCCCGTGCTGTTCGAGGACGCCGAAGCGGGCGTCATCGGCGCGGCCCATGCCGGGTGGAAAGGCGCCGTGGGGGGCGTGATAGAGGCGACACTTGATGCTATGGAAACGCTGGGCGCCCGACGGGCCGCCGTCAAAGCAGCCCTTGGCCCCTGCATCCATGCCGCAAGCTACGAGGTCACCCTGCCCTTCCGCGAAGCCTGCCGGAAGGCTGATGCGGGGGCAGAAGCCTTTTTCCTGCCCGGCAAGGACGCCGATCATCTGCAGTTCGACCTGCCGGGCTATATCCTCGCGCGGCTCGATCGCCTTGGTGTGGCGGCAACCCACGTAAATATCGATACTTACACCAGCCCCGACCACTTTTCCTTCCGGCGCACCACCCACCGGGCTGAGTCGGACTATGGGCGGCAGATTTCGGCCATCATGTTACCGCGTCCCTGAAAATGGGACATGCGGGACACCTGCTTCCGTCATTTTCCCGCAATATTGTTGTGCAGGGGCCGTGCGGCTTTACAGCGCCGGGCGGCACTGATAAAGGGGGGCGAAATCCGATCCCGCCACACCCATGACACGGAGGCCAGCCGATGGGTATGAAGATCCTGACCGGAAACGCCAACCCCGAACTTGCGGAGGCGATTGCGGCCTATCTCAACATGCCATTGACGAAGGCGGCGATCCGTCGCTTCTCCGATCAGGAAGTGTTTGTAGAGATCCATGAAAACGTTCGGGGCGAGGATGTTTTCGTCATCCAGCCAACAAGCTTCCCGACCAACGACCATATCATGGAGCTTCTGGTGTCGATCGACGCCCTGAAGCGCGCCAGCGCCCGCCGCATCACCGCGGTGCTGCCCTATTTCGGCTATGCCCGGCAGGACCGGAAACCCGGCCCGCGCACCCCGATCTCGGCCAAGCTTGTTGCCAACCTCATCACCACGGCGGGCGCCGACCGCGTGCTGACGATGGACCTGCATGCCGGTCAGATCCAGGGCTTCTTCGATATCCCGACGGATAACCTTTACGCGATGCCAGTGCTGGTGCGCGACCTGAAGGAAAAATACAAGGGCAAGCAGACGATGATTGTGTCGCCGGATGTCGGCGGTGTGGTCCGTGCCCGCGCCTATGCAAAACGCCTCGATGCCCCGATCGCCATCATCGACAAACGCCGCGAACGTGCCGGCGTGTCGGAAGTGATGCATATCGTGGGTGAGGTTGAAGGCTATCACTGCGTTCTCGTCGACGACATCGTCGACAGCGCCGGCACCCTTTGCAACGCGGCCAAGGCGCTTGCTGACGCTGGTGCCGTCTCGGTTTCCGCCTATGTCGCCCACGGCGTGCTCTCGGGCCCCGCGCTCGACCGCATTGAAGCAAGCACGATGGACGAACTGGTAATCACCGATTCGATCCGCCCGACCGACGGCGTGAAGGAGCACAACAAAATCCGCGTCGTGACCGTTGCCCCGCTCCTTGCGGAAGCAATGAATCGTATCGCGCACGAAACGAGCGTGTCGAGCCTGTTCGACTGAGCGACAGCCCGCGCTGAGATTTGAAAAGCCCCGGCAGATGACTGCCGGGGCTTTTTCTTATGTCTCAGTCGTCCATCACTCCGAGAAATCGTGCGGTGATGCCGATTGTGTCGACAGTGCCGTGCGCGATGATAAGCGGCCATATATTGCGCCGCCCGAACCACAGGTAAACGAGCCCGAAGGCCACGCCTACAGCGCCGGTCATCAGTGCCCCATGCATGCCCTGATACACAAGGTGCCGGTATCCGAAGAAGGAGCCCGCGAAGAGGACAGCAACACAGAGCGCGACACCGCTGCCACCAAGCGCTGTTCCCAGCCGGTTGATGAAGAAGGCCCGGTAAATCAGTTCCTCAAAAAAGGCCGCATGGGTCCAGATCACGCCCATAAGGATCAGATACGCAACAAGATTGCCTTCCACATGATCGAACCGGCCACTGGTGCCGACATCTTCGAAGAAATGGTCGGCCACACCCTTCATGGCGCCAAGCGCGACGATATAGATACCAAAGACCAGAACCGCGAGCCCGAGCGTCTTCGGCCAGCTTTCGGGGCGGCGGAAGCCGAGGTCAGCCCAACGGAGGCCGCGCCGGCGGAGAAGCAGCGTGCCCACGATCATGGCAGATGTAGTTGAGCCTGCCCCGGCATAAAGCTGCGTGTGGGGAGTAAGCATCCATTTCACGGTGACAAGCACCGCGAGGATGACGATGAGATCGAAAAGGGCGCCGATATCGAATTGGCCGGTTGCCCGCGGCAGCGCCGAAACGCTGGGGCTGTTGTTATCCATACCTGTTTCCTCTCTGCGTCCGTGCCTTTGCGGCTTGTTGGACGGGCTGTCGCTCGTCAAGGGAGGCAGGAAGAAACCGTCATGTCAAGGCGTTAGGGTATTTTCGCGGCCCTCTTCAGCCGCACCAGGCCACACATAGAGGGGCCCAAGGCCACGGCTGGTAAAGAAGTGCGGCAGGCGGCCATCATCATGCAGCTTCTGGAAAAGGGCGGTCAGCGCTTCGGCGCTGATCGGGCCGCCTCTCCTGACCACCACCGGCAGGCGGAAAATCTGATCGACATCCGGACTGACCAGGATGGCGTTCAGGAGTGCAGGCCGCTGCAGCATTTCGCCGATCAGAAAACTGCGCGCCACAATCCCGACCTCGGCTGAGCCCGCTTCCACCAGCCGCATCACGGCTGACTGGCTGCTCACCAGTTGCATGTTGAATTTGGAATTCAGCGTCGCTGAATCCGCCTCGAACCCGGCGAACCGGTAGTGAAAGCCGTGGACCGCCGCAATCCGCCGGTTGGCGATAAAATCGAAAAAGCCGGGGGTGGTGGCCTGCTCGCGGCGGGCAACGAAGATTTCGGCATCGTTCATCAGCACCGGCGTCGCGTCGACCGCCGCACCGCTTTCGGCCCAGCCCCAACGCGGCATCTCGAAAAAGATCGCATCCACCTTGCCGGTTTCCATCATCCGGTAGCGGCGCTGGGCTGGAATCTGGAGAAATTCGAAATGATAGTCCGTCTGCGCTTCGTTCAGGAACGCAACAAGATCAGGCGTTAGCCCGCCGGATGCAGTGACATAGGGCTCGAATTCATATCCTGCCACAACAACAGCTACAGGGGCGGGTGCCACGGCCTGCTCGTCGCGTGCGGCAGCAGCATGCGCCGCAGTCATGGACAGAAGGATCAGGAAAATGAAGCGCAGGGCCTGCAAAGGCATCTGTCTCCGGTACAGCCTTACTTTCCCTGAATGTGGGCCTGCCGCCCGCACAAATCAAGGAAGGTTCGCGATTATTGCGTGGCAGGCTGATCGATGCAGGCGTCGAACGCCGCCTTCAGGCGCGGCATGATGCCGGGGTGTGCCGCGATGAACTCGGGCGAGACTTCGAACCGCATCGGCAGCTGTGAATGAAGGATCAGCCCCACCCGGCCCGCCGCGCGCCGCTCGATCCCCAGGCTCAGGACCGGCCGGATATCGGCCGCGAGAAACGCGTCAAAACGCCCGGCCATCAGATTGATCACCATCGTATCGGGATTGTCCGATCCGTTGACCACAAGGTTGGAGCGCTGGCGGATATAGCGGTCGGGATAGGAGCCGGCAAACGCACTGATTCGCGCCTTCGCCCAGAAATCAGGATCTCCCGGCATAAGCGTGCTGTCTTTCCGAAGATACCAGTAGATCGCCATGTCGCCCAAATGCCCGACAAGCCGCCCTTCAACGCGCGGCTCACCGGTATCGTAGGTCGGGAACCACATGTCGAGCAGCCCCTGTGCCTGCAGCCGTTCCGACCGCGACATGGACGTTGCCTCAATCACGTAGGGAATGCCGAGGTTTTTGGAGGCGCAGGCGAGCTGGTCGACACCCGGGCCCTTGATGGTGCCGTCGCGCTGCACCAGGCCGTAAACGCCTTCGCCATGGGTAAAAACCCGGAGAATCCCGGGGTCATCGGCAACAACAGGGCCGGCAAACGCCAGCACGATTAAAAGACGCCTCAACACGCCAGACACGTCAGTCCCCCAACCAAACGTCCCCGCATACGACCGGGGCTACCTATCGGCAGTCGGGCAACGAAGCATGACGATGCCTCCCCGTCAACCGGATTCGCGGCCTTTATCCTTGATTTCGGCCCGGAATCGGGATACACCGCGCCCCGACTCGTCCCCTCATTCCGGAGGGCCGGGGAACCCGCCCTTGCATCCCTGGAGGAAGCGGCGGTCGTATACGGGATAGGCCCGTATGCGCACAACGAATTCGGAGCTAGTGCCATGGCACAAATCGTTTCGCTGAAAGCGGAAGCTCGCGACCGGGTTGGCAAGGGAGCCTCCCGTGCAGCACGCCGCGCAAATATGGTCCCCGCCGTTATTTACGGTGACAAGAAAGAACCCGAGTCGATTCAGGTTCCCCTGAACGAGATCGTTCGCTTGATCAACCGTGGCGGCTTCATGTCGCACACCTACGAAGTTGACGTGAACGGCAAGAAGACGAAGGTTCTGCCGCGCGACCTGCAGCTGCACCCTGTTTCGGACGTCCCGATGCACATCGACTTCCTGCGTCTCGCCAAAGGCGCGACCGTCGTTGTTCACGTGCCCGTGCATGTGATCGGCGAAGAGAAGTCGCCGGGCCTGAAGCGTGGTGGCACCATCAACCACAACCGTCACGACGTTGACCTCCATGTTCCGGCTGACAACATCCCGGAATTCATCGAAGTGTCGGTTGAAGGCCTCGACATCGGCGAAGCTGCAAAAATCTCGTCCGTGAAGCTGCCCAAGGGCTGCACTCCGGTCATCACCGACCGCGACTTCACCATCGTTTCGATCGTGGCACCGAGCGGCATGCGTTCGGCTGAAGCTGCGGCCGAGAGCGAAGAAGAAGCCAGCGAGTAATCGCGGATCGCGGGGGCAACCCCGGCTGGAGGGTTTTGACTCATGCTGCTGTTCGTCGGTCTCGGCAATCCCGGCAGCGAGTATCAGAACCACCGGCACAATATCGGTTTCATGGCGGTGGACAGGATTGTCCGCCGCCATGTTTTTTCGCCCGAGCGCGCCCGCTTCAATGCGCTTGTCTCGGAAGGCATGATCGGGGGCGAAAAGGTCCTGACGATCAAGCCACAAACCTTCATGAACCGTTCGGGCCAGTCGGTCGGCGAGGCGATGCGCTTCTACAAGCTGACGCCTGCGGATGTGGTGGTCTTCTATGACGAGCTTGATCTGGCCTTCGCCAAGATCAAGGTGAAGACGGGCGGCGGTGCAGCGGGCCATAACGGTATCCGGTCAATCGACCAGCACATCGGGGCAGAATTCGTGCGTGTGCGCCTTGGCATTGGCCATCCCGGCGACAAGTCCCGGGTCACAGGCCACGTGCTTGGCAATTTCGCGAAGGCGGAAGAAGACGAGCTCGACAAGCTGCTGGACGCCGTGGCGGCCGAATGCGGCTGGCTGGCACGGCGCGACCCGGTCCGTTTCATGACCGATGTGGCGCGCCACCTGCAGCCGCCAAAACAGGATAAAAAAGCCGAAGCAGCGCCCGAGACGGCGAAGCCCAAGGCTGACTATAAACAGGAACAACCCGACGGGCCCCTTGCGGCGGCACTCCGGGCCCTCAAGAACGGAGATACCTGATGGGTTTCAAATGTGGCATCGTCGGCCTGCCGAACGTCGGCAAATCGACCCTTTTCAACGCCCTGACCTCGACGGCTGCTGCGGCCGCCGCCAACTATCCCTTCTGCACCATCGAGCCGAACGTCGGCCAGGTGCCGGTGCCGGACGAGCGCCTCTACAAGCTCGCTGCCATCGCAGGTTCAAAGGAAATCATTCCGACCCAGCTGTCGTTCGTGGATATTGCCGGCCTCGTGCGCGGTGCCTCGAAGGGCGAAGGCCTTGGCAACCAGTTCCTCGCCAACATTCGCGAAGTGGATGCCATCGTCCATGTTCTGCGCTGCTTCGAAGATGACGACATCACCCACGTTGACGGCCGCGTTGATCCTGTGGCCGACGCCGAGACGATCGAGACCGAGCTGATGCTCGCCGACCTCGAAAGCCTTGAAGGGCGCATCAATGGCCTCACCCGCAAGGTGAAAGGCGGCGACAAGGAAGCCATCGTCACCATGGCGGTGATCGAAAAGGCTATCAAGGTGCTGGAAGCCGGCGAACCCGCCCGCAAGGTAGAACCCGCGAACGAGGATGAAGTCCGCGCGCTCGAAATGCTGCAACTGCTGACCACCAAGCCGATCCTTTATGTGTGCAATGTGGAAGAAGACGCGGCCTCGACCGGCAACGAATTCTCCGAGAAGGTAAAGGCAATGGCGGATGCTCAGGGTGCTGCGTGCGTGGTGATCTCTGCAGCGGTCGAATCCGAAATCGCCCAGCTTGAGGATGACGCCGAGAAAGCCGAATTCCTTGAAACGCTCGGCCTTGGCCAGACCGGCCTTGCCCGCGTGATCCGCGCCGGCCACGACCTGCTGCATCTCATCACCTACTTCACCGTAGGCCCGAAGGAAGCCCGCGCCTGGACCATCGAAAAGGGCACCAAGGCCCCGCAGGCGGCCGGCGTGATCCACACCGATTTTGAAAAAGGCTTCATCCGCGCCGAAACCATCGCCTATGACGATTATGTCGCCCTGAACGGCGAACAGGGCGCCAAGGACGCTGGAAAGATGCGCCTTGAAGGCAAGGAATATGTGGTGAAAGACGGCGACGTCCTCCACTTCCGCTTCGCCAACTGAGGCAAGCCACAGGCATTTGATAAAGAAAGGGCCGGGAAGTTTCCCGGCCCTTTCGTTTTTGCTGTGCCGCGCTGTCAGCTTGCCTTCAGCGCTGCCAGCATCCTGTCTTCCCAGCCGATCACCGATTTGCCCATGATAAGCTCCTCCATGATCGCCAGATGCTCCGTCCAGCCATCGCTGTGGCTCTCGACCTGCTCGGCACGAACAGGCTCGGCCACCGCGCCCCAGCCGGAATGGGTGAGGGTGAGGTCGGTGCCGCCATTGACGGGCGCCAGATCGATCGCCACCAGCGTATCAACGCCGGCGATCTCGGTGAAGGTCCAGTTGAAGACAAACCGGCGGGGCGGCGTCATCTCGGTAACCCGGCAGGCAACTTCACCGTCTCCGCACTGGATTTTTGTCGCATCATAAACGAAGCGGAAACGTTCCCCGGCCTTGAGCGGGCCATCGACCCGCATCAGCCAGCGGCCGAGCTTCACGGGGTCGGCGAGGTATGACCAGACGGTTTCGATGGGGGCATCAATCCAGAGTTTGCGTGTAATATCCTGCATGGTGTTTTCCTTTGCTGTCGTACTCGTTGAGCTTCTATTGGTCTTCGGTAACGGCCGCATTCAGCTGTACAAGGCACTCCGCCCAGCCGCCGTCATAATCACCACGTTGTGCCGCCCGCACGGCTTCGGGCACGTCGTCCCACCCCGCATGGGTGAGGGTCAATTCGGTTGCACCACCATCCGCCACCAGATCGAAGGAGACGATGGTGTTGGTGTTCAGAAGGCCGCTGTAGGTCCAGTTCATCACCAGACGACGCGGTGGGTCCATCTCGCGGACACTGCAAGGATGCACAATCGGATCGCCGCCCCTGGCGACCGGCTCGTCATAACAGAGCCTGAAATCCTTGCCCGGCGCGATTTCACCCTCCAGCCGCATCAGCCAGCGTTGGAGCTTTTCGGCGTCCACCAGATAGCGCCAGACAATTTCGACCGGCGCTTCAATCCTGATCTTGCGGACGATGTCCTGCATGTCGTGCTTCCTCTTCTGCGAGTGTTTTCAGTGTATCCAGACGGCTGTCCCAATAGCGGTTCAGGGTTTCGGTCCAGGTGATCACGTCGCTGAGGCCGGCAGGCTTCAGGCGGTTGACGCGCTGGCGCCCCACGCTGTGGGTTTCCACGAGCCCCGCGCGCTGCAGGACGGCGATATGTTTGGCAACGGCTGGTCGTGACAGGGCCGGAAAGGCGGCTGCCAGTTCTCCCGCCGTCCGGTCGCTCAGTGCCAGCAGTTCGACAATCCCCCGCCGCGTCGGATCGGCGACGGCGGCGAAGACATCGGGGCTGACTTGATCGGCGGCTTGTGACATGGCTTTCCTTATTCGTAACCTTTTAGTAACGCTTTTATATGTCACCTTTTAGTTACGCGTCAAGATATAAAAAAGCCCCGGCAAGCTCATGCCTGCCAGGGCCGGATTTCCGAAGGTGGATGCCTTCTTATTTCTGCTTCACAACCTTGCCGCCCTTCATGACGAAGTCGACGTCCAGAAGTTCCTTGATGTCACCAAGCGGGCTTGCCGAGGTGGCGATGATGTCAGCGGCCTTGCCAGGCTCGAGCGTGCCGAGGCTGTCGGATTTACCGATCAGGTCGGCAGCCGCCACGGTTGCCGATTCCAGAACCTGCATCGGGGTCATCCCGGCTTCCACCATCAGCACGGCTTCGCGCGCGTTCTCGCCGTGGTGGGATACGCCGCTATCGGTGCCGTAGGCAATCTTCACGCCGGCCTTCACCGCCTTGGCGATATTGGCCTTCATGGCCTCGCCCACCGCGAGTGCTTTCTCTTCCTGTGCCGGAGAGAGGACATCGGTGTTGTTGGCAAGGTCCACCACAGTCTGGCCGGCCAGAAGGGTGGGTACCAGATAGGCGCCGGTTTTCTTGAAGAGCTTGAAGGATTCGTCATCCGCATACGAGCCATGTTCGATGCTATCGACTCCGGCACGGAGGGCGGCATTGATGCCTGCAGCCGCGTGGGCATGGCTTGCTACCTTACGGCCCATGGCGTGGGCAGCTTCGACCACCGCCTTGATCTCGTCATCGGTCATCTGCTGGCCGGTGCCGGTGGCGATATCCGAAAGCACGCCGCCCGTGGACGCGATCTTGATAAGGTCGGCGCCGTATTTGATGGCGTGGCGGGTGGCGCGGGTGCAATCGTCGGCACCGTCGCATACTTCTTCCTTGTTGGTGTAAAGATCCAGCAGCTCGTGATTCATGCCATCTACGTCAATATGGCCGCCGGTGATGGCCACATGGCCCGCCGCGATGATACGCGGACCCATCACCCAGCCTTTTTCCACGGCATCGCGGAAGGCGTACATCTGGTCAGTGTCCGAGCCGCATTCACGCACCGTCGTGAAGCCGGCATCCAGCGTGCGCTGCGCATACATGATCGACTGCATGCCGAGGTCTTCTTTCGAGAGCAGCACCTGATTGCGGTACTTGTCGCCGCCCAGTTCGCCCTGCAAGTGGACATGCATGTCCATCATGCCCGGCATCACGAAACGATCTTTAAGGTCCAGATACTTGGCATCGGCACCGAAGCTGGCGGCATCCCGGTAGCCGTCAACCACAGCCTTCACCTTGCCGTCCTCGATCACCAGCGTCTGCGCCTTGAGGGGCGCCTTACCGGGCACGGCCAGAAGCTCGCCGGCATGGATCACGGTAGTTTCTGCCATGGCGGCGGTGGACGCTCCCGCCATCAGGGCGACGGCAGCCAGTTTCATCAATTTTTTCACGGTATTTCCTCCCACTTGAAACCTTTGCGCGGCAGTCTGCCACAGCAGGTTGGCGAGCCAAGGGGATAAGCGGCCGGCCTAGTCACAAAGACGTGAAGATTCGCGACTAAAGTTTAGGCTCTAGCGGGACGTGGCGGATTCAGTTGCGGAATCAGAGAGTTCGCTTTCCACCATGATCATCCTGACCGTGCCCCAGCCGGATCGCATGCGGGCACGGATCGGCAGCCACAGGCCGGCCGCCTCGTCCCGCTGCAGCCACAGACGAAGGCCTTTGAGGTCGGCGTCGCGCGTGCCGTCGCGTTCGTCGTCATGGCCCTTGTCCCTGGCTGCCAGTTCCTTGGCCTCGCGCTTCTCGCGCTTGCGACGTTCCTTCTCAGTCTCGATGGGTTTGCCCGCCACGATCTCGCTTGTCAGCCCGCAGGCGACAGCCTCGCCAGCGATCGGGCTGTGACGGCTTTCCGGCACCTCGTCCATGCCATCCAGACAGCGTACCCGGAAATCGATCACGCTGCGCCCTTCGAAGCTGCGCCACACCCGGTCGCTTTCCACCCCGCCCGGCAGTGCTGCGCCGCTGACGGCGGATACAAGAAGCGACAGGGGATCTGGCCCTGCCTGCTGGTCCTCGGGCACAGGTTCGCGCTTGTCGTCCTTCAGCCATTCCTCGGGCCAGTCCTGCTCGATCCCGGCCACCCGACCCGTATCGTCATAGCGGATCATGCGGCGGTAATCGTCGCCGCCCCAACGACCCTCGGAGACATACTGATCAGGTACCAATCTCCCATCAGGCAGGATATCCCCGGTCGCCGACGCCCGGCTCTCCCCTTTCGAGAAAAGCGAGAGAAGCCCCCGCGTGCGGAAGGTCGTTTCGATCCGGTAGCTGTCATCATCCGTTGTCAGCCGAACATCGCTTTCGCCGATCAGGAGCCCACCCCAACGGAACTCGTAGGAAGCCTGATGCGTCTCGGCGCTTGCCGGCAGCGCAATCAGCACGGCAGCCGCAGCCACGCGAACGCAGACAGATTTGAAACTCGCCGTCATTTTTCTTTCCTCACTTGACGAAAGGCAGCCTCGCCGCCACGCTCTCGCTTCTCAAGGGAGAAGGATAGAATGTTCAAAATCTTTCTGGAAGACCTCGTTGTCGGAAGTGTCGAGACCTTCGGGTCCTACGAGGTCACCCGCGATGAAGTGATCGAGTTTGCCTCCAAATACGACCCCCAGCCCTTCCATCTGGATGAGGAACTGGCGAAAAAGTCAGTGTTCGGCACCCTGTGCGCCAGCGGCTGGCATACATGCGCCATGACCATGTCGATGATGGTGAAGAATATGATGGGCCGGGGTACAGCCAGCATGGGCAGCCCGGGCGTCGAGCAATTGCGGTGGCGCCAGCCGGTGAAGGTCGGCGAAGTATTGAGTGTGAGGACAACGGTGCTTGAAGCCCGGCCCTCTGAAACACGGCCCAACCTCGGGCTGTCGAAATCAAATATTGAAACACTCAACCAGAAAGGAGAGGTGGTGATGGACTTCACGGCAACCATGATGATCCTGCGCCGCCCGACACAATCATGATCCGTTTGACACTTGCTATCAGCCTGTCGCTTTTCTCGGGTGCTGCCGTTGCCAGCAACGAGGACGCCCTCATTCAGGCCTGCGTTGAAGAACACCGCGACCTCGGCAAATGCCGCTGCGCCCACGCGGAAATGAAAAAGGGCCTGTCCGCCAAGGATTATGAAACCTTCATGCTGATGTCCCTGAAGGCGAACGAGCTGAAGGACAATCCGAATGCCATGGCCCAGTTCATGATGAGCGGTGTCATCGACATGGCGGATATGGGGCGCCTTGCACAGGTCATGTCTGAAGTCGGCATGAAAGCCGCCCGGACCTGCAATATGGAAGTCGTTATGCCGGACTCGCCCTTCGGCGGGTAACAAGGCGCGCCTTCACGCGCGGCACCATCAGCGCCAGATAGATCGCGCCGTAAACCAGCGGCTCGATCTGTATACCCTTTCGCATCATGAAAAAATGGATCACGGCAAGCGGGGCGATTGCATAGATGGCCATGTGCAGCTTTCGCCAGCGCCGGCTGCCCATGCGTCGTATCCAGCCTTTCGTGCTGGTAACGCCAAGCGGGATGAGAAGTAGAAGTGCGGCCATGCCGACGGTGATATAAGTGCGCTTCAGGATATCGGCCCAGATGTCGCCCCACGCAAAATAGAGATCCAGCCAGACATAACTCGTCACGTGCGCGACAGCGTAGAAAAGCGCATAAAGCCCGATCATTCGCCGAAACAGGATCGGCTTCGGGCTTTTGATCAGCTTCGAAAAGGGCGTCACCGCCAGCGTCAGCAAAAGGAATCGCAGGGCCCAGTCACCGGTGAAGCGGTTGGATGCTTCTTGCGGGTTGACGCCAAGCCCGTTCGGCAGCCCCTGAAAGGCAAAATACCAACTGTAGGCAAGCCACAGGAAGGGCAGCAGCATGGCCACGAAGGCCAGCGGCTTCAGCCCGAACCGCAACACATTCATCGGCACTTTCGGCATCAATAATTCTTCTGCAGATCCATGCCGCGATAAAGGTCCGCGACCCATTCGCCATAGCCATTGAACATCAGCGTCTCACGGCGGCCAAACTCGCCGATACGGCGCTCGCGTGCCTGGCTCCAGCGGGGGTGATCGACCTCCGGGTTCACATTCGAATAGAAGCCATATTCGCTCGGTGCCGATTTCATCCAGGCGGTGCGGGGCATGTCATCCGTGAAGCTGATCCGCACGATCGACTTGATCGACTTGAAACCGTATTTCCACGGCACCACAAGGCGCACCGGCGCACCGTTCTGGTTGGGCAGTTCCTTGCCATAAAGGCCGACTGCAAGGAAGGCGAGCGGGTTGAGCGCTTCGTCCATCCGCAAGCCTTCCACATAGGGCCAGTCGATCACCGGCCAGCGGATGCCGGGCATCTGGCTTTTGTCGGCAAGCGTTTCAAAACGCACGAATTTGGCACCGGACTGCGGGGCAAGCTTTCGGATCAGGGGGGCGAGCGGCACACCCAGCCACGGGATCACCATCGACCAGGCTTCCACACAGCGCAGCCGGTAAATGCGCTCTTCAAGGGCATTATAGTCGACGATATCCTCAAGCGCATAATTACCCGGCTTGTCGGTCATGCCATCGACCTTCACGGTCCATGGCTTAACCTTCAGCCGCCAGGCTTCCGCCGCCGGGTCGTCCTTGTTGGTGCCGAACTCGTAATAATTATTGTAGCTGGTCACAGCGCTCTCGGGCGTCAGCTCCTCGCCCGGATCAAAGTCCGATTTCATCGCCTTCAGGGGCGCAAGGGTGCGAGTCTCGCGTGCCGACGCCGCGATCCCGCCAAGCGCCGTGAGGCCGAAAAGCGCACCGGCGCCCGTCATGATCTGCCGCCGGTTCAGGTAAACCGACTGCGGCGTAACTTCACTTTCCTTTTCCTGCCAAGGGCTTGACCGGCGAAACATGACTTCATTCCTTTGCAATGTGACTTGCCCCACCCTAGTCTTCACGGGCCTCAAGACCAAATAACGAATCCTTTTACTTTTTGTGAGGGATTGGGAGGCTATAAGGGCCAACAAGTCTGTTTACGTTTAGAGTGGTATCCGAGTTGACGGCAATGACACCGATCGATCTGAGTATTTTATGCAAGGATGAAGCAGCCAAGGCGCTTGTCGACCTTTGGCTTCAACTGAGCGAGGAGAGCGTGGCCGCAACCGGCCGCCGCATCCCGGCGAAATCCGCCTTCACGCCGATGAAAATCGCGCGTTACCTGCCTTACATCTTCATGCTGGAATGGACCGATACAGGCGCACTGCAGATTCGTCTGGCTGGCACCGCCTTCAGCGCCCATTTCGGGCGCAACCTGACGGGTCTCAAGATCGACGACCTGCCGACAAGCCTCCTCACCAAAGGTGAGATGGACTATTTCCGTGTACTGCACACTTTCCGGTGTGCGGGCAGCCATGAAGTACTGATCACCGACAAGAAAAGCGCGAAGCCAGTCCTCTATCGCTCGATCCACCTGCCGCTTGCCGACGCCAACGGCCAGCCGCGCTTCATCATCGGGGCCTCGCGCGCCCTGCCGCCGCATATGATGAGCAAGACCGGGGTGGAAATGCGCCTCCTGCGTGATGAAGGCGCATCCTATCATTTCGCCGACCTCGGCTTCGGCTCGCCGATGGGCGGCCGGCTTTTCGCCGACGTCGCCTGAGCGGGCTCTGTCCCTGCCCTAGAGCTGGAAGTCGTAAACGCTGCCGAGATCGAGGATCCGGGTCAGTTCGTCAAGGGCTACGAAACATTCCTCTGCAAGCTTTGGATCGCCCAGATCTTCCGGCATCAGCCGGTCGCGGTAATGCTTGTTCACCCATGTGCGGAGATCAGCCAGCAGCGCGTCATCGATGAGGACACGTCCGCCCATGGCGGCACGGTCCTCGTCCGACAGCACGACACGCAGGCGCAGGCAGGCAGGGCCGCCACCGTTCCGCATGCTTTGGCGCACATCCATATAGTCGGCATGCTTGATCGGCCCGCCCGAGGCGATCAGCTTTTCAACATAAGCCTTGGTTGATGGCGTTTCCGCAACTTCTGTCGGCAGAATCAACGTCATGCCATCACGGCCGGGCACACTGACGAGCTGGCTGTTGAAGAGATAGGATTTGACAGCATCTTCAAGCGGCACATCGGACGAGGCAACCTCGATGAAATGCATTGGCGTATCGCCCATCGCCTTCTGGATGGCGCCTGTCAGCGACGCGCTATCCTCGAATGCCTGATCGTGGAAGAAAAACACATCGCGGTTCGACACGGCGACCACATCATTGTGGAAGGCTCCAGCGTTGATCGCGACTGGATTCTGCTTCACCATCAGCACCTTGCCGGGCTTCAGCTTGTGGTGCGTGGCAACCACATGACAGGCCTCGAGCGTGTGCCGGCCGGGGAATTGCAGTTCCTTGGCGGTTTCGAACGCGCTGCGGCCATAAACGAACAGCTCCACCCCTTCAGCGCCGTGATCGGCACAGAAGCGGTTGTGGTTCGCCGCCCCTTCGTCCCCCAGATGCGTACCACCGATAAGCGGTTCGTGGTGCGTGAAACGGTCACCCTGCGGGAACAGGCGTTTCAGCACGCGGGCCGTGGTCGGCGCCTCAATCGAACGGTGGAACATGGCAGCGAGGTTTGCGGGCGTGAAATGGGTGCGGCCGTCTGTTGTGTCTGGGGACGGCGAAACGGTCGCCGCGTTTGCCGTCCACATCGCGGCGGCCGATGCCACGTTCGCCATCAGGACCGGGTTTGCGCGGTAGGCATTCGCAATGATTTCCGCGTCCGAGCCCGTGAAACCGAAAGCGCGCAGGGTTTTCAGATGTGGGCGTTCGTGCGGCGGCAGCAGGCCCTGCACAAGGCCAAGGCTTTTCATATGCGCCATCTTGTCGAGGCCCTGAAGCGCACCTTCCCGCGGATTCGCGACGCCGCCCTTGTTTTTGGCCGACGCCACGTTGCCGTACGAAAGACCCGCATAATTGTGGGTGAGGCCCACAAGGCCATCAAAATTCGCTTCTGTAAACGCCATCATTCGGCCCTTTCAAACACAAGCCCCTTGGGGTTCGCGGCCACTGCCACGCGCCCTTCGGCCTGTTCCATCGTCGCTACCGGATAGGCGGCATAATCTGCTGCATAATAGGCGCTCGGGCGGTGGTTGCCGGAAAGCCCGATCCCGCCGAAGGGCGCCGTGGAGGCAGCACCGGTCAGCTGCTGGTTCCAGTTCACGATCCCGGCGCGAGCGCGGGGATAGAAGCTTTCGAACAGCGCGTGGCTATCCGAGATCAGGCCCGAGGCGAGCCCGAAGCGGGTATTGTTGGCTTCCGCCACCGCCGCTTCGAAATCCGGCACGCGGATGAGCTGCAGGAGCGGCCCGAAAATCTCGGCGTCTGGCCGGTCCTTCACGGCAGTGACATCCAGAAGGCCGGGCGACAGGAACGCCTCGCCGCGTGGCAATTCAGCGCATTCCACAAGGGCTTTCGCGCCTTTCGCGATCAGGTCGCCCTGCGCCTTCAGCACCATGTCGGCCGCCGCCGCACTGACAACCGGCCCCATGAAGACTTCTTCGGCATCTGCCCAGCCGCCGATGCGGATGCCTTTCATGGCGGCGATCAGCCGCGCGATGAAACGGTCGCCCGCCTCGCCCACCGGCACGATCAGCCGACGCGCACAGGTGCAGCGCTGACCGGACGAAACAAAGGCCGAAAGGATGGTCAGCACGGCAGCCGCATCAAGATCATCGACTTCATGCACGATCAGCGGGTTGTTACCGCCCATTTCAAGCGCCTGGATGACTTCCGGCCGGTCGACAAGCGCGCGGGCAATCGACTGCCCGCCGCGCACGCTGCCGGTGAACAGAAGTCCGTCGATGCCGGGGTCGCTGACGAGCGCCTCACCGACGGCGCGCGCACCCTGGATGAGGTTGAAGACGCCATCCGGCAAGCCGGCCTTCATCCAGGCCTTGACCATGAATTCGGCCACCGCGGGCGTCAGTTCGCTCGGCTTGAAGACAATCGTATTGCCGGCGATGAGGGCCGGCACGATATGGCCGTTCGGCAGGTGGCCGGGGAAATTGTAGGGCCCGAACACTGCCATCACCCCGTGCGGTCGGTGGGTGAGGCGCGACCGGATCAGGCCGTTGACCGCTTCCTTCGTGCCGGTGCGCTCCTCATGGGCGCGCACCGAGATGGCAACCTTGTTGATCATCGCCGTGGCTTCGCCTTCGGCGTCCCACAGTACCTTTCCGGCCTCGCGGGCGATCAGTTCGGCGAGTGCCGCCTTTTCCTCTGTCAGGATGGCGGCATAACGTTCAGCGGTGGCGATCCGGTCAGCAAGCGGCGTCATGGCCCATTTGTCGCGGGCGGCACGGGCCGCAGCGACGGCGGCAGCAACTTCGGCTTCGGTCGCGGCAAAGCCCGTCCAAACCGTTTCCTCATTCGACGGATCGATCGAAGTGAAAAGCGTGCCGCTGCCTTCAAGCCAGGTGCCGTTGATAAGATGTGCCATGTCAGCTCCGTTCCCTGTTCGCTGTGCGCTCACCGCGATTGAGGGGCGCGAATATGAATTCGTCCCCCTTGGCAAGATCAAGGGCCTTCGCCGCCGCGTCAGGCATCCAGAGCCCGCTTGCCGTATCGACCACATTGGTGAGCGTGGCGCGGAAGCCTTCAAGGCTGGCGTTGGCGGCAAGATAGGCGCCCTCGCCCGGCTGGCCGTCAACGCTGCCGGCGAGCGTACCGCGCTCGGATGCACGCACCGTCCAGATACCGCGCTTATGCACCTCAACCTCTGGGCCGGCATCGAAAATGTCGACAGCACCCGAGAAGTGAAAACCTTCCTGTTCCAGAAGCTTGAGCGCCGGGCGTGCGCCATCGTGCGGGCGACCGATCACCGACTTGGCGGCCTCCGGCAGCAGCACGGTATAGATCGGGAACTTGGGCATCAGGTCGGCGATAAACTGGCTGTTGCCCTGCCCGTTGATCCGGTCTGCTTCTGTGAAGCTCATGCCGAAAAACTGGCGGCCGATCGCTTCCCAGAAGGGGCTGTTCTCGTGTTCGTCCACCCATCCGCGGATTTCGGCGAACACACGGTCGGCGAAACGGTCAAGATGTGCCGCGATCAGCAGGTAGCGCGCCTTTGCGAGCAGCTTGCCAAGACCGGGCCGGCGATGATCGGGATCAAGGAACAGGGTCGCGACTTCAGTGCAGCCGACAAAATCGTTAGAGAGCTGCAGAAGCTCCGTATCGATCCGCATCTCCGGGTCATTCGACGCCTGCGTGATATGGAGGAGACGGTAGCAGTAGAAAGGCTTGTCGAGCCCGATTCCAGCCACCACAGCGCTGGTGCCGATGATGGCGCCGGTCTCGGTGTCTTCCATCACGAGGAAATATTTCAACCGCTCGCCAAGCCCTGTCGGGTGCCCGAACGCCTTGATCGAATCGGTAATCTTGCCTTCCAGCGTCGGGGCATGGGGCGGCAGCGTCGTAAGCCCCGTCCCGGCTTTGCCTGCGAGGGCCATCAGGCCGTCGATATCCCCTTGCGCTGCCGGTCTGACAACGATCATTCCCTTCTCCCCTTCATATTGGGCACCGGTCGCTAACTGCCGGTGCCTCGTTCGATATAGCCATCAAGCCGCCCGTCGGCGATGGCCATCAGAATGAGTGCCGACAGCCGGATGCGTTCGGGCAGGCTATCGGTCAGCATGTATTCGTCGGCGCTGTGGATATTGCCGCCACGCACGCCAAGTGTGTCGACGTTCGGCAGGCCCGCAGCGGCCAGATTGTTCCCCTCGCAGCAGCCGCCTGTCGGCACATACCTGACCTCGAAGCCTAGGTCGGCACCGCAGTCCTTGATCAGTTCCATGAGGGCGAGGTTGGCGGGTGTGAGTATCTTGGGCGGGCGGTTAATACCGCCGTGCAGGTGTACGTGATAGCCTTCACGCGCGTTCCACACTGCCAGTATCTCGTCGAACCGGTCTTCGAGCCATTCGGCGTCCTCGGGGCGGGCAAGACGCACATTGATGCGGCACTGGGCATGATCCGGCACCACATTCGTGGCTGTGCCGCCCGTGATGACTGCCGGGTTGACCGTGATGCCAGGGCGGCCGCCGGTGAGTCCGGCGAATTCGCCAATGAGGCTGGCAAGCGCCACCACTGCGTTGCGGCCCTTGTCAAAATCGCGGCCGGCGTGGGCGGCCCGCCCCTCCACCACCAGCGTATAATTGCCGTTGCCCTTGCGCTCCCCGGCGAGCGTGCCATCGGCGAGGGCAGGCTCGTAGGTAAGGCCGATGTGGGCAGCACGGGCGCGTTCCGCCAATAGGCCCGCGCTTGCGAGCGACCCTGTTTCCTCGTCAGGGGACAGCAGTACTTCCCAGCCAAGTTGGCTCGCATAGGGCGACTGTTCAAAGGCCTCAAGCGCCGACAGCATCACAAGGATGCCGCCTTTCATATCCGCCACGCCCGGGCCGTTGAGGTGCGTCTCGCTCAGGAATTCGGCTTTCTGGAAAGCGCTCGTTTCGGGGAAAACCGTATCCGTATGGCCAGTCAGCAACACACGGCGATTAGCCGTCGGCCGTTTGACAAGCCGGATCGCCCGGCCGTTCCGCACCGTCGCCACCCGACCATCGCTTTCCACCATTTCGGTGTCCGGCAGGTCCACATAGGAAACCTCGGCGCCAAGCGATGCCGCATGCGCCACAATGGCTTTTTCCATCCGCAGAAGGCCGTCCAGATTGCGGCTGCCGCTATTGATTGCTGACCAGTCCGTGAGCACGCCGACAAGCGCGGCCGTACGGTTGTCCACTTCGTCCAGGATGCGGCGTGCTGCTGCCGCCTGGGTCAGGGTCCCGAGCATGAAATTCCTCTCCCGCATCGGGCCTTTGAGACAGCGCCGATGCCTCCCTCCTCGCTAGACTAACCCGGCGTGCCGGTCAAGCCGTGCCCGCCAAACGGCCTGTAACGTCGGTTCATCGCGCCTTTCGCACATTTCATCGCATCCCCCGCAGAAACCCTCGCGTTTCCGATACACTTTCGTTGCCTGACACGGGACCGCATCCGGGACCCACCCGGGGCGGCCGGCAAAAACGCCGGACCAAACACGAAAGCGAGGAATTAACGATGCAAGCCCTGATCGCTGATAGCGAAGAACTTTACCGACTGAGCCTGAAAGAAGTGGTGCGGGCCTCCGCCACTTTTGAAAGCGTCATCGAGGTCGGCACCGAACACAGCTTTGTCACTGCTGCTGCCGGCACGTCGAACATTTCACTGGTCGTCGTCCGCCCGGCAAGCCTTGGCCGGGCTGCTGCCGACTTTATCAAGCTGGTACGGCGCCTGTATCCCGATGCCGCGCTTGTCACCATCACCGAGGGCCAAGAAATCCCGCTTGATGCAGCAGGGACCGGCCTCAGCGTGCCGCGCTCGGCCCCCGTTGGCATGATCATCAAGACGATCCGCCGCGCACTGCAGTTGCCTGTCGATCATATCGGCCACTCAGCAACACAGCCGGCGCGCCCCGACGTGGGTGCCGCCATGCGCGGCCACCGCACCGGTACGAACGGCTACCGTCTGAAGGAAGAAACGGTCGATCTCGGCCGCCTGTCCTTCCGCCAGAAGCAGATTCTGGCCATGGCTGCCGACGGCTTGCCGAACAAGGAAATTGCAGCCCGGCTCGATATCGCCGAAGGCACCGTGAAGGCGCACATGCATGCGATCTTCAAAGTGCTTGGCGTTTCGAACCGCACGCAGGCGGTAATCCGCTACGGGGCGACGGGGCAGGATGTCGCGCGGCATATGCAACCCGTCACCGGCTGGATGACGGCAGGCGCCGTCTGACCCCTTACAGCTTGCCGGCGAGATGTTTGATCACGCCGGAGAAATCCACACCGCCATGGCCGTCCGCGTCCATGGCGGTATATATTTCAGCCGACAGCTTGCCGAGCGGCGTATTGGCGCCAGCCCCGCCTGCGGCTTCCATTGCAAGACGCAGGTCCTTCAGCATCAGGGCCGTGGCAAAGCCGGGCTTGTAGTCGTTGTTCGCTGGCGACGCAGGCACTGGGCCCGGCACCGGGCAATAGCTCGTCAGCGACCAGCACTGGCCCGAGGCGTTCGACGCGATATCGAAAAAGACCTGATCATCAAGGCCGAGCGCGCGCCCGAGGTTGAAGGCTTCGGACGTGCCGATCATCGAAATGGCCAGAAGCATATTGTTGCAAATCTTGGCGGCCTGACCGTTGCCGGATGCCCCCGCATGCACGATCTTCTTGCCCATGGGGGCGAGCACCGGTTCGGCGCGTTTGAAGGCTTCTGCGGTGCCACCGACCATGAAAGCAAGCGTCCCGGCAGTCGCCCCGCCAACACCACCCGAAACCGGCGCGTCGACCATATCGAATCCGTTGGCCACAGCCTTCGCCGAAACCTCACGCGCGGTAGCCACATCGATGGTTGAGCTGTCAATCAGCAGCGCCCCTGCCTTCGCATGCGCAAACACGCCGCCCTCGCCCTCATAAACCGATTTCACGATGGCGCCAGACGGCAACATGGTGAGGACGACGTCGGCGCCCGCCACTGCATCGGCAATTGCCCCTGCCGTTTTGCCGCCGCTTTCCGAGAAGGCCGCAACTGCTGCAGGCACAAGGTCAAAGCCGATCACATCGAAGCCGGCTTTCAGCAGATTTCTGGACATGGGCAGGCCCATATGGCCAAGCCCGATGAAGGCGATTTTCGTCATTCTTCTTCTCCGTTCCTTCAGCCAAGGCGGGCGAGATCAAGTTCCGCCGCACTGCCGAGGGGTTCAAAATGGGCGGCTACGGCCTTGTCGCTGACGTCGGCAAGGGAGGCCGGCGACCAGACCGGCTTCTGGTCCTTATCGATCAGGATAGCCCGCACCCCTTCGTGGAAATCGTTGCCGGCGAGGATGTGGGTGACGATCCGGTATTCCATCAGCATCACTTCGCGGAAGGTTTCGGCAGCCGCACCCCGGCGCAGCTGTTCGAACGTCACTTTCATGCTGGTGGGCGATTTGGTCAGCAAAAGGTCATGCTCTCTCACAGCCCATTCGCCGCCATCGGCCTTGAGGCCTGTCATAATGTCCTCGACACTGAAGCCCGCGAAAATCTCGTCGATCTGGTCCATATACGCGGCAAGCGGCGCCGGATCAGGTTCCTTGTGGAATTTGGCGAGCACGCCTTTCACGCAGTTGCCGCAGTGAATGTCGGCGTCCGCAAGCGCATTGACGAGGGCCGGCGCATCAGCCGAGGCCACCACATGGGTGGCGATGCCAAGCGCGAACAAGTCTGCCGCCTTCAGGCGCGCTCCCGTGAGGGCGAGATACATGCCGGCTTCACCCGGCAGGCGCGGCAGGAACCAGCTACCACCCACATCCGGGATAAGGCCAAGGCCGGTTTCCGGCATGGCAAAAAGCGTCTTTTCGGTCGCGACCCAGAAGTCGCCAGGAATGGAAACGCCGACCCCGCCGCCCATGCAGATGCCGTCCACGAGGCTCACATAAGGCTTTTTGAATTCGTCGATGGCGACATTCATCAGATATTCGTCATGAAAGAAACCGCGCCAGTCGTCGGTCCCTTCCTTGTAGCTTGTGGACACTTTCACCACATCGCCGCCCGCGCAGAAGGCTTTGTCGCCCGCACCCACCACCACAACGGCATGGACACGCGGGTCGCGTTCCCAGTCCTTGAGCCCGGCGCGGATGGCATTGCACATATCCCGCGTCAGGCTATTGAGCGCCTTCGGGCGATTGAGCGTGATGAGGCCGATCCCGCCTTTGATTTCAAACAAGACTTCAGGTTCGGTGGTCATCAATCAGTCCTTCAGAAGCGTGCGGGAAATGACAACGCGCATGATTTCGTTGGTGCCTTCAAGGATCTGGTGGACGCGCAGATCGCGCAGCAGGCGCTCGATCGGATAATCCATCAGATAGCCATAGCCACCATGCAGTTGGAGGGCCGCGTTGCAGACATCAAAGCCGGTGTCCGTCGCCAGCCGCTTGGCCATCGCCGCTGCCATCGTGGCGTCCGGCGCTTTGGCTGAGACCTTTTGTGCAGCGGCATAAAGGAGCAGCCGGGCGGCTTCAAGTTCCGTCGCCATATCAGCGAGCTTGAACTGCAGCGCCTGGAAATCGGCAATCGGGCGGCCGAACTGGCGGCGTTCCTTGACATAGGCCACGGCTTCGTTCAGCGCGCGGGTCGCACCGCCGAGCGAACAGGCGCCGATATTCAGCCGCCCACCATCCAGCCCCTGCATGGCGATCCTGAAGCCGCTGCCTTCACCGCCGATCAGGTTTTCGGCCGGGATACGGCAATCGTCAAACATCACGGCAGCGGTCGGTTGGCTGTGCCAGCCAAGCTTCTTTTCCTGCGCGCCGAAGGAAAGGCCGGGGGTGCCGCTTTCCACCACGAAGCAGGAAATGCCCTTGGGGCCGTCCTCGCCCGTGCGGGCCATCACGACATAGAGATCGCTTGCCCCTCCGCCCGAGATGAAGGCCTTGGCACCGGACAGGACATAATGGTCGCCGTCCTTCACGGCTTTGGTCTTGAGGGCGGCGGCATCCGACCCTGCACCGGGTTCGGTGAGGCAATAGCTCGCCATCTTTTCAAGGCTCGCGAGCGACGGCACGAAACGGGCGCGCTGCGCATCGCTGCCGAATGTATCGATCATCCATGTCGCCATATTGTGGATCGAGATCATGGCTGCGGTGGACGGACAGCCCTGCGACAACTGTTCGAACACCAGCACGGATTCAAGCCGCGTCAGCCCGCAGCCGCCGTGTTCGTCATCTACATAGATGGAGCCGAACCCCAGCTCGCCAGCGGCCTTTGCCACGTCCGCTGGCCACACTTTAGTTTCGTCCCATTCAGCGGCGAACGGGGTGATCCGGTCACGCGTGAAAGCGGCCGCCATATCCTGAATGGCGCGCTGGTCTTCCGTCAGTTCGAAATTCATCGGTCCCTCTTACTCCTGACCCTTCACACCCAGCTGCGTTTCAAGGAAGTGCGCGACGCGGCGATACATGATCAGCCGGTTCGACAGTTTCCGCACGCTGTGGCCTTCATCCGGCCAGCGCAGGTAATCCACCGTCTGGCCCTTGTCCCGAAGCGCCTTCACCATGCGGTCGGATTCGGTGACCGGGTCGCGCGGATCGTTGACGCCGTGGCTGAACATCATCGCGCCTTCGATCTTGCCAACCGTGTTGATCGGCGAGTTGACGGCATAGAAATCCTGCCATTTTTTCTCGCGGATATCGCCGTATTCGATACGGTCGGATGCCTTGAGGCCGGGGCTTGCTTCTTCAAGCGCGCGGACCCAGTCGGATACACCAACGATGGAAACGCCGGCCCGGAAGGTGCCGGGATAAAGCCCCATGACGGCATTGACCATATAGCCGCCGTAGGAGCCACCCATCACGGCAGCGCGGGTGCCATCCACCCGACCGTCCTTCTTCAGCCACGCGACGGCGTCGGCCAGATCGCGGACGCTATCCAATCGCTTTTCCTGATTATCGAGCCGCGTGTAGGTCTTGCCGTAGCCGGTGGAGCCACGCACGTTGATATCAAGGACAGCGATACCGCGCCCCACGAGATACTGGGTCGCCGATGCCCATTCGGGCCGCGCCTGCGCGGTCGGGCCGCCGTGCACGTCCACAACAACGGGCGGCTTTTCTGCACCTTGGGGCAGATAGAGAAGCCCGTGGACCGTGACACCGTCGCGCGCCTTGAAGGTGATGGCCTCCGGCCGCACCATGCGGGAGGCATCAAGCCCCGCCATATCAGGCGTCAGCACCCGGTCCATGCGGCCATCGGTGACGCGCCAGACGAAACTGTCGCCGGGGCTCGCCGGGCCGCTCACCGTGATCGCGAGCGCCGAATAATGCCCGAGCGCCCAATTGAGCGACATGACCCCGTCCGGCAGGTAGGGGGTGCCCGCCATGCGCTGGTATTTGAAATCATAAAGGTGAAGCTTGCTGTAGCCGCCTTCATTGGTCGTCCAGGCGAGATAGCGACCACCGCCACACAGGGCAACCTCATCGATATCAACACCCTTGGCTGCCGCCGGAGCGAAAGACTCGGTCTTGCCGCTTGTGGGCTCGTAAACCATCACCTGCGCATATTCACCGTCGACGTTCGAGGCGAAATAGAGCTTCTTGCCATCGGGTGTCCAATTGAAGCCCGTGTAGGCAGCCGCGACCTTCGGTTTGTACAGGGCCTTCATCTCGCCCGTCGCCACATTCAGGAGATGCACATCGGCCGCATCTTCGCCGCGCGTTTCAGCAACCACCACCGTATCGGTGCCGGGCTGCCACGATTGCGGCATGAAGCCGAACTCGGCCTGATACACAAGCTTCGCGGTGCCGGTATCAAGGTCGGCGACATAGATATCGAAATCGCGCCCCGTGCGTTCGGTGGACGCATAGACGATGCGTTTGCCTTCACCGTCGAAATCACCAAAGGCACGGTAGGCGTCAGACGCCGGCAGGATCACCCGTTCGGACTTGCCATCCGTGCTGATCAGATAATAGGCCTCGCGCTCGTCGCCGTTATTGTCGGCGCCGTATAGAAGATGCGTGCCATCCGGGTGCCAGCGGAAGAAGGTGACGCCGCCGCCGAAGGTAAGCTGGTGCGGCTGCCCGCCTGCGGTCGGCGCGATCCAGATTTGCGGCACACCGGTGACAGACGAAACGTAGGCAACAGCGCTGCCATCGGTGTTGGGCGCCACGCTGCGTGCCCCGCGCGCCATCAGGAAGCGACTGATATCGGCGGGATAGTCACCGGCAACACCGACGCTCACCGGTACCGGGGCGGGCGTATCCTCAGGATAGGGCCAATCGTCAGCCCACACTTGCCCGCCGGCAAGCGCCAGCATCACCCCTAAAATCCACGCCTGCTTCATCTGAATACCCCCCGGTCGCGCTGGACCCTGTTTCCCATGATAAAGGACCGGCGGCGCACCCCCGGTCCGATCGCAGATATTTCGGGTCTATTCGACCGGATTGCCATCCACATCGAGGAAGCTGACTTCCCCGAGGCCAAGATCGCGCACGCCCTTTTCGATCTTGGCGCGGTCGCCCACCAGCACCCAGGTCAGCCCTTCGGGCTTCAGGTAGGTGTCGGCAGCCGCGCGGATCGCATCAAGGTCCATACTGCTGAAGCGTTCCTTCAGGGTTTCTGCGTGATTGTACGGACGGCCGAAGCGGTCGTTCTGCAACAGGTCGCCCATCACGTCGCCCGACGTTTCGATGGCACCCGGCAGCGCATTGATACGGGTGTCCTTCATCTTGTCGAGCTCGGCTTCGGTGGCCGGACGCTTGTCCGTATAGTCGCTGATTTCCTTCAGCATTTCCTTCAGGCCATCGACCGTCTTGTCGGTCTGGATCGGCGAATAGGCAATCCACATGCGGTCCCCGCGCGCGGCGAGTGTCGAGGAATAGGCATAGTAGGACCAGCCCTTGTCCTCACGGATATTCATGTTGATCCGCGCCGTGAATTCGCCGCCAAGGATATCGTTCGCGGTATCGAGAACGAGCGAATCCTCTGCCCCCGTGCCGGGCACCAGCTTGGCCGCCACGACCATGGTCGACGGGCTATCGGGCTTGTCGATGATTACCACGCGATTGCCTTTGGGGGCTGCCACATGGCCGAGGTTCTTTTCGGGCTTCGGCACGGCAGGCGCCGCCCAGTCGCCAAAGGCTTTCTCGACTGCCTTGATAGCCTCGTCAAAGCCGATATCCCCCACCACAAAGACGGTGGCATTGTCGGGCCGCAGCCAATTCTGGTGGAAATTCACCAGATCGTCGCGGGTCAGCGTCTTGATCGACTCTTCCGTACCCGAGCCCGAATAGGGCACCGAATAGGCATGGTCGTCGCCGTACACAAGGCCCGGCAGCACGCGTAGCGCTATCGGCATCAGGTCGGCCTTTTCCTGCGCGATCCCGGCGAGCCAGCGGCCGCGCAGGCGGTCCAGCTCTTCGTCCGAGAAGGCCGGATGGCGCACCACATCGGCAAAGAGATCCAGCGAGGCATCAAGGTTCGGCTTCAGGGCCGACAGCCGCACCTGACTGACATCAAGGTTGGAGCTCGAGCCGATTTCAGCACCGAGCTTTTCGGCCTCTTCCGCCACTTCAAGTGCGGTCTTGCTTTCGGTGCCTTCATCCAGCATCGACAGGGTGAATTTGGCAGTACCGAGCTTGGCGCCCGCGTCCGCCGCATAGCCCGCGTCAAACTGCAGGGCAACCTCGACGACCGGCACGGTGTGACGCTCCACAAGCACGAGCTTCATACCGTTCTTGAGCGTCGCCTGCTGAATCGCCGGCAGCTTCAGGCTCGGCATATCGCCAACCTCGGGCAGGCCCTTCTTGCGATCAAGGTCGGTCGCAATCGTCCGGTAGGTCGTGTCGTAGGGCTTCACGGTCAGCTGGTAATAGCCCTTGCCGATCCAGTCGCGACTTGCTTTGGCAACATCCGCAGTACCGGCTTTGGCCTGCCAGTCGACGATGGTGGCCACGAAGTTCGGGTCGCCGGCATAAAGCTGGCCTTGCGCGAGGGCGACACCCTTACCGCCGAAGCCGCCGATGCTTTCAAGGCCGCGCACGGTGCCGGCGATGCTGGCGGTCTGCGCGCGGGAAAGTTCCTCTGCCTTCGGGCCATTTTCCAGATAGTCGGCCATCACCCCGTCGAGGATTGCTTCGGCCTTGGCCACGTCCTCAGGGCTGGCGCCCGGCTTCATATCGACCTGGATTTCGAAGAGGCTGGTGATTTCAAAAGGCTGCATGTGCGCCGATACGTTGGCAGCAAGCTGGCTCTTGTACACCAGTTCCTGATAGAGGCGGCTGTTCTTGCCACCGGCCAGCACGCCAGCCGCGAGATCAAGGAGATAGGCATCACGCTCTGCCCGTCCCGGTACTGCCCACGTGCGGTAGATGCGGGTGTTCGGCACGCGGTCGATCATTTCCTCGACCTGATTGGCTTCCTTCACCGGCACGAAGGACTTCATCTTGGTGAGCGGCTCGCCCGCGCCGATATCGCCGAAATATTTCTCCACAAGGGGCTTCGCGGTCGCGGCATCAATATCACCCGAAAGCACCAGCACGGTGTTGGCGGCGCCATAATATTTGGCGAACCATGCCTTCACGTCGTCAAGGCTGGCGTTCGACAGGTCTTCCATCGAGCCGATGGTGGAATGGCGGTACGGGTGGCCGGGCGGGAACAGGCCTTCAAGCTGGGCATATTCAACCTTGCCAAACGGCTGGGAATCGCCCTGGCGTTTCTCGTTCTGCACGACGCCAATCTGATTAGTCAGCTTTTCCTGCGTCACGGCACCGAGAAGGTGGCCCATGCGGTCGGACTCGAGGAACAGTGCCACATCAAGGGCAGGCGTCGGCACCGTTTCGAAATAGTTGGTGCGGTCAAACCAGGTGGTGCCGTTCAGGTCCTTGCCGCCGATGCTTTCGAGCGGCACGAAAACCTCGCCGTCGAAGTTTTCCGACCCGTTGAACATGATGTGCTCGAACAGGTGAGCAAAGCCCGTTTTACCGGCGGGTTCGTCCTTCGAGCCCACATGATACCAGACGCCGACCGAAACGATGGGCGCCTTGCGGTCTTCATGCACGATCACGGTCAGGCCATTCGGCAGCGTGAATTTTTCGTACGGGATATCGACCTTCATGCCCGACAGCGAACCGGCAGGCGCCGCGCTTTCGGACGCCGGCTTGTCGGCCGTGGCATTGTCGTTGTTGGCGGCGGGCTGGCAGGCGGCGAGAGCCGATAGCGCAACGGCGCCCAGAAGGAGCGTTTTCAGGCTTTTCATAAGGTTCCCCACTGTCGTTCCGGTCTTCTTGATCCGGATGTTGGCATTACCGGAACGGCCCCCCGGCCGTTCCGGACCGCCGCATCTTAGCCGTTCAGTGTGGGGATGACAAACTCTGCGCCTGACCGGATACCCGTCGGCCAGCGGCTCGTTACAGTTTTCACTTTCGTATAGAAGCGCACGCCTTCAAGACCGTGCTGGTTCATGTCACCAAAAGCCGAGTTTTTCCAGCCGCCGAAGCTGTGGAAAGCGAGCGGCACCGGGATCGGGACGTTGACGCCAACCATGCCGACCTCAACGCGGTTCACATATTCGCGGGCGGTATCGCCGTCGCGGGTGAAGATCGAGGTACCGTTGCCATATTCATGGATGGTCGGCAGGCTGGCGGCCTCGTCGAAGCTCTCGGTCCGCAGGATTTGCAGGGTGGGCCCGAAAATCTCTTCCTTGTAAGAGCGCATGCCGGGCTTCACGTTATCGAGCAGCGAACCGCCCATATAGAAGCCCTTCTCGAAGCCCTGCATATTATACTGGAACGACCGGCCATCGACGACGAGCTTCGAGCCTTCCTGTTCGGCAAGGTCGATATAGCCTTTCACCTTGGCGCGGTGTTCGGCAGTCACGAGCGGGCCCATCTCGGCGAGCGGGTCCATCGAGTGACCGACCTTCAGTGCCTCGACACGGGGCTTCAGCATTTCAATCATTTTGTCTGCAACGGCCTTGCCCACGGGCACCGCCACCGAGATCGCCATGCAGCGTTCGCCAGCCGAACCGTAAGCCGCACCGATCAGCGCGTCGGCCACCTGATCAAGGTCGGCGTCCGGCATGATGATCATATGGTTCTTGGCACCACCCATGGCCTGCACGCGTTTGCCATGCGCCGTACCCGTTGCATAGACATACTGGGCAATCGGCGTGGAGCCCACGAACGACACAGCCTTGATGCGCGGGTCGGTGCACAGGGTATCGACCGATTCCTTGTCGCCGTTCACAACGTTGAAAACGCCATCCGGCAGGCCGGCCTCTTTCCAGCAAGCGGCCAGCATCATCGGCACCGAGGGGTCGCGTTCCGAAGGCTTCAGCACGAAGGCATTGCCGCAGGCGATGGCAACGGTGCTCATCCACAGCGGGATCATCGCCGGGAAGTTGAAGGGGGTGATGCCAGCCACCACGCCCAGCGGCTTGCGCATCGAATACATATCGATACCGGTCGAAACGTTATCCGAAAACTCGCCCTTGATGAGGTGCGGGATGCCCTGTGCGAACTCGGCAACCTCCAGCCCGCGCTGCACATCACCCTGCGCGTCGGAGAAGACCTTGCCATGCTCGCGGGAAAGCGCCTCGGCGAGGGCGTCTTTTTCGCGGTACAGGATATGGACGAGGTTCTGCAGCACGCGGGCGCGCTTGACGACCGATTCACGGCCCCAGCTTTCCGCGGCCTTTTCGGCAACCGCGATGACGCCTTCGACTTCGGCTTTCGAGGCCAGCGCCACGCGACCCTGCACTTCACCCGTCGACGGGTTGAAGATATTGCCAAAGCGGCCGGACGTGCCTTCAACGATTTTGCCATCGGCATAGTGATGAATGTCATACATGGGGAAACCCTCCTGTCATATGCGCCTCGGGAGCCTGCGCCCCACGCGCTGCACCCCGGAATGACAGGGACCGTATCGCATGCAGGCTTGCAGGTCACCCCGAACTTATGCAGTATTTAATCTGCATTTTTGCACATAAGGGGTACCATGTTCGACTGGAATGACCTTCGCTACTTCCTTGAGGTCGCGCGCCGCGGCAAGATGGTGGCGGCGGCCGAACGGCTCGGCGTCGATCACACCACTGTGGGGCGACGCCTGCAGGCGCTGGAGGCCGACCTTGGTGTCGCGCTCTTCGACCGGCGCAACCGCACCTTCATTCTGACCGAGGAAGGCCGGCGGCTTCTCTATCATGCGGAGGCGATGGAAAACGCCGGTCATGCGCTCGTCAACACGCTCGATGCCAGCCGCTCGACACCTACCGGCACCATCCGGCTTTCCACACCCGAAGCTTTCGGCAGCCAGTATCTGGCCCGGCGCCTGATGCCCTTTCACCAGCGCTATCCGGGGATCGAGCTGGAGCTGGTGGCTGAAACCCGTCACCTGTCGCTCACCCGGCGCGAGGCGGACGCGGCCGTGGCGCTGTCGGAGCCGACCATCGGCCGCCTGAATGCAACCGAGCTTGGCCAGTACCGCCTGCGCTTCTACGCGGCCCCCAGTTACCTCAACAGCCACCCACCGATCGTACGCCTCGCCGATCTCGCCCCCCACCATTTCATCTGGTATGTGGACGACCTTCTGTCGGTCGGCGAACTGAAGCTTCTGGACCGCTCGGTCAGCAACCCGCATGTGGTGTTCCGCTCGACAAGCGTGACGGGGCAGGCGATGGCTGCCGAAAGCGGTATGGGGATCGCGCTCCTGCCCTGCTTCCTTGCCGACCGCATCAAGGGCCTGACGCCGGTGTTGAAGGAAGACGTCTCCATCACCCGCAGCCTCTATTTTGTCGTTCACCCCGAAATCGCCGATCATCCGCGCCTTACCGCCCTTGCCGGCTTCCTGAGGGAACTTGTCCGAGCGGATACGGCCGTGCTGGACGGCTCAGGCTGAAGCCTGCACCCCGTGTGCCTTCAGCATGGCTGCCGGGGTCAGCGCAAACAGCTTTCCACCCGCCTCAAGCGCATCCGCCTCGATCCGTCGCCGGTCGCGTTCAGTCGCCATGACAAGGGTCTGTTTCAGGTCAGCCGGCACCGCGTCGCTGAGCCTCTCCAGATTGGCTGCAAGCATCGCAAGGTCATGATCCTTGCCAAGCGCCTTTGCCAGCACGGCTAGATCGTCATGAAGGCTTTGGAGTGCAGGTTCCTTGCCTTCGGGCAGAAGCGGAAGCTGGTCGCGCAAATGTTCAATCGCACGCCGCCAGCGATGGAAGGCAGCAGCATCAGGACTGCGCCGGACCTTCAACAGCCCCAGCCGCGCGGCCGCATAGGCATCCCGCAGTCCTTGCAGTGCAGGCAGGGCCTGACTGGCGGATGCTGCATGCCCCTTTGCTCCGCGGGCCACTTTCAAAGCCTTGTCAATCTGCCGGGAGAAACGTTTCAGGACCTTGCGGGCGCTGAGCCCCGCTGCCAAATCGGCCCGACGTATGGCCTTCTGCAGCCGCTTAAGCTGCTTGCCTTCCTCCGGTGTAGCCGCCTTCTGCCGCAGCTTTTTCAGCGTCGAGCTGTGGACCGCAGCATCGCGAACAGGCCCAAGGGTCCGCGCGGCCTTGCCAATCCTGTCGTCCATATCCCGAACCAGATCGGCACTTTCGACCGGAATCACGGCCAGCGAAGCCCTGACACGCTTGCACGACTGACGCGCCCGGTGGACGACCTTGCGCCGCTTTCCCTTCGGCGTCGCCGTCATGCGGCGGACCTTCTTCAAAGCCCGCATCACCTTTTGCATGGAATGCATGCGTCCCTCCAGATTCTGGCGGCACCAATGTATCATTATTTGATCGATTGCTGCGAAAAGGAAACGGCAAGGCCGCAAGCTGTGAATGGCTTGACATGACCTAAAGCTCGATGATTCCTCGTGTGAAACTGGACTCTGCATTCGGCTGGTCGTTCTCGATACCATGTCAATGCAATCATACCCCCAACCTTCTCGCTAAACTTATTGTCATGCGCTTGGCCTTGACTCCGGGCTGCCGGTGGCATTCAACCTTGGGGACTGAATGTTCAAACGATCGCATAATCAAGTGGGGGAACACATGATCAGAAGCTGCATCGTGGCCCTTGGCCTTTCGGCCATGAGCCTGACAAACCCGGTGTTCGCGGAAGAGGACAAACCTGCCGCCGCACCGGCCATTCCGGAACCTGCCGTTTTCAGTTCGTCGAAATCCGGCACCTTTAATGGCACCAAGGTTGCCTACAAGGCGGTTGCCGGGGATACCTATATCCGGGATGCCAAGGGCAAGCCCGTGGCCACCTTCTTCACCTATTCCTACCTGAAGGACGGCGTGAAGGATCCGTCGACCCGCCCGGTCACCTTCGTTTATAACGGCGGTCCCGGTTCGGCCTCCATGTGGCTGCATATGGGCGTGTTCGGCCCGCGCCGCGTGGTCGTGCCTTCGGACCCCGCAGATGATGGCGCCGCGCCCTACCGGATCATCGACAATCCTGAAACCGTCCTTGATGTGACCGACCTTGTCTTCATCGACCCAGTCGGCACCGGCCTCAGCCGCACGCTCGGCGACGAAGACCCCAAGAAACACTGGGGCGTGCTGGAAGACGGCGAATCCATCGCCGAATTCATCCGCACCTGGATCGACGAGAACAACCGCTGGAACTCGCCGAAGTTTCTGGCGGGTGAAAGCTATGGCACGCTGCGCTCGGCCGTTGTTGCCGACAAGCTGACCAACGATCACGATATCGGCCTCAATGGCATCATGCTGATCTCGGCGGTGCTCGACTATCACCAGAGCCGCTTCCAGCCGGGTTCGGTGCAGGCTTATGTGTCTTTCCTGCCGAGCTATGCAGCAACCGCCTGGTATCATAACCAGCTGCCGTCGAAGCCTGCGAACCTCGAAGCCTTCCTTGATGAAGTGCGTGCGTTTGCCAGCACCGACTATGCCGCCGCCCTCATCGCCGGAAACCGCCTGAGCGCGGACGAGGAAGCCCGCATCATCGACAAGTTGCACCAGTATACGGGCCTTGAGAAAAGCTATATCAAGGCAACCAATATGCGGATCGAGGTCTTCCGCTTCTTCAAGGAACTGATGCGCGACGAACGCAAGGTCGTGGGCCGTCTCGACAGCCGCTATCTCGGCGACGAGCCGGATTCAGCCGGCGAGTTTTTCGAAAGCGACCCCTTCTCGGACGCCACCGGCAACGCTTTCACCGTCGCCATCAACGACCAGCTGAAAAACTTCTTCGGCGTGAAGCTGACCGACCGTCGCTACAACAATAGCGCACGCGGTGAGAAGGACTGGGGCTGGAACTGGAATGTGTGGGGCAAGGATCTGCCGAACGGCGGCCGCTTCGTGAACGTGGTGCCGATGCTCGGTTCCGCTATGCGCCACAATCCGGACATGCATGTGCTTGTCACCCAGGGCTATTATGACTTCGCAACCCCCTTCTACGGGGCCGAGAATGCGCTGGCCCAACCCGAAATCGTGAAGGACCGCGTTGCTTTCACCTATTACGAATCGGGCCATATGATGTATGTGCATGAACCGTCACGCCTGAAGTTCCTGGATGATATCCGGTCCTTCATCGAGGCTTACGACAAGCAATAGGAAAACAGCCTGAAGGACACCATGCCTCGCATCCTCAAACTCCATCTGTGGCCGGGCTGGCTTCTCGGCCTTCTCGGCGAGGCAAAGTCCTTCAAGGCGAACCCGATCCTCGGCGCACGGATCCCCAATCTTCTGGGGCTCCATGCGCTGAGGGTGCTTCTCTCCCACGCCGCCACCAATTTCCGCTGGTTCATCCTCCGGGGTCGCATGCCGAAGGAGCTGCGTGCCCGTTTCCACCGGGACGGCTTCGTCGCGGTCGAGGATTTCATCAGCGCTGAAACGGTGGCCGCGATCCGCGCAGACCTTGCCCGCGGCCCCGGCGAGCCGCGCCAGATGGTGCAGGGCGATACCGCCACACAGCGCATTCTTTTGGACGAAGAAACGCTCGCCGCTGCACCTGCCCTCGCCGCGACGGTTACGGACAAGCGCTTCACCGATTGGCTGGCATATGCGGGCGCGAAGGCGACATCTTCGATCCTGTATGTGCAGCGTATCCGCAACGGGTCACTCAATGGTGCTGCCGACCCGCAGAAGGTGATGCATTCCGATACCTTCCACCCGACGATGAAAGCATGGCTGTTCCTTGAGGACGTGACGCCCGAAAAAGGCCCCTTCACTTATGTGCGTGGCTCGGCGGCGCTGACATGGCGGCGCCTGAAGTGGGAATATCGCCGGTCGCTGGTCGCCGCAAAGCTCAACGACGGCTATTCCGAAAAAGGCTCCTTCCGCGCCAACCCCGAGGACCTCGCCGAGCTTGGCCTGCCAGCCCCCGAAGGCCTTACGGTAAAGGCCGGCACGCTCGTCATCGGGCTTACGAACGGCTTCCATGGCCGGGGGCAGGCGGAGGCAGGCGCCAGCCGGCTCGAAATCTGGGCCTACAGCCGCCACAACCCTTTCAATCCCCTGCCCGGCCTGCCGGTTGCGGCCTATGCCAAGGCGCAGAATGCGGCCCTCAAGGCATGGTGGCGCCATCAGGACAAAAAGGCCGCAGCCAGAGGCCGCCGCGCCACATGGCACCGGATCACGGCGGCAGAGATGTTCGATAATCTCTGACCCTTGCCCCGATCCTGTCAAAAAGCCCTTTTAGAAACAGGGCACCCAAGCATAGACTGCCCCCGGAATTATCGTTAATTTTCGGAACATCATGTCCAAAAGCCATACTGCCGCCATCATCCTCGCCGCCGGAAAAGGCACCCGCATGAAATCGGGCCTTCACAAGGTGCTGCATCCGATCGGCGGCCTGCCGATGGTGAGCCACCTTCTTCATAAGCTGGATGGCCTGTCGCCCGAGCGCCGCATCGTGGTTGTCGGCTCGCTGCGGGAACAGGTGGAGGCCGCCCTGCCAGGGCTGGAGTTCGTAACGCAGGCGGAACAGCTTGGCACCGGGCATGCCGTGATGGTATGCCGCGACGCGCTGAAGGACTTCACCGGTGACGTGATCGTGCTCTTTGGCGATGTGCCCTTCACCCCGCTGGATGTGATGCAGGAAATGATGGCGGCACGGGCAAGTTCCGCAAATCCCGGCATCGTCGTCCTCGGGTTCGAACCCGCCGACCCTGCCCGTTACGGCAGGCTTGTCCGCGGTGCTGACGGCACGCTTGAACGCATCGTTGAATATAAGGACGCGACCGAGGAAGAACGCGCCATCACCCTCTGTAATTCCGGCATGATGGTGATCGACGGCAAGGAACTGTTCGGCTGGCTCGACAAGCTTTCAAATGCCAACGCCGCCGGCGAATATTATCTGACCGACCTTGTGGCCGCCGCGCGCGGCGATGGCCGCAATGTGGCGGTGGTGGTGGCGGATGAGGCCGACGTGCTTGGCATTAACGACCGTAACGATCTTGCCGCTGCAGAGGCTGCCTTCCAGGCGCGCAAGCGCCGCGAAATGATGACTAACGGGGTAACGCTTGTGGCCCCGGAAACCGTCTTCTTCTCACATGACACAGTCATCGAGCCCGACGTGACGGTGGAGCCGAACGTGGTGTTCGGCCCCGGCGTGACGGTGGCGACAGGCGCCGTGATCCATGCCTTTTCACACCTTGAAGGTGCTACCGTAGCGGCAGACGCCGTGATCGGCCCCTTCGCCCGCCTGCGGCCTGCCGCGCGTATCGGTAAAGGCGCCAAAATCGGCAACTTTGTCGAGGTTAAAAAGGCGGATATCGAGCCCGGCGCGAAGGTCAATCACCTATCCTACATTGGCGATGCCACCGTGGGTGCCAAGGCGAACATCGGCGCCGGTACCATCACCTGCAATTACGACGGTTATTTCAAATACCGCACCGAAATCGGCGCGGGCGCCTTCATCGGCTCGAACACGGCCCTCGTTGCCCCTGTCAAGGTCGGCGACGGCGCCATCGTCGGGGCTGGCAGTGTGATCACCAAAACGGTAGAAGCCGATGCGCTGGCGCTGACCCGCGCTTCGCAAAACCAGATCGAGGGCTATGCGGCCCGCTTCCGCAAAAAGTCGGAAGCCCGCAAGGCCGAAAAGAAGGGCAAGTAACCCATGTGCGGCATTATCGGCATTCTTGGCAAGGCATCGGTCACCGGCGGGCTCGTGGAAGCTCTCTCCCGGCTTGAATACCGGGGCTATGATTCCGCCGGCATCGCTGTCATCAAGGCCGGCAAGCTGGAGCGCCGCCGGGCCGTTGGCAAGCTTGCCGCCCTGCGCGAGGTGCTGGCGACCGATCCCCTGGAGGGCAATGCCGGCATCGGCCACACCCGCTGGGCCACGCATGGTGAGCCGACCGAGGTGAACGCCCACCCGCACATGACCCACAAGGCCGCCCTTGTGCATAATGGCATCATCGAAAACTTCCGCGAGCTGCGCGACGAGCTGACCGCTGCCGGTGTGAAGTTCGAAGGGCAAACCGACACCGAAGTCGTCGTCCGCCTTTTCACCCGCTATCTGGATGGCGGCCTGCCCGCCGAACAGGCCTTTGCCGCCACGCTTGAACGCCTTGAGGGCGCCTTCGCGCTGGCCGTGCTTGTGGACGGGGAAGAAGACCTGCTCCTTGGTGCCCGTCGCGGTAGCCCCTTGGTTGTCGGCCTTGGCGACGGCGAGGTTTTCCTCGGCTCGGACGCGCTGGCGCTTGCCGGGCTTTCCAGCCGCCTCATCTATCTCGAGGAAGGTGACTGGGTGGTCGCCAAGCGCGGCAGCCTGAAGACATTTGACGAGACCGGTAAACCGGTCGAACGGCCCGTCGCCATCTCGCACCTCACCGGTGCGCTTGTCGACAAGGGCAATCACCGCCACTTCATGCAGAAGGAAATCTTCGAGCAGCCGACCGTGGTGGCCCAGACCCTTGGCCGCCTGCTGGACCCGAATACCGGCAGCGTGCGACTGCCGGACCTGCCGTTTGACCTCGGCAGCGTGAAGCGCATCACTATCGTTGCCTGCGGCACCAGTTTCTATGCCGGGATGGTTGCCAAATACTGGATCGAGAAATTCGCGCGCGTCGGGGTCGATGTCGATATCGCGTCCGAGTTCCGCTACCGCGACCCCGTGTATGAAACAGGCGGCCTTGCGCTTTTCATCTCGCAGTCCGGCGAAACGGCCGACACCCTCGCCGCCCTTCGCCACGCCAAGGCTGGCGGCCAGCATATCGCGGCGGTCGTCAACGTGCCGCAATCGACCATGGCACGCGAGGCCGACGTGGTGCTGCCGACCTATGCCGGCCCCGAGATTGGTGTCGCCTCCACCAAGGCCTTCACCTGCCAGCTTGCCGTGCTTGCCTCCTTCGCGGTGGCACTTGGCCGCGCCAAAGGACATGTGAGCGAGACGGAAGAAGCCAAGATGGTCGCGGACCTCGAACGCATCCCCTCGCAAATGGCGAAGATCCTGCATCATCAGGAAGACCTTGTGGACATCGCCCGCAAGCTCGCCAAGGCGCGGGATATCCTGTTCGTGGGGCGCGGTATTCATTATCCGATCGCCATGGAAGGTGCCTTAAAGCTGAAGGAAATCAGCTATATCCATGCCGAAGGCTATGCAGCGGGCGAACTGAAGCACGGCCCCATCGCGCTCATTGACGAGAATGTACCGGTGATCGGCCTCGCGCCGTCCGACGGCCTGTTCGACAAGTCGCTGTCGAACCTGCAGGAAATCATGGCCCGCAAGGGGCGGCTGATCCTCGTCTCCGATCACCTGACCGCCTTCCAGGAAAACGAGATGCACGGCAGCTTCGCGATGCCATCGGCAAGCGACCTGACAAGCCCGTTCCTCTATGCCCTGCCCGTGCAGCTGCTGGCCTATCACACCGCGGTCGAGAAGGGCACGGACGTAGACCAGCCCCGCAACCTCGCCAAGGCCGTGACGGTGGAATAAGAAGCGGGGCGGGGTTTCCCCTCTCGTTATCTCAGACTGCGCCAAACATCAGGGACCGGTGCACACCTGCGCCCGCCAAAGCGCCGTCCCCAACGCCGAGCGCGACCGAAGCCATCGGCTGGCCCGCATCCCCACAGGCGAAAACGCCGGGGACGCTGGTTTCCTTCATCTGCCCGGTCTTGATGATCGTGCCGAATGGGAGTTCCTCGTAATCAAGGTCGAGCCCTTCGGTTATGGCGCTCGCCACCCTGAAACGTGCCAATGCGAACAGACCCGCGAAAGACAGGGTCCGCCCATCAGCAAGATTGGCCTCGGCATGACCGGTGATGCTGCGTATCGGGCTGCGCTCCACCGCCACGCCGCGCGCCTGCAGGCTGCTCAGCTGTTCCTCGTCGGGTTCGAACGCGTCATTGATCAGGAAGGTCGTCGGGCCCCAGTCGGGCAGCATCAATGCATGATGCATGGAAAGGGCCGAGCCCGCGATCACACCGATCTGGCCCTGATTCAGTTCATAGCCGTGGCAATAGGGGCAGTGGAACACAGCCTTGCCCCACCGTGCTTCCAATCCATCGATATCGGGCATGATATCCCGCACACCGGTCGCCAGAAGCAGGCGACGGGCGAGGTGCTTCTCGCCGCCAACCATGACCTCGAACGCAGCGTCTGAACCCGCTGCGACTTCAAGTTTCCTGGCGCTTTCGGCACGCGCGGGGCGCCATTCTACGGTCGGATATTTCAATACCTGCGCACGTGCCGCCTCCGCAATAGCGGCCGGATCTGCCCCGTCCTGCGTCAGGAAGCCATGCGAGTGACTGGCGAACCTGTTGCGGCGCAGTCCCTCGTCAATGATCAGGATTGTGCGGCGGGCGCGGGCTAGCTGCAGGGCCGCCGAAAGCCCGGCATAGCTGCCGCCAATGATGATGACGTCGTGAATCCGGTCGCTCATGAAAAACTCCTTATTTCTCGAAACAAAATAAGTTACGTGACTTCACAGAGTCAATAGTCTCGCAACATTTGTTGCGACGAAAGCCACCGGGCTATGCTACGAAAGGCTTGTCGGCCGCCGGGTAGCCGCAAGCAAAGGACCAGTAGAATGCGTCAGGACAGTCGGCTATCGCGCATGTTGCATGTCCTCATCCACATGGGACGACATGAAGGTGCGCTGACCTCGGACCGGATTGCCGAGATGCTCGGTACCAATCCGGTGGTTATCCGTCGCACCATGGCCGGCCTTCGCGAAAAGGGCTATGTGCATTCCGAGAAAGGCCATGGCGGCGGCTGGACGCTGGCAAAGCCCCTTGAAGATCTTACCCTTCTGGACATCTACCGCGCTGTCGGCGAACCGTCTGTCTTTGCCGTGGGGCCTGCGTATGACATGCCGGACTGCCCGATCGAGCAGGCGGTGAATGAAACTCTCGAAGGCGTTTTCGCCGACGCCGAACGATTGCTTCTGAAACGTTTCGAGGGGGTTTCACTCGCTGCCATTGCAGACCGTTTTCCCGCCGACATCATGATTGGGCATCATCCGCCCAACGCCAAAGACCATGGCTGAGGTGTAAAGCGCGCCCTGTACACCCTTGCAGGTCCTGTCACCCCCAAGTCCTTGATGCTGTTCCCTCTCGGACCCTATGGCACTTTCCTTGATCATCCTTTATGGTGCTGCAACATGATCGTCCGATCATGGTGTCCCGAGTAAAAGACAGCTTGCACAAAAGCCGCAGAAGAGCTTGAATGGCAACGTTGTCATTTACAGACTCAAGGGAAGTGAGACCAATATAATGTTCACGATGGATTTCGGCGACCGGCCGCTTGAAGACCTTCTCGACGACGCGGGGCTTCGCCACGCGTTCGACAAGAATCGCGAAAAGGCCTCGGCCTATGCCCGGGCGCTCGCCATGGATGCCCTCCCCCCGTTTGCCCGCCGTACCGGTGAAGATCAGGATCATGCCGCCATCGAGGCGCTCGCCCATGAAATCCAGCGCGGTTTCAAGGAGCTTGTGGTGCTGGGTACCGGCGGTTCGAGCCTTGGCGCGCAGGCGGCCCTTGCCATCGCGCGCTACCGTCCTTCGACCGGCGTGACGGTCCATACCCCCGACAGCCTTTGCCCGTTCGAGATGGACCGCCTGTTCGCGACGCTTGATCCGAGCGAGACGCATGTCCTGTCGATCTCGAAATCCGGCACCACGGCCGAAACGCTCGCGCAACTGCTGGCCTTCCGCGCCTGGCTGGAGCCGCAGACGAAACGCCCGCTGAAGGATCATTTCAGCTTCATCACCGAGCCGAAGCCGAGTGCGCTTCGCGCCTACGGTGAAGCGCTTGGCTCGCATATTGTCGAGCATCCGATGGATGTGGGCGGGCGCTTCAGCGTGCTGACCACCGTCGGCATGGTACCTGTCGCGGCTGCCGGCCTTTCGGTCGAGGGCTTCCGCCACGGCGCGCACGAGGTTTACAAGGCTGTCGGCAGCGTGCCGGAGACGACCGCCGCCGTGATCGGCGCCGCCCTCACCCACACGCTTGCCGAACATCGCGGTGTGACGCAGGTGCTGCTGATGGCCTATGCCGATGCGCTCCGCGCCTTCACCCGCTGGCATGGCCAGCTCTGGGCTGAAAGCCTTGGAAAGGACGGCAAGGGCACCACGCCTATCCGCGCTGTCGGCCCCGTTGACCAGCACAGCCAGCTTCAGCTGTTCCTGGATGGCCCGGACGACAAATTCTCGACCTTCATCGTGGTGCCAAGCTACGGCAAAGGACCGCGGCTTGACCCTAAAGCCGCTCGCGACAACGGCCTCGACTATATGGCTGGCCGCACCATCGGCGACACGGTCACCTGTCAGGCCCGCGCCACGCAGGATGCGCTGCGCGCCCGCGGTCGCATCATCCGCCAGCTGACGATCAACGCGCTGGACGAAGAGAATATCGGAGCCTTGTTCATGTCCTTCATGCTGGAAACCGTGGTCATGGCGCACCTGATGGGTGTGGATGCCTTCGACCAGCCCGCCGTGGAGGAAAGCAAGATCCTGACCCGCAAGTATCTCGCTGAACTGGAGTGACATATGCCCCGTCCCGTCCGCAAAATCGTGCTTCCCGTTGCCGGCCTCGGCACCCGCTTCCTGCCGGCCACCAAGGCCATCCCGAAGGAAATGCTGCCGGTTCTTGACCGGCCGCTGATCCAGTACGCGATCGAGGAAGCACGGCAGGCGGGGATCGAGGATGTGATCCTTGTCACCGGCCGCAACAAGCAGGTGATGGAAGACCATTTCGACCATGCCTACGAGCTTGAGGATATCCTGCGCGAGCGGGGCAAGGACGAAGCGCTTGAAGTTGCCCGCAGCATGCTTCTGGAAGAAGGTCGCATCTCCTATGTCCGGCAGATGCGGCCGCGCGGGCTCGGCCATGCCGTATGGTGCGCACGCGAACTGGTGAACGGCGAGCCCTTTGCCGTGGCGCTGCCCGATGACCTGATCAAGGGCAAGGATGGCGCCCTGAAGGAAATGGTCGAAGCGTACGAAACGCTTGGTGGCAACCTTGTCGCCACCATGGAGGTGCCGCGCGAGGATACATCCAAATATGGTGTGATCACCCCCGGTGCCCAGAAAAGCGAGCGCTGCATCGAAGTGACCGGCCTTGTTGAAAAACCCCTGCCGGAAGCAGCGCCTTCGACGCAGGCTGTGGTCGGCCGCTATATCCTGCAGCCGGAAATCATGGACCTGCTGTCGTCGAAGGAAATCGGCGCTGGCGGCGAAATCCAGCTGACCGACGCGATGGCCAAGCTGATTGGCAAGCAGCCCTTCCATGCCGTGCGCTTCTCAGGCACCCGCTTCGACTGCGGCAGCATGGTCGGCTGGCTGATGGCCAACCTTTCGATGGCGATGGACGACCCCAAGCTCGCCGCTCGGCTGGCGCCGCTCGTCACGCTGAAATAACAGAAAGCCCGTCTCGGCCGCCTAGTCCTTCAGGCGGCCGAAATCGTCCTCGAAGCGGACGATATCATCCTCGCCGAGATAACTGCCCGATTGTACCTCGATGAGCCTGAGGTCGATCTTGCCAGGGTTTTCGAGCCGGTGCCTGCAGCCGAGCGGCAGATAGATCGACTGGTCTTCATGCAGGGTGAGGATATCCTCGTCGCGGGTGACCGTTGCGGTCCCCTCGACAACCACCCAATGCTCGGCGCGGTGATGGTGCATCTGCAGGCTCAGCTTCTTGCCGGGCTTCACGATGATTTCCTTCACCTGAAACTGCGGACCGACAGCAATCGAACGATAGCTGCCCCAAGGCCGATAGACGGTGGTGTGCAGGTCGACAAGGCTGCGGCCTTCGGCCTTGCAGCGTTCCACCAGCTTCTTCACGTCCTGGTCCTGCCCCTTGTGGGCGACAAGGACGGTGTCTTCGGTGGAGACGACAATCAGGTCGTCGAGCCCAAGGGCGGCGACCATGCGGCCATCGGTATGGAAATAGCTGTTGCGGCAGGCCTCGGTGATCACATCGCCGCGCAACACATTGCCGCCGGCGTCTTTATCGGCGATATCCCAAAGCGCCCCGAAACTGCCAACGTCCGACCAGCCGAAACTGGCGGGCACCACGGCCGCCCGCGCCGTTTTTTCCATGATGGCATAGTCGATGGAATCGGCGGGAATCGCGCCGAATTCGGCTTCGCCAAGCCGTTCGAAATTCAGGTCATGCCGCACGCTCGCAAGCGCCTTGGCCGCACCATCAAGAATGGCCGGCGCGTGCGCGCGGAATTCATCCAAAATCAGGCCCGCAGGGAACATGAACATGCCGCTGTTCCAGCTATAGCCGCCTGATTTCAGATACCCCTCTGCGGTGGCGGCATCAGGCTTTTCCTTGAAGGCGGCAATCGCGAAAGCCCCCTCATGGCCGGCAACCGGTTTGCCTGCCGCGATATAGCCATAACCGGTTTCAGCCCGGGTCGGCGTCATCCCGAAGCAGACGAGGCGGCCTTCGATGGCAACAGCCGCAGCCTTGGCGACCGCCTTGTGGAAGGCCGGGACATCGGCAATCACATGATCGGACGGCAGCACCAGAAGAAGTGCATCGGGGTCGCTTTCTGCGATCCTGAGGGCGGCAAGCGCGATAGCGGGGGCTGTGTTGCGGCCAACCGGTTCCAGAAGGAACGGCCCGAGCGCGACATCGGCTCTCAAAGCCTGCTCGTTGACAATGAAACGGTGATGTTCGTTCGCGATCACCATCGGGTCACGGAAGCCATAGGAGTGCGATACCCGTTCGAGCGTTTGCAAGAAAAGGCTCTTGTCACCGTGCAGCGGCAGGAACTGTTTGGGATAGTGCGTGCGCGACAGCGGCCACAGGCGCGAACCCGATCCGCCCGACAGGATCACCGGCTGAATCTTCCCTACATGGTCCGACAGTCTGGTCACGCTTTTCTCTCCTGATCGCCCGAGGGCAATAGTCCTGCCGTTTCTAGCATGGCGAAGAATCGCCTTGAAACAGATTCTGGCGCGAGTCGCGCCGCCCATTCAAGCAGTTCGCCCTCCAGTTCAGGCCGTGCGGAGGCCTTAACTGCGGCCAGCGTTGCCTCCACGAAGGTTTCAGGTGCCGACGGATCAAACACCGAAACCGCGCCAGGAATGTTCGGCAGAGTCGGCACGAGACCCGCCGAAGCCACTACCGGGCGGCCGAAACTGATGGCCGTTTGCGCCACCCCGGAATTGAGGCCGCGCGGATAGGGGCACATCACTATGTCCGCCGCCCTGAACCATGTCTGAACGGACTGGTCGTCCACCGCTTCGGCATGCAGGTGAATATCGTTACGCTTCCGTACTGTTTCTTCGACCTCAGTCAGGAAATCCTTGTCGGACGGCCGCCCGGCGATCAGCGCCCGCACCCGCCCATCCAGCCGTTCCTGCAGCTTGTCGAGCGCGGCAAGGAAGGTGCGCAGCCCCTTGTAGGGCTCGATCATGCCGAAGAAGAGCAGCGCAATGTCACCGTCCTTCAGGCCGAGCGAGCGCCTCGCCACCTCCCGCGCCTGATAAACAGGATAGACACCAAAATAGCTGGGGTGCGGCACATGCTGTATCCGCTCAGGGTTCAGCCGGTAGAGGGGGGCGGTCATTGCGGCACTATTCGGGTTCATCACATGGATGACATCGGCTTTCGCGGCGAGCGCCTCACGCACCATCAATTCTTCTTCGGGCCAGCGGCTGCGGTGCGACATCACATTGTGAAGCGTCCAGACAATGCCGGTGCCGGCCGCCTTCTGGGCATCCAGATGCGCGATGAACTGTTTTGCAGCCTTGGCCACCGCACGGGGCGATTTCATCCCGTCAAACAGGCTATGGACCCAGTGATAATGCGCAATCGCCGGCCGGCCGGCGGCAACGGTCACCAGCTCTTCCGGGCGGGAGAGCATGACGATGTCAACATCATGGCTGCCCGGATCGGCATAAAGCATCCGCTGGAAGGGGTTTCGCCGGGCATGCGGAAAAACGCCAACGACGGTCGCGCCCGGTGCGGTCACCGGCGCGGGGGCCTTGGCTGCCTGCCTTTTTCTGAGTTTGCGTTTGAGCATTGATGCCTGCCCTGTCGAGGTTCCTATCTCATAAGTTGTCGCCGCGCCCCGCGCAAGGCCCTTGCCCCCTTTCCTTCCCCTTCGGCATCCCCTATAAAGTCCCGAACCCCTTGTCCCCAAACGCTCTTGGAGGCTCAATGACCGTCGAAGAACTGGCCCTGCCCGGCGTCCTTCTGTTCACCCCGAAGCGCTTTGGCGATGATCGCGGCTTCTTTTCCGAGACCTTCTCGACCCGCGTGTTCAACGAACATGTGCCGGGCGTGACCTTCGTGCAGGACAATCACTCCCTGTCGCGCGATGTGGGCGTGGTGCGCGGGCTGCATTTCCAGGCGCCGCCACATGCGCAGGGCAAGCTTGTCCGCGTTTCGCGGGGCCGGGTGCTGGATGTGGCGGTCGATATCCGCAAGGGTTCGCCGACCTATGGTCAGCATGTGGCGGTAGAGCTTTCGGCCGACAACTGGCAGCAGCTCTGGATACCTGCCGGCTTCGCGCACGCTTTCTGCACGCTCGAGCCCGGCACCGAATTTCTTTACAAGGTCACCGATTTCTACGCGCCCGACTGCGACGGCGGCATCGCCTTCGATGACCCTGACCTTGGTATCGAGTGGCCCATCGATCCTCAAAAGGCTATTCTCTCGGACAAAGACGGGAAGCTGCCGCGCCTGAAGGATCTTGATAATCCCTTTGTTTTTGAAGGCTGACAGCCCATGAAAATCATCGTCACCGGCGGCGCCGGCTTCATCGGATCCGCGGTTTGCCGCTACCTCGTGAAGGATCTCGGCCATCAGGTCGTCAATCTCGACAAGCTTACCTACGCCGGTAATCTGGCGAGCCTGAAAGAGATCGAGGACAGCCCGCTTTACAGCTTCGAGAAAGCCGATATCTGCGACCGCGCGGCACTTGACGAAATCTTCGCCAGGCACCAGCCGGATGCCGTGATGCATCTGGCCGCCGAAAGCCACGTAGATCGCTCGATCACTGGTGCCGGCGATTTCATCCAGACCAACATTGTCGGCACCTATCAGCTTCTGGAAGCCGCGCGCGCCTACTGGATGGGTCTCCGCGACGCCGACAAGGCAGCCTTCCGCTTCCTGCATGTCTCGACTGATGAAGTCTACGGGTCGCTCGGCGAGGACGGCCTTTTCACTGAAAAAACGCCCTATGACCCTTCAAGCCCCTATTCAGCATCGAAGGCCTCGGCCGATCATCTGGCGAACGCCTGGTTCGAAACCTACGGCCTGCCCGTGGTGATTTCCAACTGCTCCAACAATTACGGGCCCTATCACTTCCCGGAAAAGCTCATTCCGCTCGTGATCCTGAACGCGCTTGATGGCGCGCCGCTGCCGATTTACGGCGACGGCTCGAACGTCCGCGACTGGCTGTTTGTGGAAGACCATGCCCGTGCGCTTTACACCATCATGGCGAAGGGCCGGCTTGGCGAGAAATATAATGTGGGGGGCCGCAACGAGCGCACCAACCTGCACGTGGTGAAAACTATCTGCACGATCCTTGACGAGATACGCCCCAAGAACAAACCCTATGCCGAGCAGATCACCTTCGTGACCGACCGGCCGGGCCATGATGCCCGCTACGCCATCGATGCGACCAAGCTTGAAGACGAGCTTGGCTGGCGCGCCGGCGACAATTTCGAAACCGGCATCAGAAAGACGATCCAGTGGTATCTCGATAACGAATGGTGGTGGGGTCCGCTTCGTGATGTGGCGCAGGAGCGCCGCGGCCTTCTGAAAGGCAAATAGACGCATGCGCATTCTTGTGGCGGGAAAATCGGGTCAGGTCGCGCTGGCACTTGAAGAACTGGCGAAAGGCCGCGAGGACCTGACGCTTGAGACCTTCGGGCGTCCGGATTTTGACCTGAAGTCCCCGACCTCGATGGACGCGGCTGTGGCCGCCTTCCGGCCGGACGCCATCATCAATGCTGCCGCCTACACGGCAGTGGACGCAGCCGAGACGGACGAGGACGAAGCGACCGCCATCAATACAGATGGCGCCGCCGCGCTCGCCGCCATCGCCCATGCGCGCGGGCTGCCGTTCCTGCATATCTCGACCGACTATGTCTTCGACGGCACCAAGGACGCCCCCTATGTCGAGACCGACCCGACAGGCCCCACGGGCGCCTATGGCCGGTCCAAGCTCGCGGGCGAGCAGGCGGTGACGAAGGTGAACCCCGACGCGCTCATCTTCCGCACGGCGTGGGTCTATAGCCCCTGGGGCAAAAATTTCCTGAAAACCATGCTGAAGCTCGGCGCCACACGCGACACGCTCGGTGTGGTCGCCGATCAGGTCGGCAACCCGACCTATGCGCCGGATATTGCCGCGGCCCTTGTAGCCGTCCTTGAAAAGGGCACCACAGGCAAGGCAGGCGTCTATCATCTGGCGGGCACCGGCAGCGTCAGCTGGCATGGCTTTGCCACGCGCATCTTCGAAGCGGGCGAACGCATTGCCGGGCATAAGGCACCGACGGTGAACGCGATCACCACCGCCGACTATCCGACCCCTGCCAAACGCCCGGCCAACAGCCGGCTCGATTGCAGCAAGCTGGAGGCCACTTTCGGCATCCGCCTGCCCGCATGGCAGACCAGTACCGACGCCTGCGTCAAACGCCTAGTCGAGACGGGCGAAGTCGGCTAGTCTCGCGTCGGCGTTCAATTTTCCGGAGGGAAGCATGAAGGGCATCATTCTGGCTGGCGGGCTTGGCACGCGGCTTTATCCGATCACCAAGTCGATCAGCAAGCAACTCTTGCCGGTTTACGACAAGCCGATGATCTATTACCCGCTGACCACGCTGATGCTGGCCGGTATCCGCGAGGTGCTGATCATCTCGACGCCGGAACACACTCCCCTCTACCGCGACCTTCTGGGCGACGGCAGCCAGTGGGGCATCCGCCTTGAATATGCCGTGCAGCCCGAGCCCAAAGGACTGGCGCAAGCCTTCCTCATCGGCGAGAAATTCGTGGACGGCGACGCCTGTGCGCTCGCCCTTGGCGACAACATCTTCTACGCCGCCGGTTTCACCCAGTATCTGAAACAGGCTGGCAAGGTGGAAAAGGGCGCCTTCGTTTTCGCTTACCCCGTGGGCGACCCGACCGCCTTTGGCGTCGTGGAAATGGATGCCTCGGGACGAGCCATCTCCATCGAGGAAAAGCCCACCAAGCCGAAAAGCAATCTCGCTGTCACCGGCCTCTATTTCTACGACAAGGATGTCGTCGATATCGCCAAGACGGTGGAACCTTCGGCGCGCGGTGAGCTTGAAATCACCAGCGTCAATGATGCCTACCTGAAGCGCGGTGACCTGCATGTGATCAAGTTGCAACGCGGCACTGCATGGCTCGATACCGGCACCGTGGGCAGCCTTTTGCAGGCCGCCACTTTCGTGCAGACAATCGAGGCGCGTCAGGGCCTGAAGATCGCCTGCCCCGAGGAAGTGGCGTGGCGTTCGGGTTTCATCGACGATGCCACACTCGAGAAACTGGCAGCGAGTTACAAGAACAGCTACGGCGAATATCTGAAGTCGCTCATCAAGTTCGGCCCCGCGGCCGGCTTCTGAGGACAAGCGGACAGGCCTGATGAAACGCTGGTTTGCACGACTGCGCCGGAGACTCACCCCGGCCGATGTCCGCTTCTTCCATCTCTGGATTCTGGGGCGCGAACCCACGCAGGACGACTGCGCGGCCATCCACGCCTCTCGCCTCACGTCTTTTTCGCTGGCGCGGCGCCTGTTCGCGTCCGAAGACTTTTCAGCGGGCGTTCTTTCCGCCCTTGAGGCCGGCGTCTCGTTGCCGCACGAATGGCTGCCCGCAGAAGCCCGCAAGGCGGTTGCCACGAGCCTGCAGCGGCATTTCGGCATACGCTTGGCCGAAGGGACAAGCTGGGCACGGCTGATCGCCGGATCGCTGGCCGCCGACAAGGCACGACACGCCTTCGTGTCTGCGCTCGGCAAGGAGGTGCTGGCGAGCACCCTTGCACGCCTTGAAGTGCATGACGATGCCGCCCCGGCGACACTTGCGCGGATTGAAACTATCAGCGGTTACACGGTCCGGGGCTGGGCCGTGGCCCTTGATGACCCCGACCGCACGCCCGTGCTCGATTTCTTCCTGAACGGTGCCTATCTCGCCACCGCAAGCCCCGACAGGATACGGCGGGACTTGCAGGATATCCATGGCGGCCATGGCCGTTTCGGGTTCGAGCTGACGGTCATCCCACCCCGCAAGCTTGAAGGCTCCCCTGTTTTGCGGCTGACCGTACGAGACCGGAAATTCGGCCTGCCGGTGGTGCCGGATACAATCATCCGGCGTGACGACCTGACCGTTATCGGCCATATGCAGCGGCTGGCTACAGCCGCCGAGAAGATGGCGCTGGCGGGCATTGTGCCAGAGGAAGGAGCGCTCGGCAGGCTCCTCGGCCATATCCGGGATGCCCTGCCGCATGTGACACAGTTCCGCCGCTTCCCGCTCGCCAACTATGATTTGTACGCGGCCCTGTATCGCCCCCAATTGCTGGTGGGCGGTGATGCCAGCAGGATCGCTGTCCTGCCCGTCGGCGAAGAGATAGACTGGGCCGCCCTGACGCATGCCGCCGGCGAAATGGATGCTGACTGGGTGATGCCCCTTCACGCGCGGGACGAACTGGAGACCGGCGCGCTTGCCCATCTCGCCGCTGCAACCGGGCGCCAACCGGATGCGCTCATACTCTATCCCGACCACGATCATATCTCTTCCGACGGTCGCCACAGCGACCCGCGCCTGTTTGCGGCGTTCGATCATGACCTGCTGCTTTCCCGGAACGACAGCGGCCGTGCAATCCTCGTCCGGCGCGAATTCCTCGCCCGCCAGAAAGGGCTGACGAGTGGGCATGACCTGATGCTGCGTGCCTTCGAGGAAGGCGGTGCTGCAGCCCTAGCCCCGGCACCGGGCATCGCATGGCATCTCGGCACGCCCCCGCAGGCGGAGGCTGACGCGGCGGCGGTCGCTGCCCACCTCGCCCGCACCGGCCGCAAGGCGAGCGTCCGCCCCCACAGCGATGTGTTCGGCGGCGCGATCGGCGACTGCCTTGATATTGTGTGGGAAGCGGACCCCACCCTGCCGACGCTCGCCATCATCATCCCGACCCGAAACGGGCTCGATCTCGTGCGGCCCTGCGTCGAAAGCCTGCACCGCACGCTCCGCCATCCGGAGCACACCGAGATCATCATTGTCGACAATGGCAGCGATGACCCGGCGGCCCTTGCGTGGCTTGATGCGGTTGCCGGCAAGGGCGACATCCGGCTGATCCGCGATGACCGCCCCTTCAATTGGTCGGCCCTCAACAATGCTGCCGCGCAGGCGACGGACGCCGACTATCTGCTGTTCCTCAATAACGACACACTGGCGCTGACAGACGGGTGGGACGAAACGCTCAGGGGTTATCTTGCGCGGCCTGAGGTCGGCATCGTTGGCGCACGGCTCCTGTATGAAGACGGCACGATCCAGCATGCGGGCGTTATCTTCCATTCGGTGGTGGACGGCGCACAGGAAGGCACGGGCGACACCTGTGACGACGGGCTGTATCTCGACCGCACTCGCAGACCCCATCGCACGCTTGCGGTCTTCGGGGCCTTCCTCGCCTGCCGCCGCGAAGTGTTTGACTGTACCGGCGGTTTTGATGAAGGCAATCTCGGCATCGGGTACAGTGATTATGAAATCTGTTTCAAGGCGTGGGCAGCCGGCTTCGCCACGCTGTACGTTCCTGCCTTGACCTTGTCGCATTTTGAGTCGAAAAGCCGGGGATACGATGCGCAGGACCGCGCCAAGAGCGCCCGCGAGGAAGCAGAACGCGACCATATCCGGGCCAAGTGGGGCCCCTCATTCAGGGGCGACCCCTGGTATCCGTCGCTTTTCGCCCGCGAGGGCAAGGCATTTCAGGCGATAGAAGCCCCAATCCAGTCGAGAGAGTAACAAGGCAGCCATGCATCCGTCCGACAGCCCGCTTAAGAAACTGCGCCGATATTTCAAGCGGGCACGCCTGCGGCGCCAGGTCCTTGCGACCGGCCTTTTCGACCGCGACTGGTATCTCGCCGAGAATGCCGATGTGCGGCGCTGCGGGCTCGATCCTGTCTTGCATTATATTGTCTGGGGCGAAGGAAAAGGCCTCCGGCCGAACCCGTGGTTCGATCCTGTCTGGTACGCCGGCCGCTACATGAAGAATGGCAAGGCCGGCAAAGGACGGGCACTCCGGCATTATGCCAAACACTGGCGCAGCAGCAGCAAGGATCCGTGCGCCGAGTTTTCGGCAAGCTGCTACCGTGCGCTCAATGCCGACCTGATCGGCAAGAACGAAGACCCGCTCGCCCATTACCTGACCAAAGGCCGAAAGGCCGGCGCCATCGTCCTTGGCGAGGCTTTTTCGGGCGAAGGCAGCGAACAGAAGATTGCCGACTTCATATTCCTGCGCAATTCACCCCTGATCGACAGGGACTGGTATCTTGGAAACTTGCCCGCCCCGGTGCGCGGCTGGACCGATCCGGTTGCACACTATGTGGGTGAAGGTGCTTTGTCCGGCGTATCTCCCAACCGTTTCTTCGACACGAAATGGTACAAGGCTCACCACGGGCACGAGCTGGCGGGCCAGAATCCGCTCGCATTCTATCTTCGGGAAGGTGCCGCCAAGGGCCATTCACCGGGCCGGCTGTTCGATCCCCAACGCTATCTGGCAATGACCCCTGAAGCAGTGTCGTCGGGGCTCGATCCGCTCAGCCATTATCTGACCATTGGCCAGCACCGCGAGGGCGGCTATCGGCCCGGACGGCAGGCTGGCCGCGGCAAGAAGTCGGTTCTGGACCCTGATGCCAAAATGCCAAGGCTGGAGCCGATGCGTGACATGGTCGCATTCGCGCCTCGCCCGCTCGCGCCGGAAAATGAGACCTTCAACCCCGCCTGCATGAACATTCACTGGGTTATCCCGGACTTTGCGCCAGGTGGCGGCGGCCACATGACCATCTTCCGCATGATCAACCACCTAGAGTTTGCAGGCCACAAGGTCACGGTCTGGATCAACCATCCGCGCCAGCACAACACGCCGGACAGCGCCTATCAGGATATCATCAAGCATTTCCAGCATTTTGCAGGCGATGTCCATTTTGTATCGGAAGGACTGGAGGAGGCATCCGGCGACGCCATCATCGCAACCGACTGCTGGACGGTATGGCCGGTCATGTCTGCCACCAGGTTCAAGAAGCGCTTCTATTTCATTCAGGACTTCGAACCTTCCTTCTTCCCGATGGGGTCGCACTATCTCGCGGCAGAAGAAACCTACCGGCAGGATATGCATTGCATCTGCGCCAGCCCCTGGCTTGCCTCGCTGATGCAGGAAAAATACGGTCGGGAAGCCGACGCCTTCTGGCTGGCTGCAGATATGTCAATCTATTCCCCGGCGACAGACCGGACGCCGAATACGGTGCCGCGGATCGCCGTTTATGCACGTCATTTCACGGCCCGGCGGGCGGTCGAACTGGCCATGCTGGCGTTGGAAACGCTCGCCAAGGGTGAGATCGAGTTCGAGGTCGATTTCTTCGGTGCCGACATCGCACTGGAGTCCGCCCCGTTCCAATTCGTGAATCACGGGGTTGCATCGCCTGAGCAGCTGGCGACCATATTCCGCAATGCGGATATCGGTCTCGTCTTCTCGGCCACCAATTATTCGCTGGTGCCGCAAGAGATGATGGCCTGTGGCTTGCCGGTGGTGGAACTGGACGGCGACAATACCCGCGCCATCTTCCCGGAGACGGTGGTGAAGTTCACGAAACCTCATCCTCTTGCCATTGCCAGCGCGCTGGAGGCCCTGCTAGTCGACCCGACCGCCCGGCAACGACAGGCGTCCGAAGCCTTGAAATGGGTCAATCAGTTCACCTGGGGTGCAGCCTGCCGCACGGTCGAGCAGGCGATCGTACGCGGCCTGAAGGAGGTCTCGAAAGTTCAGGCATCAGGCCCTGCCATCCGGCACCAGCCCTTCAAGGCATCCGTCGTGATCCCGACCTTCAATCCTGGTGACGGGTTCGAGCACATATTGAAAGGCGTGCTTGATCAACGTGCGCCATGGCGGTTTGAAGTTCTGGTGATCGATAGTGGTTCCACCGACAACACCATCGATATCGTCCGCAAATATCCGACTGTAAGCCTTCACCAAATCCCCAACGAAGACTTTAACCACGGGGACACCCGCAACCTCGGCGCATCGCTTACGAGTGGCGAATTCATCGCATATATCACCCACGACGCACTTCCGGTGGGCCGATGGCTCTTCAATCTGGTCACGGCGCTGGAGCATTATCCAGACGCTGCGGGGGCATTTGGCAAACACCTCGCATGGCCCGGTGCATCGCCCTTTACCCAGCGTGACATGACACGCCATTTCGATGCATTCGATCGGCTGCCTGTCTATCTCGGCAAGGATACCAACCCCGACCGCTATGCCGAGGAAGATCCATCGTGGCGCCAGAAGCTGCACTTCTACAGCGACAACAACAGTTGTTTCAGGCGGTCGGTGTGGGAGAAGATCCCCTATCCGCGCACCAAATTCGGTGAGGATCAACTTTGGGCCGATGCCATCATCAAGGCAGGATATGGCAAAGTTTACGCGCCACGGGCGGTGGTCTATCACAGCCACGACTATGACCCGCAAGAGACCGAGGATCGGCATTTCATTGAAAGCGCCTTCTTCAAGCACTTCTTCGGGTATGAATTGATGCAGGATGAAGACCAGCTCGCCGAAGTCCTTGAAAACTTCAACGCGCATGATCGCGCGTGGGCCGAGGAAAATGGCATACCCGAAAGTGCAGTCAAGCACCAGGCACGCCTGACAAAGGCAAGGCTTCGGGGCATGTTGCGTGGTGCGCGTGCCAGCACAGCCGGCATGTTCTGAACTGGCGCGTCTCAGTGCCGGTGCTAGTGTTTCAGCCGGCGCTCCATCAACCGTTCGACGACCGACAAATCGAACTCCTCGCCAAGGAAATTGAACATCGGGCGTAACCCTTCCGGATTTCCGTTGAAGGATTCATACGGTACATGCATGCATGTCTCCGGATGGCTTTCAATATAGCCCCGGAAGCGCGCCTCCACATCTGCGATCTTCTGCAACGCTTGCGAACGCTCGATATCCTTCCACCAACTGGAAACGGCCACTTCTTCCGGATTCCGCGTATTGAAGATGAAGCGTGCCGGTTTGAAAAAACGGGCGATGAAATCGAGGAAGTGGTTGAACTCATCCCCTTGGGCAAGGCCGAAGCGAATTTCCTTGAAGCCGATCACCCGTTGACCAGCCGGGGGCTGCAGGATTTCACGGATAAACAGGTCCGCCAGCGCAAGCCCATAACGGTCGAGATCGATCTGGTCTGCACCATACCAGGGGCCGTGCGGCGGAATTTCCTTGGAGCCCTGGTGGATACGCGCGTGGCTCGCCAGCACATGGCTGCGAAACAGGGGATACAGGGTGTTCCAGTTTTCCCCGCGAATGAAATAACCCGGGATCGACTGCAAGACCGTTTGAAGAAGGGTCGAACCAGTACGTCCGTAGCTGACGATGAATACGAACCCCTCGCTGGGCCAGAGTCTTCTGTCTTCGGTCATTTGAATGATTTCGTCGCGGCAGATGGAACAAGGGCACCATCATTAACCGGAAGAAGCCCGATAGGCCATAGGGAAAAGCCCGATGCGCGACCGCACGGTTGTTGCATCGGATGGTCCCCGTCAGTATGGTGTCAGCCGTTTCGAAGCCCAAGGATATCGCATCATGACCATGCCCCCGAAGCCCCGGAAAAGTATCGTTCTGTGCGCTACGCAGCGCTGTGGCTCGACGATGATCTGCGAAGATATGCGCAACGCCGGAACGCTTGGGCTGCCGGAAGAACATTTTCTGCCATGGCAGTCCCTCAAACCCGACATGAACTGGGCGCCACATCTTGAAGGCGTCTACCGTCGCGGTAGCGGTGAAAATGGCGTTTTCGCCGTCAAGATAATGGCAAACCAGATGGCGACGCTCGATGCCTGCCTTGCCACCATGATGCCTGCCGCAGAGTCAGATGGCCGGGCCTTTCCCTATGTGAGGTCATTGTTCAGCGACGCAACATGGGTATGGCTGCGCCGGGACGATGTGGTGCGGCAGGCCATCTCTCGGGAGATGGCCACCCAGACGGGCGTCAACCACGCAACAGGCGATACGGAAGCAGATCACTTTGCCGGAAACCTGCTGCAGGGTTACAAGCCCGACTATAATGTGCAGACCCAGTTCAACGAGCACGCGATCGCTGCAAAAGTGAGTTCAATCACGGAAGAAAATCTGCTTTGGCAGCGCTTCTTCTATGATTGGGAAATCCAGCCCCTGTCGTTGATCTACGAAGACAACTGCCGGGACTTTCCGGGCTACCTGCATCGTCTTGCCGCAGCCGCAGGGCTCGATATTCCTGCAGACCTGCCGGAACGTGCCATGGTGCGGCTATCAAATGCGATCAATGACGAATGGTTCGAGACCTATACGGACCGCATCATCAACCGCGCGGTCGATAATCGCCGTTAAGCGACGGCTGCAGGATCAACCGGCATAAAAGGCGCTGAGGCCTCTTTCGCTCGCCGCAATCTTGCCGGCGGGAACACCCCGCGCAACAAGCGCATCGGCAATCCATTGCTGGCCAGCCCAGATTTCGTTCGCAGCGTGTTCAAGTGCAAGAATGGCATGCAGCGCCGCGGCCGGATCCTTCGCAAAACTTGGCAACCGTTCATCCGCCAGAACGATACAGCGCGCACCATAATGCCTGGTGCTGCCAAGGACCTCCAGACTACCGATCCCGCCCGCCACGATCACGGTATCCGCCTGCTGGAAGGGTATCGAAAGCACACGGGCGGTCCCACTGCGAATGGGGAGGCGCCGACCAAGATAGATGGCATGATCGCCATCGGAGAATTGCCATTTCTGCGGGATGATCTCCGCGATCGGAGGCAACCATTTTGCGCCCTCGATCCGCTTCAGATCAAGCTCCGTGTCCCCTTCCGCCGCAACCACAAAGGCGCCGTGCGCGGCCATCGCCTGAACAATCGGACCAAGCGCCTGTTCCCCGAGGCTTGACGCAAGATCGTCCGGCCTGACAGCCAGAATGTGTCGCGGCCCGTCGTCAAGCAGGCAGGGATAAGGATAGTGAATCCCCGTCAGGCTCATGGTTTCACGGGTATCCTCGCGAACCTTGCTGGCAAGGGGCCCGGCAAAGCGCCGGCCTCTTGAGTGGATTAGCGCCGGTGCATATCGGAGTGTCGCCACAAATTCGTCCATCCGGGCGGGAAGATCCGCCACGGGTGGGCACTCGAAAAGATGCATGTTCGTCTGGGCCCAGATGCCGCTTTCATAATCGTCCGGGACGAGTGATCCGGAGGAGCTTCCTTCTGCCCGATGGCTTGAAGCAGCTAGGGCCGCCAGATGGTCGGTGTTCCAGCAAGCGAAATGCACTTCTTCGATCAGTTCCTTCTTGCGAAGAAGGGCAAATGATCGCGAGCGGCCGATCTTTAGGAAACGCAAACCGTGCTCCTCGTTCCGGAGCCGCCAGAACAGGTAGCGCAGAACACGACTGCCAGCCCGGACCATGTCCCACGTCGCATTCTGGAAGGCAAAAACATGCGTCGGGAAAAATACTTCCTCCGGCCGCTCGATCCATGCCGCCGCCATCTGCCGGAAAGTTGCAAGGTCAACGACCCGGCCCGGCGCATACGGATCGCTTGTCAAATGCACCCGATCACTATCGACCAGCCAGATGGCGAAGGCCGGTGCCTCTTCATGCTCGTGCCGGACGACCGCGCGGGGCGAGAGGAGAGAGGAATGTTTGGCTCGCAACCGATCCAGCCAGCCGGTTGTCATGCGCTGCGAATCGGCAATCATGCTTTCGGGGCGGCGGCGATAGAGGAAACCGCAATCCCGTGCCCTTACACCGCGATAGCCCGCCTCTACGGCGGTCAGCCAGAAATCCCAGTCCTCGAGGCCAAACTTCATTTCCTCGTCGAACAGGACACCTTTGCGGAACAGATCGGCGCGGACCAGAGAGCCCGCTTCCGAGATATTGCCATTCAGATGCTTGAGAACAGAGTATTCGGGCGCGGTCTCGCGGATATCCACGCCGTCATCCACGCGCGACAGACCGAAAAAGGCTATATCGGGATAAGCCCAGCCTATTCTCTCGTCGTCGCCCAGCACGTCGCGATACCGCTGCATCGCATGCGGCATCAGCCGATTATCGGCATCCAGCAGGAAAATGGCATCGATCTCATTGTCCATCGCCAGCAAAAAGCGAATTCCGGCATTGCGCGCGCCTGGCAGGCGGGTGTTTTTCTGACGCAGATAGAAGAGCTTGCCCGGATAAGCCTCCTGCAGCCCAACGCTGACCCTTGCCGTATCTTCAAATCTGCATTGGTCATCCACCACCACCACATAAACGGGTGCCGGATAATCCTGCTCGCACGCGCTGGAGATGGCTTCCGCCAGAAATTGAGGGTGACCATAGGCCGGGATCACGATACCTACCGGCCGCCGTTCGCCCGCCTGTCTTGCCATCGGGCCTGCCATCAGGAAACTTCCGCAGCCCCGGAGATCAGATCGAGGCTGTACCAGCGACACCAGCCAAAACCGACTGTTCCCTCAACGGGCAGCGTCATGAGGAGTATCTCGCGCGATGCAAGGGCCCCGTTTGCCTGTTCCAGTCCCTTGAGGCTCAGCTGGGCGGCAGCGCCTCCCGGCAAGTCAGCACTTGTCCAGATGGCGCCGGTCAGGTCATCATGGAGGGCCTCACCTGCTGGATTCTCCATGATGGTATCACCAAGGCTTGCGACCCGGTCCTGCGACATCGCAAAGCCCGCTGGTGCCACTACAATCACAAAGCGGAATATTGGCGCGCGCTCGCTTGCGTTGGACACCCACGCCCTGATTTCCCGCGTTTCACCGGTCAGGAGCCCGACAAATCCCACTGCCGACGGCGCCTCGAGTGTCGGATGCAGCTGCAAATAGCCTGCCTCCTCGACGAACTGGACCACCGTAATGCCGGTGCGTTTGAAAAGGGACGCCATGGCCTTCTGGCCGCCCGGTATGACGACAGAAGCCATCACATCGGCGAACCGCACGGGCCAGATGGCACGGCGCTGTGATACGGTTCGGTCATTTTCCGGTGCTGTCCGGTCCTGAAGCTGGCTGACCAGCGTCAGCCCCTCGATCATCAGCGACGCAGTCCCCGCGTCTGCCGGACGAACGGCGATCAGGATATCCGCGCCTTCCTGCCCGTCCAGCCGAATACATACGCTTGTCGTCTCGCCCTCACCAATCGTGTGGGCTTCACCGGCAAGCTCGCCGGGGTCTGTGTCCGCATCATGCGGTACGCTGGCCAGCAGGACTTCGAGCCCCGCGTCTTTGGCACGCACGTGCGCCTCCACACAACCCGTCCCGGCATGAACGAGACCCGCAAAACGGATCAATGCCCAGTTGCCACCCTGCAGCGGCATTTCAAGGGCATCCTGATTGCGCGCTACACCCTTGGGGCTATCCGGGCGACGGTGCGCATCCAGAATGTCCGGGCCCAGACGCATGCGGGCATGGGAAGAGAAAACCGAGCCGTGCGATGGCCGGCTGCCGAACAACATGGGATCCGTAAGTCCGCGCCATGCGCGCAGGGCCACCGTCCGGCCGTCATGGCCGAACCTGCGCGGCACAGCATCCGACAGCGAAACCAGCGGCACGCTCGCACCCTGGGCCCCTGTCAGCCAGTCGATATCCAGCCGGGCATCGCCATAAGCAAGAACCTGTTCGGGCACCAGTGCAAGCGCCGCCCATCCGGTCTCGACATGCTTGAACGGCAAAAGGGTCTCGGCAAGGCAGGTACCATCGGCGGCCCGTGTGATCCGCAGCCGCAATATGCCATCGCCGGGCTTTCCCGTTGCTGCCGTCAGATAGACATCGACCCTGGTGAGACCTGCCAGATCGACTGGCAGGAGCTGGCTGAAAGCGGTGGTATCGAGATCGCCGGCGGGGCCCAGTGTTCGGGCACCGGGGGCCGCTTCGATGACCGGATAATCGCTGCCATAGCCCACCCCTTCAAGCATGCGGCGGGCGACTTCGATCCGGCTGGCCGCGCGTTCGGCCTCCTCCCGCACGGTCACAAGCTGTCGCTCGAGCATGGCGGTGCGCCCCGACATTCGCTTCTGGTTGCGGGCAAGGGCTTCTGCGACAAACCGGCCTAGCGCAGCATTACCCAAAAGCGGAAGCCCCAATGCATGGAAAGGGGGCACATCCGGTGTCTGGGCGGCCAGATACCGTGCCTCCAGCGCCTCATAGAACGACCTCAGGCCGGTGCTCCCGACAACCCCGACAAGTCCGCCGGGAACGCCCGGCAAGGGCAGGGTCGCTACCTTTGCATTCTCTCCCGGCAGATAGAGACAGCCGCCCGCTGAAGCAATCACCAGCGCGCCCGCCCCCTTCTTGCCGACGATCCATTTCAGCCGGGAAGCGGCAGTAGCGTCGGCGATAAACACAACGGGCTCACCGAACAGGCGTTTGAGCGCTGCATGCGACAGTCGCAGGTCCATCATTCCCCCTGCCCCGAGCGGGGCGCCTTACCCCTTGAACGCCCTGAAGGCAAATCGTGTGATCGGCTCAACCATGTAGCCGAAGAAGGTTTTGGGCTCTGTGACGAAATAAACCTCGGCCACGTTGCCCGGCACGATTTCCTGAATGGTCTGATCAGGATCGATGCTGACATGCACGATATAGGTGCCTTCCGGCGATTTCTCTGAAACGACAGCGTCAGGCGAGACATAAGTCACCTCGCCATTCACCGGCTGCATCGGGTTTTCGCGGTTGGACGGGAAGATGGCACGCACCTTCTGGCCCTTGTACACCTGCTCGATATCCTTGACGGGTACGTAGGATTCGACGGTCAGGTTATCGTTCCTCGGGAAGATTTCCATGATCGGATCGGCCGGTTTGATCACTCCCCCGAGCGTGCGGGCGTTGATGCGGAACACCGTGCCATCGACGGGCGCCTTCACCTTGGCCCGATTGACCGAATCTTCAAGCCGGCCCATGGATTCATCCATCGTGTTCAGGTCGCGCTGCAATTCCACCACCAGCCGGTTGGCGTCTTTCACATAATTGAGCTGAACCTGCCGCTTTTCGCTTTCAAGGCCATCAATATCGTTCGAAGCCTGACGGCGATCAAGTTCCCGCACCGCAATCTGCGCATTCATTTCCGAAACCTTGCGCTCGGTGGCATACACTTGCGTGCGGCGGATCAGGCCTTTCACCAGCAGTTCCTGGAAGTCGGCCAGTTCCTTCTTGTATAGGGCATTCTGGTCCTGCAGGGCGTCGATCATCTCGCCGTAAGCGACGATATCCTTCCGCCTTGCCGAAATCCTGGTGTCAAGAACCTCGAGTTCGGCAAGCATGGCTGCACGCGAGGCATCGAATTCGGCTTTCTGGCTGGCCACTGCTTCCAGAACGCGGGGATGATCGGCAACCTTGCCACCGAAATCTGCCGGATATTCAAGTGTCTGGCTCAGCATCACTTCGGCGCGGCGGCGCAGGAGCTGGGCCTGCAGGATGGCACGCTGGACCCGCAAGTTCGCGAGCTCGGGGCCCGAGCGCGTGTCGTCAAGCTCGGCAACCACCTGCCCTTCCGTCACGAAATCGCCTTCGCGCACATTGATGCTCTTGAGGATTCCGCCTTCCAGATGCTGGATGACCCGGTTGCGGTCTTCCGCGATCACGCGGCCGGGGGAAATGACGGCCCCCCCGATCTTCATCGTGGAACCCCAGATACCACCCAGAACCACAACAAGCAGAATCACCAGCCGTCCGAGCTTGAGAATCTTGTCATCCCGTTCCATGAGGTGGCCCGCCCACGAGGTCAGGCCCTGCCGGTCGAACTGGTCCTGGATCACTGCGGGCGTCTTGGCATCGTTGGCCGGCGCAAGGCTCTTTGCTTCAGCCATGATCAAGCCTCCCCTGATGCTGTGTTCGCCGGTGCGGCAGGTGGCGGTGTCTTTGGCGCGCGACGTGGCAGAGCCTTGGCGGCAGCGTCTTTCTGGCGTTGCAGCACTTCATCGCGCGGGCCGAAGTCGGAAACTTCGCCGCCCCGCATCACAATGATCTTGTCCACATCCTGCAGGAGGCTCGGACGCTGGGTGACGACCACAACGGTCATGCCGCGCGCACGGGCCATTTTCAGGGCATGGTGCAGGATGCGCTCGCCAAGCTGGTCGAGTGCCGCGTTCGGCTCGTCCAGAACCAGCACCGAAGGCGATCCGTAAAAGGCACGGGTCAGCGCAATCAGCTGTGCCTGCCCGCCCGAAGGCCAGAAGGCACCGCGCTTGAGCTGCGTATCGTAGCCTTCGGGGAAGCGCAGGATCATGTCATGCACGCCCACGCTTTGTGCCGTCTGAACCGCAAGGGCCGGATCGTCATCCATGCGCAGCCGGGCGATATTCTCGCGGATGCTGGCTTCGAAGAAATTGACCTGCTGGGGCATATAGCCCACATGCAGGCCGCGGGCGACCGGGTCCCATACACTGAGTTCCTGGCCGTCCAGCGCCACCTTGCCGTGGCTCGGTTCGATGTAGCCCACGAGAATGCGGGCAAGCGTCGATTTGCCGGCACCCGAGGGGCCGATGATCGCCACGCAGTCGCCCGCCTGGATGGTGCCAGAAATGCCCCGCAGGATCGGCGGCTGGCCGGGGCGCGGGGTATAGATCAGGCGGTCCATCTCGATCCGGCCTTTCGGGCGCGGCAGGGGCGTGCGGTTTTCGGGCAACGTCAGTTCATCCATGCGCGCAGTGAGCCGCGCCCATGCTTCCTGCCCGCCACGCAGGTGGCGCCAGGTGCTGATGATCATCTCGACCGGGGCGAGGGCGCGGCCAGCGAGGATCGACGCGGCGAAGATGACCCCCGCGTTTGCCTGATTGTCGATCACCAGCAGCGCACCGGCGCCGATGATGAGTATCTGCAGGATCTGGCGGCCCGCCTTCGATGCGGAACTGAAGCTGTTCGACGCAATCGAGGATTTGAGATAGTCGGTAAGGGTGGGCGCATAGAGCCGCCCCCAGGCCTTCACACTTTCGCGGTACAGGCCCTGCGAGCGAACCAGTTCCTGCGAGGCCATAAGGTCTTCAAGCCGGCGGGAGGCGAGCTGCACCTGCCGCGACAGATCTTCCGACATCGGGCCGGTGCGCCGATTGCCATAAAGCGCCAGCGCCACAAGCGCTGCCCCGCCTGCGAGCACCACCAAGCCGAGGACCGGGTGGACAAGAAACACGAGCAGCATGAAAAACGGCAGTGCCGGCAGGTCGAACAGGGCGCCGAACGCGGATGAGGCGACGGTGCCGCGCACCACGGCGAGATCATTGATTGTCTGTTTGTTCGTGTCCGACTGGCGGGCCATTTCGCCGGCCAGCACGAGCCCGGCGAGTTCCCCTTCGAAATGCAGCGCGGCGCGCGTCAGCAGATACTGGCGCACGGCATCGAACACCGCATAGGAGATGAGCACAACAAGCGCTGCCACGAAGATCGCCACAAGGGTTTCGAGGCTGTGGGACGGGATCACGCGGTTATAGACCTGCGCCAGATAGATCGGCATCGCAAGGACACAGAGGCTGGACAGAAGGGAATAGCCAGCGACTTTCTTGAAGCTCTGCTTGAGCGTTGCCCGTGCCGCTTCGAAATCGTTTCTCAAACTCATGTGGTCTTGATTCCGGCCAGGGAAAAACGAAGGCAGCGGCTGGCCCTGGCCTGTGCCGATGCCGCAGCTCTTTGCCGGAGATCACGACAAACGCCGCTACGGTTGGACCCTGTTAGCATAGGCCCCACGGCATGTCGATGCCATAGACGCGCGAGGGCCCGCCAGCCGCGGGGGCCGGCCGTATCCAGCAGCCGCGCTGTCCGAAAAGCAAAAGGGAACCCCGAGGGGTTCCCTTCGCAATCTTTACCAATCCCTTGGGATTAGATGGCGTTGTAAACCACGTTACCAGCGTTGGCGATTGCCTGCAGGTCAGCGTTGTTGAAGTCGGCAATGTAGAGAACAGTGCCGTCGCCGAGGTTGATCTGCAGATCGAGCGCAGCACCACCGAGACCGAAGTCACCCGTGTCGGCAATGTCGAGCAGTTCGCTGATGTTGTTGATCGACTTGGTGGTCACGTTCGAGAAGTCGAGAACGTCCATGTCGTCAACGTTAACCGAAGCAGCGTTGTCGAGCTTGTCGAAGCCGTGGATGGTGTCCTGACCGCCGTTGCTGACGATCATGTAGGTGTCGAAGTCAGCGGTTGCATCAACGCCGTCAAGAGCTTCTTCAGCAGCTTGGTTGGCGTTCGAAGCGCCCCAAGCACCCGTGAAGGTGTCGTTGCCTTCACCAGCCCAGAGGATGTCGTTGCCTTCGCCAGCGGTCACCTGGTCGTTACCTTTGCCGTTGTAAATGGTGTCGTCACCGTCACCACCATCAATGGTGTCATTGCCAACACCGGCGTAGATAACGTCATCGCCAGCGCCACCGAAGATGTCGTCAGCATTGGTGGTCGCGCCATCATCGGCACCGCCGTAGATGGTGTCGTCGCCGTCGTTGCCGTAGATCACGTCGTCGCCGAGACCGCCGCCGAGCATGTCGTCGCCACCGGCACCGACAACAACGTCGTCGCCTGCACCAGCCCAAGCAACGTCAGCTGCAACGCCCAAAACTTCAGCAGCAGCATCAGTTGCATCAGCAATGCCGTCGTCGCCGGTACCTGCAGCATCATCCCACGAACCAGTGATGATGAGGTCATCGCCCGCACCACCCCAGATCACGTCCGAGCCGTCGGTTGCAGCACCGGTGGTCACAGCCGAAGCTGTGTTACCGCCGCCAGCGTTCGTGGTGCTGTCGGTGTTGAAGGTAGCTGTCGTCTTGGTAACGATGCTGTCACCAACGAGGATGTCGTTGCCGAAGCCGCCACCGATGGTGTCGGCGCCGGCCTGACCCTGAACGAGGTCATCGCCGCCGTTGGTGCTGTCTTCGCCAGCAAACACGGTGTCGTCGCCAGCGCCGGCCTGGATAAGGTCATTCGCACCGCCGCCAACGAGGGTATCACCGAAAGCCGAACCGGTGATGGCTTCACGCATTGCGTCGCCATCATAGTCGTCACCGCCCTTGATGTTGACAGCAGCCGTAGCAGCCGACTGGTTCAGGACGTTGTCGTGGTCGACATGAACAAGGGTGACTTCCGAGTTAACGGTGTTGGTACCGTCCGTAAGGACAAGATCAATGGTACCAACTTCATTGTAACCGCCGCGCAGGTTTACAACGCCCGTGGCTTCGTAAACAGCAGCTGTCGGGGTTGCGCCAGCAGCAACAACCAGCGAACCACCAGCAACCGTCAGGGTGTTGGCAGCAGCATCGGTAACGTCGGTTCCATTAACCGAAAGGATCGAGAAACCAGCGAGGTCACCAAGCGAACCAGTCGACACGTCGAACATGGTAGCTTCGTCGTCCGCAAGGTTGGTGTTGGTCTGAGCGCCGCTCGTACCGGATTCCCAAGCAGTGTCGTTGTCGTCAGCGCCATCCGACTGGTCCGAACCGAGAACAGCGGTACCATCCCAGAGGTTGTCCTTGCTGAGGTCGATGGTGGCGTCGTTGAGCTTGATGAACTCGGTGTTCAGCAGGTTCACGATACCGTTGGCACCGCCAAGGTTGATCGTCCAGTCGAACGGAGCACCACCAAGGATGAGGCCATCGTCAGCAGCTTCAGCCGCAACGAGGTCCGAAAGGTCCCAGTCGAGGAAGGTGGTCAGGTCCAGGGTGTCATCACCCAGGCCGCCGTCGACGGTGTCGTTGCCGTTTTCGTAGTGATGGGTATCGTTGCCCAGACCGCCGTTGACGCTGTCGTTACCGGTCGAGCTGTAGAAGTTGTCGTCCGCCGACGTACCCACGAGGGTATCGTTGATCACGGGCGAACCGTAAATATCTGCCATAGCTTTCCTCCTGAAAAAGCAATCTCGTTTTTCAAACCGAGGCCGAACGCTTCTTTATTTGCATTATGCCCCCTACCGACAACCTCTAGCTAGTGGCTGCCAGCGATGTCAACCGCATAATTGTCACGTGGCGACTATTTGTCAACCAAGACGCAACCTTATGCCGCTTGAATCGCTGAAGAGATGACCATCCTTCAGCTTAATTTTCAACTACCCAAAGATACCGTCTTGAAAATTTTGTTGCTTAGACCCCGGAGTGTGACCCGTTTGCAACAGATACGATCAATTCTTCATATCTTGGCAACAGATCCCTGATATCGTACCGCTCCAGGATGGTTTCGCGCGCGGCTTTCCGCAGCGGCGCGTGTGCGGCGGGGTCTGCAAGCACCCGGCAAACGGTCTCTGCCAGCGTTGCAGGCTCGAAGAAGGGGACGAGAAGGCCGTTCCTGCCGTCCTCGATCACTTCCTCCACCGGCTCGGTGCGCGAACCGACGACAAGGGCACCAGCGGCCATCGCTTCCATCATCGACCACGAAAGGACGAAGGGAACGGTCAGATAGACATGCGCCCTGGTGATCCGCATCAGGTCGCGGAAGACATCAAGGGGCTGCAGGCCAAGGAAATGCAGGCGGGCGTGATCGAATTCGAACGCTTCCAGTGCCAGATCCTTGTAGGTCTTGCCCTCCACCGGACAGGCGGCGCTGTAGGATACCTTGTCGGCACCGAGGATGATCACCTGCAGATTCGGCCGCTGCTTCTGCAGAATGGAGACAGCCTCCATGAACTGGTGGAACCCGCGATAGGGCTCCATTCCGCGCGCCACATAGGTGATGATTTCATCATCGGCCGAGAATCGCTTGCCCTCGACCTCGACCACCGCCGTTTCATCCGGCGAGAAAAACCCGGTATCGACACCGTCGTGCAGCACGCTGATCCTGTCCCGGAACTGGGCCGGAAAGCGGCTGAGCTGATAATGGGTGGGGCACTGGCCCCAATCCATGGCGGCAAGATCGTGCAGGATCGGCGTGTTCTTCATCCGGATCCGCATCTGCTGGTTCGGGTCGTGCGCCTTTTCAGGGGCGACGAAGGAAACGTCCGAATTGCTGGCGTTATAATACCATTCGAAATAGCTGAGCTGCTTGGCATCCGGGAAGACATCCTTGAAAAACAGGCTTGCGCCCCAGCCCGAATGCGTGAGGATGATATCCGGCTTGAACTTGCGCTTTTTCATTTCGTGCAGCGCCGCGAAGGCGGCATGGCCGTGGAGCACCGCATTCTCGGTATAGAGAAGGGACGGATGCATGCCGCCCGGATTGGCCTGCCGGTGCGGTTTGAAATTCACCCGCGGGATGGTGATTTCCTGCTGGTTCGACGACAGCGTCAGGCAGCTCATCTTGTAACCGCGCCTGGTGCCCAGATATTTCAGGATGCGGCGATACTGCCCCGGAAAATTGTTGTGATGAAAGAGAATGCGCATGGGTTACCCGGTATCGTTGGATTGAAGTGCTGCCCTTTCAGCACGGCTGTTCAACGGGACTTAGCCAAATATAGAGGTCTGCGCAACACGGGAGCGCAAGCGTGCATGATCTTGACTTGCCTCCACCAATAGTTAGGGTCCGCGAAAACCGGATCGACAGTTGAAGGGACACCCATGACAACCATCCTTGTGACCGGCGGCGCAGGTTTCATCGGCTCCCACACGCTCCTGGCCCTGAAGGCGTCCGGCTACCAACCCGTTGTGATCGACGATCTTTCCAACGGCCATGCCGATGCGGTGGGCGATGTGCCGCTCGTGCACGGCGATATCCGCGACCGCGCGCTGCTGGACCGGGTGTTCAGCGCCCACGGGATCGGGGCCGTCATCCATTTCGCGGCGTCGATCGAGGCCGGTGTCAGCGTGCGCGAGCCGCTTGCCTTCTATGATAATAATGTCGGCGGCAGCCTAGCGCTCCTTTCCGCCATGAAGGATCACGGCGTGGACAGGCTCGTCTTTTCCTCCACCGCCGCCGTTTACGGGCAGGCGGGCGATGCGCCGCTCACTGAAGGCCTGCCGAAGGCACCCGTCAACCCCTACGGCCAGACCAAATGGGCGGCCGAATGCATGATCCGCGATGCCGCCACTGCCCACGGGCTACAGGCCATTGCCCTGCGCTATTTCAATGCTGCAGGTGCCGACCCGGAGGGCCGCGCCGGGGAACGGCACGAGCCTGAAACCCACCTCATCCCGCTGGTGCTGGAGGTCGCGGCAGGCAAGCGCGACGCCATCCGCATGTTCGGCACCGACTATGCGACCCCTGACGGCACCTGCGTGCGCGACTATGTGCATGTGGCCGATCTTGCCGCCGCCCATGTCCGCGCCCTGCAGCGGCTGGAAGCCGGCGGCGACCGCCCTGCAGTCGAGGCTTTCAATCTGGGCAGCGGCAGCGGCTTTTCGGTGCGGCAGGTGATCGAGGCCGCCCGCCGGGTGACCGGTCATCCGATCCCGGTGACCGAGGAAGCCCGCCGCGCCGGGGATCCGCCGGTGCTGGTGGCCGACCCGGCCCTTGCTCGCGCTGTGCTTGGCTGGACACCCGACTGGCCCGCACTTGACGACATGATCGCCCACGCCTGGCATTTCCTGCAGGCGCGCGCGGCAGCGGCCTGAACCGGGGCACACATCCTTGCATATCCTCGTCACCTCGCCCATTCCCTCGCACCCACAGAATCACGGCAACCGCGCCCGCGTGTTCCGCCTGCTGACTGCGCTGAAGGAACTCGGCCACACAATCCATTTCGTGCATGCGACCCTTGAAGGGCTGACGGCGGCACAGGAAAATGCGATGCGTGCGGCGTGGGATCATGTCTATCTCATCGAGGCCAAGGGCAAGCGCCGCCCGCCGCGCTGGCGCCACCACGGGCTTGATGAATGGTATGTGGACGAGCTTTGCGCCCTCACCGCCCGCATCATCGATCGCTGGCAGATCGGCGCCTGCCTCGCCAATTATGTGTGGTTCTCGAAATGGCTGACCGGCGTGCCGGCCGGCATCCCCACCTTCATCGATACGCACGACCTTTTCGGCAACCGCCACAAGCGCCTGCGCGACGGCGGCATGGAGCCGAGCTGGTATTCCACAAGTCCCGCCCTTGAAGGCAAGGGGCTTGACCGTGCCGGCACCGTACTCGCGATCCAGGATGTGGAAGCGGCAGAACTTGCACGCCGCACGAAGGCGCGCGTTGAAATCCTCGGCCATATCGAAAGCCCGCGTTTCCTGCCGCTTGAGGCCCCTGCCGACCCGAAGCGGCTGAAGATCGGCTTCATGGCAAGCGACAATTATGTGAACCAGCACACGCTTGCTGAACTCAATCGCGTGCTCGCCCGCCATCCCGGCCTCGCTAGCGCCCATGACTTCTGCCTCGCCGGCGCGATCGGGCAGACGCCGCCCGGCGAAGCAAGCGGCTTCCGGCGGCTCGGCTTCATTGCCGACCCCACCGACTTTTACCGGGAGATGGACCTGATCCTGAACCCGAACATCGGCGGCACCGGGCTCAAGATCAAATCGGTCGAGGCGCTCGCCTTCGGCAAGCCGCTTCTGGCCACCGAAGACGCGATGACCGGCCTCGGGCCCGTCCATCCCGGCCACCGGCTCGCCGATATGGAAGCCTACGGCGCTGCCCTCGCTCGCCTGGTGGACAATCCGGATGACATCATGGCGCTTGGCGTCGCCGGGCGGCAGCTTTTCGAGACTTACGAAGGCCGCCAATGGGAGACGCTGATTCGCCTGTTCGGTGACGCGCGGGAGCGGGCCGCATGACCAGTGCCCTCGTCCTCATCGGCAGTTTCGACAGCACCGACGGCGAGGCCTCCGCACGGAACTTAGCGCTCGGCAATGCCCTCGCCCGGCATGCCGATATATGGTGCGTGGGGGGCGATCTGGACTTGCTGCCCGCAAGCGCTGAAGGCGGCGGACCGACCTATCTGCACTGGCGGCACTATCTGGCGGACAGCGCACTTGCGGCCCTGCCCCGCCTGCATCTGGCGGACGATGATGCCGCGGGCGGCCTCCTGTTTCACGCCTTGCGCCTGCGACCGGGCGCCCTCCTCCTGTTCACCGATACGCTGTTTGACGCTTTCGTGGACGATTTCAAACAGCGCGGCGAGTGGCCCCACGGATTTGCGAACTGGTTGGTAGCGACCTATGGGCCGGAAGGCGATGTGCTGGCTGAGGCGCTCGTCAATCGTCGCCGCTTCACCGACAGTCTGGCTGCCGCCATGCCAGCCCTTGCCCCGGCGGCGAGCCTTGCGGATACCGTTTATGCCGCAAGTCCCTCTATCGCCAACCTGCTGGCGGCGGATGGCGCTTCGGCGACCGTATTGAAAGCCCCGCCACTCGCGCCCCTTCAAACGCTAGTGCGCCCCCTGACCGGCGAAATCGTGATTGCCTGCCCGGAGGCGGCACCCGCAGTCCGCGCCGCTGCTGATGCCATTCGGTCCCTCGGGCGGGCGGTGCGCCTCACCACCCCGGCTGACGCTGGCTGGCCGGCGGGCGCGACCGTTGCCGTCCATTTGGAAGCCGACCCCGCCCCGGCATGGTCCCCCTTCGTGCGAACCATGGCCGAGGCTGGCGTACCGCTTGTGCATGCCTCGCCCCACCTGCCGCCTGACGGCGGGGTCAGGATCGATCATGCTGGCGCCCATCATCAGCTCGTCGCTGCAATCGGGGCGCTTGCCAGCGACGCCGCCCTCGCTGGCGCGCGCGCGCGCATTCTGCATACGTATATTCAAGGCCTGACGAGCGCTGACGACCTGACAAGTCTTCTCCTGCCCGCGCTCAAGACACCGGTCGCCACGCAACCTGATGCACCAGTGGCGCCACACATTGCACTTTCGTTCGCACCGCCTGACGCTGTCCCCCAAGGCCGCACTATGCTGATCGGTGCTGTGCCCGGTCCTGCCGTCATTGCGCGTATCTGGCCGGATATCGACGCTGCCGCCTCGCCGCGATTCGCAGCGCCTGCGATTGCAAAGCAGTTCAGCGAAGCAACCGGGTTGCCCGCTGCCGGGCTGCTGGCGCGGCTCGGATTCGAAGCGCCGGTCATTGGCAGTGACGAAGACGTGATACGGCAGAAGAAAGAGCTTCGGAGGCTGGACACCGTGGCAAGCGCTGCTGCGCCGTGGCATGCGGGCGCCATGCTGCAACTGCAGCCGAGCGTCAGCACGGGAGACGGCCCCTGGCGCTCATGTGCCGATGGCGGCACGCTCTGGATGCTCGATCACCGGGGCTTGTCGCTCCGGTGCCTGCTGCTTGCCGGCAGTACGGGCCCCGTCTATCTTGAAAACCGGGGCGAGGATATATTGCGGATCGCAAGCACGGACCGCACCTTCGACCTTGCGCCGGGCGCGACCGAAAGGGTGCCGGCCAACACCGATGGGCTCGTCGATTTCAGGCTTCGCCTGATGCTGCAAGCTGATGATCCGGCAGCGGGGCCGGAACGGATGACCGGATGGCTGAACAGTACCGGACTATGGATGACACGATGACGGACGAAAAAGACAGCGGTCTCAAAGCACCCTATTCCGCCTTCGGCACGCCGGTCCTGAAGCCGCGCTTCCCAAAAGCAGCCCTTGCCTATGTCGATGCTGCCCTTGGCATCCTCGCCCGGCACCATGCCAGTGCACAGGGGTTAAACCCGGCTGCCGCGGAAGGCGGTGGCACGATGCCACGCACGGCGGATATCCTTGCAGGAAGCGATGCTTTTTTTGGGGCCGGCTGGTCAACGCTTGAGCCTGATGGCAGGGGTGGAAGGCACCGCTGGATGGACCGGCTGGCAAGCCTCATGCTGCGGCTCGATCTTTCCTCGGGTGCCCGGCTGCGCATCACGGGCACGGGCCTCGTGCGCGGGCGGAGTCTCCGGGAAGCGAGCGTCTGGCTTGATGGCCACCGGGTGAGCGGCGCCTTCCGCCGTAAGGGGCTGAAGGGATGGAGTTTCGAGGGCACGATAGCACCCGCCAAGCTCGCCCCCGGCGCCGCATGTCATCTCCTCGCCATACAAACAGATCGGGCGGGTGCGAAGGGCGGCGACAGCGAGGCTGGCCGCAGCCTAGCCGTCAGCCGGATCGAGATTGTCGCTGCCTGACGCGAGCGACAAGACTTACCGGTTCTTGCGCCAATTTTTGACGGTATCGGGCTTTCGCCCGAGCTGTCTGCGCTCGGCCGGTTGCGCTTTGCCGAACTTGAAAAGCTCATCCGACATGCCAAGCACCGAGCCGGCTTCGTTGACATGCAGGCCAAGGCGGTCGATCAGTTCATACCGGAAGCTGACCACGTTCCGCAGCAGATCGGGCATCGCGTGATAGACCCCGGTATAGGACGGCAGGTCGTCGCCGATACTCACCGGTCGCCCGATGAACATGCCGATGTCCTTCAGCACATCGGTCGGCCGTTCCACCAGATCCTCAAGCGTCAGCATCTTCACATTTTCGAAGGGCGCGAGGCTGTCCTCAAGCTCCGCTTCATGTTCCATGATGCGGTTAAGCAGCCGGTTGGTTGCCGCAAAATCGATGCTCGCACCCCCAAGTTGCTGCCGCTGGCCGGGCGGCACGCGCCATACCGATCGGTGGTGACTATCCGCAAACGCAGCCATGAGGCCTGCCTGCATCAGCTTGTCCCGACGCAAAAAATAGATGACCCGAGCCTTGGTGGAATTCAGCCATTTCAGCATGCGCTCAGGCGACAGGGCCTTGTTCGCGTACAGCGCATCAAGAACGTCAGTCTGCACCAGCATCTGGAACGGACCTCGCTCGGGCTGGCGCATCGCGGCCCCCATCAGGAAACGCGGCAGGTGGAACTTCCCCTTCAGCATCGGCAACAGGTCGATGAGAGGCGCCCCCAGATACTCAGGCAAATTGCCAAGACCACCAGCCTGCAGGAGGTCGATCAGATATTCCGCATCACTGCCGGGACTTGAAAGAATGACCAGAGGCGCAGCCTCCTTGTCGACATTGCTTTCAGGCAGCGGCCGCCGCCGGATCGGCCGCAGGGCCCCGGCCGGTCCCAGATCATACTGGACGGACAGGATGACTTTCCCGGGGTACCAGCCGCGCAGTTTACGCACGAGGGCCCATTCGTTGGTCCGTGAGAAGACAAAGATGCGACGCGCGCGCCCAATTGCCTTCTTTTCCACCAGATCGGCAGGCCGCAGAACATGGCATGTCAGCTTCGCCCGATTGAAGCTTTCGAGGGCGCTCTGCAGCTGCTGGTCGATGACCAGAAGATCAATCGATTCCAGACGTTTGAACAGGCCGGGTACGCCCCACGCCTGCAGGCGTGTCATCAGCGTATCAAAGCGGTCGCCCACTGCCGTTGTCCGTGCTTTGTTCCCGGCTTTCATCAGATACCGAAGACAACGCCAGCCGACAGGGCAAGTTGATATAGAACCTCGATGATATCCTTGGCAATCTGGACATGCTTGGTCGCCACACGCGGCAGAACGAAAATTTCGTCACCGGGCTTGAGGCCGATCCGCTTGCTATTGAGACTGCCACGGTCCAGCTTCACGAAGGTACCATCCCTGTGAAGAAGAAGGACGTTCGAAGCACTTTCCTTCTGTGTGAAGCCGCCAGCCTGATCGATATAGTCGGCAGCCGTGAAGTTGTCACGCCACGCAATCGCGGTCGGGAACAGCACGTCGCCGTGCACAAGGATGAGCTCGCTCTTGCGCGGAATACGGATGATATCGCCGGATTCGAGCAGTATCTGATCACGAACAGACGAGCCAGCGATTGCCACCTGCCCCTTTGGCTCGATCTTGCGGGCGCGTTCCACCCATTGCAGGATCAGGTTAGCTTCCTGCGTGCGGAGAGAAGCTTCTTCCACGGTGTTGGAACGGGCAGTCAGAACGCTGCTTTGAAGCGCCACCAGTTGCGCTTCCAGCATCTCTTTCTGACGCTTCTGGACGCTCTTGCGCATCAACTGGATCGCATCCATTTCCGCGTCAGAGCCGTACTTCACCTGCTTGAGCACATCGCCAAGGGTGGCGCCATAGGGAAGGATAAACTCCTTCGATGAGAAGTGCTCCCCTTCCACCCGGATACTGATTGTGCCTGGATTCTTGTCCGAGACGACGTCAAGAACGTCACCCGGATTGATGCTGCGCTCGGCAACATCAGACAAGGCGAAATACTGGACCTCGGCACGTTCCATGTTATTGCGGTTAATTCTCACATGGGTCGCCTGGGGGAACGGCCGTGCATAGGCAAGAAGCTTCTCGATCGGAATGGACTCGCCCTTGAACTCGAAGAGCGCGGGATTCTGCACCTCACCGAAGACACCGGCCTGCCCCTGCACGGCGTTCACCACCACGGTGTCGCCGTCATGGATCTGCATGGCCGGCATGGTGCCTGACAAGATGAAATCATACAGGTTGATCGTGCGAACGACACTGCCTCCCCGCAGGACATCAACCCTCAGGAAGGACCCCCGCGTCGGGTCAATACCGCCTGCCTTGTCGAGGAAATAAAGAACGCTATCGGACGCATGCCCCGCATAAAGTCCGGGCTGGCGCACAAAGCCGGTAACAAACACTTTCACCGGCTCGGCGCCTTCCAGGCTTGCATAGATATTCACATTCTTGCGGTAAACCTCTTTGATCGCGCCGGCGATGACCTCGTTCAGCTTTTCGTTGCGCACGCCGGCAACCTTCACCGGCCCTACCCCCGGCAGGAAAACGTTGCCTTGCGCGTCGACAATCAGTCCGCCGGCAAACTCGTAACCCCCCCAGAGCCTTACCTGAATCTTGTCGCCAACGGCGATCAGATAGTTCGGATTGAAGCCGATAAAGGATTGCTGAGCAAACATGCCCTTGAAGATCCAGTCACCGAAGACCGTCTCATGAGGCTCGGAAATGGTTTGAAGCGACTGTTCGGCCACCTGCGCGGCCTCGGGCGTGGTTGGTGCGGTTTGCGCTGTCGCAATCGTGCTGGAAAGACCGGAAAACGAGAGGAATGCGAACAAGAGAAGAAGGCGTTTAAACATCCCGGTGCTCCCGGATCGTGGCAACTGTCATCATGATAATCCCGTAGGCCAGGCTCAATAGGACAAGCAAGGTCGTCAGATTGTAAAGTATGCGCGGATAGAGGGCCTCGTCAGGTCGGGCCGGAGCTTGTACCACCACCAAGTGCTTGAGCTGGCGATATGCTTCCACACGAGCTTTTTCGTATCCCACAAGGGTTGCCTGATAAAGGTCGGTGGCAAGCTGCAGCTCGATTTCCATTTCCTGATATTCGGCGGTCAGTTCGTTTAACGCGCCTTCACCACCGCTTGTCAGCTTCGCTTTCTCCGCCTCAATCTGGGCTTCGACGGCAGCAATCCTGTTACGCGTGCTGACAAGCTGCGAAGCGTCGTCATTCAGATAGGCGGCGTAAGCACGTTCTTCCGCCTTCAACTGGACAAGCTGTGAATTGAGTTCGTTCACAACAACCTGCAACGCCTGCCCAGAGATGACCGGGCTGATAATCTTGTTGGTTGATTGGAAGGCCAGCATCCGCTCACGCGCGGCATTGAGCTTCTCTTGCGCCCGCTCCATTTCACCTTCGACGAAAGCGATCTCGGCGCGCGCAACCTGATGCCCGACATCGTTAATGAAGGCCTCTGCCTCGGCAATGATCGCCTGCAGGATAGCGAGCGCGGCATCGCGGTCGAATCCCTGCACCTCAATGGTCAGGACCCCGCTGGTGGTACTGAGCTGGGCCGTGACATGATCCTGATAATATTCGAGAAAATCTTCCATCGTCGCGTCGTCATCGAGCCGCGAGATAAAGTCCCAGTCGCGCGAGCTATAATGCGCACGGAGCCCCACTTTCTCATCCAGCTTCTTCAGCATGTCCTGCGAATGGATGAAATCCTGGAGTAGGGTCGAATCCTGATGGTTGTTGCCCATCCCGCTCAGAAGACCGACCTGGGTGATATCGGTCGCCTCCGACTGGGAAGCCTTCACATAGACCTCGGCAACCGCGACATAACGGTTACTTGCCATCACCACATAGTAAAAGGCTGCAATGGCAAAAAGCACGAGAACCCAGCGATAGCTGCCAAGGCCGATCATGCGGCGACGGATATCGGGCATGACGGAACGGCGCAGGACCGCCTCGCCGCGCCGGTCCAGCCGCTGTGCGACCGCACCCCTAAGTTTCTCGAGCGATGACATCATGAATTCCCCATCGGGCGTCCGGTTACGCCTCCAGGCCGGAGGCCGCATCCCTACAGACGCTGGTAACGGTAGAGCGCCCGCTCCACACTCTCGTAAAATTCCACCCTGCCATATGCAAGCAAAATTGCCGCATTGCAGTGTTCCCGAATATTCTCTTCAACGTGCGACACAAGGATAATGTTGGAGCTTTCACGTTTGGCCATCAGGGCATCGCGGCACTTGCGACGAAAGGCCGCGTCACCCACCGCCAGGATCTCATCCATCAGGTAGGTGTCGAAATCGAACCCCATGGAAACGGCAAAGCCGAATTTCGACCGCATCCCCGACGAATAGCCCCCGACCGGCAGTTCGAAATTCTCCCCGATTTCGGAGAAGTCCTTCACGAATTCCTCAATGTCGGCGGTGTCGCGGATGCCATGGATGCGGCACACGAAACGCACATTCTCGCGGCCCGTCATCGCGCGGTGAAAACCGGTGCCAAGCGCGAGCGGCCAGCTGACAAACCGGTCGCTCACAATGCGGCCGGATGATGGAAAGTCGATCCCGCCGATCAGCCGCAAAAGGGTTGATTTTCCGGCCCCGTTCTGGCCGAGGATCGCGACATCCCGGTCGTCTGGAATGCGCAGGTTGAGGTTCCGGAAGATGTATTTCGGACCATAGCGTGTCGGGAAATATTTGGAGACATTCTCGAGGCGGATCATGTAGCGATAACCCGCCGCCAGTTCAGCCTGTATGTCGCCATGGCAAGCGCCATGCAGACAATGGTCCAGTCGATCAGATATCCCGGATCGGCCATCGGGCTGACATAGGTTTCGAACCAGCCTTCGCGGATCATTTCAACAGCGTGCACCAACGGATTCCAGGAGAGCCACGTCATGTAGGACTCAGGTACCGCCGTCATCGGGAAGAAAACCGCGGAGATGAAGAGAAGCGGCATGGTGATGATCCCGATCACTTTCTCCACTTCCTTCGCCACACTGCTGGCCATGCAGGCGAGCATGCCGAAGCTGGCGGCAAAGAGCCACAGGATGAAGGATGCCGCCAGAACCTCGAGAACATTATCCGGCCAGGGGTCGAAGCCGACCCACCAGAAGCCGGTAATGAGAAGAAGGCCGACTGCGCAGAAAAGTCCGGCTTCAGCAAGTGCCCGCGCCATGAAAACATCAAAAAGCCGCACCTGGCGGAACCCCATCAGCCCCCTTGCCTCGCTGAGCGCGCCCAAGTTTTTCCTCATCGTGGATTGCCACAACATTCGGAACGGCAAGAAAGTCGCCATAATGAAGACGGGGGGTTCTGCAAAGCCGAATTCTCCGCGCCCGCGCGCGCCGAAGATCATGATGAAGATGATCATCATCATCAGCGGCTCAAGCACAAGCCAGACAGCGCCAAACGCATATCCGCTGAAACGCGAGACGATCTCGCGCACGAATATGGCGAAGATGACGTCCTTCTGGATTGAAAGGGCGGAACGCTTTCTCATGGGCCGACAGTCGCTTCCGGATCAGCCGGAGGCCTTCACGCGGCGATCACGGCTCTTCTTCGTGCTTGTAGAGGCCAACATAACGACCTTCGGCATCGATCACCACTAGGAACTTCACCTCGTCGGCACGCATCATGGTTTCGGCGTCGTCAACGAGCTGATCCTGCTGGATTGTCGAGAATTCCTTGCTCATGCACTGAAAGGCCGAAACCTCGCGCACGCGGCGCGTCACGCGCAGGGCAACGGCAAGCTGCCCTTTGGTCACGATCCCCACAGGACGGTGATCTTCATCGACAACCACAGCAACACCTGCCGGGCCACCTGCCATTTCGGCGGCAAGCTCGATCAGCACCATTTGCGGGGTGACGACCGGCACCGAATTCGACAGCATCACATCGCCCACCTTCTTCAAGAGACGGCGGCCGAGCGAGCCGCCCGGATGGTAGCGGGCAAAATCTTTCGCATGGAAGTTGCGCAGCGCCATAAGGGCAATCGCCAGCGCGTCCCCGATGGCAACCGTCACGACGATCGACGTCGTCGGCACCAGGTTGTTCGGGCAGATTTCTTCGGTAACCGGGATTTCAAGCACCACATCGGCAGCACGGGCGAGCGTTGAATTGCGCACGCCCGTGATCGCGATGATCTTGTTGCCGAAGGACTTTAGAGACGGCAGAAGCTGGACGATTTCGTTCGTCTCGCCCGAGTAGGAAATGATCAGGAGCGTGTCGCCCTTGGTCACCATCCCGAGGTCGCCGTGGCTCGCCTCTGCCGGGTGCAGGAAGAAGGAAGGCGTGCCGGTGGAAGCCAGCGTCGCGGAAATCTTGCGCGCCACATGGCCGGACTTGCCCATGCCGATGACAATAAGATGACCTGTCGTATTGAGCATCAGCCTTACGGCATCGCGGTAGGCATCTTCGTCATATGCCTGTGCGAGCCTTTCAAGAGCCTGTCCTTGCTTGAGAAAAGACGCGCCGATATTCTCGATGGTCATCCCGAAGTCGGCTTTGATGCTGTTCGGAAGTTCTAAAACATTATGATCCGCGGAGCTCTTCATAAAAGATCCCTAAGCCTTTATTATTTGGCAGATCGTCCCATCAACCTTTTGTTTTTCAGGTCTTTTATCTACCCTGTTGAGCCCTGGCCATTCAGGCAAGAACCGAGCGATTGGCACGCTACCACAAGCGATTCTGTTTAACAACAGAAGGCAAATATTTGCAGCAATAGCCGGTCGTCTTTCTATGCTCGCTTTCATGAACCTCGCCTGAATGAGGCATTCACTTTGGCCAGAGCCTAGGATGACAATTTTTTTGCAGTGCAGCAAGCGCTAAAAAGCCAGCAATTTTGCAGCAACGCGCGCTGCAGTTACATTGTCTTTACGGTAGAAGCTACCCGGAACCTGCGTTTCCACGACCAGATGAGACACAAATGTCTGCACCGCATCAGAATCCACCGACGGTTGCACCTGCCAGAAGGCATCCAGATGACCTGCCTGTGCCATCCCGGGCACCGCCATCATCGAACGCCCGAGCGTAACGGTCGGCACGCCGGCCTTCAAGGCAGAGAAGCCGACCGTGCTGTTGATGGTGACGCAACCCTTCACATGCGGCCATAGCCTGTCGAGGTCCAGATCGAAACAATAGTGTAGGCGCCCTACAAGGCCATGTGCGTGGGCCAGTTGGCGGATCAGGCGACCATAATGCGAGAAACCGCGGTCCATCGGGTGATGTTTCAGCACCAGATGATCATCCCCGTTCGCATGCCGGGCAAAACTCGCGACGACCGCTTCAATGAAGGCACCGACCGAGGCGAAGTCGCTATGATAAAGAACCTGCGCGTCGATAGCGACCTGCAGCGGCACCAGAAAGAAACGCCCGGAAAGATCGCCGTGCAGGCGCGCTTCCAGTCGCGCGTCGCGCTGGCGGTAAAGCTGTTTCCTCAGCGCCGCCATTCCCCAGCAATATACCTCGTACGGCCATGGCCCCGGCCGGTGATGCAGATAATGGGGAAACAAGTCACCGCGAAAGAATTTGCCGCCATAATAGCGATAGGCATATCCAGCCTGCGCCCAAAAGGTGGAAGGCCCGGCATCTGGCGCGGGCATATTAGCGGCACTCGTCTCGCCAGCGCTGAAACGCGCCGGAAAGCGGGAATTGCCATTGTTGCCGCCTTCTTCAAGCGTCACATAACCCGGCCGGATATAGCCTTCCTCCAGCCCGAAGAAACGCACATCCTGCACTGCGCAAATCTCGCGCGCCACGCGGTGATAGAAGCGGCAGTCGCCATAGGCCACGACCGTGTCGATCTGATTGCTTTCAAGGAAACGGGCCATAAAATCGGACCAGTCCTCGGGCCGTTCCCGAAAAGGCAGAGCGACTTCATAGCCCCCGAAGAAGCCACCATAAAGCGCGTCGCCGCCGTTCAGATTGATACGGAAAACCTCGGCCCCGGATTTACGCAGTTCCGCAATCAGGTAGGCGGTGAACGGCCCCAGTGGCCCCTGCAGCAGGAGAATGCGTCGAGGGGCCGTTGAAGTCATGGGGCGGTCAGGCCTTTCAGGTCGATTTGCCGTTGGCGCTCAGATAGCCGTTTGCCTCAAGGTACGCAATAATCTGGTCGGCGCAAGCCTCCGCCGACTTCTCGGCCGTCTTCACATGAATTTCCGGGACCTCCGGCGCTTCATAGGGGCTGTCGAAGCCCGTGAAGTTCTTGATCTCGCCAGCCTTTGCCTTCTTGTAAAGGCCCTTGGGATCACGCTCGGCGCAAACCTCAATCGGCGTGTCGACAAACACTTCGACAAATTCGCCGCCCGCCACCAGCTCACGCACCATGCGGCGCTCGGCCCTGAAGGGCGAAATGAAGGAGGTGAGGACCACAAGGCCTGCATCCACCATCAGCCGCGCCACTTCGCCGATCCGGCGGATGTTTTCCACACGGTCGGCGTCGGTGAAGCCGAGGTCCTTGTTGAGGCCATGGCGGATATTGTCGCCGTCGAGGATATAAGTGTGCCGCCCACGAGCAAACAGGCGCTTCTCGACAATATTGGCAATCGTCGACTTGCCCGACCCCGAGAGGCCGGTGAACCAAAGCACCGCCGGGCGCTGGTGCTTCATCTCGGCGCGCGCGTCCTTGTTCACGTCAAGGGCCTGCCAGTGGATATTCGAGGCGCGGCGCAGGGCAAAGTCGATCATGCCGACGCCGACCGTATTGTTGGTCAGGCGGTCGATGATGATGAAGGCACCCATGTCACGGTTCTGGGCGTAGGGGTCGAACGCGATCCGGTCGGAAAGGCTGACGTTGCAGACGCCGATCTCATTGAGATCTAGCTTCTTCGCAGCCGTGTGTTCGAGCGTGTTTACATTGACCTTGTATTTCAGGTCGCTGATCTGCCCCGGCAGCGTGCGGTTCGCAGTCTTGATCAGGTACGGCCGGCCCGGCAGCATCGGCTCGTCCGACATCCAGATGATTTTGGCTTCGATCTGATCGGTGACTTCCGCCGGATGATCCTTGCCGACGATCACGTCGCCGCGGCTGGCGTCCACTTCATCCGTCAGCGTCAGGGTGACGGCTTCGCCAGCCACCGCCTCGTCCAGATCACCACCGTGCACGACGATGGACTTGATGGTGGTTTCGACCGCCGACGGCAGGATTTTCACCCGGTCGCCAGGCTTCACGGTGCCACCGGCGATCGTGCCTGAAAATCCGCGGAAGTCGAGGTTCGGGCGGTTCACCCACTGTACGGGCATCCGGAACGGGCCGCTCTGGCGCGCGTCTTCCACCTGAACGGTTTCAAGGTGATGCATCAGCGTAGGGCCGTTGTACCAGGGCATTTCGGGGCTCGGCGTGAGGATATTGTCACCCTTCAACGCCGACATCGGGATCGCCGTGATATTGAGCGCGCCGAGCTCCGCCGCAAAGGTACGGTATTCGGCCTCGATATCGCGGAACACATATTCCGAGTAATCCATGAGGTCCATCTTGTTGATGGCCAGCACCACATGCTTGATGCCGAGAAGCGAAGCGATAAAGCTGTGACGGCGCGTTTGCGTCAGCACACCCCGGCGCGCATCGATCAGCAGGATGGCGAGGTCGGCGGTCGAGGCACCGGTTGCCATGTTGCGCGTATATTGTTCATGGCCCGGCGTATCGGCCACGATGAACTTGCGCTTGTCGGTCGAGAAGAAGCGGTAGGCCACATCGATGGTGATGCCCTGCTCGCGCTCGGCAGCGAGGCCATCCACCAAGAGGGCGAAGTCGATCTCCTGCCCCTGCGTCCCCATCTTTTTGCTGTCGCTTTCAAGAGCCGCCAGCTGATCCTCGAAGATCATCTTGGAATCATAAAGAAGCCGCCCGATGAGGGTCGATTTGCCGTCGTCCACCGAACCGCAGGTGATGAAGCGCAGCAGCGACTTCTCTTCCTGCGCTTTCAGGTAGGCATGGATATCGGTGGCGATCAGGTCGGACTGGTGCGACATCAGAAATAGCCCTCCTGCTTCTTCTTCTCCATGCTCGCGGCAGCGTCATGGTCAATCATGCGGCCCTGACGCTCGCTTGTCGTCGTCAGCAGCATTTCCTGGATGATTTCAGGCAGCGTCGCAGCGTGGCTTTCAACGGCACCCGTCAGCGGATAGCAGCCAAGGGTACGGAAGCGCACGGTGCGCATCTCGGGTACCTCGCCGGGCCTCAGCGGCATGCGGTCGTCATCTACCATGATCAGCGTGCCGTCGCGCTCCACCACCGGGCGTTCCTTGGCCAGATACAGGGGCACGATCGGGATCTGTTCAAGGTGGATATATTGCCAGATATCAAGCTCGGTCCAGTTCGACAGCGGGAAGACGCGGATGCTTTCCCCCTTCGACTTGCGGGCATTATAGATCGACCACAACTCGGGGCGCTGGTTCTTCGGGTCCCAGCGATGCTGGGCCGAGCGGAAGGAGAAGATGCGCTCCTTGGCGCGGCTCTTTTCCTCGTCACGGCGCGCGCCACCGAAGGCTGCGTCGAAGCCGTATTTATCAAGCGCCTGTTTCAGCGAGGCCGTTTTCATGATGTCGGTATGGACCGCCGAGCCATGCGTGAAGGGGCCAATGCCCTGTGCCACACCTTCCTGATTGATATGGACGATAAGATCGAGACCAAGCTCGGCAGTGTAGCGGTCGCGGAACTCGATCATCTCCCGGAACTTCCAGGTCGTGTCCACATGCATCACCGGGAACGGCGGTTTCGAGGGGTAGAAGGCCTTCATGGCGAGATGGAGCATCACGCTCGAATCCTTGCCGATGGAATAGAGCATGACAGGGTTCTCGGCCTCGGCCACGACTTCCCGCATGATCTGGATGCTTTCGGCCTCGAGCCGCTTCAGGTGTGTCAGCGTCTTCATGTGCTACCCGGTCTTACTGAGAGGGCGACCCGGAAAGGCCGCAAATGTCCGGGGGTTGTAGCGCAGTGCAGCAAAGCGACGAAAGCGAAAAATTCTTTATGGGCCGCCAACCTTAGCTGCCACCGATCACGCGGGCGTGACGACGACCGCAGACGATGCATCGGGGTCATCCGCCCCGCGCACGATGTCAGTAGGCACAGGGAAGGGGCGAGCTGCGGGCGGAAATGACAGGCGGAGTGCTGCTGCGTCTGCCGACGCGTGCCATTCCGTGTGGGCCTGATGATAAAGCGCGCGATTGCCATGGAGCGTGCGATCAAGCCGCATGCCATCGGCCTCCCACGTGAAGCCCGAGCCCACACCTGTCGTCAGCGAGCCCGAGCGCAGAAGCCCGGTATAAAGGACGTGATAAAGATTATGCACGGCGCCGTATCCGAACAGCCTGCGCAGCCGGTACTGAAACTCGGTGTCCGCCGCAATCCGCACGCAGTCAAAGAAACCGGCTTTCTGAAGCACCGGCCGGCGGCGGATCATGGTCGATATCACTGCGTTCCGGTCCGTCTTGCCGTCGACCGTAAAAAGCCTGCCGTCCTCATCCACCCGTTGCCAGCGCACCGTGCAGGCCATGGCGTTGGGATTGGCGATCATATAGCCAAGCTGGATGCGGATACGGTCGGGGTCCGACACGTCGTCGCTATCATGAAAGGCCACGAAGTCGGTATCGGCCTGCGCGAGACACCAGTTTTTGGACCAGTAGGTGCCATGATTGCGACTGGAGCGTACCACCGTAAGGCGCGTGTCCGTTGCCGCCAGTTTCAAGAGGATTTGGGGCGTTTCGTCCGTCGAGGCGTCGTCGATCACCATCAGCCGCAGGTTGGTGTGGCTCTGGTCAAGCACGCTCCGCACTGCCTTCTCGATCAGGTGACCTGTATTATAGGCCGTCATCACCACGGTCACCGGCACATCGGCGTTTACGCTACCCGCCGCCAGCAGTCGTGCGCGCTCCCGGTCCCGCATCCGTGCCCCAAGGGCGCGCAAGGGCGCAAACCGGCTGTCAAGGCAATAGCCGACCGGATGCGTTATCAGTTTGCGCCAGCGGGTGGAAAGCGTGCCCGGCACCGAGTGTTCCCCTGTCTATTTGAGAAGTGCGGAGAGGAGATAGCGCAGCTTGCGCCCCTTGCCCAACAATTTGTCGATGGGCCCGCGTGCGGCCACCCGCTTGCCCTTCTTCGCGGCCTTGGCCATCGCCTCTGTCAGCGCTTCGGGGCTCGTGGAGCGTCCAGACGGCCATTCCACATAGCGCGGATAAGCAACAAGCGAACCGTAAACCAGCGCCTCAAGCGGCAGCGCACGACCACGTCGCACCAGTGCGGCTGCCATCCGGTCGGTCGTCAGTCCCCAGCCGGCATAGAAGGGCATGCCATAGGTGACAACCGGTATGCCGCGCAGGATGGCCTCGAAGCCCGTCTGGCTTGTCATGGTGTGCACCGCGTCCGACGCCTCGAGGCAATCGATGATATCGGCGGCATCAACAATCTCATCCGCGCAGGAAGCGAGGGTTTCGTCGGCGACCGCACCTTCGCGGTTACCACTCACCACATCCGGATGGGGCTTGTAGACGATATAGGCATCAGGTTCCGCCGCTCGCACAGCCTCCAACAGTGCACCGTTCGAGGAAATCTCGGGCGACCCGAAGCGGAGCGAGGCGTCCCCCTCTACCTGCCCCGGTACGAGGATCACCTTGCGGCCCATCGCCTTCGCCTTGAAATCAAGGTTGCCACGCGCGCCGACATTATATTTCGACAAGCGCAGCGACAGGATCTTGTCCGTCAGCGCCCGCCCCCGCGCCAGATCGCGGTCTGAAAATTCGTGGGTAGCGAGAAAGGTTTCGAGCAAACTGGCCCGCCCGCCATCATAATAGATACCTTCACCGTCAACGACGAGCGAGGACGGACGGCGAAGGTCGCTCCCAAGCCCCACCGAGCGCAGGAACCCGTCCTCGATCCGCCATACGGGTACTTGGGGCGGCAAGGTTTCGACAAGCCTGTCGAGCTTACGGCCCCACACCGCAATTGCGTCGCCGGGCGCGAAGGTCACTTCAGCGAGTGCCGCTTCGGAAACGAAACGCACGCGCCCTGCCCCCGGCTCCAGGAAATTGCCGATGAAGCCGCGCTTCCACAGGCTGAAATCAACGGCATAGGTCGTCTTCGCCGTGATGCGGGGCACCTGGCGCTCGGCCACGAGCAGATCCAGCACATGCTCCAGCTCCACCGGCGTGCGGGTGTAGGGGTCGATATAGCGGCAGTATCCGATGCAGGCCGCCGCAAAAAGCTCTGCCCTGCTGCGCTTCGCGGTGCGGCGCGCAATGGGCTGGCGGTCATCCGTGAGCCCCCAGCCGGCATAGAAAGGCTGGCCGAAACACACGACCGGCTTTTCGGCAATCAGCCCCTCGAAGCCCATCTGGCTGGTGGTCACATAAACCTTCGCGGCCCGCTCGATGAGCGCGAGCGGCGCACAGTCATCGGCAATCAGCCGCACATTCCCCGCATTTGATTCAGGTCCGAAATGACCCTTCTTTTGCCCGGCCAACACATCGGGATGCACTTTCACAAGGATCAGCGCATCCGGATTTTCGCCTTTTGCCGCTTCAAGCATCGCCGTGAAGGTCGCGGCGGACGCCCCGCCAAGCTCGATCGACAGATCACCTGCCGTCTGGTCCACCACCAGCACCATCGGGCCCTTGTGGCCTTCGATCAGCGCCTGTGTCTCGGGGCTGATCTCGAACCGGCCCTGATTATATTTCGATAGTCGCCAGCGCCGGATAAGCGCCATGGCGGCTTCCGCCCGCTCCAGCAGGCTGGCCGGAAACGCCTCTCCCGAATTCAGTATGGCCTCAAGCTCGCTCGGGCGGCTGGCGTCATAATAGATGCCCTGCCGGTCGACGATCAGGCTCAGGCGGCGCGGGTCCCGGCTCGGATGGGTCAGATATCCGATGAAACCGTCTTCAAGCGTGATGTAGGGCAGCCCGGTGCGGGCCGCTTTCGCCCGGATATGTTGGCCGTTCAGTTTCACGCCCCAGCCCGCGAGCGTATCGCCGGGCCGCGCACCCCAGTGTCCGCGCCGGACGGGCGCGCCCAGAAGCTTCCGGATCGCCTTGTCCTTGGCCATCGTGGAGGTGATGGGGGTGAGAATGCGGCCGGTCATGCGTCAGCCTGCGAGAAGGCGGCGCACCGCTTCAAGATCTTCGGGGGTATCCACGCCCGGCGGTGGCGCTTCCGGGATCACTTCCACCCGGATCGTCATGCCGTGCCAAAGGGCGCGAAGCTGTTCCAGCATCTCTACCGATTCCGTCGGTGCAGGCGGCAGCGCGGTCAGCCGCTTCAGCGTTGCGACACGGTAGGCATAGAGCCCGATGTGCCGCAGATAGGGGAAGCGGGCGAGATCGATGCCGTCCCCGTCCCTGTCGAACGGTATGGCTGCACGGGAGAAATAACTCGCGTGCCCCGTGCCTGTCGTCACGATCTTGACCATGTTCGGATTGGCAACATCCGCCGCCGCCGTGAAGGGACAGCCAACCGTTGCCATATGGGCGGTCGCATCTGCCTCGAGCGCCGCGCCTACAAGGCGGATGAAGGGCGCCGGCAGCAGAGGCTCATCGCCTTGCACATTCACCACGATCTCGTCGTCCTCCCAGCCAAGCGCGGCTGCCACCTCGGCAATCCGGTCGGTGCCCGAGACATGATCGGCGCGCGTCATCACGGCCTGACCGCCAAAGGCGGCAACTGCGGCGGCGACACGATCATCGTCCGTCGCCACATACACATTGGCAGGAGCCGCCACCTCAAGCGCGCGGTCGACCACATGACGGATCATCGGCTTGCCCGCGATATCGGCAAGCGGCTTGCCCGGCAGGCGGGAAGAAGCGAAACGGGCAGGAATGACAACTTTCATCTGGGCCCTCAGTTCGTTGCCTTGCCATCGAAAAGTGCAGCAAGGCTGGTGCCTGCAAGCCCGGCCAGATGCTCGCACGCGTCGCGTGCTGCGCCCTGCCCCCCGCTTCGCCGCGTAATATGGTGGGCAATCGCCTTCACCTCGGGCACCGCATTCGCCGGCGCAATGGCGAGCTTCACCGCCTTCATCACGGCCAGATCAACAAGATCGTCGCCCATGAAGGCGCAGTCAGAGAGCGTGAGGCCCGTATCTGCGCAGATATCATTCAGCGCCGCCACCTTGTCCGATGCCTTCAACCGCCGACGTCGGACGCCCAGATCATCGAGCCGCCGCTCAAGTGCGGCACTCTGGCGCCCCGAAATCACCGCAACCTCGATACCGAGCTTGGCCAGAAGCTTCAGGCCAAGTCCGTCCTCGACATGGAAGATCTTCAACACTTCACCGTCCGCGCTGTAATGGAGCGTCCCGTCAGTCAGGACACCATCTACATCAAGCGCGAAAAGCTTCACCATCCGGCTCAGTCCGTCACAATCGGCGCAAAGCCCTTGACGAGGTCGTCAATAGCTTTCATCTGCTGCAGATAGGGCTTCAGCTTATCAAGCCGCAGGGCGCAGGGCCCGTCACATTTCGCCTGTGTCGGGTCCGGGTGGCTTTCAATGAAGAGCCCGGCAATGCCAAGCGCCATGCCGGAACGTGCAAGGGCGGCCGCCTGACTGCGGCGGCCGTCGGCGCTGTCCTCGCGCCCGCCGGGACGCTGCAGCGCGTGGGTCGCATCGAAAATCACCGGCGCCATGGATTTCATGCTGTCCATCCCCAGCATGTCGACGATCAGGTTGTTGTAACCGAAGCTGCTGCCGCGTTCGCAGAGCAGGATATTGTCGTTCCCGGCGTCCTGGATTTTCTTGATGATATGGCGCATCTCGTGCGGGGCCAGAAACTGCGGCTTCTTGATATTCACCACAGCGCCCGTCTCCGCCATCGCGACCACAAGGTCGGTCTGGCGGGCAAGGAATGCAGGCAGCTGGATCACATCGGCCACTTCGGCTGCAGGGGCTGCCTGATGGGGCTCGTGCACGTCGGTGATCACCGGCACGCTATATTTGGATTTGATGTCCGCAAGTATCTGCAGGCCTCCATCCAGCCCCGGCCCGCGGAACGAATGGATCGACGACCGGTTCGCCTTGTCGAAAGACGCCTTGAAAACATAGGGAATGCCAAGCTCGCGGGTCACCTCCACAAAATGGGCGCAGACCTCGTGAGCAAGCTCGCGGCTTTCCAGAACATTCATCCCGCCGAACAGCACGAACGGCCGCTCGTTGGCGACAGCGATTTCCTCGCCAATCATGACAGCGTGACGCATGGGGGCATCAATCTCCTTCAAGCTGCATGGCTATCCTGTCGGGCGTAAAAGCGCAAGCATGCGCTACGCCCTGTCCCCGGGCAAATGCCATGCGACCGATCTTTCCTCTGGCCCTTCAACGACAAGACTGCACGTCAGCGGCAGCGGCGAAAGCCGGCGGGTCACCGCCCAGACATCTACAGGCATGGGGGCTGCAAGTGTCGGCAGAAGCTTGCCGTCCCTGAGCTTCACCAAGGCTTCCTTGCGCGTCCAGATATCGAAAAAAGATTGTCGGGCTTCATCTTCCGGCAAGCGCGCCAGCATTCGCGTTTCGTCCGCGTGATAGCGCCGCGTTGCTGTCCGCCGCCAATCGAGCGCACGGCCCGGCGCCTCGATATCAAGGCCGACGGGCACGCCCTGGCTGACCGCCACCGCCACCCAGGCACCACCTTCATAGTGAGTGTGACTGACGGAAAAATACGGCCCTTTGCCCCCCGCAGAGGCCAGCGCCACGCGCCCTGCCCCCGATTGCGTCAGCACCACATTTTCAGGCGACAGCTCCAGCAAGGCACCCAGCATCCGGCGCAGTAGGGTCCGCCCGCAGGCGAAAGCCCGGCCCGCCTCAGGATCCATACCCGCATGCCGGCCCCGTTCCGCCACGCTCAGAAGCGTCAGGTCGGCGAGGGCAACCGACACTTGCTCAAGCCTTATCTCGATATCAGCCAAACGGATCCTTCCCCAGATAGAGTGCCGCCTCGGCAGCCCTGCGACGAACAAGTCCCGGCAGACGCCTGCCGCCCGCAAAAATCCAGCGCCTGAATTCCATCACTGCAGTTGTATCGTTCTCCCTCACCTTGCATCGCAAGGTGGACGCCCGATAGGCCGCCGCGCCCACGTTATAGACAAAGGAGCCAAGTGCCACAATCTGCGCATTCACCAGCTCAGCAGGTTGTGAAAGCAGGATCGCCTTCTCCATCGCAATATCAAAATCCCGCATGAGCAACCATTCCGCCTCGTCCGGTGATATTGCCGGTGTCGCCGCACTCACCCGGCAACCGTTGATGTCGTAGATCGAGCCCCAGCCAAGCGTCCAGATACCGATAGGGTCACGCATCGGCTCCAAGAGTGGGGTTCGCCGATCGCCGTCATGCAACCCTTCAAACCGTTTGATGAAATCGATGCCTTCGCTCACCGCATATTGCCCTGCCGCCTGAGCGCGCGGTCCACGAACCAGAAGGCGAGGATCGAGGAAAGAATTGCCATGTCCGCCTCCGTCCATGCGCCCAGAAGTGTCGCCACAACGCTGCCTTCGGTGCGATAGGCCGCAATCAGGGTTGCCGACTTGTAGGCGGTGTAAAGGAGCATCCACCAGTAAGTGACCAGCGGACGAACGAGTGCCGACAGCGCGTCCGCGATCCAGATGCCGGTTCGCTTCCCTTGCGCCTTGATCGCTTCCATCATGGCATGCAGTTCGCTCGTCCTTTCGGTCACGGCAAGCTCAGCCATCCGCATGTCGACCTGTCGTTCGGCAGCGTCATAGCCAAGCTTCGCCATGCGATATTCGTGCTCGCGGTCCGCTTTTGAGCGGAAAAGACCGATGATTTCCGGGGCAAGGCGGGTGAGCGCCCCACCGATCAGGCTTTCAAGCACCATGCTATTTTCCCCCGAACCAGCCGCTGTGTGCGCTCATCACCGCACCAAGTGCGATGAATGCCCAGAAAAGCACCCGCCCGAGCTGCCGCATGAAACCCGCCCGCACATGCCGCCAGTCGGACAGCATACTGCGCAGGTCGCGCACGTCCTCGCCAGCGTCGGCGTCATGCAACCCCACACCTTCGAGCGCACGGCGGGCGCCAAGTGTTGCGGCACGCTCAAGCATCGCTTCCAGGCTTTCGGGGCTCAGCACCACCAGCCCGTCAGCATTTTCGAATGGACCGGATTGTTCCATGTCTAACCTCCTCAGCTTGCCGGGATGGGCCAGGTGATCGTGGCCATGATCGTATCGATTTCAGACCGGCTTTCAGCGGCAGCAACCTGCTGTTTGGAAGCGATCCGCACCGCCTCCACCGACGCGTTGAACGCGTGCCATTCCCTCGCCATGGCAAGGTAAAGTGCGGCAACATCGCCGGGCGTGGCCGCATCGATGCCCGTACCCGCCGCTATATAGGGATAGTCCTCAAGATGCCCTTCCGGGCTACCGCCGGCGGCCACTTCCGCCACGAAACGCCGGGCTTCCTCTTCCTTGGCTTTGTAGGTGGCATCAATCGCATAGCCAGGGCTGCCAATCAGGCGCCGGGCCCGCCCGGCACTTTCATCGATCTTGTCGAAGGTCTTCGTCTTGACCGTGCTCAGGTCCGTCTCCGGCCGCGGGTCAAACACAAAGCCCGGCTGCGTCGGATCGGACAGATCGACCAGATAGTCCTGCGGGTGATCGAGCGGGGCAAGCCACCCCGACAGAAAGGCGCTACCTTCCTCAAGGATCGGCGGCACCAAGCCGAAGTCCACGCCGCGCCCGCCAGTGCAGGGGGCAATGACCCTCATCGTCAGGGGGTCGTAAATGGTCCCGACAGAAACGGTCATTTGTTCACCTTTCTGGCCTGAATCTCGGCATTGGTGACCTGATAGTCCCAGCCGGTATCAATGGGCGCGATTTCGATATAATAAGTGGCCGAGGACGAGCCCGCGCCGCCATCGAAATCCACGTAATTCAAAACGAAAGTCCGGTAGACGTCGGTTACAAAGATCGGCATTTCAGCCGGCCACGAATTGTTCCGCCGCAGCCGCATGATGCAGCGATATCCGTTCCCCCAGCCCGATCCGCCTTCAGTGTGCCGGATACGCAATTCTGCCTGGATCAAGGCCATCCGGTTGTTCTGGATCGCGGTGCTGGTGATCGTCGTGTTGCCGCTCACGGTTCCGCTGGTGCTGGACGACGAACCGCCGTCTTCTTCCGTAACGGCACCCTTGACGATATGGGCGCCCTGTACCGCTTCGCTCGCCAGATATCCGGACGTGATGGGGCCGCTCGATGGCAGGCCGCTGTTTCGGGTCGCGTTGTTTTCCGGCTTGCCACCGTCGTTCGCAACGCCGGACCAGTTGGCCGTCTTGCCGAGGTTGGCACCATCGGCAAGCTGACTGGTGCTGGTCACATTGTTCGCCCCTTGCTCCACGTCCGTCCGTGTCGGCAGGGGTGGTTGCGGGACGGCACCCAGATTGAGGAACGGGCGACGCCCCTGCACATAGCCGGCAACGACGCCCGGATTGTCGTTCTGGCGCTGCAACTGCAGTAGGATGGTGACTGTGTTTTCCGGAATGACGAGCCCGCCCCGCATCACGCGGGACCATGCCCCTCCCGTATCCTTCACACCTGTCGAATAGGCACGGATCGTATGGCCGTCTGCTCCGCGGAAAACGATGGTGCTGCCGCCCTTTCGTTTGCCGGTTTCGGTTCTCACTTCGCAACCGAAGCTCACGACGTCGCCCGGTGACAAGCCCTCGTTCGCCAGGGTAATCACGCCGAAATTGTCTTCGCTCGCCGAATTATCGCTGGCCGTCACAGCCGAATAATACTGGTCGGCAATATTGCCGGTGACCTCGGCGGGCTCGACGGCATTTGCGTCGCCAAGCCCAGAACGCCCGGCTGCGATGTAATCGATCAGGAAATCATCTTCGTTCGGTGTGGTATCAGGCTCGAAACGCAACTGCCTGATTTTCCCCGACCAGCCCGTGTGTTGCGACAGGTCGAACACGTAAGTCGTCCAAGTGTCCGGGCCAAGCCGAGGCCTTGTCGTAATAGCATACGACCGGCCCGCATAATCCCAGTCACTGTCACCAGACCGTTTCCACAATAACCGCGGGCGGGCGTTGGCGAGCGCCGCACCAGCGGGGCGGCTGGCTCGCACCTGAAGCAGCGGATAGGCCCCGGCATCGAGTTTCAGATTGTCCGGACTGTCGATGCCGCACGGATTGCCTTCAGGCACGTTGCGCGTCACCCGCAAATATCGCGTTTCAAGCGCCACGAGCGAATTGTGCGCTTCCCAATCAGCTTCAGCGTCCTCATAGCCCCCAAAATTCCAGTATCCGTTGGGGGCCGGGAAGAACTGGTTGTCGGCCGTCACGTCCGCCCAGTCATCGGGCTTGCCGTCGCCCTCGATATCGTCCCATACGACCGTGCCGCTGCCGGCCACATCGGGGCTCGTGACGATAGCCGTTGCCGCCGGACCGATGAGCCCGTTGCCCAGCACATGGCGGGCACGCACCTCCAGCGCCATATTCTCCGGCACCTCCAGAAGCACGTCATTGTCTCCGCGAAGCGCCGATCCGCCGGCCCGCCACACGCTCGTGCCCGCCTTGCGGACATCGACAATGGTGGAGGCAACTGTCGGCCCCGGTTCATTCCAGCCGACATTGATTGCTGCCGTCTCGCTGCCATCCGTATTGGCAAGCGTGACGGGGCTCAGCACAAGGCCGGTCACTGCGGTGACTTCCCGGCCACTGACGCTGCGAAGGGCGGGGTTGGCATTCTGGTCCAGCTCTTCGGTCGCCGGATCCCAACCATAGATCGAGGCATCTTCCGCAACGAGCCCCAGCCGCACCATGAGCGGCTTACCCGCGGCAGGCGGGATTGTTTCATGCTCGACCACGCGGAAATCTTCGCTGCTGGCATCGAACCCGAGCCCCGAGTGACGCACGATCACCACGTCCATCGGCTTGACGAGCAAGCCTTTGGCGCCTGTCTCCAGGGTCATCACAGCCTGCCGGGCTTGCCCGAGCGCGATCTTGGCGTGGCGCTGCGCTTCGCGGTGATCCTGGCAGAGGGGCAGATGCAGGTTGAGGACAACCTCGCCTTCAACGGCCTGTGCAGCACTATTCACAAATGCCGGAAACTCTGCGGGCTCGAACCCGGCCTCAGGGTCGATGAAAGTGCCGCGAACCTCGTTGTAACGCTGGCCGGACGGCAGCATCGCGGAGAAGGTCGCTGCGATGATATCGTCGTCGTCAAACGTCACGGCGGTGGCATAGCCCGCGCTGCCCGCATGGATCACCAGCTTGCCGCCAAGCCATTGCATGCGGCCGCTCATCGCCGTCAACATCAGGCGCAGGTTCTCAAGCTTCGGGCGCGCACTGTCGATCACGCCATTGAGGCTGTAGCGAGGGATCGCACCGCCCGCCTTCACGCCGACGCTTGTATCGCAGACCGCAGCGGCCGCCATGAGGGCCGGAACATCGATTTCGTCGATGGGCACGGCGTTGCCAAGCGCATCGTCGGGGTCGAGGAGAAAATCGAGGATGCACAGCGCCGGGTTGGTGGAATATTCCCATGTAGCGGGGTCATCAAGCCTGTGAGCGCCCGCACCGCCTGCGACACTATCGTCCTTGCGCGGGTCATACAGCCGCTTGCCAAGCACATCGATAGAACAGCGGCGCAACTCCCCCGCGCCGTATGGGAACTTGGCGTTATCGTATAGCGCCTTGACAGCGTAATAGGCGATGCCGAGCCCCTTGTGCGTGCTCGTCCAGCCTTGGCCGGCCGTCACAAGCACAGGCTCCGCCGCTGTCTGGCGGCCGTCGTGGGTGTATAGCCACAGGTTTCCGGCGAGATCGCCCGTCGCGGCCCCAGCACTGAAACTGACCGGCTGATCCCCCATCCTGAACTGGCCAAAGCCGTGAACCGGGTGATCCGCCACCGCGCGGACGAAAACGAGCGTGTCATTCGGGATGTCGTTGCCGGCCGACGTGTCATATTCCTCGATAAAAACTTCCGCACCGCCGACGCGCACGCGGCCATAGATGGCCTTCCGGGTGTCGACGCTGTTGGTGATCGGGGTCTTGGCGTCAGCCTGCTGGCCCATGTCCCGCGCACTGGGTGCCAGCACGCTCGACAGAAGGCCCATTCCGGCACCGAGCACGGCACCGGAAGCCGCGATGGCCGCATAGCCGCTGAGGCCGATAAAGGACGCCTTGCCCAGTTCCACCCCGAGCCAGGGATTGCCCGTCGCCACTGTTGCCACCGCAACAGCCGCCACAAACAGTGCGGATTTTACGATCTTGCCCATCCGTCACACCTTCCATGCAGCAATGCAGGTGCCAAGCGGCAGCGCAACCCAGCCGGCCTCACCCGGGAACAGCGCGCCCATACCAGTGCAGACGCCAAGGGCTTGCCCCCGGCAAGCGTCATGCTGTGCCCTGTCGGTCAAAACCAGATCCCCGGCCGTTGCCATTGCGGGTGAAATGGCCGTGGCACCCATGGCCTCAAGAACCGCCGACGCCGTCTCGAGCAGGCTATGGCCGCCCATCGCACGCGCTGCCCCTGCTGCGCTCCGGTACCGGCCGCGCCAGCCTTTCAGGGGGTCCGTGCCCGTGATGGCATGGACGACGCCTGCTGCCGCCGTGCAGCAGTCATGGCGCCCATAATGAAAAGGCCGCCCATCGGCGGCCTTGATGGCGGCACGCAAGCGCACCGGCCAGTCAGCATAACGTTGCATGGATTACCCCTAGCGAAGTTTGATAGCCGGGTTGAAACCGCCGCTATCGCTGCCAGCGATCTTGCCGGCACCGCCGCCAGTTGCGGCTTTCGAGGCTTCAAGCCCCCAATAGATGGTCTTATTCAGGACCGCCGGCACAAACTCGAAAAAGCGGTCGCCCGCATGGCGGCGCGCCTGATCGGCCTGCGTGCGATAACGGGTCATCTGCCGGCTCAGAAGCATCATCCGGCTTTCGATCTCGACCGTGATACGGGCCTCCCCCGGTCCGCTCGAAAGGTTCATGGCGCTGATTTCCCCGGCAAAAATCAGGGCGGCGTCGCCATCAAGCAGCGCCAGCGTATCGGGGTCAAAGAGACCAAGCCAGACATAGCCGCGCCGGCCTCGATAGGCTGCCGCCTTGGCATCCGCGAGCAGATTTGATGGCAAGCCATTCAGGCTGAGCGACAGGCCGGGCATCGCGTCCTTCACACCGGTCTTGATCGGGCCGATATCGCCCATCTGTCCGATCCCGGTCCAGATCTGTCCGCCCCATGAAAGGTCGCCGATACCACCCCACGCGCGCACGGGGTCGCCTTCAATATCCAGCCAGACGATGGGAATCAGCATCACTTCCGGCCCGCCAAGGGCAGCTATGCCCTGACCGCCAAATCGCGGATCGGTCATTCAAGTGCTCCTTCCACTGCGAAACTGAAGGTAAAAAGGTTCATATGGTCGCTCGTCGGCACCACGAACCCGGCCGCCAGCCGGAACAGGCCTTTCGGGCCGGCAGTGACAATCGCGCTGTTGTCGGCAGGGGCAGTGTAGATGGCCGGGGCGATATCAAGCGTGGCATTGCCACCCGCGTCGCTCACGGCATCCTTCGTGATCCGGTGCAGATGATTGCCGATCTGAACCACATCCCCCCTGCGAAAAAGCCCCGCAACATTGGCGCCCCAACCATCCGTCGCGATACTGCTGCCAAGTTGCCCTGCCCCTTTCACCCGGCCCGTGGCAATGCCACCGGCGGCCCCCCTTGCAACGATGAAATCAGGATGCGGCATCCAGAAGGTGCCGACAAAGCCATCAAGTGCATCAAAGAAACCAAGCCAGTCGGCCGCCTGCGCACTGGTCATCGGCGGCATGGTCAGCTTGCCCGTCCATCGGTCCCCGGGGGCGCGCTGCACTTGCGGCAGGCGGCTGTAGCTTTCGGTCTTTGTCTGGTTCCGGTCGATATAAAGTTCCACCGCACTCGGTGTTGGCGACGAAGGCATGATAAGGGGATAGTTGATACTCATGGGCTCAGGCTCCGCGCCGCAAGGAGGACAGCACCGCCATTTTGGACGCTTCCACGATGGCAGGCATGGCATTTTCGATCATCGCGCCAATGGTCGGGGCCGGAACGAGATCAAAGTTCAGCGTCTGCTGCACGGTCACACCGGATCCCACAGCCCCGCGCGTGTCGGCTGCATTCATCACCGTGGCAGGCCGGTGGGCCACCACAAGCTCCGGCCCTCGCTCGCCAATCAGGGTCGGCGTGCCTGGCTGCAACCTGCCACCTCCGGCCTTCGGATGACCGAAAAGGGTCGGAACGGCGAAGTCCAGAATGCCGCCGACAGCCTTTGAGACCCAACCGGAAACGGTGTCATTGATCGGCTTGACAACAGCCTGCATGAGCGAACGCCCGAGCGTCTGGAACGCTGCATCAAGGCTGCTCGTCAGATCCAGCACATCAATCTTGATGTTTTCCGCCGCCGTCTTGAACGCATCCCGCATGGCATCCAGTTCCGTGTTTGGCGGGTCGGCTTTCGGGACAACGGTCCCGGTCTGAGAGCCGGAAGCCGGCAACGTGGTCGCGGCGCCGGCCCCTGTCAGGCCGAGAATCCGGCTCAATTCCTTGAACTCCCGCTCCAGCAAGCCTAGGTGGCTGCCCGTTTTTCCAAAAGCTGTTGCCAGCGAGCCTTTGCCTTCCGCACCCAGAAGCGCAAGCGCTGAATCGAACGGACCAAGGGCCATGATTTCACTCCTTAGAATTTGCAAAGATGTTCTTCATATGTTCCGATTTGACCTTGCCTGCAAACCGAAGTGCCCGTATGAATAGCGATGATTGAATGTTTGGGTTGCGTTGAAAGGGAGCAATAATGGTGAGACGCCATTTGATAATTGTCCTTGCAGGCCTGCTGTTGACAGCCTGTGGAGCAACATTCGCCGACATGATGGGCGTACAATATGTGCAGGCGCCGGAAGACGCCGATGCCGTGGCGGCCAAAACCGAAGCGACCTTCGACCCCCACCAGCAAACGACCGCATTTCGAGGGCCCAGAGTGTTCCCGACGGGCAACCTTCTAGAAGACTATTATTTCCTGCGCGGAAATCGGGGCCACACTGACGCTGCGAAGCAGCGGGATTATGTACAGCTCTATATCAACGTGGATGAAGACCGGTGGATCTACTACGATCGCATGTATACGCAGGGGTATGAGTTTCCGTTGCTGGTGATCAAGCGCGAGCTGATCTTTTGCAGCCCTTACGAAGGCGAAAAATGCAGTCGGCAGGAAATCGCCAAGTGCGGCACCAGTGGCATCCGCTGTGCCATAGAGGAACATGTAGCAATTAATATCTCGAACGACGAACTCGAACGCCTTTCTAGGGAAGGCCTCGAATTTCAGCTTGCCGGATACAGCGGCAAGCGCAATTTTCATGTTCCGGCAGGGTATTTTGCGGGCTTCTGGAAAGCGATGGAACAAGCCAGCATTCCCGGTGCAGCTGCCAACTGAATATCTCAGGGGTCGCCAATTGAATTCACTTCCGTCAAGGGTTATGGTCCGAGACGTTGACGCGGCGCAAATTGTGCCAGGGAGCATGATGTGGCAACTCTCGAAAATCTGATCGGCGAAACCGGGATGGGTATCGCTGTTTTCGTCCTGATCATGGCGGCTGTTTTCTGGGCCTTCGCGCCGTTCGCAATCTTCGGCCTCAAGAAACACCTCGAGAAGGTCTCGTCCGAAATGACCGCACTCGTCGACGAAATTGCAGCCCTTCGGGAAGCATTGGAAGGCCGTCGCCACCAGCAGCCGGGTATCCCCATGCCGCAACGGCCCGAAGTGCCCCGCAGTCAACCGGCAGCCCAAGGTGATGAACCGACTGCACAAGCTCAGGCCGGCCGCCGCGAACCCATCCTTGGCTCACCCACGCGCACAAGTGCTTCAGGCCTGCGGGCCAACCGCGACGAATAACGCTACCCTTTACTTGCTCACGGCCGCAATCAGGTCCCTAAGCTCAGCCTGCGTCAGCGCTGCAGCAGGGGCATTGTTCCTGTAGCCCACACCCACGCCGATCCCGCGCGCCCGTTGCCAGCCGCAAATGGCATAGAGAAGTTCGGGAAGCGTTGCCGCGAAGAACGTTGCCGGTGGCCAGCCAAGATACCCCATCGCCAGCATCATGTCGGGCGAGATGGCGCTTCCCTCCCCTGATCGGACTTTTTTCCGGACGGCTCCTCAAGCACCGGGAGACGTTCGGGCCCCGCAAATGTAAGCTCAAGGCATCGGGCCATGGCTTTTGCGGCTGTCGCAATGCCCGCCTCCTGAATGTCGGCAGCGGCTGCCCGGCGTGCGTCTTCATCGGCGGGGGCTCCGCCCGTCATGGCGACAAGAAGTGCGGCGAGGTCGCCAAGACGACACTCCGGCAAGCGCGTGGAAAGAAGAGGAACCAGTCCCATGTCAAAATGATCTTCAAGATCAAGGATTGCCCCAATCTCCAGTCGCAGGCGCCGCACTTGCCGCCCGACCTTCAGACTTACCTCCCCGGAAATCCCGCGCGCCATCACGCGACCTCCGCAGCAAACGCGACGACGCCGGCGCTGTCGAGGCTGATCGAATAGGTGACCTCGCCATTGTGTTCACCGCTCATTTCCAGTGATTTGATGGCGAACATGCCGCTGTAACTGCCAAGGCCCGGCACCACCAGCTCGCAGTCGACAAGCTCACCCGCCGCAATCCTGACGTTCAGCATCTTCACGATATCGTCGGACACGAAGACGCCGGAGCCTGAGGTTGAAAGCGACCGGGTGCCACCCGCCATCAGCGCGCGGTATCCACCCGAGTCCTTCGAGGTCACATCAATGACTTCCCCTGAAAATGTGAAGCTGTTGGTGCGAAAGCCGCCCGCCGCCTCATAGGTTTCGCCATTCTTGATTTTCAGCAGCAGAAGTTTGCCATATTGGCCGGTCATGGAAATGTCTCCTGGAATAAGGTTGAATTGTGGGCTCAGACGGCGGGTGCCATGACGAGCGCACGGTAGGAAAGCCGGCCCCGATACTGGGTGCCGTGGCCGGCGATGCGCCGAGTGACGCCTGAAGAAACGAGCCGGAGGTAAACAAGGCTCAACCCTTCAAGCGTAATGGGGGATGCTGTAAGGGCAGCATCGGCATGGGCCATGAGTTCCTTCGCCTCCATCTGTCCGCCAGCATCCGACCAGACCAGCACATCGAAGCTCACGCGCTGACCCGCATGGCTCTTGGTACTGGCGTCTTCAGTGCTGGTATCGCCAAGCGCTATGTATGGCATCCGAGCATGATCGGGCGGGCCGTCATGGATACCTGCCACCTTCGCGGCGAGTGTCGGATCCGCCGCCAGCGCGGCGAAAACCGCCTGCTGCAGCTTCATGGGGGCGAAAGCACTCATGCTGCAGCCTCGGCAATCAACTCGCCAGTTTCGCTCGCCTCGAACGACAAGCGCTTGTGATCGAAATCATGCTCGATGATGGCATCGATCTCGAACACGCGGCCATCCATGATCAGTCGCCGTGCCGTGCGGAAGCTTTTGGCGAAGTGGGTGGTGAAGGTGGCCCTGGTGCGCCCGACTCGCGTTTCGCCATAATCGGCAGGCGACGGTTTTTCCGTCTCGATACGTGCCCAGACCGCGGCAATGTCACGCCACGATGCTGCGCGCTCCCCGCCGGCCCCCACGGTTTCGGCCAGGCTTTGCAGAATGATGCGACGGCCCATATGGCCGATCAGCAGCCGCTGAGGTGTCATAGTGAAAATCTCCGATAAGGTGCAAGGAGCGACGCTATTCCGGCGCTCTCGACAGGTGCGGCGCTCTCGGCATCGCCCCGATGAACATGAAGGTGAGCCGCGAGCTTCAGGACGGACTGCCGAAGGGCTGCGGGAACCGAGTTCCAGTCGTCGCCGAACCCGGCCATCAGACGCAGCCGAATACCATCGACCGGCCTTCCCGGCGTCGGCCAACTGGTGTCTCGCAAACGGCACAAGGCAGGCGATGTGCCCGGCTGCAAGTAAACCCCACTGGCATCGAGTGCCGTCGGACTGCCGTTCGCTTCCATTCGGTCGATCCCCAGCAATTGCCGCGTGGGCCGCACAGGTAGGGGAAGGCTGAGCGCTGTATTGGAATCGCTTACAGATCCGGTGCGCACACCGTCCCACCAGCTATTGTCCGCACTCGTCGGCCACGCAGTCAGATAAAGATCAACGACCCGGCCGACCAGCATCAGACAGGTTGCCTGTTCAATCGCATCGGTCGCTGCGGCGACGAGGCTGGCCAGGGCAGGATCTTCGTCTTCATGATCGATCCGGAGATGCGTCTTCAGTTCCGCCAGCAGCACCGGTGGGTGGGCTGGCGGCGTTGGAATTTCGATACGCATGGGTTCATGTCTCCGCGATCAGCAGGGTCATCGTGCGCTCGCCAACCCGCATGGCATCGGTTTCGACCCGGCAGGTAAGCCGGTAACGATGTCCGGGAACACCACCTTCGGCAAAGACGCCGGAAAGGCTGCCTGACAGAAAGGCATTGTCGAGGCTGATACCGCCGTCTTCGTCGGGCGTTACGGACCAGGCCGCTTCAGACACGGCTTCGTCGCCGGTCAGCCAGTCGGCCCAGTCCACGGAATAGTCGAGCCGGGCTTCGCTCGATTTGGCGAAAAAGCTCATGGCATCACTCCCGCGTCAGGTCGAACCAACCGCCGACGGGTGTGCTGATCCGGAAACGCCCGTTGACACTCGCGACACCGTCGCCGCTCTCGTCAAGGTCGACAAAGCCGATGAGCGGATCGCCGGGATCAAGGCTTCCGGCATTACCCTTCACCAGCACCAGATATTTGGCCTCGGGCATCGTGACCGGGTCGCCCCAGTCAGCATCGCCGCTTGAAAAGGCTGCACCACCTGCGACCGGCACTATTGCGGGCGACGAAATCGATAAGGGCGCGTAATCACCACCCGATACCTCGAATATCGAAACGTCAGCCAGGGACGCGTCGGCTACCAGATCGGGGCTGTAGGCATCGGTCAGCAGGACTGCACTCACGGGGCCGACGGCGAGATTGCCGAAGGCGCCCGAAAGCAGCCCCGCAAGCGTTGTATCAAACAGGGTGAAGGGGCCGGTGGACATTGCTGTCTCCTATGTCAGGGTTCGCTTAGGGGGATGAGTCCGTGCCACGCGCGCTTGATGCGAAGGCTGAAGCTGTGCCCGATGCTTCCGCGCATGGCGCGTGCGTGCCATTGAAGGGGACGGATTGCCAACGACCGAAATATCCAGCAGTGGCGCATAGCCACGACAATCCGGTTGCCCCTTCAGCGGCAAGATTATTGCGGCTGTGATCACCGGTACCGGCAACGCACGTACAGGCATATGCCCGCTTGCTGAGATAAGATTAGCCGCCGCGAAGGTCTGAGGGACTTTACCTGCGCTTCTTGAAGATGCTGCAGCCCTCTGGTCAGTGATGGTGTCAGTAACCACTTCAGGGTGTTTTGCACTGCTAAGGCAATGTCCTTGCAGTACTGAAAAATCTACGCTCTCAGTATCGGTCTGGGCAACGACCTCGGCAGGACCGATATGGCTCACCGATGAGCGCATCCGTCCGTAGATATCTGTCAGAGGGAGAGGATACCCGACCGCCGCACCGATTGCAGGACTTCCCGCTTTCAGCCTGAAGTCAAAATCCGCCGGATTGGTGCTGCCGGGGGTAAATTTCTGAAAGATGTCGCGGGGATCCACATTGAAGCGATTGCCATCTTCCTCTTTGAACTGCCCGGAAGAATCCGTGGTACCCGATATGAGGTTCGCTTTGGTGACCCACGTCCTGTTGGTGTCAAGCAGGCTGGTCCATGCCCCACAGAAGATATTTCCCGCAGCTGTTTTGCCAGTGTCGCCGTGGTATGAAAAAATCGCAGACCCCACAACCGAAGAGCGAGCATCTACTATGATATTGTTGCGGATGTAATGTTCAATATTTGAGCCAGACTTACCATTGATGGTTCTACCTAAATCAGTTTCGTTTTCGAAGGCAAATAAGAGAGAATTTTCTATAGTCCCATCAGCATATTCAACGGCCTCACCGCACATCAAATTCCATACCACACACCCCCTTACACTGAGCCTGCTATCAGTGGTTCCTGCCACCAGTCTGGAGTTTTCACGATCCGGATTATAAAACTGAAGCCCTCTAATAACGATATTCGGCGAGGAAGACGCGCCACTAGCGATAAAAACCCTATTGCCAAACAAGGGCTGGATTGTTACCCCGTTACTCCCTCCATACGTAAAGGGATCGCTCAAAACATCCAAATTATCCGCAAATCCATGACCGGGCGCCGGGCGAAAGGTGAGCGTGCAGTTTTCGTCACCCACCATGCCCACATGCAAACTCAGGTTGGTCGTTTCCCCGAAATAGATCGGGTTCACCCCGTCCCCATAGAAAAGAATGTCCCAGTCTTCGTCTGCGCCGGTCCCGGCACGCAGGTCGAGCGGCAGGTCTCCTGCTATCAGGGAGGTACGGAATTCATCCCATGTGGCATAGGTGCCAGCGGCCACATTGGTTGCCTGCCCGGCACCAATATGAATAGTACGAAGATTGGTCGCCATTGATGTGCCTCGCCATGATGGTAGCAGACGGCACCCGGAGGTGCCGTCCGAAGCTTGCGGAAGACGCTGAAATCAGGACGCTGCGAAACGAACGAGCTTCAGAGCCTCGTCATTGACGAGCGCACCACCCACTCGGCGGGTCGCGTAAAACTGCACGAACGGCTTGTTCGAATAGGGATCCCGCAGCACTCGGGTTCCCTGCCGCTCCACGAGCGTGTAGGCGCGTTCGAAATTGCCGAAGGCAATTGAAAGACTGTTCGCCGTAACATCCGGCATCTCCTCTGCCTCGATCACGGGATAGCCAAGCAACAGTCCCGGTTGACCTTCCAGAAGGCCCGGACGCCACAGGAAATTGCCGTCGCTATCCTTGAACTTGCGAACAGCGGACAGCGTCTTCGAGTTCATCAGAAATACGGCACCCTGGCGATACCGGGCCTTAAGGGCATGAACAAGGTCGATGAGGATGTCAGCCGGATCTTCGGCCGCAAAATCACCGGCCACGCCGGTCGGCAGATACTGGATCGTGTCATCTGCCCGGGCCGCATCGCTTGCGGTCGAAATGGCGTAGGTCAAAAAGCCCTTCGGCTTGTTCACCCCGTTACCGGAGACAACAGCCGCGCTTTCCTGGGCGGCAAACTCCTCAGCGACTTCTTCAAGAAGCCAGCTTTCGGCGTCAAATTGCAGGTCATCGAGCGCCCGTTGGGTTGCCGCCGCATTGGCATAAAGTTCGCCGGGCTGGATGGCGATTTCGCGAAAGGTCGGCGCTGTGGTTTCGCCACGCGCCGCTTCTTCACCAACCCAGCCCGAAGCCGCCGTCGTCTGCCCGAGAAGGCGTTTATAGTCCGGCGTGTCGATCACCCGCACCTTGCAGATCTGGCGGAGCGGCGAGTAGGCCTTGAGCTGCCGCTCGATTTCAGTGTCGATCGCCCCCGGCACACCGTAACCGCTATTGCCGCCGGAAACAGTTGAGAGGGCCTTTTTCTCCAGCGCCCTCAGATCGCCGTCATCGCCCTTCCTGATAAAGCCTTCAAAAAAGGCCGTCTTGTGCGCGACGGAGGCATCGTCGGCCGCTTTGACGTCCGGTGTGGCGCCAGGCCGTGCCAGCTTCGTTTCAATCTGGCCGAGACGCATTTCCAACGCCGCGAGACCGGTTTCGGCAGCATCAGCATATGCATCCACCGCCGATTTGAGATCGGTGAGTTCCATGTATCTGTCCTTTGAATTTGATGGGGATGGCAAAGCCGTTGAAAGCGACATCCCGTCGCGTCCGCAGGCACCAGGCCGCAACCCTGCTTCGCACAGGCGATACAAAGCCCGGAAAAGAAAAGGGCGCCCGATTGGACGCCCATGTTTCAAAACTGAATGGTGATCGTGGTCAGCGCTCGGCTGCCGTCCGCTTCCTGACTGAGACAAACATCACTATCGCCCCGATAAGGGCCGTGAGCATCTCCGGCGTCGCTAGGCTGAACAGGATACCCTGTCCCATGCCCGGACCATGAAGGATAGCCCACAGGGCGGTCGGCAGGCTGCGGATCAGCCAGTAAAGCCCAAGGAGAAACGCCCCGACCCTGATGAAGCGATCAGGTGTCACCTCAACGTGCGGCTCTACCGCACCTTCCTGCATCAAGCGTGCGATGCGGGGCGCCAGAACCCAGAGGGCAATACCGAGCACGAGTTGAAAAAGATCGAACTGTGGCTGCCAGTCATACCGGCCTGCCGCTCCATCATGGCCAATCCTGATGAGCAGGCCCGAGACAAGCCCCTGAAAGGCGAGCAGCGAAAAGAACAGCGCGATAAACCGTACAAGTGTTGTTGTCAGTGCCTGCAGCGTCATAATTCCCCCTATCCCGAATAGGCCACCCTTATATGCTGGCCGAATTGCGCAAGGCTTCGGGCCCGAACCTGCAGCTCCTGCCAGCTAATACCGGGCAGGCGCAGGGTCAGGCTGCCCGAAGGCGCACTCAACCCTCCGGCGATAGTGCGGGCAATATGGGGGCCATGCAAGCCCTGATAGGCGACCTCCAGTTCGAAGGGGCCGACGAGTTCCCCGGTACCGGAAAAGTTGATCCTGTAGTCGAAATCATCGCCGCCGAAGCCGGTTGCCGGAAGCCGCACCCAGGTGCCATACTGGGCGGGCGGCGCTTCCACACTGGCCACACCGGCATCCTTGCGCGAAAGCCGGGCCATCATCTTTGCAATAAGGGACGCCTGTTCATTCGGCTGGCCTGCAAGGCCTTTGTATCCTTGCGCGGTCACCGCTTTTGCCTGAGTGCGCGACAGGCCGGCTTCCCGCAGGAGTCGCTCCAGCCCGCGTGGGCTCGCCAGGTCCGGTGCTGCCTTCACACTTGCGACGCGGGCAAGTTCGTTCGCCGGGAAGGTAACGAGCGATATTTCCATAAGGTCGGCTTTCAAAATGGTGCGCACGCCCGCAGCTGCATCGCGGCTCGCCTCGCGGGTCACGAAGCCGATGGAAAGCCCATCGAGTGCCCCCATTTTCAAGAGATCATAGGCTTCCCTGCCACGCCCCTCCATGGAAAGGCGTCCTTTCACATGCAGGCCACGCGCATCTTCCGCCACATGATCGAAACAGCCGATAGGTTCCTTGGCATTATGCTGCCACAAGAGGGCGGGCATGCGCACCTTTAGGCTTTCAGTGAAAGCACCCTTTGCCAGGCGGTCGCCGTCGCGGTCCACATTGCCGAACACGGCACCATAGCCTTCAAACGCACCCGCCGGCCCCTCCGCCTTCGCTTCGAGCCTCAGATCGATCACATCATGCATTCATGTCTTCCTTCGTATTGGGGCCGTAGCCGAGGGCGGCACGCTTTTCGTTGCGTGTCAGGAAATCGGCCCGGGTCAGCCGGTCGAACTTCGCCTGTCGCTTCGGCTCCAGCGCCGGAATTTCATCCAGATCCAATATCAACCGAACGTTCGGTCCATACTCAGGCGCCAGCCAGGCGTTGAGTTCGCCCACAAGCTCGGCTGCGAGCGGGATGATCGTGTCCTCCCACACCGATTGACGCGCTTCGGCATAGTTCGAATAGGTCTGGGCGTCGGGAATGCCAAGCATCTGGGGCGGCACACCGAAGGCGAGCGCGATTTCCCGCGCACTCATATTCTTGGCGGCCTGCCAGTCCATATCCTTGGGGGAAAGCCCCATATGCTGCCATTTGAGCCCGCCTTCGAGAAGAAGCGGACGGCCTGCATTCACCGGACCCATGTGGCGTTCTTCCACCTGCGTCTTCAGGTGGGCGAACTGTGCCTCGGTCAGCGGTACGCCGCCTTCTTCCTGATACAGTACACCCGAGGGCGTCCCGCCATTCTGGATCAGGGCAAGATTCCAGCGGCTGCCTTCATTGTGCGCGTCGATCGCCATCGCTGCCGCCTCAAGAGGCGCCATGCCGTACCAATCCGACAGCGGATTGAAGCTTTTCCAGTGGAGCATCGCTGCGGCGTCGAAGATCTGCCGACGACCGAGAACCGATTGCCGGTACCCGCTCGCGACCCCGTCAGCGCCTTCAATCACTGCCATCGTGTCCGGCCGCATCAGCCACAACTCACCCGGCGGGCGGCCTTCGGGGCCAATTTTCAGGGCGTAGCTGTTGCCCGCGATCAGATAGAAGCCGACCATCTCATATAGAAGTCCCGCCCCCTTCAGTTTCGGATTTGGCCTCCGCAACAGATCAAGGAGCGGATGCCGGTCCATCGGCACCTCGCCCACCATCACTTCAAGCGGGATCGACGCCACACCGCGCGCCACCAGATTGATCGCCCGGTACGCCACCACATTCTGCTGGTAAGCCTCGCTTGCCAGCCGGTCATAGCGGCGCGGGGTGGCAACAGCATCACCGGGTAGCGTTCGGGCCAGAAGGGGGTTCGGCGCCGCTTTTGCCTCGGGCCGCCGGGCGCGCAATCGCGAAAGGAATCGCATCAAAGCATCCTCATGTTCAGGTTAACGGGTTGGGTCAGCATCAGGTCGGTCAGTGCCCAGACAAGCGCATCGAGCCGGTCGGGGCTGGCCCCACCCGGCAGGCTGCCGGTGAAATTGGCCATCTGGTCCTCAAGATCAGGGAAGCAAGCGGTGTGATGCACTCGGCCCTGCTCGTAAAGCGCAGCCACAGGCTCGGCCCGAAGACGCTTACCAACACGGGCATGCACCCGTTTCACCGGTACGGTTGCATCCACCTGCCCGATCAGCGCCGGCACAAGGTCACCGCCCTGATTACCTTCAGCAACAATCCGGTCGGCTTGCAATTCGTGATACAGGTCCACCGCGCGCGCCGCCCAGTCGAGCGGACTGAGACCCCGCACCGAGCGGTCAGCGAGCACATAACCATGGCCGTCAACCCCAAGCCCGGCGGCAACAAGCCCGCACTCGTCGGCCGTCTCGCCCGCGGTAACCGGCGGGTCGAGCGCCACCACAATCCGCTGCATCTCAGGCAGGCCTGAAACTCGCAGCGCCTCGATACGGTCGCGGGCAAACAGCGCGCCGGGCGTATCTTCCAGAATTTCCGCGTCCAGTTCCTGCCGCCCGAGCCGGGTGCCACCGTATTTGCGGGTGATTTCGTCCAGAAAACCGGCCGCGAGGTTGGCACTATTGTCGGTGGTCCTGCCGCGTGTCACTGCTGTCACCGGATCCGCCATCAGGCGCTTCAGAAGCGGCATCGGGCGCGGCGTGGTGGTGACAAGCAGCCGGGGTGTGGCCCCGAGCCTCAGCCCGAACCGCAGCATGTCAAACGTCTCGTCAGCACGACCCCAGGCGCAAAGCTCGTCACACCAGGCAGCATCGAATTGGGGCCCGCGCAAACGGTCGGGCTCTTCGGCGCCAAAAAGTGTCGCAACAGCACCGTTCGGCCATGTCAGCAGGCGTTTCGAGGGCTCGAACACCGGGCGGGCCCAGGGTGGTGAAATCGCAAGAAGACCGCTTTCGCCTTCCACCATCACCGCGCGCGCATCACCAAGCGTGGGCGCTACAAGGGCGATCCGCGTGGCTGTTCCACCTTCAACAAGACCACGCACCCATTCGGCCCCGGCGCGCGTCTTCCCGAAGCCACGCCCGGCAAGAACCAGCCAGCAACGCCAGTCGCCCTCCGGTGCCAGCTGCTCGGGCCGGGCCCAGAAAGGCCAGTCGTAGAACAGGAGCGCGGCTTCCTCATCACTCAGGCCCCGGATCAGTCGTTTCAGTGCCGGGCGGGACAAACTGGCGAGCGAGCTTTTCATAAAGGGCACGTCTCAGCCTTTCCATATCCTGCAGGCCCGTGCGTTGCCGCGCCGCTCTTTCGGCTTCCCGCTCGGCCCAGCGCTGCTTCAGAAGCAGGGTCAACAGGCCGTCCGACAGCTCAGTCACCGTCGCCACCTGCTCGCCGCCCCTGAACACCGGCTTCTCGACACCATGGAGGGCGCGGCGCACAGCCTCCGCCTCCAGAGCGTCGAGCGCCCCGGCCATAACAGCCGCCTCCGCATCCCTGAAGGCGGGGTCGCTACGGGACCAGCGCCGGACGGTGGACGGAGACACGCCTGCAAAGGCAGCCGCCTCCGTACGTGTTTCGCCGGCGGCGCGTGCGATCAGATAGGCCTGTCGCCGCGCCGCCCGGCCCGGCGGTGACGCTGCAGGGGGGAGGGTCATGGGAATGTCACCACCGGAAACGAAGTCGGAAAAGAAAGCGCCCGCCAGGAGCGTTCAGGCTCTCGGCGGGCGCACATTTCCAATCTGATAATCACTATGTAGCAAATCACCGCAAAGGGTGCAACAAATATTTTCGAATTTCGTATTTTTTATGAATGAAGGGAAAAATCACTGACGACTCGATGCCATGCCGCAAATGCACGCAGAAGGCGCCTAATGAAATCTCGAATTGTATATTGTGAATGCCACGGGGCAGAATGCGTTGAATCAGGGCCTCAAAAAGCCGGATTCCACAAAGAAAAGCCCGCCTCAGGGGAAACCCCTTCGGCGGGCGCATTCGGTCACTATGGCTTGACGGATGGTGCCCGATGGGCCGCGCCTACGCAAGCCTTTTTTTCCGAATTCGTTAACGTATCTGTGAGGCCGCCCGATTCAGCGCGGATCAGCAGGCAGGCGATCCATCCAAGGCTATCGTCATAGCGCCGCTTCAGGGTCCAGCGCGACAGACCCCTCGCCCGCTCGCCCCCCAGATGCCCGGTCAGGCTGCGTCGCACCTTGGCCCACGGCATCCGCTCTTGCCGCATGCCATCCTGATGCCAGGCTCCCCAGAAAATGATCCGCCGATCCTCCACATCCGGCAACAGGCGGAGAAGATCGAGCACCGGCTGCATCAGGTCGATCGAGCGTGGCTCTGCCGGTATCCGCTTCGCGGTTGCCACGCGGCCAAGCGCTGCCGGCACGGCGGTATTGCGATCCACCTTCATGTCCGGCCACAGGATCTGGCGGGAATATAGAAGACCGGCCTCGCGGTCAGGCATCCGGCGCAGCGTCCAGACGGCATCAATCATCCGTTCTTCCACAAAAGCAGCCATCAGGCTGGCGTCGGCTTTCACGGGCAGGTCACGCCCGAGGGCACGAAGGGCGGTAGCGGTCAGATAGTGCATGGCTGTCGGTCCTCATTCTTGATCCGAGCTTGATTCGATCAATTATTTTCGTTATTCGTATTTTAAATATCGCCATTTACGACCATAGTAAATGACATTTTTTACGAGAACCATAATTATAGCGCCATGCGCACCCAGCCTTGGATCAAGGATGCCCTCAAACAGCGGGGTTTCAAGTTGAAGGATCTGGCCGAGACCCTCGGCCTGCCACCGCCACGCATTTCGGATATCGTTAATGGCACCCGCGAGGTCCAGTCGGATGAAGTGATTCCGATGGCTGAGATGCTGGGCATGAGCGTGCGTGCATTGCTCCTTAGCCTCGCTGCCGGTGCCCCTGTCCCGGCGCAGGAAGGCGCGCATGCCACACTGCCGATCCGCGGCCGCCTCACGGGCAGCGGCGTGCTGGAGCCCCTGCCCGACGACATGGCCCTGCGCGAAGTGGCTGTCCCCCTTGATGCCACAAGCCCCGAAGGCCTTTCCTGCTATCTGATGGGGGATGACAGCCTAGCGCAGGAGATCCGCCCCGGCAGCCTCATCATTGCCGCCGACCCGCGCAAACATTTCTTCCCGATGACACCGGGCGTGATCTTGCTCGTCTCCCGCCCCGGCGGCCGCATCGCCGCCCGGCAATATCACCGCACCGCAAACGGCGAGGATTGGCTCGTGCCCCTGCCCGAAAAGCCAAACCCGGCCTATGAAAGCTGGCCTTTCCGCCTGATGCCCGGCGCCCGCGCCGACAGTGCCGGCAGCGACAGTGTCAGCACCGGCGATATCGTCGCTGGCGTCTTGTGGGTGACGCGGCGTTATACGGATTAGGGTTACAGCTCAGGCCGCCGGCCGGGCTTCCGCAGCGAAGCGGGCAATTCCCTGAAGCGATGCCACAAACTGGCGGGCCACCGTCTGCCAGCTGAAGCGCCGGGCGAGATCGAGACAGGCATCCCGGTCAAACGCCAGTGCGCCGCGAATGGCGGTGGCGAGATCATCGTCAAGGCAAGCCGCCGGACGCGCCGCCGGGCCAACCCCCGCCGGCAAGGCGCCGCCACCGCAGCCTTCCGGCCCCAGCACATCAACGGGGCCTTGCACGGGATATGCTGCCACCGGCGTCCCGCAGGCCAGCGCCTCGATCAGCACGAGGCCAAAGGTGTCGGTCCGGCTCGGGAACACAAAAACATCAGCAAGGCTGTAGGCCGTTGCCAGATCGTCGCCGAACAGGGCGCCTGTGAAGATGGCTGCGGGGAAGCGCTGGCGAAGCGAGGCAAGCGCCGGCCCGTCGCCCACCACAAGCTTGGTCCCCGGCACATCGGCAGCCAGAAAGGCCTCGACATTCTTCTCAACTGCCACCCGGCCCACATAAAGCTGGATCGGGCGGGGCAGCGCAGAAATATCCGTATCTGGGCAGATGCGCGCGATCAGGTCCGCAGCCTCCGCGTCGCTGCGGGGATAGAAGACGCCTGTATCCACCCCGCGGCTCCAGGGCACCAGCCGTTCAAAGCCGTGCTCAGCAAGATCGCGCCGCACCGACGGCGTGGCGACAAGCACACCCCGGCTCGCCCCGTGAAAGCGCCGGAACAGCGGATAGAACCACGATGCCGGCAGATGGGTCCGCGCCGCAATATAATCGGGGAAGGCGGTGTGATAGGCGGTCGTAAACGGCAGTCCGTGTTTCAGGCAATAGCGCCGCGCCGCCCAGCCAAGCGGGCCCTCGGTCGCGATATGGATGGCATCGGGCCGGAAGCCTTCGATCATCGCCGCCACCCGGAAGGGGATGTTCAGGGAAAGCCGGATTTCAGGATAGCTCGGGCATGGCACGGTGGTAAAATGCCGGGGCGACAGCATGAATACCCGGTGTCCTTCCGCCCTGAGCGTGCGTCGCAGGGTATCCAGCGTGCGAACCACCCCGTTCACCTGCGGGTGCCAGGCATCGGTGACGATGCATATCCGCATCGCCGTGCGGTTTGCCCCTTTGAGGCGCGGGGCGAAAGGGACGGTCATGCCGCAACCTTGTCGCGCGCGGCGCGGCGCTTGCGGCCCTCGCGGGGCGGGCGGGTGGCTTCTTCCGCCGCCACTTCATCGGCATAGCGGATAATATCCCATGCGCCGGTCGGGGTTTCGACAAGCGCTGTGCAGCTTTCCACCCAGTCGCCGTCGTTCAGATATTCGATCTCGCCGATCATGCGGCGCTCGGCGTGGTGGATATGGCCGCAGATCACCCCCTGCACACCACGGCGGCCAGCCTCGTGGGCAACCGCTTCCTCGAACTTGCCGATATATTCGACCGCGTTCTTCACCTTGTGTTTCAGATAGGCCGACAGCGACCAGTAAGGGTAGCCGAGCGACCGGCGCACCCGGTTGAAGGCGGTATTGAGCTTCAAAAGCAGCGAATAGGCATGGTCCCCCACATGGGCGAGCCAGCGGGCATATTTCACCACGCCATCGAATTCGTCGCCGTGGATGACCCAGAAGCGACGGCCATCAAGGCCTTCATGCACCGCCTCCATCTGCAGGGTAACACCGGCCAGATTGTGGCCGACAAAACCACGCAGACCCTCGTCATGGTTGCCGGGGATATAGATCACCTCGGTGCCGGATTTCGCCATCTTCAGCACGCGGCGGATCACGTCATTATGGCGCGTATCCCAGTACCAGGATTTCTTGAGCCGCCAGCCATCGACGATATCGCCCACCAGATACAGTTTCTCGCAGGTGATGGATTTCAGGAAATCGTGCAAAAGGTCAGCGCGTGACGAACGGGTGCCAAGATGAACGTCGGACACGAAAACCGCCCGGAAGTGGCGTTTTCCCTTGCGTCGAATATTGCTGGCATGATCGTCATCCGCCTCGTGTGCGCCCTCGTGACCCGGTCGGTCACCGTCGATGCTCCTCAGGAGTGCACTGGCGCCAAGCGCTGCAGCGAGCCCGCCGCCTTCGATGGAGGTGAAGGCCAGGATATCGTCATCATCAAATCGGGATTGAGCCGGCTGGCCGGCGAGGGCGGGGAAACTGCTGTTCGAACCATGCGCTGCTTTCATGGCTTCCGTATGCCAGAAGCCTATTACATATGGATTTCAGCGAGTTGACACTTTTGTGACAGCGAATTTGTTGAGTCGATGCCTCACTCCAGTCTTCCATTCCATGAAAGCGGTACGGCGCCGCAACGATTCGTCTTTCGAATCTGATTTTCTGAGAAATTTTTATTCTTTCGAAATCAATGATTTGGAGACTTTTAACCGGTCCTCAATATTTCGTGACGTAGGCTGATCTTGCATTTACCTACCGAGATTCTATCTTAGTAGGTGGCGGGGCGACCCGCTAATGCCCTCCGTGGGCGTTTCCTCCCTGAGCCTGGGCCACGCTTCGTGCGTGGCCTTTTTTTTGGCCACGGCCTTGGGATTTAGAGGTTTTGCCCGAATGATGTTTTGCACTTTGTGGAAACGCCCTTTGCAGTTCGAGGGCCTACCTGGTGATAGAGACTTTTGATAAAGCGTGCAGACGCGACCACTCACCCCACCAGCACCAGCTCATCAAGGTCGCCCATCGCCAGCCCCTTGAGGATAAGGCTGTCACCCCCGCCGAGTTCGATCGTGATGCCGCCTGACACGCTGCTGGCGGCGGCCTTGAGCGCGGCGGTGCTGGTGATGGCAAAGCCCGAAAGGTCGAGCCGGTCATCCCCCGTATCGAAATCGGTGATCGTGTCCTTGCCCATGCCGGCTTCAAAGGCGAAGAGGTCGGCGCCCGTGCCACCGGTCAACAGGTCATCGCCCGCCCCGCCCCAGAGCGTGTCATTCCCGTTGCCGCCATCGACCGCGTCATTCCCGGTTCCGTTGAAGATCAGGTCCTCGTCGGCGCCGCCGATGAGGCTGTCAGCACCCGCCCCGCCATAGAGCGTATCGCGCCCGGCACCGCCCAGAAGCGTGTCGGCGCCGTCCCCCGGCCCGCCATAAAGGGTGTCGGCGCCGTCATGGCCCTCAAGCCGGTCGCTGCCCGCCCCGCCGCCGAGCGTATCGGCCCCGGCGCCCCCGGTGAGACTGTCGTCGCCTGTCCCGCCCCAGAGGATGCCCGTGAACGGATCGCCCGTGCTGCCGGCGCCGCCCGACCACAGCAGATCGTCGCCCGCGCCACCATAGAGGATATCGCGTCCCTGTCCACCTTCGAGCGTGTCGTCGCCCGCCCCGCCCCCGAGCGTATCGGCCCCGGCGCCACCACGTACCAGATCGTTGCCGTCGTCAGCGGCTCCGGCCCAGAGGGCATCGTTGCCGGCCCCGCCCTCCAGCGTGTCGGCCCCCGCCCCGCCGGTGAGCACATCGTTCCCCTGCATGCCGTAAAGCGCTTCATCCCCCGTGGCGCCCGTCAGCGTATCGGCCTGATCGGTGCCTATGGCACTGGTGATCACCGCACCCGCTGCCACCTTGAAGGCGGCTTCCCCGCCGATCAGGCTGGTCTGGCCGGGTCTGAGGTCGATCTGCGCGCCTTCCATCAGGGCGGCGGCATTGAT